>NZ_JAJSAP010000003.1 GCF_021729035.1 Microbulbifer sediminum | reverse complement strand
TTTCTTACCCATGGTACACCTCCGTGTTAGGCCGAAACCTAACTATACAGGGTGTCTACTAAACGTGGGTAAGTCTTGGGTTTAACGCCAAGCACAGCGGCACCGCGTCAGTGGCGTCGAGCGGCCACGTACTGATGCGCCTTTTTAAGTCTTGTTGGCATGCTGCCTAGCCTTCCAAAGGAGAATTGCGGTGTCCGCTCCACCGAGGTCTACAACCTCTCGACCATGCAACAAGAAACCAAGTCCATGCTCTTCTTCCCAGTTACACCCCATTTCAACTCCTATATAGGGAATGTCGTCTTTGCTCACTTGGTGGATATTGACGGATACAATGCCAACCAACTGCTTCACATCGCTTTTGCTCTTTATGTCGGGGAAAGCCTCAGAGATTTCCTCCCCAAATTCTTCGATATATCCCGCTTTTATTTCCCAGTATGAATTAAAAAGAAGATCCACAACCGCGTCGGCTACTTCCTGCTGGTGAGCAAGAAACCAACTAACAAGAGATAGCTCTTCGGCATTGAGAGGGTCGTCCCCTCTGCCCTCCGGGGCAAAAACTACTGTGACATCTCCCAGGGACGGTTTATTTGAAGAGATGGCACCATAAGGTCCCTTTCTTTCCTGAAATCCTGACCAAGCAACATCGCTGATACTGGCCTCCCAAAAAAAACCATTCCATTGGAGCTCGATCTCAGACACGTTGGTCACTACTTCTCCTCAGCATTAACGCCCGCATTTGCGGCTGGTTTGAGCGCAGCGGAAAACCAATCCGACAACATGCGCTTGTTAAGAGGTATTGGCACGTTCTGCCTCATCTAATTTTTTTAAGGCAAACTCACCCCTTTCAGATACAGCGTGTGAGCTATCTGAAGCAAAGCGTTCGGCAAATTCTCTGGTTTTAATGCCAGGATTGCCCAACTCTCTTATTAAAATCTCTGCTGAAACACGCCTAACGATGGATGAACGATCTTCAGATGATCTTTTTAGTAAATCTATTAGTGGAGTTTCAATTTCTAATTTCCGCTCGCCAACGATAGGTTTTAGCCTGCCTTCACAGTACCTTATATCAGTCCACACCCATTTACGGCCTTCGATCCATGCAACCCGCCCTTCAAATAAGCTGCGGTATGCCTTAGCTCGAACCGAAGGCTGAATAGCGGATTTAGCTATTTCTTCAATTCGCCCATCGAGTATCGGAGTGCGGCCAAGCTGAGAAAAGAGTGATGGCATAGGACCAGAAGCAGACAAAATCAACTTAGACCGAAGGGACTTTGCTATCTCCTTTTCAGAAATAATTTTAAAAAGAACTTCTTTATCAGCTTCTTCTATCCTACCCCACGAGTTCCAATTGGAAAGCGCGACGCATAATGCCTCTACTACATATTCAGGATCAGTCGACCTTGCTATCTCTGGGAGCGTTTCCCTCGCTGCTATACGAACTTGGGGAACCCAATCGTTGAGTCTACGAACAGCAAGAGAAAAAAAGAAAGTATTTGGCGCAGCCCCAGATAGTGCTCGAAGTGCTTTTTCACGTTTGTAACCATCCCAGCTAATAAGGTCAAGCCAAGTTACTAACTCCTTGGGTTTTGACCACATTTTCCACTTAGGGGGAATAGACTCCCTCATAGCTGAAGAAAGTTCTGAACGAATAACTCGCTCCCAATAGTCAAAACTAGAAAGAGGCAACTGAGACGTAACTTCAATTAGTTCAGACATATCAGCGACTACTTTGTTACCTGAATTTATCGAGGTAGCAAAAGTTTTCACTGCTGAAATAATCTTATCTTCCATAATCTGTGATTGTTGCACCTACTATTCTTGCCTCTTAACGCCCGCAACAGGGGCGACCAACGCTGTGCACAGTGTTGGGCGTCCCGCGGAGGCCCGAAGGGCCGGAGCATTCTGCTTGCGTTTGTTAAGTGGCATTGGCACAGTCCTCTAATGCAGCCTCGATAACTGCGGTGTGCCAAGCCATGCCAGCAATATGCTCACAACCTCCAACAGCCACATTTTTTAAGTCACTAGTTTCGCAGTACTGATAAACTCGAATTTGATAGTCATCAAGGTATTTATCGAAGCACTGCTTCTTTGAGCCGGCTAACTCATTGACTCGTTCCTGGATAATGGCATTTTCCTGAACCGAATACTCCCCGAAAGGTATTCTCGGATCTTCCGCTCCAAAAGCGGGGAAAACGAAAACCATTAGAGCCAGCGGAGTTTTTCTCATTATGGTCACTTAACGCTGCGATTTGCGGTGAGCGGAGCGAATCCGCAACATTGCCTTGTTAGAGATCATCGATCGAAAAACCATTCGAGCACCTCCGGCACCTCTTCCCCAGCCACTTCCAATATTATTTCTGCGTAGCCATGTTGCTTAACCGAAATCGCGAAAGCCGCCAAAACGGCACGGCTTATCTCCTGGCTCTTTTCTGCACCGATGGCCGCAGTGGCAATTCGCCCAAGTTCGGCAAGAGAATGAAAATATTCAACCTCTAGTTCTTCCGGTACAACTAGTCCTTGTTTGGCCCGAGCAACTTCAATTGATGCTGGAAGCGCAAAGAAGCTGATAGTTGCCTTCTCAGGATCGGCGGTTAAACGTTTAACGATCTCAGGCACCGCAGCAAAAGACGCCGGGTAGATATCGCCCTGGTGATAAAGGCAACTCCAGAGAGAAAACCAAGGCTCCTCCTCGTAGGAGGATTCGTCAGGAAATACGGCAATAGCTTCCAGCAATGCAGGAACATTCTCCGCAGTGCCGTAGGCGTGATTTAACCTCTCCCAGTTGGGCACGAATTCCCTCTTTAGTCTCTAACGCTGCCAACACGCGCTCGTCGCGTGCTTGGCCTTGTTATAGGTGTTCATGTGCGTTGCCCCCGTTTAGCAATAGACCGCAATTTTGACATTGCCGAGCAAAAAGATTGTAACTATACGAGCCGCTATTACTACGTTTAAGATGAAATCGCTGATTGCAACGAGGGCAAACAAAATTATTGATTTTGAAGCTATAGAAAAACGTAACAAAAAAAGCAGCCACACCAGTAAAAGCAACTATTTTGATAATTAGATCCATTGATTCAGGAAGTACGAAACCCAATGGGAATGCAACCAACATGACTACAAATGGAGCATGGCAGAGCTTTCTTAACCCTCTTAATTTCTTAAGCTCGATTTCGATATCCTTGCTCAAAGCTCTAGCACCTATAACAGTTTATTCAAAGGACACGTCTCTATATCGCTATATCCGATCATTGCGCGTGGTGGATGGCTTCAACTAAAAGATGCCAGGAATCAAGGGCTTATGCGAAGGCCAAAATTATTTGATTAGAATGATAAAGACGCGTCTTTATATCCTTTGTTATAGGAGCGCCGTCTCTTGATCCTGGGCGCGAGTCGCTGTGAGCCCGGCGCATCGATAGCACCGGGCGTCGCCAGTGTTATCGGTTTAGCAGGCCTTTCACTGCCTGCGGCAAGTCCGCTGGCAGGATCACATTCTTCGCATTGTCGGACTGGGAAAGCTCCGACAGCGCACTGATATACCGCTCGCCCAGCAGGTACATCACCGGCATTTCCTGTTCGCCGATGGCAGACGAAACCCGCTCGATCGCCTCGCGGCTCGCGTCGGCCAGGACTACCTGGGCCTTGGCGTCGCGCTTGGAGGCTTCCAGGCGGCCGTCGGCCTCGAGGATGGCGGCCTGCTTCTCGCCCTCGGCGCGGGTCACGGTGGCGCGGCGCTGGCGTTCGGCGGCGGCCTGCTCTTCCATGGCGGTCTGCATGGTCTGGGACGGGTTGATGTCCTGGATCTCGACGGTCTTGAGGTTGATACCCCAGTCGGCGATATCGTCAGAGATGCCTTCCTTCAGCTTGGCCTTGATCATGTCGCGGGAGGACAGCGCCGAGTCCAGCGACATTTCGCCGATGATGGAGCGCAGCGCGGTCTGCACCAGGTTCTGGATGGCGATCTCATAGTCCTCCACCCCGTACACCGCCTTCTCCGGCGAGACGATATTGATATAGGCCACGGCGTTGGCAATGATGGTGGCGTTGTCCTGGGTGATGACTTCCTGCGAGGGAATGTCCAGCACTATGTCCTTGGTGGTGACCCTGTAGGGCACCTGGTCGACGTAGGGAATCACCACGTTCATGCCGGGCGTAAGCGTGCGGTGGTATTTACCCAGCCGCTGCACGATATGCTTGGAACCCTGGGGCACGATACGCACGCCCTTGGCGATGGTGATGACCACAAGCGCCACCAGCGCCAGTACTACATATAAACCTTCCACTTCTGCTTCCCCTCCCCGGGGTCTGTTAAAAAATCAGTTTGTGTAATTGGTGTTGTTGTCGGTCTTGGCCGCGCGGGCTCAGTGGGGCACCACCATCAGCGCGTTGCCGGAAATATCGGTGACCCGCACGCGATCGCCGATGGCGACCTCTGCCGCGCAGATAAAGGTCCACTCGTCCTCGCCCAGGATGGGCGCGGGGAACTTGAGCCGGCCGCGGCTCCGGCCGGCGTTGGATTCCAGCACCAGGCCCACCTGCCCCATCAGTGCCTCGTAGGCCATGCCGGCGGTGGTGCGGTCTTTCCAGCGGGGCTTGATGCTCTTCACCCAGATCACCACGAAGGCGACGGAGGCGAAGGCCCACAGGATCAGTTGCAGGGTAAAGGGAATGTCCACGGCCAGGGTGAGCACGCCCATCAGCAGGGCGGCCAGGCCGAACCAGAAGAGGACGAAGCCGGAGACGAAGATCTCGGCGGTGACCAGCAGCAGGCCCAGGACGAGCCAGTGCCAGTAGGCGATATGCGCGTTCAGCCATTCAAGCATGACATTGTTCTTCTCTTTGGCGTGATTTGTGCCTTAGATTATGCCAAAAAGTGCTTCGCTTGGGACGTTGTTTCGCTTCGGGGCAGGAAAGACAGGTGCGGCCCTGTTGAGGGGTGCGGGCGGCGCTCGGGGATGCCGGTTACGAATCCAGCGAGGGCTTTTTATCGGAGAACAGCTTGCCGGCCAGCCGGTCGATCTCCGCGCGCAGATCCTTCATACGGGCGTTCGCCAGGTCCAGCAGCGGGATCAGCTCGCCGGCGAACTCGCCGCTGCGGGGTGCCAGCAGGCTGCACAGCAGGTGCAGGTCGCGCCAGTCGCCCAGCGCGCGGGACAGGTCACAGAGCGGCTTGCGCCGCTGCGCCAGCGATTTGTATTTTTTCCTGAGCAGGCGCGTGTGGTACCAGTGGTCCTTCACGCGCTTGCGGAAGTCGTGGAAGGTCTCGGCGGATTCCCGCTCGAAGGCCCTGTCCATGGCCTTGCGGGCCCGTTTGTAATAGTCGCGGTAGCCGCGCCTGGCGTGTTTCCAGCCCAGCTCATCCAGTGGCCACTCGTCGATGCGCTCCCCGCCCAGCGCGAGCATCGCCGCCGCCTCCTCCATCGCCTCCGGGTCGGCGTGCTGGTCGGCGCGCTGGTCGAGGAATTCGCGCACTTCGTCGAATTCATTTGCGGGCGCAATCTTGAGGAATATGTCGCGCATGGACACGGCGTCGCGGCTGCCGGACAGGGTGTTGGCCAGGGTGCGGTAGTGGGCGTTCTCGTAGCGATAGAGGTTGTCGGTGTCCCCGCGTACCAGCCGCAGCAGGGCGCGCAGTTTCTTGCAGTGCTTGCGCACCTCGTGCACCGCTTCTTCCGCCGGCAGTTCCTCCAGTGCCGCCTGCGCGGCGGTCACCTCGGCGTGGGCCACAGTGCGCAGTGCGTCCGGCAACGGCTTCTTTTGGTCCAGCGTATAGTCCATGGCTGTGTCCCGTCGCCGATTCCCCGTGCACAAGTTTAGCCAGCGGCGGTGCCGTAGCGGCCGTGCCAATGTACAATGCCGCCATAGTTTGGCTTAGCAGGCAGAAGATGAAGGATCGCAAGACCACCCACTTCGGTTACCAGGAAGTCCCGGTGGATGAGAAGGCCGGCCGTGTGGCCGACGTGTTCCACTCGGTGGCGGCGCGCTACGACGTGATGAACGACCTGATGTCCGGTGGCATCCACCGGCTGTGGAAGCGTTTTACCATCGAGATGTCCGGCGCCCGCGCGGGCCAGACGATCCTGGACATCGCCGGTGGCACCGGTGACCTGACGGCGCGCTTTTCCCGTATCGTCGGTCCCGAGGGCCAGGTGGTGCTGGCCGATATCAACGAGTCGATGCTGAAGGTGGGCCGCGACCGGCTGCTGGACCGGGGCATCGCCGGCAATGTGGTGCCCGTGCAGGCGGATGCCCAGTACCTGCCGTTCCCCGACAACACCTTCGACTGCATCACCATCGCCTTCGGCCTGCGCAACGTCACCGACAAGGACCTGGCCCTGCGCTCCATGCTGCGGGTGCTGAAGCCCGGCGGCCGCCTGCTGGTGCTGGAGTTCTCCAAGCCCGAGTCAAAGCTGCTGGAGAAGGTCTACGACCAGTATTCCTTCCGCCTGCTACCGTTCATGGGCAAGCTGGTGGCCAACGACGCCGACAGCTACCGCTACCTGGCCGAGAGCATCCGCATGCACCCGGACCAGGAGACCCTCAAGCAGATGATGGCCGACGCCGGCTTCGTCGATTGCGAGTACCACAATATGACCGGTGGGGTTGTCGCCCTGCACAAGGGCATCAAGCCCTGACGCCCGCGGCAGCGAGCTGATCCCATCCGCGGCCCCATCCCAAAGAGCCCCTGGCCGGGGATGAGCGCCACCGTCGATCGAGAAAATCATCGGAAGAGTCATCGAGAGAGTCGCAGCATTGGACCCCACATTTCGCGCCGGCTTTGACGCCGCGCTGGAAACCGCCATCAACGCCGCCCTGCGCTATGACCCGGGCACCCGCGCGCGCCTGGCAAAGCTCGACGGCCGCGCCCTGGCCCTGGATATCACCGTGCCGCCCGTGCCGCTGGTACTGTGCATCGAGGGCGACCAGGTGAGCGTGCGCCATTACTGGGACGGCGAAATCTCCACCCGCTTGCGCGGCTCCGCCATCGCCATGCTGCGCCTGCTGCGCGACGGGGACGCCA
The DNA here is from genome assembly GCF_021729035.1 of Microbulbifer sediminum. GTDB lineage: Bacteria > Pseudomonadota > Gammaproteobacteria > Pseudomonadales > Cellvibrionaceae > Microbulbifer > Microbulbifer sediminum. The sequence continues at coordinate 509,051 of NZ_JAJSAP010000003.1, read as the reverse complement.
CCCCGGCGGGCCTGGACGTGACGGTGACCGGCTCCAGTGCGCTGCTGGCGGAACTGCAGTCCATCCTGCAGGACCTGGATATCGACTGGGAGGCGCCGCTGGCCCGGCTGCTGGGCGACGTGCCGGCCCACACCATCGGCAGTGCCCTGCGCACCGCCGGCCAGTGGCTGCGCGACAGCATCGAGCAGGCGCCGCAGGCCGCCGCCGAGGCCGTGAGCGAGGAGTGGCGCCTGACGCCGCCGCGGGCGCAGTTCGAGGCATTCGTCGAGGATGTGGCCGAGCTGGCGCTGGCTACCGACAGGCTGGAGGCGCGGGTGGCGCTGCTGAGAGAAAAGCTGGCTGCGCGGGGGGGCAACTGACCGTGCCGTTGAAGCGCAGTTTTACCATCGCGCGGGTTTTCGTCCGCTATCGCCTGGATACCCTGCTGCCGGCCGAGCGCCGCCCGCTGTGGCTGCGGGCGCTGTGGTCGCCCCTGGCGCTGCTGCCGGCGCCGAGGGCCGCCCGCGGCGAACGCCTGCGCCGGGCGCTGGAAGAGCTGGGGCCGATTTTCGTCAAGTTCGGCCAGCTGCTGTCCACGCGGCCGGACCTGCTGCCGCCGGATATGGTGGAGGAGCTCGATCACCTGCAGGACAATGTGGCGCCCTACCCGGTGGACCAGTGCGTTGCCCTGATCGAGGAGCAGCTGGAAGCGAAGGTCGACGACCTGTTCGCCGAGTTCGAGCGCCAGCCGCTGGCCTCCGCCTCGGTGGCCCAGGTGCACGGCGCGCGCCTGTTCGACCGCGACGGCAAGCCCGGCGCCGCAGTGGTGGTGAAGGTACTGCGCCCGGGTATCGAGACGATCATCGAGCAGGACCTGCGCCTGCTGCGGGTGATCGCACGCTGGGTGCGCAGGCTGGGCCCGGAGGGGCGCCGCCTGCGCCCGGTGGAGGTGGTGGACGACTACCGCCACACCATCGAGGGCGAGCTGGACCTGGTGCGCGAGGGCGCCAATGCCACCCAGCTCAAGCGCAACTTCTCCCACTCGCCGCTGCTCTATGTGCCCGAGGTGTACTGGGACTATACCCGCGAGAAGGTACTGGTGCTGGAGCGTATCGACGGCATCCCGGTCACCGACCTGCAGCAGCTGCGCGCACAGGGCACCAATATGCCGCTGCTGGCCGAGCGCGGCGTGGAGATCTTCTTCAAGCAGGTGTTCGAGCACAACTTCTTCCACGCCGACATGCACCCGGGCAATATCTTCGTCTCCCGCCGCAAGCCGGAGAAGCCCCAGTACATCGCCATCGACACGGCCATCGTGGGCAGCCTGAGCCGCGAGGACCAGTACTACCTGGCCCGCAACCTGCTGGCCATGTTCCGCCGCGATTACCGTATGGTGGCCGAGCTGCATGTGCAGAGCGGCTGGGTGCGGGCCGATACCCCCATCAATACCTTCGAGGCGGCGATCCGCGCCGTGTGCGAGCCGATCTTCGAAAAACCGCTGGGGGAGATTTCTTTCGCCCGGGTGCTGATCAGCCTGTTCCAGACCGCGCGCCGCTTCGACATGACAGTGCAGCCGCAACTGGTGCTGCTGCAGAAGACCCTGCTCAATATCGAGGGCCTGGGCCGGCAGCTTTATCCGGAACTGGATCTGTGGAAGACTGCCCATCCATTCCTTGAGGGCTGGATGCGCGACCGGGTTCACCCGCGCACTATCTGGCGCGAAGTGCAGCGTTACGGGCCCGAGTGGCTGGAGAAATTCCCGCAGCTGCCACAGCTGTTCTACTCCGCGCTGGAGCAGTCGCGCGAAGTGGCACCGCAGCTGGAGTCGATCGGCGACGAACTGGCCCGCACCCGCCGCCGCGGGCGCCGCAGTTATGTGCGCCGGGTGGCCGGCGTGGTGCTGGCGGCCGGCGCCGCCGCCCTGGCGGCACCGCAGCTGGCGACGCAGTTGCCCCCGGCCGGCTGGGCGCTGGCGCTGGGGGCCGCGGTGCTGCTGCTGTGGCCCTGAGAAATTCCCCGGCAAGCGGCGGGCCTACAATAGAACAGTAAAGACAGGACGGTACATTGAGCGAAATCGGCGACAGCGGGATACTCGACCTGGTCAGCTGGAACAGCGACGGCCTGGTGCCGGCCATTGCCCAGGACTTCAAGAGCGGCCGGGTGCTGATGATGGCGTGGATGAATCGCGAATCCCTGCAGCTCACCATCGACCAGGGATACGCCGTCTACTGGTCGCGCTCGCGCGGCAAGCTGTGGCGCAAGGGCGAGTCCTCCGGCCACGAGCAGCTGGTACGCGAACTGCGGCTCGACTGCGACGGCGATACGGTATTGCTGGTGGTGGAGCAGAAAGGCGGCATTGCCTGCCACACCGGCCGCACCAGCTGTTTTTACCGGGTGCTCGACGACGGCGCCTGGCGCGAGCGTGAGCCGGTGATCAAGAGTCCGGAAAGTATCTACAAGTGAGCGACCATGAGTGACCTGCTGCGAGAACTGGACGCCGTGCTGGAAAGCCGCAAACAGGATGCCGATGCCGGCAGCTCCTACGTGGCCAGCCTGCACGCGAAGGGCCTGAACAAGATCCTGGAGAAAGTGGGCGAGGAAGCCACCGAGGTAATCCTCGCCGCCAAGGACGCGGAGCGGGATGGCGACCGCGAGGCCATGATCGCCGAGACCGCCGACCTGTGGTTCCACTCGCTGGTAATGCTGTCCCACCTGGGGGCGGACTCGCGGGATGTGCTGCGCGAACTGGGACGTCGTTTTGGCCTGTCGGGCCTGGAGGAGAAAGCCGCGCGGGGTACGCGGCCGTAACCCGGGCCACCCGTCGGCACGCCGTGGCAATAGAATAAACACAGGGGCGGCGACCGCGCCGCCCACCACACAAACCCGCACCGGAACACCTGGCCCGGTTGCAACGTGATTATCAGGAGAAAATTATGGGTTTTGGCGGAATTAGTATCTGGCAGTTGCTGATTGTTCTGGTAATCGTCCTGCTGCTGTTCGGCACCAAGCGGCTGAAGAACCTCGGCGGTGACCTGGGCGGGGCCATCAAGGGCTTCAAGAAGGCGATCAAGGACGAGGACAAGGACAAGAAGGACGAGGAATTCGAGGACGAGAGCAAGGAGCCCGGGCGCCTGGGTGAGGACGAGAAATCCTCCACCACCGGCGAGTCCGTCAAGGACAAAGACAAGCAGTCCCAGGACAAGTAAGGGGAGCGCCGGCGCGTGTTTGATATCGGCTTCTTTGAACTCCTGCTGGTGGGCATCGTCGGCCTGCTGGTCGTGGGCCCCGAGCGCCTGCCGGATGCGGTACGCACCACCGCTCGCTGGTGGTCGGGCTTCAAGCGCACGTTGCAAAGCGCCAAGGACGAACTGGAGCGCGAGGTGGGCGCCGATGAAATCCGCCGCGAGCTGCACAACGAGCGTATCCTGCGCGAGCTGGAGGAGAGCCGCCGCGAGGTGGAGCAGGCCATCGCCGAGCCGGCCGAGACCACCGGTGCGGGTGAGCGCCCGCATGAAACCGCGCAGGCCCCGGAGCCGGCGGCGCACGACCCGGCCCACCCCAGCGCGGACGCCGAGGATTACCTGCCCGAGCAGGACGAGGACGCCGAGGACCTGCAGGATCCGGAGTACCCGGAGCACTGGCACGATTACGGCGATCCGGACCTGGTCGAGGACCACCCGGACAACCTGGCCAGGAAGGAGCGGGAAGCGACCGGGGAAGAGGATGCCGCCAAGGGCAAGGGTAAAGACAACCATTCATGAGCGATCAACAGAACCAGCCTTTTATCGACCACCTGATCGAGCTGCGCGACCGCCTGCTGAAGACGCTGATGGTGGTGGCGGCGATCTTCGCCTGCATGCTGCCCTTCGCCGCCGAGATCTACGACTACGTGGCCGAGCCGCTGCAGGCGCGCCTCACCGAGGGGGCGGGCATGATTGCCACCGAGGTCACGTCCACCTTCCTGACGCCGTTCAAGACCACCTTTGTGCTGGCGTTTTTCATCTCGGTGCCATTTGTGCTGTTCCAGGTCTGGGCCTTTATTGCCCCGGGCCTGTACAGGAACGAGAAGCGGGTGGCGATACCGCTGCTGGTCAGCAGCATCGTGCTGTTCTACGCCGGTATGGCCTTCGCCTACTACGTGGTTTTCCCGATCCTGTTCGATTTCTTCGTCAGCTCCGCGCACGCCGATATCAAGGTGATGCCGGATATTCGCTCATACCTCGACCTGGTGCTGAAGCTGTTCTTCGCCTTCGGCTTCGCGTTCGAGATCCCCATCGCCACCCTGCTGCTGATCTGGAGCGGTGCGGTGGATGCCAGGACCCTGGCCAGCAAGCGCCCCTATGTGATCGTCGGCTGCTTCCTGGTGGGGATGCTGCTGACGCCGCCGGATGTCATCTCCCAGTCGCTGCTGGCGGTGCCCATGTGGCTGCTATTCGAGGTGGGCATCTTCTTCGGGCGCTGGATCAAAAAGCGTGGCCGGGAAGAGCATGCCTGAGGCGGTTTGCGCCAATCCTGAGACTTCCCCCAGGGCGGCCCGCGCCGCCCCCCGCTGCCTGCTTCCCCCCCTTTTCTTCAGCCTGCTTGCCCTCTTCTGCCGCCCGGCGCTGGCGGGCCCGGAGTGCGTGATCCTGTTGCACGGGCTGACCAAGGATGCCAGCAGCATGGTGCCGCTGGCGCAGCGCCTCGGCGAAGCCGGCTTCCATGTGGTGAATATCGGCTACCCCTCGCGCCAGAAGCCGATCCAGGAACTGGCCGCCACCGCCGTGGCCGAGGGGCTCGCAGAGTGCGCACAGGCGGGCGCGACACCGGTGAACTTTGTCACCCACTCCATGGGGGGGCTGCTGGTCCGCTATTACTTCCAGGACCGGCCGGTGGCCGCCATCGACCGCGTGGTGATGCTGGCGCCGCCCAACCAGGGCAGCCGCGTGGGCGACTGGCTGGACCATATCCCGTGGATCAAGGACGTGAACGGCCCGGCGGGGCGGCAGATGGGGACCGGTGACAACAGCCTGCCCCTGCAGATGGGGCCGGTGCGCTTCGAGCTCGGCGTGATCACCGGCGACCGCAGCCGCAACCCGTTCGCCTCGGCGATCCTGGAAGGCCCGGACGACGGCCGTATCCGCGTGGAGAGCGCGAAAGTGGAGGGGATGTGTGCGTTTGCCGTGGTGCCCCTGACCCACGGTGCCATCATGGCCGACCCGGCAGTGATAGAGCAGTCCCTGCGGTTCCTGTGGCGTGGCTACTTTGTGGGCGAGTCGGCGCGGGAATACGCCTGTGGTCACGAAAGGGGGGCGGGCGATTGACTGCGCCCGGCCAGCTGGCCCCGCGGCTACTTCAATCCGGGGTGCTGCAGTTTCCCAGCAGGACCTCGCCGTCGCCGTCGTTCGAGGAGTAGAGCACCAGCCTGCCCTCCTGGCCCTTGGTGTGCCAGCGGTAATCCGGATAGCCCTTGTCCGCCACAAACAGCACGCCAGAAGCGGCCGGCTCCTGGTGCATGGTAATCAGCTTGTTGTCGTAGGTGAGGGTCGCGGTGGCGGGCCCCTGCGGCGGGATCAGGTATTTGACCGCGAGTTCCGCCCCCCCTTTGCAGAGGTATACCAGCGAGTCCACCTCGCCCTTCATCCGGTGGGAGCCGCTGTCACAGGCGCCCAGCAGCAGGGAACAGCAGGCGGACAGGGCAGCGATTGCGCGGTTCATAACAGGCACTTCCGAGTTCAACGACGCTGACTTTGAGCGCGTGATTCCGGAAAAATTCCGCCGGCAGTGGAAAACCGGCCCCGCGATGCCCGCCCTGTGCTTACTTGCCCTCGGCCATATTGCGCAGGGCCATGCGGGTGATAAAGCCGCCCATCAGCAGGATAAAGCCGATGATACCGAGGCTCAGCAGGCCGGAAAAACTGGTGAACAGGTCGATTAATGCGTCCATTTCTGGCTCCTTGCTATCACATCTCACTGGAAGCCAGTGTATGCCGCCCGGGCCGGGCGAAGTTGACCTGGATCAAGGGCGGGGGCGATGGTCAGAAAACAGTGGCTATGCTGGAGAAGACCAGCGCTGCCAGGGCCAGGAGGAAGATCTCGCGCTCCTCACGCCAGCGGGGCGCCAGGGCCAGCAGCGCCAGCGGCGGCAGCAGCACCGCCACGAACCCCAGTGCCGGGTGGGTGCGAAAACTGACGGCCAGCAGGCGCAGCCAGGCCAGGGCAGCGAATACGACGCTGAAGACAGTCAGTACTGCGGCGACGGGCTCCATGCCTCTGTCCTCGGGCAAGAATGACGGAAAGCAGAACAACAACAGGTACCAGAGAGTGTATATCAGGCTGATGCAAAACCTGGCGGGTATTTACCGGGCCGCAAGCCGCCTGTGGTCCCGGGCGGGCCCGCTGCCCGTCGCCGTGCTGTGCCTGGGGCTGGCCGGTTGCGAGACCGCGACGTATTACACCCAGGCGGCGGCTGGGCAGCTGGGGATCCTCGCCGCACGCGAGCCCATCCACCGCGTGATCGCCGCCGAGGGCACCGATGCCGCGCTGCAGCGGCGCCTGCGGCTGGTGCAGTCCATCCGCGGCTATGCCAGCGGCGAGCTGAAACTGCCGGTGGGTGATGCCTACGGCGACTATGTGAAGCTGGACAGGGATTACCCGCTGTGGAACGTGCTGGCGGCGCCGGAGTTCTCCCTCGATCCCAAGCGCTGGTGCTACCCCATCGCCGGCTGTGCCAGCTACCGCGGTTACTTCGACAAGGAGGATGCCGTCGCCAAGGGACGGCAGTTGAGTGGGGAGGGTTATGACGTCTACCTGGGGCCGGTACCCGCCTACAGCACCCTGGGCTGGTTTGACGACCCGGTGCTGTCGAGCTTCGTCAACTGGCCCGAGGACCGCCTGGCCGGGCTGCTGTTCCACGAGCTGGCCCACCGGCGGGTCTATATCGCGGGGGATACGAAATTCAATGAGAGTTTCGCCACCGCCGTGTCCCGCCTGGCGTTGCCGGACTGGCGCCGCCGGCAGGGAATGACCGGCCCGGCGCCGGATCGCACGGCCCAGGCCCGGGCGGTGCGCCGGCTGATGCGCACTGCCAGGGGGCAGCTGGAGGATCTGTACGGCTCCGGCCTGGACGAGGAGGTCATGCGCGCGCGCAAGGAGGTGGTGCTGGCCCGGTTGCGGGCCTGCTATCGCGAGATGTCGGCGGCCTGGCCGAACCCTGAACGCTACCGGGCCTATATCGAAAAGACCAACAACGCCACCCTGGCGCTGGCGGCGGAATACCAGTCGCGGGTGCCGGCGTTCGAGGAGCTGTACCGACGCTCGGCGGGCTGGGAGGACTTCTATGCGCGGGTCGAGCAGCTGAGCAAGCGGGACAAGGAGGCCCGGGGGCAGGCGCTGGACGCGCTCGAGGCGGTTGCTCAGGTCTCCAGCAGGAAGGTTACCGGACCGTCGTTCAACAGCGAAACCTGCATGTCCGCCGCAAACCGGCCGCAGGCGACCGGTGATAGCTGGGCGCGGGCGCGCTCGACGAAATAGTCATACAGTGCCTCCGCCTGCTGCGGGCTGGCGCCGCGGCTGAAACTGGGGCGCAGGCCCCTGGCCGTGTCCGCTACCAGGGTGAACTGGCTCACCACCAGCAGCCCGCCGCCGGCCTGCTGCACGTTCAGGTTCATGCGGCCGCCCTCATCCCCGAACACGCGGTAGTGCAGTACCTTGTGCAGCAGCTTGTCGGCGCTGGCGCGGTCATCGCGGGCCTCGACACCCAGTAACAGCAGCAGGCCGCCATCGATGGCCCCCACCGCCTCGCTGCCAACTTCCACCTTTGCATGCCGCACCCGCTGAATCAGTCCCCTCAACGCAAACTCCTCCCGCTGCTGTGGATCAGGTTCCGGAAATCGCCTAGATTAGCCGACTGTCCAGTGAGACTGAACCGCCACTGGCTGTTGGTTGGAAGACGGTAAGAGAGGCAGTATGAACAAGCCCATGATTGCACTGGCCGCCGGCGCCCTGGCCTGCGCCGCGGCCCTGGCCGCCCAGGACTATCCGGAGACCCCGGTGGTCAAGCAGCAGGATGACTATTTCGGTACCGCGGTGTCCGATCCCTATCGCTGGCTGGAGGACCTGGAGTCGAAGCAGGTCGACCAGTGGGTGGCGGCGCAGAACGAACACTCACTGCCATCTCTCAAGGCGCTGCCAGGCTGGCAGCAGATCAACGACCGCCTGACCGAGCTGTGGCAGTACGAGCGCTACGCCGTGCCCTACAAGAAGGCGGGCAAGGTTTTCTATGAATACAACGACGGTACCTGGGACCAGAATGTTTTCTACCGCACCGACAACCTCGCCACTGACAAGGCCGGGGTGGTGCTGGACCCGCGCAAATTGAGCGAGGACGGCACCATTGCCGCCAAGCGCTACGCGGTCAGCCCGGAGGGCAACTACCTGGCCTACGGCACCTCCGACGGCGGCACCGACTGGACCGACTACCATGTGCGCGACCTGGAGACCGGCAAGGACCTGGGAGACGTGCTTACCGGGATCAAGTTCAGCGATGTCAGCTGGGCCAAGGATGAATCCGGTTTCTACTACAGCCGCTACCCGTTCAACGAGGACGGCAGTGCCGATGACAGCAAGCAGGTGAAGGTTTACTTCCACCGGCTGGGACAGCCGCAGGGCAGTGACAGGCTGGTCTACGAGATCACCGACCATCCGACCCGCAACCCGGGTGCGGAACTGACCGACGACGGCAATTACCTGGTACTCGGTATCTTCGATGGCTACGACAGCAATGGCGTGTACTACCGCGACCTGCGTGACAAGGACGGCCAGGTGGTCCGCCTGCTGGATGACTGGGATGCGCTCTACACCTTCCTCGGTAACAGCGGGGACACTTTCTTTTTCGAGACCAATGCCGGCGCCCCCAACGGTCGCGTGATTGCCATCGACCTGGACAGGCCGCAGCGGCAACACTGGCGCGAGCTGGTGCCGGAGCGTGAGCAGGCGCTGCAGGCCGCGAGCCTGGTGGGGGGGCGTTTTGTACTGCATTATCTCGAGGATGCCCGTTCCAAGGTGGTGGTCACCGACCTGGATGGCAAGCAACAGTACCAGCTGAAGCTGCCGGGCATGGGGACCGTCGAGGGCTTTTACGGCGAGGCGGATGACCCGGAGACCTATTACTCTTTCAGTAATTTCCTGACACCGCCGGCGATTTACCGCCTGGATGTGCACAGTGGCAAGAGCAGCAAAGTGAAGTCGCCGGATTACCCGGCGGATTTCTCCGACCTCACCATCAGCCAGCATTTCTTCAAGAGCAAGGACGGCACCCGGGTGCCGATGTTCCTGGTGCACCGCAAGGATATGCAGCGCAACGGCAACAACCCCACCCTGCTTTACGGTTACGGCGGGTTTAATGCCGCCCAGCTGCCGGAGTTCTACACCCGCTTTGCCGGCTGGCTGGATATGGGCGGCACCTTTGCCATGGTCAACCTGCGCGGTGGCAGTGAATACGGGGCCAAATGGCACAAGGCGGGCACCAGGACCGACAAGCAGAATGTGTTCGACGACTTTATCGGTGCGGCCGAATGGCTGATCGACGAGAAAGTCACCTCCCCGGAAAAGCTGGCCATCATGGGCCGCTCCAATGGTGGCCTGCTGGTGGGAGCCACCATGGTGCAGCGCCCGGAACTCTTCGCCGTGGCATTACCGATCGTGGGGGTGCTGGATATGCTGCGCTACCACACCGCGTCCGCCAACGCGCGCCAGTGGTCGAGCGACTATGGCCTGAGTGAGAACGAGGAAGAGTTCGAGGCCCTGTACGCCTACTCGCCGGTACACAATACCGAGAAGGGCAAATGTTACCCGGCCACCCTGATCACCACGGCTGACCGGGACGACCGCGTGGTGCCCTGGCACAGCTACAAGTTTGCCGCCGCGCTGCAGCGGGACCAGGGCTGTGACAATCCCATCTACCTCGCCGTGGAGACCCGCGCGGGCCACGGCGCCGGCAAACCGGTATGGATGCAGGTGGAGGACTTCACCAACCAGTATGCATTCGCCGCCGGGCGACTGGGCCTGGAGGTGGAATAGACAACCGCTTCCCGGCACCTTTAAAGTGGGGACAACCTGGCGCGGTACCCTCGGGCTCGCCGCGCCTCCGCACCCCGAATAACCACAACCAGCGGATTTCCCCATGCGTGCATTCGTCACTGGCGGTACCGGTTTCCTTGGCGCCAACCTGGTCGAGCAGCTGCTGGCTGACGGCTGGCAGGTGGTGGCCATGCACCGGGATGGATCCGATACCCGCCTGATCGACCGCCCCGGCGTTACCCTGGTACCGGCGTCCCTGGGCGATATCGATTCCCTGCGTGCGGCGGTACCGGAGGGGGTGGACGCGCTCTTCCATGTGGCCGCCAATACCAATATGTGGCGTGGCGGCAACGCGCAGCAGTGGCGCGACAATGTGGAGGGCTCGGCGAACATTGCCCGGGTGGCCCGGGAGAACAGTGTCGGCCGGATGGTGGTGACCAGTTCCATTTCCGCCTACGGCTATCATGCCGAAACCATCACCGAGGAAAGCCCGCAACTGGCGGACGATCCCCGCCATCACTACCTGTATACCAAGAAGCGTGCGGAACAGGCAGTGCGTGCAGAAATCGGTCGCGGGCTCGATGCGGTATTCCTGAACCCCTGTGGCATCGTGGGCAAGTACGATACCGGCAGCTGGGCGCAGGCCTTTTTCATGATCGCCGGGGACCGGCTGCCCGGGGTGCCGCCCGGGGCCGGGTCCTTCTGCTACGCCGCCGAGGTGGCGCGAGCCCATATCAGCGCGTTCCACCGGGGTGGCCGGGGTGCCAACTATATCCTCGCCGGCACCGATGCCACTTTCCTGGAGTTTTTCCAAACCATCGCACGGCTGCTGGGCAAGCCGGAGCCACAGCGCACTACCCCGGCGTTTGCCATTCGCACACTGGCACGCGTGAGCGATTGGGTTTCCTGTTTGACCGGGCGTGAGCCCGCGGTGACGCCGGAAAAAGCGGCCATGATCACCCGCCGCGTCGTCGCCAGCAGTGACAGGGCGCGGCAAGAGCTGGGTTACACCACCGGTACCGGGCTGGCGCAGATGCTGACCGAAAGCCGGGACTGGCTCGTGGGGCAGGGCTTGCTGCAATTGCCACAACAGGTAAGTTATGAATCGCAATAATATCGTCTTCATCCTCGTAATGACGCTGCTGGTGCTGCAACTGATCCAGCACTATTTCTTCACCGGCGCGCAGTAGTCACATTGGGCTCGCGATATATTGCGGGACCGGACCCACAGCGGGGCACTTTTTGAGGTAAGCAACTCATGCAAGACAAACGCTGCGAGTGGTGCCTGTCCACGCCGCTGTACCAGAAGTACCACGACGAAGAATGGGGGCGCCCGGTCCTCGATGACCAGACACTGTTCGAGTTCCTGATCCTCGAGGGGGCCCAGGCGGGCCTGTCCTGGATCACCGTGCTGAACAAGAGGGAGAATTACCGGCATGCCTTTGACGGCTTCAATGCAAATAAAATAGCCCGCTATACCGATAACAAAATCGAGCGGCTGCTAAAGGACCCGGGGATTATCCGTAACCGGCGCAAGGTGGAGGGCGCAGTGAGGAATGCCCGGGCCTACCTGGAGCTGCGCGAGCGTGGCACCACACTGGCGGAGTTCCTGTGGCAATTTACCGGCGGGCGCGTGATCGCCAATGAATTCCACAGCCTGGCGGAGGTGCCCGCCACCACACCGGAATCAGATGCCATGAGCAAGGCGCTGAAGAAAGCCGGCTTCAGCTTCGTCGGCTCCACCATCATGTATGCCCACATGCAGGCCACGGGCATGGTGAACGACCACCTGCTGCACTGTCCCGGCCGCCAACCCTGCCTGGAAGAAGCACGCCGCAAGGGGCTGTTGTAACAGCGCTGTTGTAATACCGCGGAATGTGCAGTTGGCCGGCAATTTACCGTATGCTGCGTACAACAGAGTCAGCCTGCTAAGGGAGCCCCCATGGATTTCAACGAACTGGTAAAAGACTACTGGCCGCAGCTGATGGCGCTCGCGATGAACATCGGCGCCGCCATCCTGATCCTGATCGTGACGGCCATCGCCGCGCGTATCGCCCGTCGCGGTGTCAAGCGGCTGAGCGGGCGGCTCGATGCAATCCTGATCCCGGTGCTCGCCAATATTGCCGTATGGACGGTGTACATTATCGGCCTGCTGATGGTGCTGGGTCGTTTCGGGGTCAACACCACCAGCGTGGTGGCCCTGCTCGGTGCCGCGGGTATTGCGGTGGGCCTGGCGCTGAAGGACACCCTGCAGAATATTGCCGCCGGCTTTATCCTGCTGGGCCTGCGGCCTTTCCGCGTGGGTGACTTCATCCAGTTTGGCGACACCATGGGCACGGTGAAGGAAGTGGGGCTGTTTACCACCCAGCTGGACACGGTGGACGGCCTGAGCATCTCCGCTCCCAACAGCAACGTCTGGGGGCAGACCCTGACCAACTTCAGCCGCAACGCCACCCGCCGTATCGAGATTGTCGCCAGCATTGCCTACGGCGACAGCATCGACAAGGGCATCGAGGTGCTGCGCCGGCTGGTGGCGGAAGAGGAGCGCCTGCTGCCAGAGCCGGAACCGGCCTTCGCGGTGCGTGCCCTCGCGGACAGCTCCGTCAACCTGCACATGCGCGCCTGGGCCCGCACCGATGAGTACTGGGACGTCTACTGGTCGCTGATGGCGAAGCTGAAGCCCGCCCTGGAGGCCGAGGGGCTCACCATCCCCTTCCCGCAGCGGGAGTTGCATATCGTCAACCAGGTGGCCAGGCAGCCACTGGAGAAAATCGAGCATGAGTGAGTGGCTCGCAATCGCACCGTTGAGTTGGGGTGGCGTCCTGACCGCGATGCTGTGTGCCGGTGCCATCGGCCTGGAGCGTCAGCTGCGGGGCAAGCCCGTGGGTATCCGTACCTCGATCCTGATTGTGCTGGGCACATACACCTTTACTGCGCTGGCCGTATCACTGGGTGGTGGGGCGGACCGGGCGCGGGTACTGGGGCAGGTCATCACCGGGATCGGTTTCCTCGGGGCCGGCGTCATGCTGGCCCGCGATGGGGTGGTGGTGGGGGTAACCTCCGCCGCCACCATCTGGGTCCAGGCCGCCGTCGGCACGCTGATTGGTTTCGGTTCCCCCGGTACAGCCGTGGTCCTGGCCGGCCTGGTCCTGTTTGTGCTGCTGGGGGTGGATATCCTGGAAGAGTATTCGTCCATGTTTACCCGCGGTGTACATGCCCGCTACCGGCGCTGGCGCCGGCGGCGGGCGATCGCCGGGGAGGCAGAGTCGAGCGAGCACTGAAGGCCGCTGCCACTGTTCTCCTGTCGCACAGACCGGGGTGTTCGCCGAGCCCCAACCACATTGCGTCGACTGCGATGCCAAAGCGTGGCAAAGTATCTGGCGTTTTTCTGTTTAAAAAATAACCGAGGCAAAGAGATGCGAAGCAATCTGCACAGCCCCCTTATCCCCAGCCTGCTGGCCCTGGCCATCCTCAGTGGATGCCAGGGGGAAGACCCCAACCAGAACCAGGCCGTTGATGTCGACCAACAGGCGCAGGGCGCCCAGGTGTCCGAGGCTGCGGCCCCGGCCACTGACAAGGCAACAGACCCTGCGGCGGAAACCGCGCGCCTGACCAAGTGGCTCGATGAGCGCTTTGAGGAGGAGCTGCAGTTCAGCCCCATGCAGCTCAGCTACCTGGGTCGCAAGGAGCTCTACGACCAGATCGACGACATGAGCCTGGCCGCCAGTGAGCGCGAGCTGGAGTGGAAAGCCAACACCGTCGAGGAGCTGAAAAAGAACTTCGACTACGACAGCCTGACTAACGCTGGCAAGGAATCCTACGACCTGTGGATCTTCCAGTACGAGCAGGCCAAGGCCAACAAGCCCTTCTGGCACCACGCCTATTTCGCCAGCGAACTCTACGGCCCCGAGGCCTCACTGCCCACCTTCCTGATCAACCAGCACAAGGTGGATACCGTTGAGGACATGGAAGCCTATATCGCCCGGATCGGCGGAGTTTCCCGCGCCCTTGGGCAACTGCTGGAGCGTGCCCAGCTGTCGGCAGACAAGGGCATCCGCCCACCGCAGTTCGCCTACGACCTGGCGATCAAGCGCGCCAACAATGTCATCACCGGCCAGCCCTTTGCCGGCGAGGAGGACGCGCCCCTGTTTGCGGACGCCAAGGGGAAGGTTGACGGCCTGAAGGAAGCCGGCAAGATCGACGATGAGAAAGCGGCGGAGCTGCTGGCGCAGGTGGAAACCGCGCTGAAGGGCGAGTTCAAGCCTTCCTACGATGCCTATATCGCCTGGCTGGAGGAAGACCGCGTAAATGCCGATGAGGAGCCGCGGGGCGTTTCCGCCCTGCCCAAGGGTGAGGCCTACTACAACAATCGCCTGGCCTACTACACCACCCTGCCGCTGACAGCTGACGAGGTGCACCAGATTGGCCTGGACGAGGTGGCCCGGATCCGCAAGGAGATGGAAGGCATCAAGGAGCAGGTGAACTTCGACGGGACGCTGCAGGAGTTCTTCACCTTTATCCGTACCGACGACCAGTTCTACTACCCGAACACCGATGAGGGGCGTGAGGGTTACCTGGAAGAGACCCGTGGCTTCCTCGCTGATATCGAGGAAAAGCTGCCGGAATACTTCGGCATCCTGCCCAAGGCCGGCCTGGTCGTGAAGCGCGTGGAGCCGTTCCGCGAAGTGCCCGGTGGTGCCCAGCACTACCAGTCCGGTACGCCGGATGGCTCCCGCCCGGGCGTTTACTACGTGCATATGTCGGACATGAGTGCCCTGTCCACCACTGACATGGAAACCGTGACCTATCACGAGGGCAGCCCCGGCCACCATATGCAGATTTCGATCGCCCAGGAGCTGGAGGGTATCCCGCAGTTCCGCACCCAGGCGCACTTCACCCCTTACATCGAGGGCTGGGCGCTGTACTCCGAAAAACTGTCGAAGGAAATGGGCCAGTTCGAGGATCCCTACAAGGACTTCGGCCGCCTGACCGCGGAAATGTGGCGCGCCATTCGCCTGGTGGTGGATACCGGCATGCACGCCAAGGGCTGGAGCCAGGACCAGGCGGTGGAATACTTCCTGGAAAATTCTGCGATCCCGGAGAGTGCGGTACGTTCCGAAGTGCGTCGCTACCTGACCCTGCCGGGCCAGGCTACCTCCTACAAGATCGGCATGCTGAAAATCCTCGAGCTGCGTGAAAAGGCGCAAAAGGAACTCGGCGACCAGTTCGATATCCGTGGTTTCCATGACACCATACTCGGTGGCGGCGCACTGCCCCTGCCGATGCTGGAAGATCGGGTCAACCGCTGGATCGAAGAGACCAAAAAGGGCTGAACGCCTTTGTGCGATGCTCTAGAAAAGCCGGGCAGTGCCCGGCTTTTTTTATCCCGTGATTGCGCGCTGCTTTGAGTTCCTATCGCCGGGGCAGTAGCATCTGGGCAACGGAAATTCCTGATGGTGAGGACTGCATCATGACAAACCTTCTGACTTCAGTGTGGCGCCTGGGCCGCGCAATTGTCCTCAGTGGTGTTTTTGCCACGACGGTAAGCGCCACCGAGGTGGTCGAGGAAAATGTGCAATCGGAGCGGCACGACTTCCGCATCGTGAAACTGGCCGGAGGCTTCAAGCATCCCTGGGGTGTTGCGCAATTGCCCGATGGGCGCTTCCTTGTAACCGAGCGCGGCGGCCGGCTGGCACTGGTGAGTGATGGCGAGACCGAATACCTCACCGGCGTGCCGGAGGTCTCTGCCGTGGGCCAGGGCGGGCTGCTGGATGTGGTTCTGCATCCGCAATACGGAGACGGCGAGCACGACTGGATTTACCTGACCTACGCCAGCGCCGGTGATGGCGGCACCGCCACGGCCCTCGCGCGGGCGCGCCTGGCCGATGGCGCGCTGGCCGACCTCGAGCAGATCTTTGTGCAGGACCGCTTCTCTTCACCGGGGCGGCACTATGGCTCCCGCCTCGCCTGGCGCAGGGACGGCACCCTGATGATGACCATCGGTGATCGCGGCGTGGATCGCTTGCGCGCCCAGGACATCAATGACCATGCCGGCAGTGTGCTGCGCCTGACTGAAACCGGCGCTACGCCGGCCGACAACCCCTTCGCCGGGAAAGAAAAGGGGCTTGGTGAGATCTTCAGCTACGGCAACCGCAATATCCAGGGCCTGGCAGTCGACGCCGAAGGCCGTATCTGGGCCAGTGAGCACGCCGCCCGCACCGGTGATGAGCTGAACCTGATTGAGCCCGGGGTGAATTACGGTTGGCCCAAAGCAACGCAGAGCAAGGAGTACAGCTCCAGCGAACCGATCGGCGAAACCAGCGTGCCCGGCATGCGTGAGGCACGACACATCTACAGCGGGCGCTTCGCGCCTTCAGGCCTGGCTGCTGTAGACAGCGACAGGTTCCCCGGATGGCGCGGTAACCTGCTGGCGGGCGGCCTCGGCAGTGAAAAACTGTTGCGCATCATTATCGAAGGTGGTGAGGTAAAGGGCACCGAAACCCTGCTCGAGGGGCAGCTCGGCCGCATCCGCGACGTGCGCCAGGGCCGGGATGGCTATATTTACCTGCTGAACGACCTGCCTGACGGTGGGTTGTTCCGGCTCGAGCCGCTGGAGTGAGCCCATTTTCGTTTGCCGCCAGCTGAGCGCTTCGCGGACTGCGGTGTGCGTCAGCGTATAGTAGGGGTTACGGCAACAGTCGGCACAGGGAAAGACAGGTGCATAGCGGGTGAAAAAATATCGGTTGGAAACATTCAGCGATGGCGTCATCGCAATTATCATCACCATCATGGTGTTGAACATGGATGTTCCCCATGGGCACACCATCGACGCGCTGGTGTCGGTGATTCCGGTGTTCCTGACCTATGTCCTGAGCTTTGTGTACCTGGGTATTTACTGGAGCAACCACCACCACCTGCTGCAGGCTGCAGACAGCGTCAACAGGCCGATTCTGTGGGCCAACCTGTACCTGCTGTTCTGGCTGTCCCTGATACCCTTCGCCACAGGCTGGATGGGGGAAAACAGCTTCGCCCGTGGGCCGGCGGCACTCTACGGCGCGGTGTTGCTGATGTCGGCAATCGCCTACTGGATATTGCGGCGATTGATCGTCGCCTCCCTTGCTCCGGAAGCGCGGCACAACGTGGTGCGCCAGAAGTGGAAGGGCCGTTTTACGCTGCTGCTCTACGGCCTGGCAATTCCCCTGGCATTTATCTGGGAATGGCTGGCGCTGTCACTCTACGTGCTGACTGCGCTGCTATGGTTGGTGCCGGACCGGCATCTGGATTCCGTGAACAGTAACACCGGGGGCTGAATGCCAGCATCCAGTTTCCCTGATCATTCAACGCTGCACAGGTACCATTTATGCTTAACAGGATCATTGCCTGGGGGCTTCTCTCCCTGCTACTTACCCCCGCTCTCGCGACTGCAGAGCCCACGGAAATTGTCGTACGCGCCAAGGCCAGGGATGCCAAGTTTATCGGCACCTCGATTGGTGGTGCTTCCGTGCGTATACGCGATGCCGAGAGCGGTACCATCCTGGCCGAGGGCCTGACCAGCGGCAGCACCGGTAATACCGATGTCATCATGAAACAGCCGCATTCGCGCTACCAGGAAATTGCCGACGGAGCGGCGGCTTTCCGTACCGAACTGGATATAGAGGAGCCGGTTTTCGTTACCGTCGAGGTGCTGGCGCCCTACATCAAGAAGCAGGCGCGGGTGCTTGCCACGACCCAGACATGGCTGCTGCCTGGCAAGGCGATTGATGGCGATGGCCTGGTGGTCGAGATTCCCGGCATGGTGGTGGATATCCTGAGTCCGCAGACACATCGCTATACCACCATGGCCGATGCCCCATTCGAGATTCGCGCCAACGTGGTGATGATGTGCGGCTGCCCGATCAGCGATGGCGGACTCTGGGACGGCAGTAAAATGGAAGTGGCGGCCCTGGTAAAAAAAGACGGAAAGCCCTGGCGCACCATCCCGCTGGCCATGGCCGATACCGCGAATACATTTGTTGCCTCACTGTCCCCTGAGGAACCCGGCGTTTACCAGGTCCTGGTCTACGCCTTCGACGATCGCAGCGGCAACACCGGTGTAGACCGGGTGAGTTTTATTGTGCGTGAATAGCCGCCGGGCATGGTGTCCCGTGTGCAAAGCCCATTTGTGCACGGGTCGTACCCGCGCTTTGTATTGATTTAATAATGCCCTTCCGTCATTGGCCTTCACGGGCCGCGGGTAATTCCTGATTTTCTCCTTTCGCTCCCTGCCGTTGTGTGGCTTGACACCTGTCCGCGCAACCCGTTAAATTTTGCGCCCGCCGAACAGGCACCTTTTTTGCCCTGCGCAACACAGGGCTAGCCAATATCGGTGCAGTGGACCCGCCCAGAGGTTTCCCGACACCACTCCGCGTCCGTCCCTGTGACCGGACCCATTCAAAACCAAACCGTACCGCGGCACGGCGCCGGCAATACGCTGCTGCTGTCCAATTTCAGCGGTTTGTATGAACAACGTTGATTTACCAGAGGAGGAACACAGCCTATGACTGATGATCTGTACCCGTCGCGTATGGGCGGCAGGGAACAAATCATCCCCCGACAAGACCCGGTCATCTACCAGCATGGATTATCCCGCCCGGATGACTCGCTCCGGCAATCCCAGCTGGAGCATTACGAAAAAAACGGCTACCTGGTATTCCCGGAATTTATGCCGGAAATGGTTGAGCCGCTGCAGGCGGAAGTTCAACGCCTGCGACATTCCCTCGAGGGGCGCGAGGAGCTGGTACGCGAACCGCAGGGTACGGAGCTGCGCACTATCTTCAATCCCTGCCGCTTCAGCCGGATTGTCGACGGTTTTTTCCGGCACCCGAAGCTGCTTCCCATGGTGCAGCAGTTGCTCGGCTCCGATGTTTACCAGATGCAGTCGCGGGTCAACAACAAACCCGCATACACCGGCAAATCTTTTGCCTGGCATTCCGATTTCGAGACCTGGCATGTGGAGGACGGCATGCCACGGATGCGCGCGCTTACTGCATGGATCATGCTCACTGAAAACCACGAGCATAACGGGCCGCTGTATGTGATTCCCGGCTCTCATCATCTGTATATTTCCTGTCGAGGCCGTACCGCGGCCGACAATTACAAGACGTCATTGCGCCAGCAGAAGCTCGGAGTACCCCAGCCGCAGACCATGCGGGAAGTCCTCGGCGATCGCGAGATTCACGCCATTACCGGCAAGCCCGGCACGCTGGTAATCCATGAGTGCAACCTGCTGCACGGTTCCCCGGACAACATCTCCAATGACCCGCGCCAGGTAATGATGTGTGTATATAACAGCGTCCATAACCGTCCCCGGGCGCCATTTGGAGGCCTGCAGCCCCGTCCGGACTTCCTCAGCAGCCGGGATACGACACCGGTTAGCCTGGCTGCCTGAGGGCTGACCGACGGCGACCGGTCCGGCAGCTAAACTGCGATACATAGGCGAGACACAGACCCCTCCGGGTCATTGGAAAGGTTATCGATATGGAGCAGCCGGGCCGGGAAGCCTTGCAGCGCCAGCACCGGCCGGAAAATATCGCCCGCCGCCTCCGCGAGCCATCGCGCCCGCCGACACTCGGGGACTTTGTGCTGGGTGCCATTGACGGATGTGTCACCACGTTTGCCATCGTATCCGGTGCATACGGCGCCGGATTTCCTTCAATCGTGGTGATTATCATGGGATTCGCCAACCTGCTGGCTGATGGCTTCAGCATGATGGTAAGCAATTACGAGGCGATACAGGCCCAGCTGGATCACGAGGGCGCGATGCGCCGCACCGAAGAGCGGCATATCGCCCTGGTGCCGGAGGGCGAGCGGGAGGAGATCCGGCAGATATTCGCCGCCAAGGGATTCCGCGGCGATACCCTCGAGGAGATCGTCACCACCATCTGCCGGGACCGCAAACTGTGGATAGAGACCATGTTGACCGAAGAGCACGGTATCAGTCCGGTCCGGGCCCGGCCGCTGCGCTCCTCGATCGTTACCTTTGTCGCATTCCTGTCGGTGGGCTCGATCCCCCTCATGCCATACCTGGCTACATTCCTGGAGGAATCCGCCCGGTTTTACCTGAGCGCAACGCTTTCGGCCCTGGCTTTCTTCGCTGTCGGTATTGCCAAGGGTGTGGTGAACGGTGGCTCTCTCCTTGCCGCCGGCGGGCGCACGTTATTGCTGGGTGGCAGTGCTGCGCTGCTGGCATACCTCGTCGGCTGGTGCCTCAGTGGATTTACGTCAGCCTGATATTAAAACCAGTGCTTTACGGGCGGTCGATGCCCGTGGATTACCTCTGGTGCGACCAATCGCTGAACCTGTAACCCCCTTCACAATTTTTGCCGGTTGCCGGACTGCTGGCAATCTACCCGTCGATGCCCCCCCGTAAATACGCTTGCATCACTTGCTGAACGAGAACAAGTAATGCATGGAATCCAGACAAGGGGAGCAACCAGAATGCGTAAGAATATTCTTTTTAGTGCAATGTTAAGCTGTGCATTTTCCACCGCAGCAGCGGCGGAGGGCATCTACGTCAGTGGCAATATCGGCTACAACGATCTCGATGATATAAACACCGCTGGCAGCTTTTCCAGTGACTTCACCACCGGCGCCGGCACCAGCATCCCGGCGGGCACACCACTTCCGGCCGGTACCGGCGTGAGCTGGGATACCAGTGTCGATAGCGGCACTGCGGTTTCATTTGCCGTGGGTTATGGAGTCGACCAGTGGCGCTTCGAGGCCGAATACTCCACGGCCAGCAACGATGTTGATTCCCATGGAAGTGTGTCTGCCGCTGGCATCCCGCTGGATGGAGAGGATGCGGCGGTGCTGATCAGCGGCCAGCAGGAAAACCTGGGCGTCACTGTGGGCGATCTGGTGGCGGCGGGCGAGGGTGAGATCAGCGCCGACTACCTGTTCGTGAACGCTTATTACGACTTCGATATGGGCTCGGCACTCACACCGTATGTCGGTGCCGGTATCGGTAATGCGATGGTGGATGTTGATTACAGCCCGTCGGGCGTCAGCATCATCGATGATGACGACAGTGTGCTTGCCTACCAGTTTATGGGCGGGGTGAACCTGGCGCTGAGTGACCAGCTGGAGCTGTTTGGTGGTCTCCGCTGGCGCCAGACCGATGACCTTTCTGTGGGCGCCAGCCTGTTCCCGGCAGGATTTGAGCTGGAAGCCGATACCTTCCTGGCGGAGGTGGGTACCCGCTGGCAGTTCTGATAGCGAAATCCCATGCTGGCATTGGGCGCCGAGGGCAGGGAGGGGTTTCTCCCGCTTTTGCGGCGCCCAATTTATTTGCGGGACTCCCTCGCGACTACGGACGACAGAAAAAAGGGGCTATCGTAGATGGTAGCGGGAGGTTTTTTTCCTTCCTGCGTGTGCTGTGGATCAGTTTTGGTCCCGTATGATGCCGGCGTGAAAATCGCCGGAAAATATGCGGGATTTTAAACGGCACCTATCGCTGGACAGAGGTCCGCCGGTCGTGCATTCACGTAAAGATTTCCGGTGAATATGCAATTACAGGATGTAACTATGGTCAGCAAGAAGCTAGCAATGACAGTACTGGCGGCAGCCCTCGCTTCCGTTTCCGCCCACGCCGAGGATTTCTATATCAGTGGCTCACTGAGCTGGAATGATATGGATGATATCGATACCGACGGTCGCTTTACCGGTAATTTTGTTACCGGGGAGGGCGTGGTCATTCCTGCCGGCGCGGTGATTCCGGCCGGCACCCGCCTGCGCTGGGATACCGACATAGACAGCAGCTGGGGAGTCCAGCTTGCCGCCGGCTGGCGGATGCGTGAATGGCGCTTCGAAGTGGAATACGCCTGGGCCGAACACGATGTGGAATCTCACAAGAATGTACGTGTCGACGGCGTCAATATCGACGCAGTGGATGCGGCCGTGCTTCTGACGGGCCAGTTGGATCCCCTCGGGGTAACTGTCGGGCAGATCGTGGATGGTGGTCAGGGCGACATCACTACCGACTATGTATTTTTCAACGCCTACTACGACTTTGACACGGGCAGCCAGTGGCAACCCTACGTGGGGGCCGGACTGGGTAACGCCTGGGTGGATGTCAACTACAAGCCGTCCGATGTGCGTATCGTCGACGACGATGACAGTGTATTCGCGTGGCAAGTGATGGGCGGTATCAACTACCTGTGCACCGATGAACTCACTTATTTTGGCGGCCTGCGCTGGCGCGAGACTAATGAAGCAGAGGTTGATTCCCGCCTGTTGCCGGCAGAATTTGATATCGAGACGGAAAGCCTGATCGTGGAGATTGGTGCTCGCTGGCACTTCTGAGTGCTTGCCTGGCGCCGGCCGGCAGTGGCGTCAGGTAACCACCACCCGGTTGCGGCCCGCATGCTTGGCACGATACAGCCGCGCGTCAGCCTGGGCCAGCAACTCTGTCTGGAACTTTGACCCATCCGCTGAGCCGGCGACGCCGAAACTCATGGACAGGCGCGCCGGGGGCGAGTACTGGTGTCCCAGGGCTTCCACCTTCTGGCGCAGCTTTTCCGCCAGCACGGCACCGCCGCTGGCGCTGGTATTGGGCAGCAGTACCAGGAATTCCTCTCCGCCCCACCGTGCTACCAGGTCGCCCGCACGGGTATTGCCCTTCAGTACCTTTGCCACATCCCTGAGTACCCGATCGCCAAAATTGTGGCCGCGGCTGTCATTGAGCGCCTTGAAATGGTCCAGGTCGCCAATCAGCACGGCGTAGTCGCCCAGCGCCTGCCCGGCACGGTCGAGCTCCCGCAGGACCCGATAGGCTTCGCGGCGGTTCGCCAGGCCCGTCAGTGCGTCGGTGCTGGCGTGGTTTTCCAGTTCCACAGTCAGCGTGTTGAGCAGTTTCTGTGCCTCGTCGCGACTGCTGTCCAGTAGCGCGGTCAGGGCCGTCAGCGCACCGAATACGGCAATAAAGCGTGCCCGGTAGGCAATGTCATATTGCGCCGCAAGCCCGGGAAAGTCCGGATAGAAGAGTACCAGTGCCGTGGCCGCTCCCACGGCGACCAGGATCAGCGTGCCATGGCGGTAGCCGAACAGGTTGATAAAACCCGGCACCAGCATCACAGCCCACATCAGGCCCGTATTGTTTACACCGCCGGAAAGCAGCAGGTAGAAATAGAGGACAAGCAACAGGCAGCTAACGAGGACAGGAGTCTTGCCACTCGGCCCGACGAGATTGATGCCGATATAGGTGGCAAGGATTAGGGTGGTGACGCCAAACAGGGTCAGGGATTGCACCAGGGCGCCATCGGTCAGTGCCAGGACCGCCATCGCGGCGGTAATGGCCAGCGAAAAGATCAGCATGTAACCGGACGCCTGCACCCGACGGCGCAGGTCCAGCTCCACTGCCCTGTCCGCTGGAGTGTGTGTGTCAGTGACCTGTTGTACTGAGCCCATTGGCGGTTCCTGTATAACAGGCCACTGGAAACCTGCTGGCCCGCGACTCCGGCATGGCCCGGATGTCATAAAGAGATGGTTGCCACGCCGATCGACACTGGCCCCTGGCTCTGTGCGCGGCACAAATTGAAATATTTGGATTGGCAGCCGAGTATATTGTGATTTTATGTGTCACCAAAGGCCCGACTATAGTTTTAATTGCAATGTGAGCGTGGAAAATTGTATTCGTGGAAATGCTAAGACTGACTTGTGGAAATATCCTGACTTTGCGTGCCGCCGGGCTCGTATGTCCGGCCCACAAGCACCTGATTGCCGGGCGTGGGCTATCGGCGCAGATCCACGACCGCGGCGGGGAGTCCCTGCGGGATGCGTGCGCAGATGTGGCTGAGTGTGGTGTGGGAGAGGCCCGGCTGACCCGGGCCTATAATCTGCCGGTGAAGTACCTGCTGCATACGGTGACGCCACAGTGGAGCAGTGGCGACCAGTGGGGCGCCGAGGCCCTGGCGGAATTGCGCCGGTGCTACAACAGTGTGCTGGACCTGGCGCGCCAGGGCAAAATCGACACGCTGCTGTTCCCCGCCCTGGGGGCGGGCACCAATCGTTTTCCACACAGTATCGCTGCCCACCAGGCGCTGGAAGTGCTCCATCAACGTGCGCATGAATTCAAGCAGATCACGGTTTGCCTGCATACGCCGGCAGCACTGGCTGAGTGGCAGCAGGTGGAGCGCCGGTTTTTTTCATCATTGTGATCGCAGGAATTTTTTCGCTCGCGGCCAGAAACGAAAAAGGCGGGCCAATGGCCCGCCTTTATTACTGCGCAGTGCGGTAAAGAAGTGCTTACTTCTTGGCCCGCTTGCGCATGTTCTCCTGCAGGATCTTCTTGCGCAGGCGCAGGTGGTTCGGGGTCACCTCCACCAGCTCATCGTCCTCGATAAACTCCAGTGCCTGTTCCAGCGTGTGGCGGATCGGCGGGGTCAGGGTCAGGGCCTCGTCGGTGCCGGCGGCGCGCACGTTGGTCAGCTGCTTGGCCTTGGTGGGGTTTACCACCAGGTCATTGTTGCGGGAGTGAATACCCACTATCTGGCCTTCGTAGATATCCTCACCGTGGCCCAGGAACAGGCGGCCGCGGTCCTGCAGTGTGTACAGGGCGTAGGCCAGGGTCTTGCCCTTGACCATGGAGACCATCACGCCATTGATGCGCTTGCCCACGTCCCCCATTTTCACCGGGCCGTAGTGGTCGAAGATGCTGGTCATGATGCCGGAGCCGCTGGTCATGGTCAGGAACTGTGAGCGGAAGCCGATCATGCCGCGGGACGGCACGATAAAGGTCAGGCGCACACGGCCCTTGCCATCGGGCTCCATGTTCTTGAGCTCTGCCTTGCGCAGGCCCAGCTCTTCCATCACCGCACCCTGGTGCTGCTCCTCGACGTCGGCCACTACCTCTTCATAAGGCTCCTGGATCTCGCCGTCGACTTCCTTCTGTACCACTTCCGGGCGGGATACGCCCAGCTCAAAACCTTCCCGGCGCATGGTCTCGATCAGCACCGACAGGTGCAGTTCGCCTCGGCCGGACACCTTGAATTTTTCCGGGGAATCGCCCTGCTCCACCCGCAGCGCCACGTTGTGGATCAGTTCCTGTTCCAGGCGCTCCTTGATATTGCGCGAGGTGACGAACTTGCCGTCCTGGCCGGCAAACGGCGAGTCGTTCACCTGGAAGGTCATGCTCACGGTGGGCTCATCGACGGTCAGGGCCGGCAGGGCCTCGGGGTTTTCCGGGTTGCACAGGGTATCGGAGATGTTCAGTTCGCCCACACCGGTGATGCAGACGATGTCACCAGCACTGGCCTGCTCCACTTCCACGCGCTCCAGGCCCAGGTAGCCCATCACCTGCAGTACCTTGGCCTTGCGCTGGTTGCCCTCGCGGTCCAGCACCACTACCTGCTGGTTGGGCTTGAGGGTGCCGCGGGTGATACGGCCCACGCCGATCACGCCCACATAGCTGTTGTAGTCCAGTGCGGACACCTGCATCTGGAACGGGCCTTTCTCGTCGACCTTCGGCGCTTCGACCTTGTCCACGATCATCTGGAACAGGGGCGTCATGTCGTCGGCCATGTCGGTGTCGTCCAGGCCGGCGATGCCGTTCAGGGCGGAGGCGTAGACCACCGGGAAGTCCAGCTGCTCGTCGGTGGCACCGAGGCTGTCGAACAGGTCGAACACCTGGTCCATCACCCAGTCCGGGCGCGCGCCGGGGCGGTCGATCTTGTTGATTACCACGATCGGGTTCAGGCCCTGCTCGAAGGCTTTCTGGGTAACGAAGCGGGTCTGCGGCATGGGGCCGTCCACGGCGTCCACCAGCAGCAGCACGCTGTCCACCATGGACAGGACCCGCTCCACCTCGCCGCCGAAGTCGGCGTGCCCGGGGGTGTCGACGATGTTGATGCGGTAGTCGTGCCAGCTGATGGCAGTGTTCTTGGCCAGGATGGTAATACCGCGCTCGCGCTCCTGGTCGTTGGAATCCATTACGCGTTCCGCGCCCTCGTCGCGGCGGTCCAGGGTGCCGGACTGTTGCAGCAGCTTGTCCACCAAGGTGGTCTTGCCGTGGTCTACGTGGGCAATGATCGCAATGTTGCGCAGGTTATTTATCACTATGAACCTCTGAAGGGTAAAGCGCGCAGTCACCTGACTGTCGCGTCGAATCAATCGGGGCGGGGCTGACGGGCAGCGGCTATCCGGCCAAAGGCGGCGATTATAGTGGCCAAGCGTGACAACTGCGAGTGCAAATTGCACAAAAAATCATCAATTTGGGCAGTCTGGCCTGTGAATCCCGCTCCCTGGGGGAGCGGGGGAAGGCAACGGGCCTGGTGGTGCCCGCCGCGCGGCTGGAGTGTCAGTCCGGGCGGTGCGGCAGATGGGGGCGCAAAACGCCCACATTGCGGTAGCCGGCATCCAGCAGGTGTGAGGCGTGCAGGCGGCTCATCACGCCGCGGCTGCAGTAGAGCAGGTACTTTTTCTGCGGATCCAGCTGTGCGAAGGCGCTGTTGAGGCGGTAGAAGGGAATGGTCTCCACATCGCTGCCCTCCAGCTCCAGCGGATCCACTTCCTCCTCGTCCGGGTGGCGGATATCGATGACCACCGCATCGCCCGGCGCTTCCAGGACTTCCACTTCGGGTGTGCCCTCGTGGACATCCTCCATCACCCTGTCGATATTCTGCAGAACGCGTTCATTGATGGCGCGGTCGAGGACACTGAAATCGAAGTGACCCTCCTCTTCCTCGACCCGCGACAGCCTGGCCCGGGTCGTGGGCTTTACCGAGATGACACCACAGTATTCCGGCATGTTGGCGGCAAATTCCTCGGTACCGATCTCGCGCGCGGTGCGGATGATGTCACCCTTGTCGCTGGTGATCAGCGGCCGCAGCACCAGGGTGTCGGTGACATTGTCGATCACCTTCAGGTTCTTGAGGGTCTGGCTGGAGACCTGGGCGATGGCCTCGCCGGTGACTACCGCGTCCACGTCCAGTTCGCTGGCGATCGCGGTGGCGGCGCGCAGCATCATGCGCTTGAGGATCACGCCCATATGGGAGTCGTCCACGTTCTGCAGGATTTCCGCCACCACCCCGTCGAAGGGCACGGTAATAAACTTCACCCGGTGGGAGGCGCTGTAGCGGTTCCACAGGTAGTAGGCCACCTCCTTCACGCCCAGCTCGTGGTCGCGCCCCCCCAGGTTGAAGAACAGGAAGTGGGTGCGGATACCGCGCTTCATGGTCAGGTAACTGGAAACGGTGGAATCGAAGCCGCCGGATACCAGTGACAGCACCGGGTCCTGGGTGCCCATGGGGAAGCCGCCCAGGCCGGCGTGCTGCTGTTCCACCACGTTGAGTTTGTCGTGGCGGATCTCCAGGCGCACAGTGATGTCGGGGTTTTTCAGCTTCACGCCGGCGGCGCCGGTGTTCTTGTTCAGGCCGCCACCCACGTACTGCTCCACATCCAGGGACTGGAAGTCGTGCTTGCCGCTGCGCTTGACGCGTACGCAGAAGGTCTTGCCCTCAAGTTTGTCGCCCCAGACCGACAGGGTCTTTTCATAGATGTCATGAAAATCACCCAGCGGGTACTGGCGTACCCGGGCAAAGTTGGCGATGCCGGGCGTATGGGCCAGTACTTCCTCGATACGGTCGGCCAGGTGCGAGACGGCGTCCGGTGCGATCACCTCGATCTTTTCCCAGTCCTTCAGCACCTTGATACGGTCGTCGAGCCGGCGCAACAGGATGCGCAGGTTGTCTTTGAGCTGCCGCGACATGCGCTTGCGCACGGGGTTGCTCTTGATGGTGATTTCCGGGAAGAACTTGACGACAAAGTGCATGATGGATTGTTGACCGGGTACAGCAGGTTGAAGATGAGCACGGAATTATAAACAGTCTGGCTGTAAATTCACCGGTTGGGGGCGCCCCGGTCGCTGCTGGCGGTGTGTTGAATTGTGTGCTGCACTGAAATTGTGCGCCATGGTTTGGTATGGTGCCATTTTGGTGCGCGGGATAGTGGCCGGCGCGCCAGTTTGCATCTACTTTGCTCTAGTCGGCAATGAATCCTGGCCCTGGAGCCCGACAGCCCTGGCCCCGGCCCAGCTGCCCCAATTTGGCACACTCCTTGCTTCAGTACTGCCCACGAACAGTACGCCGTCGTTAAAGAGTCGAGCCTCACCAAGGGCTAACGTTCAGCGACCTACAAACTTTCAAGACCTGGAGGACAGCAATGTCAGCTAAAACGCTCGGTTTGATCAAAGAAAGTGAAGCCAGATGGGTAGACCTGCGCTTTACCGATTCCAAGGGTAAGGAGCAGCACGTCTCCCTGCCGACTTCCGAAGTCGACGGCGAGTTTTTCGAAGAGGGCAAGATGTTCGACGGCTCCTCCATCGCCGGCTGGAAGGGCATCAACGAATCCGACATGATCCTGATGCCGGATGACGAGGCCTCTTTCCTGGACCCGTTCACTGATGAGCCGACTGTGATCGTGCGCTGTAACATCGTCGAGCCGTCCACCGGCCAGGGTTACGAGCGCGACCCGCGTTCCATCGCCCTGCGCGCCGAGGAATACCTGAAGTCCACCGGCCTGGGCGACACCGCGCTGTTCGGTCCGGAGCCCGAGTTCTTCGTCTTCGATGACATCACCTGGGGTGCCGAGATGGGCGGTGCCTTCTACAAGATCAACTCCGAGGAAGCGGCCTGGTCCTCCAGCATGCAGCACCCGGAAGGCAATATCGGCCACCGTCCGGGCGTGAAAGGTGGTTACTTCCCGGTACCGCCGGTCGACTCCCTGCACGACGTGCGCGCCGCCATGTGTTCCGCCATGGAGCAGATGGGCCTGCACGTGGAAGTGCACCACCACGAAGTGGGCACCGCCGGCCAGTGTGAGATTGGCGTCGGCGCCAACACCCTGACCAAGAAAGCGGACGAGGTGCAGATCCTCAAGTACGCAGTGCACAATGTTGCGCACGCTTACGGCAAGACCGCCACCTTCATGCCCAAGCCTCTGGTGGGCGACAACGGTTCCGGCATGCACATCCACATGTCCTTCAGCAAGGACGGTGTGAACCAGTTCGCCGGTGACGGCTATTCCGGCCTGTCCGAGACCGCCCTGTACTACGTTGGCGGCATCATCAAGCACGCGCGTGCGATTAACGCCTTCGCCAACGCGTCCACCAACTCCTACAAGCGCCTGGTACCGGGCTTCGAGGCGCCGGTGATCCTGGCCTACTCCGCGCGCAACCGCTCCGCGTCCATCCGCATCCCGTATGTTGCCTCCCCGAAAGGCAAGCGCATCGAGGCCCGCTTCCCGGACCCGACCGCCAACCCGTACCTGGTGTTCGCTGCCATGCTGATGGCCGGCCTCGACGGCATCAAGAACAAGATCCACCCCGGCGACCCGGCCGACAAGGACCTGTACGACCTGCCGGCGGAAGAAGTGGCCGAGTACCCGACCGTCGCTTCCAGCCTGGAAATGGCCCTGGACGCCCTGGACGCGGACCGCGCCTTCCTGACCGAGGGCGGCGTATTCTCCGACGACGCCATCGATGCCTACATCGAGCTGAAGCGTGAGGAAGTAGAGCGCCTGAACATGACCACGCACCCGGTCGAGTTCGACATGTACTACTCCGTATAAGCGCTTCCACGCAATCCGCGTGTGAGAAAAGCCCGTACCGTCTGGTACGGGCTTTTTTATTGGGGGTAAACTAGCCTTCTCGTAATGGAGCCCCGCAGTTTCGCGGGCATGCCGGAGGCAGGAGTGCCAATGCACAGATTCCAGATCATCACCGGCGCTGTCGCCGCAGCCCTTGCCGCCCTTTTCCTGGTGTCCGCCGGGGTCCTGGCGGGCGATTCCGGCGAAGACAGCGCCAGCGGCGGCAATGCCATCTACAAGACCGTGGGCCCGGACGGCAAGATCACCTTCACCGATGTGCCGCCGGAAGACGGCAAGGCCGAGCGTATCCGGCTTGCGCCCACCAATGTCCAGCCCATTGTTCGCCCGCGGCCCATGCCCACCCGCAAACTGTCGCCCGGCGACCAGCGTGAGCGCGAAAAGCCGCTGGGGCCGATCAGTTTCTCCATTGTCAGCCCCCAAAGCGGCGCCACTATCCCGCCGGGGCAGCGGTCTGTTGTCCTGCGGGTGGCCATCGACCCGGTGCCGTCCGGGGGCTACGAGTTCTTCGCGGTGGTGGACGGCCAGCCCTGGCTGGGCAGCTCCAGTGGCAACAGCCTGGATATCTCGGCCCTGGAGCGGGGTACCCACGATATCCAGGCGGTACTCACCGACCCCGACGGGCGGGTGCTGGCGCGCTCCCAGCCGATTACCATCTTCGTCAAGCGTCCCGGCGGCACCCTGCCGGACAATCCGTCGCCGCAGGCCACCCCGGCGCCCCAGGCGCCCACTGCACCGGGCGTGCCCCAGTCCGGCAGCCAGAACCGGCGCTCCCGTAACTGACCGGTATTCCCCGCCATCCGCCTGGCTGTCCCGCCGGGCGCCACCCACACCAAAATGATGCGCCAGGGCTGGCGTTTTTTTGATCAGCGCACCATAATGGTGCGAATTGTTGGGGGCGATTAGCCGTTTGCCCCCGAAACTCACCGCACTCACTTTCGTGCGCCATTTTGGTTTGCTTTTTGCACTGCCTTAATCAGTGCTGGCTGGGCCGGGCGAGCCGACGGAACGCCCATGCCCCAGGACCGCCCGCTGAATGACCCCGGGACTTTTGCATGTTGAATGACCGCCAGTTGCGTCAGCTATTGGACAACCTTTCCGCCGCCGTACTGGTGCTGGATGAGCGCCTGGCACTCCGCTACCTGAATTCCGCGGCCGAGGACCTGCTGGCCGCCTCCAGTGCCCGTGTCAGCGGGTTGCCACTGGAAGAAGTGGTGCGGGAGTCGGAGGCTGCCCAGCGCGCCATGCGTGGGGCGCTGGCCAACAGCCAGAAATACACGGTGCGCCGCGCCACCTGGCGTCTCCACAACCTGGAGACCTGCACCGTCGATTACTCGGTAAGCCCGGTGGCGGAGCTGGGCCTGCTGCTGGTGGAAGTGCAGACCATGGACCGGCTGTTGCGCATCGCCCGCGAGGATGCGCTCATCGACGCCCAGGAGACCACCCGCAACCTGGTGCGCGGCATGGCCCACGAGGTCAAGAACCCGCTGGGCGGGATCCGTGGCGCGGCCCAGCTGCTGCAGCGGGAACTGCCGGACCCGGAGCTGGCGGAGTACACCCAGATCATCATCGACGAGGCGGACCGCCTGCGAAACCTGGTCGATCGCCTGCTCGGCCCGCACCAGCCCGCCAATATGCAGCCCACCAACGTGCACGAGGTGCTCGAGCGGGTGGCGCAACTGATCGACGCCGAGTGCGATGGGGAGCTGAAGATTGGCCGCGACTATGACCCCTCGATCCCGGACCTGCCCGGGGACAAGGAGCAGCTGATACAGGCGCTGCTGAATATCGCCCGCAACGCCATGCAGGCCATCGATGAGAGCATCGGCCTGGGGGCCGGGCGCATTGTGTTGCGCACGCGCATCCAGCGCCAGTTCACCATCGGCAAGCACCACTGCCCGCTGGTGTGCCGGATAGAGATCGAGGACAACGGGCCCGGTATACCGGAGGACATCCGCGAGCGGATCTTCTTCCCGATGATCTCCGGGCGCGCAGAGGGCTCGGGACTGGGGCTGTCCATCTCGCAGAACATCATCAACCAGCACCGCGGACTGATTAAGTGCGACAGCCAGGCGGGACAGAGTGTGTTCCAGGTTTACCTGCCGCTGGAAAACGAATAGACGAATAGAAACTGGGAAAGACCATGAGCAACCGGGTTTGGATAATTGACGACGACCGATCGATACGCTGGGTGCTGGAGCGGGCCCTGACCCGCGCCGGTATCGAGACCAAGTGTTACGAAAGTGGCGACCGGGCGCTGGATGACTTCTACAGCGATTCGCCCGATGTGGTTATCAGTGATATCCGCATGCCGGGCGCCGACGGCTTCAAGCTGTTGCAGCGATTCCAGAGCGAGCGTCCGGCCCTGCCCATCATTATCATGACGGCCCACTCCGACCTGGACAGCGCCGTGGCTGCCTACCAGGGCGGTGCCTTCGAGTACCTGCCCAAGCCCTTCGACGTGGACGAGGCCGTGGCAGTGACCCGTCGCGCCCTGGCCCACGCCAGTGAGCAGCAGGGCGGCGAGCAGGTCAGCCTGGAAAACGCCAACGGCAGCAAGGAAATCATCGGTGAGGCGCCGGCGATGCAGGAGGTCTTCCGCGCAATCGGTCGCCTCTCCCACTCCAATATCACCGTGCTGATCAACGGTGAATCGGGCACCGGCAAGGAGCTTGTGGCCCAGGCACTGCACAACCACAGCCCGCGGCGCAGCCAGCCGTTTATTGCCCTGAATATGGCCGCCATCCCCAAGGACCTGATGGAGTCGGAGTTGTTCGGCCACGAGAAGGGCGCCTTCACCGGTGCCGCCGCCCAGCGCACCGGCCGTTTCGAGCAGGCCAACGGCGGCACCCTGTTCCTGGACGAGATCGGCGATATGCCGCCGGAAACCCAGACCCGCCTGCTGCGGGTGCTGGCCGATGGCGAGTTCTATCGCGTCGGCGGCCACACCCCGGTGAAAGTGGATGTGCGCATCATCGCCGCCACCCACCAGGACCTGGAACGACTGGTAGAAGAACATAAATTCCGCGAGGACCTCTTCCACCGCCTCAACGTCATCCGCATCCATATCCCGCGCCTGTCCGATCGCCGCGAGGATATCCCGCGGCTGGTCAACCACTTCTTCAACAGTGCCGCCAAGGACCTGGGGGTGGAGCCGAAAATCCTGCTCAAGGAGACCGAGGAATACCTGACCGGCCTGGACTGGCCCGGCAACGTGCGCCAGCTGGAGAATACCTGCCGCTGGATTACGGTGATGGCCTCCGGCCGCGAGGTACATATCGAGGACCTGCCGCAGGAGCTGCACCAGCAGACTGCCGGTACCCAGGCGCCGCAGGACTGGCAGAAGGCCCT
Source organism: Microbulbifer sediminum (assembly GCF_021729035.1). Taxonomy (GTDB): domain Bacteria; phylum Pseudomonadota; class Gammaproteobacteria; order Pseudomonadales; family Cellvibrionaceae; genus Microbulbifer; species Microbulbifer sediminum. The sequence continues at coordinate 476,027 of NZ_JAJSAP010000003.1, read as the reverse complement.
GCGCCTCTGGGCTGACCAGGCACTGGCCAATGGCCGCCGCGAGATCCTCAGCGAGGCGGTACCCCAGTTCGAGCGCGCGCTGATCGAGATTGCCCTCAAGCACACCGCAGGGCGCAAGCGCGATGCCGCCGAGTTGCTGGGCTGGGGCCGCAACACGCTGACCCGCAAGCTGAAAGAGCTGGGTATGAACGGCGACTCCGAGTAGAGCCGTGCCAGTGGATGGCGTCAGTCATTAACCCTGAGAGGCCGCTGTCCGGAGCGGCCTCTTTACTTTCAGGCTACCCCAGAATTGCAGTGGCAAAGATTGAATTGAAAACGAGAGAAATCATTTTGAATGAACGTCGACCTGCAAACGGATGATTTAGCGGATGGCGCCGTTATCGAACTCCTGCGTGCCCACCTGGAAGAGATGCGCAGGTACTCCCCGGAGGACAGCATTCATGCCCTCGACACAGGCAAGCTGAAAGACCCGTGCCTCACTTTCTGGACAGCCCGTGTCGACGGGCAACTGGCTGGCTGTGGAGCCCTCCGGGAAATCTCTCCCCGGTTCGGGGAGGTAAAATCCATGAAAACCGCCGGGGCTTTCCTGCGCCGGGGTATTGCCGCGCGCATACTTGAAGCAATCATTGCTGAGGCGTGGCGGCGTGGATATGCCAGAATCAGCCTGGAGACCGGCACAGATAGAGCGTTTGAGCCCGCCGTTGCGCTGTACCAGAAATATGGTTTTGTCGAGTGCGGGCCATTTGCCGACTATGCGCCTGACCCCTACAGTAGGTTCCTGACCAGAGCCATCCGGGAGAATGCCGGGATGGCGTAACCGCCGGGGAAACTGCCTGGAACCCAATGGAACCACAACTCCTCTATCGAATTGCCGCAGATCTGGTGCTGTTCCTGCACGTGCTCTTCGTTGCCTTTGTGGTCAGCGGCCTGCTATTGATCCTGGCCGGGAAGCTGCGCGGATGGTCCTGGGTGCGCAATCCCCGGTTCCGCCTGGCGCACCTGCTGGCGATCGCCGTCGTGGTGCTGCAGGCGTGGCTGGGGGAGATTTGCCCGCTCACTACCTGGGAAATGGCATTGCGGGAGCGGGCCGGGGAAGCCACCTACTCGGGCTCATTCATTGCCCACTGGCTGGAAAGCATCCTCTACTATCGCGCGCCGGCCTGGGTATTTGCACTCTGTTACACCCTGTTCGGGATGCTGGTGCTGCTCAGCTGGTTCTGGGTGCGCCCGAGGCCTTTTCGCCGCCGGTAAACCGGTTCAGCCCTTGCGAGCCACGCCCAGTTCGCCCAGGGTCCGGGCCATGTCCTCGGCGCTGGTTGCGGGCTTGATATCGCGATCGACCTTGAGGACATTGCCGTCCTTGCCGATGTAGACCGTCACCCGCTTGGCGATATTCAATGCGGGCACCAGCACATCATAGGCTTTTGCCACTTTCCCTTCGGGATCACTGAGCAGCGGGAAATCCGCTTTTTCAGAGGCGGCGAACTTCTTGTTGGTTTCCACCTCGTCAGTACTCGCCATAAAGTAGGCCACATCGTACTCGCGGATCAGGTGACCGTTTTCCGCCAGGGACTTGCACTCGATGGTACAGCCCTTGGTGAACGCCTTGGGGTACCAGGCGATGACGACCGCCCGCTTACCGCGAAAATCTTCCAGCGAGTAGGTGTTGCCATCGGAGGCCTCCAGGGTGAAATCCGGGGCCGGCTGGCCGACTTCCAGGGCAAGGGCCGGCAGGCTCACCAGCGCGGACAGTAACAGGGTCAGTGCATATCTCATTGAATTCTCCCGGTGTGTATTCATGCTATCTGGTGATGGCAATGCTACCCCGGCAAGAGCGGCTCTGCCATCGTAGGGGCTGCCATCCGCCGGGCTGGCACAGGCCCCGGCTCTGGATTACATTCATACGTAAAACCCGGCACCCGGATTGGTGCCGCCGGCTACTCTCCAAGGATTGGAGGCGCGGCATGCGTGCATTGCATTTCTCTGGCCTGGCGACCCTGTTGCTCTTCCTGGCCGCTCCGTCCCCGGCAGCGGCCGACCCGGGTCGGCACCTTTTTATTCTCTCCGGCCAATCCAATATGGCCTGGCTCGATGCAGATGCCTTCTTTACGCCACTGGTGGCGGCAGAGTTTGGCCGGGAGCGAATTCTTGTGGTGAAGGACGCCCAGGGAGGTCAACCGATCCAGCGCTGGCTAGAGACGCCACAGCGGGGCATCGGCAATGCGGGTAAGAAGGTGGGCGACCTGTACCAGAGATTGCTGCGCAAGGTGGGGCGCGCCACGCACGGTCAGCGCCTTGCATCAGTAACCCTCGTCTGGATGCAGGGGGAAAATGACGCCAGGTTTGGTCGTAGCGCTGCCTACGGCCCGGCCCTCGACAGCCTGGTGGCGCAACTGCAGCGGGACCTGGGCCAGCGGGAGATCAATGTGGTGATTGGCCGCCTGAGCGATTATGGCCTGGCGCGTGGCAGCGCCGCCCACTGGCAGCGCATCCGCGAGATCCAGGTGCAATTCGCCGAGTCCCTCCCCAGTGCGGCCTGGGTCGATACAGATGACCTGAATGACGGAATGGATCGCGATGGCAAGCGGGTGGCCAATGATTTGCACTATACCGCCACCGGTTACCGGGTCCTGGGTGAGCGTTTTGCAACCCGTGCTATCGAACTGGTCCGACGGGATGGCGGTGGCGCCCAGCCGGCGCCGCAGCCATAGTGCAGCGGCCGGCAGCCGTCGCGCAGCTGGTCCAGACTAATTAGGGATCAGCCGGAAGCCGCCATGACCTTCAGCAGCTTTTTTTCAAGTATCCCCCTGTGGGGTGTCTGCGCCTTTGCCATTCTGGTGGTGCTGGTGTCACTCGGCGCCGGCATGTTAGTGGGGCGCATCCTCTGGCGTCGAAACAGGGATGTCAGTGAAGCGTCGATCGGCAGCATCGTCGCCGCCACCCTGGGTCTGCTGGCGTTTATGCTGGCGTTTACGTTCAATATGACCGCGGAGCGCTTCGGTGCACGCAAGGCACTGTTGCTTGAGGAGATCAACGCCATCGCCACCGCTTACCTGCGGGCGGACTTTCTCGATGAAAGTGGCACGGCACGTGCGCGGGAACTCCTGGCCGAATATGCGCAGGTCCGGGCCTTTGATCCGCATACACTTGAGGAAGAGGAATACCTGCGGGCCGTAGAGCGCAGCGAGCAGATCCAGGCCTCCCTGTGGGGTCTGGTGGCGGAACATGAGTCCCGCGACTATGGAGCGGAAAAACTGAAGGCTTTCTACCAGCCCCTGAACGAGGTGATCGACTACCACACCCGGCGGGTGCTGGTGGGTGGGCGTTACCAGATACCCGCACCTATCTGGATGGCACTGTATGCGATCACTGCACTGTCGATGTTCGGGATCGGCTTCCAGCTGGGCGCCAGTCGCGGCGGCTCGCCCCAGGTGGCGCTGGCGCTGGCGCTGGCGTTTTCACTGGTAATCCTGCTGATCGAGGACCTGGACCGCAGTTACGAGGGGCTGCTGGTGGTGGACCAGCGGCCCATGGCAGAGCTGAGCCTGCAGTTGCAGGAGGCCCAGCGCAAGCGGCGGGACGCCGGCCCGGATTAGCACCGGTATCACCACCCGGCGAGCAGGCCCGGATCGGGGTGTGGACCCTGTCGATGTTCGCTGTATGTCGCCCGCCTTCAGAGGGGCTTCACCTCGGCGGAATTGATGAACTCCCGCATGAAGATTTCCCAGAAGGCCATAAACAGTGCCGCCAGCAGAGGGCCGATGGCGAAGCCGCTGATGCCGAACATCATCAGGCCGCCAATGGTGGAGAACAGCACGATATAGTCCGGCAGTTTGGTATCACGGCCGACCAGTATCGGCCGCAACAGGTTGTCTACCAGGCTGATCACCGCCACCCCGAAAACCAGCAGCACCGTTCCCTTGACCACGTCACCGATGGCGTAAAGGTAGATCGCTGCCGGCAGCCAGATCAGGGCCGCGCCGATGGCCGGCAGCAGTGACAGCAGGGTCATGACCACCCCCCACAACAATGGTGCCGGTAGCCCCAGGGCCCAGAAAATCAGCCCGCCCAGGGTGCCCTGGGTCACGGCCACCACCAGGTTACCCTTGACCGTGGCGCGGGTGACTTCGGCGAACTTGGCCAGCAGCAGGTGCTCGCGTTCGTCGCCCAGCGGCAGTGCGCGGATCAGCAGCCGCACCAGTGTCTCGCCATCGCGGATCAGGAAGAAGGTCAGGTACAGCATCAGGCCCAGCATCACGAAGAAATTCACCGTGTTCTGGCCCAGGGCCAGGGCGTTCTTGGCAATCAGGCTGCCCGCGCTCATGAAGCCGCTCAGCAGTCGCTCGCGCAGCTGGTCCAGGTCGATGCCGATGCGCTGCATCAGTGCCTCGAATCCGGGGAATGCACTGCGCACCCGGTCCACCTGCCCGCCCACGTCGATCTCGCCGCTCTGGACTTTCTGGTAGAGACTGACGGCCTCGTTCACGAACGAGCTGGCCACCACCAGTACCGGGATCACCACCAGCACCATGCACAGCAACAGCGTCAGCAGGGCCATCATGTTGGGCCAGTTGGGGTAGCGGCTGGAGAGGTAGCGGTGTACGGGAAAGAAGATCACGGCAATGGCACAGGCCCAGAAAATCGGCGTAAAGAAGGGCCTGAGCAAAAATGTGAATGCCACTGTTACCAGCAGCAGGGCGGCGATGAACGAGCGCCGTTCCAGCTTTTCCTGAACCAAGGGATGCCCCCGAATTTATTTTTGTCGATGCGCGCTATGCTACCACTGGCGCTCGCCGCTTGGACAACCGGGATCGCAATTACCAGCGCCGGTAGCCGCAGGTGTCCACATGGAAGCGCACGCCGCTGTAGATACCCAGTCCCATGTCCCATTTCTTGCCCACTTTGCGGTGGATGTCCCGCAGGATGGGAATCAGCTCCTTGCGGGTGTAGTCGCGGTTCGGCACCACATCCAGCCCACAGAAATGCATATGCTTGCTGCGTTTAGAGCCACCGGCCTTGGCGTTGTAGCTGGGGGTGCGCCACCCGGACAGGACCGTCACCGGCCCGATACGCGGGATGATCTCGTCCTGCAGTACCCGCAGTGTATCCACCATGGTTTCCCAGTCCTGCTCCGGGGGGATGGCGAACGGCGGTTCGTCGATTTTCTGCCAGTCGCTGCCCTGGCGCAGCAGCTGGAAGGAGGGCAGCACCCCGTCCACCTTGTTCAGGTAGAGGAAATGCTGCAGGCGGGTATAGATTTCCCGCCGGTCGCGGTCGTTCAGGAAGCGTTCGAAGGCGCGGGCCGAGGCGGCCGCATAGCCCTTGATGTCATATACATCGGGGATATCGGCGGTTTCGGGGAGGCGCTCGACAGGGGCATATTCCCGCGGGATGACCGCGCGCTCGGCCAGTTCCCGGACCTTGTCCACCGTGAGGACCACCAGCAACAGGATGCCGGCCAGCACCAGGGCGCTGATCCAGATCACCCGCCGGCGCTCGATATGTATGTCGACCCACTCGTGATCGGGGCTCTCCTTGATGTCCATGCTGACCGCTCCTGGAAATACTGCCTACCAGCTGCGGTAACCGCAGGTGTCGATATGGAAGCGCACGTTGCTGTAGATACCCAGTCCCATGCGACTGTGCTCGCCCAGGCGCGCATGCAGGATTTTCAGTTCCTCCACCAGTTCCTTGCGACTGATATTGGATAGCGGCACCAGATCCAGGCCACAAAACTCCCGGTGCTTGCTGCCACCGGCGCCACCGCCCTTGCGGTTGTAGTTGTCCGTGCGGTACGCGGACAGGACTTCCACCGGGCCGATCGCCGGGATCAGCTCATCGCGTACCAGGGCCAGGGTCTCCACCATGTTTTCCCAATGCCGGCGAGGCGGGATAGCGAAGGCCGGTTCATTGATATCCAGCCAGTCAGAGCCCTGCCGGAACAGCGCCGCAGCCTCGACCACATTGCCCGCGTTGTTGGCCTTGAGGTAGCTCTCCAGGGCCCGCAGGCGTGCCCGGTTGTCCCCCCGGCGCAGGAAATCTCTCAGCGTGTGGTCCGCAGCCACGCGATAGCCCTGGACCTCACGGTAGGGCTTCTCCAGGGCTTTGAAGTAAAGGTACAGCCACAGGCCGCCGACGATCCCCAGCAACATGAGAGCGATGGCCGCCACGACAGCGCGGTTGGTGCCCTGGCCGGGTGGGCGGGTACGGTAGCGGGAAAACGGCTGGCCTGCGGGCATGGGTTTACCTGTGCCTGTGGTCGTCGTCGCGTGGTCGCACGCCCTCGGCGGCGCCTCATTTATTCAATATAGCCGCAATCTGCCAATCCCTCCGGACAGCGGTCGCCAATAAAAAACGCCCCCGGGGATTACTCCGCGGGGGCGTTTTTCATCGACGGTGACCCGCGAGGGTCGCCGGCGGGGTGGCTCAGGCCCGGGGCCCGGCGCCCTTGACGGTCTCGCTCACTTCGAACTTTTCGATGTTCTCGGCGAACAGCTTGGCCAGCCTGGCAGCCTGCTCGTCGTAAGCGCCCTGGTCTGACCAGGCCTCGCGGGGGTTCAGGTAAGCATTGTCGACGCCTGGTACCTCCAGCGGGATATCCAGGTTCAGGGTCTCCAGGTGCTGGGTTTCGACGCCTTCCAGCGCGCCACTCTGGATGGCGGCGATGACGGCGCGGGTCACCGGGATCGGGAAGCGCTTGCCGTTATCACCGGAGCCGCCGGTCCAGCCGGTATTCACCAGGTAGACATTGGAGCCGAAGTCCTCGATACGCTTCATCAGCAGGTCGGCATACTCACGCGGTGCGCGGGGCATGAACGGCGCGCCGAAGCAGGTGGAGAAGGTCGGGTGGATGCCCGCCTCCGCACCCAGCTCGGTGGAGCCCACGCGGGCCGTGTAACCGGACAGGAAGTGGTAGGCGGCGGCTTCCTTGGACAGGATGGAAACCGGCGGCAGGACACCGGATACGTCGCAGGTCAGGAAGATCACGTTCTTGGGCTCGCCGGCCTGGTTGCCGGGCTGGCGCATCACCACGTGCTCCAGCGGGTAGGAGCAGCGGCCATTCTCGGTCAGGCTGGTGTCGTGGTAATCGGCAGTGCCGTTATCGTCGGTGACCACGTTTTCCACGATGGCGCCAAAACGGATGGCATCCCAGATAACCGGCTCGTTTTCCTTGCTCAGGTTGATGGTCTTGGCGTAACAGCCGCCCTCGATATTGAACACGTTGCCCTTGGCCCAGCCGTGCTCGTCGTCGCCGATCAGGTAGCGCTCGGGGTCGGCGGACAGGGTGGTCTTGCCGGTGCCGGACAGGCCGAAGAACAGGCACACATCGCCGTCCTTGCCCACATTGGCGGCGCAGTGCATCGGCATGACGTCTTTTTCCGGCAACAGGAAGTTCTGCACCGAGAACATGGCTTTCTTCATTTCGCCGGCGTAGCGCATGCCCGCCAGCAGTACCTTGCGCTGGGCAAAGTTGATGATGACGCAGCCTTCGGAGTTGGTGCCGTCGCGCTCGGGTTCACAGACAAAGTTGGGGGCATGCAGGATACGCCACTCTTCCTTGCCCTTGGGGTTGTACTTGTCCGGGCGAATGAACATGTTGCGCGCAAACAGGGAATGCCAGGCGGTCTGGGCAGTGACGACGACGGGCAGGTAGTAGTCCTCATGCTGGCCCACGTGCAGCTGTTGCACGAAGGTGTCGGAGCCGGAAACGAACTCTTCCACTTTGCTCCACAGCGCGTCGAACTTGTCCTGGGGAAAGGCGCGGTTGACGTTGCCCCAGGCAATGCTGTCGCTGGTGGAGGGCTCTTCCACCACGAAGCGGTCCGCCGGGGAGCGGCCGGTGCGCGCGCCGGTTTCGGTTACCAGCGCGCCGGTGTCGGACAGTTTGCCCTCGCCGCGCAGCAGCGCCTGCTCAACCAGCTGCGCCGCAGACAGGTTCTTCAATACCTGCGCCGTATCATCGATCTGTGCCATTCGTCGATTACCCGTGAAAATTGTAAGGAGTAAAACATAGTACGACCGCGCCACAGGAAGCATGGCCGGTAATATTCGGGTGGCGAATTATGGCAAAGTTCAAATTGGCGGGATAGCAAAAAAGGCTATTTTTTACCCAATGACAGCGTTGTCTCCTGAAATTTTATGCTGCTTTATCGGTCTGTTCTATGTTGATAATCGCGCCTATTGGCCTGATGAATAAAGGTGCGTGATTTGTACCGCTGCGGGGCCCCTGCCGGGAAATGCCCATCACCATCGTGTGGGCCCGGCAGGCAGCTGGCGGCAATCAGTGCAGGGTGTGCGGCGGGGCGTTGAACAGGCTCTCGATATCGTCGCCGTTGAAACGGTAGCGGGCGTTGCAGAACTGGCAGTCGGCGGTAATCTCGCCATCCTGCTCTTCCAGCAGCTGGTAGACCTCTTCGGGTCCCATGGCCACCAGGGCACGGGCGCTGCGCTGGCGGGAGCAACTGCACTTGAAGCGGATGTTGGCGGTGCCCAGCGCGGCGGGCGTCAGCTGGTGGAACAGGCGTGTGAGCAGCTGCTCGTGGGGCAGCGCGTGGAGCTCCTCCGCGGTCACGGTCTCCGCCAGGTGCTGGGCGGTTTCCCAGGCGTCCTGGTTCTCGGCCTCGCCGGCGGCGTTGTTGCCCGGCAGCACCTGCAGCATGATGCCGCCCACCGTATCGGGGCTGGACTCGATCCAGAAGCGGGTGGCCAGCTGCTCCGACTGGGTGAAGTAGTCTTCCAGGCACTCTGCCAGGGTGTCTTTCTCCAGTGGCACAACGCCCTGGTAGCGTTCGCCCTGCTCCGGCTCCACCGTGATGGCCAGGGCCGCACGCTTGCCAACCAGCTGCCGCAGGGTGGCGCCCTCCTCGATCTGGGCCTGCTCGGCGAGCCTGGCGATACCACGCAGGTCGCTGTGGTGGGTGCACTCGGCAAGCAACAGCGGCACGTCGCCCTCGCCGCGGGCCTGCAGGCTCAGCAGGCCCTCGAACTTCAGCGTGGTGGACAGCAGGCAGGCGGCGGCGAGGAATTCCCCCAGTACCAGGGCAACCGGCTGGGGCAGCTGGTTGTGTTCCAGGACCTCGCGATAGGCATCGGTCAGGGTAACGACCTGGCCGCGGATATCGTGGTGGGAGAAGATGAAGCGTTCCAGCTGGTCGGACATGAATCGAAGGCCTCGGCAAACTCGGGGATCAAAGGCGCGGGATTTTAGTGCCCCGTTACCCTAAATGGTAGTTGCCGGGTGCATGACGGCATTTCCCCGCCGGACGAGTCGCGCTACTGGCCGCATAGCCTGGATATTTCCCGTTCCATTGCCGCCGCACGTCGCTGGCGCTCGCGCTCGCTCATGCGGATCTCTTCGCCATTGCCGTCTACCAGGGCGACGGGGCCCTGCAGGATGCGCAAGCGCTTGCGGGCCAGCGCGCAGGCCCGGCGACGCTGCTGCTGTTCCTGCAACCGCAGCCGGCGCTGGCTCTCGTTGTACTGCCGCTGCGGGCTGGGCTGGCTGGTGTGGCTGCTGGGGCGGCTGCCGGTGGCATCCGCGCTGTTGACCGGCGCCAGTTTCCCGGACAGGTCCTCGGCCTCTGCCTGTTGCGGCGGGCGATCGCCGAAGTGGATATTGCCATCCTCGTCCACCCAGCGGTACAGGTTGTCCGCGGTGGCTGCGGACCCTGTCAGCAGGGCGGCCAGCACTGCTGACAGCCAGGCCGGGCTTGGTGTGGTCAAGGACTTTCCTCAGGTTTCTCCTCGTGTTCCGCCAGGGTACTGAAAAGCCCCGGGGAATGGCGATGGGGGATATGGTAGGTCTGCAGGATCAGCGGTTCCTGCTCACGGGCGGCGGCCGCATCCAGCACCATGCGGTAGCCCGACTCGTCGCGCAGCTCGACAAACTGCTGTTCGTTGCCCTCGAGCAGCTGGGCAAACTCGTCGAAATCCGCCACGCGGTGCCCATTCACTGTATCGATGATCCAGTTCTTCCAGTCGTGGTAGCCCAGGTTGACCCCGGCGGGCAGCACCTTCAGCGCAACGACCAGCTCGCGGCGCCCCTCTTCGCTCCACCGGTTGCGGGCGTAGAGGTACTCAATCGGCGCCTTGGAGTGCCAGTTGTTACCCCAGCGCTTGATCAGGTTCATGTTGAGCGGCACGAAGACCACGCCACCGTAGATGTAATAGCGCGGGCGCTGGTCGAACTGCTCGCTCAGGACCAGGGAGCGGGAGGGGGACGGCGCTGCCAGCTCGATCTCCGCCTCCCTGATCTCGCCTTCGCGGGCGAACTTAACCGGCAGCCGGTCGCCCACATGGTAGAGGTCGGCGGCGTAATGGTAGTTGGTACGCTGGTTTTCGCGCCATTCCACGGTGCGGTCGGCGGCTACCTCGTAGCCGTCCACTTCCAGCAGCACGTCGCCGGGTTGCAGTACGCGGGCTGCCGGCGAGTCGCTGAATACCTTGACGACCAGCGCGCCCTCCTGGTCCTCACCCAGCCCGGCTGCCTGCTTCATGGAGGGGCTCTCCATGCTCTGGGTCACCGCGCCCAGCTCCGGGAATCCCTGGTGCACACCGTCCTCGGCGTCCTCGAGTACGTGCTCGATAACACTGGGCGGTACAAAGTAGCCCAGGTTCTCCGCCCCCTTGCTGTGGTTGGTCTGCATGGCCACACCCACGATGCGTCCGTCGGAGATCACCGGGCCGCCGCTGTTGCCGGGATTGATGGCGGCATCGATCTGGCCCGCCATCAGGTAACTGCCGGCGTGGGCGTAATACTGGTGCTCCACCCGTGACAGGACGCCGCGGGTAATGGACAGGGACTTGCCGCCGATCGGGTAGCCGTAGACGGACACCTCTTCCTGCAGGTCCGGGAGGTCGCCCATGTCGAGGGGGCGTGTATCGTCGAAGAAGCTCTTATCCTCGACCCGCAGCAGGGCCAGGTCCGCGTCATGGGACACGAATTCCACCCGGGCACGGAATTTCCGCGCATCACCGTGACGCTGCACCTGGATAAAGCTGCCGTTGGCCACCACGTGGGCATTGGTCAGGATGCGCTGGTTGTCGATCACCGCGCCGGAGCCGGACAACTGTTTCGGGTTCAGCAGCGACCAGGGATTGAAATAATCCGGCGCCGCGGCGGTGGTGTATATCTTGATGATCGAGCGCTTGAGCTGTTCGTGCTCGCGGTTGTCGGCGATGGCCGGCTGGCACAGCAGCAGGAGGACGGCGGCGAGAGAGAGAATTCTTGTCATCATGGATCTGTGTCCCGTCGGTATGGGGGCCGGTTGTGGGCCAGTTTAGCAGTTGTGTCCCCGGGCCCGGGCCTGTGCCACAAGGGCGGCGTTTCGGCAGCCTGGCCTGATTGGGCGGGGCCGCATGGGCACGGTTCAGTCCTGCTCGCGCAGGAAGCGGTGGATCTGGCGTCGTTGTTTCTTGTTGGGTCGCTCGCTGCGAACGCCGGCGTTGGTGACCTTGCGCTCGGCGGCCTCGCGCTCGCGTTTGGCGCGACTGGCCTCGGTCTCGCGGTAGAGGTCGCGGGCGATGTCCGCCCCGCGCCGCTGGTCTGACAGCGCCAGCACCTCCACTTCCAGCTGGTCCCAGCCCTGGCGCAGGGTCAGGGTGGCGCCGGTAGTAATCTCCTTGCTGGCCTTGACCCGCTGGCCGTCCAGGTGGACCTTGCCGCCCTCGATCATCTGCTTGGCGAGACTGCGGGTTTTGTAAAAGCGTGCGGCCCAGAGCCACTTGTCGATACGTACTTTGTCCATCGGGGATTACAGCGGAACAATCTCATCGAAATGGTGAATGGCGGGGAAATCGGTGATCTCCCGTAGCGGGCCACGGCTGTCCGGCTGACGGATGCAAAGCAGGTGACCAATACCGAAATCGCGGGCGGCCGCAAGCACATGTTCGTTATCGTCGACGAACAGGGTGCGATCGGGATCGAAGTCGATGTGGCGCGACAGGGCTTCCCAGAAATAGGGGCTCTCCTTGGCGTGCCTCAGCTCATGGGAAGTGATGATCCCGTCCATCCAGCGATCGATACCGGTCAGCTCCAGCTTGCGCACCAGGCCGTCGGGATGGGCGTTGGTGACCAGCAGGACATGCTTTTCCATGCGCCGCAGCGCGTCCAGGAACGCCGGGGTATGTGGGCGCAGGGCGACGCGGTCCTCGATCTCGCGCAGCACCGCGGGGATATCCATCTGCAGCTCCCGCGACCAGAAGTTAAGGCAATACCACTCCAGGGTGCCGCGGCGCGCGTCAATCTGGCCGACCAGCTTCTCTTCGGCCTGCTGCAGGGTCAATCCGTGGGTCTGCGCATAGCGCTGGGGCAGGTGGGTCAACCAGAAGTGGTTGTCGTAGTGCAGGTCGAGCAGGGTGCCGTCCATATCCAGCATCACCGTGTCGACGTCGTGCCAGTCCAGCATGCGGTCGGTAAACCTCTCAGGTCGAAGGCATGGTGCCCCTATTATGCCCGATTATGGCCGGGCCCGCTTTGCCGCATGTGTCTGGCTGGCCACGCGGATGCCCAGCAGCAGGGCCAGCTGGGCCGCATAGTAGGTGACCATAATCAGTATGCCGGCCATGGGAACGGGTGCCACGAACCGGTTGATACCGATCAGGGCGTCAGAGGCCATGAACACCAACGCCCCGCAGTACACCAGGGCCGCTTTATCGCGATGGGCCGCGGCGCCCAGCGCCATGGCGAGGATCGCCAGCAGGTAGGCGGTCACCGGGCCGGCCAGCGTCCCGGCGGCGGGTAACAGCAGCTGGGCCAGTAACAGGGCGGCACCCAGTACCGGCAGGCCACGCAGGATAAAGCGCCCCGAACGGAAATCCGCATGGCGCAGGAACAGGATGGCATAGGTCAGCTGGGCCACCAGGAATGCGCCCAGGCCGAGGACGAACTGCTGCGGGAAGTCGAGCGCCAGCAGGATATCGCCGAGGGCGGAAAAGCCCAGCGCAGCTGACGTCAGGATTCGCGTCGTGCCCTGCAGCCAGCGGGTGGAAAGCCAGAGCAGCAACAGGATGGGTGCGGCCTTGACCAGTGGCAGCAGGGTTGTACTGCCGGGGCTCCGCCAGCCTGTGGCGTCCAGGGCAATGTAGATAATCGCGCCAACGGTGAAGGCGGCGATGGGCACGCCGGCGGCGGTGTGGTTGCGGCTACTGGAATCGGCATTGGAATCAGCCGCAGCGGTGGTGGCGGTCATGGCGTTGTCCCGGCTTTTCTTGTAATTGTATTTGCAGTCCGGCGTATCATGACGCCGGGCGCCGGTATCCGGCAAGCCCGCGCACGGCGGACCGGCTGTGGGCTGCGTAACAAGGCACAACCAGGAAGGGAGAGAGTGACCCATGAAGGCTGAAAATATTCTCGAGACAATCGGCAACACCCCGCACGTACGGCTGAACCGGTTGTTCCGCGACGATATCGAAGTGTGGATGAAAGTGGAGCGCTTCAATCCCGGCAGCAGCATCAAGGACCGGATCGCGCTGGCCATGATCGATGACGCCGAGCGCAGTGGTGAGCTCAAGCCCGGTGGCGTGATCATCGAGCCCACGTCCGGCAATACCGGCATCGGCCTGGCCATGGTGGCCGCCGTTCGGGGTTACCGCCTGATCCTCACCATGCCGGAGTCCATGTCGCTGGAGCGCCGCCGCATCATGAAAGCCATGGGCGCCGAACTGGTACTGACGCCCAAAGAGACCGGTATGCCCGGCGCGATCGCAAAGGCCGAGGAGCTGCTGGAGGAGCATGCCAACAGCTGGATGCCGCAGCAGTTCCGCAACCCCGCCAACGCACAGGTGCATCGTGATACCAGTGCGCGGGAGATCCTGGCCGACTTCCCCGAAGGGCTCGACTACCTGATCACCGGGGTCGGTACCGGCGGGCATATCACCGGCTGCAGCGAGGTGCTCAAGGAACATTTCCCGAATATGCAGACTTTCGCCGTGGAGCCGGAAAAATCCCCGGTGATCAGCGGTGGCGAGAAAGGCCCCCATCGCCTGCAGGGCATCGGCGCGGGCTTTGTGCCGGAGATTCTCAATACGGCAACGCTCGACGGCACCATCCAGGTATCCGAGGAGGACAGCTTCGCCATGGCCCGGGAGTGCGCGGCGAAGGAGGGCATCTTTGTGGGAATTTCCTCCGGCGCCACACTGGCGGCAGTGAAGCAGCGCCAGGCGGATTTCGCTCCCGGCAGCCGGGTACTGGTGTTCAGCTACGACACCGGTGAGCGCTATCTCTCCATCGACGACCTGTTCCCGGCCTGATGGTCCCGTGATCCCCCAGTTATCAGCGCTGGCGGCATGCGCGTATAATGCCGCCATCGCTAACAAGGGGGACCCATGGGTACAGAACTGGACAAGAAACAACTGCTCGAGCAGGTAATTGGTATCTGCGAGCGCGCGGGCGAAGCCATCCTCGAGGTGTACAACAGCAGCGCCGAGCTGGAAGTGGATACCAAGGCGGATGATTCCCCCGTCACCGCCGCCGACCTGGCCGCCCACAAGGTACTGGAACCGGCATTGGCCGGGCTGGTGGACGGCGTGCCGGTGTTGTCCGAGGAGCAGGAAATGCCGTCCTTCGAGGAGCGCAGCAGCTGGCAGCGCTACTGGATTGTCGACCCGCTGGACGGCACCAAGGAATTTATCCGCCGCAACGGTGAGTTCACCGTCAATGTGGCCCTGATCGAAAAGGGCGAGCCGGTGCTGGGGGTGGTGTACGTCCCGGTACTGAATATTACCTATGCCGGTTGCCGGGACGCCGGCGGCGAGGGCATGGCCTTCAAGCGTACCGCCGAGGGCGAGCAGCAGATTCGTGTGCGTTCCGTGCGCGAGCGGCTGGATGCCGGCAAGCCGGTGGAGCTGGTCGCCAGCCGCAGCCACGGTGCCGGCGCCGTCGATCAGCTGCTGGCCCGGATTGAGGGGGAACTGGGGCAGACCGGCCTCAAGAACATGGGCAGCTCCCTGAAGCTGTGCCTGGTGGCGGAGGGGGCCGCGGACCTCTATCCGCGCCTGGCGCCGACCTGCGAATGGGATACCGCTGCGGCCCAGGCGGTGGTAGAGGCCGCCGGCGGCACGGTAGTGGATGACCAGTTCGAACTGCTGCGTTACAACCGCAAGGATTCCCTGCTCAATCCCTTTTTCTACGTGATCGGTGATACCAGCTTCGACTGGCGCCGCCTGCTCTCCGACTGAATGACACTGGACTAAGCTCTTCGGTGCCGTCCCCGATAAGGTGGTGCGGCACCGAAAGCATCTGTGGCGGTGCCCCGCCCGCAATGGAGACCAGTCCGTCGTCATGTCCAGGGAATGCAGCAGCTATTTCAACCTCTCCGAACCGGAGATCCGTCGCCTGCGCCTGCAGCTGGAAGAGGAAATCGCCTGGCTGGACAGCCAGATGAAGGCGGCTGGCGCTGGTGGTGAGGAACTCGACTGCACACTGGTGCAGACCTACAAGGAAATGATTTTCTCCCGCCGCGCCCTGCTCGGTCGCATCCCCCGCTGATTATCCCGATCACACTGCTCAGGCGACCCGGCCTGCTGGCCTGTCTCCGGTGCCAAAGCAGCACAAAAGTTTCAATCGCGTCTACGCTTGGTGGGTTAAAGCCATAAAGAGTCAGCCCGATGCGCTATCCGGTAGTGATCCACAATATCGAGTATGCCGGCTTCGGCGCCATTGCGCCGGACCTGCCGCACTGCCACTGTCACGCCGAAACCCTCGATGACATCCTGCAGAAAATGGCCGAGACCATCTTGCAGCGACTCGAGGAACTGGGCGCCGCCGGTGGCATAGCACCACTACCCAGCGACCTGGAAAAGCTGCGTGGTAATCCCGCATTCAGTGGCGGCATCTGGGCGATCATCGATGTGGCGCACGAGCAGTCTTCACCAAAGACGCAGCCCTGAACCGGATAAGAGAGCTTGTAAGTACCAAGGAAGGTCGTCATGAGAAAGGTTGTTTTTTCAATTGCGTTGCTGTTTTCCACGGCTTCCATGGCGGTGGAATGGAATAACCCCATCGCCGGTATCTGTGCCGGTGAATACCAGGTGGTGGGCACGGTCGGGCTGGGTGCGGGCGAGCTGCAAGTGAACAAGGACCAGGATGGTTTCGGCTATGCCAGTATCGGCATTGCTCCCACCGTGGGGGTGTGGCAGACGGAACTGCGGTATTCGAATTTTGATGACGGCGGTGTTTCCGCCGATACCTACGGCCTGAACTTCAAGATCGACTTCAGCTTCGATTGCGACGTGCAGTGCCTGTACTGGATGGCTGGCTGGACCTACGGCGAGTTTGATGTCGACACTATCGACAGTCGCGGGCTCACCATCCTGGTGGAGGAAGACGGCAGCGATGACTACTGGCATACCGGGGTGGGTTATCGATATCGCTGGACGCGCGACTTCGATACCTCGGTGGAATACATGTACAACGATGTGGGGACGGTGGCGGGCTTTGACCTCGGCCACATGCGCTCACTGACCCTCAATTTCAGTTATCGCTTTTTTGGTCCACAGTAAGCCAGTGCCCGTTCGTGCCGGGGACCGCCCCGGCCGGTTGCACTGATGCTGTGGCAATGACCAGAAGGCCCGGGACAGTCTCCGGCTGAGCCCGTATGCACTGACCCGCCAGGCACCGCCACCCACGGCACTCTTGCCAGTCATCTATTCGCGATCCGGCCATGTCCCGGCAGTCGGAGGCTGCGGTCGTGATTATTGGCTCCGGCCTTCCCCTCAGGCCCGCCCGCCGTTACCGGAAGAGCCGCGTAATAGCCTGTAACACATTCGCCTGCTCCCTCTATGGCATCCCGTCACAAAAAACGACACAATCGTCCCGATAACAACAAGAAAAAACTCAAACACATCCAAGGAAATAGTCGTGGAACAAAAATATAACGTTGTCTTGACGGGGGAGACTGTCGGCCGGGTCAGCCGGGAGTCTGCAATTACTGCCTTTGCGCGGTTTGCCGGCATTGACCGGGAAAAGGCCGCTGAAATTTTTACTCGCGGGGGCGCAGTCGTGAAGCGCGACGTCGACCGCGATACCGCCCTTACCTACCAGCGCAAGTTCGAGTCCATGGGGATCGGCGCGGACATCAGCCCGGTGCGGTCGGATGCCCTGGCCGGTGATACCGGGCCGGCAGTCGCGGAGGGCGCCGGCCTGTCATCCGCCGCCCAGCGGACGCCGGAAGCACCCGCACCAGCGGGCAACAACAGCGGCACCGTCGGCAAGCGCCATGTGGGCTTTGTCTTCAGCGGCAATGGCTACGAATATTTCAAGATCTGGATCGTCAATATCCTGCTTACCGTCGTTACCCTGGGGCTCTACGCACCCTGGGCAAAGGTCCGCAATACCCAGTATTTTTACGGTAATACCAGCCTCGAGGATGCGTCTTTCGTCTTTACCGCCGACCCGATGAGGATGCTGATCGGGCGGCTGATCGCCCTCGGCCTGCTGGCAGTATTCATTATCGCGGGCACCTTTGCCCCGCCGATCTATTTCCTCATGACTATTGCCCTGATCTTTGTATTTCCCTGGGTGATCACCAAGTCCCTGGCGTTCTTTGCGCGCAACACCACTTACCGGAATATCCGCTTCCGTTTTGTGGGGTCCTACAAGCGGGCACTGGTGACTTTTATCGGCTGGCCGTTGCTCGCCTCGCTCACGCTGGGCCTGTTATCACCCTACGCCCTCTACAAGCAGCAGCGTTTTTATGCGGAAAACCACCGCTACGGAAACAAGAGCTTTAACTTCACCGCCCGGCCGGGGGACTATTATGTGCTCTGTGTCATTGCCCTGCTGATCGGTATCGCCGGCGGCCTGGTGGGTGCGGTCCTGCTGCCGGTGATCGCCAATTTCGTCCTGCCCGGCGATGTGGCAACGGGTATCGCGGCCGGAATCGGTGGTGCCTTACTGGGTTATGGCCTGGGCCTGATCTATTTCATGACCGGTATGCAGAACCTGCTGATGAATCACCTGACCCTGTCGTCCCATGACTTCAAGGCCAATTACCAGCTGTCCTCTTACGGCCTGCTGATGTTCACCAACTTCCTCTTCACGCTGCTGACCCTGGGCCTGTTTATCCCCTGGGCGAAGGTACGCCTGGCCCACTACGCGGCGGAGCACACGAGCATGGATGTCGCCGGGGACCTGGACAAGTTTGCCGCTGTGAGCCAGCCGGATGAGTCCGCCTTTGGTGAGGAGTTTGGCGATGTCTTCGATATGGATGTAGCCTTTTGACCGTAATGCTGACAATCCCGGGGCGCTGGCAGGATGGCGCCACCAGCACCGAGACACCGGCGAGCCTCGAAGTCCGGGGCGAGCTGGTGCGGCTGTACGTGGAGGGGCAGGAGCTGTGCGCGGCCAGGCCCGGGAACCTGGCGTTTTCCCCGCGCCTGGGCCGCACGCCGCGATACATCTCTTTCCCGCAGCTGGCCGGGCAGTTCGAAACGCGGGCGCACGACCTGGTGGAGAAACTCGAGTCCCTGGACCGCCGCAAGGCCAGCCTTGTGTACCGCTTTATCCACCGGATCGAGCAGAACCTGCTGATGGTCGCATTGGCGACCCTGGTGGTGGTGGCGCTGGTCTGGGGGTACTTCGCCTGGGGGGTCCCCACGGCCAGCCGGGTGGTCGCAGAGCGGCTGCCGGCGGGCCTGCTGGACGAGGCGGCGGAGGAAACGCTCGAGTTGATGAGCGAGCATTACCTGGAGCCTTCTGAATTGACCGAGGCCCGGCGCCGGGAGGTCCGTGCCGTGGTTGGCGAGATGGCCCCGGCCTACCCGCTGGAAAAATTGCATTTCTTCAAGGGCGGTTCCACTACCGGTGCCAATGCGTTTGCCCTGCCGGATGGCACAATCGTCTTTACCGATGAGCTGGTGGCGCTGGCCGAGAGCGAGGATGAAATCGCCGCGATTTTCGGTCACGAGCTGGCCCACGTCCTGCGTCGCCACTCATTGCGCCAGGTGATCCAGGGCTCGGCTATTTCACTGACCATCGCCCTGTTCACCGGTGAGGTGAGTGCGCTGGGTGACCTGATCCTGACCGCGCCGGTGGTATTCGCCCGCCTGTCTTACTCGCGCCAGTTCGAGCTGGAATCGGATGAATACGCCCTGGCGTTACTCCACGAGCGGGGCATGGACCCGGACGCGTTCGTATCCATCCTGACCAAGCTGCATGAGAGTCACCGGCCCTGCCCGGCCGGGGAGTCCTGTGATGGAGAGGGTGAAGGCTCCGGCTGGACCAGCTACCTCAGTACCCACCCGCATCTGGAGCAGCGCATAGCGCTGGCACTCCAGGATTGATATATCCCGCCTAAGGAAGCCGGCCGTGCAGTGACGGCCGGCTTTCGCTACCATTTGCGCCAATACAGACGGAAGGGGAAGCCCGGTGAGAAAGTGGTTGCTGGCGGCAGTGGCTTTGCTGGCCGCCGCCTATGTGGCGATGCCATGGTATACGGCGCACCAGTTGGCCGAGACCGCCCATAACAGGGAGATTGAGCAGTTCGGTGAGTATCTCGACCTGCCTGCCCTGCGCGCCAACCTGAAAACCCATATGCAACAGCGCATGCGCGAATCCATGGACCGGGATGTACCGCCCGAACTCTCCGATTTCCTCGCCGCCGGCGCCAACCTGTTCCTGAGCCCATTGCTCGAGGGGCTGGTGACTGCGGAGGGGCTGGCGGCCCTGCTCCGCGGCGGCGACGAACTGTGGCAGTTTGAACGCGACCTCTACCGGCCGGAGGCAGGTCGGGACAGGCCCGCTGCCGGGGCACGGCGGGACGGCGGTGAGTTGCGCCTGCGCCGCTGGGGCTTTACCGGCGTCAGCCGTATTGCGGCAGACTATGGCGCTGGTGATGAAACCGAACTGCGGCTGGTGCTGGAGCGCCAGGGCTTACACTGGCGGGTAATAGACCTGCGTTTTCCGGCTACCGAACAACACGGGGAGAAGAGCGATGAAAAAGGATGAACCGGTCAACGTTTTCGGCGACCCCCTGCTGGCCTGCGGTATGGACCCGGTGACGGGTTTCTTTCGCGATGGCCACTGTAACACCTGTGCCGAGGACCACGGCTCGCACACCGTGTGCGTGGAAGTCACGGCAGAATTCCTCGCGTTCTCCCACAGTCGCGGTAACGATCTCGCTACACCCAAAAAGGAATTTGGCTTTCCCGGCCTGGCGCCAGGGGATCGCTGGTGCCTGTGCGCCGCCCGTTGGCTGGAGGCTGAGAAAGAGGGCATGGCACCACGGGTCTACCTGCAGCGCACCCATATCAAAGCCCTGGAAATAGTGCCCCTGACGGTACTGCGCCAGTACGCCGCCGACCTGAACTGATCAGGCTCAACCTGCGATAACCGGCGCGGCCATGCCCCGCCGGTTTTTTTATGTCTGCGCAGGTGGCCGCCATTGGCATCCACGGCACCAGGGCCTAAGCTGCGGGGCAGGGAAAAGACACTAGACCGGAGATCGGGAGCAACCATGAAAGACCTGCGTGTCGCCGCCATCCAGACAAGCAGTGGGGCATCGGTTGCCGCCAACCTGGAGCGGGCCGGTGCGCTGGTCCGTGAGGCGGCATCTGGTGGGGCGCAACTGGTAGTGTTGCCGGAATACTTTGCATACCTGGCGGATGGCGGCAGTCGTGCTATCGCCGAGCCCTTCGCCACCGGGCCGGCCGACCCGCACCGCCAGCCCATCCAGGCCGCGTTGCAGCAGTGGTCGCGCGAACTGGGAGTGTGGCTGGTGGCGGGTGCCATGCCCCTGACCCAGCGCCCGGATGGCAGCGCCGTGGATGCCGCACGGGTGCGTTCCGCATGCCTGGTCTATGACGACAGCGGGCAGTTGCAGGCCCGATACGACAAGGTGCACCTGTTCGACGTGGAGGTGGAAGACGCGGCCCGCAGTTACCGGGAGTCTTCCGGTATCGAAGCCGGTGAGTCGCTGCAGGTGGTGGAAACTCCCTGGGGCAAACTCGGGCTCAGTATCTGCTTTGACCTGCGCTTCCCGGAGCTCTACCGGCAGCTGGCCGCAAACGGGGCGGAAATCCTGCTGGTGCCGTCCGCGTTCACCCACGTCACCGGCAGGGCGCACTGGCTGACATTGCTGCGGGCCCGGGCCATCGAGAATGGCTGCTTTGTCGTGGCCGCTGACCAGTGTGGGCAGCATTCGCCGAAACGCCGTACCTGGGGGCATTCGGTGATCCTGGACCCCTGGGGGGACGTGTTGGCGGAGGCCGGGGAGGAGGAGACCGTACTGGCCACCGACCTGCACGCAGCGCGCCTGGAGATGGTCCGCCGGCGCATGCCGTTGCTCGATATGCGCCGGCTGTGATGCCTGCGGCGCCGGGCGAATGTTCTGGTTTGTGTGTTTTGCTGTTATGACAGTAATGGGGTGCCTGTATCCCGTCCGGAGATCGACATGACCGAGCAGCAGAAACGCGTACTTCTGCCAGTGGCGGATGGTTCGGAAGAAATTGAGGCCGTCACGATTATTGATGTGCTGCGCCGCGCCGGTGCACAAGTCACGGTGGCTTCCGTGATGGCATCAGAAACCATTACCGCATCTCGCGGTGTTGTGATCACGGCGGATTGCCGGCTGGCTGAATGCGAGCCCCGGCGCTGGGACCTGGTCGTGCTTCCCGGCGGCATGCCTGGCGCCGCGCACCTGGCTGCGGATCGACAGCTCATGGAAATAGTCCGCAAACAGTTGCGGGATGGAGGCTGGCTGGGCGCCATTTGCGCGGCACCGGCAGTGGTACTTGGCCGGCACGGCCTGCTCGCGGAGCGCGAGGCGACCTGCCACGAAAGCTTTCGCGAAGAGTTGCGGGCCCAGGCCCTTGTTGCCAGGGGAGAAAAGGTAGTGCGCGATCGCAACCTGGTTACCAGCCAGGCGCCGGGTACGGCCATGGCATTTGCGCTTGAACTGGTGGCTTGCCTGTACAGTGAAAAGCAGAGGCAAACGGTAGCCACCCCGATGGCGGTTGGCCCGCCCGGGGTGTGAAAAGCGCGGTACTTCCCTGTACCGCTGAACCTCGGGCTCTGCATCCTTTCTTTAGAGGCTCGATTTCATTTTCCCTTTTGCCCCGGCTTTCTCAATAGCCCTTTGGGGTTATTTCTCGCTCCCGTCCGGTACACGCAATTACAAACCCACGCTGTTACAACAACCCTTCCGTAATACACCTGGTCACCAGCTGTCCCACATTTTTGCAGGACGATTTTTTCATAATATTTTTGCGATGGTTCTTGACGGTGTCCACAGCAATAAACAGGCGCTCGGCGATGTCGCGACTGGTCATGCCCTGCGACAGCAGGCGAATCACTTCCATTTCCCGCCCGGTAAACAGCGGCCTGGAGGCCTCCGGTATGGGCGCCTCCCCGTCCACCGCAATATTCAGGAACGAGGGTTCTCCGAGCATGCCGATTACCGACAGCCGGCGATTACTCTCACTGCTCAGGTGGCTGATATTCGTGTGAATATTCAGGCTCTTGCTCAGGCGATTGTTCTCGTCGGCCGTTAGCATGATGGCCTGGTGATTGAATAGCTGGTAGGAACCATCCGCCGTCTGGAAGCGGAAGCAATATGACATCTTGTATTTCTTGCGCTTCTCCGGCGGGATCCGCTCATAGATGATCTCGATGCCGCGCTGCTCGGCTCGCGAGACAAATGGCATGTCGTCCGGGTGAACACGGTCCAGGATATCCTGGAATGTCACCTCGCCGGGAGGCAGGCCGTGGATGGCACTGATCGACGGGCTGACATAATCGAGATGAAAGTCCTTGAAATCGACGATGTAGAAGTAAAAGGGCCCATTACTGAATACCGAGGAAACCAGGTCATCGAGCTCAAACCTGTCGAGGTCGACTTTCCTGTCGCTGATATGCCGGCTGGAAGATTCCCAGACGGCCTTCAATAGCTGCGTATGCGGCTTCATTCACTGCTCATTTTTTCTTGGTGTTCCGCAGGTTCCGATGGATGTTCCAGGTTCGCGACCATGCCGGGCCAGCGCACTGCCGGGCCAGCACACTGCCGGGCCAGCGCACTGGTCAAGTGCTGGTACCGGGACATCGCGGGCTGGCCGCGAGGTAACTGCGTAACTTGTTTCACAGAAGCAGTGTGATTTATATCACATAATCAAATATATTCTACTAGTGGGGGCAGGCCTGGCAGTATGACCTGTGGCCGGCGGTGGGGCCTGCGTGATGTTGGCAGGGCTTTCTCGTCGTTTCCGTACTCTACCCCGGTGGCGGTCAGGTCCCGAGTAACTGCAGGGTCCGGGGATCCTGTTCGCCGTCGTAGTACCTGGCCAGTACTTTCCCGAAGACGCTGTTCTCCCCGGCCACCTGTGCAAACAGGGTCATGGATGACCTGAGTTTCATATCGTCGGGGCTGCCCAGGATGTCGTGGGCAGAGCGGCCCTGCACCTGCAGCAGCTGTTCACAGCACTCCCGCAGGCGCGGGCCCAGGAGCGGGTGTTGCAGGTAGGCGCCGGCCTCCGCCAGGCTGCCGATGGCATAGCGCTGGGCCATTGGCGAGCGACCGAGTCCGGCCAGTTGTGGAAAGATAAACCACATCCAGTGGCTTCGTTTCCGGCCCTGCTGCAGTTCTGCCAGAGCCTCCTGGTAACAGGAGGCTTGTGCACCAACAAAGCGCTCGAGATCAAACGGGTCGCCCATATTCCCTCCCGGTCTCGCGCCGGCATCTGGGGTTTTTGCATGGGGCCAGTCTAGTCTGCCCCGGGCATCTGGCGGAACTGGCGTGATGAACGGCCAGTCGCGCCCTGTTGCACCAATTTGGTCCGCCTGGCCGCACGGAATCCCTGTTGCCGCGCATTTAATCCGGGATATCCTGTTTGGGCCGTCCCCGAATTGATGTACTCGCCAAACCCGGCAGTATTCAATCGCAGCGAAGAAGCGTTGTCGCGCCCCAAATCAGCCCCGGAACACTGCCCCGGGAAAGATGAGGTAGCCGGCCGACAGCAGCAAAGCTGACCGATAGAGGCCAGCGACCGCGAAAAAGATAGAACAGGCTTCGCAAGGGCAGTATCCAGAGAGAGTCAAAAGAACCTAATAATTCGGGGAAAGGCTGATGAGCAGAAAAATATTCCACAAGGACCGTCTCGCGGTCACCATTTCGATGGCTCTGGGGGCAACCATGCTGCCCACGGGGGCCCTGGCCCAGGACGCAGCCCTGGAAGAAGTCGTGGTTACTGGCATTCGCGCCAGTCTGAACCGGTCCATGGACGTCAAGCGCGATAGCGACGGTATCGTGGATGCCATCTCCGCCGAGGATATCGGTAAGTTCCCGGACACCAACCTGGCCGAATCCATGCAGCGGATCACCGGTGTGTCCATCGACCGGGTCAACGGGGAAGGCAGCCGGGTTACCGTGCGTGGTATCAATCCCGACTACAACCTGGTTACCCTGAACGGTCGCCAGCTGGCGCGGACCACTGGTGGTCGCTCCTTCGACTTCCAGAACATCGCCTCCGAGATGGTGAGCGGCGTCCAGGTCGCCAAGAGCAGTAACGCCCTGGTGCCGAGCGGCGGTATTGGTTCCACCATCAACCTGCTCTCCGCGCGTCCGCTGGAGATTGGTGAGCGCCGCCTGCAGTTCGCCACCAAGGGTGTCATTGATGAGTCATCCGAGGATGCGAGCATCACCCCGGAATTCTCCGGTTTCTATTCTGATACCTTTGCCGATGGCGAGTTCGGCGTAGTTGTTGCAGCCAGCGTGCAGGAGCGCGAGAGTGGCAGCCAGCAAGGCCTGGTAGGCACCGGTTGGCGCAGCTTTGCGGGTACCGTGGACCAGAACTGGGGTGCCGGCACTGCTGAGTGGGGCGGCGTGCCCCAGGAAAACCAGGTTAACCGTCCCGGTCCTGGCGACATCTACTCAGTGCCGCAGACCACCGTCTATAAGTTCGAGGAGCAGCAGCGCAAGCGCACCAACGGCCAGCTGGTCCTGCAGTGGGCGCCGACCGACGACATCACTGCCACCATGGACTACATGTACTATTCGAACGATATCGCCAAGCAGTACAACGATATCTCGGCCTGGTACAACTTCGGCCCGTCCGAAAACGTCTGGTCCGACGGCCCTATCGCCACTCCGCTGATCTACTCCGAGAGCTACGGAGCCCCGGCTGACCTGTCCATGGCTGCCGGTGAGAGCGCCGAGGCCTACCGCGGCCAGACCCTGGGTGTAAACCTGGAGTGGGACGTCAACGAGAGCCTGTCCCTGGCATTCGATGCCCACACCTCTGACGCCGAGCGCCGCCCCGACAGCCCCTGGGGTTCAGATGCCCTGCTGTCCACCGCGGCCTTCGTGCGCACCAGCGCTACCACCGACTTCACTGAGGCCCTCCCGGCCCTGTCCGTCGGTGGCGGCAACGACGTACAGCCGTCCGACATGCTGGTTACCGGTAGCGTGTTTACCAACTCCCGTGACCGCTCCGATGTCGACGCATTCCGCTTCAGCGGTAACTTCGAGCTGAACGAGTCCAGCGACATCGACTTCGGCCTGAGCATGCAGGCGGTTACCAATCGCTCGCAGATGGCAGTCGTGCAGCGCGACGCCTGGGGCGGTGCAGGCCCGGCCAGCGACCTGGACGACTCCCTGTTCCCGGCCGATTCCATCCAGGACAAGTTCGACATCGCCACCGGTGATTTCTCCGAGATCGGCGGTGCCGATGTACAGAATGTCTACTTCGACTGGGACTTCGAGACTGTGCGCGCGATCGCCGAAGACCTGTACGGCGACGATATCTGGCCGGGACTGGTCGGCGACTGCGGCACCCAGTTCTGCCCGTCTACCGCCTATGACCAGGCCACCGACCGCACGACCGAAGAGACCACTACTGCCGCCTTCGCGCAGTATAACTTCCAGTCTGCATTCCAGACCGGCGCTGGCGAGATGCCCTACGAGGTGAACCTCGGCCTGCGTTACGAAACCACTGAGGTGGATTCGGAATCCGCGTCGCCGACTTACGACCAGGCTATCTGGGGTTCTGCCAACGAGGTTGTACTGGTGAATTCCGGTACTGGCTTCCTGTCCCAGACCGCAGATTACGACTACTGGCTGCCCAGTGTGAACTTCAAGATGGATGTCACTGAGGACGTCGTTGTTCGCGCTGCTGCCAGCGAGACCATCGGTCGCCCGAGCTACGACGCCATCAAGGGCGGTACTTCCATCGGCTCCCTGGCCCGTATCGACGGTGGCAGCGGCTCTGCCGGTAACCCGGCACTGCTGCCGCTCGAGTCCACCAACTTCGACCTGTCGGTTGAGTGGTACTACGGTGAGTCCAGCTACGCGTCAGCGGGTTACTTCACCAAGCGGATTGCCAACTTCATCTCCAACGGCACCACCGAGTCCGAGATCTTCGGTATCCCGAACCCGGCACAGGGCGCGCTGGTACAGGCGGCCCGCGATGCTGGCTTCACAGATGTGAACGACATTCGCCAGTATATCGGTGACAACTTCGCCGATGACCCCTACGTGGATGTAGGCGCGGACGGTACCGTTACGATCACCGGCAACCCGGAGACCGATCCGGCGATGACCTTCCTGCTGAGCATTCCCGAGAACGGTGACCGCAAGGAAACCATCGATGGCTGGGAATTCGCGGTACAGCATATGTTCGGTGAGACCGGCTTCGGTGTGATCGCTAACTACACCATTGTAGAGGCGGGCGTTGAGTACAACCCCTACCTGCTGCAGGACCAGGAAGCGATGATCGGCCTGAGCGATTCTGCCAACCTGGTGGGCTTCTATGACAAGAACGGCTTCCAGGCGCGTATCGCCTACAACTGGCGCGATGACTTCCTGAACTCCCGTGGTCAGGGCACTGGTGCCAACCCGGCGTACACTGAGGCTTACAGCCAGATCGATCTGAACGTCGGCTACGAGGTTCCGCAGGTTGAAGGTCTGGAGGTCTTCCTCGAAGGCCTGAATGTGACCGATGAGTACAGCCGTGTGTATGGCCGTTCCAGCCAGCAGACCCTGGGTGTATACCAGGGTGGGGCCCGCTGGCAGATGGGTGCACGCTACGCTTTCTAAGCAATAGCGTGACGCACATCTTCTAGCAGAGGTAGCAGGGAAGCCGCTGGTGACAGCGGCTTTTCTGTTTCTGTTCATGATACCCTGCTGCTGGATCGTGCTTTTCGGCATGTGGTACCGCATATGAGTGAAACAACAGTCAAGAAAGTGGTGATCCTGGGTGGAGGCAGCGCGGGCTGGCTGACCGCCGGTGTGCTGGCGGCAGAATATGCCGCGGGTGCTGATCGCGGCCTGCAGGTTACCCTCGTGGAGTCTCCGGATGTGCCCACCATCGGCGTGGGTGAGGGAACCTGGCCCTCGATGCGCTCTACACTCAAGCGCATCGGCATTTCAGAGACCGAGTTCCTGCTCCGTTGCGATGCCAGCTTCAAGCAGGGCACCCGCTTTTTGGGCTGGTGCCGCGGGGGCGATGCATCGGGTGGCGACGAATATTTCCATCCTTTCACTGTCCCCGCAGGATTCCACCAGCAGAACCCTGTTCCCTTCTGGCAACCGCATCGGGATGAAATGTCGTTCGGCGATGCGGTCTGTCCCCAGGGGCATATCAGCCGCCTGAACCTGGCTCCGAAGCAGGTCACCACGCCGGAGTATGCTTTCAACCTCAACTACGGCTACCACCTGGATGCGGGCAAGTTTGCTGATTTTTTGCAGGAGCATTGCACTACCCGCCTGGGCGTTGAGCACCTCAGGGATCGGGTGACCGATATCCGCAACGACCGGCACGGCTACATCACAGGCCTGCAGCTGGAGTCGGGCGCGGTGCTGGAAGGCGATCTGTTCGTGGACTGCAGCGGCGCGCGCAGCCTGTTGCTGGGGGGACACTACGGTATCGCTCTGCGGGAGCAGCGGGATGTACTGTTCAACGACTCTGCGCTGGCGGTGCAGGTGCCCTATGCCGAGGCCGACAGCCCCATCGCGTCCTGCACCCTTTCCACTGCCCGCGAGGCCGGCTGGATCTGGGATATCGGGTTGCCCAGCCGCCGTGGCGTGGGTTATACATTTTCCGGTGCGCATACCAGCGACAAAGATGCCGAGCAGGTTCTGCGGCGCTATCTTGAACCAGCGCTGGGTTCCGGCGGCGCCGAGCGTGCAGAGCTGCGCAAGATCAGCTTCCAGCCCGGTTACCGCGAGCAGTTCTGGCACAAGAACTGTGTTGCCATCGGTATGGCGGCAGGTTTTATCGAGCCGCTGGAAGCATCGGCCCTGGTCCTGGTGGAACAGTCGGCCAGGATGCTGGCGGAACAGCTACCGCCTGACCGCACGATGATGGAGGCGGTCGCGGCGCGCTTTAACCGCAAGTTCGCGCACCATTGGCAACGTATTATCGAGTTCCTGAAGCTCCACTATGTGCTGTCTGAGCGCGAGGATAGCGCCTACTGGATGGATCACCGCGATCCTGCCGGTATTCCCGCGCGCTTGCAGGAATCCCTGGCGCTGTGGCGGCGTCGATCACCGTGGCTGGAGGAAACAGAGATAGCCGACGAACTGTTTCCAGCCGCCAGCTACCAGTATGTTCTTTATGGCATGGGGTTTGTGACCGAGCCCCTGCCGTGGACCGTGCGGCCGGCCATGGAGCAGGCCGCACACAAGCAGTTTTACGACAATATACAAAACCGGGAGCGCTTGCAGCGGACCCTGCCCAGCAATCGCGAACTGCTGCAACGCATCCACCTCGCCGCTGGCCAGCAACGCTGAGCCCGGCCCAGGTATGAACCGAGAGGAAATAAAAAAAATGGCAAAGGCAGTACCGCTGAACAGCGTTGAACATAAAGACCTGCGGGTGATCACCGAGCGGGCAGAGGAGTACGGGGACAACGTCTGGTACGCCCTGACCTTCCCTCTGGAATTCCGCTCCCTGCAGGCTTACTACCCAATCTTCTTCCAGAAGCACCCGGAGACCGGGCGCTTCTTCGCCCTGGCGCTGCTGGGCTTCCGCGAGGGAGAAAACCTGTTCCTGGAACATGGCAAGTGGCAGGCTTCCTACGTGCCACTGTCAATCCGCCGCCAGCCTTTCCTGATTGGCCGGCAAACGGTGACCGAGGACGGTGTTGAGAAACAGCAGCGCGTGATCCACATCGACATGGAGAACCCGCGCGTAAATACCGAGCGCGGCGAGCGGCTGTTCATGGAGTTCGGCGGCAATTCCCCGTATCTCGACAACATCGGTGACATGCTGGAGGCAATCCACCAGGGCCTGAATGCGGCGGAAGGGTTTATCGATGCGCTGGTCGAGCACGAGCTGCTCGAACCCTTCACCCTGGAGGTACAGCTGGACAGTGGCGATAAGAACCAGTTGGTGGGCTTTTACACCATCAACGAGGACAAGCTTCGCGACCTGGACGCCGGGGCACTCGCCAGTCTGCACAAGGCGGGCTACCTCGAGCCGATCTATATGGCCATGGCTTCCCAGTCGAATGTACGGCAGCTCCTGGAGGCCAAGAATCGTCGGGTGGCCGAGGCGTGAGCCAGCAGCCGTGCCTCGCCGAATTCGGCCTGGCTTTCGCCGCCGAGCGTGACGATTGCCGCCCCGGCGTCGTACCGCCAGAGCTGTTCCAGTCGGAGCAGCCGGTTGTGTTGCGCAACTTCTGCAGCGACTGGCCGGCAGTGAAAGCCTGTGCGGCCTCGCCGCGAGATGCGGCTGCCTACCTGAACAAATTTTACAACGGTATGCCCGTCAACGCGGCTTACGGCGAGCCTGCGCTGGATGGTCGGGTGTTTTATAACGAGGCACTCGACGGGTTCAATTTCCGCAACGGCCGCGTGGACCTGCGTCGCCTGCTGCAGGAAATACTCGACTGTGCCGATGAACCGTCGCCGCCAACGCTTTACATGGCCTCTACCGATGTGAGTCGCTGGTTCCCCGGGTTTGCCGAGCAGAATTCAGCTGGCCTGGAAGACCTCTCGCCAATCGGCTTCCTGTGGCTCGGTAACCGAACCCGCATCGCGGCCCATTACGATTTTCCCCACAACCTGGCCTGCAATATTGCCGGTCGTCGCCGCTTTACCCTGTTCCCGCCGGAACAGGTGGCGAACCTGTATCCGGGTCCCCTGGGCTTTGCACCGGGCGGCCAGGAGATCAGCCTGGTGGATTTCCGGCAGCCGGATTTCGAGCGCTTCCCCGGGTTTCGCGACGCGCTGGAATCGGCGCAGGTGGCGGAGCTGAACCCCGGCGATGCGCTCTTTTTGCCGGGCATGTGGTGGCACCACGTCGAGGGGCTGGATGCCCTCAATGTGCTCTACAGTCACTGGTGGAGCGAATCACCGGACTACGCGGGGGCGCCGAGCAGTGCGCTGCTGCATGCCATGTTGAGCCTGCGCGGTCTCTCGCCAGAGCTGCGCCAGGCATGGAAAGCACTGTTCGATTACTACGTGTTCGAGGCCGGCCCGGGCCGCCCGGACCATATCCCCGCAAGCGCCCGGGGCATGCGCCAGGAGCCACTGGATGAGCAGGCCGCACAGAAGCTGCGGGCGGACCTGCTGGAACGAATGAAAAATTGAAAGCGAGCCTGTGTCGTCGCAGTCGGCAGCGGGCCCGCAAAATAAAAGCTGAGGTGTAACGTGGACACAGAAAGAATTCGCCGGGTGGTGATCGCCGGTGGCGGTACCGCAGGCTGGATGGCCGCGGCCGCGCTGGGCAAGTTGATCGGGAAAAACCTGGACATTACCCTGGTGGAGTCAGATGCGATCGGCACTGTCGGGGTGGGCGAAGCCACCATTCCCACCCTGCATGTCTTTCACCAGCTGCTGGGGTTGAAAGAGTCGGAGGTCATGGCTGCCACCAATGCCACCTTCAAGCTGGGTATTAATTTCGAGAACTGGCGCGTGCCGGGCGAGGATTACCTGCACTCCTTCGGCTTCCTGGGCAAGGACTGCTGGGCCTGCGGCTTCCAGCACTTCTGGCTCAAGGGGCTTGAGCGGGGAATTGAGCACCCGATCGGTGACTACTGCAAGGAGCACCTGGCGGCGCGTGAGCACCGCTTCGCCGTGCTGCCGGACCAGGACCGCAACCATGCCTACCACCTGGACGCCACCCTCTACGCAAAATTCCTGCGCAAATTTGCCGAGTCCCACGGCGTGAAGCGGGTCGAGGGAAAGATCGAAGACGTGCGCCTGAATGCCGACACCGGCTTTATCGAGGGCCTGCAGCTCGACAGCGGCCGGCTAATCGAAGGCGACCTGTTTGTGGACTGCACCGGTTTCCGCGGCCTCCTGATCGAGGGCGCCCTGCACACCGGCTACGAGGACTGGACCCACTGGCTCCCCTGTGACCGCGCTATGGCAGTGCAGACCGAGTCCACCAGGCCGGCGGTGCCCTTTACCCGGGCTATCGCGCACGAATCCGGCTGGCAGTGGCAGATTCCATTGCAGAATCGCGTCGGCAACGGCCTGGTGTATTGCAGCCGTTATCTGGACGATGAGCAGGCGCGCGAGTTGCTGCTGGGCAATATCGAGGGCGAGCTGCTCAATGAGCCGCGCATCATCCCGTTCCGGACAGGTACCCGCCGCAAGCACTGGAACAAGAACTGTGTCGCCGTGGGCTTATCCAGCGGCTTTATCGAGCCGATGGAGTCCACCAGCATTCACCTGATCCAGCGCAATATTGTGCGACTGATGCAGCTGTTCCCGTCGCGGGGCATCGTCCAGGCCGATATCGACGAGTTCAATGCGCAGACGATGCGGGAGATGGAGAACATCCGCGACTTCATTATCCTCCACTACAACGTTACCGACCGCACGGACAGCAAGTTCTGGCGCTACTGCCGCTCGATGCCAATCCCGGATTCATTGGCGCACCGGCTTGAGATGTTCCGCGAGAGCGGGGTAGTGTTTAAATTCCCACCGGAACTCTTTGGCGAGAGTTCCTGGCTGCAGGTAATGCTTGGACAGGGCATGATGCCGGAGCGCTACCATCCGATCGTGGATTTGATGGGCGACGAGGAACTGAAGAGTTTCCTCGACAATATCCGCAAGGGCGTCCGCCGACAGGTGGACAACCTCCCCGACCACCGGCAGTTTATTGACCACTACTGCAAGGCTATGCCGGCCTGACCGGGTACTGCTGCAACCCGGGTGGCCCACCGCAGTGACACCCGGGTCATTTCAATTTGCCCCAGCAGGGATTGCGCTACTGCCCCGTGACAGGAGTGCATACCCGATGCCGCGTAACCTGAATTGATGCGCCAATCCCGGTCCCTGCTACCCCCCGTTTGATCCTTCTCATCGAAAACGTCCCCGGAAGGGCCCGCCGGCGTGATAGAAATAGCCCGAATCATGCTACCCGACGTTTCGCGATTGATGAGAGCGCGATTGGGGGCAACGCCCGAACAAAAAAATACGATGTACTGGGAAGAATAAAGATGGCAACACTGGGAACAAACCTGGAGACGGGAGCGGTCAGCGCGCCTTCGTCTTCGCAGTCCAGCCAGCAGTTCGCGCTGGTGGCACTCACCTCACTGTTTTTCATGTGGGGGTTCATTACCTGTCTCAATGACATCCTGATTCCGCACCTGAAAGGTGTCTTCGACCTGAATTACGCCCAGGCGATGCTGGTGCAGTTCTGCTTCTTCGGCGCCTACTTCCTGGTCTCCCTGCCCGCCGGCAAACTGGTGGGTGCGATCGGCTACCAGCGCGGTATCGTGGTGGGCCTCTCGGTGGCCGTGGTCGGCTGCCTGCTGTTCGTCCCGGCTGAGCGCCTGCAGGTCTACACCCTGTTCCTGATTGCGCTGTTTGTCCTGGCCTCAGGCATCACCATCCTGCAGGTCTCCGCCAATCCCTACGTCACCGCGCTCGGTGACGAGAAGAGCGCGGCCAGCCGCCTGACCATGACCCAGGCGTTCAACTCGCTGGGTACCACCGTGGCGCCCTTCTTCGGCGCCTTCCTGATCCTGTCGGTCGCCGGCATCGGTGAGGGCAACCTTTCCACCGAAGAGCGTGCCGCGGCGGTGGAGCTGCCCTACCTGATCTTGGCTGCGACACTGGCCGCGTTGGCGGTCACCTTTGCATTCCTGAAGTTGCCCCGTATCGATGGCCACGCCCCCACGGCGGCTTCCTCCGTCAGTGGTGACTCCGCCCTGCGCCACCCGCACCTGGTGCTGGGCGCAATCGCCATCTTCCTGTATGTGGGCGCCGAGGTGTCCATCGGCAGCTTCCTGGTGAACTTCCTGTCCGAGTCGCATATCGCCGCCCTCACCGAGGAAAAGGCAGCCTACTACGTGGCCTTCTACTGGGGCGGCGCCATGGTGGGCCGGTTTATCGGCGCGGTCGTGATGCGCTACCTGCCCGCCGGCAAGGTACTGGGTGTCTGCGCCGCCGGCTCCTGTGTGCTGCTGGCCCTGGCTATTGGTGGCAGCGGCAAGCTGGCCATGGTGGCCATCCTGGCAGTGGGCCTGTGTAACTCCATCATGTTCCCGACCATCTTCAGCCTGGCGCTGGCCAAGCTGGGCCCGGTGACCAGCCAGGGCTCCGGCATCCTTTGCCTGGCGATTGTCGGCGGCGCCGTGGTGCCGCTGCTGCAGGGCCTGCTGGCCGACCAGATCGGTATCCAGCTGGCATTCGTGCTGCCGATCGTCTGTTACCTCTACATCCTCTTTTACGGTATCCGCGGACACCGTATCGCCATGGAAAGCTAACGGAAGGCTTTTCGTCATCTCCCTAGAAGGGTTCGCCCGGCAGCGTAAGCTTGCCGGGCTTTTTTATGCCTGGGGATTCTTGCCCCGTAGATGCGGCCCACGGCTGCGACCGGGGTTGTCCCGGGCACCTTGCGATGGGTGGTAGCTGTAGGCAGCAGGCGCGGCCGAGACCGGGCTGGCGATGCGGCGTGCCGGGTGTATTGCGCAGGAAAGGGGAAAGATGCCGGGGTGCCTGAGTCACCCCGGCGGGCGGCTCACTGGGTGGAGGCGGCGGCCTGGCCGCTGCTCGCGTCCAGGTATTCCTTGATCGGCTGGCGGTAGTTGCGGCTTACCTTGACCTCGGAGCCGCTGGCCAGGGTCAGCAGGTACTCGCCCTTGCTCAGTACCTTGATGTGCTCGATAAAGTTCAGGTTGACCAGGGTGGAGCGGTGCACCCGCTTGAACGTGTCGGAGGACAGCTGCTCCTGCAGTTCCTTCATGGTGCTGCGCATCACGTGGGTCTCACCGCTCGCGTGTACGCACATATAGTCGCCGGCGGCGTCGATCCACTCGATGTCCGCCTGGCAGATCATGGTGATGCGGCCGCGGTCCTTGATTGCCAGCTTGGCCTTGCCCTCCCGTGGCGGGGCATCGGCCGCTGCGCCGGTCTCGGCCTGGTCGCGCTGCTCGATATCCTCCATGGAAGCCAGCAGGCGATTCTTCTCGCCACTGCCGGCGCCGCCGGTATGGCCCGGGCCCGCCTGCAGGCGCTCCCGCGCGCGGGACAGGGCTGTTTGCAGGCGCTCGGTTTCCAGCGGCTTCAGCACATAGTCCACCGCATGCACTTCAAAGGCATTGACCGCGTACTGGTCGTAGGCGGTGGTGAAAACCACCAGCGGGATGGTATCGCCCTGTAAGCGCCTCACCACATCAAAACCGTTCATACCCGGCATCTGTACGTCCAGGAACAGGATGTCCGGCGTGTGGCGGGCCACCGCGTTCAGTGCCTCACGGCCGTTGCGGCAGCTGGCCACCACTTCGATATCCGGCAGTTCCTCGAGCATGGCCTGCAAAAGGCGCAGGGCCAGTGGTTCATCATCGACGATCACCGCTCTCAGGTGGGTCATGCGACTACCTCCCGTCGTGTTGTTGCCCCGGCTCCGGTGGCAGGCAGCTCGAGTGGCAGGCTGATGCGTACCAGCATGCCGCCGTCCTTTTGTTCCTGGCTGAGGCTGTAGTTATTGGAATACAGGGTGCTGAGGCGTTCACGCACGTTGGCCAGGCCCACGCCGGTGGAAGCCTGGCCCGGCGCGTCCGCTCCGGGATTGTCCTCGCAGCTGCCCGAGTCGCAGACCCGCAGCTCCAGCCGGGGATCTCCGGGCTGGTCTGCCTCTATCTGGCGCGCGCCGATCTTGATCACGCCACCGGACTCGTTCAGGGCAATGGCATACTTTACCGCATTTTCGGCCAGTGGCTGCAGCAGCATGCTGGG
Source organism: Microbulbifer sediminum (assembly GCF_021729035.1). Lineage (GTDB taxonomy): Bacteria > Pseudomonadota > Gammaproteobacteria > Pseudomonadales > Cellvibrionaceae > Microbulbifer > Microbulbifer sediminum. Next base: position 440,904 of record NZ_JAJSAP010000003.1, on the reverse strand, counting down.
CACGCGGGCATTTTTCAGGGCGTCGGGGATCTCCAGCTCAACCTGCAGGCGGTCGGCAAAGCGGGTTTTCTCGATCTCCAGGTACAGCAGCACGGCATTGATTTCCTGCTCCAGGCTCACCTTCTGTACCGGGTCCTCGGTGAGTGAGTGGCGCAGGAACTGGCTCAGGCGCACGACCATATCCCGGGCCTCGCCGGCCTGCTCGAAGCGGATCAGTGCGTTGATGGAATTCAGGGTGTTGAACAGGAAGTGCGGGTTGAGCTGGTACCGCAGCATCTTCAGCTGCGCCTCCTTGGCCACCGCCTCGGCGTGCAGGCGCCGGATCTGCTCGCGCTCATGGACCGCCGCCACCTCCAGCATCTTCTGGTGCTCGTGCTCCAGCAGCAGGTAATACTTTACCCCGCAATAGAGGGCGCTCCAGAACAGGAACACGAACAGGGAGGCGTAGTACCAGCCGCCGAACTCGGACCAGAGGGAGTGCTCGCCGGTCAGGCGGATATACATTTCCATGCGCACCAGGGTCCAGATGCCGGCGATCACGGCCACGGCCACCAGGTACAGGAAGGTGCGCAGGGCGATCGGGGTCTCCCAGGCGATATCGAAGATCGGCCGCAGCAGCAGCGACAGCAGGAAGGCCACCGAGCACTGGAACAGCGTGTTGCCCGGCTCGAAGCGCGGCCACTCGACTGAACTGTGCCAGAAAGTCAGGGACAGGAAGGTAACCACCAGAATCCCCAGCCAGCTGATCAGCTGCAGTTTCCAGAACCAGCGCTGGGAGTGCAGCCTGACCGAAGGGTCCGTCTGCTGCGGGGGAGTCTGTGCCATGGCGGCCCGAATAATGTGTTGTATCTCTCATCGTGAGCGGTACGCTACCACTGCGCAGATATTAACCCGTGGGCCCGGGGGCGGCCAGCAGTGTCCCTGACCGCCAATCCGCCCTGTCCGGTTTTTGGACCGCCCTGTCGGTTAGTGGCACCGTTTCGGTGGTTATGGTCACACTTTTTGCCGGCTCATCCCGTCCGGCGCGGTTTCAGTCCCGGTCACCGCGACCGGCTGGCCATGCACCGCGGGCCCCACCGGTAGCTGTGCTAGAGTGCCGCGGTGTAGTAGGGTAGGGTCGTCCCGCCCTCTGCCGGCCCCCGCCATCCATGTGGCGGGACAGAAGAAGAGCGGTAACCCCGCGACAAAAACGACCCAACGAAAGCAGTCTCACAGGACTTTTGCCGCGAACCCCCGGGTTCGCGCCCGCGGGCGGCTCGCGCAGGCGGCCGCTCCGCGTTTTCACCAGGCTGTTTCCATAATGCTTTAAAGGTGCAACAGGCCGGATTCCCGATGAAAGAGTTAGTCACCGGTACGGGCGAGATAGGCGGGTCCCATGCGAGCGTGGCGACCCCGGTCAGCTCTGCGGCGTCGGCCACCGTGCCCACGCGCACCGGACTGGTGGTACTCACTTCCCTGTTCTTTATCTGGGGCTTTATCACCAGCCTCAACGATATCCTGGTGCCGCACCTGCGGAATGTCTTCGAGCTGAGTTACACCAAGGCCATCTTCGTCCAGTTCAGCTTTTTCGCGGCCTATTTCATCGTCTCCATTCCGGCCGGCAAGCTGCTCAGGCGGGTGGGTTACCAGCTGGGGCTGGTGATGGGCCTGCTGATTGCCTGCGCCGGCTGCCTGATCTTTATCCCCGCCGCGCGCATGCAGGTTTACGAGGTGTTCCTGCTCGGCCTGTTCGTCCTGGCTTCCGGTATTACCATTCTGCAGGTGTCCGCCAATCCCTATGTCATTGCGCTGGGGGAGGCCGCCACCGCGCCCAGTCGCCTGAACCTGACCCAGGCCTTCAACTCACTGGGAACCACGCTGGCGCCGTTCTTCGGTGGCCTGGTGATATTCTCCGGTGTCTCGGTGGGGATTGACCGCTCCACCGCCGCGGGGCTGCAGGCATTCCGTGCCCAGGAGGCAGCACTGGTGGAGGCGCCCTACTTCTGGCTGGCGGTGGTCCTGCTGCTGATGGTGGCCTTCTTCTCCTGGATCCGCCTGCCCAGCATTCCCGGCCACCAGCTGCCGGCACAGGTGCGCTCCAGTGCCGACAGTAAGCTGCAGCTGCTGCGCCACCCGCGCCTGTCACTGGGGGCGCTGGGCATTTTTGTGTATGTGGGTGCCGAGGTGGCCATCGGCAGTTTCCTGGTGAACTTCTTCGGCGAGCCGGGCGTGGCCGGCATGGCCACCGGCGAGGCGGCCCGCTACGTGTCTTACTACTGGGGCGGTGCCATGATCGGCCGCTTCGCAGGCGCCCTGCTGCTGCGCTATATCTCCGCCGGCGTCATGCTGGCCACCTGCGCCCTGGGCGCGGTGGTGTTTATCCTGCTGGCGATGATGTCATCGGGTATGCAGGCGGTATGGGCGATCATCGCCGTGGGCCTGTTCAACTCGATCATGTTTCCCACCATCTTCAGCCTGGCGCTGCAGGGCCTGGGCCGGCATACCAGCCAGGGCTCCGGCATTCTCTGCATGGCCATTGTCGGCGGCGCCTTCGTGCCGCTGCTGCAGGGCATCCTGGCGGACCAGATCGGTATCCAGCTTTCATTCCTGGTGCCGCTGCTGTGCTACTGCTACATCCTTTACTACGGCACCTTCTCGCCGCTGCTGCGCAACCGCACCTGAGCGCCGGCCAGGCTGCTTCCCTCTTGTCCGGAATTCGGACCACCCCGCCGACTATCCAGCCGCTGCCCCTTGGCAGCGGCCGCGGGTAATTGCATTTTGTCATGCTGCCGGTCGTGCGCTACACGCGGCGGCCGCAAATAACGATAACCACAGGGGTAAGCGGGTTCGGATATGCAGGCAGCAGCGATACAGGTAGGAAAACCGGAAAACGACTCCGGGGTCACTTCAATAACAGGCCGGCAGCGGATGCTCGTTGCCGATATCGGCGGCACCAACGCCCGCTTCGGCATCACCTCCCCGGGCGACGCCACAGTGGAGGAGATCCTCACCCTGCCCTGTGCCAGCTATGCCTCTCTCGAACAGGCCATCCGCGCCTACCTGGATGCGATTCCCGTTGCCGCGGCGGCGGAAATCGGCGAGGCCTGCATCGCCGTGGCCGGGCCGGTGGACGGAGACCGGGTGGCGGTGACCAACCTGCCGTGGAGTTTTACCGGCGCCGCGCTGGCAGACGCACTGGGCTATCGCCGCGTCTCCCTGCTGAACGATTTCGCCGCCCTGGCCCTGGCCTGCCCCGGCCTGGATGGCACCCACCTGGAAAGAGTCGACAACCTCACCGGCCCGTTGCCCGACAGCGAGCCGGTGCGCGCCGTGGTGGGCCCGGGTACCGGCCTGGGTGTGTGCGGCCTGCAGCGTACGGCGGCCGGCTGGCAGGCGCGCCCGGGCGAGGGCGGCCACGCCAGTATCGCCCCGGCCACCGACGAGGAATTCGCCATCATCCGCTACCTGCACCGCGAGTTTGACCATGTCTCCGCGGAGCACCTGCTGAGCGGCCCCGGGCTGGAAAATATCTACCGGGCAATGGTGGCGGTGCGGGATGCCGCCGTCCCGGCCCGCAGCGCCGCCGATATCGGCGGCGCTGCGCTGGTCGGCGAATGTGCGCTGGCCCGCGACACGGTAAACACTTTCTGCGGCCTGCTGGGCGGCTTCTGTGGCGACGTGGCACTGGTGCTCGGGGCCCGCGGCGGCCTCTACCTGGGCGGCGGCATATTGCCGAAGATGCGCCCGCTGCTGGCGCGCAGCGATTTTGAGCGGCGACTGCGGGCCAAGGGCCCCATGTCCGGCTACCTGGCCGAGCTGCCGGTGTACCTGGTGCACCACCCGTTCCCGGCCCTGCACGGGGCGGCGGCATTCCCGGGCAGCAGCGAATAAAAACAAGTGCGAACAAAAAGTACGAATAAAAGAGTTCCAGAGAAAATGAGGAGAGAACGCATGTCTTTTTCCCGGCAGATGGGCACTGGCCTGTTGCTGTGCAGCGCGATCCTTGCCGGTTGCGGTGAGCGCGCGGCAACCAGCGATGCAAAACCCGATGCGAGCGGCGCGGCGCAAGTCGAGGCAGCCGGTGGCGATATCAGCGTATGGCCGAAACTGGAACCGGCGTTGCCCAAAGACCCGGCCGTCGAGGCGCGCATCGATGAGCTGATGGCGCAGATGTCGCTGGAGGAAAAGGTCGGCCAGTTGATCCAGCCCGAGATCAAGTACGTTACCCCGGAAGACGTGAAGAAGTACCACCTGGGGTCGATACTGAACGGCGGCGGCAGCTACCCGCACAATAACAAGCTGGCCAGCCCGCAGGAATGGCATGCCCTCTCCGAGGCTTTCTATGAAGCCTCCATGGACACCTCCGACGGCGGCACCGCGATTCCCATCATCTGGGGCAGCGACGCCGTGCACGGCCACAACAATGTCATGGGGGCCACCCTCTTCCCCCACAACATCGGCCTGGGCGCCGCCCGCGACCCGGACCTGATCCGCCGCATCGGCGAGGCCACCGCACGCGAGGTGGCGGTGACCGGTATCGACTGGACTTTCTCCCCCACCGTGGCTGTCGTGCGCGATGACCGCTGGGGCCGCACCTACGAGAGCTACTCGGAAGACCCGGCCGTGGTGAAGGCCTACGCCGAGGCCATGGTCAAGGGCACCCAGGGCGAGAAAGGCTCCGAGAACTTCCTCGGCGGCGAGAAACTGGTCGCCACTGCCAAGCACTGGATCGGTGACGGCGGCACCCAGCGCGGTATCGACCGCGGCGACAACCAGGTGCCGGAAAAAGAGCTGGCCGAGGTACACGCCGCCGGTTATTACGGCGCACTGCCCGCGGGCGTGCAGGCGGTGATGGCCTCCTTCAACAGCTGGAACGGCGACCGCCTGCACGGCCACAAATACCTGCTGACCGACGTGCTCAAAGAGCGCCTGGGCTTCGATGGCTTTGTGGTTGGCGACTGGAACGGCCACAAGTTCGTGCCCGGCTGTACCGTGGACAGCTGTGCCGCGGCCATCAATGCCGGCCTGGACATGTTCATGGTGCCGTCCGACTGGAAAGAGCTGTACAAGAACACCCTGGCCCAGGCGCAGAGCGGCGAGATTCGCGCAGAGCGCCTTGACGACGCGGTGCGCCGCATCCTGCGGGTCAAGGTTCGCGCGGGCCTGTTCGAGCACGATCGCCCGCTGGCCGGCAAGAAAGATATCGTCGGCAACGACGAGCACCGCGCGCTGGCGCGCGAGGCGGTGCGCAAGTCGCTGGTGCTGCTGAAGAACAACGACCAGCTGCTGCCGCTGAAGCCGACCCAGAACATCCTGGTCGCCGGCGATGGCGCCGACAACCTGGCCAAGCAGTCCGGTGGCTGGACCATCACCTGGCAGGGCACCGGTACCACCCGCGAGGATTTCCCCGGTGCCACCTCCATCTTCGAGGGGATCGAGGAAGCCGTGAAAGGCGCCGGTGGTGAAGCGGTCCTGAGTGAGCAGGGCGAATTTGCCGCCGACAGTTTTGCCAACGGTGAAAAGCCGGACGTGGCCATCGTGGTGTTCGGCGAGAACCCCTACGCGGAATGGCACGGCGACCTGTCCAGCCTGGAATACCAGGTGGCGACCAAGGCCGACCTGGCGCTGCTGAAAAAGCTCAAGTCCCAGGGCATCCCGGTAGTCAGCGTATTCCTGTCCGGCCGCGTGCTGTGGGTGAACAAGGAAATGAACGCTTCCGATGCCTTCGTGGCCGCCTGGCTGCCGGGTTCCGAGGGCGCCGGTGTGGCGGATGTGCTGTTCACCGACGCCGAGGGCAATGTGCGCCATGAGTTCACCGGCACCCTGCCGTTCAGCTGGCCGGAGCAGGTGCACCAGGCGGTGCTGAACCCCTACCACCAGGATTACGAGCCCCTGTTCGAGCTGGGTTACGGGCTGCAGTACGGTGAGGAATCGCTGGTGAGCAACGAGCTCACCGAAGACGGCCAGACCTATGCCGACGGTGCGCTGGAAGATGCGTGGATGCTGGTATCCCGCCCGCGTTCCCCGTGGCAGCTGCAGATCACCGAGGCCGGCCAGGCACCGGTGACCGTCGCCGGTAACCGCGCCGCCAGCGGTGACGACGAGAACATCACCGTGGCCTCCATCGACATGGAGTCCCAGGAGGATGCGCGCCGTATCCAGTGGAAAGGCCTGCGACCGGGCAGCGTGATGCTGGCCGCGGAACAGCCCCAGGACCTGAGCCGCTACCTGAAAGAGGGTGCCGCCCTGACCCTGGATATCCGCGTCGACAGCAAGCCCGAGCAGCCGGTGAATGCCGTGATTGCCTGTGGCGAAGACTGCACCGCGGAACTGCCGCTGCAGAATGCCCTGCAGGCACTGCAGCCGGGTGAGTGGCAGAAGCTGTCCATCGACCTGCAGTGTTTCGTCGACAAGGGCGCCGACTTCAGCCGCGTATCCAACGCCATGGCCCTGCGCAGCGAGGGCGCGCTGGACCTGGCCGTGGCCAATATCAAGTATGTGCCCAAGGCGGCCGAGGACGCGGAAATCCGCTGCCAGGGTTGATAACGGTCACAAACCATAGCCGGCACCGACTGGCAACACGCAATGCCCGGGCTCCCGCCCGGGCATTGTGATTTACACTACGAAAAATAATTACCAGCCGGGCAGCGGCAGTGTCACAGCCCGGACTGGCCGACCAGTGGAGGAGAGACAATGTTTGCCAATAACTCTGGCCGACTGGGGGCATGTGCGATGGCACTGCTGCTGGCCCTGGGGGGCTGCACCGCGGAGCCTGATGCAGTGAAACCGGCTGAAACAGAATCTGAAAAACCGGAAGCGGGCGATATCGACAGCCGTGTTGCGACCCTGGTAGGGCAGATGACACTGGCGGAAAAAGTCGGCCAGATGACCCAGGCTGAACGCCGCCACGCCACCCCGGAAGATGTGAAAAACTACCACCTGGGTTCGATCCTCAACGGCGGTGGGTCCTTCCCCGGTGACAACACCCGCGAAGAGTGGGTGCAGATGATCAGCGACTACCAGGACGCCGCCACCTCCACGCGCCTGGGCATCCCCATCATTTACGGCACCGACGCCGTGCACGGCCACAGCAATGTGGTGGGCGCCACTATTTTCCCGCACAACATCGGCCTGGGCGCCACCCGCAATCCCGAACTGGCACAGAAGATCGGCGATGCCACCGCCCGCGAAGTGGCCGCCACCGGCGTCAGCTGGACCTTCGCGCCCACCCTGTGCGTGACCCGTGACGAGCGCTGGGGCCGCAGCTACGAATGCTTCGGCGAGGACCCGCAACTGGTGGCAGAGTTTGCCGAGCCGCTGGTGTTCGGCCTGCAGGGCGGCCCCATGAGCGGCGATACCCTGGCCAATAACAAGATTGTCGCCACCGCCAAGCACTGGGTCGGCGACGGCGGCACCAGTTATGGCACCGGCGATGCCGACTACGCCATGGACCGCGGCGATACCCGGGTGTCCGACGAGGAGCTGCGCGAACAGCACATCGCCCCCTACCTGCCGGCGATCGACGCCGGCGTGGGCACCGTGATGATTTCCTACAGCAGCGTCAACGGCAAGAAAATGCACGAGCACAAGGCGCTGGTGACCGGCGTGCTCAAGAAAGAACTGGGCTTCGACGGCTTCACCATTTCCGACTGGGAGGCTCTGAAGGAAATCCCCGCGGACACCAACCGCGAGCGCGTGGTGCGCGCGGTGAATGCCGGTGTGGATATGGTGATGGAGCCGGAGAAATGGCAGCAGTTCATCACCGACCTCACCGCCGCGGTGGAGGCCGGCGAGGTGTCGATGGAGCGTATCGACGATGCCGTGACCCGCATCCTGAAAACCAAGCTGCAGGCGGGCCTGTTCGACAACCCGCTGCCGCCGCTGGCCAACGGCCCGCAGGCCGGTGAACTGCTCGGCCACCCGGACCACCGCGCGCTGGCCCGCCAGGCGGTGCGCGAATCCCAGGTGCTACTGAAAAACGACGGTGACCTGCTGCCGCTGGCCAGGGGCAAGAAGGTGTTCGTCGCCGGCGCCCACGCCGACGATATCGGCCTGCAGTCCGGTGGCTGGACCATCGAGTGGCAGGGCAAGGCCGGGGAGATCACCGAGGGCACCACCATCCTCGAGGGCATCAAGGACGTCGCCGGCGGTCCGGTCACCTACAGCGCAGAGGGTGAAGGCGCCGCGGGCCACGACCTGGCCGTGGTGGTGGTGGGCGAGCAGCCCTATGCCGAGGGCATGGGCGACTACCGCGAGGCCCCCTGCGAACTGTGCAAGCCGCTGACCCTGGCCGACGAGCAGCTGGCGGTGCTGGAAAAAGTACAGGCCGCGGATATCCCCACTGTCGTGGTGCTGGTCTCCGGCCGCCCGCTGCTGATCGCCGACCAGTTGCCCGAATGGGATGCGTTGGTGGCAGCCTGGCTGCCGGGTTCCGAGGGCGCCGGCGTGGCGGACGTGCTGTTCGGCGATTACGCCCCCACCGGCAAACTGCCGGTCACCTGGCCGAAGGACCTCAAGCAGATTCCCATCAACAAGGGCGACGCAGACTACGATCCGCTGTTCCCCTACGGCTTCGGCCTGACCTATTCAGCCCATGAAGGGGAAGAAGAGGATTCCGCAAAAGAGGACCGGGCAGCGGGGGAGCAGCAGTGAAAGCAACATGGCAGGGCCGCCTGGCCCTCACCGCGCTCACTGCCGTCACCGCCTGCAGCGACGGTGGCGACCAGTCCACCCCGGCCACCGGGACGGCCGGGGCCCGCAACTGCCTCGCCGCACCGCTGGAATCCGGCTACTGCCTGGTATGGCGTGATGAGTTCGACGGCGAACAGCTCGATACCGGCAAGTGGAGCTACGAGCGCAATTGCTGGGGCGGCGGCAACGACGAGGCGCAGTGTTACGTGGACGACCCGGACAACGTCTGGGTGGCGGACGGGCAGCTGCACCTGAAGGCCATCCGCGAGGATGCGGTGGGCCCGGCGGTGATGGACGATCACCCGGATTACGACCCGGCCGATACCAGCGGCAGCGGCACCTACACCTCGGGGCGCCTGCGCAGCGCCGGCAAGGGCGACTGGAAATACGGCCGCTTCGAGATCCGCGCGAAACTGCCGCGCGGCCAGGGTTCCTGGCCCGCCGTGTGGATGCTGCCCACCGACTGGGACTACGGCAGGTGGGCCAGCTCCGGCGAGATCGACATCATGGAGGCGATCAACCTGCATGTGGGCGGCGAAGACCGGGTCCACGGGACCCTCCACTATGGTGGCCCGGCGCCGGACAACGTGCACAGCGGCGAGCCCTATCGCCTGCCGGGCGGCGCCAACCCCGCCGACGGCTTCCACGAATACGCGCTGGAGTGGGAGCAGGGCGAGATCCGCTGGTATGTGGACGGTGTGCATTACGCCACCCAGACCAGCGACGGCTGGTACTCCACCGCCCAGCCCGACAGTCCCCACGCGCCGTTCGACCGCAGGTTTCACCTGCTGCTGAACCTGGCGGTGGGCGGCAACTGGGCCGGCAAGGAAAACGACACCGGCATCGACGAGAGCGCCTTCCCGCAACAGATGGAAGTGGACTACGTGCGCGTCTATCAATGCACCCGCGATCCGGACACCGGCAAGGGTTGCGCCGCACGCGGCGAGGACTTTGTCCATAATCCGGGCGTTAACAACCCGGGCATTAACAAGTCGGGCCAGCAGCCACCGGAAGCCTGACCCGCGCGGCTCCCGTGGAGCCCGGCCGGGGTTTCGCGGGAGCCGCCCCTCTGGGCAGAGGGCCATTGCAGGCAGAGGACCATTGCAGACAGAGTACCCTTGCAGAGCCTGCACCTGCCGCTCCCGCCCGACGCACTCACCGCTCGCATCCCCCACAGTCAATATTGGCCTTGCCCCTGTGCGTAATGCCCGCCGTTCCCGCGCCCCTATTCCCGACTGATGGGACACTTTGGGTAATTTGTGCTAGCTTCAGTGCCTGTTCGCCATTCACGGGTATTCTGCGCAGAAAAAAGGGGGCGGTGTCTCTATCGCGGATAAGCCCCGTACATAAGAAAAATTAGCCAATGCATAACTATCTCTCCCGGCAGGACTACCTGCATGCGGTTTTTATTGCCGGTTTTATCGTTTTTTCCACCGGTCTTCCCGGCACATCATCCATGCTGCTGCGACTGCTGGTTTTCTGCGCCCTGGTGGCTGTGTATCTTGCCGTGCGGGCTGCTGTCGCTTTTCACAAGCAGGCACGCCCGCAAGACGCGGGGCAAAACCTCATGCCGGAGGTAAAGGAGGAAAGTATCAATGGATGAAACACTGATTCGCAGCCTGGAGTCCGCCCTCGCGGCAACGCCGGAAAATACTGACTTGAGGATAGCGCTGGCTCGGGCGCTGCTGGCTACTGGTGCCGTCGATGCAGCGGCAGACCAGCTGCAGGAAGTCGACCCGTCACGGCTGTCAGTGGACGACCAGCTGTTTGCCGGCGATACCCTGCTCAGGGCCCGGCGGTTGGAGGCCGCACTGGCAGCCCTGGCCGCCGACGAGGCCCGCATTGGCCTGCAGCGGGCCCGGGTATTGCTTGAGCTGGGGCGCACGGAGGAGGCAAAAGCAGCCTACCGCACTGCGGTCAGCGAAAATGCCACCCTTGAAGACCCGCAGCTGGCGACGCAGCTCGGCGCCAGAAATGTCGAGGCGCAGACGGGCGCGCGCCTGCGGGTGATTTCCAATGACGACACCAGCGTAACGGAGCTGACGCGGATCCTGGAGCCGGAGGCAGAGATCATTAATTTCGCCGACATCGGCGGGTTACAGGATGTTAAGAAGCAGATCCGCAAAAGAATCATCCTGCCGTACCAGAAGCCCTCGCTGTTTTCCCGGTTCCGCAAGAAAGTCGGCGGCGGCATTCTGTTATATGGCCCCCCCGGCTGTGGCAAGACCATGCTGGCCCGCGCGACCGCCGGCGAGTGCAATGCGCGCTTCTTCAATGTGGTGATCTCCGACATCCTCGATATGTATATCGGCGAGTCGGAAAGCAAGCTGCACGCCGTCTTCGAGCAGGCTCGCAACAACAGCCCGGCGGTGATATTTTTCGACGAGGTGGAGGCCCTGGCCGCGAAGCGCCAGCATTCCCGCGAGGCAACGTCCTCGAAGCTGGTCAGCCAGTTCCTGGCCGAACTGGATGGGTTCGCCCAGGACAACCACGGTGTGCTGGTCCTCGCCGCTACCAACGTGCCCTGGGCGCTCGATCCCGCCTTCCGCCGCCCGGGCCGCTTCGACCGAATCCAGTTTGTCCCGCCGCCCGACGCGCAAGCGCGGGCGGAAATCCTGCGCGGCCTCCTGCGCGAGCGGCCCGGGGGCGACAGCGTCGACATAGAGAAAGTCGTGAAGCTCACCTCCGGTTTCTCCGGTGCAGACCTGATGAACCTGGTGGAGACGGCCATCGACGAGGTAATCGACGAATCGATCACGTCCGGTGAGGAAAAATCACTGACCAATGCCCATGTCCTCGAGGCACTCCGCGAGGTAAAACCCACCACCGTCGAATGGCTCACCACGGCGCGGAACTATGCCCGGTATGCCAACGAGGCGGGCCAGTACAATGACGTACTCGATTTCTTAAACAAACATGGCAAGTGATATGGCCGCAGGTTACCAGATTATTGACGAACCCCGGCCCGGCAACCTGTCCAGGCTAACCGTAGATCCCCTGTGGCCACTGTTATCCTTCATGTTTGGCGGTGTCTTTATCAGCTGGGCATGGTCTGTATTCAACAGTGCTGTGATGGGCAGCCCCACGCGCAACCGGGAAATAATGGCAGTCGCGTTTGGGCTGCTGGGCTATTTTGCGCTCTTGTTTGGTATGGATTTCCTGGTGCGCAGTGAACTGGTGGCGGGTCTCTCCCACAGTTACACCCGGATACTGCTGATTGGCTTCGCCCTGGTACCCAGTTACTACATCTACCTCAAGCAGAGCGCAGCCTTCGAGCTCTACGAGTATTTCGGCGGTGCCGTGTTCAACGGCATCCCGCTGCTCGTGGTCGCCTATCTGGTGGGCGGTAAGCTGCAGCAATACCTGGTCGCGGCCGTCTGGAATGGAGTGCAGCCATGGATCCGTTAAACAGTGCCATCGAGAGGCTGGTCGAAAAAGCCCGCCGGCAATATTCCTACAGCGACATGGCCGGGGCGACAGAGACGCTGCGTGAGGCACTGTCGATCGACCCCGCCAACAGCTTCCTGCACAGCTACCTTGCCATCGGCCTGATCGGCATGAAGCGACTGGTGGCGGCGCAGTACGAGGCGCGGGCGGGGCTCGAGCATGATCCCGAGAGCCCGTTTGCCCACTATGCCCTGGGCCAGGTGCTGTGCGCGAAGATGCGCCCGAAAGAAGCATTGGCGCATTTCCACCAGAGCCTGGAACTGGACCCGGAACCGGATAACGGCGCCTGCCACCTGGCACTCGCGCGCGCCTACTCGATGCTGTCCCTGCGCGACAAGGCCGGCAACGCCCTCGAGCGTGCCCTGGAGCTGGACCCGGAAGACCCCGACACCCTCGCGGCCATGGCCCGCTGGCACCTGGAGGGCGGTGACCGCAGGCGGGCCCGGCAATACCTGCGGGAAGCCCTGCAGGTGGAACCCCAGCACCAGCAGTCACTGGTCCTGATGGGGCAGGTACTGCTGGCCGAGGGCGAGACGGACGAAGCCTACGACCATGCGATCTGGGCGCTGCAACAGGACTCCTCCGACGAGCAGGCCCTGTACCTGCTGTCCTCGGTGAAGGCGCGCCGGAATCCGCTGTTCGGCTTATGGTTCCGCGCAAATTCATGGCTGGTGTCCGGGGGCAACAGCCGCACCATCCTGATCCTTGTGGTTGGCTTCCTGCTGTTCCAGCTCACATCGCAGGTGCTGGACGACACCGGCCACGGGCAGTGGTCTTCACTGGTGCATTACGGCTGGCTGGCGATCGTGCTGTACTCGTGGGTTGGTCCGGCCTGGTTTCAGCGGCGGGTGAATGAAGAGCTCAAGACGGTGTCACTGAAGCCCGGTTACTAGCGGCCCACCGTGAGCGGGCCGGCACCGGCCTGCCGTCTATGCCGTTGGAACAGTTTCGCTCCCCCCTCCATAGAACAAAAAAGGCCCCGTTCCGGCACAAAGCCGGAAACGGGGCCCAAAGATCAAAAGAGAAACTACCTCATCATGCAATCCGGGTGGGTTGGGGCCCACCCGGTAGCATTCTTTTTACTGGCAGAGGCCGGCACTGGCCCCGGTGTCATGGCTCAGGCCGCCGCCGCTCAGGTCGGTGACACAGAAGCTGGCGGACACATTGCCACCGGCCGTGGCGGAGCTGGTGACGGTGGCCATGCCGTTGGCATCGGTGGTCGCCGTCGCGCCGCTCTCGGTGATGTCGCCGCTGAAGTTGCCGCTCACACTCACGCCGCTAACGCCGCGGCCCAGGTCGTCCAGCACCGTCACGGTGGCGGTGGCGTACTTCTGGCCCTTGCCGGCAGATGCGGTGCCGTTCACCACACTGGAGACATACATGGTGGTGGCTGCGGCGCCGTCGCTGGCGCTTACGTCGAAGCTGGTCTGGTCGCTCGCCCCCTGGTCGTCGGTCACGGTCAGGGTCACGGTGTAGGTGCCCGCCGCGGCGTAGCTGTGGGATGCGGTGGCGGTAGTTGCGGTTGCGCCGTCACCGAAGTCCCACTGGTAGGAGCTGATCGAGCCGTCGCTGTCGGCGCTGGCACTGCCATCGAAGCTGCAGCTGAGTGCGTCACAGCTGTGGCTGGCGCTGGCCGTGGGCGCCTGGTTGCCACCGGTCGCGGCACCGTAGATATCGAAGTTATCGAAATAGTAGGTGTCGCCGTTGAGGCTGTTCGGGTCGAACAGCACCACCAGGCTGTTCACCGCGCTGTCCGGCGTGGCGCCGTCGATGCGATCGGCCAGCTGGAACTTCAGCCGCTGCCAGCCCGCTTCCTCGCCCACATAGGCCGCGTACTTGGAGTGGCGTCCGGTGGGGTAGTTGTCGGGCGTGGCCTGGCTGCTGTCCTCCAGCTGCACCAGGATCTCGGTGCCCGGGGCGGCGGTGGTGAACACGTCCATATAGAACGCCTTGGTGCCCGCCAGCAGGGGCGCCGCATCCGCAACCGCAGCAGTATCGGCCGCGATCACGTCGTACAGGGCCGCCGCGGAGCGGGTATAGCTCGCCACGGTGGAGGAACCGTTGGTGGCGTCCGGGGCCGGGTTGGCCGCGTCTGCGAGGAAGGTACCATCGAAGTAGGTGTAGCCCAGCTCGCGGTTCGCCTCGAAGTCATCGAGTACCGTCTCCTGCGCCATCTGCGGTGATACGTGCACCGGCAGGGACAGGCTGCGGCTGCCGCAGTCGTCGGTCACGCTCACGGCCAGGTCGCCGCCGTTGCTGCCCCACTGTACCGTTACGGTATCAGTGCCGGCACCGGCGACCAGGGTGGCGTCAGCCGGTACGGACCAGCTGTAGCTGGCGCCGTTGCCGATGGCCCCGGCCACGGAATAAGTCGTGCTCTCGCCGTTGTCCACAATGCGGTCGCCCACTACGCTCGGCTGGCCGTAGTCGTACACCCGCACGTAATCCACCTGCATGGTCTGCGGCAGCTGCGAATCATCCACCGGACCGCCCAGGTCGCCGCCCACGGCCAGGTTCAGCAGAAAGTGGTACTGGTAGTTCTCGAAGGTCCAGTAAGACGCATCGGTGAGGTCATCGGGAGTGAGCGTGGAGTACAGCTGGTCGTCCACATACCAGCGCATTTCGTTGGGTTCCCATTCCAGCGCGTAGGTGTGGAAGCCGGCCGACCAGGGCTCCGGCTGGCTCAGCACCTTGTTGCCGGTGTGGGAATTGTTCGGGTAGGGCTCGCCGTAGTGCAGGGTGCCGAACACGAACATGTCCGCCTGGCCGGTGGCCTCCATGATGTCGATCTCACCGCTGATGGGCCAGCCTTCGGCCGGGTCGGTGGGCAGCATCCAGAACGCCGGCCACATGCCGGAGCTGTTCGGCAGCTTGATGCGCGCCTCGAAGCGGCCGTTGGTCCACTCGCCGCCGTTGGGCATATTGGCGGTGCGCAGGCGCGCGGAGGTGTAGGCCTTGCTCTGTACCCGCTCCTTGCGCGCGGTGATGGTCAGGATGCCGTTTTCTACGGTGGCATTGTCGGCCTGGTAGGACTGCAGCTCGCTGTTGCCCCAGCCGCAGATGCCGTAACTGCAGCCATCGCCGATCATTACTTCCCACTTGGTGGTATCAACTGCGGTACCGTCGAAATTATCTTCCCAAACGGGGGCGGGGTTTTGGCATTGCTGCCCGATGGCGATGGATGAACTCAGCATCGCCGCGCCGAAGATGGCGCTCTTCGCTCTCTTGTCGCTGTACATTCTCGATTTCCTCGAAGTCATTATTATCTGCACAGCCCACGACCGCTGCCATGCGACCAAGCAAGTTATCAGCGGGAAAAAAGAAAAGTGGTGGCGACACGGGTCGAAGCGTCGGGGCGGATCAAATGCACGGCAGTGTGGCCCGATTTGGGTGCATCATCGCCGTTATGAACCAAAAGGGTGCAGGGTGCACTGGCGAACAGAATTCACCCACCGGGGACCCGATGGGAAAGAAAGGGCGGTACCGACGGAAATAAAGGGCAGAAAACGGGAAAATATCTTGCGGAAATAAAGTTCCATTAAATGGATGGCCTTTAGAAATTTATTGCCGAGGCGCGCAGCGCTTTCCCCTGTGGGAGCGGCCGCTGGCCGCGATACCTTACCGACGCGATCCCTTACCGGAACGGAACAAAAAAAGCCCTGCCCCGGCAGCGCCGGAGACAGGGCCCACACAGGCACATCCTGTGGTACCAAATTTTATTTTTTTACACGGGCGGACACAGGGCCCGCCCGTATCAACCAGCCGTTACTGGCACAGCCCCGCACTGGCGCTGGTGTCGTGGCTCAGGTTGCCGCCGGCCAGGTCGCTCACGCAGAAGCCCACCTGCACATTGCCGCCGGCGCTGGCGGAGCTCACCACCGTGGCAATGCCGCTGGCATCGGTAGTGGCGGTGGCGCCGGTCTCGGTGATGGTGCCGCTGAAGTTGCCGGTCACGGTCAAGCCGCCCACGCCGCGGCCCAGGTCGTCCAGCACCGTCACGGTGGCGGTGGCGTACTTCTGGCCGCGGCCGGCGGACTGGGTGCCGGTCACCACGCTGGAGACATACATGGTGGTGGCCGCCGCGCCGTCGCTGGCGGTGACATCGAAGCTGTCCTGGTCGGTGGCACCCTGGTCGTCGGTGACCGTCAGGGTGACGGTGTAGGTACCGCTCACGGCATAGGTATGTGAGGGCGCGACACCGCTGCCGTTGTTGCCGTCACCGAAGTCCCAGGCGTAGCTGGCGATGGAACCGTCCGCATCGGTGCTGGCGCTGCCGTCGAAGCTGCAGCCCAGCCCGTCACAGCTGCCGCTGCCGCTGGCAACGGGTGCCTGGTTGCTGCTGCCGTCCAGGCCGTAGATATCGAAGTTGTCCCAGTAGTAGGTGTCGCCATTGAAGGTGTTGGGGTCGAACAGGATCACCAGGCTGTCCACCGCGTTGGCCGGGGTGCCGCCGTCGATGCGGTCGTCCAGCTCGAACTTCAGCCGCTGCCAGCCGCTGCCCTCGCCCACGTAGGCGGCGTACTTGGAATGGCGCCCGGTGGGGTAGTTGGTGGCGGTGGCCGTGGAGCTGTCCTCCAGCTGCACCAGGATCTGCGTGCCCGGGGCGGCGCTGGTGAACACGTCCATATAGAACGCCTTGTTGCCGGCCAGGAACGGGTCCGCATCCGGGATGGCAGTAGTGTCGGCGATGATCACGTCATACTGCGCCGCGGCATCGCGGGTGTACATGGCCACGGTGGCGGAACCGTTGGTGGCGTCCGGGGCCGGGTTGGCCGCGTCCTGCACAAAGGTGCCGTCGGCGGTGGTGTAGGCCAGCTGGCGGTTCGCCTCGAAGTCATCCAGCACCTGCTCCTGTACCAGCTTCGGTGCCACGTACACCGGCAGGCTCAGGTCGGCGCTGCCGCAGCTGTCGCTCACGCTCACCGCCACGTCGCCGCCATTGCTGCCCCACTGCACGGTGATGGTGTCACTGCCGGCACCGGAGACCAGCGTGGCATCGGCAGGCAGGCTCCAGCTGAAGCCCGGGTTGCCGCCCACGGTACCGGCCACGGAATAGGTGGTGGTGGAGCCGTTCTCCACAATGCGGTCGCCGGTGATGGCCGGCTGGCCCTGGTCATACACGCGCACGTAATCCACCTGCATGGTCTGCGGCAGCGCCGAGTCATCCACCGGGCCGCCCAGGTTGCCGCCCACCGCCATGTTCAGCAGGAAGTGGTACTGGTAATCCTCGAAGGTCCAGTAGGAGGAATCCGTCAGGTCCTGGGGCGTGAGGGTGGCGTACAGCTGGTCATCCACATACCAGCGCATCTCGTTCGGCTCCCACTCCAGCGCATAGGTGTGGAAGTCGGCCGACCAGGGCTCGGGCTGGGTCAGCAGCCGGTTGCCGGTAAAGGAATTGTCCGGGTAGGGCTGGCCGTAGTGCAGGGTGCCGGATACATACTCGTCCGCCTGGCCGGTGGACTCCATGATGTCGATCTCGCCGCTGGTGGGCCAGCCCACGTCCGGGTCGGTGGGCAGCATCCAGAAGGCCGGCCACATGCCGGCGCCGTCCGGCAGCTTGATGCGTGCCTCGAAGCGGCCGTTGGTCCACTCGCCGCCATTGGGCATGTTGGCGGTGCGCAGGCGCGCGGAGGTATAGCCCTTGCTCTTCACCCGCTCCTTGCGCGCAGTGATGGTCAGGATGCCGTTCTCTACCACGGCATTCTCGGCCTGGTAATACTGCAGCTCGTTGTTGCCCCAGCCGCAGATCCCGTAGGTGCAGCCGTCACCGATCATCGGTTCCCACTTGGTGGTGTCCAGGGCGGTACCGTCGAAATTGTCTTCCCATACGGGAGTGGGACTCTGGCATTGCTGCCCGAAGGCCAGGGACGATGCCAGCATCGCCGCGCCGAACAGCACGCATTTATTTCTCTTATCGCTGTGCATACTCGATTTCCTCGATTTTATTTTCAAAGCACCGCCTCCAATTGGTGCGGTGCGCGCACCAAGTTAGCAATCGAGTAAGCGGCGGGCAGTTGAAGCACTGGCCAATTCGGCGGGGCGGATCAAAAGCGCGGCGACGCGGAACAGAGGAAGATAGACAAAGTAATAAAAGTTGATCTGCATGCCAGGGAGTGTGATGCAGTTAAAATTTGATTGGGAAACGGAAAAGTAGCGGGACGCACGAAAAAGAAACAAGGTGTCGAATATGAACGGATGCGGGCGTAACGAGGAAAAGAATAAAAAACCTCACCTTTAAAAGTGAGGCTTTCGAAGCGCGGTAGTGCGGAATTGGTACCTTTCGAATGCACAATTGCTTCCCCAAAATTATTGTTTCCGCCAGAGCGATAAGCCCCACGCCGGCGACGCCGGCATGACAGCCAGGTGGATGCAGGGTTATTGCGGGGGAATTCCTGGAAGCCGGGTGAATAAAAAACCGGGGCAATAAATGCCCCGGTAAAATTCTGCAGGTTTGCTTCAGTAGGCGGTGGCCAGATATTCCTTTATCCCGCCATCAGGGTGAACTTCCCTGTCCAGATAACACTCCTGTCTGCTCACGGTTACGGTGAACACCTCCAAAAGTGCCAACTGGATCACAAAGCGTAAATAGCCACAAAGGGCTATTTGCCGCCCTTTGGCGGCTGCTTTTTCCTATAGGCGTACCAAGTAGATTGGGGAGGCTATACGCAGAAAATACGCTCCAAGCAGCTCCGGCTACATACACTTGGTTAAGCGTGCAAGTGCACAACCAGCGAAATTCAGGCTTCCGAGGGTAGCGGAGCGAATGTGACATCATACATTTTATATCTCACTGCTTTTACTTTTCCCTTCCTATCGATGCGTTCCGCGTGAACCCAATCCCAGAGCGAGATACGATTTCCTGCACGGTCATAGCGATTAATGATATTGGGAATAATGTCAAATGCCTTTATGCCCTGACTTTCCAGTGTGATGATTTCGTTATCTGTGGAAACTCCATCTCCATCGATATCCAACCAAAGAGCGAGTTCGTGCCAGATAACATCGTCGGCAGTGATCAGCCCATCGTCGTTTCCGCCTAGTAATGGGAGGTCAAATTGAGCCAGGGCTTGGAACCCATTCCTCGCCATGCCGCTCCCATCCTGCAGGCGTATGTTGTCGCCAAAGAGCTCCTGGCCATTATCAACGATGCCATTCTGATTGTGGTCACGGACCAGGAATGCCTCATTGCCCTCGGCTTTAACCCATTGCACGGGTGCGGGAAGATCCCAACCCATAAAGTCGTACGCTACACCCACTCCTTTATCCGCAAGCTTCAGGCGATCCCTTCCCAGGTCAATAATCAGCGGATCGGTATAGCATGCCCAGGCACCCGGGCAAGCCAGAACAAATGCACAGATCAAGTTTTGTGCTAGTGGATATACAAAATTTTTCCTATTCATTTCATATCTCGCTTCAGATAGAACTTATTATGATCGGAGGTTACGGAATCTGGCACCTAGGGCAGGGTGTGCAGATTGGCGGCGGGGGCGGGGGTGTCTTCACAAAGGTCTTCACGATAGTTCTTTCGTCTTCATCGGAAAAGCCTACAAGTTGATAAGCAACACCGATACCTACATAGGAAAACCCTGCTGTAGTGCTGCCGGCGTCTCCTGTTCCCCGAAAATTGTGAGTACAGTCAGCAGTGCCGCCGGTCCATTGTGTATAGCCAGGATTCTGGTTCTTTGAGTGGACGATTCCAATTTCAAGACCGTTAAGCGCAATACCTCTGTCTTTCCCTCTAATCGGACCAGCTCCATTGAACGGACACTTGAAGTCGAAGCCCGTGGTGGCGGAGACATAAAGGCCAGGGATTGAAGAAAAAGCCGTTGTGGATGAAAACAGGCTGTACTGGCTCCCGCTGACTTGCTTGAGATCCCCATCTGCGGTGACCGTCACAATAGCATCGGCATTAATTGCCAGGAACAAGAAGGTTATCGGTAGTAGTGCTCTAATCAATTTAATCGTCATTGTTTGTCCTGCCATTCAGATGATTCAATTGTTGGTGTAGCTGTTTTTTAATTTTTTCTGAGGTTATCGATCGGAAAAGGGCATGTTTCTTTTCCTGATGACTTAAACCTTCATTCGAAAACTTCTTTATTTTCTGAATTGACAGGGCCTCTTCCAGAAGTATCATCCGCGTGCGTTTGGTCAGCCGGTTAAGAAGGTTGAAGGCCCACTCTTGTTCATAATCAGCCTGTATCTGGTTGCTTAACAGCAGAAGCTTTGTAAACAGTTGTTCGTGATCACCTGGTCCTCGGATAAGCTCTATATACTTCTCTGCCTCTGATAGAAAGCTCAGCATTGCAGTAAATTTGACTGACATATAAGAATTGCTTTCGGAGTGTTCCAGTAATATATCGAGATCGGATTTCGGGATTCCTCGATCCAGCAGGGATTCGGAATTTGTAGCTAAATAACCCCGGCTGGTTACAGAGCGAGCTATGTCTGCCATGGTGATCCACTGCGGGTGATCACCGAGGTTTGCAGAATAACTTCCGTTTTCGTGTTTTTCTAAGCCGTATTTGGCTAAAAACTCGAGATCCAAACCCAAATCTAATGCGGTTTTAACCAGGCTTTCCCGTCGTCCTGCAGAGATATCATTGTCAATTCTGGAGAGCCAGTCATCAGATGTTCTCCTGGGGTTCTTATGTGCATGTTCGAAGAGCGTTTCCAGGTAGGGTTGCGTCAACTCCACTGGGATGCCAGATTCCTGATTATTATTTGTGGCGGAAGAGAATGCTAAAAATAAAAGTAGCCATGCCGAAGTGTGCATCGTGAAAATCTCGATAGTCCGTTATCTGTTCAGGTGCATTGAACCACAGTGATTTATGATTTATAGAAGGCTGAAGTGACAATGTGCCTTGTTCTGGCAAACTGAAGCGCCACGTTAAAGAGTTAGGCTCTGTCTCCGCGGTATACGCATATTTTGTTTATCATTCTCAAAAAGTATTTTGTAATTATTTTAGGAAGCTATTAATTATAGGGCCAGAGATAGCTGTCTGGTTTTTGCTCGTCGTATTCGATAGCGATAAGACAGCCAAAATATTTTCATGGATGGCATTATTATCGATGGGTGTGATCGTTTTGCTGCGGTTATTGGCGCGGATACTTTACGGAGAGAAGATATTGTGGAGAATTTGACTGATTGGCAGAATATCCCGAGAGCATACTAAGCAGTGGCCTGTCGAAAACCTACATCAAGAAAGGGGCAGGCGCGCTCGTCGGTACTGTGAGATAGCAAGTTCAACCAACGGATAAACAGGAAATACACAAGTGCGCTATCTTTTTTACCTCCACGGCTTCCGCAGCCTGCCCGGCAAATCCGCCAAGGTTGAAACCCTCCGTAGCGCCCTGCCGGGCATCGAGGTGGTCGGGCTGGACTACCAGCCGCACCACCCGGCCATTGCCGCAGCCACCCTGAAACGCGTGGTGGAAGAGCACGGGGCGGACAATATCGTCGCCTTCGCGGGAACCTCGTTCGGTGGCTTCTGGAGCCGCTGGGCGGCCTGCAGGTTCGGGGTGCCGGGGGTGGCGATCAATCCCTCCATGCGACCCTGGCAATCCCTGCAGCCGGGCACTTACGGAGTGTATGGTTCTGACGAGACCATCACTGTCTCCCCAGAAGATCTCGAAGCGACCCGGGACTATGCCGTGAAGGACACCGGCAAGCTGGTGACCCATGTTCTCGCCATGGATGACGAGGTGCTGGACAGCACGCGGACCCTGGAAATGCTCCGCGGCCACTGCGATATCGAACCCATCCTATTTGAGGACGGCGGGCACCGGTTTTCCCGCTTCGACGAGCTGGCGGGCCTGTTCCAGCGTATCGCCGGCTAGTCCTTCGCCTCGCGTCATCCCGCTGGGCCGGCACACCGCTGGGCCGGCAGACCGCTGGGCCGGCAGACCGCTGGGCCGGCAGACCGGCGGTTCGCCGGAGCAGCGAAGCTGACGCCGGCATTCAGGCAGCCACAAAGCCCCCAGTCCACACGGGCGCAAAGTTCAGGCCCTTGGGCGACGAGCTTACCCTTCACCCCAGTACATTACTTAGCAAACAACTCCCCCTCAATATCCCGAAACCCCTTGAACTCCAGCGCATTCCCACTGGGGTCCATAAAGAACATCGTCCCCTGCTCCCCGGGCTGCCCCGCAAAGCGGATATAGGGCTCAATCACAAACGCCTCCACAAACCCCCGCGCCCGCACGGCAAACGCCTGCCACTGGTCAAACGGCAGCACCACGCCAAAGTGCGGCACCGGGACCCCGTGGCCGTCCACGGAGTTGGCAATGGCCGGCACCTGGCCGTCGCGGCCGATGGCCGGGTTCAGGTGGGTCACCAGCTGGTGACCGAAGAAGTTCCAGTCCACCCACTGGTCCGAACTGCGGCCCTCGGCAAAGCCCATCTTGCGGCCGTAGAAGTCGCGGGCCTCGGCAATATCACGGACCTGAATGGCCAGGTGAAAGGGAGTCAGTTGCATGGTGCGTCCTCAGCAGTTCCAGTGTGAGGGGAGTATGCACGGTGGGGGAGGAGAAGGAAAAGACAGGGATCGGTGAGGGCGACAAAGAACCAAACAAGAAGAAGGGCTTCAGCAGGACGTCGTCTGGGGCATAGACTCCCTATAGCACGGATAGTACGGATAGCAGGGATAGTACGGAGGCGACCGCGTAATGGGGGAGTTGGAATTGCAGTACAGGGCTCTCTTGACTAACTTGTACGAAGAATAATGACGACCACTGCAGATGGGGTTGGCCACCTACAGGTGGAATGATACGCCGATTGTTCAAGGCTCCGGAACTACAACTAAAACACGGAAGGATTGGCGCCAATGAAGGCAACAACGCAAATGCTGGCCACGGCCCTGTTGATCTGTCTCTCCGCCTCTGAAATTGCGGCGTCTACGTGGCGAAAGTATGAGTCAGATAATTTTATTGTTTATTCGGACTATTCCGAAGAAAGCGTCCTTAAAAAGATCCGGCGCTTTGAAATGTTCAAGGCGACTATCCACAAGCTACTCTCAATCCCGAAAAGTACAGAAGCTGTCTCTTTTGAGATTTATCTGTTCCAGAGTGAGTGGACGCTGCGCAAGTTTACGCGGAAAAATAGCATCGCCGGGTTCTATCGAGACCGCCTGGGGTACCCGTTGATGGTGGTGGGGCCCAGTGGAAAGGACGAGATCTTCTTCCATGAATATATTCACTTTCTCACCAACAGAATGGGCCACTTCGTGTATCCACGTTGGTATAGCGAGGGACTGGCTGACTTTTACTCAACGCTGGAATTCAGTGACGGAAGTGCGATCATTGGAGGTGTGCCGCACAGTCGGCGCAGCGCGCTGGATTACTATGCAATGCTGCCAGTAGAGCACCTGCTTGAACCCGGGGAGTTGTTTAAGGATGGCCGATATACGGCGCGCTTTTATGCCGCTGCATGGTTGCTCGCCCACCGGATGATATTGGGCGCCGCGAATGGGATGGATGATTACTCTGCGCCCTTCAAACGCTATCTTCTGCGGTACACCAAAGGAGAAAGGAATGCGGATGTACTCTTCGAAGAACTGGGTGTGGATGCAAAGGCTGTATACAACGATCTTCGCCGCTATGCGGCAAAGAGAAAATGGAACGCTCTCTCCATACCAGTAAGCGAACTCAAACCCGAAATAGACATTAACGAGCTTAGTCTTCGGGATGAGATCAATGTAAAGGTCCGGCTGGCGGTTGCCATAGGTGAGTGGGAATATGCCGGAGATCTGCTGCGCGAATATGAGGATTCGATTGATGGCGAGGGTCGTGCGGCGCTTGCCATTATCGAGGGCCATGCGTCGGAGGAAGTAGGGCAGGAAGAGAAGCTGATCGAGAGGCTTATAGAAGCCCCGTCGTTGAGCGGTGCAGGCCATGCTTACCTCGGGCATGCACTGCTGGATCTTGCGGAAAAGAGAGTTGACAG
The DNA here is from genome assembly GCF_021729035.1 of Microbulbifer sediminum. Taxonomy (GTDB): domain Bacteria; phylum Pseudomonadota; class Gammaproteobacteria; order Pseudomonadales; family Cellvibrionaceae; genus Microbulbifer; species Microbulbifer sediminum. The sequence goes on along the minus strand of NZ_JAJSAP010000003.1, from coordinate 416,846 downwards.
TAGCGAGGCACTGCTTGCGGAAGCTCTGAAGCACCTGGAAATCGCACGAGAGCAAGAGGCGCTTTATGGTGCGAGTGCTTTGATGGTCGAAGCCTACTGGGCGCTAGGTCGAAAACAATCGGCGATGAATGAAATCGCACGGATACTCGAACTGAACCCTGTGAGTCTGCCGGCTAATATCTTGGCGGGAGAATATTCGATGAAGGCAGGCCTGAAGGAGGACGCGCGGTTTTTTCTAAACCGGGTGGTCAACTGGGCGCACACCGATGCCCAGGCCAAGGAGGCGGTCGACTTGTTGGCTGAGCTGGACGCCTCGGAGCCCTGATCTCATATGTCTTTCATGGTTACAGTGCGTCACCACAGAAACGCTTGCCTAGTCCGGGACTAATTGGCAGCCCATACTTGGTCACCCAGATAGGAGTGGACAGATTTGGAGTCATCTGAGTTGAGGGCAAGGGGCCGCCTCAGCGGCGACCCCCACGGTTAGGTGGCGCTTACTTCCAGAACTGCCACCACTTCTTGCTGTTCTCCTCGCGGGCCGCCTGGCCCTGCTCGGAGCCTTTGCCCAGTTCCTTGCGCTCCTGCCCGGCCTTCTTCTCGGCCTGCTTGGTCATGCCCTTGTTGTCCTTGGCGCCTTTCATGTGCTTGTCGTGCATCATTTCAGCCTTCTTCCCGGCCATCATGTGCTCGTCGTGCATCATCTCGGTCTTCTTTTCGGCCATCATGCGCTTTTTCTTGCCTTCCATGCGCTTCTCTTCCGAGACTTTGCCTTCTTCCATGGCCTCCTCACGCATCTGCTCGGCCTTCAGTCGCTGTTGCTCCGCCATCATGCGTTTCTGTTCGGCCATGGCGCGCTTCTCGTCCATGCGGGCCTGGGCCTCGGCCGGGATCTTGGTTTCCTTCATCTCCTTGCCGGCGGCGTCGGGCTGCTGGGCCAGAGCCGGGGCGGATAGTACGAGGCTTGTTACCAGATACGGGATTGCCTTTTTCATAGTCAGGCTCCTTATGGTTGGAGGAACGTAAAGTTTTATAACTATTCGTAATTACAGCTCAGTGCAATGCCACAGCTGCCTTACGAATGAAGCTTGTGGCGGAGGTTACGGAATTCAACCTTAATTTGAGCTGAATCAACACTGGTTTCCGCTAATCTCGTGGACACTTGGATCCGCTCAGTAACACAGGTGTTCCCTGGATTGGCGTTCATGCAGTGAAAACGGGCATGCTCTAACAATATGAAGTGACTTCAATCACAGAATTGCGTTGCCGTGGCGCGAGTATTAATCTGCCCTTATTGCTTGGAGTTCCAAGCGTTGCGGGGAGTGGCTGGGCCGGCCTTGAATAATAAGAAGGAAAATAAATGCTTCACAAGCCCTACGAGAGTATGAACTCTACCTGTAATCGGTTGATGCGCAGCTAACAAGGTTCCGATGTGATACTCGAGACTACTCATTCCTGCCCCCTGTTTATCGGCTGGGATGTTGGCGGTTGGAACTGTGACCGCAACGCCAACAGCCGTGATGCCTTGGTCGTGCTGGACAGCAAGCGTAATATCCTCGGTCAGCCGTGGCGTGGCAACCTGCGCAAAGTGATCAACGAGGCCGGCGATACGCGGGAGTGGATCCGGGCATTACTGGAGTGCTGTCAGCTCGAGGTGCCCGACAACTCGGTAACCGCAACACTGGCCATCGACACTCCACTGGGTTTCTCACAAGCCTTCCGGCAGTTGATTGCTGGCGATGGCGTGGCAGGCCCGGTCGGGGCATCTGCGGACAACCCCTATCTGTTCCGTCACACCGAGCGCATGCTATTCCAGCGTGGCCTGACGCCGCTGTCACCAGTCAAGGACATGATCGGCAGCCAGGCCACCAAGGGCATGCATGCCTTGGCCCGCTTCGCACCCGAGAACCCCGCCACAGGCGTTTGGACCAGTGGCAACACCCTCACAGCAATCGAAGCCTACCCGGCCGCCTGTAAGCCCTCGGCCCTGGTCCGGAAGCTGTTGCAGCCCTATCGCAATGCAGTAGCTAATACTCAGGCCGATACTTGGCACACAACAGGCTATAGGTTCGGCATTAACCACGAGGACAAGCGCGATGCGCTCCTCTGCGCCCTGGTGGCGTGGCTCTACCACTTTCAGCCTGAGGCCTTGTACCAGCCGGATGAGGCTACGCCGGCTGCCGAAGGCTGGATATTCGCCCCTCGCGATGCCTTGACAGGCAGTTAGCAAATGCGCCCAGGGCAGAAGTTTGTGGCTTCTGGCATCGAAAAAAACTTACTGTTAATTTGAGACGGATAAGTCGATATTAGGAGTTGTCATGAAGTCCGGCGGAAGACCGCAGAACCTATCGGTCTCTAAGTCAAACGGAATCATGAACGCTTGCAGTCTATCTGAATATTCCATTGGCTCGGAAACTAATTCAAGGCCGGGCTGATGGGGGTAAATGAGATAGGTAGCCCCCTCCCCGTTTAAATACTTATGGCCGTAGGCAAAAAGCTGATAGAGATCACCTTGACTAGCGGTTGCGTCATCTACGCTGCTCCTAAATCGTGATGTGCTCGACTGAGAGAGAATCTTCCACTTGCAATCCAAGACTGAGTGAAATCGCTTATTATTGAGGATTAATATGTCGGGCCGCAGCTGGTATGCAGGTTTTCCGCTATAGGATTCAATCAAATACTTGCTAGATGCTTGCTCCTTAAGTTCAAAACCTGGCCGCAATTGGCTGCGGAGTACTGAGCCAACATAACGCTCGAAAAGCTCATTCATAGGGAACAAGAATGACTGGCCAAAGTGTTTCCCCGCCAGCATTCGTGGATTCCTCTCTTCGAGAATAAGCTCACACCAATACTTTAGAGGTTTGTAATGTTGCATTGTGCGGTCGCTTTGCCATTTTCTAAAGTCCGCTTTGGTGTCCTTCGACGTAGGGATATCGTCGAAAGCAAATATAAGCTCCCGAGCTAGACGCTGATTTGCCGTGATTTTCGACCACTTCAACGCATGCGCCAAAGATGACCGAATTAGGCGGTTCTCCGGCCGGTTTCGAGAGAACTCCTCATATTCAACCTGAAACTTATGCTGGCGTGAAGGTGGTTGTCGAAGCTGATCGGAGGTTCGCAGTCGGCCGCGTAAGAAGGAAAGCTCGGACATGTTGTCTCGATAGCTCGACCGCGCGCCCTGCCGGATAAGCGCCTTTACTTCGTTTAGAAAGTGGCCAATCAATATCTCGTGTAGCGGACCATCGAATAGCTCTAAGTTGCCTAGATCAAACTCGCGTACTTTAAGGTCGTAAACTCGGTTAAGCATCTTTAGAAGAACTTTGCGTCCGCGAGCCAGTGCTAACCAGTTGTTGCTAGCGAAGCTCTTAGGCACGATTTCCAGCTGCGTCCCACACGGAGTAGTGATTACTCCGGCATAATTAAGCACTTGTAGGTAGACACTGCCGCCTACCTTGCGAGGACGCACCAGCTGCTTGTGCAGCCCATCTCCGCAACATTCCGCTAATAGCCAGTCCCAAGCCGAGGCCGGTATCGCCTGGCGATCAATTGGGTTCTGCTCCAACCGTACCTCGGCCGAACGAGATAGCAGTCCATACTCCCGAACAATATAAGGCACCATAGTCAGGCCATATCCAGGGCCGTTTCTTCGACATAGTCGACGGTGTTCAGGTTATTGTCGTAGATTCCAATATAAGCCTCAGGCATATATAGTGCGGCTTGATTAAGATGCCATTGGTTTTTAGTTTGTACGTCATTTAACCAGTCGTCGCCAAGCAGTGAGCGCAATTCAGAATTACTGAATCTTTCAATGATGAATCGTAGTTCCTCGTGCGCCTTTAGATGGTCACCTAATACTCGGTGGATCATCTCCCAGTCGTCGAAGAAGTACTCCTCCAGTAATGGCAATATGCTATCCCCAAAAATTTTCGCCAAGTCGTATACGTCGCTATCCTTATTCAGTTTCATGAAATAGCTATGGCCAATACAGTGATCCCTGTCAAACAGGATTTCTATGCGCTTATTTATTGTCTCCAGGACCCTTCCTACATTGATGCCGTCTACGATAAGTTCGGATAAGAGATTTGAATTTGGTAAGCAGGCTTCAAAGCTAAACCGTCTACGAAGAGCGATATCCACTTTGGCCAGGCTGCTATCGGCAGTATTCATTGTTCCTATCACATAGAGATTGTTTGGGATAGTGAAGGTCTCCTTGCTGTACGGTAAAGTTACCGATAGCTGCTCTGATTCGCCCTTCCTCTTGCTGGCTTCAAGTAGCGTGATTAATTCCCCAAAGATTCGGGAGATATTTCCCCTGTTGATTTCATCGATAATTAGAACATGTGGTGCAGAATCCCTCTGCTCTGCTTCGCTATTACTATCTAATGAGTAATTACTATTAATGTGCCTGGCAATTGCCCGGACATAGCTTGCACAATAGAGATTGTCTGGTGTTTCACCAAGGGCGACTTTGCGCACATGTTGCACATTGGCTGGCAGGTCACGCTTTTCAGTTGAGGCGCCTGGAAGGCAGCGGAATGTCTTTCCACCCCGGTAACTTACCGAAAAGGCCTTGCCGGTAGCGGTGGTGAGCCGCAACGGCTCCTCCGAGCACTGTGTCTTTAAGTCGGTAATAGCTGCGTCCAGGTCATAGATTTGAGTATCGCTATCTGCGCGTTGGCAGATAGTCTTGAAGATGCCATCCTCTACGAAGTAGTTTAGTTGTCCATCTTCAGAATCCGCTTTCAAACCCTCGACAAAGTCTTCATAACTGAAGCTTTGATGGAATGTTGTGAAGGCAATCTGTCCTGATTTTACGTATTCGTCATAGCGAGACTTGATGAGTTTTCGTCGAGCGGATGCCTCTTTGTCATCATCGAGTGAAGCAACCCAATCGGGATCAATAATTGCGACCGCCTTCTCGATTGTGCTGTAGGTTTTACCTGTACCTGGGGGACCATAGAGTATTTGATTAAGCGGAGCTCTCGATCCAATCTGATTCCGGCTATTCACCTGTACGTTAAGTGTATGGGAGGCCCCTCGAATCAAAGAGCTTATGCTCGGGTCGTTAAAGTATTCAGCCAGGCGCCATGCGAATGTGCTCACATCGTAAGCGTCTTCTTTTTGTAGACCGGAGGATCTGATCGCCTGCATCACATTGTGATTAAGCGTCACCCAGTTATCAGTGAGCTCTACCCTTGGTCCATACCCGGAGCGGTTCCAATTCCGAACAAACCTCTTTAGATCTGATGTCTTTACAATAGTGGACAGGTTGTCAGGGTCGCAGGCGCAGAAAAAGCGACGCAGGACCCCTTTCTTTGTGAACTTCAACTTGCCAGCGTTCTTACATTCTTCGAGCCACTGCATCATGGAGTCTAGAGTAGCAGCTGTAGGAGCTAAAAATATTTCCTTACTAATCGTCGGCAGTTCGTCGCGGATATTCTCAAATTCTTCATGGCTTAGCATGCCGGAGCCAATACCGGCGATGCCGTTATCGCGCTCGCGCCAATAGGCCTCGAGAAAGCCATTATCGGACCAGTCAAATGTCTTGGGGTCGATTGTGCGGAGAAACTCGCAGCGCTCGCGGTACCGTGGGGTCCAATTGTCGCCCGTGCGTTGCATGTGTGCTTGATAAAGGCTCTGCAGATCTTCATTCATAGTGGGTGGGCCTAAAATCTCTTGGTTATCTTCTTTTGCTTATTGGACCGGTTGTCTTAATTTCCCAGGTGACCTGTTGGCCTGTGAGTCAATGCTAACTTGTTGAAGACGCCGTTAAGCCACGCTCTGCCTTGGATGTATAAGCCATTTGGGAGTGGGCCCAGTGCCGACAAGCTCTTCCCGCGGTTAAAAAGTGTACAGATAGGGCAGGGATAGGCAGGTAGGATGTGTGCTGGCTGATCGAGGCGAGACCCTATGACTGGGGCGCCATGGGCGGTCACGGAGGAGCCCGCTACGGCAAAGAGCTTGGTGTCAGGCATCACATTGTCATTATTGCTTTTAGTTCCGGCTAATCTAACAGTTCCATTACCGGTCTGCTATTCGATACGGCGGGCATGGCCGCCACGCACCGCCGTTGGCCACAAGACTCGCCTAGCCCGCTTCATGCGAGGCATCGCCTCCCCTAGCCTGTCTCCCCGATGCCTGTGTCTTACTTCGGCCCCCCTTTGCCACCAGGCCGCGGTAAGTTCCGCCCCGCTCGCAGCATGGACTCATGCATGAATCCGCCGCTGTCTTCAGCCCAGGCTGCCAACGGAGACATACCCCGCCAAATCAGGCAGAATCAAAGTCTTCCAAATTTTTGCATTAATTGCTGAAAATTTAACCAATTTTCGCGAGGTGCCGCCTGCCTGCGCCCCGCTAACAGCCAAAGGTGTACAAAGTAATGGCCCGAAAGCCAGCCGCCAAAAGCAGCAAACAGAAATCCTTCGAGCAAACCCTCTGGGATACCGCCGACAAGCTCCGCGGCAGCGTGGAATCCTCCGAATACAAGCACGTGGTGCTGTCGCTGATCTTCCTCAAGTTCATCAGCGACAAGTTCGAGCAGCGCAAGCGCGAGCTGATTGCCGAGGGCCAGGGCGACTACGTGGACATGGTGGAGTTCTACACCATGAAGAATGTCTTCTACCTGCCGCCGGAGTCGCGCTGGGACCATATCTCCAAGAACGCCAAGCAGGACGATATCGCCATCAAGATCGATACCGCCCTCTACACGGTGGAGAAGAACAACAAGGCGCTCAAAGGCGCGCTGCCGGATAACTACTTCTCCCGCCTGGGGCTGGATGTGAGCAAGCTGGCCGCGCTGATCGACTCCATCAACAATATCGATACGGTGGTGGAGCAGGAAGGCGGTGTGGCCAGTGAGGTGGACATCGTCGGCCGCGTGTACGAATACTTCCTCGGCAACTTCGCCGCCACCGAAGGCAAGGGCGGCGGCGAGTTCTATACCCCCAAGTGCGTGGTCAACCTGCTGGCGGAAATGATCGAGCCCTACCACGGCAAGATCTACGACCCCTGCTGCGGCAGCGGCGGCATGTTCGTGCAGTCGGTTAAGTTCGTGGAGAACCACCAGGGCAACAAGAAAGACATCTCCATCTACGGCCAGGAGCAGACCAGCACCACCTACAAGCTGGCGAAGATGAACCTGGCCATTCGCGGCATCAGTGCCAACCTGGGCGAGGTGCCCGCCGACACTTTCTTCAAAGACCAGCACCCGGACCTCAAGGCCGACTTCATCATGGCCAATCCGCCATTCAACCTGAAGGAGTGGCGCGGCCCCGACGAACTCACCGACGATCCCCGCTGGGCCGGTTACGAGGTGCCGCCCACCGGCAACGCCAACTACGGCTGGATCCTGCACATGATCAGCAAGCTGAGCGAGAACGGCGTCGCCGGCTTTGTGCTGGCCAACGGTTCCATGAGCACCAATACCAAGGGCGAAGGGGAGATCCGCAAGAAGATTATCGAAAACGACCTGGTGGACTGCATGATCGCGCTGCCCGGCCAGCTGTTCTATACGACGCAGATCCCGGTGTGCCTGTGGTTTATCACCAAAAATAAAAAGGCGGAAGTGATCCCCGGCCACAGCGACAGCAACCACCGCAACCGCGAGGGCGAAACGCTGTTTATCGACGCGCGCAATATGGGCAGCATGATCAGCCGCATCCACAAGGAGCTGACCACCGACGATATCGCCGAGATCGCCCGCACTTATCACGCCTGGCGCGGTGAAGCCAAAGACGGCGACTATCAGGACATACCCGGCTTCTGCAAGGTCGCCAGTCGAGACGATATTGCAGCCAACGACTATGTGCTCACCCCCGGCCGCTATGTGGGCGCCGCCGAGGTGGAAGACGATGGCGAGCTGTTTGAAGAGAAGATGCGCGAGCTAACCCAAACCCTCTACCGGCAGATGGCGGAAGCGGAACAGCTGGATGCGGTGATTAAGCAGAATCTGGCGGGGTTGGGTTATGGGGAGTGAGTGGAAGACCGTTCGATTTGGCGAGCTATACGCGGAACCTTCAAGAAATGGCCTGACAAAGCCAAAAAAAGTTCGTGGCGAGGGTTATAAATTCATCAACATGGGTGAAATCTTTGCCCATGGACGAATGCTCAATATCGAATGCGATCGGGTTCCCGCAACAAAGAAAGAATTGCAAACTTCAACAATGGAACCCGGTGACCTGCTGTTTGCCAGGCAGTCACTGGTGCTCTCTGGTGCTGGTAAGTGCTCAATATTTTTGGGTGATGATGAAATAACGGTTTTTGAATCACATTTAATTCGTGTTCGCCCAGACAGAAAGCAAGTCCTGTCGGAATATCTTTACTATTACTTCAACAGCCCAATCGGCAGATCAGAAATATGGAATATTACTGAACAGGGTGCAGGCCAGGCGGGTATTCGAGGTTCAGATTTACAAACTGTGCAGGTAAAGCTGCCGTCTATTTCTGAGCAATCAAAAATTGTTGCTATTCTTTCAGCAATAGATAAAAAAATCGAACTCAACCGTCAAATCAACACCACCCTGGAATCCATGGCCCAGGCGTTGTTTAAAAGCTGGTTTGTGGATTTTTATCCGGTCATCGACAACGCCCTTGCCGCCGGCGACCCGATTCCCGATGCCCTACAAGCCAGAGCGCGCGCCAGACAAGAACTGCGCACCGCCGCCGGCGCTTCCGCGCAGAAGCTGCCGGCCGAGCTTCAGCAGCTGTTCCCCAGCAGTTTTGAATTTAATGAGCAGTTAGGCTGGATTCCGGAGGGTTGGGAAATTAGCTCTATATATTCGCTAACTGAAGTTGTGTATGGAGCTCCGTTTAGTTCTAAATTGTTCAATGACGAAGCTTTGGGAAAGCCGATTATCAGGATACGGGATTTGAAAACGGGAAAGCCTCAAATTTGGAGCTCCGAGGAACACCCCAAAGGGACTTTGATAAAAGCGGGAGATGTCATTGTCGGTATGGATGCTGAGTTTCGAGCGACATTATGGTCGGGTCAAGATGGTTGGTTAAATCAGCGGCTGTTTTTAGCTCGGTGTGTGAACGGTTATTCAAATAGTTTCCTTATACAGCAGGTGCTAAAGCCGCTTCTGGCGCGGGAGGAGAGTTCTCAGGTCGGGACTACTGTTGCGCATCTTGGTAAGAAAGATATTGATAAATTTAGATGGCTTACGCCATCAAAAGCGTTAATAAAAGAGTATTCTGCCAGGACTAACGAACTTGTTAGCCAATGGATTAATGCTCATGAACAAACGCGAACTTTAGTTGAATTGAGGGATTACTTGCTGCCTAAACTTCTCTCTGGGCAGCTTCAAGTTCCCGAAGCGGAACAGCAGCTTGCCGAGGTGATTTAAGCCCATGCCCAAGTTCACGGAAGACAAATTAGAGAAGGCAATTATTGCCCTGCTGGAGCAGCAGGGCTTTTCCAATACTCCCGGCGGCCAGCTACAGCGCGCGCCCACCGAGGTGTTGATCAAGGAGGACTTGCGCCGTTTTCTCGGCCAGCGCTACGCGGATGACAACATCACCCCGGCGGAAATCGAGGCAGTGATCACCGAACTGGAGCGGCTGCCTGCCGCCGATCTCTACGACAGTAACAAGGCCATCCACAAACGCGTAGCGGATGGCTTTCTGTTAAAGCGCGAAGACCGCAGTAAGAAAGACCTGTATATCCAGCTGATCGACTACGCAGGGCTGCCGGAGCAGCGCATCCCCGCCGAGGGCGAGGTGGAAACGCTGGTGGCGCAGAAGCTGCCGGATTACCACGAGCGCAATATCTGCCGGGTGGTGGGCCAGTTGGAAATCGAGGGCACGGAAAAGCGCATCCCCGATGCCATTCTGTATATCAACGGCCTGCCGCTGGTGGTGTTCGAATTCAAAAGCGCCATCCGCGAAAACGCCACCATCTATGATGCCTGGAAGCAGCTCACCAGCCGCTATGCGCGCGATATTCCCGCGCTGATGAAATACAACGCCCTGTGCGTAATCAGTGACGGCGTCAACTCGCGTATGGGCTCGCTGTTTGCCCCCTACGACTTCTTCTACACCTGGCGCAAGGTCACCGGCGATGAAACCATCGAACAGGACGGCATCAACGCCCTGCACACCATGCTAGAGGGTTTGTTCGACAAGGCGCGCCTGCGCGAGGTGATCCGGCATTTTGTCTACTTCCCGGATGTGTCCAAGCGCGAAGACAAGATCGTCTGCCGCTACCCGCAGTTCTACGCCGCCACCCGGCTGTACCAGAACATCCTGCGGCACCGCAAACCGGATGGCGACGGAAAGGGCGGTACCTACTTCGGGGCCACCGGCTGTGGCAAAAGCTTCACCATGCTGTTCCTGACGCGCCTGCTGATGAAGAGCGTGGAGTTCGCCAGCCCCACCATCGTGTTGATCACCGACCGCACCGATCTGGACGACCAGCTCTCGGGCCAGTTCACCAACGCCAAGGGCTATATCGGCGACCAGCATGTGGTGAGCGTGGAGAGCCGCGAACACCTGCGACAACTGCTGAAGGGCCGCAACAGCGGCGGCGTGTTCCTCACCACCATCCACAAGTTCACCGAAGACACCGAGCTGCTGACCGAGCGCGCCAATGTCATCTGTATCAGCGACGAGGCCCATCGCAGCCAGATCAACCTGGATCAGAAGGTGCGCGTCACCGAAAAGGGCGTCAAGCGCACCTACGGCTTCGCCAAGTACCTGCACGACTCGCTGCCCAACGCCACTTACGTGGGCTTTACCGGTACCCCCATCGACGCCACCCTGGATGTGTTCGGCGAGGTGGTGGACAGCTACACCATGACGGAGTCGGTAAAAGACGAGATCACCGTGCGCATCGTCTACGAAGGCCGCGCCGCCAAGGTGATGCTGGACAACGACAAGCTCAGGGAGATCGAGGACTACTACGCCGAGTGCGCCGAGGCCGGCACCAGCGACTACCAGATCGAGGAGAGCAAGAAGGCCAGTGCCAATATGAATGCGATCCTCGGCGACCCGGACCGTATCAAGGCGCTGGCCAGCGACTTCGTGCACCACTACGAGCAGCGCCTAGAAGAGGGCGCCACCATCAAGGGCAAGGCGATGTTCGTGTGCAGCAGCCGCGAGATCGCCTACCGCTTCTGGCAGGAAGTGATCGCGCTGCGCCCGCAGTGGAATGAGGTGCTGGCCGCGGAACAGGGCGCGGAGCTCACCGACAGGGAGCGCAAAGAGATCAAGCCCATGGAACAGATCAAAATGATCATGACCCGCGGCAAGGACGACGACAAAGCGCTCTATGACATGCTGGGTACCAAGGAGTACCGCAAGGAGCTGGATCGCCAGTTCAAGAACCCCAAGTCCAACTTCAAGATCGCCATTGTGGTGGATATGTGGCTCACCGGCTTCGATGTGCCCTTCCTTGATACCATCTATATCGACAAACCCATCCAGCGCCACAACCTGATCCAGACCATCTCCCGCGTCAACCGCAAGTACGAGGGCAAGGACAAGGGCCTGGTGGTGGACTACATCGGCATCAAAAAGCAGATGAATCTGGCCCTGGCCCACTACAACAAGGCCGACCAGCAGAATATCGAGGAGATTGCCCAGTCCGTTATCGTGGTCAAGGATCACCTAGATCTTCTGAACAAGATCTTCCATAAGTTCGACAGTAAGCCCTACTTCACTGGCAGCCCGCTAGAGCAGCTCAACTGCCTGAATATGGCCGCCGAGTATGTGCAGCTCACCGACAAGATCGAAAAGCGCTTTATGGCGCTGGTAAAACGCCTCAAGGCCGCTTACGACATCTGTTGTGGCTCCGACCGCATCAACCAGGCCGAACGCGATCTAATCCACTTTTACCTTGCCGTGCGCTCCATTGTGTTCAAGCTCATCAAGGGTGACGCCCCCGACGTGGCGCAGATGAACGCCCGCGTGCGCGAGATGATCGCCGAAGCGCTGAAGGCCGACGGAGTGGAGGAGATATTCAAGCTGGGCGAAGACGAATCCGGCGAGACGGATATCTTCGCCGACGACTACCTGGCCAAGATCGAGAAGATCAAACTGCCCAATACCAAGATCAAGCTGCTACAGAAGCTTCTGGCTCAGGCCATCGAGGACTTCAAGAAGATCAACAAAACAAAGGGGATGGATTTCTCCGAGAAGTTCCGCAAGCTGGTGGATCACTACAACGAGCGCAAAGAAGATGATGTGCTCGTAAGTAATGTCCTCGACGATTTCTCCGAGGAAATTATTGACCTGATTCAGGCATTGAAGAAAGAGAAGGAATCCTTCAGTGATCTCGGGATTGATCTGGAAGAGAAGGCTTTTTACGACATTCTGAAAAAGTTGGCTGCCAAGTACGACTTTAGCTATCCGGAGGATAAGCTCCTGGAGCTTTCGAAAGAAGTAAAAGGGGTGGTGGACGATAAGGCTAAGTATACGGACTGGAATCAGCGTGATGACATTAAGGCGGAGCTGAAAGTCGATCTGATCTTAGTGCTGGCTAAGAAGGGGTATCCGCCGGTTGATCGGGATGAGGTTTATAAGGAGATTTTTGAGCAGGCGGAGAATTTTAAAAAATATCAGTTGGCTTAGTAGGGGTTTGCTTGCTGAGCCAATGTGCGCCTGGCGCAAAAGTAAAACCATGTAAAACGATATCTTTACACAAGACTCTCTTTTTGCTTCATCTTGTCGTAACTCGGCAAGATGAAGCAAAAAGGGATCGTCTGGAAGTGGAGAAGTAGACTCTTTGGCGGATTAGCCCTTTTCATCAAAAGCCCCAAAAAAGTCAGTAAGCTCTTGAGCACCTCTACTGAATATAATCACAGCTGCAATAATTCCGACAAATATCATTTCTCTTGGCCAGTTCGCAAGCAAGTAGTTATGCCACACATATAGCGTCGCTATGGCGATAACATGGGGAAGTGCGGAATCGAAAAACTGTCGGGCAGTTAAGGCATTTTGAAATAGATACCAAATCTTATGAAAGGTGTAATGCCATCCAAACTGGCAATCATATTCTTGCTTGGCTTCACCTTTAAGTGTGACACCACTGGATCGTCCATGCACTGGTACACGACGTTCAATTGTTGCGTTGATCGTCCAAGACGATAGGAATCGATCGATATGTAGGTGGAGGCTCTCTATCCAAAAAACCTCGTGGTCCGTATCGATCAGGCCCTTCTCTCTCTTGATGTATTTGCCAAAGAATGAGTCGCGAGCTGCACTAAATTGGACCGACTGCTTGAGGTTTTGCCAGACAGCCCTGCCGTCCAGATAGAATCTCCACCAGTAGATAAAGAAAAGAAGCCATATGAGGTAGCCGATCACTTCGGGCTTATCCAGTGTGACCGGTATATAAGGTAAAGATATCTGCCCTTCTGGATTGGTGGGCCTTCCATCCCCTAGCTGATATACAAGTAGTATGACACTGAGGAAGAGCAAACCCTTTTTGGCATTAGTGTGAATTGGCATAGTTGCCTAATACCTTATTGTTTCTTTTTGAGTATTCTATTAGCTATCTGCTTTATTTGTAACCATTCGGGCTTTTGGCAAGCTCTTGCGAAAAACCGTAGCTCCGGTCTGCGCCTATTTAAGAAGATGGGGGTTAAAGAGGAAGTAACAGAGGCAGGTTTTGCGGAGGACTGTTCTCGGTGGGATTCGCGCTATCGCGCTCGTTGCCCGACGCCGCCGCGTCTGGTCGAGTAGGTGGTGGAAAGGGTTATGGCAGCCGCGCGGGCAGTGGACGGGCGGAATAATCACAACAGCCTAGGGGCTGTTGTGACCCTGGCGGGCTTCGCGCTGCGCGCTTGTTTCAAATTGCTTTCGCAATTTGTCGAACCGCGGTGGTACTGTCTCAAATGCATCCATGCATTTGACCCTTCGGGTGCCTTCGGCAGACCAAAACGCTCCCGGCGTTTTGTCATCCGGACTCCGGGCATAGATATAAAAAAAGCCCCACCCTTTCGGGTGAGGCTTGTTTTATATGGTGCCCGGAGGCGGAATCGAACCACCGACACGGGGATTTTCAATCCCCTGCTCTACCGACTGAGCTATCCGGGCTTCGCTGTTTGCGGGGTATCCCCTGCGTCGCGAGGCGCGTATTAAACCCGCTCTGGATGAGAGAGTCAACCCCTTGATTGCACGCTAGTTTTTCCGGTTAGCGAGTGCTCACTATTTTTTCGCCGGTGGGGCGATAAGGGGGTGTGAGCGCCCGCTTTTCAGTCTAGCCGCTTTCCAGGATTGGGCTTACTGCTCTTCCGGGGGGACGTAGCCTTCGGCCTCATCGTAGCTCTCGCCGCTCAGGAACTTGTCGCGCTGCTCCGCCAGGTAGGTGCGGGTGGAGGGTTCCATCATGTTGAGGCGCTTTTCGTTGATGAGCATGGTCTGGTGGGCCATCCACTCCTGCCAGGCTTTCTTGGAGACGTTCTCGTAAATTTCCTGGCCCTTGGGGCCGGGCATGGGGGGCGCGTCCAGGCCTTCGAGTTCCTGTTGGTATTTGCGACAGAATACGGTTCTGGACATGTTGGTCTCCGGGGTTGGGTTATTTGGTTTTGCCGTGGCCGTGTCTTCCGTGGGTTTTCGCGGCCAGCGGCCGCTCCTACAGGACGGTGGCATCTTCCTGGGCCAGTAGCGGGGCGCGGAAAGCGTCCAGCTGCCTGGCCAGTTTGGCGATCGGGGCCGGCAGGCCCAGGTCCTGTGCCGCCCGGGGGCGGTTGAGCTGGCGCAGTTTATACCAGTCGCCGCCGGGCTCTGTCACCCGGGCGCCTTCGAGGCTGGCCCGGTCGGCCAGCTGGATCCACACCGGGCTGATATCCAGGTGGAAGTGGGTGAAGGTGTGGCGCATGGGTGGCAGGGGCTGGACCTGGCCGGCCTGGATATCTTGCGCGGCCAGCCATTCCTGGGCGCTGGCCTCCCCGCCGTCGTCGCCTTCCAGCTGCGGCGGTACCCACAGGCCGCCCCAGATGCCGCTGGGCGGGCGCTGTTCCAGGTAGAGGTCGCCGTCACACTCGAGCAGCAGCATGGTGGCCAGGCGCACCGGTTTCTCTTTTTTGGGCTTCTTGCCCGGGTAGTCCTGGGGGTTGCCCTGGGCGTGGGCCACGCAGTCGCCGGCCAGGGGGCAGGCGTCGCATTTGGGTTTGCTGCGGGTACAGACGGTGGCGCCCAGGTCCATCATGGCCTGGGTGTAGTCGTTACAGCGCTTTGTCGGGGTGTAGGCCTCGGCCAGGGCCCAGAGTTCGTTGGCCACGCTGGTCTGGCCGGGCCAGCCGTCCACGGCGTGGTAGCGGGCCAGTACCCGTTTCACGTTGCCGTCCAGGATGGGGGCGTTGATGCCCATGCTGATGCTGGCGATGGCGCCGGCGGTGGAGCGGCCGATGCCGGGCAGGCTGGCCAGTGCCGCCACGTCCCGGGGGAATTCCCCGCCGTGTTCTTCCATCACCGTCTGCGCGCACTTGTGCAGGTTGCGGGCGCGGGCGTAGTAGCCCAGGCCGCTCCAGTGGGCCAGGACCCGGTCCTGGGAGGCGCCGGCCAGGTCTGCCAGGGTGGGGAAGCTGGCCATAAAGCGCTGGAAGTAGGGGATGACGGCGGTGACCTGGGTCTGCTGCAGCATGATTTCCGATACCCACACCCGGTAGGGGTTGATGTCCTGCTGCCAGGGGAGGTCCTTGCGGCCGTGTCGGTCGAACCATTTGAGGACGGCCTGGTGGAATTGGGTTGGGGACATCGCGGGTGGTGGTTTGGGGTTGCTGCGGGTGTGGGGAGTTTACCAGAGGTGGTGGGGGCTTGGCTTGGGGCGCAGCTGTGGGGCTGTGTGGTGGGTTCGCGCCCGGCGGCCGTTCCTGCGGGGTGTGGTAATTCGGAAATGAAAAAGGGCCCAATGGGGCCCTTTTGAGTCTTGAGGGATGGACTGGGAGATCAGTCGCGCTTGAAGAGGCCTTTGAATTTCTCTTTCAGTTCGTCGACTTTCTTCTCCACCTTTTCGCCGTACTTCTTCTCGGCCTTGTGCTTCAGCTCCTCGCGCAGCAGGTCGTCGGTGCGGCGGCTGTCGGGCTTGCAGCTGCCGATGCCGGCGTCGGCGAAGGTGTCCTTGCAGCGCAGGGGCAGCGGGCGGTTGCGCCAGCGGTCGTTCTGCACGCTGCAGCCGCTGTCGGAGGTGCGCTCGCCGGTGAGCGACAGGCCCAGGGCGAAGTCGAAGTCGGCCTTTTCCAGGTCCACTTTGCCGTCGCCGGTCAGCGCGATGTTCTCCACCCCGGCGAGGATTTCCTGCACCTTCACCTGGTCGCCCTCAACCTGGATGTTCACCCGCAGGTCCTGCAGGCGGGTCTGGGCGGGCCAGTCCTGCTGTGTCATCGGGGTCTTCTCGACGAAGCTCACCAGCTGGCACATGCCCTTTTCCAGGTTGAACGGCGCCAGGGCCAGCTGCTGGCTGGATACCTGTACCGCGGCGCGCAGGTTTTTCTGCAGGTCCTGGTCGGTCTTGCCCCTGGTCCGGGCGGCCCAGTTGATGGTGGACTTGCCGGAGACCTGTACCCGGTCGCTGGGGAACAGCACCTGCTGCACCTTGGAGATCTCCACGCCCACGAGGCCGCCGGTGACCTCGCCGGTGGCGGTCTGGCCGCGGGCGTTGAACTGGCCGTTGGTGCTGAACTCGCCGTCGTAGATGTCGGCGCTCAGCTCCTGCAGCTGGTACAGGCCGTTGTCGATGTTCAGGCGCAGCAGCGGGGCGTCCAGCTGCAGTTCCAGGGCGTTGAGGCGCTCCAGGGCCAGCTCGATATTGGCGCTGAAGCCGCGCATGGCAGCGAGCGGCAGCTCCACCGGCTCGGCGGGCGCGGTCTCCTGCGCGGGCTGCTCCTCTGCCTGCGGCGAGGGCGGCGGCAGGTAGTCGTCCAGCACCAGGGCGCCGCCGCGCAGGGTCAGGTCGATGCCGGGGATCTCGGCATTGCGCAGCTGGCCGCTGCCGGAGAACACGGTCTCGTCCAGCTGCAGTTGCAGCGGCGTCAGGTTGATCTCTTTCTCGGTGCCCTCGATGCTGGTCTCCATGCTGAACTTCTGCAGCGCGGAGCCGCTCTGGGTCACCAGCTCGGTGCCGGTGACTTCCAGCCACGGGCGCAGCGGGTTGGCCTCGGCGTTCATGGTGAACTGCAGCTGCCAGGGCTGGTCGTCGGCGCTGCGGCGCACGTGGCCGCGCAGGTAGAGCTTGGCGGCGGCCGCGCCGCTCTCGGCGCGGAACTCCAGCGGCTGCAGGCGCAGGCCGTTGAGGCCCTCGTCCACTGCCAGGGTGCTGTCGATATCCAGGGTCACCGGCTGCTTCAGGGCGCTGCCGGTGACTTCGGCGGTGGCCTTGATCTGGCCGGCATCGCCGCCGGGCACCAGGTTGTCGGCAGAGACGCTGAGCTTCTCCACGGTGTACTCGGTCTTGGCCTTGGCATCTGCATAGCGGATCACGCCGTCCTCGATGCGCAGTTTCTCCAGCGCCAGCTTCAGGTCCTGGGCGCCGGGCTCTTTCTCAGGCTCCACTTCCAGCTGCGGCGGTTCCTCGGCCTGGGCCTCGCGCTTCGCCTCCATGGCCTCGGTCAGCAGTTCCCAGTTGCCCTTGCCGGACTCATCCACCTTCAGGTCGATCTGCGGGCCCAGCAGGACGATCTCCTGCGCCTCGATGCGCTTTTTCAGCAGCGGCATGACCGCCACGCCCACGGCGATGCGGTCGGCCTTCACCAGCGGCTGGTCCGGCACCGGCAGCGGTGCCAGCTGCACGCCCTGCAGTTCCAGCGCCAGGCTGGGCCACAGCTGCCAGCCGATATCGCCATCCAGCTTCAGGGCCACGCCCTGCTTGGCGGCCATTTGCTCCAGTTGCGGCTTGTAGCGATTGATGTCGATGCCCCCCAGCAACCAGGCGGCGGCACCGGCCAGCAGCAGGAGAACGATCAGCAGGAATATCAGTGTGTTCTTGATCCAGGCCATGGGGTGGGTGATCCCTGTTATTTTCTGTGGCGGGCAGCGGGCTGCAGGGGGCGCCGGGGTCGGTCGCCGCACCGCTGCCGCTGCGCGTACTTCTTCAAATGGTGGGGCAATTGTAGGAAAAAACGGTTCCGGCGGATACGAAACTGGTCGCAGGAAGGGAAGCGCGACAACGGCTCGCGCCCCCGGGTAGGAAAAGGTTCCGCCCGGCCGCGCGGTTTTTCGCGACGGCCGGGCGGGCTCCGGGTCCAGGAGCTAAGGGGGGATCAGAACAGGAAGCGCACGCCGGCCTCGACGCTGCGGCCCGCTGCCGGGGCGAAATCCCGCAGCAGCGAGGTGGAGTTGCGGATCTCCTCGTCCAGCAGGTTGCGGGCGCTGGCGAACAGCACCGCATCGCTGCCGCCTACCTGCAGGTTGTAGCGCGCGGTCAGGTCCATGCGGGTGTAGCCGTCGGTCTCTTCCTCGAAGGCGCCCGGGTGGTCCTGGTCGAAGGCGTGGGTGGTGCGCCACTCCCAGTTCCACTGGCTGTAGTCGCCGCCCAGGGCCAGGCCGGTGCGCAGCGGCGGCAGGCGCGGCACGTCCCGGCTTTCACCTGGGATCAGGGTGTCATCGAACTGCGCGCGTACGCTGTCGCCGAACAGGGTGAGGAAGTGGCCGCCGGCCAGCGGGAATTTCACCGAGGCCTCGGCGCCGTAGAAGGTGGCGTCGCGGTTGGCGTAGGCGTAGATGGGGAACTCGCTCTCCAGGTCTTCCTCGCCGGTGTTCTGGGCGTAGATGTAGTCGCTCACCTGGTTGTAGAACAGGTTGGCCTCCACCCGCGCGGCGTGCCAGCCGCTGGCCTCCTCGTTGTGGTGGTGGTAGCCCAGCTCCCAGTTGATGGAGTTCTCGGTGTCCAGGTCATCGTTGCCGAGGATAAAGCGCGATTCCGCCAGGTGGGCGCCGTTGGCGTAGAGCTCCTCGGCCACCGGCGCGCGCTCGGCACTGGTCACGCCCAGGCTCACATGCTGGTGCTCGGCCAGGAAGTACTGCAGCGAGGCGCTGGCGCTGGCCAGGTTGAAGTCGCGGTCGTCACCGAGTTCCGGGCTCACTTCCACCCGCTCGACACGGCCGCCCAGGTCCAGGTGCCAGTCGGCCCAGCTGCGCTCCTTCATCACGAAGGCGCCGGCGCTGCGGGTGTTGGAGGGCTGGATAAAGGCCTCGTCCCCGATGGCGGAGAAGTCCTTGTCGGACAGCTGCAGGCCGTAGGCGCCGCGCCAGGGGCCGCCGTCGTCGTGGGTCAGCTCGATGCGGCTCTCCCAGGCGTCGTTGGTAAAGCGGGTGCCGGGCTCGCCCTCTTCCAGTTCCACGTGCTGGTAGTCGTTGTGGCCCAGGCGGAAGGTGACCTTGTCCCAGTAATCGTCGTCGAAGCGGTGCTCGCCCTTCAGGTCGTAGCGGGTCTGGGCCATGTCGATGCGCACGGCCTCCGGGCCCTCTTCCTCACCGGCGTGGGCTGCGTGCTCCTCGGCGGTCTCGCCCGCGTGCACTTCCTCCTCGTGGGCGTGGGTGCCGAAGGGGATGCCGTAGTTCTTGCCGGTCTTGTTCACCGACAGGCCGATGAAGCCGCTGTCGGTGATCCAGGAGGCGCCGCCGCTGTAGCTGTGGCCGCGGCCGCGGGTGTTGCCCACGTAGCCGTCGGTGTTGAACTCCTCCTCTGCGGCGGCTGCCTCGCCGGCGTGGGGTTCCTCCTCGTGGTGGCGGATGGCCAGGCCGGGGATCCGGGTATCGCCGTTCTCGCGGTAGGTGCCGTCCAGGTACCAGGCCAGCTGGCCCGCGCCGCCACCCAGGCGGAAGACGCCGGCATCCTGTTCGTTGCCGGTGTCGTGGCGCATTTCCAGCGCGCCCTCGAGTTCCTCCGGCACTTCGGTGGGGATGCGGCCGTCGATCACGTTCACCACGCCGCCGATGGCGCCACTGCCGTAGCGCAGGGCGGCCGGGCCGCGCAGGATCTCGATGCGCTTGGCCAGCAGGGCCTCCACGCTGCTGGCGTGGTCGGCGCTGGTGTTGGAGGCGTCGGCCACGTCCAGGTTGTCGTTCAGGACCTTCACCCGGTTGGCGGACTGGCCGCGGATCACGGGCAGGCCCACGCCGCCGCCGAAGGAGGCGTTGGCCACGCCCAGCTGGTCCTTGAGGGTGTCACCCAGGGTGGCGGCGGCCTTGTCGCGCAGCTCGTCGCCGGCCAGCACCGAGACCGGCGCGGCCACGGCGTCGGCGGGCTTGTCCAGCGGCGAGACGGTGACGTTCACCTCTTCCAGGGCGGAGCTGGCCTGGCCCTGCTGCTCCTGTGCGTGGGCGAATGTGGCGGAAATGGTCAGGGTGCCGGCCACGGCCAGCGCGAGTTTGTTGGACTTGTACATCAGTTCTTATACCTGTCTCACGGGCGTGCGCGGGGGCTGCCACCTGGGGCGCGGGCGCGCATCGCCGGAATTCCTGTTCGATTGTGCGGCGCGCGCGGGCACCGCGGTTTCTCCCCGGCGTCACAGGCCCGCGGCGACACGGCGCCGGCATGGTGTTTCTGTGGTCCGGGTGGCAGGCCACGCGCACGCGTACGTCAAGAGGTGCAAGGCGGTGCGACGGTCGGGCTGCCGGATCGATCGGTTTTAGTGGGACAGGGGGGCTGGGGGTGCGCGGGCGGTCTGGCGCTCGGGCTGGCTGTCGCCGGGGACCGGGGCGCTCTGGCGCAGGTAGCGGGTGAACGGGGTCGGCAGGAGGACCCGGTATTCACTGCCCGCCGCGGCGGACATCTGGTGGAAGCACACATCGCACAGCTCGTGCGACGGGTCCACGAAATGGATATGCTCCGCCAATACCGGCTGTGCTGACAGCAGGGCGATCAGCAGCAACAGGGCGGTCCACAGGTTGGACTTATGGCGGGAGCGGGTATTCATGGCTGGTATCATATCCGGCGCATCGCATGAATCAAGTTTCATCTGACACTATCCGGCCACAGCGGCGGCGTTCTTCTCTATAATTCGCGCCTCTGTTCCTGAAGTGCTTTATATAAGCACTGCAACGCATCATTTAAGGACCGTAACGCTTATGCGCAAGGCCAGCGTCAATCGCGACACCCTGGAAACCAAGATCAAGGTCAGCCTGGACCTGGACGGCCAGGGCAACGGCAAGTTCGAGACCGGGGTGCCCTTCCTCGAGCATATGCTCGACCAGATTGCCCGCCACGGCATGATCGACCTGGATATCACCTGCGACGGCGACGTCCATATCGACGACCACCACACGGTGGAGGACATCGGCATCACCCTGGGCAAGGCTATCGCCGAGGCGATCGGCGACAAGAAGGGCATGACCCGCTACGGTCACGCCTATGTGCCCCTGGACGAGGCGCTCTCCAGGGTGGTGATCGACTTCTCCGGCCGCCCGGGGCTGGTGATGAATGTGCCGTTCACCCAGAAGCGCATCGGCAATTTCGATACCGAGCTGTTCTACGAGTTCTTCCAGGGCTTCGTGAACCACGCGCTGGTGACCCTGCATATCGACTGCCTGCGCGGTCACAACGCCCACCACCAGGTGGAGACGGTGTTCAAGGCCTTCGGCCGCGCCCTGCGCATGGCGCTGGCGGAGGACCCGCGCATGGCGGGTACCATGCCGTCCACGAAAGGTGTCCTGTAACAGGGACGGAGCAGGAGAGAAAAAGTCGTGCAGAAAATCGCAGTACTCGACTACGGCATGGGCAACCTGCACTCGGTGGCCAGTGCACTGCAGAAGGTGGCGCCGGAGGACCAGGTGGTGCTGGCCACCACGCCGGAACAGGCCGGGGGGGCCGACCGCCTGCTGGTGCCCGGCGTGGGTGCCATCCGCGACTGCATGGCGGGTTTTACCGATGCCGGTTTCGCGCCACTGCTGCGGGACGCCATCGACTCCGGCCTGCCGGTGCTGGGCATCTGCGTGGGTATGCAGATCATGATGCGCCACAGCGAGGAAAATAACGGGGTCGACTGCCTGGGGATCTTCCCCGAGCCGGTGAAGTTTTTCGGCAATGACCTGGAACATGATGGTGAGAGATTGAAAGTCCCGCATATGGGCTGGAACCAGGTGTGGCAGAAGCAGGCGCATCCGCTGTGGTCCGGGATCGGGGACGGCAGCCGCTTTTACTTTGTCCACAGTTACTATGTACCCGCTGAGGCTTCCGCCCCAGCCGCCGCGGGCGCTGTTCCAGCGGAAAATAACCCGGATATCGCCGGCCAGACCGAGTACGGCGTGTCCCTGGCCGCCGCCGTGGCCCGCGAGAATATCTTCGCCACCCAGTTCCATCCGGAGAAGAGCGCCGACAGCGGCCTGCAGCTGCTGAAGAATTTCACCGCCTGGAACGGCAGGGTTTAAACCACACTGTTTTTGTAGCAGCGGCCGCTCCTGCAAAACCACCAACTTGATACACCGCCAACAGAAAGACTGACCATGATTGTAATTCCCGCGATCGACCTGAAAGACGGCCAGTGCGTGCGCCTGCGCCAGGGCGAAATGGACGATGCCACCGTATTCTCCGACGATCCGCTGGCCACCGCGCAGCACTGGGTGGACCAGGGCGCGCGCCGCCTGCACCTGGTGGACCTGAACGGCGCCTTCGCCGGCAACCCGGTCAACGGCGAGGCGGTGAATGCAATCGCGAAGGCCTTCCCGGACCTGCCGGTGCAGATCGGCGGCGGTATCCGCGACCTGCCCACCATCGAGCGCTACCTGGATGCCGGTGTGACCTGGGCCATTATCGGCACCGCCGCGGTCAAGAACCCGGAGCTGGTGAAGCAAGCCTGCCGCGAGTTCGAGGGCCATATCATTGTTGGCCTGGATGCGAAGGACGGGCTGGTGGCCACCGAGGGCTGGGCCCAGGTGTCCGACCAGAAGGCCACCGAGATGGCGAAACGCTTCGAGGACTGCGGCGTGAGCGCCATCGTCTACACCGATATCGCCCGCGACGGCATGATGCAGGGGGTGAATATCCCGGCCACGCTGGAACTGGCCCACGCGGTGCAGGTGCCGATCATCGCCTCCGGCGGGGTCAGCTCCATCGAGGATATCGAGCAGCTGCTGGAAGCGCAGGATATCTACGGGGCCATCACCGGCCGCGCCATCTACGAGGACAAGCTGGACCTGGGCGCGGCACAGAAACTCTGTGACGAGTGGGGCCAGGGACAGTAAGGGATCAGTAAGGGGAAAGTCATATGCTCGCCAAACGAATCATCCCCTGCCTGGACGTGGACGCCGGCCGCGTGGTGAAGGGCGTTAACTTTGTGGATATCCGCGATGCCGGGGACCCGGTGGAAATCGCCCGCCGCTACAACGAGGCGGGTGCGGACGAGATCACCTTCCTCGATATCACCGCCACCCACGAGGGCCGCGACACCATGCTGCACACCGTGGAGCAGATGGCCTCGCAGGTGTTTATCCCGCTCACCGTCGGTGGGGGTGTGCGCACCATCCAGGATATCCGCAACCTGCTGAACGCCGGCGCCGACAAGACCGCCATCAACTCGGCCGCGGTCAAGAACCCGGAGTTCGTGCGCGAGGCCGCCGAGCGTTTCGGCCGCCAGTGCATCGTGGTCGCCATCGATGCCAAGCAGGTGGGACAAGACAAGTGGGAGATTTTCACCCACGGCGGCCGCAAGCCCACCGGCATCGATGCGGTGGAGTGGGCGAAGAAAATGGCCGACCTGGGCGCCGGGGAAATCCTGCTCACCAGCATGGACCGGGACGGCACCAAGAATGGCTTCGACCTGGCCCTGACCCGCGCCGTGACCGATGCGGTGCCGGTGCCCGTCATCGCCTCCGGCGGCGTCGGCAACCTGCAGCACCTGGCCGACGGCGTGCTGCAAGGCGGCGCCGATGCGGTGCTGGCGGCCAGCATCTTCCACTTCGGCGAGTACACCATCGCCGAGGCCAAGCAATATATGCACGACGCCGGCATCGAGATGCGGCTCTAACGCCTGTTTCCGCCCGCTGGGGCCTGCCGTGGCATTACTGTGACACGCCAGGATTCCCCCGCTGCCAAAATGCAGTAACATTGAAAAATGGATCTACTGCAGGAATTCTCCGCCGTCGAACACAGCCCGGTCTTCAGGCGACCGGACTTCTCGGCGTTGCGCGAACAGCTGGCGCCGCTGGATTTCAGCGGCTGTGAGCTGTTGCCGGCCCTGCAGGAATACCGCAACTTCTACCAGCTGAATTTCCCCCAGGCGAGCAAGACCGGCGTGGGCACCTTCGAGGTGGCCGGCTTCCAGCTGGTGGCCCAGTACTGGCTGCTGGAGAAGCCGCGCGGCACCCTGTTTATCTGCCACGGTTATTTCGACCACACCGGTATTTACGGCTCCGCCATCCGCTTCGGGCTGGAGCGTGGATACAACGTGGTGATCTTCGATTTTCCCGGCCACGGCCTGTCGAGCGGCGAGCGCGTGGCCATCGATTCCTTCCTGCAGTACCGGCAGGTGCTGGGGGCGCTGATGCACATTGCCCGGGACCGGCTGCCGGGCCCCTGGCATGCCCTGGGGCAGAGCACCGGCGGTGCGGCGCTGCTGGCCTACCTGCAGTACAGCCGCTGGCAGCCGTTCGACAAAGTCATGTTGCTGGCGCCGCTGGTGCGCCCGGCACGCTGGCATGTGCGCAAGTGGATGTTCTACCTGGGGCGCTTCTTTATGGTGGAGCCCAACCGCGGCTTCAGTATCAATACCCACGATGCCGAGTTCGCCCGCCGCCAGGCGCACCGCGACCCGTTGCAGTCACCGGTAATGTCCATGCGCTGGCTGGCGGCCATGGTGGACTGGTTGAAGGCCTTCCCGAAGACCGCGGTCAATGAGAAACGCATCCTGGTGATCCAGGGCACCGGCGACGAGACTGTCTCCTGGCGCTACAACATGCGCGCCATCCGCTCGCGCTTTCCCAACAGCAAGCGCGTGATCATCCGCGGCGCCCGCCACCAGATGATCAACGAGACCCAGCCCTACCGGCACCAGATCCTCACGGCACTGGATGACTGGCTAACGTAATAATCCGCGCGGTATAGTCGGGCCGGTAAACTATTTGCGTTAACCGGCCGGGGAAAGGAGTTCCCATGTTGCATACCCTGCACCGCAGTTCCGCGGTGATCATCGCCCTCTTCGCCATTTTTCATATCGCCAACCACGGGTTTGCCGTGGCCGGTGTCGAAGCCCATATCCAGTTGATGGAAAGCCTGCGACAGGTGTACCGGTTACCGCTGGTGGAGGCGCTGCTGATTGGCTGCGTGCTGTTCCAGGTGGGTTCCGGCCTCTACTTTGTGGCGCGGCGTTTTGGTGAGCGGCAGGATTTCTTCGACCGGCTGCAGGCCGCATCCGGCTGTTACCTGGCGTTTTTCCTGCTGGTGCATGTGAGCGCGGTGGTGTTCGGCCGCTCGGTGCTGGGGCTGGATACGAATTTCTTCTATGCCGCGGCGGGGATGCATGTGTTCCCCTATGCGCTGTTCTTCCTGCCCTACTATTTCCTGGCGGTAGCGGCGATCTTTGCCCACCTGGCCTGCGCCGCCCACTGGCTGATGCGCAACCGCCTGGGCCCGGTGCAGCGGGACCGGCTGGGCTACGCCCTGTGTGTGGCGGGCCTGCTGTTGTCGGCGGTCATCATCACCGCCTTTGCCGGCGGCTTCAGCGCGGTGGAGATTCCCGCGGAGTACCTGGCGACCTATGGTCGCGGGCCGGGAACCTGACGGAATAGGTGGCGCCGGCCCGCCCATTGCCGATAGCCCCTGAAAAGGCAACCGCAGGAGCGGCCGCTGGCCGCGACCCCGTCAGATCGCCGCCCGCCGCAGCGCCCGCTCCTTGTGCCGTTGCGCCAGGGCATCGGTGGAGTAGAGGGCCAGTCCGAACCAGACGAAGGCGAAGGTCACCAGCTTGCTCTCATTGAACGGCTCGCCGAACAGCTGGGTGGCGATCACCAGCATCAGGGTGGGTGCCAGGTACTGCAGGAAGCCCACCGTGGACAGGTTCAGCCGGCGCGCGGCGATATTGAACAGCAGCAGCGGCAGCAGGGTCACCGGGCCGGCGAGCAGCAGCAGGGTGTTCAGCTGCCAGTCGTTGCTGGCCATATTGCTGGTGGGGCTGGTGCTCAGCACCAGGTAGGTCAGCGCGATGGGCAGCATGAACAGGGTCTCCATGGCCAGGCCGGTCAGGCTTTCCACCGGTGCGCGCTTGCGCACCAGGCCGTAGAAACCGAACGACAGTGCCAGGAACAGCGCCACCACCGGCAGCTCCCCGAACTGCCACAGCTCGTGCCCGATACCGATGGCCGCCAGGGCCACCGCCAGCCACTGCAGCGGCCGCAGGCGCTCGCCCATAAACAGCACGCCCAGCAGCACATTGATCAGCGGGTTGATGTAGTAGCCCAGGCTGGCCGACAGCAGGTGGTTGCTGGTCACGGCCCAGATGAACACCAGCCAGTTGCTGCCGATCAGCAGGGTGGAGAGTGCCAGCGTGGTCATGCGCTTGCGGTCGCGCAGGGTGGCCATGAAGTCCGGCAGCTTGCCGATCACCGCCAGCACGATCATGGCCAGCACCAGCGCCCAGATACTGCGGTGGGCGAGGATCTCCGGGGCGGAAATGCCGTCCAGCAGCTTGAAGTACAGCGGAGCCACGCCCCACATCAGGAAGGCGGTAACGCCGGCGAGCAGGCCGGCTGCGGCGGAATCTCTCTCGGGCACTGGGTATCTCTCTTGGCTTGGTGCCGTAGCACCGGGAGCCTTTCGGTGGGCGCAGGGGCCGCGGGTACGTCGGGATGGCCGGCAGGTTGTTGGCAGCGGCCAGGCCGCGCCCGGGGCCGGGCGCGGCGGATTCTAACCGCTCTGGGGTGGCCGCGTCATCCGGGGCGCGGCCGAGGGGGATCAGAACAGTACGCGGCAGCGCAGGGTGGCCGGGACACTCTTCAGTTTTTCCAGTGCCAGGTCCGAGTACTCGGCATCCACGTCGATCACCACGTAACCCAGGGTCTCGTTGGTCTGCAGGAACTGCGCCGAGATGTTGATGGCGTTGTCCGAGAACACCTTGTTGATGGCGCTCAGTACGCCGGGCACGTTCTGGTGGATATGCAGCAGGCGGTGGGCGCCGGCGTGGCCGGGCAGTGCCACCTCGGGGAAGTTGACCGAGCTGGTGGTGGTGCCGTTGTCGGAGTAGAGCGCCAGCTTGTCCGATACCTCGACACCGATATTCTCCTGCGCCTCCATGGTGGAGCCGCCGATATGCGGGGTGAGCAGGGCGTTGTCGATGCCGCGCAGGGGCGACTGGAACTCGTCGTCGTTGCCGCGCGGCTCCACCGGGAATACATCGATGGCGGCGCCGGCCAGGTGGCCGCTCTTCAGGGCCGCGGCCAGCGCGTCGATATCCACCACGCTGCCGCGGGAGGCGTTCAGCAGGATGGCGCCGGGCTTCATGCGCTCGATCTGCTCGGCGCCCATCATCATCTTGGTGGCGGGCAGCTCCGGCACGTGCAGGGACACCACGTCGGCCTGGGCCAGCAGCTCGTCCATGGACGTGATCTGGGTGGCGTTGCCCAGTGGCAGCTTGGTGACCACGTCGAAGAAGATCACGCGCATGCCGATGGCCTCGGCCATTACCGACAGCTGGGAGCCGATGGCGCCGTAGCCGATGATACCCAGGGTCTTGCCGCGGGCCTCGAACGAGCCCCTGGCGGATTTCTGCCAGCCGCCGCGGTGGCAGACCATGTTTTTCTCCGGGATACCGCGCAGCATCAGGATGGTCTCGGCGATAATCAGCTCGGCCACACTGCGGGTATTGGAATAGGGGGCGTTGAATACGGCTATGCCCAGCTCTGTGGCGGCCTGCAGGTCCACCTGGTTGGTGCCGATGCAGAAGCAGCCGACGGCAATCAGCTTGGGCGCGCTCTCCAGCACCTTGCGGGTCAGCTGCGTGCGCGAACGGATACCCACAAAATGGGCATCGGCGATCTTCTCGATCAGCTCGTCTTCGGGCAGCGAGGTCTTGAGATACTCCACATTGGTATAGCCACGCGAGGCCAGCAGGTCGACGGCCGACTGGTGCACGCCTTCCAGCAACAGAATACGAATCTTGTCCTTTTGCAATGATGTTTGCGGAGCCATATACACTCTCTTGACGATGGGCAACGGGTTCGGAGATAGAATTTGCGAAACCGGGAATCCGGCGAGGGCGCGATCATACCACAAGCGGCCCGGAAAGCTTTATACGAAATATCCATCCTAACCATAGGTAAAAAGAATAGAAGGTAGTTATGTATCAACACCGGTTTACCTGCGGCTCGGCGACAGGACTGGCGCCCGGCAAGATTGTCTGTGTGGGCCGCAACTACGCCGCCCACGCCGCCGAGCTGGACAATGCCGTGCCCGAGGAGCCGCTGTTGTTCATCAAGCCGGCCACCGCCGCGGTGCCCTTCGAGGCGCCCATCCACCTGCCGCCGGGGCGCGGCAGCTGTCACTTCGAGGGGGAGCTGGCGCTGCTGGTGGGGGAAACCATCGGCAATGCCAACCCCGGCGACGTGCCGCCCGCCATCGCCGGCCTGGGGCTGGCGCTGGACCTGACCCTGCGCGACCTGCAGGCGGAACTGAAGCAGCAGGGCCACCCCTGGGAGAAGGCCAAGGCGTTCGATGGCGCCTGCCCGCTGTCGCCCTTCGTGAAGCTGGACTGGCTGCCGGACTGGGACGGGCTCAGTTACTCCCTGTGGCTGAACGACGCGCTGCGCCAGCGGGGCAAGACCAACCATATGCTCACGCCCATCCTCGACCTGGTGGCCTATATCAGCAGCTATTTCACCCTGCAGCCGGGGGATGTGGTGCTCACCGGTACCCCGGCCGGCGTGGGCCCGCTGCACAGTGGCGACCGGCTGGTGATGCAGCTGCAGGACGACTGGCTGCGGGTTGAGACCAGGGTCGCCTGAGGTGGGATCGCGGCCATGGGCCGCTCCTGCGGGGGCGCACCGGCCCAGCCATAAACGAGGCTAATATTGTTCCCATCGGCCGGCGGCACTATGATGCCGCCGGCCGGGCACCCTTCCGGCACTCATTCCTGCAGCATTGCCCACAAGGCACCTGTGGACCAGCAGATAGGACCAGCAGAGAGAAGGCGCGATGACCGACCTGAACCCGATTACCACCGTCCGTATCCTCACCACCGGCGGCACCATCGAGAAGAGTTACAGCGAGGAGGAGGGCACCCTCAAGAACCGCGCCTCGATCATCCGCGAGGGCCTGATCTCCAGCTTGCGCCTGCCCTACACCCACCTGGAGCTGGAGAGCGTGGTCAACAAGGACTCGCTGGATATGGATGACCGCGACCGGGCGCTGATCGCCGAGGCCGTGGAGCGCACCGCGCAGCAGGGCGACCCCATCGTGATCCTGCACGGCACCGACACCATGGCCGATACCGCCGAGTTCTGCTTCAAGAAGATGGGCCAGCCCCCGGTGCCGGTGGTGTTCACCGGTGCCATGAAGCCCATGGGCTTTATCGACTCCGACGCCCGCCAGAATGTCACCGAGGCCCTGCTGGCCGCCCGCCTGATGGAGCCGGGTTTCTATATTGCCTTCCACAACCGGGTCTTTGCCGTCCCCGGCGTGCGCAAGAACCGCGAAGAGGGCACCTTCGAGGCGGTGGGCTGAGCCCCACCTGTCCCTCTACCCCGGGGCCTGTCCCGCAGGCCCCGGGCCGGCTGCCCCTCTCGTTTCGGCCTCTACACTCCATCTGTTCCCGAACCGTCTTCGCACAGGGGCGGTCCCCGCGTTACAATACAAACCCTTTGAATTGTGATCACATTTTCAGTATAAACTGAATAATCATTCAATTTTGCCCTTGGACAACCTGAGAGGTGCGCCATGTCAGAACAGAATAAGACCCCGGAAACCCTGCAGGAGTGGCTGGCCCTCGCGGACAGCCTCCAGATCGAGGGCCGCGCTTTCATCAACGGTGAATATGTGGACGCCCTGTCCGGTGACACCCGCCCCACCACCAGCCCGGCGGATGGCCGCGAGCTGGCGCAGGTGGCCAGCTGTGGTCCCGAGGATGCCGACCTGGCGGTGCAGGTCGCCCGCAAGACCTTCGAGTCCGGTGTCTGGTCCGCCATGCCGCCCATGGAGCGCAAGAAAATCATGGTGCGCTTCGCCGAGCTGATCGAGGCGAACCTGAACGAGATCGCCCTGCTGGAGAGCCTGGATGCCGGCAAGCCCATCAGCGACACCATCAACGTGGACGTGCCCGGCGCGGTGACCACCATCCGCTGGAGCGGCGAGGCGGTGGACAAGGTCTACGACGAGGTGGCGCCGACTGGCCCGAATGACCTGGCGCTGATCCAGCGCATGCCGCTGGGCGTGGTGGCCGCCATCGTGCCGTGGAACTTCCCCCTGTCCACCACCTGCTGGAAACTGGGCCCGGCGCTGGCCACCGGCAACAGCGTCATCCTCAAGCCTGCCTCCAATACCCCGCTGACCGCGCTGAAACTGGCCGGCCTGGCGAAAGAGGCCGGGCTGCCGGACGGCGTGCTGAACGTGCTGCCGGGACCGGGCAGCAGCCTGGGCAAGGCGCTGGGCCTGCACATGGATATCGACTGCCTGACCTTCACCGGCTCCACCGAGGTGGGCAAGACCCTGACCGAGTACTCCGGCCAGTCGAACCTGAAGCGCACCTTCCTCGAGCTGGGCGGCAAGAGCCCCAACATCGTGTTCGCCGACGCGGACCTGGACAAGGCCGCCGAGGCCGCCGCACTCGCGGTCTTCTACAACCAGGGCGAGACCTGCACCGCCGGCACCCGCCTGCTGGTGGAGAAGTCCATCGCCGGCGAGTTTATCGAGAAGGTGAAGAAGGCCAGCGCCCGCTTCAAGCCGGGCCACCCGCAGGACCCGGCCACCGTCATGGGTGCCCTGATCGACCGCAACCAGTTCGACACCGTCGAGCACTATGTGGCGAAAGGCAAAGAGGAAGGTGCCCAGCTGGTGTGTGGGGGTGCCGCCGCGGCTGCCGTGGAGGGCGGCCACTATTACGAGCCGACCGTATTCCGCAATGTCACCAACGACATGACCGTGGCGCGTGAGGAAATCTTCGGCCCGGTGCTGGTGGCCATCGAGTTCGAGAGCGAGGAGGAAGCGGTGCAGATCGCCAACGACTCCATCTACGGCCTGGCCGCCGCGGTGTGGTCGCGCGATATCGGCCGCGCCCACCGCGTGGCCCGCGACATGCGCGCCGGCTCGGTCTGGATCAACAACTACTTCGGGGGCGACATCACCGTGCCCTTCGGCGGCTTCAAGCAGTCCGGCAACGGCCGCGACAAGTCGCTGCACGCGCTGGACAAGTACTGCGAGCTGAAATCCACCTGGATCGATCTGAGCTGATCAGGGCGCAGCGGGAGGCTGTCTCCAGCCCCCGCTGCGCTGGCATTTGGCCTGGCTCTTAACGGGTGGTACCCACCTGTCGGGAGGGTTCCAGTTACAGCCACTCCCGTAGCGACATCGGGGCCTTCCTCATTCCAGCGCGGACAGGTAGCCAACTGCGTGGCACGGCCTGGATGCCAAGATTTCCTTTAGCTCTCTCCTGTCCTGCCGGAGCCTCCATTCCTGCCTGACCTTGTGTCTTCCCTGCTTTGTCGATGTATGCGTGGTGGTGCGGCGTGCAAGTAGGTATGCTCTTCTGTGTGGCTCTTGCGGTACTCCTGCCCAAGCGCGTCCCGGACCCGGCTTGGTCCGCCGGATAGGGAGCCGCTTTTCGTTTTAGCTCCAGTTTAAGAGGAATGCTCTTGCTGTAGGTGCCAGTAGCGGTCTGTGGCCATTATCGAGTTCAGGGAGAAAAACAAGTGAAAATAAAAGGAAGCAAGCTGCAGGTCGTTCTCTTGCTGTCGCTAGTGCTATCTTCGATGAATACCCTCGCCGGGGAGCTGGCGGAACGGTTTACGGAATATCAACAGGCTCTCAAGGCAAATGATGCTGAAAAGATTGCCGCTGCTGCCGAGGGGGTCTACCTGGCTGCGGAAAGTCTTTCCGACAGCAATGCCAACTATGCAGTAGCGGCGCTGAATTACGGGAAGGCACTGACGCGGGTAAAGAAACTAGATCAGGCTGAAACCTATTTACAGAAATCACTCGAAAGTCACCGGAAAGTATATGGTGAAGATGACCCGCGAGTGATTGACCCTCTTCTCGCACTCGCCGGGCTGGAAGCGATACAGTCATGGAATGGCCTCAAGGGGAAATACCGTACCTTCATTCGCGAGTCACTGGAACTGGCGGAAAAGCTGGAGGGGAAAGACTCCCTGCTTTATGCAAACGTGGCTCTTGAAGCCGGGAAGATCGCGCTGGAGCGGGCCAAGGACTCATGGGCAATAAGTTATTTGCAGCCGGCGTATGATGCCTTCAGCGGGCCTCATCGGCAGTACAGGCGTAAACATTTCTTCTCTGCTTTTTACCTGGGTAAATATTATCTCGCAAGGGAACAATTTGCCGCAGCGGAACCAATGCTTGCGGATGCCCTGCAGGTGGTTGACAGTGCTGACAGCGGGGACAGTACGCTGGAAATGATGACGAGGGCGTTCCTGGTCAAGGTTTACGAAGAAATGGGGGACGCAGATAGCGCTACCGAGCAGGCCCAGGCCATTGGCAGGGCGAAGCCTTTTGATATGAACCAGGAGCCTGAACCACTTTTTCGGCGCACAGTTGAATATCCCCCAAAGGCCCTGAAGCACCGCCAGGAAGGTTACGCAGTGGCTCGCTTTACCATCACTGATACGGGGTTGGTCGAGGATATCGAAATCATCGAATACGATGGCTCGGAAGCTTTCGGCGAGGCCGTTATCGATTTTCTTGAGGAGGCACGCTTTGCCCCCCGGTTCGTGGATGGGCAGCCTGTCAGCACAGCAGACCGAAAAATGAAGTTTAGCTTCAATCTGGCCAACTAATTCAGCGTCTATTGACAGGATACTCTTGAAGCTAGTCTACACCCACGAAAACCGCCTGCTGGTTGAACTGGCGAAAAGTAAACTGGACGTTGCCGGTATCGCGGCGTTCCTCAAAAACGAGTACGCCCAGGGTGCGACCGGCGAGCTGGCGCCGCACCAGGCGTGGCCGGAGCTGTGGATTGAGCGGGACCGGGATTACGAGCGGGCCATGCAGCTGCTGCAGGCGGGCGAGGACTCCGGCGTGGAGTGGTCCTGCCCCGGCTGTGGGGAGCGCAACGGGGCGGCCTTCGACTACTGCTGGCACTGCGGCCATGTACGGCCGGCCGGGTAAAAGAGCAAGCGGGTAGAGAGACTGGTTATGCAGATGCTGGTAAATATCGATGTGCCGGACCTCGAGGCGGCGATCGCCTTTTATCGCGATGCCCTCGGGCTCCGCCTCGGCCGGCGCCTGGGTGATGACGGTGCCGAAATGCTGGGTGGCAGCGCGCCGCTGTACCTGCTGGAGAAGGAGGCCGGCTCTGTGACCGCCGGCGATGATACGCGGTCTTACCGGCGCCACTGGACCCCGGTGCACCTGGATATGGTGGTCGAGGATGTAGAAAAGTCGGTGGAACAGGCGGTCGCCGCCGGGGCGAAACTCGAGTCGCCGACCAGGGTCAATGACTGGGGCGCAATCGCCGGGCTGGCCGACCCGTTTGGCCACGGCTTCTGCCTGCTGGCGTTCCGGGGGCGTGGCTACGACGAGATCAGCGACTGATTCAGGCTGGATTCAGGGCCCGGGGGCGAACCTGTGCGCATGCCCTGGCCCCGGGGCCCTGATCGGGCTGGTGGGGCTGGGATGGTTTGGCGTCGAGGCCATGGAGCCCTTCGAGGGATACGAGCGCACGGTCACTGTGAGGGGCCTGGCGGAGCGCGAGGGCCTTGCCTGCTCCCGCAACAGCTACCAGGGGCAGGCGGGGTATATTTTTACCGGCCTGAACGATATCAAGCCGGAAATGATCGAACAGGCCACGGCCGAGGCGCGACAGGTGGCACAGAAGTTCGCCGAGGATTCCGATAGCGTGCAGGGGAAGATCAGGCGCGCATCACAGGGACAGTTCAGTATCAGTGATCGCGACAAGAACAACCCGCATATCAAGAAGGTACGGGTAGTGTCGACGACCGAGTATTACCTTTCAGACTGAGGACTGTAGTATGTACAAGACTATGATTGCAGCGGCGCTCGGCGTCGCGGTAGCTGCCGGCAGCACCAGCGCCCTCGCCAAGCCCAACAACGACCTGCCACCGGGCCTGCAGAAAAAGGTCGAGAACGGCGGTGAGCTGCCCCCGGGCTGGAAAAAAAAGCTGCAGGTGGGCCACGTGCTCGAGCGCGATATTTACGAGCATGGTGTGATCGTAAAGCCGGTTGATCGCCACGGTGTCGTGACGGTCAGCATCGAGGGCGAGCTCGTGCGCCTGATGCACCACACCCACGAAATCGTGGAAATCCTCAGCCACTGAGGCCTTTCCCGTCCAGCGGGCCAACCGGTCCGCTGGTGCCTTTCCGGCCCTGCCTTCAACAGTCCTTCCCTCCCCTGTTAGCCTGCCCGCCCCGGCGACTGGTCTATAAAGTAAGATCGGTAACGACTGCGAAATCTGCTGACGGAGGTATTCATGACGATCAAGCGACACGGGCTATCCGTAGGCCTGGAACGCATCAATGACGACCTGTTCCTCTCCCTGAGGGTAAAGGGCAAGCTCACCCACAAGGACTACGAGGCCATGGTGCCGATCCTGGAGTCAGCGCTCGCCGAGGCCCGACACCCGAAGATTAATGTATTTTTCGACGCCACCGAGCTGGAGGGCTGGGAGGCCCGCGCGGCCTGGGATGACCTCAAGCTGGGCCTCAAGCACGGGCGCCAGTTCCACAAGGTGGCCCTGGTGGGGCACAAGCGCTGGCAGGAACTGGCCACCAAGGTCGGCGCCTGGTTTATCGGTGGCGACGCGCGCTTTTTCGAGGATGAGGAAGCGGCGATGGCCTGGCTGGCCGCGGACTAGGTCGATTCAATCTGCGACAGCCCTGCCGTAGAATGACCCGCTCAGAACAACAATCAACGGCAAAAGGAAGTTTTGCATGTTCGAGTGGGTGGCAAGTCCCGAGGCGTGGGTGGCGCTGGCAACGCTGGCGGCGCTGGAAATCGTCCTCGGTATCGACAACATCATTTTCATTTCCATCCTGGTGGGGCGTCTGCCCGATCACCAGCGCGAGTCGGCGCGGTTTATCGGCCTGACCCTGGCGATGCTCACGCGGCTGGCGCTGCTGTTTTCCATTGTCTGGATCATGGGGTTGGTGGAGCCCTGGTTCAGCGTACTCGGCCATGAGATATCCGGCCGCGATGTCATCCTGGTGGGTGGTGGCCTGTTCCTGCTGTTCAAGGCCACCCATGAGATCCACCACAGCCTCGAGGGTATCGAGGGCAGCGGAGATGCCAGAGTGGTGTCCGGCTTTGGCATGGTACTGGTGCAGATCGCCATCCTGGATATTGTTTTCTCACTGGACTCGGTGATCACCGCAGTGGGTCTGGTGGACCAGATTTCCATTATGGCGGTGGCGATTATCCTCGCCGTGATAGTGATGCTGGTAGCGGCCAAGCCCATCGGGGATTTTGTCGAGCGCCATCCCACGGTGAAAATGCTGGCGCTGTCGTTCCTGATCCTGGTGGGCTTTACCCTGATCCTGGAGGGCTTCGAGGTGCATGTGCCCAAGGGCTACATCTACTTTGCCATGGCGTTCTCGGTGGCCGTGGAAATGCTCAACCTGCGGCTGCGAAAAAAGCAGGGCAAGCCGGTGGAACTGCACAGGGCATACACGGAAGAGGAAAGTGCCCCGTAGGGTCGGATCCTGTATCCGCCCTGCCTGCCGGTTACTGAAGGTGCTGCAGGCCAGGCTAGAGGAAATAGAGCCCGGTATACACCAGTAGTGAAATCGCAATATAGCCGTGTTCCACCTTCCTGCGCCTGGTTTCATCCTGGCGCGCGCCCAGCAGGTCGATCACGCCCTGGCGCAGCAGGAAGGTGTACATCACGTAATAGGCGAAAGGGACCAGGTGATACAGCGGGCTGAAATCGGCGAGCGAGCGGCCGGTTAAGCCGAGCAGAATATCCAGCTCGTTGTAAATGCCCCAGATGCCCAGGCCGGCATTGATAAACATCCAGCGGATGGCATCGCGCCCGAAGATAAGATTGTAGAAAAAAATATAAACATACAGACCGAAGCCGCCGAAGAGGAAAATGGTGCTGAAAGAGGGGTCTGTACTGAAGTAGGCCTGGTAAAAAGGCACAGACCCGAAGACTCCCATATGGAACAGGAAGAACGGATACAGAAATCCTTTCTGGGCCTGCTTGGTCTCGATATAGGGTTTTGCGCCTGCCTCGCCGCTACTCACGGGTTTCTCCTTCCTGCTGATTATTTTTTCCCGGCTCCCGGGGACTCGCATTGTCCAGGGCGGCCCTGACGGCCGAGCGCTCCTCATCACTGAGCGGCCCGTAACCGCGCTGGTAAGGCCAGCCGTAGCCCCAGCGGAAGCTGGTGGGCAGGAATGGGGAGCCGCCGACCCGTACCCCGGCCAGCATCAGTCGCCCGATCCCGGGTTCGCCGGCGTCGGCCACGCAGGCCTCAAGTTCCCGGTCCGCCTCCAGCCGTTGGCGATACGTGCCGCCCTGCCAGTAGGCGAGGTCATGCGCCCGGCAGCAGTCGAGCCACAGGGTATCTGCCTCATAGGTGCCATCGGGAAAGAGGCTGCAGTCGTCGGAAGTGAACGGTTTTATCTCGGTGGCGGCCCACACCGGTGTGGTGGTTATGACCGATAAGCCTGCCGCCAGCAGGGCCCGGAGTACGACGAGGGCCCGGGGCAATAGCGTGCGGTCGCCCGGAATATCGAACGGCGTCCTTGCGGTGTGTAATTCCAATCGTATTCCTTTTGTCCTCTCCACCGGGAAGAGTGTTTATATCAGTGATCGCCATCGAGGGGAAATTTCACCGGGCACCGGGTATAGAGGGCAGTTCATCGGCAACAATATCAATCACCCGCTGGTCCAGCGGCACCCAGCGGTGCAACGCGACCGGCACCTCGTAGCTTTTTCCCAGCGGTAGCAGCGCACTGCTGTGGGGCAGGATGGTGGCATCGTAGGGGGTCCAGATGGAGACCGGCTCCAGGGGAGCGAGGCTGTGCACTTCCTCGTTTATCCGCGCCAGGAAATCACTGCCCACACTCAGTTGGCGTCCGCCGCGGTAAGGCAGGCAGTTGGCCCAGAGGCTGCCGAAATGCGGGCTGGCGATGGAGAT
Source organism: Microbulbifer sediminum (assembly GCF_021729035.1). Lineage (GTDB taxonomy): Bacteria > Pseudomonadota > Gammaproteobacteria > Pseudomonadales > Cellvibrionaceae > Microbulbifer > Microbulbifer sediminum. The sequence continues at coordinate 379,663 of NZ_JAJSAP010000003.1, read as the reverse complement.
ATATTTATGGACCCGTTCCATACCACCCAGCACCTGGATGTAGTGTCGTGCAACGATGCCGCCCATACTGAAGCCCACCAGTGCACAGCTCTGCCCCGGATCTATCAGTGACTCAACCTGGCTCTTCAGCTGGTGGGCCAGGAATTCCATCCCGTACCAGCCCGAGTTGTACTGCAGGTGAATATAGTGCGCGGAGAATCCCGAGCGAGCCAGGGCGGCCTCCATGCGGTGCATGGACCTGCCGCGGTCGAAGATGCCCGGAATCAGCAGGACGGTATTGCTCCTGGTTGTCATTGCTCCCCGATATCCCCGCGCTGGCCGAAGCAGAAGGTTTGTTTTGATGTGTGGTAAACACCAGCGGTAGTCATGGGTTCCTGCCGGAACAGGATGTCGTGTTTTCAGCGGTCACCGTCGATAACATCGCGAAACTTGTCAACTATGTTGCGGAGGTGGGTCCTGACGGAAGACTGCTTGCGCCGTGGTTCTGGTTTGGACTGCCGGGCAACCCGTTGTGATGGGGCGGGCTTCTGTGCCTGTTGCAGTTCCTGTTGCCGGTGTTGCTCCTGTATTTCCTTTAGCTCGGTACTCAGTGCGAGCAGCACCTCGTTCCCCGGCTCGATACTGAGGCCGCTGTCCACATAGTAATGGGCACCACTGAAATCGCTCTCGCTGATCTCGACGCGTGCCAGCCGGATAAATTCATCGAGCACCCTGGCGATACCGGCATGGGCGCGGGCGTTGTCCTGGTCGAGGGCCAGTGCCTGGCGGTAATAATGCAGTGCATTGTCCCCTTCCGGCTTTTGCAGCCTGCCGTCTTGCAGGGCCTGTGCACCCTGCTTCAGGTATTGGTCCAGCTGCTTTTCCCGGGCCGACTTGAAACCCAGGATCGCCTGGAAGTTGTTCTTATCCAGCGCCAGCACCTGGCCATAGAAATTCCGCGCATTGTTGCCCGCCGGGGTCATATAGCGCCCGGCTTCCATGCTGAGTGCGGCCTGCTCCAGAAGGCGGTCGATCTTTCGCTCGGTTTCCGTTTTATAGAAAAAACCGAAGTATGCGGCGACAAGCAGTGCGCAGCTGGCCGCTGTGGCAAGCCTGGTTCGTCTTCCCGGGGTTGCGGAAAGCCTGCGCCTGCGGATAAACGGCAGGGTAGCCTCCGCCTGCCGGGATTCGTCTCCCTCCAGGATTGCGTCGATATCGGCGATCAGCTCGCGGCAGGAACGGTAACGCTCACTGGGTGACTTGGCCAGCATCCTGTTGAGCAGTGGCGCCAGGTAGCCAATGTCCCCGGGCAGTTCCGGCACCGGTAACTGGATGTGGTTGAGTGCCGTATTGGTATGGCTGTCTCCCTTGAAGGGGTTATAGCCGAGCAACAGCTCCAGCAGTACCACACCCAGGCTGTAGATATCCGTGGTGATATCAATCCGGTGACACTGAGCCTGTTCCGGGCTGCTGTAGGAGGGGCTCCCCAGGCTGAACCCGGATTGGGTCAGGTCCGAATCGCTCTCGATATTCTTGGCAATGCCGAAATCGCTGAGTACCGCCGTTCCGTCATCGCGGAAGAGGATATTAGAGGGCTTTACGTCCCGGTGGATGATGCCGTTATCGTGTACCTGCAGCAGGCCCTCGGCTACCTGGCGGACAAGCCTGAGAATCGGTGCGGGGCGTGTAAAACGTTCGGCATTCTCAACGACATCCCCGCCACCGATGAGCTCCATGGCAATGTAGTGATCGCCGTCTTCCAGTTGTCCAACATCGTAGATGGTGATGAGGTGGGGGCTGTTCAGGCCGGCAATAAAACGCGCTTCGTTGATAAAGCGTTGGCCGAATTCAGCCTGTGCGCTGTTGCGCAGCGCCTTGATGGCCACCTTCCGGTTGAGCGAATCCTGGGTGGCAAGGTAAACCGCGGCCATGCCACCGTGCCCGATCTCGGCATGGATGGTGTAGCCGGGTATCTCAATGTCGGGAGAATCCATATGCGCCTGTTGTGCTCGTTATCCATACGAGGAACAGCGGCCATGAGCAAAGCGGGCCGTGCAGGAAGTAACCGGGAATCGCTGGCCGGGGGGGCACAGCAAAGCTTGCTTAAGTAGATAGACGAGTGGCCCCGGCTTTACAATCGCCGGCGGCTTCACCCGGGAAAAGACGCGCCGGCCATGCCGGGCGGGGCTGCCAGTGACTATTTTTTGTCCCGGTCCTTTGCAGGCAGGGCGTCGTGCCACTCCCGGTAGGGCGTGTTCTTCACCAGGTGGCGGTTGTAGTCGGGGGCGCCGTCTTGCCACCAGGCCGGGCCGCGCTCGCCGAGCGCAACTTTGGCCCGGTGTACGCCCTGGCGGGCGGCTTTTTCCGCAGCCTTGTTCCCCGCCTTCCTTGCGCGGCCAACGGCGGAGCGGTGCCGCATCAGCTCGCGCGTAAGCCGATCGCGCTCGGGCTCCGGCAGCGCCGGGTTACTCATGCGCCAGAGCCGGCCCCGCACCACAAAGTAGCGTCCATCGGGCGTGACGGGGTAGCGCATGATCAGCCGGCGGGCGCCGGCTCCTGTTCGGTCCTGTAAACCCGCATGCCGCGGGCGCGATAGTTATTCAGTGCGCCGGGGTGATCGAGCGTGCAGGTATGCACCCAGACCCGCCTTGTTCCCGCCCAGTCCCAGGCCGATTGCAGGGCATGGGTCAGCAGGTAGCCGCCAAACCCCATGCCAACAAAGCGGGGTGCCAGGCCGAAATAGGCGATCTGTACGTTGCCGTCTGCCTGTTGCTCCAGCTCGTAATAGCCGGCGATGGAGCCGCGGTAGTAGGCCACCCAGGTGCGCAGCGCGTCCCGCTCGGCGTATTGCTTCCAGTCCTCATCGGGCAGGGCAAGCCTGTCCACCCATTGCCAGGGTTCGCCCACCAGCTGGTAAAGGTAGCGGTTGAAGCGGAATTCCCTGATCTCTGCCTCCACCACCTCCAGCCCGGGTGCCGGGGCCTTGCCTCTCAGGTCACCGGGCGACTGCATCTCAAGGTAGTAAGTGGTTACCGGTTCACGTTCACTCAAAACATACGACTCCGGGTTGAAAGGATAACGGGCCCGGCTTATGTCGCGCCGCGCAGTTTCCAGATGAGCTGGCTGAAGCCCCGGCTGCGGAGACACAGGAACAGGCCTATAGCGATTTCGACCAGTGTAACGATAGACGCGATGATAGTACCCGTGTACTGGCCGGAGAGCTGATAGCGCTCTTCGGTGTAGTACCAGAGCCACAGGCCGTTATCGACCAGGTCGGGCAGCGCCCATGAGAGTATATAGACCCCGAGAATGCAGAGTGACACTGCCAGTATGTCGGCGCCTCTATCGGAAAAACTGAGCGGCTGGGAAGACTCGAAGGGGATCAGCTTGCCGGCAACGGAAATGGGGAAGCGGATAAACACCACGCTCGCGCAGAATATGATGACCAGCTCGGCGACAGCGAGGAAAGCCATTGGCGTGGTGTCTACTGAATCGCTGTAGTTCATCATCGCGAAGCTGGCATAGTGGCCGGAAATTGCCTTGATGCCGATAATCGCCAGCATGATGCCGCAGAGGCGAATGCCCACCGCGAGTAACTCGATTGCTTTCATAATAGTTGTTTCCTGTTGGAGGCCAGTTGCCCGGTACGGCTGCCACCGGGCACTGCTCGCTCCCGCATGGCCAGGCATGACATCACGCCATCCCCATAGCCGATACCGAAAAGCATGGTCGGTGATACCTGCCGGGGGATTTTTTTCCGGGGTTTTGCCTCGATCTCCCGACAGCTATCCCGCTCCTGGCGGATGCCAGCCGGGAAAGAAGACTGGTGGTCACCCGAGTCGCCGGTTTAAAAGCTCATGCTCTCTGGCTGGATATTCCGCCGGGGGTTGATTGCCCCCTGGGTCATGCATTATCAACCGGAAAGAAGTTGATGCTGAGTGGGTATCGCCACAGGTGGCCTTCACTGGCCCTGACGGCGGCGATCACCACAAAAATGACCTCTACCAGCAGCAGAACGAAAAAGCCCAGTATGCCAATGACGACAAACACGAGAATGGAGCAGATCAGGGCATAAATGATCAGGCTGATCATCCAGTTCAGGATTACCCTGCCATGGCGATCAATCTCATCGGACTGATCCTTGTTGGTTGCCCACATGACAATTGGCAGGATAAATCCCGCCACCGGTAAGAAAAAACCGGTCAGCTGGCTGAGATGCATCAACATCAGGAACGTATTCTTGTCCATCCCCCATGGTTTTATTTCGTTCATCTCTCTGTCCCTTTGTAATAGATGCTGGTTATTAAAAGCCATGTGGTCGTGGGTGATCAATTAACTGCCCGGCAAATTAGAAGTTGCTGCCGGGCTTTATTTTTATGATTTCCCTGAATCCTGGTGTCCTGATTTCCGTCTTGATTGTCTGCTGACTATGCGCGGAATATCCCCGGCGCGACCGTGTTATGCGTCGGCACCCCCGGCAAGCAGCCGGAACCCGGCGTAGGACGCTGCAATTACCAGGATCCAGAACAGGATGCTGAGTGCAACGACTAAAAAGCCATCTGGCTCCCTGCCAGGTTTTGTAAACGGTTTGCATAGCCAGTGGCCGGGAAGCTGGAACAGGATTTCAGCCGCTACCGAAAGTACGATTTCAAATAAAAACCGGCCCAATACCCGGAATATTCCTGTAAATATTTCTTCCATGAACATGCGCTCGTCGGTCGGGGCCCTGACTGGTCAGGTATTGTCATATCCTGGCAGGTGGCTGGGCCCGGGGATTACTGGTTCGTCCCATATATGGGCTTATTTAACCACGCCGGGTCCGCGTAATCCCGTGTAATTTCCCCGGCGATTTAATTAGCCGGTAACCACTAATGCTTTGAGGAATAGCTGCACTGCCGGGTGGTCCGCGGCAGTACGCTTGAAGGTGGCCGCGTTCTGGATTTCGTAGTGGAACTGGTCGGGGCGCAGGGCGATAAGGTCGCCGTCCTGCTGCAGGCGCTTTGCCAGGTAGGACGGGAGGAAGCCGATGAAGCGGCCGGACTGGATCATCGCCAGGCGGGCGGCCATATGGTTGGCGGTGCTCTTGTTGGGGAACAGGCGGTAGAAATGGGCCGCCCCGGAGAGGACGGCGTGGCTGGGGGCGGCCAGCTCCTGCCCGGTCAGTAACTCTTCACTTACCCGTGGCTCGGCGGCCAGCGGGTGGCTGCGGTGGCAGTAGAGCAGTGACTGGTGATTGAACAGGGGTCGGTAGTCCAGTCCGGGGCGGCGGGTATGCAGCGGGTTAATGCCCACATCCGCACGGCCGGCGAGAATTTCCAGCTCCAGCTCCTGGGGCGCCGCCAGTTGTACATCCAGCTGCAGCTGCGGGGCACGCTCGCGGATATGCGCCAGGGTCGCGGGGAGATCCAGCTGGGGAATTTCCAGCACGTCGTCCGGCAATACGATGCGCAGGCTGCCGGTCAGCTGGGACTGGATGGCGTTGACCTGGCTCTTGAACTCGGCCAGGTGGCCGTCCAGTTCGCCGATGGCCTGGTACAGCGCCTCACCCTCCGGGGTCAGCTTGAAATCGGCGCGGCCGCGGGAGCGCAGGCACAGCTGCATGCCCAGTCGGGCCTCCAGGTCTGAAAGGTGCAGGCTGATGGTGGACCGGCTGATGTTGAGCGCCACCTCGGCCGGGGCCAGACCACCGGCGCGCACCACCTCGCGGAAGACCCGCAGCAGCCGCAGGTCCATATCGGTCATGCGCCCGCCCAGTGCCGTCTTGCCGCTCATGTGACTCTCTCCTCATGGCTGGTTGCGACCGTCTGGCGTGAGCATAGGGCAAAGTTTGAAAAAGGTAAATTTTCGTTGGAAAAAATTGACTATGCGGACCGCCGGCACCTGTCCAGAATCCCGGGTAACGACTCAAAGTCCCATAGATGCAAGGAGTTCCACAGTGCAGCTGGCAAAACCGGAATTGTTGAAAACCCAGAACTATATCAATGGCCAGTGGCGGGAAGGCGCTGCCACGATCGAGGTGCGCGACCCGGCCAATGGCGCCCTGCTGGCGGAGATTGCGGATGGCTCTGCGGCGGACGCCCAGGCGGCGGTGGCTGCGGCTCACGGGGCCTTTCCGGCCTGGCGGGAGAAGACCGCGGCCGAGCGCGCGGCGATACTGAAGCGCTGGTACCAGTTGATCATGGACAATGCCGATGACCTGGCCCGTATCCTGACCCTGGAACAGGGCAAGCCGCTGGCGGAGGCCAGGGGCGAGATTGCCTATGGCGCCTCTTACATCGAGTGGTATGCCGAGGAGTGCCGCCGCGCCTACGGCCAGACCATCCCCACCCACAACCCGGCCATGCGCCTGCAGACCATTCGCCAGCCGGTGGGTGTGGTGACCTGTATCACCCCATGGAACTTTCCCAACGCCATGATCACCCGCAAGGCGGCACCGGCGCTGGCGGCCGGTTGTACCGTGGTGATCAAGCCGGCCTCCGAGACGCCGCTGTCCGCGCTGGCCCTGTGCCGGCTGGCTGAAGAGGCAGGGCTGCCGGCGGGCACCATCAATATGGTGGTGGGATCTGACGCCCCGGCCATCGGCCGCGTATTGACCGAGGACGAGCGGGTGGCCAAATTCACCTTTACCGGCTCCACGGCCGTGGGCAAGATCCTGATGGCCCAGTGCGCCACCGGCATCAAGAAGATGTCGATGGAGCTGGGCGGCAACGCGCCGTTTATCGTGTTCGACGATGCGGACCTGGATACCGCCGTCAGCGCCTGCGTCGCCACCAAGATGCGCAACGCCGGCCAGACCTGCGTGTCCACCAACCGCATCTACGTACACGAATCGGTGCACGATGCGTTTGTGGACAAGTTGCGGGAGAAAGTGGCGGAGCTCCGGGTGGGGCACGGCTGCGATGAGGGGGTTGCCATGGGGCCGCTGATCCATCGTCGCGCCGCCGAGCGGGTGGCGGGCCTGGTGCGGGACGCCGCCGGGGCGGGGGCGACCATCGAGCTGGGCGGGGACTTCCTGGCCGACGGCGGGAATTACTATGCGCCCACGGTGATTACCGGGGTGACCGACGATATGCGCATTGCCCGCGAGGAGATCTTCGGGCCGCTGGCGCCGGTGCAGAAATTCACGGACGAGGCCGACGTGATTCGCCGTGCCAACAATACGCCTTACGGCCTGGCGGCCTATGTGATGAGCGAGAATATCCGCCGCGCCAACCGGGTGGTGGAAGCGCTCGAATACGGTATGGTGGCCTGTAACGCCGGTGTATTCTCCACCACGGTGGCCCCCTTCGGCGGCAGCAAGGAGTCCGGCATCGGCCGCGAGGGCGGCGTGGAAGGCATGGCGGAGTTCTACGAAACCAAGTACTGCTGCTTCGGCGCCTGAATATAGCGCCGCTGGCAGGGTGACGTGGGAGCCGCTGCTCCTGCGGGAATGAACAGGTTATGCGTGATCGGCCATAATGACGGTCACGGCTCAGAGAGATAACACAAAGGGAAAACCCGGAGTAAAGACTATGTCCGAAAAGAATACCGATGCATTCTGGATGCCGTTCACCCCGAACCGCTCCTTCAAGGCGGCGCCGCGCCTTGTCGAGCGGGCTGAGGGTATTTACCTCATGGAGAAGGACGGCCGCCAGATTATCGATGCCACTGCCGGCCTGTGGTGTTCCAACGCCGGTCACTGTCGCACCGAGATCGCCGATGCGATCCACCAGCAGGCGAAGAAGCTGGATTACAGCTCCATCTTCAATTTCGGCCACGAGCTGAGTTTTGAATATGCCAACCGGCTGGTGCAGTACACCCCGGATGGCCTCAACCGGGTGTTCTTCGGTAACTCCGGTTCCGAGGCGGTGGAGAGCGCCCTGAAGATCGCGCTGCAGTACCAGCGTGCCCGCGGCAAGGGCACCCGCACCATGTTTATCGGCCGCGAGAAGGGTTACCACGGCGTGAACTTTGGCGGTATTTCGGTGGGTGGAATTGCGCCCAACTATCAGAGCTTCGGCCAGCCGGTGAAGGCCAACCATATGCGCCACACCCTGGATATCGAGCGCAACGCGTTCAGCCGCGGCCTGCCCGAGCACGGCGTGGAGCTGGCGGAAGACCTGGAGCGGCTCGTGGCCTTCCACGGCGCCGACCAGATTGCCGCGGTGATTGTCGAGCCCTTCTCCGGGGCCGGCGGTGTGGTGCTGCCGCCCAGGGGCTACCTGAAGCGTATCCGCGAGATCTGCGACCAGCACGACCTGCTGCTGATCTTCGACGAGGTGATTTCCGGCTGGGGCCGCACCGGTTCCGCTTTCGCCTCCATCGAGTGGGACGTGACCCCGGACATGATTACCTCGGCCAAGGGCATCACCAATGCCACCGTGCCGCTGGGTGCCGTGTTTGTGCACGACCATATCTACAACACCGTCATGAACGCGGCGCCCGAGGGCATGGTGGAGTTTTTCCACGGCTACACCTATTCCGCCCATCCGGTGGCCTGCGCCGCGGGCATGGCGACCCTGGATATCTACGAGCGCGAGGGCCTGCTGACCCGTGCGTCCGGCGATATCGGCAAGTACTGGGAGAATGCCCTGCACAGCCTGGCGGACCTGGACAACGTGATCGACGTCCGCAACTACGGCCTCGTGGGTGCCATCGAGCTGCGCGCCCCGGCGGAGCTCAAGGGCAAGTTCGGCGGCAAGGCCTCCATGGCGGCCTGGGATGCGGGCGTGATGGCGCGCGGCATCGGCGATGCGCTGTGCATGTCCCCGCCCCTGATCATCGAGGAGCACCAGATCGATACCATCGTCGAGAAGCTCCGCGGCGTGATCCAGTCCCTGGCGTAACGGCCCCGGGGGCCGTGGCGACAGGCGCGTTTTGATCGTCACCTGTCGCCATTGTCTACACTTAGAAAAGGGTTGTTTAACAGGCCCTTTTAATGCGGCCCGGTGGTCGCGATCCAGGCGTTTTGCAGAGTCGGCTGGTGATCGCGATTCCCGGGCCGCGCCTGTGTCCGGCCATTGGCTGTTGTTGCCCGCCGTGTCGCCCCTGTGGACAGATATCCTCACTTACTACAATCTGTGAGTTGCAATGTGCCAGAGGGAGGACCATTTATGGACTACGAAACCACGACCCTGACCACGCGCCCGATCCTGCGGGTGTTGACGGAGAACTGGTGGGTGCTGTTGCTGCGGGGTCTCTGCGCGGTGCTCTTCGGTCTCCTTGCCTTTATCTGGCCCGGACTGTCGCTGCTGACCCTGGTGATCCTGTTCGGTGCCTTTGTCCTTGCCGACGGCTTCCTCGCCCTGGTGGCGGCCGTACTGGGCCGGCACAAGTCGACGCCGCTGTGGTGGCTGATTATCGCCGGGCTGGTGAGCATCGCGGCGGGTATCATCACTTTTATCTATCCCCAGGTCACGGGCCTGGTGCTGATGATTTTTATCGGCAGCTGGGCCCTGGTGCGCGGGGTATTTCAGGTGATCGGTGCAATTGGCCTGCGCCGGGAAATCCAGCATGAATGGTTGCTGATTGCTTCCGGCCTGCTGTCGGTGGTTTTCGGTATCGCGGTGCTGGTCAATCCCGGTGCGGGAGCCCTGGCGCTGTTGTGGGTTGTCGCCGCCTACGCGATCGCCTTTGGCCTGCTGGAAATCTGGCTGGCGTTCCGTTTCCGCAAATACGGCCGTGAAACGGCCTGAACCGGGCGGTACGGACTATTGATTGTGCGCGGGATCAGGATCAGTCGCGGCGGTTGAAGCGGTGCCAGCGGCGCGCGCGCAGGCTGCCGAAAGGGTGCACCACCGCGCCGCTGCCACTGGTGCGACCGCAGGCTGCATAAGGGTTGTCGCGGGAGCTGGTGGCGGTGCCGAAGAAATGCTGTACAGCCTGCTCGGCTTCGGCCCGGCATGGGTAGGGGCCAAAGCACCTGCCACCGCGCACCTGAAAGAACCAGTCATCCCTGAGTTTGAAGAAGCGGTCCGAACGCGGCGGGATGCCGCGGCCAGTCTCACCGGCGCGATGCTGGTGCATGTCGACCCTCCTGGAAACCGGGCGCTACCCTGCGCCGGTTTCAGACTGCCTGAGGTATTGCTACCGGTGCATCAGCGCCCGGCTTTGGCTACCCTCGGTTGCTGCTCGCGGTAGCGCACCGCGTAGAGATTCAGGCCCTTGAGTACATTCAGGGCCTCGAAGATCTGGTTGTCGTCGGCATACCACAGCTCGCGGCCGGCCTTCTCGCGCTTGCGATCGGCCGCCGTGCGGTCCTCGCCACCGTTGCCGTTGCCCAGGTGGCCTGCCAGGTCAGCCTCGGTGGTGCGTGCGGGGCCTTCCATGCGCGTCACTTTTACCCGTTCGACGACGATATCCGGGGTGATGCCCTGAGCCTGGATGGAGCGGCCGTTGGGCGTGAAATAAAGAGCGGTAGTGAGCTTGATCGCACGCTCGTTGTTGATCGGGATCACTGTCTGTACGGAGCCCTTGCCGAAGCTGTCAGTGCCCATGACCACCGCGCGCCGGTGATCCTGCAACGCCCCGGCGACAATTTCCGCAGCTGATGCGGAGCCGTCATTGATCAGCACCACCAGCGGCACGCCATCGGTGAGGTCGCCGGGCTCCGCGGAGTAACTGAGGTTGGCAGATTCCGTGCGTCCCTCGGTGTAGACCACCAGGCCTTCCTCCAGGAAGGTATCCGCCACTTCCACGGACGACTGCAGCACCCCGCCGGGGTTGTTACGCAGGTCCAGCACCAGACCCTTCAGTTCACCCTTGCCCTGCAGCTTGCGCACTTCCCGCATCACATCGGTACCGGTATCGAGCTGGAACTGGCTGATGCGCAGGTAGCCGTAGCCCTCGTCCAGCATCTTGCTGCGGACACTACGGACACGCACGGTGTCGCGCTTCAGCGTGACATCGAAGGGCTGCTTGTGGCCCTTGCGGGCAATGGTCAGGGTCACCGAGCTGCCTCGCGGGCCGCGCATGCGTTCGACGGCCTCGTCCAGGCTGACACCCTTGAGGGGCTTACCGGCGAGGCGCAAGATCACGTCACCGGCCCGGAGCCCGGCGCGGGCCGCAGGGGTATCGTCCATGGGGGTGATCACGGTGATGTGGTTATTCTCGATACCGACTTCGATACCCAGGCCGGCAAATTCCCCGGTGGTATTCGCCTGCAAGTCGTCGAAGGACTCTCGGTCGAGATAGGACGAGTGCGGGTCCAGCCCCTGCAGCATGCCGCGGATAGCGTATTCCAGCAGCGTGCTGTCATCCACTTCCTCGATATAGCCCTGGCGGATCTGTTCAAACACCTTGGCAAAGCTGCGCAGGTCTTCCAGTGGCAGGCGGGTCGTCGCGGTGGGGAGCGTCTGGTCTGCAGGATCCCCCTCGCTGAGCCCCATCAGAGGCAGGGCGGTGAGAGCGGCTGCGCCCAGAATGGTGGTCAGCGCCTTGGGTGTGAACATATCGTCGGGACCTCTGCCTTATTGATCGCTTCTTTGCAAAAGTGTAGACCGCGGCGGCAGGCAGAGTTTTTAAGTTGGCGCGGGGTTCAACCGTGCGCAAAAACGGGGTGCCACTGACTGACATGGTGCAGAAAGCGGTTGGGCACAGCGGTGTGGCGGCAGCGCGGTCAACACGATGACAGGCAGGCTATGGAATGGCGGGGGAGAAATGGCAAGGGGGCACCCGGCACGGGTGATTACCTGCTGGTTCCCGGATCCCGGCCGGTGCCGGGGTCACGGAAGCTGCTGATGGTGCACAAGGAGGGGCTGCGGGAAACCGGCGGGGCTAACCGCGGCACCACACTGTGGGGTCCTGGGGCTTGCCCCGATGGCGGATTTCAAAATAGACGCCACTGTAGTCGAGGCCACCGCTGTTGCCGACGCGGGCGATGGTCTCGCCGCGCTCGACCCATTCGCCCAGGCTGCGGGTGAGGGACTGGTTGTGGGCGTAGAGGCTCATGTAGCCGTCGCCGTGATCGAGAATCATCAGCATGCCCTGGCCGCGCAGGTAATCGGAAAACACCACGCGCCCGCGATGAATGGCATGCACAGGGGTGCCCTCGCCGGCACGGATAGTGATGCCTTTCCAGGTGATGCCGTTACTGCGGCGCTGGCCGAAGGCGTTGGCGCGCCGCCCCTTGACCGGCCACTGCATGTGCCCGCGCTGCTTGGCAAAGGGTTTCTGGTCCTCGGGATTGACCAGTGCCGCGATGGCCCGGCCCACCTCGTCCACCAGTCGTTGCAGGCGGTTGCGGTCACCCTGCAGCCGCTTGAGTTCGCCACTCTTGTCCGCCAGTTGCGCAGCCAGCTTGTCCAGGGTGGCCTGGCGTGACTGCCGTGCATTGACCAGCTGCCGCTGCCGTTCCTCCAGCTGCCGGCGCTCGGTGTCCAGCGTGTCGCGCTCGCGGCGGATGCTGGTACTGACGGTGTCGAGATCGGCGAGGGTTTCGAGGTAATCGTCGATAACGCGGCTGCGTTCTTGGAGGAAGTATTCGTGGTAGCGGAGCTGGCGGGCGATGTGCTGGGGATCTTGCTGGTTGAGGAGCAGCTTTACCTGCTCCTGTCTGCCGAGTCGGTAAGCGGCGGCGACTTCCTGCTCGACCCGCCGCTGCATACTTCGTCGCGATTCCTCCAGCTGCTGCTGCTCTTTCTTCAGTTCCTGCAGCTTGTCGGTGCGGCTGCGCATGTCGTTCTTGATCTTGTCGATGCGCTTGTGCAGTTCGGAAATATCGCGCTCGTTGCTTTCCAGGTCCTTGAGCAGCTGGTCGCGCTCACTGCGGACCTGGTTCAGCTCTTCCTGCAGCGTCTCGATCCGCTCCTTGATTTCCCGCAGCCGCTCCTGCTGCTCCTGCTCGCTCTGGGCGATCGCTGGCAGTGCCAGCAGGGCGGAGAAAACAATTACCAGTAACTTCATGCTTCGAATTGCACCAGGTTCTTTCCAGTCATTTCTTCCGGCTGTTCCATTCCCATCAGGGCCAGCATGGTTGGCGCCACATCTGCCAGGCTGCCGCCTTCGCGCAGGCTGACATTGCGCTTGCCGACGTACACGAAGGGCACCGGCAGGGTCGAATGCTGGGTGCTGACCTGGCCCGAGCCGGAATCGAACATTTCCTCGACGTTGCCGTGGTCGGCAGTGATCAGTACCTCGCCACCGGCGGCCAGTGCCGCATCCACCACGCGACCGACACAGGCATCCAGCGCCTCGACGGCCTTGACCGCTGCCTCGAACACGCCGGTATGGCCGACCATATCGCCGTTGGCGTAATTGCAGATAATCGCATCGTAGTCGCCGCTCTCGATGGCTGCCACCAGTTTGTCGGTGACTTCCGGCGCGCTCATCTCGGGCTGCAGGTCATAGGTAGCGACATTGGGGGACTTGATCAGTTCCCGCACCTCGCCCGTATAGGGCTCCTCGCGGCCGCCGCTGAAGAAGAATGTGACGTGGGCGTATTTTTCTGTTTCGGCGATACGCAGCTGGGTCTTGCCCTGGTTCGCCAGGTACTCGCCGAAGGAATTGACCAGCTTTTCCGGGGGGAAGGCACAGCTGGCCTCGATATCCGCGGCGTACTCGGTGGTCATCACGAAGTCGGCGAGTTTCGGGAAGGACTTGCGCTCGAAGCCGTCGAAATCCGTTTCGGTGAAAGCCCGGGACAGCTGGCGCGCGCGGTCGGGGCGGAAGTTCATGAACACCAGCGCGTCGCCGTCGGTGATCGGCGCCGCCTCGCCCACCAGGGTGGGGGCGACGAACTCGTCATTTTCGCCGCGCTCATAGGCCGCCGCCAGGCCGGCCAGGGCATCCGGGGTCTGGTGTTCCGCCTCGCCCAGGGTCAGCAGGTCGTAGACCGACTGGGTACGGTTCCAGCGCTGGTCGCGGTCCATGGCGAAGTAACGCCCGGCCAGGCTGGCAATGCGGGCGCTGCCAACGGAGTCGCAGACCTGGGTCATGCGCTCCAGCGCGGGCCTGGCGCTGCGGGGCGGGGTGTCGCGGCCGTCCAGGAATGCGTGCACGTAGATTCGCCTGGCGCCGCGCTGGGCCGCCAGGGTCACCATGGCGACGATGTGGTCCTCGTGGCTGTGGACACCGCCCTCGGACAGCAGGCCCATGATATGGACGGCGCCGTCGTTGGCGATGGCCTTGTCGACCGCCGCGGTATAGGCCGGGTTGCGGAAAAACTCGCCGTCCTCGATCGCCTTGTTGATGCGGGTGAAGTTCTGGTACACGACGCGGCCGGCGCCGAGGGTCATGTGGCCCACCTCGGAGTTGCCCATCTGGCCTTCCGGCAGCCCCACTGCCATGCCCGAGGTCTGGATCAGGGTTTTCGGCTGCTCGGCCCAGATCCGGTCCCATACCGGGGATTTCGCCGCATGAATGGCGTTGTGCTCGGTGTTGTCGCTGTGGCCGAAGCCGTCCAGGATCAGCAGGACCAGGGGGCGTTGGGTCGGGGACATGGTGTGCGGGTTCCTGTTAACTGTGAATCGAACGTAAGGTCGCGGATTTTAACCTGTTTGGTGCCCCGGGGTCAGGTACTGCATCGCGAACCTCTGGTTAAGATTTGCTCACAATGGTGTATACTCCCGCCCTCTCCGGTCATCGGGACCGGGACCGGACATTCGACACCGGCATCGTGCATGCCGGCAGGGCGAGCAGAAATAAGACAAGACAAGAAGAAAGGGGGATGAAGTGGACTTCTTCGTCTTTATGAGTGAGCAGTGGTTGCTGGTCAGCCTGCTGGTGATCCTGTTGTACGGATTTGCCTTCAGTGAGCGCTACCGCGCCGGTAATCCGGCATCGGTGCATGAGGTGACCCGCATGATCAATGTGGATGGCGCACGGGTGCTCGATGTGCGTGACAAGGCTGAGTTCAACGCCGGGCACATCGTCGATGCGGTGAATATCCCTCATAGTGAAGTGGCGGACCGTATCGCCGAGCTGGAGAAGCTCAAGGACAAACCGCTGATCGTGGCGGACAAGTTAGGCCAGCACGCCGGTGCCGTGGGGCGCCAGCTGAAGGCCAAGGGTTTCCAGGTACGCCGCCTGCAGGGCGGGATGTCCGAGTGGAGCAACCAGAACCTGCCGCTGGTCAAGGGCTAGCGGCGCGGCGCCGGTGGCGTCGACTGACCCAGTGGTACCCCATATGCAAGAAGTAACGATCTATACCACCCGATTCTGCCCTTTCTGCATTCGCGCCAAATACCTGCTCGATCGCAAGCAGGTGCCTTACCGCGAGATCCCCGTGGACGGCAACCCGCAGCTGCGGGCCGAGATGACCGCCAGGGCCGGCGCTCGCACGGTGCCGCAGATATGGGTGGGCGACGAGCATGTGGGTGGCTGCGACGAGCTGATGGCGGCCGAACGCAGCGGCGAGCTCGACCGCTTGCTGCGTGACTGAACCCCCACAGCCGGTAACATTTGCGCGCTACCCTCCCTGTGTCTTGGGGGTGGCGGCCCGATAGGGGGTGATTTGATGCCGGCAGGGCCCGGATTGTCACCCGAATCGTCAACTTATGGCCTTGAAATGGCATTCGCAGGCCCCATTGAAAGACCCATACAAGGAGTCTTTCTCAGGGAAGGCATAGACATAAACTATTGAGCATAAAGAACAGGCAGTAACATGGCTGAAGAACAAAACGGCGCAGCGGCAAACCCAGAGACTTCCAACGTCCAATTCCAGATGCAGCGCATCTACCTGAAGGACCTGTCCTTCGAGACCCCGATGGGTGCCGAGGTTTTCAAGAAACAGTGGAAACCGCAGGTTAACCAGGAACTGAACACCAAGACCGCCAAGATCGAAGACGATCTGTATGAAGTGGCGTTGACCCTGACCATCACCGTCAAGCTGGAAGACGAGACCGCCTTCCTAGTGGAAGTGCAGCAGGCCGGCCTGTTTGCCATCAAGGGCATGGAAGGTCAGCAGCTGGCCCAGGCGCTGAACACCGCCTGCCCGCAGATCCTCTTCCCTTACGCTCGCGAAGTGGTCGACAACGTGGTTACCAAGGGCTCCTTCCCGGCCCTGATGCTGCCGCCGATCAACTTCGACGCGCTGTTCGCTGCCGCTATGCAGCAGGCCCAGCAGCAGGCAGAGCAGCAGGGCTCCGAGGAGAAGGCGGAAGCCTGATAGGCGGAGATTTCCCTGCCGAGCAAAAAGGCCCCACCCGGGGCCTTTTTTCGTTGTGGGGTACTGTCGGCGGGACGCCGCTAATGAGCCGGGTGGCGGAGAGTGGTAGTCTGGCGGGAACACCCCCGGGGAGGAGAGGATGGACTGGGATTTGCCAAAGCCGTTTGTCTGGCCGGTCACCGTGGCGGCCAAGCATGTGGACGGCCTGCACCACGCCAACAACGCCGAATATGTGCGCTGGTGCGAACGCGCCGGCTGGAACCACAGTGTGGAGCTGGGGCTGGATATCAGCCACTACCAGGATCTCGACCGGGGGATGGCAATCCGTCACGCCGAGTACGACTATATACTGGCGGCGAGGGAGGGCGACGAGCTGCTGTTCGGCACCTGGCTGACGCAAGTGGATGGACGCCTCAACATTACCCGCCGTTTCCAGGTGTTTCGCGCCGCTGACAGCGCACTGATCCTGCGGGCGCAGTGGCAGATGGTGTGCATCGAATTGTCCTCCGGCAGGCCGCGGCGTATGCCGGCGATTTTTCGCGAGATCTATACCCCGGCAGTGGTGTCAGGCGAGTCCTGAGGGGCGGCCCGCGCCGACAGCCGGTAACAGCCATTGGAACCAGTGGAGCAAGGATCATGAGTGAAGAGTTTGTCACCCTGACGGACAATACCGGTGCCCTTGCGGGCCGGACCCTGTTTATCACCGGGGCCAGCCGCGGCATCGGCCGCGCTATCGCGCTCAAGTGCGCGGCGGATGGGGCCAACATCGTGATCGCGGCCAAGTCCGACCAGCCGCACCCGAAGCTTCCGGGCACCATTCACTCGGTTGCGTCCGAGGTGGAGGCCGCGGGCGGCAAGGCGCTGGCGCTGAAAGTGGATGTGCGCGAGGAAGACCAGGTGGCTGACGCCATGGCGCGCGCGGCGGACACCTTCGGCGGCATCGACGCGGTGGTGAACAACGCCGGTGCGATCAACCTCACCAACGTGGAGTCCACGACGCCAAAACGCTACGACCTGATGCAGACCATCAACAGTCGGGCGGTCTACCTGACGGCGCACCTGGCGATTCCCTACCTGAAGAAATCCAGCTGCGGCCATATCCTCAGCCTGTCACCGCCCATCAACCTGCAGCCACAGTGGCTGGGGCCATTCGCCCCGTATGCCCTGTCGAAGTTCGGCATGACACTCCTGAGTATGGGGCTGGCGGAGGAGCTGCACGAGGCCGGTATCAGTGTTGCAACCCTGTGGCCCCGCACCCTGGTGGCCACTGCGGCCATCGAATTTGCCGTGGGCAACCGGGAGATGTTCCAGCAGAGCCGCAAGCCGGCAGTGATGGCCGACGCCGCCTATGAAATCCTGGTGACGGAGAACATGGCTCTCAGCGGCCGGCAGATTATCGATGAGGAGCTGCTCGGCGATCGCGGGGTAAACGATTTTACCGATTACGCTCACAACCCGGACAATGCCGATAACCTGGCACTGGACCTGTTCCTCGATCCGTAAGCCGTCATGGGGGGAGGTATGATGACGACTGACAGTGACCTGTTTCAGGATGCACTGGGCGAGCTGGGCGATGTGCGCCCGCTCGAACAGGAGCGCAAGGTGGCGCTCAGGAAAGACGATGCCCGTACCCAGGTAAACCGCCGCGCCCGTCGCGAGGCGGCCACTGCGGAGACCGCCCGCGAACTGAACCCGCTGGCGGGGGAGTTCGTGGAGCCGGTGGACCCCTGGGATCCGCTGGAATTCAAGCGCGATGGGGTGCAGAACGGTGTTTACCGTAACCTGCGCCTGGGCAAGTACCGGGTTGATGCGCGGCTCGACCTGCACCGCCACACTGTGGAAATGGCCCGCCGGGCGGTGTTCGATTTTGTGCGTGACTGCCTGGAGGCGGACGTGCGTTGTGCGCTGGTCACCCATGGCAAGGGCGAGGGACGCAAGCAGCCGGCACTGCTGAAAAGTTGCGTCAACGCCTGGCTGCCGCAATTACCTGAGGTGCTGGCATTCCACAGCGCGCAGAAACAGCACGGCGGGCTCGGGGCCACCTACCTGTTGCTGCGCAAGAGCGAGCGCAAGCGCCAGGACAACCTGGAGCGTCACCAGCGTCGCAAATGATCGCTCACCGGGACCCGGTACACACGCCGGGCAACGGAGCCGCGGTGAGGGGGGAGGAATCCGGGTAGCCTGATAAGAAAGCTTTTGCTGGTGTTTAACTTATTTGTAATTTTTCAGGCCTATCATACCTTCCAACGAATGGCTGACCTGCCGCGTGGCGAGAGCCGGGTGAGCACAAGTGGGCTTCGTTGATCTTCTCTCATCACCTTGATTGATTGCGAACATCGCGCTTGCGGCCTGTAACGGGCCGCGCTTTTTTCTTTCAGCCTTCTTTATTTTTTCTTTCAGCAAGTGGGATACGCCTGCGTTCAGGGCAGGGAGGTCTCGGCGGGCTGGAACTCAAGCCGGGTGGCGCCCCCCGATCCCTGGAGAATCAGCAGGCCGTCCTCGAACGACATCCGGTCAGTCTGCGGCAGTGCCTGCAGGAAATCCTGTTCCAGTTCACTGCTGTCGCGCAGGTCGGTCATGGGGGAAACGGCCGGGGCCCTGGGCCAGGAAAGGCGGTCGCCGGAGCGCGACAGCCGGCCGGTATAGGGGTTGGAGCCGGAGTTGCCGCGCACATAACCCAGCTCGTCACAGGTGAAATAGGGGCGGTCGCGCATCAGCTTGCGCCATAGCAGGCCAGAGCGGTGCTCCCGCCCATCCAGTTTCATGCTCTTCAGCAGCCAGGGCTGCTCGCAGAGTCCAAGGGGTTCGGCGCGCTCTGCCATTTGCGCACCACCTGCCATACCGCAGCCGTGCAGGGCACAGGCAGCCAGCAGCAAGAGGGGTGTCACGATTGGCAGGCGGGAATTCACCATAACGGGAAACTCGTTGTTTTTCCGGTATTTAAGCGAATTAGGGCCCCCGATACTGTGTTCCAGTTCAAGAGTGCATAGCCACCCGGCGTCGGGAAACGGCCGGGCATGTCACATTGACAGCGGTACGGTCCGGGTCAGATTTTCGTCTTGACGAATTCGATATAGATATCGCCGGGCGGGTCCCGCAGGATCAGCCGGTCGCCGCCAGCCTTGGTAAACGCCTGGCGGGTACCGGCCAGCGCGCGCAGGAACTGGTTTTCCTGTTGCATCATGGGTTCCGGGCCGGCCATCTTGGTGGATGCGAAACTGGAGGTGTCCCAGAGCATCAGGCCGTTGTCAGTAATCTGTAGCGAGCCCCGGTAAGTATTGATGCCGCTCTTGCCCATCACATTGCCTTCCCGGTTACACAGGAAGGTAAACCGCGCAGTGTCATCGATCGCTACCATGTCGCCATTCAGGCGCAGTCGCTTGAGTTCCCACCGGTCGCCACAGACAGTGTTGAGGGTGCCGGCACTCTGGGTTACCTGGGGCTCCTCTGTGCCGATTCCGATACAACCGGTCACCACAATGGCCAGGCCCGCCAGCCATAATTGCGCCAGTTTACTCATAACCGTGTCGCTCCCTGCTCCCTGCTCCCGTGCGAAAAGGTGGCGCGACTCCCGTGCGCCTCTGCCAAGCTTAGTCATTGCAGGATGTGGCTGCCGTCGATTCGGATGATTTAGGCGACAAGCTATGCTTACGGGGTGTCACACCCGCTACCTGGAATGGAACTGGAACCAAGGGATCCTGGCCTCGCCATGTTCAGACGTACCAAAATTGTCGCGACCCTGGGCCCTGCGAGCGACAAGGCCGACGTGCTCGCGCGCCTGATCGCCGCGGGTGTGGATACCGTGCGCCTCAATTTTTCCCACGGCCAGGACGGTGACCATCGCCGTCGCGCCGCCGAGGTCAGGGAGGAGGCCTGCCGGCAGGGGCGGCATGTGGCGATCCTCGGTGACCTGCAGGGGCCCAAGATTCGCGTCGGCCGCTTCAGCGAGGGACGCGCATACCTGGAAAAAGGCGCCGCATTCACCCTGGACCCGGAATGGCGGGCCGATGGTGGCAACGGTGAAGGCGTCGCCGTGGACTACCGGGCGCTGGCGGCGGACTGCGCGCCCGGTGACATCCTCTTGCTGGATGACGGGCGGCTGCGCCTGGCCGTGCAATCGGTGGTCGACAATGTTGTACACACCCGTGTGGAGATCGGCGGCTGGCTGTCGAATAACAAGGGCATCAATAAACTCGGCGGAGGCCTGACCGCCCCCGCACTGACTGACAAGGACCGCCGGGACATCGAGCTGGCGGCGCAGCTGGACCTGGATTACCTGGCGGTGTCCTTTCCCCGCGAGGCGGCCGATGTGGAGCAGGCACGCCGGCTCCTGCGCACCGCCGGTGGCCAGGCCCATATTGTCGCCAAGATCGAGCGGGCGGAGGCGGTGGCAGATGAGGCGAACCTGGATCGCCTGATACTGGCGAGCGATGCAGTGATGGTGGCCCGGGGTGACCTGGCGGTAGAGATTGGCGATGCCGAATTGATGGGGGTGCAGAAGTACCTGATCCGGCGCGCCCGCTGCCTTAACCGGGTCGTGATTACCGCCACCCAGATGATGGAATCCATGATTTCCAGTCCGGTGCCAACCCGCGCGGAGGTCTGCGATGTGGCCAATGCGGTACTCGACGGCACCGACGCGGTGATGTTGTCGGCGGAGACTGCCGCGGGCGACTATCCGGTGGACACTGTCGAGCATATGGCGGAAGTGATTCTCGGGGCGGAGAAGCACCGGGTATTCCGCCGGCCACCGCGAGCCATGCAGGACAACTATCCGGCGGGTGATGAGTGCATTGCCCTGGCGGCCATGACCATTGCCAACCACTGTCGGGATATCAAGGCGATCATCTGCCAGACCGAAACCGGCAATACCGCGTTGCTGATGTCCCGTGCCCGCGCCGATATTCCGATCTTTGCATTTTGCCGGCACCAGTCCGCCTGCAACCGGGTGGCCCTGTACAGGGGAGTGGACCCGGTGTACATGCCGGTCGAGGGGCTGGATGCGGTGGCCCGGGACGAACAGGCAATCCGTCACCTGCAGCAGCGCGGTTTCCTGCAACAGGGTGAATTTGCCCTGGTCTCTCGAGGCTATCACCAGGATATCGGCGGCGGCACCGATACCCTGCGCATTGTGCGGGTGGACTGACCGGGCCTTGCGGAGCCGTGGGCGCCTTTCACTCGCATCGGTGAAAATCGTATAGTTGCGGGTGACCGGGCAATCACCAGAAATTGATGCGGCAATGCTGAACAAAAATCTTTTACGGACCGGTATCCTGGCCCTGGCAGCGATAATGGGGGGCTGCGCCTCCTCCAGTGCGCCGATTGCGGAGCCGGCTGCCATTACCTCGCTTTCCTGCCAGGGCGACCCTGCGGTGGGCACTATCGCCAGTGACGCATCCCGGAGACGGCTCGCCGCCGCGTTTTTTCGCGAGGGCAGCCGCTTCCAGCTGCGCAACCTGTACAGTGAGCAAACCCAGGTGCTCTTCGATGGCAAGCCGATCTTTGACCAGTGTTCCGGCATCGCCAGGAAAATTGACAGCGAGGAGCGCGCCCGTGACATCCTCCAGCTGGCGGGGCCCGGGCACTGGCAGAAACTGGTCGGCACCAAGGTGTTTGCCTGTCGCAATGACCGGGCCGGCTGGTTTTTTTTCCTCAAGGAACCGGGTGGCTTTATCGGCTACGCGGGCAAGCGCAAGCTGCCGGTATTCCTGGTGGGCATGAAATGCCAGCCGGACCAGTAGCCCGGTGGCATTGGTTCAGGAGCGTACGCAGCGTACCAGTGTCTTGGTTTCCAGCTCCTGCTCCTCACAGTGAAACTTCTGGCCGTTCAGGCTCAGTGCTCTGGGGACTCCCTCGGGCGCGGTTGTGTTGGCACAACCGGCAACTCCTGTCGCCAAGGCCGCTGCAAGCAGAATACAACCTAATTTCTGCACCGCAGATACCTCATGTTTGAGATGTTCAGTCGGAAAAACAATGTATCTCCTGACAGCCTAGGGGAAACAGGTGTCACCGTGGCGGATTGCGCGCCAATTTGTACAATGCTGCGCCGCATGTTCAACCCCCACCAGATTTGACTGAAACCCTTCCGTGATGGAATCCCCCGAGGCGCAGCCCTTTCCCGTCACCTGTTATGGACACAAACAAAAAAGCCGCGGTCCGGTTGGAACGCGGCAAGTCGTATGCTCAAGGAGCTTGGGGAGCAATCCGGCTCCCCCGAGAGAACAGTTCCTGTGAGAGGAAACTTTAGAAGTTGTAGCTGCCGGTGAGGGCGATGGTGCGCGGTGCACCGTAGAAGCCGGTATCGAAAGGCCCGCCAAACGCGTAACCGGCAATGCGATATTCCTCATCGGCCAGGTTTTTGCCCACCAGGCCCAGCTGCCAGCTGCTGTCCGGGCTGTAGTAGGTCGCTGTCATATCCACCAGGGTGTAGGCCTCCTGGTCGAGGCGGCTGGGGGTTTCGAAGATCTGGGTGTCCGCGCGGTAGGATATGGTCGGGTTGATGACCAGTTCCGCACCACTCTGGAACGGCAGCGAGTAATTCAGCTGGAACATGGCGGTGGTGTCCGGCGTGTTCTGCAGGTCGCGCTCATCAGAGACATCGACACCGCCGGTGATGAATTCCAGGAATTCGGTATCGGCGTAGCCCAGGGCCAGGTTGGCCATCAGGTTGTCGGTCACGGCCAGGGTCGCTTCCAGTTCCACACCCTGGATGCGGGATTCACCGGCGTTCAGGATAGCGCTGGCAAAGCCGCCACTCTCGACAAGCTGTTGCACGGATACCTGCATGTCCTGGTAGTCGGCGCGGAAGGCGGCCGCGTTCAGGCGCAGGCGGTTGTTGAACAGGTCAGACTTAACGCCGAACTCGTAGGTGTCCACAACTTCCGGGTCGTAGCCGTCTACCGTAGAAGGCAGGGCACTGGCGTCACCACGCATGTCGAAGCCGCCGCTCTTGAAACCGGCGCTGTAACCGGCGTACACCATTACATCATCGTTAACCTGGTAATCCAGGCCCACATGGGGGGTGAACTGGCCCCAGCTGTCGCTGTTGCTGTAGTCGGTCAGCACCGCAGCAAGCATGGATTCTGAGCCTTCCGGATAGTACTTGTCCTGGAAGGTGGGGCTATAAAGGCCTATGTAGTTGGCCTTGAAGACGTCGGCTGCCTTCTCGTCCCGGGTGTAGCGACCGCCGAGGCTCAGGTTCCAGTCCGGGGCAAAGCTCCAGTTGTAGTGGGCATAGGCCGACAGACTGTCGGTATCCACGGAACCGGCCACGTTTTGGGTCAGGGGAACCCCAATGACATTGGTCAGGTAGCCCAGCACGGCGTCGAAGGCGCCGGCGGCAGTCCCGGAGTAGTAGTAGAGGCCGGTGACCAGGTCGGCGTTGGTACCGGTCCAGTTGAGCTGGAATTCCTGGGTGGTCTGGTCGTCCTCGTAGTAGGCCGGCACGTCGAAGTCGGGGCGATTGACACTGTCGAAATCGATTGCGGTTTCAGTCTCCCCCTGGCGGTAGGCGGTGGTGGACTTCAGGGTGATGCTCGGGGAGACATCCCACTCGGCAGTCACGGACATGCCGCTGGTCTCCACCAGGTTGTCGTACAGCATGTTCGACTGGGTGTCGTAAACGCTGTCCAGTACCGGCTCGCCGCCCAGCCCCGGGTCGAAGCGGTGACCATGCTTGGGAGCAGACTTGTCAGTGGTCTGGTCTGCAGCAACACGTACCCAGAGCTCATCCGACGGGTTGAATTCCAGCGCGACGCGAGCGCTGACCACGTCCTTGTTGTACTGCTCTTCGCCGGTACGCACATTCTCGCCGTAGCCGTCGCGCTGGAAGCTGGCGATGGCGCCGCCCAGGTAGACCCCGTCGGCGATAGCGGTGGAGCCGGCCACTTTCAGGTCGTTCTGGCTGTAGCTGCCCAGGGCGCCGCTGACCCGGAGGTTGGGGTCACCAGTCATCTTCTTGGTCACATACTTGACCGCGCCGCCGATGGTGTTCTTGCCGTACAGGGTACCCTGCGGGCCGCGCAGCACTTCCACACGCTGGACGTCGAGGATGTCCAGCACTGCGCCCTGCGGGCGGGCCAGGTACACATCATCGACATAGATACCAACACCCGGCTCGAAGCCCCACAGTGGGTCCTGCTGGCCTATGCCACGAATAAATGCAGTCAGGGTGGAGTTGGTGCCGCGGCTCGCCTGCAGGGTGGTGTTGGGGGATAACTTCTGTACATCGGTCAGGTCACTGACGCCGCTCTGCATCAGGGCATCTTCGCTGATCGCGGTCACCGCCACCGGCACTTCCTGCAGGGACTGCTCGCGCTTCTGCGCGGTTACGGTAACTTCTTCCAGCGCCGGCTGTTGGGCGTAACTGAAGGTGGCGCCGCAGGCCAGCATCACGCCGGCCGCCAGGGGGTGGAATTTTATTGCTCTCATCGTGGCACTCTCCATTCACCAATTTATGGTTTTTATCGATGGTCCCACTGTATCCGCTCGCGGTCCGCTTGCCTGCTAGACCAAGGTATGACGCGTTTACAGCCCGGGGTGGAGGACAACTGTCACTGGCTGGGGTAAGGTTTGATGCTACCGGCACGAGGTGATGTCCGGGGATCTCACGGACGTTTTCCTTTCCTGGCACCTCGCCGGTGGCGGCTGCCCGTCCCAGCGTGGGCAGTTGATAAAAATAAACAAAAACGAGTAGGTGTGCGCGTTTGTTTAGCCTGACCACACTTGCGGCCGTGGCCCTGGCCTACCTGCTGCTACTGTTCGCCATCGCCTTCTGGGGGGACCGCCTGCCGGCAGCGCGTATCCGCCCGTTCAAACCGGTTATGCTCGCCCTGGCCGGAACCTATACCAGTGCCTGGATGTTTTTCGGCACGCCGGCGCAGGCGGTTGAAGAGGGGTGGCTGGTGCCGCCCACCTTTGTTGGCGCCACCCTGATGCTGGTCTTCGGTGCGCCGCTGCTGGCCCGCTTTGTGCGTCTTTCCAAGCAGCAGGGCTCCACCTCCATCGCCGATTTCATCAGCGCCCAGTTCGGCGGTTCGGCCTGGCTCGCGGCGGCAGTCGCCGTGCTCGCCCTGGTGGCTATTCTGCCCTACCTCGCCTTGCAGTTGCGTGCCGTTGCGGACAGCTTCCTGTTCCTGGGGGACACCGGGGAGCTCAATTCCTCCCTGGTCACCGGACTGGTCAGTGTCACCCTGGGTGCCTTCGCCCTGTTGTTTGGTACCCGCCATATCAACAGCAGTGAGCACCGCAATGGCATGTTACTGGCCGTCGCCTTCGAGGCCCTGGTAAAGATTGGCGCGATTGCAGCGGTGGCCTGGTTTGTGCTGGGCGGTGCCTACGACGGGGCGGCGGACCTGGTGCGCGAGGCCCTGACCAGTGAGCGGGCGGCGCGCCTGGAGAGCCAGCGACCGGCGGACACCGGGTTTCTCGCCGTCGTGGTGCTGGGCATGGCGGCCATGTTCTGCCTGCCGCGGCAGTTCCATATCCTGATGATCGAGAGTGACAGCGAGCGGGATATCGGGCCGGTACGCAAGCTGATCCCGCTCTACCTGGGAGTCCTGTCTGCCGCCATCCTGGTGGTGGGTTACGGCGGCCTGCTATGGCTCCCGGATCACCAGGCCAATCCGGAGCGCTTTGTACTGGGGATTCCCCTGGAAAGCGGCTCGCCGGCGCTGGCCCTGTTCGCGTTCGTGGGTGGGCTTTCGGCTGGTTCCAGCATGGTGATCATTGCCACTATCGCCCTGTCCACCATGATCGCCAATACCCTGGTGGTGCCGTTCTGGCTGCAACGCCTGCGGGCGCGGCCGGGTAGCGCCGCCCAGGGCGCCCTGGGCTCTGACCTGCGACGGGTGCGGCGGGTGATCATTGCAGCAATCATGCTGGCCGCCTTCGGCTTCAATGAGGTCATGGATGCGGGTGTGCGCCTGGGTACCTTTGGACTGTTGTCCCTGGCGTTGGTGGCACAGCTGGCGCCGTCCATGCTGGCGGCGGTGTGCTGGCCGGGGCACTGGCCGCGCCTGCGCGCCGGCGGCGTGGTGGCCGGCCTGGCGGTCGGCGCGACGGTGTGGTCCCTGTCGGCGCTGCCGGCCGCCCTGGGCGGCGACGACCTGGTGTCCGGGACGCTGGGACTGGCCTGGAGCCCGCTGTCCGTTGCCGCCCTGTTTGGCCTGGGTCTGAATATGCTGGTGTTGCTGCTGGTGTCGGTGCTGCTGGATCGCTGGCGGCCACTGCACCGCGGCGGCGCCGAGGTGCCGGTGGACCGGGAGCGGTTGCGGGCCCTGCTGGCGCGGTTTGTCGGTGACGATGCTGCCGCGCGTACCTTCAGCGGTATTGAAAACGGTGCACCCGGCGCGGGGCTGACGGAGCCCACCGCAGATGCTTATCGGGAAACGGTAGAAAAGATCCTGGCGGGGATCGTCGGTTCCACCAGCGCCCGGCGCCTGGTGCGCCAGCCGCTGGGCAGCGAAGATGGTGCCCAGACCCTGGAGCAGGCCTCGGCAATCTACCAGTTTGGCCGCGGCCTGCTACAGAGCAGTATCGACAATATTGACCAGGGCATCTCGGTGGTGGATGCCAACCTCAACCTGGTCGCCTGGAACCGCCGCTACGTGGAACTCTTCCGTTATCCCCGGGAGATGGTTTACGTGGGCCAGCCGGTGGCGGAGCTGGTGCGCTACAACGCCAGCCGCGGCGAGTGCGGTCCCGGTGCGGTGGATATGCATGTGCAAAAGCGGGTTGACCACCTGCGCGCCGGCACCGCCTACCGGGTGCAGCGCCACCGCACCGATGGCACCGTACTGGAGATCCGTGGCAATCCGCTGCCTGGCGGTGGGTTCGTAACCACTTACACAGATGTCTCCGATTACCAGAGCGCCCTGGCCGAACTCACCGAAGTGCGGGACTCGCTGGAGCATAAGGTGACCGCCCGCACGGCCGAGCTGGAGCAGCTCAACAGCGAGCTCCACGCGGCCAGCGCCGGCAAGACCCGCTTCCTGGCCGCCGCCAGCCACGACCTGGTGCAACCGCTCAATGCCGGCCGCCTGTTCCTGGATGCCCTCTCCGCGCGCCAGCTGGACCAGGACAGCCGCCGCTTGTTGACCCGGGCCGACAGCGCCCTGAACGCAGCGGAACAGTTGATCACCGATATGTTGCAGATCGCACGGATGGACGCGGGGGATATTCACCCGAAGATCCAACCGGTGCCGCTGGACCGGATCCTCGACGATGCGGTGGCCCAGGCGCGCCTCGCCGCCGAGGCCCGTGGTATTCAGTTGCGCTACCGCCCCAGCGATGCCTGGGTGCGCACCGATGAGAAAATGCTGCGGCGGGTGGTGCAGAACCTGCTCGACAACGCAGTGAAGTACACCCGCGAAGGCGGCGTGCTGCTGGCCGTGCGCCGCCGGGGGAGTGGCATTTCGCTTGAGGTCTGGGACACCGGCAGTGGCATCGATGTCTCCCAGCAGCGGGATATCTTTCGTGAATTCTGTCGCCTGGGCGGCGTCGAGCGAGAGCACGGCTATGGCCTGGGCCTCGCCACGGTGGAGCGTCTCTGTCGGCTGCTGGACTCCCCCATCAGCCTTACCTCTGCCCCCGGGTGCGGCAGCGTTTTCCGGGTGCTGCTGCCGACGGCCCGGCCGGAAACCAGTGGCGTGGTGATCCCGGCTGCAACGCGCCCCGCCGGCCAGGCCCTCAACCTGGATGTGCTGTGCGTGGACAACGAGCCGGCAATCCTCGAGGCCATGCAGGCCTTGCTGGGTGGCTGGGGGTGCAGGTTGCGCTGTGCGCTCGGACGCGAAGAGGCGCTGGCCATGGCACAGCCTGACCTGCTGCTGATGGACTTCCACCTGGATGACGACTGCGACGGGATTGCCCTGGCGCAGGAGCTGATGGGCCACTGGGGCACCGCAGTACCCTGCGTGATCATCTCGGCTGAGAATACCGATACGGTCAAGGCCAGAGCCCACCAGCGCGGCTGGCAGTTTCTGCAGAAACCCCTGCGGCCGGCGGCATTGCGGGCCCTGTTGCAGGCGCGCCAGCGCGACCTGTTGGAGACCGCCGCGGAGGGGCGTGCGACCAAGGTCGTATAGCGGCGGCCGGGTGTCGCGCGCAGTCTATCCGGAAGAGCCCAGTAATCGGCCGGGACGATGATGACAATAACGAGGTACCGAAAATAATGAAAAAATACCTGCTGGAAATCCTGATGTTCAGCGCCTATGCGCTGTTTGCTGCTTCCTGGGTCTCGGGCGCCATGCTGACGCCGGAAATCCAGGCATCCTTTGGCGAGGAGGGGTTCGCCAATGCCACCTGGGGTACCCTGATGATTACCCTGGCCAAGATTATCGGTAACCTGGCGGCGGCTGTGGTACTGGTACGGCTTGGTGCCAAGCGGGCTTTCACCCTGGCAATGCTGTTGATTGCGGTCGGCGGTATCGGTGCTTTCGCCGGCGATTACGGCAGCTGGCTGCTCGCGCGCCTGGCAATGGGGCTGGGAGGTGCGCTGGCCATCGTCTATTTCAGTCCGGTGGTACTGCACTACTTCTCACCCGAGGAGCGTCCGCTGATCAACGGCATCAATGCGGCCGCCTTTAATACCGGCAACCTGATTGCACTGGTCTCCACCAGTGCGCTGACCGCGTGGCTGGGCGGCTGGCAGTCCGTGGTGGGTATGTACGGAATTATGATGGGTGCGCTGGCCCTGCTGTGGTGGCTGGCGGCAGAGGATTTTTCCCTCGACGGCAATCCTGCCGCAGACAAGCCGGTGGAAAAATACGGTTTGCGTGAGGGTATCCGCGAGGGCTTCAACTGGTGGCTACCGCTGGCGTTCAGCGGTGTGCTTACCTGGTATATCGCCGCCTTTTCGCTGTTTCCGCTGATTGACGGGTTTGCGGTGGCCAGCAGCCACCTGTCGGCGGTGCTGATCGCGGCGGGTATGGTGGGTACCGTCGCGGGTATCACCGTCACCAGGCGTTTTCCCCTGCGCCTGCCGGTACTGCGTTACGCCGGACTCGGACTTGCGGTCTTTGGCGCGCTGATGTTGGTCAGCGGTAACCCTGCCGTTGCCTATACGGCGGCCGCGCTGGCCGGTTTCTTCATGTTTGTGCCCATGACTGCGCTGATGACATTACCGCAGGAATTGCCCGGTATGACGCCAGGACGCATCACTGTCACCTTCGCCATGTTCTGGTCGATTTCCTATATCGTGGCGACCGTGCTGATTTATCTGGCGGGCTTACTGGCGGATATCAGTGGTGCGCCCGTGCTGGCGGCTTACTTCGCCGTGGCCTGCTCCGCCTCCCTGTTCGTAGTCTCGTTCCTGTTGCCGGAATCCGGTCGCGCGGCTGCCGAACAAAAAACAGAAGCTGCGAGTGAAGAGGGTGGTGAGAAAAGTGCGACAGCTTGATGCAAAACTGGCGGAGTGGCTGCAGGGTTTCAATGCCCAGGTTGCACAGCTGAAGGCGGCGGGCTTCGAACCCACGCCGATCTCCGCACGCGAGGGACTGGCCAACCTGACCCGTGGCTTCGTGGAGCCAGGGCCGCAGATGGACGTGTGTGAAACCCTGGTCTACGGCTCGCACTACAATGTGCCGGTGCGGATATACCGGCCTGAGGGTGCCCCGGCAGGCCCGGTGATTATCTATAGTCACGGTGGTGGCCATATGGCCGGCAGTGTCACTGTGTACGATCCGATCTGTCGTCGCATTGCTGACAGCTGTGGACGCGCAGTGATTGCCCTTGATTACCGTCTCTCCCCGGAAAACCCTTATCCGGCGGGAATCGAGGATTTACTGACCGTTGTGCGGGGCGCCGGTGCGGCACTGGAGAAAAAAGGCATAGACCACGATGGCCGCTGGATCCTCATGGGGGATTCGGGCGGCGGCGCAATGACTGCCAGCGTGTGCCACCTGCTGCAGCATGAACGCCATAATGTGATCGGCCAGGTGCTGGTTTATCCCAGCCTGGATTACACCCTTCAGCAGGCCTCGATCATGGAGAACGGTAGCGGTTACCTGCTGGAAAAGGAAAAGATCGGCTGGTACTTCGATAATTACTTCCAGGGCGCTGAGGACCGCTACCAGTGCTCGCCACTGTACGGGGATTTCACCGCGAACCTACCTCCGGCCCTGGTGGTCACTGCCGAGTTCTGCCCCCTGCGGGATGAGGGCGTTGCTTACGTGCAGCGCCTCGAAGATGCCGGCATTGCAGTGGAATGCCTGCATTTCGATGGCATGATTCACGCGTTCCTGAATATGGAATCCCTGGTGCCGGAGGACTGCCAGCGTTTCTACCGCCACGCCGCAGAGTTCGTGCAGGGGCTCGACTGAGTCGAGACGGGCAGCATGGTGGGCGGGCTGGTGCCCGTCCGTTACTCGAGCGTCACAACCAGTCACCCAGCTGACCAGCCCGCTATTTCGCCCGCCTCTGATTACCCGTGCGATCCGTCGCCCCCGTCCCGGGCTCCAGCCGGGCCTGCCCGCTCGCGATGCCCTGATTGCGCCTGATTTTCCCAACGCCATGGCTCCCTGCCGCTTTGGGCACAGTTTGTCTGTATGACCAAGGTATGAGTTTCGAGGTGCCGCGCCTGCTTTAACATGAATGGTGATTCAGGTTTCAGAAGCGTACAACGATAAAGTGATCTGCCCATGAGTTCTGTTCCCTGCGCAGCCGTGACCCGTTCCGGAAACGTCAGTAACGCCAGCGCTGCACCCGCTCTGCCCAAAACCGCGCGCGGCGCGCGCACCCGGGCCCGTATTCTCAAGGCCGCGGAGGAAACTTTCGGCTCCACCGGTTTTCACCGCTCGAGTATTGCTGACATTACCCGCACGGCGGGCGTGGCCCTTGGTTCCTTCTACAACTATTTTGCCGGCAAGGAGGATGTCCTGCGAGAGCTGGTGCAGCACATGGGCCGCCAGTTGCGTGCGCATCTGGAAGCAGAAACAGCAGATGCCCGCGATCGGCTGCAGGCGGAAGAAAAGGGGTTGCGTGCCTTTCTCCAGTACCTGTGCGCCAACCCCGCGCTTTACCGGGTACTGCAGGAAGCCCAGTTCGTGGACGAAACCATCTATCGCGATTACTACCAGGCTTTTGGCGAGCGCTATCTGGGCATGCTTGCCAACGCCACTGGCAAAGGGGAGATTCGTCCCGGCAATAACGAGGTGCGGGTATGGGCGCTGATGGGGATGTCCAATTTCCTGGGCATGCGCTATGCCCTGTGGGACCAGTCGGCAGCCTTCGAGGACATTGTCGCTGTGGTTTCTGACCTGCTCCGCAATGGCCTTACCACCGATAGCAGTGAGGAAAGAACATGATGACCGAACCAGTGCACTACCGCCTCGCCGACGATGTCGCGGTCCTGACCCTCAACATGCCGGAGCGTCACAATGCGCTGGTGCAGGCGTTGCTCGACGGGATTCGCGGAGCCCTGGCGCGCTGCCGGGAAGACCAACCGGCGGTACTGGTCCTGCGCGCCGAGGGCCGCTCCTTCTCCAGTGGCGGTGATGTAGCCGCTTTCTACGATGTGCAGCGCAGTGAGCGAGTCGCCTACGCGGAGCGTCTTGTCGGAGCACTCAATGACGTGATGCTGGACCTGCTGCGACTGCCGGTGCCAACGGTGGCAGAGGTTCACGGCATGGTAACCGGTGGCTCACTGGGACTGGTGCTGGCCTGCGACATCGTGGTGGCCGGGTCCCGCGCCCATTTCGCGCCCTGGTATACCGCCGTGGGCTTCAGCCCGGATGGTGGCTGGACTGTGCTGATGCCCGAACGCATCGGTTGTGGCAGGGCGCTGGACGTACAGCTGACCAATCGCCGCATTGAGGCCAAAGAGGCCCTGGCCTGGGGCCTGGTGAATTACCTGGCGGAAGACGGTGCGGTGACCGATAAGGTGGACGAAATTGTCGGGCGCCTGCGCGCCGCGAAAACCGGCAGTGTGCGCAATACCCTCAAGCTGACACGGCCGGATCCGGACCGCGTGGCCCGGGCCCTGGATGCCGAGCTGCGCCACTTTGTGGAACTGATCGACAGTGAGGAGGCGGATAGGGGTATGGCTGCTTTCCTCGGTCGCAACTAGAAGTAGTAAAACCCTCACTGATAACAATAAATGAGAGTGCACTATGCGATTGATGACCCCCCTGCGCGGATTGGGCCTGGCTATGATAATCGGGGCCCAGCCCCTCGCCGCCGGTGCCTTTATTACTTTTGCTGATGAGGACCGCTCAGCGGAACTCACTGGCGAGCCTGCTCACCAGAGATACCAGTTCAATACTCCCACTACCGTGACCTACGATCGCGATACCCTGGCTCAGGGCGCTGCCGGCGCACGCGTGTACGTAGCTGACATGGGCAATCACGAAATCAAGGTTCTCAACCTGAACGGCGCACTGGTCGGCACCCTGGACGATGCCGATATGGCCTTGGCTCCCGATAGTCCGGCTTCCAGTGTCCCGGATATACGCGCGCCGCTGGGCCTCGCGTTTCTCTCCAAAAGCGAGGCGGCGGACGACCGGCTTGCTGGCTTGTATGTAAACGATGTAGGACGCCACCAGATCCATTTCTTCCGCACTGTCACTGGCGCCGCTGGCGACTTCGAGTATGTAACCTCCTTCGGGCAGCCCGGTCATGGTGGTGGTGAGGATATCTATTTGCCGCGTAACATGGTGATCACGCCACAGGGATTCATCTATGTATCTGATGAATTCAATCACCGGGTCAAGGCTTTCAGGATTGACCCGGACAACGGTTACCAGGTGAGCCTGCTCCAGACTCTGGGGTACCAGGATGGTAGCGGCCAGTATGTGGGCGCGGGACCGATTATCCGCGGAGTGGATAAGGACTTCGGTAGCGATTCCAGTAACTACGACGATTATGCCGGCGAGCCAGCCAAGCTCAATGGTTTCCGTATCCCACAGGGCATGACCTACTACCAGTCGCCGGACAATGGTGCCACTTACCTTTATGTGGCGGACAACGGCAATAACCGCATCAAAATCTTTCGCGTCAATACGGCTAGCGGGCTGTTAACACTGGACGACATGCTGGGCCGTTTCCGTAATGACGATGGAGATGTAGATCACCTGAAGCGACCGCGCGGATTGCGCACGGACCTGGAGGGCAACCTGTACGTGGGCGATACATACAATGGTCGCATAATCCGCTTCCCGAACCTCGCGAGCACCACCGATTTGAACCCGGTGCAATACCGCACCAGCGACAGCGCAGACGCACAGGCCACCTGGGTTTACGGCCGGCTGGGTATCCATCAGGTGGAGATGCGTTCGGCATCCATAACCGAGGATGAGGCCTTCCAGTTGCCCAACGACCTGGTACCGGTAATTGCACCAAATGGTGATTTTTATCGCGAGAATATTTTTGCCTGGGGCTACTACTTTCCCGACGCGAGGGTTCACCTCGTGAGCGACGCCGGGAATAACCGCATCAAGAAATGCTGGAGCAGCAGCGATGGCAGCAGCCTGCTGCGCTGTTCGGTTTCCGAGGGTGTGGGCGGGGTGGCCAACCACGAGTTCTGGGGGCATCCACGCACCCTGGCGGGCCAGCTCCATTCGTCCAGTGGCATGGCGTGGCTGTCTTCGAAGAATCGCCTGTTGGTGAGTGATACACCCAATACCCGAATCAATATGTACGACGCCAGCGGCAATTACCTGGGCCGCTTCCCCGGGACCAATGTCAGCTACGGTGTGACCGGCATCGCCACCTTTACTGATAGCAATATCGGTGAGGCTGTGGCCGTTTTGGTGGGTGCCGATGCCACCTTGCCATGGCCGTACACTGGCGATGCCAGCCTGCGTATCTATGATGCAAACGGCAACCTGCAGGACCTGTTCAACCTCACTTACCGCACTTCGGGCCTGCCCGTGCCTGCCATCGCGTTGAGCACCAGTAATAGCAATTATCCGGTATCGGTATCAGCGCGCACCGGGCCGAACCCGGATGAGCACGGCATTTTTATCTCGAGTTTCGACAACTATGTGTGGCGCTTCGATTACGACAGCGGAAGTGGCACCCTGAATGGCAACTGGTACGCGGGCGGTGCGGACGCCAACAAGGGCAATGACCTGGGACCCACCTGGAGCCTGGGACCGGATTTCTTTGAGCAGGGCAATGCCGGTACCTTCGACCAGATTGGCAGCGTGCTCGCGCTCGGGGCCCGGGTTTATGTCACTGATCGCCGAAACCAGCGTATCCAGGCCCTGAACCCTGATAACGGCGCGCTGATTGGTCAGATAGGCCTCGGCGGGGGCACCTACGACCACCCCGATACTCTCGATCCCCAGCGCCTCTTCCTGCCCGCGGGGCTGGCCTACGACGCGCAGCAGGATGCCCTGCTGGTTGCTGATGGCTTCAATATGGTCGCCCGAGCCTGGAACAACCCCGATGCCTACAATCCTGATGCCAGTGGAGTCATCAACCCTGCCTACCAGGGGCACTGGTTCGACCGTGCTCTGGGCGCCCGCCCTGGGGGCCTGTTTGACGCCGAGCAGGTGGCAGCGGGTGATGGATCTGTTTATGTGTTCTCGCTGATCAGTAATCGCATCACAAAATTCAGCTGGGGCGAGATCAATCCCTGAGTCCGTGTAGCAGCACGCGTTGTGCTGTGGCGAGAGAATAATAAAGTGGAGGTAACCATGGAAATGTTTGACCTGCTGGCGCAGCGGGCGCGGGTAACGCCGGAGCGGCCGGCGCTGGAGGACCTGGAAAGCGGTGAGCGCTACAACTACCGCGAGTTGAACGAGCGCGCCGCCCGCCTGGCGGCGGCCGCCTGTGAACACTGGGGCCTGCGGGCGGGCGACCGGCTCGCCTACCTGGGCCACAGCCGCGCGGAGTTCTTCGCCATGCTGTTCGGCTGTGCCAAGGCCGGCCTGATCCTGGTGCCGCTGAACTGGCGCCTGGCGGTGCCGGAGCTCGAAGTGCTGGTGGACGATTGCGACCCGGCGGCGCTGGTGTTCGGCGGCGAGTTTGGCGAGGCCGCCACAGCACTCGGTGAGCGCTGGCGGTCTCTCACCCTGGTGGCACTGGACGGGCCCCGAGATAGCCAGCGCGACTACCATCGCGACCTCGCCGCTGCCGAGCCGGACCTGGCGCCACACCCGGAAAAGAACCCGGATACCCCCTGGTACCTGCTCTATACCTCCGGCACTACCGGCCGGCCCAAGGGGGTGATCCAGACGTTCCGCATGATGCTGGCGAATCACTTCAATATCGGACTCGCGGTGAACCTCACTGCCGACGACGTGCTGCTCAATGTACTGCCGCTGTTCCACACCGCTGGTATCAACCTGTACTCCTCGGCGGTGTTCCTGGTGGGGGGGTGTGTGCTGGTGGCGCGCAACTTCGATCCCGCACAGGTGCTGCAGGTGCTGGAGAAGCGGGCGACCATCTTTTTCGGGGTGCCGGCGGTATACCAGGCACTGCTGGATCACCCGGAATTCGACGGCCAGCGTCTCGAGGGGGTCCGGTCCTGGGGTTGCGGCGGCGCGCCGCTGTCGCTGCCGGTGGCGCAGCGCTACGTGGATCAGGGCATTCGCATTCGCACCGGCATGGGTATGACCGAAACCGGGCCCACGGTGTTTCTCCTCGATGAGGACCTGGTGATCGACAAGGTCGGCTCCGTGGGCCGCCCTCAGCTGCTTACCGAAGTGCGCATCGTCGACCGCGATGGTCGCGACCTGCCCGACGGTGAGGCCGGCGAGCTCCTGGTTCGCGGTCCCAATGTCACACCCGGTTACTGGAACCGCCCGGACGCCACCCGCGATGCGATCCGCGATGGCTGGCTGCACAGCGGCGATGTTGCACGCTGTGACCAGGATGGCTGTTACTACATTGTCGACCGCTGGAAGGATATGTACATATCCGGCGGTGAGAATGTGTATCCGGCGGAGGTGGAAAAAGTACTCGAGCAGTATCCGGACATTGCCGAGGTGGCCGTGGTGGGTATGCCCGATGAGCGCTGGGGCGAGGTGGGCAAGGCCTACTTCGGTGTACGCGCCGGTGTGGCCGTGCCGGACGAAGATGAGCTGCGGGCCTTCTGTCGTGAGCGCCTGGCGGGCTACAAGGTGCCCCGAGCCTTTCAGGTGCTGGACGCACTGCCACGCAATGCCCTCGGCAAGGTAATCAAACAGGAGTTGCGCGATGACGCTGCCAAACGCTGACACTCATCCACAGGGGGCCGTGGCCGAAATGAAACGGGATTTTGTCCTCACCCAGGACGACTTCAACCGCTTCGCCGATCTAAGCGGTGACCACAACCCGATCCACGTAGACCCGGAATATTCCGCCGCGACCCGCTTCGGGGCCACGGTATCTCACGGCATGCTGCTGTTTACCGTGCTGCGTGGCCTGGTCCAGGCACACTACCCCGGTGCGCGGCTGGAGAGCCAGGATCTGAAATTCCCGGCCCCGGCCTACACCGGCGAGCGGCTTACCGCCACCCTGGTGCCCGGTGCACCGGCGGTCGATGGCTGCATCGAGTTGGTCACCCGTATCACCCGCGGCGAAGAAAAGGTATGCCTGGAAGGCCGCTGCCGGCTGGTATTAAGTGAGGAGGTACGGCCATGAGCGCGACCAAAAAGGCAGCAGCCCCGAGCGAGACTCTACCCCGTTTCCATGCCCTGAGTGTCGACGAGAGTGTTTCCGTAACCCGTCGTTTCGATCAGCAGGCGCTGGGGGAGTGGTGCCGGTTGGCGGATGTGGAAGGTAACTGGCCCGCGGTACCCGAGCCGCTGATCGCCGGCCTGTTCTCCTATCTGCTCGGCGAGG
The DNA here is from genome assembly GCF_021729035.1 of Microbulbifer sediminum. Taxonomy (GTDB): domain Bacteria; phylum Pseudomonadota; class Gammaproteobacteria; order Pseudomonadales; family Cellvibrionaceae; genus Microbulbifer; species Microbulbifer sediminum. Next base: position 342,831 of record NZ_JAJSAP010000003.1, on the reverse strand, counting down.
AACTGCCTGGCCACGGTACCAACTACCTGAAGCAACATATGCGCTTCCACGCGCCGGCGCGGGCCGGTGAGGATCTCACTGCGACGGTTACCGTGACCCGGCTGCGCCCGGACAAGGCCCTGGTGAACCTGGAGACTCGCTGCACCGGGGAAGGCGGACGCCTGATCTGCGATGGCGACGCCCTGGTGCTGTTCCAGTGTTAACGCGCTGTTGGTGAAGCCGATCGCGAGCCCGGGTGCGCTTCCAGCGCAGCCCGGTGATTCGCTGTCCACGGCTCAGAGTTGAACCAGTGACTGCGCCTCGCGGATCAGTTGTTTGCGGTCGCGCAGTTCCAGCTTGCGCAGGATGGCGGTGACATGGCTCTTGACCGTGGGCTCGGTAATATCCAGCTCATAGGCAATCTGCTTGTTCAGCCGGCCCTGGGCAATCATATGGAAAATACGCAGCTGCTGGGGCGTCAGCAGCGCCAGCCGCTGGGACAGTCCATCGTCTCCGGACTCGGCCAGGGCCTCCTCATCGAACCACTGCTCTCCCTCCAGCACAGCGGAAATGCACCGGGCGATTTCCTCCGGTCGGGCAGTCTTGGACAGGAAGCCGCTGGCGCCCAGGCTGGCCGCCTGCTGGATCACCGTGCCCTTGTCACTGCCTGATACCACCACCACCGGAATTGCGGGGAAATCGTGGCGTATCTGGGCAAGGCCGTTGAAGCCCTCGCTGCCGGGCATATTGAGATCCAGCAGGAGGAGGTCGATATCGTGTGAATTCAGCTGGCTCAGGGTCGAGTCGAGGTCCTCGCTCTGTAACAGCGCCGCGGACTGGAACTGCCGTGTCAGCGTCGCGGCAAGGGCGTCGCGATAGAGGGGATGGTCATCGGCAATCAGCAGCTGGTAACTCACAGGGCACCCTGATTTCACTTTTTTATACGGGTGTCAAGGATACTACTGTGCGGTCCACCCTCCGTCCACTGGCAGGGAGGCACCGGTGATGGTCTCGGCGAATTCGCCACACAGGTAAACCACCAGCTCGCCGATCGCCTCCGGCCGCGTGGCACGGGACATGGGCTGTTTGGCCCCCAACAGGCGCGCGCGAGCCTGGTCCAGGTCGATACACTCTTCACGTGAAATTGCCTCGATCTGGGGTTGGATCAGTGGCGTTTCCACCCAGCCCGGGCAGATGGCATTGGCCGTAACCCCGCAATCGGCGTTCTCCAGTGCCATCACCTTGGTGAGGCCGATCAGGCCGTGCTTGGCGGCACAGTAGGCGGCCTTTTCGGTCGAGGCCACCAGGCCATGTACAGAGGATATATTCACCACGCGTCCCCAGCCCTCGGCGCGCATATGGGGGAGCAGGTCACGGGCAAGATAGAAGGCCGCACTCAGGTTGACGGTAATGATTTTTTGCCAGGCATCCGAGGGGAATTCGTGGCTCGGGGCCGTGAACTGAATGCCGGCATTGTTGACCAGAACAGCGGGATTGCCGACGGCCTCGCGGGTATCCATCACCAGGGCCTGGCAGCCGTTTTCAGTGGAGATATCAGCGCTGCTGAAGCCGCACTCCACACCGTAAGCCTCGGTGAATTCTGTCCGCAGCTTCTCTCCCGCTACCTGTTCCACCAGCCCGTGCAACATGATCGGGTGACCGTGCCGGGCCAGGGTATGGGCAATGGAAAGACCGATACCACTGGTGGAGCCGGTAATCAGGGCTGGTTTTTTTTCGTTCCGCTGCACAGAAAACTCCCGCGGCTATGCTGTCGCCCCGGGCCGTGTGCCGTCAGTGCCGGTCACAGATGGGGCTGTTATTCGATTGGTAAAATCCTACCAACGCGCGGGGCATGGGTCTCTATGACCAAGGTATGAGTGCGGCAGAACGGAAACTGCCGGGGGCATGAGTGTCACCCCATGCCCCCGGCGGTAAGTAACAGCGGATTGCGGCTCAGCGACGCAGCCCGTGACTGCCGCCGCGGTAACGGGTACCGCCACGATAGCGATAGTTACCCCGGTAGCGATAATTGCTCCGGTAGCGGGGCCCTCCCCGATAGTACCGCTCGCTCCGGTAGTGGCGGTGGCCCCGGTAGTGCCGGTGGCCCCGGTAGCGCGGGTAGCCGCGATAGTAGCTACGGTAGCGCGGGTGATACCGGTAACGGTAGTAGCGTGGCGACGAGTAATAGAGGTATACGCTGCTGGATGGGTAAGTGTAGGGATAGCTGGAGTAATAGCCTCCGGACGAGTAGTAGCCGTCGGTCGCACAGGCGCCGAGCGTGAGCGCTGCACAGACCGTGATGGCGACCAGTCCGGTCTTCAGGGTCCTGTTCATGAGTCAGTCTCCGGTTGGGAAAGTTCCGGTGGTTACGGCATTCCCTGCGGCCAGTGAACGGCCGCTCGCCTGCTCTATTCAATGTGGTAGGTCCGGCCATGTCGGGCGGGCCTGTCACGCTGAATTCTCATAGTGGTCTCGGCCTGGGGGGTAGCGGACGTACCTGCTGGTGCGGCGGGCGCCGTCGGTAAGAGCCACCGGACCAGTAGTAGTTGCTGTGGCGCACGTTGTGGCAGGTACCACCGCGGTGACAGTGGTAGTAGCGCCCGCCGACACGGTAGCGCGTATCGCCGGTGTAGTAGCTGTCACCGACATAACTGTCGGTGGTGCAGGCGGGCAGGGTCATTGACCCCGCGAGCAACAGCACGGTGCCGACGCCCGAAAGCAGCGGGCCACCGGGTAGGCGTTTCATAAGACCTCCGCGCCTGTTGGCGGGTAAAACGTCTTACATTTCAGCCTAGCACCGATGTCGCAGATTTCATTAATAAGGCGGTTATTTGCGATCGACTGGGCTGGACGGCGCGGTGTGTGGCGATATCACGGGAGGGGGCGGCCACTCACTGGGAGCGGCCGCCGGGGAGTCATTCTCCTGACTCGACGGTATTGGTTGCTATAAGGCTGGCATCCTCCAGCGCCTCGGCAAGGCCGGGGATATAGGCCACACCCTGTTGCACCTGCATGCTTGAGTCTTCCAGGTCATCGCCGAATGGCTGGAACCGACCGCCCAGGCAGTCGGACAGGAAGGCTTCCGATGCAGCCATAAAGGACAGGCGGTTTTCCGGTTTCTGGAAGCCGTGTCCTTCATCCGGGTAGAGGATGTAAGTGACGGGAATCTCCCGCTGCCTCATGGCCTGCACGATCTGGTCGGACTCGGCCTGCTTCACCCGCGGATCATTGGCGCCCTGGCCGATCAGCAGCGGTCGCACGATCCGGTCGGCGCGGTTTACCGGGGAGCGGTCTTTGAGCAGCCTGCGGCCGGCCTCGGTACCCGGATCGCCCACCGCCGCGTGCAGGGTATTGCGGAAACTTTCCCAGTAGGGCGGGATCGAGGCGAGCAGGGTATTCAGGTTGGACGGACCGACGATATCCACCCCGCAGGCAAACTTCTCCGGCGTGAAGGTCAGGCCCACCAGGGTCGCATAGCCGCCGTAGCTGCCGCCCATGATGGCCACCTCTTCCGGGCTGGTGATGCCCTCGGCAACGGCCCAGTCCACCGCATCGATCAGGTCGTCGTGCATGGCGCCGGCCCACTCGCCGTTGCCCGCATTGATAAACTCTTTGCCGAAACCGGTGGAGGCGCGGAAGTTGACCTGCAGTACGGCGTAGCCCCGGTTGGCCAGCCACTGCACCATCCCGGAGTAACCGTAGCTGTCCCGTCCCCAGGGACCGCCGTGCACCAGCAGTACCATGGGGACAGGTGTCGCCGGGCTGCCCTGCTCGTCCACGTGTACTGGCAGCGTCAGGTAGGAAACCAGTTTCTTGCCGTCGCGGGCGGTAATGGTTTGCGGGTACATCTTTGCCAGCGGCAGCCCGGCCAGTTTGGGATTGGTCTGGAACATCGGGTTCAGCTGGTTCTTGTCGGTATCGAATACCTGGTAAACCGGTGAGGCGTCGGCGCTATCGGTGTACAGGACCCACTTGCCTGCATCGAGGGTTGAAGCCAGGATGCCGTACTCCCCCTCAATCTGCCTGTTCAGTACCGCCAGGTCATTGGTATAGGTTCCGTCCAGGGGAATCCACTCGTTGGTGTGGTACCGGACAGCGTAGGCGATGGGCGTATGCTTGCGGGGATGCATCAGCACGTCAGAGATATCCGCCTGGTTGGATTCCGCCAGTACCCTGGAGTCGCCGCTGGCCAGGTCGTAGTGCACCAGCGTGGCCTTGTCGCGCCCGCGACTGTCGAGCATATAGAAGCCAGTGTTGTCGCCATCGAAGTCCAGGATCTGGGTGGTGAAGGTATCTTTCACACCGACCTCAAACAATTCCTCCCAGTTGTCATTCTCGTGTGCAAAAATCTTGAAGCCGCCGCTGGGCGTCGATTTTGAAGCGAGCCGTAACTCAAGTTCGTTATCAAAATAAAAGCTGCCAAACCCGTCGTTTTCATACAGCAGTTCGCGCTCGGCGGTTTTCAGGTCGACCCGGTACAGGTCGTGCCAGCGCGGGTCGCGATCATTCATGCCGACGATAATTTTGCCCGGTTGCGATTCACTCTGGGCGATCATCTGTGCCCGCACCCCCGCGTAGGGTGACAGGTCGGTGATTTCCCCACTGTCCAGCGCAATGCTATACAGGTGCCAGTTCTCGTCACCGTTTTTATCGCGGGTAAACAGCAGGTGCTGGCTGTCCAGTGCCCAGAAATGCCTGGGGATACCGCGGCCGCTGTCTCGGGTCACGGGCCTGGCGGCATCGATATTCCCGGCCGGAGCTACCCAGAGGTTCATCACTCCGTCCAGCGGTGCGCGAAAACTCATCATCTTGCCGTCCGGGCTCAGGCGCCCCTGGAAACGGCTCGGGTTGCCGAACAGCAGTGCGCGGTCAATAAGCTCGACCTGCTGTATGGCCGGTTGCACGGCTGCTGCTTCGGTTTCGTTCGTGGCCTGTTTGTCGACATCGCAGGCGGCAAGTAAGACGGAGAGTGAGATCCCCCCGAGGAACCCCAGAGAATTTTTTATTTTCCGGTTCATGGTGTTGTCCCTGTTGATTGAGCTGTACCTCCCGTTACCGCGTCTGCAGCATTGCACAGGGGATTTCAATCGGAAAGGGATGAAAAAGGGAGCCGGGTGTGGTGGCGTGCTATTGATTTTATTGGCGCACAATAAAAAGGCGCCGGTCGAAACCGGCGCCTTCTGCTGGCTGATAATTACTGGAGTATGGTGAGATGGCAGGATCGCCCACCCGGGGTCACTCGCCGCTCGGCAGCATCTCCCGGTCCAGGAACGGCACGTAGGCCGCACTGGCCAACAGCTGCTTGGCCTCCTCGATATCCGGGGCAAAGTAACGGTCCCGGTCGTAGAAGCGAACACGCTCGCGCAGCTTCGCCTTCGCCTGCTCCAGTTTTTCCGTGGTCTTCAGCGGTGCGCGGAAATCCAGGCCCTGGCAGGCGGCCAGCAGTTCCACCGCGAGAATGCCGCAGGTATTGTCGGCCATGTCGCGCAGGCGGCGACCGGCAAAAGTGGCCATGGAAACATGGTCTTCCTGGTTGGCGCTGGTTGGCAGGGAGTCGACGCTGGCCGGGTGGGCCAGGGACTTGTTCTCGCTCGCCAGGGCGGCAGAGGTCACCTGGGCGATCATAAAGCCGGAATTCACCCCGCCGTTTTCCACCAGAAAAGGCGGCAGGCCCGACAGGTTGGTATCGATCAGCAGTGCCATGCGGCGCTCGGACAGCGCGCCGATTTCCGCCAGTGCCAGCGCCAGGTTGTCGGCCACCATCGCCACCGGCTCGGCGTGGAAATTACCACCGGAGATGATGTCGGAGTTTTCCGGGTTTTCCTCGTCGGTGAATACCAGCGGGTTGTCGGAGACACCGTTGGCCTCCGCCAGCAGCACTTCCGCGGCAAAGCGGATCTGCTGCAGGCAGGCGCCCATGACCTGTGGCTGGCAGCGCAGGGAGTAGGGGTCCTGTACTTTTTCACAGAACTGGTGGGATTCGCCGATCTGGCTGCTCTCACCCAGCAGTGCACGATAGCTGGCCGCCACCTCGCGTTGGGCCCGCTGGCCGCGGACCAGATGGATACGGTCGTCAAACGGGCGTCGCGAGCCCTTGGCGGCTTCCAGTGACAGCGCGCCGGTAACGAGGCCGCCTGCAAACAGGTCTTCAGCGGCGAACAGGCCCAGCAGCGCAAACGCGGTTGATGCCTGGGTACCGTTCAGCAGCGCCAGGCCCTCTTTCGGGGCCAGGGTCAGGGCTTCGAGGCCGGCCTTCTCCAGGCCTTCCGCGGCGGGCTTGCGCTCGCCACCGATAAAGCACTCGCCCTCGCCCAGCAGCACCACGCTCATGTGGGCCAGTGGCGCCAGGTCGCCGGAAGCGCCCACGGAGCCCTTTTCCGGAATCGCGGGGAAAACGCCCGCATTCACCAGTTTGATCAGCGCGTCGATGACCACTGGGCGCACACCGGAAAAACCGCGCGCGAGGGAATTGATCTTCAGTACCATCAGCAGGCGCACGGTGGCTTCGTCCATAAAGTTGCCGGTGCCGGCGGCATGGGACAAAACGATGGCCCGCTGCAGGGTTTCCAGGTCGTCTTTCTCGATCCGGGTGTTGGCCAGCAGGCCAAAACCGGTGTTGATACCGTAGACGGTGCGCCCCTCATTCAGCACCTGTGCCACGGTTTTTGCCGACGCCTCGATGGCCGGGTAGGCGTCCTGGTCCAGTGACAGCTCCACCGGTTCGCGGGCGACGCGGCGCAGGTCGGCCAGGCTTAACTGGCCGGGGTTGATTGTCAGCTTGTACATACACTCTTTACCGAAATTCTTGTTTATCCAGAGCCAGCCTGCAGGAGTGCCCAGCGGCCGTTCCTGCAGGCAGAGAAACGTTCAATTAGTCCTTGAGCATCGGCAGGTCCAGCCCCTGCTCGCGCGCGCAGTCTTTTGCGATGTCGTAACCCGCATCCGCGTGGCGCATCACGCCGGTGGCCGGGTCGTTCCACAGCACACGCTCGATGCGCTTGCGCGCCGCCTCGGTGCCGTCGCAGACGATGACCACACCGGAGTGCTGGCTGAAGCCCATGCCCACACCGCCGCCGTGGTGCAGTGAGACCCAGGTGGCGCCGCTGGCGGTGTTCAGCAGCGCGTTCAGCAGCGGCCAGTCGGAGACCGCATCGGAACCGTCCATCATCGCCTCGGTCTCGCGGTTGGGGCTGGCAACGGAGCCGCTGTCGAGGTGGTCGCGGCCGATCACCACCGGTGCTTCCAGTTCGCCGCTGGCGACCATCTCGTTAAATGCCAGCGCCAGGCGCGCGCGGTCCCTCAGGCCCACCCAGCAGATGCGGGCCGGCAGGCCCTGGAACTGGATGCGCTCGCGGGCCATATCCAGCCAGTTGTGTAGCTGCGGGTCGTCCGGGATCAGCTCTTTCACCTTGGCATCGGTCTTGTAGATGTCCTCCGGGTTGCCGGACAGCGCCGCCCAGCGGAAAGGCCCGATACCCTGGCAGAACAGCGGGCGGATATAGGCGGGCACGAAGCCGGGGAAATCAAAGGCATTCTTCACCCCTTCCTCGAGCGCCATCTGGCGGATGTTGTTGCCGTAATCCAGCGTCGCGGCGCCGCGGCGCTGCAGCTCCAGCATGGCCTCCACCTGGATGGCCATGGACTGCTTGGCCGCCTTGACCACGGCCGCCTCGTCCTTCTGGCGCATCTCGGCGGCGTACGCCATGGTCCAGCCTTTCGGCAGGTAGCCGTTAAGGGGGTCGTGCGCCGATGTCTGGTCGGTAACGGAGTCCGGGGTGATATTGCGCTCCACCAGTTCCGGGAAAACATCGGCGGCGTTGCCGAGCAGGCCCACGGACACGGCCTCGCCTGTGTCCATGGCCGCGTTGATGATTTCCAGTGCCTCGTCGAGAGTCGTGGCCTTTCTGTCCAGGTAGCCGGTGCGCAGACGGAAATCGATGCGGGTCTCGTCGCACTCCACGGCGATCATGCAGAATCCGGCCATGGTGGCGGCCAGTGGCTGGGCGCCGCCCATACCACCCAGACCACCGGTGAGGATCCACTTGCCCTTGGCCTCGCCGTCGAAGTGCTGGCGGGCCACCGCGGCGAAGGTTTCGTAGGTACCCTGGACGATGCCCTGGGATCCGATGTAAATCCAGGAGCCGGCAGTCATCTGGCCGTACATGGCCAGGCCCTTTTTATCCAGCTCGTTGAAGTGCTCCCAGGTGGCCCAGTGGGGCACAAGGTTGGAATTGGCAATCAGCACCCGCGGTGCATCCGCATGGGTCTTGAACACACCCACCGGCTTGCCGGATTGCACCAGCAGGGTCTCGTCCTCCTCCAGTCGCTTGAGCACCTCGACGATCTTGTCGAAACATTCCCAGTCCCGCGCGGCGCGGCCGATGCCGCCGTAGACCACCAGGTCCTCCGGGCGTTCGGCCACTTCCGGGTCCAGGTTGTTCATCAGCATGCGCAGTGGTGCCTCGGTCAGCCAGCTCTTGGCATTCAGCTCGCTGCCATGGGGGGCACGGATTGTGCGGCTCGGGTCGTGGCGTTTGTCGGTCATGATCACCTCACAGAACTTTGAATATTTTCCGTCAAACCGCGATGCCGCGGCATGACGAGGATTCCCGGGGCGAGCACAAGCTTCGTCCCCTGCAAAAAATCTTTAAAAACGCAGCTGTGCACCCAGCCGGTAGCGGCTGCCCGGATGCACCAGGCGTGCGAAGCTGACAATGCCGGCCCGGCTCATGGTGCGCCGCCAGATCTGCAGGCAGGCGCTGCCGGCCTCAACCTGCAGGGCTCCGGCAATTTCGTTGCCTGCCGCGATAGCCTCGACGGTGGTATCCGCCTCGGTCAGCGGTGCCACCCTGGTCAGGTAGGCGTTGGGGGTGGCGCGACTGAAATCCTGTTCCAGGTAGTCAGGGGCCAGCTCCGGGTTGGTGTAACGCTCTTCCCATTGGATCGGCAGGTCGTTGTCGCGGTGCACGATCACCGAGTGGAAAACCCTGGCCCCCTCTGCCAGGCCCAGGGCCCGGGCCACGTCCGCAGATGCCCCGGTCGCCTCGAGCAACAGGATTGTGCTGCTGTAGCTGTGGCCGCGGGCTGAAACCTCGTCGGCGATATTGCGCACCTCCAGCAGTGACCCTGCCGGCACCGGTTCGGCGACGAAGGTACCCAGGCCCTGGGAGCGCATCAGCACGCCCTCGTCGGTGAGTTCGCTCAGGGCGCGGCGTGCGGTCATGCGGCTGACGGAGAACTGACCGGCCAGGTGATTCTCCGATGGCACCCGGAAGTGCACGGGCCATTCGCCGGACTCGATCTGGCTGCGGATATACCGCTTGATGGCCGCATAGCGCGGTTCCCTGTCCTGGGCCGAGGGCTCTTTATCTCTGGCTGAGGGCTCTCTATCTCTGGCTGAGGGCTCTCTATCTCTGGCTGAGGGCTCTTTGCTCATCGATGGGGCCTCTGTATTCATTGCCGCTGGGGCGTCCTATGTACTGCTGAGGGCTGTGATTGGCCACTCGGGGCTCTCTTGCAGTATTTGTGCACTAGGGTAGAGTGCGTTTCTGGCTTGTATATTCTTGTATATACAAGTTGTACTATGAGATTTCCCGCGATCCCTGTCAAGATGGGCGGCGGAGCCGGGACGCTTTCGTGGTCAATGTTGTATGCCGCGCCGAACGGCCGGTATCGAACTATGGTTAAGGGGAATCGCGGTTGACGAGACCGCATGATGGAAAGCCTATGACAGAACGCTGCGACCTGCTGATCAGCAATGTAAATGCCGCAACCATGGATCCCTCCCTGCCCGGTGGCTATGGTGCCGTGGAGGATGCCGCGGTGGCGGTCACCGGTGGCCGGATCGTCTGGATCGGACCGCGCCGGGAACTGCCCGAGTGCGCTGCTGACCAGGTTGTCGACGGTGAGGGGCAGTGGCTTACGCCCGGCCTGGTCGATTGCCATACCCACCTGGTGTACGGTGGCCACCGCGCTTCCGAGTATGCGCGGCGGCTGGGTGGCGAGAGCTATGAAGAGGTCGCCCGTGCCGGCGGCGGTATCCTGTCCACGGTGCGCGCTACCCGCGCTGCCAGTGCCGAGCAGCTGTACCACGGTGCGGAGCCGCGGCTGAAGGCCCTGCTGTCGGAAGGCGTCACCACTGTCGAGGTGAAATCCGGCTACGGCCTGGAGCTGGATACGGAATTAAAGCAGCTGCGCACGGCGCGCCGTCTGGCCCAGCACTATCCGGTGGATATCGTGACCACCTGCCTGGCGGCGCATGCCCTGCCGCCGGAGTACGATGGCCGTCCCGACGAATATATTGACCTGGTGTGCGAAGAGATCCTGCCGGCCGTCGCAAGGGAGCAGCTGGCGGACGCGGTCGATATGTTCTGCGAGTCGATCGCCTTTACGGTGGAGCAATGCCAGCGGGTGATCGACCGCGCGCGCGAACTCGACCTCCCGGTCAAGGCACACGCGGAACAGTTGAGCAGCTCCGGTGCCACCAGCATGGCGTCGAAGGCCGGGGCCCTGTCGGTGGACCACATCGAGTACATCACCGATATGGATGTGGCAGCCATGGCAGAGAACGGCACCGTGGCGGTCCTGCTGCCGGGCGCTTTCTATACCCTGCGGGAGACGCGGGTGCCGCCAGTGGACAAACTGCGCGCATCCGGGGTCAGCATGGCGCTGTCCACTGACCTGAACCCGGGCAGTTGCCCGATTGCTTCGCTGCGCCTGATGATGAATATGGGCTGTAACCTGTTTGGCCTGACCCCGGCCGAGGCCCTGGCTGGAGTGACGCGTTCCGCTGCGCGGGCGCTGGGCCTGTGTTGTTCGCGCGGGGTACTGCGCGCGGGACTGCGTGCCGATATGGTGCTGTGGCCGATGGAAACACCGGACCAGTTGGCGTATGAATACGGCGCGCTGAAGCCGTCCGAGATTTTCTTTGGAGGTAAAAATGTTACAGCTGGCTGATATGCGCCTGTGGAGCGGCCGTACCGACTCCGAGGACGGCAAGGCGGGTGAGCGCTGGCACCAGCGGATCACGCCGCTACAGCTGGACAGCGCGCCAGGGCTGGCAATCCTGGGGTTCTCATCCGATGAGGGAGTGCGCCGCAACAAGGGGCGCATCGGTGCCGCCAAGGGGCCGCGCATCCTGCGCCTGGCCATGGCCAACCTGCCGGCCACCTTCGACGTGCCGCTCTATGATGCCGGCAATGTACGGGTGGAGAAGGAAGACCTTGAATCCGCCCAGTCCCTGCTGGGGGCGCGGATTACCGAATTGCTCGACGGCGGACACTTTCCGCTGGTGCTGGGCGGCGGGCACGAAATCGCTTACGGCAGTTACCAGGGTGTCGCCCGCTGGATGCGTGAACTGCACCGGGACAAGACGCTCGGCATTATCAATTTCGACGCACACCTGGACCTGCGTATCCCGGCCCCGAAGGGGTCGTCCGGTACCCCCTTCTACCAGATAGCGGAACAGTGCGAAATCAACGGCAAGCCGTTCAATTACCTGTGTGTTGGGGCGGCGGACAATGCCAATACTCCGGCACTCTATAACCGCGCCGATGAGCTGGGGGCGCAGGTGATTCGCGATCGGGAAATCACGCCCTGGAACCTCGATAACGTGCGTGAAATCATCGAGGGCTTTATCGGCGGTGTGGACCTGGTCTACCTGACGGTGTGCCTGGATGTCTTCCCGGCTGCGGTGATGCCGGCGGTCAGCGCACCGTCAGCGCGCGGTGTGCCACTGGAGCTGTTCGAGCCGCTGCTGGATACCGTGCTGGACTCCGGCAAGGTATGCCTGGCAGATATGGCCGAATTCAATCCCTATTTCGATGTCGAGGACCACGCCGCGCGTACGGCAGCGCGCATCGGTTTCCAGATTGCCAATGGGGTGGCTGCGAAATAGCTGCCCGGTGCCGCCGGGCAGCGCGGGTGCGTTGATGCAGCGACCCGGCCAAACGGGATCAGTCCCGTTCTCCTTGTGGTAAAAGGATGCCGCTCTGGATCACTTCATAGTTGTGTTGCGCCAGTTGCGCCAGCTTGCCGGGGCCCGGCTCGAGGCCAAATTTCTGCATCAATACCGGCGGCGCGATCAGGGGAAAGACCACCAGGCTTACGATGCTTAGGCGACATAAATCCGGGTCGAGGTGCTCGCGCAACTGGCCCGAACCCGCCACCGCTTTGGCAAACCAGTGGCGCGACTGCTGGATTATTTCGCTGAAAATGGACAGGACGATACGGTAGGCCTCGGAGCCTTCCTCCTCCAGCAGCACGCGCACTACCAGCCGCGGCAGGCCGGGGTTCGGTCCCATCGCCCGGTAGTAAAGCCGCATCAGCTCACCCAGGTCCTCCGGTGAGGCGTCATCGTCCAGATCACGCAACTGGTCCAGAAGCGGCGCCAGTGTTTCGCGCAGCATCTGTTCGAAAAGGCCGGACTTGGAGCCGAAGTAATAACGGATCAGCGAGGCGTCTACTCCTGCACTGCGGGCGATTTCCCGGGTCGATACTGTTCGGTAACTGCGGTGACTGAATAGATCCAGCGCGGCGCCGATCAGTCTCGAGCGTGCGTCAGAGCCCCCTTGCGGGCGACCTACCGGTAGCTTCATGCTGGCACCTGCGCTCAGAGGCTTGCCAGCCTTCGGGACGCTGCCTTTTGCAGCTGCTGGCTGCGCTGTACGGTGAACATTGCCAGGCGGGTCAAGCCGCGGGTAATGACGTTGGTCGACATGATCATCTTCCTGGCGCGCTCGGTCTCGCGCAGAATCTTTTTCCCCAGCTCATGGCGGCTGGCAGAGTAACTCTCGGTCGTGCCGCTGACGATTGCTTTCGCCGCCGCCGCAGCATCGTCGATCCCGAGGTTCATTCCCCGCCCGCCCACGGGAGAGTGACAATGGGCGGCGTCCCCCGCCAGAAGTACCCGCCCTTTCTTGTAGACTTCCGCCTGGCGGACGGAGATACGGAAGGTACCGGTGCGGCGCACGTGCCGGATATCCAGAGGGGCGGGCAGTGTACCCAGCACATCGGGTGTGGATGACACGATGCGCACCCGCTCGGGCTCAATCGGCAGGATCATATAGAACGAGCCCCGGTGATCGATCCGGTCCTGGATCCACAGTGAGGTTAAATTGGCGTCGTAACCCGCAACATCGACATCCGCAATCGACCATTCCCCGTCGAGGTCAATGCCGGGGTAGTTGATGCCGAGCGTTTCCCTCACGACGGAATGCCGGCCATCCGCGCCGATTACCCAGTCGTAGGCTCTTACCTCTCCATCGTCAAAACAGACCGTCGCCTGACCAGTGTCGGTCTCAACGTTCTTGACGGCACAGCCATAGCGCACCGAGACGCCGTAGCGGTTCAGAGCGGCTTCCATCAGTGCCTCCGTGCGGTTCTGGGGGAGGCCCCACATATGCGGCACTGGCTGGTGGGGGAGGCTGCGGAAGTCGACGTTCAGGAGCACTCGCTCACTTCTGTGGACCTGCACCCTGGTCAGGGTCATGGCCTCATTCTCAATATCCGCGGCCACGCCGCTGGGTCGTAATTTCTCCAGGCTGGCGGGCATGATCCCCACCGCCCGGGAAAGCGCAGAGGCCTCCTCGCGCTTTTCCACGATCTCCGGAATGACCCCCTGTCGTGCGAGCTCGATTGCTGCTGTCAGTCCTGTGGGTCCCGCCCCGATTATCAACACTTTCAATGCCATCACCTGAACCTCCGGTCTACTGGCGTTAGCTCGTGAGTGCCGCGGCAGCCATCGCCAGCTTTGCAGCAGCGTACGATGCTTCGGCTGAGGGATGAAAAGCCGGGGCCGGCTCCCGTAAATTCATCACCTGGGGAATATCCTATTGAAAAAGGGGCCGAAGGAGCAGTAATTAAATTCCTCAATCCGGGGGCTACCGCTGAATTTATCGATGGGCAGGGTGTTGCGGGCAACGTTTTCGCTGCCCGTAAGGGAGTGCGAAGCGGCTTACGGCTGCTGGCGCCGAGATGGGGGAAGCGCGCGGGGCCGGCTAGTGCCCCGCGGAGAGCGCCGGCAGGGCGGTAAACAGGATTGTGGCAGCAAGGAGGAGCAGTGACGGCCATGTGTTCAGCAGTCTCCTCCACGACGGTAGAGCGTTACCCGGGGTCGTTTGCATTGCTTTCCTCCTCTCGACAGGGATGTACTGTGTTTGAGCGCGTCAACCGGCCAGTGGTTGCACCTCTGCGGGAAAAATTTCCCATTATGTGAACCATCCCGCACCCCGTTATGGACCCGTTATTGTCCATACCGGCAACCGTGGCCCTGCCCGGTCGAGCGGCTGGCGCCAGGTGCACCAGTCTTGCAGCGGGTTCGGTTGCGCACCGATTTTACTGGCGCCATTGTGGGCGAGGAGCGGGAATGGCGGTATCCGGATCCTGCAGGGTTATTACGGGATTCTGCCGCTGCGGAACTGCCGCCCGGGCGGGACTGCCGGAATAAGCCCCGTAGAACTCTCGCCAATGTGCGGGATCGGGGCGGGGCGAGATCCGGGCCGGCTCATCCCCTTCAGGTTTTCACATGCAGCCGCACGTCCACGTTGTTGCGGGTGGCCCGCGAGTAGGGACAGACGTCCTCGTGAGCGCGGTTGGCGACTTTTTCCGCCTCGTCCGCATCCATGCCCGGCAGGCTGATGTGAAGGTCGATATCGAGCCCGAAACCCTTCTCCTGCGGACCGATGCCCACCTCGGCGCGCACACTGGTGTCATCCGGCAGCTTCAGATCCCCTTTATCGGCGACATGTTTCATGGCGCCGATAAAGCAGGCCGAGTAGCCGGCGGCAAAGAGCTGTTCCGGGTTGGTGCCGTCGCCACCACTGCCGCCCATCTCCTCGGGCACGTCCAGCTTGACGGCCAGTTTGCCATCGGACGATTTGGCCTCGCCGTCACGGCCACCGGTAGCGGTAGCGACAGCGGTATAAAGGATCTTCATGATAGCTCTCTCCGGTTCGTTAACTGGTGCCCCTGCAGTGTAGCCAGCTGCTCCCGGGCCGGAGTGAACCGGGCTGCGCCGGGGCGGAAAAAATTTATGTAAGCTTTTTGCTGCCGGCGGTACTGTAGAGCCGGGTGACACATGGACGGGGTTAAGGAGCAGCCTTGAAGGCCCGCGACACGCAGTTTCAGCAGCTTATCAGTGATTACGGCGCGGGCATTGCCCGTGTCGCGGGCACCTATACCCGCACCCCGGAGGAGCGGGATGACCTGTTGCAGGACATCTGGCTGGCTATCTGGCGGGCGCTACCGGGCTTTCGGGGTGAGGCCAGTGTGAAAACCTTCATCTTTCGCATAGCGCACAATCGCAGTGTCACCGAGCTGGCCCGACGGCGACCGGACCAGGATGATGATTTACTGGAAGGTGTGACCGATAGTGCACCGGGTCCGGCCGAACGGCTGGCAGGCCAGCGGCAGTCAGAGCAACTTCTGTCTGCGGTGCAGGCACTGTCGCTGGGACTGCGCCAGGTGATCAGCCTGCGGCTGGAGGGGCTCAGTTACAGCGAGATCGCTGAAGTGCTGGGTATCAGTGAATCCAATGTGGCGGTCCGCCTGAATCGTGCCCGCCAGCGACTGTCGAAACGGCTGGGAGAATACAGTGAGCGATAACCCCCATCAGGCGAACGACCACCCGGGACGTGATCCGGCGGATGATTGGTCCGGTCTGGAGAACCTCTGGCAGGAGCAGGTCCGGCCAGTGCCGGCAGGGACAGAGATAATCCGGCATGTGCGTCGGCAGGAACGCCGGCTGCGCATCAACGCGGGTCTCGAGTGGCTGGTTGCTATCGCCCTGGTGACGTTTGCCCTGGTGCGACTCTTCTCCGCAGCATCCACAGAGAACATCCTGCTTGCGACGGTAATCCTCTTGCTGGTGGTATGGGCCCTGAATTTTTCTATCACCAATCGCCGGGGATTGATGGAGCCCCATGGCGAATCGGTGCAGGCGTACATGGACCTTGCCCTGTTACGTCTCCAGCGCCGCCGCCGCGGCGTGCGCTTCGCCTGGTTGTTGTATGCCGTGGAAATATCGATCTTTATTCTCTGGGAGCTGGCCGAAAGGTTCGGGGCCATCGATACAGGCTTCAACCTGTTATCGCCCAGTGCGCTGGTAACTGTGCTGGCGATAACTGCAGTCATGGTTGCCTGGAGCCTGTTCGTCTGGCGCCAGACCGGTCGCGAAAAGCGCGTAATACATTCACTCAGTCCTTAAGCGCGGGAGATATTTGTAAGGTTTGTTTTTGCGTGGGGACTACAGGGATATGTCTTTAGCGAGGAGCAAACCATGAAAAAAAACCAATCCGTTATCTGGCTGGGAATCTTACCGGCGCTTATTGTGCCTGCTGCAATGGCGGGGCTTGCCGAGCGCCCCGGGGGTAAATCACCGCATCACTGCCCGGGATTGGGGGTTGTGGTTGTGCAGCCTGGTCAGCCCCTTATACGGGGACCGGGAATGGCAGGTGAAACCGATGTGATCCGGGGGCAGGCATGATGACCGATATTGAAGCGCTGGGGCAGCAATTCTTGCAGGCGCTGCAGTCCATGGGATTGCTCAAGGGGCTGCTGTTTGCAATATTCTTCCTGGTTGTCTGGTTCCTGCCGGCCCTGGTCGCGCTGGTGGCCAATCGCCGCCATGCGGGCAAGATACTTGTCGCCTGCATTCCGGCCATCGCCTCCTGGGTTGCCTGGTTCGCACTGCTCGCGTGGGCAGCGACCGGACGTTACCAGCAGCGTGGTCGGGAACCGGTGGCCGTCGAGCCGCACGCCGACCCGGACCGGTAGCCGTGCACGGGTCAAGGGGGTTGTCACAATCCGGCAATTGCAGCCTCCGGGGGCAGGGGTTATGTTATTGGCAACAACAATAACCAGCCGAGGTTCCCATGGCCGAATCCGGTATGCTCGCCAGTAATGCCCCCAAACCCAGCCGCCTGCGAATCGGGCGGCGCTATCGTGCCAACCGTCTCGATGGCCCCTACGATGCCATCCTGGTGGGCTCCGGTATCGGCAGCCTGACCACGGCGGCGCTGCTCAGTGCGGCGGGCAAAAAAGTGCTGGTGCTGGAGCAGCACTATACCGCCGGCGGCTTTACCCATGCCTATGACCGCAATGGCTATGAGTGGGATGTAGGCGTGCATTACATCGGTGATGTGGGCGGGCATCCCACCATGACCCGCCGCCTGTTCGATTTCCTCTCCGCGGGAGATCTGCACTGGGCGCCGATGGACGAAACCTATGACCGGATCTGTATCGGCGAGCAGCAATATGACCTGCGCGCGGGGCCGGAAAACTTCAAGCGGGAATTGCTGCAGCGTTTCCCGGGCGAGGAAAAAACGCTCGACCAGTATTTCGGGCGTATTGCAGCGGTGGGCAAAGCCATGCCGCTGTTGACCATGGAAAAACTCCTGCCGCGCTGGTGCGCACCCGCCCTCTCGCTGCTGAAGAAATGGCGCCTCCCCTCCTACCTCAATCGCACCACATACGAGGTGCTGCGCGAGCTCACTGACAACGAGGAGCTGATCGCGGTCCTCACCGGCCAGTGGGGCGATAACGGCATGACGCCCAAAACCAGCAGTTTTATCATCCACGCGTTGATCGCCAAGCATTACATGTACGGTGGTTTTTACCCGGTAGGCGGTGCCAGCCGGATTGCCGAGACCATCATTCCCCAGATCCAGAAAAGCGGTGGCGAGGTGTTTACCTACGCGCGAGTGGAGACCATCCTGCTGGATGGTGATCGCGCCCGCGGCGTGCGTATGGCGGATGGGACCGAGATACTGGCGCCGGTGGTGGTTTCCGGTGCGGGGGTGCTCAATACCTTTGAACGCCTGCTGCCCCACAGTGCCACCGAGGCCGCAGGCTATGATCGCCAGCTGCAGGATGTGGAGCCCTCCATGGCGCACCTGTGCCTGTATATCGGCCTGCAGAAAACCGCAGATGAACTGGGCCTGCCGAAAACCAATTACTGGCTCTACCCGAGTGTGGATTACGAAGGCGACGTCGATAAGTTTCTCGCCGACAGCGACGCCGAGATCCCGCTGGTGTATATCTCCTTTCCGTCTGCCAAGGACCCCAGTTTCAATACGCGCTACCCGGGACGGGCCACCATCGAGATAGTGGCGCCGGGCCGGTACGAGTGGTTCGAGGGCTGGAAGGACCGGCCCTGGGGCAAGCGGGGTGACGACTACGAGGCGCTCAAGGAGGCATTCAGCCAGCGCCTGCTGGAGCATCTCTACCGGCACTTCCCGCAACTGCGGGGCCAGGTCGACTACTGTGAACTTTCCACGCCTCTGTCCACCGCCTGGTTCTGCGAATATTCCCGGGGGGAGATCTATGGCCTCGACCATGATCCGAAGCGTTTCCGGCAGGGCTGGCTGCGCCCGAAAACCCGCATCAAGGGCCTGTACCTGACCGGGCAGGATATCATGAGCTGTGGCGTGGCCGGGGCAATGTACGGCGGCGTGCTCGCTGCACAGAGCATCCTCGGCTGGCGTCGGGGCCTGCCCCTGCTGCGTCGCGTTTTCGGGGGTGCCCCGGGGGGCAAGGCCGTCAGTGACGACGGCACGGGTATCTCGGCCCCGATACAATCCTCCGAGACCAGCTGACGTCGTCGACAGCTATAGTCTGTAGGCCCGGCAAAGCCTGTGCCCCTCAGTGGCATGGACAGTAATAAAAGGAGTGCCCGGTGATCAAGGATTCAGGTCGAACAGGTCGATTGCGGTTTCTTCTCTTCCTGGCGGCAACCCTGGTTGCCGGCCAGTGCAGTGCTTACGACGAAGCATTGCCACGCTATGCGCTGGTGATCGGCAACAGTGATTACCAGTTTGCCCCGCTCAGGAATCCCGTCAATGACGCCCGTGATATGGCGAAAAAACTGCGAAAGTTGCGTTACCGGACAACCCTGGCCACAGATATGAACCCGCGCCAGCTGCGTGCAACGGTGGCGGAATTCTACCGCTCGATTTCCGGTGAGAATGCGGTCAGTGTTTTCTATTACGCCGGCCACGGGGTGCAGCTGCAGAATACCAATTACCTGGTGCCCGTAGGTGTATCCATCGATGACCCCATGCAGCTGGTCGCCAATGCGTATTCGATCAATGAGCTGCTGCGGGAAGTGGAGCAGTCCAGCAGTAGCCAGAATATTGTGATACTCGACGCCTGCCGCAACAATCCGTTCAGGAAGACCCGGACGGTGGAGTCGCAGTTAAGGGAAATCCAGGCGGGGCTGGCGATGGTGGAGGCGCCGCCCAGTACCCTGATCGCCTACGCCACGGAGCCCGGCAACGTGGCCGAGGATGGTCGGGGCAGGAATGGCACCTACACCAGGGCACTGCTGCGGCATATCACCCGTGCCGAAACTGCCGAGGAGCTGTTCAAGAAAGTACGCCGGGACGTTATGCGGGCCACCGACAACCGCCAGACGCCGTGGGAGCACTCCTCGCTGCTGGAAACCTTCTACTTTGCCCCGCCCAGGAACAAGAAGATTCCCAATGTGGTGAGTTTCTAGCGGCCAGGGCCCTGTCCCGAAGTTAGCTGGCGGAGGTTAACTGGCGAGAGTCTACCGATCAGAATACGCCGATAATTCCGGCCAGCAGCATGGTGGACTGTTCGCTGACATTGTCAAAACGGACGGTACCAAAACGAATATCCTGCTGGTAACTGTTGTACCGGAGCTTGCTGCGGAACAGCAGGTTGCCGGACATGGGTATTGTCCAGCCCAGGTTGATGGAATAGCCGCTACTGCTACCGTTGGTCTTGTCGTTGATGTCATCAAATTCCAGTATCTCACCGGCTTCGACGCCATCGCCGTCACCGAAGAAGCGATTTTCGGCATCCAGTGAGGCATAGGCGACAGAGAAATCCAGTTTACCGGCATTGGTAAAGCTCTTGCCGATATTGAGTCCGGCAAATGGCCCGGACTGCCGGTAGTACTCGTAATCCGTCGCGCGGGTGGCGCTGTCCCGGACAAACAGGTCCAGGCTTGTCTCCCCTGACTTGTAGCCAACAAAAACGCTGAACAGGTCACTGGCCTGGTAGCCAAAAGTGATATCCAGGTCCTGCCGGCTGGCATCGCCGATAAAGTCCTCCTCAGAAACCTCGGCATCTTCCACCGAGCCGGAAATATTCAGGGCAAGGTTAAAGCGCTGGTAGGCCAGACCGCCGGTAAAGTTCGCCACCGGGAAGACGATGGTCTGGTCGAGTTTTTCCGGGAATGCATAGGTGCCGTAGCCCATTTCCAGTCCACCGAATTTGTGGATCTCAAGTCCCGGCGAGCCATCGCCAGCCCGGGCGACAATCACTGGCGATGCTGTGATTAGCAGGGAGCAAGCAAGTGCTCTACTGATGTTGGTGGGCATCCGTTGCTCCATGGTTCCTTGTGGTTAGGCCGGTGCTTCCGTGCCGCCCAGTGTTTTCCCGGTTGTCGGCCTGACAGCGATCAGCGCCATGGCAGTGGAGAGCAGGGCAAAGCTGAGGATAAACAGGCCATTGAGTTTTACCTGGCTGTACCTGATCGATGCCGGCGTCCAGATCTTGCCGGGATCAAAGGCATAATCCATCAACAGCTCGGCCGGCAACAGGTTGCCGGGTTCGACGCCGGGGCGGAACTCATTGCCGACGGTGACCCGGATGTTTCGCGTGCCGTCCTCTGTGGGGACCGGCTGCGAGACGACGACACTGAAATAGGTAAGGAGGTAGAAGGCCAGAGCCGGTAACCCGAGCAACAGTGTTGCGCTCGCCAGTAGTCGTCGCGCTGTCCGGCCCAGGGCCGGGCCCCAGATCCATACCAGGAACAGGCAGATACAGCAGAAAGGAATGGCCATCTTCACGGCGAGGCCGGCGGGGTCAGGTGGATCTATTTCCCCTGCCCAGACTCCCAGCGGGCCGGCAACCACCGCAGCCACAGCTGCAGCCCAGATGGAACCGATGTTTTCCAGTGACGACCTGATATCCATAGCCGCCACTAAAGTGGTTGGATTACATGGATGAACGGGTCCTGCAGGATGGTGATTTTTTCATTGAATACCTGGTCCATACCGGAAACACGAAAGCGGTAATTGCCGATCTTGATCTTCGAGCCGGGGGTGTAACTGGTCCAGTCGTCTTCACCCGCGCGAAATGCACCCTCCGGCATATAGTGCATATATGAGCCTTCGCTGACCGAGCTTATCTGGGTGCGACAATAGGCGCTATCCGGGACGTCACTGTCTATCGCGTCGCGTGCGGACTGGATGTTTTTATCGGCTGATTCGATATGTTCCGAAAGCGATGCCCAGGATCGGCTATTGGTAGCCTGCCAGGCCGCCTCCAGCTGCGCCGCCGCATCGGCACGGTTCTGACTGATGGTATCTACCATCAGTTGCAGGACTGCCGGATCACCCTGGGTCCGCTGCCGCCACTGCTCGATCTCTTCGTCCAGTGCGATGACCTCATTGGCCATGAAAAACAGTTTCTGGCTATTGGGGCTGCCGTTGTTTTCGATCACCAGTGGCGGGGCGCTGTCACGCTCGATGGTGATTTTGGGGTAAGTAGGTATTACCGGCTCGATTTGGGAGGTGTTGCTGCAGCCTCCTGCCAGCAGGACGGCGAATAAGGTCGGGACAATACGTGGCACGTAAGTTCCTTTTATTTTGCAGTGCCGCAATTCCCGCGGGGGAGGCGGAATGCGGCGGGGATTTCATTTTTATACGGCCCTATCACCATGAATATTATGCGTATAGAGACGTGAGCACAATAACGACCGTTACTGGCCCCGCCTGGCTTTCCGGCCACAGCGATAAGCCTTTGCGGGGATTGCGGGCGCTGTGCTGGAAGGGCTACGATGCCGCGGCTGTCCCGTAGTTTTCGGACAGTCCACGCGCGTCGCACTGCGGCAAAACCAACCGCTGGTAATCCAGTTGAGGAAGTACGAATGTTCAGTCATGTCATGGTCGGGGCCAACGATCTGGAAGAGTCAAAGAAATTCTACGATGCGGTCCTGGCGACCCTGGGTTACAAGCCGGGCGTGTTCGATGAAAAAGGGCGGTGTTTCTACTTTTCCAAGTCAGGTGTTTTCGCCCTGACCAAACCCATTGATGGCGAGGCTGCCAGCCACGGTAACGGCAGTACCATCGGTTTCGCTGCCGAGAGCCCTGAGGTGGCGGATGCCTGGCATGCCGAGGGCCTGGCCAACGGCGGGGTCGCCTGTGAGGACCCGCCCGGGGTACGTGAGGGCTCGGGCATGAAATTGTACCTGGCCTACCTGCGCGATCCCTCGGGCAACAAGATCTGTGCGATGCACCGCGTGGACTGAAGCGTTACTTCAGGATTAAGGTGGGCAGGGACAGGTCCGCCGTCAGCGGACGGCTCACCAGGCAACAGGCAGGCAACAGGGAAGTTGATTATGAATTTGCAGAAAATGGGTGGCATTGCGGCCCTGGTCGAGGCACTGGCGTATATCGTGGGCTTCACTGTGATGCTGACACTGCTCTCCCCGGACAATGCGGCGGAGATGGAAGCGGCCGACTGGCTGGCTTTCAACATCGAACACAGCGCACTGCTGGGTGCATGGAACCTGTTTATCTACGTGGTGTTCGGGGGCTTCCTGGTGGTGCTGGTCAATGCGTTGCACGAGCGACTGAAAGACCGCTCACAGGCAGTGATGTCGACTGCTTCGGTTTTCGGGTTTATCTGGGCGGGACTGGTGATTGCCAGTGGTATGGTGGCGAATATCGGCCTGGAGCGCGCCGCCGGGCTCCAGGCCGCAGAGCCGGAGCGGGCTCTGCTCATCTGGCAATCCGTTAATGTCGTTCATGACGCGCTGGGTGGTGGTATAGAAGTTGTGGGTGGCCTGTGGGTGCTGTTGCTGAGCTGGGCGGCACTCAGGCAAGGCGCACTTTCCCGGCCGCTGAATGCGATCGGCTTGCTGGTAGGGCTAATCGGGATCCTGACCGTAATACCAGGCCTGGGTGGGCTCGGCGCCCTGTTTGGCCTAGGCCAGATTCCCTGGTTTATCTGGCTCGGGATATTCATGCTACGCAATGATGTGCCGGACCAACGCCCGCAAGTCAGCGCTGGCGTCGGGGCGGCGCCGGCCGGATAAGAGGTCGGGCCAGAGGTTTCAGGTCGAAGAGCGGCCGGGGCCTGATGGGCCTGTCATTGAGAGTGTCAGCAAACCGCTCATCAGCCGCCTCGCTGAATTCTTTTTAACAGCTCCCGGGTCTGGCGAATACCCTCGAGTTCAGCCAGCCGGTTACCCTCGTACTCGATGCCCACCCAGCCCCGGTAGCCTGCACTTTTTACAATCTGCATCATGCGCTGGAAGTCAGTCTCCATCGCCTCGCCCTGCGCATTGAAATCATAGGTCTTGGCGCTGACGGCCTTTGCCCAGGGCATCAGTTCCTCAACGCCGCGGTAGCGGTCATAGTGCTCGCCACTGTCGCGGTCAATTACGAAATTGCCGAAATCCGGCAGGGTGCCCACGCGCGGGTGATCTGCCAATGCCATGACTCCCGCCAGCCACTGCCCGTTGGACGACAGCCCACCGTGGTTTTCCACCAGTATATTCAGCTCCAGGTCCGCGCAGTCCTCCGCCAGCAGGCGCAGGCCGTCCGCGGCCTTTTTCATCTGCTCGTCATAACTGCCGCTGCTCTGCGCGTTGACGCGGATTGAGTGGCAGCCCAGTGCGCTGGCCATCTCCGCCCAGCGCCGGTGACGCCGGACAGTCCGCCGGCGCTCTGCCTTCGAGCCCGCGCCCAGCTGCCCCTCGCCATCCACCATCACCAGCAGGCTCTGCACGCCCTCACCGTTGGCCTGTTTATGCAGCTCATTGACCAGTGTGTCGCTCAGCTTGTCGGCGTAGAACTGGTTGACGTACTCGACCGCATCAATACCGAAAAGCTGTCGTGCCATGCGCGGAAAGTCTTCCGGGGCTGCGTCGCCGCTGTGGAAAGTGCGGTGCAGGGACCACTGGGCGAGGGAGATGCGGAACCAGGGATTTGCTTCAGCGGACTGGCTGCAGCCCATGGGCAGCAGTGCGGCGGCGCAGGTTACAGAGGTGGTTCTCAGGAACTGGCGGCGGGAAGGGTTGCGCAT
This sequence comes from Microbulbifer sediminum, assembly GCF_021729035.1. Classification (GTDB taxonomy): domain Bacteria; phylum Pseudomonadota; class Gammaproteobacteria; order Pseudomonadales; family Cellvibrionaceae; genus Microbulbifer; species Microbulbifer sediminum. Next base: position 318,792 of record NZ_JAJSAP010000003.1, on the reverse strand, counting down.
CGGGCTGGCTCCCGGATTGTTTTTATATATTGGGTGGGGGTTGCGGCCAGCGACCGCTCCTACCATTATCCCGGAGGAGCGGCCGCTGGCCGCGAATGGCCGAAAAAGAATTACTTCTTTTTACCGGACATCGCCGCCGCCAGCAGGTCACCCATGCTGCCGCGACCATTGCCGCCGCCCTGTTGCTGGCGGTTGCGGTTGTTGTGTCGCTGGGCCTGGCGACCCTCGCGCTGATCGCCTTTCTTCACGCCGCCGCTGCCCTGCTCACCGGGCTCGTCGGACAGGCGCATGGACAGGCCGATGCGCTTGCGCGCCACGTCCACTTCCATCACCTTCACCTTGACGATATCGCCGGCCTTGACCACCTCGTGCGGGTCCTTGACGAACTTTTCCGACAGGGCGGAGATGTGTACCAGACCATCCTGGTGCACGCCGATATCCACGAAGGCGCCGAAGTTGGTGACGTTGGTGACGGTACCCTCGAGCACCATGGCCGGGCGCAGGTCCTTGATCTCCTCGACACCCTCCTCGAACTTCGCCGTGCGGAATTCCGGGCGCGGGTCGCGGCCGGGTTTTTCCAGCTCGGCAATGATGTCTTTTACCGTCGGTACACCAAATTTCTCGTCGGTGTAGTCCGCCGGATTGAGGCGGCGCAGGAAGGCGGAGTCGCCGATCAGGCTGTTGATTTCACGACCGTTCTTCTCGGCGATGCGCTTGACCACCACGTAGGACTCCGGGTGCACGCCGGAGCGGTCCAGGGGGTCCTCGCCGTTGTTGATGCGCAGGAAGCCGGCTGCCTGCTCGAAGGCCTTGGGGCCGAGGCGCGGGACTTCCTTCAGCTGGCTGCGATTCCTGAACGCGCCGTTCTGGTCGCGGTAGGTGACAATATTGTTGGCAATCGACGCACTGAGGCCGGACACCCGGGACAACAGCGGCGCGGAGGCGGAGTTCAGCTCGGCGCCAACGCCGTTCACACAGTCTTCCACCACCGCGTCGAGGGAACGGGCCAGCTGGGTCTGGGAGACGTCGTGCTGGTACTGGCCCACGCCGATGGACTTGGGCTCGATCTTCACCAGTTCCGCCAGCGGGTCCTGCAGGCGGCGGGCAATGGAAATGGCGCCGCGGATAGTCACGTCCAGGTCGGGGAATTCGCGCGCGGCGAACTCGGAGGCGGAGTAGACCGAGGCACCGGCCTCATTCACCACCACCTTCTGGGCCTTGAGCTTGTACTGCTTGATGGTTTCGCCCACAAACTTATCCGTCTCGCGGCTGGCGGTGCCGTTGCCGATGGCGATCAGGCCCACATCGTACTTTTCACACAGCGCGGCGATGACCGCAGCGGATTCCTGGATGCGGTTCTGCGGCGGGTTGGGGAAGATGGCAGTGTGGTCGAGGATCTTGCCGGTGGCATCCACCACCGCGACTTTCACCCCGGTGCGCAGGCCCGGGTCAAGGCCGATGGTCGCCTTCTGGCCCGCGGGGGCGGCCAGCAACAGGTCCTTGAGGTTGCGGGAGAATACCTTGATGGCCTCTTCCTCGGCTTTCTCGCGCAGTTCGCCCAGCAGGTCGGTTTCCAGGCTGGTGAGCAGCTTGATGCGCCAGGTCCAGCGCACCACCTCGCCCAGCCATTTGTCCGCCGGGCGACCCTGGTCCTCGACGCCCACGTGGCGTGCGATCATGACCTCGCAGGGATGTGCCTGGCTGGGTGCCCGCTCCTCATCGCCCTCGAGCCCCAGGTTGATGGCCAGGATACCCTCGTTGCGGCCGCGGAAGATCGCCAGGGCGCGGTGGCTGGGGACCTTCGACCAGTCCTCGGCATACTCGAAGTAGTCGCGGAACTTGGCGCCCTCCTGCTCCTTGCCGTCCAGCAGCTTGGACTTGACCTGGCCATCGCGCTTGAGGAAGTCGCGCAGCTTGCCCAGCAGCTCCGCGTCCTCCGCGAAACGCTCCATCAGGATGAACTTGGCCCCGTCGAGCGCGGCCTTGATGTCCTTGACGTGGAGGGATGCGTCCTCGTTGTCTGTGTTGATGTAGGGCTGCGCCTGTTCTTCCGGGTTGAGCGTGGGATCGCTGAACAGGGCGTCGGCGAGGGGCTCCAGGCCCGCCTCGATCGCGATCTGGCCCTTGGTGCGGCGCTTGGGCTTGTAGGGCAGGTACAGGTCTTCCAGGCGGTTCTTGGTGTCGGCGGCATTGATCTGCTGCGCCAGTTCCGGCGTAAGCTTGCCCTGCTCGTCGATGCTCTTGAGGATCGCGGCGCGGCGGTCCTCCATCTCGCGCAGGTAACGCAGGCGCTCTTCCAGGGTACGCAGCTGGCTGTCGTCCAGCTCTCCGGTAACCTCTTTCCGGTAGCGGGCGATGAAGGGCACGGTGGCACCCTCGTCCAGCAGGGCCACGGCGGCAGCCACCTGCCGCGCATTGACGTTGAGTTCTTCGGCAATTCGCGCGTTGATATCCAGCATCTTATTTTCTACATCCGTTCCACAGGGTGTACTTCTTGGCGCCGACCAGGTCCGGCAAAGGCCATACCGGCTGGCAATTCGGGACGGTGCATTATGCGCGAGCAGGGCCCGGTGCGGAAGGTTTGCGGCAGTCTCACTGGATGTTGCGATGGCCTGCATCCAAAAGGGCTTCTTTCGTTGTCGAACTCCAGTAGAATGCGCAACTAGCCAAAATTTGAACAATTTTTACTTGCTTTCCGGTCGAGGGTCCTTGTGAGAATTTCCGACAAGAATAAAGTGTTTGCGGCCGTTATTGCCGTTGGGGTCGTAGCCATAGGCGCGGTGTGGTTCCTCCAGCCCAAGCCGGAGGAAAAAGTTGCCGAGAAGGCGGTGCCCCCGGTGGCGGATGTCATCTATGCGGAGCCGGGCCGCCGCACCCTGCTGGTGCCCAGCCAGGGCTCGGTGCGGGCGCGCCATGAAATCGAGGTGGTGGCACGGGTCGGCGGTACCATCGAGAGCGTCAGTGACGCCTTCGTGGCCGGTGGCTTCTTCGACCGCGGCGACGCGCTTCTGCAGATCGAGCCCGCCGATTACCGGCACGAGCTGACCCGCACCGAGGCGCGGCTGGCCAATGCCCGGTCCGTGCTCGCCCAGGAACAGGGCCGCTCCAAGCAGGCCAAGCGCGAGTGGCGCGACCTGGGTACCGAGGCGGCCAATGACCTGTTCCTGCGCAAGCCCCAGCTGGCGGCCGCCAAGGCAGAGGTGGCCGCGGCCCGTGCGGATCGTGACCAGGCCCGGCTGAATCTCGAGCGGACCCGGGTGCAGGCGCCGTTTGCCGGCCGGGTGGTGGAAACGTTTGTCGACCTGGGCCAGTACGTGAGCCCGGGCACCCGGCTGGCCAAAGTCCACAGCACCTCTATCGCCGAGGTGCGGCTGCCGCTCACCGACGAGCAGCTGGCGCTGCTCAACCTGCCGCTGGGCCAGAGCATCGACGACGGTCCCGCGGTGCGGATGCGTGCCCGGGTGGCCGGCCAGGAGCGAGAGTGGCGTGGCGAAATTGTCCGCACCGAGGCGAATATCGATGCCAACAGCCGCTTCGTGTTTGCCGTAGCCCAGGTGGCCGAGCCCTACAAGGGCGAGGTCCCGCTGATCAATGGCCTGTTCGTTGAGGCCCATATCGCCGGCAAGACCCTCGACGATATCGTGATTTTGCCACGCCAGGCCCTGCACGAGGGCGACCACCTGCTGGTGCTGGATGCGGAAAACAAGCTGCGCTACCGGGACGTGGAGTTGCTGCAGACCCTGGGGGAGGAGGTCTGGGTGCGCGGTGAGATCGCCCGTGGTGAACCTGTGGTGGTATCCAGCCTGGGCTACTCCCGCGAGGGCATGGTGCTCACGCCCAACCCGCTGAACGAGAAGCCCGCCGGCCTGCAGGTTGGCGACGACGGCCAGCCGGAAAGCAACGACACCATCGAGGGCAGTGATGAGGCGCGGGCCACTGCCGCCACCGGCACCCAGCAGCAGAGAGAGGGCTGACCATGCAGGGCATCATCGGATGGTTCGTCCGCAACAGCAGGGCCGCCAACCTGCTGATGATCATGATTGTCATCGGCGGCTTGTTCGGCATTTCCCATATTGGCCGCGAGGTATTCCCGGCCATCAACCCCGGCATTGTACGGGTGGAGATCAGCTACCCGGGTGCCGGTCCGCGCGAGGTGGAACAGCAGGTCACCCTGAGGGTCGAGCAGGCCATCTCCGAGGTGAAGGGCATCAAGGAGGTGAATTCCTTCTCCCGGCGCAGTCACAGCTCGGTCCGTATCGAGGCGACAGACGGCTATGACGAGCTGCGTCTCCTGAACGATATCAAGGTTCAGGTGGACTCCATCAACACCTTCCCCGAAAGCATCGAGCGGCCGGTGATCCAGCTGGAGGAGTGGGCGCCGCAGATGATGATGATCGCCATCGGCGGTCCGGTGGGCCCGCACGAGCTGAAGGACACCGCGCTTAAGTTGCGTGACGAGCTGATCCTGCTGCCCGGCGTGCGCCGGGTGGACGTCTGGGGCGATCGCGCCGACGAGGTTTCCATCGAGGTGTCCGAGCTGGACCTGCGTCGCTACAACCTGACCTTTGACGATGTCGCCGGTGCGGTGCGCCGCTCCTCCATCGACCTGCCGGCGGGGCTGGTGCGCTCCGACCGCGGCGACATCCAGGTGCAGACCCGTGGCCAGGCCTACACCGCGGAGGATTTCGCGCGGATCCCGCTGGTCAGCCGTGCCGATGGCACCCGGTTGCTGCTGGGTGATGTGGCCAACATCGAGGACGGCTTCGAGGAAGAGGGCTCGGTGATCCGCTTCAACGGCAAGCCGGCGATGAACCTGCGGGTGCTGCAGGGCGAGCCGCTGGATGTGGTGGCCACCGCCGACCATATCAAGCAGTTTATGGCGGAGACCCGTGAACAGCTGCCGCCGGGGATGGAGTTCGAGATCTGGTTCGACTTCTCCAAGGCCTACGAGGGCCGGATGGAGCTGCTCGCCGGTAACGCCCTGGGCGGCCTGGTGCTGGTCTTCGTGCTGCTGATGCTGTTCCTGCGCCCGGCCCTCGCCGTCTGGGTGACCATCGGTATTGCCACCGCGTTTATGGGCGCTTTCTGGCTGTTGCCCACGACCGGCGTCACCCTGAACATGCTGTCGCTGTTCGCCTTCCTGCTGATTCTCGGTATTGTCGTCGACGACGCGATTATCGTGGGTGAGGCGGTGCACGCGGCCCATGACCGCGGGCTTACCGGCCTGCAGGCCGCCGAGACGGGGGTGAAGCAGGTCTCCTCACCGGTGATCTTCGCCGTGGTGTCCACCATGGTGTTCTTTATTCCGATGCTGTTCCTGCCCGGTAACACCTCGCAGATGATGTTTGCGCTGCCGGTGGTGGTGCTGCTGTGCCTGGCTTTCTCGCTGGTGGAGTCGCTGCTGATCCTGCCTGCGCACCTGGTGAACATGAAGCCGGAAAAGCAGGCGACCTCCGGGCTGGGCCTGAAACTGCAGACGCTGCGGGCAAGGTTTGCCGGCGCCATGAAGAAGGCCGGTGACAAGTACTATATGCCGCTGCTGGAGAAGTCCCTCTCCAACAGCCGCGCCACGGTGATGATCTTCCTGATGGCACTGCTGCTGTCATTTGCGGTCTTCAAGGGCGGTTATGTCGGCTCGGCGTTTTCGCCCAAGGTGCCGTCCGACATGCTGGAGCTGCGCACCACCATGGCCCCGGGTGAATCCTTCGAGGAGACCAAGCGGGTGATGGAGAAGTTCGAGGCTGCCGGCGACAGGCTGGCGGCTGACCCGGGGCTGCTGGAGAAAAACGGCGGCGAGCCCTTCGTCGAGAACACCATGGTGTTCCTGTGGCGCGGCAATGTCACGGTGTTGCTGCAGCTTACCGATGGCGAGCAGCGCGACGTCACTTCCGAGGAGCTGGCCCTGCGCTGGCGGGAATATGTGGGCGACCTCCCGGCGAGCGTCGAGGAAATGCGCATCCAGCACACCATCAATGACGGTGGGTCCGGTATTTCCCTGAACCTGAGTACCGCTTCCGGGGATATGGATGAACTGCGCATGGCTGCTGACGCCGTCAAGGACGCGCTGGACAACTATGCCGGTGTCTACGATGTACGCGACAACCTGGTCAGTGCCCGGCAGGATATCGAAATCCAGCTGAAGCCCCATGCCACCAATATGGGGATCGACCTGGCCGGCGTGGCGAAACAGGTGCGCCAGGGCTTCTACGGTGAGGAGGTCCAGCGTATCCCCCGCGGCCGGGAGGATGTGCGCGTGATGGTGCGTTACCCGGAAGAGGAGCGCGCCAGTGAGGAGCAGATCGACCGCATCCGCATCCGCACCAGTGAGGGCGAGGTCCCGTTCAGCGCGGTGGCCGATGCTGTCTATGTGCCGGGCTATACCACCATCCGCCGCAGCGATCGCGAGCGTACCGCGCGGGTCACCGCGGAGCTGACCCCGGGCTCCTCCTCGGCACAGGAGATACTGCAGCAGCTGCGCGAAGAGCACGTGCCGAAGTGGGAAAAGAAGTTCCCGGGCTTTGCCCTGAAGACTGCCGGTGAGATGCAGGAAGAGGAGGAGTTCAGCACCGCGATCGTCGCCTTCTTCGCGCTGTCACTGTTTGCGATCTATGCGTTGCTGGCGATTGCCTTCCGTTCCTACTCGCAGCCGTTGCTGATCATGACCGCAGTGCCGTTCGGCTTCTTTGGCGCGATTGTCGGCCACCTGTTGCTGGGCTACGAGATCAGCATTATGTCGATGCTCGGGTTCCTCGCCGCTGCAGGTGTGGTGGTGAATGACAACCTGGTATTGATGGACCGTATCAACCAGCTGCGCGCCGAGGGTGTGGCGGTGATGGATGCGGTGGTCCAGGCAGGGCGGGACCGTTTCCGCCCGATTATCCTGACCTCCATCACCACCTTCATGGGACTGGTGCCGATCATGTTCGAGCGCTCGATCCAGGCGCAGTTCCTGATCCCGATGGTGGTGAGCCTGGCCTTCGGCGTACTCTTCGCCACCGCCGTGACCCTGCTGCTGGTACCCAACCTGTACAAGGTGATCGAGACGCTGCGGGCCCGGCTGCACCGCCGGCGTGGAACCGACCCGGAATTGTCGGTGAGCCTCGAAAAAGCCTAAACTACCAGCCTGAGAGAAAACGCCGACCCCGAGTCGGCGTTTTCGTATTTCCCTTTCGCTGTCGAGGAATGACTGCCGATGCGCGTGCCGCGTATTTTCTCCCGGGAGCCCCTGGCTGGGCGTGCCGAAATCGAGCTGGATGAGGGCGCAAGCCGTCACCTGGTTAAGGTATTGCGCCTGCAGGCGGGGCGTCCCCTGGTGCTGTTCGATGGCCATGGTGGCGAGTACCGCGCCGAGCTGGCCGAAGCGGGCAAGCGGGCCCGGGTGCGCTTGCTGGGTTTCGTCGAGGGCGATCGGCAGTCGCCGCTGGCACTGACCCTGGCCATCGGCATATCCCGCGGCGATCGTTTCGACTGGGTGGTGCAGAAGGCGACGGAACTGGGGGTCGCACAGATCCAGCCTTTGTTTACCGAGCGTTGCGAAGTGAAGCTCAAGGGCGAGCGCCTGGAAAAGAAAGTCGCCCACTGGCAGCAGGTGGCTATCAGCGCCTGTGAGCAGTGTGCGCGCAACCGGGTACCGGAAGTGTCGACACCACAGAAATTCTCCGGCTACCTGGGCGACGCCGGCGCTGACAGCGACCTGAAACTGGTGCTCCACCACCGTACCGAGAAACACCTGCGGGACCTGGAGTCGGAGCACGGCCGGCCCGGCTCGGCCCTGTTGCTGGTGGGCCCCGAGGGCGGCCTGTCCGCGGCGGAGATCGATGCCGCACTGGCGCAGGATTTCCTGCCGCTGCGGCTGGGGCCGCGGGTGCTGCGCACGGAGACCGCACCGGTGGCGGCACTCTCGGTGCTGCAGTACCAGTGGGGCGACCTCTGACGCCGCGCCGATTTTCCATTAACCGTCGCGCGGGTTACCCTTCAGGTTCCGACAGTTTCATCCAGACAGGGAGAGGATGTGATGGTTAAACTGATTCTGTGGTTGCTGGGCCTCACCATCCTGGTGTTGTCCATTGCGATCATCGCCAAGCCCTCACTGGCGCGCAGCCTGAGCGAGCGCCTGAACGAGACCGGCTATGCCATTTCCGCGTGGGGACGCCTGCTGGTGGGACTGATCCTGCTGCTGATTGCGGATACCCGTGCGTGGAATGTCCTGTTCAACGCGTTGGGGGTACTGCTGGTGCTGGCCGGGGCCTATATGCTGCATATCGGTTTCGAGCGCAGCAAGGCGCTGGCGATAAAGATTGCCCACGGTAATGAGACCTTCCTGCGGGTCAGCGGGGCCATCGGCGTGCTGCTGGGCCTGCTGTTACTTTCCGCGAGCTAGCTGACAGGTGACTGCCCCCGATGTTTGCCACTGAACTGGTTATCTTTGACTGTGACGGTGTGCTGGTGGACAGCGAGACCATTGTCTGTCGCATCCTTGCCGAGGAGATGAACAAGCTCGGCATGGAGGCCACCGCCGAGGAACTGGATGAGCAGTTCAGCGGCCGCCCGGCCAGGGACTGCCTGCTGGAAATCGAGACCCGCTACGGTGGCCCCCTCCCGGACCATTACTTTGGCAACACCGAGCGGCGCATCCGGGAAGCGTTCCACCGGGAGCTGCAGCCCATCGCGGGGATCGAGGACCTGCTTGACCACCTGTTGCAGGTCAACCTGAGCAGCTGCGTCGCCTCCTCCGGATCCCACGAGAAAATGCAGCTCACACTCAACAAGACCGGGCTGTTCGACTACTTCAGCGGCCGTATTTTCAGTGCCGACGACGTCAAGCGCGGCAAGCCCTGGCCCGACCTGTTCCTGCACGCCGCCCACAGCATGGGGGTGGAACCGCACCGCTGCCTGGTAGTGGAGGACTCCATTGCCGGTGTAAAGGCCGCAGTGGCGGCGGGGATGCCGGTAGTCGGTTACAGCCGCCATCCGGTGCGCGCCCCGCAACTGGAACGGGAGGGCGCGCGGGTGGTCACCGACCTGCTGGCGGTGATGGATCACTTATAGGGATCACACCGCGCGCGGGCGCGTTTCAGCGGACCAGGTCGATGGCGACCGAGGCGCTGCGGCGGCCGTTCATGCTGTCGACAAAGGTTCGGCGATAGCGGATGTGCTCGATACCGCCGTCCAGCAGGTCTTTCACCAGCCAGTGCGGCAGGCGCACCCGTTCTGTCAGAATATCGTTGCCCTCGCTGAGCAGCGGTTCGCCAGTGGAATGGATGACCCGGTCGCCCACCATAAAGTAGCCACTGTCAGAGCCGGCCAGCACACCGCCGATATCTCCCTGCAGCTGCCAGCGCACCATGATTTCCCGCGAATCCACGCTCACAGTCTGGCGTGCCGGCAGCGCTTCCAGGTCTACCAGCTGTCCACTGGCGGCCAGGTCAATCAGCAGGAAGTTCGACAGGCTGTCGGCAGGACCCGCAAACCGGCGCCGGTATCCCAGCCGCCGGACGCCCTGCCGGTGCCAGGTCTGTAGTTGCTGCGGGGACAGCCGGACCTTCTCGGTCAGTCGTGCCATGTCGGCGCCGAAAGCCAGTGGGCGCTCAACTTTCTGCAGGACCCGGTTGCGGTCCAGGTCGACAAATTCCCCGTAGGGTGAGCGGGCGCCGCCGGCACTGGCGACGCGCCAGGTCAGTGTGACGCCTAGTCCCTGTTTCGAATCAACCAGTGCACGGTCAGGGGCCACCGTAAGCAGTTGGGGGGTATTGGCGAGGCAGAGGGTGGCAGAGAGTACACCTGCCATTAACAGCGAGAGCGCAACCGCCCGGCTGCAAACACGCATTATCCGGCGTTGGTTCATGGCAGCCTCCCATGGCTCAGGGGCCAGCGATTTGGGGCGGCCCGTGGGAATGCCCTGGGGCTATCCTAGGGTCTCCTGCCAGCGGACGGTATTTCCGGCTCATCCCCGGCGTTGTGGTGGCGGTCACCCGGTGGTCTACAATGAAATTGACGCCAGCCAGTCGGGGAGCACTCCTGATGACGCGATTCTTGTGTGTCTTTGTTTCCGGCCTGCTGGTCACGGTGTTCCTGCCCGCCTGTTACGACGATCCCAACAGGAAATACGCACTGGAGCCGCTGCCGAATGTGCAGGGCGGGGCGGCGGAACAACTGGCCCGCGAGGCTAGTCCCTTTGGTGATGCCATGGTGCGCTACCTGCGCGGTAAGCCGCGCAAGGAGGGCAATGAGTTTATCCTGGGGGTGCGATTCGAGCCGGGTGGCTTTGCTCCGCGCATGGACACCATTGCCGATATCGAGGCATTGCTGGTCATCATGCGCGACTATCCGGAACTGCGTATCGCCATCGAGGGGCATACGGATAACGAGGGCGACCCGGAGAAAAACCGTAAGCTGTCACAGTGGCGCGCCGACTGGGTTCGGCAATTCCTGCTGGAGCGTGGTATCGATGCGGAGCGGGTGACGGCCGAGGGCTTCGGTGATGCAGCGCCGATCGCGGACAACAGCACAGCCGCCGGGCAGAAAAAGAACCGGCGGCTGGTGATCCGCGTGGTCAATTTCGACTCCAGCCCGATGTCGGTGAAGCTGCAGGGGCAGTAAATGCTTGCATCCGCGCCAGCGGGTGTATACGCGAACTGTTTGTCCACCCGTTGCGTGCGAGCTGTCGGGCGCGGGATCAGGCCGCGCCGATTTCCAGTGAGCGCAGGATTTCCGCGGTCGGATCCACCTGGTTCATGGTGTAGAAGTGCAGGCCGGGCGCGCCGCCATCCAGCAGGGTCTCACACAGGTCGGTAACCACCTCCAGGCCCAGCTTGCGGATATCCTCCGGGTTATTGAAGCTCTCCATGCGGTGGCGCAGCCAGCGCGGGATTTCCGCCCCGCAGTTGCGGGAAAAGCGCGCCAGGTTGGTGAAGTTGGTAATTGGCATGATGCCCGGGTAGATGGGCGCGTCGATACCGGCCTTCTCGCACTGGTCGAGAAAGTAAAAGTAAGCGTCCGGGTTGTAGAAGTACTGGGTCAGCGCGCTGTTGGCGCCGGCCTCGAACTTGCCTTTCAGGTAGCGGATATCGTCGTCGTAGGATCCCGCCTCCGGGTGAATTTCCGGGTAGGCGGCGACTTCCAGGTGGAACTGGTCGCCGGTGTGGCGGCGGATGAAAGCCACCAGTTCGTTGGCGTACACCAGCTGCGCCACCGCGCCCATGCCGGAAGGCATATCGCCCCGCAACGCGACGATGCGATCCACGCCCGCTTCCCGGTAAGTATTCAACAGGCCGAGTACGGTTTCCTCGTTATCACCGCCGAAAGACAGGTGCGGCGCGATGGAGATGCCGTCGCGGCGGAGGCCGGTGACGATATTCGCGGTGGTCTCACGGGTGGTGCCGCCGGCACCGTAGGTAACAGAGAAGAATGCCGGGTCAAACTCCTGCAGGGTTTCCCGTGTCTTGTACAGCTTCTCCCGGCCCGCGGCTGTCTTGGGCGGGAAAAACTCAAAACTGATTCTGGGGGTGTCGGTCATGATGCGGTCTTTTCCAGTCCCCCGAGGGACCGGGTGCCGGCCAGCGCCGACATCCGGTCTCGGGTCGATTAATACTTGTAACTTTCCGGCTTGAACGGGCCTTCCACGGAAACGCCGATATATTTGGCCTGGTCTTCGGTCATGCGGGTGATCACACCGCCGAAGCCCTCGACCATGTAGCGGGCCACTTCCTCGTCCAGTTTCTTCGGCAGTACTTTCACATACAGCGCGGAGACCTTCTGGTCCGCCGGCAGTTCGGCAAACTTTTCCTGGAACAGGTGAATCTGCGCCAGTACCTGGTTGGCGAAAGAGCCATCCATGATGCGGCTGGGGTGGCCGGTGGCGTTGCCCAGGTTCACCAGGCGGCCCTCGGAAAGCAGCAGCAGGTGATCATTGTTTTCCGCGTTACGGACGATCTTGTGCACCTGCGGCTTCACTTCCTGCCATTCCCAGTGCTTGCGCATGTAAGCGGTATCGATCTCGTTGTCGAAGTGGCCGATGTTGCATACCACGGCACCGCTCTTCAGCGCTTTCAGCATAGGCGCGTCGCACACGTTGGTGTTGCCGGTGGTGGTTACCAGCAGGTCCGTATTGGCCAGCAACTCTTTATTGATACCCTCGTCGGTGCCGGTGTTGATCCCGCCCTGGTAGGGGGAAACCAGCTCGAAGCCGTCCATGCAGGCCTGCATGGCACAGATGGGATCCACCTCGGAGATCTTCACGATCATGCCTTCCTGGCGCAGGGAGGCGGCGGAGCCCTTGCCCACGTCGCCGTAGCCGATCACCAGGGCTTTCTTGCCGGACAGCAGGTGGTCGGTGCCGCGCTTGATGGCATCGTTCAGGCTGTGGCGGCAGCCGTACTTGTTGTCGTTCTTGCTCTTGGTAACGGCGTCGTTGACGTTGATCGCCGGCACTTTCAGCGTGCCTTCCCGCAGCATGTCCTGCAGGCGGTGTACACCCGTGGTGGTTTCCTCGCTGATGCCGTGGCAGTTGTCGAGGATCTGCGGGTACTTGCGGTGCAGCAGCTCGGTCAGGTCGCCGCCGTCGTCGAGAATCATGTTCGGCTGCCAGCCGGCCACGTCGTCACCCACAGTGCGCTCCAGGCACCACTCGTACTCTTCCTCGGTCTCACCCTTCCAGGCGAATACCGGGATACCACTGGCGGCGATGGCTGCGGCGGCGTGATCCTGGGTGGAGAAGATGTTGCACGAGGACCAGCGCACCTCGGCACCCAGCGCGACCAGGGTCTCGATCAGCACTGCGGTCTGGATCGTCATATGGATACAGCCCATGATGCGCGCACCGGCCAGCGGCTGCTCCGCGCGGTATTTTTCCCGCAGTGCGATCAGTGCCGGCATCTCGCCCTCGGCGATCTCGATCTCGCGTCGGCCCCAGTCCGCCAGGGTGATGTCGGCGACTTTGAAATCCTTGAATTCCGTGCTCATCTGGTTCATTCCAACCTCTTGTTTTGTGCTCTTTTGTAGGAGCGGCTGCTCCTGCATATGAATGTTTATTTACAGGCCCGCGTGCTGGCGCAGCAGTTCCGCCTTGTCGGTTTTCTCCCACGGGAAGGCAGTGAAGGTCTCGCTGCGTTCCTGGCCGTTGCTGTCGGTCCAGGTGTAGGTGTGCTCGAACGGCTCGCGCCCGAAGTGGCCGTAGGCCGCGGTCAGCTGGTACATCGGGTGCAGCAGGTCAAGGGCCCGGGAAATGGCGTAGGGGCGCAGGTCAAAATGCTCGCGCACCAGCTCGATCAGTTTGTCCTCACTTACCTTGCCTGTGCCGAAAGTATTGATCGACACGGAGGTGGGCTCGGCCACGCCGATGGCGTAGGACACCTGAATCTCGCAGCGCCGGGCCAGCCCGGCGGCGACGATGTTCTTGGCCACGTAGCGACCGGCGTAAGCAGCGGAACGGTCCACCTTGGACGGGTCCTTGCCGGAGAAGGCGCCGCCGCCATGGCGCGCGGAGCCGCCGTAGGTATCCACGATGATCTTGCGCCCGGTCAGGCCACAGTCACCCACGGGGCCACCGATCACAAACTTGCCGGTGGGGTTGATATGGTACTTGGTGCCTTCATGCAGCCACTCCGAAGGCAGCACGTGGTGCACGATCAGCTCCAGAACGGCCTCGCGCAGGTCTTCCTGGCTGACCTCGGCATTGTGCTGGGTGGACAGCACCACGGCGTCGATGGCGCAGGGCCGGCCGTGTTCGTCATAGCGGAAGGTCACCTGGCTCTTGGCGTCCGGGCGCAGCCACGGCAGCAGGCCGGACTTGCGTGCCTCGGCCTGGCGCTCCACCAGGCGGTGCGCGTAGTAAACCGGGGCGGGCATGAAGGTGGGGGTCTCGTCGGTGGCGTAGCCGAACATCAGGCCCTGGTCGCCGGCCCCCTGGTCTTCCGGCTTGGCCCGGTCGACGCCCTGGGCGATATCCACCGACTGCTTGCCAATCATGTTCAGTACGCCGCAGGTGTCGCCGTCGAAGCCCACATCCGAGGAGGTGTAGCCGATATCGGTGATCACCTTGCGCACCAGGTCTTCCAGGTCGACCCAGGCGCTGGTGGAGATTTCGCCGGCAATTATCGCAACGCCGGTTTTTACCAGTGTCTCGCAGGCCACGCGGGCGTGCTTGTCGCGGGCCAGCAGTGCATCGAGCACCGCGTCGGAAATCTGGTCGGCGATCTTGTCCGGGTGTCCCTCCGATACGGACTCAGAGGTAAACAGTCTGTATTCACTCATGTGAAAGTCTCCATGTCTTGCCGGCGGCAAACAAAATAAAACTCTGTGTTGTGGTGGGAGCCCGACCGCGGGTTCCCGGGTAATTACGCTTTCAGGAATTCGCGGATCTGGATCTGGAAGCCGTTGCGCAGGGCACTGTACACGCTGCGCCCATTCCTCAGGCCGGCGTCCTCCGCCCAGGCCTGCAGCTGTTCCGGGGCAAAGCCCAGCCACAGGTCGCCGCAGGCCTCGCGGGCCCAGTCCTGGCGATGCTCCTGCAGCTCCGCCACCAGCAGCTGGCCGCCGCTCTTGAGGGCCTGCTGCAGGTCCTGGAAGATCTGTGCCGGTTCCGGGGTATGGTGCAGCACCATGTTCACCACAATGCTGTCGGCGCTGCGGGGGCGCGCTGCGGCCTCGCGGGTGTCGCCGCAGACAAAGTCGATATTCGCCAGGGACTGTTCGTCGGCAAATTGCTGCGCGCGCTCGAGCATGGTTTCGGAGAGATCCAGTGCGGTCACGCAGTCAAAGCGGGGGCTCAGCTCGGCCAGGAATTCCCCTTCCCCGGGCCCCACTTCCAGCGCATTGGCACCGGGCTTCAGCAACTGCGCCACCTGCGGTCCGTAGACCTCATAGCCGGCAATCAACTCCTGTTGCTCGCGGAAGCGATTGCCGTAGTCGGCAAAGAAACGCCGTGAGGCCTCCGCGCGCTCCCGCGCAATGGCCGCCACCGCGTCGGCACGCGCCGGCGCCAGGGGTAGCTGGTCGAGGCCGGTAAACAGGGCCTGCAGCGTTTCACCGTCGCCACTGCGGCGATAGAACAGGTTGTTGCCCTCGCGCCGCTTGCTCACCAGCCCGGCCTGGGCCAGCACCTTCAGGTGGTGGCTCAGTGCCGGCTGGCGCAGGTCGAATATGCGGCACAGCTCCAGCACGCTGTAGGAATCCTGGCTCAGCAGGCGCAGGACCTCCAGCCGCAGCGGGTCGCCCGCGGCCTTCAGGGTCGCGGCCAGCTGCGGGATGGCGTCCGGGACCGGGGAGTCCGGTTGCTGTAAGGGTGCTGGGGATTCAGGCATAGCGCGCAGTCTAGCAGTGTCCCCCGCTATATCAAAGGATTTTGATATAGCTTCATTAAATTTTTTTGATGCAGATGTGTTGTTTTAAGCGCCACCAGCCGGCAGGCAACTTTGTTGCGTGAATAACGCGACAATTGGCCCCGTGCCTTTGCGCAGCGCCGCCGATTGCGGGAAAATACGCCTCCTTTTTCGCCGCCGTGGCCTATGGTGAAGCGGCCCGGCCCCGCAAACTGACCTGAGAGCAGAGCCCTATGACTTCTTCCAACCCGACCCGCACCGAGCTGGCCAATGCCGTTCGTGCCCTGTCCATGGACGCCGTGCAGAAAGCCAAGAGTGGCCACCCCGGCGCGCCCATGGGTATGGCAGATATTGCCGAGGTCCTGTGGAACGATTACCTGAAGCACAACCCGGCCAACCCCCACTGGGCGGACCGCGACCGCTTTGTGCTGTCCAACGGCCACGGCTCCATGCTGCTCTATTCCCTGCTGCACCTCACCGGTTACGACCTGCCGATCGAGGAGCTGCAGAATTTCCGCCAGCTGCACTCGAAGACCCCGGGGCACCCGGAGTACGGTTACGCGCCCGGTGTCGAGACCACCACCGGCCCGCTGGGCCAGGGCATCACCAATGCGGTGGGCATGGCGCTGGCCGAGAAAGTCATGGCGGCCCAGTTCAACCGTCCGGGCTACGAGCTGGTGGATCACCACACCTACTGCTTCCTCGGCGACGGCTGCCTGATGGAAGGCATCTCCCACGAGGCCTGCTCCCTGGCCGGTACCCTGGGCCTCGGCAAGCTGGTCGCCTTCTACGACGACAACGGCATCTCCATCGACGGTGAAGTGGAGGGCTGGTTTACCGACGATACGCCCAAGCGCTTCGAGGCCTACGGCTGGCACGTGATCCCGGGTGTGGACGGCCACGACCCGGTGGCGATCAAGCAGGCCATCGAAGAGGCCCGTGCCGAGAACGGCAAGCCCACCCTGATCTGCTGCAAGACCGTGATTGGCTTCGGTTCCCCGAACAAACAGGGCCGCGAGGAGTGCCACGGTGCGCCGCTGGGCGAGGACGAGATTGCCCTGGTGCGCGAGACCCTGAACTGGAACCACGGCCCGTTCGAGATCCCCGGGGACATCTACGCCGGCTGGAACGCCCGCGACAAGGGCGAGGCGCAGGAAGACGAGTGGCGCGATATCTTTGCCGACTACCAGGAGGAGTTCCCGGAGCTGGCGGCGGAATTCGAGCGCCGCATGAGCGGTGAGCTGCCGGCGGATTTCCTCTCCAAGGCGGATGAGTACATTCGCGAGTGCCAGGAAAACGGCGAGAAGATCGCCTCGCGCAAGGCAAGCCAGAACGCGCTGAACGCCTACGGCCCGATGCTGCCGGAATTCCTCGGCGGCTCTGCCGACCTGGCGGGCTCCAACCTCACCATCTGGTCCGGTTCCGTGGGCGTGCGGGCGGACAATGCCGCCGGCAACTACGTTTACTACGGGGTGCGCGAATTCGGCATGAGCGCCATCATGAACGGTATCGCCCTGCACGGCGGTTTCGTGCCCTATGGCGCGACCTTCCTGATGTTCATGGAGTACGCCCGCAATGCCGTGCGCATGGCGGCACTGATGAAGCAGCGGGTGATCTTTGTCTACACCCACGATTCCATCGGGCTGGGCGAGGACGGCCCCACCCACCAGGCGGTGGAGCAGCTGACCGCCCTGCGCTCAACCCCGAACCTGTACACCTGGCGCCCCTGTGACGCTACCGAATCCGCCGTGAGCTGGAAAATGGCGGTGTCCCGCAACGATGGCCCCAGCGCCCTGATCTTCAGCCGCCAGGGCCTGGCGCCGCAGAGCCGCGACGCCGGCCAGCTGGCCCAGGTGGAGAAGGGCGGCTACGTGCTGTCCGACTGCGAGGGCCTGCCGGAGGCCATCATCATCGCCACCGGTTCCGAGGTGGAGCTGGCGATGGAAGCCCGGAAGCAGCTCTCCGGTCGCAAGATCCGCGTGGTCTCCATGCCCTGTGCCGAGGCATTTATGGACCAGGACGAGGCTTACCACGAGTCGGTGTTGCCGTCCAGCGTGCGTGCCCGCGTTGCCGTGGAAGCCGCGCACCAGGACTACTGGTACAAGTTTGTCGGCTTCGACGGCGCCATCGTCGGCATGAAGACCTTCGGCGAATCCGCGCCCGGCGGCGAGCTGATGCAGCACTTCGGCTTCACCGCAGAGAATGTGGCGCAGACCGTCGAGAAGCTGCTGAAGTAATCGCTCACGGAGCAACCAAGGACCCGGGCCCCGGCTTGTGCCGGGGCCCGGAATCTAATGGAGTCAGCTCAAAATGCTGATACTGGCTGGAAGTTCATGAGTATCAGGCTTGCCATCAACGGCTATGGCCGCATCGGCCGTTCCGTCCTCCGCGCGCTCTATGAGTCCGGCGCGCGCAATCAGATGCAGATCGTCGCCATCAACGAGCTGGCCGACTGCGCCACCATTGCCCACCTGACCCGCTACGATTCCGTGCACGGCCGCTTCGGTGGCGACGTCGAGGTGCAGGGGGAGACGCTGGTGGTCAATGGCGACCGCATTGCGGTGACTCACCATGAGCAGCTCGAGGAACTGGACTGGAGTAAAGACCGGGTCGATATCGTGCTGGAATGTACCGGCAGCTTTAGCGAGCGCGCCCGTGCGGAACTGCACCTGAAGGCCGGCGCAAAAAAAGTCCTGTTCTCCCAGCCCGCCAGCCGCGATGTGGACGCCACCATCGTCTACGGGGTCAATGACGAAATCCTCACCGGCAGGGAAACCATCGTCTCCGCCGCCTCCTGCACCACCAATTGCAGCGTCCCGGTGATCGCCGCCCTGGACAAGGCTTTCGGTATCGATGCCGGGGTGATCACCACCATCCACGCCGCCATGAACGACCAGCCGGTGAGCGACGCCTACCACCATACCGACCTGCGCAAGACCCGCTCGGCGGTGACCTCCATTATTCCCGTCGATACCGGCCTCGCCCGCGGTATCGAGCGTATCCTGCCCAGCCTTGTCGACCGTTTCGAGGCCCAGGCCATGCGTGTACCCACGGTCAACGTATCCGCGATCGACCTGTCCGTACAGCTGCACAACACCGTCACCCAGGCCAAAGTAAACGATGTCCTGAGCGCAGCGGCGAAGCATGATTTTGCCGGCGTGCTCGGCTACACCGAGGAGCCCCTCGCCTCCTGCGACTACAACCACGATCCCCGCTCCGGCATCGTCGATGCCAGCCAGACCCGCGTTGCCGGCGGCAAACTGGTGAAAGTGCTGATCTGGTTTGATAACGAGTGGGGGTTTGCGAACCGGATGCTGGATGTGGCTGACAGACTTATCAAAAAACAGGCATCTCCCTAGGCGATGAATTACAACTGTCGCTCAGGTTTGGCTGCTTGGTTCCAGAGTAAGCAGTTGTGATCAGAGAAGCACTTTGCAAGGTGGGGGATGGGCGTAAAAATTTCACTCTGTCCACTATTATTCTTCCAATTCAGTCGCCGGCTATTGCTACTTGAAGATCTACCTACTTACCCACGAGCGCGAGTTACTCCGCCCGACAAACACCGGCTCAATTGCCACAACCGCCTGTGGCGAGATGGTCCAGCGGGTCGTCTGGCAGCGCCGCCACCCCGATCCTGAAATAGTCGAGCTGATCCAGGCAGGCGATGCCGCGCTTGTTTATCCTGGAGTTGAGGCAGGGCTGTCCCTGAAGCCGGTTTCTGCGTTCGAGACTTTCATCCTGCTGGACGCCACCTGGCAGGAGGCCCGTAAGATGTATAACCGCAGCCCCCATTTCAAGGGGGCGGAACGGGTGAGCCTGGATCCGGCGATTGAGTCCGCTTACTGCCTGCGGCGCAACCAGCGTGAGGGCGGGCTGTGCACGGCCGAGTGCGTGATCGAGCTTCTGCAAGCGAAAGGATTCGGCGCAATGGCGGAGAATTTGCGAGAGGAGTTCGGGCGATTCAACCAGCGATAAAGAGTCCGGGCTGGAATTGCCAGGGTATTAATTTTGCTGTTTCAAAAGTAATGCTGGCTGCCCGGCTGAAACCGTGCATCAAGCATAACAGGAGTCCTTAATGGCCGATCGGGTTTCCCTGCTGGTGGATGTCCAGAATATCTATTACACGACCCGCCACGCATACGGCTGTAATTTCGACTATAACGCCTTCTGGCGGCAGGCAACCGCGGGCAGGGAGGTGGTGAGTGCCATCGCCTATGCCATCGATCGCGGCGACGAGAAGCAGCGCCAGTTCCAGAATATCCTTCGTGCAATCGGCTTCGAGGTAAAGCTGAAGCCCTTTATCCAGCGCGCCGATGGTTCCGCCAAGGGGGACTGGGATGTGGGCATCACCATCGATGCGCTGGACTGTGCGGCGGAGTCCGAAGTCCTCATACTGGCGTCCGGGGATGGTGACTTCGACCTCCTTGTCGAGCGGATCAGCTCGAAGTTTGGTATCCCGGTTGAGGTATACGGTGTGCCTTCGCTGACAGCCGGCTCGCTGAAGGACGCGGCTTCCCGGTTCGTGCCGATCGAGGGGGAGCTGTTGCTGGATAGCCCCGCCCAGTGACTCGTTATAAGCCCTCCCGCCGTAGGTGTCACGGCAGCACCCCGGCGGTTCGCGATCTCCCCCGGGCCTGATAACCTAGCTGACAACCGTTAGTGGCCGGGCTGGCAGAATACGGGCTTTTTGCACCGGAAAGTGGCCCTGCCGCGCAGCAGAATAACAATCAATGGGGAGTGACATGAAGCTACGCATGGGACTGATCGCCGTGGTGCTGGCGCTGGGCGCATTCACCGCGCAGGCCGCCAGCATCTCTGAATACGCCGCCGGCATGGAGCGCCAGCCCGGTTACTACGACTTCTACTGGGACGACGCCACCGGCCGCATCCTGCTGGAGGTGGACGAGTTCGAGCGGGAGTTCCTGCTGCTGACCGGCCTGGCCCAGGGGCTGGGCTCCAACCCGGTGGGGCTGGACCGCAACCAGGGTGGGGAGAACCGGCTGGTGCGCTTCGAGCGCGTGGGCAACAAGGTCCTGCTGCACCAGCGCAACATGCAGTACCGGGCCCACTCCGATAACGCCGCCGAGCGCCAGGCAGTCCGTGAGGCCTTCGCCTCCTCGGTGCTGTGGGGATTCGAGGCGGTGGCGCGGGATGGCGAAACCGTGCTGATTGATTTCACCCCCTTCCTGCTGAGTGACCAGCACGGTGTGGCCGGCAGGCTCAAGCAGACCGAGCAGGGCAGCTATACCGTCGATACATCAAAATCCGCGGTCTTCCTGCCGCGGACGAAGAACTTTCCCCGGAACAGCGAGTTTGAGGCGCAGCTGACCTTTGCCGGTGGCAATCCCGGCAAGTACCTGAACGAGGTGGTGCCGACGCCGACCCTGGTCTCGCTGCGCCAGCATATCTCCCTGGTGGAACTGCCGGATGATGGCTATCGCCCGCGGCAGTTCCACAGCCGCAGTGGTTACTTCCCGTTTATCTTCCGTGACTATGCCACCGCTATTGACCAGCCGCTGGACCAGCGCTTCATCTACCGCCACCGCCTGGAGAAGAAGCCGGGCAGTGACGAGCCGGTGGAGCCCATCGTCTATTACGTCGACCCGGGGGTGCCGGAGCCGGTGCGCAGTGCCCTGATCGACGGTGCCAGCTGGTGGAACCAGGCCTTCGAGGCGGCCGGGTACAAGAATGCCTTCCAGGTGAAGCTGCTGCCGGAGGGCGCCGACCCGCTGGATATCCGCTACAACGTGATTAACTGGGTGCACCGGTCGACCCGCGGCTGGTCCTACGGCTACGCCATTGCCGACCCGCGCACCGGGGAAATCCTCAAGGGCAACGTGACCCTGGGCTCGCTGCGCGTACGGCAGGACTACCTGATCGCCCAGGGCCTGCTGCAGCCCTATGGCGCGAAGGATGCAGACACTTCTGCCCTGAAAGAGCTGGCCCTGGCGCGCATCCGCCAGCTCAGCGCCCACGAGGTGGGCCATACCCTGGGCCTGGCCCATAACTTTATCGCCAGTGCCAGCGAGCGTGCCTCGGTGATGGACTACCCGGCGCCGCTGGTAACCCTGCGGGGCGAGGAGATGGAACTGGCGCAGGCCTATGACACCGGTATCGGTGAATGGGACAAGCTGGCGGTGCGCTATGGCTACGGCGAGGTGGTGGATGAGCAGGCCTACCTGGCCGGCGTGATTACCGAAGCGGAAGAGCAGGGCCTGCGCTTTATCTCCGACCCGGACTCCCGTGGCATCAACGACGCCCATGCGGATTCCCACCTGTGGGACAACGGCGCCGAGCCGCTGGCGGAGTTCGCCCGTATGGCCGAGCTGCGCCGCCATGCGCTGGACAATTTCTCCAGCGCGGCCAACCCCGCGGATGCACCCCGTTCCGCCCTGGAAGAAACCCTGGTGCCGGTCTATTACGGCTATCGCTACCAGGCCGAGGCGGTCGGCAAGCTGATTGGCGGGCTGGATTACGATTACCTCTACAACGATGCCGAACAGGTGTCCTACAGCCTGGTGCCCGCGGAAGAGCAGCGCCAGGCCATGGATACATTGGTCTCCACCCTGCAGCCGGAATTCCTGGCGCTGCCCGAGCGCGTGCTGCAACTGCTGCCGCCCAAGTCCTATGGCTACAGCCGTACTGGCGAGAGTTTCCCGGCCCGCACAGGTGTCGCCTTCGACGCAGTGTCCATGGCGGAGGCGGCGGCCGGCCATACGTTGTCGATCCTGTTGAACCCCGAGCGCGCTGCGCGGCTGGAGGAGCAGTCCGCCCGCCGTGCGGGGCACCCGGGATTCGCCGCGGTGCTGGAAAACCTGACGGAAAAAGCGCTGGATAACGGTGCCCACGACGGGCTGGCAGCGGCGATTCACCAGCGGGTGAACCATGTTTACATCCATCAGCTCATGTTACTGGCGGGAAATGACGCCGCCGCGGAGTCGGTGCGGGCAAAGGCGAGCATGGAGCTGGCGCGGATCCAGCACGGCATCGGCCGCATGAAACTGTTCGGTGATGATCCCGAGGGTTACAACGCCCATTACTATTACCAGGCGCAGCGGATAGCCGCCTTCAGCGCGGGAGAGCTGGAGCCCAGGGCCGGTGACCTGCAGGAAATGCCCCCGGGCTCTCCGATCTGACCTTACCCGCTAGCCCGGCCTGCTCTGGCCGGGTGATGGCGAGTGACCATCAATAAAAAAGGCCGCATGCGCGGCCCTAAGCTGGGGGGTCAAATGGTTCAGTCTTCCAGGGTGACCAGGTCATAGCCTGAAAGGGCGGGAATCGATTTGTGCAGTTCCTGCTCCTGGCGATCCAGTGTTTCCAGCTGGCCGCAGAACTTTTCTGCCCTGGCTTCGAGCACTTCGGCCCGTGCCTCGACGTCGCGCTCCACTTCCTCTGCGAGCTTTTCCGCATTGCGCTCGATACTGCGGCCGCCGGTAAACACGGCTTTCAGCGCGTGCCAGGCGATGCTGCCAGCCGAATCCATGGCGAGTTCCTCAATGCGCGGCTCCAGGTCTTCACCGATGGTCTCCTCGATAAAGTCGCCGACACCCTGGTCGCCAAAGACGAAGACATTGCCCTCGACATCGAAGCGCTGCTGGGCGCGGTCGCGGATTTCGGCGGAGGTCTGCTGTAACCCGTTGAAGTCGGGGTGGTCCTGGCCGGCGAGGGCGGCGAGCGCCACGGAAACGCCGGTCAGGGCGATATCCACCGCATCCAGGGAGATCATCGTCAGCTCCCGGCTGGCCCCATACAGTTCGCCATGGTACTGCTTCAGCAATGCCTCCTGCTCGGCATTGATATCCACCGGGTTACCCTCCACCAGCAGCTTGTCCGGTGACTGGAAGATCACCAGGGCTTCCTCGTCTTCAGGCTTGGCATAGGTCTGGAAAAAGTCCGGGCCCACCTGCACGTGGTAGTGCAGGTCTGCATTGCAGCTCTCCTGGTCATTCACTTCGAGGTTGATTTCACTGGCGGCCGTTTGGCCGGCCAGTGCCAAGGCACTGACGATGATGAGCGGTTTCCACATGGGAGTACTGTTCTCCGTTTTCTCAGGTTCTGTTGGTAGGACGCCGCTCCGGGACTGACTGGATGCAGGTTTTGGAAAAATTTTACTGTTGCCGTGACTGAGTCTAAATATGGTGTCAAACGTGACAAACCGACCTGTTTTCACCGGCGCCGGGTTCCCGGGTAGAAACCCTTCTCCCCCGGGGCTTCTCCAGGGTTCGGTGGAAATTCCGGAGCCAACGACAACAGGGCAGGTTCTGTCAGTAAAGAAGGCAATCAACAGCCCTCTGGATACACCGAGCAGTACCCACATGGACTTGTGCTGCAGAAGCTGAGCGTCCACGGCAAATCCACCATCATTGCCGAAGAGCCCTGCCGTAATGCGCGCTGCCAGCCCGGCAAGGCAGATCAGGAGGATAAAAAGCGGTACTTCCTTGTTGCTCATGGCGTTCCCTGTTTGTTGCTATTCAAACAGGGGATGCATAGATGAAGGGTGCCGGGCAGTGGTTTGGGCTATCTGTTTTTTGCGCGACAGGGAGCGGCTTACCGACAGTGCCCCTGTGATCATCAGCCGCGAATGAAGCGGGACTTCATTACCCAGTGGTTGCCACGGTAACGACGGGTCGGCGCCGGGCTTTTTTTCGCCCAGAAGAATTCACGGTTGAACTGGAATTCGACGTCGTAGCCTTCCGCCAGGGCTGCCAGCGGCATGGCCTGCCAGCTGGTCTGGCGGCGCTTACTGGTGGCTTCCAGCAGGTATTCACGGTTATCCACGATCGCCACCACCCAGGCGTGTCCCTGTCCCCGGTGGGTGCCCATGGCCACGCGGGCATCGACGCCCAGGTTAATCAGCCAGTCTGCCAGCAGGATGGCGTGATCCTCACAATCTCCCCGGGGCTGGTAATAAGCCTGGCGCGAGGTCTGCCAGATATCAGACAGCCCGGCGTACTGCAGGTGATCGTACTGGTACTGCTTGCGGGTGGCGAGGCTGTACAGCGGCACCCAAAGCTTGTCGGTTTCGAAGGGCTGGAAACCCACCAGGTAGCTGTTGGCGAAGTGATGCTTGCTGTCCAGGCCCCGTGCGGAGGCGGTGACGTTGGAGATGCCCTGCCAGTTCCAGATCGAGACATAGGCGCTTTCGGCTTCACTGCGCCGGGCAACCATTTTCTGCACCAGCTGTTCGGTAATCGGCCGGCTGCTCCCGTTAACCCGTACCTGCCCTCTCTGGGAATCCCGGCTGGCCCGGGTATTCCCATTGTCCTCCAGTGACAGCTTCTGCTGTAGCTGCGGGTCTATCCGTGATTCGGGGTCAGGCAATCCGTCGGTGAGGAGTAATTCCGGCAACACCATGATTGCCGCGAGCAGTAAAACAGGGAGCCAGCCGCGCATGGTCAGCCCTTGAGGCCAAAGGAAATGATCATGGCTACAAAAATAAGGATGGTAGAGGCAAAAATTGCCACCGCGACATTACCCCGCTTTAGCTCCCCCTCGATATCGACATGCTTGAGCAGCTTCTTATCGATGGCCAGCAGAGCCGTAATCCCAATAAATAGTGCCAGCAGTGTGTAAAACAGGTTGATACCAAGGTTGAACAGGGTCGCCGTCAGAAACTCGAATTCCATTTGCAGTGTGATTTCCTGTAATTGTTCTGGCCGGGAATTAAATCATATAATCCGCGCCTCTTCACCCGGGGCCTGCTCTGGCGCGCACCCGGCTGAACTTGGTAATCCTGACAGGATTTATACCTTTGTCGACAAAAACAAGTGATTGGTAATCGGGGGAATGTAATGCGGCAGATCATGATCGTACTGAGTTTGCTGGGTGGGCTGTTGCTGACAGCGTGTGGGGACCGGGTAGAAGTGCCGCCTGCGCACGTCGGCAAGATCCTGACCAAGAACGGCTACAAGCCGGAGACGGTGCCGCCCTCAAAGTTCCGGCTCGATCCCTGTTTCTTCTACTGTGACAAGCTGGTTACCCTCGCCATTGCCGATTTCGGCCACAAGGAGCGCTTCAAGCTGTTTATGCCCAAGGACCAGCTCAACATGAGCTTTGACATCCGTATGACGGGCTCTATCAGCCGCGATAATATCGACAATATTTTCGATCGCATTCCTCCGGTCAATAACAATATCGCCGTCAATAACGTCTATAACACCTATGCCCAGCCGGTGATTCGCGATGTGGTGCGCCGGGTAGTGGCAAAGTACTCGATCAATGAAATCGCCTCCAGCCGTGAGGCGTTGAGCCAGGAGCTGTTTTCCGAGGTCAGCAGCGCCCTGCAGGGTACGCCCATTCAGGTGAAGCGCCTGGGGCTCGCCGACGTCCAGTTCCCCAAGGTGATCACTGAAGCCAAGGAGAGGGCCGCCGAGCGCCGCGAATTGATCGAGCAGGAGAAAGCCCAGTTCGAAATCCAGAAAATCCAGATGGAGCGTGACCTGGAGCGGGAGAAAATGAACCGTGCGATTGCGCGGGAAAAAGCCATTGGCCAGAAAGAAGTCAACGACCTGCTGGCCAAGTCGGTTACTGACAAGTACCTGGCCTACCGTACCCTGGAAGTGCTCGACAAAATGGCTGAATCCGAGAACAAGGTGTTCCTCCCTGTGGAGGCGCTGGGTACCATCGGCCTGCAGCAGGCGGTCTTCAATGACCAGATGCGCCGGACCGCGAAGCGCGACCGCTAAGCCATTCACCGGACGGGAGATTACCATGCAGTACAACTCGCAGGTCTCAAACTGGCTGGTGTCCGTGCTCGGGGGGCTGGCAACCTGGGCAGTAGTGCTGGCAATCGCGATCCTGTTGCTGGCGGTCGTCGCCCGTATCCGGGTCGCGGGGCCCGGGAACTGGCAGCGGCTGCTGTACGACCGCTCCTTTATCATCCGAGTCCTGGCACTGGGTTTTGGCATCTGGGTACTGGCCGGCTTCAGCAGCAACGCGCCCAAGCTGTCCCTGGACCCGGATTACACGGCCGAGCAGGCAGCCACCCGTGCGCAGCTGGAGTCGGAGGCCGGGGAGGTAGAGAGCCTGGCCCCGGAAAAAGATTCCGCGCAGGACTCCAGTGCACGGTTGCAGCAGCTGCGCGAGGAACAGCGTGAGGCGGTGCTGGAAGAGGAATAGCAGGCTTCGCCGGGATGCCGGCACGCAGAGACTATGAACGCAGAAATGAAAAGGGGGCCCGGTGGCCCCCTTTTTTACTTCGGCTGGCTAAACAGCAAACGGTTTAGCGGCTCTTCGGGCCACCGCCCTTGCCGCCGCCACCGCCGCCACCACCGGAGCCGCCGTCACCGGGGTTGGTACCGGTACAGGCGTTCGCAGCCAGGTAGTCGAATGCGGCCTTGGCCTGCACCAGGCCGTAGCCATAGGCATTGTCCCGACCCGCAACACCCAGGTCTTCTGCAGTGGCATTCATGGCCGCGCGGATCTCACCCGGTGCACAGTTCGGGTAATGGCTCCAGACCAGGCCGGCGACACCGGCTACATGTGGGGTCGCCATGGAAGTGCCGTTGAAGTAGGCGTAGTCGCCGGGTTCGACCGCAACAGTGGCCGAGGCACCCAGCTGGCCCAGTAGCGCCGCGCCATCAGTATCGGAAATACCGACAGACGGGATACCGGTGACTGTGCCACCAAGCGTGCCGTAAAGCATGCCAGGCTCATTGTTGTAGATGATGGCACCGACACCGCCGCCGGCCTCACAGGCCTGGACCTTCTCGGCGAAGCTGATGTTACCGCGGGAGATCAGGCAGATTTCACCGGCGGCCGCGGTGCAGGCGGACTCACCCAGGCCACAATCCACCAGGGAGCCGCTGGCAGTACCCATGTAGCTATCTTCCATACCGGCAGAGTCCACGTCGCTGCCCGCTACGGTCACAGAGCTGACCACCGCGCTGCCAACCGGCACGGAGGAAAGCACGTTGACGCCGGGTCCGGCCAGCTCTACCTGGTCGGTCTGTTGGGAGAAGTCCGCGATTACCTTGTCGCTGTCGAGGGCGGCAATGGACATGACCGAGTCGTAAGAGGCCGGGTAGGAGTGGCGGGTATTGCCGTCGTTACCGGCAGCGGCGATGGACAGCACGCCGCGGTTCGCATACAGGTCGGCGAACGCCTGGTCCTCGGTGCGGGACTTCAGGGTTCCGCCCAGGCTCATGTTGATCACGTTGGCGCCGTTATCCGCACAAGTGTCAGCCGCTGCGACCAGGGAGGATGAATAGCCCCAGCCTTCCGCATTGAATACCTTGACGATGTGCAGCTTGACGTTGCCGTTCGGCATTACGCCTACCACGCCGGTGCCGTTATTAATGGCGGCAATGGTGCCGGCAACATGGGTGCCGTGGCTATTCTGGTCTTCGTACCAGTTCCCGGTACCGGAATCATTGGTCCCGGTAACCATATTGCCGGACAGGTCTTCATGGGAGATGTCGTAGCCGGAGTCGATGATACAGACGGTGCTGTTACCTGCGACGGAGTCACTGACCAGGTCGGCCTGGACCATGGGGATACCGAAGGGCACTTCCTGGGCCATCAGCCAGCGTTTGGCGTCTTTTTCTACATATTCCACGTTGGGGTTGTTCTGCATGGCCTGCAGGGCCTTGTCGGACAGCATCGCGGCAACTGCGTTGCGCTTGTCCAGGGCCAGGGCAGTGCGGCCGCCGGCCCGCTTGAGCTGTGCCTTGGCTTCGGCACTCTTGCCTGCCTTGAACTTGATGATATAGCGGTCTTCGGCGGCACCCGCCTGTGCGGCGACGCTTGTGGCGACGGCACTGGCGAGCAGTGTGGGTAGGATCTTCTTCATGTATCGAGCTCCAGATGGGCTGCTGTTTTCTTATCGTGTAATTACTCTGTCCGGTGCCGAGACCACTGTACTGCGCCGCTCAGGATGACCGGCATGCGCGAACAGAAGCATAGAAAAGTAGCAGCTGCGGATTGTGGGGCAATGAAATTGTTTCGCTTATGTGAGGCGGCTACCAAAACCGATAATTGGCGCCTTATTTGCCCTAAAATTCATATGGGATAGGCATCCGAGAACGTCTAGTTAATGTCACCCCTGCGATTTAGTTAGTACAGACGTACGCGTCGATTGTGGAATAAGTCAAATATGATTTATTAGTCGCAACGGGTACACGTGCACAGTTTGTCCTGATTGCCTGGTGACTGCAGCGGCCGGATCGTAAACTTCCATTAACGCGAGACATAAAAAAAGCCCCTCCCGGGAGGGGCTTTGTAATGATGGATGACCCGGTGGCTCACTGGCCGCCAGCTGCCGGTGTTACCACCGGTTTGCCATCCACATCCAGCTCGGCAATGGGGCCGATTCCCAGGGCCTCGATGCCCGGGCGGATCTTTTCCTGGTCGCCAACAATCACCCAGATAAAGCGGTCCGGGCTGATGGTTTCGCGGGCCAGTGTGTGGATATCCTCCAGCGCAATAGCGCGAATCTGCTGCGCATACCCATCCATATAATCCAGTGGGCGGCCGTACTTCAGCATTTTTGTGACCTGCCCGGTGACCGCATTGATGGTTTCAAAGCGACCCGGCAACTCGTTGATGCGCTTATCCTTGAGTTTCTGTAGCTCGTCCGCGCGGGCGGGCTCGTCACTGACGTAGGCCCGTAACTCCTTGCGTAATTCGGCCAGGGAGTCACTGGTCTTGTCCGTCTGCACCGGCGCATAGACCATCATCGGCTGCTGGCCCTTGGCGCCGGAGAAGAACGAGTAGGCACCGTAAGCCCAGTGCTTTTCCTCGCGCAGGTTCATGTTGATTCGCGCCGTGAAGGTGCCGCCGAGAATATCGTTCATCATGTGCAGCGCCTCCCGTTCGGGAATGCTCTCGGACGGCGCCAGCAGGCCGCCGATGATCATGGACTGCTCGGAACCCGGCTTGTCGATCAGGTAAACCCGGGATTGCTCGGGATGGGGAACCTGCACCAGATTCTTCTGCGGCAGCGGCGCGTCCGGCGCGGCCCAGTCGGCGAAATTGCTCTCGAGCTTCTCGGTCAGCGCATCCATGGTGATATCACCGACGACCACCATGGTGGCGTTGTCCGGGCGGATCCAGCCCTGGTGGTGCTGGACCAGGTCCTCGCGGGTCAGTGACTGGATTGATTCCTCGGTGCCGCTGCCAGTCAGGGGCACGCTGTAGGCATGGCCCTCACCATACAGCAGCGGCGGCAGGGTCCGCAGTGCCATCTGCACCGGCTGGGTTTTTTCCTGCTTGATCATTGCCAGCCAGCGCCCGCGCTTGCGCTCAATCTCCGCTTCGTCAAAGGCGGGGCGCATTACCACATCCGCAAACAGGGAAACCGATTCGTCGAGGGTGCTGGTCAATGCATCTAGGCCCACACTGGAACTGTCGATACTGGTATCGGTGTAAATTCGCGCTCCCAGTAATTCCTGCCGGGCGCTCAGCTCCAGCGCGCTGAGTTCGGTGGTGCCCTCTTTGAGCATGGACATGGTGTAACCGGCGGTGCCGGCCTTTTTCCCCTGGTCGGCCGCGTAACCGGCGTCAAACATCAGGTGCATATTGACCACCGGGGTGGAATGGCGCTCTGCGAGGACCACTTTCAGGCCATTGGAGAGTTCAGTGGTCTGTAGCTCCGGGAAGGGAACCGAGGGAAACTCACCGGTATCCGGCAGTTTCGAGCGATCTGCACCCTGCTCGGCAACCTTGTAGTCGGGGAAGGGGTGTACTTCCAGGCTGTAGTCGCCACTGCTCAGCCACTCCCGTGCCACAGCCTGCACCTGTGCCGGTGCCAGTGTCTGTTTCTCGTCGATGGCTTTCAGCAACGCATTGGGATCATCCAGGTACAGCTCGCCACGGGCCAGGATCACGCCCTTGCCGGACCAGCCACCCACCTGCTCGAGGTCGCGGGCCGCACTGGCATATTCCGACATGTTTACCCGCGCCAGCTCCTCGGCGGTGGGTCCCTCTTCAAGGAAGGTTTTCATCTCTTCCTCGATAGCGGACTCGACTTTTGCCAGCTCCACGCCGGGTTTGGCATCCGCAACGACCTGGAAGATGGAAGCCAGCTCAAACTCGTAGAAATTAATACTGACACTGGTGGCAATCTGGTCGGTGTACACCAGGCGCTTGTACAGACGGGAGTTTTTGCCATCGCCCATCACCGCGGCGGCGAGCGCGAGAGCGTTGCTATCCTCGTGGCCCATATAAGGCGCATTCCAGACCTTGTAAATCCGTGACTGGGCGACCCGGTCAAACATGGTTTCGCGCCTGGATTCGTCACGCTTGGCAATCCACGCATCCTTTTTCGCCAGCGGGGGGCCCGCGGGAATATCGCCGAAGTACTTGCTGGCCTTCTCTTTCGCTGTTTCCACGTCTATGTCACCGGCGAGTACCAGTACGGTATTGGCGGCACCATAGTATTTCCTGAACCACTCGTGCACATCTTCCAGCGATGCGGCATTCAGGTCCTCCATGGAGCCGATGGTGGTCCAGGAGTAAGGGTGCCCTTCGGGAAATATTGCCTTCTGCATGGTTTCCCAGACCTTGCCGTAGGGCTGGTTCTGCCCCTGGCGTTTCTCGTTTTGCACCACGCCCCGCTGCTCATCCAGCTTCTCCTGGGTGATTACGCCGAGCAGGTGCCCCATGCGGTCAGATTCCATCCACAGGGCCATGTCCAGCGCATTGGAGGGGACTGTCTCAAAATAATTCGTTCGGTCGAGCCAGGTGGTGCCATTCATGCCTGTAGCACCGGCTTTTTCGAAGGGCTTGAAGAATTCGTCGTTATAGTTTTCCGAGCCGTTGAACATGAGGTGTTCGAACAGGTGGGCAAAACCGGTGCGGCCCGCTTTTTCATCCTTGGAGCCGACATGGTACCAGACCCCCACAGACACGATGGGCGCCTTGCGATCCTCGTGCACAATTACCCGCAGGCCGTTGGGCAGGGTGAACTTTTCGTGGGGGATGCGCAGGGACTCGGTAGCGGTGGCGACGGGGGCGGCAGGAGGGGGAGAGGTGCTTTCGGCAGTCTGCGAATGGGACTGTCCGGGGTCGCCGCAGGCGGTCAGGGCCAGCGCCAGCGCTGCCGGCACCCAGAGTGGCCGTGCAATCTTCATATCGTTTCCTTTTTTATTAAATATTCTGGTACGGGAGGGCATGCCGGTACTGAAGGGAATCGGCTGCAAACACTGCACTGGACATTTATTCCGGCGGACTGTGCCGGGAAAGGAAGACACTCATTAATTTGCACTTCCGTGCAGTTTGGGCGTCGCTATCGGCCAGCCTCCCAACCGTATTTATACAAAGTGCGGCCGGGGCTGGCAATCGGGGTTGCACCGGGGACAGGTGGCTCAGTAGGCGTTGCGTATCAGGTCGATCCCGGGCTGGATGGCACGGCGCCAGGCGCCGTCGATTTCGCCGGAGAACTGCGGGTCATGCCGGGCCACGGTATGGAGCAGGGCATCGAGCCATACGGAGTAGAGTTCCGGGCGAATGTTGTAGCCTTTGCGCGAATGGCTTGCGCCCAGGGCGCGGAGCTTGGTTTCGGGCATGCCGCGGGCGACCAGGATCAGTTGCATGATGCCATTACGCAACAGGTGGCGCTGCTGGGGCATATTGGTGTCCCGGAACATTGCCCGGATCTCGTCGGAACTGCCCATAAACCGGTCATAGAAATCGACAAAAAACTGCGGGTTGTTGCAGCAGCGCCCGTAACTCTGGAAAACGATATCGCTGTCGGGAGTGTCCATACTGAAATTCTCCTGGGGTCATGGAAAACGCCCGGCCATCGCCGGGCGGCGCGATTCTATACCCGGTGGCAGTTTTCGGAAAGCGTGACCAGCCTGTGGGAGGCAGGAAATGGCTGGGGAGCGACGTCGGGCTGGTAGCGACAATTTACCGGCTGCCCTGCGGCGCATCGGGTAGCAGTGCGCGATAGATGGCTTCGACCACGCCGCCATATTTCCCGGTAGTGAACCGGTCTCCCGCAAACCGGTTGGGGTTACCATGGGGATCGGGCAGTCGGGAGTGCTTTTTGTTGGTGAGCAGCACGATGCCCAGGTTGTATTTCGGGTCGATCACAGTGAGGGTGCCGGTCCACCCCGTATGGCCATAGGCGCGGGGGCTGGCGCCGGTGCCGAACATCCACGACATTCTTTCATTCCCGTTGCGGCGCCAGCCAAGGCCGAAGGTCCGGTCGAGCGGCGATGGCGCGGTAAATCGGGCAATAACAGAATCATCAAACAGGCAGTTATCGCCGTAGCCGCCACCATTCAGCATTACCTGTACCAATACAGCCAGCTCGCCGGCCGTGGAGAAGAGCCCGGCATGTCCGGAAACCCCGGCCATGGAATAGAAGGCCTTTTCATCGTGTACTTCCCCCTGCAGGGTATGTGTGCGGATATTGGGGAACTGGATGGTGCCGTCCCGGGAATTGCCGAGAAGCTCAGTCGCAGCGAAATCGTCGGGAGCAAACCCTTTTGCCAGCGGGTTGAAGGCGGTTCGCTGCAGGCCCAGGGGCCGGTAGATGTTTTCTTCCACATAGGTGTCCAGGGGAATGCCGGTGATTCGCTCGATAATCAGCCCCAGCAGCATGTAGTCGGTATCACTGTAGGTTGCCCTGGTGCCTGGCTTGTAGCGCAAGGGTGAGCGGGGAATAAAACGGAGCGTTTTTTCCCGCTGCTGCGAATAGAGTGCACCGGATACCGCCGGGTTATGGTATTGCGGGTCGGGTGCAAACCCGGCTGCGTGGTGCAGCAGGTCCACCACCCGCAGACCGGCCTTGCCTGGTACCGGCTCCCCTGCCCGATCCACGAACTCCGGTACATAGCGGCTGACCGGCGCTTCCAGGTCGAGCCGCCCCTCACTCACCAGTTTCTGCAGGGCAAAGTTGGTCGCGAACATCTTGGTGTTCGAGGCCAGGTCGAACATCGTATCTGCGCGGACTTCCTGCAAAGTGTCCAGGGGCCGGTGGCCGTCGAACTTTTTCCTGTAACCATAAAACGACTGCTTGGCGATACGGCCGTCCCTGATGACCACCAGGGCGGCACCGGGAAAGCCCGCCGCCACATCCGCCTCGATCAGCTTGTCCACCCCCGTCAGTCCGGCCGCCGCAAAGCCAGCCGCTTCCGGCGTTGCGGCTCGCTTCAGGGTGGGGAAGTCGCAAGTCGCTTCAGATCCCGTGGCGGGGAATGCCAGCAGCGCCGCCAACATGAGGGCAGCGAGCGGGGTGGCGGTATGGCGGGGCAGGTGCATGGCTGGAACTCGGGGTCCGGATTGCGGCGATAAATTATTCTGAAAATCCCGGATACAGGTGATGGTGCGCGGGTGCTTCCGGGCGGTCAAGCCCGCCCGCTTCAGCCAGCACTGTCCTCGTCCCGCAGGGACACGGAGAAGGTGCCATCGGGCTCCACCGCCATCGAGATCGATATCGGCCGGCAGCACACCTGGCAGTCCTCGATATAGGATTGTGATCCCGCAGACAGGTCCATCAGCAGCGTGATGGGTTCGCCGCAGTAGGGACAGCTGGCCTCGTATTCCTGCAGGGCTTCCATCAGCGGCCCCCCGGCAGGTACCGGGATACCCACGCGGCCATGGTTTCTGCCACGTAGTCCGCGTCCTCCTGGCGGGTCAGCAGGTGGTCGGCATCGTCGAGGCTGATGAAGCTCTTGGGGTGCATGGCCCGGTTGTAGATGTCTGCTGCCTCATCGATGGGCACGGTGCTGTCCCGCGGGGAGTGATAAATCAGCAGTGGCCGACCCAGTGCGCGGATGTAATCCGGCTCATGTTGTTCAAGGTCGTCGAGGAACTGCTTCTTGATGGTGAATGGTCGCCCGGCCAGCTCCACCTCTGCCTGGCCCTGCGACTCGATGATATCCAGGGCGCAGGCAAATTGCTTGATGACGTGGTCCGGGTCGGCCGGGGCGGCGATGGTGACGATGGCCCGGGCCTCCTCGATCTCGCCGGCGGCAGCAAGGACGGCGGCGCCGCCGAGACTGTGGCCGATCAAAAGGTCCACCGGGTGGTGCTCACGGTGCAGGAACTCTGCGGCGCTCAGCAGGTCGCGGATATTGGAGCTGAAATTGGTATCGGCGAAATTGCCCCCGCTGTCACCCAGCCCGGTGAAGTCGAATCGCAGCACCGCACAGCCCAGGTCTGCCAGTCGCCGGGCGATCCGGGAGGCTGCAAGGACGTCCTTGCCGCAGGTGAAGCAGTGCGCGAACAGGGCCCAGGCGCGGGGCTCCCCCCTGTCGGGCATCTCCATGACGCCGGCCAGGAGGTTGCCACTGCCGCCGGGGAAGGTGACTTTCTGCCGCTTTGCCATGCTCTCTCCACGCTTTATCAGGTTGTCCTGGCACGCATGGTATGAACCGCAGGCGCCCCGGGCAATGTCCCGCGGTCCCGGGCCACCGCTGCGGGGCGCCTTGCCATACTGACGTACCGACCTGCCGCGGTGCTGGCCGGGGTCCTGCGGAGAATGCCGGCGAGCGGGGCCGTGCGGGGAGGAATGGTCACTATTGACAGCGTTATCAGGCGGTCAGCAGTCGGCACCGGAGGCCCGCTGTTGATATAATCCGCGCCCACTTTTCTATCTCACCGCAACATTTCACAAAACAGCAGAGGGGATTGGCGATGGCGGTCAAACTGATGTCGGATCTGGACCTGGCGGGCAAGCGCGTACTGATTCGCGAGGACCTGAATGTACCGGTCAAGGGGGGCGAGGTGACCTCGGATGCACGTATCCGCGCGGCCCTGCCCACCATCAAGGCCGCCGTCGACGCCGGCGCCAAGGTGCTGCTGATGTCCCACCTGGGCCGCCCCAGCGAGGGCGAGTACGCCGAGGAGTTCTCCCTGGCCCCGGTGGCCGCGCACCTGGGCAAGCTGCTGGGCCGTGACGTGCCGGTTATCAAGGACTGGCGCGACGGGGTCGAACTGGCCGAGGGCGATGTGGCCCTGCTGGAGAATGTGCGCTTCAACGAAGGCGAGAAGAAGGATGATCCGGAGCTGGCCCGGGCCTACGCGGCCCTGTGCGATATCTTCGTGATGGACGCATTTGGCACCGCCCACCGCGCGCAGGCGTCCACCCATGGTGTGGGCAAGTTCGCCCCGGTTGCCTGTGCCGGCCCGCTGCTGGCTGCCGAACTCGATGCACTGGAAAAAGCGCTGGCCAAGCCGGCCCGCCCGATGGTGGCAATCGTGGGTGGCTCCAAGGTGTCCACCAAGCTGAGCGTACTGGAGACACTCTCTGACAAGGTGGACCAGCTGATTGTCGGCGGCGGCATCGCCAACACTTTCCTGGCTGCCAGTGGCAAGCCGGTCGGCAAGTCCCTGTGCGAACACGATCTGGTGGATACCGCCAGCGCGCTAATGAAAAAGTGTGAGATCCCCCTGCCCGTCGATGTGGTCACCGGCAAGGAGTTCAGTGAGTCCGCTGCCGCCGAGACCAAGCCTGTGGATGATGTGGCGACCGACGACATGATCTTCGATATCGGTCCGGAATCCTCCGCCAGGCTGGCCGAGATCCTGAAGGATGCGGGAACCATTATCTGGAATGGTCCGGTGGGAGTGTTTGAATTCGACCAGTTCGGCGGCGGTACCGAGCGCCTGTCCCGGGCGATTGCGGACAGCGATGCCTTCTCCATCGCCGGCGGTGGCGACACCCTGGCGGCCGTGGACAAGTACGGCATTGCTGACAAGGTCTCCTATATTTCCACTGGCGGTGGCGCCTTCCTCGAATATGTGGAGGGCAAGACCCTGCCGGCAGTGGCAATGCTGGAAGAGCGGGCCGCTGAATAACCCGAGTTGATAACCGGGCCGCATCGACCGGCCCGGTGAAGTTCCCGGTGTTACCCCGGCGAAGATCGGGGAACCATTTACAGAGATGTCAAAACAAAACCAAAGGTACTTTCCATGGCACTGATTAGCTTGCGTCAAATGCTGGACCACGCCGCCGAGCATAGTTACGGCGTGCCGGCGTTTAACGTCAACAACCTGGAGCAGATGCGCGCGATCATGGAGGCGGCGAAGGAAACCGACTCCCCGGTGATCGTGCAGGCCTCTGCCGGCGCCCGTAAATACGCCGGCGCGCCTTTCCTGCGCCACCTGATCCTGGCGGCGATCGAGGAATTCCCGGAAATCCCGGTGGTGATGCACCAGGACCACGGCACCAGCCCGGCTGTGTGCCAGCGCTCCATCCAGCTGGGCTTCAGCTCGGTGATGATGGACGGTTCCCTGCAGGAAGACGGCAAGACCCCGGCTTCCTACGAGTACAACGTCGACGTCACCCGCCGCGCGGTGGAAATGGCGCACGCCTGTGGCGTGTCCGTCGAGGGCGAGCTGGGCTGCCTGGGCTCACTGGAGACCGGCATGGCCGGCGAGGAAGACGGCGTTGGTGCGGAGGGCAAGCTGTCCCACGATCAGCTGCTGACCGACCCGGAGGAAGCCGCGGACTTCGTCAAGAAAACCCAGGTCGATGCGTTGGCGATTGCCTGTGGCACCAGCCACGGCGCCTACAAGTTCACCCGCCCGCCGACCGGTGACATCCTCGCCATCGATCGTATCAAGGAAATCCATGCACGCATCCCCGACACCCACCTGGTGATGCACGGATCCTCCTCGGTGCCGCAGGAGTGGCTCAAGGTGATCAACGAGTTCGGCGGTGAAATCCCGGAAACTTACGGTGTGCCCGTGGAGCAGATCTGCGAGGGCATCAAGCACGGCGTGCGCAAGGTGAATATCGATACCGACCTGCGCCTGGCTTCCACCGGTGCGGTGCGTCGCTTCCTGGCCGAAAACCCGTCCGAGTTCGACCCGCGCAAATTCCTCAAGGCCAGCACCCAGGCCATGAAGGACATCTGCGTGGCCCGCTACGAGGCCTTCGGCACCGCTGGCAACGCCAGCAAGATCCGCCCGGTGAACCTCGAGACCATGTACCAGCGTTACGAGGCTGGCGAACTGGAGCCGAAGATCAAGTAGGCATATCCCCGGTTGGCCCGCTTGGGGCCCGGGGATACGGGAAAGGGCGATCGGGAGATCGCCCTTTTTTATTGGCCAGGCAGAATACAAGACCAAGCTGGGGTTGCCTTGACCCCGGAGAGTCAGCGGGACAGGGCGCGGATAAACTCCGGTGCCTGCTCGCGCTGCGCCATGCACAGCTCGATGGTCTCTTCCGTCTGCGCCATGCTGCGCTGGTATCCCGGCGTCAGTTCACTGTGTCGCTCGAACAATGCCTGTAGCTGGTCCAGCCGGTCGCTGGTGCAGAAGGTGCGGGCAAACGACGGGGTGCGGCGGCGCCACTGTCCGGGAATCTTTTCCACCACAGTGGGGAAGTTGTCCCGCAGCCACTGCCAGTGTTGTTCCTGTACCGCCGGTTGCGCCAAGGCGGTGGCTATCAGGCCGAAGGCCTCGCGCGGACCCATATCCTCACTCACCGCCAGGCGCTGGACATCCTGCACCTGTTCCGGGTCGTTGGCCGCGCCGATGGCGTTGGCGCTGGCATTCTCGAAGCGCGGGTCGTCCAGCTCGCCGCGGATCTTCACCAGGTGTGGCAGGAATTCCCGGCCGGCATCCTGCACCGCGACTACAAGGGCCGGTTGGTACAGGTCGGAATCCAGTGCCCCGGAATCGCGTTCGCGCCTGAAGCCGGTAAAGGCAATCGCCTTGTCGGCGAGAATCTCGCGCGCCTGTGAATCCTCGGCCACCAGTGCCATAAAGGCCAGCAGCTCGCTGTACAGCAGCTTCTGCTCGGCATCATCGCTGCCGGCGGTGCGCTCCAGTACCGGCTGGTAGAGCCCCTGCAGGAAGCGGGTGAAATCCGGCAGGGCTTTTTCCGGCAGGATGTTGCGACGGTACTTTTCCAGGTACTGCAGCGGCGCGGTGATCACCTGCCGGCGCTCGGCGACAGCGGACTGGCGCACCACGTCGAGCACGGTGGCAATCGGCAGCTCGCCGGCCTCGAAGGCCGCAAAGGCGCTGTCGATGATGGAGAGCTGTTCTGTCGGGGTGAAGTCGGCAAAATTCTTCACCAGTGGCTGCCACTGTTCGCCGGCAAGGTTCCAGCGGTAGTAACCGCTGCCGTCGGCATTGGGCAGCAACCACTGCGGGCACTGTTCACTCTCCAGTTCGACCGTCTGCTCGCTGTCCGCCAGCATCAGGCACTGCCGGCTTTGGTCGCTGCGCAGGCACAGGGGAATGGTCCACTGCTGTCCGCTCAACTGGATCGGCGAGCCCAGGGGCTTGTAGCGTCCCTGGCGGATGATGACCTGCGGTTTATCGCCGGTCTCGCAGTCCAGGTTGACCGCCAATTCCGGTACGCCCTTCTGCTCGACAAAACTGCGGAAGGTGTCGGTCAGTTCCGGAGTGTTGGTCTCTTCGCCGATGACGCGGTAGAAATCGTCTGAGTCCGCCACACCGTCGGCAAAGGTCTCGATATAGCGGCCCAGTGCGGGGCGGAAACGGTCTGCGCCAAAGTACTGGTCCACCATATGGATCACGCCCAGGCTCTTGGAATAGGTGATGGAGTCGTAGGCGTTGCGGATATCGTCATTCTTGTCGATGGGCTCGCGAATGGCGCGGGTGCTGGCCAGCGAATCCAGTTGCATGGCGCCAATGGCGCGCACCGCGGCGTTGAGGTCATGGCCACCCTCGGGCTCGAAGATTGTCAGGGTAAGCGGTGTGCCCCAGGTGGAGAAGCCTTCCTTCAGCCACAGATCGTCCCACCAGGGTGGGGTGACCAGGTTGCCGAACCACATGTGCGCGATCTCGTGGGCGTGCACACCCAGCAGTGCCAGGCGCGCGCCCGGTGCCGGCTCATCCCCTTCCACCAGGATACGTTGCTCGCGGTAGGTAATGGCCGCGGACAACTCGGTGGCGCCACTGGGCCACTGCGGCGCGGCGATGATGTCCAGCTTTTCAAACGGGTAGGGGCGCTGCAGTTCCGTCTCGAATATCTCCAGCATGCGCGGCGTGACATCGAGGATATAGTCCAGGTCATCACCGCGGCCCTTGCGGGCGAAGCCGCGCAGCGGGATCGGTTCCTTGCGGTACTTGTTGGGCGGAATGACGTCGCGCTCCACCACGTCGAACGGCCCTACTGACAGGGACAGCAGGTAGGTGGGCGTTGGCCGGGTGGTGGCGAAGGTGACCTTTTCCAGCCCCTCGCCCGCGGGTTCGCGCTTCAGTTCCGCGCCGTTGCTGATGGCGGCATAACCCTCGGGCACGGTCAGGCTGATATCGAACGGCGCCTTCAGGCCTGGCTCGTCAAAGCCGGGCAGGTACTTGCGCGCCTGGATCGACTCGGACTTGGCCAGGGCGTACGCGTCGCCCTGCTCCTCCACCTTGAACAGGCCCGACAGATTGCGATCGAAGTCGGCGCTGTAAGCCAGGCTCAGGGTGAATTCGCCCGCGGGCAGCGGCTCGGCGAAGCTGACCCGCACCACGCCGCT
Source organism: Microbulbifer sediminum (assembly GCF_021729035.1). Lineage (GTDB taxonomy): Bacteria > Pseudomonadota > Gammaproteobacteria > Pseudomonadales > Cellvibrionaceae > Microbulbifer > Microbulbifer sediminum. The sequence continues at coordinate 279,080 of NZ_JAJSAP010000003.1, read as the reverse complement.
GTCGAGCACCTGCTGGTAGTCGGCGGCAATCGATTTGCCGTTCGCGGTGGTGGCGGTGGCTTCACTGACGCGGATGTCCTTGCCGTGCATCCAGATATGGTCCGCGGGCTCGTCCAGCTGGATATCGATGTCCACGGTGCCGGAAAAATCATCCCGGCGCGGGTCCAGCAGCAGGTCGAGTCGGTAGGCGGTGGGGCGGACTCCCTCGGGCAACCGGCCGTCCGGTGCCTCGGCTTCCGCATCGCCGGAGATCTTCACCAGCTGGGAAGTGGGTGGCTCGCCGCTGGAGTCGGCATTGTCCGCAGGTTGTTCGGACGGGCTGCAGGCGGCCAGTGCCAGTAGCGGCACTGCCAGCAGGCTGCGCAGTGTTATCTTTTTCATAAGCTCCCGTTGCTTGGCAAAAACCTGCATTGTAACGGTTTGGCAGGATCATGGCCCGCCGCCGGGGAGCGACGGGCCCCCGACCAGCAGCGTGAGCGCGGGCACATCGTTCCCGCGCTACAACGCGCTACAAGCAGTCATTAAGTAGTGTCTGCCCGGTTCTGTTGGCAGGCAAGCGTGCCTGAATGGCTAATCGGGCCTCAGGGGCATGTTGGCGACGGCTTTTGGCCCGGTTAACCTGACTGGCAGTTCAATTCGTGGACTGGGCTACTGTAGGGTTGACTGTACGCCGTTTTGCGGTCCCATTTAGTCAGACGAACGCCCGGTTCTCGTCTAAAATTGTTCTTTTTTTGATCAATAAAAACCGGTAGTGTGTGAACCTGTTATTCCCGCCACGGAGGGCCAGAGTAAAACTCACCAAGTGGCCAGAACTATGTTCCATCGCACACTCGCTCTGTTGGTAATATTTTCCGGTTTTATGTTGTCGGCGTGCAGCGCGCAGCAGAACCTGGGAGAGGAAACCTGGTATCAGGTGGACAGCACCAACTTCCGCATCGTTACCAATGGCGACCCGCAGGCAGTGGAAACCCTGGCGCGCGACCTGGAACGCTACCGGGCGGTAGCGCTCAAGCTGCTGGGAGCCAAGGGCGCCCGACAGGAGCAACACAGGCTCACCATTTATGCCACCGCTGACCGGCAGACCTACGCCGGCCTGGTGGGGCCGGAGCTGGCGGAGATGACCAATGGCCTGTTTGATACCACGGCCCAGGGTAGCTACGCGCTGGTGAACCTGGATGGCCGCTCCGGCGAGCGTCAGCTGGAAGCGCGGGAGTTCCTGTTCCACGAGTACACTCACTTCCTCAGCTATAACCGCAACACCACGCATTACCCATACTGGTACAGCGAGGGCTTTGCCGAGTTTATGTCCACCATGACATTCCCGGTGGCCGGCCGTTACAAACTGGGTGCCATCCCGGAAGAGCGGGCCATGACCTTGCTTTACACCAGCCCCATGCCGCTGGAAGAGTTGTTGCGAGCTACGGTGATCAGTACGCCGGATGAAGAGAAGCCGCGTGTCTACGCCAGCGGCTGGATGCTGGCCCACTGGCTGATCATGGAGAGTGGAAAGGTGGACCAGTTCAGGGATTACGTGCGTGCTTACAACAATGGCGCCGATCCCGTGGAGTCCCTGGAAAGCACCTTCGGTGTGAAGCTCGAGGATGTTGAGAAGCGCTATGAGCAGCTGTTCCAGGAGGGTGAGTTCGACATGGTGGGCGGAATTGTGCCGAAGGAATTCCGTGAAGTGTCCCCGGATGTGCAGCAGCTGTCTCCGCAGCGCGCTGTGGCCGAGGTCGGGCATTTCCTTGTGTTGTCCGGTTATAACCTCGCTGGCCTGGGCTCGCTGCTGCAATACGCTCACGCCAATGGCCTGATGAGCCCGGAGCTGATCGCCGTGCAGGCGGATGCCGAGACCCGCATGGGTAATTACGAGGTCGCCGAGGAGCTGCTGGCATCGGTGCCGGTGGCCGAGCGCAACAAGTTCCGCTACCAGAATGTGGACGCCTGGCTGGGACTTACCCGGCAGGCCAACACGGCTGGTGAAGAGCGCGACCGCGACGAACTGAAGAAGGTGCGCGACAAGTTCGTATTCCTGGTTAACAACGACGAGGAAACCGCTTCACACTGGTACGGCCTGGCCATGAGTATGCAGATGCTGGGTTACCCACAGGAAAAATACCTGGAAATGCTGGAACAGGCCTACCTGCGGGCGCCGCGCCAGGTGCATATCGCCCAGTGGCTGGCGCAGGAACTGTACAACAAGCGCGACGCGGACTATTTCGCCCGAGTCGCACAGCCACTGCTGATGGAGCTGGATGACCAGGATGAGTACCAGCAGATGAAGTTGATGTTGGCGGAGATGCGGGCCGAACAGGAACCCGGCGTCAGGGCCCGGGTCGATAACGCCCTGGCCGCCAAGGAGAGCGAAAGTAACGAGGGCTGATGCCCTCCTGGAGCCCCGCCATCGGCGGGGCTTTTTTATGCCGCCTCAGATAGTGGCGCCGCCGGCGGCATCCGGTGACTCCCCGCTGCCCGCATGGTGTTCGGCGGTCGTGGGATCGATGATATTCCGCACCTCCGCCACCGAATCGGCGGGAAAACCGCCCATTTCCGCGTGCTTGATGATCGACTCCCGGTCGGGGGCGATGTAAATGCAGTACACCTTGTTGTCGGTGACGTAGCTCTGTACCCACTGCACCTGGGGGCCCAGCTGATGGAGCACGTCACAGGATTTTTGCGAAATACCAGCCAGCTCCTGCTGGCTGAGCTGGCCGGCATCGGGAATTTCCCGCTCGATGACAAATTTTGGCATGGAATCTCTCCCTGGTAGCGCCCATTGGTCTGCTGCTGTGCCGCGCCGGGCTGGTTTTCCGGTGATCGCACCGAAGTTTGTCGAGAGCAGAAATATAGTCGGTGACTACCCTGCGGGTAAGGCCGTGACAGGAATTTACCGCTGAATTCCACGGTCGCGCTGTTTCAGCTCTCCGCTATGGGTATATCAGCGAATGACTGCCTCCATCCGAGTTGCCAAGGCGATCTCGTTGATGGAAAGCGCGCCGGTACTTTCTGAGGTGCGAAGATGTAGCATGGCACCGGCAAGCGCCTGGGTGATACTGGGTGATGTTGTATCGGGTACGGCCAAAGCGACGTCGGGGCTACCCTGCCCAGTTGCCACCGGCTGCCAGGAAGTCGGAATGGGGTGAAGAATCCATGCCACGGTCTTACCGGCGCAGCGATCAATAGACCTTTATAGTGATATCCCCCAGAGGAATTTTTCGGAGAGTGTTAGTCGATAAAAGCAGTGTCCCGATCCAGGCGCTGGCGATATCTATCGACGATCAATCATTCCCGGAATTCTGTTATCTAATTGAAGGGCGGGCACCACCGGGTTTTGATCGTTCCGCGCCTCTATGGTCATCGCATGAACCCCCCCCTCGTTGCGGTGAAACTTGTATGTGGCCTGCGTGAAGGAAACTGCACGTTCGGAGCGTGTTTAATGGTGCGAGAGCCGGAATTCCTGCCTGAACCCCGGTTGCGAACTACTGTAACTGATTGCGGTCGTAGCGTCTGGTACGGCGTAGGTTTTGCTTCGCCGGCTCATCCTGTTGCCGCCTTTGCTCTCGGGACTAACCCTCGACCGAATCGTGAGGGCGATGCCAGAGGATGATACGATCGTTTGGTCTTGGCCGGGGCTTCGCTGTTGCCCTGGTAATGAGTCGGGCCTGGATATGATGACCTTGCAAGAGTGGCGCAACGGCGCCGGACTTTTCGCCTACGGGGACTGGCCCGTGGTGACCCGCACCGGAGGCAATCCCTCTGGCCCTGCGCTGCTGTTGATTCACGGTTTTCCCACTTCCTCCTGGGACTGGAACCGTCTCTGGGACGCACTGGGGGCGAACTTCAGCCTCTATACGCTGGATATGCTCGGCTTCGGGGATTCCCCCAAGCCCGCCAGTTTTTCCTATCGTATCGCCGACCAGGCTGACCTGATCGAATCCTGGCTGACCCACCAGGGCATCAGGGAATACCATATTCTTGCCCACGATTATGGGGATACCGTAGCGCAGGAGCTGTTGGCTCGGGATGCCGAGCGTCGCCTCGGTGATGTGGCGGCCGGGGCCGGGTTACGCATTGCGAGTGCCTGCCTGTTAAACGGCGGATTGTTTCCGGAAACCCACCGTCCGGCCAGGATCCAGAAACTGCTGTTGTCACCCCTGGGGCCGTGGGTGGCGCGGCGCAGTAGCCGGAACCGGCTGGCCGAGACGATGCGCCGGATTTTCGGGCCCCAGACCCAGCCCAGTGAGGAAGAGCTGGATAATTTCTGGAGACTGGTAAAGGCGCGCGGTGGACGCCGGGTGATGCACAAACTGATACGCTACATGCCGGAGCGCAAACGCCGGTGCTCCCGCTGGGTGGGTGCCTTGTGCACGACGGCGGTGCCGGTAAAACTGATCAATGGCCTGCATGATCCCATCTCCGGTGCACACATGGTGGATCGGTATCGCCAGCTGGTACCCGGGCCGGATATCACCGGGCTGGAAGGCATCGGTCACTATCCGCAGCTGGAGGCGCCGCAGGCGGTGCTGGATGCGTTCCGGGAGTTTATGCAGCGACACGGTTTTGCCGATTACCCGGCGCAGGTCCTGGCCGGGGCGTGAAACGGTATCAGTGGTATTTAATCCACCATGAGCGGAGGGCCGATGGGCTGGTTAAAGCGTAACGGGAAGCTGCTCCTGGTGCTGGCAGTAATCGCCGGCATGGTCGCCCTGCAGTGGCTGGGACGGCGCGGGGACAACCGTATTGCGCCGCCCGGGCCGGACTCTCTTGCCTCTGCCAGCGAGCAGCGGCGGGCGTTGACCGGTGAAGGCGACAGTGAGCGGTCCGGTGACGGTGGCGTGCTTGCCGGGCCGGTCCCGGGTGCCGCATCACCAGCTCCGGGAGATGATGTCGAAGCAAAACAGCGCGTGTTCAGGGAATGGATGTTCCAACGCGGCTTCTACTCATCCGCTGACCTGCAGGGCTATGCCACCTATGACCTGGCGACGCTTCAGCAGCTTGCTGCCGGCGGAGACCTGTTGGCGAACACAGTGCTCTACTCCCGTTATGTAAAGGACGGCCAGGTGGACAGGGCCCACGAGACGGCCTACAACGGCGCCGTGCTGGGATCATTACAGAACCTGCGTCACCTGGCGGGGCCGCACCTGGACAGGGCGCGGGAGTTCCGTGGCACGAATGGGCCTGCGGCTGAGCGGGAGGTACTGGACGTTCTCACCTGGTACCAGGTGGCAATGATGCGCGGTGACCAGCGCGCCCTGCGTGACGGCCTGCGCGTGATCGAGGAATATGGCCTGGAGCTCGATGACGGGGAATTGCGGGTTCTCGAGGGGCGCGCAGCCGCTATTTACGCAGGGCTCGAGAATGCGCGTCTGGAGCGCGGTCTCGGGCCCTTCGACAACAGTGCCCCGCCGGTACAATTCGTAGAACCTGGTGACGAACCGCCGTCCGGCTGGGGGAGTGGGTACTACCGGCGCTTTACTTCTGGCGCCGCTGATAACGCTGAATAACCGGTCCGACGCGTCATAACCGACATTTCCCGACCTTTCCTGCCTTTTGCCGCCATCTCCTGGCGGGTGTGACGTATTTCTCAATCCTTTCGCTTGGTATAGTCGTAGGCAAGTGAGAACGTTGACCATTAAACGGTCGCCTCGATCCATAACAACGCAAAAGGCCCCGTCGTGAAAACCAGACTCTACCGCGCTATTCCTGCCCTGTTGCTATCGCTTGCGCTGGCCGCCTGCGGTCCGGGGCAAGACCAGGGTGCCGCTGGGAAAGCTGCACCGGAAGAAAGTACCGCCGCCCCGGATGCTGAGGACAGTACCGCTGCCAGCGAACCGCTGGCCCCGGCGTTTCGCAACTTCATCGAGCGGGGCGATCTGCCGGCGTTGGCCGAGCATGGTGTGCTGCGGCTGCTGGCCCCTCGTGGAGAAACCGATAACGCCCTTCCCCGTGATGGGTTACCTGGCTCGGCCTGGCGGGAGCTGGCAGAAAAGTTTGCCCACAGTCGCGGCCTGGACCCGCAGTGGGTATACGTGGAATCCTTTGCCGATCTGGTACCGGCGTTGCTGGAAGGGCGGGGAGACGTGATTGCGATCAATTTCTCCCGCACAGAGGGGCGTGCCGAGCAGGTCGCATTCACCCGGCCACTGCAGTATGTCCGAGAGCTATTGGTCACTCGCAATACCGCAGAGGAAGCCGCGACAGATAGCAAACCGATGCTGGTGGCGGTGCGGCGGGGCAGTGCATTTGCGCGCACGCTGGAGGCACAAAATCGGGCGGCAGCCAAGGAGGAAGACGGTGCCGCTGACGGGCGCGGACGCTTTGCCATCACTTATCTCGATGAACCCGTCAATCACGACACGCTGCTATCGGGTGTTGTCGACGGCAAGTACCAGGCCACGGTGCTGGACAGTAACCTGGCCGATGCGTTGCTGCCTGACTATCCGCGGTTGCGGGCAAGTGACAGCCTGGGCTCGCAGCGTGCCATTGCCTGGGCGGTGCGCCAGGAGAATCCGCAGCTGGAACGGGCACTGAATGAATTCCTGACCTCCGAGCATGTTGTCGCGCGGCAGATGGCTGAACGTCCCCGGCGCGACTGGGCCGACATTCAGTCGAGCCGCACGCTCCGGGTGCTCACCCGTAACCATCCCGCCTCTTACTTTATGTGGCAGGGCGAGCTCATGGGGTTCGACTACGACCTGCTCAAGCAGTTCGCCCGGGAGAACAACCTGCGCCTGAGCATGGTGGTGCCAGGTCCGGATGTGGACCTGACCGAGGCACTCGAGTCCGGCCTTGGTGATATGGTGGCCGCCTCGATGACTGTCACCGATGAGCGCCGCGAGCAGGGCATCGAGTTTACCCGCTACTACCTGAAAGTCACCGAGCAGGTGATTGCAGCCGAGCCCCTGCCGGAGAAGCAGGCGGACAAACCGGTGGCCGAGCTGTTGGCGGGCAGTGAAGTGGCGGTCAATCCCCTGACCAGCTTTTACGGCAACCTGCAGGCACTGGCGGCAGGCCAGGAGCAGCCTGTGGAAATCGTACCGGTTAAGGGCGCGGCAACCGAGCACCTGATCGACGCCGTGGTGCAGGGCAAATACCCCTACACCATTGCCGATTCACACCTGGTGGATATCGAGCGCACCTATCGCCGGGATTTCCATGTGGTCGGAGAGTTGCCTGGCAAACGCGAAATCGCCTGGGCTGTGCGCCCGGACCAGCCGCTGTTGCTCAAGCAGCTCAACAGTTTCCTGAACAAGCACTATCGTGGCCTGTTTTTCAACGTTACCTACAACAAGTACTTCAAGCAGGCCAAGCGAACCCGGACGCGCATTGCCGAACGGTTACGCAGTACCGACGAGCTATCACCGTACGATCCCCTGGTACGCGAATATGCGTCACGCTCGGACCGGGACTGGCGCATGATTGTGGCGCAGATGTACCAGGAGAGCCAGTTCGATCCGCAGGCGCGCTCCTTTGCCGGCGCGCGCGGGCTGATGCAGGTGCTGCCACGCACAGCGGCGCAGATGGGTGTCAATGACTTGTTTGTGCCGGAGAACAATATTCGAGCGGGGATTACCTATCTGGACTGGCTGGAAGAGCGGTTCCCGCGGGATCTGGAGTTTGACGAAAAAATCTATTTCACCCTCGCGGCCTATAATGCCGGCCATGGCCATGTGCGGGATGCGCGCAGGCTGGCGGAATCCCTCGGCAAGGACCCGGACCGCTGGTTTGGCCATGTGGAAGAGGCAATGCTGAAATTGTCCGAACCTGAGTATTACCGCAAGGCGCGCTTTGGTTACGTGCGCGGGCGAGAGCCGGTGAATTACGTGCGCCAGATTCGCAGTCGCTACCTGGGCTACCTGTCGGTGGCGCGTAACGAGGGTGCACAATAGCCGCCGCTACTGGCGCCAGCTTTCTCCCAGCTTGCGGATGAGGCCGGCAAGCCACTCTGTGGCACCGGGATACTGGTCTATATCCAGCACGAACTCCTGTCCCCGGGCCGCACTCTGCAGGCGGCAATAGGTTGCCGGATCCTCCTTATCCGGCTCCCAGCGCCAGCGGTTGGTGTGATAGGTCAGTGGCTCCCGGCCCGGTTCGGGGTACAGGCATTTGGGCAGTCGCCAGGCCGATGGCCGGCTGGACCCCGGGTGGGTGAGGACCAGTCGCTCATCCAGGCGGGGGAAAATCCCGGCTCCGGGCAGCGATTGTCCTTGGCCGGGCAGGGCAGCCCGGTCCCCGCTGATGTAGAGCGTATTGTTGGCGTCAGGGCCGAGATTGAAATGGGGGTGGTAGCGGGCCCAGCCAAGCGTATTTCCCTCCAGCTCGTCTACCGCGGCCACCCGCCCGACGGCCATCCATCCCCAGAGTATGTGCCGCGCCGGCGAACCTTTTACGAAGTGCCACTGCCCGCCGGCTTTTTCCACCGGACGGAACAGCCCGAAGTACAGGAACAGGTCGCCCCCGGTTACTCCCCGGCGACGCAAGTGGCCCTGGGCCGCGCCGGTCTGCCCCAGGAGTGGTCTCCAGCCTCGTTCGCGAGCCAGGGCATCCCGGTACATATCCGGGTCCAGGTGGGCGCCCTCGTCTCCGGCATGGCGCCTGCGGGTCAGATCCTCCACCAGGCTGCCGATATTCTCCCCCGCGAACTCCAGTGCATTGAATGGGATTGTGGACAGGGGATCGGGTATCGGCAGTGGATACAGGGAACCATCGGGAAAGATCGGGCTGGGGCAGCCGCCGGCAGAGGAGTCGAAGCCCTTGCGGCTGAGTATCAGGCGCATCTATTCCTCTTCAGTTCGGGGTGCTCGGTATGAGAGTACGCGAGCTTAACCCCGAAAAGTGGGAGAGGGAAGTGCAGCCTGTAGGGCTTCCGGTGGATACTGCTAGATGGGTTGTGGCCTGTAGTTGCCCGTACCTGGTGCCGGAGGTGGCTCCTGCTCGTGAGTGCGAGCCTGGCGGAGGATGCGAAGGTTGTGCCGCGCGACACTATCCTCATTGTTCAGTGCCAGTGCGTGTTGGTAGCTCTTCCTGGCGAGCTCTAGCTGCCCACTTCGACGATAGACTGTGCCCAGGCCCGCCCAGAGATAACTGGCCTCTTCATTATTCAGGATCGCCTCCCGGCTATAGTGGAAAGCTTCGGCGTATTCCTCGCGGCGTACCGCCTCCATGGCGAGATTGTTGAGGTAGATGGCATAAGCCTCCCGGTCACTCAGCTGTGACAGATATTTCCCTGCAAAGATACGGAAATCCTCTTCGATGACATAGGGCCTGCCATCCGATATGACCACCGCATTAATATGGCGGATATTCTGCACATACCCCGATTCAGCAGTATTCGCCGCCAGTTGCTGGCGCACCGGTATGGCTGCCTGGTTGAGTCGAGCCTCGGCACCCAGGTAGCGTGCCATGCTCACCACCATGGCAGCGAAAGATACGCAGTTGCCACGTTTTTCGGAAAATGCCTCGGCGGCAGAAGCCGTCTGGTTCAGGTCGTAGTGGAGTCGAAAATCCTTCGCCTTGAGGTCTTTCAGGACAGCGTTCAGACGCACTATGGGAGAATTACCGACGCCAACACGGTCCAGGTAGGCACGCATCTCGCTGCTGACAACAAACAGTTCGCGGCCCGTGATACGACGTCCCTTGCCTCTCTCATTGAGGGTCGGGTGTCCCTCCAGTAGTTGGCCGGTATTGATCCCGGTATTGGCTTTTGCATTAGTGGTCGCTGCCTGCGTGCAGCCGCTGGCCATGACAGCCAGCAAAAAAATCATCCATCGCATTGTTCACGAGCCTCCCTGTCAAACACGTAATAGGATTGCATCGGGAACCGGATTGGTTGCACTGTTGCGGTGAAGCACAGCGTCAGAGCGGTGAGTGGGAATTTGGTGAAATGCGGTGTCAGAGGGGCATCTTTGGTGCTGACCACAACGCATCTGGCACCGCGGTTATTTCGTCGTTCTTACCGAAGTGTCTGCCTTGTCCAGGCAGTTGTGGCGCGAACCTTGCGTCATGTTTTCTGCAAAGCACCAGGCCCCCTTATTTGGGCAGCTCCAGGTTCGGCTGGGTGTATAAGGCCGTGTTTGCCGCCAGGTTCCGGGATCACTCAGGGGCGGAAGAGGGCACGACTTCTTCCCTGCTATAGGGGGGAACCTCGAAGCTGAGTCTCTGCTGCACGCCTTTTACCGGAACAGCCTCGCCATTAATCACCCGGGGCAGGTACCGGTGGTGGCTGACGGCGAAAAGGGCAACCCGATCAAATACCCCGGCAGGAGAGGAAGTGATAATCCTCGGGTTTTCAGTGTGACCGCTTTTATCGATATCGAATTCCACTACTACCTGCCCATCCAGGCGCTGCTCAAGGGCATCAATCGGATAAAAGAGTGATCCCTCACGAATCAACCAGTATTCACCATCTATCTGTTCCGGCGCCGGCGCAGCGAGAATACTGCCGTGGAACATATTTGTGTAGACATTGCGGTATTCATCCAGCATTCGTTGCAGAAAGGCTGACTCATCGATTTGCGTACTATTGAGTGTCTGCTCCGCTGAAGCAATCTGCCGCGCTGCACCCTCCCGGTCACCATGGAACAGGTAGCAGCGCACGCGGTAGACGCTGTGCCATGGAGCCTCAACCTTCTTGCGCTTTTCCGCACAGGAAACTTCATGGGCGTATTGTCGTGACTGTGATGTCGAACAGGCGACCAGGGTGATTGCCAGGGCTGCGGCAATTATCCTGCACAGGGAGACTGTATCGGTGCTCAGTACACTGGCATACCGTCCAGGGCTGCCGTGCTGTTGCCTATAAATCCATTTCATGGAGGGTGATTTCGCTCGCATCGGTATTGGTATCGCCGGATTCCTGTGCCTGGCGGATGGCGGCACGCAGAGCGATAACCGTATCCTTGAATGACTTGCGATTCTGGATTGTGTCATCGGCCGCGACCATAGCCTTGAGCGCGCCTGTGGCAGCCCGGAATTTCCCCTGCCGGGTATAGCATCTAGCCCCGGTTAGCATTGCCGTCCAGCTTTCCAGCGTTCCCGCCTCATCCATGAACATGGCCTGGTCCAGGGCAGTGATGGCCTGTTGGCAGTCGCCCATGCGGTAGGCTGCGACTGCTGCACCACGATAGGCCCGGGCGGTGGGCTCGGCGTGCAGGGCAGCCAGCAGGCTGCGGTAAGCTTCCTGGGAATTGCCCTCGGACAACAATACTTCGCCATATAGGGTGGCCGCCCCGGGCTTCTCGGGATAAGCGCTCATCGCTTCCCGCAGGACCTGCTTGGCTACCTCCGGCTTGCCGCCGGCCAGGTAGATACGTGCCCGCAGCAGCTCCGCAGGTTCCGCGTAATCCCCGAAGTCATCCTCATTCGCCAACAGTTGCAGCCCCGCGTTCAGCTTACCGGTGGCGGCATAGAGTTCCGCTGCCTTGAGGCGGGTGAACGGGTCACTGGTACACTGTTCTGGTAGTCGGTTGATGCCCGCGAGCATGTCCGCGTCAGACTTGCCGTAGGCGAGGATGGCCTCGGTGCGGGCCCGGCAGTCATCGGCCCCGTGGGCCAGTGTGGCTAGGCCGGTCAGTAGTATGGAGATAATAAAGCGCATGGCACATCCTTGTTGCGATAAAGGTAGTTGAGGGGCCGGAAAGGCATCTGGCTCCCGAAAAAGCGGCGGTGCCGTTGATCCCGGCACCCCCCGCTGGCTAGAAGTCGATACCTGTACACCGCTGGCTCTGCTGTCTGCGGTTTTTAAGGGCCTTGTCCAGTGTTGGCATCAGCTGTGGGTTGTTTTCGAGCGCAGCGCTGTAGTCACTGATGGTTTCCGGGGTGCAGACGATCGGCAGAATCGCGGCAAAGGCCTTATTGTAAAGAGTATCTGCCGACGCATTCACTTTCGGAATCGCACTGAATACCCGCTCACTCGATTGCTCGAACAGCGCGAGTTGCTCCGCCGGAAACAGGGAGTGGGCCGCAGCCCTGATCTGACTCAGTTTATACTGGTCGCGCCGCTCCAGTATGTTGTCCAGCCATTGCTGCTTGGCTTCTGGTTCTGGCCGAATGGCCTCTGCACGGATAGCGCTGTTGCGGGCGCGGTCGGTGTTATCCTGCTCGAGCTCGAACTTTACCAGAGCCTGGTAGTCGTCGTGCAGGTGACGGTTCAGTAACACGATCAGCTGCCAGCGCTTGTCCTGGTCGATGGCGAGTCCTGCGATGTCCAGCTCGCCGTCCAACAGCTTGCGGGCATTGGCCAGTGCCGTATCGGTATGGGCCACCTCGGTAAAGGCGTCGAGCCACGTTTTCTGCGCATCACTGCCGGCAGGGGCCTCGTTCAGCTGTTGCCAGATAAATTCCTCGATCCCCGCCAGTTGCGGACCGCGCGTGCCTGCGGGAATATCAAGACGGTGCAGGTATGCGTGCGCAGACTGCAGGTGACCACTGATCGCGCGGATAACATTGATGTCGTCCTCCGCCCCGGCATTCTCCAGTGCGAAATTGATCCACTGGCCGAGCGGCATCTTGCCGGCCAGGACACTGTCGTAAAGATTCTGCCACAGCATCAGGCGGGTGAAGGGGTTTTCGATATCATTGATGTGCTGTGAAAGCTGGCCCACGGTCTGTGGGTCCAGTTCCACCTTTACATAGCCCCAATCCTCGTCATTGGGGTTGAGGATCTGCGGGCATGGCAGGCCTTCCGCCGCCTCTACGTGAGTCTGATCCCCACGGTAGGTCACGGGCAGTGTTTCGACCCGGTTCATACTGCCGTCCTGCAAGCGGTAGAAGCCAAGCTGGACGCGTTGGTCCCGAAGCACCGGGTACTCCTCGGGCGCTGTCTGCTCAAGGGTCAATTCGGTGATGCTGTCATTCTCGCACTGGAAACTGGCGCGGATAGTGTTGACTCCAGGCTGGTACAGCCAGGCCCGGGTCCACTTTCCAAGGTCCTCGCCTGCTGCCTCTCCCAGGCTCCCCATAAAGTCCTGCAGGGTGGCATTGCCGTAGGCATATTCATTCAGGTAATTGCGCACACCCTGCTGGAACTCCTTTCTACCCAGGTAGAAAGGTAGTTGCTTCAGCACCGAACCGCCCTTGCCGTAGGTGATACCGTCGAAGTTGGAGAAGGCTTCCGCTGTATTGGCAACCGGCAGTTCGATGGGGTGGGTGGTGACCAGTTCATCGGAGTCGTAGGCCCACTGTTTGGTGCGCAGGTAAAAATTCTCCCAGACATCGGCAAACTCGCTGTTCTCCGCCAGCGCCAGGTAGGCCATGTAGGTGGCGAAGCTTTCCTTGAGCCACAGGCCGTTCCACCAGTCCATGGTGACCAGGTCTCCGAACCACATATGGGCCATTTCGTGGGCGATGACATTGGCGAGGCGCTGTCGCTCGGCCTGGGTCTTTTCCCCGCGGGAGACATAGGCCTCGTTGAAGGTGACTGCGGCTACATTTTCCATCGCACCGATGGTGAAATCAGGCACGATCACCTGGTCGTACTTGCCAAACGGATACTCGATGCCGTAGTAGTCCTGGAAGAATTCGAAAGACTGATTCGTAAAGGTGAACCAGTCATCCGGTTTTACATCGGGAGCCAGGGTCTGGCGTGCCATCAGGCGCAGAGGAATGCCATCCGCCTCACTTTCCCACACTCGGTAGGGGCCGGCATGCAGGGGAAAAATATAAGAGGAAAACTTCTTGGTCTGGGGGAAGTGCCAGAGCCTGTAATCATCTGCAGTGTCCTCGATCTTTTCTTCCCGAGCGGTGGTGACAACCTGCCATTCTGCCGGTGCCTTCACCTGTACGGTATAACGTGCCTTCAGGTCTGGTTGGTCAAAGTGGGGGAAAAACCGGTTGGCCTTGTAGGGTTCGAAGTGGGTGTACAGGTAGACATTGCCATCTTCCGGATCCTGGAAACGGTGCAGGCCAGAGCCATCACTAGAGTAAGGATGGCTGTAAGTAATGGTAATTTTATTGTCGCCCTGTTGAAGGTGTTCCGGGGCGATACTGATGAAATAGCCATTGTACTCGACCGGGATTTCCCTGCCGGACGCGATCACCGCTTCCACGCTGCCACCGGTGAAGTCGATAGTCAGTGGCTGCTCCGGAACTCGCGCCAGCCTGGTGTCGGCGGTCACGGTGCCGGTAAATGCTGGCCCTTCACTGGCCAGTGCTACTGAGATGGAATAATCCACGTCGGCGACCAGCTGCTTGCGCCATTTGGCATATTCGGCGGTCAGTTCAGGGCCGTCGGCACGGCTTACCACCGCGGCGGGGCTGCTCCTGTCCGGGCCGGTGACGGGGGACTCTGTGGGCTTGTCGGTCGCGCCCGCGCTGGACCTGGAGCCGGTGTCGCCGTGGTCACAGGCGGTGAGTATGGCGGCGGACAGCAGGGACGCGGTAAACAGGGACAGCTTTTTCATGGGCACTCCGGTATCTGTCTGCCCAGGGTCACATACCTGCGATGTGCGCACCGGTGACCAGGGCGATGTCTTTATTTTTCGTCGTTTTATATCACGCCATGCCTGCGGCTTCGAGGCATGGGGCAGTGCAAGTGGTCACTAATCGGCGGAAGCCCGCCATCATTGGGGTTGGTGGGGCCAGGTGCATACGGTGCCATTGAGCCGGTAATTGCCGTGCACGCCCGCTGATCGCCTACATTTCCCGGCCCGGGCCACGCTAAATGTGGTAGTGGTGGCAGTGGGACCGCTGCTCACCATGCTGGCGGATACCATGCTGCCCGAAGCCTATGAGGAGGAGCGCGACTGCACCGGTGCATTGGTGGTGACGGGATTTTCGGGCTCGATCGCCCTTTAGCCCGTTAGCATCCTGGTAGCAATTGTATGGCGCACTAAAAAAGGCCCCGGAGGGCCTTTTCGCTTGCCGTGCTCACTGGCGTGCTCAGCCTGCAGCCGGCTCTGCCAGCAGACGGGAGATGGCTATACAGCGCTGGTCGCCATGGCGGCGGTTCTTCAATGCTTTTTCCATCAGCGGGTTCAGCGCTTTATCGCCCTCCAGGACGTCAGTTAGCCGGGCAATACCCGCATCGCTGCAGTTCAGGGGGAATAGGCGTGAGAAGGTGCCGATATACTCCGGACTTGCGGTGGCGTTCACCGCATCGATAGCGGAGATAATGCGCTCGGCATTGTCCTTGTATAGCGCCACCTGTGAGGCCGGGAACAGGCTGCCGGCGGCGGCTTTGAGCTGGCTCAGCTTGAAATCATCGCGGTGCTCGACAATATTCTCCAGCCACTTGGTCTTGACCTCCGGCAATGGGCGCACGGCTTCGGCAGCGATGGCGTTCAGGCGGGAGCGGTCGGAGTCGTCTTTCTCCAGCTCGCGCTGGATCGCCTGTTCGAAGTCCTCGTACAAGTGCTCGTTCTGCAGGTACACCAGGTCCCAGCGCTTGTCCGGATCCAGGTCCAGGCCGTCCACTTTCAGCTCGCCCATAAGCAAATCGCGGGCATTCGCCAACGATTCTTCACTGTGCGCGACGTTGGTGAAGGTGCCGAACCAGGTTTTCTGGGCATCACTACCGGCGTCGGCCTGTTGCAATTGTTGCCAGGCGAAGTTCTCGATGGCCAGCTGCAGACCCTTGCGGCGCTCCTCGTCCATCTCCATCTGCGCCAGGTACGTGTATGCACTGCCCAGGTGACGGGCGATCATGCGGATCACGTTGATATCCCGCTCGGTTCCCGCATTCGCCAGCACGAAGTGGATATATTCGTCCAGTGGCAGCTTGGCGTCATAGACACTGTCATACAGGCTCTGCCATAGCATCAGGCGGGTAAACGGCTTCTCGATATCGTTGATGTGTTCTGACATGTTTTCCACCGATACCGGGTCCAGGTTTACCTTGGCAAAGGCCCAGTCGCCCTCATTGGGGTTAAGGATCTGCGGGCAGGTGAAGCCTTGTGCGGCGGCGACCTCGGTCTTCTCACCTTTGTACATTACCGGCAGTGTCTCGGAGAGCACCATGCTGCCGTCTTCCATGTTATAGAAGCCCAGCTGTGTGCGTTGTTCGCGCAGGGTCGGGTATTCCTGCGGCGCGGCCTGAAACAGGGTCAGGCTGGTAACCTTGCCATCCTCACACTGGAAGCTGGCTTCGATGGTATTCAGGCCGGCCTGGTACAGCCACTGCTGCTGCCACTGGTCCAGGTCCCTGCCGGCGGCCTTACCCAGGTGGCCCATAAAGTCGTCCAGGGTTGAGTTCTGGTAGGAGAGCTCCTTCAGGTAATTGCTCACACCCTTACGGAATTCCTCCTTGCCCAGGTAATAGGGCAGCTGCTTGAGGATGGAGCCACCCTTGCCATAGGTGATGCCGTCGAAATTGGCAAAGGCTTCGTCGGTATTTTGCACCGGCAGTTGTATGGCGTGGGTGGTAGGCAACTGGTCGGACCAGTAGGCCCATTGCTTGGTGCCCAGATAGAAATTTTCCCAGGTATTCTTGAACTCACTGTTCTCAGCTACGGCCAGGTTGGCCATGTAGGTCGCAAAGCTCTCGTTCAGCCAAAGGTCGTCCCACCAGTTCATGGTTACGAGGTCACCAAACCACATATGGGCCATCTCGTGGGCGATGACATTGGCCAGGCGCATGCGCTGGGCCTCGGTTTTTTCCCCGCGGGAGACGTAGGCCTCGTTGAAGGTTACCGCGCCGACGTTTTCCATCGCGCCGGCATTGAAATCAGGCACAATCACCTGATCGTATTTGCCGAACGGGTAGTCCACCTCGAAGTAGGGTTGGAAGAATGCGAATGACTGCTTGGTAAAGGTAAACCAGTCCTCCGGTTTGACATAATCAGCGAGGCTCTGGCGAGCCATCAAGCGCAGGGGAATGCCGTCGGCATCGTCTTCCCAGACGCGGTAAGGACCGGCGTGCAGGGAGAAAATATAGGAAGAGAATTTCGCGGACTGCGGGAAATGCCAGTGATTGCGCTCGCCGTTCTGTTTTACCGCCTTCTCGCGCGTGGCGCTGATGACGATCCAGTCCTTCGGCGCGGTGACGTTCAGGGTATAGCGGGCCTTCAGGTTGGGCTGGTCGAAGTGCGGGAACAACCGGTTGGCATCATAGGGTTCGAAGTCGGTGTACATGTACACACGACCGTCTTCCGGGTCCTCAAAGCGGTGCAGGCCGGAGCCGTCAGTGGAATAGGGGTGCTGGTAATTGATCGTGATTGCGTGAGTGCCAGCCTGCAGGTGTTCCGGGGCGATGCTGATAAAGTAGTCGTTGTACTCGAACGGGACTTCCTGCCCGTCCACCATTACTGCGCTGACACTGCCGCCTGCGAAATCGATGGTCAGTGGCTGGTCCAGGGCCTCATTCAGTGTGGTCTTGGCGACCACCTGGCCGGAAAAGCTCTCGCCCTTGGCGTCCAGCGTGACGGACAGCTCATAGTCCACCGCTGCCACCTGCTGCTTACGCACCCTGGCATAGGCTTCGGACAGGCCCGGTGCCTCGGTGCGGACCGACGGTGGTACTGCCTCTGAAGCTGTTGGGTTATTGCCTGATTCCTGGCCGCAGGCGGCGAGCATTGCACTGACCAGCAATGTGGTCGCAAATTTCCCGTTTCCTATCATGGTCATCCCCCCGGATGTTTGTTGCTTTGGTATTTGTAACTGCGCGGTTATAACACAGCTGATCAAAAAAAATCGGTCACTTATCTCAGGATAAAGGCCATCTATCGTTAAGATTCGGCCGGACTTGCCGGCTGCCCCGAGCCCTCCCTTCCGCGTCACTGACTGCCGTGATGTCCGGGCGCAGCCTGGCCACCGGAAGGGCATGGCTTCTCCTGTGGCGGCACAAAAATTTCGCGCCCGTAGTCCACTACTGGCCCGGTAAGCCTCTTTTATCCTGCCCAGCCGGCAGCGCCGGGAAAAATTCTGGGTGGACTGGCTTAAATAAGTTGACTAGGTGGGATGAGATTGCCGAAAAATTCCATCTATATGAAAGGAGGAGTGCAACCCAACATATATTGAAAAGTAGCAAAATAATTACCGCTAAATATTAGATCTGGGTAATTGCTTGTAATAAAACATGGTTTTAATGGATTTTTATCCTAGGTAGAATTTTGCGAAACAATAAGGATGTTGGGGTTTTTGGGGTGAAAGGTCTGTTCCGTCACCAGGCGGTCGATGCGCAGCGCGAAAGGCTGTTGGGGGAAATATCCCTGGCGCAGCCTGTATCAATGCAGGTGACGCTAACCTGTATTGTCTTCCTGGTCGTCCTCGTTCTTCTGTTTCTCTCTGTTTCAAATTATTCAAGAAAGGAAACCGTTCACGGATACCTTAATCCGAGTCACGGCGTGCTCAAGGTATATTCAAAGCAGGGCGGAACGCTGGAGAACTTGCATGTTTCCGAAGGCAAGTATGTGCAGAAAGGAGATGACCTGGCGACTGTAGTCCTGACCATGAATTCAATATCAGGAGAAAGTGTCGCAAAATATGGTATCGAAAAGCTTCAGGAGCAAATAGAAAGCATTGGAAGGGAAAGGGAAAATTACCTGTATATTTTTTCCCGGGAAAAGGAAAAACTCCAGAGAAGAATAAAAAATGCGAGGGAGACACTGGTGGCAGTCATTCGGCAGGAAGAGTTGGCCCGCCAGAAAGTCGCGCTTATAAGTGGGGAGTCCAAAAAATACCAATCACTGCATTCGCAGGGATATATTTCAGAAGCTGACCTGAAGGCCCTTGAAGAACGATCGATCGCCGCAAGGCAGGATCTGGAGAGGCTGACATCGTCCAGGATTGGTCTCAAGTCAGATCTTAATACCTACGAGTCGGATCTCGAAATACTGCCCGCCCAGAAAAAAATTAAGCTTGCAGAGTATCGTCAACGTGAATCAGGGCTTCACAATCAATTGATCCAGGCGCGTAGCAATTACAGGCACGTGATTAAAGCACCAAAGAGTGGCGTGGTTACAGCGATACAGGTTGTGGAAGGTGAATTTGTAACGTCTGCGCGGCCAATGATGAGCGTAATACCGGAAGAGTCAGACCTATTGGCGGAACTATTTTTGCCGACCAGGTCGGCTGGCTTTGTAAAGGTTGGTGATACCGCCAAGATTCGTTTTGATGCATTTCCATACCAGAGGTTTGGCTTCCTACAGGCTGAAATTGTTCAGATTGATAAAGCCCTTATTTCAAAGGCGGATGCCAACCTGCCATTTCAACTCTCCGAACCGGTGTACCGGTTAAAAGCCAGACTCGATCAGCAGGAAATTGATGCTTATGGTGATAGCTACCCCTTGAAAGCAGGAATGTTGTTCGAGGCCGATATCATATTGGACCGGCGCTCATTGCTGGATTGGTTCCTGAATCCCATCTATAGCTTGAAGGGGCGGGTAGGTTGATGAATGCTTCAGCATTGAGTAGAGAACAGTCCCCTACAGAGCTCCTGGAATTTTCAGGCTTTCGCCGGGTTCCACTTGTACTGCAGGCGGAGATTGCAGAATGCGGTCTTGCATGCCTTGCTATGGTTTCCAGTTTTCACGGCCGCAAGATGGATTTGACCGCTTTGCGGCAGCGATTTACTGCAAACCTGAAGGGGATGAACCTGCAGCAGTTAATCCAGTTGGCCGATTCCATTGGTCTTGCGGGAAGGCCGCTCAAATGTCCACTGGAGGAAATCGGCAAGCTGCAGCTGCCTTGTGTATTACATTGGGACCTTAATCATTTTGTGGTCCTGACCGGTGTAAAAAAGAAAAAAGTTTCGATCAATGATCCCGCTGCGGGCAAGCGGGTCATGAGCCTGGAGGAGTTTTCCCGTCATTACACCGGGGTTGCGCTGGAGCTTAATCCAGCTAGTAACTTCGAAGCGCAGGACGATCGGCGCCAGATGAAGTTGAGTCAGCTCTGGAGTCGGCTGACTGGGCTTTGGCAGGTCCTCACGTCACTGCTGGTTTTCTCGCTGTTACTGCAATTGTTTGCGCTAGCAATGCCCTACTATATGCAGTGGGTCGTTGATGAGGTTCTGGTCAGCTTTGATAAGCCCTTGCTTATCGTTTTGGCGATAGGCTTTGGCCTTGTTGTCTTGATCAACGTAATGACAACTATCGCCCGTAGCTGGCTTGTGCTACGGGTTTCAAGTCTCTTGAACATGCAGATGGGGGTAAATCTCCTTCGACACTTACTAAGATTACCCCTTGACTACTTTGAAAAACGACATGTCGGTGACCTGGTGTCACGGTTCGGTTCCCTTGCCCAGATTCGGGAGCGCTTGACTACAGGCATTGTAGAGACGGTGGTCGATGCAGTGATGTCGATTGCAGTCATTGTCATGATGCTTATATACAGTGCGAAGCTTACCGCTTTGGTGGCTGTTTTTATTGCCCTGTATGCGTTGTTGCGATTCTCATTGTATCGGCCATTTCATCGCGCGACCGAAGAAAAGATCCAGGCAAGCGCGAAAGAGCAAACCAATTTTCTGGAGAATGCCCGGGCCATTCAAACAATCAAGTTGTTCACAAGTGAATCGCAGAGACAAAGTATTTGGCAAAACCGGTATGCTGAGGTTATCAATGCCGAGATCCGGCTGGGTAAGCTCAGGATAAGCTTCGATGCTGCAAATAAGTTTCTTTTTGGGCTTGAGAAGATAGTTGTAGTTTACTTTGCTGCTCTCATGGTTATGGATGGCAACCTTACCATCGGTATGGTGCTTGCCTTCATAGCTTATAAAGACCAGCTGATTGAACGTATATCAAGCTTTATTGAGCAGTTGATAGAGTTCCGGATGTTGCGTCTTCACCTTGACAGGGTTTCTGACATCGCTTTACACGAGCAAGAGAAAAATAGGGAAGGTAGCTCGACACTGAATGAGGTTCTAGGTGAGTTGATCCTGGAAGATGTTCACTTTAGATACAGTGAAAGCGAGCCGGAGATCCTGAGTGGAATTAACCTGAAAGTGCGCGCGGGTGAGTCAGTTGCCCTGACTGGCCCATCAGGTTGTGGCAAGTCAACCTTGATGAAGATCATGCTGGGGTTATTGCGACCAACCAAAGGCCGCGTTCTCCTGGATGGACAGGATATCAATGCGATAGGCCTGCTTGAATACCGCAGACAGGTCGCGGCCGTGATGCAGGATGATACGCTTTTGTCCGGATCGGTCGCAGATAATATTACCTTCTTTGACCCCGTACCCAACCTCATAAGAATGCAAAAATGTGCTCATCTTGCGGCTATTTCGCAGGATATCACCAGGCTTCCTATGGCTTACGACTCGCTGGTTGGAGATATGGGCTCACAATTTTCCGGCGGCCAGAACCAGAGACTCCTTTTGGCGCGAGCGTTATACCAGCAGCCGAGTATTCTATTTCTCGATGAGGCGACCAGTCACCTGGATGTCCGGAATGAATCGATTGTCAGTACGCAGATTGAGCGGCTCTCTATGACAAGAGTAATAATTGCCCATCGTCCAGAAACAATTAAACAGGCGGAGACAATCTATCGATTGGAGAATGGACACCTCTGTGAGGAAGAGGATACCGAAAGCGTAGCCAGGCATATCTAAACGATCTGGCTGAAGAATTTGGCTGCAGTACCTGCTTATGCAGGGAGCCAAAACCGGGAGCAGAAGCTATGGCTTATCTCCCTGAACTGGAGCCTGTGGGGGGAATCAAGAACCATCCCTGGGCATTGGAAACTATGACATAAGGAAGATGTTATGTTGGAACTTACGCTCGAAGAGCAGGTGGAAGTCAATGGTGGCTTTGTCTGCGGTGGTCTGTGTGTGGGCGCGGCGGCCTTTGCTGCTGGTGCTCTCTTCGGGGCCGGCCTGGTTATCGGCTATAAATCTGAAGCCAAGTAGTAAGGATGTATGTCATGAACACTAATATTGAATTGATGGCAGAGAACGAGCTTCAGCTGGTTAATGGCGGTATCGTCTGCGGCGGGCTTTGCGTAGGTGGCCTTTTTGCCCTCGGCACACTCGTCGGCGGCGGTATTGCTTACCTGGCACTTGATTAAATATAAGATTGTTAAGGAAATACAATGAAAGAATTGACTGTTGTTGAAGCTACCCAGGTTAATGGTGGATTTGTTTGCGGTGGCCTTTGCGTAATTGGCGCAATTTCCGCTGGTATCGGTTTTATGACTGCCGGTATCTCTATCGGCGCGGCAGTAGCCAAAGCGACTAATTAATCGCTTCTGATGAGCATTCACGGCTGCAGACGTGAGTGCTCTGAACTTCTCGGAGGGTGTGAAAATGCAAAACCTGGTTTCTGAATTTCTCAGTAATCGTACGAGCGGTGAAGTCACGCTTATGGCTATAGGTCTTGGAGTGGTTTTCCTGTTCCTGGGGGTTAAGGTAGGGCAGATGGCTGCTCACCTGGTCAACATGCTTTAGTGGTGGGTGGGAAAAAATGGATAGTTGCTATGATGTAGTGGTGATCGGGGGTGGGCCAGCGGGAATGTCGGCTGCCCTGGTCATGGCGCGGGCACTGGTCAAGGGCTGTGTTATTAATGATGAAACTCCCCTCGAAAAGTTCCAGGATCCGACATACAACTTCATTACCAATGACGGGCTTTCCAAGTGTGAAATCCTGGAAAAATCAAAGTCCGATATCGGACGCTACGACAATTTCAGTTACATCGATGATCTGGTCGAGGAAGTTGGGATTGACATAGATGGCTATCGTATCCGGCTGAAGAGCGGTCTCTCCCTTCGGGCAGGGAAAGTGATATTTGCCCTGGGTGATAAACTTGATCCCTCGTCACTCGGGATTGAGGGTATTGAATCCATATGGGGGCGTTCCCTCTTCACCTGTCCATATTGTCATGGATATGAGATTCAGGGGAAGGACGTGGTTGTTCTTTTCCAGGGGCAGGCCGACGTCAATCTCATCAAGTTGCTCGGCATCTGGGCCGGGGCGATCAGGGTGTTTGTGGGGCCGGGAGTGGAGCCGCGAGATGTGTTTGCTGCGATTGGCCGGGTAGCCGAGAAAACGGACGTTTCGGAGGCAAGAATAGCCAGCGTAAACTCAGAAAGCGGCCAGCTGAAAAGCCTCATTACTGAGGAGGGGGAGGTCATCCCGGCGGATGCAATCTTTGTGTCCGACATGGAATCCCATCCAAATCACCTGATCGACAGTATCTATACCAGTAAAAAACTGAACCCGATGACGAACAGGGAGCTGTATGAAACTGACCAGTTCGGGCGTACCGGTTTGGGTGACGTGTTTATTGTGGGGGATGCAAAGACGCGCTTTTCGACGCTTATAGGCGCGGCGCATGAAGGCTTTATCGCCGGGGTGATGGTAATCAACGATCTCCTGGATAATCCGGCATAGAGCACTTGTTGCAGGACCTGGCCGGGTAGCCGGCAGGGGGAGCCAACCGCATCGGTGATGCGGTTGGCCTGAGCTTATTCAGTTACTCGGGAACGAGAACTGGGCCCCCTCACGCACACCACTGGACGGCCAGCGCTGGGTGATGGTCTTGCGGTTGGTGTAGAAGCGCACACCGTCCGGGCCGTAGGTGCCCAGGCTACCGAACAGCGAGCGCTTCCAGCCGCCGAAGCTGTGGTAGGACACCGGCACCGGCAGCGGTACATTGATGCCCACCATCCCCACCAGGATGTTGTCGCTGAAGTACCGGGCGGCCTCACCGTCGCGAGTAAAAATGCAGGTACCGTTGCCGTATTCGTGGTCGTTGATCATCTCCATGGCTTCTTCCATGCTCGCGGCGCGTACCACCAGCAGCACCGGCCCGAAGATCTCCTCCTCATAGCAGGTCATGCCCGGCTTCACATTATCGATCAGGGTACCGCCGACAAAGAAGCCGTTCTCATAGCCCTTCACCTGCGGATCGCGGCCATCCACTACGATAGTGGCTCCCTGCTCCGCAGCACTGGCGATATAACCGTCGACCTTGTTCTTGTGGGCCTCTGTGATCACCGGGCCGAAATCGTTACTGCTGTCGGTGTAGGCGCCCACTTTCAGCTTTTGCATTGCCTCACTCATTTTGCCAACCAGCGCATCCGCAGCCTCGTCGCCCACGCACACGGCGACTGACAGGGCCATGCAGCGCTCGCCGGACGAGCCGAAGGCGGCCCCGGTGAGAGCGGCGACGGCGTTGTCCATATCGGCATCGGGCATCACAATGGCATGGTTCTTGGCGCCGCCCAGGGCCTGGCAACGCTTGCCGTGGGCACTGGCAGTGGCGTAGACATACTCGGCAATCGGGGTGGATCCCACAAAGCTCACCGCCTGCACGCGCTCGTCAGTCAGCAGGGTATCCACTGCGACCTTATCGCCGTTGACGACATTGAGCACGCCGTCGGGCAGGCCGGCTTCCTGCATCAGCTGGGCCAGGAACAGCGCGGCGGACGGGTCGCGCTCGGAGGGCTTGAGTACAAAGGTGTTACCGCACAGGATGGCCAGCGGGAACATCCACAGTGGCACCATGGCGGGGAAGTTGAACGGCGTGATGCCGGCCACCACGCCCAGCGGCTGCATTTCGCTCCAGGAGTCGATGTCCGGCCCTACATTGCGGCTGTGCTCGCCTTTCAGCAGGTTGGCGCCACCACAGGCGTATTCGACATTCTCGATACCGCGGGTCAGCTCGCCCATGGCATCGTGGGAGATCTTGCCGTGCTCCTCGCCAATCAGGGCACAGATCTTGCCGGCATTCTCTTCCAGCAGATGCTTGAAGCGGAACATGATCTTGGCCCGCTTGGCCGGGGGGGTGCGGCGCCAGGCGGGGAAGGCGGCCTGGGCCACGGCGATGGCCTCTTCCACGGTATCCTTCGCGGCAATCGCCACCTGTTTGGTGACTTCGCCAGTAGCCGGATTGAAGACGTCCTGGGTGCGCTCGGCGGCCTCGCTGACCTGCCCGTTGATGTAATGACCCACAATATTCATGAGTAAACCTCTTTCTATTCTTAAATTTTCTGATCTGTTTTTATTGGTAACGCCGGTGACTATAACCCCGGGGCGCAGCGCGTTGCCCGGGCTTCTTGCCGGGCGCTTCCCTCACTGGGAGTCGGCAACCTGCTTGATAACATCGCCCAGGGCGCTGACCAGGTTATCGATCTCTTCCGGCTGGGCCACAAAGGGCATACCCAGCTGCACGGTGTCCCCACCGTAGCGCACATAGAAGCCTTTCTCCCACATCTTCATCGCAATCTGGTAGGGCCGCAGCAGCGGTTCGCCCGCTGCCGCCTCGATGGTCAGGCCCGCGGCTACGCCGCAGTTGCGGATATCTGTGACCAGTGGCGTACCGCGCAGCTGGTGCACACGGTCTTCCAGTATCGCGGCCAGCTCGCCTGCGCGGGCAAACAGGTTTTCCTTTTCCAGGATTTCCAGGGACGCCAGGGCCGCAGCACAGGCCACCGGGTGAGCGGAATAGGTGTAGCCGTGGGGCAGTTCCAGCAGGTAGTCGTGGCCACCCTGCTCCATAAAGGTGTCGTAGATCTCCTGCCGGGCGATCACTGCGCCCATGGGCACGGCGCCATTGGTCAGCTGCTTGGCGGTGTTGATGATGTCCGGTGTCACGCCGAACGCCTCGGCGCCGGTGGCGGCGCCCATGCGGCCGAAGGCGGTGATGACCTCGTCGAAGATCAGCAGGATATTATGCTGGTCACAGGTTTCGCGCAGGCGCTGCAGGTAGCCCCGGGGCGGCGGCAGTACCCCGGCGGAACCGGCCATGGGTTCGACGATCACCGCGGCGATGTTGGAGGCATCGTGCAGGGCCACCAGCTCCAGCAGCTCATCCGCCAGGTGCGCGCCCTCATCGGGCATTCCCTTGCTGAAGCGGTTCTCCGGCAACACCGTATGGGCGAGGTGGTCGGCATCCACCGCAGCGCCATAGAGAGCGCGGTTGGCGCCGATGCCGCCGACGCTGATGCCGCCGAAGTTCACCCCGTGGTAGCCCTTGGCGCGGCCGATCAGCTTCGTCTTTGACGGCATGCCCTTCTTGCGCCAGTAAGCGCGGGCGATCTTCAGCGAGGTTTCGGCGGACTCGGAACCGGAACCGGTGAAGAAGACCCGGTTCAGGCCCTCGGGCATGAACCGGGTGATACGCTCGGCCAGCTCGAAGGCTCCGGGGTGCCCGAACTGGAAGGCGGGGGAGTAGTCCAGCGTGGACAGTTGCCTGCTCACCGCCTCGGCGATTTCCGCGCGGTTGTGGCCAGCGCCACAGGTCCACAGGCCCGAGAGGCCATCGAAGATGCGGCGGCCGTCGGCACTGGTGTAGTAGCAGCCATCGGCGCCGGTGATGATACGGGGATCCCGCTTGAACTGGCGGTTGCCCGTGTAGGGCATCCAGTGGGCATCCAGCTGTGACTGGCTCAGCCCGGCGTACTTTTCACTCATTCTTATTCTCCCGGAATACGCGGATCTGTTGTGTCGATGGAGGGACTTTAGGTGAGTGTGAAAGTTGCATAAACTGCAAGTTATCGATCTTTAGTTTCATCAATATGCAACCAAGGTTCCGCGAGCTGCCCGGCCTTGTGATGAGGCTGGCCGGGGCCGTTCAGGGGCAGGCGCATGGGGGAAATATGGCACGTACACAGGCGGCCCTGCTGGGTCAGCTCTCCGACATCGACCTGCGCCTGCTGCGAGTCTTCCGGGCAGTAGCCGAGGCGGGAGGCTTCTCCGCGGCCGAGCTGGAGCTGAACGTGGGGCGCTCCACCATCAGCCGCCATATCAAGGACCTGGAAGTGCGGCTGGGAGTGACCCTGTGCCGGCGCGGACGCGGTGGTTTTGCGCTCACGGATGAGGGACGCCAGATCTACCAGGCGACACTAAAGCTGCTCGCCTCACTGGAGGCGTTCCGGGGCGAGGTGGCGGATGTGCACAAGCGCATGACCGGGCACGTATCCATCGCCCTGTTCGACAAGATGGTCACCAACCCCGCGGCCCATATCGCCGATGCCCTGCGTCACTTTGACGACCTGGCGCCGGAGGTTAGCCTGGATATTCACATCGAGCCGATCAACGAGATCGAGCGCGGGGTCATGGAAGGCCGCTTCCAGCTGGGGGTGATCCCGGCCCACCGCGCCTCCCCCAGCCTCGAATACCAGCACCTGTTCGAGGAGCAGATGTACCTCTACTGCGGCTGGCGCCATCCCCTGTTCGATACTGCGGATATCTCAATCGACGACGATGCAGTTCGTCGCTGCAAGTATGCCGGCCTGGGTTACCACTCCCCGAACATGGAAGTGGGTAACCGGCTGGGCCTGGAACGGGATATCACCGTCAACGACCAGGAGGCCATCGTCCATTGCCTGCAATCGGGCCGCTATATCGGCTACCTGCCCGATCACTATGGGGAAACGTTTGTAAAAAACGGGGAAATCCGGACGATCTGTCCGCAGCGTTACCAGTACCGGTGCGAGTTCGTGGCGATCCAGCGGATATCCCCGAAGCCCTCACGGATCGTGGCTACCCTGTGGGAGTGTCTTGCCGAAGCGCACGCTCACTGATGGGAGGGGGGCAGAATGCTTCATATTGCTGCGACCTGGCGCAACCGATCAGCCTTCTTCGCTGTCGACCGCCTCGCGCAGCTTGCCGAACACGTCGCGAATAAATTTCTTCGCCGCCGGCATCTTCTCGTCCAGCTCTGAACGCAGGGCCAGCAGATCCCGGTTATCCGGGCTGATGCGCAGGCCCCATTTCACGTTGTAGTCCGCACGCTCCAGGTCATCCTCGAGCAGTCCCGCGCGGGCGCGGCGGATATATTCCGCGGTCACCTGCCCGATCCCGGCTGTGGCCTGGGGGTTGTCGGGATCCAGGGTCAGGGCCTCGCGATAGTAGTGGATGGCATTGTCATCCTTGGGGCGGTGCAGGCGATCGTGCTCCAGTGCCTCTGCGCCAAGGATAACCAGTGCCTCGATGCGCTTCTTTGTTACCGCCCGCAGTCCCCGGGCCGCTGCTGGATTGTTGTCATCCAGCAGCAGTACCTGGCGGTAGTAATAGCGCGCGTTGTCCTGCTCGGGGGATATATAGCGGCCCTCTGCCAGCCCCTGCTCCGCGCGCTGCAGCAGTTCGCGGATCCTGCGGTCGGTCTCGCTCTCGTAGGTCAGTGCCATGATGACACATGCGATTGCCACCAGGCCGGCGCCGGCGCCGGCAAGGGGGACCATTTTCCCTTTCAGCCAGCGGGGGGGCACCAGTGCTGGCGCACGGGCAGTCGTGGTACGCACCCCGGCCGGGGCATCCGCCATTGTTGCAATGGTGTCCGCCAGCTCGTGACAGGACTGGAACCGGTCCGCCGGTTGCTTGGCCAGCATGGGGTCGAGCAACGGCTGCAGGTAGGCGAACTCGTCCGGCAGTGCCGGTATCGGTCGCTGGATATGGTTGATGGCGGTACTGGTATGGCTGTCACCCCGGTACGGGTTATAGCCGAGCAGCAGCTCCAGCAGGATGACGCCGAGGCTGTAGATATCGGTGGTGATATCCAGCGGTTGTCCCTGGGCCTGTTCCGGGCTGCTGTAGGCAGGGCTGCCCAGGCTGGAGCCCGCCTGGGTCAGGTCGGAATTGTTATCCACATCCTTGGCGATACCGAAGTCGGTCAGCACCGCCGTGCCATCCTCGCGGAAAAGGATATTGGCCGGTTTGACGTCGCGGTGGATGATGCCACGATCATGGACCACGGCCAGACCCTGGGCGATTTGCCGGATCAGCTGCAATATTGCGGCGGGCTCGCGAAAGTGGTGCCGGTTATCCGCCAGGTCGCCATCGCCCACATATTCCATGGCGATATAGTAATCGCCGTTCGCCAGGGTCGAGATATCGTGGATGGTAATGATGTGCGGGTTGGCCAGGCTGGCGATAAAGTGCGCTTCCTTGATGAAGCGCTCGTTGACACCATCTTCTGCGCTGTTGCGCAGTACCTTGATGGCCACCTTGCGGTTGAGGGATTCCTGGGTGGCAAGGTAAACCGAAGCCATTCCACCGTGGCCGATCTGCCCATGGATCGTGTAACCGGGAATGTGGATGTCGGGGTAATTCATAAGTGCCGGGCTTGCCTGCCATCAACCGAAGTCGCTTATCTGGTAACCAGATGCCAGTAACTTCTACTCTTGTACTATTGCGGGCAAGGATACCGTTCCGCCGGCGCCAGATAAACCGGGCACGCTGACCTGTTGCACTTTTATTTAAGCATTGGCTGCCGGCTAGGCCCCCCCATCGCCGCCACCGTCCCCGCCCCCCGCATGTTCTCCATGGGAAATACCCGGGGAGTCGGCAGAGGAGTAGTGGCTAACGGTCACGCGCTGATTCCGGCCAAAGGCAACGATCAGCCAGAGCAGGCTCGATATCAGGAAGAATGAAAAAATGACCGGGGCAATTCCCGATCGCATGACGTTATCCGACGCGACGTCGATCAGGTGCCAGGAGCCGACCAGTCCCGTGACATTGATAAGCAGTGCTTTCATCCGTAAATCCTTTTCCCCGGCGGAGGCGACCGGTCAGGTTTCCGGCACGCTGTGACGGCCGCTGTGCCACGTGTGTTCCTCTCTGGCATGTTTTATAGCATTCACGTACAAGTGGTACGAGCCGATGTAAGCCCCTGTAATTCTTTCGGGTACGATAGTGCAATTTGGTTGGGCGGGTAATTCATTTGTAGTCGACACACCCGATATTTTTGCCCGCGGCTGTAGTGAGCTTGCTGGTCCTCTGCCGCCGGATGGGGGAGGGATGCTTTCTGGTATGGGGCGTGGCGTGGGGCGAGGGTTGCGCAGAGTATCAGCGCAAGTGCCCGGGGCGCGGGTGCGCCCCGGGCCTGGCATTATCAGGCCGGTGTGGCAATACGGTCGATATAGGGGGCCAGCTCCGGTTTGTACTCGAGGATTTCCTCGCGGGACAGGCCGTCAATCTCGTGCGGGAATACCAGCCATTCACTGGTTTTGTGAATGTAGTAATCAGGCTCGCGCTCGGTCTTGTTGTTTGCCGGCTTGTAGTAAGGGGTGGCCACGCGGATTTCCGGCGTGTTTTTCTTGCAGGCCTTGTGCAGGTCCTTGATGGTCTGGTCGATGCTCAGGCCGGAATCGTGTACGTCATCCACAATCAGCAGGTTGTCGTGGGACTCCAGGCGCTTGATCAGGTAGGTCAGGCCGTGCACGCGCACGTGCTTGTCCCGCTGGCCGATGCCGGTGTAGGACGAGGTGCGGATGGCGATATGGTCCGCATCCACGCCCATCACGTGCAGCAACTCCTGCACGGCGATGCCCACGGGCGCGCCGCCGCGCCACACGCCGACGATATAGTTGGGGCGAAAGCCGCTCTGGAAGACCTGTTCCGCCAGTGCATAGGAGTCGGTCAGCAGTTGATGCGCGCTGATAAAATGCTTCTTCACGTTGTTGCTCATTGGAAGGACCCCTTAGAAAAACATGAACTTGGCGATGAACAGGGCCGCCAGGAAGTAAACGCTGATGCTGACATCCCGGCTGCGGCCGCTCAAGGTCTTGATCACCGCGTAGGCGATAAAGCCCAGTGCAATGCCGTTGGCGATGGAGAACGACAGCGGCATCATCACCGCGGCGATGACCGCCGGTGCGGCTTCGGTGATGTCATCCCAGTCGATGGAGGACAGGCCGGAAGTCATCAGCACTGCCACGTACATCAGGGCTCCGGCGGTAGCATAGGCGGGCACCATGCCCACCAGCGGCGAGAAGAACAGGGCCAGCAGGAACAGGCCTGCACAGACCACGGCAGTCAGTCCGGTGCGGCCGCCGGCGGCGACGCCCGCTGTGCTTTCCACATAGGTGGTCGTGGTGGAGGAGCCCAGCAGTGAGCCCACGGCCGAAGCGGAGCTGTCTGCCATCAGGGCCTTGCCCATGCCCGGCAGCTTGCCCGCTTTATCCAGTAGCTTGGCGCGGTCGGCGGTGCTCAGCAGGGTACCGGCGGTGTCGAAAAGGTCCACGAACAGGAAGGCGAAGATCACGCTGATCATGCCCACTTCAAAGGCGCCGGCGATATCCAGCTGCATAAAGGTGGCCGCCATGCTTGGCGGGGCGGAGACCAGGCCGGCGTACTCCACCTTGCCAAGTACCAGCGAGATTGCAGTGGTGACAAGAATGCCGATCATCACAGCGCCCAGCATGCGCCGGAATGCCAGTGCGGTAATCAGGAAGAAACTCAGCGCGGCGAGGATGGCATTGCTGGAAGTCATGTCGCCCAGGGTCACCAGGGTGGCCGGGCTGGCGACCACGATACCCGCGCTCTTCAGGGCGATAATCGCCAGGAACAGGCCCACACCCGCCGCCAGCGCCTGCCGCAGCGACATGGGTATACTGTCGATGATCCACTGCCGCACCTTGAAGATGCTCAGCAGCAGGAATACCACGCCGGAGATAAACACCGCGCCCAGGGCCACCTGCCAGCTATAGCCCATCTCGCCGACGACCACGAAACTGAAGAAGGCATTCAGGCCCATGCCCGGCGCCAGGGCGAACGGGTAATTGGCGTAGAGCCCCATAATGAGGCAGCCGACGGCGGCCGCCAGGCAGGTTGCCGTGAACACGGCGCCCTTGTCCATGCCTGCAGCAGCCATGATATTCGGGTTTACAAAGATGATGTAAGCCATCGTCAGGAACGTGGTTACGCCGGCGATCACTTCCTGGCGCACGCTGGACTGGCGCTCGGACAGCTTGAAGAGGCGTTCCAGCAGTGGGGGTTTCCCGATCGACTGGGGAACTGCGGACTTGTCGGTCGCGGAAGCAGGAGTCTGGTTCATGGTCTGGTTAAATCCCGGAGGTAATACTTAAAAGTGATACTTGAGCAGCAGGTTCACATTGCGCTCATTGGAGTCGATACCAAAGGAACCGTCCTTGATACCGAATTTATCGTTCCAATGCACGTACTCTATGCCTGCATACAGGGATTTCGGCTGGCCCCAGTGGGCGCCGACATCCCATTTCAGCTGGGATGCAAAATTCATACTGGGGTGCGCGTCCGCTGAAGCGCTGGTCCAATCGATAAAACCGTCGTAGAGGAAGTCCGCCCCAGCCAGGGCAAACGGCAATGCCCACACGAGGGTCAGCTGCTCGTTATCGGCCCTGTCATCATTGTTGCGGTGGTAGAAATTGGCCTGCACATAATTGAAGCCCGGCACCGCCAGGTCAAAGCCGACGCCGGCCAGCTTGTTGGTGAAGTGGGGGCCGGTGGCAGTGAGGCGGTGCGGGTCATCCATATTGCCGAATTCCAGCGTCCCCGCTGCCAGCACATCCTTCACCGGCCCGAATGAAAGGTCCCGTCCGCCCAGCTTGCCCAGGCTCAGGCGCGGTGACACTTCGGTATACAGTTCGTCAGAGCCCGCGTCTGAGGCCAGGTAGTCGGAGAATATAAACAGGTCGCCCCAGCTGTGGCCGCTGGCGTGCTCAAAGGTCACCACGCTGCGACTGGCATCGTCCGTGTCCAGGCTGTAGTCGACCTTGTAGCCATTGCCATACAGGAAGCTCAGGCTGTTGTCCTGCCACTGCATTTCTGCGTGGGCGACAAAGGTCAGGGAGAGGGAGGCAAGGCCTGCGGCCAACAGGGACAGGGACTTGGACAGCTTCATCGGTACCTCTGAGTCGGCAATACGCGGATCATGCGGGCCCCGCGCTGGCGTCTACAGCCGCTCCACTTGGCGGCTGGTTAAAAAATGAGCGCGGAATTTACCGGATTTATGACTGAATTTCCAACTTTTTACCGTGCGGATTGCCCGTCTGGTCATGCTGCCGAAATAGTGGTTCGCAATTATGCAGAGTTCGGGGGAAATTATTCCGGTTTCGAGATGGGCAGTAGGTCCGGCACCGGCCTGGTGGAGTGTTCAGCTCCCTATCGCGGCGCGCCCGGGTTGGACTGCGGTTGAGTGATCGTCGAGGAGTTCGAAAATCCCTTCTTCCCGTAGCACCCGCATACCCAGTCGCTGTTCTGAAATGCCGCTGCGCAGCCGGTAATTGAAGCGCAAGCGTCCACCGGTCTCTTCCGCCTCGAAGTAACGGCAGTCGACCTGGCCGTTGGCGACGTGCAGGTGATCACCGAGTTCAATATGGTGGGATGAGAACATGAACAGGCAGTTCTCCCTCGCGGACAGGCGCTGCAGGATCGCCAGGGAAGCATCAAAGGCGTCCTTGACGTTGGTCCCCTTGAACGGCTCGTCCATCAGGGCCACAACATTCTGCCCCCCTGCCACTGCCTGCGCCACCGCCTTGACGCGCAGCGCCTCGGCACGGAAATAGCTGACGCCTGCGCGCAGGTCATCGGAGAGGGAGATGGAGCTGAACAGCCACTGCACAGGCACGAAGCGGAAACTGGTCGCGGGCACGCCCATGCCCAGGTGGGCCAGGTAAACGGCGGTTGCGAATGCGCGCAGGTAAGTGGTTTTACCGGCCATATTGGGGCCGGTGAGGAAGAGCACCCGTTGGTCCTGGTTGAGGTCAACCGGGTTTGCCACCGGTCGCTCCAGGTAGGGATGTACCAGGCCCTCTACCCGCACCTGCGGTAGCCCCCCTTCAATCACCGGCATACTGAATCCATGCCTGCGCGTGGCCTCCGCCATTGCGAACAGTGCATCGATTTCGTAGGTAAGTTCCAGCAGGCGTGTGACAGTCATCTTTTCCAGCG
The DNA here is from genome assembly GCF_021729035.1 of Microbulbifer sediminum. Lineage (GTDB taxonomy): Bacteria > Pseudomonadota > Gammaproteobacteria > Pseudomonadales > Cellvibrionaceae > Microbulbifer > Microbulbifer sediminum. Next base: position 245,562 of record NZ_JAJSAP010000003.1, on the reverse strand, counting down.
TCCGCAGGACCTGGTCCAGCCGCAGGATGCGCCACATGCCCCAGTGGCCGATCTCGTGGTCGGGAGCGCGCGATATGAGCGGGCGCTTCAGTAGTGACCGCATTTCCCGGATGAGGGGAACCAGCTCACCGCTGAGCGACGTGAGCTCGGGCTGGCGTAAGAAGGTGCGCAGTGCCCGAATCATCCTGGCGGTAGCCTGCACACCTCGCACGATGCTGAAATAGTGACTGTCCTGGTTGCTCCACATCTGCAGCGCACCCAGCGCGAACTCGATAGGGTTGCGGTAATCCACTGCAGGCAGGATCTCACGTATATAGGCCTCTGTACTGTCGATGACATAGGCCGAAGGCAATTTTCTGAATGCCTGTGGATGGGCGGCAATAAAGGTAAGGGATTCCTGCGTGCTGCGAATCCGCGCGGCAGTGGACCAGGGGTGCTTCATGCGTTGGCGGAGCACAGCGGCACCGCCCTCGGTGCGCGACTGGTTACAGAAGTCGAACAGGCTGGCCTGGCCGGTGCCGGCTTCAAAAATCTCCAGGTCCTTGAATGTATGGCTATCCAGGCCGAGGGTCTCGGCGGCGGCACAGCGTTCGGGCATAGGCAGGAATCCCGTTCAGTCAGGAGGGCTGGCGGTACAACGTGCCGGTGGTGTTGTCGCAGTGGCAGCTGCGCGCTATCAGGCTTTTTTAAATCGCAGCAGACAACATCATGGCAAGTATTTCAGCCGGCGTAAATTTATACGAAGGCTTTATGCGCCAAAATAGCGGCGTTATGGCGTCTCCCGGCGCTTTGCTAAGCTTTAGGCGCCCGGCCGCATCGATTGCCCCGGGCCGGTGATTCCATACCTGAACCCGCCAAGCCAGGGGGGAAGCCTTGCTGGATTACAAACTGTTTTACTGGGACCTGCCGTTTCGTGGCAACTTTATCCAGCTGTTCCTGGAGGAGGTTGGGGCGCAGTATGAACGGCACGACGCCGGGGAAATTTACCCGGAACGCAGCCGGGGACTCCATAACCCTGGCATGGCACCGCCCTATCTCTACGAATGCAAGAGCAAAACCTACTTTGCCCAGATGCCGGCCTGCCTGATGCACCTGGGGCGCGAATACGATTACCTGCCCAGGCGTGCCGAAACCCATACGCTGGCGCTGAAGGCAATCCTGGACTGTAACGACGTGCTGATGGAAATCACCAACAGCAACGGGCAGCTGATGTGGACCCGGGACAGCTGGGACGCATTCCGCTACGCGCGCCTGCCCGAGTGGATGCAGGTATTCGAGAACACGGGCCTGCAGCACGGGCTGAAAGGCGGCGGCAGCAATGGCGCGGGCTTCCTGCTGGGGGCACGGCTGACGGTAGCCGATATCGCCATCACCGCCCTGTTCGGGACCATGATTTATTCGTTCCCGGAGCTGGAAGGGGACCTGCTGGAGAACGCGCCGCATATTGCCGGCCTGTGCCAGCGGGTGGAGGCTCGCCCGCAAATCAGGTATTTCCTGGAGAAGCAGCGGGAGGAAATGGGCCGGGGCTATTGCGGCGGCCGGATCGAGGACTCGCTGCGCAAGATGATTGGCTAGCAGGGTCATCGCGGCACATAGATGCCTGACAAAAGCCATAAAAAAAGGGCGACCCGATGGCCGCCCTTTTGGTTTCCCGCATTGTATCAGCGGTTCACCATCGCCTGGATCAGGATCTCTCCAGGTCGAACCGGTCCAGGGTCATGACCTTGGTCCAGGCGTCGACGAAGTCCTGCACGAACTTCTCCTGGTTGCCGTTCATGGCATACACCTCGGCCACAGCACGCAGTTCGGAGTTGGAGCCGAAGATCAGGTCAACCGGAGTGGCGGTCCATTTCATTTTGCCGGTCTTGCGGTCATAGCCTTCGTACAGGCCGTTCTCCTCGGGAGACTTCGACCACTTGGTGGACATATCCAGCAGGTTGACGAAGAAGTCGTTGGTCAGTGCACCCGGGCGATCGGTAAACACGCCGTGCTTCACGTCATCGTGATTGGCACCGATGGCACGCATGCCGCCGACCAGTACCGTCATTTCCGGCACGCTCAGTGTCAGCAGGTTGGCGCGGTCAACCAGCATGTCCACGGGTGCGAAGTGCGCATCCTCGGTGTAGTAATTGCGGAAGCCGTCGGCCTTGCGCTCCAGGAAGCTGAAGGCCTGGACATCAGTCTGCGCCTGGGTGGCATCGTTACGGCCGGGGGTAAACGGCACCTCGATATCGTGGCCCGCTTTTTCGGCCGCCTGTTCAATGGCAGCTGCACCACCGAGCACGATCAAGTCCGCCAGGGATACCTGCTTATTGCCGGAAGCCTTGCGGTTGAAGTCCTTCTGGATGCGTTCGAGGCGATCCAGCACCCGGTCCAGTTCCGCGGGGTCGTTAACGGCCCAGTCATTCTGCGGCGCCAGGCGAATGCGTGCACCGTTGGCACCTCCGCGCATATCGGTGCCACGGAAGGTGGAGGCAGAAGCCCAGGCGGTGCGCACCAGTTCCGGTACCGACAGGCCGCTCTCCAGCACTTCTGCTTTCAGTTCCCGGATATCGCCATCGTCGACCAGCGTGTAGTCCACTGCCGGGATAGGGTCCTGCCAGACCAGGGTTTCCTCAGGTACCTCGTCACCCAGGTACAACGCTCGCGGCCCCAGGTCGCGGTGGGTCAGCTTGAACCAGGCCCTGGCGAAAGCCTGCTGGAACGCTTCCGGGTTCTCCTGGAAGCGCCTGGCGATCTTCCGGTATTCCGGGTCGAAGCGCAGGGACAGGTCGGTGGTGAACATCATCGGTGCGTGGCGCTTGTTGGCGACATGCGCATCCGGAACGATTTTCACCTGTTCTGCATTTTCCGGCTCCCACTGGGTGGCGCCGGCCGGGCTCCTGGTTTTCTTCCACTCCAGGCCAAACAGGTTGTCCAGGAACTGCGAGCTCCAGGCAATCGGGTTGGCGGACCAGGCGCCTTCCAGGCCACTGGTGACGGTGTCTTCCGCGTTACCCTTGCCGCACTTGTTCTTCCAGCCGAAGCCCTGTGCCTCGATGTCGGCACCGGCCGGGGCTGCGCCCACGCACTCTTCCGGCTTGTGCGCACCGTGGGCCTTGCCAAAGGTGTGGCCACCGGCGATCAGTGCCACGGTCTCTTCATCGTTCATGGCCATGCGGCCGAAGGTTTCGCGGATGCGCTTGGCGGCAGCCTTCGGGTCCGGGTTGCCGTCGGGGCCCTCCGGGTTCACATAGATCAGGCCCATCTGTGACGCGGCCAGGGGCTTCTCCAGCTTCCTGTCGCCCTGGTAACGCTTGTCGTTACCCAGCCATTCGCGTTCGGAGCCCCAGTAAACCACGTCGGCCTCCCAGTCGTCCTCGCGGCCACCGGCAAAACCGAAAGTCTCGAAGCCCATGGACTCCAGTGAAACGTTACCGGCCAGCACCATCAGGTCGGCCCAGGAAATCTTGTTGCCGTACTTCTGCTTCACCGGCCACAGCAGGCGGCGCGCCTTGTCCAGGTTGCCGTTGTCGGGCCAGCTGTTCAGCGGCTCAAAGCGTTGCTGGCCACCACCGGCCCCGCCCCGACCGTCGTATACGCGGTAGGTGCCGGCACTGTGCCAGGCCATGCGGATAAAGAAGGGGCCGTAGTGACCGTAGTCAGCAGGCCACCAATCCTGCGAGGTGGTCAGCACCTTCTCGATATCTTTCTTTACCGCATCCAGGTCGAGACTCCTGAACGCTTCGGCGTAATCAAAGTCCTCGTCCATCGGGTTGGATTTTGCGGCGTGCAGTCGCAGGGGCTGCAGGTAGAGCTTTTCCGGCCACCAGTCCTGGTTGGACATGGGAGTGTCACTGGCGCTCGCGCTGCCGGCAATGGCAACGGCAAGTGCCGCAGCTATGGGTAGGCTTTTCTTGAACATTGGGTTGCGTCCCTTATTGTCATCATCGATTACAACGATGAAGGCTATAGGGTTGCGCAATATGAAGGAAATTAGACCTTGTTATCGCTTTAATAGAGGAGACCAATCTAATGTGATAGAAAAATTATATCTGGCTCATTGATGCTTACTATAAACAGCCGCGCCTCCCACTTCGGGAAGCATTGGAAAATACTTCACCGCCCGCCCGACTGCCCGGCCACCACCGGAGGGTTCCCTGCGCGCGATGTGCATGGATTGAATCCTATCCGGAATCGAGCATGACGCTTAAATCACTATGAGCCGTTTATATCGGCGTTAACTATGATTCTTGCGCCGGCAAAGATATTATTAGGATGTTCATAACATTGTGATAAAGATTGGCGTGACCATATTTCTTTCGCCAAGTCTTTCTAAAAAGAATAACGTGATGGAGGCACCATGAAATCCAACTGTCTGCACCTGGCCATTCCCGCCGGTGACCTGGAAAAAGCCAAGGCGTTTTACTGCGATGTGCTGGGATGCAAGACCGGCAACAGCGAGGAAGGTCGCTGGGTGGATATCGACTTCTGGGGCAACGAGCTGACCCTGCACCAGAGCGAGGAGCAATTGCCCAATGTGCGCCATGAAGTGGATATGGGTGCCGTCGCCGTCCCGCACTTTGGTATCCACCTGCCGGACGATGAGTTCCAGGCGCTGAAAGGTCGTATCGAAGAGGCCGGCCTCGAGTACCTCGACAAGCCCTATCGTCGCTTCGTCGGGGATGAGTACGAGCAGGAAACCTTTTTTATCAAGGACCCGAATGGCAATGTGCTGGAGATGAAATCGATGGTGAACCCGGAATTGATGTTCCGGTAACTGTTTATTGCCAATGCCAGGGGGCTGTCTGAACAGGCCCCCTCACTTACCATTGCGCCGCGCTGCGCCGGATCCGGTTACCGATCGTTCAATCCCCTTCCGTCGAGTATATCCTGGATGCATTTCTCCACCCGGGATGCCCGCGTCTTCGATTGCCTGGCGCCACCAAAGTGAAGCAGGTAGCCACGCTGCCGTCCTGGTGTTAAGGCAGCAAAAGCGGCTTTCAATTCGGGCATGGCATCCAGTCTGCGCTGGAATTCCTCCGGCACGGCAAAGTCTTCTGTCTGCCTGAAGGCCACCTTCCTTCCAGACCTTTCAACATCGATGGCATCGGCAATGTAACGACCGAGGCTGCCTTTTAACTCGTTAATTTGCTGTGCGCTGGTGAAAGGTATGCGGCGTGCCGATTGTGTGTTTTCGCCGGGCTTTTCGAGTATCCAGTCCGGGTCCTGTAGCAGGGCGCCCTTGGTGAACAGGAGGGCGCAGAACTCCTTGAAGCCCTGCATGATGACGACATTACTGTCTCCCAGTGTGTAACAGGGCTTGCCCCACTTCAGCTGTTCGTCCAGTTCACTCTGCAGTAGCAAAGCGCGGAGCGCATTAAACTCATCCTGCCATGATCTGGCAGAAATGAAGAAACGATCGACGTGAGGATTCTTTTTCGTCACGAAAGGTACCCCGGCAGTGAGAGGTCTCAGGCAAGTGTATTCAGTATATGGAGGCAGCTTGCAACCGGAATACCGTAGCGTCTGTTTATTCACTGGTGTGTGACCTGGGCCTCATCGGGATGTAAGGCAACAGGGCTGATTGCCTGCGGGAAAGCGTAACTGGAACCTGCTCAGCCGAATGCCGAGAAGCTCATCAGGCCCAGGCAGGAGAGCAGGCCTGTCGCGGGTATCCAGGCGGGGTAACAGATTACGCCTTCCTCGCGGGCGGCCCCTCCGACCTTGATGGTGAGCAGTGCGCTGTTTACCAGGCAGAATACCAGCAGCATGATAAAGCTGGTGATCTTCGCCAGTGCCGTCAGTGGCAGCCACAGCGCGAAGGTGAGGATCAGCGCGCCGATGAGCAGGGTGGCTATTACCGGTGTACGCGTCCTTGCATTGATGTGTGCCAGGATGCGGGGTGCCATCTTTTGTTTTGCCATGCCGTACGCCAACCTTGACGCCATAATGATCTGTACCAATGCACCGTTGACCACGGCGAACAGGCTGATAACGCCGATAAACGTGGGGGAATAACCCGCGCTGGTTACCATGGTAGCCAGCGGCGCCTCGCTTTGCGCCAGCTCCGCTACCGGTAGGGTGCGCACCGCCAGGGCGGCAATCATCATATACAGCACTGTCGATGTACTGATCGCCAGCAGTATCGCCTGCGGCAGGGTTTTGCGTGGTTCTTTTACTTCCTCGGCGGTGTTGACCATATCCTCGAAACCGATAAACGCATAGAAGGCCAGGAAGCTGCCTACGAGTAGGCCGGGCACGGCACCCCATTCGGGTGGGGCAATAATCTCACCCCACGTATTGGCGGGAATGGCTTGGCGACTGGCATAGATCACGAACAGCAGGCCGCCGACTTCGATCAGTGTTACCAGCATAACGGTGAGGGCAGATTCATTGATGCCCCACAGGGCAATCAGGGTCAGCAGTACAACCAGCAGGGTGATGGCCAGCGCATCCGGTATCTGGATAAAAAGTGCCAGGTAGCCGACAAAGCCGTTGGCGATGGTGGCCGCGGATACAATGCCGGTGAGGGCTACCAGCGTGCCGACCACCTGGGCTGGCCAGCGCCGTTGCCATGCCGCCCGGATATAGGCAGCGGAACCCGCGCTCACAGGAAACCGCGACGCCAGTTCCGCGTAAGACAGGGCCGTAAACCCCGCGATAATACCCGCCAGCAGGAACGCATAGGGAAGCGCCATGCCTGCCGCCCCCCCCACCTTGCCCACCAGCACATAGATTCCGGCGCCGATAATGGTGCCTATGCCGTAGAAGCTCACTACGGGCAAGGACAGAGAGCGCTTCAAACCTATCGGCGCGGGCCTTGGCATACACGTGTATGGATTCAGGGAGGTAGAAAGCAAGTCTAGTCGCCGGCTCCGGTTACGGCTCAGGACGATTAGCAACGGCGAGCCGCAGCTCTCCCTGCCCCCTGCTTACACACGTGGAAGTTGGGGCGTAGAGAAACCGCGGCAGTCGTTATCGTTGCCAGCAGGGGGGGCGGTATTTCTGGCGTTTCGAAGGCAGGTTCAGAATTGATAAAAACGGTAACGTCCGAGCGCCGCGCGGATGTGACTTACCACCTCGTTACTGAGCTGCCGGTAATCCGGGTAAGGTGTCAGCAGCAGCCGCCTGTCAGGGTCGATAGATACAGCAGGACACTCCGGCAGCGGCAGCGCGGTGTTCCCCAGTGCGCCAAAGCGCTGCAGGTTGTCCTTGCCCCCGATCCAGTGCCAGCAGGCGGCGTCACAAAGTTTGGGAGTGAAGCACAGTGCGGCGTGCCGAAACAGTTCTTCATCCCTGAAGCGACGCCAGTCTGCGGCGTCCGGGCTCACAACCTTGGCCAGCAGGGTTACAATCTTGCGCCAGTGATTGGAATTGGCGTCGATTAACCGCTGGCTGCTGGGAGACTCGACAAGTTGTGCCAGGCCATGGGGCCGATTGGGGAGGTACAGCGCCAGCCCCGGTTCAGGGCTGCCCACAAGGTCAATAGACGTCATTTCTTCATTCCGGCCGGCATCGGGTTTCAACTCCACTGGCAATGGGGGGTTAACCCTGGCGCGCGGCAAAGTAAGCGCGAATAGGGGCGCGTACCACCTCCTCCGCCGGCCCTTCCGGCACCTTGATGGTATCCGGGTGGAACGGATGCCAGGCCTCCGCACGGGAAACCCAAAGTTCATGGGTGGGGGTGAAGATACCCTGATCATCCAGGCTGGCCACGGTCAGCATTTCCACCACCGGGGATTCCGGCCAATAGGCCGAAATCGGCGAACCGCACGTACTGCAGAACTGCCGGCGCAACTCCCGCCCGCTCTCCGCCTTTACATCATAGTGATGCATTTGCCCGGAGAGGTAGGTGACCCTGTCCCGCGGGACGAATACAGAGGCCGAAAAGGCGCTGCCGCTGGCGCGCTGGCAATCGCGGCAGTGGCAGATAAACTGCACCAGGGGTTTCGCTGTGGATTCATACCGAACCTGGCCGCAGGCACAACCACCACGCAATGGGTTCATTTCCAGTCTCCTCTGGGAAAGTCTTATCCTTCGACGCCCGGTGAGCGGAGTTGCCTCACCGGTTCGGAAATTGACTCAGCAAGCAGTAACCTGCATTTTGTGTCGGGCCATTGATCCCCCACAAGAAGATCAAAGTCAATACCGGCGTTGCCCGGCCAGTCTGCGATTTACTTTTCTCCCGTACACCAGCCAGCAGGAGCCTATGCCGAATACAGCAGAACCCAGTGTCACCGCCCCAGTTGCGAAAACGCCTGAGCAGAACTCATCAGCGATGAGCTTCCGCGAGATGATGGCGGCGCTCTGGAAGTTCATGCGGCCCTACAAGATGGTGCTGGTGGCTGCCGGGGTGGCGCTGGTGTTTACCGCGGGGGTTACCCTCTCCATAGGTCAGGGAATCCGCCTGCTGGTGGATGAGGGACTGGTGGAAAGCTCCGGTGCCGCCCTGCGAACTGCGGTACTGGTGCTGATGGCCCTGGCCCTGTTGATGGCAGTAGGAACTTACGCGCGCCATTACCTGGTGTCCTGGTTGGGTGAGCGGGTGGTGGCGGACCTGCGCACGGCGGTGTTCGACCATATCGTGACCCTGCACCCCAGCTATTTCGAGACCAATCGCAGCGGCGAGATCATGTCCCGCCTCACCACCGATACCACCCTGCTGCAGCACATTATTGGTACGTCTTTTTCGATGGCGCTGCGCAGTGCGCTGATGTTTGTGGGTGCGCTGGTGTTGCTGCTGTTCACCAACCTCAAGCTGAGCCTGATGGTGCTGGTGGGGGTGCCACTGGTGCTGCTGCCCATCGTGCTCTACGGTCGCCGGGTGCGCAAGCTGTCCCGGGCCAGCCAGGATTCCATTGCCGATGTGGGCAGTTATGCCGGGGAAATCATCCAGCACATCAAGACCGTGCAGAGTTATACGCGTGAGAGCGACGAGAAAAAAGCCTTCGCTGGGGAAGTGGAAACCGCATTCCGCGTAGCCAAGCGGCGCATTCGCCAGCGCGCACTGTTGATGGCGGTGGTGATACTGCTGATGTTTGGCGCCGTCAGCGGCCTGCTGTGGGTGGGCGGCAACGACATGATCGCCGGACGCATGAGCGCCGGTGACCTGGCCGCCTTTGTGTTTTACGCCATGCTGATGGGGTCGGCGGTCGCCACCATCTCCGAGGTCTACGGCGAGCTGCAGCGCGCCACCGGCGCCACCGAGCGGCTGATGGACCTGTTGCAGGTGGAAGCGGAGATCCCCGCGAGCGTGGGCGGCGACGAGAAGGAAGAAGCGCGCGCTGTCGCTCCAGGCCGGGTGGCCTTCGAAGCGGTGGATTTCAGTTACCCCTCCCGGCCGGACCAGCCGGCGATCAGCGAGCTGAGCCTGGTGGTGGAAGAAGGCAAGAGCCTGGCCCTGGTGGGCCCGTCAGGCGCCGGCAAGTCCACCCTGCTGGAGCTGCTGCAGCGCTTCTACGACCCCCAGCGCGGGCGCATTACCCTGGACGGCGTTGATATCCGCGAGCTGGGCACCAGCTCATTGCGCCAGCAAATGGCGGTGGTGCCGCAGCAGCCGGCCCTGTTTACCGCCGATGTCTGGTACAACATCCGCTACGGCCGGCCCGGTGCCACCGATGAGGAGGTGATTGCGGCGGCGAAGGCGGCCCATGCCCATGACTTTATCCAGCAGCTGCCGGAGGGGTACGACAGCCACCTGGGAGAGCAGGGGACCCGCCTGTCCGGCGGGCAAAAGCAGCGCCTGGCTATTGCCCGGGCGATTTTAAAGGACCCGAAAATCCTGCTGCTGGACGAGGCCACCAGTGCGCTGGATGCCGAGAGCGAACACCACGTGCAGCAGGCGCTGCAGGAACTGATGAAGGGCCGCACCACAATCATCATCGCCCACCGCCTGGCGACAATACTGCATGCGGACAGGATTGCTGTATTGGACCGGGGGCAGGTGGTGGCACAGGGTAAGCACCTGGAGCTTATCGACAAATCGCCGCTATACAGGCGCCTGGCGGAACTGCAGTTCCAGGACTCCAGGGTCTAGCCTCTGGGTGCCAGAGGATATTGTTATGGTTTGATATATTGCCAGTAACTTTCGGGTGCCGGTTTTACCAGGATACCTTTTGCGACGAAATCGGCCTCTGCTTTCTGTATATGTGTTGTGTTGACGTGAGCCTGGAAGGCCGCCTCCGAGTCCCAGGTCATGAAAAGCAGGAAAGTACCCGGGTTCTGTCGTGAACGATACCAGCGATATTCCCGCATGCCGGATTCGCGGATGCTGGGCAAGTAGACCTCTTTCACTACTTCTTCCATCTCTTCGACTTTGTCGTTATTGGCCTCAAAAATCACAGTAACGGTGTAGCCATCCATCCCATTATCCTCAAGCGAAGCTTAGCCGTCAGGACATTCAAGAGAGTACCGGCACGGGCGTCAGCTCATGGCCCGGGCCCTCAGGCCATTCTAGACCAGTCGCCCGGCTGGGGATGTCACGATATTGCCACTCCTGGGCCATGTGAACACCCGCGTGAATAAGTGGCAGAGGAAGTTGCGGGCGAATACCGCGATAGCGCCTGGAGAATCGCCTGGCTTACCGAGACAGGCGGGATAACCCCGGCAGTCAATTCTTGGGCCACAGCAAGGTTTCCGCGCGATTGCCCCGGGTTATGGCTCCTTGAACATTTACTCTGGTCTGCAACGCTTACCCTGGGTGTTGCTAAGGGACAAGTTCGACACGCATAAAAAAGCCGCCCGAAGGCGGCTTCTCGACTGAATACGGCAGGCGTATCAGAACTCGAACTCGGTCTGCCAGCGCAGGGTGGCATCCTCGGTTTCGTCGTTCAGGCCGAACATCACGCCCAGCTCCCACTTCATTTTGCTGTTGCCAAAGCGGTTGTTGCCCAGCAGTACCGGGCCGAGGGCCTGGGTATACTCGTCTACATAGTACTCCATCGCAGGCTCCAGGCTCGGGCCCATGCGGTACTTCACCTGGAATGCGCCCACGGCCTCCAGTTCGTCCTCGGTTTTCTCATCGCCAAATTGCTGTTCCAGGAACACGTTGGCGGTGGTCACGAACTTGCCTACGCGCTTCTGCACAATCGGGCCGGCCTTCACTTCCCATGCGTCGTACTCCAGCTTCTTCTCCAGCTCTACCAGCGCACCGAAGTCGGCCCAGTACTCGCCGGCCTCGCTCAGCTGGAACTTACTCTCGATTTCCGCCTCTTCAACCTCGAAGCTGCCGTCCTCTTTCTCGCCAATCAGGTAGCCTTCGACAAACCAGGTCTGGTTCACGCCGTAGCCCAGGCCCAGCTTGACCTCGTGCGCGTCGGAGGACTCGAGACCGTGGGTGCCACGCATCTCCAGCTCCAGCTCGTGCATTTCCACCTGGGGGCCGTACACCTTGTCGATACCGGCGAACGCAGCGGAGGAAGATATTGCCATGGCGAGCGCGGCCAGTGGGATAAATCTGGAAGTAGTCATCAGGGAAGCGTCCTGTAATCTGAGAGTTGTATCAATTTTTCATGGTTGAGGGATCCGGCTCTGCCAGATCCTTCTGTTTGGTCAGGTGCATGCCGAGGCCTATCAGCACCAGCGTGGCCAGGTAGAAGCTCAGGTGAACCGCCGTCGGGCGATCCTGGTATCCCACCAGCACATGCAATACCTGTCCGGCAAAAGAGTGCTGGGAAACCACGTCCGAGGTATTCCACAGTGGGCGGCTGCCGGAGATCACCCCGGCCTGCATCAGGTAGCCCGCGGCGCTGGCCGCCATGCCAGCCGCCAGGAAAAGGATTAGCCAGCCGGTAATGCGGAACAGCTGCGTGGTGGGGATGCGCAATAGGCCGAAATAGATCAGCGCGCCCAGGGCGCAGCCGCCGGCCAGGCCCAGCAGGCCACCGGTGAGCATGGAGACCCCATTGCTGCCGCCGGCCGCAAAGCCGTGCATAAACAGCACGATTTCCGAGCCCTCGCGTAGTACCGCCAGGCCCACCGCGGTGGACAGGAAATACATGGGCAGCTCGCCGGAGGACACGCTGCTGCCCACCCGCTTCAGGTGGGCCACCAGGGTGCGGGCATGGCGCGACATCCAGAGGTTGTGCCATGCCAGCATGGCCACCGCGCTGAACAGCACCGCTGCGTTGAACAGCTCCTGGCCGATGCCCTCGAAGGACATGGCGATTCCCTCTGCAATGCTGGCCACCACTACCGCGCCGGCCACGCCCGCAGCCACGCCGCCACCGATCCACAGGTGCCGCTTCAGCACCCCCTGGGTGGCGGCCAGCACGATGGTAATCACCAGGGCCGCCTCGAGCACCTCACGAAAAACAATAATCGCTGAACTAAACATGAAATGGCCTGCGGCTGGGTTACTGGGCGACGATGGTGCCCTGGGCAGTGGCAGGGTTGAATTCACCGAAGTAGCTGTATTCACCCGGCTCCATCGGGTCCAGGAAGATCACTACCTTGCTGTTGCCGGCGACAATCTTCTCCCGGTACAGGTCGTAGCTCTCGAACTCTTCCGGGGTCGGGTCCTGGTTCACCACCAGCAGCTTCACCTTCTGCCCGGCGGGCACCGTCAGCTGGGCCGGCTCGAACTTGTGATCCTTGATGGTGATCTTGAATTCCTGCACCTCTGCCATTGCGGTAGAGGCGGCGGCCGCCAGGGCCAGGGTCAAAGAGGCGAACAGTCCGCGCATGGGGCTTCTCCTTTTATACGAATAAGAACGCTTCGCATTATAGGTTGCGTTTACTATTCTTCAACCTGTCATTCATGTAGTCCGGGGCCGCTGCCGGGTCAGGGAACGCTGGTTAACGTGCAACATGCCTATAAAGTGCTCAGTGACGACTGGGGTCCGGGAAGCCATTGCGCCTGCGCAGACTCCTTCAGCGTGGGGCAAGAAGTTATTACCAAATATCGTCGCGCATCGGTTGGCGAGGCATTCCGGGTGCGGGCAGTATCGGGTTATCTGATGGGACAGCTGGAGGGGCATAGTCAGTACGCAGGACTGATTAAGATGTCGCTGTTATATATACGGTGGGCGCAGGTGCAACTTCAGGCTTCGGAGAGGAAGAAGCGGGTGGAAGCGGGTGATGGGTTAGCAGGACAGTGAGGCGGTGGAGTAACGGCAGGGCTTCGAGCTTGAAACCCACAAACAAAAACGGGCCCCGAAGGGCCCGTTTTTACATCTGCAGGTGGCTTACAGCACTACGATGTTTTCAGCCTGCGGGCCTTTCTGGCCTTGAGTTACGGTGAACTCAACTTTCTGGCCTTCCAGCAGGGTGCGGAAGCCGGAGCTGGAGATCGCGCTGAAGTGGGCGAAAACGTCCGGGCCGGACTGCTGCTCGATAAAGCCAAAGCCCTTGGATTCGTTGAACCACTTGACGGTGCCGGTAACTGTATTAGACATAACTAATTCCTGAAATTTAAACAGAGTATTGCCTACGGGAGGCGGGTGTTGCTTGGAGGTAAAGACTCTTGAAAACTGCAGGACGAGGTATTACGAGTAAAACAGCGAAGTAGCGGTATCAATAGAGGACTTTCTTTCTAGCAGTGGACACACTACCGGCAAATGGCCGGATTGTCTATATATTGTTCAATTGTTTCTGACGCAGCTCGCCGGTGAGCTGCGTCATCGCCGGCTGGCCCCGCACGCCGTCAGGCCGCGCGGGCTTCCGCTCGCGCCCGGTCCACCAGGTACTCGTCGTAGGTGCCCTGGAAGTCATACAGCCGTTGATCCTTGATCTCCAGCACCCGCGTAGCCAGTGAGGACACAAACTGGCGGTCGTGACTGACGAAGATCAGGGTACCCTCGTACTGGGCCAGCGCGCGGTTCAGTGCCTCGATGGATTCCATATCCAGGTGGTTGGTGGGCTCGTCCATGATCAGCACATTGGTGTCCATCATCATCAGCTTGCCGAAAAGCAGGCGGTTCTTCTCGCCACCGGAGCAGACCCGCGCCTTCTTGTTGGCGTCGTCCGCGGTAAACAGCAGGCGGCCGAGCATGCCGCGCACCGCCAGGTCGTCGTGTTTGGGGGTGCGCCACTGGGACATCCACTCGAAGATGGTGAGGTCGTTGTCGAAGTCCGCACTGCTGTCCTGCGGGCAGTAGCCGATGGCGGCATTCTCCGACCATTTCACCACGCCGCTGTTGGCCTGCAGCTCGTCCACCAGGCAGCGCAACAGGGTGGTCTTGCCCACGCCGTTCTCGCCGATCACCGCCAGGCGCGCGCCGGCTTCCAGGATCATCTCACCGCCGGCAAACAGCGGTTCGCCGTCAAAGCCGTGGGAGAGGTTTTCCAGCGTCAGTGCCTGCCGGTGCAGCTTCCTGCACTGCTGGAAGGTGATATAGGGCTTTACCCGGCTGGAGGGCTTGATCTCGTCCAGCTTGATCTTTTCCATCTTCTTGGCCCGCGAACTGGCCTGCTTGGCCTTGGACGCGTTGGCGGAGAAGCGGTTTACAAAACTCTGCAGTTCTTCCAGCTCCGCAGTCTTCTTGGCGTTCTCCGCGTGCAGCTGCTCCTGGATCAGTGTGGAAGCCGCGACGAAGTCCTCGTAGTTGCCGGGGAAGATGCGCAGCTCGCCGTAATCGATATCCGCCATATGGGTGCAGACCGAATTGAGGAAATGGCGGTCGTGGGAAATGATGATCATGGTGCTGCGGCGCTGGTTCAGCACTTCCGCCAGCCAGTGGATGGTGTGGATGTCCAGGTTGTTGGTGGGCTCGTCCAGCAGCAGGATGTCGGGATCCGCAAACAGCGCCTGCGCCAGCAGCACCCGCAGCTTGCGGCCCGGCGCTACCTGTTTCATCAGGCCGAAGTGCAGCGACTCCTCGATTCCCGCCTCCAGCAGGATCTCGCCCGCGCGACTCTCGGCACTGTAACCGTCCAGCTCCGCGAACTGCACCTCCAGCTCCGCCACGCGCATGCCGTCTTCCTCGCTCATTTCCGGCAGCGAGTAGATTCGGTCCCGCTCCTGCTTGATTGCCCACAGGCGGGCATCGCCCATGATGACCGCATCGACGACGGTATGCTCCTCGAACGCAAACTGGTCCTGGCTCAGGATACCCAGGGTGCAGCCGGGCTCCATGGACACATTGCCCGCGGTGGGCGCCAGGGCACCACTCAGGATCTTCATAAAGGTGGACTTGCCACAGCCATTGGCCCCGATCAGGCCATAGCGGTTGCCGTTGCCGAACTTGGCAGAGATGTTTTCAAACAGCGGCTGGGCACCAAACTGCATGGTGATATTGGCGGTGGTGATCAAGAGCGTATTCCCGGGGACTTCGAGGTGGGCGGTATCAGTGCGATTCGCCATCGCGGATGCGTACGGCGGGCCGCGCACTATAGGGTGCGGGGCGCTGCTTGTCGAGGATTGTGGCTAAAACGTGTACAGCTGCTGGCGGAGCGTGGCTGGCACCGGCCGGTCATCAGCCATTAGCCACCAGCTCTCGGGGCTCTCTCGCGGTCCGGCGCTTCAGGCGCCCTTCACGCAGACATAGACCGAGTTGGTCGATTCGCCACTCAGGAACGGGTTATAGAAAGACACCACATGGGAATCCACCGTCTCGAACACCGTCCGCAGCAATGCCTCAAAGTTCTCTTCCGGCAGGTTCTGCGACCACATGGCAAACACGCCGCCGGGCTTCAGCTGCTCTGCCATCAGCGCCAGGTTCCCGGTGGTATAGAAGCCGGCGTTGGCGGCATTCAGGTATTCGGTAGGGGAGTGGTCGATATCCAGCAGGATGGCATCGAACTTTTTGCCCGGGTTCTCCGGGTCAAAGCCCGTAGCCGGGGCTGTGGCAAGGTCGAAGAAGCTGCCTTGCACATAGCGGTTGCGCTTGTCCGCGTTGAGGACTTCTCCCAGTGGTACCAGCTCGTCTTTATGCCAGCCGATGACCGTATCCAGCGCCTCTACCACCAGCAGCTCGGAAATCCGCTCGTCCTTTAACGCCGCCACGGCGGTATAGCCCAGCCCCAGCCCGCCCACGACAACATCGAGCCTGTCGCCCTGCACACCAGCCAGCCCGAGCGTTGACAGGGCCTCCTCGGCCTCCACAAACATGCTGGACATCAGGAATTCTTCACCCAGCTTCACCTCGTAAATGTCCCTGTCGCCCAGCGCAGGGATGCGTCGCCGGCGCAGGGAAATTTCTCCCAGGGGAGAGGGCTGGCTGTCGATTTCTTCGAATAGGAGGGACATGCGGGATCGTTCCTGAAGTGTTTGGTGGGCCTTGGCTGGCTTGGGGCTGTAACCCAATATTCTATATCGTGCCCGGGCCCCGTTACGACCACCATGGTACCCGATAGCCCTGGACCGGAGTTGGCCGGCGGGCTCGCAGCCTGTCGCCCGGGTTCGCTACGTTGTGGCAGGGCGGCCAGCCATAACGGAAAATCACTGGCCGCTGGTGATACAGGTTACTTGTCTTTAACCGGGCTGGGGATGCCGAAACGCTCTGCATACTCGGCGATGGGACCCAGGTTCATTTTCTCCCTTCTCGCATCCAGCTCCTCGATATCCTGAATCGGGAGGAAGTTGAACGCGCCGGAATCACTCCTGGCCACCTGGGTGCCATACAGCTGCTCCTTGCCATCGAAGACCAGCACCCTGTCTTCCAGCATGGCCAGGTTCCTCAGGTCGGCCTCGCCTTCCTTTGCGGCCTTCCGCATTTCTGGCAGGTACTTTTTCTGGGTCTCGGCCGGTGCATGCTGCACGATCAGGAACGCGGACTTGGCGGCTTTCTCGCCCATATCAGTTTTCCGGGGCCAGCCATATTCGGATACGATCTCTTCCAGCCTGGCAGCGTTGTGCTTATCGATGGGAATCTGTTTTTCCCACAGGGCCTTGACCGAAGGGTGGTCATTTCCGTGCTCCCTGATGGCCGCGATGATTGCCGCGCGATGTTTCTGGTCTGAATCAAGCATGGCTTCCAGCTCAGCCTGAATCGCACTTTTGTCAGTGGCCAGCGTAAATACACTGACCGACAATCCCAGTGCGATAGCGATTATTTTTATTGCTTTCATGGTCTTTCCTTATTGGAAGGGTGGTCCGGGCTTGCCCGTCCGGTTTAAAGGGCATAACGTCCGATATAGTGGGCAATATCCTTGATGCGGGCCTTGCCGCTGAACTCAAACCTTACCCTGCCCACCTCGGAGAAGTAGAGTTCCAGCTCACTGTCTATGTCGAGCGTACCGGAAGTCTCGATGGAGAAGGCCACGATGTTCTTGTAAGGCAGGGAGGTAAAGGCCTTCTTGCTGCCGGTAATGCCCTGGATATTGACCGCAATAATGCGCTTACTGGTAAACACCACGCCGTCGCGCATGGACTTGAAGGCGTCCAGTACTTCCTCGCCGTCCATCAACAGGTCGGCTACCTTTTCGGCGTAGGCCTGTTTTTGCTTGAGCTTGAAGATGGTCTTGTTATCGAAGTCGATCATGAGGCTTTTCGCTACTTTTACAGATGGACAATGTTCGAATGTGGAAACATGAATATCAAAAATCCATTCTTTGCGCCATATACTACTTAACACCCGGTTTACATAATGCTGTAATCAGGTTCAGGCTCCAGAGGTGGCTAATTCACAGTTCCTGGAAACCTACAACAAAGTCTGTGTGCAGGCTCAATAGAGCACCCCACATCAGTGATTACGCCTATGCCCCCGGTATCCCAAGCCTGGCTTAACGAGCTCTACCAGAAAGAATCAAGTCGTGTGCTCTCCACCCTGATTCGCCTGCTTGGTGATTTTGACCTGGCCGAGGAAGCCCTGCACGATGCCTTCGCCGCAGCGCTCACGCAATGGCCAGGTGGCGGCATACCCGATAACCCCCGTGCCTGGCTGGTTTCCACCGGGCGCTTCAAGGCGATCGACCAGCTGCGTCGCAAGGCCCGCTTTGACGTATCCTACGAGGATGTCGCCGAACGGCTGGAAGCAGAACTGGTGGCCGGGGAGGAAGAGGAGCACGGTATAGAGGACGACCGCCTGCGCCTGATCTTTACCTGCTGCCACCCTGGCCTCGCTCCGGAGGCGCGGCTGGCCCTGACCCTGCGCGAAGTGTGCGGCCTGACCACCGAAGAAATCGCCCGCGCTTTTATTACCGCCACCCCGACCCTGGCCCAGCGCATCGTGCGCGCCAAGGCGAAGATCCGCGATGCCGGGATTCCCTACGAGGTGCCGGAAGCGGACCAGCTAGCCGAGCGCCTTGAGAGTGTGTTGCAGGTCATCTACCTGATCTTCAATGAAGGCTATTCCGCCTCCGTTGGTGACACCCTGCTCCGCCATGACCTGGCGGCGGAGGCCATTCGCCTGGCGCGCCTGCTGTGCACGTTGTTGCCGGAACCTGAGGCCATGGGCCTGCTGGCGCTGTTGCTGCTGCAGGACTCGCGCCGCGCCGCCCGCGTCACCGCCGATGGCGACCTTGTCCTGCTGGAACAGCAGGACCGCGCCCTCTGGGACCGGCAACAGATCAGCGAGGGCAGCAACCTGGTAGTGCGTGCACTGGCCAGCCGTCGTTTCGGCCCCTACACCCTGCAGGCCGCTATTGCCGCGCTGCATGCTGAAGCCGACTCCGTGGAGGCCACCGATTGGCCACAGATCGTCGGCCTGTATGATGCCCTGCTCACATTGACCCCGTCACCAGTCATCGAGCTCAACCGTGCGGTGGCGGTGGCGATGCGAGATGGCCCCGCACAGGGTCTGCACCTGATAGATAGCCTGCTCGCCCGGGGAGAGCTCATCGACTATCACCTGTCCCACGCCGCCCGTGCCGACCTCCACCGCCGCCTGGACCGAAAAGATGAAGCGCGCGCCGCCTACCGGCGCGCACTGGAGCTGGTACAGCAGGGACCGGAACAGCGATTCCTTGCGCGCCGCCTGGCCGAGCTGGATGTCGGCTAACCAATTCCGAAAAAATCCAGAAAAATTTCACCCCCCTGTCGAATTCCACCAATCCTGTTCGACTATTTATCAAGGCGCACAAATTTAACAATGCAGCCCACAGTGGATCACAGTGGCCTTCTGCCTGTTTGGGCACTATGGGGGCACAAAACAATGGGCACTGAAGCGGGAGCTTGGCCTGCTAGAGAGCTGCATGGAATAGAACAACCGTACCGAAACAGCGGCTAGCAAAAAATGAGGAGCACAGAATGAAATACCTGGCACTAGTCTATTACGACGAAAAGCTTATGGAGCAGAAGTCCCAGCAGGAATGGGATGCCCTCAACCGGGAATGTATTGCCTGTGTCGAGGGCCTCAGCAAAGACGGCCACTACATTACCGGCAGCCCACTGCTGCCCACCAGCGCAGCGACCACCGTGCGGGTGCGCGACAACCGCGTGACGGTTACCGACGGCCCCTTTGCCGAGACCAAGGAGCAGCTGGCCGGCTTTTACATGCTCGAAGCCAGGGACCTCAACGAAGCCATTGCCCTGGCCGGCAAGATCCCGCCGGCACGTTACGGCTCGGTGGAAGTCCGCCCGGCGCGGGAGCTGGTGGAAACCGGAAACCAGGCCGGCGGCAATGCGGCCGAACCAGTGGAAGAAGAAACAGGAGAGGCACCATGACCGGCACCGTGCATCTACATCGCATCCTTCGGGCCCCGGCAGAGCGCGTTTACCGCGCCTTCCTGAATCCCCAGGCCATGGCCAAGTGGCTGCCGCCAGATGGCTTCTACGCCAATTTCGACTGCCTGGAGCCGGAAGTGGGCGGTACCTTCAGGGCATCATTTATCAATTTCAGCAATGGCCAGAGCCACTCGTTCGGCGGCGAATACCTGGAGCTGGTCGAGAACGAACGGATCCGCTACTCCGACAGCTTCGACGACCCGAACCTCCCCGGCACCATGCAGGTAACGGTCACTTTGGAGGCCGTGTCCTGTGGTACCGAGCTCACCATCGTCGCCGAGGGCCTTCCCGAAATGATCCCCGTGGAAATGTGCTACCTGGGCTGGCAGGACTCCCTGGAGGGACTGGCTCGCCTGGTCGAGCCGGAAACCAGTGAGTGATATCTGTGCAGATAAACAAGCAATCGACATCAGCAATGTAAGGAGCAACCGTGAAAAACTTCCTCGCCATGTATCTCGGCACCCCCGGATCAATGAAAGGGTGGGAACACCTGTCCGAAGAAGAGCGTCAGGAGCGCATCCAGGAAGGCATGGCCGCCTGGGGCGACTGGATGGAAACCAATAAGGATATCCTGGTGGAAGCCGGGGGACCGCTTGGCAAAACCAAGCGGATTGATCCCGCCGGTGTCCGCGACACCAGCAACAACATGACCGGCTACGTCATCATCAAGGCGGAAACCCACGAGGCGGCCGCAAAGCTCTTTGAAAGACATCCGCACTTCAGCATCTTCCCCGGGGATTGCGTGGAAGTGATGGAGTGTATGCCAATACCGACGCTGTGAGTCGAACCGTTCTCGGGGCCTACCTGCTGCGCAGTTTTAGGTAGGCCTGTCCCGCCATTTGTGAAACCCACAGGGAGTGATTACCTGAGTGTCCGCAGGATGTTGGTCGGTATGGACCCGCCCCGGTGGTAATTAGATAGTTAGTTGGAAATTGGCCTTTAAAAGTGTCGATCGAAAGCATTTCGCGCCATAATTTAACTCTGGCCTCAACTACCGTGACCCAAGTTATCGCAATATGCCAATGAGTGCGCTGGGGCATTTCGTCAATTAAGCCGGAAATGCTCGCTATCAAGTGCACCAGAAAAAATGCTTCAGTCTGTGAGGCAGCTCGGTTAGCGCAGTACAGAGAATCCTCTACTCATGCCGAACCTAAATAGGTTTGTTATTCACCTTGGTATCCGCAGAGAGAAAATACTTTAAGCCCTTGTTGCCTTAGTTTTTTACTGCCGCCCAGGTCTGGCAAGTCAATAATCGCGCAAGCTTCAACTACTTCCGCCCCCAGTCTCTTGATCAGGCTGCTGGCTGCCAGCAGGGTGCCTCCGGTGGCAATCAGGTCATCTACCAGTACCACCCTATCCCCCGCTTGCAGGGCGTCGGCATGCAATTCAACTTCGGCGGTGCCGTATTCCAGTTGATAGCTTTCGGTAATGGTGTCAAAGGGCAGCTTGCCTTTTTTGCGGACAGGAACGAAGCCGGTCTTTAACTCGTAGGCCAAAGGTGCGCCCAGGATAAAACCCCTGGCATCGACACCGACCACCGCGCTGATATCCGCTTCAAAATAACGTTGCACCAGGGTATCGATCACACAGCGGAAAGCCCGGGCATTTTCCAGCAGGGTGGTAATATCCCGAAACTGCACGCCGGGTTCGGGCCAGTCCGGAATGGTACGAATAAAGGGTTTCGGGTCAAAGCCCTGGCTCATTAGTATCCCCTCCGTGTACAAGGAATAATCAGTGATGCCCAGCTGCACCGGTTTGGTAAGCAGCGTCAATATGGCAAGAATTGCCCTGGCTTATTTGCATCAATAGCGTCAATGGGCTCAGGGGCATTGAGGCGGACTTTTTTGAACGAATAGTCGCACCGGTCCTGCAACTGTTCCGGCCAGGGTCTCCCCTTTGATTCCAGTGCATAAATCTTTTCCGGTATTGCTCTCAGCTTTTTCCCCAGGGGTTATTGCGTCTGAAAGTGGCCAGATAAAGCTCCTCGACCTTGCTTCGCGCCCAGGGCGTCCTGCGCAGGAATTTTAGGCTGGATTTCACCGATGGATTGCTCTTGAAGCAATTGATATCAATCCGTTCAGCCAGTCCTTCCCAGCCATAATGTTCCTGCAGCTCCTCGACGATAGTGGCGAGTTTGATGCCGTGGAGCGGGTTGTTGGGCTGGGATTGCTGCATAGTGGTTCGGTGCCGGTCTTGGCCTGTCAGGTGGGGTGCGGTCGGACTGCTGGAATCCCCAGTATAGCGGGCTGTTCCCGTGAAGCGAAAGGCACCTGTCAGTAGTCCTGCGGGCTGCGGATGACCTGGCGGGCCCGCTCGCGAAGCTTTTCAAGGTCGCGCTCTTCGATCCTGCCCAGCGTACTCAGCATCATCGCCATGCGCTGGTTGGCCTCAAGAAATTCCCGCTTCTCCGCCAGGAAGTTCCAGTACAAGCTGTTGAACGGGCAGGCATCCTCGCCGGTCTTCCCCTTCACGTTGTAGCGGCAGCCCTCGCAGTAGTTGCTCATCTTGTGGATATAGCTGCCGCTGCTGACATAGGGCTTGGTGGCCACGAGGCCGCCGTCGGCGAACTGGCTCATGCCGCGGGTGTTGGGCATCTCCACCCACTCGATGGCATCGATATAGATGCCCAGGTACCAGGCATCCACCTGGTCCGGGTGTACGCCCAGCAGCAGGGCGAAGTTGCCGGTGATCATCAGGCGCTGGATATGGTGAGCGTAGGCGTGGTCCAGGCTGTTCCTGATGGCGTGATGGAGGCAGTTCATGTCTGTCTCTGCCGTCCAGTAGAAGTCAGGCAGGTCCTTTTGATTGTCCAGCCGGTTGCAGCGGGCGTAGCCGGGCATCTCCTTCCAGTAGATACCGCGCATGTACTCCCGCCAGCCCAGGATCTGCCGTACGAAGCCCTCCACCTCGTTCAGGGAAATGGCCGATTTGTTACTTTCCCAGTGATGGATCACCGCCCGGATCACCTCCATGGGGTGCAGCAGCTTGCTGTTCATGGCGAAGCTCAGGCGACTGTGGAACAGGTAGACCTGCTCCGGGTCCATGGCATCCTGGTAGTCACCGAAGTGGACTAAAAGGTGGTCGCAGAAGTAGCGCAGTACCTTGAGGCAGTCTGCCCTGGTGGTGGGCCAGCTGAAATTCTGAGAGTCGATATTGCCGAAGGTCTTTACGCCGGCATCCTCGATACGCTTGACTGTCTTGCGCACATCCTTGCGGAAGCCTTTCTCGTGGGGAATCTGCGGCTGGCCCTTCCATTTGTTGCGGTTGGACAGGTCGAAGTTCCACTTGCCGCCCTCGGGTTTACCATTCTTGGTCATGAGCACATTGTGCTTCCTGCGCATATGCCGGTAGAAGCTCTCCATCAGCAGGGACTTTTTGCCCTCGAAAAATTCCGCCAGCTCGTTGCGGGTGGTGAGGAAGTGCTCCGTATCGAAGGCCTCGCTGGGGATGCTCAGGTCGTCCGCCAGCTGCCTGAGCTGCTGGTCCAGCCGGTACTCGTCCGGCAGCTGGTACTCGAACTTCTCGATACCGCGCTCTTTTACCAGCGCGGCGATGTTGGTTCCCAGTTTCTGGGTGTTGTTCCTGCCATCCAGCTTGTAATACACCACCTTCTTGCCCTTGTCCCGCAGCCACGCCACGAAGGCCTCCATGGCCTCGAAGAAGGCCACCACTTTCTGGATGTGGTGCTTCACGTAGTCGGTCTCTTGGCGCATCTCGGCGATGAAGTAGAGGGTGTCGTCATCATCGTTCCTGTACCAGCTGTGCTTGTGGTTTAGCTGGTCGCCCAGGATCAGTCGCAGGGTCTTCACTCAAGTGCTCCGTTTTCCGCTCGGCCGGCCGCGCATCGTTATCCTCGCAGACATTAACTTTGCCTCCATTAAGTTAGCAGCCCGCTGGGGGCCTGACGCGGCTTTTCACCTCCGGCGGGTGCGCGCTCACAGTGCCAGCTCGCCATCGATACCGACCGCCCCGACGAACACCGGGTCGTGGGATACCAGCAGGAAGGCGCCGGGGTACTCGCGCAGGGCGCTTTCCAACAGTCGGCGGCTGTCCAGGTCCAGGTGGTTGTCCGGCTCGTCCAGCAACAGCAGGTCCGGCGCGCGGCTGCCGCGGGTCGTCGCGAGCAGGGCCACCTTGAGCCGCTCGCCGCCGCTCAGCGTGTGCAGGGGGCGCAGTGCGCGCTCGCGGCGCAGGCCCATATTCCCCAGGGCGGTCCTCCAGTAATTATCGTCCAGGTCCGCGTGCAGGCGGCGGAGGTTAGCCAGCGCCGAAGCCTCTCGGTCCAGCAGGCTGAACTCCTGGTCCAGGTAGAGGCAGCTGCCCGACCTGCGGCAGATGCCGGCGGCCGGCGGTAGCTCGCCGGCGATCACTTTCAGCAGGGTGGACTTGCCACAGCCGTTGCTCCCGCTGACATGCCAGCGCGCGCCGCCGGGCAGGGTGAGCGAAATAGGCTCGCGTCGCGGACCGCGGGGCAGGACCAGCTCCTGCAGGTGCAACCGCGGGCCACCGCGCAGGCCGGCGCGGGCCAGTTGCAGCCGCTGGGCGCACTGTTGCTCGAGGCCCTTCCGCGCAGTGTCCAGCTGGCGCCGCAGGCGTTGCTGCTGCTGGGCGAACTGCTGGCTCACCTTGCCGCGGCTCTGCTGGGCGGACTCTTTGCGCGCATTGAGCAGCAGTTTGCTCTGCGAGCCGCGATTGCGCTCGCCCTGCCGGCCGCGCTTCACCGCACGCTCCATCGCCTGCTGCTGTCCGCGCGCTGCCTGCTGTAGCTGCCGGCGGGCAGTCTCCACCCGTTTGCCGACGCCGGCCAGCTCACCCTCGCGAAGCCGCCGGTAGAAACTGTAGTTGCCGCCGTAGTGGCGCAGCCCCGCCCGGCCCAGCTCGAAGATATGTCCGGTGGCCTCCAGCAGTTCCCGGTCATGGCTGGCAACCAGGGCGCCGCCGGGGTGACGGTCGAGCCGCTCCTGCAGCCACTGGCGACCCTGCCGGTCCAGGTGGTTGCTGGGCTCGTCCAGTAGCAGGAAGTGATCCCGCAGCAGGAATGCAGCTGCCAGTGCCAGCCGTCGGCGCTGGCCACCACTCAGTTTGGCCGCCGGGGTTTCCGGCGCGCAGTGCAGACCGGCGTCGTCCAGCGACTGGCGCCAGAGCGCCGGCAGGTGCCAGTGGCCGTCGACGGCCGCCAGGTCGTGCTCTCCGCGAGCACCCTGTTCGATACGCTGGAAACAGTCGAACAGACCTGCGCGATCCAGCGTGTCCACTGCGCGATGACCATCGACGCGTGCCAGCTGGTCCAGCTTGTACACGGGGTGGCGCCAGTCGACAGCGCCCCGATCGGGTATCCGGCGCCCGGCCAGCACATCCAGCAACACCGACTTGCCGCGCCCGTTGGGCGCTACCAGGCCGCTGGTACCGGCGGGCAGGACGGCAGTGAGATCGTCGAGGATCGGGCGGCCGTCCAGGGTGAGGAAAACATTGGTGATGGTACTGGCTGTCGGCATGGGCCCCTCCGGGTGTCGGAGCGGGTGGCGCAGTCTTGTCAGCCGGGATCTGGTGAGCCGGAAATATTTTACGCCACCTGCACAGGAATTTGCCGGCCACGCAGCGGGAGGCCGATCGGTATCCGGTGTGTGCAGGTCTTAATTCATTGGCGTATCTGGGCTCCGGGAAAATAGTGCGGGAGGTAATGGGGAAAGCTTAACGGAGCGGCGGCACGGACGCAATCGGGTGGACAATCGGGCCGGGCAGGTTTCGCGGATTGCGGTCACCTGTCCGTCAGCCACAACCTGCGGTAGGTGCCGTCCGGGTCGTAGCGCTCCGCCTGGCTGTCGATATTGAAGTGGCGGTCACGCGGGTCGTTGCCGACGCCGCTGCAGTACATCCAGTTGCCGTAATTGCTGTGCACGTCGTAGTCGAGTAACACGCTCTCGAAGTAGGCGGCGCCGATGCGCCAGTCCTGCTGGCGCTCCCGGGCAAAGTAGCTGGCCACGTTTTGCCGGCCGCGGTTGCTCATCCAGCCGGTGGCGGCAATCTCGCGCATATTGGCATTGACGAAGTCGTACTCCGTCTTGCCGCTTATCCAGCGCTGCAGCTCCTGCGGGTCGCGGTGCCAGTCGTATTGTTTCTGCAGGATGCCGTCCTGCTGGAAGATGCGGTCCCCGTGTTTCAGGCTCACGTAGCGGAAGAAGTCCCGCCACAGCAGCTCGAACACCAGCCAGTAGGTATCTTCGTTGGCTATTACGTCGCGCTCGAACTCTTGGACCTGTTGGTATACCTGTCGCGCAGACAGGCTGCCGTTGGCCAGCCAGGGGGACAGCTTGGAGCTGTACTCGGTGCCGATCAGACCGTTGCGGGTATGCTTGTAGCGGGCCAGGTTTTCCGTATCCCAGAAGTATTCCTGGATGCGCTGGCGTGCGGCCAACTCGCCGCCGTCGAAGGGAAAGGCGCTGCGCGGGTCGGGGGTGAATTCCTCCAGGCCCAGGTCCGCCAGCGTGGGCAGCAGGGCACAGACAGCGGCCTGGTTTTCTCGCGGCATTGGCGGCGGGCGGGGCAGTGTGTCGCGCACCTGCCAGTCCGTCTCACAGGCCTTGCGGAATTGGGTGAAGACGCGCGGCAGCTGGTCCGGGTCGAAGGGCAGGTCGTCCGGGTGCAGCAGGAACTGGTCGAAGCTGCGGTGCGGGGTGACCAGCGCCATGCCCTCGGCCCGCATCACTGCGGTTTCCACCCGCCGGTCGTCGCGGGTCCATTCGTGCTGAAGGTACAGGTCGGTGATGCCGGCCTTGCGTACCAGTGCCGGGATCACGGTTTCCGGGTAGTCGTGGCGCACCATCAGGGTGATGTTGAGCGAGGCCAGTTGTGCGCGCAGTTCCGCCAGGGTCTGCAAGAGAAAGCGCGCGCGGAATTTCCCGGTGCGGCGGAAGCCATACTGGTCCCGCCGGAACTGGCGCGGGTCGAGGCAGTAGAGGGCACGCACCTGCCGGCCCCGCCTGCGTGCGTCGTCACAGGCGGCGCAGAGCGCGGTATTGTCCGTGGTGCGCAGGTCGTTGCGGAACCAGACCAGGTTCATTCCGGTGTGCCCTCCTCCCTGTGCTTGCCCGACTCGCCTGTCGTTTGGCGCTGGCGGCGGCAGCGTTCGCTGCAGTATTTCACCTGCTCCCAGCAGTTGGCCCACTTCTTCCGCCAGCGGAACGGCAGGCCGCACACCGGGCAGGTTTTTTCGGGCAGGTGCCGCTTGCGGTGGACCATGTCGGTGTGTGCTCGCTTACCTGATCACGCCCTCGTTGCGCAGTGCCTCGATTTCCTCGCCCGCGTAACCCAGGGAGCGCAGCAGTTCCCGGGTATCGATGCCCAGCGCGGTGCCGGCCCGGTGCCGCCGGGGCTTGGCGGCGCCAAACGCCAGCGGCGTGTTGACCTGCTGCAGGGTGTCGCCGTTCGGCAGCTCTGCCTCGCACAGCATCTCCCGCTCCTGCATCAGGGGGCTCTGGGCGGCCTCAAGGAATCCCAGCACCGGTTCCACACAGGCATCGCAGTCCTCGAACACGCGCAGCCAGTGCTCCAGTGGACGGCTGGCAATCACTTCGCCGATATCCCGTTTCAGCGCATGCTGCTGGTCTGCCTGCAGCACCCGTTCCGCCCATTCCGGGTGGCCGATGCCCCGGAACAGCTGCTCGGCAAACTGCGGTTCCAGGCTGCCCACGGACAGGTAGCGGTCGTCGGCGGTGCGATAGTAATCGTAGTAGCTGCCGCCATTTAGCAGCTCGCCCTCCAGTTGCGGCTCACCGGCACCCGCCAGCGCATTGGCGCCGCTGATGGCGTTGAGGGCGAAGGCACAGTCAGTCATGCTGATATCCACATGACTGCCCTTGCCGGTCTTCTCCCGCTGGTAGACGGCGGCAAGGATCCCCATTACCGCGTGGTGTGAGCCGCCGGCAATATCCGCCAGCTGGGTGCCGGCGAGCGCCGGCCCGCTGCCGACGCGACCGGAGTAGCTGGCGAGCCCGGACAGGGCCAGGTAATTGATATCGTGCCCGGCGCGGTCCTTCATCGGGCCACTCTGGCCGTAGCCGGTGATGGAACAGTAGATCAGGTCCTCGCGTGCCTTGCGCAGGGCGCTATAACCCAGGCCGAGCCGATCCATCACGCCGGGACGGAACTGCTCCAGTACCACGTCGTACTCGGTGAGCAGGCGCCGCACAATTTCTCCGGCGTGTTCGCTTTTCAGGTCCAGGGCCAGGGACTGCTTGTTGCGGTTGATGCTGGCGTGGGCGGCGGAGACCTGCTCCTGCCCGGTTTCCCTGCCGCCCACCATGGGGGGCAGGCCGCGCAGCATATCCGGGCGGGAGGGGGATTCGATGCGCAGCACATCGGCCCCCATATCCGCCAGCAACATGCTGGCGTAGGGACCCGGCAGCAGGGTGGAGAAGTCCAGGACTTTGAGGCCGTTCAGCGGACCGTCGATTTGTTGCATGGGTTTCCCCTCGGCAGTGGTTGGGGGCTGGTGCGCCTGCATTACTCAATGGAGCAGCGGCGCAGCCCGGATACCGGCCGGCGCGGTCGGTACCCGCTACTGGTTGCGTGGCGTCAGTGATCCTTGACCAGGTCGCGGCCGATAATCAGTTTCATGATCTCATTGGTACCGGCGTAGATGCGCTGCACGCGCGCGTCGGCCCAGGCGCGGGCAATGGGGTATTCCCACATGTAGCCGTAGCCACCGTGCAGTTGCACGCACTCATCCAGCAGCTTGCACTGGAAATCCGTCGCCAGCAGCTTGGCCTTGGCGGCGGTGGGCACGTCGAGTTTTTTCTCGTAGTGCAGTTCCAGGCAGCGGTCCACGAACACGCGCAGCGCGGTGAGTTCGCTGGACAGTTCGGCGAGTTTGAACTGGGTGTTCTGGAAGCTGGCGATGGGCCTGCCGAAGGCCTTGCGCTCGCGCACATAGTCGATGGTCCACTGCAGCCCCGCCTCGGCGTTGGCGATAGCGCCGATGGCCACGCCCAGGCGCTCCTGCGGCAACTCCTGCATCAGGTAGATAAAGCCCTGGCCCTCGCCGCCCAGCAGGTCCTCGGCGGGCACGCGCACATCGTCGAAAAACAGCTCGGACGTGTCCTGGGCCTTCATGCCGATCTTTTCCAGGTTGGTACCCTTTTTGAAGCCCGGCAGGCTGGTATCCACCAGTAACAGGCTGACACCGCTGGCGCCCTCGCCGGGATTGGTCTTGGCCACCACAATCACAAGATCGGCATGCTGGCCGTTGGTGATAAAAGTCTTGGAGCCGTTCAGCACATAGTGGTCGCCATCGCGGATGGCAGTGGTGCGCACATTCTGCAGGTCAGAACCGGTGCCCGGCTCGGTCATGGCGATGGCGGTGACAATCTCACCACTGATACACTTGGGCAGGTACTTCTGTTTCTGTTCCTCGGTGCCGTAATTGACGATATAGGGCACGGCGATATCTGAGTGCAGGCCCCAGCCGATGCCGGTGAGGCCCAGGCGGGAGATTTCCTCGTCGATAATGGCGTTGTAGCCGAAATCCAGCTCCAGGCCGCCGTAGGCTTCCGGCACCTGCGGGCACAGGAACCCCATCTCGCCGGCTTTGTTCCACAGGCCCCGGTCCACCTGCCCATCCTTTTCCCACTGGGCGTGGTGGGGTGCCGCCTCGTTCTCGAGGAATTTGCGCACGGTATCGCGGAACTGCTCGTGCTCTGTGTTGAAGACTGTTCTTGGGATCATGTGATTTCTCCGCCTTTGTTCTGCGAGTGGTCCCCGTAGGCGCGGCCATGGGCCGCTTTTATAAAACGGGACACTGTTGTCTGCTTTATTCGTCTGTGATGGTCCGGTTGGATTGCGCCATGTCCCGCAGCGTGGCGGGCGGCGCAAAGCGGTCACCATACTTTTCCGCCAGCTCGTCGGCCCGCTGGCAGAATTCCGCCGGACCGTACTGGTTGATGTACTGCAGCGCGCCGCCGGTCCAGGGTGGGAAGCCGATGCCAAAAATGGAACCGATATTGGCGTCGCGCACGCTACGCAGCACTTCCTCTTCGAAACAGCGCAGGGTCTCGATGGCCATGATGAATAGAAGGCGCTCCCTTACATCCTTGTAGGGCGGCTGTTCCGCCTGCGGGTATTCCTCGGCAAGGCCGGCCCACAGGTGCTTTTTGCCCTCGTCGGGATAGGTGTAAAAGCCCTTGCCCGCTGCCTTGCCGGCGCGTCCCAGTTCCAGCATGTGGTCGATCACCTTGTCCGCGGGGTGCGACGGCGGTGCCTTGCCCTCGCGCTCCAGGTCGGCAATGGTCTGCTGGCGGATCTTGCCCATCAGGGTCAGGGAGACCTCGTCGCTGACCGCCAGCGGCCCCACCGGGAATCCGGAAAAGGCGGCGGCGTTCTCGATAGTGGCCGGGTTCACACCCTCGCCCAGCATGGCTATGCCCTCATTGGTGAAGCAGCCGAATACCCGCGAGGTGAAAAAGCCACGGCTGTCGTTCACCACGATGGGCGTCTTGCCGATCTGTAGCACGAACGCAAAGGCACGGGCCAGGGTTTCGTCACCAGTCTGCTCGCCGCAGATGATTTCCACCAGTGGCATCTTGTCGGCGGGAGAGAAGAAGTGCAGGCCGATAAAGTTTTTCGGCCGCGCGGAGGCCTCTGCCAGCCCGGTGATGGGCAGGGTGGAGGTATTGGAAGCGAAGACGGCGCTGTCCGACAATACGGCTTCTGCCTCGGCGGTGACCCTGGCCTTCAGCTCGCGGTTTTCGAACACTGCTTCGATCACCAGCTCGCAGCCTTCCAGGTCGGCGGCGCTGTCGGTGGGGTGGATGCGCCCGAGGGTATCCGCCATGCGTTGTTCATCCATACGGCCGCGCTCGACGCGCTTGCGCAGGGATTTCTCCGCGTAGCCCTTGCCCTTGTCGGCGGCCTCGGTCGAAACATCTTTCAGCACCACCTCGACGCCCTTCATAGCACAGGCGTAGGCGATACCAGCGCCCATCATGCCGGCGCCGAGGATGCCGACTTTTTTCACCGGTTCGGTTTTGATGTCGCGCGCCGCCTGCGGTAGGGAGGCGCCGGCCTTGACCGCATTGAGGCCGAACCAGAAGGTGCCGATCATGTTCTTGGCTACCTGGCCGCAGGTGAGCTCCACAAAGTAGCGTGACTCGATTCGGGTGGCGGTGTCGAAGTCCACCTGTGAGCCTTCCACCACCACCGAAAGAATTGCCTCGGGTGCGGGAAAAACGCCCTTGGTTTTTTCCTTGAGCATCGCCGGTGCCACCACCAGCAGTTGCGCGTTCTTCGGGTTTTTTGCGTCACCACCGGGCATGCGGTAGCCGGGCTGGTCCCAGGGCTGCAGCACCTGTTCGTCCCGGTTGGCGAGGATAAAGTCGCGGGCGTGAGCCAGTAGCTGGTCGGGGTTTTCCGCCAGTTGGTGTACCAGGCCGGCATCCAGTGCCTGCTGCGGACCCACCTGCTTGCCCTCCATCAGGAATGGCAGGGACGCCTGCATGCCGAGCAGGCGCGGCATGCGTACGCAGCCACCGCCGCCGGGCAGCAGGCCCAGGGTCACTTCGGGCAGGCCGATTTTTACCGCCCGCTCATTCAGGGCTATGCGGTGGTGGCAGGCCAGAGCCAGTTCCCAGCCACCGCCCAGGGCGGCGCCGTTGATGGCGGCCACCACCGGCCTGCCCTGGGTTTCCAGCCAGCGCAGGTCGGCTTTCAGTTGCTGGCAGCTGTCGAAAAATTCCCGTGCATCATCGCGCCTGGCGGCGTAGAGGCCGTTGAGGTCGCCACCGGCAAAAAAGGTTTTCTTCGCCGAGCGCAGGATAATGCCGGCGTAGTCGCCGCCGTCGAGTTGCTGCACGGCTTCGTGCAGGGAGTCGGTAAAGTCGCTGTCCATCACGTTTGCGGACGCGTTCGGGTTATCGAGTACCAGGTGGACAATATTGTCGCTGTCTTTTTCGATGCGGATGGATTTCATTGTTGTTCTCCCTCGCCTTGTTCCGCTTAAACGCGCTCGATGATGGTAGCCACGCCCATGCCGCCACCCACGCACAGTGTGGTGAGGCCGTAACGCAGCTGGCGCTGTTCCAGCTCGTCGAGCAGGGTGCCGATGAGCATGGCGCCGGTAGCGCCCAGCGGGTGGCCCATGGCGATGGAACCGCCGTTGACGTTGATTTTCTCCGGGTCGATATCCAGTTCGCGCTGGAAGCGCATCACCACCGCGGCGAAGGCCTCGTTCACCTCGAACAGGTCGATATCCCCCGCCGACAGCCCGGCTACCTGCAGGGCCTTGACGGTGGCCGGTGCCGGGCCGGTGAGCATGATGGTGGGGTCGGTGCCAACCACCGCGGCGGAGACGATGCGCGCGCGTGGCTTGAGCCCCAGGTTTTTGCCAGCCTGCTCGCTGCCCACCAGGATGGCGGTGGCGCCGTCCACGATGCCGGAGGAATTACCAGCGGTGTGTACATGGTTGATGGATTCCACTTCCGGGTAGCGGGCCTTTGCCACCGTGTCGAAGCCAAACTCGCCTATGCCGGCGAAGGAGGGGTTGAGCTGCCCCAGCCCCTCCATGGACGTATCGGGACGCACCAGCTGGTCGCGGTCGAGGAGGGTGAGGCCGTTCTGGTCCCGCACCGGGATCACGGATTTGCTGAAGGCACCGCGCTCCCAGGCGGCAGCGGCCTTTTGCTGGGAATGCAGGGCGAAGGCGTCCACATCCTCGCGGCTGAAACCCCCCAGGGTGGCGATCAGGTCGGCACCGATACCCTGTGGCGCAAAACCGGTATCCAGCGCCGTGCGCGGATCTGCCGCCCAGGCACCGCCGTCGCTACCCATGGGCACCCGCGACATGGATTCCACCCCGCCGGCCACCACCAGTTGCTCCCATCCGGAGCGCACCTTGGCCCCGGCCAGGTTGACTGCCTCGGCGCCGGAAGCACAGAAGCGGTTCAGGGTCACCCCGCCGGTATTCCAGTCCCAGCCGGCGGCCA
Organism: Microbulbifer sediminum; assembly: GCF_021729035.1. Classification (GTDB taxonomy): domain Bacteria; phylum Pseudomonadota; class Gammaproteobacteria; order Pseudomonadales; family Cellvibrionaceae; genus Microbulbifer; species Microbulbifer sediminum. The sequence continues at coordinate 213,003 of NZ_JAJSAP010000003.1, read as the reverse complement.
GGGCGGCGGTCTTGGCAATGTCGGCGCCCTGGTCGCCGACCGGGGTGACACAACCCATGACCACGTCATCAACGGCGGCGGTGTCCAGGTCGGTGCGCTGCTGCAGTTCGCGCAACAGGTCGGAAAGCAGGGTCACCGGCTTCACCTCGTACAGGGCGCCGCCGGGCTTGCCCTTGCCGCGGGGGGTGCGGATGGCATCGTAGATAAAGGCGTCGTTCATCGTTTCGCTGGGCATAGTGGGTGCCTCTTTATTATTGGACTGCTCCTTACATTAGCCTCATCCCGTTGGCGTGCAATGACAAAATGCGCCGCAAGGCGTGACTGGCACGACAGCGGCACCTTTTTCCGTCCGGGACCGGTAACGGCAGTCCGCAGGTCATGCACCGGCCCGGCGCCCCAGGCATTTTGTTATTCAGAATCGAACTAATGTGGAACGCCCGCTGCTTTACACTCATGGGAGACGTTGAGTTGTTTTTGGCGACGAGGTTCTGCTATGGCTGAAAATCTTCTGGAGATGGCCGTGCGCCAGTTGGGCACTTCCGGGATTGATGCGCTCAAGGGTGCCCTGGGGCTACCGGAGGACCAGGGGGAGGCGGCGGTCAATACCGGGGTCTCCTCGGTACTGGCAGGCATGCTGAACAAGGGGGAAAGCAAGACCGGGCGGGTCAGTATGTTCAACATGGCGACCGATGGCCCGGGACTGGACCTGTCGGCGCTACCGGACATTCTCCAGGACTCGTCGCAGCTGGACAGCCTGCAGCAGACCGGTGGCAAACTGGCGGAATCCCTTTTCGGGTCCAAGGCCGGTGACGTGGGCGGCCTGCTGGGCAGTGCGCTGGGGCTCGATGGCGACAAGGGCGGCCGCCTGCTCAAAACTGCCGCCCCGATTGTGATGGCACTGGTGAGCAGGGTAGTGAAGGGCAAGGGCCTGGATGCCGGTGGCCTGGGAGGGCTGCTGTTTGCGCAGAAGCCCCATATCAAGGGGCACCTGCCGAATGGCCTGCTGAAGACCATCGGTGTGCACGATTTTGAAGACCTGGGCCAGCACCTCGAGAGTCACGGCCACTCCGAGCCCCAGACGCCGCGCACCCATCACAAGGTCGAGAGAAAGCGTGCCGGATTTGCCAAGTGGTTCTGGCCACTGCTGATTGCCCTGGCAGTGCTGTATGCGTTGAATATGTGCGCCAGGAAAGAGCAGATGGAGGAGTCCCCCGGTGAGGGGGTGCTGGATGAGGAAATCATCACTGAGGAACCTGGCACTTCCGGCCAACCGGACGCGGAGCCGGACTCGACGCCCCCCGGTGCAGCCCCGCAGCAGGGCACTGCAGGTACCGGTGGCGATGAGGATCTCGGCTCCAGCATGCAGCAGTACCTGGACAATACCTCCCGTGACCCGAACCGGGAGTTCCGCCTGAAGATTGAGTTCCAACAGGACAGCGCCGAGGTCGCCAGTGCCTCGGTTCCAGATGTGCAGGCGCTGGCGACGATTCTCAGCAATAATCCCGGGCTCACCATCGCCATCGAGGGACACACTTCCAGCGAGGGCGACGAGAACCGCAACAAGGCACTGTCACAAGAGCGCGCCGATGCAGTTAAGCAGATGCTGGTGGAAAAGGGGATCGAGGGCGAGCGCATTACCAGTATGGGCATGGGCTCTGCCAAGCCGCTGGCTGACAATGCCACTGACGCAGGAAAACAGCAGAACCGCCGTATCAGCGTGCGAGTGGTGAAATTCGAGTAATCTTCCCCCTGTGCCTCAGCGCGAGCGCCAAGAAAAATCCCCGCTACGGCGGGGATTTTTGGGTCATTATTTGACAGGGGTGGGCAGCCGCTAGCCGCGTGAATCGCCGGTGCTCTGCAGGTCATCCAGGGACAGGTCCACCGGGATTTCCTTCTCAACCCACTCCGTGATCGCTTTCAGTTCCACATGGTCGGGCTCTCCCCAGAAATAGAGAGAGTACGAATCATCGTCCCAGTAATCGCCGCCGGGGAGATAGGCGATCCGGCGGCCGTCGCTGTCGAATGCACTGGCGGATCGGGGATTGAATACGGAACTATAGCGCGGGAACTCGCCGTCTTTCGGGTAGCTTAACTGGGCGCCGTCCAGCGTTGCCCCGCGGAAGGTTTCGCCCTGGTTGACGCGCACGGTCTCGGCCCTGGCCGGGTAGCTGAGCGTGATACTGCCGGTGATGCGGTCGGGCACCAGGTACGCGGAGTTGAAGCTGTCTGTGTCCTCCTGGAAGGAAACGCTGTATTCGGTAGTGCCAGAGCGACTCTGCGAGGGCGTGAACTCCACGGCCTGGCCATCCTTGAAAACCTGGAGATTGCCGTATTCCACCCGGGCAAATACGCTGTTGCTGAGCTCGGGCAGGGTGAACTGCAGGGAGGTGTGCGACTTGTTGTCCCAGGTGGTTTCCTCCACCAGTTCAACCTCGATACCGTCCAGCACGCCTGCGTCAACCGGGGACAGCTCCTGCTCCGGGCGTGGCGCCGCATAGCGGGTCTGCAGTATGGGGGCTTTCAGCTCGCCGAAAAGGACCTCTGGCTTTTGGGTGGCTGTGAACTCAACCTCCACTTCCTCCATTCCCAGAGGGAAATAGATATCGACACTGGCTGGCGTGCCGGCGACGGAGTAGCTGATCCGGGTCGAGCGCATGGGACGGGGGAACTCGTCCTTCTCGACGGGTTCAGTAGGGGTGACTGAGGATGCGCTTGGCTTGCGCAATGGCTGGCCCTGGGCGTTGCGAATGTAAACCAGCGGCTCCACTTCGGCTTGATCGTGGGGCTGGTACAGGCTCAGGCTCAGGCTGCCATTTTCCATCTGGGTCAGGTTCGCGGCGACATCGCCCTGCACCTGTAATTGATTCAGTTGACTGCCATCCAGGGAAATATGCTCGATTCGTGCGGGCAGCTGTAGCTTCAGTTGCCCGCTGGCGGTGGCGACGCTGGCGTCGGCGGAGCTTTTGGGCAGCTTGTCCTGCCACTGCCCCTGGAATATGCCTTTACCGCTCCTGAATTTCTCGCGTTCCTTCAGCTCCTGCTCGGTGAAACTTCCCAGTACCGGATTGCCGTCGGCATCGCGGGCATCCAGCCAGGTCACTTCGATCTCCGTGCCGGGGGGCACCGGCGTGTAGTGGAAATCGCCTTCCACCATTGCCTTGTCGGAGAAGTCGCCGGTGATGAAAAAAGACTTCGCCAGGCGCTCCCTGAGTGCCTCCCGGTCGATGTTGCTCCGGGGTGGTGGCGGGCTGTGGGTGTCGATTTCCTCGGCCACGGGTTCTGCACTAGCCGCGTCCGCGCTTGCCACGGGCTGCCCGCGTGGGGCGTCCATATCCAGCAGGCCGTCAATACCGATGGCTGTCAGCTGCCAGCGCCACTGGCGCATCTCCATGTACAGCGACAGGTCCCCGGCCGAAATACGGAAGCGGTCGGGACGATCGAAAAAGGCGTACCAGTCGAGTTCGGCTGCGCCGTTCCCGACGCCACCCGGTCGGGCGGTGCCGGTTTTGTCGGGGCGTGCCGGTGCGGGCTGGAGCTTGCCGGAATGGATCAGCTCGGCCAGTTTATCCGGCTGCACCAGCTCATCGATCATCGAGTCCAGCGCCTGGCGAATCATCGGCGCGAAGGCGGCCACCATCGGATCCTTTTCCGCCTGCGCGGTAAAGGCGCTATCTACCTGTTGGCGGAGGGAAGATTGGACGCTGGGAAAATCGATATAGCGTTCCATTTGCGCAGGTGAGCCGGATGAAACCGACTGCATGATGCGCCAGGCACTGTAGTAGGGCGTGGCCAGGTAAATAACGAGGTTGAGCCCGATAACCGCGGCCGCAGCTATCGCCACATTGTTTTTCATTTGGCACTTCCTGTGACTTATTGTTTTTCTCTGCTAAAGCTTTATGAAACTTTATGCCGGTTCGATTATGGCGCCTCCCCGAGCAGCCTGTAAAGGCAGCAGCCGGGGGAGAGGGACCCGGGAGGTGGTGGCAGAAAGGACGCTACAGCTGATCAGCTGCGGAACTTGTCCCGGTAGGCGCCCGGCGCCAGGCCGGTCCATTTCTTGAAGGCACGATTGAAGGCGCTGGGTTCTGAGAAACCGAGCCGCTCGGCGATTTCCGCCACGGCGGTCTCCTGCTGTTTGAGCTGGTATACCGCCATGTCCCGGCGCACGGAATCCTTGATGTCCTGCCAGCTGTTGCCCTCGTCCTTCAGGCGGCGGCGCAGGGTCTGTGGCGAGATGTAGAGGCGCGCAGCGACGTCGTCGAGGGAGAGGTTCTCGATGGCGTTCTGGGCCTGCAGCATGCGCCGGATGCGGCCGGTGAAGCTGTTGTCAGACTTGTACTGTGCCAGCAGGCACTCGGGCGCGCGCGCCAGGAATTCGCTCAGTTGCTGTGGGTCCCGTACCAGCGGCATTTGCAGGAAGCGGGTATTGAAGACCAGGCAGGTCTCGCGCTGGTGGAAGTAGTGCCGGCACGGGAACATATCGCTGTAGTCCTCGTTATAGTCCGGCGGCGGGAACGCCAGGTTGACCCGTTCCAGCAGGATGGTGCGGTCGATCAACCAGCTGAAGAATCGTAGCCAGATCAGCGCCAGCGACTCCACGAAGATCTGGTTGGGCAGCTGCCGGTCGTTGCCGTGGTGGAAGATCAGGCGCGCCTCCTCGCCGTCTTCCACCAGCCTGAGATGCAGGTCGTCACTGACCATGGCCACAAAGCGGGCTGAGCGCAGCAGCGCCCGCCGCAGGTTGGGGCAGTGGATACAGGCGTGGCCCATCATGGCGAAAGTGCCGGGGATCCACGGCCGGGCCAGGAAGCCACCGGATTCGTCGCTGAGCAGGTCCCACTCTCGCCGCAGCAGTCCGGCCACCTGGTCGCGTCCCAGCCGCGCATCCGGTTCTTCCAGCAGTGCCGGCGCCAGGCCGCAGTCCAGCAGCAGGCGATCGCAGTCGAGCCCTGCAGCCCGGGCGCCCGCCAGCTGGGCACGAATGGCCGCGGCAGGGATACCGGTATCCTCTCCGGGGAGGTTGGGGTTCTCGCTGTCCACTCAGTCACCCTCGGCGTTATTGATTTTTCCGCGTGCATCGCAGGTGTGGAGCAGGGATTATGCGCAAACCGCGGTGGAAAGTCAGGTTTGCGCGGGAACTTGGTCGGCAATGTCCGTGTTTTTGATTCAGGCGGTCAGGTATGGGCGGCGGCAGGCGGGGTCCTCGGGGAGGCCCAGGGCAGCCGGTACACGCCCTCAGGCGTGAAGAGCGTTCTCACCGGTTGCCTCGATACGTTTCCATAGCTTCTCGTGGAGGTAATAGGCCACGGTGTTTACCAGCGGCTCCACCATGGCCAGCGCACCGCCTACCCACAGGCTGCCGGTCATCAGGAATCCCACCGAGAAGGCTACCAGCATGTGTACTGCGGCGAAGCTGAGGGTCTTCTTCATAAGGCAATCACCGACATAAATGCGCTTGGTACGCAGTATTGTGCGGGGTCTGTGATTGTTGAAGCTGAATGATTCTTTGGTTCTTATTGGTTCTGGCTATGATTGGGCATGTCCGGCTCTGGGCGCCGCCGGATTCGCGGCGCCGGCCCGGCAGCTGTGGTACAAACACGGTCTGTACAGTCACGGATACTCACCATGCCCAATGACCCCGAGCTGAAGCTCAATCCCACCATCTGCCGGCGCCTGTTGATCGCCTACCTGATCGAGTCGCTGGAAAAACCGAACAACCCCGCGCTGGAGGCGGCTACCGGATGGCCCCGGCGCACGGTGCAGGACATTATCGCGAAGGGGCTGCCGGGGCACGGTACCCGGGTGGAGTTCGTCCAGGAGGGGGTGCGCAACAACGACGGGCACTACCTGTTGCACGACTGGGGGTCGATTGACCGGGAATGGGTCCAGCGGCACCTGTCGCAGATCTGCGCGACGCTGGGGGTGTCACTGGACTGATGGGAGCGGCCCCCGTGGGGCCGCCCCGGGAAGGTTATTCGCTGCCGGCGTGTTTCTGCAGCATGCCGTTGATGCGCTGCACCAGCTCCGGGTCGTTCTTCAGGCTGGTGGCGATCTGCTGGTATTCGTCCTTGGTCAGTCCCGCCTGCTGGATGGCCGCGACCATCTTGCCCTGGGCTTCCTTGTTCAGCGCTTCCGCCTGCTCGATGTTCTCCGCGGCCTTCAGCTTGGGGGCGTATTCCCGGCTGAGGAGCACGATGGCGCGGTAGGCGTCAGCAAAGCTCTGCAGCTGGGGTTCCGAGTAGGAAACCTTCTGCGCTGTAGCTGCGGCGGCTTCCCCGTTTTGTGCCTGGGCGACGGGCAGGGCGAGGAGAAGGGACAGCGCGGCAATACAGATGGCAGGAATTTTCATTGAACACCTCTAATGGGTTAGAGAGGGACGCTTTTGCTTTGTGTCGTGCGCCCAGCGTCGCAGTGGGGCTACAGGTGCCGTTCTCTCGCGGCGGCAAAAGAGTGGAGCTGTTCGCTCAGCTTAGTCGCTGTCGCCAGTCTCTTGTCAAATCTGCCGCCATCCGCGCGGTTTTTTACACCGCCGCGGATGGGCACTGCACCTGTAGGGGGCTGTGACAGTGGTTGGCAGGGCCAGTTCCGGCTGTCTCACTGGTCGGGGGAATGATTCTGCTAGAAGATCCCGAGGAACTTCTTGCGCCGCTGCAGCGATTTCTCACAGCTGTTGAGCTGGCGCTGGTAGGTGCGGGCCTGGGCTGACACCTTCTTGGCCACGTTCTTCAGCCAGGGCTTGCGGTTGAAGGAGCGCCGGTTAAAGCCGCCATGCCCCTCGTGGTAGGCGAGGTAAAGGTGATAGGTGTCGTCCGGGCGGATACGGCACTGGGCCTGGCTGTTGTTGTTGTACCAGCCGACGAAGTCGATGGCATCGGCAAAGTCGTCACGGTCGGCACCGTAGTTGAAAGAGGAGCGCTGGTAGGTCCGCCAGGTGGTGCCGAGCGCCTGGGAGTAGCCGAAGGCGTCTGAGGGGCGCGGGCCGGGGAAGATCCACAGGATCCTGGTGCGCGGTGGCCGGGCGTCGTGCACGAAGCGGGACTCCTGGTGCAGGAAAGCCATCATGGTGGCCACCGGTGAGCCCCATTTTTCCTCGGCGTCCTTGGCATCCGCATACCAGCCGTCCTTTTCCCGGAAGATGCTGCAGATATCCTCGGTGTTGTTGGGCGGGGTGGTGGCGCAGCCCGCCGACAGCAGTGGCAGGAGCAGCAGGCCCAGGCGCTGCCGGGCGCGGGGGAGCGTGTTGTTCTTATTCAGCATGGCAATCAATTGCACTCTGGCGGTTATTCGGCGGTGTAGGTCTTGACGCCTGCGGCAGTGCCCAGCAGCAGGATATCGGCGGGACGCATGGCGAAAATGCCGTTGGTTACCACACCGGTAATATTGTTGATCGCCTGTTCCAGCGCCACCGGCTGGGCGATCTCCAGATTGTGCACGTCCAGGATCACGTTGCCGTTGTCGGTGGTCACACCCTGGCGGTAAACGGGATCACCGCCCAGTTTCACCAGCTCGCGGGCCACCAGTGAACGGGCCATGGGGATGACCTCCACCGGCAGGGGAAAGTTGCCCAGCACCGGTACCCACTTGCTCTCATCGGCGATACAGACGAATTCGTCCGCACAGGCGGCGACGATTTTCTCCCGCGTGAGGGCGGCGCCACCGCCCTTCACCAGTTGTAATGCGGCGTTGGCCTCGTCGGCGCCGTCCACGTACACCTGCATCCCATCCACCGCATTCAGGTCGTAAACGGGGATGCCGTGGCTCTTCAGGCGCTCGGCAGAAGCCTCGGAGCTGGCCACGGCGCCGTCGAACTGCCCCTTGATCTCCGCCAGGTAGTCGATAAAGAAATTCGCCGTGGAGCCGGTGCCGACGCCGACTATCGAGTCCGCTTCCAGCTTGGGGGCGATATGCTCGACGGCAGCACGGGCGGTGGCCTGCTTGAGTTCATCCTGATTCATAGTGCTCGGGACATCCTTTGCAATGATTTTTAAGGTTTTGGTATTGTGAAGCTAAATATTCGCGCCTAATCGTCTTTATGGTGGCAAATATGCCTTACGGCGTATAGACTGGCCTGCCTGTCATGGGATTCCCGCGTCGCTTTCCGGAATACCGGTGGTCGGTCGCGGGATCCGCAGGATGTGATGTACCTGAACTGAGAGTTTCAACCGCTACAGCTGCCCGATTCCATCATGCCCCACTCCTATATCAAGCGCATTTTAGACGCGCGGATTTACGATGTCGCTACCGAGACGCCGCTCGAGGGGATGCGGCAGCTGTCGCACCGCTTCAACAACCGTATCCTGCTGAAGCGGGAGGACCTGCAGCCAGTCTTCTCGTTCAAGATCCGCGGGGCCTACAACAAGTTGCTGCAGCTGCCGGCAGACCAGCGGGCCCGGGGAGTGATTGCAGCTTCCGCGGGCAACCATGCCCAGGGCCTGGCCATGGGCGCGGCCCAGCTGGGGGTGCGCGCCACCATCGTGATGCCCACCACGACACCGCAGATCAAGGTGAATGCAGTGCGCATGCGTGGCGCCGAGGTGGTGCTGCACGGCGATACTTTTGACGAGGCCAAGACCCGCGCCCAGCAGCTGGTTGAGGAGCGCGGCCTGGTCTTTGTGCACCCCTACGATGACCCCGATGTGATTGCCGGTCAGGGTACAGTGGCGATGGAGCTGCTGCGCCAGCATTCCGCCAACCTCGATGCCGTGTTTATTCCGGTGGGCGGTGGCGGCCTGGCGGCAGGCATGGCCGCCTACATCAAGTATGTGCGGCCTGAGATCAAGGTCTATGCGGTCGAGCCGGAAGAGGCCGCCTGCCTGCAGGCGGCCCTCGCTGCGGGTAAGCGGGTCTGCCTGCCGCAGGTGGGGCTGTTTGCCGACGGGGTGGCGGTGGCACAGATAGGGGAGGAGACCTTTCGGGTGCTGCGTGAGACCGTCGATGGTGTGATCACTGTGTCCACCGACGAGGTCTGCGCCGCCATCAAGGATATCTTCGAGGATACCCGCTCCATCGCCGAGCCCGCCGGAGCCGTCGGGTTGGCGGGGCTGAAGAAGTACATCGAGCAGAGCGGCAGCCGCAACGCCGCCCTGGCCACTGTCTGCAGCGGTGCCAATACCAATTTCGACCGCCTGCGCTATATCAGCGAGCGCACCGAGATCGGTGAGAAGCGCGAGGCGGTGCTGGCCGTCACCATCCCCGAGCGGCCCGGCAGCTACCTGCAGTTCTGTCGTGACCTGGGCGACCGCGCGATCACCGAGTTCAACTACCGCTACGCCAACAGCGGTGAGGCCCATATCTTCGTCGGCCTGCAGGTGGCGGCGGATGCGGACCGCCACCAGTTGGTGGATGACTTGCAGGGCGGTGGCTACCAGGTCACCGACCTGACTGACAACGAGATGGCCAAGCTGCATATTCGCCACCTGGTGGGCGGGCGGGCCCAGGGGCTGCGGGATGAAGTGGTCTACCGCTTCGAATTCCCCGAGCGTCCCGGCGCACTGCGCAAATTCCTCGAGCAACTGGCGGGGCGCTGGAACATCACCCTGTTCCACTACCGCAATCACGGGGCCGCCTACGGGCGGGTACTGGTGGGCATGCAGGTTGCCCCGGCCGAGCGGGAGGAGCTGCGGGAGCTTCTGAATCAGTTGCAGTTTCCCTACTGGGAGGAAACCGAGAACCCCGCCTATCGCTTCTTCCTGTCAAGCTGAATCGCGACAGGTCAGGCCGTTATGTCAGTCGAGACAGGGTGGTTTGGCACTGCGATAGGCCAGAAATGTGCCGTTGTCCATCACGAAAGGTTAAAAATGGGACATTTATCTCAAAATTTGTACGGCAATCGGTTACTATTTGTCCGCTATTAAAGTATCTTCTCACCCGTGGAACTTCTGCGTTGAACTGAGTCTAACGCGGGGTGAAGTGCTCATAACAAGAACAGTCGAACGTACAGGATGGTCCCCATGAAACCCGATGCACTGACAATCGCAGTGGTTGTCTTTGTTGCGGGCGTGTTGCTGAGCAGCACCGGCCTTACCGAGGTGTTTGCCTCGGAAGAGGAGCCGGAGCCGCCGGCGGCATTGCAGCAAGGAGTGGTAACGCGCTGAGCTCGCTCCTTTCTGCCCGCACGCAAAACACGAAAAAGGCCGGACGCGAAAGCGTCCGGCCTTTTTCGTTGATGGCGGTCGGGTCAGTGACAGCGGTACAGCTGCCGGTCGGTGATCACCGCATCCAGCGGGATGTCCCAGCTGTCGGTGGGAAGCTGGTCGACGCACTGCAGCTGGTGCGCCGCGCCAATCATCTTCGGCCCGGCCCCGGCCAGCTTTCGCTTGAAGGCGAACGTTCGGTCATAGAAGCCTGCCCCCATACCCAGTCGCGCGCCACTGGGGTCGAATGCCACCAGTGGTACCAGCACGAGGTCCAGGTGCATGGGGGCGTGGCTGTCCCCCCGCACGGGTTCGGGAATGCCGTAGCGGTTGCGGTAGGTCAATCGCGTCCCGCGCCAGCGGCAGAAGCGCAGGTGCGGGCGTGGCTCTGCCGGTAGTCGCGGCAGGTAAAATCGCTTGTCGGGAAAACGGCGGGGCAGTCCCAGCAGGTCCAGTTCGCCGTCCATCGGCCAATAAATCCCCACGCGCGTGGCAACGCGGAACTCGGGGGTGCGGCTCAAACGGATTAGTGCGGTACGTGCTGCGAGCCGCTGGCGGTAGGTAGACAGGCCACGACGGGCCCTGCGCATCCTGCGGCGCAATTCCGCTTTGCTTTCGCTCATCGTTACTCGCGACCGGGAGGGAAATTAAGAGCCCCAAAGTGCGGCTGATGACGTAGCCTTGAACCGTAAAGTTCAAGGTGGCGGTTCCCGGGATGTATCAGGCTTTCCGCTGCGTGGCGGACTTGCTCAACAACACCCTCTGGCAACCACCCGGGTCAGATTATCGGCTCGAGGACATAGTCAACTGGCCAACACTCCAGGGTAAGGGAATTATAACAATGGCGGGGTGAAAAGGCTAAGTGCGTGTCGCGCGACAGATGGTTGCGGCGGCAAAAGTCAAGGTCGCTCAGGAGTCCCGGGTATCGATCTTGCTGAGCGCGGACTGGACCTTATCCTGCAGGCGGTCGAGCATCTCCTGCTCCAGGGGGACACGGGTCAGGTCCGCCTTGGCCTGGATCAGTTCGTGGGCGATATTCAGTGCGGCCATCACGGCGATGCGTTCGAGACCGATCACAGAGCCGCTGGCGCGAATACGCGACATGCGCTCGTTCAACAGGCGCGCGGACGCCTGCAGTTCTGCGCTCTCGTCTTCTGTGCAGGCAACGCGGTACTCCTTGTCGAGGATGGTTACCGTTACCGTTTCCTGCGTTGCTGCTGAATCACCCATTAGGATTCTTGTGCTAGCCCCTTGAGGCGGTTGATCATGGCTTCCACCCGGGAGCGGGCGGCTTCATTATTCTTTACCAGGCGCTGGCGCTCGCGTTGCCATTCAGCTTCCAGCTGACGCAGCTCGCGATTTTGCTCGGCCAGCTGTTGGCAGCGGGCGATCAGCGAGTCCACCGTGCTTTCTAACGCTTCAATTCTGTCCATAAGTCCTGCGTTACAGGCGTGCGCCCTGAATAGACTCCCACCACGACAGACCGCGCGGGATTCCGCTACTATATTGCCGGTGTCATGGTGGGTCAATTATCCCGCCCGAGCAGGCAATCACAAATTTACATCCTGCCTGCCACTGCTGGCCGTGAAGTATGCACACTTGCGGCATAAAGCGACGAAGTGCGCAAACTCTGAGCACTTCGGGCACCGGATCCGCTGTTGTCGCCGATAATCAGCAAAACTGTAAATCAATAATGTACCGAGCCGTCGATATGACAAGACCCGCTACCGATTTTCATTCCCTCGCCAACGCCATCATGGCTGCCGGTGGCCGGGCCGATCCCAGCGAGCTGCACGGGTTTGTCTGCGGTATTTTGTCGGCGGGCGCACGCCCGGACAAAAAGCGCTGGCAGTCCGAGCTGGCGGAGCAGCTCGACCTGGAGGCGGTCCCTGCTGACCTCAGCCGTGCTTTTGTCGAGTTGGCCCGGGAGAGCCAGGCGCAGCTGGAAGACAGTAATTTCGATTTCCAGCTGTTACTGACCGATGACCCGGACCTCGCGGCACGTACCCTGACCCTGGGGCACTGGTGCCAGGGGTTCCTGCACGGTTTCGGTATCGGCCAGTTCAGGGGCAAGCTGCAGGAAACCAGCGATGAGGCGTTGCGCGACCTGGGTGCCGTGGCCCAGGTGGACGAGACCGAGCTGGATGACTCGGAGGAAACCGAAAACCAGCTGTTGCAGGTGGAGGAATATGTGCGCGTGGCCGTGATGAATATCTTCACCGAGGTGGCGGCCGCGCAAGCGGCCAGCCGCCCCGGCGGTAACGGAAGCGCGGGCGGTCCCACGGTACATTGATGGCTATTGGCAAGGCGGAATATGCCCGGCGCCGAGCGCGCCTGGTGGCGGCCCTGGATCGGGATGGCCTGGCGATTGTGCCTGCAGCCCGGGAGCAGTTGCGTTCGCGTGATACTTATTTCCCTTTCCGGCAGGACAGTGACTTCCTCTACCTGACCGGTTTTCGCGAGCCGGAAGCATTGCTGGTGCTGGTTCCAGGAAGGGCGCAGGGAGAATCCATCCTGTTTTGCCGCGAGCGCGATGCGGAAAAGGAACTGTGGGACGGTCCCCGGCTGGGCCCGGAGCGGGCGGCGGAGGCGTGTGGCCTCTGCGACGCGTTTCCGATTGGCGACCTGGATGACATCCTGCCCGGTCTGCTTGAGGGGCGCAGCCGTATTTATTACACCCTGGGTCGCTTTCCCCAGCTGGATCGGCGCCTGCATGGATACCTGCGCACACTCGACGCCGCACCCGGCAGTGACGGGGCGCCGGAACTGGTGGATCTGGACCGCCACCTGCACGACCTGCGCCTTTACAAGAGTGCCCAGGAGGTTCGGCTGATGCGCCGTGCGGCAGAAATTACCGCCGCGGCGCACAAGCGGGCCATGGCTGCATGCCGCCCGGGACTGTGTGAACACCACCTGGAGGCGGAGTTGCTGCACGGTTTTGTCGCCGCCGGCGCGCGCGAGCCCGCCTACCCGAGTATTGTGGCTGCGGGCCGCAACGCACTGGTGATGCACTACTGCGAAAACAGCGCGCCGCTGAAAAACGGCGACCTTGTACTTGTGGATGCAGGATGTGAATACCGCGGTTACGCCGCGGATGTGACCCGCACCTATCCGGTCAATGGCCGGTTCAGCGGCGCACAGAAAGCGCTGTACGAAATTGTGCTGGCAGCCCAGGAGGCGGCGATTGGCAAGCTTCAGGTTGGCAATGACTGGAATGCCCCGCACCTGGCCAGCGTAGAAGTGATCGCGCAGGGCCTGGTGGATCTCGGTTTGTTGCACGGCGAGTTGAGCGGGATTATCGAGTCCGGTGCCTACCGTCGTTTTTATATGCACCGTGCGGGCCACTGGCTGGGAATGGACGTACATGATGTGGGTGACTATCGCGTGCATGGGCAGTGGCGCCTGCTGGAGGCGGGAATGGCGATGACCGTTGAGCCGGGTATCTATATCGCCGCCGATGATAACCAGGTGCCGGAAAAATTCCGTGGTATCGGTATCCGTATCGAGGACGATGTCGCACTGCTTAAAGATGGGCCCGAGGTATTGTCGGCGGATGCGCCCAGAGGGGTGGCCGACGTGGAATATCTGATTCGTTGTGGGGATGTACAGGAGGCGTTGCTGTGAGCCAGCCGCAAGAGTTCGTTGATGTTGCCATTGTCGGCGGTGGCATGGCCGGCGTCAGCCTGGCGCTAATGCTGCAACAATCCTGCCCGCAGTTGTCCGTGGCTCTGCTGGAACAGCATGCGCTGCCCGGGGCAGCTGCCAGTATCCGGTTGCCCAGTTTTGATGCCCGCGCCACCGCACTGGCCGCGGGTAGCCTGCAGTTGTTCGACGAGCTTGGGGTCTGGTCACAGTTGCGGGAATACGCTGCCCCCATCGGGCGGGTGCAGGTCAGCGACCGGGGCCACTCGGTGGGGGTTTCCCTGCGGTCGCGCAGCGAGCCGCGAGCGAGTTATGACGGCATGCTGGGCGCTGTGGTGGAAAACGCTGCGCTGGGCCCGGTGTTGCACGCTGCCCTGGCAGAGACGGACGTGCGCCTGCTGGCGCCGGCCCGGGTTACTGACCTGCAGATGTCAGCGGACGGTCCGCAATTGCAGTGGTGTGCCGGTGAGAACGAGGCCGGGCAGTCATTGCGCGCCGGCCTGCTGGTGGTGGCGGACGGGGTGGACTCGCCGCTGTGCCGGAGCCTGGGCATCGAGACTGAGCGGGTTGCCTACAACCAGCGCGCCCTGGTGACGACGCTGGGATTGCAGCGCGATCACGGTGGCGTGGCTTACGAGCGGTTCACCCCGGATGGTCCCATGGCCCTGTTGCCCCTGCCTCGCCGCCAGGGCCGGCATCGCATGGCTCTGGTCTGGACCTGCCCCGAAGAGCGTGCGCCGGAAATCGAATCACTGGCGAGCGGGGAGTTTGTGCGGCGATTACAGCAGGCGTTTGGTTGGCGGGCCGGGCGGATCGAATGCGCGGGGGAAGTAAGCAGTTACCCACTGAGCCTGTCGCTGGCGCGGGAGCAATGGCGCCGTGACCTGGTGTTGGTGGGCAACTGCGCCCATTTCCTGCACCCGGTGGCGGGTCAGGGCTTCAACCTGACCCTGCGGGACTGCCACGGCCTGGCTCAGGTGCTCGCCCGGGGTGGGTTGGCGCAAAATTCATCTGAGCGGCTAGACTTGTTACAGGAATATGCACGATCTCGGCAGCTGGACCAGCAGCTGACCATTGGTTTCAGCGATCGTGTGCCGGCACTCTTTGCCGCCCCCGGCCTGCTGGCCCAGGGAGTGCGCCAGTTCGGGTTGCTGGGCCTGGCGCTGGCACCGCCCCTGCGGTCAGAATTTGCCGGCCAGGCGGCCGGATTTGGGCTTTAATTGAGCGCACTCACCCGGCAAGCGCCGGTGGGGCAATAGCTGGAAAGGCACCTATGAACAGACAACGTCTCGATATTGCGGTGGTCGGCGCCGGTATGGTCGGGCTCGCGCAGGCGGCACTCCTGGCAGTGCGTCACCCGCAGCTGCAGGTGGCGGTGCTGGAAGCGTCCCCGGAACTGCCATCGGTGTCAGCGGATACTTACGACCCCCGTGTGGTGGCCCTGACACAGGCATCCCACGAATTGCTCGAGGAAGTGGGGGCGTGGGCGCTGATGGGGAAGCGCGCCTGCCCGTACGGCGAGATGCGGGTATGGGACGCGGAGGGCACCGGTTCCGTGTGTTTCAATAGCCGCGACGTACAGCTGCCGAACCTTGGCCACATTGTCGAAAACAATGTGGTTGTGAATGCGCTGCGGCAGCGTATCGAGGAACTCCCCAATGCGGAATTGATTACCGGCTTTCGCCTGGAAAGCTGGTGGCGGGACTGCGGGCTATGGCATCTGCAGCCGCGTTCGGACCGACTTGCGGATGTGGAGGGTATCGAACGCAATCCCGAGACCCTGCACGCGCGCCTGTTGATCGGTGCCGACGGCGTGCGCTCGCGGGTGCGCGACCTGTTGCATATCCGGTGCACCGAGACCAATTACCACCAGACTGCCATGGTGTGCGTGGCCCGCTGCAGCGAGCCCCATCGCCACACCGCCTGGCAGCGTTTCCTCAGGGAGGGGCCGCTGGCCTTCCTGCCGCTCAGCGGCCTCGGCGATGAAAATCACTGCGCAGTGGTGTGGTCGGCAGATGACGCCCTGGCGCGGGAGCTGATTGAACTGGATGATGCGGCCTTCGCCCTGAATATGGAAAAGGCGTTCGAGAGCCGCCTCGGCGAAGTGGAGGCCGTCGGTGAGCGCTTTGCATTCCCGCTGCGCGCGCGCCATGCGGAATCCTATTTTGGTCCCGGCGCAGTGCTGATCGGCGATGCGGCACATAGTATCCATCCGCTGGCGGGACAGGGGGCCAACCTGGGGTTGCAGGATGTGCGCGTACTGAGCGAGGAAATTGCGCGCGCATTGAAACGTGACCTGGAACCCGCTGATAACTCGGTGCTGGCGCGCTACCAGCGCCGCCGACGCGGCGACAACGCGGCCACCCTCAAGGCGATGAGTGCCTTCAAGTCCCTGTTCGGTGCGGGGGACCTGCACTGGCGCTGGCTGCGCAATACCGGATTGAGTATGGTGGACGCCAGCCCGCTACTGAAAAAACGTATTATCCTGCGTGCGATGGCGGTTTGACCGGTTACTCGCACGCGGGTCTTTAGGGAAGACACAGGCACAACTTGAGCGACTGGATTACCGTCCGGGAATTTCCCCCGCAACAGGATCTCACTGAGCTGGCGCAGTTTATCCGGCGTTCCGGCCTGCCGTTGCGCATTAGTGAAGAGCGCAACGGCCAGCGCCTGGCCACTCCGGACCCGCACCTCGCGGAAATCATGCAGCCCCTGCTGGAACGCTGGAGTAACGGTGAGATCGACCTGTCCCAGGTCCAGGTCACCGCGCAGCCCGGTGGCACCGAAGCGGATGGGGCCGGCGAAAACGAACGGGAATACCAGGCAATGGCCCCGGGGCTTCCCAGCTGGCCGCTGGATCGCACGCCGGTGAGCCTGGCGCTGATCCTGCTTTGTTTCGCCGGCTGGTTCCTGGCCAGTGGCAGCGTGGCGCGGCAGCTTATCATCATGCCCGATCGCGGCGCCGACTTTTCCCTCGCCACATCCACGCTCGCCTGGCATTTCGCCAGTGGCGAATACTGGCGCTTGTGGACACCGGCCGTCCTGCATTTTTCGTTGCCCCATGCCCTGTTCAATGCGCTTGGAATCTGGATCGTCGGCCGGCCCCTGGAAGCGCGTGCCGGCAGCCCGGTATTTCTTGTCGCAGTGCTGGTGAGTGCGGCCGGGGCGAACCTGGCTCAGTACTGGTCGTCGCCGGGAACCTTGTTTGGCGGTATGTCTGGTGTTGTGTATGCGCTGGTGGGCTGCGTGTTTGTACTGCAGCGACGGCATCCCGGCTGGCTGGACGTGCCCCGCGGCATCGTTGCAGTGGCGGTGGGCTGGCTGTTAGTTTGCGCCACCGGACTGGTGACCATGCTGGTCGGGGTCGGCGTGGCCAATGCCGCCCATTTGGGTGGGTTTGCCTGCGGCGTGCTGCTGGCAGGAGTCTATTGCCTTGCCGGTGGGGACCGCCACTTTACCAATGACGACGGGGCTGCCTGATCCAGAATGATTTTATTGATCGTCTACGTGCTGATCGCGTTGGGTTTTTCTTTCCTGTGCTCGATCGCCGAATCTGTAATTCTCAGTGTCACCACGCCCTATGTCAGCCTGATGGAACGTGAGGGGCATCGCTCGGGGAAGGTGCTGCGGGAATTGAAACAGGATATCAATGCGCCACTGGCGGCCATCCTGACCCTGAACACCATTGCACATACCGCCGGTGCTGCCGGTGCCGGTGCCCAGGCTGCTGCGGTGTTCGGCAACCAGTACCTGGGGATTGCGTCGGCCATCCTTACCCTGCTGATCCTGGTATTTTCCGAGATTATCCCGAAAACACTGGGCGCCTTTTACTGGCGCCAGCTCGCCCCGGCCACAGCCTACGCCCTGCGCGGACTGGTATGGGTGCTCTATCCGTTTGTAAAAATGTCCGAATGGCTGACCCGCGGGCTTTCCCATGGGCCCACACTGACCGGTTTCAGCCGAGAGGAGTTTGCGGTGATGGCGGAGCTGGGTGAGGCTGAGGGCCAGCTGGAGCGCCAGGAGTCCAGTATCCTGCGCAACCTGTTCTTCACCCTGCGCGACCATTCGGTGCGCGAGGTGATGACGCCGCGCACCGTGGTTTTTTCCCTTTCCCAGGACGCCACCGTTGGGGAATCCTACGAGGAAGTGGAAAAGAGCCGTTTCTCGCGTATCCCAATTTACGAGCAGCAGGACCCGGATTGTGTCGTGGGCTTTGTGCTGAAACAGGACCTGCTCCTGGCCTATGCCCGCAACGGGGGGAATGAAAAACTTTCGGTTTATCGCCGTGACATGTTGATGTTGCCGGAGACTGCCACCATCTATCAGGTATTCCAGAAAATGATGCGCCGTCGCGTCCAGATCAGCGCGGTGGTGGATGAATACGGCAGTCTCGAGGGGCTGGTGACACTGGAGGACATCCTCGAGACCCTGCTGGGTGAGGAAATTGTCGACGAGGCGGACAAGACTGCCGATCGCCAGGAAGTGGCCAAGCGACTGTGGCGCTGGCGCTCCAAGCGATACGGGCTTAAAGTGGATGAAGATGCGGACCGGGATGCCGGCCTGGATACGGATCGTGAAACGGCCAGTGACGCCAGCCGCGATGACGGGGAACCCCGGCAGGACGACAACCCGGACCGGCAGTCACGGGAGTGAGCGGGCAGTTCCCCCGGAGCCCGCCACCCCGGGTCGGGTCAAAATATACTGTCTGCAGCAATCCGGCCACCGGTGCTGTGGCCCTTGCCAGTCGAAGGTCCACTCGACAGAGACAGAGGTGTGAAGGTGGGTAAGCGTGCGTAAAAACCTGGCGTTAATTCTGCTGCAATCGGTACTGCTGTGTTCGGCGGTGCTGGCAGAGCCGTTTTCGCCAGGATTTGAACGTGCCGACCTGTCGGACCAGCCCCAGGACGACAGCCAGAGCGCACCGGTCTCCAACCCCGACAGCGATACCGATTCGCTGCCGCCGCGCAGTATCGGCCCGGTTACCGCAACTCCCATTTCCCGGGCCGGTACCATCGCGCGGAAGATCGGCCGGGCACTCCCCCGGGCGCGAGCCGGTAACGCGATCCGCGCCCCTCCTCTCCAGGCATAACTCCGCCATTCAATTACCCGGGGCCACCGAGGCCTTCCGAACGTAACCACAGGCACGAGTCGCGGCTGCGGCCCGTGCAGGAGAGTTAATGCCATGAAAAACCTGGATTTCGTCCCGCTTGAGAGCGTGGACAAGCTTGTATTCCCGGAAGAGTTCAGTGATCTGCACCTGGATTCGCCGGCACTCAGCTTTATCACTGACTTCAAGGACCACCACCCGGCCATCCTCACGCCGTCGGTACCGGCACAGGAGGCCTCACGGCTGATGCGTGCCGGCCACCTGGGCGCTGTCCTGGTACTGGATCGCCACGGAGACTTTATCGGCCTCCTGAGCGCTGACGATATTTCCTACCAGCGGGTCATGCAGCGTGTGGCTGCGGGCCAGTCGCGTCAGGAACTCACCGTTGGTGACCTGATGCGCCCTCGGCGGGAGCTGCAGCTGCTCAGCTATCCGCAGGTCCAGCGCTCCAGTATTCGGGAGGTTCTCCAGGCCATGCGCCGGGAGGGCCAGCATAGCTGCCTGGTGGTGGACCGCGACCTGCATCATGTGCGTGGCCTGATCAGTGCGGCGGATGTGGCGCGTCGCCTGCACGCCGATATCCATATTGATGCGGTCCCAACCGTGGCGGGCATGCTGCGCAAGGCAGCAGCCGTCTGCTGAAACCATGGCGAAGGGGCGTGACCGCCAGCCCCGGGCCCGCGTCAGGAAGCCGGGTCGACAATGTCGCCGAGGCTGTTGTTGACCCGGTACCAGCCGGTGACGCTGTAGCGTGGCCGGTTGACGGTAAGGACCTCGTGGGGGAATTCCTCGCTCAGGAAAATCACCATCTGCCCGAAACGCGGTGCCACCTTCAGCAGGGGCAGCGCGTCCGGCGCAGCCGCTTCCTCGCCCGGGGGGTAGATCGCCAGCTCGCCACCATCGCGGGGCTGCCAGTTCGGGGTCAGGTAGAGCACGGTGCTCAGCACCCTGTTGGTGCTGCCCTGGAAGCAGTCGAGGTGTTTTTTATAGAAGGTGCCGCGATCGTAATACGCGTAGTGGCACTCGTAATCGAACAGGCCCAGGAAGAGCCGCCGGTTGAGCCCCACCCGCAGGGCCTCCATCCAGGAGAGGTAGGCATTCACTGACAGGTTGGTGTTGTCGAGCCAGAAAATCTTGTCGCTGCGCACGAAGCGATTCAGCTGGTGCTCATCCTCCCGGCCAATACCCGCACGGCGGAACTGCTCGCGGTCGATGGAGCGGAAGTGCCGCAGTAATCCGCCCAGCGCGGCGGGAGGCAGCGGCGCGGGCAGCACGATATAGCCGTCGGTGCGCAGCGCCGCGGCGATCTGGTCAATGGGGTCGCCGTCCCGCGGGCCGCAGGGGCGGTCGCTGGTGGCGCGCAAAGCTGTGTTCAAAGGAGGAGGCTCCGGGCTGGAGGCGACCGGTCGTCGCCGCGAGTGACTTATACACCCAAACCCGCCGGTTGCAAAGTGTTACGACGGCCTGTGCCCGCTGTCTCTCCCGCGACGCCCGGCCCCGCGGAATCTTTGTCGGCCAGCAGGGCGCCGGACAGGTTTAAGTCCCGTTGCCTGCTAGGCTTGCAGAAGATCGCCATCTGGTAAGGGCGGTGGCGCGGCCGGTAGAATACGCGGCTTTCTAACAGACAGATTCGAGAACAAAAGATGGGAAACAGAACGCCTCTGTATGACGCGCATGTCGCCATGGGCGGCAAAATGGTCGACTTCGGCGGCTGGGATATGCCGCTGCACTATGGCTCGCAGCTGGAAGAGCACAACAAGGTGCGTACCGCGGCGGGCATGTTCGATGTCTCCCACATGACCGTCGTGGATGTCGATGGTGACGGTGCCCGTGACTACCTGCGCTACCTGCTGGCAAACGATGTGGCCAAGCTGGACGGCAAGCCGGGCAAGGCGCTGTATACCGGGATGCTGAACGAGCGCGGTGGGGTAATTGACGACCTGATCGTATATTTGCGCGATCCCGGCTACCGGGTGGTGGTCAATTGTGCCACCCGAGAGAAGGACATGGCCTGGATGCAGGAGCAGGCGAAGCAGTTTGATGTCACCCTGACCGAGCGCCCCGAGCTGGCCATGGTGGCCGTGCAGGGGCCCGAAGCCCTGGACAAGGCCAAGGAAGTACTGGGCATCGAGTGGACCGCAGCCATCGACGCTCTCAAGCCGTTTGAAAGTGTCGCACGCGGCGAGTGGTTTGTGGCCCGCACCGGCTATACCGGTGAGGACGGGCTGGAAATCATGCTGGCTGCCGATGACGCGGACGGCTTCTGGCGTGCGCTGGAGAAAGCCGGCGTGGCCCCCTGTGGCCTTGGTGCCCGTGACACCCTGCGTCTCGAGGCGGGCATGAATCTCTATGGCCACGAAATGGACGACGACACCTCGCCGCTGGCGGCGAACATGGGCTGGACCGTTGCCTGGGAGCCGGAGGAGCGCAAGTTTGTCGGCCGCGAAGCACTTGAGGCGGAGAAGGCAGCGGGCAGGAAGCAGAAACTGGTGGGGCTGGTGCTGGAAGAGCGCGGTGTGCTGCGTGCCGGCCAGGTGGTAAAAGTGGACGGCAGCGACGAGGTCGGTATCATCACCAGCGGAACGTTTTCGCCGACCCTGGGCCACTCCATCGCCATGGCGCGCGTGCCAGTGAGCGTCGGTGACCGGGCCCAGGTGGAAATCCGCAAAAAGCTGGTGCCGGTGAAAGTGGTCAAGCCCAGCTTTGTGCGCAACGGCAAGTCGGTTATCTGAGGCCGCGCCGGAACCAGTAATGCGACCGGGCACGGCGCCAGGCAGGCGTTCCGTGCCGGGTTTACCGAATCAGAAATCCTTAATCGAGGGATCACAGCATGAGCGAAATCCGCAACGAACTGAAATACCTCTCCAGCCACGAATGGGCGCGCCTGGAGGAAGACGGCACCGTAACCATCGGTATCAGTGACCACGCCCAGGACGCGCTGGGCGACGTCGTATACGTCGAGACCCCGGAAGTGGGCACCAATCTCGCTGCCGGCGATGAGGCGGGTGTGGTTGAGTCCGTGAAGGCCGCCAGCGATATCTATGCGCCGGTGTCCGGTGAAGTGATCGAGGTGAACGAGGCGCTGGAAGACGCCCCGGAGACCGTGAACTCCTCCCCTTACGACGAGGGCTGGTTCTTCCGGGTCAAGCCCAGCGACACCAGCGAGCTGGACAACATGCTGGATGCCGACGCCTACCGGGCCGAGTCCGAAGAGGGCTGATCGCCATCCGGGCATGAAAAAGCCGCAGCGGGAAACCGGTGCGGCTTTTTTTGTGGCTGCTTTTTGGCTGTCATTCCCGCGCGGCCGGTGACAGGGTCACTGTGGCTGCAGCAGCGCTTTCAGTCCCAGCCCCTTGAGGTAGTCCTGCAGGGTGGTTTCGATCTCCTCCGGGCACTGCATGTGGAGTACCCGCTCCAGCAGGCGTTGTGTATCGGCCCGGGATACGGCGCGGAGGGTGGCCTTGACCCGCGGCAGGTTGGTGGCGTTCATGGACAGCACGTCGTAGCCCATGGCGAGCAGCAGCAGGGCGCCGCCCGGATCCCCGGCCAGTTCGCCGCAGATGCCGACCTTGGTGTGCCCCTCATGGCCGGCCCTGACCACCTCGCTGAGGGCCCGCAGTACCGCCGGGTGCAGGGCGTGATAGTTCCCCGCCACGCGACTGTTGTTGCGGTCGACGGCGAGCAGGTACTGGGTCAGGTCATTGCTGCCCACGGACATGAAGTCGACCCGCTCGGCGAGCTCGCGCGCCTGGTATACCGCCGATGGCACCTCGATCATGATGCCCAGCGGCGGCATGGTGATCTTGAAGCCCTCGTCCACCAGCTCTGCATAGGCCCGCTCCACCAGCTTGCGGGCTGCTTCCAGTTCGGCCACTCCGCTGATCATGGGCAGCATGATTCGCAGGTTATCCAGCCCCTCGCTGGCCTTCATCATTGCGCGCACCTGGCCGAGGAAAATCTCCGGGTGGTCGAGAGTTACGCGGATGCCGCGCCAGCCAAGAAAGGGGTTGGTTTCCTCGATGGGGAAATAGGCCAGTGCCTTGTCGCCGCCGATATCCAGGGTGCGCATGGTGACCGGCCGCGGCGCGAAAGCCTCCAGCTGTTCGCGGTAGATTTCCCGCTGCTCTTCCTCGGACGGGAAGCGGTCGCGCAGCAGGAAGGGAACCTCGGTGCGGTAGAGTCCCACGCCCTCGGCGCCGCGCTCCAGCGAGCGCACCACGTCCGCCATCAGGCCGGTATTGACCCACAGCCGCACCCGGTGGCCGTCGGCGGTCTCCCCGGGAAGACTGGCCAGGTGATCCAGGTTGCGGGCGAGTTCGCGCTCTTCCTCGACGATGCTGTCATAGCGGCGCCGCAGTTCCGGGCTGGGGTGTACGAACAGCTCGCCGCGGTAGCCGTCAACGACCAGGTCCTCGCCGTCGATGCGCTCGAACGGCAGTTCCTGGGCACCCATGACGGCAGGCAGGCCCATGGCGCGGGCGATGATGGCCACGTGGCTGTTGGCAGAACCCTTGACGGACACCAGGCCCACCAGCTTCTCGCGGGGGACCTGTGCCAGGGCCGCGGCGGTGAGCTCCTCACCCACCAGAATGGTCTTCTCCGGGTAGTCGCGCTCGATCTGCTGTTGCTGGCGCAGGTGCATCAGCACGCGGGCGCCCAGGTCCCGCACATCGGCGGCGCGGTCGCGGAAATAGGAATCGGACATGGCTTCAAAGCGACGCACGTGCTCCAGCATGACTTCGGCCCATGCGCGGCTGGCTGTGAGCTGCTGGCGGATGCGGTCGGAGACCTCGACGGCGATGGAGCTGTCATCGAGCATGCTGATGTAGGCGTCGAACAGCGCCCGCTCCTCGCGGTTCAGATCTCCCTTGAGCCGCTCGCCCACCTCGCGGATTTCGGTGCGGGCATTGGCCAGTGCCTGGTTGAAGAGCTCCAGCTCGGCGTCCACATCCATGCAGCAGGCGAAAGGCACGGTGGCCAGGTTGGCAGGTGGGGCGACGATGTGCGCGCGGCCGATGGCGACCCCGGGGGAGGCGGCCAGGCCGGAGAATTTGGCTTCCCGCCGCTGCTGGCCAATGGCAGCCAGGGCACCGGTGGCCTCGGCGTGGGCGATGACCCCGGCCAGCTGTGCTGACAGCGTGACCAGAAATGCCTCCTCGCCCTCGTCAAAACGCCGCTGTTCTGCCTGCTGTACCACCAGCACACCGAGAACCTGCCGGTGGTGGATGATGGGGGTGCCGAGGAAGGCACTGAATCGCTCTTCCCCGGTGGCGGGAAAATAATGATATGCGGGGTGGGCCTCAGCGCGCTCGAGGTTGATCGGTTCCTCGCGCGTGACCACATTGCCCACCAGGCCCTCGCCCGGGGCCAGGTGTACATGGCCCACGGCGTCGGGGTTCAGGCCCCGGGTCGCCATCAGCACATAGGTGTCTGAGTGATTGTCGCGCAGGTAAACGGAGCAGACCTTGGTGTGCATTACCTCGCGCACGCGGTGCACGATAATATCCAGCACCGCGGGCAGGTCGCGTGCCGCGTTGACTTCCTGAACGATACTGCGCAGAGATCCGAGCAAAGGCCTTTCCTCGCCGTGAAGCGGAAGTGTCGGCCGGCCATCCCGGGCCGGGTCGATTATGACCATGCGGGCAGGACTAGCCCCGCTCGCCCAGCCAACGTTTCTCCAATTGTATTTGCTGTGGCGCCAATTCGGTAAGTGCGCGGCGATAGACCTCGCGCTTGAATGCCACCACCTTGTCGAGCGGGTGCCAGTAACTGACCCAGCGCCAGTGATCGAACTCGGGCTTGTAGCCGTTGTTGAAGCTGATGACGCTTTCCGGAGCCTGTAGCCGCAGCAGGTACCACTTCTGCTTCTGGCCTATACACAGCGGTTCAGACCGCCGGCGAACCAGGCGTTTCGGCAGGCGATATCTCAGCCAGCCCCGGGTACAGGCAATCATACTCACCTGGTCACGGGTAAGTCCGATCTCCTCGTACAGCTCCCGGTACAGCGCCTGTTCCGCAGACTCGCCCGGATTGATGCCGCCCTGCGGAAACTGCCAGGCGTCCTTGCCGCCAACCCGCCGCGCCCAGAGAGCCTGGCCGCGATCGTTCAGCACAATGATGCCGACGTTGGGGCGGAAACCCTCCGCGTCGATATTACTGCTGTTGTCGCCGCCCGAAGCTCGCCCCTGCCTGTTGCCGGCGCGGTTGCCGGTTGTGGGGTTGTTGGGGCGGTTGGACTTGGCGGATCTGCGGCGATTCTTTCGCCCGGCTTGCTTTGGCTTGCCGTCGCCCAAATTCCCGTCCTCTAAACTGTGTCTGCACGGCCGACCGCCGCGCAACCTTGCCCAGCATTGTTCCACAGCGGGGGACATTACTGCAATTCAGTGAAACGTATCCTGTGAACCGCTCCCGGGAAGGGTAAAATTGTCCGCCGCAATGCCCTGAAGTGGGGGTGGCTGCCGGCTTATTGATCTGCGTTGACTATATTTTGAGAAGGGAGTGTGCGGTGCACCTGGCAATTTTTGACCTGGATAACACCCTGATCGGGGGGGACAGTGACTACGCCTGGGGCGAGTTCCTGGTAGAGCGGGAGCATGTCGACGGTGACCGCTACCGCTCCGCCAATGACCGTTTCTACCGGGATTACCAGCGTGGTGAACTGGATATCTTTGCCTACCTCGAGTTTGCGCTTGAGCCCCTGGCGCAGATTTCGCGGGCACAGCTGGGCAACCTGCAGCGGCAGTTTATGGAGGAGGTGGTCAGCGAGATCTGGCTGCCCCAGGCCGAGGAGTTGATAGCCCGGCACCGCCGCGAGGGGCACCACATCATGATCATCACCGCGACCAACCGCTTTGTAGTGGAACCGATCGCCGCGCGGCTGGGGGTGGACACCCTGCTGGCCACCGAGCCCGAGGAAGTTGAAGGGCGCTTTACCGGCAAGGTAATGGGCGAGCCCTGCTACCGGAGCGGCAAGGTATTGCGCCTCGAGCAATGGTTGGCGGGCAATCCTGACTACCGTCGGGGGGAAAAGTGGTTTTACAGCGATTCGATCAATGACCTGCCGCTCTTGCAGCGGGTCGAACACCCGGTGGCGGTGGACCCGGACGATAGGCTGCGCGCCGAGGCTGAACAGCGCGGCTGGCCGATCATCAGTCTGCGGGAACCGTTGCGGTAAACAGGGCCGCAGACAAATAGTGAGTACCCGGGCCCTGGGGCCCGGGAACAGAAGGTTTGTAATTGCTTGACGTGGGGATTTGTGTGACTGGATCAATCGTTTTCAAGCGTATTTCAGTGGCCCTGGCCATCCTGCTGGGACTGGGGCTTGTGGGCTGCGAGAGCCGCGAGGATAGGGCGCCGCGGGAGGATACCCCGGCCGTGAAGGCGCCACCGGCGGTGGACCGCAAGGTTGCCGAGCGCTTCTCGCACACTATCTGGCAGGCGGGGGAGGCCCAGCTGATCGATGCCCGCGCGGCGGTGGAGGCACTGAACCGGGCTCTCACCACCCTGCTCGACAAGCCCAGCGCCGACCACCTGGAGTCCGCCAAGCTGGCCTGGCTGGATGCCCACCGGGAGTTTGCCGCCGTATTGCCCTATATCCAGCTGGCATTCGCGCCGGCGGAATTGCGAGACCAGGGGCGTGAGCTGTTGCTGGCCATGGACAGCTGGCCGGTGCAACCAGGCTACCTGGACACTGTGCCCGGCTATTCCGAGAGCGGTATCGTCAACGACACCGCAGTGGAGCTCACCCTGGCGAACCTGCGCCGGCAACACCGCCTGACCGCGCACGAGGAGGCCAGCACTGGCTTCCACGCCCTGGAAATCATGCTCTGGGGCCCGACCAGTGAACGCTCTGCGGACCAGTTCCAGGCCGCCTCCGGCGGCGAGGAGCCCGAGGCCCTGGCCGCAAACCGCCGGCGGGAGCTTACCCGGCTGATGGGGGAGGCACTGGCTGAGGACCTGGCGAGCCTGGAGCGCCGCTGGCCGTTTACGGTGAACGACCTGTCGCGCCATTTCCTGGCCCTGCAGCCGGAAGCCCGCCTGCAGCAGGTGCGCGCTTCGCATCTGCGCACAGTGGATGAGGAGCTTTTGCGACGGTTGCCGGAGAGCTCCGAGAGCGATGTGGAGAGTGGCCGTGCCGCGGATTCCAAGCAGGCAATCCTGGCCATGTTGCGGACCTTGCAGGCGGCCTGGGTCCCGACCCAGGGACCGGGCCTGGCGCAGCTGTTGCTCACTCCACGCCAGCAGGAGGCGCTGGCCGAGCGCTTCGATACGCTCGAGGAGCAGCTGCTGAAGATGGAAGACCCGGTGGAGTTGGCGGAACTCGGCCAGCTGGCCAGCGCACGGGAGTTACTGGAGGATATCGCGGGACTGATGTCGGGCCGTGCGGAAATCCCGGCGGGGGAGGATGATGTGACCCCGGTCTCCCTCACCACCGAACACTGATCGGTTGGGGTGGGAGACTAGTGCTGCTGACAGGGGGCAGGGCCAGCACTGGAAATGCCCCGCCCAGAAATGACAAACCCCGGCCTGGGCCGGGGTTTGCTTTATGGCTGTGTGTGCTCGGGATTACCAGCGGCGTACCGGGCCGGTGTCCACGTGCACGAAGTTACTCTTGGGATAGTAACCCACACCGCCCATTTTCAGGTCCAGTGCCGCGCGGCGCAGCTTGGACAGGGGCACACCCGGCATGCGGATATCGAGCGCCATGCCGCGAGTGTGGTAGCTGCGTTTGGCAACGCCCTTGGAGCGAGAGCGCAGCATGGCGTTGGTCTTCGCCGAGCGGTAACCGGAGATGATCTCCACAGTGCCGTTGAAGTTCAGCTTCTGCTTCAGCTTGTAGACAAGGTCAAACAGCTCCGGGTCCATGCGCGTGACCTCGTTAGCGCGATGGTCGCGCAACAGGCGGTTGAACTGCTTCAGGCCGCTGCGATCGTAGTCACCATTCGACCAGAAGGCGGTGTTCAACGTCTCTCCGGTGTGCAGGTTGCGCATTTTCAGTGTGCGGGCGTTGCCCACTTTCGCGAGTGTCGGTCCGGCAGTGACCGCAGCCGCTGTAGCACAGGTAACTGCCAGGAATCGACGTCTGGATGGATTGTTCATACCCTGTTTCCGCCTCGTCATACATTTCTCTTCAGTCGCTCTTGGCTTCCTCTCTGCCAGCCGTTGCGGGCTAGTTGCTTGGGGCGCCATCGAGCACGGGGAGAACTGTACGAAAAATAACCACCCGTTACAAACCTTTTACGGGTCATTACAAAAGGATCGTAAAACAGGTTTGGCAACTTTGTTCCAATAGGCTATGGGGGTGAGGGGGACTTGGGGGTGGTCCCGGTCGGTGGTGGCTGAAAAAATGAGACAGCGTTGTCATCCCGCCGGTTTGCACTGAAAAATAATTTTTTTGTGACCGTAAGGTGTTAGCTGGCCCCTGCTGTAGGACGACGGGCTGCTCTGGCTGGATTACGTGAAAAATCAGTGCCTGCAGCCGGGATCGCCGGTCAGTTAGCGTCCGCTCCGGACTTGTCGCGGTGGTAAATATCCCGCCGGAACTGCAGTCGGCCGTCATCATCAATCCAGGCCGTGAGGTAGGTGATAAACAGGCGGGCCGGGTTCTTGATGCGAACATTCATCGTCTCGGTGCCGGTGGTTACCTGGGCAATGCGGGTGCGGTCCCAGCCCTGCCGGCGCAGCAGCGCGTAAGCCAGTTCCTCCGGATGCTCCAGGCGCACGCAGCCGTGACTGAAGGCCCGGTGATGCTGCTCGAACAGGCTCTGGGCCTGGGTATCGTGCAGGTAGATCGATTGCCTGTTGGGGAGCACAAACTTGACCCGTCCCAGGGTGTTGCCGGGACCGCTGATCTGTCTCAGCGTGGCGTGGCCGTGTGCGGCCCGGTCGATACTGTCGGGGGAAATAGTCGTGGTATCCCCACTTCGGTACGAAACCACCCGGTAGCCGCGGTTATGCATGGCCTCGGGGTTGTTACGGGCCTTGGGTAGCAGGTCGGTCAGCAGGATGCTGCGCGGTACCGTCCAGGTGGGGTTGAAAACCACGTTGGTGATACGGCTGGTGATCGGTGGGGTGCGGGAGCTGCTCTTGCCCACTACCGTCCTCATGCCCAGGACCTCGCGCCCCCGCTCGATCAGTTGCAGCCGATAGTCGGGGATATTGACCAGCACGTAGCGATCCTTACTCGGCAGCGGCAGCTTCTCCCAGCGCTGGGCATTCAGTTCCAGCTGGCGTGCCCGCACGGTGGGACTGACCGCCAGTTCGGACAGCGTAGCTGTATCAGCGGCACCACTGACCTCGAGCCCATGGCGTTGCTGGAAACGCTCCACCGCGTATTGCACCGCGCCGTCAAACCGGGCTGTGTCGGGGGTGAGCAGGGTGATGGGCCCGGGCAGGCCCCGGAAGTCTCCCAGCAGTTGCAGTAGCCTGCGCAGTTGTTTAACACGGCTGTCGCGGTCGCCGGGCTTGAGTTCTTTGCCTCCATCCACTGGTTGCCAGCGGCCCTGCATCTGGCGGTAGCGCGTCGCTTCCATCCGCAGCTGTTCTGCGGCGCGACTCGCGTCTGCCGGGGGGCTGATGGCGATGGCACTCGCGGCGAGGGCGCCGGTGAGGGTGATCGCTGCGACACCACACAGCCAGCGCCGCCAGTAAAGCATGGGGCTGACCATGGCTTACTCAGCCGCCCGGGCGGCGTCCTCCGGGTCCCGCTCATAGATATCGCGGCGGAACTGCAGCAGCCCTTCCTCATCGACCCAGGCCGTCCAGTAGGCGATATATACCGGCAGTGGCTGCTCCAGCGGCACTCCGCGCGTGCGACTGGTGTTCAGGTAGTGCTCGATCCTCCGGTCTCCCCAGTTGTTCTGTTCCGCCAGCATCAGGCGGGCGAATTCCAAGGGCTTTTCCAGGCGGATACAGCCGTGGCTGAAGGCGCGCTCAGTTTTCTTGAACAGGTGCTTGCTGTTGGTATCGTGCAGGAAAATGGCTTCCCGATTGGGGATGACAAACTTGACCCGGCCCAGGGCATTCCCGGGCCCACCTTTCTGGTGCAGCATGACCTTGCCCCGCCGGATGGCAGCGATATTGCCGCGGGTAAAGGGCACGGCCCGGCCTCGGTGGTTGACCAGCCGGTAGCCGTTGGCGGTGAGGTTGGCGCTGCCTTTCGGCAGCAGCTCGCGTACGGCGATGTTCTGGGGCACGCGCCACACCGGGTTGAAGATCACCCGGGTCATGCGCGTCGCCAGCTGCGGCGTGGCGTGCTTGGGTTTGCCCACCACCACCCGCATGCGGAACACCTCCCGGTCATCATCCATCAGGCGCAGGCTGTAATCCGGGATATTCACCAGGATAAAACGCGGTCCCAGTTCCCGTGGCAGCTGCCGCAGGCGCACCAGGTTGGCGGTCAGTGTCTCGATCCGCCGGGCCGGGGCGACATTCAGGTGGCTGCGGGTGGCGTCGTCCACCAGCCCGTTGTCCGGAAGTCCGTGGCGACGCTGGAAGCGCCGTGTCGCCTGCTGCAGGCGCGGGTCATACTCGTCCGGTGCGTGGGCGGGAGCGTCGTGGTCTTCGAGTGCGTAGTCACCGTACTGCATCAGCAGGCTCCGCAGCTGCGTAACCCTCGGGTCGCGGGAGCCGGGCGCCAGTGCCGGGCCCTCGTCCATTGGTTGCCAGTGGTCACCGCTGGCCAGGGCACGGTAACGCTCAAGCTCTTCGCGCAGCAGCGCATGCTGCCGACCGTAAGGGGAAAACGGGTCGAACAGGTTGTCGACGGCAGTGGCCGCGGGGGTATCCCCGTTGCTGGCCAGCAGAGGGATTGGCGCAGTGAGACTGACTGCGATTGCGAGCGCCAGGGCACTGCAGTAGCGGACTGGCGGAAACGTGCGGGAACGGAGCGGATTGTCGGCACCCATGACTTACCCCTGTGAGACAGAAACGGTCAGGCGGACTGAACGCCGTGCTCACAGTGATAATTAATGTAGGGGTCCGAACCAATACCTATGGGGAATGCGCCGGGGCCGGCTCCGCTCAAAAAGGCATATGTACGGCCCGGCGGGCTTTCCGCCGGGCCCGGAGGGTCAGAAGCGGTTGGCTGCCAGCCCGTCCTTGCCGTAGATATCCGGCCGGAAGTGCAGCAGGCCCTGGCCGTCGACCCAGGCAGTCCAGTAAGTCACATAGACCTTCACGTTTTGCTTCATATTCACCTCGGTGGTTTCGTCGCCGGTGGTGAGCTGGTTGATGCGCCACTGGTCCCAGTCGCCCTGTGGCCGCAGGAGCGCCTCGGCCAGGTGGCGTGGCTTCTCCAGCCGGATACAGCCGTGGCTGTAGTCCCGCTCGGTCAGGGAAAAGAGGCTCCGCGCGCGGGTGTCGTGCAGGTAGATATCATCTGTATTGGGGATTTCGAACTTTACCCGGCCGAGGATATTGTCCTCACCGCCCAGTTGGCGCATCAGGTAGGAGCCAGCACCCGCGGCGGACAGGTTCTTGGATGTCAGGGGCAGGTGCTCGCCGCTGCCGCTGACCACCCGGTATCCCATGTTCTCCATGCCCTGGGGGTTGGCGCGGGCCTTGGGCAGGATCTCGTTGACGAGGATACTCCGGGGCACAGTCCAGGTGGGATTGAAGACCACCCGGCTGACGCGGGTCCTGATTTCCGGGGTGGCATGTTTCTTCTTACCCACCACCACGTTCATGGAGAGGCGGATGCGGTCATCCTCCACATAGTAGAGTTCATAAGCGGGCACGTTGACCTGGATAAACCGGTCACCGAGCGTTGCCGGCAGCTCCCGCCGGCGGCGAATGTTTTTCTCGATGATATGCGCCCGGGCAGTCGGGGACAGGTTGAGGCGCTTGCGGGTCTCGCGACCGACGATTCCGTCCGCCTTGAGGCCGTGGCGACGCTGGAAGCGCAGCACTGCCTCGTGCAGGCGCCGGTCAAACTGATTGCTGTTGGCCTCGCCGGGATAGCTGCGGTAATCCCCGTACAGGGAAAGCAGGTTGCGCAGGTGGGCGACATGGGGGTGCCTGGCGCCGATGGTCATGGCGGGGCCTGCCGGAATCGGGCGCCAGCGCCCGCTGGCAGCGATGCTGCGGTAGAGCGCGAGCTGTTCGCGCAGGGCCTGCTCGCCTCCGCCGTAGGGTATGTTTTCCTCGATGTAGGGGCCTTCGCTGTTGTCCGGTACGCGACCGACGTTTGGCTGGCCGTTGCTGTTCTGGTACTCGCGCTGGCCACTGCGCGGCGGCAGGCCGCCGGCGGAAAAGCGCGAGCTGGAACCACGGGCGCGGCTGTCGCCCTGTCGGGGGTAGGAGTAGTGGCGCGAGCGGTCGATATTGCGGCTGCGGGTGTAGTGGCGATAGCGGTCGATACCGCTGCTGCGGCGGACTTCTGCGCCGCGGTCATAGCCGCGGAAGTACTTGCGGCCGCTGTCAGTGGCACTACCCTGCCGCGCGGACATATAGCCTACCAGCACGAAACCTCCCTCGCTGTGGTTCACCGGGGTGATGTCGCGCTGCCGGCGGGTGCGGGGTTTCATCTTGTCCAGCTGCGTATCCTGGGCAAATGAGACAAAGGCGTCAGTTAACAGTACGTCGAGCACGGCGGCCATCTGCAGACGCTGGGGAGTGTCGCGCAGGGTGCGGTCGAAATAGCCCAGGTGATAGCGGTAATCCACCATGCTGCTGGGGTTGCCGGAGCTGGACGCAGTGAGCTGCTTGAGCAGGTCATTGGCAGTGTCGCTGAGGCTGTAATTGTCGAACCAGAGCAGCCGGTAGTCGGTGCGCTCATAGATCCGGCGCACGGCTGCGGGATTGAAGATGGGATCCTGGGCCGGCCAGGAGTCGGGGTTTTCAACCAGCCAGCGAATCAGGTGGGGTCGCACGGCGTTTTCCGGCAGGACCGGTACCGTTTTCTGGTTCGCGGTAAAGGCGTAATAGAGGGCGATAAGGCACAGGCTGCCAAGCAGTAATAGCGGCAGTACAGACTTGCGTGTGCGGTGCTCAGGGTTGAAATACGACATGGTACCTCAGCGATGCTGCAGGGCCCGGTGGTCTGTCACGTGGAGACGCGGGCGCCAGATCGTTCATACCTTCCCAACCTGCGGCGAGCGCGTCCTGTTGTTCGTCGATAGTGACTTATCGACGGCCCGCCTTTGTCTTGCGTCCCGCGCGACGTTCCTTTTTATGGGTCGGCGATGCCGCGCTGTTGCGCGTATATCAACATTGGCCAACCCGTGAAATTAAGTATGGCAACAAATCGGGGATTTGCTTGGCGCGCCCTTCATTTCACCTTATGTGACAGCGCTATTTGGGACTGGCTGGTCGATCTTTGCACGGAACCGGGGGCGGGCGTGGTGGCAGCCGGGGGATCCTGCGTCCGCTCGTGCCCGGGGGCCTGCTCAGCCTGGCAGCAGGGTGAAGTGCCGGAGCATGCCCGCCTCACCGTCCTCGCCGAATGTCTGCTCCCAGAGCTGGGTAACCCCGTCCCGGTCCACCGCCATCAATGTACTTGCGCGTGTGCCGTAGACATCGGTGAGGCTGTCGGCACCGTCGCGGGGGATGGTGATCTCGCCGTCCCCGATACGCACGAATACTGGTGACAGGGCGCGCTCCAGGGCCTCGCCGACGCCTGTGTCAGGGAGCTCTTCGAAGGGGGCCGGCTCCCGGTCGGCGAGCAGCGCCAGGGCCGGCTCGACGAAATTGCGCCGCCCGAGATCCCGGCCAAGACCGGCTGCCAGTTGCGCAAGCTTTTCCCTGCCTTTCACCACCTTGGGCCAGGGCGCATCGGGGGCACCGTTGGAGATTCCGTGTACCCCCGGGGAAAAGGCGAAGGCCGGATGCCGGTTGCCGGCGCAGACCAGCTCCGGATCCTCGCCCAGCTGGAACAGCAGGGCGTTATAGCCCCGGTAGCGCTGCGCCTGCAGCTGCCCGGCGAAAGTCCGCGGGGTTTCGTTTCCCAGCAGGAAGTCCCGCGGTATCTGCCCCCGGGAGAGGGGGGCTGCGGGCGAGGGCACCTGGGGTTCACGGATGTTGGTCACCGCCGCCACGCGCCCGGCTGCGGCGCCGGCCCAGGTGCCGCCGGCCTCCAGGTCGCGACCGGCAATCACGCCCGACTGGCCCCAGTGATCCGCGGGTGCCGCGGGGCGGGCGAAGAACTCGTCTCGGTTCGCGGCCAGCAGCAGGGGGTAGTGGGGGTGGGTTCGGTAGGCAAACAGCAGCAGGCACATGGCGCGGGATCTCCCTCTTCCTTATTACCGGTTCCTCAAAAACACCGCGACGGCCGGGTCGGGGCGACCTTTTGGCAGCGGGCGCGTTTACGCCCATAATACCCGCTTTGCCAACTGAGCCGATTTACCCATGCTGACTTACCCCGAACTCGACCCGGTGGCCGTGGCCATCGGGCCCCTCAAGGTGCACTGGTACGGACTCATGTACCTGGCCGGCTTTGTCGCTGCCTGGTGGCTGGCGCTGCGCCGCGCCGGCAAACCCTGGACGCCGCTGGTCAAGTCAGAGGTGGAAGACCTGATCCTCTACTGCGCCATCGGTGTGGTTGTGGGCGGCCGTCTCGGGTACATGTTCTTTTATAACTTCCCGCAGTTGCTGGAGGAGCCGTTGTCGATCCTGCGCGTCTGGGAAGGGGGCATGAGCTTCCATGGCGGGCTCATCGGGGTGATGCTCGCTACGACCATCTATGCCCGCAGGATCGGCACCACCTTTATCGACCTGATCGACTTTGTCGCCCCGCTGGTGCCGATTGGCCTGGGGTTGGGGCGAATCGGCAACTTTATCGGCCAGGAGCTCTGGGGTCGCCCGACCGACGGTCCCTGGGGAATGGTCTTTCCGCGGGACCCCGAGCAGCTTGCCCGGCACCCTTCGCAGTTGTACCAGGCGTTCCTAGAGGGCCTGGTGCTGTTCGCGATCCTGTGGTGGTTTTCCCGCAAGCCTCGCCCGCGCCTGGCCGTGGGTGGAGTCTTCCTTCTTTTTTACGGGATCTTCCGTTTCCTCGTGGAATTCGTCCGGGAACCGGACGGCCACATCGGGTTCGACCTGTTTGGCTGGATGACCCGGGGGCAACTGCTGAGCCTGCCCATGATCATCGCGGGGATCGCCATCCTGGTATGGAGTTACCGCACCCAGCCGCGGGCTGGAGAGCAGGGCTCGGTAAAGCCCACCTCGCAGGCCAAGGGCGGTGCCTGACAGGCCGCGCTGTTTAATAGGTGTAATAAATGAAGCAATACCTAGAGTTGATGCGCCATGTGCGCGATCACGGCACCCGCAAGGATGATCGCACCGGTACCGGCACGCTGAGCGTGTTCGGCTACCAGATGCGGTTTGACCTGGCTGCCGGCTTTCCGCTGGTGACCACCAAGAAGTGCCACCTGCGCTCGATCATCCATGAGCTGCTGTGGTTTCTGAAGGGCGATACCAACATCGCCTACCTGAAGGAAAACGGCGTGCGGATCTGGGATGAGTGGGCGACGCCGGAGGGGGACCTGGGGCCGGTTTACGGTCACCAGTGGCGCTCCTGGCCCGCTGCCGACGGCCGCCATATCGACCAGATCGAGCAGCTGCTGGAGCAGCTGCGCAGCCGCCCGGACTCCCGGCGCCTGCTGGTCAGTGCCTGGAACCCCGCCGACCTTCCGGACGAGGGGGTATCGCCGTCGGACAATGCCGCCGCCGGGCGGATGGCCCTGGCGCCCTGTCACGCGCTGTTCCAGTTCTATGTGGCAGACGGCAAGTTGTCCTGCCAGCTCTACCAGCGCAGTGCCGATATTTTTCTGGGCGTGCCATTTAATATCGCCTCCTACAGCCTGCTGACGCTGATGATTGCCCAGGTCTGTGGCCTGGAGCCGGGCGAGTTTATCCATACCCTGGGAGATGCCCACCTCTATTCCAACCACATGGAGCAGGTGGAGGAGCAGCTGTCCCGCAAGCCGCTGCCGCCGCCGCAGATGCACCTCAATCCGGAGGTGACCGACCTGTTCGCCTTCCGCTTTGAGGACTTCGAATTGCGTGGCTACGAGGCGCACCCGCATATCCCGGCACCGGTGGCGGTCTGATGGAGATGCAAGTAGCACTGATTGCCGCCGTGGCCCGTAACGGCGCCATCGGCATGGGCAACCGCTTGCCGTGGCGGATCTCCGGGGACCTGCAGTATTTCAAGCGCACCACTCTGGGGAAGCCCGTGGTGATGGGACGGAAAACCTACGAGTCGATCGGGCGTCCGCTCCCCGGTCGCGACAACATTGTTATCTCGCGCAACCCGCAGTGGCGCGCGGATGGGGTAATCCGCGTCGCTTCACTGGAAGAGGCGCTGGAAAGGGCGCGGAGGTCTGCCGAGGCCGCGACAGCCGGCGAGATCATGGTGATCGGCGGGGCCGAGATCTATCGGCAGGCGCTGCCCCTGGCGCACCGTTTGTACCTGACCGAAGTGGATGCTGAGGTCTCCGGAGACGCGTTTTTTCCGGAACTTGGTGACTGCTGGGTCGAGTCTTTCCGCGAGTGCTACCCGGCGTCGGACAAGGACGAATACAACTACTGCTTAGTCCGGTACGACAGGTCAAAATAAGCACGGGTTGCGCAAAAAGCAACCAATCTGGTAATTTTCAGTTACTCGTACATTGGACTTGCCGCCGCAAATGAGTGCACACGACTCGCAGGTGTTACCTGTTTGTTACCGTGCTACACATGCGGGTCGATACTGTTAAACGGCATTTGAATAATCAATTCGGCTGTTTACAATGTGCGGCTCTTAGCTGTCTTCAAGCCTAAAACTACCGCGTTGTGGCAGCTAACTCATCGCGACCATGTTGTGAAATATTGAACCCACTGGGGGGTCTAATGAAAACCAAGCGATTCATGGCTGTGGCGCTGACCACTGCGCTGTCTGCCGGCGCGCTCTACGGCAGCGTAGCCACTGCGGATACACTCGACAATGTGCTCGCCGTCGGCCAGCAGAAAACCACTGCGGCTCAGGCTTCACAGAAGCGCATTGACAAGATTGCCGAAGAAACCAGCAGCCTGCTGCAGGATTTCAAGGTAGTGAACAAGGAAATTGACGGTCTGCGTGTCTACAACCGTCAGTTGGAAAAGCAGCTGGCCAACCAGCTGGCCGTGATCAAGGACCTGGAAGAGTCCATTGAGAACGTTACCGTTATCGAGCGCCAGATCCAGCCGCTGATCCTGCGCATGCTCGACGCCCTGGAGCAGTTCATCAAGCTTGACGCCCCGTTCAAGCTGGAAGAGCGCCTGGCCAACCTTGAAGGCGTTAAGAACAACATGGACCGTTCCGATATCACTGTCGCGGAGAAATTCCGCCAGGTGCTGGAACTGTATAACTTCGAAGCCGAGTACGCGCGTGGTATCGATGCTTACGGCACCACCCTGAACGTGAACGGCCAGGACCGCGAAGTTAATGTCCTGCAGATCGGTCGTATCGCCCTGGTGGCGCAGACTACCGACTCCAAGATTTCCCTGGCTTACGACAAAGAGCAGAAGGGCTGGGTTGAGATCGATGCCGGCGACTACCGTCGTGCCATCATGCAGGGCCTGAAGATCGCCAAGAAGCAGGCTACCACTGACATCATGACCATGCCGATTGCGGCTCCGGAGGCAGCGCAATGAAAACCTCTATCGCCAAACGCGTAATTGCAGTAGCAGCGGCCGGCCTGATCAGCGCTTCCGCCGTTGCCCAGGAAAAGGCGTCCTCTCTGGACGAGCTGCTGCAGATGGTCCGCAACTCCAAGATCGCGGAGTCCAAGGAGCACAAGCAGCGCGAAGCCCAGTTCCGTCGCCAGAAGGCCAACCAGCAGGCCCTGCTGACCCAGGCCAAGAACACCCGTACCGCCGAGGAAGAGCGTTCCGCACGCCTGGAAGCCAAATACCAGGAGCAGGAGCTGCAGGTCCAGCAGAAGCGCGAGCAGCTGGAAGAGCGTATGGGCTCCCTGAAAGAACTGTTCGGTCACATGACCTCCACCGCCGGCGACCTGCGCGCCACCCTGGAAACCTCTATCGTTTCTGCGCAGTACCCGGGCCGTGGCGAGTTCCTGGATCAGCTGATCGAGAAAATGAACTCCCAGACCAAACTGCCGACTATCGAGGAAATCGAGCGCCTGTGGTTTGAGCTGCAGCGTGAGACTGTCGAGTCCGGCAAGGTGGTCAAGTTCACCGATACCGTGATCAAGCCCGACGGTGAGCAGGTCGAGCAGGAAGTTGTCCGTGTAGGTAACTTCAACCTGGTTTCCAACGGCAAGTACCTGGAGATGAACGACGCCCAGAAGATGGCCGAGCTGATTCGCCAGCCCGACGGCGAGTACCTGTCCATGGCGGAAAACCTGCAGTCAGCCACCTCCGGCTTCACCGCATTCGGTGTTGACCCGACTGGCCCGACCGGCGGCTCCTACCTGAAGGCCATGATCAACAGCCCGGACATCGTTGAGCGCTGGCACCAGGGCAAGCTGGTTGGTTACATCATCACTGCCGTTGGTGTATTTGCCATGCTGCTGGCCATCTGGCGCCTGATCGTGCTGTCTGGTGTGAACTCCAAGGTTAACGCCCAGCTGCGCGACTCCACCCCGAACACCAACAACCCGCTGGGTCGTGTTCTGGCCGTGGCCGACGAAAACAAGGGTATCGACGGTGAGACCCTCGAGCTCAAGATGGAAGAAGCGGTGCTGAAAGAGCGTCCGGCCATTGAGTCCGGCCTGAACCTGCTGAAGATCATCGCCATGGTTGCCCCGCTGCTGGGTCTGCTGGGTACCGTGACCGGTATGATCATCACCTTCCAGGCGATCACCATCTTCGGTGCCGGTGACCCGAAAGCCATGGCCGGTGGTATCTCCTCCGCCCTGGTAACTACCGTACTGGGTCTGTGTGTGGCGATCCCGACCGTGCTGATGCACACCGTCGTTAACGGCCGCGCCCAGCGTATCCTGCACATCCTGGATGAGCAGAGCGCCGGTATCGTTGCTGAAAACGCCGAGCGTAAATAAGAGGAGGCGGCAACATGCACGCATTGTATGACGCATGGGCCGCCGTCAACGCCTTTATGGCGTCGGGCGGGCCAGTACTGTTTCTGATCGCCGGCCTGACCTTCTTTATGTGGACGCTGATCTTCGAGCGCATCTTCTTCTTCAACAAAAGCTTGAAGGGAGATGTGCAGGCTGCGATGGACCAGTGGGAGGGGCGCGCCGAGCGCAAGTCCTGGAATGCCCATCGCATCCGCGAAGCGCTGATTTCCCGGGTATCCGAGAAGATCAAGAGCAACATGGATATGATCCAGGCCTGTGTATCCCTGGCGCCCCTGTTCGGGCTGCTGGGTACGGTCTGGGGCATGATCAACGTGTTCGAGGTTCTTGCGATCACCGGTGGCGGCGACGCCAAGCAGATGGCGAGTGGTGTATCCATGGCGACAATCCCGACAATGGCAGGCATGGTAACTGCCCTGTCAGGAGTATTCGCCAACACCTATCTCACCCGTAAGGCGGAGCGCGAAACCCAGCTGCTGGAAGACCATCTGACGATGGATCACTAAGGCACCACATATAGCAGTGAGCAGGCCAATGTGTGCGCTTATTTGCTATGAAGGTTTAGCCAAGCCAGAAACTCTCGCGGGGTCCCTGCGGGGCCCTGTTGAGGAAGTTCGCTGAGAGAGTTGCTATGAGCAGAAAACAAAATACGGCCCAAGAAGAACAGGGCACGATTGACCTCACGCCCATGCTGGACGTGGTGTTCATCATGCTGATCTTCTTTATCGTCACCGCGACCTTTATCAAGGAGCCGGGTGAAGAAGTGGTCAAGCCGGAAGCGACAACCGCTGAACTCAAAGCCGCCTCTATTCTGGTTGCGATCAATGAAAATGACGAAATCTGGATTGCCAAGGAAGAAGTAGATGATCGCATGGTGAAGGTCACCCTCGAGCGACTCTACGCGGAGAACCCCAAGGGTTGGTTGGTGATTCAGCCTGATAAGAAAGCCAGTATCGAGAAGGTTGCCCTGATTGCCGATGCGGCCAGGAAAATCGGTATTGAGAAAGTTTCGGTCGCGACAGAAAAGAGTTAACAGCTTATGAACCCGGTAAGATTATTAGGGGCGGGTGCACTGGCAGTAGCCACCACCTTTGGCCTGATCTTCACCATGCATGCGCTGATTGAGGCAAACCTGGGCACTCCCGAAGAGGAGGAGCAGTTGAAGGTTGCTGACGTCGTGATGCCGGAAAGGAAGATCGAAACCAAGTACGACACCAGTAAACCGGACAAGCCCGACGAGCCGGAAACCCCGCCGCCGGATATGCCGGAGCCTGAGTTCGATGATCCCAACATGGATAACGCCCTCAACATGTCCGCGCCGAGTACGAGTGCAGACCTGAAAGTTGGCGGTATCGGCGGCTTTGCCAGTGAGGGTGACTACCTGCCGATCGTGAAGGTTGCTCCCCAGTACCCGCGCCGTGCATTGCAGCGTGGCATTGAGGGCTACGCAATCGTCGAGTACACCGTGACCAAGAACGGTTCTGTACGAGATGCGCGAGTGGTTGAAGCCTTCACGGCAGACGGTAACGCCACCACCATCTTCAACCGCGCTGCGGTGAAGTCTGCGCTGAAGTACAAGTACAAGCCGCGCGTGGTCGATGGTGAGCCGATCGAGGTGCCCGGAGTGCGCACCAAGATCAGCTTTAACATGGCCGAGAACTGAGGGGAAGCACTATGAAGTTGACGACCATGACGAAAGGTTTGTCCAAGTTCGTCTTGCGCACGTCCGTGGCGCTGCCCCTGGTAATGGCACCCGCGGTGAGCGTTACCGTGCTTGACGCAGTCGGCGTATCCGCGCCCTTTGCGCAGGCCGAAGCGCAGAGCGATCAGAAGACGCGCAAGGTCCCGGCGATGCGGGAAAACGTGTTCAAGAAGCTGGGTAAGGTACAGGAAGCTGCCGACGCACAGAACTGGAATGCTGCCCTGGGGGCGCTGCGCGACATGGAAGCCGGCAAGGATAAGTACAACGCGTACGAAGTCGCGCAGATGTACTACTTCTACGGTTTCGTGTACTACAGCATGGAGCGTTATCGCGATGCGATTAACGCTTACAAGAAAGTGCTGGCCCAGGGAGTGCAAAACATTCCGGTGGGCGTCGAGCTGAACACACTCAAGACCATCGCCCAGCTGTACTTCGTTTCCGAGGATTACCAGAACGCCCTGAACTACCTGAACAAGTGGTTCGCCGCCTCTGATAAAGTCGGCGCGGATGACTACGCCCTGCGTGGTCAGGTGTTCTACCAGATGGGTAATGAGGCCAAGGCCCTGCAGGATATCAACCGTGCGGTATCCATGTATGAAAAAGAGGGCAAGGTCCCGAAGGAAAACTGGCTGAGCCTGCAGCGTTTCCTCTACTTCGAGAAAAACGACTACAAGAAGGTCACCAGCATCCTGGAGAAGCTCGTTAAGCACTACCCGAAAGCTGATTACTACAAGCAGCTGGCAGGCATGTACGGTGAGCTCAAGCGCGAGAAAGACCAGCTCCATATGATGGAGGCGGCCTACATCGCAGGTGCCCTGCAGAAAGAGAAAGAGCTGTTGAATATGGCTTATCTCTTTATGGGTCACGAGATGCCTTACAAAGGTGCCAAGGTGATCAAGAAGGGTATCGACGAGAAGAAGATCGAGCGCACTTCCAAGAACCTGGAAACCCTGGCGCAGGCCTACCAGATGGCACAGGAGCTGCAGAAGTCGATTCCTGAGCTGGAAGGGGCGGCCAAGCTGTCCGACAAAGGTGACCTCTATTCTCGCCTGGCCGGTATCTACCTGGACCTGGACAAGAATGAGAAAGCCATCACCATGGGCAAGCGGGCCCTGGCGAAAGGCGACATCAAGCGTCCGGACCAGCTCTACATCGTACTGGGGATGGCCAACGCCAACCTGAAGCAGTACGACGAAGCGCTGGAGCAGTTCAAGAAGGCCACGAAAGACGACCGTTCCAAGAAGTTCGCTGAACAGTGGATGGATTTCGTCGAGAAGGAGAAAAAGCGTGAGGAACAGCTGGCAATCTGATTTGCCCCTGTCCTACCGCTGGAAAAGCCGCACAGCAATGTGCGGCTTTTTTTATGTCTGCCAGAAATCAATGCCGGCGTGATTAAGAATTGTTTGCATTTGTGACCAGATACGCTATAAGTGTACATAGCTGATCAGCTTTTCCATACCCGGCCGGACCGCCGGCCCAGATCGACACCAGAATAATAAGGAGTGGTGTTATGGATAGAGCTTGTTCAGTCACAACCCCCGCTTTCACACTTGGCTTGCCCGGTTCCCGGGCGCCTGTCCGCAGTGTGGGTGCCGCCGCGCTAATGACATTGCTGCTCTTGTTGGTGATGAGCCGCCTGGTTGCCACCGACTTCGAAGAGCCTGTGGGGCCCCCGCCGATAAAGGTCAAACCGATCCATATCCCGGAGACCAAACCCACCGTCTTTCTCGACCCGGCACCGGAGCGACCGGGAGCTGTACCGGAGCAGCCAAAAGTGACCACCGTGGATCGCCAGGTGGACCCCTCCAGGATAACCACCGTGATTAGGCCGCCGGGGCCCACTGCGGAGCACAGGAACCCGGTTGCGGTCAGTCGTGACCCGGTACCGGTCTTCAAGCCGGCTCCCCGTTATCCCCCGGTGGCGCTGCGGCGCGGAATGGAGGGCTATGTGGTGGTGGAGTTCACCATCAGTGAGACCGGCAGTGTCGTCGAGCCGCGGGTTGTGGCTGGGTACGACAGCGCGGGGCAGGAGACACGGGTGTTCGACCGCGCGGCCCTCAGTGCGGTCAGCAGGTTCAAATACCAGCCACAGATGGACGACGGTGTGCCGGTGCGGCGTTACGGTGTGCGTAACCGGATTTCTTTCCGGTTGGCGGAATAGCGGCGATTATCTCATAGGGGAAAGTGCCGGCAGGGAATCCGTCCCCTGCCGGTGCGTGCAGGCCCCGGGCCCTAGTCGATCTCCCGTACCGCCCCGCGATCGGCGCTGGTGGCCAGCAGGGCATAGGCTTTCAGGGCCCGGCTTACCTTGCGCGGTCGTTGCTCTGCGGGCTTCCACGCATCCCCACCCCTGGACTGCATGGCCTGGCGCCGCCGCTGGAGCTCCTCTCCGCTGATACCGATCTCGATTGTCCGTGCCGGGATATCAATCCGGATGGGGTCACCATCCCGGACCAGCGCGATGTTGCCGCCGGCTGCGGCTTCCGGTGAAACATGGCCGATCGACAGTCCCGAGGTGCCACCGGAAAAGCGTCCGTCGGTGATCAGCGCGCAGGACTCGCCCAGCCCCCTGGATTTCAGGTAACTGGTGGGATACAGCATCTCCTGCATGCCGGGTCCGCCCTTGGGGCCCTCGTAGCGCACGATCACCGCCTTGCCTTCGGTTACCCGGCCCTCGAGGATATCCGCCACGGCAGCTTCCTGGCTCTCGACGATATGGGCCGGCCCCTCGAATTGCCACAGGGACTCTTCGACCCCGGAGGTCTTTACCACGCAGCCGTTGGGAGCCAGGTTGCCGAACAGCACCGCCAGCCCACCCTCGGCAGAATAGGCGCTCTCGACCGAGCGGATGCAGCCATGGGTGCGGTCGCCATCCAGGTTGTTCCAGCGGCAGTCCTGGCTGAAGGCGGTCTGGGTGGGAATACCCGCTGG
This sequence comes from Microbulbifer sediminum, assembly GCF_021729035.1. Classification (GTDB taxonomy): domain Bacteria; phylum Pseudomonadota; class Gammaproteobacteria; order Pseudomonadales; family Cellvibrionaceae; genus Microbulbifer; species Microbulbifer sediminum. Next base: position 169,473 of record NZ_JAJSAP010000003.1, on the reverse strand, counting down.
GCCGGCGCGGAAAAACTTATGGACCTCCGGGTCGTCGGTACGGCGGATATCCCAGAGGTCCAGTGCCTCGCGCATGGAGTTGGTGTGCACGGTGGGCTGCGTTGCATCAATCAGCCCGGCGGATTCCAGCTCGCCCAGGATGGCCATGACCCCGCCCGCCCGGTGTACGTCCTCGATATGGTACTTCTGCGTGTTGGGCGCCACCTTGCACAGTTGGGGGATCTTGCGCGACAGGCGGTCAATGTCCTGCAGGTTGAAGTCCACCTCGCCCTCCTGGGCCGCAGCCAGCAGGTGCAGGATGGTATTGGTGGACCCGCCCATGGCAATATCCAGCGCCATGGCATTCTCGAATGCCGCCCGGTTGGCAATCCTGCGGGGCAGGGCCCGGGGATCGTCCTGTTCGTAATAGCGCTTGGCGAGGGACACGATTTCGCGCCCGGCACGCAGGAATAACGCCTCCCGGTCCGCATGGGTGGCCAGCAGGGTGCCATTCCCCGGCAGTGACAGGCCCAGGGCCTCCGTCAGGCAGTTCATGGAGTTCGCCGTGAACATGCCGGAACAGGAACCGCAGGTGGGGCAGGCGGAGCGCTCATATTCTGCCACCTGCTCATCGCTGGCATCGTCGGTGGCGGCGATTACCATCGCGTCTACCAGGTCCAGCTTGTGTTCGGCCAGTTTGGTTTTGCCGGCCTCCATCGGCCCGCCGGAAACAAAGATCACCGGAATGTTCAGCCGCATGGCTGCCATCAGCATGCCGGGGGTGATCTTGTCGCAGTTGGAGATACACACCAGCGCGTCGGCACAATGGGCATTCACCATATATTCCACCGAGTCGGCAATGATCTCCCGGCTCGGCAGGCTGTAGAGCATGCCGTCATGGCCCATGGCGATACCGTCGTCCACAGCGATGGTATTGAATTCCTTGGCCACACCGCCGGCACGCTCGATTTCGCGCGCCACCAGCTGACCCATGTCTTTCAGGTGCACATGGCCGGGCACGAACTGGGTGAAGGAGTTCGCCACTGCGATAATCGGTTTCTGGAAATCATCGTCCTTCATGCCCGTGGCACGCCACAGGGCCCGGGCACCGGCCATATTGCGACCGGCGGTTGTGGTGCGGGAACGGTAATCTGGCATATATCAGGATCCGGCTGTACTGCGGGTAATGGAGCGACAGCTTAACAAAAAACAGCCTGATTCGGGATGGTTTTCCCCGTCTCCTGCTCCCTTCGGCATGTTTTAGGATGGTTGTTTCCGCTTGTGCGGCTCCGGGCTGAGGTTATTGCTCGGTGAGCACCTTGCGCAGTACACGTGAATTACGCTGGATGTTGTACAGGGACTGCCTGGCCGCGGGCAGGTCACCCACTGCTACCTGGCCGAAGCCCTGCTCGATGAACCAGTGCTCCGCCTGGGTCGTGAGTACATACAGTTCCTGTATCCCCAGGGTTCGGGCCTGGCGTTCCAGGTGGTGCAGTAACTTCGCGCCGCGCCCACCGCCGCGAAACTCCGGGTGGATGGCCACGCAGGCCAGCTCTGCCGCCACCGTGTTGCCATCGTCATCCTGGATCGGGTAGAGCGCGGCACAGGCCACCGCCGTGCCGTCTACCTCCACCAGGGTAAAGTGGTCGATCTCCCCCTCCAGTTTCTCCCGCGAGCGTCGCACCAGGATGCCCTGCTTTTCCAGTGGCCGGATCAGGCCGAGGATGCCGCCCACATCGGTGATGCGCGCACGGCGGATGACTTCGTAACTGTCGCGATAAATCATGGTCCCGGTACCCTCACGCCGGAACAGCTCCTGTATCAGTGCGCCGTCGTCGGCATAGCTGAGCAGGTGGGTACGCGGTGTGCCGGCATTGCAGGCGCTGATGGCGCAGCGGAGGGATTCGCTGTCGGCCTGCGCCACCGACTGTTCCGCCTGCAGGATGCTGAGCTCGCGCACCGGCTCGCCATCGACGAGCAGCTGCGGTTCCTCGCGAAACAGTACCAGCTTCTCCGCCTGCAGCGCGCGCGCAGCCTCCGCCGCCAGGTCGAGGAAATTAAGGTTGAACAGTTCTCCGGTCAGTGAGGTGCCCAGCGGGGACAGGAGCACCAGCGCGCCCTGGTCCAGCGCACGCTTGATGGTGTTGACCTCCATGCGCCGTACCTGCCCGGTCCAGCGCAGGTCGACGCCGTCGAGCACGCCGATCGGGCGCGCTGTGACCAGATTGCCGGAAATCACTTTAAGGGATGAGCGTGCCATGGGGGAATCCGGCAGGCCCTGGCTGAAGGCCGCCTCGATATCGAAGCGCAGCTTGCCCACTGCGGCCTTGATCACCTCCAGGGTGTCCCGGTCGGTCACCCGGGCGTGACCGTGGAACTGGTTGTCGATGCCACGCTCGGCCAGCGCACGGCTGATCTGGGGTCGGGCGCCGTGGACCACCACCAGCCGGATGCCGAGGCTAGCCAGCAGTGCCAGGTCGTGTACCAGGTTGCGGAAGTTGCCGTGCTCCAGCGCGTCCCCGGGAATGGCGATTACCAGGGTGCGCTCGCGCAGGTCGTTGATATAGGGCGCGGCGTGGCGAAACCAGTTGAGAGAGGCGTTGTTGGCACTCACGAGCAGACTTCCGTGTATTCCCGGGATTCAGGCGCAATATACCGCAATTCCGGGCGGTTAATCACAGGCAGAACCTGGCGATCAGCCCGCGCAGCACATCCAGCATCGGTTCGATACGGTCCAGGCCCAGGTACTCATCCGGCTGGTGGGCCTGGTCGATATCGCCCGGGCCCAGCACGATCGTGTCCATGCCCATTTCGCGGAAAAACGGCGCCTCGGTGGCAAAGGCCACGCTCCCGGCGCTGTGGCCGGTGAGCTTCTCCGCCGCCGCCACCAGTTCCGATGTGTCCGGTTGTTCAAAAGCCTCCACGCCGGCAAACAGGGGGCCATAGTCCAGGTGGAGCCGCTCTCCATGAACTGACCAGGCCAGGCGTCGCTGTAATTCACCGCGTAGGTCATCCAGTGCCATGCCGGGCAGGGGACGAATATCGAATTGCAGCTCGGTAAAGCCGCAGATGCGGTTGGGGTTATCGCCGCCGTGGATGCAGCCCAGGTTCATGGTGGGCACCGGGACGGCGAAGCCGGGATTGTTGTAGCGCTGTTGCCATTCCGATCGCAGCGACAGCAGTTCGCCGATCGCGCCGTGCATGGCCTCCAGGGCGCTGGCACCCAGTGACGGGTCTGAGGAGTGCCCCGCCTGCCCGGTGATCCGCACGGCCTCCATCATCATGCCCTTGTGCATGCGTACCGGCTTGAGCCCGGTAGGCTCGCCCACTACGGCAAAGCGTGCCCGTGGCCGCCCGGCTTCAACCAGCGCGCGGGCGCCGGCCATTGAGGTCTCCTCGTCGGCCGTTGCGAGGATAGTCAGCGGCTGCTTCAGGGGCTTGCCGGCAATGGCCCGGGCCGCTTCGATGGCCAGCGGGAAAAAGCCCTTCATATCGGTGCTGCCGAGCCCGTACCAGCGGTTGTCCCGCTCTTCCAGCTTGAACGGATCCGACTGCCAGCGGCCCTCATCGTAGGGGACCGTGTCGGTATGGCCCGCCAGTACCAGCCCGCCATCGGCAGGGCCCCCGCTGCTGAGGGTGGCGATCATGTTGGCCTTGTGGGGCTGGCCCGGCAGCGGCATCAGCTCCACCGCAAAGCCAAGGGCCTCCAGCCATTCCCCCAGCAGTTCCACTACCGCGCGGTTGCCCATATCCAGCTTCGGGTCGGTGGCGCTGACACTCGGGATGGCCACCAGCTGTTGCAGTTGCTGCCTGAGATTCGGTACTGCGTTGTCCATAACCCTGCTCCTGAATGTGTTTGGGCGCTAGCCCGCCGGCACCGGCGGCCCGCTGCGCCGCTGCCGCCACTCGTTGAGTGCGACCGCGCCGACGATGATGCTGCCGCCCAGTGCCAGCCGCGGGAGATCCGCTTCACGGTTCCAGATTAACAGATTCACCAGCAGGCCTGCCGGGATCAGGGCATTATTCATGGCGGCCAGTGTGCCGGCGGCCACCTGCGTCGCCCCCTTGTTCCATAGGAAGTAGCCCAGCCCCGAGGCCACCAGCCCCAGCCACAACAGGATGCCCCACTGCAGGCCGGTCCGAGGGTAGTCGGGCTCCCCCAGTACCAGCCAGGCTGCGGTTACCACCAGCAGGGCACCCAGGTAAAACCAGGCGAAGACCTGCCGGCCCGGCAGGGTCGGCCGGTGTTGCATAAACTGCTTGTAGGCCACCTGCCCCAGGGCAAAGCAGATATTCGCGCCCTGGACCACCAGGAAACCCAACCAGAATTCCCCCTGTGGCCTGCCCCAGCGGATCACCGCGGCCCCAGCCACGGCGAGCAGGGCAACCAGCAGGTTCCAGGGGGAGAAGCGCCGCTCCAGCAGGTCGTACAGCAGGGCGATGTACACAGGCGTGAAGATGGTGAATAGCAGCACTTCCGGTACGCTGAGCAGCAGGAAGGACTGGTAGTAAAACAGGTACATGATGCCCAGCTGTACAGCACCGATGGCCATCAGTGCCAGGGCCGTGCGGGGGCTGCAGGCACGCCAGCGCAGCAGCGGCAGGAACAGCAGCGCGGCCAGCAACACGCGGGTGAATACGGCAAAATAGCTGTCCACGGACCCGGCCAGGTAAACGCCGATCAGGCTGAAGGAGAAGGCCCAGAGCAGGGTGACGATAATCAACAGTGGCATGGCATCGACCGGGTAAATAGCATTGTTATTGAAAGGTGAATCTTGTCAGTAAATAACGGAGCGTCCCGGGCCATCGACAGCCTGTGGGAGCGCCTGGCCAAAATATCCGAATTCAGCTTCACCGCCAGCAATGGTCCGGGCTCGGCGACCGACTGGCGCGGCCATGCGCGGGGCAGTGTGGCTGCGGAACGCGACGATAGCCGGATATTGTTTCGCGAGCAGGCCCTTTTTACCAGCAGCGACGGCCGTGAACTGGATATGCAGAACTGTTATCGCTGGACGCGCTTGCCCGGCTCCCTGCGGCTGGAGCACCTCCGCCGCAGTGAGCCAGTGCTGTTGTTCGAGTTGCAACCGGTCACTGAGCATGGTTTCCGCGAAGTGCGGCCACACCTGTGTGGCGCGGACACCTATACTGCGCAGCTGCTGCTGCGGAGGGGCCAGCTGGAGTTGATCTGGCAGATCCACGGCCCCCACAAGAATGAGCAGCTGCACTACCACTACTGGTAGCGCGGTTGCCGGATATGATTCCGCAATGGCCGCTCCAATGTTTTTTAGGGCCGAAAACGGATAAAGTGCTTTCCTGATCTCAAGGGCGACCAGGCTGTACTGGCAGTACAGTAAATGCAGCCGTCAGAGCCCGGTCGCCGACTCTGTCAGGGAAAATCTCCATGCCGACAAAACGCCAGTTATTGAAATCCGCAGCACTGCTCGCGGTGGCGCCGACCCTGCCGCTGCATGCGGCCAGCCAACCCGCGGCCAGTTCACCGAAAGACAACATTGAACCCCTGACCAGTGATATCCAGCCGATCACCGTCGCCGAGCGCCGCGCCAGGATAGCGCGGGCCCAGGAGCTGATGGGCAAGTTCAAAATCGATGCGGTAATCCTGGAACCGGGTGCGGCCATGCGCTATTTCACCGGCATTCGCTGGTGGCGTTCGGAGCGGCTCACCTGCGTGATCATTCCCCGCGATGGCGAGATCGGTGTGGTCACGCCGTTTTTCGAAGAGCCGTCGGTTCGGGAATCCATGACTTTCGGTGAGGACGTGCGCACATGGCACGAGCACGAGAACCCCTTTGCACAGGTGGCCGGCTTCCTCAGGGATCGCAAGCTGAAGTCCGGCCGCATCGGCATGGAGGGCTCGGTGCGCTGGTTTGTGGCCGATGGTATCCGTGCGGCTGCGCCGGGTTTCACCCTGGTCAGTGCCGACCCGGTGACGCGCGGCTGTCGCATGATCAAGAGCCCCGCGGAGCTGGCCCTGATGAAAAAGGCCAACGAAGTCACTCTCGCAGCCTATGGCCAGGTGTATCGGCAGCTGGAACCGGGCATGACCCCGGCCGATGTCAATCGCCTGATGCGTAAGGCGCAGGCCGCCTACGGTGGCGCCGATGCCTGGACCATGGCGCTGTTTGGCGAGGCCAGTGCCTATCCCCATGGTACCGACCAGCCCCAGCAGATCCGCGAGGGGCAGATCGTGCTCATGGACTGCGGTTGCAGCGTCGAGGGCTACCAGTCGGATATCTCCCGCACTTTCGTCTACGGCGAGCCAGGCAGGGAACAGCGGCGTATCTGGCAGCTGGTGCGCGAAGGCCAGGACGTGGCACTCGCAGCCGCCAAGCCCGGCGAGCCGGCCGGGCGGGTGGATGACGCGGTGCGCGATTTTTACCGCAAGAGCGGCTTCGGCCCCGATTACCGCCTGCCGGGGCTCTCCCACCGCACCGGGCACGGCATCGGCATGGAAGGCCATGAGCCGATCAATTTCGTGCGCGGGGAATCCACGCCGCTGGCACCGGGAATGTGCTTTTCCAATGAGCCGGGACTGTACCTGCCCGGGGAATTCGGTGTGCGCCTCGAGGACTGCCTGTACATGACAGAGGACGGGCCGGCATGGTTCACCCGTCCCCCCGAAAGTATTGCCTCCCCGCTGGGCGAGCTGGCCTGAAGTCGGTTACAGGCTAATCTGGCCGCGCAGGTAGGTCACTGCCGTGCCCCGTAACAGCACCCGGTCCCCCTTCAGCTCGCACTCCAGCTCGCCCCCGCGGGACGACAGCTGCAGTGCGCGGAACCGGGTCCGGTCCAGCCGTTCTGCCCAGTAGGGGGTGAGGACCGTGTGCGCCGAGCCCGTCACCGGGTCCTCGTCGATACCGATCCCGGGCGCAAAAAAGCGACTGGCGAAATCGCAGCCGAGTGGCTCTCCCGGGGCGGTGCAGATGACCCCGTCCGCGGATAACGGGATCACCCGGGAGAAGTCCGGAGACAGGGTGGCTACCTGCTCGGCACTGGCAAACTCCAGCACCAGCTTGCCGCCCTCCCGGGTCTCGCTCGCGGCGCGCAGGGGGCTGGTGCCGAAAGCCTCGGTATATACCGGCTGCACTTCCTCCGGCCGGGTGCCCTGGGCGGGAAAATCCATCGCGATCAACTCCCCCTCGCGCCGTACGCGCAGTTCGCCACTGCGGGTGAAGAAGTGGATCTCCTCCTCAAGGCAGCCCAGCTCGGTCCACAGCAGGTGGGCGCTGGCGAGGGTGGCGTGGCCGCACAGGGGCACCTCCACGGCCGGGGTAAACCAGCGCAACTCGTAGCCACGTCCGCTGGGTACGGTAAAAGCGGTCTCCGCGAGGTTGTTTTCTGCGGCGATGGCCTGCAGCACGTCGTCGGCCAGCCACTGCTGCAGCGGCACCAGTGCCGCCGGGTTGCCGCCGAACAATTGCGAGGTGAAGGCATCCGCCTGGTAGATAGGGAGTTGCATCGAAATTCCTTCTCGACTGAGTGATCACGGGTGATGAGCGGGCACAAAAAAAGGAGCCGGTTGCCCGGCTCCCCTTTTGTACCGTTTTGCTGCCGCTGTGGCTAGCCGAATACGCCCTTGAAGAAGAAGAAAAACAGGATGGCGATACCGGCGCCGGCGGGCAGGGTGACTACCCAGGAGGCGGCGATGGTGGTGATCATGCGCAGGTTCAGCGCACCGATACCCCGCGCCAGGCCCACACCCAGTACCGCACCGACCAGGGTATGGGTGGTGGAAATCGGCAGGCCGGTGCCGGAGGCTAGCACCACTGTCGCAGCCGCGCCCAGCTCGGCAGCAAAGCCGCGGCTCGGGGTCAGCTCGGTGATCTTGCGGCCGATGGTGGCCATCACCTTAAAGCCGTAGGTGGCGAGGCCCACCACGATACCGGCGCCACCCAGCAGCAGGATCCAGGAGGGCATGGTGGCCTTGGCAGTCACCGCGCCCATCTGCACGGTGTTGACCACCGCCGCCAGCGGACCGACCGCGTTGGCCACATCGTTGGAGCCGTGGGCAAACGCCATGGCGCAGGCGGTAAAGACCATCAGGATGGCAAACACACGCTCCACGTTGGCGAAGCGGTTCTCACGCTCGCGCTCCGGGTCGCGCTTGATGCGCTTCAGCATCAACACACCGATGCCCATGACCAGCAGGCCGACGAGGGCGGCGATGCCGGCGTCCTGCAGGAAGTTCAGCTCGATATTGAGGTCCTTGAATACATGCTTCAGGCCCTTGGTCAGGGTGACCATGGCGATCATCCAGCCCACGGCGAACATGTAGATGGGGATATAGCGCTTGGCGTTTCCGAAGGGGTCCTCGGTATGGAGGATCAGTCGCTGCACACTGCGGAACAGCAGGAATGAGATGGTGCCGGCGAGCACGGGCGACACTACCCAGCTGGCGACGATACTGCCGACCTTGCCCCAGGCCACCGCGTCCACGGAAATGCCCACAGCGGAGAAGCCGACGATGGCCCCCACAATCGAGTGGGTAGTGGAAACGGGCCAGCCGAGGATACTGGCGATCAGCAGCCAGGTGCCTGCGGCCAGCAGTGCCGAGAGCATGCCGTAGACCAGCAACTCGGGCTGGCTGGCGAAAATCTCCGAATCGATGATGCCCTTGCGGATGGTCGAGGTGACCTCGCCGCCGGCCAGGTAGGCGCCGGCAAATTCGAAGACCATGGCGATCAGGATCGCCTGTTTGATGGTCAGGGCGCGCGAGCCCACGGACGTGCCCATGGCGTTGGCCACGTCATTGGCGCCCACGCCCCAGGCCATGAAGAACCCGAAGACGCAGGCGAGAATCAGCAGGATGGTGCCGTATTGACTGATAACTTCCACGGTGCTTCCCCCTTAACGTGCCAACAGCAATTGCAGGCGATTACCCACGCTGTGGGACTTGTCGGCCAGGTCGCCAATCCACTCGATCACGCGATACAGGAAGATCACGTCCACCGGTGGCAGGTCTTTTTCGATATCGAACAGTGCGGCGCGAATTTCCACTTCGAGCTTGTCGGACTTGCGCTCCAGGTCATCCAGCTCCTCGGTCATGCGCTGGGCGATATCCACTTCGCGACCGGCAAAGCCGCTCTCCAGCAGTTCGTCGAGTTCGTTGATAGCCCGCAGGGCCTGGGCCGAGGTGGCGACGGCGCTGTCGACGAAGGTTTTCATCTGTACCTGCAGCGGTGCGGGTATCTGCATCTTGCGACCGATAGCCAGCCCGGCGATGTCCTGGGCGGTATTGGCCACCTCGTCCTGGGCGTGCAGCAGCTCCAGCAGGTCTGAGCGGGACACCGGCATAAACAGGCTGTCCGGCAGGTGCAGCCGCAGGTCGCGCTTGATGTCGTCTGCCTGGTTCTCACTGGCGGAGATGCGCTTCTGGACTTCCTCCGCCTCGGCGAGGTCACCCTTCATCAGGGCCTCGAAGAAGGGAACCAGGTCTGCCGAGGCCTCGTGGGCCTTGGCCATATGCTCCTTGATCGGCTTGATCGGGGAGCGGCCAAACAAGTTGGCGATATTGGACAGGGGCATGGGTAGCTCCTTGGCTCAGGGTGCGAATCGGGCGGCATGTTACCCCAACTTGGCCCGTGCGGGGTAATCGGGTACTTTCGAGGGAAATGGCGCACTGTCAGCGGGGTGGGTTCCCGCTACAATGCGCCGTCGGGCACAGAAAAGAATAGATGAAGGGGTTGTCCCATGGCGTCGGGAAAGTTAGCGGCGGGAAAAACGGCAGACCGGGTGCTGGATCTGCGCGGTTTGCTGGAGGATCTCGTGGAGCAGGGGTTGGTGAGCCGCGAGGATGCCAACCGCCTGATCGGTACACCCCGCAGCGCCGAGCAGGCGCAGATGCACCCGCTCAGCTATATCGCCAGCTGTGAGCTGGAGAACCGCAAAATTCCCGGCAAGGTGCTATCTGCCGACGTGCTGACGGACTGGCTGGCGGAGAAGTCTGGACATACCGTCTACCATATTGACCCGCTCAAGATTAACGTGGCCTCGGTGACCGAGGTGATGAGTTTCCAGTTCGCCAAGCGCCACCAGATCCTCTGTGTGGAGGCGCATCAGGACACGCTGCTGGTGGCCACGGCCCAGCCCTTTACTGCCGGCTGGGAAGACCAGCTGGAGCACACCAGCGGCAGGCGCGTGCGCCGGGTGGTGGCGGACCCGGCAGATATACAGCGTTACTGTGTAGAGTTCTATTCCCTTTCCCGGTCCATCTCCGGGGCCAGTGGCCTGAAAGGCAGTTCCGGTGCCGGCGATTTCGAGCAGTTGCTGGAGCTGGGCAACCTCAAGGATCCCGAGGCCAACGACCAGCATATCGTCAATATCGTCGACTGGCTGCTGCAACATGCCTTCGACCAGCGCGCCAGTGATATCCATATCGAGCCGCGCCGGGAGATGGGGCGTATCCGCTTTCGCATCGACGGCGTGCTGCATCCCATCCACGAGTTTCCCGACCAGGTGAATGCCGCCGTCACCAGCCGCCTGAAGATCCTCGGGCGCATGAACGTGGCGGAGAAGCGCAAACCCCAGGACGGCCGCATCAAGACCAAGCGCCCGGATGGCAGCGAGGTGGAACTGCGCCTGTCGACCCTGCCCACGGCTTTTGGTGAGAAACTGGTGATGCGGATCTTCGACCCCGAGGTACTGGCGCGCTCCTACAGCGACCTGGGCCTGGGCGGCGATGACCTGGCGCGCTGGCAGGCCATGCTGGATCGTCCCAACGGTATCGTGCTGGTCACCGGCCCAACCGGCTCGGGCAAGACCACCACGCTGTATACGGGCCTCAAACAACTGGCCACCAGTGAGGTCAACGTCTCCACCATCGAGGACCCGATCGAGATGGTGGAGGAGTCCTTCAACCAGACCCAGGTGCAGCACAGCATCGGACTGGATTTCGCCGCCGGTATCCGCACGCTGATGCGCCAGGACCCGGACATCATCATGGTGGGGGAGATTCGCGATCTGGAGACGGCGCAGATGGCGGTACAGGCAGCCCTGACCGGGCACCTGGTGATTTCCACCCTGCACACCAACGACGCGCCCACAGCGGTCACACGGCTGCTGGACCTGGGCCTGCCGCACTACCTGCTGAAGTCCACGGTACTGGGGGTGATGGCCCAGCGCCTGGTACGCACCCTGTGCCCGGCCTGCAAGCAGCCGGATACGGTGAGCGAGGAAGAGTGGCTGGCGCTGACCCGCCCCTGGAAAGCGTCGCGACCCGATACCGTCTACCGTCCCGAAGGGTGCCTGGAGTGCCGCAATACCGGTTACCGGGGCCGCCAGGGCATTTACGAGATTCTTCCGTTTACCGAATCCATCCAGAAGCTGGTCTCTGCCGATTGCGACCTGCAGCAGGTGCGCCAGCGGGCGATGCGGGAAGGCATGAACAGCCTGCGGCTCTCCGGGGCGCGCAAGGTGGCGGCGGGTATCACGACCGTTGCCGAGGTGCTGCGGGTGGCGCCGCCGCCGGATATCGCCTTCTGATGCCCGCGCGCAGATTTCTGCAACACTTTTCACCAGAAGCACTGTAAGGAAGAGAGTTCCCATGGCCGATGCCCGATTGTGTCCCGACGCGTTGCAGCCCCTGTTCCGCGAGCGCTGGCAGCGCTGGAGCGACGCGGCGGGTGAATCGCTGGCAGCGGAGGTGGGCGAATACCTGGCACAGTCTGATAGGCAGCTGGAGGCGCTGTCCCGGGCTTTCCTTGGTTCAGATTTTTTTGTCGACCAGTGTTGCCGCACGCCGGCGCTTCTGCCGGCACTCCTGCAGCAGGATGACCTGGGGCTGGACGGGGCCGAGCTCGACGGTGCCGCCGATGACGGGGAACTCGATCGTGCCCTGCGCCGCCTGCGTAACCGGGTGGTGGCCGAAGTCATCTGGCGTGATTTCGCCGGCCAGTGGGATATCCCGCGGGTCTGCAACCGTCTCACCGAGCTGGCTGAAACCTGTGCCGGGGCTGCGCTGTCCTGGCACCACGGGCAGCTTGTTGCCCGCCATGGCACCCCGCGCGATCGGGAGGGCAATGCCCAGTCGATGGTGGTGCTGGGGATGGGCAAGCTGGGGGCGCGGGAGCTCAACCTGTCGTCTGATATCGACCTGATTTTCGCCTACCCGGAGCCCGGGGAGACCGACGGCGAGCGGGCACTGGAGAACCAGAAGTTCTTCCAGCGCCTGGGACAGCACCTGATCCGCTCCCTGGACACGATGAGCGCCGATGGGTTCGTGTTTCGTGTGGATATGCGCCTGCGGCCATACGGGGACAGTGGGCCGCTGGTAAGCCACTTTGCCGCTCTCGAGGATTACTACCAGACCCAGGGTCGAGAGTGGGAGCGCTTCGCCATGGTCAAGGCGCGGCCGATTGCCGGTGACGGGCAGTTCGGTGCCGCACTGATGGAGATGCTGCGGCCATTTACCTATCGGCGCTATATCGACTTCAGTGCCATCGATGCGCTGCGCGAGATGAAATCCCTGATCCAGCGCCAGGTCCGTGCCCGGGGGCTGGTGGACAACATCAAGCTGGGGCGTGGCGGTATCCGCGAGGTGGAATTTATCGTCCAGTCCTTCCAGTTGATCCGCGGCGGCCGCGAACCGGCGCTGCGGGAGCGCAACCTGCTGCGGCTGTTGCCCCTGCTGGAGAGCGAGGGGCACCTCGAGCCGGGCATTGCCGATGAGCTGGCACAGGCCTACCTGCTGCTGCGTCGTGTGGAGCACGGGCTGCAGGCGGAGCGCGACCAGCAGACCCAGACGCTGCCGGGTGACGACGAACGCCGCGCAAGGCTGGCATTCGCGCTGGGTTACGGCGACTGGGAGAGGCTGGAGCAGGTCCTGCTCGAAGCGCGTACGGCCATCCAGCGCGAGTTCGACCAGGTGATCGCGCCGCCGGAGGAAATTGCCGAGGCGGATGCCGCGGAAGAGTGGGAGAGCCTGTGGGGCTCCTGTACCGCCGGGGACAGTGAAGAGGTCAATCTCACCAGCCTGCGGGACGCGGGCTTTACCCCGGAAAAGGAGGCCCTGGCACTGCTGGCTGACCTGGGCGGGGCGCGTATCGTTGCGGCGCTGCCGACAGCGGCACGCCAGCGCCTCGACCAGTTTATGCCACTGCTGCTGGCGGCGGCGGCGGAGGAAGCCGAGCCCTTGCTGGCGTTGCAGCGGGTGTTGCCGCTGGTGCGGGCGGTTCTGCGTCGCAGCGCATACCTGGTGCTGGTCAATGAAAACCCCCCGGTACTGGCCCAGCTGCTGCGCCTGTGCAGCGCCAGCCCCTGGATTGCCGAGCAGCTCGCCCGCCACCCGATCCTGCTGGATGAACTGCTGGATTCCCGCCGACTGCTGGCGCCTGCCTCAAAAAATGATATCGCCGACGAGCTGCGCCGGGAGCTGCTGCGGGTGGAGCGCGACGACCTTGAGGCGCAGATGGAAGCCCTGCGCCATTTCAAGCAGAGCCAGAGCCTGCGCATCGCCGCCCAGGAGGTCAGCGGGGCCCTGCCGCTGATGAAAGTCAGTGACTCGCTTACCTGGCTGGCCGAGGCAATCCTGCAACAGGCATTGTTACTGGCGTGGTACCAGGTGACAGAAAAACACGGGATGCCCGCCGGGACATCGGCAGAGGACATGCGCTTCGCGATTGTCGCCTATGGCAAGCTCGGGGGGCTCGAGCTGGGGCACGGGTCCGACCTGGATATCGTGTTTGTGCACGATGCCGATGCCCAGGGGATGACCGACGGCGAGCGCAGTATCGATAACCTGAGTTTCTATACCCGCCTGGCCCAGCGGCTGATCCATATCCTGCAGACGCGCACCCTCAGCGGCCCGCTGTACGAGGTTGATACCCGCCTGCGGCCCTCCGGCAATTCCGGCCTGCTGGTGACCTCGCTGACGTCGTTCGAGAAGTACCAGCGTGAGAGTGCCTGGACCTGGGAGCACCAGGCCCTGGTGCGGGCGCGCCCGGTGGCGGGCAGTGAGCGGCTAAGCCACGCATTCGGGGAACTGCGCAATGCGTTGCTTTGTGAGCCGAGGGATGAGCAGGAACTGCGTAATGAAGTGGTGGCGATGCGCGATAAAATGCGCACCCATCTGGATAAGAGCAACGATCAGAAATTCGATCTCAAGCAGGGCCCCGGCGGTATTGTCGATATCGAGTTTTTGGTTCAATATTCCACATTGGCCTGGGCGCACAAGGCGCCCTCGATCGTGCGGTACACCGATAATATCCGCATTCTCGAAAGCCTCATTGAGGCAGGCCTGATGTCGGCCCACCAAGCCGGACAAATGATCGACGCCTACAAAGCCTACCGATCTGAGGGTCATCGCCTGGCATTACAACAGCAGCCGGGAGTTGTTAACGGTGACCAGTTCGAAGCGGAAAGAAAGACCGTTCAAACAAGCTGGCAGCAAATTCTCGGCTGATTGTGCCCGCCGGGCTCCGTTGCTGCTGCGCAATGATTAAACTGTTTTTCAGCAATCCGGAATTTTGGATTTGTAGGAGTTACCCATGTCTTTTGCCGATCGCGACGGCCTTATCTGGTTTGATGGTGAACTGGTCCCCTGGCGGGATGCCCGGGTCCATGTCCTCACCCACACATTGCACTACGGTATGGGCGTGTTCGAGGGTGTGCGCGCCTATGAGACCGGGGTGGGCACGAGCATCTTCCGCCTGCACGACCATACGCGGCGCCTGTTCCGTTCCGCCAAAATCATGAACATGCCCATGCCCTTTGACGCGGAACAGCTCAATGAGGCGCAGCGCACCGTGGTGCGGGAAAACAACCTGCGCGAGGCCTACCTGCGCCCGATGGTGTTTTACGGCTCCGAGGGCATGGGGCTGCGCGCCGACGCCCTGCAGACCCACGTGATTGTCGCGGCCTGGGAGTGGCCCAGCTATATGACGCCTGAGGCCCGCGAGCTGGGTATCAAGGTGAACACCTCCTCGTATACGCGCCACCATGTCAATATCAGCATGTGCAAGGCCAAGGCCAACGGCAATTACATCAATTCCATGCTGGCCCTGCAGGAGGCGGTGCGTAACGGTTGCGAGGAAGCGCTACTGCTGGACCCCGAGGGATACGTGGCCGAGGGCAGCGGTGAAAATATCTTTATCGTCAGCGATGGCGTGCTCTACACCCCCGAGCTGACCTCCTGCCTGGACGGCATCACCCGCAGCTCGGTGATCGAACTGGCCCACGAATGTGGCTACCGGGTGGTGGAAAAGCGCATCACCCGTGACGAGGTCTATATCGCCGACGAGGCGTTTTTTACCGGCACCGCGGCGGAAGTCCTGCCGATCCGGATGCTGGACGGGCGCACCATCGGTGCCGGCCGGCGGGGCCCGATCACACGCCGGCTGCAGGAGTTGTATTTCGATGTGGTGCAGGGGCGCAGCCCGGCCCATGCCGGCTGGCTCACCGATGTGACCGACTCGCCGGCGCCGCTGGAGGCGCGCATTGCCTGATTGTCACGCCGTGTGCGGGGCACCTGCCAAAAGAAAGCCCGGGATTGCCCGGGCTTTTTTTGTGGCCTTATCAACTGCCCTGTCAGGGGCTATCCGGTCTTCCCACACAGTAATAGTGTAAGCCGCTGGCGCGCATGTCTTCGGGCTCGTACTGGTTGCGGCCGTCGAATATCACAGGCTGGCGCAGGGCGGCTTTTACCGCCTCTGTGTCCAGCGCCTTGAACTGCTGCCACTCGGTAGCGATGATCAGTGCGTCGGCGCCCTGCAGCACTGCATCGCGCGAATCGCACAGTTCCAGGTCTGCGCGTTCGCCGTAAATACGGCGGCACTCGTCCATGGCTTCAGGGTCGAAAGCCTGTACCCGTGCACCCCGCTCCCACAGCCCCTCCATCAGCACCCGGCTGGGGGCCTCGCGCATGTCGTCGGTATTGGGCTTGAACGACAGCCCCCACAGGGCGAAGGTCCTGCCCTTCACGTCGCCGCCAAAGTGGGTGTCAATTTTTTCCAGCAGGTAGTACTTCTGGCTGTTGTTACGGGATTCCACCGCCGACAGTATCTCGGTGGAGAGCCCCAGCTGCCCGGCGGAGTTAATCAGGGCCTTGACGTCCTTGGGGAAGCAGGAGCCGCCATAGCCGATCCCTGCATAGATAAAGTGGTAGCCGACGCGGGGATCGGAACCGATGCCACGGCGCACGGCCTCGATATCCGCCCCCACCCGGTCGGCGATATTCGCCATCTCGTTCATAAAGCTGATCTTGGTGGCCAGCATGCAGTTGGCGGCGTACTTGGTCAGCTCGGCGCTCCTCACGTCCATCACCAGGATTTTCTCGTGATTGCGGTTGAAGGGCGCGTAGAGCTGGCGCAGCTTGTGTTCGGACTCCTGTTCGGCTGTGCCGATGATGATGCGGTCGGGGCGCATACAGTCGGCAACCGCGGAACCCTCCTTCAGGAATTCCGGGTTTGAGATGACGTCGAATGCCAGTTCGGCCCGGCTGCGCTCGGACAGGACCGCATGGATGGCGGCCCTGACTTTGTCCGCGGTGCCCACCGGCACCGTGGACTTGTTGATGATATATTTCTTGTTGTCCATGTGGGTGGCGATGGTCCTTGCCACTGCCAGCACATGGCTCAGGTCAGCAGAGCCGTCCTCATCGGGCGGTGTCCCCACGGCGATAAAGATGAGCTCGCCGTGCTCCACGCCCTTTGCCGCTTCGGTGGAGAAAGACAGGTTGCCATTGGCAATGTTTTCCGCCACCAGTGGTTCCAGGCCCGGCTCGTAAATCGGGATCTCGCCACGGCACAATCGCGCCACCTTATCCTCGTCGATATCGATACAGACCACGTTGTTGCCGGATTCCGCCAATACAGCGGCCTGCACGAGTCCGACGTAGCCAGTGCCAAACACGGTAACTTTCATTCTCGAGGCAGTGTCCTGTTCAGGTCAGAGGCATATGCGCCAGGAGGCTCTCAGGCTGTCGGTGCTCCGGCGATTGAGCAGGATAAGCGCTCCCCTGCCTCCTGTGCCCGGTTCCCCGCGAGTTGGTGGCGCACCAGGATGACCGCCAGCGGTATCCAGTAGAAGAACCAGATATAGCTGGGTTTCACCAGCGGCTGCTGGGCGTAGATCAGCATGGCGAGGACGCCGAAGCCGAACCACAGCAGGTAGAGGCCCGGTACCCAGCTTAGCAGCTGGCCGCGCCGCAGGCCGATGCGGGCCACTGCCAAGCCCTGCCACAGGCAGGCAGCCACGCCCAGCAAGCCGGAAAAGCGGGCGACATCGAGCAGATAGTTGTGGGGGTGGGGTAGAACCTCATGCACCTCAATGA
Organism: Microbulbifer sediminum; assembly: GCF_021729035.1. Taxonomy (GTDB): domain Bacteria; phylum Pseudomonadota; class Gammaproteobacteria; order Pseudomonadales; family Cellvibrionaceae; genus Microbulbifer; species Microbulbifer sediminum. Next base: position 152,210 of record NZ_JAJSAP010000003.1, on the reverse strand, counting down.
ACTGCTTGTACACCAGGCCGGTGCCGATCCACGGAGACTCAAGGAACGGGGTCAGGCTCTTGGCCCAGAGTTCCAGCCGGATGGAGTAGGCGTTACCGCGGTGCAACAGTGGCAGATCGCCATACAGCACCAGGTAGGCCGCTGGCAGCGCCACGAGTGCACCAAATAATACCAGCACCCTCAGTGCCAGTGACCGGCTGACCACCGCCGCCAGGCAGATGGCGAAGGCGGCCATCACGATGGGAATCTTGGTCTGGGATAGCACAATATAAACGCAGCCGAGCCCCAGCCCGGCCCACGACAGCCAGCGCCAGCGGCGGGAGTCCAGGGACAGGCCGTAGCAGCAGAACAGCACGTGAAAACCGTACAGCATGGCGGTCTTGTCGATATTGTTCTGCATCGAGATGCCACCGATGCGGTACAGCTTGCTGAAACCGCCATCGAGGCCGTAAACCACCAGGGAGGCGGCGCAGGATACTGTGCCCAGGACGATCAGCCAGCGCAGCCATCGGTGCAGGAGGCCATCCAGGTCTTCACCGCGCCGCTCCATGACCAGGTAGAGAGCGCAATAGAAAAGAACAAAATAGACCAGCACCTTGAAGTAAAAGGATGTTTCACGTTCCACGGTGGCGCTGGCCTGGTCGGCCCAGAGGGTCGACAGGGCGAGCACCAGCGGCACACTAATGAAACAGGCAAACTGCCAGGTGCGCAGGAAGCGCCAGTCGCGGCGCCACGCCAGCAGCAGGATGGTAGAGGGCAGCAAGGTCAGATAAAAGATGGTCTGGATACGACCCACCTCGGGAAGCAGGTGAAAGCCCACCAGTATCAGCAGCAGGCTGGCGCTCGCGAGCCGGAGTAGTCCTGATACCCAGCGCGAGTCCGGCTGGCGGTAGAGTCCGTGGAAGGGGGCAATGGTATTACTTGATCCAGACATAGTTGTGGCTGTGTGGCAAATTCATGGCGGTTTCGACAATGTACTGGGCGTACAGGGTGTTGTTGATTTCCCGGTGAAAAAATTCCCGGCAGCGGCTGGCCCAGTGACGGCGCTTATCGTCGTCGGAGTGGAATTCGATAACCTGGTCCAGGAGTGATTCCTCGCTGTCAAAGTAAACCAGTGTCTCGTCTGGCATAAATTCTTCGAATCGTGCCGCCCGATGAGTGAACACCAGCACGCCATTTCCGGCCAGCTGGGCCATGCGCGCGGAGGAGTACCAGTGGTAGCCCTCCTGGCGGTTCAGGTTCAGCCCCATCTTGCTGTCGGCCAGGATGTGGTCGTAGTCGCGGCCCCATAGGGTGGGCTCGCCGAACATACCGGGCGTGCGGAAGTTGAAGTCGGCTGGCAGGTGCTCTTTGAGGTACCTGGCGATTTTCCCGCGCTCCGTGTGTGCCTGCGACTTGCTGCAGAACAGCAGGTCCACTTCCAGGTCGGTGCGTGCACTGCAGTCGGCCGTCTCGACCGAGGGGTCGACGGGATTGGGCATATGCCACAGGCTGGCCCGCTTGCCTTCAAAACGCTTCAGGTCCTCCACGCCCGTGGAAACGAACATGGCATCGGCGATCTCGCAGCGCTTGCTGATATTGTCGGAATTGCGCGGCACGAACAGCGGGTCGTTGTTGCATGCGGCGATCACCGTCTGCGGGCGCAGGCGGCGGATCTCGGCAAAGGTCTCGTTGTCGATCAGGTCGCAGTGGCCGAGGATCACCAGGTCCGGCTCAAATGCCTCCACCGACTGCAGCAGGCGCCGGTTGACCTTCTTGCGACTGGCCAGTTCCCGGATGCGCAGTGGGGCCTCGAAGGCCGCGACATCGCGGTCACTGAAAGGAAGCACGTTATGGCCGGCCCGGACCAGGCCGGTGTAGAGCTTCAGGGCCCAGCTGACGGAGGTATGGCCGTACTTCCGCTGCTGGTGATTGTCGACGTGAATAATGCGCATAGGGGTGAATAGCCGTCGGCGTTCAGGCGAGCCGGTTAATCAGTGATGGCGGGACCCGGATGACTAACGGGCCCGTCCAGTATCGGGTCAATTGACGAAAATCAGGGCGGCGATTATAGCGGTCCGGTTCAGACCAAGTCCACGATGCAGGCGGTAGGCCCGCGGTATATCGGGTGACGGCGCAGGCCTGTGCCCGGCCGGCCGCGGGCGCTTGTGTCGGTACTCTGGAGCCGGGTTCGCGGCTTCAATACCCGATGGCTATCGGGTAGCATGTGGCCCCGGCGCCCCTTGGTGGCGCAGTTCCCAATCAATATCCGGGGTTCCCCAATTGCGGCTCACGATCTGGCGTTTTCTCGATGGTAATCGCGCGCACGAAAAGCAGAGCGCGGCCCTGGTCAGCGGGCTGCGCGAGAGCGCGGGCGAGCCAGTCGACTGTCACGATATTGATGCCATCGGCTTCTTCGCCTTAGTGCGTCATGGCCTGCCCGCCTACCTGGCGGACCTGCCATGCCCGGATCTGATTATCGGCGCGGGCCACCGCAGTCACCTGGCGATGCTGGCGGCGCGCCGTCGCTTTGGTGGCCAGACGGTGGTCATCATGCGGCCTTCGTTGCCGCTGCGCTGGTTCGATTTTGCGGTTATTCCCGAACATGATCGCCCGCCGCCGCTGGCTAATGTCATCCTCAGCCAGGGGGCCCTGACTGAGCCGCTGCCAGCCGGACAGATGCGCCCGAGGCGGGGGTTGATCCTGCTGGGCGGCCCCAGCAAGCACTTTGCCTGGGATAGCGATGGCGTGCGTGCAACGGTAAGCCGATTGTTGCAGGCCCCGGTCCAGTGGGTTATTTCCGACAGTCGCCGTACCCCGGAGGGCACCCTGGAGGGGATCGGCGACAGTAGCGCGGAGATCTGCCACTGGCAGGATTGCCCGCCGGGCTGGCTGGTGGATCAACTGGCGCAGGCGGAGCGGATCTGGGTCACCGGTGACAGCGTGTCCATGCTGTTTGAGGCCCTGCAGAGCGAGGCGCAGGTGGGGGTGATCCAGCTGCCCAGTCGCCGGCGCGCCAACAAGGTCCGTGCTGCGGTGCAGCGCCTGCTCGACCAGGGAGTGGTGACAGACAATGTCGCTGACGCGGAACAGGCCCTGCCGTCCCCCAGGGTGCCGCTGGGACAGCAGGTAACCTGCGCGCGTGCATTGCTCAGGCGCCGCCGTCACGTGAATAATTGAAGCTTTCAAGCAGTGCGCAGTGCAGTTTGAGAACTCAGGCCCATAACTGTGGCCTGGTTACCCCGAGGTAGGCATGATCCTGATCGCAACCCAGTGTTTCCCCCCCCGTCGCGGCGGCATTGAGATCCTGATGGAGGGGCTGGCGGAGAATCTCGGCAATGCTGGTCACGAGGTGCTGGTGCTCGCCGACCGTGTCGATGATGGGCAAGTGCCGGATAGCGGCGCATTCAATGTGCGCACCTTTGGGGGGATGAAACCCTGGCGGCGGCGACGCAAGGCGGCGGCTGTTCGTGCCCTGGTAAAAGGGGGTGGTGTTGAAGGGGTCTTCGCCGACTCCTGGAAGAGTGCCGAGCTTCTCTCTGGCCTGGGTGTGCCGCTTGCAGTATTGGCCCACGGCATGGAGTTCCCCGCCAATCCCGGAACTGCCAAACGGGCGCGCATTCGCAAGGCCCTGTCCGGTGCGGCTGCAGTGATCGCCAATTCAACCTATACCGCTGATCTGGCCCGCCCCTACATCGAGTCGGGTACGCGCCTGGTGGTGATCAATCCGCCGATCGGCCCGCAGGTAGACCCCCGGCCGGCCCAGCTGGCGGCACTGGATGCCGAGATTGCCGGGCGCAGCCCGGTATTGCTCACGCTCGCGCGACTGGAGCCTCGCAAGGGCGTGGATGCCGTCATTCGCGCGCTGCCGGAAGTCCGGCAGCATCATCCCGGGCTGCTTTATATCGTGGCCGGCAAGGGGGATGACCGCGCGCGGCTGGAGAGGCTTGCGGTGGCCACGGGGGTTGCTGACTGTGTGCATTTTGCCGGGGCAGTCAGCGACGGCGAGAAGGCGGCTTTGTTCTCCCGTGCCGACCTGTTTGTGATGCCGGCGCGACGGGAGGGGGATTCGGTAGAGGGGTTTGGCATTGTCTACCGCGAGGCCAACTGGTACGGGGTGCCGGGACTGGCGGGCCGCGAAGGCGGGGCTGCCGACGCGGTGGTCGATGGTGAAACGGGCATGTTATGCGACGCGGACAGCCAGGCTGATGTCACCGCCCATATCCTGTCCCTGCTTGGGGATGAGGATAACCTGCGCCGGATGGGGGAAAATGCGGCGCAGCTGGCCCGTGGCAGCGGGCAGTGGCAAGGCTCGATACGGCGTTTTCTCGACGCCCTGCAGTAGGGGCGGCAGTGCTCAGGTGCGGGAGTACTTGTCGGCGAAGCGGACGATATCATCCTCGCCGAGATAGGAGCCCGACTGCACCTCGATCAATTCCAGGGGGATAGTGCCCGGGTTTTCCAGCCGGTGCCGGACCCCCAGCGGGATATAGGTCGACTGGTTTTCAGTCAAGAGCAGTTCCTTCTTTCCGCAGGTTACCCTGGCTGTGCCGGATACCACCACCCAGTGCTCGGCCCGGTGATGGTGCATCTGCAGGCTTAGCTGTGCACCCGGGTTCACTACGATGCGCTTTACCTGGAATCGATCTCCAGAATCCACGGAGTCATAGAATCCCCAGGGGCGATACACCTTGCGATGTACCCTGGCTTCCGGGCGTTTTTCCGCCTTGAGCCTCTCGACCACTTTTTTCACATCCTGCACGTGGTCCTTGGCGGCTACCATAATGGCGTCGTCGCTCTCCACCAGCACCACGTTGTCGAGCCCTATGGCGGCAATCAGTTTGCCATCACTCTGGATAAAGCAGTTCCGGCTGTCCTCAATAATGACGTCGCCCTTCGCCGTATTGCCCTCCTCGTCTTTATCTGAAACCTCCCACAGTGCCGACCAGGAACCCACATCGCTCCAGCCGCAATCCATGGGGACCACCATGGCATCGCGGGTTTTTTCCATCACGGCGTAGTCGATCGACTCATCCGGGCATTCGATAAATGCGCTCCGGTCGGGGCGCACGAAATCCACGTCCACTGAGGAAGCGTCCATGGCCCGCTCGCAGGCTGCCAGGATATCCGGTCGATGGGTACGGAGCTCCTCGATATAGCGTCGGGCCCGGAACAGGAACATGCCACTGTTCCAGAGGAAGTCGCCGCGGCGCAGGTAACCTTGTGCCGTCTTACGATCCGGTTTCTCCACAAATTCCTCGACCGGAAACGCCGCGCCACTGGCCGGTGTCTTACCGGCGGCGCGGCGGATATAGCCGTACCCCGTTTCCGGCCCGGTGGGGACAATGCCGAATGTCACCAATTGCCCGTGCTCGGCACTGGGCAGGGCGGTGTTAATCGCGTTCTGGAATGCAGGGATATCGCGAATAACGTGGTCTGCTGCCAGCACCAGGAGCAGTGGGTCACCACCCACGGAGGCCAGGCTGTGCAGTGCCGCCAGTGCTACCGCCGGGGCCGTATTGCGACCGGCCGGCTCAAGCACGATGCCATGGTGAGATTGGTCTATGGCCCGCAGTTGTTCCGCCACCATAAACCGGTGCTCCTCCCCGCAAACCAACAGCGGGGGCAGATGCTCGAGGCCGGACAGCCTCGCACAGGTTTCCTGCAGCATGGTCTGCTCGCTGAAGAGGGAGAGGAACTGTTTCGGGTACAGCTGGCGGGAGAGCGGCCACAATCGCGAGCCCGAGCCCCCGGCCATGATTACAGGCAAGATCATTTTCCTGGCGAGTCCCTGAGAGCGCATAGAACAGTTGGCGGTGCGCGCAAGCCGGCATCACACCCCTGAGCTGACAAGTATGGACTGCCCTCCGGTGAGGGGCCATTCGGGCGGGGAAACCGCGGATCATCCCGGGGGACGGAAATGCAGTTCGTTGGGCTGGGAGTGGTTGCCGTGTGGCCTAGCTGTGGCGCTCGGTTTCTTTCCAGGACAGGGACTTATCCGAGACTTCCCAGTGTATCCGCCGCCACATCCGCTGGATGCGCCGCCGGATATAGTGCCGGTTGAAAAACTCGAACCACTCGGGGAGGGGGAGCAGCGTGGCCCGCCCCAGGCCATCAATCAGCACCAGTTCGGGCGCACCATCATGCATACGCACCACCAGGTTGTGTGGCAGGATGTTCTTGGTCAGCACCCGGGTATCCCACAGCCACTGGGCAAAGTGCTCCAGCGCGGCGGTAATCGGGGCGTCCAGCCCGTGTTCCTGCAGGTAATCCTCCAGCGTTGGCGCCGGGTTGCCATTTTCGTCGAGGATCAGCTGTGAAACGGCCGCCCTGCCCGCGCTGGTTTCCTCCAGGCCGTACCAGCGGGCAAGGTGGCGCCAGACCGGGCTGTGGTCGTCGGCGTTGCGCAGGGCTGGCTGTTGGTAGCCCGCGAGCTCGCGCAGGTTGTCATCAAAGCGGTCATTGCCGGCCAGGCGCTTGTACCAGGGGGCGCGGGCGTGCAGTTCCTCAATGCGACCGGTACGCATGACCTTGACGCACTTCTCCGGATCCTGCGGATGGCGGTAGCAGTGACGATTGCCACCGCTGGCAAAGGGCTTGAGTTCCCCTAGATCAATCATGCAGGTCCCCGCCGCGGTTCGGCCATTAGCTTCTGGTAGAGCGCCAGGGTCCGTTCGGCCTGGGTCTCGAGGGTAAATTCCCCCTGTAGCACCGGTCGGGCATCACTTTCCAGCAGCGCGAGAGTTTTGTCCCGGAGTCCGGCGATGCTGCCATTCTCCACCAATCCTTCGGGGAAGCAGGCGCGAAGTGACTCGGCCGGGCCGCCGACATTGTAACCGATCGTCGGTACACCGATCGCCGCGGCCTCGATGACGGTGCGCCCGAATGGTTCCGGACGCTTTGACAGGTTGTAGACCAGTGATGCGGCGCTGTACCAGTAGCGAATATCGTTGCGCTGGCCGACAAACGAGACCCGGTCGCCGAGTCCCAGTGCCGCGGCCCGCTGGCGCAACTCGTCTGCGTAATGCTGTTTATTGGGCTCGGCACCGCCAAGCACCACACCGTGCAGGTCATCGCGATCCAGTTCCGCCAGCAGTTGCAGGAAGTCCTCCTGTCCCTTCCAGCGGGTCAGGCGACCCGGTAGCAGCAGCCAGCGCCGGTCGCGCAGTGCGGGAAATTCCGCTTCGACAGATTCGCGCCAGCCTGCAGGAGGCTGGATATCGGGGTGGAACTCCCTGGTGTCTACGCCCCGATAGATCACCTCAGGCGGGCGCTGCAGGTGGCCGCTGTAGTTTTCCAGCAGGTAATCGCGTACGCATTCGGAAATGGCGATCACCTGCTCGCTGCGGGCCATGATCGCGCTGTAGCGGTTGATGGAGTAGAGGCCGTGGGCCGTGCTGACCAGTCTCGGGCGGGTACCGGCGGGCAGTTTCTTCCAGGCCAGGTAGGTGAGCCAGGCGGGAACCCGGGAGCGCACATGGAGGATATCCGGTTGTTCGGCGAGGATAAGTTGCCGCAGGGGGCGCACCTGACGCAGGCTCAGCAGGGACTTGCGGTGGATGGGCCGGGACAGGTGGCGGGACCCCTCCAGCTCCAGCTGCTCCACCATCCGGCCGCCGTTCGAGACCACCACAGACTCGTGCCCCGCCGCTACCAGGGCGCGGGCGAGGTCCAGCGTTCCCCGCTCGACACCGCCGGAATTCAGCGCTGGCAGCAACTGCATGACTTTCATCGGGGGCCTCGTTATTCTGGGTGAGCTGGGCAGGCTTCTCTATCCGCGGAGCCGGGAGAGAAGGTAAGCCGCCGCCCGCAGTGCAAAGCCGGGTATTATAGACATCCCCGGCAATGGGGTATAGGCTGCCATCTTCTCGCCCGGCAGGTGCTGTACCGGGGGCTAGGTTGGTGACTGGAGTTTACGTTGCATCCCCATCTCGATATCTGTATTTGCACTTGCCAGAGGCCCGAGTTGCTGCGCCGCGCACTTTCCAGCCTGGCCGCAGTGGAGCTGCCGGAGTCGGTGGAGGTCTCGGTCACAGTGGTGGACAACGATCCCGCCGGGAGCGCCCGTCCCGTTGTGCAGGGGGTAGAGCCCACTTTCCCGCTGCCGCTTACTTATGCCGTCGAATCCCGGCGGGGAATCCCCTTTGCCCGCAATCGTTGCCTGGACGAGGCGCAGGGCAAGGGCGCCGATTACCTGATTTTTATCGACGACGATGAGTGGGTGGCCGGCGACTGGCTGCAGAAACTGTATGGATTCGCCCACGATGCCGGTGACAGGGCGGTGGTATGCGGCAGTGTGATCAGCCTGATGCCGGCCTCGGCGCCGGACTACTTCTCCATGTTCTTTTCCCGCAAGCGTCGCCGGACCGGCGAGCGCCTGCCATACTGCGCCACCAACAACGTGCTGATACCAATGGCGGAGGTGCGCAGGCTGGGGCTGCGTTTCGATGAAAACCGACCCTTCGCCGGGGGGGAAGATGTGCTCTTCTTCACCGAGGCAAACCTGCACGGGGTGGCCATTTTTCATTGCGCCGAAGCGGTGGTCTATGAGGATGTGCCGGAGTGCCGGGCCACCATTCGTTGGCTGTCGCGACGTAAATACTCGGTGGGCATTACCCTGGCGCGCCAGAAAATGCGGGCGGGACGCAGCCGCGGAATGGTTTTGGCTTCGGCCCTGGTACAGCTGCTGACAGCGTCGCTTGTGTGTTTGCTGGGTATCGCCTTCAATCGCCAGCGCTCCCGTGCGTGGCTGCGTGCCTGTCGCTCCGCCGGTATGGCCTGCGGCGCGCTGGGACTGGAGTCCCAGTTTTATCGCAGCGCAAATTCCTGACTCCCACGCCACCCGGGATCCTTTGCTGATCCCGCGCCGGGCGACTGTCTTGCCGGCGCCACACCGATGGGCGACGCACTGCCTGTAGACGGTTAGAATGCCGTTTTTCAGCAAGTCCAACGCGAGAACCCGACGCCCGCATGCAGTTCTTCTACACATGGCTCCTGCGCCTTGCCCTGCCGTTTATCCTGTTACGCCTGTGGTGGCGCGGGCGCACCATGCCCGCCTATCGCCAGCGCTGGCGGGAGCGACTGGGCAGGGTGCCGCGCCGGGCCAGTCGCCGGCCGCTGGCCTGGGTGCACTCGGTGTCGGTTGGGGAAACCCTGGCGGCGGTACCAATGATCGAGCAACTGGCGGCCCGCCACCCGGACTGGCAGTGGCTGGTCACCACCACCACGCCCACGGGATCGGAGCGAGTCGAGTCCGCGCTGCGGCCGCTGCTGGGCGGTCGACTGCTGCATTACTACCTGCCATATGACCTGCCGGAATATCACCGGCGTTTCCTGTCCGCGCTGCGGCCGCGAATCCTGGTGATCATGGAGACCGAGCTGTGGCCCAACCTGCTGGCAACCTGTGCCCGGCGCAAGGTGCCGGTGGTGCTGGCCAACGCCCGCCTGAGCGACAAGTCTGCGCGGGGGTATGGGCGCTTTCCCCGCCTGACCGCGAGTATGCTGGGGCATCTGACCCGGGTCGTGGCGCAGTACCCTGAGGATGCACGGCGTTTCGTCTCCCTGGGGCTGGAGGAAGAGCGCATTGTGGCGGTGGGTAATATCAAGTTCGACCTCAATATCGGTCTGGGCCTGTCCAGCGAGGCCCAGGCCCTGTCGCACCAGTGGCGTTCCGCCGGGCCGGAGGGAACCCGTCCGGTCTGGCTCGCGGCGAGTACCCATGATGGCGAGGAGGCAACGGTGCTGGATGCCTTCGCCGAGCTGCGCCAGCAGTTCCCGGACCTGCTGCTGGTGCTGGTGCCCCGCCATCCGCAGCGCTTCGACAGTGTGGCGCAGCTGGTGCGCGAGCGCGGCTTTGTGTTTGCACGCCGCAGTGACGGGGGCGTACCCGGGCGCGCGGTCCAGGTTTTGCTGGGCGACACCATGGGCGAACTGCTGCGCTTTTACGGCGCCTGCGATGTGGCATTTGTCGGCGGCAGCCTGGTTCCGGTCGGAGGGCACAATATGATTGAGCCGGCCGCCTGGGGGGTGCCGGTGACCTGTGGCCCGCACCTGCACAACTTTTCCCGCGTGGCGTCGTTGTTGCGCGATGCCAGGGCCCTGCAGGTGGCGGAGACCGCAGCGCAGATGGCCGCCCAGGTGGGCGCCTGGTTAGGGGACGATGAGGAACGGCGTGCCGCTGGTGCCCGTGGACGGCGCGTGGCGGCGGAGAATACCGGCGCCCTGCAAAGGCTGGTGAACGAGGTGGATGCGGTGGCAGGTCCCTGACCTTAGCCGCTGTGATGCGGTGTCGAGACCCGTTTGCCGGCGCAGGGCGCCGGCAGTGGCGGGGATTACTAGTCGGGGGACCTGCCGGGCTCCTCGGCAGACTCCTCGATCGCGGCAGGGCTGGTCGGTTCCACCGTCGTGCGGCTGCCACTGAGCGGCATCGAGGCGCCCAGGCGGGCTATGGCGCGGGACACCGCTGAGCCCGGGTTCAGACGGGTTTCCAGGTCCTGCAGGTCCTTGGGTGCCAGCAGGCCGGCAACGCGCTTGAGGCGCAGGGTGTTAAGGATATAGCTGTAGAGCGAGGCCGAGTAATCCCGGCGGGCCTGGAACAGGGTCTGCTGTGCCAGCAGGACGTCAACCAGGTTGCGTGTGCCCACTTCATAGCCGGCCTGGGTGGCGTCGAGGGCGCTGCGGGCAGAAATAATGGCCTGCTTGCGTGCGTTGACCCGTGAAACGTCGGTTACCACCGAGCGGTGCAGGGTGCGCGTATCCTGGATGGTGTTGCGCTGCGCGAGGTTGCGCAGGTCTTCTGCCTGGAATGACAGGTTGCGCGCCTCGCGGCGGCTGGCGCTGATGCGGCCGCCGGAATAAATCGGCACGTTCAGCGTCAGGGCGGTGATGGTGGTTTCACGCGTGGTGTCAATCGGCAGGTCGATGGTGGGCTCACCGGGTACGGAGGTGGAGGCATCCCCCTCCTGGCTGTAGTCCTGGTAACTGACCGAGCCGGTCAGGGTCGGCAGGTGTTCACTGGCTGCTGCACGGGCGTTATAGCGGGCGGCTTCGGCGCTCAGGCGCGCCGCCTTCAGGTCGAAGTTGTTGGCCAGGGCAAAGTCTACCCATGCGCTTCGCTCGACCGGCTCCGGCGGTGCCACGGAAAAGGTTTCACTCAGGGGGGCGATGCTGTCGTGGTGTTGGCCAGTCAGGACTGACAGGGCATCAAATGCGCTTAACAGGATATCCTGGGCGTCGTAGAGACGCGCCACGGCGGAATCGTGGGCAGCGCGGGCGTCGTAGACGTCGGTGATCGCGGTCAGCCCCACTTCGAAGCGCTGCTGGGTCTGCTCCAGCTGTTTGGCCAGTGCCTCTTCCTCCGCGCGGGCAGTCTCCAGATCATCCACGGCCCGAAGTACGTCGAAATAGGCGTCGGAAACCCGCAGCATCATTTGCTGCTGATTGGCGCTGAATTCTGCGGCGGCCTGCTCACTGATCTTCTTGCCCTGCTTGTAGTTGAACCAGGCGCTGGCATCGAACAGGGCCTGGTCGAGGCGGGCCGAGTAAATGCGTTCGTCTACATCCGTATCCCTGCTGTTTGGCGTGGGGATTACGCCCCCGGGGATAAATGTGTAGTCAAACTGGGTGGAAGTGGAGCTGGTCTGGTTGGCCTCGGCGCTTCCGTTGATCTGCGGCAGCAGTGCTGAGCGGCCCAGGTTCTTGGCCTCCAGGCCGGCCTCGTAGGCGGCGCGGTCCGCTGCCAGCTGGGGATCGTTTTCCAGTGCCTGCTGGTAGATTTCCCACAGGGTGTCAGCCTGTGCCTGCATCGAACCGAAACCGATAATTGCTGCGGCGAGCACTTTTTTCAGCGGGCCCGTAACGCGGCCTGCCCTTGAGCATTCTTTCGTTTTCATCTGTCTCAACTTCCTGTGGCGGGTCTCAAAGCTGCAAACTCACTGCCAGTCTCCCCACTGGCGGGCGCGGTATGCGGGTGGCGCAGCGCTGTGGGGAATTGCCGAAAGCGCCTGTCTGCGCGGCCCGCGGGACCGGTTGTAGCAGTCGCGAGAGTGTACCTGTGCACAGAGTGAGCGTCGAGGCGACGCTGGCAGCATTTTGGTATATCTTCGTTAAACCGACGCGAATGTGCGGTCATCGGTGCAGCACGGCAATGCTGTCCCCTCGTGATGATCAACAGTGGCGTCGCTTTTTCAATAGACGCAGGCGATGGCATTTCGGATGCAGCAATCATTCAAAAGAATCGGGCAAGGGGGGGTGCTGGATGGCGAACGCTCCTGAGCCGCCCTGGAGTCGCCGCCAGCTCGCCTGCCACGAGTGCGATCTCGTACTGGGTGATGCGGTGGCCCCGCCGGGCAACAAGCTCGAGTGCCCACGCTGCAGCGCGACCCTGCATCGAAATCCGCGCGGCAGCGTCAATCATACGGCGGCCCTGAGCCTGACCGGCCTGTTATTGTTCTTTCCATCGCTGTCCCTGCCGCTTCTGAGTTTCTCTATCCTCGCATTTGGTGCGGAAAATACCTTGTTGAACGGCGTGCGGGCGCTCTTTGCCGAAGGCTACCTGTGGATGGCGGCGCTGGTCCTGTTCTGTAGTGTGCTCGCTCCCCTGGGCAAATTCCTGTTGCTGGGGTTTATCTCGCTTGGCTGTCACTGGCGTGTATTGGATCGCCCTGTGACATGGGCAGTGCGCTGGTATGTGCACCTGAAAGAGTGGGGCATGCTGGACGTGTATATGCTGGGGTTGCTGGTGGCCCTGATCAAGATGAGTGACCTGGGCAAGATGCAGGTCGAATCGGGGCTGTACAGTTTTGTAGCCATGATGGTGGTTTCAAATCTCACCACGCTGAGCTTCGACCAGCAGGCGGTCTGGTCCCGTATGGAGCGGCGGAAAAACCAGGATGCATCGCAGGAATCATCGATGCCCCCGGGTGGGCAGCGGGTATGAGTGTGCGGGATACCGCGCTCCAGCAGGGGCGCACGTGCTGTCTCAGTTGCCACTGGCTGGTAACGCTGCCGCCGGGCGGCGGAGGGTGTCGCTGCCCACGCTGTGGCGGCAAGGTTCACGAGCGGATTGAGGGGAGCGTCATGCTGACCTGGGCGCTGACGATTACCGGAGCCCTGTTGCTGATACCGGCCAATATCCTGCCGGTAATGACGGTGGTCTATCTGGGCTCCGGTGAACCATCCACGATTATCGGCGGGGTGATGCAGCTGTACACCGCCGGACTATGGGGTATCGCCCTGATTGTATTCATCGCCAGTATCGCTGTGCCGGTAATGAAACTGGTGGGACTTGTGCTGTTGTTGTTACAGGTCCAGGGTGTGTTACCGGTAAATCCCTCGCAGGCTATGACGACCTATCGTATCGTGTCGGCTATCGGACGCTGGTCCCTGCTTGACCTGTTCATGATATCGATACTCGTGGCATTGGTGGACATGGGGGCCGTCGCCAGTGTGTCCGCTGGCCCCGCTGCCACAGCGTTTGCATCGGTGGTGGTGATCACCATGCTGGCGGTGCGCTGTTTCGATCCGCGCCTGGTCTGGGATGCCTGTGATGCGTCGCGGGGAGTGGGAGCGGCCGCTGTATCCTCGGCCCGGCCGGGCTTGGAAAAAGAGCCAGCAAAAAAAGAACCACCGGAAGAGGGAGTGGCCGGGGATGTCTGAGGAGTTTCCCCAGGAACAACAGGCGGTGATCAAGCGCAGTCACGGGCTGCCGCTCATCTGGTTGCTGCCGCTGGTCGCGGCGCTGATCGCCGGGTGGCTGGTGTACAAGGATTTCACCTCTGGTGATATCCGCACCGAGATCTTGTTCACTTCAGGCGAGGGCCTGGTGAAGGGGAAGACGGTAGTCAAGTATGCCGGTGTGGATATCGGCGTGGTGCGCGATTTCCAGCTGGTGCCGAATGCGCCGGAACTCGACGGCGAGGATGGCGTGCTGGCCGAGGTGGAATTCAACCGCAGTGCGGAGTACCTGCTGGTGGAGGGCACCAGTTTCTGGCTGGTAAAGCCGGAGCTCTCGATCACCGGCGTGCGTGGCCTGGAGACCCTGGTATCCGGTAATTACATCGGTATGGAGCCCGGCAGCGGCGGGCGCAAGCGCGAGTTTGTGGCCCGGGAGCGCGCCCCGGCCAGCGTTCGTGGCGAAGGCCTGCGCGTGGTGCTGAAAGCGCCCAGGCTGGGCTCCCTCAATCGGGGGTCGCCGGTTTACTACCGCCAGTTGCGTGTAGGCCAGGTGGAGGACTACCGGCTCGCGGAGGATGATGCCCAGGTTGAGGTGGACCTGTTTATCCGGCAGGAATACGCACACCTTGTGCACCGTGGCAGTCGTTTCTGGAACAGCTCCGGTCTGTCGGTGGAAGGGGGCATCAGCGGTATCACCGTCAACGTCGAATCCCTGGCCGCGCTGGTGGCCGGCGGGGTCAGCTTCCACACCCCGGAGACCCAGCGCCAGTCTCCCCTGGCAGTCAACGGCAGTGAATACAAACTCTATCGCAGTTTTGCTGCCGCTGATGCGGGTATCGCGGTGACCCTGAATTTTGATCGAGGTGTCAATGTGACGCCGGGCAGCACCAGCGTTATCTACCAGGGTATCAAGGTGGGTGAGGTGAGCGAGGTGAAGGCCAGCCGCAATATCGACGGCATGGAAGTGCGTGTCCTGATGGATCCCATTACCGATGACCTGCTGAGCGAAAATACCCGTTTCTGGATGGCGCCACCGACCCTGGATATTTCCTCAGGGCTGGATGACCTGCTGTCGGGGAACCGCATCGAGGTAGACCTGCGCCGCGGGCAGCGATCGCAGCGCACCTTTGCCGCCCGGGCGTCCGCCCCACCGCGGGATCCCCGTGTACCGGGATTGCACCTGCGCCTGACGGCACGTTCGCCGGGTTCCCTGCAGCGTGGTGCGAGCGTGTATTACCGGCGCATCGAGGTGGGGAAGGTACAGGGGATGGAGCTCAATTCCGCGGGGGACGGGGTCGAGGTCTACGTGGTGATCGAGCCCCGGTACGCCCACCTGGTGAATCATCGCTCCCGGTTCTGGAATGTCAGTGGTGTGCGCGCCCGGGCAGGGCTCAGTGGCGTCGAAGTGGAGGCCGACTCGCTGCTGTCATTATTGCGGGGGGGGATAGCCTTTGGCAGTGATCCGCGTGCGAGTGACGAAAAGGGACCGGTGGAGAATGGCGACCGTTTCCGCCTTTACCGCAGCCGCGAATCCGCGCTCGAGGCCGGCCTGCGTATCCGCATTACCCTGCCCTCCGCCGAAGGTTTCCGTGATGGCGCGCCGATCCGGCACAAGGGAGTACAGGTGGGCGAAATCACCCGCCTGAGGCTCGGCAACGATGCGTCGGAGGTCGTTGCCCACGCCAAGCTCTATCATCGGGCGGAGCATTTTGCCCGCAGCGGCACCCGCATGTGGGTGGTGGGACCTGAGATTGGCATCGACAAAGTGGCCAACCTGGACACCCTGGTAACCGGTCGCTACCTGTCCCTGGAACCCGGCGATGGGGGGATGCAGACTGAATTTGTTGCGCTGGCAGAGCCGCCGCGCCCCGACCTGGCGGATACCATGATGCGGCCGGGCCTGACTGTTATCCTGGACGCACCGCGGCGTGGCTCGCTGGTTGCCGGCAGCCCGGTTTACTATCGACAGGTGCAGGTGGGTGAAGTGACCGGCTTTGAGTTGGGGGAACTGGCTGACCGGGTGTACATCTACGTATATATCGAACCCCGTTACCAGACTTTGGTACGTGAGCACACGGTGTTCTGGAACGCCAGCGGCATCGAGGTCAATTTTGGCCTGCAGACCGGCCTGAACGTTCACACTGAGTCCACCAAGTCACTGTTGGCCGGCGGTGTTGCCTTTGCGACGCCGGAAGCCGGGGAAATGGGGCTGGAGGTGGAATCGGGCAGCCACTACCCACTGTACCCCGAGGCGAAACCGGAATGGTTGGGCTGGAGTCCCAAGATAGAACTGCTTAACTCCGCAGTGCCGGAGAAATAAACCGAAGTAAGGATTTACTATGCGTAAGATACTGACTGGGCTTTTGTTTGCGTTGCTCCTCGCTGGGTGTGAGTCGACCGTGGTGGAGCGTGTGCAGCCTGCGGAGGCGCCGGTTTCATTTTCCACCTATGCTTGGGGCGTGGCTCCGCTGGGGGATGTTCCCGATGCCTCGGCCCAGAATGTGGAACTGGACGATGAGCTGCGCCAGATCGTGCGGGCCTACATGCACCAGCGCGGCTACCGCCTGGTCGAGGACTCGGCAGCCGCTGATATGGTGCTGGATTACCAGGTATCGATTGTCGAGGAGGAGGTAGCCAGCGAGCAGTCGAATCCCGGCTGGGATGCCCAGTTCGACAGTAATGCCCCCCGGGGAACCGTGGAGCTGCCGAATCGCACCGGTGCGCCGCGCATAACGCTGACCCTGGAGATCGGGCGCGCCGAGGGCGCAGCTATCTGGGGTGGCAGCGCCAGCAAGTTGCTGGCTCGGCCCGAGGACGCGGCGGAGCGCCAGCGGCTGCTGGGCGCTGCGGTACGGGAGATCTTCAAGGACCTGCCACCGGCTGCGGGTTACTGAGTCGTCCGCACTGGTTGAATTCCGGCATGGAAGCCTGATCTTTATACGAAGTAATCATCAAGACAAGACACCATGTATTGGGAGACAGGCATGAAAGCCGGACTATGGGCATCGATGGCGGTGCTCTTGCTACTCATTCTCGGCGGCTGTGCCGCCACCCCGCAGGTGGCGGTGGATTACGATCCGCAGGCTGATTTTGCCGGGATGCGCACCTACTACCTGCTCGACCCGCTGGCCAGTGGCCCCGTGTCACCGCTTGAGATCAAGCGTGCGCGCCAGGCCGTCGAGGGGCTCCTGCAGAACCGTTACCGGGCTGTGGATAATACCGACGACGCGGATTTCCTGGTGCGCGTGCAGTACCTCGCGGTCGAGAAAGTTGCAGTGTATGAGGACAGGTTTGGTCTCTACGGTGGCTATCGCCACTGGGGGTTTGGCTGGCGCTCACCGGTCGAGGTGCGCCAGTACCGCCAGGATACACTGGTGGTGGATATTCTCTCGCCGGAGAGTTCACCCCTGTGGCGTGGCAGCATGCCCTCCAGCGCTGGCCGCTACCAGGACCCGGTGCAGCGCCAGCAGCGGCTGCGTGAGGAAGCCGCCCTGTTGTTGAACCGTTTCCCGCCGGCCTACTGATCGGCCAGGGCCGCCCCGGGCGATCCGGGGCGGCATCCATTCACAGATTCCCCCTCGAGAAACGATTCATGCCCGAGACCTCCAAGGAACGAAATGTCGACCTCACGCCTGCATTTTCCGCCGATGCCGTGGAGGTCGTGGAGCGCGAGACTGTCTTCGATGGTTTCTTCAAGATGTTGCGCCTGCGTTTGCGCCACCGGCTGTTCCGCGGCGGCTGGAGTGACGTGTTCACGCGGGAGCTGTTCGTGCGTGACGCTGCCGTCGGGGTGCTGCTGTTCGATCCCCACCGCGACCTGGTGGGCCTGATCGAGCAGTTCCGGGTGGGGGCCCTTGATCGCCCCGCCGGTCCCTGGTGCCTGGAAGTGGTGGCCGGCATGGTGGAAGCCGGGGAGAGCCTGGAGGATGTTGCCCGGCGCGAGGTGCAGGAGGAGTCCGGGCTGGAGGTCGACCGGCTGGAATTGATCCACAGCTATATGCCGAGTCCCGGCGGCAGCTCCGAGCGGCTGCACCTTTTCTGTGCCTGCACCGATCTCAGCGGTGCCGGCGGAATTTTCGGGCTGGCGGATGAGCAGGAGGATATCCGCCTGCGGGTGCTGCCACTGGATGCCCTCCTGTCATCGCTATCGGGCGCATCGGCGGATGCCGGTGCTGTCGATAATGCGGCGACGTTGATATGCCTGCAGTGGCTGCAGTTGCACCGGGAGCGATTGGCGGGCAAAAACGGGCCGGATCATGGTTAACGGGTCATCGTATATTTCCTGCCTTCGTCGAGAAGGACCGCAAACTGAGATCCAAGTCACGGCGTGGATAGAATTGGAGTGTCGATAATGGCAGTTCGTAAACAGGCCCATCCGGGAAGGAAAGAGCGACCGAAAAGTCGCAAAAAGTCGGAGTTCCAGGTGGACCTGCCGGCTTATCACGCGGACTGCGATGCCAACTATTTGCGCCTGAGCAAGTTGTTGCCGCAGCTGGGCGAACGCGAACGCTGGAAGTACAGTTTGCCCCACGGCTCACTGGAGCTGGAGGTGCTCGAGCGATCCCGGTATACGACCGAGGTAAACCTGAGCGCTTCCTCCGCCAGCGACCAACGCTGGCTGGCACCGCCTGCGATTACAGTCCGGCTTTACCACGACGCGCGGATGGCCGAGGTAGTCGCGGTCGACGGCAGGGGCCCCATCGGCGAAAAGGCTCCCGGGGTTCTGCACGCCGGCGCCCGTATGCAGGGGGCTGATGAGCGCCAGCAGGCCAACCGTTTCCTGGGGGAATGGTTGGGGCATTGCCTCGCGAATGGCCGGGTGGAATTTGAACTGGTACTAGATGGTCGACAGCTCTGACGCCGCTGTCGGCGGTCACATGGATGTGGTGACAGGGTAAGCAAGTGAGTGGATGCGACGGAAGCAGGCAGGACAGTTTGAGCGGCTCTAAACACCGGTTGGTGCAATTTACAGATCCCCACATCGGAGGGCGGCCGGATTACCACCTTCTGGGGCTGGATACCGGTCGAACCCTGGCTGACGTGTTGCGCGCGATTGAGCGGGACGAGGCTGCGGCAGAATTACTGATGGTGACCGGCGACATCAGCGCCAACGGCGCTGAGGCCGCTTATGAGCGTTTCCTGCGCAAGATGCGGGATATCACCGTTCCTTGGTACTGGCTGCCCGGTAATCACGACCGGGCCGAGCGGATGTACGAGGTGGCCCCGGCCAATACCGCAGAACTGGTGGCGCTGGGCAATTGGCGCCTGTTGCTATTGGATACCAGTGTCGAGGGCGAGATCTGTGGTGGGCTGACCAGCGCCCAGCTCGATCGCTTCGAGGAGCTGTTGCGGGAGTGCCGGCATCATCCGGTCATGGTGTTGATGCACCACCAGCCGGTACCGGTTGGCAGCAAGTGGATTGACGGTCATATGCTTAAGGGCGGCGCCGGGCGCTTGCTGCAGCTGGTGTCGGCAGCCGGCAATGTGAAAGCGCTGGTCTGGGGGCACGTACACCAGCAGTTTGACGGCGAGCTGGCCGGTATCGGCCTGCATGCCACCCCGTCGACTTCAGTACAGTTCACTCCCGGCAGTGGCCCTTTTTCGGTGGATGACAAACTGCCGGGATATCGCTGGTTCGATCTCCACGACGATGGCACCTATGCCACCGGTGTTGAGCGAGTACCGGTCTCAGACTATAGCGTCGACCTCTCGTCGTCAGGGTACTGACCTCCCTGACGGTATCTTCACAAGTGGTCTCTGGAGGCGCCTGTCGTTTCCACACCCGGCGATTGCCCTGCTGGCCCTGTCCGTAAACTGCTTTCTGCGACCCTACAATAGTGCCCGTATTGCGGGTGCTGCCCGAGGGTTATTCCGGACGGTATTCCGGAAAAGCTGCAACAAGCGGGCCGCACAGAGAGCATGAAAGCATACCGGGAGCTGTAATGCGGAACTTCTTACCCATTTCCCTGCTTGCCATCGTCCTTGCCCTGTTGGGCTGTGCCCAGGCTGGCCCAACCGTGGCTCCGCAAGGGGACGCGGGGGCCGGAGCGGCCACGGCCCGGGGGTTGCAACCGCGGGCCAGCGACCTCGATAGCGTCGCTTCTGCGTTTGCCTTCGACCTCAGTAACGCCAGTGTGTATGTGGCCCCGATACAGATCGACTATCGCAAGCGTAGTGCCGATGTCCGTGAGCGCCTGCGGGCACGGGACTTCGAGCTCGATGGCAGTGAGCGGGAGAGGCTGCAGGGCCTGATGGCGGAGACATTTGCCCAGCGGTTCCTGCAGCCCCGCAACAGCGGTCTGGCGGGCTCGCCGGCCTCTGCGGATTACCGCCTGCAGTTACGACTCGAGAAGCTCGCCCTCAGTGCACCGCTGGAACCCTCGACCTGGACGTGGCGAGTCTATACCGACCAGAGCGCATATGCGGTGCTTGCCGGGGAGCTGTATGATCGCGAGGGTAACCTGGTGATGCGTTTCCGCGACCGGCGGGATATCGGTGAGAACCCGGGCTCCGATGTCGGCAGCGGGCGCCTGCAGCGCTTCACCAGCGCCACTTTCTGGGCCGACATGCGCATGGATATGCGCCGTGCTTTCTCCAGTCTCGACCGATCCCTGCGTTAACGGAGTGGGTTGGCCGAGTGCTGCTGGGCTCGCCCTCTCGCTGAAGGGCGCTATAATCACCGCCCATGTCTGAACTTTTATCGGAAAAACCGCTGTTACTGTTATACCTGCACGGTTTTCTCTCCTCTCCGCAGTCGTACAAGTGTCGCCTGCTGGAGGAGTGGCTGGTCCGCGAGCGACCACATATCAGTTTTCGTGCCCCACTGGTTTCCCCGCATCCTGCTGTGGCAAGCGCCGAACTGGAAGCGATTGTCGATGAATGCAAAGATGCGACGATTGGCCTGGTGGGCAGCTCCATGGGCGGTTTTTATGCTTCCCTGCTGGCCGAGCGACACGGGCTGCGGGCGGTAGTGGTAAATCCCGCAGTACACCCGGCCCGCTTTATGCCCGCATACCTGGGGCAGCAGCTGGCGCCCTATAGCGGCGAGCCACGGGAGTATCGCCTTGACGCCGCTGACGTTGATAACATGCGCAGGCTGGAAGCTGAGCTGCAGCCGCCCCTCAGGGGGCGCTACTGGCTGCTGGCGCAGCGGGGCGACGAGACCCTGGACTGTCGCGAGGCCGAGGCTTTTTACCGGGGACACCGCCAGACGGTCGAGTCGGGTGGGGACCACGCCTTCCAGGGCTTCGAGCGCTATTGTGAAGCCATCGTGGATTTCCTGTTCACGGCCGGCAGCTGACTGAAGCCAGGCCGATTTCGTTTCAATTTCGTTGTAGGAGCCTGGACACAGGCGAGAAAATAAAAACTATGGCCAAATATTCCGCTGAAGATATCGAAGTACTCACGGGGCTGGACCCGGTGCGCAAGCGCCCGGGAATGTATACCGATACCACGCGCCCCAATCACCTGGCCCAGGAAGTGATCGACAACAGTGTCGACGAGGCCCTGGCCGGGCACGCGAAGAAAATCGAGGTGGTCCTGCACAAGGACAACTCTCTCTCAGTGAGCGATGACGGTCGCGGTATGCCGGTGGATATCCACCCGGAGCAGGGCCGCCCCGGGGTCGAGGTAATCCTGTCCACCCTGCATGCGGGCGGCAAGTTCTCGAATAAGAATTACCAGTTTTCCGGTGGCCTGCACGGTGTGGGTGTCTCTGTGGTGAACGCGCTGTCCAAGGTGCTGGAAATCACCATTCAGCGGGATGGCCAGGTGCATCGCATGGGCTTCCAGGATGGCAACAAGGCCTCCGACCTGGAAGTGATCGACACCTGTGGCAAGCGTACTACAGGGACCAGCCTGCGCTTCCTGCCGGATCCGCAGTATTTCGATTCCCCGAAATTCTCGGTGCCGCGCCTGCGTCACCTGCTGCGGGCCAAGGCGGTACTGTGCCCCGGCCTGACTGTGGTCTTTATCAACGAACAGGATGGCGAGTCCGACCAGTGGTTCTACGAGGATGGCCTGAAGGATTACCTGGCCGCTGCCAACCAGGGCTGGGAAGTGCTGCCGGCTGAACCTTTCGTGGGCAGCTTCAGCGCCTCCACCGAGGCAGCCGACTGGGCCGTACAGTGGTTGCCGGAGGGCGGCGAGGTTACCACTGAGTCCTACGTCAACCTGATTCCCACCGCCCAGGGCGGTACGCATGTGAACGGCCTGCGCTCCGGCCTGCTGGAGGCAATGCGCGAATACTGTGAGATCCGCAACCTGATGCCGCGCGGCGTCAAGCTGGGCCCGGAGGATATCTGGGTGCAGTGTTCCTATGTGCTGTCCGCCAAACTGGCAGACCCCCAGTTTTCCGGTCAGACCAAGGAGCGGCTGTCCTCTCGCGAGGCCACTGCCTTTGTTTCCGGCGTGGCCAAGGATGCCTTCAGCCTGTGGCTGAACCAGCACACCGAGGAAGGCGACCGGCTGGCAGAGCTGTGTATCGGCAACGCCCAGAAACGCCTGCGCTCGGCCAAAAAGGTCGCGCGTAAGAAAGTGACCCAGGGTCCGGCGTTGCCCGGCAAGCTGGCCGACTGTGCCAGTGGGGATACCAGCCGCTCTGAGCTGTTCCTGGTGGAGGGGGATTCTGCCGGCGGTTCCGCCAAGCAGGCCCGCGACCGGGATTTCCAGGCCATCATGCCCCTGCGCGGCAAGATCCTGAATACCTGGGAAGTGGACTCGGGTGAAATCTTCTCCAACCAGGAAGTGCACGATATCGCCGTGGCCCTGGGGGTGGATCCCAGCAGTGATAATCTCGATGGGCTGCGCTACAACAAAATCTGCATCCTGGCGGACGCCGACTCGGATGGCCTGCATATCGCGACCCTGCTCTGCGCACTGTTCCTGCGCCATTTCCGCCCGTTGGTAAAGAACGGCCATGTATTTGTCGCCATGCCACCGCTGTACCGGGTCGATATCGGCAAGGATACCTATTACGCCCTGGACGAGGCGGAGAAGCAGGGTATTCTCGATCGTATCAGTGCGGAAAAGAAAAAAGGCAAGGTGCAGGTCACACGCTTCAAGGGCCTGGGGGAAATGAACCCGTTGCAGCTGCGCGAAACCACCATGGACCCGGATACCCGTCGCCTCGTGCAACTCTATGTGGACGATGGAGATGATAGTAACCAGGTGATGGATATGCTGTTGGCCAAGAAGCGTGCGGGAGATCGCAAGCAGTGGCTGGAAAGCAAGGGTAACCTGGCCGAAGTTGTGAGCTGACTCGATTGCGGCAAGCAGTGCGTGAGGTTTCAAGGCTGGAAAGGAAAGGCATGTATACATACGGGACCTGTCCAGCCTCACAATGGAAGTTGCAATATCCATTTCACGCTGGTCGGGCTCGTTTTGCGGACGCAGCTTATCTGTCCAGCCTGCTGACAAACTGAACATCTCTGGTGAAGCTACTCCAGGATCCTACCTGAACGGTAGCTTCGCCGGTGCTAGCTGAGTTCGGTAAAGGTTGCCTGGTATATGTCGCCCGCAAAATGGGTTACGGGCACACTATGTCTTTCCGGGTAAGCCGGATGCTTCTTGTGATATCGCTCTGTGACGCAGCTTCAGAGTTGTTACCGTCCTCGCTTCGCCCCCCTGAGGACCCCGCTGTTGGCGGGGAGCATTAAAGTCCCGCTGCCTGGCATTAACCTGAAACCGAATGTGCACTCTTCCGCATAGAGGTTTCCCAGGCGGACGTTGTGAAAAAAGCATCGCGGGACTGCCACCACACGGCGTGGCGTGCCGCGCCCCCTCGCTCTCTTTCTTACTCCACTGTGTTGTCACCTAAGTCTGGTGGGACTCTAAATGTCCAGTATATCCATGGAATACCCTGCCTGGCTAAATATGGGATAGCGCCTGACGGAAACCAAATCATATGCAAAAGATATCAGCGGTAACGGCAAATAACATTTACGAAAGATAAATATTCTTACGCTGATTACTACAAATTTAAAATATTCGTTTAATGGCCTGGGGCCAAATTCATGTACCACGCAAATGTGCTTGTGGCAATTACACTCTCTTACACCGTAAGGTTCTCAACGATATTAAATCGACCCTGTCCAAAAAATGTACAGGCGCGAAAAAGATTTAGTAGTAGACGAAAAAAGTGTGACGCTGTTCCGCCTAAAGGGTTACATTGGGTCAAATTTTCTTTATTATCTGCTTCCATCTGCGACACATACGAAAAAAAATCGCGGATTTAGTGCTTTTGGGGAACGGGATGTCTATGAAGTACGCAGTCTGTTGTGCACTCTTGCTGTGCACTGCATGTTCTATTACTACTCCTGCCAGTGTGGTCCAACCAGCGTTTTATACCCGAACTCCCTGGGTGGTTGAGGGGCAGTTCGCTCCCGTAACGCGCCATTTTCAGATTTTAATTGATGGGCAGCCTGTAATGGCCGGTAACAGCGGCTGGTGCGGCCGGACAACTACCCTGTACGGCCGCTATATGGGGGCAAAGCTATCAGCGTTTTGCCACAGCGGCGATTTCTTCACTAATCGGAATTCACACTGTGAGTTGACCATAGACGGTGTCGAGTCCGGATTGATTCATTTCCAATAAGCAACTACCCGCAAGCTTCAATCAGGATACTGTAATGAGCGAACTCACATCTGAGGAGCTATTCCATCTCGGGCTTCACTCACTTGAGTCCGATGACGTGGAAAAGTCTCTGGGCCTTTTCAAACGCTGTGTTGAAGTGGATCCAGGCCATGCGAAAGCTACCTATATGATTGGTGCGCTGTATGCACAGATCCAGATGGTGGACAGCGCGGCGGAATGGATGCAGCGCGCCATAGATATGGATGCTGGTGAAAAAACAGCAATATTCCAGCTGGGCTTGCTCTATTTGACTTCCGGCGAGATCGATAAAGCGAAAACTGCCTGGGCAGGCCTGTCCGATTTGCCTGCAGATCACGCCTTTACGCTCTTCAGCAAAGGCATGCTCGCACTGGTGGAGGATGACTTTGAGGGATGCATCAAGCATCTGAGCGAGGGGATCAGTAAAAATGACTTCAATGCACCATTGAACAATGATATGTCCCGGGTAATCGAGTCAGCAGTGGCGGCGCAAGAAAGCCAGTCTGCTGGTGTTGAGCTGCAACAACCAGAGGCATCCCCCTCAGGGGCGGGAACACATATCGCACTGAGCGGTTACCGCCAGTCCCTCAAGAAGCATTAATCCTGGAGGGGGCTCTTGGACCCTATTGATGGTGTAGCAGCTATTTCCCGTCTGTTGCGGAGCAAAGTCTCCGCAGAAAGGCGAGGCGCAAAAGTCGATGGGCGGCAGAGTAATACAGCACCTGCGCCGAGGTCGTCCCTGCAGGAACTTGAGAAAGAGCTAAAGATCAGGCTGAAGCAGATCGATGCGGAATCGGGAGATACGGAAAGAAAGTCCAAGGTAATTCTTGAGAGCGTTCTGGCATGGGAGTTTGGTGACAAGGTCCGCAACGAGCCCAAGTTCAACCTGCTGGTAACCCGCATTCACCACCATCTCAATAGTGATAAAAACCTTAGCCAGGCCTTGCATGGTCTCATCGCAAGCCTCGGCGCTGGAAGAGAGTAAGAAGATTGTCTGCGAACAACGATAGTGAACAGAGGCAGCGCCTCAAGCCAATTCTTGAGTTGATGAAGGCTGAAAATTACGAAAGCGCAATTCCCCTGCTGAAAGAGTTCGTGGGCGAGTTCCCGGCAAATGAAGTCGCACTGGGGATGCTGGCCGCTGCTTACCAGCAGCTTGGGATGACCGACAGCTCCCGGGAGCTATTTCAGCAGATCCTCGCTCAGAATGAACGAAATGCACTGGCTCGCTTTCACCTCGGAATGACGTATTTCCAGGAGCGCAGCTGGACTGAGGCGCTGAAAATATGGGAGCCACTGGTGGATTCGGGTGAAGACTTCGCTGCGACTTTCTATAGCGGAATCTGTCAGGCCAACCTTGGAAACAAGAATCTGGCAATAGAGCTCCTCAAGGCAAGCGGCCACAACATGCCGAGGAATCACCCGCTATTCCAGCAACTGGAAAAAATTGCAACGGAACTCAATTTCAGCCTCTCGTAACAGAAAATGAAAAATGTAAGCGAAAAAATTTCCCAATACCTGGGCTATCTCAAGCTGGATCCGGCTAACGCCATACTGTGTGTCCAGCTTGGCGACCTTTACCACAGCCAGGGGGACCTGGAGGAGGCGCGAAAATATTTTACAGCGGCGCTCGACAGTGAGCCGGAGAATAGTGTCTACCTCTCCAGGCTGGGAAACCTGTGTCTTTCCGAGCATAAGTTCCTGGAGGCGGTGAAGCTGTTTGAACATGCCCTGGAAATTGCGCAGGGAGATACAAGTGTAATGTACAACCTGGGTCTTGCCAGGTTCTACGCAAAGCAGTTTGAATATGCGCAGGGGATTTTTGAATCCCTGGAAGGCGAAAACGAGGGGGCGAAATTCCCTGACCTGGATTTCTACCTTGTCTCCAGTTTGCACAACCAGGGCAAAAAGGAAGAGGCGATATCTCAGGCAGAAACGCTGCTTGCGAAAAAGTCAGATAATAAGCTCCGAGGTTACCTGTCGCTCATCCAGATGGATAACTTCGACATGGGGGCAGCTGTCAAAACAGCGAGCGAGGTTCTCGCCCACGATCCCGAAAATGTCGATGCGGCGACCGTCCTGGGTAACCGTGCTATTGAAGAGCAGGAAACCGGTGAAGCGAAAAAGCTCTTTGATCTGGTGGCCGAGCGCGAGCCAGAAAGTCCCCGGGGATGGCAGGGAAAGGGCCTTGTTGCCCTGTTGAACAAGGACCTGGACCTGGCAGAGGGCTATTTCAGGAAAACACTCGAAATCGATCCCAACCAGGTGGGTAATTACAACACTCTGGGGTGGACTTACATCATCAAGCACCAGTTCGAGCGGGCGGAAGATGTCTTTCGCAAGGGTATTGAGGCCAACCGGAACAACTCAGAAGTTCATGGTGGACTGGCTGTTGCATTGGTGTTCCAGAACAAGCTTGATGAGGGGCGGCGCGAGGCTGATACCGCTCTCAAGCTGAATAAGTTCTCTTTCGGTGCGGTTTACGCAAAGAGCATAATGCTGCAATTGAAGGGCAAGGAAAAGGTTGCGGCGAAAGTCCTGGGCGGGATGCTGGACCAACCGCTGGGTAATGGCAAGGCTTCGCTGATGGATCATTTGCGGAAATATGAGAGCCGGAATGGCGGTCAGTCCGATAAGACACTATGAGTGAAGATCTGGCAGTTTCCCTGCTTTCTCAAATGCTATGGGTCGCAATAAAGGTGTCAGTTCCGGTTTTGGGGCTCACGCTGATTGTTGGGCTTATCGTCAGTATTTTTCAGGTGGTCACACAGTTGCAGGAGATGTCCCTGACATTTATTCCCAAACTGCTGGTTGCCGGGCTGGCTCTGATTGCATTTGGCGGCTGGATAATTGCACAGATTACAACTTTTGCTGGTGGGTTGATTGGAAGGATACCAGAGATCCTGCAGGGGCTCTGAGGTGCTCGAGGATGAGTTTACAGTTTTCGAGTGAATGGCTGTTGTCCGTATTGCTGGTTGCAACAAGGCTGTCGCCACTTGTTTTCTTCAGCCCGCTATTCTCACTGGCAAAAGTTCCCGCGCGGATATCCGTACTGCTTATCGTCATTACAGCAGTCGGCATATCACCGCTGGTCAAGACAGCCGCAATTGGCGGGATAGGGACGGCGCTCGAGTTAGCTGTGTTTGTCATGGAGGAAGTGGTCATTGGCCTCCTGATGGCCTTTGGTGTCTTTGCTGCCTTCGCAGTTTTCAGTTTTGGTGGCAGGCTCCTGGATATGCAGATGGGCTTCGGGGTGGCCGCGGCAGTTGACCCCGCGAGTGGGGCCCAGTCCCCCTTGCTTGGTACCGCGATTCTTTCAACGGCAGTGCTGGTGTTTTTTCTCGCTGATTACCATCACGCATTTTTGAAGGCGTTTATTTACAGTTTTTCCAGTATCCCTCTCGGCGGGGGGATTGCCGGAATTGGGGGGAATGCAGTGATTTCGCAATTCGGGCTCATGTTTACGCTGGGTGTGGTGCTTGTTTTGCCAGTGGTTGTAGTCCTGCTGTTTCTCGATATCTGCATGGCCCTGGCTGCGAGATCAATGCCACAGATAAATATGTTTATGTTGAGCATACCAATCAAGGTCCTTGTGGGGTTGATCCTGCTGGCCATGCTTGCAGCGACGTTTGGCAATATTTTCACGCAGGCGTTTGAGTCTATATTCAGCTACTGGGGGGCATTGACGTAATGGCCTCGGAAGAACAGGAGCAGGATCGCTCTGAACCGGCGACTCCGTATAAGCTTGAGCAGGCACGGCAGCGCGGCCAGGTGGCAAAAAGCGTCGAAGTAAACGCATGGGTTATTCTTGCAATATGCTCCATGGTGGTGTTCGGACTATTCGATGCATTGGTGAGTAATTATCTGCGTGCCAGCCAGTTCTACCTGGCCAACTCGGGGAGTATTCCTCTCAATGGCAACAACGCAGTTCTCCTGCTCCAGAAGGTCTTCGATGACCTTTTGTTTGTCTTTGCTCCGGTCATCGGGGCCATTGTGATTGCCGCCCTTGCGGCAAGTTTTATGCAGGTGGGCGCGATCTTTAGCTGGCACCCCTTGAAGCCTGATGTAAAACGACTGAATCCGGCTCAGGGCTTCAAAAGAATATTTAATAAAAAAATAATTTATGAGCTTATAAAAACCTCAATAAAGATTTCTATTGTTGCCTGCCTGGTATGGGTCGCCGTTGTGACCACTATCGACCAGATCTTCCAGCTTCGCAGCGCTGGTGTAGGCCATCAGGTGAAGGAATTGGCCGCCATTGGGTTTGTCTGGGTCGCGTTGGTCCTCGCAGGTCTGGGTGCCATCGCAGTAATCGATCTTGTGTATACGCGGTGGGAATATAAAGACAATATGCGTATGAGCCGCCGTGAGATCAAGGAAGAGGTAAAGCGGCGTGACGGCGATCCAAAAGTAAAGGCAAAAATTAAAGAACTTCAGAGAGAAGCTGCGAAGAAAGGGCTGTCACTGGCAAACGTTCCCGATGCTGATGTGTTAATCACTAACCCGACGCATATAAGTGTTGCGATAAAGTATCAGCGGGCGCTGATGCCGGCGCCGATTGTAACCGCAAAAGGGGCCGGGGACCTGGCACTCAAAATGCGTATTAAAGCGACACAGTCGGGTGTGCCAATTGTCGAGAGCAGGGAATTGGCGCGGTTGCTCTACCGGGAAAGTCAGCTTCAGGATCCTATCCCGCCGGAAACATTCCCTGATATTGCGAGGATTCTTGTAGATGTGATGCGAAAGAAGGGTGAGGCAGATAGCTAAAATGAAGTGGAATAAAAGCCTTCTTTCCGGGCACAGTGACTTGATGCTGGTATTGGCGATGGTCGGGATCCTGATGGTCCTTTTCACACCGATACCCTCAGTATTGCTAGACTTCCTGCTTATTCTCAACATAGCGTTTGCGTTGTTGATTCTGTTGTTGACATTTTACGTTGAAAAACCGACCAAGTTTTCCACGTTTCCCTCTCTGCTTCTGATGGCGACACTTTTCAGGCTGTCCCTCAATATTGCTGCGACCAGGTTAATCCTGGACGACGCAGATGCCGGAAAGGTCATCGGTGCGATTGGCGAGCATGTGGTGTCGGGGAATTACGTGATCGGCCTGATCGTCTTCCTGGTACTAATTGTCGTGCAGTATGTGGTGGTGACGAATGGTGCACAGCGGGTTGCGGAGGTGTCGGCGAGATTTACCCTGGATAGCATGCCAGGAAAGCAGATGAGTATTGATGCGGATCTCAATATTGGCCTGATCGATGAGCACGAAGCAAAGCGGCGCAGGCAAGAGATAGAGAAGGAGAGCAATTTTTACGGGTCAATGGACGGCGCCAGTAAATTCGTTAAAGGCGATGCCATTGCAGGAATCATAATCATTCTGATCGATATCATTGGCGGTTTGACCATCGGTATTGCGCAAAAGGGGATGGCCTGGTCTGAGGCGCTTCAGACGTTCACCCTGTTAACTGTGGGCGACGGGATTGTCACCCAGATCCCCGCCCTGATCATATCCACGGGAACAGGCATAATCGTTACCCGGGCGACTTCCGACGCCTTCCTATCGCAGGAGATCAGTCGACAGATTACCTCTTTCCCCAAGATCCTGGTATTGATCGGGCTGGCCCTGCTACTGATCTTGTTCCTGCCGGGTCTGCCAGCGTTACCCGTACTTACCGCCCTGGGCATTGTGGCTGCCCTTACGTACTTTGCGATTGCCAAGGGGCAGTTGCCGGAGCCAAATGAGGAAGAGGAGGCTCCTGAAGAGCCGAGTGCTTACCAGGCACTGGGCGTTGACCCCCTGGCTATCGAGATTGGTACCGGACTGACAGAGGCATTTTCTGACGGCGGTTCTTTTAACGAAAGAATTGCTAGCTACCGGAAAAAGAGTGCCAGGGAGACCGGTTTCGTGATCCCGTCGGTAAAGGTGGTTGATGGAGAGTCACTTTC
The DNA here is from genome assembly GCF_021729035.1 of Microbulbifer sediminum. Lineage (GTDB taxonomy): Bacteria > Pseudomonadota > Gammaproteobacteria > Pseudomonadales > Cellvibrionaceae > Microbulbifer > Microbulbifer sediminum. The sequence continues at coordinate 121,999 of NZ_JAJSAP010000003.1, read as the reverse complement.
GGAGACCGAATACCAGATCGTTGTCAATGACGTTCCCGTTGCGGCAGGTAACCTGTACCTGGACAAGTGGCTGGCTATTAACCCTGGCGACGCTGGTGACGAGATAGACGGGATAGAGACCCGGGAGCCTACATACGGACTGCCCGCGCGCTGGATTGACGAGGGCTCGCTGGAGCTTGCCGAACTCAGTGGGTTTACGATTGTAGATCCGGTTACAGTCTTGATTACCCATTTGAGCGAGGTGCTCAAGACCAGCGCCCCGGAGCTGTTGACACGTAAAGAGGTGGAGCAGCTGGTTAATCAGTTGCGCCCGGACTATACCAGCGTGATCGATGAGTTAATCCCCTCCCTGATGACAATGACAGATGTACAGAAGGTGCTGCAGGCCCTCCTCGCTGAGCATGTCTCAATCAGGAATCTGCCGATGATATTGGAAGTCCTTGTCGATAAGGCTCGCATCAACAGGGAAACATCCTATTTGGTAGGCCAGATCCGGGAGCGTCTGGCAGGGCAGATCTGCCGGCAACTGGCAAATGAACAAAATGATTTGTATGTGATGGTTCTGGATCCCGCGGTAGAGAAGACCGTCAATGAGTCCCTCCAGAGGGCACAGGAGGGACGTGCTCCAATGGACCCCAGGTTCTCAGAGCAATTATTAAAGCGCATAGCCGGAAATGTAGAGAAGATGATGTCCGCCAACATCAATCCAGTCCTTCTCTGTAATCATGGCATCCGCTCGTATCTTCGTGACTTTTCATCCAAGGCAATACCGCAGTTATCAGTATTGTCGATGAATGAAGTCAGTAATAACGTCCAGCTGAAATCTTTCGGTGTGGTCACAGTTTGAGGGTTAAGTAACGATGGATAGCTTACTGGCGATAGCCGAGGCCAATATCTCCGCGCGCATGGAGCAAATATCGATCAGCAGTAACAATGTGGCAAATATGAGCACCACAGGATATAGAAGCTCGGTAATGGTGGAGCCTTCGTTTGAGCACACTTATCGGCAGGCTGTTGGTCAGGTAAATACCAGTCACTACAGCCATGTCGACTTCACGCCCGGAAATATTCGAGCCACTGGCCGGTCGCTGGATTTTGCGTTGGCCGGCAATGGGTTTTTCAAGCTGGAAACGCCGGGGGGAGAATTGCTGACTAGAAATGGACAGTTCAGCATCGCAGAAGGGGGCCAGCTGGTTGGCCCGAATAATTGGCCGGTATCGCTTGTGGGCCAAATTGATGCGCTGGATCGCGACCTGGATGTTAAACAGGATGGTCGAATTTTCAGCAAAGGCGAAGAAGTTGCACGCTTTGAAATTGTGACCGCTGAAAGCAGCCAGATCCAAGAGGTGGCACCAGGACTGTATCGGGTCAGAGAGGGATCTGTTCAGGGGCATGCTACGCCCCAACTACTCCAGTCTCACCTTGAGGCATCTAACGTGAATTTACTTGGTGAAATGCAGAAGATGATGTCTGCCGTCAGAAGTATAGAAAGCTCCCAGAAGGTTCTTCGTAACTACGATGCATTAATGGATACAGCAATTACAACTCTGGGTGAGTTTTAGGGAATATTATGATTGATTCGTTTTTTATCGCTGCCACAGGTATGCATGCGCAACAAAAGCAGATTGACTCGGTGTCTAACAATCTCGCAAACCTAAATACACATAGCTATAAAAAAAGCCATGTGACATTCGAATCGTTGATGGCGACCCAGGTTGAGAAGTCGTTTCATGTGCCTTATGTGAAGGAGGTTGCTGCAAAGGGCGTAGGTGTCTCCGCTGTAAAACAGAATGTAGATTTCAGTTCAGGGGAAATGATACAGACCGGCCGTGCGCTTGATGTAGCGATCAATGGGCAGGGCTTCTTTGAGGTGCAGTTGCCAGACGGCAGCTTCGCATACACCCGCAACGGGCATTTCGAAGTCAATAGCGAAGGTGTGCTTGTCACCTCTGGTGGAGCAATGGTGAATCCGGGCACAGAAATTCCCTATGATGCCACTGACGTTGTAATTGGCCAGGATGGCTCGGTCCAGGTTAAGTACGCCGGGGCACAGGAGTTTGTCCAGGTTGGAACCCTGGAGATAGCCCGCTTTGAGAGTGAATCAGCGTTGGTCCCTGTTGGTGGCAGCATGTACCTGAGGACAGAAAAATCGGGTGACCCAGTATTCTCCCGGCCTGATGAGTTTGGTGCCGGTAAAATTCGCCAGGGTTATCTCGAAAGTTCCAATGTTGAGATGGTTGAAGAGATCACCACCATGATGGTGGCCCAAAGAGCGTATCAGGCCAACTCCCGGGTGTTGCAGATGTCAGACCAGGTCCTCGAAATCATTAATAACCTGAAGAGCTGATGATACCTGCGCAATTACTTAGCCTTATCTTGACAGCCGGCGGGCATTCAGTCGTTTCTTTAAGTCTGAAGCCCGCTGTCTCGTTAGATACCGCCTATCCGGTGCTCGGCGATATCGCTGTGATCAGTGGTGGTGCCGGGCAGGGCTTTACCGGAGGCGGCGGTGCGCTTGGTGATGACTACATGCGCCTGAGCGAAATACCTGTAGGCGGTCCATTGTTGCCCGGCAGGACTTACAGGTTTGGTCGCGCGGAGGTCCAGTATTACCTGCGGCAGTCCGGCTTGGAAGTACCCGCCATCAAATGGGACGGCGCTCCCCGGGTGGCTATTAGCCGAGAGCAGAAAGAGCTTAAAAAAAGCCGGCTGCAGAACAGAGTCAGAGGCGCTATTGCGAGCAAGTTTGGTATACCGCTGGAAAGCCTTGAGTTATCTCTTGCTGCGCCTGCTGAAATATCGGTGCCCGGTGATGAATATGACCTCGATATCCAGATCGAACAACCAGAGCTCCACAAGAGTATGTCGGCATTGGTGTCGATCTCTTCGGCAGGCCGGTTGATCAGGAAGCAGAGGATAAAGTTTACGGTTTCTTTCTGGAAGCTGGCAATGACCGCTGCGACGGATATTCGCAGCAATACCGAGATATCCGACAGACTGCTGGCCAGAAAGACCGTGGATGTGCTCTTGGCCAGGGGGGAAGTTGCCAGCTCCCTGACAGAATTGGCGGGAACACGACTGGTGCGCCCTGTCCGTGCCGGGCAGCCGATAGCCTTACAGGACGTCGAACCTGTTCCCGCGGTAATTAAGAGCCGTGAAGTACAAGTGATATATGCCAGCGGAATGATCGCGATAAAAATGAAAGGCCTGGCACTTGAGGATGGAATCATAGGTGAAACTGTAATGGTCGCCATCCCTACATCGGATACTCCTGTGACAATGAAAGTGACAGGTGAAAAGCAGGGGAGGATAGAAAATGGGGTCTAGCAAGTTTGCAAAGCTCTGGGCATTTTTTGTGTTTGCGTTCACTTCGGGTGTTGTGATTGCAAACGGAGGGCCTGGCTATGAAGTCACGCCTGAGGAGGACTACCCGGAGGAAACTGGCTCACTGTACTCCGACGAGACATACCAGTCCCTGGTTGAAGACCATCGGGCGAGGTTCCTGGGGGATACGCTGACAGTCCTGATCTATGAAGCAGCAAGTGCCACGAGTAAAGCCGATACGGACACTGAAAAGAACTCCAGGATCTCCGTCAGGGCCTCTGATACCCATAACACTGTCGGCGGAGATTTTCGCGGATCCTCGGAATTTGATGGCGGTGGCGTCGAAAGAAGGTCCGGTGAAGTGATAGGGAAGATAAGCACCACCGTTGAAGCGATACTGCCGAATGGCGACCTTTTCGTTCGTGGACGTCAGGTGATATCGCTTAATAATGAAAGCCAGACAATTTTTGTTGAGGGCAGGGTCAGGCCTGAAGATATCACTGCTGATAATACTGTGATTTCAACACGGCTGGCTGATTCAAATATAAAATTCCAGGGTGAGGGACTGCTTTCGCGCAAGGAAACCCCGGGGTTGATCTCTAGAGCGCTGGAGTGGTTGTTTTGATGAAAAATTTCTTTTCCTGCCTTGTGTTCGGCGCCCTGCTATGTGTCGGTGCCGGCGTTCCAATGCATGCAGAAGCAGAAAGCGTCCGCTTGAAAGAGCTTGCGAGGCTCAAGGCTGATAGGGCGAACATGCTGGTGGGCTACGGTGTTGTCACAGGGTTGGCAGGAACCGGTGATAGTTACAATAACAGGCTCACGAAGCAATCAATCAGTAATCTGGTTGAGAACCTGGGCCTGAACATCGATTCGCGGGATCTGCGGGCACGAAATGTTGCCGCGGTAATGATTACTGCATCGCTTCCTCCATTCGCCCAGCCGGGATCGAGTATCGACGTGACTGTCAGCTCCATGGGTGATGCGCGTTCCCTGTTGGGGGGCACGCTGGTAACAACCCCGTTACTGGGGCCGGATGATCGAATCTACGCGCTCGCGCAGGGCGCTCTTTCAATCGGAGGTTATCGATACGACCTGAACGGCAACCTGGTACAGAAAAACCACCCGACAACCGGAACCATCGCCAATGGTGGGATTATTGAGCGCGCCGTGGCCAATGGACCAAATGGGCGTGACAAAAAGCTCACGTATGTCCTGAACAGCCCTGATATTACAACGATCAGCAGGATTGTTAACGCAGTGAACAGCCGCTTTGGTGGGGAGTTTGCTTCTGTAGTGGGGCCGGGTACCTTCGAGGTATATCCCCCGCAGCAGGGTAACAACGGCCTCTACCAGTTTCTGGCCCAGTTGGAATCCCTGACCATCAGCCCCGATGTCCGTGCACGAGTCGTGCTTAATGAGCGAACCGGCACGGTGATAGCCGGCGGGGATGTGAGGATTTCGCCTACCACGATTACCCATGGCGATATGGTGGTATCCATAAGCACCGATTTCTACGTCTCCCAACCCAATGTCTTCTTTGGTAGAAACAACCTACCAAATGTCAGGACCGAAGTTGTTCCTGATACAGAGATCAATGTGGTCGAGGAAGAGTCGGTCATGATTAACATGCCACAGGAAAGTAATGTTGCTGAGCTAGTTACCGCACTGCGGAAAGTTAATGCGAGTAGCAGGGACATCATTACGGTATTGCAGGGATTAAAGGCCGCCGGTGCGCTACATGCTGAACTGGTCATTCAATAAGGGGGAGTACAAGTGATAGATGAGTTATCCGGTGCCACATCTGCGCTGGTCAAGGTGATGCTGGACGCGAACCTGCAGTCCCAACGGCTTTCTGCCAATAATATCGCTAATGCGAACAGCCGCGGGTACAGCCCCATGACGGTGGATTTTGACAGGCTTTACCGGGAAGCCGAGGCGATATTGGACAAGGGTGGCTCTACAGTTGATGAGTTAACTGCAGTCAAGGAGTCAGTGGGTACCAGTAGTTATACCCAGACAGATGATGCGGCTGTATCGCTTGATATGGAAATGGTCCGGCTAAATCAGGCGGTAATACAGTACCAGACCCTCCTGAAGGCGATGGGCAAGTATGGCGGCCTTGTCAAGATGGCCATTAACGGGGAGCGCGGAAAGTAAATGGATTATCTATCAGTATTTGATATCAGTGCTTCGGGCATGAGTATTGAGAAGTCACGGCTTGAGCTTGTCGCGACCAATCTCGCTAATGCCAATAGGACCCGCCCGGCGGGTGAGTCGCCTTACAGTGCAAAGACGCTGGTTTCAGTCCCTGCTGGCAGCTCCAGCTTCTCCCGGGAGCTTGACGCGGTTGGGCGAGTTCCGGCCTACGGCGCTGAGAAGGCTGTAATTCTCGAAAGCGCGGAGGAGCATCGCGTCAGCTTCGAGCCTGCCCATCCTCACGCCGATAAGGATGGTTTTGTTAAGTACGCAAATATAGATCTGCTGACCGAGATGATGACAATGATGCGCTCTGTCCGTGCCTATGAGGCTAACGTGAAGGCGGTCAACGCATACAAGGCAATGGTTCAGCAAGCACTGGAAATAGGGAGCTAAATTATGGCAATTGAGCCGATCAGTGAGATTCGGGTTGAGTCCCTGGTTCCAACCAGGCTCCAGAAAGCTGAGCCTGAAGATTTTTCCTCTTGGATTGCGGAACAGTTGGGTGAGCTGGACGGCCAGATCCAGAGATCTGAGTCTGCACTGCAGGACCTTGCATTGGGTAAGGCTGAGAATATCCACGATGTGATGTTCGAGCTTGAAAAAAGTCGGACGGCTTTCCAGCTAACCCTGCAGGTTCGAAACAAAGTGCTTGAGGGTTACCAGGAAATAATGCGAATGCAGGTTTAAGCCTGTATTTAAAGGGGTTATTGATGAAGTTTACAGAGGGTAGGCCGCTATTGTTTGGCGGTATCGCGTTGATCGTTGTGTTCCTTGGTGTGGCCAGTTATTGGTTGTTGGCATCTGGGGAAGAGGTGCTGTTCCGGGAGCTTTCTCCAGAGGAGGTCGATAAGGTGTCGGCCGAACTAAGTGTGCGCTCAATCGAGCACAGCATCGACCGGGCCCAGGGCACTATCAGTGTTGCCAAGCAGGATCTGTCGCGGGCAAAAGAGACAGTAATGAACAGTGGCAATGCCTTTCGGGAGATCATTGGCTTCGAACTCTTTAACGAGTCGGATTTCGGTATTACAGATTTTGCGCAGAGAGTCAATTACCAGCGCGCGCTCGAAGGTGAGCTGTCCCGGACGATTGGCTCCCTCGATGATATCCGGCATGCGCGAGTCCATCTGGTGCTTCCGGAAAAGAAACTCTTTTCTGAGGATAAAGAGAAGGTCTCGGCTTCAATTACTGTGTACCTTGATCCTGGAAAGGAAATCAGCGCATCCCAGGTTGCCGGTATAAAGAAGCTGGTGGAGTCCTCGGTGCCTAAAATACAGCCGCAGGATATCTCTCTTGTGGATCAGTCTGGCAATGTGCTCGGGGCAGGCGCATCTTCTGTGGAGGGAGCCGTTGGCGGCCAGTTACGTGAGAAGATTCGTACGGAAAAGTATTTGCAGGGCAAGCTTGCCAGTATTCTCGACGGCAGTCTCGGCCCGTCGAATTATGTCGCCCACGTCGATGTTTCCTTGATGTTGAATAATCGCACTGTGCAGACCGAGCGACCAATATCACCGGAGAACGGAACCGGGATCAGGAATATCCGCGAGACCGAGAGTCGGGGGGTGGGTGATGAACAGGGTAGCCGCGAAAAATCCAGGGAAGTGAGTTACGAGTACGGTCGTGAGATCAGTAATACTGAGTATGCGGGATACGAGATCGCCAGGCTCAGCGTCGGAGTAGTCGTCGACAAAGCGCTGGAGGATATCCAGGTCAACGACGTGCAAGAGCTCGTCTCCTCTGTTCTGGGCATGAAGCCGGAACGTGGAGACACGGTTACAGTTATCAAGAATAGCATTGCGCTCAAGAAAGCTTTTGAGAAATATAATGAGGAGTCGGCTCCCGGTGTTGTCAACAGCACGCAGCGGGAGCCTCAAATGCCTGTTCCTTCGCAATACATCCTGATCGCAGTTGGCCTGCTGCTGGCTATAGGGGCTTTAATGATGCTGGCCAGGATGTTTGCAGAGCGGTCGAGAGTACGCAGGGTGTCCCGTCAGCTTCAGCAGTGGGCGGAGCTGCCAGATAATGTGGTGGAATACAGTGATAGATGAAAAGCAACTGGCCATTGACCTTTTCCTGCTCCCACGGAGGAAGCGCGAGAGAATGCTGTCGCAGATTCCGGAATCACGCAGGAAGGTTCTGGAGGGCTATTTTGCCAGGTTTGAGTCTGTATCCTGCGGGACTGGCGCGGTTGCCGGACCGGCGCTAACAGCGGATTTCAATCGTTCATCGAATCTGGCGAGAATGTTGCCTGGTGGTTCGGCCACGCTCATCCGGCGTGTGGAGAAATTGTTGTCAGGCGATGATCAAACTTTTCCGCCAGGCCTTGCCCAGGCATTGCAAGAATATTGTGGCGCCGCCAATGAGGTAGATGATGTCAGCCAGCGCTAAGAGAAAACTTCTCGGCGAGCTGTCCGGGGTTAGTGTGAGCCCGGATCCCGAGAGTGCGCCTGTTGAGGCAGTCAGTTCCACAGCAGAAACGCTGCAGGAACTCCAATTGCTCGTGCAGCAGAAGGACACAGAGCTTGCTCGCCTGCGTGAAGAACTATCGCAAAGCCGGCTTCAGTTGGAACAGCTTCAGGAGTCCATTGCGCGGGGGGAGAAGGAGGCTTACCAGGCTGCTGTTGAACAGGGGCGTGCAGATGGGGCCAGGGCGTTTGAAGAAAAGTTGCAGGAGTTGGAAGTTCGCCACAACAAGGGGCTGGATGAGCTCGTGAAGGTGGTTGAGTCAGCAGTGCAGGAAGATCGTGCGTTTATACAGCAGAACATCGCCGATACAGTTGCGGTTTCAGTGGCACGGATTATCGGGGAAAGCCGCATCAACCCAAACTACCTGGCAGATAGCATCTGTAAGGTCGTTGAGGAGTTGCGTAGCCCGGGCCGGGTGGAAGTTCTCGTGGCCGAGAACGTGCATGCCGCTCTGATGAGAAACCGTGTTGTTTTTGATCGAATAGCACGGGTCGCATCCGTTACCTGCAAGGCAGATATGAAGCCGTTTGAAATACTGGTTGATGTGGAGGACGAGGTTGTTGATGCCGGCTACGAGACGCAGCTTCGCAAGGTCCAACAACTGATCTCCGACTATCTGGCGACCCAGAATGCTTGACAGACTTAACCAGGCACTGAAATCGGCGGACCTGCTGGAGTCTTACGGCAAGGTGGAGGAGTTCGTGGGCCTCAGTGTGAAGGCAAAGGTGCGTGGTGCCTTTTACGGGGAAGCATGCACTATCTCGAGTGGACGCGGCCATAGCCTGGAGGCGGAAGTGAAGGGGTTCCGTGATGGCCAGGTGATTCTCTTGCCCTATGGCGACCTTACCGGGCTTAACCCTGGGTGCTTTGTCAAGCGGAGCCGCTCCGTCCTGCAGGTCTCGGTAGGCGAGCAAATGCTCGGCCGTGTGCTGGATGGAATGGGTCAACCAATCGACGATGGCGCCCCTCTAGCCGAAGGCACGAACCGGCCACTGCGGGCTGGGTCCTTATCGGCGATGGAACGTGGCCGCGTGAATACAGTGCTGGAGACTGGTGTTAAATCTGTCGACAGTCTACTGACACTTGGTGAAGGGCAGCGAATTGGTATTTTTGCCGGAGCCGGGGTGGGAAAGTCTTCCCTCCTCGGCATGCTGACATCAGGAGTAGATGCAGATATCACCGTCATCGCTTTGATTGGTGAGCGTGGTAGGGAAGTCCGGGACTTCCTGGAAGAGGTTGTTGCCCCTGAAGAGCGTGAACGGACAGTAATCATTGCAGCCACGGCGGATGAGCCGGCAGTGATGCGAGTCAATGCGGCTTTCACGGCCATGTCTATCAGTGAGTTTTTCCGGGACCAGGGCAAGCGGGTATTCCTCGCCATGGACTCGCTGACCAGATTGGCAATGGCACAGCGGGAAGTGGGCCTTGCGGTTGGTGAACCGCCCACCGCCAGGGGGTATACACCCTCTGTATTTGCGCTATTGCCGGAGCTGGTAGAGCGAGCGGGCAGCAAAGAGGGCGCGGGTAGTATTACCGGAGTCTATACCCTGTTGGTGGAGAACGAAGAGGCGGAGGACCCGGTAGCGGAGTGCGCGCGTGCGATACTGGATGGGCATATCGTCCTGAGTCGCGCGATAGCGAACGAAGGACGCTATCCCGCCATTGATTACCTTTCCAGTATCAGCCGGTTGGCAGGAAAGCTCCAGACTCCCCGGGAACAGGCCCTGTGTGCAAAGTCACGGAGGCTGATCAAGGCATATATAGAAGGCAAGGAGCTCATTGGTCTGGGAGCTTACCAGGAGGGCCACAATACCGAGGTGGACCAGGCCCTTGAACAGGTTCCCCGCCTGTATGAGCTTCTCCGCCAGAGTGGCAGTGCCGATATTGACCGCGCCGGGGTATATGAACAGATGGCCGGCATTCTGGGTGAGCGATGAGTGAGTTGGCACAGATCCATAGCCTGCTGAAACTGGGCCGCGTCGAGATCGGGCAGATGATGGCGGATCTGGCGGAGCTGAATGCCTTAATCGGCACGGTAGAGATACAGGAAGCCAACGCTGGAGAAGAGATCGCCGCAGCGGAGTCAGCGTACCGGGCGCTGCTGCGGCAGGATCTGTCACCGCTCATGCTGGAACAGCTATCCCTGATCACGGATAGCATTGCCTACAGCGAGAAGCGGCAGGTTGAGCTTCAGGCGGAGCTGGCCGGGTTGCGCGAGCGCGCCAGCGTCCTCAAGGGATCAATCCAGCGCCGTGATGGCAAATGCAAGAAGTATGAAGAGCGAATCGGGCAATTGCGAAAGGATACGGAGCGGCGTCATGAACGGCGCCTTGATTGCCTCGGTGAAGAGCACTTCCTGACAACGTGGGCTGCCCATGAAAGTGGTTGACTTGCCGGCAGCGGCTAATACCGCGGGAGGAAGCCTGGTTTCCAACAAGCGGGACCTGGGTTGGGAAAAGGAATTCCTCCAACAGCAGTCGCGCTACTCCGGTGGAGACTCCAGGGCCGCAGCAGGTGAGCGTCAGGTGTCGCAGCCCGGGGGACCGGAGATCGCTGGCAGGACCCGAGCCGCATCCGTACACAACAAGGCAGCGGCCATCACCCATCCCACGGGCCAGTTGTCCCGGCAGGGCAATGCCATGCCGCCAGCACCGGGAAATCAGGTAACCGGTGCCTACAAACAGGTCAGCGGTATAGGCCCCCGACCGGAGGGGCAGCGGGTGATGCAGCCGGTTGCTGCCCGCCTGGGCCCTGCCGTTGCACGGCAAATTGCCGGTCTCCGGGCCTATCTGGTGCGGCTCAAGGGGCACCTGGTGGTCGATAGCGAGGGTGGCGTATCGATCTGGATCGGCAAGCAGATGGATGTCAATGAGAAGAGAGTGGTCGTCGAATACCTGAAAGCTGCTCTCCGTGATTTTGGGCTGGTCTTTCGGCAACTCACCGTTGCCGGTGTAGCTGAAGAACTTTAATAAATCTGAAGGTGGACAAGTAAATGGATATCGGAACGCTGGGGGCGGTGAATTCTACCTCAACACAACAGCAGCAGACGGCGACGGTGAACCAGGAAGACCTGTTTAATATTCTCCTGACACAGCTGAATTACCAGGATCCGCTTGAGCCGATTGACAATGCCGAGTTTATTTCCCAGCTGGCCCAGTTCACCAGCCTGGAGCAGGCGCGGCAGACAAACGAGAATATTCAGTCATTGATCAAGATTGAAGCGGCCAACCAGGCCATTGGCATCCTCAGCCGGACTGTCGAGGTGGCAACCGAGACCAGTCGGGAACTCGGGGATGTGATTTCGGTAAATTTCAATTCCGGGTCGCCAGTCTTGACGATTGAAACTTCCGATGGCCGGTTTTTGACGAACATTCCTCTCTCCCAGGTACAGGCAGTGGGTAGCTAATTATGTTAAGTACTGTTTTTTCCAGTCTCGCTGGGTTGCAAACTTTCAGTAAGGGGCTCGATGTTATCAGTGGCAACGTGGCCAATGTAAATACGCCCGGATACAAGGGCAACCAGGCGGTATTCGCCGATGTTTACTACGGTTACCAGTTCTCTGATGGTGAGCGGCCTTACCTCGAAAACGGCATTGATGGCGCGGGGGCTGAAGTTATCCAGACAACCATCAATTTTTCACAGGGCGACCTGCGTGATACCGGTAATGACACCGACCTGGCGATCGATGGTGAGGGTTTCTTTATCCTTCAGGATGATGGAAAGCGCTTCTACTCCAGGTTTGGGCAATTCTCGTTTGATAACGACGATTACCTGGTATCCCCGTCCGGTGCGCAAGTGATGGCCCTCGATGACTCGGGGGCGCTGGTTCCGCTGAGCCTCGAGGGTTTGAAGACCATGCCGGCCAGGCCCACCGAGAACCTTACTTTCCTGGGCAATCTGTCCCTGGGGTCGACCCAGCACGTGGTATCGGATGTGGAGGTCATTGACTCCCTCGGTTCGACTCAGGTCCTGACGCTGACATTCCGCAACAATAACGCGAATACGCCACGAAGCTGGTTTGTAGACGTTCGCGATGCTGATAACAACCTGGTTGCCTCTGACCTTGAAATACGTTTCCAGGATAACGGCTCGCCAGCCGACGGTTATAACACCGTGTCATTTGATTTCCAGCCGCAGGATCGCGCCAACCAAAATATCACCCTCAATTTTGGCGATGTTGGCTCTTTTGCCTTTGGCACTTCCTTCTCCGGCGCTTCAGCCTCGGACCTGGCGCTTGAAGATAACGATGGATACCAGCAGGGAGCATTGCTCGGCCTGTCCTTCAACGAGGACGGCATACTGGAAGCAAACTACAGCAATGAGGAAACCCAGCAGGGCCAGCAGATAGCGCTGGCAAATATCCATGACAAGCAGGCGCTTACCCAGCTTGGCGAGGGACTGTTTGAGGCCAATCCTCAGCAAATGATCGAGATCGGAAAGCCAAACCAGGATATCTACGGCCTGGTGGTGGGAAAAAAGCTTGAGGCTTCCAACGTTGAGTTGTCCCAGCAATTTACCGATATGGTCGTCGTGCAGCGGGGTTACCAGGCCTCCTCGCAGATGCTGACCGCGGTCAACGAAATGATGCAGCAGTTGCTGGAGGCCTCCAAGTGACGATTGTGACCGACGTGGTTCGTGACTTCGAGTTTATCGGGAGCCGGCGACTTAAGCGCCTTCGCGTGGAACTGGAACATCGACTTGAAGCGTTTGAGGCGGACTGGTGGTCTGGTGCCAACTCTCTGAAACTTGTGGATGTTTGTGAGTATTACGCGGAGTCATCTCTCTACAATGACTACCGTATTTTCCGCAATATCCGCTTTGGTGAAGAAAACATCATATTCGTTGGTGACTCAACGGTTTGGCATGAGCTGTTTTCGTCACTTTTCGAGGGCGAGTCGCTGGAGAGTCCTGAGCTCGAGCATCACATACTGGAGCGCCTGTGCCTGGACTTCTGCTGTCGACTTGGCCTGGATTCGGGCGGTGTGAGTATCGGCATTGATGAGCACGATGAGTCAGTCAATCGCTATGGCAGCGGTTGTGTCGCACTTGAACTGGACGTGCGTGGTATTCCCATCTCGATACTGTTGACACGGGGAATATGGCAGCCGTTGATCGGTCTCGCAAAGGCCGAGGCCCGTAAAGCGGTTGAACCACTGAGCAGCGCGCTGGGTACAGAGTCGACTTTACTACGTGCCTGGTTCAAGGCCAGTGATATTCCCTGCGAGTTGGTAATGGATTTGAAGCCCGGCGATTTTATCCCGCTCGGGCAGGACTTCACCGGCATGGTCAGCGTGTCCTGTGGCTCGCAGGCAGATATGTTTGGTGCCGTTCTGGGTAAGACGGATAAAAACCGCGCTATTAAGATCAGGTAAAAATTGAGAGGTTGTTGTGGATACTTTAGATGTTGAACTGCAGGAATTGGCGCAGGATAGTGAAGGTGCTGCGGTGGTGCCCCCTTCGGTAGACATGATCAGGCATGTACAGGTTGAGCTGCGTGTCTCGGTCGGTAGTGCGCGTATTTCCGTGGAGGAGCTGTTCAACCTTAAGAAAGGTGAGCTGCTTTCCCTGGATAAAAAAGTAGATGAACCTGTAGATGTTTTTGTGAATGGGGCATTGGTTGCACGGGGCGTGCTGGCCTCAAAGGGCGACTCGCTGGGCGTCCGGATCACGGAAATTGACAACGTCAATAAAACGGTTTCGTGACCGGTGGGCACCATGCTGGTAGTGAGTTCGCGGGTCGTGGTTGTGCAATTCTCAGCGATCGTGCTTTTTGCCTATAGCCCTTTTGCCTCAGCCCAGGCTGGGAGCGAGTTCCTGGCCTGGACTTTCTTCAAGGCACTGTTTGCAGTGCTGGTACTGCTCGGGTTGACCTTTGCCGGGCTGAAGGCCTATGTCCACTGGCGGGGCCTGGGTAACGCTGCGGGCGGCAGTGCTTCGGATATAAGTCTGGGTGAGCGGAAGCGAATCAGTAACACTCTCACCCTGTATTCAGTTTCCTGGAAGGGCAGGGAATACCTTGTGGCAGAGGCGGGGAGCAACCTCACCGTAATCGACAAAACAGAAAAAGATGTAGAAGCATGAGGTCACTGTTGTTTGTCCTGCTGGCTGTTTTGCCAGGGGTTGTTGCCGCCGCCGATGTGTCATTTCCGGGCGTTGACATCCAGTTTGAGGATCAGGGTGCGGATCTAAGCCTGGCAGTGAAGATTCTCCTTGGAATGACGGTGCTGAGTCTGGCGCCGGGTATCCTGATCGTCATGACCTCATTCACCCGTATCATCCTGGTACTGGCCATGTTGCGTCATGCACTGGGCATGCAGCAGACGCCGCCCAATATGGTGCTGGTCAGCCTTGCGTTAATCCTCACGCTGTTCAGCATGAAACCGGTAATCGAAGAGATTAACAGTAAGGCATACCAGCCATATACGAATAAGGAAATCGGCTCCGAAACCGCGCTCGATCGCGGGGTGCAGCCCCTGCGTGGCTTTATGTTGCGACAAACACGGGAAGAGGATCTCGAGCTTATCTACGAAGTCATGGCCGAGGATCCGCCCAAAAGCGTTGACGCCGTGGAGCTTTCTGCGCTGGTCCCTGCGTTCCTGCTCAGCGAGTTGCGGACCGCATTCCAGATCGGTTTTATTATCTTTATACCCTTCCTGCTCGTGGACATTGTCGTCGCCAGTATGTTGATGTCCCTGGGTATGATGATGGTCCCGCCGATGATGATCTCGCTTCCCATCAAGATCCTCGTGTTTGTGCTGATTGATGGCTGGAGTCTCGTAACCCTGTCATTGATGAACAGTTTTGTTTAGAGCGGGCCAATGGCAGGGATGCTCGATATTTCCAGTCACGAAGCAGAATTGTGGGATCTCTTCTCGGAGGGTGACCGGTCTGCCCGGGAAAAGCTGATCCTGATGCACCGTGGCCTGGCTGCCAGGATTGCAGGAAAGCTCTATGCCGGCCGGATAGTCGATACGGTTTCATATGAGGACTACCTGCAGTTCGCCCTGCTCGGCCTGATTGAGGCCCTGGATCGTTACGATATTGCCGAAGGCGTGAAGTTCGCGACATTTGCCGGTTACCGGATCCGGGGCTCAATACTGAACGGCCTGCCGAAAATGACCGAAAGTGCAAGCCAGTACGAGTTTTACAAGAGGGCGATAGAGGAGAGGAATGAATCACTCATCGGTAAGGGTGATGTGGACTTTGCGGGGTTTGTCGATGCGATCCTGAACTTGGCAGTAGGGTTCCAGCTGGACGCGATCATGGCGGGTGAGCAGGCCCGGGATCATGGCGACCCGTATGCCAGCCATCATTACGACCAGCTCCTGAGAAGTATATCAACGCTGGTCAAAAAGCTGCCGGCCAAACAGTATATGGTAGTGCGTGGCCACTACTTTGAATTCAAGTCCTTCTCCGACATGGGCCAGGAGTTGCAGCTCTCCAAAGGGCGTATCTCCCAGATTCATAAAGAGGCGCTCACTCGACTTCGTGAACTTCTCCGGCAACGGGACCATGTAAGTCTCGTCTAGCTACGCCCGCACCTGTTACCCATGCCAACCCTTCTGTAAACGAGTGATGAGTAGAGTGGCATCCTTGAAACGCTGATTGAAGCTTGCGACTGTCGGCTCCCAAGTTTGCACTGCTCCGGCCGCTGCACTGCGTTTGGTGTGGCCAGGTATCTTCTTCGTGATCCCCGCTCGGTGTCATTGCGTGTAATAAAGTTGAGCTCGCTGTCGTTGTTTTTGGGCTGATAATTGGTAAAAAGTTCTCTATGATTGGGTTCTGGAAGGATGGTATAGCAAGGTAGCTGTTTGTGTCCCTGGCGATCTGGTTATGCGGGGATTCTTTAAATAAACAACGTAACACTTGGGGGTAAACGAAGATGATCAAGAAACTGATGGTGCTGGCTCTGGCCGTCGTCGCCACTGGCTGTGCGGGCGTGAAAAATATGCCGTTGGCCGAGGATGCCGGCCCGATGATCGAGGGGCGGCAATTGAGCGGCGTCAGCCGCGAGAAGCCGGACTTTATTGCCACTACGCCTGGAAACAGCATGTTCGGTGCTATTGGTGTCGTTGCCATGGTCAAAACTGGCAATAAGCTGGTTAAAGAAAATAACATTGAGGATCCTGCAGTCCGGATCTATGACGTACTTGCAGATGCCATGGCCCGTGAGTACAACATAGTGTTGCTGGATGATAATACGGTCACAGCTGAAGGAAATGATGTAGAGGAACTCACCGCCCAGGTGAATGACTCACGCTTGCTGCTGGATGTGCAAACCCTGGGATGGAAGTTCCTCAACTTTCCGCTGAATTTCAGCAAGTATCAAGTTGGCTACGGTGTCAGAATGAAGCTGGTGGATACTTCCACTAATGAAGTTCTCGCGGAAGCGCAGTGTGGCCAGGCCAACCCGGAAGAGGCTGAGCAAGCTCCCACCCACGACGAGTTACTGGCGAATAACGCATCCCTTCTCAAGCAGAAGCTGCGCGAGGCCGCAGATCATTGCGCGAACGAATTTAAAGTCAATACGTTAATGCTTTAACGGGTGATCTAAAAATATTCTGTCCGCGCAGTAGTAGAAATAACAGTTACTGACCTGGTCTGGTAGTGATTTTTCCTGGGGCATGAGAGGGCGGCCCGCCCTCCTTGCGTGCAGGTGCCTACCGGCTTGGTTCTTACTGTTCGGGTAACAGAATGCGCGTCGGGCCCCGGGCTTACTTGTCCCCGGGCCTCCGTAGCCCGGTAGTGCAACCTGCCTTTTGCTTCCTCTCTTTTCCCTTCTTCCTCTAATCTCTCTGCGCCTATGGGTGCTAAGTCCCCTCCCCCTATGCGTGGTTCTTCGATTCAATCCTTGCCCAAGTTTCCGGGCTGGTCCCTGCTGTGATGGGGATTTGGTCCAGAGCTGTGTGGCGCGTGATTCCTCCAATAAATGCGAGGAGAGTCATGTTTTTTTCGTGAAGTCCCTAAACTTTTTCCGCCAGCGAAGGATAGACAAGCAGATAACGAATTTTGGGGCGACAGGGTGTCGCCTATCCGGACTTTTTAGGGGACTTCTCGATGTCTGTAACGCTTGTTGGCGGTAACGAACTGGGCCTGCTGGATTCTTCTTACGCACTCCTGAACGATAATAAACGCACGGCCAACAACCAGGTGGGCGGTGACGAGAAGCTGTATGTCAACGTCTCCAACGGCAACCTCGTCATCCAGCACCAGGACGCCTACCTGCCCAGCATGGGCGACGACTTCAACCTGGTGCGCACCTACAACGCCCGCGGGGCCGCCAGCGATGCCCACGGCCACGAGGACGCCCGCTGGTACTTCTCCACCGGCATCCGCCTGGACGTCAGGCAGGGTGGCCAGTACCTGGAGGTCCGCTACGGCGATGGCAGCCTGTACGATTACTACTGGGATGAGGCCCGCCAGCTGTACGTGTCGGTGGACGGCGCCGGCGCCTACGAGACCATCCGCGACCTGGGGGCCATCGGCGATACCGATCCCGCCTTCGAGCTTACCCGTGCCGACCAGACCAGGCTGACCTTCTCCAAGCAGGGCGAACTGCTGGCCTGGGAGGACACCAATGGTGTGCGCATGGAGTACACCTACGAGTCCGATCGCCTGGTGCAGGTGCGCGACGACACCGGCCACGAGGTCAACTACACCTACCTCAACGGCCAGCTCTACCAGGTCACCGACGAGACCGGCGGCGTGCTGGTGGAGTACCGCTACGAGAGCGGCCGCCTGGTGGAAGTGGTGGACCGCATGGGCCACTCCACCAAGTACCACTACACCACCGACGGCTTTATCGAGCGCATCGAGCTGCCCTCTGAGCAGGACGCCGATGGCGACGGCGTGGCCGAGACCTACGCCCAGCGCGATATCAATATTACTTACGAGCAGGTGAGCTGGCGCGGCGAGAATAAGGCTGCGGCCCAGGTGGTGACCTCTATTACTGACGCGGAAGGCGGTGTAACCACCTTCGATTACGACTTTGCCTTCCACACCAATGGAGAGGGCCAGGGCAGCACCAAGGGCGACAAGATCAGCAAGGGCAAGGGGCACCGGGTGGATAACACCACCGACGAGACCAGCGTGACCTTCTCCTCCAAGTTCTTCGACGGCGGCTCCACCACTGTGGTGGACGCGCTCGGCAACGCCCGCGCCTACTCCAACGAACAGCAGTACGTCGACTGGCGGGTGGCCAACGGCTACTACGCCACCTACGACGCCGCGGTGGCGGGGACCGACACCAGCTATCAGGCGCAGGTGGATAACATCCGTCAGGGCCACAGCCTGCAGTACACCTACCTGTCCAACGGCTATATCACCGAGATCGTGGACCAGGAGGGTTACCACTCCACCTACGCCTACAACGACAACGGCGACCTGGTGTCGATGACCGACCGCAACGCCTGGGGCGCGGTGAACTCCGACAGCGCCTACTTCCGGCAGCTGCGCGCTGACCTGGGCTATACCGATGCGGCCGGCAACGGCAAGCTGGCGGCGAACCTGAGCCAGGCCGAGCAGGATGCCCTGACCGAGCTGTACACCTCGCACTTCAACTACGACAGCAACGGCAACCTGCTGACGCTGGCGGACAACGACGGCTCCGAGACCCGCTTTACCTACACCAGCTTCAACAAGATCGCCTCGCGCACCTCCGCCACCGGCGTGGCGCTGACGGTCTCCGACGATGCCCACTACCAGGCCCTGCGCCAGGACCTGGGTTACGCGGCGCTGGTGGCGGACCTGAGTGCCGCGGATGTGCAGGCGCTGCTGGACCTGTACACCACCTTCTACGAGTACGACGCCAACCAGAACCTGGTGGAAGAGCGCAGCCCCGGCGGTGACCTGACCCGTTACGAGTACGATGCCTACGGCAATCGCACCCGCCGCATCGTGTTCCTGGATGCCACCGACCTAACCGACCCGGCCAAACAGCAGGTGACCCAGTACTTCTACGATGCCTACGGCAACAACATCGAGACCATCGATGCCGAGGGCAACCGCACCTTCGCCGAGTACGATCACTACGGCAACCTGACCCGGTTGATCGACGGCAACGGCGGAGTGACCACTTACACCTACGATAACGACAACCGCCTGCTGACGGTGATCGACCCGGAAGGCCACACCACCGTCAACACCTACGACGCGGTGGGCAACCGCATCAGCGTCACCGATGCCAACGGCAACACGGTGTACCGCTTCTTCGACAAGAACAACCGCCTGATCCAGACCATGGATCCGTCCAGCGTGGACCCGGCGCAGGACCGCGTGACCCAGTACCAGTACGACCTGGTGGGCAACCGCACCAGCATGACCGACGCCGAGGGCCGCACCACCGAGTACGTGTTCAACAACCGGCGCGAGCTGCTGGAAGCCATCACCGCGGCGGTGGCCGGGGCGGACGGCAACAGCACCCGCTACACCACCAGCTACGCCTACGACGGTGAGGGCAACCGGGTCACCATGACCAACCATCGCGGTGCCACCACCGAGATGCTGTACAACGCCGATGGCATCATCTCCCAGCGCACCGACGCCAACGGCCATATCACCCGCTACAGCTACGACGCCAACAACAACCAGGTAATGGTTGTGGCCGGCCTGCAGCTGCCGGTGAGCCAGCGCCAGGTGCTGAAGTTCGGTTACGACGAGGAAGACCAGCTCGAAGAGCAGACCGATGCAGAGGGCGGCACCACCACCTTCTATCGCGACGCGGTGGGCAATGTAATTGCCGAGGTGGACGCGCGCGGACCCGAGTCCGGCGATGCAGAGGCCTACACCACCCGCTACGAGTTCGACCGCAACAACCGCATGATCCGCGAGACCACCCCGGAGGTGTACGACCCGGAGACCGGCGGACTCTCCCGGCACGTGATCGAGCATCACTACGATGCCAACGGCAACGAAGTCAAAATGGTGGACGGCAACGGCAATGCCACCACCTTCGCCTACGACCTGGACAGCCAGCTGGTGATGGTGACCGATGCCAACGGCATCAACACCGTCTACAGCTACGATGCCAACCACAACCGCACCCGCGTCGAAGTGGGTGTGGCGGTGGATGCGAACGGTGCCGTGATCGACCGCGACGATGCGCAGGTCACCACCTATACCTACGACGAGTTCAACCAGCTGGTGGCGCAGACCGACGGCCTGGGCAACGCCCTGGCCGGCAGCAACGACGACCGCTACCAGCAGAAGCGCGCGGAGCTCGGCTACGCCACCGACGCCACCCTGCTCACCGACAGCGACAAGGCCGCCCTGCGTGCGCTCTACACCGAGCACTACACCTACGACCGCGTCGGCAACCAGCTGACCCGCACCGATAACGAAGACCGCGTTACCACCTTCGACTACGACGCGCTGAACCGCCTGGTGACCACCACCGATGCTCACGGCAGCACCATCACCAGCAAGTACGACGGCAACGGCAACCTGGTCGAGCGCAAGGACCAGAACGGCAATATCACCACCTATGCCTACGACGCTCTCGACCGCCTGACCGACACCACCAACGCCATCGGCACCGTCACCCACAACGACTACGACGACTTCGGTAACGTCACCAGCACCACCGAGGCTTTCGGCACCGCGGAGGCGCGCGAGACCCAGTTCGTCTACAACCTGAACAACTGGCTGGTGCAGCAGACCGATCCCGAACAGCACACCGTGGCCTACCGCTACGATGCGGTGGGCAATCGCGTGGAAGTGACCGACGGTCGCGGCAACCCCACCCAGACTGTCTACGACGCGCTGGACCGCGTCATCAAGGTGATCGATGCCGAGGGCTTCGAGACCCGCTACGAGTATGACGGTGCCAACAACCGCGTGGGCATCATCGACGCCCGCGGCGGAGTGACCCGCATCGACTACGACGGCGGCAACCGCCAGGTGGCCATGACCGACGCCGAGGGCCGTGTCACCCAGTACGATTACGACGTGCGCGGCAATCGCATCGCCATGCGCACCGCCGCCGGCACCGCCGACGAGCAGCTCACCGTGTTCGAGTACGATGCGGAGAACAACCTGCGCTCGGTCACCGACGGTGAGGGCAATGTCACCACCAACAACTACGACCGGGTCTACAACCGCATCAGCGTGGTGGACGGTAACGGCAACGAGACCACCAGCGCGTTCGATGCACTCAATCGCCTGGTCAGTGTCACCAACGCCGAGAACGAGACCACCACCTACAGCTACGACGCGGTGGGCAATCGCCTGACCACCACCGACGCGCTGGGCCGTGTCACCAGCTGGACCTACGACGCCGTCAACCGCGTCACCACCCAGACCGACGCCCACGGCGTGCAGACCACCTACGCCTACGACGCGGTGGACAACCGCACCAGCATCACCGCCGCGGCCAACACCGCCCAGGCGGCCACCATCGTGTTCGAGTACGACCTGGACGATCGCCTGGTGCGCGAAGTGGATGCCATGGGCGGCGAGCGGCGGTACAGCTACGACCCCAACGACAACCGCACCACCGTCATCGACGAAAACGGCAACGCCACCGTCTACACCTACGACAAGAACAACCGGGTCACCGATATCCAGGACCCGGAAGGTGGTATCACCCACTACAGCTACGACGGCAACGGCAACCGCACCCAGGTCATCGACCCGCGCGGCAACGCCACCACCAGCTACTTCAATGCCAACAACGAAGTGGTGCTGGAAGTGGACGCCGAGGGCTATGCCACCAGCCGGGTGTATGACAACAACGGCAACGTCGCCAGCCAGACCCTGCACATGACCCCGGTCGGTGCCGTGACCCCGGGCACCGAGCCCACCGTGGTCGCCGCTGCGGACGACCAGACCGTTACCTTCGACTACGACCGGGTCAACCGCCTGACCACCCGCGTCGACGGCGAGGGCAACACCACCACCTACAGCTACGACGGCGTCGGCAACCAGCTGACCGTCACCGACGGCAATGGCAACACCACCGTCAACACCTACGACATGGTCAACCGCCTGGTGACCGTCACCAATGCCGAGGACGAGACCACCGTCTACACCTACGACGACGTGGGCAACCGGGTGAGCATGGTGGATGGCAACGGCCATATCACCAGCTACACCTACGACGGCCTCAACCGCGTGGTGACCGAGACCAACGCGGAGAACGAGACCACCACCTACGCCTACGATGCGGTGGGCAACCGCATCGGCATGACCGACGCGCTGGGCCGCGAGACCGTTTACGTCTACGACCTCAACAACCGCATGGTCAAGCAGGTCAACGCCGACCTGGTGGAGACCACCTACGCCTACGACGAGGCCGGCAACCGCACCAGCATGACCGCCGCGGCCAACACCGCCCAGGCGGCCACCACCCTCTACGCCTACGACGGCAACAACCGCGTCACCGACATGACCGACGCCGAGGGCGTGGTGACCCACTACGTGCTCGATGCCAACGGCAATGCGGTGGAAGAGCACCGCGCCTACGGTACCGCCGAAGCGCGGGTGAGCTTCACCACCTTCGACAAGAACAACCGCGCCACCCACGTCCAGGACCCGGAGGGCGGTGTCACCGAATACCGCTACGATGCCGCCGACAACCGCGTGCTGGTGATCGATGCCCGCGGCAACGTCACCACCAACTACTTCGACCGCGCCAACCGCGGCGTGGCCACCGTGGATGCGGAAGGCTACCTGACCGAGCGCAGCTTCGACGGCGTCGGCAATGTCACCAGCCAGACCCTTTACGCCCAGCCGGTCCCCAGCGTCGATCCGTCCGTGGTCCCCACCCCGGTCGCGGACCCGGCACAGGACCAGACCGTCACCTTCGAGTACGACATGGTCGACCGCCTGACCGCGCGCACCGATGGCGAGGGCAACCGCACCAGCTACACCTATGACGAAGTGGGCAACCAGCTGACCGTCACCGACGGCAACGGCAATACCACCGTCAACACCTACGATATGGTCGACCGCCTGCTGACCGTCACCAACGCGGAAGGCGAGACCACCGCCTACACCTACGACGACGTGGGCAACCGCCTGACCGTGACCGATGGCAATGGCCACACCAGCAGCTACCAGTACGACCTGCTCAACCAGCTGGTGGCGGAGACCAACGCCGAGAACGAGACCACCCGTTACGACTACGACGCGGTGGGCAACCGCATCTCCAGCACCGACGCGCTGGGCCGTGAGACCCGCTGGGAATACGACCTCAACAACCGGGTAACCAAAGAGATCAATGCGGACCTGGTGGAGACCACCTACGCCTACGACGAGCTGGGCAACCGCACCAGCATGACCGTCGCGGCCAACACCGCGCTGGCCCAGACCACCGCCTACAGCTACGACCTGAACAACCGCCTGGTGAGCAGCACCGACGCGCTGCAGCAGACCACCAGCTACGGCTACGACGCCAACGGCAACCGCGTGTCCGTCACCGATCCGCGCGGCAACACCGTGGTGAGCTACTTCGACAAGACCAACCAGCAGACCGCCCAGGTGGATGCCGAGGGCTATGTCACCACCTGGACCTACGACGCCGCCGGCAACCGGGTCGGGCAGACCCTGTTTATGGCACCGGTTACCGGTGCCGACCCGGCCGTGCCGCCGTCGCCGGTGGCCGGCGCCGACGACCAGGCGGTGGTCTACGAGTTCGACCGCGCCAACCGCCTCGCGGCGCAGGTCAACGGCGAGGGCGACCGCACCGAATATACCTATGACGGTGTCGGCAACCAGCTGACCGTCACCGACGGCAATGGCAACACTACCGTCAACACCTACGACGCGGCCAACCGCCTGCTGACCAGCACCAACGCCGAAGGCGAGACCACCAGCTACACCTATGACGAGGTGGGCAACCGCCTCGCCATGACCGACGGCAATGGTCACACCACCAGCTACGGCTACGACCAGGTCAATCGCCTGGTCACCGTCACCAATGCGGAAAACGAAACCACCCGCTACGGCTACGACGCCGTGGGCAACCGTATCTCCGAGACCGACGCGCTGCTGCGCGAGACCACCTGGGAGTACGATGTACTCAACCGCGTGGTGAAGGAGACCGCCGCCGACCTGGTGGAGACCACCTATGCCTACGACGAGGTAGGCAACCGCACCAGCATGACCGTCGCGGCCAACACCGCCGACGCGGTGACCACCAGCTACACCTACGACGACAACAACCAGCTGCGCAGCGAAACCAACGCGCTGAACCAGACGGTGTCCTACGACTACGACGCCAACGGCAACCGCGTTGCCATGACCGACGCGCGCGGCAATACCACCAGCTACACCTTCGACAAGAACAACCGCCTGACCCACGTCACCGACCCGGAGCTGCACACGGTCGAGTACCGCTACGATGCGGCCGACAACCAGGTGGAAATGGTCGATGCGCGCGGCAACGTCACCACCAACTACTTCGACCGCGCCAACCGCCAGGTGGCGAGCGTGGATGCCGAAGGCTTTATGGTGCAGCGGAGTTACGACAACGCCGGCAACCTGCAGACCGAAACCCGCTACATGACCGCCCTGGGCAGTGTCGACCCGTTGGCACTGCCGACCCCGGTGGCCGGCCCGGACGACCAGGTCGTGACGTTCGAGTACGACAGGGCCGACCGCCTGACCGCGCGCATCAGCGGCGAGGGCTTCCGCACCGAATTTACCTACGACGAAGTGGGCAACCGCACCAGCGTGCGCCAGCACCGCGACCTGGCCGGCACCGACATCGCCGAGACGCGCTTCTTCTTCGACAGCGTCAACCGCCAGGTGGCGCAGCTGAGCGCCGAGGGCTACCTGACCGAAACGGTGTACGACGACGTCGGCAACGTGAAGAGCGTGACCCTGTACGACGAGCGCGCCAGCGTGATCGATGGTGTGCCGCAGGCGCAGGCCGGCGACACCGGCCGCACCACCAGTTACGACTACGACGCGATCAACCAGGTCGTGAGCGAGACCAGCGCGCTGGACGTGGTGACCGCGTACACATACGACGAGCGCGGCAACCGCACGGCGGTGATCGAGGCGCAGGGCACGGCGGACGAGCGCAGCACCCTGTACACCTACGACCAGGCCAACCGGGTAACGGACATCACCGACGCCGAGGGCGTGGTGACCCACTACGAGCTGGATGCCAATGGCAATATCGCCGAGGCGCATGAGGCCTTCGGCACTGCTGATGTGCGCGTGACCTATAACAGCTACGACAAGAACAACCGCATCACCCAGACGGTCGACCCGCTCGGGGTGGCCAGCACCTTCGCCTACGACGGCAACGGTAACCTCAGCAGCCAGACGCTGGCCGTGGGGCTGGCCGAGGCGCGCACCGAGTCCTTCGAGTACGACCGCAACAACCGCCAGACCGCCCAGGTCAACGGCGAGGGCGAGCGCACCGAGTTCACCTACGACGGTGCCGGCAACCGTACCGGCGTGATCGTCGCGCCGGGCCTGCCGGAACAGCAGTCCACCAGCTACGAGTACGACCTGGACAACCGCCAGGTGGCCCTGGTCGACGGCGAAGGCATGCGCGTGGAGTATGTCCTCGACGGCGCCGGCAACAAGCGCGAGACCATCCAGGCCGTGGGTGTCGCGGGCCTGGAGCGCCACACCTATTACGACTACGACCTGGACAACCGCATCACCCAGGTGCAGGACCCGATGGGTGGCGTCACCCAGTACGAGTACGATGTGCTGGGCAACCAGACCCGCATCATCGACGCCAACGGCGGCGAGCAGCTCAACACCTTCGACCAGCTGGGCCGCATGCTCACCAGCCTGTCCCCGGCGGGCACCCTGACCGTCAACACCTACGACCAGCGCGGCAACATCCTCACCGCCACGCAGAGCTTCGCCGACGGCAGCGACGCGCGCACCACCACCTACGCCTACGACCTGCTGGACCGCCAGGTGGCCATCACCGATGGCGAGGGCTTCACCACCAGCATCGACTACGACGCCTTCGGCAACCAGACCCTGGTCACCGTTGGCCAGTACCTGGTGGACCCTGCTGCGGCCGAGTACGACGCGGACAAGGCCGCCCGTGCCCACGTGCAGACCAACGGCTTCACCTACGATGCCGCCGACCGCATGCTGACCATGACCGACGGCGAGGGCAATGTCACCGCCTACGCCTACGACGCGGTGGGCAACCGCACCAGCATGACCGAGGCCGCCAACAGCCTCGACGGCACCGCGCCGCGCACCACCGAGTACTTCTACGACAAGGCCAACCGCCAGGTGCGGGTGGAGAACCCCGCGGGCGGCGTGACCGAGAACGTCTACGACGAGGCCGGTAACAGACAACTCGAGCGCGTGCTGCAGAGCAGCATCGGCGGCGTCGAGGTGTGGACCGAGACCGAGTACGAGTACGACGGCAACGGCCGCATGACGGCCATGATCGACGACTACGATACCCGTACCGAGTACCAGCTCGATGCCATGGGCAACCAGGTGGAGATCCGCTACGCCGCCGGTACCGCCGAGCAGCGCAGCGTGTGGATGGAGTACGACCTCAACAACCGCAAGACCGCCGACATCGACGGCGAGCAGAACCGCACCGAGTACCGCTACGATGCGCTGGGCAACCGCACCCAGACCATCGACGCCCTCGGCCGCGTGGCCCGCTACTACTTCGACGGCGCCAACCGCCTGAGCGCGATCCTCGACCCGGAAGGCACCCTCAACACCTTTGCCTACGACAGCGTCGGCAACCAGGTGGAAGCGCGCCTGTACGCAAACCGCTACACTGGCCCGGTGGACGACTTCACCGCACCGGTGGGCACCGCCAGCAGCGACGACCGCGTCACCCTGACCGACTACGACCGCAACAGCCGCGCGCTCACCGTCACCGAGGCCGACGGCAGCGTCACCCAGAACCGCTACGACGCCGCCGGCAACCTGCTGCAGGAAGTGCTGTACGCCAACACCAGCGACCCGCGCACCCGCAGCTACACCTACGACCTCAACAACCGCATCGAGACCTTCACCGACGTGGATGACACCGTCACCCACTTCAGCTGGGATGCGGCCAACAACAAGACCGGCGAGAGGATCGTCTCCGCCACCGACCCCAACGCGGTGCGCGAGACCGTCTACGTCTACGACCTCAACAACCGCCAGGTGCAGCAGGTGTTCGACCCGCAGGGCCTCAACCTGGTGCAGTCCACCGCCTACGACAAGGCGGGCAACATCGTCACCCAGACCGATGCCAACGGTAACAGCCTGCATTACGCCTACGACCTGGCCAACCGCATCCTGTCCGAGGCCAACGACCTGGGTGAGGTAACCGAGTACACCTACGACCGGGTGGGCAACATCAAGACGATGGAAGACCCGCGCAACGTGGTGACCGAGTACGAGTACGACGACAACAACCGCGTGATCCGCGAGCTGGGCGCCACCGTGCAGGTATATACCATCGGTGAAGGCCTCAGCACCCAGCGCCTGGAGACCACCCGCAGCTACGATGCCTTCGGCAACGAAGTGCAGACCGTCGATGCCGCCGGCTACACCACCACCCGTTACTTCGACGCCAACGGCCGCCAGGTGGCTGAGCTGAGCGCGGACAACGTCCTGACCGAGTGGAGCTACAACGCCTTTGGCGAGAAGGCCAGCGAGACCCTGTACATGACTCGCCTGAACGCCACCGCGCACACAGATCCCAGCGAGCGACCGACCGGGCTGGGTGATGCCCGCACCACCGATATGTTCTACGACCGCATGGGGCGTCTCACCCGCACCGTGTACCCGCAGGTGACAGTGACCTCCGTGGATACCAGCACCGGCGAGCCGGTGGCCACCACAGGAGAGGTGCGCCCGGAGGAAACCACCGTCTACGATGACTTCGGCAACGCCATCGAGGTCACCGACAAGAACGGCAACACCACCTACGCCTGGTACGACGACAAAGACCGCCTGCTGGCGCAGGTGGACCCGGAAGGCTACCTGGTGGAGTGGGACTACGACGCCCAGGACAATGTGCTGGAGCAGCGCGTCTACACCCAGCCGCTGGACACCACCGGCATCACCTCCGCCACCCGCCCGGCCGCGCCGGCCGGCGAGGTGTACACCGTCAACAAGACCTACGACGCGGCCAACCGCGTGATCGAGGAACGCTCACCGCTGGTGGACGTGCTCGACAACGACGGCGTGCAGACCCGGGAGCGCGTGCTCACCCTGTACACCTACGATGGCAAGGGCAACCAGACCAGCCGCACCGTGGCGGCGGGCACTAGTCAGGAAGCCGCCGAGTACAGCTACTACGATGCCGCCGACCGCAAGGTTGCGGTGATCAACAGCGACCGGGTGCTGCACACCTATAGCTACGATGAAAACGGCAACCTGACCCAGCGCAAGCGTTACTACAACGCCGTGGATGCAGGTGTGAACCTGGCGGCACTGAGTGGCGACACCGCGTTCGAGACGCTGGTGGCGGCGCACACCAACGATCAGGCCACGACCATGGGCTACGACGCCGGCAACCGCCAGACGTCGGAGACCGACCTGATGGACGCGGCCAACGACGCCGACGACATTACCAAGACGATCCGCTACAACGCCCGCGGCGAGCAGACCTGGGCGCAGGACGGGGACGGGTTCGTCACCGAGATGGCGTACGACGCCGCCGGCCGTATCAACAAGAACATCTCCCCGGATGGTACCGGTTCCAGCATCCAGTACGATGCCGCCGGCAACCAGACCCTGGTTTACACCGGTGAGATCGACTCGGTTGCCCAGGCCGTAAGCAACGACGCCATCAACGCCGAGTTCGGCGATATGCTGGTGATCAGCTGGGACATGCCGCAGGGCGTGGACCAGAAGAGCTGGGTGGTGTGGGGCTCCAGCAGCCAGGCCGGGCTTGAGGGCTATGACTCCCGCAGCGCCGAACTGGGCACCTGGTTCTCGGAGACGGGCGAGGTCTATATCCCCAGCGAGGAATTCGGCGAGGGCGAGGCGCTCTATTTCCGCGTCGTTACCGCCGACCGGGCCGGCAACCTGGCCTGGTCCGAAGAGAAAGAATTGCGGGTTCCGCCCACCCTGGGTGCGATCGATGTGAACCGCGTCGACAGCGATACCACCACCATCACCGTAGAAGCCGGCAGTAATGCCCAGAACGTGGCCCTGAAATACGGCACCGCGGGCGTCACCAGCGCCGCGACGCCGGTGGCCATGCAGCCCAATGGTGACGGTACCTGGACCGTCACCCTCGATGGCGTTACCAACCTGGATGAAAAGTCCTTCCGCATCAGTTGGCAGGACGCGGATGGCGGAAGCTACCAGAGCAGTGAGAAAACCTTCGTCGCCAGCGACCCGCACGTTGGGGTGACCACCCAGCTGGCAGAGAGCAGTGTGGTCAGCGGCGAAAATACCAATTACCTCGTTAACCTGGACACTCGCGTACCGTCGGAGCTGGCCAGCCTCTTCTCCACCGTAGTGGCAACCTGGACAGATGCCAACGGCGAGACCGGCTCCAGGGCGGTGGAAGGCGTGGACAACGGTGACGGAACCTGGAGCTACGCCCTGGACCTGGGCACCAGCGCCAGCCCGCTGGCGGCCGGCAGCTACCAGGTCAAGCTGGAAGGCGCTTACGCCGATACCACAGTATTCGGCGCCCAGTCGCTGGTGCTGGATCAGTTCAGTGCAGAAGTCGGTGGCACCACACCGCTGTCAGGGACCCGCCAGGGGCTGACCTGGCAGGCTGCGGACGTGGGCAGCGAAGATGCGCGCGCCCAGCTGGTGCTGATCGACGGCCAGTGGGTGGAGAGCAGTCGTACCGCCGAGGGCCAGTTAATAGTCTCGGCCGAGCTGGCCACCGGCACCCACAGCTACAACGCCTTTTATGGCGAACAAGTCGCTGAGCAGCACAGCCTGGATATCACCAGCATAGAAGTCACCGAGGAAGTAGAGGACCCCGAGAACCCTGGTACCACCATCACCAATGTGCTGGGTTACGACCTGGACTTCGGCCTGAGCCTTAACGCCGCCGAACTGGCCAGCGTCACTGGCGACCTGACCCTGTCCTGGCGCACGGCGGGTAGCGGCCTGGACTTTACCGACAGCACCGTGATGGCGTTCGATGGCAGCAGCCACTCGGCCACCCTGTCGCAGCTGCAGGAGGGCGCCTATGACGTCAAGCTCAGCTACACCGATGCCGACGGCAACGAGGTCATCGTGCAGTGGCTGCGCCTGGACAGCGCCCAGGTCACCAGCGGTAGCAGCAAGAACTACCAGAGCAACAGCCTTACGGTGCTGGGTAGCGAGACCGGCGGCAGTATCAATGTCGCCGCCGACGGCCAGATTGGGTTCGATACCGGAATCTACTCCGGCCCCAGTGCCGATGAACGCAACTTTGTCGACCTGACCCTGGCCAGCACCGGTAACCAGGGTGGCAGCCGCACCGTCAGCGGTGTGGACGCAGGCTACTACACCCAGAACCGCTACAACGCCCTGAACCAGCTGGTTGCCACCAACGAGGGCAACGGTATCTGGCGCCACTTCGGTGTGGATGCCAACGGCAACCAGGTGGCGACCTACACCACCGGTGAAAACGGGGACGACCTGGCCGCTGCCACCGAGATCCGCGACAGCTACGCGGTGTTCGACGGGCGCAACCGCATGCTGGGCGAGTACGGCGTGGCCACCGCGGCCTACGGTGAGTCCGGCACCGTGCGCGCGGAAACCACCTATGCCTACGATGTGCAGGACAACCAGGTCGCCGTGACCGATGCCCGCGGCTACACCACCAGCCGCGCGTTCAACGCGCTGGGCATGATGGTGTGGGAGAACGACAACCGCAGCGGCATCACCTACCACCACTACGACCGCCTGGGCAACGAGACCAGGCTGGTGGACCAGCTGGGCAACGAGACCAGCAAGCGCTACGACAATGCCGGCCGGGTGATCGAGGAGATCAACGGCGCCGGCGACGTGAAGCGCTACACCTACGACGTCTTTGGTCGCCAGCTCTCCATGAGCCTGGTGGACGGCTTCGAGACGCGCACCACCAGCTACAGCTACGACCAGCGCGACCGCCTGATCCGGCAGACCGACGCCGGCGGCAGGACCTTGCAGTTCCAGTACGACAACCGCGACAACCGCACCGGCAGCCGCGATATCGCCGGGGATTGGACCTACCAGGAGTTCGACGGGCTGAACCGAGTTACCGAAACCCGTTACGAGGGCGTCAAAGGTTGGGTGACCGAAACCCGCCAGTACGACGCCTACGGCAATGTGATAGCGGAGAAGGATGCCGCCGGACGGGTCACCAGCCACGAATACGGCGCATTCAGCCGCAAGATCGCCACTGTGGACCAGGGCGGGCGCAAGACGGTCTTCGAGTACGACGAGTTCGGCAACCAGGTCCGCGAGTACCGCCCGGTAACCAACAGTGCCATCAATACCGGCCTGTGGAACTACGGCTTCGAGCTTTCGCGGGAGGATTTCCGCTACGAGTTCGGCCAGCTGTACCGCAGCTGGGACCTGTTCAGCAGCGGTACCACCACTACGGGCCCGGATATCCAGCGCGAATATGACGAGGCCGGGCGCCTGCTGTCGGTGGTCGACAACAAGACCGGTGTAGCCACCTCGTACCAGTACGACGTGGCGGGCAACCGTATGTACGAGCACATCACCGGTGCCGGGGGCCACAACCGCGAACTCACCTACGACTATGATGCGGCCGGGCAGATCGCCCGCTGGCACGACAGCGTCACCGGCCAGCACCTGAACTACCTGTGGGATGCGGCCGGCAACCAGAAGCGTGTCTACACCGACGCGGGCTATACCGGCGAGGGTGTCAACCATTGGTATGACTACGACGGTGCGAACCGCGTGACCGAGATGCGCAATGGCGCGGCCGGGGAGATCGTCAGCGCCTTTACTTACGACGGCCTCGGCCAGCGTGAGACGTGGAACAACAAGGGCACCATGGTCAGCTACCAGTACAACGACAGTGGCTGGGTCACCCGGGCCACCTGGGTAGTCGACGATGGTGACGATGCCGGCAGCTGGTACAGCACCTGGGGCTACGATGCCGACGGTAACGTTACCCGTTACCAGACCTTCAAGAATGGTGACCGGGAAACCTATAGCTTTACCACTTACAGCGCCAACGGTATCTCCACCTACAGCGACAGCGACGACCAGAAGACCTACAGCACCTACGACGCATCCGGTCGCCTGCTGAAGACCAAAACGGTCACAGAAGACACCACCAACACCTACACCTACTACTACCATGCCGATGGCCGCGAGCAGCGGATCGTGGGTGCGGGGGATGCCAACGGCACCAGCCGCTTCACCTACGACGCCAATGACAAGCTCACCCGCCTCGACAAGGGTGAGGGCGACGGCCAGGACCGCAAGGAATATCTGACGTTCGTCTACAACAACGACGGCCAGATCCTGTACCGCTACCACGATGAGGGTGTGGAAGACGATATCAGCCGCACCGAGTTCCAGTACGCCAACGGCAACGCCGTGGGCGAGAAGAAGACCTGGAAGAACGGCGATGTCGAGGAGCAGCTGGACAGCGGCGACTACAACCTGATCAAGGACATCGGCGAGGACTATCCCTCCGGCGCCGTGACCAGTGTGGCTGCCGTGGACGGCGACAACCTCCAGTCCATCGCCGCCCGCGTCTACGGCAACCCCAGCCTGTGGTTCGTGCTGGCGGAGGCCAACGGCCTGGATCCAAGCCAGCCGATCAAGGGCGGGGTGCGTATCACCGTACCCAACTCGGTGGAGACAGGCCGCATCGATGCCGACACCCACAAGGTCTACAACGAAAACGACATCATCGGCTCCACGCTGCCGAACCTGAAAACGCCGGACTCCGGCGACGACTGCGGCAACATCCTGATGATCATCATCGTGGTGGTGATCGCGGTGGTGGCCACCATTGTTACCGCCGGCGCGGCCGGCGCGCTGCTTGCCGCGGGTGGCGGCTTCCTTGGCCTCACGGGCACGGCAGCCACGGTGGCCGCCTGGGCGGTAGCCGGTGCCGTGGTGGGCGCGGCGGCCTCGATCGTGCAGCAGGGGCTGTTTATCGCCCTGGGTTACCAGGAGAGCTTCAGCTGGAAGGAGGTGGCGGCCGGGGCCGTGGCCGGCGCCTTCAGCGGTGCCGCCCAGGGCATCGGTGCGGCGGTCAAGGTTGCCGATGTCAGCGCCAGGACGGTGAAATACGCCAAGACTGCGGCCGCGGCCCTCAAGGTAGCGGGCGCGGCTTCCAAGCAGCTGATCACCAGCGGCAAGATCACCAGCTGGTCCAGCCTGGCAGCGGCGGCCCTGGGCCCCACCTCGAACGAGACTGCCGGCATCAACATGGAGGGCTTCCTCGACCCCACCACCCTGAATATGGTCACGCCCTGGCTGGGCGTGGCGGAAACCTATATCCGCGAGGGTGAGCTGACCACCGGGGACTGGGTGAGTGCAGTCGGCAACACCGTGGGTGCGGCCGTTGGCAGCAACGAGGACTTCCAGGTGGATGGCAGCAGCCTGCCGGCCAACCTGCTGATCGGCGGGGCCATGAGCCTGTTCGACGAGCAGGCGGGCAAAAGCTATATCCATAACGCCATTGGCAATGAAATTGGCTCTGCCATAGGCAAGGACATTACTGAAAATAGTAAGCTCGCGAAGTGGGCCGGTGCTCAGCAGGCCGGCGCGCAGGAGCAACTGGCCGCCTATTACCGTAGCAGCGAAGCCGACGACGACCTGTGGTTCAAGGCCGCTGACTTTATTGATAGTGTCGGACAGGATATCGCCGGTGCCGGGCGGGCCATCGGCAACTTCTTTGCCGGAGGCCGCAGGGATAGTCAGCAGTTTGCGCTGGACGGGATGGACTTTTCCTTAGATGATCAATTGCTGTTTGCCTCAGCAGGACTCGGTCAGGGCATGTCCGATGTAGTGACCTGGGATCAGGTGATGGCTTATCAGGCGGCCGGTGGGGAACTCTCTGCCGAACAGAGAATGTCCTTGGGGTTGTCTGTCGCTGGTGATGATACCCTCATGCAGGATCCAGGGGGCAGCGCGCTGACCTCCAGCCAATTGGAAGAATTCACGGTTCTTGTGAGCACCGGCGATACTGCTGCGATTGAGGCATGGAAAGCTGATAACCTGACTGATAGCGATGTGTTTTCATACGTGGCTGGTGATTCCGGCATTGAAAGCTTGACGCTGAATGGGTATACGTTGGATGCAGTAGAGGGGGATGGAGCTCCGATCTGGGTGCCGCGAGAATTTGGTCAAGGCGTAGAGATTGTTGGTTCTACTGAGGCTCCTCTACCCGAAGGGGTTGTGACCAGTTCTGAAATTTTAGCGGATGGGAGTGAACTTATTGATCAACCACCGACTCTCGACCAAGCAAATGGGACTACCGAGGTCGCCTCACAGTCAACTGAGGCAGACGCCCAACAGGTGACTGATCTTGAGTCGGTGAATCGAATTCATGAGCTGGCTGCAGAAGTGGATAGCCTTTCCGAAGAACAAGCGAGGGAGCTACAGACACTTCTGAATGAGTTTAATGACCTTGAGTCGGGTGTTGATGATGCGGCATTAGTGATAGATGGTAATATCGGACCAGCAACAGAAGCTGCTATAACTCAGGCATTGTTTTCTGAGAGGGCGCAAGCGGCCTTTGATTATCAAAGAGAAAACTCTGATCTAGATTACTATAATAAGATTTTTGAGCTAGGGACTATAAGGGCGAATGAGAGGTCGGACTTTGATACCCAGCTTCTGCAAAGTATGCTCGTCTCTGAATTGCCAGAAAGCGACCTTAGTGGTTACATAGAAAGGGGCGTAGGTATTGGTAGCTTTGGTAATGCAACGGCGGGGGCATTTGTTGAATCATTGAAAAATCACCCTGAACTATCAGCTATATACTCTGGTGACTTTGATGCAGATGCAGGTGCGACGTATCGAAGGACAGTAACGGTAGATAGAGGTGAAGAATCTATCGACTTTATAATGCGTGAGAGCATGGCGAACAATTATAGGGAGGCTGTCAGTGAGGAGCTCGGACGTAGTCTTACTGCTGAAGAAGCACAGCAGGCTACGATAGATGCTATCCGTTCTGTGGAGCCGCAGGTTTATCTCGCTGTTATTAACTCGGCCTTTGAGGCTGATAATATTGATTCTATAGGTTTTAGTAGCGGGCAGCGATCTACAGCCTTGCATGGTGCAAATGCTTCGGATCACCTTACAGGCAGGGCATTGGATATCAGCCGAATTAATGGTGTGGCTGTGAATAATGGTGGTTATGATAATCTAGGACAACCTTTGAACAATGAGCCGGCTGTTCAAGCAAGTTTTACTGATAACTTGTTTGAAAGTGATGTTTTCGACCAGGTTTTTACTCCATATGAGGTTAGGTATGGTATTGATGGCAATATCGACACGAATCGAATTCGAAGTGGGGCTTACAATCTGGACATAAGCTCTGCGCGATCAGATAACAATTATGTTCATAGGCATCATATCCATGTTGGTGGATACAGGGCGGGGTCTAGGTAGCAATGAAACTTGTTAAAAGTTCTATCTTATTTTTTCTGATTCTTAGTGCTGGTTGTAGCGCCAGCACGGCGTCGGCAGACGTATGGTCTTGTTATAGCCCGACAGCATCGGGCGTCACTATCGAGGCCGTATCAAAAGTTAATGGGGAAATCGATAAGATAAAGGTGCCTCCAGTTAATTTCATCTGTTTAGAGAGCTTACTTTCGGTTAGTGCAAATGGTTCTCATGAGTTTGTTGTTGGTGTGCCGTTTAAGTATATAAAGAATAGAGGTGAGTATAAATTCAGGGTTGACCCTAAAGACTTTACCCTCGTAACAGATGACTCTGAATCTAAATTGCGTGATTTTGAAGAAATAAAATTTTCCTCTGAGGATGGTGGAGATTGGGGGATTTTTAGATCTAAAGGGCGTGCTGGTTTTGTGCAGCGCTTGAATGATGATCGAATAAATCTAAGCGCGGGTATTAATAACGCGACTGGCGTAATTTATTTCTTTAACCTCAATAAGGAGCAGTTTAATTACCAGGCACTATATGCTGATTTCCAGCGCAAATGCGTTTGGTCTGAGTGGCCTGGGATTAGCAAGCTTGTTTGGGGCGGCTGGAAGGTATGCGAAGTTTTCCCTGGGATCGATAATCATTGAAGGTAGTATAAAAAGGCAGAGTATAAAAGGGACACCCATAAATAAGGCAGAGTAAGCAGAGTATAAAAGGGACACCCATAAATTAGTTAATTGGAGACAAATTACAAGAGTATAAAAGGGACACCCATAAATTAGTTAATTGGAGACTAAAAATAAAAAGGACACCCATAAAGTGAGTGATTGAGCAGAAGTCAAGATGGCTTCTGCTCCAGAATTCTGGGCAAGCAGTATTTTCTCGCGAAAGTAAATAATTTGTGGAAGCTCGCGCCATTAGGCATCTGCTGATGCACGGGGTTTCTCGCATCAGGCATGCGATGACGCTATTTGAAAGCGTAGTTATCTTTTACGTGACGGAAGGTGGGGACAGGTAACGCTCGCAGTCGCGAATACCGTGCACCCATCGTTTACCCAGCTGCTCGCAGGCCTGGCGCACAGCATGGGCACTACCCACCAGGCTCTTGAAGCGGCTCTCAAAGTTACGGTTCAGGTATAGCCAGTGCCTGGGGTCGATTTGTAGGCGCTCGAGGATGGGCGGTAGCTTGCCGTCGACAGCCCCGCGTTTATCCTCCCGCAGGCTGCGTCCACTCCAGTCCACCAGTTCCAGGTAGTCTGAAAGGCGGAAGGGTATGCCCTCAGGCATGGATTGCCGGGGATTGCCCGCGAAGGGGAATAGCCGTTCAGGCTGATGGCCACCCTCCCTGACCGCACCAATGCGCCGCTGGACAGAGGTATAGTCGGATGCTTCCGGTGTCTCGGCCATCCTGGCCCGGATTGGGTTCAGATCCACGTAGGCCATGCAGGCTGCCAGTGCCCGTTCATCAAGCAGTGCCTGGGATTTGAAACGCCCCTCCCAGAATCGACCGGTGCACCGGTCTTCCCGGTTGGCCTCGCGGGCAATGGACTCGTTGAGATAGCGCATAAACCAGCTGATGTCGGTAAGGCGCGCGCGCCAGCTCTCCGCGACCTCAGCAAGGCGGGCAAGCTCAGCCGCGCCCAGGGCGTCTCCACGGACGAAGCGCTGGGAAAGGCTCGAACCCTTAAATAGCTGATGCCAGCGCTCCACTACTTCGTGAAGCTCCCAGTCAACCGCTTGTGGGGAATTAACGTACAGCACCACATGGTAATGGTTGCTCATCACGGCATATGCACAGATCTCCAGCGCAAATATACGGGAGAGTGAGAGTAGCCTGTCCTCAATCCATTGCCGACGGTGCTCGAAGCACTGCCCGGTACGATCGTCCCGCCCGCACAGGAAGGCACGTCGCACGCAACGTGACACACAGTGATAGTATGGGGTGGTTTCCGGGCAGATCAGAGTCTTACGCGGCCTTGTCATCGATAGATAGCAGGTTGCTGGATGAATAAACAGTATTCTGCATAAGTGAGTTAAGAGTGCAACAGGCGGGGCGCAGGATTTTCTCTATTTGATGGGTGTCCCTTTTTCCTCTCCCCCTTTTTCCTCTCCTTTTTCCTCTTTTCTCTATTTGATGGGTGTCCCTTTTTCCTCCCTTTTTCCTCTCTATATGTGTTCGACTCATCCGGGCGGTATGTGGTCTACAGGTATTTCGAAGATGGGCGTGAGAAAAAATATGAAGACCGCTCTCAAGTATACAGATATCAAAACCTGTTAGTGAGGCAGGGTGCTCCTGCTGGAAAATGGGGTAGGTATTTTGGTGAAGCTTTGGGTGTTGTAACGGGGGAAGGGCAGCAAACTATATGCCCTGTGGAATATTATCGAAATAGCTCTACATGCGATAGCTATGTTGCGCCAGTAAATAAATATTCACGTTGGCACGCCCTGAACTATTTGCAGCTAAAAATGAGTGATGAGATACGGCCGATATATTTTGCTGGTCGGGAGATCTCGCTTCCTGATGTTGCACAAGTCGAGTGGGTTAATTGAGTCTGCCCCTTTGATGGGGTTCGACTTCGATAGGTGGCTTCCAACCTTGTTGTTTGCCACTTTGCGATACGCCTGCCAGGAGGCCGTCCAGCCTGCATGTTTGTCAAATTCGGAGCGAAGTGAAATTTTGACAAATCGAGCGCGCAGTCGATTGGTCCGGCTGGTTTCCGATCGATATTTCACCCAGGAGCTTGCCCCCCCCCCCCCCCCGGGAAAGGTGTTGCTCTTTTGTGGGTCGATCTGTAACCCGTCTATGGCAACAATGGTCCTAATGTATTTGTTATAGTGCTTTAGATGGTATGTCGCGGCCTGAGTTGGTCGGAGGTCACAAAAAGCCAGAAATGTTCTGGCAGCCTGTTTTCGCCTGGTAAAGGAAGTGCAGAAGGTAATTATGTTAATTAAAAATTTCGTGAGCAGTTTGGCTGTATTTGTGCTGCTTGGTGTGTCCGGCGGATGTTACTCAAATACACCGATAGAGTTGCAGAACGGCGCTTCTGTTGATAATTGCAGCGACTACAATGAAGCCCGCAAGCAAAGTAAGATAAAAGAGCAGTCAAGAAATGTTTCAATTTCATCTGAATATCTGAGTTGTTCTCTTCTGCCTGAAGTCGAGCCAATTGTTGAGGCGGAGAGCATATTAAAGCTGATAAATAGGAAGTTAAAGGTCCGGTCTATTCCTACCTCTCTGGGCATGTCAGTAGGGAGGAAGGATACATTTGAAGCGGCAGGAGCAGTGCTAAATGCTGACAAACAGGCGCTAGAGATTGTCAGTGACGAAAGAAACTTCAAGATTTTTCTGAAGGGAAGACTTAATGGCAAGCTGCTGGTATGGGTTGTAGATGAACTTTCTCAGGGGGCCTATAGATCTTACTATCCTGCCTTGTTAAGTGTGTCTGAAGATGAAGAGTCAGTTTTGGTGTCTTCATTTTATGAAAGTGGTTTCTAGAGTAGATCAAAGGAATAGGTGCGGACACAAAATATGATTGCTGTCAGGTTGGTGTGTTGACATCAATTTGGCCCTGATAGAGCTTTTACCTCTATAGAGCCTGGCCATCAAGACAGGACTCTTTGATGGGCGCGTTTTTCAAAGGAATAGACATTGAATAATTGAGGTCAGGTCAAAATTGTGGTGCTTAGATCCTCGGTCTATTTATCTGATCTACCTCTCGCTGGCGAAGCGTCATTAATCCGACGCAAATCGACGCTCGTATTGTACAGTAATGTACTCATTTCCAAGTAAAAGCCATTCTTCCAGCGACTTTCGGATCTACTCAACCATTGGCATATCCGCGTGATGTTTAGACGCGCACGATATCATTCGTGGCGCCGCTTGGTGATCAATTCGGGCCGGGCGGCCTCGATCAGCCTCCTCCTCCCTCTCCGGCTCTCTCCCCCCGAAAAACGAATGGGCTGTACCCCGGCTCCTCGGTCCCTCTGATATTGGGATTATAGAGGGCAGTCTTGACGGTACCTGAAAGGAAGGGCAGTAGCCGGTACGTCAGAAAGTGTGACGCAGTTACCATTTTGGGGCTCTTAACTAAACGCTTGTCCCAATACGCGGATAACGATGGAGAGGCATTGTTCCGGGTGTGCGGCTCTCGGCTGCTGACCGAATGGGAGGCGATCGGTTGGAGTGTTTAGCTGCGCCCGCATGAAGCCGGCTATTGATTGCATGTCCCGGGTGGGATGAGACAGCCAGCCGGAAAAGATAACAAAAGTTTTTTGAGCTGAGAGCGCAGTATGAAATACGCACTATTTTTATCTTTGTTGTTGGCCCTTGCCGGTTGCGGCGGGGGTGGCTCCGGTGGTGGGGATGCCACATCCAACCCGCCCACGAGTGGTTCCGATGGGGGTTCAAACGGGGGCACCGATGGCGGCTCAGACGGAGGGGCTGATGGGGGCACTGATGGGGGCACTGATGGAGGTACCGATGGAGGTACCGATGGTGGCGGCACCGATGGGGGCGATACCGGCAGTGACCCGGAGCCGCTGGGTGCACCTGCCGATCTCACGCTGACAGGTACCAACGGGAACAGTGTCAGCATCCAGTGGGTGGACATGTCGGACACAGAGGAAGAGTTCGTGATCGAGCGGAAGCCTGAGGGCGGTACCTTCGCCCGGATCGCTTCTGTCGGTGCCGAGGTGGAAGAGTTCACCGATACCGAACTGGCCTATCAGACCACCTACATCTATCGTGTATATGCCGCCAACAGCGAGACTGTATCGGAATACTCCAACGAACTCACCGTAACCACCGGCGAAAATTTCCAGGAAAACGCGTGGATCCGCACCTACCCCGGTGCCAATGCCGATATCACGCCGAAGGAGATTCTGGCGTTCGACAACGGCGATTACCTGGCCGTGGGCCAGTCCAACTTCCAGACCCAGTACTTCCGGCTGGATAAGTTCGGCCAGGTGGTCTGGGCGAAAGAGTTGTCGCAGAATGCGAATGGAGGCCGTGTCGACTTCGGCGGCGTGGTGCTCGCATCCGATGGAAACCCGGTATTCCTGTTGAATGTTCGCCGTTACACCGATACCTACCAGAAGCAGCTGATAAAGGTCAGCGCAGCCGATGGCAGCAAGCTGTGGGAAAAGCACCTGAAGGACGATGCCTTCACTGAAGGGCCTACCTTCAGCGAGCTTGAAGCCCTGGATGAGAACGGCGATGGGGTAACCGATGCCTTTGTCGCAGTGGGGCGGCAGAATTCGGTTGAGGATTTCTTCGACATCATCAAGGTTTCCAGCCTGGGAGAGCTGATCTGGGCCCGGCGCTACACGGCGGATGTGCTCGGTGTACCCACTGATGTGCTGCAAATAGCTGACGGCAGTATTTACGTGGCTTTCGACCGTGCGGAAACCAACTCGCTGCCGCAGTTGTTCAAACTGGACGTCCACGGGAACCTGCTGTATCAGCGAAAGTACCCGATTCTCGATACCAACTATCATTTTTCCGCACGGCTGGTGGAGGTTACCGATCCGGAGAACGCAGCAGAAATCCTGCTGGTGGGTACTGCCGACTTCGACCCAGAGGCGGCGGTGGACCTGCGCCCGGTAGTGGTGTCGCTGGACAGCCTGGGAAATGTCGCTGACAGCTATCGTTATACCGAGTCCGTACTATACGGTGACGTGAAGCGGGTGATTGCGGCCCCCAGTGGTGATATCTGGATGCTGGGCTCTGGTGCGGGTGGGTTTTGGGCCTCGAAGATGGGGCCGAACGGGTTGGTCCAGCAGCACCTGAGTGTGGCGGTAAGCGCTGAATTTTATGGAGAGAGCATTACGCTGGCAGCGGACGGGGAGCCGGTGGTGCTGACCAAGAATGGCTTCACCAATCACTATTCCCGTGCGGATCGCGGTGACCTGGCGGTATGGCGCTTTGCTCCCGAGGCAACGTTCGCTTTCGAGGAGGGTTACAGCGGCACTATTACCGACGTAACGGTAGGCCAGGAAAGCGCCAGCCCGCAGACCCCCGCAGAGACCGCACTCGTAAGCGAGGCAGGCCCCTACACTACGGAATCATTCGACCTGACCCCGGCACTGGATTTCGAGCTGGGTGTTATCACCATCGCCAACGGCACAATGTAAACGGGCTGGGCGGGTGGGCTATGAATGAGGTCGCCCGCCTCAACCGTAAAATGTGAGAGAGAGGTTGGCAATCGAGTAACAATCAATTTTTGAAAAGTCGCCTGCCCCGGTTCTCCCGGGCCGGGATAAGCGGAGGTTGCCAGCAGGGATTCAGTGCCTTACTTTCTCCCGGCTGGTTCCGGCGGCCGCCTCCTTGCTCACCAGGTAATCCGGATGCAGGTACTTGGTGTAAGTCAGCAGGGTGTAGTCGTGCGGATCCGCATGCGCTTGGAAGCCCATGGCCCGCGCCAGGCGTTCACCATGGTGGTTTTCCGCCGATTCGATTGAATAGATTTCATCAAGCCCGTGGCCGCTGGCGATCCTGGTCAGGCGGTCGAGCAGGGTGCTGCCCAGTCCCTGGTGTTGCCAGTCGTCTGCAACGACCACCGCGCATTCACACGCATGCCCGCTGGCATCGCAGGCGTAGTGGGCGACCCCCACCGCCCTGGGGTCCGTGTCCGGGTCCGCAATTGCGATCAGGGCCTCGTGTATGTTGTGGTCATTGTCGGTAAGCAATGACAGCAGTTTGTCGGTGACCTTGCAGTTCCCCCCCAGGAAACGGTCGCGTCGCAGTTCCGGGGACAGGCCTTCGAAGAGTTGCTTTTCCAGGTCACCATCGGCTCTGCAAACGGCACGAATTTGCACGACCCGCCCATCGTCAAGGGTGACGGTCTCGGGATGGAAGTTTTCACAGTAATAGGCAGACATTATCGAAGCCTCCCGCTGCCCCGCACAGCTTTCCAGAATTGTTAAATCGTAAATTCCATATGTACGACTTTATGACCCTAGCCGGCCATACCTGAAGCCTAGGCTCCGGCCTGTGTCGCACAAAGTCCCGCTGGACCTATCGATAACAGTGGAAATAGAAAATCCTTCTGTGCCCGCCCGTGGGACAGCTCAGCAGAAAAAAGAACTTACCGGTCACTTTGCTTGTGTTATAGTGCCCGCGCTGGTGGCACACCAGCTGCGTCATCTGTAGGTCGCCGGTCTTCCCTGCGACATCCTCCCCGGAATACTTTCCCAAAAGTCTCCCCTGGAACCACTACTGAATGCCGCACCGAACCGGTTGATAATTTCCCGGTCACACGACGGCAGAGCGAAACGATCCTCTTCGTGATCTCTGGTTTTCCCCGATGTAACCGCCTGGGGCGGGCATCTGTCGGTCGCGCGCGACGCGACCTGAGGACTGATATGTTATTTGAAGAACTGGGCCTGGCCGACGAGCTGGCCCGCGCGGTAGCTGAACAGGGCTACGAAAAACCCACCCCGATCCAGGCGCAGGCCATTCCTGCAGTGATGCGCGGTG
Source organism: Microbulbifer sediminum (assembly GCF_021729035.1). Taxonomy (GTDB): domain Bacteria; phylum Pseudomonadota; class Gammaproteobacteria; order Pseudomonadales; family Cellvibrionaceae; genus Microbulbifer; species Microbulbifer sediminum. The sequence goes on along the minus strand of NZ_JAJSAP010000003.1, from coordinate 79,056 downwards.
GCGACATTATGGCGGCAGCCCAGACCGGTACCGGCAAGACCGCCGGTTTTACCCTGCCGCTGCTGCATCGCCTGATGCAGGGCAGCAAGGCCCGCAACAAGCAGGTCCGTGCGCTGGTGCTGACACCGACCCGCGAGCTGGCAGCGCAGGTATTCGACAATGTGCAGCTGTACAGCAAATACCTGCCGATGAAACACGCCTGTGTGTTCGGCGGGGTGAAAATCAACCCGCAGATCTCGCGCCTGCGCGGTGGTGCGGACATCCTGGTGGCCACTCCCGGACGCCTTCTCGACCTGCATGGCCAGGGCGCCATCCGCTTTGACGAGCTGGAGGCGCTGGTACTGGACGAGGCCGACCGCATGCTGGACATGGGCTTTATCCACGATATCAAGCGCGTGCTGAGACTGCTGCCGGAACGCCGCCAGAACCTGTTGTTCTCGGCCACCTTCTCGCCTGAGATCCGCCAGCTGGCGAGGGGCCTGGTGCACGACCCGGTGGAAATCGACGTGAGCCCGCGCAACAGTACGGTTGAGTCTGTTCGCCAGACGCTGCACCCGGTGGACAAGGCGCGCAAGCAGAAGCTGCTGAGTCACCTGATCCATGAGAACGGCTGGCACCAGGCACTGGTATTCAGCCGCACCAAGCACGGCGCCAACCGGCTGGTGAAGCAGCTCGAGGGTGATGATATCCGCGCGGCTGCGATCCACGGTAACAAGAGCCAGAATGCCCGCACCAAGGCACTGGCGGATTTCAAGAACGGCAAGGTGCAGATCCTGGTGGCGACGGATATTGCCGCCCGCGGTATCGATATCGACCAGTTGCCGCAGGTGGTGAATTTCGACCTGCCCAATGTGCCGGAGGACTACGTCCACCGTATTGGTCGTACCGGTCGCGCCGGTGCCCGTGGCCAGGCCGTGTCGCTGGTCAGTGCGGATGAAATCAAGCAGCTGCGGGATATCGAGCGCCTGATCAAGAAGCCGATCCAGCGCGAGGAGATCGAGGGTTTCGAGCCCGACCACGCGCTGCCGGAATCCGGTCGTGCGCCGCGCGGCGGCAAGCCTGCAGGCGGGAAGCCTGGTAATGGCAGGTCAGGCAACAGCAAGCCCGGTAACCGTCGTGGTGGCCAGGGGCGTGGTAACGGAGGCAATCGTTCCGACGCCCCCCGCAGCGACAGCCAGCGTCCGCGCCGTCGTCGTCGCCCGTCCCGGTCGACAGAGTCGGCCTGACGGGCGTGGCAGGGGCTAACCTTGTGTTCGCCCCTGCCGGACTGCCTCAGCCAATCAGCGCCCGGTAGAGAATTTTCAGGGCGTCGTCCGCCACCGACTGTTGCACACCAATATGGAAGCAGATCTGTGACGGGCTCTGGTCGATCATCTCAATCGGGATATGGGACTTGCCCAGCGCGCTCAGCGCATCGACGATGGGGTAGGAGTTGCCCTGCAGTCCCAGCCCTACCGCCGTCAGTATCGACAGGTTGTAAACCACATCCATAAAGTCCGGTTCAAGCTGCTGTTCGATACGCCGGCGCAGGTCGTTGATGACGCCGGTCAGGTCGTCCTGGTTGACCACCACGGCAATATCGTCCTTGTCCGTGGGAAAGTGAAAGGTCTGGATGCCAAACTCCCGCAGGATTCCCAGCAGGTCGGCCGTGAAACCCACTTCCTCCCCGAGCATGTCCCTTTCCAGATAGAGATAGGCCACGCTATCCAGGCGGGCGACGCCCACCACCCCCTCTTCAGGCACGCGCTCTGAGAGGATCACCGTACCGCGGTCCCCGGGGGCGTTGGTATTGCGAATATGGATGGGGATCTTGTGTTCCTTGCAGGGCAGCATGGCATTCAGGTGAAAAACATTGAAGCCCTTGCTGGACAGCAGGCGGATCTCCTTGAAGGTCAGGCGCGGGATGGCCCTGGCCTCCGGCACCAGGCGCGGGTCGGCCTCGAACACACCGCTGACATCCGTCCAGTTTTCATAGCTGCCCGCGTGCACGCCCTTGGCTATTTCGCCGCCGGTAAGGTCGGATCCGCCGCGGGAAAACACCGCCACTTCGCCGCTTTTGGTGACGCCGTAAAAGCCGGGCACCACGATGATCTTGTCACTGTTGGCCAACTGCCGGATGTTGGTGTAGGCCTCCTCGAGCAGCCGCGCATTGAGGAATTCCTCGCTCACCACGAGCCCGAAATCCTCGGGCAGGCCGACCTCAGCGTCCATGCCCGATTGGCGGAAATACTCGGCGATCAGCCGCGCGTTGTAGTGCTCACCCCGCGAGGCCAGGAAGGCTACCCGTCGGTCTCCCCGCAGCTTGCAGTCCAGGTCCTGCTTCAGTGACTCGATGATCTCTTCAGCGGCAATTTCCAGTTGCTCCATGATCTCGGTAAAGCGGCCGGTGACCGCAAGTTTGCTGTCTGCAACCGGGATATTGATGCGCTGTTCACGAAAATGGGCGCCGTCGGTGGCGATATTGATCAGGTGGTCGGTCAGCTTCTGTTCGCCGGACTCGCTGCGCCCGGGGGCGGACACCACCACGATACGCCGGCGCTCGTCCCCGGTGACGATACTGCGCACTTTTTCGATCTGCCCGGCGTTCGCCACTGAGCTGCCGCCAAACTTGCTGACAATGATGTCCGGCATGTTCAGAGCCCCTGGCCGCCCAGGGCTTTCCGGCGTTTTTCGACGACACTGCCGAGGGCGTCATCGATGATCCCCATACCTTCGCGCAGGAGGTCCTCCTCAATCAAAAGCGACGGCAACAGTTTCAGTACCTGGTCCCGGTCGCCGGCTGTCTCGATCAGCAGGCCCCGTTCGAAGCATTCCGCGGACGCCGTACTTGCGACACCGCTCTGGGGTAGCTCGATCCCCCACACCATGCCCAGTCCGCGGACACTGGCCTCCAGCTCCGGGTATTTCTCGGCAATGCGCTGCAGCTCTTCCTGCATCAGTTCGCCATTGCGAACCACGACATGGGACAGGTCGTCGTTGTCCCAGTAGCTGAGTCCCTCGGTGGCAGCGATAAACGCCAGGTTGTTGCCGCGGAAGGTTCCGGTGTGTTCTCCCGGCTGCCACTGGTCGAGCTCGGAGCGCAGCAGCAGCAGTGCCATGGGCAGGCCACCGCCGATGGACTTGGACAGGGTGACCATATCGGGATAAATCCCGGCCCGCTCGAAACTGAAAAATGTTCCGGTGCGGCCATTACCCACCTGGATATCGTCGACGATCAGCAGAATGTCGAATTCACGGCAGAGGGATTCGAGTTTTTTCAGCCAGTCGATACTGGCCACATTGATGCCGCCCTCTCCCTGCACCGTCTCAAGAATGATGGCCGCGGGCAGGTCGACACCACTGCTGCCATCCTCGAGGAAGCGGCGCATGTAATCGATGGTGTCCACGTCGGGGCCGAGGAAACCATCGTAAGGCATGAAGGCGGTGTTGCTGCGGGAACCGTAGGTTTCATCCTTGTAATCGTAGTTGCCGGTGACTGCCAGAGAACCCAGCGTCAGGCCGTGATAGCCATTGGTGAAGGTGATGATGTTGGAGCGTCTCTTGACCATTCGCGCGAGCTTCATCGCTGTCTCTACGGCATTGGTACCCGTAGGTCCTGTGAATTGCACCTTGTAGTGCAGGTTGCGCGGCGCGAGGATCGTATCCCGTAGCTTGGTCAGGAAATCCCGCTTGGCCACCGTCGCTTTGTCGAGCCCGTGGACGATGCCGCCGCGTTTCAGGTACGCGATCATGGCCTCCGTAATTTGCGGATTGTTGTGGCCATAATTGAGCGTCCCGGCGCCGGCAAAAAAGTCCAGGTACCGTTTGCCCTGTTCATCGAACATCTCAGAGCCGTGAGCCGTATCGAAAATGGTGGGGAAGGAGCGCACATAGCCGCGCACTTCCGATTCCATCTCTTCAAAAATTCGCATGGGCTGCTCCTCTGCACCGGCGTTGAATCAGTTGGTGCCCGGTTTTTCCAGGCGATCCGGATCGAATGGACCCAGCCGCAGCAGCGGCTCGGACTCGTGCTCGCCTTCCGTACCGGGAAATAGGGAGGCGTCGAAAAGGGGGCTCTCCAGCAGTTGCGTCTCGAACTGGCGGGCGATACTCCTGAACAGCGCCCGTGATGCCGCATTGGAGGGGGACACCGTCGTCTCCAGGTAGCGGACCTCTCCCGGCACCAGGTTTGTCAGTGCAAAGGTAACCATCTGCTTGGCGAGTCCCTGTCCGCGCGCCTCCGCTGCCACGCCTACCTGCCACAGGAACCAGGTATCGGGGCGAGCCGCCGAACGGTACCCGGTGGTAAACCCCACCAGCGTGTCGCCGCGCTCTGCCACCACGCAGCAGTCGGCAAAGTCCCTGCACAATAATAGATAGAGATAGCTGGAGTTGCGGTCCAGGGTGCCGGCATCCACAACCAGGCGCCAGATGGCGGCCCCGTCGGCGATGCCCGGGTGGCGAAAGTGGATATTCGGAGCATCCTCGCCTGGCGTCATACGGATACCTCCCGGCACCGAACATTACGTATGCAGAAGGGTAGTTTGCCGTGCCGCTGGCGACCAGTCGGCGCGCCGGTCACGAAGGCGGGGAGGATGTCTCTGGCGCAGGGGGAACAGGATGGGTCGTGGCTTCAGGCGTGTACAAGAGTGGCCCGGCGGCGCCTGCGCGCCGCCGGGAGTGTGGAAGGGATCAATTCCCCGCGTTGCGGTTGGCGTTGCTCTCCATATAGTCCAGGGCCAGCCGGGTGAGTGCCTCGGTACCCACCTTCAGCGCCGCCTCGTCCACGTAGAAGCGCGGTGAGTGGTTGCTGGGCGCGGTACGTGGGTCTTTACCCGACGGTGTCACGCCGAGGAAATAGTAGAAACCCGGGACTTCGTTGGCGAAGAAAGAGAAGTCCTCGGCCCCGGTGATCTTGGGAATCTCCATCACTTTCTGCTCACCGGCGGCCTGACGCACGACGGGCAGGGCGAATTCTGTGAGTTCGGGGTTGTTGACCGTGACCGGGTAGCCCTCGTAGATGGTCACGTCCGCCTCGGCGCCCGTGCTGGCAGCGATATTCTCGGCGGTGACTTTCAGGCGTTCGAAAATCTGCTGGCGGTTGTCCATGTCAAAGTTGCGGATTGTGCCCACCAGCTCCACCTCATCCGGGATGATATTGTTGCGGACGCCACCGTCGATCTTGCCGAAGGAAACCACGGCCGGCTCCTTGGTGATGTCAATCTGGCGGCTGACAATGGTCTGGGTGCCCATAACGATCTGGGCCGCAGTGGTGATGGGATCGACACCGCCCCAGGGGCGTGAGCCATGGGTCTGGCGTCCCTTGACCATAATGCGGAACTTGTCCGAGCTTGCCATCAGCGGCCCGGAACGGTAACCGATCACGCCGGTCGGCAGGTTTGAGGTGACATGCTGGCCGAAGGCCACATCGGGTCGGTATTTCTTGAACAGGCCTTCCTTGAGCATCAGCTCCGCGCCCCCCTCTTCGCCCTCGGGCGCGCCCTCTTCGGCGGGCTGGAAGACGAACAACACATTGCCCTGCAGCTCGTCGCGCATGCCGGCGAGCACTTCGGCCGCGCCCATCAGCATGGCTACATGGGTGTCGTGGCCACAGGCGTGCATCACACCCACTTCCTCGCCGTTGAACTGGGTTTTCACCTTTGACGCGAACGGCAAATCCACCTGCTCGGTGACTGGCAGTGCGTCCATGTCGGCCCGCAGCGCCACGGTGGGGCCGGGCCTGCCGCCCTTGAGGAGGCCCACCACGCCGGTGTGGGCGATGCCGGTTTCCACTTCCAGGCCGAGTTGCTCCAGGTGCTGCTGGATGTATTTGGCGGTTTCGAATTCGCGGTTGCCCAGTTCCGGGTTCTGGTGGAGATGGCGGCGCCACTCGATCACCTTGTCCTCGGTGTTTTTCAGTTGCTGCTCCGGTTCGGCCGCCATGGCTGGTGCGCCGGCGACCAGCGCCCCACCAATGGCCAGCGATACGAGTGCTCTTTTCACAGTGGTGTCCCCTCATTATTGTACGTGACCATGGATTCTAACCCGGGAGAAAACCGAGCACCCATGACCAATCCAATCATCGAGCGCCTGCGGGCGCAACTGGAGGCAGGACAGGACTCCGCCCTGCTGCGTTTCGGCCTCGGCAGTGCGCTGTTCAATGCAAAGTCCTATGCGGAGGCGGCGGAGCACCTGCAGCTGTGCACAGAGCAGATGCCCGACCATTCCGCGGCCTGGAAGCTACTGGGGCGCAGCAGGATGGCTCTGGGGGAAGAGCAGCGGGCGCGGCTGGCTTTTGAGCGGGGGCTGGAAGTGGCCAGGGCCCGTGGCGACGTGCAGGTGGAGCGGGAGATCGGCGTGTTCCTGCAAAAACTGTCTAAAAATTGATCTTTTAATGTTGTTCAATTATTGTTCGCTTTTTGCTTGTGGCCCCATCGGCCCACTGGCAAGCGGGCTGCCCCTGACCCCGGCAACGGCGCCCAATGGTGCCCATGCCTACGCCCTGGATGGGGTGGATGCCTCGCCGGACCTGGCGGTCAAGAATAGCCGGCTGTCCTGCGTGCCGATGCGTGGCAGTATTGTGCGCGATAGAAAACAAGACGAAGTTGTGCGTCGATGACTAAATCCAGCTCCCTGTTCCCGAACGGCGCCTGCGCCAGAGCGAGGTGTTCCCGTGGCCGGCATTGAGTTCAAGCGTGTGGTCAAACAGTACCCGGGCAGCCAGCCGACGGTGCCGGGCCTGGACTTGTGCGTGCGGGACGGGGAGTTCATGGTGCTGGTCGGGCCCTCCGGCTGCGGCAAGTCCACCACCCTGCGTATGATTGCCGGCCTGGAGTCGGTGAGTGGTGGCGAGCTGTGGATCGGTGATCGGCTGGTCAATGACGTGGTGCCCGGCGAGCGCGACGTGGCAATGGTGTTCCAGAATTACGCCCTCTACCCGCACATGACCGTGTTCGAGAACATGGCCTTCGGCCTGCGGGTGCGCCGGGAGCCGGAAGCGGTTATCCGCGAAAAAATCGAGCGCGCCGCACAGACCCTGGGGCTCGCCGACCTGCTGGGGCGCAAGCCCGGACAGCTGTCCGGGGGGCAGTGCCAGCGAGTGGCCCTGGGTCGCGCCATGGTGCGCGACCCGCAGGTATTCCTGTTCGACGAGCCACTTTCCAACCTGGACGCCGAGCTGCGGGTGCAGATGCGGGCCAATATCGCCCGGCTGCACCGGGAGTTCGCCACCACCTCGGTTTACGTTACCCACGACCAGGTCGAGGCCATGACTCTCGGCCAGCGCATCGCGATCCTCAATGCCGGGGAGTTGATGCAGGTGGGAACCCCGATGGAACTCTACAACGACCCGGACAACGTGTTCGTGGCCGGTTTCATGGGGTCGCCGCCGATGAACATCATCCCGGTGCGCAACGGCGGCGAGCGGGCATCCAACCGGCTGCTGGACCTGCCGCTGGCAGGCCTGTCCGGGTTGGGCGGCGAGCTACTGCTGGGGCTGCGCCCGGAAAAACTTGAATATGCAGCGGCCGCGCCGGACCATTGGCCGCGCCTGCGCGCCGCTATCGAGATGGTGGAGACCCTGGGTGCGGAAATGCTGGTGCACCTGGGGGTGGGCGAGGAGCGCCTGGTTGCGCGCCTGCCCGGCCTGCGCCCGCTGGCCGCGGGCGAAACCATTGAACTCGCTTTCGACCCGCAGGCGGTCTACCTGTTCGACGCCGGCAGCCGCCAGCGTATCCGGCTGTCGCAGCCGGTCGGGCACGCGGAGCCGGTGCTGTGACCGGCACCGCCAGCGGCCGGGACCTGACCGACGGGGAGTTGCAGTGCAAATCCCCTGTGCGTGGGCGCCTGCCCGCGGGTCACCTGTTGCTGACGGTGCTTTTTTTCCTGCTTGGCCTTGCCACTCAGCCCGTTGCCGCCCAGCAGTCCGATGAGCTGCTGCTCTGGCATGGCTATCGCGGTGAGGAGCGCCAGGCACTGGAGCAGCTGCTGGAGCAGTATAATCGCAGCCAGCGGGAGACCCGTGTGCGGGCGCTGGCGGTACCGTTTGGCAGTTTTGCCGACAAACTCTCCGCTGCAGTCCCGCGCGGACAGGGGCCGGACCTGTTTATCTTCGGCCATGACCGCATCGGCGGCTGGGCCCGCGCCGGTAACACGGTTGCCCCGGTGGATGACCTGGTTTCCGCAGAGACCCTGCGGCGCTTCCCCGCCAGCCTGGTGGAGGCGATGCGCTTCGAGGGCCGCCTCTACGGGCTGCCGTTCAACTTCAAGAGCACCGCGCTGATCTACAACCGGGCGCTGGTAGAGTCCCCGCCCGAGACCACGGACGAGCTGGTGGCCCTGGCCCGCCGCCACACCGATCGCCAGCGCGGCCGCTTCGGCCTCGCCTACAACTACACAGAACCCTTCTTTCACGGCGCGCTGCTGAACAGTTTCGGCAGCGGGCCCTTCGATCGCTCCGGTCGCCTGGCGCTGGACAGTGATGGCAATATCCGTTCGCTGGAGCAGCTGCTGGGCTGGGTGCGTGACGAGCGCATCCTGCCGGAAGAGCCCAACAGCACCCTGGTGACCAACCTGTTCAACCAGGGGCGGGCGGCCATGGTGATCAGTGGCCCCTGGATGCTGGGGGAAATCAGCCCCGATATGGATTACGGAGTGGCCCCGCTGCCGTACAACAACACCAGCGGTGCGCCGCTGGCACCCTGGACGGCGGTGGAGGGCATCTTCCTGTCCCCGTGGAGCCAGGACCGGCAGGCGGCCTATGGCCTGATGCGCTACCTGACCGGCGAAGCGGCCGGGCTGCGCATGGCGGTCGCCGGTGGCCAGTTGCCGGCCAACCTGGCGGTTTTCTCCCATCCTGAAGTGATGGCCGACGCCAGTGCCCAGGCATTCCGTCGCCAGCTGGATACCGCGGTCGCTATCCCCAACCTGCCGCAGATGACGCTGCTGTGGAAGCCGCTGGAAAATGCCCTGAAAAAAGTGGTGAAGGGCGCGGCCCGGCCGGCGGAGGAAATGCAGCGATTGCAGGGCGAGGTACAGCGGGATGTGGCAGCCCTGGAGCTGGCGCAGCAAAGAAGTGACACACCCCGGTCGGTACCGGGCTGGGTCTGGCTGGTCATCGCACTGTGCCTGTCCGGGCTCGCTGTGGAGTTGTGGCGCCGACGCCAGCGAATCGCGGCCAGCTGGCGCACCCATCGCACCGCCTACCTGTATATCCTGCCGGCCATGCTGGGCATGCTGCTGCTGGTGTTCTTCCCGCTGCTGTACGGCCTGCTGCTGTCTTTCACGGACACCACGCTGCTGAACGAAAACACCCCGTTTGCCACCCGCTGGCTGGGACTGGATAACTACGCCAGTATCCTCGGCGACTGGAACCTCTGGTACGGCGAGGGCGACGGGCGCAGCATCAATTACGACAACTTCTACTGGACCCTGCTGGTGACCATTGCCTGGACCGCCAGCAATGTGATCCTGGCCGTGGGGCTGGCCCTGGTACTCGCGCTGGCGCTGGACCGGCCCATTTTCGGGCGTACCTGGTTCCGGGTGCTGTTGATCCTGCCGTGGGCGATTCCCAACTACATCACCGCGCTGGTGTGGAAGGGCATGTTCCACCCGCAGTTCGGAGTCATCAACCAGGCGCTGCAGGTGGTGGGCCTGGCGCCGGTGGCCTGGTTCGATTCGGTGGGCACCAGCTTCTTTACCGGGCTGGTGACCAATGTCTGGCTGAGCATCCCCTTTATGATGGTGGTGATCCTGGGCGGCCTGCAGTCGATACCCCGCGACCTTTATGAGGCGGCGCGGGTAGAGGGTGCCAGTCGCTGGATCCAGTTCCGCCGGATTACCCTGCCGCTGCTGAAACCGGTGCTGGTCCCGGCGGTGATCCTGTCGGTGGTGTGGACGTTCAACATGTTCAATGTGATTTACCTGGTGAGTGACGGGGCGCCGGCAGGGGCCAACGATATCCTGATCACCCGGGCTTTCCGTATCGGTTTCGAGAAATACCAGTACGCCTACGCGGCGGCTTATTCCATGGTGATCCTGGTCCTGCTGCTGTGCTATGCCATGTGGCAGATGCGGGTGTCGCGGACCCTGGAGGCGGGCAGATGAGCCATTCGCGGATTGTCACGGATACCTGGATAGCAGCGGGTAAGTCGGGGGCTGCTGCGCGCATTAAAAGAGTGGTGGGTGATATCTTCAGCTGGCGATTTGCCCTGCTGCTGTTTGCCGGCGCCGTGGTGGTCTATCCGCTGCTGTGGGTGGTGAGCCTGGCGTTTTCCGGGCAGCAGTCCCTGCAGCTGGTGGCGCTGCCGGACGACGCCGGTTTCTGGCGGCAGCTGGCGGCGCTGGTGCCACTGCCCCAGCAGTGGTCACTGGAAAACTTCCGCGCGGTGCTCACCGAGCAGCCGTTTATGCGCTGGCTGCTGAACAGCCTGGTGGTGTCACTGTCCACCACGCTGGTGGGGCTGGCGCTGTCCTGTTCCGCCGCTTATGCGTTTTCCCGTTTCCGTTTCCCCGGTCGCGACCGGGGACTGGTGCTGTTCCTGATTTCACAGATGTTTCCCGCCGTGCTGATGCTGATCCCGCTGTACGTGATCGTGGTGCAGTGGTTGGGGCTGGGGAACAGCTGGCTGGGGCTGGTCCTGGTCTATGCCATTACGGCGCTGCCGTTCTGCGTGTGGATGCTGAAGGGTTACTTCGACACCCTGCCGTACGAGATCGAGGAGTCGGCACTTTTGGAAGGGGCGTCACGGCTCACGATTTTTTACCGGATCATCCTGCCGCTGGCGCGCCCCGCCATTGCGGTGACGGGCCTGTTCTCGTTTATGACGGCCTGGAACGAGTTCATTCTCGCGTCCATCTTCATGGATGATGAGGCGCTCTATACGGTGCCGGTGGGCCTGCGTTTCTTTGTCAGCGACTATGCCTCAGAGTGGGGCTACTTCGCTGCCGGGGCCATCCTGGTGTCACTGCCGGTGATCGCTCTGTTCCTGGCATTGCAGAGATTCCTGGTGTCCGGGTTGTCCGCCGGGGCGGTCAAGGGCTAGGGAATCGCGGGCCAGGGGCTGAACGCGGCAGGAATCGAATTCACCTCTTACAATTTCTGGATGCCCGGGCGCCGGGGGTGACGCCCGGTTCAGTCAAAGTTGCTGGAAAAACATCCAAAAAAGCTGGATTTATCGGGGCCGGGCCCGTACCTTACGCGCCCGCTGACTCCCGGGGAAAGAACAGGAAGACCAATGACAAGTATCGTCGCGGATATCGGTGGCACCAACGCCCGATTTGCCATTGCCAACCCAACCGGCTCCGGTTACTCGCTGGAAGCGCTCAAGGTAGTGAACTGCCGTGAGTTTGGCGGTTTTGATGCCGCACTGGAACACTGGCTTGAGAGCCTCGAGCAGCCGGTGCCGGAGCGCGCGTGTATCGCCTGTGCCGGGCCGGTGGAAAAAAATGATACCGGTGGCCGGGTCTACATGACCAACCTGGGCTGGCATATCGATGCCGCCGGGCTGCGGACCCGCCACGGCCTGGCCGAGGCGCAGTTGATGAATGACTTCGCCGCGCTGGCGCTGTCGCTGCCGCTGCTGGGCGAGGACGAATACAAGATCCTGCGGGACGCCCCGCGAATCGAGGACGCCACCATGGCGGTGCTGGGGCCGGGCACCGGCCTGGGGGTTGCGGGCCTCATTCGCGAGGGCGGGCGCCACTACGTGGTGGCGGGCGAGGGCGGACACGCCAACCTGCCGGTCTCCAGCCCCCGTGAGATGGAGCTGCTGCAGATCCTGGTGCGTGAACAGCAGCCGGTTTTCAATGAGTGGATCCTGTCCGGGAGCGGCCTGGTGAATCTCTACCGCGCGGTCTGTGCGCTCAACGGCCGTGAGGCCGAAGAACTCACGCCGCCGGATGTGAGCTGTCGCGGGCTGGAGGGGACAGACCCCATGTGTCGCGAGACACTGATCGATTTTCTCAACTTCCTCGGCAGCACCGCCGGGGACGTTGCCGCCTATTTCGCCGCCCGCGGCGGCGTATTCCTGGGCGGGGGGATTCTGCCGCGGATCGAGACCCTGCTCCCCGAGAGCGAGTTCGAGCAGCGCTTCCTGGCCAAGGGGCGCCTGCGGGAATGGATGCAGACGGTACCGGTATACACGCTGAATGCCGGTTTCCAGGCCCTGTTGGGGGCGGCGGCCCAGCTGGATCGCTGAACGGCGGGCCATCTGAAGCACTTTTTAACCAGAAGACCAGACGACTTACGGTGCGATCGGACGCCCCAGCAAAGGGGCGCTGTGATCTCTCCCCCTCCTCCCCCCTCGGGGGAGGAGGTCAAGGACGATGGGTATGCCTAGGATGCAGGGTACTCACCATAACGATAAGTCCAGGGAGATGATGATGAGTTCTAACAACAAGCGGTTCCGGCCAGCCCTGCTGTCCGCAGCCATCGCAGCCTCTGTGACCACTTCCATCGGCGCCTATGCACAGGAAGAGGGCGCAAGTTCGCTGGAAGAGGTAACCGTCACCGGTTTCCGCAAGAGTGTGATGGATTCCATCGACACCAAGCGTGACGCCAAGGCCGTTGTTGAGGCCATTTCTGCCGAGGATATCGGTAAACTGCCCGACTCCTCCATCGCCGAATCCATTGCCCGCCTGCCTGGCCTCGCGGCCCAGCGCCTGGATGGCCGCGCCAGCCGCGTCTCCATCCGCGGTTTCGGCGAGAATGAGAGTGCCACCACCTTCAATGGTCGTGAGCAGGTGTCCATCAGTGATAACCGCGGCGTCGAGTTTGACCTATACCCCTCCGAGATCATGAGTGGTGTGACTGTCTACAAGACGCCGACCGCGAGCCTCGAGGCCGAGGGCATCGCCGGTGTCATCGACATGCAGACGGTCAAGCCGCTGGAGCGTGGCGAGCGTGTCATCAAGGTGAACACCCAGTACGAGATGACCAGCTTCGACAAGCTGAATCCCGATGGTGAGGATGACGGCCATCGCGCGACCATCTCCTATATCGACCAGTTCGCCGACGATACCATCGGTGTGGCTTTCGCCCACAACACCATGAGCTCGCCGAACCAGGAAGAGCGCTGGAATGCCTGGGGCTACCCCGAGTTCACCGCTGAAGACGGCAATGCCTACTCCATCCTGGGTGGTGCCAAGCCGTTTGTACGTTCCTCTGTCCTGGACCGCGACAGCACCATGCTGGTGGTCGAGGCGCAGCCGAATGAAAAGCTGAACATGACCTTCGATGCCCTGTACGTGGATTTCGCTGACGAGAAGATCCTGCGCGGTATCGAGATTCCCTTTGCCTGGGGCCAGGGTTCCATCAACCCGCAAAGCGCTACCGTCGATCCGGCCAGCGGCTTTATCACCAGTGCCACGACCGAGGGCCAGCGCGTTGTTGTCCGTAACGATCTGGAAACCCGCTCAGCGGACCTGAAATCGTTCGGTTTCAACACCAAGTACGACCTGACCGACACCCTGCAGATTGAATTCGACGCCGCCCACTCTGCGGTTGAACGGAAAATCTGGAGCTTCGAGAGTTATTCCGGTACCGGTCGTGGCGACAGCGAAGGCATCGCCGACGATCTGACTTACACCTTTGATGGTGGTAACACCGGTGCCAGGTTCGAGCACGGCCTGGATTACAGTGACTGGAACCTGATCCAGCTGGGCGGCCCGCTGACCTGGGGTTACAGTGCCGCACTGAACAATGAATACGGCCTGGTAGATGGCGACCCCTACGTCAACGCGGCGCAGGACGGCTTCCTGAATACCCCGGAAATCGATGACGAGCTTACCTCCCTGAAGCTGGCTGCCAGCCAGATGGTGGAAGTCGGTATCGTCAACGAGATTTCCTATGGTGTCTCCTATCGCGATCGGGAGAAGAGCAAACGCTCTGAGGGTTACTACATGACCCTGACCGACTTCCCGGATACCGTGGTTGTGCCGGAACAGTATCGCCTGGGCACTGCGTCCCTCGACTTTATCGGCATGGGCAACATGATCGCCTATGACGCGGCAGCGATGCTGGACGATGGCTACTACAACCTGCTGGCCGAGTCCCGCACAGACATCAAGCACCTGACCGGATCCTGGACCGTGGGCGAGGAAATCACTTCCGCATTTGCCCAGGCCAACTTCGAAACCCAGGTTGCGGGACTGCCGCTGACCGGTAATGCGGGCCTGCGTTATGTCTACACCGAGCAGAGCTCACAGGGTTTCGCAGCTGAAGTGATTGATGGCCTGGTCGTGGCCACCCCGACCGATATCAGCCACGATTACAGCCACTTCCTGCCGAGCCTGAACCTGGCCCTGGAACTGGATGAGCGGCAGACCCTTCGTTTCGGTGCCGCCCAGACCATCTCCCGTGCGCGCCTGGATGAGATGAACGCTTCTGTCTCGGTCAACTACAACCAGCAGCCGGACGATAATGGCAACTTCTGGAGCATCAGCGGTGGTAACCCGAAGCTGGAGCCGAAAGAGGCGCTGGGTGTAGACCTCTCGTACGAGAACTACTTCAGCGAAGAAGGTTACTTCTCCGTGGCGCTGTTCTGGAAAGACCTGGACCAGTGGACTTTCGACGGCAGCTACCAGGTTGAACTGGCAGGTGTCGCAGATCCGGCTACCGGTGAGGTGCCCGAGTTCTCCACTGCTACCGGCACCGGTAAAGTGAACGGCGGCGGCGGTACTCTGAGTGGTTACGAGCTGGCAGTGACCCTGCCGTTCAATATCTTCTCCGAGAGCCTGGACGGTTTCGGCCTGCTGGCCAGCCACACCGGTCTGGAATCCGACATCCAGGACCCGAACGGCAACGACTACCAGCTGCCGGGCCTGTCCGACAGCATCCAGACCCTGACCGCCTATTATGAGAAGTACGGTTTCTCCGCCCGGGCCAGCATGCGCAAGCGTGACGACTTCAAGGGCGAGGTATACGGCCTGGGCTTCAGCACCCAGCAGGTGGACGTTGTCGGCGAGACCATTGTCGATGTCCAGCTTGGCTATGACTTTGCCGATGCCGGTATCAGTGGCCTGGAGGGACTGTCCGTGTTCCTGCAGGGCCAGAACCTGACCGACGAACCGTTCACCACCCTGAGTGGGGACAACTCGTTGCAGGTTCGTGACTACCAGAGCTACGGCAGCACCTACCTGCTGGGCTTCAGCTACGAGCTGTAATCCCCGCGGTTAGAGGTTGAGCCAGACAAAGCCCTTGTAATAGCTTTATTACAAGGGCTTTTTTATTTCCGGAAAACACTCCATATCCCGGTTTCAGGTGTACACAGTGAATGAAAAAATAATAAGAGATGTGGTCATACTGGGAGGCGGTACCGCCGGCTGGATGACCGCGGCACTGCTGGTCAAGATGCTCGGCAAGTCCATCAATATCACCCTGGTGGAGTCCGATAAAATTGGTACGGTCGGTGTCGGCGAGGCGACCATCCCACCAATCCTGAATTACAACCAGGCACTGGGGCTGGACGAGCAGGAATTCCTGCGGGAAACAAAAGGTACCATCAAGCTGGGCATCCAGTTTGAGAACTGGTATCGCCGGGGCGAAAGCTATATGCATGCCTTCGGTACCATCGGCAAGAACTTCCCCTTTTGCGATTTCCATCATTTCTGGAAGAGAAGTCGTGAACAGGGTGACGATTCCAGCCTCTGGGACTATTCCCTCAACTACAAGGCCGCACAGCAAAACAAGTTTTCCCGCCTGGCGCAGATTCCGGGCACCAGTCTTCCCGGGATCTCCTATGCCTACCATTTCGATGCCGGCCTTTACGCACAGTTCCTGCGCCGCTATGCGGAGGGCAAAGGTGTAAAGCGGATTGAAGGCACCGTCAGTGAAGTGGATGTCCGGCCGGACAATGGCTTTATCGACAGCCTGGTGCTGGAGGGCGGCCAGCGAGTCGGGGGCGACTTCTATATTGATTGCTCCGGGATGGCGGCGTTGCTGATTGAGAAGAAGCTGGGTACGGGGTACGAGGACTGGTCCCACTGGCTGCCCTGCGATCGCGCACTGGCAGTGCCCAGTTCTGCAGTGAAGCCCATTGCTCCCTATACACGCTCCATTGCCCACGAGGCGGGCTGGCAGTGGCGTATCCCGCTGCAGCACCGCACGGGCAATGGCATGGTGTATTCCAGTCGCCACTGGCATGACGACCAGGCACGTGAAGCCCTGTTGGCCAGCCTCGACGCTGAGCCACTGGATGAGCCGCGAAAGATCTGTTTCCGCACCGGTTATCGCCGTAAGCAGTGGAACAAGAATGTAGTCAGCATTGGCCTGTCGAGCGGCTTCCTGGAACCGCTGGAGTCCACCAGTATTCACCTGGTGCAATCAGCGGCAATACGGCTGGTGAGGAGTTTTCCCCACGCGGGTGTCTGTCCGCAAGAGGTGGCCGAGTTTAACCGGCAGTCGCGGGTGGAAATGGAGCGCATCCGCGACTTCATCATCCTGCACTACAAGGCCAACCAGCGCCGTGACAGCGACTTCTGGCGGGAGTGTGAACGGATGGATATTCCCACGACCCTCGGCGACAAGATCGAGCTTTTCCGCAAGACCGGCAAGGTGTACCGCGATTACGATGACCTCTTCAGTGAAGCGGCCTGGCAGCAGGTGATGATCGGCCAGGGCATCATTCCTGAAGATCATCACACCATCGCCGATTCACTGTCGGAGGCCCAGCTGGCGGACCTGATGTCCAGCCTCAGGACGTTGATCGATGGCACGGTCAAAAAGCTGCCCGACCATGACACCTTCCTGCCACGGGGTTAGGTACCAATTGCCCCGTCAGGAACTTCGCACGAATACCCACCTATGGGGGAGAGAATGATTCGCTATTTGCTACCCGCCCTTGCCGCTGTTTTATTGGCTGCCTGCCAGCAGCGGGCGGAAACCGGCCCGGGGCCCGCGGAAATCAGTTATGAGCCCGAACCCTACGTAAAGGTCGAGCACCCACAGTGGTCCCGCAATGCTTCCATCTACCAGCTGAATACCCGCCAGTTTACGGAGCAGGGCACCTTCAGCGCTGCCCGGAAACAGCTGCCCCGCATCAAGGCGCTGGGCACCGATATTATCTGGCTGATGCCGATTCACCCCATTGGCAAAGAAAACCGCAAGGGGACTCTGGGGAGTCCTTACTCGGTGAAGGATTATTACGGTGTGAACCCTGAATTCGGCTCCCTGGAAGACCTGAAGGAGTTTATTGATGCCGCCCATGCGCTGGATATGTATGTCATCCTGGACTGGGTCGCCAACCATACGGCCTGGGATAACGAACTACGATACCAGCATCCGGAGTGGTATGAGCGAGACCACAATGGGAATTTCCGGCCGACGCCGTGGTGGGACTGGAGCGATATTATTGACCTGGATTACAGCAAACCCGGTTTACGAAAGTACATGACCGAGGCGATGGCCTACTGGGTAGAAGAAGTCAACGTCGATGGTTTCCGTGCGGACGTGGCCGGCTTTGTGCCACTGGATTTCTGGGAAAATGCACGGCGCCGGCTGGATAGTATCAAGCCCGTGTTCATGCTGGCCGAGTGGGAGTCACGCGACCTGCATGAGCATGCGTTTGATATGACTTACGCATGGAGCTGGTGGGACATCATGCATGCCATCACTCAGGGCAAGGCCGGCCTGGACCGACTGTTCACCTATTACTCCTGGGATGAAAGCGCCTATCCCCGTGATTCCTATCGCATGGTGTTTGTGTCCAACCATGACAAGAATTCCTGGGAAGCCACCCAGTATGAAGCCTTTGGCCAGGGACTGGAGGCAACCATTGTGCTGTCGGTAGTGGGTGAGGGAATGCCGTTGGTCTACAACGGCCAGGAGGCCGGCAACCGCAAGAGACTGGAGTTTTTTGAGAAAGACCCGATCGAGTGGAAGGCGGACCCCACTGGGGATCTTTACCAGACATTGCTGCACCTGAAGAAAGAAAATACCGCGCTCTGGAATGGCGCTGCCGGTGCCACCATGGTGAAGGTTCCTAATTCCAGTCCGCAGGAGGTGTTCAGCTTTATCCGTGAGAACGAGCGGGACAAGATATTCGCCGTGATGAACTTCTCCGGACAGGAACGGGAGGTTACTTTCGCGGATACACTGTATCCCGGCGCCTATACCGAGCTCTTTTCCCAACAGGAGGTAGAGCTGGACCGGGGGCTCAGCCTCAGGCTGCCACCCTGGGGATACCGGGTATATGTGCAGTAAGTGCGCGTCAGGGTATTAAGGGCTGCCCGGGCCGGTTCCCCGGCCAGGGCGTGGCACGCATCTCACTGTGGGGGCTGGTACTGCTCCAGCTCTGCCTTGAGTGCCTCGAGTTTTTCCTTTACCCGTGCCGCATTGTCCGGCCCCATGCGGATCATCAGCTTGTGGACACCGGGCAGCTTTTCCATATTGGGATCTGCGAACTTGAAGTAGACCGAGGGGCGCACCAGCTGGATGGGCTGTTCGGCTTTCGGCGCGTCGAGAGCCACATCAATGGCTTTCAACACCTGGTCGTGGAAGGTGCGGTCCTGCATTCCCAGTTCGGCAAATGCCTCCGCCAGGCGCGGATACCAGAACCTGTACAGTGCCAGGGCAGCATCATTATCCATGCTGGCCAGCAGGCGCACAGGGGTATCGTAACGCTGGTAGTTCTCCTCCGACAGGACCATGCCGGTGGCTCCCGTCTCCTCCACCGCCAGCGAGCCCTTTGGCGATTTGTAAGGGCGATTCTTGGCCATCATCTGGCCGCTGGAAGCCGCGTTGACCGCTGCAACCCACTTGCGGATAACCTCGTCAGATACGAGCCACCGACCCAGCGCGCCTTCCGGGGCCAGGCTCAGCAGATCCTGGCTGACAGCCTTGTCGCTATCGTTCAGCGGTGGCAGCTCCCGTTCTGGCTCTGGGGCGGGTTCCGGCTCACTGGTGTCCGCCATCTCGGGTTCCGGTTCAAGGTCCACTTCGGGCTCGGGTTCGGGCTCCGGCTCGGGTTCGCTCACAGCCGGCTCGGGCGTTTCTGGCTCAGGCGGGGATGAGAGGAAGAAATATGCGCCAATCGCCAATACGATCACGACAGCCAGCCCGATGATCCAGCCCTGGCTCGAATTCTGTTCTGACATAGTCTGTATCCCCTTTGCCTTGTAGTTTGGCGGTCGCCCATGAATATACCGGTTTAACAGCGGCACGCTCTCCGGATCAAAAGACCATCTACCGTACACTGTTGAGCATAAAACTTCAGACAGCGGGTGCAACCGGCGGTTTCCTGCCCTGCTGGTTGCGTCCGGGCCGCCGGCCGGGATCGCCCCGGTTGGTGCCGCCCATGCAACAGTATCCTCGGGCGCGGGTAGTCACAAAGCGGACAGGTCCCGGCCAGCCGCCGGACGGGTGGGGAACAACCAGTTGACCGCCCGGGCAAACTCGTCGCGCCAGAATCCTTCGTTGTGGCCGCCGTCCGGCACCAGCCGCGTGCGCAGGCAGGAAGGTGGTATTTGGCGCTGTAGAAGGGTCTGCATCCTGAGGTAGCCGCTTACCATATCCTCGCCCTCAGCCCCGCCCATCAGCAGGTACAGGCGCGATCTGGCCCCGTCAGCTGACTCGGCGGCCAGGGGGTAGATGCCCGGCGCAACCCAGTAGGCCGGGGAGAACACTGCGGCGCGGGAAAATACCTCCGGATAGCGCAGCAGGGCGTAGTGGGAAATCAATCCGCCAAGGGAGCTGCCCATGATAGCGGTGTGGTCACGGCCGGGCATCGTGTTGAACCGCGCGTCCACAAACGGCTTGAGCTGCCCCACCAGGAACTCCAGGTAGGCCGCGCCTTCCGCGGCACCGTATTCCGGATGATCGAATGGCGTCAGTTCGTGAATACGGTGCTCGCCACCATGGTCAATACCAACCACGATCAGTTCGAGCCCGCGTTCGGTCGCCAGACGGTTCAGGGTCTCATCCACGCGCCACTCACCGGCATAAGAGCTGGCAGTGTCGAACAGGTTCTGGCCATCGTGCATATAGAGCACCGGGTAGCGCCGGTCGCTGTCGCCGTAACCCGGAGGCAGGTAGATGCGCACAGTGCGCTGCCGGTCGAGACTGTCCATGGTCATGGGCGGCAGTACGTGCACGTTGGCCTGGGCGGTGCCGGGATTGCCAGTGGCGAAAGCCAGGGCCGGCAACATCATAGGGATGGCAATGGCCAGTAACAGGAAGGTTATTCGCGGGCATCCACGGGTTAGTGGCGGGGAGGCTGTATCAATCAGGTCCATGGTGCTGGTTGCGACGGGGCTCCGGTTTGCTTGGCCATCCATTCTGCCACAACAGGTCACGGGCGGCAGGCCACTACCTGGCCACGGCTACGCCCCCGGCCCGGGGGAGGCGTGCGCCAGCGCCAGCGCTAGAGTGTCCTGATAACGTCCGATAACCATGATGGATGCAGGTAAGCCGACAGATGATAAAGAGAAAGATTGCGAGTGTGCTGGCGGGACTGGGCCTGCTGGTGGGGTGTGGCCCGGCGGTCGATACTGTGGCGGAAGCGCCGGCGGTCGACCCCTTCTGGCGCAATGCGACGATCTACTTCATGCTGCCCGACCGTTTTGCCAACGGCAACCCCGACAATGACCTGGCTTACGGCCGTAAAGATGACGCTGCCCCCTTGCGCGGCTTTATGGGGGGGGACCTGCGGGGTGTGATTGAGAAACTCGAGTCAGGTTATTTCAATGACCTCGGGGTGGATGCCATCTGGATGTCACCTGTGTACGAACAAATACAGGGCGCCACCGATGAAGGGACTGGCCGCACCTATGCCTACCATGGTTACTGGCCGAGAGACTGGACCGCGGTCGATCGCAACTTTGGCACCGAAGCCGAGCTGGCTGAACTCATAGAGGTTGCGCGCAGCAAAGGGATTCGTGTGTTGCTGGACGTGGTCATCAATCACACCGGGCCGGTCACTGAGCGGGATCCGCTGGCACCGCAATCCTGGGTGCGTCCTGCCCCGGTCTGTGACTGGACGGGTTTCGCCGGCACCGTGAGCTGTACCCTGGTCGATAATCTGCCGGATATCCGTACCGAGAGCGAAAAGCCGGTGGAGCTGCCGCCGCAGTTGCGGGAAAAATGGCAACGTGAAGGCCGGCTCGAGCAGGAGCTGGCGGAACTCGACGAATTCTTCGCGCGCACCGGGTATCCCCGTGCCCCCAGGTACTACCTGGTGAAATGGGCCACGGACTGGGTGCGTGAATACGGTGTGGATGGGTTCCGCGTGGACACTACCAAGCATGTGGAGCCCGAGGTCTGGGCTGTGCTGGAAAAGGAAGCGAGTCAGGCGCTGGCCGAATGGCGGGCGGAAAATCCGCAAGAAAAGCGCGATGACCGCGACTTTTTCATGGTTGGGGAGGTCTACGGTTTTGGTGCCAACGGTTTTGGTATGACTCGTGGGCGCAACTACGATTTCGGCGATCGCCAGGTGGACTTTTTCAACTACGGTTTTGACAGCCTGATTAATTTCGACTTTTCCCAGCGCGCCGATGAGGACTGGGAGACCCTGTTTTCCACCTATTCAGGAAACCTGCATGGTGGCCCGCTCGACGGTGTAGGCGTGCTCAACTACCTGACTTCCCACGACGACATGAACTCCTTTGATCGCGGACGCCAGCGTACCCGGGAAGCGGCGACCAAACTGATGCTGGCACCGGGGGCGGTGCAGATCTATTACGGTGACGAGCTGGCGCGACCGCTGAATGCCTCGCAGGCCAATGGCGACGCCCAGTTGCGCAGTGCCATGAACTGGGAGGACCTGGAGCAGCAGGAGACCCGCGAGCTGCTCGCGCACTGGCAGAAGCTTGGGCAGTTTCGCCAGGCGTACCCGGCGGTGGGGGCAGGGAAGCACCACAAGCTGGCTGACCAGCCCTACACTTTTGCCCGTACCCTCGACGGGCAAGCGCCGGTAGTTGTTGCCCTGGACCTGGAGGCTGGCGAGAAACAGGTTTCGGTGGGTGATGTCTTTGCCGATGGCACTGCGCTGAAGGATTTCTACTCGGGCCAGGAAGTGACAGTGGAAAACGGCGCTGTCACTGTGGATAGCGATTTCGATATCCTGCTCCTGGGGCCAGCCCGGAAAGGATGAGATAAGTGCGGGCCCCTCCCCGGGCCCGCGCGCCGCAACCGCCGTCCCGGCGATAGCGGTCAAACCGGTTCAGCTGTCGGCTTCCGCAGGTTCTTCGCTGGGTGCGACCGCTCCTTCGCTGTCTGTCGTAGTGAACTCATTACACACCATCACATCGACATCCAGTGCGCCGATAACCCGCTCGGCAGTATTGCCGCGCAGCAGCGTACCCGTGGCGCCGTACTGGTTGAGGGTGCCCATTACCACCACGTCCGCATCAATTTCTTCAGCCACGCCGGCCACCACATCACTGGTATAGCCCCGGCGCACGTGGATACGGTTGGCAGGCACACCGGTTTTGGCGGCGAGCTTCGCCAGCGCCCCGCGGTCGGGGTAGAGCATGGAGTCGAGATAGGCGTTCACCAGGTGCAGTTCCGCCTCGTAGCAACCGGCAATATAGCGGGCCCGTTCGCTGACCTGGCGATTCAGCTGGCGCTGCCTGGCAGTCTTGGCCTGGTAATTGACCGTGGCCAGGACCACCTTGCGCCGGTCTTTGGCTCCGGGGCGGATCAGTACCACCGGACAGTGGGCCCCCTTTAGCACCTGCCACTTGGATTCGGCAAAGGTAAAGCGGCGGCTGGTCTTCGCGTGCACCGGCAGGTAGACCATTTCGGCATTGCAGCGCCTGGATTCCTGGATAATGGCCCCCTGCCAGTCACTGGACCAGCACACCTGTATCTCACACTCCAGTCCGGCGGTGGCTACCGGTTCACGGATGGTCTCGCGGAACCAGTGCTCGTCGCGGAACAGGTGGTCGTTGATCGCGCGTGTATCCACTGCCTGGCCATCCACCGCCACGAAAATCAGCAGGCGTGGTTGCGGGTTGCGCAACCCGGCGATGGTCAGGGCGCGTTCGAGCGCTACGTGGCGCTCGTCATTGGGGTCGACAACGACGAAGACTGTGGGTTGCGGTAGCATATTTCCTCCTGGTGACAACGGCTGTAGGTGTGAAGCAGGCAATTGTCCCGGTCGCGAACGAACAATTGCCCGGGCGAACAGGGTGCACGGCGACCATGACAAACAATGGGAAGATTGTTGCACCGGAAAAAGAAACAGCCTTGATGGAAATCAATCCTGCCTGATTACGCATCGAGGCGTTTGGGGTGGCGCGGTTTTATCCGTCTCTCCCCGGCCGGTGGCCGGCAGGATGCGGGGATGCAGGCCCCTTTATGTGTCTTTCCGTGCCGGTTTGCACGCCGGTGCCGGAATCTTAAGTTTGCCTTAATTTCCCCCCCGTAGACTGCCAGTACTTCCTTCCAGACGAGGTCGAGCCATGTCACTGGAATCCTGTCAGTACGCAGGGACGGTTCCCCGGGCTGCGCCAGCGGGGCCAATACTGGCTACCCCATCATTTGATTTGCTGGCACCGGCAGATACCGGTCGCTGCGAAGTCGAGGAGTATATCGCCGGCAAATTTGCACAGGTATACGGAGCCCGGATCCGGCACTTCCTGCCCGCCCTGCTCGCGCTGCGCGGGGCCAATGGAGTGCAGGCGGCCCTGGGCCTGCGCCGTGCCGACCAGGGGACCCTGTTCCTGGAGCAGTACCTGGACGAACCGATCGAGCATCAACTTGCCGGCGCTGCCCGGCAGCCGGTCGGACGTACGGGGGTGGTGGAAATCGGCAACCTGGTTGCCACCACCCGGGGCAGTAGCCTGTGCCTGTTCCTGATGCTGGCTGAGTTGTTCCATGCCGCCGGCCTGACCTGGGCAATATTCACCGCCACTCCCGAGGTACAACGCCTCCTGCGCAAGCTTACGCACAGGCCTCTGGTGCTTTGTGAGGCGGACGGGCGACGACTGGGCGCGTCGCAGGAGGACTGGGGAACTTACTACGACACCCGGCCGGTGGTGACCGCCATCGATGTCGCCACCGAAAGGGCGCGGCTGTTGCAGCTGCCGGCTGTGAAGCCTCTTCTCGAATCCTGCACGGCGGAGGCCCGGCTGCTGGCCGGGAGAACTGCCATGCAACTGACCCCGGTGATGCAACAACTGCGGGGCCAGCCCGAACACGAACTGGCACTGGAAGGCAGTGAGGTCGCGCTGACCTACGGCCAGTTGTGCCAGCGAGTAGGCGGCCTGGCGACACGGCTGCGGGCGCTGCAGTTGGCGGTTATCGGCCTGCATGCAGACAATGGCCCGCAGTGGTTGGTGGCGGATCTGGCCTGCCAGCAGGCGGGGGTTGTGCTGGTGCCCCTGCCGGGCTTTTTCTCCCCCGGCCAGGTCGCGCACACCATCGTCGCCAGTGGCATGCAGGCAATCCTCACCGATGACTGCGAACGTTTTACGCCCCTGCCGGAAACCGGCCAGGCTGTTGCCAGTATCGGCGGCCTGGCGCTGGTGGAAATTTCGCGGCCCCGTGTCGTGGCCTACCCGCCGCCGGTCACCAAGGTGACGTTCACCTCCGGTTCGACCGGAACCCCGCGCGGCGTCTGTCTCTCCAGTGAAACCCAGTGCGCCACCGCCGCAGCGCTGGCGCGGGCACTGCACTCCCTGGGCTGCCGGCGGCACCTGTGTGTGCTGCCGCTCGCCACATTACTGGAAAATGTCGCAGGCGCTTATACCAGCTGGCTGCTCGGGGGCACGGTGATTGTGCCCGGGCTGGAAAAGCTCGGCCTGGCCGGCAGCTCGCAGCTGGATGTAGGCCGGCTGTGTGCCTGTATCGAGGACAGTTGTCCCGAGAGCCTGATTCTGCTGCCACAGATGCTCAGGCTGCTCATTGCCGCCGTGGATAGCGGCTGGGTGCCGCCACCATCGCTGAAGTTTATTGCCGTGGGCGGCGGCAAGGTTGCCCCCGGCCTGTTACGCCAGGCACGCAATCACGGCCTGCCGGTGTTCGAGGGCTACGGACTCTCGGAGTGCGGCTCGGTGGTTGCCCTGAACCTGCCGGGTGCCGACCGTCCCGGTGCCGCTGGCCGGCCATTGCCGCACTGCGAAATCAAGGTGCAGGACGGCGAGGTGCTGGTGGGGGGGCCCCGGTACCTGGGCTACCTGGGGGAGCCCGCGGAAACCGGCGAGTGGCTTGCCACCGGCGACCTGGGCACTTTTGACACCGATGGCTTCCTGCATATTACCGGGCGCCGCAAGAATATCCTGATCAGTTCCTTCGGCCGCAATATCTCCCCCGAGTGGATTGAGAGCGAGTTGTTGCTGTCACCGCTGGTCGCCCAGTGTGTGGTGGTCGGCGATGACCGCCCCTACTGCGGTGCATTGATTTTCCCCCGACCCGGCACGGACGATGCCGAAATAGATCGCTGGCTGGCGCGCGTCAACGGCAACCTGCCCGATTATGCGCGGCTGCCAGAGTGGCGGCGACTCACCCGGCCGCTGGATTTCCAGTCGGGATTGCTGACCGCCAATGGTCGTCCACGCCGGCCCGAAATTGCCCGGGCCTATGCCAGCCTGATCGATTCCATGTATGAACCAGTGAGAGTGTCACCATGAAGTTTTTTGACCTGTTACAGGAACAGACCGCCGCCGCTCGCCAGCAGTTGTTGGATGTCCCCCTGATCAAGCGCGGTGCCCGCGGTGCCCTGACCCTGGACGAATACACCGCTTTCCTCAGCCAGGCCTACCACCATGTAAAGCACACGGTGCCGCTGATGATGGCCTGTGGCAGTCGCCTGGACGAAAGTAAGGAATGGCTGAGGGTGGCGCTTGCCGAGTATATCGAGGAGGAAACCGGTCACCAGGAATGGATCCTGAACGATATCACAGCCTGTGGTGGCGACGCCGAAACCGTGCGCCGAAGCCGCCCCCTGCTCTCCACCGAGCTGATGGTCGCCTATGCCTACGACACGATCGCGCGGGGCAACCCGCTGGGCTTCTTCGGGATGGTGCATGTGCTGGAGGGCACCAGTATCCAGTTGGCCGACAGCGCGGCCGGGGCGATTGCCGAGTCGCTGCAGCTGCCGGAAAGTGCGTTCAGCTACCTGCGTTCCCACGGCGCCCTGGACATTGACCATGTCGAGTTCTTCGAGGGACTGATGAACCGCATCGACGATCCCGGCGACCAGCAGGCCATCATTCACAGCGCCCGGGTCATCTACCGGCTTTACGGTGACATCTTCCGCGAGGTCGACAGCCAGGTGGCGCCGGCACAGGCAGAGGTGGCCTGAAATGCGTGCGCAGAAATTACCGAGGACCGTTTTGCTGACCGGTGCCAATGGCGGCATCGGTAGTGCCATTGCCCGGCAACTGGCGGAGCGGGGTGACAGGTTGTTGCTGCAGGGGCGCGATGCCGACCGACTGGAACAGTTGCGTCTCTCGCTCCCCAATCCGGACCGGCACCGGGTGCTGGTGGCAGACCTGCTCGACAGCGCCGGGCGACAGCGATTGTTGCAGTGGTGTGGGGAGGAGGAGCGGCTCGATGTGCTGGTCAATAACGCCGGGGTTTCGCGCTTCGCGCTGCTCGGCGATATGGGTGACGAGGAGCTGCTCCGGGTACTGCACACGAACCTGCTGGTGCCCATGGCCCTGGCCCGCGACCTGCTGCCGTTATTGCAGCGCAGTGCGATGCCGGCGGTGATCAATATCGGTTCCGCTTTCGGGCATATCGGGCACCCGGGTTTCACCGCCTACGGCGCCAGCAAGGCCGGGTTGTTCGGTTTTACCGAGGCGCTGCGACGCGAGTGTGCCGACAGTGGTGTCCGGGTTCACTACCTTGCCCCGAGGGCGGTGGACACGGAGTTGAACACTCCTGCGGTGCGCGCCCTGAACCGGGCGTTGCGCAATAAATCCGATTCGCCGGCATCGGTTGCGCAGCGTTGTGTCGAATTGCTCGGCGAGCGTGTCGGCCAGCGACGTTTTATCGGCTGGCCGGAGCGGCTGTTCATTAAAGTCAATGCACTGTTTCCCCGCGTGGTGGACAGCGCACTGTCGAAGAAAATGCCTGTCATTCGCCGTTATGCCAGGCAACCCGAACCAACTGGAGATGCCCTGTGAAAAATACCATTCCCGGCCGCCTGGCTGCCGCCATGCTGGCCCTGGCCCTGTCTCCCATGCTCTGGGCGGCGGATTCACCGCAAACCGTGCAGGAATTGCAGCGCGCCTGGGCACAGATCAAGTACCGCACACCGGCGAAGGAGCAGGCCGACCGGTTCCAGGAGCTGGCGCAGCAGGCGCGTGCCGCTACCCGCGAGTACAGCGACAGCGCGCCGGTCTGGGTATGGAGCGGTATCATCCGGGCATCCTATGCCGGGGCAAAAGGCGGCCTCGGTGCCCTGTCTGCCGTGAAGGAGGCGAAGGCTGACCTGGAGCACGCCATTGCCATCGATGGCAGCGTGCTCGATGGCGCCGCCTATACCAGCCTGGGTTCACTGTATTACCAGGTGCCCGGTTGGCCAATCGGCTTTGGGGATGATAAAAAAGCGGAGACGTACTTACAGAAAGGCCTGTCGTTTGGTGAAGACGATATCGATGCCAATTACTTCTACGCCGACTATCTTTTCCAGAACAGGGATTACGCGCGTGCCCTGCAATATATCAAGCGTGCCGAAATGGCACCGCGTGATGCCGGGCGACCACTGGCCAGCGAGGGCAGGCTGGGCGAGATCAAGGACCTGAAAGCAAGAATCGAAGGAAAGCTCCATTAGTGCGGATACTGCTGATCGAGGATGATGAATCGCTGGCTGACGGCATCACCACCGCGCTGCGCCACCAGGGGCACGCGGTGGATCATGCCGGCACCGGCCGTGAGGGGATTGCGCTGGCGCTGGCCGCCCGCCCGGACCTCATCATCCTCGATCTCGGTCTCCCGGACCAGGATGGCATCGAGACCCTCGGGGTCCTGCGCCACCGGGGTGTCGACAGCACGGTAATGATCCTTACCGCGCGGGACCAGCTGTCCGCCAAAGTCCAGGGGCTGGATGCCGGCGCCGATGACTACCTGACCAAGCCTTTTGCGGTGGATGAGCTGCTGGCCCGCTTGCGGGCCCTGGAGCGTCGCAGTGGTGCCAGCCGCAGCGCGGAAATCCAGGTCGGCAATGTAGTGATCAATACCGCCAGCCACGAAGTCCTGCTCAACGGCGAGGCGGTCAAACTTTCGCGGCGGGAGTTCTCGCTCCTGCGCGCCCTGGCCGAGCGTCCCGGGCACATCCTCAGCCGGGAGCAACTCGAAGACAAGCTCTACAGCTGGGGCGAGGAAGTGGCCAGTAACACTGTCGATGTGCACATCCACAACCTGCGCAAGAAAATTTACCCGGAATTTATCCAGACGATACGCGGTGTTGGCTATAAGCTGGGGCCGGGCCGGTGAGGTCGATACGCGTTTTCCTGCTGGTGGCCCTGCTGTCCACCATCACCCTGATCAATTTCCTGGCCGCGCTGCACGGCTATCGGGAAAGTATGGCGGCGGCACAAGAGTTATTTGACCGCCAGCTTGCAGCGACTGCCCAACTGGTAGGCAAGTTGCCCCTGGAGCGTGCCCGGGGAGAGCTGGCGGACCGCGGCGACATCGCGTTGCAGATCTGGGCCGAAGATGGGCGCAGCCTGCTGAGATCTGCCAATACGCCGGAGGAGCCCCTAGCCCGGCTCGAAGCCGGATACCGGGAGGTCAATTTCGGTGGCTACCGGTGGCGCGTGTACACATATTTTTCCCCGCCAGTGGGGCGCTGGATCCAGGTGGCAGAGCGAAGCGACTTGCGTTACCGACTGGCGGAAAAAGTGGTGCTGGAATCGGTACTGCCGACACTGATCGCGCTACCCGTGGCGGCGCTGCTAATCTGGCTGGTAGTGGGGCGCGGCCTCTCCAGCCTGCGCGACCTGGCGGAAGCCCTGCGATCCAAGCGCGCCGAGGACCTGGAGCCGCTGGAGTTGACCGGGCCCCCGGAAGAATTGCTGCCAGTCGTCCAGTCTACCAATGCGCTGCTGGCCAGGTTGCGTGCGTCCTTTGAGCGCGAGCGGCGTTTTTCCGCCGATGCCGCGCATGAACTGCGCACACCGATCAGTTCAATACAGGTGCACCTCTACAACCTGGAGCAGGAGCTGGAAGGGGCAGGCTGGAAGGACGGGAATGGGGCGCTGGCCAGGTTACGCGGCAGCATTCGCCGCATGGCCCATCTGGTGGAGCAGATGCTGGTCCTGTTCCGCACCAACCCGGAACATTATCCGGCGCGCTTCGAGCAGCTGGACTTGCACCAGGTGGCGCGGGAGGTGATTGCCGAGTGCTACCAGGACATTTCCGCAAAACAACAGAGCATCGAACTGCAGGGTGAGCGCGCAATGGTCGAGGGCGATCATTTTGCCGTGACCCTGTTAATGAATAACCTGCTCAACAACGCCAGCAAGTATACGCCGGAGGGCGGGGCAATTGTCATGACAACCGGCGTTTCGGAGGCCGGGCCATTTATCCAGGTGGAGGATTCCGGCCCAGGTATTGCCCCGGCGGAGCGGGAAAAAATTTTCGCACGATTTTACCGGGTCGGGGGCGACCGGCACCAGCACCGGGTTGAGGGCAGCGGGCTCGGCCTGTCGATTGTCGAACATATCGCCCAGCTTCACCGGGCGAGCCTGGAATTGGGCGAGTCGCGGTTTGCAAGCGGGCTGAAAGTCGGGGTGGTTTTTCCAAAGGGACATGGGGAAAGCCAGGGAGGAGTTCGTGATTGAAAAAATAAGGAAAAACTACCTGTCGTTTCTCCTGTGTTGCATGTCGATAGTCCCAGCAGCGGCTATCGCCGCAGGCGGGCCTGTTGTGGAGCTGGAAATCATCAATCACCTGTTTCATCCATCGGAGCTGATCGTGCCGGCGAATACCAAGGTCAAGCTGATCGTCTACAACCGGGACCAGACACCGGAGGAATTCGAGAGTTACGAGCTTAACCGTGAGAAAGTTATCATGGGCGGGCAGCGGGCCATCATCTTCATCGGGCCGCTGGCTCCCGGGGAATATCCTTTTTTTGGTGAGTTCAATCCCCGCACGGCCCAGGGCAAAGTTATCGCCCAGTGACGGGCCCCGGTAAAAAGCATGTTACTCAATACTGTCATTATCATATTGCGTGAGGTCCTCGAGGCGGCACTGCTGATCAGCATCCTGCTGGCGATGAGCCGCCTGCTCCGGCTCACTCCGCACTGGGTATCGGTATCTGTCATTGTGGGCGCCGCAGGGGCGGTTTTCGTGGGCACTCAGCTGGGTGATATTTCACAGTTGCTCGACGGCGTGGGCCAGGAAGTATTCGATGCATCGCTGCAGCTGCTGATCTGTACACTCATGCTCTGGATCGCGGTGTTGTTGACCCGGAGCTTTTACCTCGGGGCCGGCTCGGGCAGGGGCCTGCCCCAGTTGATGGCAGTTACTGTGGCGCTGGCGATTATTCGTGAGGGCTCGGAAATCTACCTCTACCTTTCCGCGTTTGTGGTCCAGGCCGATCTCCTCCCGGGGGTCCTTACAGGTACCCTGCTCGGTGCAGGTATCGGTTTCAGTGTCGGGGCCCTGTTCTATTACCTCCTGCTGGGGTTGCCGTGCCGCTATACCCTGGGGGTGGCCTGTGGCCTCCTGGCCCTGGTCGCGGCAGGCATGAGTCTCCAGGCGACCCAGCTGTTGATCCAGGCCGATTGGCTGCCCGCGCAGGCTCCGCTCTGGAACAGTGGCGATGTGCTTCCCGAGGCGTCCGTGGCCGGCCAGCTGCTGTACGCATTACTCGGCTACGAGGCAAGCCCTTCCCCTGTGGAAGTCACGGTTTACCTGTTGTCGGTGCTGCTGATGCTGGGGGTATTGTTCCTGGCACGGCAGCGTGCGCGCTCACGTGAGGTCGGGGAAAGGCAGACCGATGCTGCACCCATGGTTTAAATATGGATCGCAATCGGGGTTGCCCCTGGCGGCAATCCTGTTTCTCCCAGCGCTTGTCCTCGCCGATGGCGTCGTGGTCGATCGGGTTTATGACCCGTACGTTCAACCCTTGGAGAAGGAGCTCGAATGGCGCTCGCTGGTGGTCGGGGATGCGGAGGACCCGGCGCTCGACCGTTTGCAGGTGCATCGCCTGGGTGTCGGTTATGGTTTCAGCGATCGATGGTCTGGCGAGATTTACCTGATCGGTGCCGATGGCGGGGACAGCGAACTCGAGGTTGAGGCCGCTGAGCTGGAGGCAAAGTGGCAGCTGACTGAACAGGGGGAGTATGCCGCTGACTGGGGCCTGTTGTTCGAGCTGGAAAAGGAATTCGGCGAGAACCAGTGGGAGGGGGCAACTACCTTACTGGCGCTGCGGGAATGGGGGCGTTGGGTGGGCACCGCCAACCTGGCACTGGGCTATGAATGGGGTAGGGAGATTGAAAGTGAGTGGGAGACTGAACTGCGTCTCCAGGGCCGCTATCGCCTGCAGGAGTCATTTGAGCCGGCACTGGAATTCTATGTCGGCGAGGATTATCGCGGGGCCGGCCCGGTCATCCGCGGGAGCCACCGGTTCACCGGGGCCCGAAGCCTGACATGGGAGTTTGGGGTGATCCTTGGCCTGGATGGTGTGAGCCCGGAGCAGAGCTGGCGCCTGCTGGTGGAGTATGAGTTTTTCTGACAGGCTCCGGGGTGCGTTCCCGCACCCCGGAAAGGGGAGTGGATCAGCGCTGTAGCTGCAGGATATGCGCGGCAAACGGAGGCAGGGTAAGTTCTACCTCGCCATCGCCGTCACTGACGACCAGCTCTGCTTCTGCTGACTGTTCCAGCTGGTCTACCAGGGGATAGCTGCCGTCAGCCAGGTCCCATGCCTTCACCAGTTCTGCCGGTAGCCCCAGCGTCAGCTGCTTCTCTTTCCCGGAAAAATTCACAACGACTACCAGGCTCTCGTCACCTGACCAGCGTGCGAATGCATACTGCTGCTGGCCGTAGCCCTTGCCGTATTTACGGTTAAATTCGTGCAGGTCAGTAAAGCTACCTCGCAGCGCTTCACTGTTGGTGGAGAAATTCAGCAGGCGGCGATAGAAGGCCTGCAGTTCTTTTTCATAGCCCGCAAGGCGGCCCCCATCGAAGCTGCCGCCATCTACCCAGCGGCGCACGCTCGGTACCGACCAGTAATCGAAGATGGTGGTGCGGCTGGCCTTGCCGAAGCCGGCATCCTCGCTGGCGGGCTCGCCGAACTCCTGGCCGAAGTAGTGCAGGGTGGGTGCCGCGGAGACCGTGGCGGAGACCACCATGGCCGGCTTGCCCATGCGGGCGTCGCCGGCAAACTCGGTGCTGGCGATACGCTGCTCATCGTGGTTTTCCATAAAATGCAGCATATGCGGGGCGATATCCTGCAGTTCCGCCTGGACCTCGGCAATCCGGTCGGTGCTGCCTTCACCTTCCATTACCGCCCGGATTGCATCGTAGGTGCCCACCTTGTCGTACAGGTAATCCATCTTGCCCAGGTGAATATAGTCGCGGTAACGCTCCGGGGTGTAGATCTCGGCCAGCAGCAGGGTCTCCGGGGCCTTCACCTTGATCGATGAATTCAGGTAGCTCCAGAACTCCACGGGTACCATGCCGGCCATATCGTAACGAAAACCGTCCACGCCGAAGTCCAGCCAGTAGTGGGTGATATCCCGGAACTTCTCCCAGGAATCCGGTACGTCCTTGTCCGCCCAGTATTCCGCGTGGGCCCGGTAATCCTTTTCCGCGTAGTCTGCCGGTAATTCGGGGAAGTCCTTGCTGCCGTCCGGGCGTACACCGAAATTGATCTTGACGGTTTCGTACCAGTCATTGATATCCGGCTGTGCCGCGCTGGCACCGTTCCCGGTCCACTTGGCCGGACTTTCTGTAAATTCGCCATCTGCCAGGGGATGGGCCTCGCCGTTCAGTGGCTGGTAGTCATCGGACTGCGGGACTTCGAAATCCTCGCCGATGACATAGTAAAAATTGTTGTCGCGGGCGTAGGTCACCGAAGTGTCGTCTTCGCTGCCGAAATCCCTCACCCCTTCCGGCTTGTCGAGGGATTCATAAGCACGCGCTACGTGGTTGGGCACGATATCGATAATCACCTTGAGGCCGGCGTCGTGACTGCGTTCGACCAGCTGGTGGAATTCCTGCAGGCGCCGGGCCGGGTCCTCTGCCAGGTCCGGGTTCACACTGTAGTAGTCCTTGATGGCATAGGGTGAGCCTGCACGTCCCTTGACCACGTCCGGATCGTCGTTGCTGATCCCGTATTCACTATGGTCGCCTACCAGGGCATGGTGCAGGGAGCCGGTGTACCAGATATGGGTGGCGCCCAGCTCGCGGATTTTGTCCAGGGCCTTGGGGGTGAAGTCGTTAAACTTGCCGACCCCGTTTTCCGCGATGGTGCCCCAGGGCTTGTTGGTCTCGGTGGTGTTGCCGAACAGGCGCGGCAGTGTCTGGTAAATCACCGCCTTCTGTGGGTGGCCGGTCCCCGCCGCGGACTCTTCGGCTGGCGCAGCCTGTTTCTCGCCGGCACAGCCGGCGGTGGCAGCGAGCAGCGCGGTGGCGATCAGTCTGTTGAGTGTTTTCATTGAATCCCGTCTTCCCTAATTGTCGCCGTGATTCCCGGTCTTCGGTGAAACCAGGATTTTTGGGGCCTGCAGGGCAGGCTCCTGTGGATGCCTGTGGTATTTGTTCAGTGCTCGACGGTGAGTCGCAGGGGCTCCCGGCCCCAGTTGAATTTCACCCGCAGCACGCTGGCGCGCTGGTCCAGCCACGCCCCTTCGTCGGCCTGCTCGAGGTCGCGCTCACTGTCCAGTACGGGGATCGCCGTTCCGGCTGCACGCAGTTGTGACGGCTGCAGGTCCCAGTTATGGATGTTGAGGCTCACACTGCGGTGCTGTGGTTCCCCCCGGTAACCGCCACCGTCCCGGCGGAAACCAAAACGAATGCCGTCGGCACTGCGCTCGGCGTGGAAATGCAGCCTGGCGTAGCGATCGCGCGCAAAGGCGTCGACAGTGTTGCCATCATCCTCGTAGATGTAGCCGCTGGACTCCAGGGATGTCGGGTGGGCGTAGTAGTCCAGTGTCAGGTTTTCACTGGAATAGTCCCGGGTGGTGTCCATGTCTTCTACAGTGGGTATAAACGCACCGGCGCGTACCAGCACCGGGATGGTCTCCAGGTCAACCTCGACAGTGGCTCTTTCACCACTGTACTGCGCGTCAGTCCAGTAATCGAACCAGACGCCACCGGGCAGGCGCAGCTCCACCTCGTCGACACCGGCTTCGGTTACCGGGGCCACCAGGAAGTCATTGCCCCACAGGTAGGCATCCTTGTAATCCATCAGGGCCGGGTCGCTGTCGTCGGTGAAGAACAGTGGCCGCATCAGAGGCATGCCGCTCTGGCTGTTCTCGAATGCCAGGGTGTAGTTGTACGGCAACAGGCGGTAGCGCAGCTTGATATATTCGCGGGTGATATCGCGGGTGGTGCGGTCGTGGAATACCGGCTCCGAGGCGATATGCTCCTGCGCATGGGGCCGGTAGACCGGCTGGAACACGCCGTACTGCAGCCAGCGAATATAGAGCTCGCGGTCAAATTCCTCGCCGCCGGCAAATCCGCCCAGGTCGGAGTGGGTGTAGCCGAAGCCCAGCAGGCTCATGGACAGGGCCAGCTCCACCTGCGGCTTGAGACCGCCCCATTCGCGGGCCACGTCGCCGGTCCAGGGAATCATGCCGTAGCGCTGCGACCCGGGGAAACCGGCGCGCATCATGATAAACGGACGGCGTTCCGGGTATGCGGCGGTCTGCTTTTCAAACAGGGTCTGCGCCCAGCGGTGGCCGTAGGCGTTGTGCACCTCGTCTGCCATGCCGATGGCATGGACGGTATCGGACGGGTGCACTTCCGGTTCGCCCAGGTCGCCCCACCAGCCACTGACCCCCTGTTGCAGCAGGCGATCGTAGATATTCCAGAACCAGTCGCGCCCGCTCTCGTCGAACACGTCGATGAGCCCGGTGTTGCCGAAGTAGAAATCGAAGCGCCTGGGTTCCCCGGCGAGGTTCTTCGCCAGTGCGTCTGCGGCCACCGCCTGGTCCCAGCGCTCGGAGCTGGTGAGCACAAACGGCTCGGTGACCAGGATGGTCTCGATACCGCGCTCGCTGAAGTCAGCCATCATTTTTTCCGGCTGCGGGAAAGCTTCGCGATCCCAGGCCAGGTTGCCCATATGCCCCTTGATGTCGGGACCAAACCAGAACAGGTCCAGTACCACGGCATCCAGCGGGAAGTCCTCCTCGGCGAATCTATGCACGATCGCGCGGACTTCTTCCTCGGTGTGGTAGCCGAAGCGGGAGGCAAAGTTGCCCAGCGCCCAGCGCGGCGGCAGCGGCTGGCGACCGGTGACATCGACATAGTTCCCGATCAGTTCCGGATAGCTGTCACCGCTGGCGACGACATAGGCGGTACGGCCACCGACCGCCTCGAACTGCAGTACATCCTCTTCACTGGCGCCCAGGTCCAGGGTGCCGGTGGCGGAATTGTCGAACATCAGGATGTACTTGTTGCTGGACATCACTGCCGGCAGGCTGAAGTACATCTGCTCGGACTCGGTGGTGTAGCCGTAGTGCGCGCGGTTGTAGAGCGGCAGGCGCTTGCCGCGCCTGTCCATACCCAGTACACGTTCTCCGCCGCCGAGCAGCTTCTCCCCGTCTTCCAGCGCAAAGCGGAAGCCGCGCATGGTCTCGGTGGCAAAGAACCCGGTTTCCTCGCTTAGCAGTGTTTGCCCGTTGCGCTGGTAGCTGATGGCGAATGGCGATTTGCTGATTACCGCGTGCAGGTCACCGAGGTCGTAGGTCAGCTGGTCTTCACGTTCCTCGAGACGGGCTTCCACCGCCGGGCGTTGCGTGTCGGCGAGTGCGAAGGAAGGTAATTGTTTCACTCCCTCGCGCCGGTAATGCACGGCAATCGCATCGTCATTGATCGGCGTCAGAGTGACCTCACCATCGCTGGTCTCGATGGTGAGTGCGCCCCCGTCCAGGTGGTGGTCCACATACTGGCGTGACTCCAGTGCAGCGGCGCTGTGACTGGCGATGGCGCCGGCGAGGGCGCACAGTTGCAGGGTCTGTCTAAACTTCATCATCATCTCTGTCTGGGCCCGGGGCCGTTGGGCCGCCGTATTGCCGATCGTTATTGTATTTCCATCACCAGGACGTCGCGGGGCGGGATTTCCAGGCCGTCCAGCGGGTACTGGCGGCCGCTGACGACGTCCACTGCACGCCTGCGATCGCCGAGTACCTCTGCGAAGCGCGCCCGGTTGAAGGGTACTGCGTCCTCCCCCTTGTTGATTGCCACCATCACGATGTCATCGGTGTCGTGGCGAAAGTAAACATAGGTCCCGTCGATCGGGGCGAAGTGGGTGAGTTTGCCGCGATGAATTACCGGCTGGTTGCGGCGCCAGCGAAACAGCGCCCGCACGTAGGTCTGGGCCGCGCTCTGCTGTGCGGTCAGGCCCGTACCGTTGAAGCCATTGGCTTTATCGCCGGCCCAGCCGCCGGGGAAGTCGCTGCGCACGATGCCGTCGGCGCGGTGCCGGGGGCTGGTCATCAGCAGTTCGTCGCCATAGAAAAACTGCGGGATACCGCGCATGGTGGCGAGGTAGGCCACCGCCATGCGAAACCGGGCCGGGTCGTCGTTCAGCTGGCTGAACAGCCGGCTGGTGTCATGGTTGCCACCAAAGATCACCAGTCGCTCCGGGTTCGGGTACTGGAAATCGTTGGCCAGTCCCTCGTAGAGCTGGATCAGTCCGCTGCTCCAGCTCTCTTCCGCGGTCAGGGCTTCCCGCAGTGAATAATGCAGGGGGAAGTCCATCATACTTTTCAGGCGTCCGCCGGTGGCTGGCTCACTTTCGCCGCGCTGCCAGTGGGCCACCAGCGCTGCGTTGCGGGTCCACTCCTCGCCGACAATATTGAAGTCCGGGTACTCCCGGCGGATGCGCTCGGCCCACTGCTCCAGGAAGCGCGGGTCAGAGTAGGAGTAGGTGTCGGCACGGATGCCGCTCAGGCCGGCGTACTCGATCCACCACAGGGTATTCTGGATCAGGTAGTTGGCCAGCAGTGGATGGCGCTGGTTCATGTCCGGCATGGAATCCACAAACCAGCCCTCGAGGAACTGGCGCCGGTCGGCGTCACTCGCGTGGGGGTCGACGGGGGTGAACCGACTGTGGTTGGTGATCGCAAACTCGCCCTTGCGAGTGCCGGCGCCGTTCAGCCAGTCGCTGTCGGGCAGGTCGTCCAGCCACCAGTGGCCGTCGCCAATATGGTTCAGCACCACATCCTGGATAACGCCGATACCCCGTTCGCCAGCGGCGGCGACAAAAGCGCGGAACTCATCATTGCTGCCAAAGCGCGGGTCGATGCGATAGTGGTCGGTGGCGGAGTAGCCATGGTAGGAGTAACCGGGCTGGTCGTTCTCCAGCAGTGGGTTGGGCCAGATCGCGGTGAAGCCGAGCCCGTCGATATAGTCCAGCGCCGCCCGCATGCCGGCGATATCCCCACCGTGGCGCCCTCCGGGCGCGTCGCGGTCCGGGCCCTCCTGCACATCCGGTGCAGTATCGTTGCCCGGCTTGCCATTGGCAAAGCGGTCCGGGGTGATCAGGTAAATGGCGTCGCTGCTGTCGAAGCCGCGCCTGCCGCGGGGGGGCGCGGTGCGGGGAAGCAGTTCGTAATCGAAGGCACTGTGTGGGGCGCCGTCGCCCTGAAGCCGGATGGTAAAAGTGCCGGGCCCGGCGTCCGCTTCCAGGCGCAGGTTGATAAACAGGTAATTGGGGTTGTCGGTGGACTCGGTACCGAGGACGGCGACCCCCGGGTGGTCCACAGAGGCGGTGAGATCACCGATGTCTTCCCCGTGGAGCATCAGCTGGAGGCTCGGCTCCTGCATGCCGGCCCACCAGAAGGGGGGCTCCACGCGATCCGGCCCGGTGCCGGCGGCCATGGCGTACTGCCCCGCAGCAAGGGCCAGTACCTGCACCAGTGTAAGTAAGCGCTTCATCACCGTTTCCTCCCGCCGAAAATGAAACTTAACGCGTTATTGTGCGGTATCGGGTGGCGGCAAAGATCCCCCTCCCCGGCAGGGGGAGAGCGCTACAGTGCGTGCGCTCTTGCGAAGGTAACAGTATCCCGGCGACTGAAAGGTCATTTTCCCGGCTCCCGCCGTGATGCAGGCCGGCCGCCTACTCCCCCGGCGGGGGAGGATGGAGGGCCACCCTGCCCGTGCCATGATCCGGCAAAACCTATAAAGGGAAGCTCCGGACCGGGGGCTCCCGCGCAGTCAGCGATGAGTCTTTGCCTCTCCGGCACTGCCCGGCCTGGGGAGCCCTGCACGGTTTCGCGTGCCGGTGCCTCGCTGTCTGCTGGATCCGGTCCGTTGTGCGAACCGAGGTTCGCGCCACAACGATAACGAAACTCGCAGAGATGAAGATGAAACAGCCCAAGTTACCTTTCTGGCAGGTCTGGAATGTCAGCCTCGGCTTTCTCGGTGTGCAGTTCGGCTTTGCCCTGCAGAATGCCAACGCCAGCCGGATCCTCTCCGATCTGGGTGCGGACCTGCACTCACTGTCCCTGTTCTGGATTGTCGCGCCCCTGATGGGCCTGATTGTGCAGCCGATCGTGGGCTCCGCCTCCGACCGTACCTGGAGCCGCTTCGGTCGCCGCAACCCTTATATTCTGTTCGGTGCCATCGCCGCGGCGGTGGGAATGGCCTTTATGCCCAATGCCGGGATCGTGGTGGCATTCGTGGCCCCGATCCTGTTTGGCGGCGTGATGCTGGCGCTGATGGATGCGGCCTTCAATGTCACCATGCAACCGTTCCGGGCGCTGGTATCGGATATGGTGCCCTCCGAGCAGCGCACCCTGGGCTACTCGGTGCAGTCGCTGCTGATCAACATCGGGGCGGTGCTGGGATCCATGCTGCCGTTTATCCTTACCAATGTGATCGGCCTGGAAAACACCTCCAGGGGCGGCGAGGTGGCGCCCTCGGTGATCTGGGCCTTCTACATCGGTGCCTCGGTACTGCTGGGCAGTGTGCTGTGGACGGTGTTCCGCACCAAAGAATATGCCCCGAAAGAGTACAACGCCTACAAGGGCATCGATGAGCAAGCGCTGGCCCGCGAGCTGGCGGAGCGCAAGTCGCTGCTGCAGCGCCTCGGCGGATTCACCAGGTTGCTGTTCAACATGCCCCGCACCATGCGCCAGCTGGCGGTGGTGCAGTTCTTCTCCTGGTTCGCCCTGTTTATCATGTGGGTGTATACCACCCCGGCCATTACCCAGCATGTCTGGGGCGTGGACGCCAAGTGGTTCGACCACGATTACCTGGCCACCGTGGGCCAGATCCCCGACCACATTGCCGCTGCCAAGGGCGCCGCGGGCGACTGGGTGGGGATCATCTTCGCCGCCTACTCCCTGTTTGCTGCGATTTTTTCCATCGCGCTGACCCGCATCGCCGGGGCATTGGGCCGCAAGCCCACCTATGCGCTGTCGCTGCTGCTGGGCGGGCTGGGCTATATCGGTTTCCTGTTCTTCCAGGGCGGGGCGCCGACCCAGGTGGACCTGCTGATCACCGAGGTCACCGTGCCCAGTGGCGCACTGGGCCTGTTGTTGCCGATGGTGGGCGTGGGTATCGCCTGGGCGGCGATCCTGGCCATGCCCTACTCGATCCTGTCCGACTCGCTGCCGGCGAGCAAGACCGGCGTCTACATGGGAATTTTCAACTTCACCATCGCCGCGCCGCAGATCCTCTCGGCGCTGGTGGCGGGCCCGATCCTGCACAGCGTGTTCGACAACCAGGCCATCTACATCATCGTGCTGGCGGGAGTGTTTATGATCCTGGGCGCCCTGTCGGTGTTCTTTGTCCGTGAGCCGGAAGTGGCCCCGACCGCGCTGGAGCCCGAGCCGGTCGTTGCCTGACGGACCCGCTGTCAGCGTATGTGGAAAAGCCCCTCGACGAGGGGCTTTTCTGTATCCGGCCCGCGCATCTGCCGGGCGCTGCTTTGACAAGCGGGCGCGCCGCTACATAGACTCCGGGATCTACCAATAATTGACTGAAAACCGCATGTCATTCCTCCAATCCATAGATGCGGCGCTTGCCGCGTTTGCCACTTTTGTCTGGGGTACTCCGCTGCTGGTGCTACTGGTGGGCGGCGGCCTTTACCTGCTGATCGTTTCCCGCGGCCGGCCGTACCGCCACCTGGGCCACAGTGTCGACCTGCTGCGGGGCAAGTACGACAACCCCGATGATCCCGGCCAGGTACCGCACCGGCAGGCCCTGTCCACGGCTTTGTCCGGAACCCTGGGGCTGGGCAATATTGCCGGCGTGGCAATTGCCATCAGTACCGGCGGGCCGGGTGCGATCTTCTGGATGTGGGTGACTGCCCTGGTGGGGGTGGCGACCAAGTTCTACACCGCCAGCCTGTCGGTGATGTATCGCGGTCGCGATGCCGCAGGCGAGCTGCAGGGCGGACCGATGTACGTGATTCGCGAGGGGCTGGGCAGGCGCTGGATGCCGCTGGCACTGTTGTTCGCCGTGGCCGGCCTGTGCGGCATGCTGCCGGTGTTCCAGTCCAACCAGACGGTGCAGTTGCTGCGGGAATCCTTTGCCGTGCCGCTGGGCG
This sequence comes from Microbulbifer sediminum, assembly GCF_021729035.1. GTDB lineage: Bacteria > Pseudomonadota > Gammaproteobacteria > Pseudomonadales > Cellvibrionaceae > Microbulbifer > Microbulbifer sediminum. The sequence continues at coordinate 38,464 of NZ_JAJSAP010000003.1, read as the reverse complement.
TGGTGGGCGAGGATGGCTCATTGTGGTTCGATTTTGCCATCGGCCTGGTGCTGGCGGTTGCCGCAGCCGTGGTCATTGCCGGGCGCATCCAGCGTATCGGTAAGTTCGCGGTACGCGTAGTGCCGGGCATGGTGCTTTTTTACCTGGCGCTGACGTTTATCGTGATCGGCTATTTCTGGCAGCAGGTGCCCGCCGCCCTGGGCCTGATCCTCACCGATGCCTTCTCCGGGCAGGCCGTGGCTGGCGGGGCACTGGGAACGGTGATTGCCACCGGTATCAGCCGCGGGGCCTTCTCCAATGAGGCTGGTATCGGTACCGAGTCCCTGGCCCACGGTGCGGCCAAGACCACCGAGCCGATCCGCGAGGGCGTGGTGGCCATGGTGGGGCCGATCATCGACACACTGGTGGTATGTACCTGTACCGCGCTGGTGATCTTGCTGACCGGGGTGTGGCAACACGGGGAGGGCATCGAGGGTGTATCGCTGACTGCGGAGGCGTTCTCGCAGGTGTTCGGCCACTGGGGGCCGGTGTTGTTGCTGATGATGGTCCTGCCCCTGGCGTTCAGTACCATCGTTACCTTCTGGTATTACGGCGTTAAGTGCTTTGTATTCCTGTTTGGTGCCCGTTACCAGGCCTTTTACACCGCCGCCTATATTGCCCTGATCGTGATCGGTGCGGTGGCCTCACTGAACGCAGTCAACAGTATCATCATCGGTATGTATGCGGTGATGGCGGTGCCCACTATGGTCTCTACCCTGGCGCTGGCAAAAAGGGTCAACAGGGCTGCCCACGACTACTTCACCGCGCACGACCTGGAGGTGGCCGCAGTAAGCAAGGGCTCACATTCCTGAATCCGGTCAGCTTTGATAGCGCAAACGAAAGGCCCCTCTCCCGTCGGGAAAGGGGCCTTTTTTTGCCCGGTCGCACGGCATCGCATTAGTGCACGATGCTGACCTTGGTGCCTACCGGAGTATGGGCGAAGAAGATCTTTGCCATATGCCAGGGCAAGCGGATGCAGCCGTGGGAGTCGGGCCAGCCCGGCACCCGGCCGGCGTGCATGGTAATGGCGCCATTCACCCGCATCATGAAATCCATCGACGCGCCGCGGAACACGGCTCCGGGAGGCCGGCGATCACGGCGCACATCCACGTTGCTGCGCATCACGTAACCACGGGGGCTGACGTAATGGCCGTACAGGTTGGAGCGGTGGTTTACCTTTTTCTCGGAGATGCGGAAAGTGCCGGTGGGCGTGCGGTGGCCCGGCTTGCCGGTGGAAACCGGGGACATGCCGACCAGCTGGCCGCCCCGGTAGTAGTAGGCCATCTGGTCGCTCAGGTCGATGCGGATATGCGCCGCCCCGCCACCGGCATCGGGCCGGAACCAGGCAGAGCCGTTGTACATGGACGGATGCCGCTGGTAGGGGTGAGGGTAATCGCGGGCCTGGGCAACCGGCGCCAGCAGCGTGCCGCTACCGAGCAGCAGGACTGCGGTGATGGAAAGAATCTTGGTTAGCGAACGACGGTTCTGCATTGCACACCTCTCTTGCATACAGCTGCATCTGCGAGATGAACCCGCCGCGCGCACCTTCGCGAGGCAAAAGAAACCTACACGTCCGGCAGACGCGACAACAGGTTGTTGACTTCCCCAAAGCGGCGACCGTTGTTTCCTGGCCTCTGCCGCAGACTGGGCCCGGGCGATAAAAATCGCGCACGAGTGGTGAAGATCTTAGGGTTGGCGGTGGCGCGCTATTACACAAAAAACGCATTAAGCAGGAGCGGCATAGATACAAGGGGTATAGGTGGCAGTCGTGGTGGGGCTGTCGGAAGTCCAGAAATACAGCAAGGGTTCCGCCAGGTCCCATACAGCGGGGTGTGGATGTGGAGGATGTGAATGGTAATCCCGTGCCCGGCGGCAATGGCCTTTACCGGGTGAACGGTGAGCACTACACCGAGTATCGGTTCAATACCGAGTGGCGCATCGTAAACTGTGCGCCTTTTTAATGCCTACTCACTACCCGGGGGTGACCTTACCATTCGGTCCCAATCGCCGTGCGCGTGATCGGGCGGGCGCCGTGTTCCCGGCCCCGGGGCTGGGGACATTGATCCTGTCTATGCGCTATGCGCGTCGTGAGCATTGTGCCCCGGGACGTCCCCCGGTTGAGTCCCCTGAGTGAGGAAATATCGATGAAACGAGTATTCCTGCCCCTGCTCGCCTGGCTTGTCCTGGCGCCACCCACATTGGCGGCTGACCGAAAGCCAACGGAAGAGGAGAAGGCGAAAATTGAGGCGGCTCTCAGGACGGTCAGTTGTGAACTGGGTGTCATTGAGGTAAAGGAGTACGGCTTCCGGGTTATCGATGCAAGTTGTGAGGGCCGCGGCAGCTGGGTGGTCAAGCTCGATCAGTCTTACCAGGTGATCAGCCGCAAGCGCGACGACTGAGGAGCTGCCGCCTGGTTTGCGTTCGGTGAGGGGCCGCCTTAGGCGGGAACACAGAGCAGAAAAAAGCCGGCTCGGGGCCGGCGAAGAGAGATGTCAAAAGTGCCATCCGTTGCGGTACAAGTGACGAGAGAAATAGGGTGAGGCGCCCAGGGGTGACGAATGGCGGTTCAGGGCCCGGGGGCGCCTCGTAAACTGACTGATCTGGCTTGTGCGCCAATCCCCCCTTTTAAATCCTTGAGTTACTGGCCGGAACCGGTTTTTTTCCGGTACAGCACCCGGGCGCCCGCCACCGGGAGCGCGGCAGTGCCGCCGGTAACCTTGCCGGCGAAGCCCGCCGGAGTGATGTCCCGTGCCTCTGCGAACCCTGCGGGCAGCTCCAGTGTATCGGCCTGGTGCCCGAAGTTCGCGGCCACAAGAAATTCCTCGGTTTCAGTGCGGCGGTAGAACACCAGCAGGTCGTTGCCGGTGTCGACGATTTCCTGCTCCGCAGTGGCCAGGCCCGGCCATTCGCGGTGCCACTGCAACAGCGCGCGGAAACGGTTCAGCATGGATGCGGAGTCGTCCTCCTGCAGGCTCGCCGCCTTGTGGTAGTGCTCATCTGGCACCGGCAGCCAGGGCTTGACCGGGGAGAAGCCGGCGTTTGCCTCGCCACCATTGACCCAGGGCATGGGAGTGCGGCAGCCATCGCGGCCCTTGAACTCGGGCCACAGGTTGATGCCATAGGGGTCCACCAGGTCCTCGAAGGCGATATCCGCTTCCTCCAGGCCCAGCTCCTCGCCCTGGTACAGGCATACGCTGCCGCGCAGGGTCAGCTGGGTCAGCAGGAACATGGGCACGCGGGCGGCGGCCTGTTCCGGGTCGAAGCCCTTGTTCCAGCGGGTCATGGGGCGAGGCACATCGTGGTTGCTGATGGACCAGCAGGGCCAGCCCTCCTCGATCACCTGCTGGTTTTTGCCAAGCGTTTCGCGCAGGAATTCGGCGCTGCACTCCTCAGACAGCAGGTCAAAGGAATAGGCCATGTGCAGGCGGTTCTCGGTGGTGTAGTCGGCCATCACCTTGTGGGTGTTGTCATCGCCCACTTCGCCCACGGTGACAGTGTCCGGATACTGGTCCAGGAGCTGGCGCACGCGCTGCAGGAACACCAGGTTTTCCGGCTGGGACTTGTCGTGAATATGCCACTGGTACTGGTAAGTGTTCACCGGTGGCAGGCCATTTTCGTCCAGTTCCAGCGGCCGGGCCGGGTTGTCCTGCAGTGAGCGGTTGTGGAAAGCGTGGTTGATGGCATCCAGACGGAATCCATCCACGCCGCGTTCGAGCCAGAATTTCAGGTCCGCCAGCAACTGCTCCTGGACTTCCGGGTTATGCAGGTTCAGGTCCGGTTGTTCCTTGAGGAAATTGGTCAGGTAGTACTGGCGGCGACGGGTACACCAGCGCCAGGCACTGCCGCCGAAATTCGACATCCAGTTATTGGGCACGCTGCCGTCCGGCCTGGGATCGGCCCACACATACCAGTCGGCCCTGGGGTTGTCGCGACTGGAGCGGCTCTCCTCGAACCAGGGGTGCTGGTCGGACGAGTGACTGAGAATCTGGTCGATAATGACCTTCAGTCCGCGCTGGTGGGCCGCCTCGATCAGGTTGTCGAAGTCCTGCAGGTTACCGAAGATCGGGTCCACATCGCGGTAGTCTGCGACGTCATAGCCGAAGTCCGCCATTGGCGACTTGAAAAATGGCGAAATCCAGATGGCGTCCACGCCCAGGGACTTCACGTAGTCGAGTTTGCTGGTAATGCCTGCCAGGTCACCGATACCGTCGCCATTGGCGTCGCAGAAGCTGCGCGGATAGATCTGGTAAATAACGCTGTTGCGCCACCACTCGGTGTTGTTGCCACTCATAACTACGTCCCATCGGCAGTCGTCTTTCAGGATAGGGTCAGTATGGCGTTGGGGGGCAAGTGATGCCTCCTCCCCGTGTGGGGAGGAGGTCGAAGGAAAGTCAGGAGTGACCCTGGTCGGAGGGCTGGTCCTGCACCGAGCGCAGCATCTGCTCTGCCAGGGCGATGGCTTCCTGGCGGTCCTTCACGTCGAGTTTCTGGTACAGGCTGCGGATGTGGGTCTTGATGGTACTCGGGGCCACCTTGAAATGCCGGGCAATGCGCTCGTTCGATAGCCCGGAGTGAATGGCATTGAGTACCTGCCATTCCCGGGGCGTCAGCGGTGAGTGGCGCAGGAAGTCGGGCACCGCGTCGCTGTCGAGAATCTCGCGGATAATGGTCTCGTCCAGTTCGATCCGGATACCGCCGTCCAGCTCCGGTTGCTGCTGGGCCAGGCGGATCAGTTCCTGGGCCTTGTCCCGCTCGGCCTCCCCCAGGCCGCTGTCAATGGCGGCCTTGAGAATCACGATCAGGGGTTTGCCGATCTGCAGGAAGCTGGCCTTGAAGTCCCGTTCCACCGCGATACTCAGGGCTTCGCTGATGGCGTGTACCGCAGCCTCGCGCTGTTCGCGCAGCCACAGCAGGTGCGACTCGAGCACCAGGTTGCGCAGGCAGTCTGTCACCAGGCCACACTCGCGTGCTACCTGTTGCAGGCGGCTCAGCAGCCGGTTGGCATCGGACCAGCGGTGTACCTCGACCAGGGCGCGCACATGGTTGCGCCCGTGGCACTGCTCAAAGTGGTTGCTGGGGCGATCAGCCACCGGCTGGGCCTGTTCCAGCCAGGCGGCGATGGCCTGTTGGTCGTTCAGCGCACGCCAGGCGCGCAGCCGTGCCGCGTCGGCGTTGGCGACCCAGTCCCGGTGGTAGCGTTCGCCGGCCAGCAGGCGGTCGATCCGGGACAGCCATTCCAGTGATTCATCCCGCTCGCCGCGGGCCTGGGCCACCTTCAGTAGCAGGCTGTACTCCTGCAGTAACCAGCGCTCACCGGCCTTGCGGTTGATCTGCATACCGCGCCGGGCCGAGGCGGCCGCGTCTTCCAGCCGGCAGTCTTCCCATTCCAGCTGGCCGCCCAGCCGGCAGATGAATTCAGAAATGGGCAGGCCCACCAGGTGGTGTTCCTCCACCAGCCGCTGGGCCCGTTCCTGCAGGGCCGCGGCCTTTTTCAGCAGGCCCTGGGCAATGGCGATCTCGGTCTGCTGGCAGATTGCCCAGGCGGCACTGGGGTGATCCTGCTCGGCCAGTGCCAGGGCTTCCACTTCGCGCATATGGTCGATGGCATCGTCCAGGGCACCCAGGCAGAAGCTGGTTTCACCCACCACCAGGAGCGCAGCGATACGCTCACCCAGCTGATCCGGTCGCAGCAGCTCCAGCGCCTCCTCGGCATATTCCTTGGCCACCAGTGTCTGGCCGCGGGCCACGGCAGCCTGGGCGCGGACAGTGGCAAAGGCGCCCTCGAAATCGCGCCATTGCTCCGGGTCCTCCCGTTGGAGCCAGCTCTCCGCTGCGGTCAGTACCTTTTCGCAGTGGTCGTATTCAAAGTTGTCCCGCGCCAGCTTGGCGGCGATCAGGGTAAAGCGGGCGTTGTGTTGCAGTTTTTCGGTGCCGAGCCAGGAGAGGCAGTCGTTGAGAACGCGGATCTGGCCCTCGCGCAGGAACTGTTCGCCCTGGGCGTACAGCAGTTGCTGCAGGCGCTCGGTGTCCTCAGCTGCCAGTGCATGGCGAAGGGCTTCCAGCGGCTGGTCCAGTTCCTGCCAGGTATCGCTGGCAAGCCGGTGCAGCTCCTGCAGGCGGGTCTTCTCGGTCAGCTGGCGCTGCAGGAAGCGGGCGAATACCGGGTGGTAGCGGAACCACTGGCGGCTCGAGTCCTGCGCCTGCAGGAACAGCCCCCGGCGCGCCGCCTGCTCCAGCAGTTGCTGCCCGTCCTCGAGCCCGCTCAGGCGTTCTGCCAGGGTGGCGTTGACGCGGGTGAGGATCGAGGTACAGGCGAGCAGTTCCCGCAACTGCGGCTCGAGCCGCTCCAGTACCTCTTCCGCCAGGTAGTCGAGGATATGCGAGTGGCCCTGTTCCAGCTCTCCCAGGTAGCGGTCCACCTCCTCGGCGTTGCGCACCGACAGGGCGAACAGCTGCACTGCCGGTGGCCAGCCCTCGCTGAGCTGGTGCAGTTGCTCGACGCGATCGCTGTCGAGGCTGAAAGGCAGCCTCTGTTGCAGTAGCTGGGCGGTCTCCCCGGCATTCAGGGCCAGCCTGTCGCTGCCCAGTTCCAGCAGGCGGCCCTGTACCCGCAAGGTGGCCAGTCCCAGTGGTGGCTGGCTGCGACTGGTGAGCACCACGCCGATACCGGCCGGGGCATGCCGCAGCAGGAAGCGGGTGATGTCGTGCACTGCCTCGCTGTCGATCTGGTGGTAGTCGTCGAGCACAATGCGCAGCTCGCTGGGCAGGCCGCGCAGCTCCGCCAGTAGCTGGCTCACCACCAGTGAGGGATCGGGTCTCTGCTGGGCGCTGACCAGGGCGTGGGTCTCGGGTACGCCGTTACCGGTGGCGCGATGCACGCTTTCTACCAGGTAGCGGCAGAACTGGCCCGGCTCGTTGTCGCCACTGTCCAGCGAGAACCAGGCCACCGGGCTGTCCTGGCTGGCCGCCCAGGAGGAGACCAGGGTGGTCTTGCCATAGCCGGCCGGCGCAGTCACCAGCATGACCTGGTCGATGTCGCTCTCTTCCAGCAGGGAGAGCAGGCGCGGGCGCACCAGGGTGTTCTCCGGGCAGTCCGGCAGGCTGTATTTGGAGGCTAGTAGCATCGCTGAGAATCGGCCCGTTGATTGGTTTTTGTACAGGCGTAATTATGCACGATGAGCATCCCATGGCTACCGCTGCGTGACATCCTCCCCCGGGGGGGGAGGGCCGCTCGTCCCGCCACATCGGCTGTCAGTGCAGCGACCGGGCTCCCGGGCGCTTGCAAAACCGTGACCAGATGGTACTTTCGTGTTCAACCTGCGATCAGGTTCCGGTTTTTCAGCGGTGCCATTACTCAAAATACGACAATAAACAAGCCGCGCAGATGTCCAGGCGCAGCCATAACAACAAACACAACAACAAAGAAGAACAACCAATCAGGGGCATTCATGACCGATATAGTCATTCTGGCGGCGCCGGGAATGGGGGCGGCGGACGACAGTTTCGCCGAGCCGCTGTTCCGCGCCCTGCGCCAGGGGCTGGGGGACGACTGGGGGCGACTGCACTGCGACACCATTCCCTGCCACGAACACCTGCACACCAACGTCGAGCGCGTCTTCGAGGGGATGAAGAAGCGCGATATGGATTTCCTGCGCGCACGCCGTTTTATGTTGTTTGGTATGGCCGAGAGCGCCGCCCAGTTTTCCTCGTCACAGCAGCGCGACGGCAACTACGACAAGACCCAGCAGGCCATTTATCGCACCCTGGAGAAGGCCGCCGCCGCGGCCGGGGACACGGCGCCGGTGCTGCTGCTCAGTCACTCTGCCAGTTGCACAACACTGTCCAACTACCTCTGGGATGCCCAGCGACCCACCATCGGCCATGGCATCTGGCGCGATGGCGGGCCGCGCGGGGTACACAAGGGCTCGGCGCGCGACCTGTTCCTGCGCCTGAAGACCCTCAGCCACTGGTACACGATGGGGCCCACCATGCCACTGTGGAGCGCCGCCCTGCCGCGAGAGCAGATCCAGGCAGTGACCGCCGACACCCGCGGTTACAGCTTTCGCTGGAAGAATTTCTACCATCCCGACGACCTGTTCGGCTGGCCGTTGAAGCCCCTTAGCCCCTCCTACAACCAGGCGGTGTACCGGGATTACGAGACCTGTTCGCTGGCGGAAACCGGTGCGGCCCAATGGGGGCCCCAGCTGGTGGCGCACCAGGGATACTGGGAAAGTGAGCTGGTGCAGGAGCAGTTGCTGCAGGACCTGCGGGCACTGCTGCAGCGTACCGGGGGACGTCCGGTAACAGCCCGCAGCCACACCGCCGCAACTGCCTAGGTTGCAGGGACGGGGGCGCTGAATCGTGTGTTGGCCTCTGTATAATGGTGGCTGAATTCAACGTTGGTGGTTTACTCCTATGTCCCTGCAGTTTCATACCGTCCCGGTCACGCCATTCCAGCAGAACTGCACGCTGCTCTGGTGCGAAAACAGCAAGCGCGCCGCGGTGGTCGACCCCGGTGGCGATATTGAGCGCATCCTGGCAGCGGTGGAAGAGCGTGACCTGAAGCTGGAGAAAATCCTGCTCACCCACGGCCACCTGGACCATGTCGGCGGCACCGCCGCACTGGCGGCGCAGCTGCAGCTGCCCATCGAGGGCCCGCAGCGCGAAGATGCGTTCTGGATCGAGCAGCTGGCGGTGCAGACGCAGATGTTCGGCTTCCCGCCGGTGGAGAGCTTTACCCCGGATCGCTGGCTGGAGCAGGGCGATACTGTCACCGTGGGCGAGGAGACGCTGGAGGTGCACCATTGCCCCGGCCATACCCCGGGCCATGTGATCTTCTTCCATCCCGGCAGCCGACTGGCCCTGGTGGGGGATGTCCTGTTTGCGGGCTCCATCGGCCGCACCGACTTCCCCCGCGGCGACCACGATACCCTGGTCCGCTCGATCCGGGAGAAGCTCTGGCCGCTGGGGGATGATGTGCGCTTTATCCCGGGGCACGGCCCGATGTCGACCCTCGGCCAGGAGCGGGAGACCAACCCCTTTGTCGCCGACAAGCGTTTCGGCTGACGTGCCCGCGCGTGGGGCGCGGGGAGAGACCAGATAACGAGATTGCCCGCATAACGGCAATCCGGGGGCCAGTGATGATAAGAGTTAAGCACGTGTTGATGCCCGCCATGGCGCTATTGCCGGTGCTGCTGCCCGGTTGCGCGGTGATTTCAGAGGAACAGTGTCGTGCCGGAAACTGGTACGAGCTGGGGGTGCAGGACGGCAGCCGCGGGGTCGGGCAGGCGAAGGTGTACGAAATGGCGCAGGAGTGCCAGCAGTACGGCGCGCGGGTGGACAGCGATGCCTGGTTGCGGGGACACGAGGAAGGGGTGGAGGAATACTGCACCGCGGAGAACGGTTACGTCGAGGGGCGTCGCGGGCGCGATTACCAGGGCGTGTGCACTGGCCCCACTGCCGATCTGTTTTTGAGGGAATACCAGCGCGGCCTGGCGCTCTACCGGGTAGAGCAGCAGTACCGCCAGCTGGTGAGCCGCCACGAATACCTGCGGGACGAACTGTTCGCGGTCCGCGCCGCCCTGAACGCGGCGGAGTCCGAGGAAGAGCGCCAGGCCCTGCAATTGCGTCGCCGTTCACTGCGGCAGGAGCTGCGTCTGCTGGACCTGGAACTGCATCGATTCGGCGCCCCGGGCGTCAGTTTCTGGTACTGAGGAAATTTGTATGGGTATCTGGCACCACGAGGCCTCCCTGGATGAGCTGAATGAGATGTGCAACGGCTGTATGCCGGCGCATGTGGGGATTGAAGTCACCGAGCTGGGGGAGGATTACCTGACCGCCACCATGCCGGTGGACCGGCGTACACGCCAGCCATTCGGCATCCTGCACGGCGGCGCCAGCGTGGTGCTGGCGGAAACGCTGGGCTCGATCGCCGCCAACCTGGTGGTGGACGGGAAGAAGTTTTACTGCGTGGGCCAGGAAATCAACGCCAACCACCTGCGCCCGGTGGCGGAGGGTGTTGTCACCGGTACCACGCGCCCGGTGCACATCGGTCGCAGCAGCCAGGTGTGGGAAATCCGTATCACCGATCCCAGTGGCAAGCTCAACTGCATCTCCCGCATCACCATGGCGGTAGTGCCTCACGGCGACCGATGATCGACGTGGGGCAGTACGTATTCGAGGAGGTGCCGTACCGGCTGGTGCGCTCGCCCCGGCGCAAGCGCCTGGGGCTGGTGCTGGCGGGTACCGGAGTGGAGGTGCGGATACCGCAGCGTTGTGCGGCGCGCCACGGGCACCGGTTCCTGCAGGAAAACATCCACTGGGTGCGTACCCAGTTACTGCAGGCTCGCCAGCGTGCAGCCGAGGTGCCGCAGCACCGGTTTGCGTTCGGTGAGTCATTCCCCTGGCTGGGACGCCGGTTGCCGCTGCTGCGCGCCAACCGACCGGCGGATGCCGGAATGCGCGATGACGCCATCCACCTGTATACCCGCGCGCGAGATCCCGATGCACAGCAAGTGCAGGCCGCCCTGCGGCGGCTTTACCAGCGCGAGGCGCTGGCGCTGTTTCGCGAGCGTTCCACGGAAGTGGCCGGGCGACTGGGGTTGCGTTTCAGTGCGGTGCGGGTGCGGCGTACCCGCAGCAAGTGGGGTCACTGCACCCTGCGGGGTGAATTGCAGTACAACTGGCTGGTGAGCCTTGCCCCGGTGGCGGTGGTGGATTACCTGGTGGCGCACGAGGTCTGTCACCTGCAGCACCACAATCACAGTCCCGCCTTCTGGCAGCTGGTGGCCAGCGTTTGCCCGGATTACCGGGAACTGCGGCGCTGGCTGCGCGATAACGGCCACCGGCTGGTACTGTGATCCCGGTCTGCGTCGATCGATCGCGCAGCCGCAGGTTGCCTTTGGTGCCTCTCGCGAAACTGGCGTAAACTGCCATCGAATTCCAAGGTGCTGCTGCCATGCAAGTCGAACCCCTGAGCAATGATTTCGAGGACAACTGCGCGCGATTCCTGCCGGAAGCGGCGGCGCAGGGGTGTGTCTGGGCCCTCGAGGGGGAAGAGGGCTTTGCGCTGTGCGCGTCGGAAAAATACCCGGAAACGGATGTGATGCCTTTCTGGTCACAGCGGGAGTTTGCCGAGGGGCATATCTCCGGCGACTGGGCCGGTTACCGGGTGGTGGCGATTGACCTGGAAGAGTTTATGGACGACTGGCTGACCGGCATGCACGACGACGTGCTGCTGGTGGGCATCAACTGGAACAGCGAGCTGGAAGGCATCGAGCTGGAGCCCCTGGACCTGCTGGAGCAGCTCGAGCACGAGCTGCAGTAGGGTACGCGGCGTGCCAACAGGCGAAATAGTGGCGGCTGCTGTCAGAGCCCGGGGCCAGCAGAGCAGATAACGATAAAAAGAGGTCTCCGGATGGGGCGGTTTCTCGGTTTGCGCACCGTCGTTTACGGTGTCCCGGACCTCGCGGAGGCGCGAGGCTGGTACATCGCGGCGCTGGAGCTCGAACCCTATTTCGACAGCGAATGCTATGTAGGCTTTGACGTGGGCGGGTTTGAACTGGGCCTGAACCCTGATGCCCGCAGTGTCACCAGCCGGGCCGATGGTGTGGTTGCCTACTGGGGCGTTGCCAATATCGCCGCGGAGGTGGAGCGGTTGAATGCCCTGGGTGCGCGTCAGCACAGCGAGACGGTGGATGTGGGAGATGGCATATTGATGGCCAGCTTCCTCGATCCGTTCGGCAATATTTTCGGCCTGATCGAGAACCCCCATTTTCGTGAGCAATCGCCGGCACCGGCCGGTGCAACGTAAGGATCGTGGAGCCGCGACCAGTGAGTAGACCGCCCGCCTCGAATTATCGCCCTTCCGACGCCGGCTTTGCCGCCGAGAGCTTGGTACAGATCGGCCGCGGGTACATAGTGCCCGACCGGGTGGCGCTGATCACCGGGTGTTCCAGTGGCATCGGCCGGGAGCTGGCCCTGGCCCTGCATCGCCGCGGCACTATCGTTATTGCCACTGCCCGGCGCCCGGAAAGCCTGCAGGAGCTGGCCGACATGGGGATTGCCACCGAGGCGCTGGACGTCAACTCCCAGGCTGATATCAATCGTGTCGTGCACGCCCTCAAGGCCGCATACGGCCGCCTGGATATCCTGATCAACAATGCCGGCTATGGCCAGATGGGCCCGCTGATCGAGCTCGATACGCGGGCGCTGGAGAACCAGTTCCGTACCAATGTCTTTGCCCCCATGGCGCTGATCCGCGCCTGTGCGCCACTGATGCGGTCTGCGCGACGCGGGCTGATCTGCAATATTGGCTCGGTATCCGGGATACTGCCGACCCCTTTCTCCGGCGCCTATTGCGCCTCCAAGGCGGCGTTGCACACGTTATCGGATGTATTGCGGCTGGAGCTGAAACCATTCGGCATTCGCGTGATGACGGTGCAGCCGGGAGCCATTGCATCCGAGTTCGGTCGCCACGCCGAGGTTTCACTGCGCGGCCTGCTGGCCCCGGATTCCTGGTACAAGCGGCAGGAGGATGCTGTGCGGGCGCGAGCCCAGGAGTCGCAGCATAATGCGACCCTGGCCAGTGAGATGGCACGGCAGCTGGTGAGGGAGTTGCTGCGCAAGCGGCCCCGGCGCCTGGTGCGGATCGGCAACCGCAGCACCCTGTTGCCGTGGATGGCGCGCTGGCTGCCCCGGCGCCTGCGCGACCGGCTGTTGGCGCGCCGTTTCCAGCTGACCCGAACTTCTCCCACTTCCTGAGCAGCCTTTCCGGTGGCTATCGCCACTTCAGCTGGCTAGCGGGATTGCAGCCACTCCGCCACCTCTGCATAAGTGCCACGGAAAAGCACAGTGCCCGCGTGCTTCTGCATCGTGTGGTCGTAGGCGCGGTCGTAGTAATCGCGCAGCAGGGAAATGACAACAGGGATATAGCCCTCGCTGTCACCGCAGCGGGCAAGCTCGGCGTTGGCACTGGCGAGCTGTTCGTCCAGCTGTTGGTGCCGCAGGCCACCCAGGCGCTTGCGCAGACGGGCGAGGCTGGCGCGAAGCTCTTCTCCCAGAGCTGCATGGGGGCCCTCATCCGCGTCGGCAAAGCGAGTCAGTGCCGTGCTGACATAGTCACGCACAATGCGGCGGGCGCGATTCTCCACCGGCTCGTCCACGAGCACCCGCGGCGCCACATGCATCCCCTGGCGCATGATGACCGGCAGGGCGCAACGCCCGATCAGGCGACTCTCGTCCTCCAGGAAGACTTCCCCTGATTCCTCGCCCAGTTTCAGGAGTTCGGTAGCGAGCCTGTTCTCGAAATCGATCTGAGAGGGCTGCGGCAGCCCGGTGCGCCCAAAGGAGGAGCCGCGGTGCCGTGCGATGCCTTCCAGGTCTACCGCGCGCCGGGCGTAGTGCAGCAGCTCGGTTTTGCCGGAACCGGTATGGCCGCTCAGCACCACAAATGACAGGTGCGCGCATTGTCGTGTCAGCTCTTCGATCAGGAAGTTGCGCATGGCCTTGTAGCCGCCCTCGACGAGCGGATAGTCGATGCCGGCCTCACGCAGGAGCTGCTGGGTGGTGCGGGACCGCAGCCCGCCGCGGAAACAGTACAGGTATCCATTCGGGTGGCGCCCGACGAACGCGCGCCAGGCGGCCAGGCGGTCGGCCCGCACCTCGTCGGTGGCCAGGGTCCAGCCAAGCTCAATGGCGGCATCCTGCCCGGCCTGCTTGTACTCGATACCTACAGCCTCCCGCTGGTGGTCGTCCAGCAGGGGCAGGTTCTCGCTGGTGGGGAAGGCGCCGCGGGCGAATTCCACCGGGGCGCGCACATCCATCAGTGGGACGTCGTCCAGGAACAGCTGGCGGTAGTTGTCGGTGTTGTGGCGCAAATCAAGACTCCTCAGATGGCGGCGTGAGTGTAACCTGAAAAGAGTTTTTCCACAGGACCAGGTTGCCACGGACGCGGCTCCCAATGACGCTCGAACAGCTGACGCTATTCATTATCCTCACCATCACCATCGCCATGTTCATCTGGGGCAACTGGCGCCACGACATGGTGGCCCTGGGATCCCTGCTGGCCTGTGTGGTGACCGGGCTGGTCCAGCCGGAGGATGCCTTTGACGGGTTTGGCCACCCGGCGGTGGTGACCGTGGCCTGTGTACTGATCCTGAGCCGCGGGCTTCAGAGCACCGGTGCCATGGGTGCCCTTGCGCAGCGCCTGATTCCCAGGACCGGCAGTGTCACCGCCATCATCGCCGCGTTGACGGCGGTGGGGGCCCTGATGTCGGGCTTCATGAACAACGTTGGGGCCATGGCCCTGCTGATGCCGGTGGCGGCAGACGTTGCCGAGCGGAACAAGCTGCCACCTGGCAAGGTGCTGATGCCGCTGTCCTTCGGCACCATCCTCGGCGGCATGACCACCCTGATTGGCACTCCGCCCAACCTGATCGTATCCGGTTTCCGCGACTCCGCCGGGGCCGGCAGTTACGGCATGTTCGACTTTACCCCGGTCGGGCTGGTGGTAGCCCTGGTGGGGGTGGCTTTCGTGTCACTGGTGGGCTGGCGTCTCGTTCCCTTCCGCACCCAGGCCGGGGCCGCCACGTTTGATACCGGTACTTACCTGACCGAGGCCCTGGTGGAAGAGAAAAGCGCCGCCGATGGCAAAACCCTGTGGGAAATATCCCAGATGCTGGAGGAGGAGGATGCGCAGGTGGTGGGTGTGGTGCACAACGACATCCGGGTCTCACCGGCCACCCCGGCACAGCGTATCCGTAGCGGCGATATCCTGATCATGGAGGCAGAGCCCGAGGCGTTGACCTCGTCGGTGGCGAAACTGGGCCTGCGCCTGACGGCAGACCCGGAAGAACACAGTGCGACAGATAAAAAGGAAAAAAAACAGGAAAAACGCGGGGAGCAAACGGAGAAAAAGTCCCGTGGCCCGAATGGCGATAACGGAGAAAAAGACAAGGAGCGCTCGACGGAGGACGATATCCAGTTGCGGGAGCTGGTGGTAATGCCGGATTCACCGCTCACCGGTCGTACCTCCCGTATGCTGCGGTTGCCGGCACGCTACGAAATTAACCTGCTGGCGCTTTCGCGCCAGGGGCGCCGCTCTGTCCGGCGGCTGCGCTCCACACCGCTGCGCCCGGGGGATGCCCTGTTGATGATGGGCACCGACTACAGCCTGAACACCTTTGCCGCAGAGCAGGGCTGTGTGCCACTGGCGACGCGGGATATCAGTATCCCCAATACTGAAAAAGCAGTGGTGGCCCTGGTGGCCATGGCGCTGGCCGTTGCCGGTGCCGCGTTCGGGTTGCTGCCGGCAGCGATCTCGTTCGCCGCCTGTGTACTGGCTTATATGGCGCTTAAAGTGATGCCGCTGCGCAATGTCTATGAGTCTGTGGACGGGGCCGTGATAGTGCTGCTGGGCGCATTGATCACGGTGGCAGAGGCGATGGAGCAGATCGGTGCCGCGGACCTGGTGGCGCAGGTGTTGCTCGATAATGTCGCCCAGGGCAACGCGGTGATCACCCTGGTTATCCTTTTGGTGGTGACGATGACCCTGTCGGATTTTATGAACAATGCCGCGACGGCAGCGGTCATGTGCTCGATTGCCGTCAGCGCCGCGGCCCAGCTGCAGGTGAACCCGGACAGCTTCCTGATGGCTGTGGCCATCGGCTCGTCCTGTGCCTTCCTGACCCCGGTTGGGCACCAGAACAATACCCTAATCCTGGGGCCGGGGGGCTTCAAGTTCAGCGATTACTGGCAGATGGGGCTTCCCATGGAAATCCTGGTGATCATCGTCAGCGTGCCCATGCTGCTTTGGGTGTGGCCATTATGAGCTGGTCCACATCGGCCAGTCAGGCAATGGAATCGTCCACCGGTTGTGCCAGTTCGGCGAGCAGCTTGCCGCAGAAGCGCAATACGTCCGTCACTGTGACGATGCCGGCCAGCTCCCCCTCACGCATCACCAGTACCGAGCCTATGCCGGTATCCGCCATGGCCAACAGGATCCGGTCGAGAGGGTCGTGGATGTCGGCAATGTAGGGCCGCCTGGCACAGAGGTCATGGACATACAGCTGCTGCTCTTCCAGCCGGTGTCCCGGCGCGTTGGCGCGTTCGATATCGCCCCGCGAGATAATGGTCTCCAGATCGCCATCCCGTGTCACCGGCAGGTGGTGGACACCGTGCTCCTCCATCATTTCCAGTGCTGCCTCTACGGGCGCATTGATATCGATATGCAATGGGAAAGGCGTCATTACGGCGGCGAGTGTGGGCATCTGGTGGATATCGTGCGATTTGGACATGTCGGCCCCCGGAGTTTTTCAGCCCAAGTAGCATAGGTCATGCCCGGTTGGACACCAAGCGAATGAACTTCGCGCCAGCGCGGGAGTAGAACAATTTTGTGGTTCGGCCGGCCGAAATGGAACAAGTGTTCTGCTTGGCCTGGGGCGTCGTTGAATACATTTGATATGAGTTGATATTTGGGGGGGAGGGCTTATTATTCGGATCCCGCCCGCCATTACCCCTGCGAGCGGCTGCATTAGTCATGTAATAAATGATTTATACTTACCGGGATTTTGAATAAGGTCGTTTGTCTGGCTTTCTGCAAACCGGGACAGGAAGTTATGTTCAGGAAGTTGTCATTTATATTACGGTTCAGTAATAACCGGTTTGGCCCGGCTGGAAACCTTTGCAAACCGGGCAGTCCCAGAGCCCGGTTAATGAAGCGTGATTGCGCTTCAGTTTATCCAGGGCAATAAATAACAATCATCAATTTCTTTTTTCGGGATATAAGTTATCGACTGCTTGAAGCCTGCTGGCGAAATATTCCTGAGCGGGAATTCAAGCGGAAAAATAGCGCTGCCTGAAAAACTAACACTATCAATACCATATAAGTCGAGGTGGAGTGAATGTTCCAGGAGTTCGATCAGATTGAACAGAAGATCGCCGAGCACCAGGCCAAAATAGAAGAGCTGCAAGAGCAGATGGCTCAAGCTGAGCGCAAGAAAGACGGAGTCATTGCATTTGACAAGGCCCTGGTCAATCTGGCGGCGGAATACCAGATGGACGAGGAGGAGTTCTTTGTCGCCCGCGGTGAAGCGATTGTCAACTGGCTCGTGGCCCAGCTCGACGATGAAGATGCACCGGAATATGTGCAGACCCTGAAGGCGCGCGTGGCCCGTTCACTGAAGCGCAACGGCGAGGGACCCAAGCGTGCCCGCAAGACCGGTAACGGCAAACCCAGTGAGCCCAAACTGGAAGTGGGCCATTATCGCAACCCGTATACAGGTGGCACTGTAGAGAAGAAGAAGCGTAACCCGAAACAGCTCAATCAGTGGATTGAGGAGCATGGGCTGGAAACCGTCAAGGAGTGGAAAATCTGAGCCCAGTGTGCGTCAGGATTCTCCGGCTGACTTCAGTGGGGCCGAGCTTATGACCAAAAGCCCCGGGAGGAAAAATCCCCCGGGGTTTTTCTTTGGGGCGCGGTCAACGCCCGAAAGTTTTAGTAAGTACGTAAAAACAGCAGGTCCAGGTTGCTGGGGCGGGTGACAATGATATTTCCATCCGCGGATACTTCCGTGTTGAGCATGTTGGCATTCCAGGATCTTTCCGAGGAGATTTTACCGCTACCGTTAACGTTTCCTGTCTGATCAAGGATCCAGAAATCATTGGCGCCGACGTCGTTACTGAATGATGCCAGTGTGTAAAGCAGGTCCTCAGGTCCCATCTGCAGGCAGCAGAGCCCTCGATCATTATCGAAGAGCTGGTTGCTTGAGCCACTGTCCGTGCTTATCTGGTAGATGGCTGACCCCGGGTCGGCTGCATGGTAGACAATACTGCCGTCGAAATTGACGGCAATGTCGATGCCGTTCCCACCATAGGCGGCCGAGCGCCACTCAGTCGAAGCCTCGTTGTCCAGGCTGGAATAGGTGGCGTCAAGGCACGTGAGGTCACTGCTGTAAGAAGAGGAATCGGTGACGCAGTAAACCCTGCTGTCCCCACTTACCTCCAGGGCACCGGAGTAGATGGTGTCAGGTTCTCCATTGTAGCTGATCTCGGCAAGGCTCTGGGCATCTGCCATCAGCAGCTTGGTGTCAGCGCCATAGCTGTTGACGAAATAGGAGGAGACGAGCATCCCTTTTCCATTCGTGCGTGCGTACTGAAGGGTTCTCAGAAGGCTGGGCACATTGTCGTAACTGACCGAATTGGTTTCGAGGCTCTCCAGGCTGAGGGACGCAATGCTCTTTAAGTTGTCATCCCGAAGCATATATAAGGTCTTACCATCGCTGGAAATTACAGGAGACTTGACTCTTTCAAATGGCAAGGTGTGAGAGGTTACAAGCTCGCCTGTATAAAGATGGTAAACATCTACTGTATTGTCTTTGACGGCATAGAGCAGGGGCTTTACCGGGTCTGCCACGGTACCGTGGGGTAGTGTCGGTATCTCAACCTGGGCGGGGGGGTCTGTATCACCGACCCACAATCCCACATAAATGGTCTCTGTGTTTTCTATAGCAGCATCTGGCGACGTTAAAATAATTTCTGCGATGTGAGTTTCATTGGTGGCGAGGCCTGCAGGATTGGCGCTAATAGTCAATTTCTCGCCGGTAATACCGCTATTTTTCACGGTGAGCCAGGCAGCATCAGTCTGCGCGCTCCAGTCAATGCCGCCTTGCCAGTAACTGTCGTCAATCAGGACTGATTTTTCCAGTACCTGCTTGCCGGGTAGGCTGGAAAGGGCGATTCCATTATCGTGCGCGATCAAGCGATGCTGTGAAGCCCTGACGACAATATCAAAGCTTGCTTCAATGGACTCCCCATCGATCATGGCTGTTAAGGTCACAGTGCCGCTGTATTCGCCCTCTGAGAATGCAGAAGGGATAAGCTCCAGGGGAACCGCTTGATAGCGGTTGTCAATATCTACTGAGTTCTCTTTCCAGCTACCTGTGATGGGGATGTCGGCGGTAATAGTGGTGGTATAGGCATTGGTGCCGGTGTTCAGGTAAGCAGTGTTCTCCAGGATTGCGTCATTCCATCCATGGCTTGCATCAAACTCTACGGTGTCATTCACGAAGGAGAATTCGGGCAGCTGAAAGTCGAAGGTGAAGTTTGCGAAGACCTCCTCAGCGGTATCTGTGTTTTTGATTGTAAAGCGCTGGGTGGAGAGATCCCGAGGGACTTTGGTGAGATCCATAGTGAGAACAATCTTACCGCTTCCCTGACCGCTGGTGACATCTGCGGTTATTCCCGGAATGTTGAACTCTTCTAATTCCCAGTTAGCATCCCCGGTAATGTTGATAGCGTAGAGGCGCTGGCTATAGGAGTGGCCGCGCACATGGGAGACAGTGTATTCAGTGTTTGCCAGGGCGAGCGAGGTACCACCGACTGAACTGCTTCCATCCCCGCTTCCCGAAGTGCTGTCATTGCCGCCACTGGCGCTATCTGTTTCTCCTGCACCGGGATCGCCGGCGTTATCACCTCCCCCGCTACCACCACCGCCGCAGGCGCTAAGCGCGATCGCGAGTGTGCACAGGCAAACCCCCTTGAAAACAAGACGCCACATAATTCCCCCTCGTATTTTGTCGATAAAAAGTTTCAGTCCACTAACGGCTTTCTTTAGTGAATAGCGTTTTCGCTCTTGTTGCTTTGTGTGGTTATAATTGGCGCTTTAAGTATTTTTGTTGGAACAATATTCCTGCGCCAGCTTAAATTATCGAGGTGGGGGCTTGGCGTCAATCTATACTTGGCGGTCGCGCCAGCAATGTGAGACCCAGTTCCTGCTGCGCGGTGTTGCTACCTGAATATGCTCCGCTGCATGGGCTGCCAGATCAGGAAAGAATTGCCGATAGTGTTCGCACGTAGTCAGTAACAACTGAAGTGGCCGGTCCGTACCGGTGCTCGTGAAAGGCGCCGCCGATGCAGCTGGTTTCAAGGTTCAGCTCCACGGTATGGGCGCCGGCGAGGTTTGCGCACTCAACGAAGCCGGCTGCCGGGTAGACATTGCCGGAGGTGCCAATGCTGATAAACAGGTCGCAGCGGGACAGGGCATCGTAAATACGATCCATCTGCAACGGCATTTCGCCGAACCAGACCACATGCGGGCGCAGGGTGCCGGTGCGATTGCAGCACTGGCAGGGATCGTCGATGGTAAGGTCGCCGCGTATGCTGAAAAGCTGCCCGGAGACACTACAGCGCATCTTTAGCAATTCCCCATGCATATGCACCAGGGCGCGGCTGCCGGCACGTTCGTGCAGGTCGTCAATATTCTGTGTTACCAGCAGGAAATCCCCGGCAAACTGCTGTTCCAGTCTCGCAAGCGCCAGGTGTGCGGGGTTGGGCGCGACTGTGGGCGAGAGCAGCTGTCGGCGCCGGGCGTTGTAGAAAGCCTGCACCAGTTGAGGGTCCCGGGCGAAGGCTTCCGGCGTAGCCACCTCTTCCAGTCGATGGTTTTCCCATAATCCGTCATTGCCGCGAAACGTCTGCAGGCCCGACTCGACAGAAATGCCCGCTCCGGTAAGTACGACGATATTGTGGTAATGCATCGGCGATCCCCGGTTTGGTGGGTATTGTCAAAGCAGGCTGCGCCTGGCTGGCGACCCGGTACGCCCCCGGCGGGACGCACCGGACTCGTGGCCTCAGTGCAGCTTCATTCGTGGTTTCACGAAGCGGTTTGCCTGCCCTACCAGGTAGATCAGCATGGCCTTGGCCCAGCCGTGGATCGCGGCCAGGTGCATGCGGTACAGGGAGCGATAGGCCAGGCCGGCAATGCGACCCTCGATGGTCAGGCTGCCTTTCACCAGTGCCCCCATCAGGTTGCCCACTGCCGTGTGTTTGCTGAGGGAAACCAGCGAACCGCGGTCGTGGTAGCGGAATGCCTTCAGGGATTTTCCCTCGACCTTGGCGATCAGGTTGTGCTCCGCCACTCTTGCCATCTGCTGAGCAGCCTGCGCCCGCGGTGGCACGCGGAAATCATTGGCGTCCAGGCAGCCGGCACAGTCGCCGATCGCGAAAATATCCTCGTCGCTGACCGACACCAGCTTTGGCGATACTTCAATCTGGTTGAGCTTGTTGGTGGACAGGCCGTCGAGCCGGGATAGGAAGTCCGGTGCCTTGACGCCCGCAGCCCACACGCGGATTGTCGCCGGGATCTCTTCCCCGTCCGCAGTGGTCAGGCCATCCGCCGATGCCTCGGAAACAGCGCATTCGGTAATCACGCGCACGCCCAGGCCCTGAAGTTCCCGTTGTGCGTTATTGCCGAGGCGGGCGGGCAGGGCGGGTAACAGGTGCTCTCCGGCTTCAATCAGGGTGACTTCCAGTGAACCGCTCCCGATCTTGCCGTAATGGCCCATCTGCTGTGCTGCATCCACCAATTCTGCCGCCAGCTCCACCCCGGTGGCACCGCCACCGACGATGGCAATCTGCAGGCGCTCGGCCATCTTTGTTTCCAGCTGCAGGAACCGGTCCAGCAACAGGCGGTGAAAACGGCGGGCCTGTTCACTGCTGTCGAGAAATACGCAGTGCTCCCGCACCCCCGGGGTATGGAAGTCATTGCTCTGGCTGCCCAGCGCCAGCACCAGGTAATCGTATTCCAGCTCCCGTGCGGGCACCAGCTCGCGGCCGTCCTCGTCCATCACCGGTCCCAGGGTGATTACCTTGCGTTCGCGGTCGAGGGATTCGAGGCTGCCCAGCTCGAAGTTGAACTGGTTCCGGCGGGCGTGCACCTGGTAATTGAGGGCATCGAGGCTGGAATCAATCGAGCCGGTCGCCACCTGGTGCAGGAGGGGTTTCCAGATATGGGTGCGACTGCGGTCGACCAGGGTCACCTGGGCGGCGGGATCCTTGCGGGTATGGCCGGCCAGCCGGGAGCGGTTGAAATAGTGCCCCAGGCGGGTGGCTAGTTGTAGCCCCCCGGCGCCGCCGCCGACGATAACGATCTGCTTCATGGATGGTCTTCCTGTGTCGTTTTGAATTCGACTCCCCAACTGTGAAGACCTTGTTGTGAGTAGTTATGCGCGCAGTATCTCGCGCCGGCAGCGGCTTGGCAATGCCGCTACCGGCGCACCGACGTGCATAGGCGGCTCAGGCGCGTACTGGCACGGGGTCTTCTGCGCGGGTCTCCGGGCGGCGCAGATCCCGGGCCCGTTGCAGGGTGACAGGCTGGTTGCCGGTTAATTCCGTCACACTGCCGATCACCGCCGCGTCGGTGTAGCCGGCCCGATGCAGCTCGCGCAGGCAATCGCCCGCGCGGTCGGCCGGAACAGCGCCGAGCAGACCGCCGCAGGTCTGCGGGTCCGCCAGCAGGGCCCACTGCGCCAGCGGCTGCCACGCGCGGGGGTTCGTTACCCGGTCGTAAAAGCGGGCATTCTGCGGATGCAGGCTGGACAGCCAGCCCGCTTCGGCACAGTCGGCGGCGCCCTCAATCAGCGGCAGCTGTTCTGCCACCAGTGACGCACCGCGTGCCGGTGGGCCTGCCAGCATTTCCAGCAGGTGGCCCAGCAGGCCGAAGCCGGTTACATCGGTCAGCGCATGGGTGCCGTAGCGACCGAACACCTCAGCCGCACCGGCATTGCTCAACAGCATGGTTTCCAGCGCATGCTCCACCCAGCGCGGGTGGGCGGCACCCGCCCCCTCGGCCGCCAGCACGGCCCCCACACCCAGTGGCTTGGTGAGGATCAGCTGGTCTCCGGTCTGTGCGCCGGTCTTTTCCAGTAATTGCCCGGCATCGGCGAGCCCGTTCACCGTCAGGCCCAGTTGCATCTCCGCACCTTCGGCCGTGTGGCCGCCGCTGAGTGCACAGTCATGGCGATTGAGCTCGTAGATGGCGCCGTCGAGCAGTTGTTTCAGGTCGCGCTGCACCAGTTCCGGCGCCGCCACCGGCAGGGTGGCCAGCAGCTGCGCGGTAACCGGGCGCGCGTGCATGGCAAACAGGTCGGACAGGGCATGCAGGGTTGCGAGGCGGCCGAAAATCCATGGATCGTCGATCGGCGCCCGCAACTGGTCCGAACTCTGTACCAGCAGTTGTCCGGGCGGGAGTTCCATAACGGCGGCGTCGTCGCCGGCGCCGCGCAGGAGATATTGCGACTGCTGTTGCGGCAGTTGTTGCAGGGCGTGCTGCAGGATTTCCGCACCCACCTTGGCACCGCAGCCGTTGCAGCGCATCTGCGACAGGGCGGCGCCGCCGCGCTCGCGCACCGCCGGCGGGCGCCGCCGGAATCGTTGGCGCCCGATGTCGTTGCCGCTCTCCATGTCCACCGGCAACTCGGCGAAGCGCCGCATGAATGTGCGGTCGATATGGTCTTTCCAGCGCCAGAGAAAGCCGCCCGCCAGGGCCAGCCCGTTGCGGGATGCCACCGCACGCCGGTCGCCGCAGGACAGCAGGCTGAGAAAGTGCCGCTGGGGCCGGAAGACCCGCAGCGGTTGCTCGGTAATCGTTGCGCGCAGGTTATGGAACAACACCGGGCCCTGGCGCACGGCGTAGACGCCGGCCTTGGGCAGCGGCGTGGGCCCGAAACTGGCGGTATCGCCGGCGGCAAAAACGTTGCCGAAGCCCTCGGCCCGCAGGTTTTCGTCGACACGGATAAAGCCCCGCTGGTCCAGGGCCAGGCCACAGTCGGCCAGCCACGGGTGGGCACCGGCGTTGGTGCAAAGGGCAATTTCATCCAGGGCCAGGCTGCGGCCGTCCTCACTATCGAGGCCCTCGTCAGTGATTGCCTGTACCCGCCAGTTCCGGTGCACGGTCACGCCGAGCCGGCGCAGCTCGCGCGTTGCCATGCGGCGGGCAACGGCTGGATAGCCCTCGGGTATGTGTGCGCCACCGTGGACCAGGTGCACCTCCACGCGTCGGGAATAAACCTGTTCTTCCAGCGACCAGGCAATGGCCATGGCCAGCTCGCAACCTCCGGCACCGCCACCGACAACGCCGATGCGGATATGCTCACGGCTCTTCTGCACCCGCTGCTGCAATTGTTGCCAGAAAGAGTGGAAGCGATTGATGGGCTTGACCGGCACAGCACGTTCAGCGCCGGGCAGGTCGCGCGCCGGGCCGGCGCCGATATCCAGGGATACCAGGTCGTACTCCAGCTCCGGTCGCCCATCCAGGGCAATGCGCTGGTTTACCGGGTCGATGCGGCGCGCACTGGCGCGAATGAAGCGGGCGCCAGCGGCCCGGCACAGGCGCACCAGGTCGATATGGGTTTCATCCAGTTGGTAGTGACCTGCCACCAGCCCCGGCAGCATGCCGGAATAGGCGGTCTGTACATCCGGTGACACCAGGGTCAGGCGCACACCGGGCAGGGGGTTCATTGCCCACATCTGTAAAACAATGGCGTGGGAGTGCCCGCCGCCGACAAGGACGATGTCCTGGTAATCTGGGTTCTGTTGCATGATCGCTCGCCGGGGGATCCGCGTGAGTGGTTGGTTGAGATAGACAGTCTATCCGCTGGATCCGAGTTCGCATGGAAGTCGGCCGCATTATGGCGAAAGCCGGCGACAGCCGCCAAAAAAAATCGTGGCGCTGGTCTTTAATTAGCGGGCACAAGTGCGGTTTGCGCTTGCGCCAAATTCATTGCTCCCGCGCCAGCGTCATCAATAATGCCAGAGCCGTCTACCCAGCCCCGTCCCGATCGTGCCGCGCGCCTGCTGTGGGTGGTGGTCGGGATTGTCGTGGTGACGAGCCTGCTGCAACTGGTGCTGGCCATGGTGCTGGAAGACCGGCTCGAGCGCTGGCTGGAACAGCGGGGTTATCGCGCCAATATCGGTTACCTGCACCTGTCGATCCCTGACCTGCGCCTTGAAGCCTATAACATGGAGTTGCGCAACGCCGAGGGACGCGGGTTACGTGCCCGCGAGTTGATGATCGATTACAGCTGGTGGCAGTTGCTGCGCCGGCGCATGCATTTCCAGCGAGCCTGGCTGGACGGGGTGGAATTTGACCTGGAATCGCGGCCGGGGGACAAGGCAAGGCGCGTGTGGGAGGTGGCCGGCTGGGATCTCGGTAAAGGTGGGCAAAAGCGCGACCGCGACCTGCAGGTATGGATCGACCGGCTGCATATTCGCGACAGCACTCTCTGCTACCGTGCCCGCCGCGCCTGGGATAGCCCCAGCTGCCTGGATTTCAGGCGCCTGTCGGCAGAAGACTGGCGGTTGTCGTTACACCGTGAGGGGGATACCCCGCTGGCGGTACAGGTGGCTGCCGGCGAGCTGCAGGCGCGGGACCTGCTGGTTCGCGAGCGGGGCTCGCCGTCTGTCCACACGGTGTTGCTGGGACTGGACCTCACGGAGGCGCAGTTTGAGCGCCCCGGCACCCGCATTACCGCCGCCGCACTGGTGGCGGACCGCTTCGGTAGCTGCCTGCCGCAAAAGTGGGCGGATGCCTTCCCGGCCTTCGGTCGCATCGTGGGGCGGTGTGGCATCGCCCGGCGCCTGCAGCTGGAGGGTGACCTGGCTTTCAGCTTCGGGGCCGGTGCGGAGGTCCGCTGGCACCGCGGCAATGGCCGGGGTGTCATCCTGCGCCGCAGTGACCGGCGCTGGCCGGACTGGCGAGCGGAATCCCTGGCCATTGACAAAATGGCGTACTCCCGCGACTCGAGCACGCTTGCCTGGCAGCAGGGCGCTGCCAGTGTATTTGACTGGTGTCCGCCGGCCTGGCGCCGGCCGGGCATGCACTTCTGCGTGCGCGCCGGCAGCATGAACCTTCCTGACCCCACGACCTTTGACTGGCAGCGCAAACTGGTGGTGCACGGCGGTCCCGTGGACCTGCGCCGCGTGCAACTGCTGGATGTTGCGGGTGCCAACAGCAACCCTCTGACGGTCCCCAGTGCCTTTGCCACCTCAGTGGAGTACCGCGGCACTGCCCGCACCCTGTCCCTGGCTTCTTTCAAGCTGGAAAGTGCCAGCGGCTGCCTGCCCGGGGGCTTGTGGGGTATCGCGGATTATTGTGGGCGCCTGGTGGGGCTGAATTTTCCGGAGCTCCTCGCGTTTCGCTTTCCCTCTGGCGCTCGCGACATTCCCATGGGCGCCAGCAGCGGCCCCCTGCGACTGGGACAGTTGCAGATATGGGACGGCGATGAGCGCGGCCGGGCACTGGTCGAAATGGCGGCGTTGCGCTGGCAGCGGGTGAACCTGCTGGGTGGCGACACACCCTACCTGGTGCAGGATTTTTCCCTGCAGCGGCTGTCCGGTTGCGTACCCGATGCCGCACTGCCGGTGCGGTTGCGCCCCCTGTGCGCCCGGGCAGAGCAGGTGCGCGGGCGTGGCAGTTTCGCCTGGCAGGGCGGGGAGGCGGGCTACCTGGTGGCCGGAGAGCTGCTGCTGGAGCGACTGTTATTGGCCGACGGCCTGCACCAGCCAACCGGCCTGCTGTTGACCGGTCTGCACACTGGACCGGCGATGTTGCGCCTGTCGGGCGTTGACCGGGCTGCCGGCCTGGCCGCTGGCGGTGACCGGGGCCCCGCTGAAGCCGGCACTGCCGGCGCACATGGTGCTGGTGAATATGACCCGGGGCAGGAGAAAGGACTGTTGCCCGCAGAGCTGGCCAGGGCCCGGCGGCAACAGGCTGGCCGCCCCCCCGGGAGCGAGCCGGCCAGCGGCAGCCTGGAGAATCCCAACCTGAAGCTGGAGACGCTGTCACTTATGGGGCTGCAGGGCTGCCTGCCACAGGCCTGGGCGAACCTTCTCTACCGCGATACCACTGCCATGCCCACGTGCTTCGAGCTGGACCAGCTGCAACAGCAGGAAGAGCTGCGCCTGGCCTGGGGCGCTGGCCTGTTGCTGCAGGCGGGTGATATCCGCGCAGACCGCGCTGTGGCCACAACACGGGCAGGGCGTGAGCTCCTGTTCCTGGCCGGGCTGCAGGTGCCGGCGGCAAAGGTCTTGTGGCCCGTCGCCGGGCCGCGCCGGGTCGAGCTGCCGGGCCTGGTCCTGGAACAGGCCCGCGGTTGTCGCCCGCGGGCGGCGAATCCCGGTGCCGCGGGCATGCCGGAATGCGCCGGGCTCAGGGAGCTGGCTCTGGGTGAGGGGTTCAGCATCCTGGCCGATGCAGAGCAGCTGGCCATGGATCTGGGGCGTTCCAGCCTGGCGCAGGCGCGGTTGCTCGGCCCGGGTGAGGAATACCTGGCGGGAATTGAGTCCGCCCATGCCGGCCAGCTGACGCTGGACTGGTCGCGGCGAGACAACGGACCGGACCGGATGCACGCGCGTGATGTCACGGTGGAGAAAATCCACGGCTGCCTGCCGGACAGTGTCTCCACTCGCGCGGGCTTGCCGCGCTGTTTCTCTGTCGACGACTTGCAGCTCGAGGGCAGTGGTGACGCGGCTGAACTGCGACTGGGCGCAACCGTCCTGAAGCCATCACCGGTGGCGCAGCCGCTGTGGCAATTCCAGGCTGCGCGGGTGGCGCAGCTGGGGCTGGATAAAGAGGCGCTGCGGCTGCGGAACCTGACGCTGGACAACGTATTGGCCTGTGGTATGCACGAGCTGCTGCCGGAGGCGGCCCGGGAGCGTGATATCGGCGACTGTATTGTGGCGCCGCGGTTGGAATTGACCGGCGTCACCCGGATTGGCCTGGCAGGGGCGGCACCGCTTGTGGAGCTGGCGGCATTGCGGTCCGAACCGATTCGCTTCTGGCAGGAGAGCGGGGATTTTTCCCGGCTGGGGGTGGAGCGGCTGGGCTGGCAGCGCCTGCGCTGGAGCGGTGGCGCGCAGCTGTCGGTCACGGACCTGGAACTGGACGGTTTTGTCGGCTGCCGTTCCGGCCTGGTGACGGGGGCGGTGCAGGAAATCGCGGAAGCGCTGGAACCGCCCGCTGCGGAGCCCTGTATCACCCTGCGAAAATTCTCCATGACGGGACAGCAGCAACTGTCGCTGGCGGCTCCGTTTGGCAGCGACGGCGTGATCGAGATGAGCGGGCTGATCATCGGGGGCCGCGCCGGAAGGCCGCTGGAAATCCCGCAGCTGCAGCTGGACCAGCTGAATTACGGCGGGGAATCGCCGCTCCTGAGCCTGGCCGGGGCCAACGGTTGTCTTTCCGATGACTGGCTGCCGGGTACCGGGCTGGCGCCCTGTTACAAGCTCGGTGCCATCCAGTTGCAGCGGCGGGAAACCGATCCCGCCACCGGCGCCAATGTGCTCTACGGCCTGGCAGTGAAAGGGGGTAAATTCACCCAGGCGGGCTTCCCTGCTGGCCTGCCCTCCGAGCTGTTGTTGTTCCAGTCACTGGGGGCGGCCCGCATCTCTCTTGGTGAGGGGTTGTTTACGGCCGATGACCTGCAGCTGGAGGCGGTATCCGGGTGCCTGCCGAGGGGGTATGCGCCATCGATCGACCACTGTTTCAGTCTCGAACGGCTGGAGGTGAGCGGCAGCTATCGCGCGGGGGAACAGTATCTGGAGCTGGCGCCCTTTGATGCGGGCGGGCTGCTGGTGTTTGGCACTGACGGCCGGCGGCTGGTACGGGCCGCTGAAATCAGCAGTACCCGGGCAACAGTGAGCGGTGGGGATATCCGCTTGCCGTGGCTGGAGGCCACGGAACTGGCATTCCTGGGGCGCGATGAGCATGCCCCGGAATTTGAGCGGCACGGCTGGGATGGCGAGGTGCACCAGCTGCGGGTGCAGCAGCTCGCCTATTCCACCGTCGGCAACGCACTGGAAATTAACAGGCTGGAAATCGAGCGGCCCAGCCTGATCCTGTTTCGCGACAAGGGCGGCAAATTCCCGGCAGAAGAGCGGCTGGAGACCCTGTTGGGTAACGGCGGTAAAGACGTGCCGGCAAGGTCTGGGAAAAACCCGTTCCGCTATCGACTGCACCACGCCACCCTGCAGGGGGGAAGGTTTACCTGGCTCGACCGGCTGGGGCAATTCCGTGCCCGGCTGCCGATACGCCAGATTTACGTCAAACTCAGGAATGCGAGCAATTATCCCGAGGATGACCCGGCCATTATTGTCCTCAAGGGCCGGCCCGGCGGCTATGGCGAAATGCAGTTGGCCGGCAATATCGATTACCTGGCAACACAAAAATGGAATGCAAGCCTTTCGGGCACCATCGCCAACGCCAACCTGATCCCCGCCACACCGTATATGGCCAACCTGCTGGGTTACAAGATCCTGCAGGGGCAGCTGGATGCTGTGGTCGATATCTTGATCCATGAAAACAAGGTGGATGCGAAGGCGGACATGCGCCTGAACAAAGTCCGTGTGCGCCGGGTTCGGGACAGGGACCAGTTGCCGGTGGAGGAATCGATGATTCCCCTGAACGTGGCCATGTACCTGTTGCGGGACGGCCAGGGTGACGTGCGCTTTAACATGCCGGTGACCGGTAATCTCTACGACCCGAATTTCTCCTTCAGTTTTATTTTCAGCGACCTGCTGCAGCGCGCCATCCTCGAGGCGCTGTTCAGCTATTTTACTCCGGTGGGCTTTTACAGCCTGGCGCGGCTGGCCTGGCAGCGCCTGATGGCGGTGCATTTTGACCCGATAGAATTTGCGCCGGGCAGCGCGGAACTGGATGAGGCTGCCCGCAGACAACTGGCGGAGGTGGTGGAGACACTGCAGGAAAGGCCGGAGGCTCGCCCGGGTATCTGCGGCATCGCGAATGCCCGCGACTGGCACGCGCTGGATCCGGACACCACCCCCGAAATGTGGCACAGCCGCCGCACACGGGAGACACTGTACCGATACCCGCCGCTGGAAAAACAGGATGAGCTGGAGCGCCTGGCGAAGCGCCGCAGCCGCGCCGTGGCGCGTTACCTGATCGAGGCGGGCATTTCCGCCGACGAGTTTATCCAGTGCGCGCCGGATTACAACGGACGGGATTTTGATGAGCCGCGGGTGGAATTCTCACGCTGACAGGCGCGCTGGTTCTTCTGGTGGCGACGGAATTAGTGCGTGTGGAATTGTGCGCGCCAATCAACGGTATTGGGAAACGCAATTGCGACTAAGGTTGAAATGCCATCCACGTGAACACATGGTCTCAGGAGATGTCGCCGGTTTTCCCGAGTAAGGCAATGCCTGCCAACTGGTCACAAGAAATCCGGAGCGGAAGCGCTCAGCAAAAGGAGATGCCAACATGCCGAAGAACCTGGCCCAGAAACTGATCGAGCCGCACCTGGAAAGCGGCACCCTGGAACCCGGCAGCCCGATCGAGCTGAAGATCGACCAGACCCTGACCCAGGATGCCACGGGCACCATGGTGATGCTGGAGTTCGAAGCGCTGGGCCTGCCGCGGGTGAAGACCGAGGTGTCGGCGCAGTATGTCGACCACAACCTGTTGCAGACAGACTTCAAGAACGCCGACGATCACCTGTTCCTGCAGAGTGCCTGTCGCAAATTCGGCGCATGGTATTCGCGGCCGGGCAATGGTGTCAGCCACCCGGTGCATATGTCCTGTTTCGGGGTCCCCGGCAAGACCCTGCTGGGGTCCGACAGCCATACCTGCGCCGCCGGTTCCATGGGCATGCTGGCGATCGGTGCCGGCGGACTGCAGGTGGCGCTCGCCATGGCCGGGATGCCCTTTTCCGTGACCATGCCCAAGATCATGGGAGTGAAGCTGGAAGGGGAGCTGCCGCCCTGGGTCAGTGCCAAGGACATCATTCTGGAAATGCTGCGCCGGCATTCGGTCAAGGGCGGGGTCAACAAGATCATCGAGTATTACGGGCCCGGCCTGAAAAACCTCACTGCGATGGATCGGCATGTGATCGCCAATATGGGCCAGGAGCTGGGGGCAACTTCCAGCGTATTCCCCGCGGATGAAGCGGTGCGTGCGTTCCTGCGCCAGCAGCAGCGCGAGGAGGATTTTGTCGAGCTGAAAGCAGATGAGGGGGCCACCTACGACGAGGAGGAAACCATCGACCTTTCCTCCCTGGAGCCGCTGATTGCCTGCCCGTCCAGCCCGGACAACGTGGTGCCGGTGAGCGAGGTGGCCGGCAAGCCCATCTACCAGAGTTATATCGGTTCCTCGGCCAACCCGGGGCTGCGGGATTTCGTGATACCGGCGCGGATGGTGGAAGGCAAGCATGTGGACGAGAGCGTCTCGTTCGACATCAACCCCACTTCCCGCCAGTTGCTGGAGGAGATCAGCCGTACGGGTGACCTGGCGCGTTTGCTGGAGGCGGGCGCGCGCCTGCACCAGACCGGTTGCGGTGGCTGTATTGGTATGGGGCAGGCTCCGGCCAGCGGCCAGATCAGCCTGCGCACTGTGCCGCGCAATTTCCCCGGTCGCTCCGGCACCAAGGAGGACCAGGTTTACCTGTGCAGCCCGGAAACTGCTACCGCCAGTGCGCTGCGGGGTGAGATCACTGATCCCCGGGATATGGATATGGACTACCCGCAATTCAGTGAGCCGGACGAGTTGCCGGATATGCGCCCGCTGCTGCAACCGCCTCAAGAGATTCCGGTAGAGGTGGAACTGGTCAAGGGCCCCAATATCCAGCCACTGCCGGATTTCGACCCGCTGCCGGAAACATTGAAGGGCCCGATCTCGCTGAAGGCCGGCGACAATGTCTCCACCGACGAGATCCTGCCCGCGGGTGCCGAGATATTACCCCTGCGCTCCAATATCCCGGAGATCAGCCGTTACACCTTCTCGCGCATTGACGAGCAGTTTTACGACCGCGCCATGGAGCTGGACGGCGACAGCTTCGTCATCGGTGGTGAGAATTACGGCCAGGGCTCCAGCCGCGAGCACGCCGCCATCACCCCGCGGTACCTGGGCGTGCGCTGCGTGATTGCCAAGAGTATGGCGCGCATCCACCGGCGTAACCTGATCAATTTCGGTGTCCTGCCGCTGCTGTTCGACAAGCCCGAGGACTACGACCGCCTGGAGCAGGATGCGGAACTGGAAATCGACAACCCCGCCGACCAACTGAAGGACGGGGAGCCGGTCACGATCAAGGATGGCAAGAGCGGCAAAACCTTCACCGTGATACACGACCTGTCCGCTGAGGAAATCGATACCCTCCGGGAGGGGGGGCTGATCAACAAGACCCGCAAGGACCATCCGGATATCGATGCCTGACTGTATACCCGGCCGGCGGCACCCGCATGGACGCGCTACAGCAATTCGTGGATATCGACTGGCAGCTGGTGCTACACCATGTGGTCGATATGGCCTGTGCTTATGTGCTGGCGTTGCCCATTGGCTGGGACCGGGAAAAGCATGAGCGCACGGCCGGCCTGCGGACTTTTCCCCTGGTGGCCGTGGCGGCCTGTGGTTATACGCTGGTGGGGTTTGCGGTGCTGGATTCCAGCAGCGCCGAGGGCCGGGTGATCGAGGGGATCATCACCGGCATGGGCTTTATTGGCGGCGGCGCGATTCTCAAGAGCGTGTCCGAGGGTGAGGGGCGTGTGCAGGGCACGGCGACAGCGGCCAGCCTGTGGGCCACCGGTGCCATAGGGCTTGCGGTGGCCGTCGGCCGCCTGGAAATCGCCATTGTGCTCAGTGCACTCACCTTTATCACCCTGCGGATCGTGACTTCAGCCAAGGAGCACCTGCCGGGGGTGAAAAGGACAAACGACCCCGGTGGCTAGCCGCTGCTGGTGGTGAGCCGGTCCAGGCGCAGGCGTTCGCGGCGGTCGAACAGCCGGCGCGAGGCCACGGTGACGGCAACAAAGGTGCCGAAGCCGGTGCCGGCGGCAATGGTGAACATGATCAGGATCTGGTATTTCACCGCCAGGGCCGGCGCCGTGCCCGCCAGTATCTGGCCTGTCATCATTCCCGGTAAGGACACGATGCCGGCCGCCGCCATGGAGTTGATGATCGGCATCAGTCCCGAGCGCATGGCCTCGCGGCGGATGCTGCCGCAGGCGCTGGACCAGCTTTCCCCCAGCATCAGGCGGTTCTCCACCAGCTGGCGCTGCCGCCACAGGCTCTCGGTTAGCCGGTCGAGTCCCAGCGCCACGCCGGTCATGGTATTGCCCAGCATCATGCCCAGTAACGGGATCGCATACTGCGGCTCATACCAGGGCGTGGGCCCGATCACCGCCACCAGGGTGAGCACGGTGACGCTGAAGGCCGATACAAACATGGCGGCGGTGCCGATGGTGAAACTCCAGCCGCCGCGCAGCCGTCGCTGTTGGCGGGCCATTACCTCGCGGCCGGCCAGCAGCAACATGCCGAGCCCCATCAGTGCGACCCAGCCCAGGCTGCCTACCGAAAAGAGCGCCTCCAGTACCAGGCCCACCAGTGTGAGCTGTACGGTGGTGCGTACCGCTGCCAGCAGCAGGGATCCCGCCAGCCCCAGGCGCGCCAGGTAAATACAGGCGGCCAGCACCACCACCAGGCCCGCCGCCAGTGCCAGTTGCCACCAGGAGAGATCGATGACTTCCATTCAGGACTCCTCCAGCCGGCCGCCGGCGATGTGGTAGTGGCGATCGGCGACGCGCCTGATCTGCTCCTGGTCGTGCGCGACCCACAGTGCCGGTATCCGGTGTTCGCGAATGTAGCGGACCAGCCACTGCTCGGTGGCGCGGGTGGTGTCGGGATCCAGGTTGGCGGTGGGCTCGTCCAGCAGCAACGCCGCCGGGGAAAAGGACACCGCACGCGCCAGGGCAAGGCGCTGCTTTTCACCGGAAGACAGCCGGTCCACCGACCATTCCCCGACTTCGTCACCGAATCCCAGTGCCGCCAGTGCTTCCGGTTGCGGCTCCTGCAGGTGCTCACCCACAGTCTCGCACCACCAGGCGCTTTCCGCCGGCACCAGCATCACCTTCCGGCGCCAGTCGTGGGCACGCATATCCTCCTGGGCCCGTTCACCCAGCCGTGCGGTGCCCCTGTGGGGTTCCAGGTCGGCAATGGCGCGCAGCAGGCGGGTCTTGCCGCTGCCACTGGCGCCGGAAAGGCAGGTTACTGTTCCCGGCGGCAGTTCCAGGGAGACTGGCTCGAGCAGCTCCGTCGCCAGGCTGTCGAGTAAGAGGGAGGGGGGATTCAAGGGGATTTGCTCCGTCGCTGGGTCGTGAGCCTGACGGAGCCGGGGGCATCGGCCCGGGCGTCTGGATAACCCTCTTGCCTGTTAATTTGTTCCATTTTTTGTCTTTTATTAAAACCTTTGTTCTAATCGTGGCGCATTTTGCATTTTCTTGGGGATTTAATCACATGAACGTGAATAAGAAACTGATTCCGGCCCTCCTGTGCCTGGGCTGCGCCGGTCCTCTGGCCGCTCAGCCGGCGGCCGACGCCCCGGCTGCCTACCAGGGCAGCTGGGGCTTTCACGGAGAGACCATCAGCATCGATGCCGACGCGGCGCTGCTGAACGGTATTGCCGATAGCGGCTTCGGCATCGGTGCCAGCTATGCCGGTCGCAAGGGGCTGTTCAATTTCTCTGTCGGCGGAACCATTTTCTTTATCGATGACAAGGATGAGTTCTCCCAAGACGTGGAGAATATCGTAACCGGCGACCAGAGGACGCAAGATTCGAGCATCGATGCCGGCTCGCTGTATATCGACGGCGGCCTGGTGCACTCCTTCAGCGACCGTTTCGAGGCTGGCGTCAACGTCGGTTACCGATACTTTGATATCGACCGCACCATCACCAGCTGTACCGACTGCTACAGCGAGGATATCAGCATCGAGAGCGATAGCTACATCAAGCCATTCGCAAGGTTCCTGTTCACCGACCGGGTACTGGGCTCCCTGGCCTACTACAGCTACAACGGTGACAAGGGTGTGGAAAGCACGCTGCAGTTCTCCGCCGAAGTCCGTATGTAAGCGGTCGCCATGGGCTTTCCCGGGGGCAGTGATCGCTGTCCCCGCAAGTGCCAAAAACGGGTTGCCCAGGCCCACAGTTACTCCCGGCCTTTGAACCCTTCCCGATTCCTCGCCATAATCCGCCTCTCCCAGACAGAATAACGAGATTCACGCTGTATGACTGAACCCTCCGTCTACGAGGCGACCGAGCGCCTGCCGCTGAAGGAATATACCGAGAAGGCGTACCTGGACTACTCCATGTACGTGATTCTCGACCGCGCCCTGCCCAATATCGGCGACGGCCTGAAGCCGGTGCAGCGCCGTATCGTCTACGCGATGAGCGAGCTGGGCCTCAAGAACACGGCCAAGTACAAGAAGTCCGCCCGCACCGTGGGCGACGTGATCGGTAAGTATCACCCGCACGGCGACAGCGCCGTGTACGAGGCCATGGTGCTGATGGCGCAGTCATTCAGCTACCGCTACCCGCTGATCGACGGCCAGGGCAACTGGGGTTCGCCGGATGACCCCAAGTCCTTCGCCGCCATGCGTTACACCGAATCGCGTATGGGCAAATACTCCGAGGTGCTGCTGTCGGAGCTGGGGCAGGGCACCGTGGACTGGCAGCCCAACTTCGACGGCACCATGGACGAGCCATCGGTGCTGCCGGCGCGGGTGCCGAATATCCTGCTGAACGGCACCACCGGTATCGCCGTGGGCATGGCCACCGATATCCCGCCGCACAACCTGCGCGAGGTGGTGAACGCCACCGTGGCACTGCTGGAGAACCCCAAGGCCACCGTGGCCGAGTTGTGTGAATATATCCAGGGCCCGGACATGCCCACCGAGGCCGAGATCATCACGCCCCGTGCGGATATCCACAAGGTCTACGAGACCGGCCGTGGCTCGGTGAAGATGCGTGCGATCTGGAACCGGGAAGATGGCGATATCGTCATCACCGCATTGCCGTACCAGGCCAGTGGCGCCAAGGTGCTGGAGCAGATCGCCCAGCAGATGCAGGCCAAGAAACTGCCCATGGTCACCGACCTGCGGGACGAGTCGGACCACGAGAACCCCACCCGCCTGGTGATCGTGCCCAAGTCCAATCGTGTGGATGCCGAGCAGGTGATGAACCACCTGTTCGCCACCACCGACCTGGAAAAAAGCTACCGCATCAACATGAACATGATCGGTATCGACGGGCGCCCACAGGTGAAGAGCCTCGACAAGATCCTGGGTGAGTGGCTCAGCTTCCGTACCGTCACCACCCGCCGCCGCCTGCAATTCCGCCTCGACAAGGTCGAGAAGCGCCTGCACCTGTTGCAGGGCCTGTTGGTGGCCTTCCTGAATATCGATGAGGTGATCGAGATCATCCGCACCCACGATGAGCCGAAGCGGGAACTGATGGACCGCTTCGAACTCACCGACGTGCAGGCGGAATATATCCTCGACACCAAGCTGCGCCAGCTGGCGCGCCTCGAGGAAATGAAGATCCGTGGCGAGCAGGCGGAGCTGGAAAAGGAGCGTGACACGCTCACCAAGACCCTGGACAGCGCCCGTCGCCTGAAAACCCTGATCAAGAAGGAACTGCTGGCCGCCGCCGACGAGTTCGGTGATGACCGTCGCTCACCGATCGTGGAGCGCGAGGAAGCCAAGGCCTTCAACGAGGCGGACCTGCTGACCTCCGACCCCATTACCGTGGTGCTGTCCGAGAAAGGCTGGATCCGCTCCGCCAAGGGCCACGAGATCGACCCGGTGGCCCTCAACTACAAGGCCGGCGACGGCTTCAAGTTCGCCGCCCGCGGCAAGAGCAACCAGCCGGCGCTGCTGCTGGACAGCACCGGCCGCAGTTACGCCATCGCCTCCCATACCCTGCCGTCTGCGCGGGGCCAGGGGGAACCACTGAGTGGCCGCATCAACCCGCCCTCCGGCGCCACCTTCGAGGGCCTGCTGATGGGGGCAGAGGACCGGCGCGTGCTGCTGGCCTCCGACGCCGGCTACGGTTTCGTGGCCAAGCTCGGGGACCTGCAGTCCCGCAACAAGGCGGGCAAGGCCATGCTGACCCTGCCCAAGAATGCCCGGGTGCTGCCGCCGTGCCAGATCGAAAACCCGGGCGAGGCGCTGCTGGCGGCCGTCACCAGCGAGGGCCGCATGCTGGTGTTCCCGGTTTCCGAGCTGCCGGAGCTGTCGAAAGGCAAGGGCAACAAGATCGTCAATATCCCCTCCGCCCGTGCGGCCAGCCGCGATGAGATCGTGGTGGGCGTGGCCGTGCTCGAGGGCAAGGCCCAGCTGGTCATCCACGCCGGCAAACGGCACACCAAGATCAAGATCTCCGAACTGGATCATTACCGCGGCGAACGTGGCCGGCGCGGCAACAAACTGCCGCGCGGATTCCAGAAAGTGGACAAGGTCGAGGTGGTGGATTGAGCCTGCCGACCCGGCCGGCACTTCGACAGCAAAAATAGGCGCCAATTGGCGCCTATTTTTTTGCATGCCGGTATACCAGCGTGGTTATATCTGGGTAAATGGCTAGATATGGACATTCATGGCCAGATTTAACCATATGCACGGATATGACCATGCCTATTAAAAAGCTGGTAAGGGGCAGCATGAACAAAATAATTGTCAATACATTCATGTTGGGAGTGGTGCTATTGGCTTGTGTAGTCTCATGGACATGGGTTGAGCTAAGTAAAAGTGGCGAAATTATTGCTACCGCTAGAGATCCGTTAATATCTGCGGAAAGAGGCTTCGCTGATGCCGTCCGTGATTTCAATGATGGGAAGATTGTTTTCGCAGAAATATATGATGCCAAAGATGGATTATTCGTTCCTGGCATAAAAGCCAACATTGTCGAAGGGTATTCCAAAGAATATAGACATCAACCACTCTTTGAATGTGCTATCGGAGAAGATCCAGTTACGGTCGCGCTAAATGTGGCAGGGTATGAATACAATAAATTCTATGCGCAAGCATACAATTCAAAGTTATTGGAGCTTATTTCCAGCAGCAACCCTTAACAAGGTGAGGCAGTGCTTTGCGGCCCTGCGGGCCTCCACTGGCTAGGTTACTTTGTGTGCTTTATGCGCAGACCGCTTTGCTCCTTTTTGCGCACAAAGTGGTCAAGGCAAGGTGCTGATCCCAGGCGTTATGCAAAAGAAAAAATAATGAAAAATTTACGTTTCTTGGTTCTCGTTTTTTTATCAGTAGTTAGTTTTTCAGCTTGCTGCGAAGAATTGCGTATCGAATCGAACAAAATTGATGTAAAACTCGTGAGTGATCCGGATAGTTGGACTTATGAGATATTTCTGAATGGTGAATCCGCGTTAAAAGCAGATGGTCAAATGTTGGCCTTTATGTTTAACGAGCGTGATGATTCATACTTTTGGGGAAATAAGGAGTACCTGGTTGTTCAGGTAACTACAGGCGGTAGTGGCTGTCCTGCATTTTTCAGAATTTTAGACCCTGATAAAGAGCAGAATAGGCTTACAGAAGAGTTTGGGACCTGTAGTGATGCTCCAAGTGTTTCAGAAAGCGGAAATAGTCTAATTTTCACTTTCCCTACTCATGAACCAAGTGTCAATCGAACGTGGAAGTATGAAAATGGAGTGTTGAGTGAGGATTCTGCATAACAATCGCAGGCAGCTTGCTCCGGTCCCTGGTGAGGCCTCCATGGGGCGTTATATGTAAGACTTACCCACGTTTAGTA
Source organism: Microbulbifer sediminum (assembly GCF_021729035.1). Taxonomy (GTDB): domain Bacteria; phylum Pseudomonadota; class Gammaproteobacteria; order Pseudomonadales; family Cellvibrionaceae; genus Microbulbifer; species Microbulbifer sediminum. The sequence continues at coordinate 56 of NZ_JAJSAP010000003.1, read as the reverse complement.
GACACCCTGTATAGTTAGGTTTCGGCCTAACACGGAGGTGTACCATGGGTAAGAAA
>NZ_JAJSAP010000002.1 GCF_021729035.1 Microbulbifer sediminum | reverse complement strand
ATTGGGTATGTAAGCCCGGCAGAGTATGAGCGCAAATGCGCGTAGTTAGAGTGTCTACTTTTTGTGGGTAAGACCAGTTTAAGACTTACGATCTTTGCGAGCATATTAAGGATAAAAATAACAGGAAGCCTATGAAGCGATATCTTTTCCTGGCACTGTTTGCCGTATCATCCGCGGCCAGCGCCATTATCATTCGTGATGACATTGAAGATGAGAAGTATCAAATACCGGCCTCTGAGATACCTGTATTGGCGGATTTTCCCGGCGAAGGGCACGGCGTTCTGATCTCTCCCCAATGGGTGGTGACAGTCGCGCATGTGGTTTGTATGCAGCACGTCAGGGAGATTGTTATTAATGGCCTGCCACGAAAGGTTGAATCCGTAGTCGTTCACCCTGGACACAGGATGCCCCCTGAAACGCTTGTGAAAGAGGCGTTAGCTTCTGGTGACGGCTCTAAGTTAAGGGCGTTCCTTGCGTCGTCCGATGATATTGCGCTTGTTAAGTTGAAAGTGCCAGTTACCGATGTCAAGACGATCTCTCTTTATCGTGGCAGGGACGAATTGGGCAGGAGTGTCCAGCTAGTCGGCAAGGGGGCCACAGGCAATGGCCATGAGGGAATGGAGCCTGGCAGTCCACATCGCACGTCTTTACGCAGAGCCTTCAACGTCATTTCCAGTGTTGATACGCGCTGGATTACCTACACGTTTGATCCCCCGGAATCTGCTCTTCCGCTGGAGGGTATGTCGGGTAATGGCGATAGCGGGGGCCCCATTCTTATGCGGGAAGGGAGGCAATGGCAGCTTGCGGGTCTTGTTTCCTGGGATTCCAGTGAAAGGGATTTGCGGATGTATCGCGGTGCGCGTTACGGGGACGGCGGTAATAATGTCCGTATTTCTCATTATGTCGCGTGGATCGAAAGCACCATGTCTGGCGAGGACGAAAAGGAGCGGGAGGAGTTTGCAGGAGGAGGCTGACTACAAAATCGTCAGTTGGCAGCCCACCGAGGTTTTGGCAGAAGGCAGTTGCCAGTGATGAGTGAGGGGCTTCGTGGCGGGTTGGTCACGGGGGGCCTCTTGCCCTGTCTGGTCAGCTTTCCGCGTTTCCTGGTCTCGAAATTGGTTTCCGGCGCCAGTCCAGAACTATTACCGTCAACGCCGGCAACATGGTCAGGGTCACCAGCGTCGCACCGATTATCCCTCCCATCACAATGACTCCCACGCCCCGGTAAAGCTCGGTGCCGGCCCCCGGCAGGAATACCAGCGGCGCGAGCCCGCAGATGGTGGTGATGCTGGATATGGCGATGGGGCGGAGGCGCGAGCTCACCGCCTCTTCGACCGCGCTCACCGCGGCCATCCCCTCCTCGCGCACATTGGCTATCGCGCGGTGCACGATCAGGATGGGGTTGTTGACCACCGTGCCCATCAGGATCAGGAAGCCGAGCATGGAGATCATGTCGAATGGTTGGTGAAAGCCCTCGAATCCCAGTCCGCGCAGGATGGTACCGGCGAGGTTGAGTAGCGCCAGGCCGGCAATACCTCCAGCGATTCCCAGTGGGATGGTGGTCATGATCAGCAGCGGGTAACCCCAGTGGGAGAAAATGGCCACCATCAGCAAGTAGACGATCAGCAGGGCGACGATGTAGTTGCCAGCCAGGGCCGCGCGGGTGGCATCCAGCTGGTCCGCGGCGCCGGAAATATCCAGGTTCACGCCCGCGGGAACCTGTCCGGAGTCCTTCAGGTGTTGCACGAGCCGGGATTTGACCTGCTCCACGCCGGTCTCCAGTGCCACGGAGCGGGGCGGGATAATATTCAGGGTGACAGTGCGGCGCCCATCGACACGGCGCACGGTGGCGGTGTCCACGGTCTCCTGCACCTCGGCCAGTTCCGATAGCGGCAGTACCTGGCCCACGGGGGTGTAGACGAACAGCTTCTCGAGGGTGTCGACTGTGGCCGCCGGCCCTTCGCGGTTGTAGAGGTACATATCGATCTTGTCGTCATCGAGGAAGAACTCGTTGACAAAGGCCCCGTCGGTGAGCGCCGCCACGGTAAAGCCAATAGCCTCTGCGCTCATGCCCACCTCGGCGGCCCTGTCCCAGCGTGGATGTACCTGCAGTAGTGGTTGCGACAGTGACAGGCTGGAGGGGCGCGTCTGGATGCGGGGGTTGTCGAAGATCTCCTCGGCGCGGTCGTAGGCGGCGCGGGCCACCTGGTAGAGGTCGGCCAGGTTGGGGCCGGAAATATCCAGGTTTACACTGCGCGTGCCGCCATCGTTACTGCTGATGATGGAACCGCGCGCGGCGAAGGCGCGCATGCCGGGGTAGCTTTCGTACTTGCGCACGATCGCTTCCATCAGTTCATCGATCTGGCGCGGATCCCTGGTCTCGGAAATGATACGCAGGCTCTGCGGTGAGACACGCAGGTTGAGGTACTTCATTGCCGGTACGTCTGTCTCGCCGCGCTTGAAGGCTTCCGGGTCGTCACCGACGTACTGCAGGAAATATTCCTGAATCTCACTGGCGATGGCCTCCATGGTGTCCAGGTTGTAACCCGGCGGGGCGTTCATGGTGGCGAAGGTCTTGGCCTCCTCGCCCTCGGGCAGGTATTCCGCCGGTGGTGTCAGGAACAGGGCGATTGCCAGGCTGGCCGCTACGGTGATGCCGATACAGTAGAGCCGCCGGGCCTGGGTGGCGATCAGCCAGCTGATCCGGTCCAGTACGCTGTTGCGCAGCCGGCTGTGGGCGATGCCCTCGCCGGTGGAGCTGTCGAATTTGAGCCGCGCGCTGGCGGTGGGAATCACTGTGATTGCCACCAGCATCGACACCAGGATGGAAGCGGATACCGCGATGGCGATATCCGAATAGAGTTGCCCGGCCTCCTCGACGATAAACACCACTGGCAGGAACACCATCACCGTGGTCAGGGTGGAAGCCAGCACTGCCGGCCAGACTTTCTGCACCCCGGCGATTGCCGCCTGCAGGCGGTCCAGGCCCCGGCGACGTTCCAGCTCGATGCTCTCCAGCACCACGATACTGTTGTCCAGTGTCATGCCGATGGAAAAGGCCACGCCCGCCAGGGAGATCACATTGATGGTGCGGCCGGCCACCAGCAGGCCGATAAAGGCGGCGATGGTACAGATGGGAATGCCTGTGACGCCCAGCGCTGTTGCCCGGATCGAGCGCAGGAACAGGTACATGATGGCGGTGGCGAGCAGGGCGCCGATCAGCAGGTTCTTCCACACATTGAATACCGATGCCTGCACATAGACGACATCGTCGGCGGTGCGCTCGAGGATCATGCCGGCGGGTTCCAGGATCTCGGCGTTGATGCTTTCGACGGCTTTCATCATGGCCCGCTTGATGGCAATCACGTTGGAGCCACTCTCGCGCCGCACGGCCAGGGTGACTACCGGCCGGCCGTCGACATAGGAGTTGCTGCGGATCTTGAAGTGGTCCAGGTGCACCTGTGCCACGTCACCCAGGCGCACGATGCCGTCACCGTCGCGGCGCAGGATCAGGTTGCGCAGTTCATCCAGGTCGTCGAAGCGGCCCAGGGTGCGCAGCAGGTAGCGGCGCTTGCCGCTTTCCACCTCGCCACCGGAAATATCCCGGTTGCGCTGGGCAATAGCCTCGCGCACGTCGCCGAGGGTCAGGTTACGCTGGGCCAGGCGCTCGGGCATCAGTCGTATCTGGATCTGCCGTTCGGCCCCGCCCCAGACATCCACCTGGGCCACCCCGGGCACGCCGGACATGCGCGGGCGCACATTGTCCTCGATATAGTCCCGCATCATGTCCATATCCAGGTTGCGCGGGTTGCCCGGCAGCGGCGAGACGCGGAAGTACATAAAGGAGTTGGAGGAAAACGAGGTGGCGTAGACCTGGGGCTCGTCCACGTTCTCGGGGTAGGAGGGTACCTGGGTGAGGGCGTTGTTGACCCGGATCAGGGTCTCGGTGATATCCACCCCGAAGGGAAATTCCAGCTCGATCTCCGCCGAACCCAGGTCGGCAGTGGACTGCAGCTCCTGCAGGTAGGGGATATTGCGCAGGTACTCCTCCTGTTCGATCAGGATTTCCTTTTCGATATCCTGCGGTGTGGTACCGGCCCAGCGGGTCTGGATGGTAACGGTACGCACTTCCAGGTCCGGGATCATCTGCACCGGCACCTGCAGGGCAGCAACCACGCCCAGGATGGTGACGATCAGTACGCTGACCGTAACCAGGATGCCGTTGCGGATAATTCCCTCGAACATGGCCTAGGTTTCCCCGGCCGCCTGCGCCTGGCGGAGCAGCACTTCCTGGCCCTGGCGCAGGCTCTCGTTGCCACGGGTGATTACTACCTCGCCGGGTTCCAGGCCGGTGCGGACCTCGATCAGCCCGCCGAAGCCCAGGCCGGTGGTTACCTGTTGTTCGGTTACCCGGGCAGGTTTGTTCCAGCCGCTGAAATTCTCTGCGACCCACACGGTAATGCGGCCGTCGGGATAGCGCGTCAGGGCATCACGGGGAATCGCCACGCCCCTGCGCTGGGTGCCCAGTTGCAGTTCGGCGGAGACCGACATCCCCGGAATCAGTGCCGGCTTGTTTTTGTCGACGATTTCGGTACGCAATACGAAAGTGCGGGCGCCGGTGCGGCTCAGGGGTACCTTGTTCAGCACTTTGGCGCGGTAGGTGCGGTCATCGCCCGTATCGAAATTGAGGCGCAGGGGTGTTTCCTCGCGGATGCGGGCATAGAGGCGCTGGGGAATCTCCAGGTCGGCATAAAGATGCTCGGTGGATACCACCTCGAACAGTTCGGCGCCAGGCTCCACCCACTCTCCTTTTTCCGCCAGCTTGCGGCTGACGATGCCGGTAAAGGGGGCGTTCACCTGGTGCCGGCGAAGCAGGGCGCCCTGGCGCTGGGCCTCGATTTCCGCCAGCCGCAGCTCAGCCCGGGCGACCTGGACCTGTGAGGTGAGGCTGTCCACTTCGCTTTCGGCAATGTAATTGTCGCCCACCAGTCGCTGGGCCTCACCCAGTCGTCGGCGCGCATCGGACAGTAGCTCGCGACGGCGTTCCACATCCGCGAGGGCGGCATTGCGGGCAATGATGTTCAGCTCCGGGTCCAGTTCCAGCAGGGGTTCGCCGGACTGGATACGGTCACCCACATCGGAATGCACCTCACTGACCAGGCCCGCCACCTCTGTTGAGAGGAGTGCCAGCCGCGGGGGCGTCAGGGTGCCGTTTACGGGGATGGATTCGACAATGGGGCGGGAACTGGCGCTGACGGCCTCCACGGTAATCCGTCCCGCCTCCTGGGCGTGTGTCACCAGTGTTGCGGCGATACCTGCCAGTACCGTCAGCAGTTGGAACCTCTTTGCGCAATGGTGGCGCATAGACAGACTCACTGACCCTTTGTCGCTGTTATTGGGGTGTGGCCCAAGGCGTTACGAGGCTGGAGAAAAATGGGCATTCACTTGCCTGCGAATCCAATCCAGGGGCCGGCCCTCAGGCTGGCCGAGAGACCCTATAGGATAGTCTACCGGGACTTCTGCCTGCTGGATCAGCGCAACGGGTTTTATGCGGTGTCAGAGGAGGGAAATACTTCGTCCAGGGTGAACGTCTGCACGCCACTGCCGGGCGACAGGGCCACTTCCAGCATTCGCGCCGCCACCTGCTCGCCGCGGATAGGCCGGTAGCGGCGCAACCCGGGCAGGCGGCACAGGGCTGGCAGGACCAGCGCCGCCAGTTGTTCGCCCATACGCAGGTGATCACGTGAACCCAGCAGCAGTGACGGCTGGAAGATGCTGACGCGGGGAAAAGCGAGCCGCTGCACGCGCCGTTCCAGCTCGCCCTTCATTTTCAGGTAACCGCTACGGCTTTCCGCATTGGCACCGCTGGACGACACCAGCAGATAGTGGCGGACACCGTTTGCTGCCGCCAGTTCGGCCGCCTGAAACTGGTAATCCAGGTCAACCCGGCGCTGCGCCTGGAGGGAGCCGGCCTGCCTGCGGGTAGTGCCCAGGCAGGAGAACAGCATATCCCCCTGGAACAGGGTCGGGTGGGCCGCCAGCTGCTCAAAGTCCACCACGCGGTTGTCGACTTTGTCCGACGGATGCGGCGCGGGCCGCCGGGTAATGGTAATGACTGACTGGATGGATTCACTGCGGGCCAGGCGGTCGACAAGCGCGCTGCCAACCAGTCCGGTAGCGCCGATTACAATTGCTCTGTTCATTGGGGCTTGCGCATGATGCTACAGATTTCCTGCAATCTACCACGTGCTTTCCGGCCACAGTCAATTCGTTCTGCCACTTTTGCCACTTGGCGGGTTACCGAAGCTTTTCCCCGTTGTTGCGGGTCACGATCACCAGTGCAATGCCCCCGAGTATCGCCGCAGATGCAAGCACCATGCGCAGGTCCAGAGACTCATGGAGAAACAGCACCCCGCCGACTGCGGTGATTACGGGGACGCTCAGCTGCACGGTGGCAGCGGTGGTGGACTTGAGGGCGGGCAGGGCGGCGTACCAGATGACGTAACCGATTCCAGAGGCGACGGCGCCCGATAATATGGCATAGACCGCGCCGGCAGGGTCGAATGCAACCTGGTTGCGCAGGAGCAGGCTGAGGCCGAGGGTCAGTGGCGTCGCGAGGATGAAGTTGCCGGCGGTTACCCGGGTCGGGTCTTCCTGGCCGATACCGCGCAGCGAATAGACACCCCAGGCCACGCCTGCGACCAGCATCAGCGCGGATGCCAGCGGTGGCGGGGTGGTGGCGCCGGGCAGGAGCAGGGCGGCGAGGCCGGCGATGGCAATGGTGGTGCCGGTCAACTGGAGCCGCCCTAATTTCTCGCCGCGCCACAGGCCGTGGCCGATCATGGTGACCTGTACGGCACCGAACAAGAGCAACGCGCCGGTAGCGGCGTTCATGTTGACATACGCGAACGAGAACCCGGCGGCATAGGTGAAAAGTGCCAGGGCCGAGGTCCAGTTGCCGTGGTGCCTGCGCCTGGTGTCAGTGGTTTTCACAACCGGTTTGTGCAGCGATACCAGCCACAGGATCACGGCGCCGGAAAGCAGGCGCAGGGAGGTGAAGCTGGCCGGGTCGATACCGGTTTCCTTGAGGGCCAGCCGACACAGGATCGAGTTGCCGGCGAAGGCAATCATCGCCAGGGTGGTTAGGAGCAGGATCCGCAGTGAGGGCATAAGGCTGGCTGTCCGGCGGCCCCTGGGCGCTCGGTTGTGCGAGGGGCTTATTTGTCGATACTGCCGGACTTGTCGCCGGCACTGGCGCGGAATTGTATCAGTTGTTGCGCCCCGGGTTGGCTGCGGGCGTTGCCGGCTCACGTTTACCCGGGGCCCTGGACCATGGCAGTTGTCCCTCGATCTCCATTTCCAGGGTAAAGCTGAGGAAGGCCCGCATCAGGATGATCAGGGCCAGGATGCCGACATTTTCCAGTGATTCCGAGACTATCACCGTGCGGATAATGTCACCGGCAATGAGGAATTCAAGACCCAGGATAATGGCCCGCCCCAGTTGCTGGCGGAAATTGCGGAAGGATTCCGCGCCCGGGAGCTGGCGGTAGGTGGCGAGGAATTTCCCGGTGGAGAAGCAGCAGCCAACAAGGATTACCAGCACACCGAAAATCTCGATGGCCAGGCCGGTTACCTCAATCGCCTGCAGGAATTGCGTGCGCATTCTGTTGCCTGATTCTCTCCATGCCGGGGAAACCGGAACGAGTGGGACGAAAATCCCGGCCCGGCCGTTTCAATGTAGGTACCAGCGGTGGGTTTCTCAACTCCCCCGCTACTGACGGGCTCCCGGCGTGTGGCACTTTTGCGATGGTCCGCGAAGGAGTAACCTCTGGCGTGAAAAACAGATAGAAGGAGCCGAAGCCCGTGCGAGTTTCCCGATTGATTGCGGCCCTGGTGGGCGCGCTGGCGCCATTCGCTGGCCTGGCCCAGATTCCCGAAGCTTCATCCCAGTTGTTGCTCACCATCACCGAAGACTGGGAGGCGGATACCGGTGTGCTTTACCAGTTCGAGCGGGAGAAGGGGGGCTGGGAAAGCGTGGCGGAGCCGGTGCCGGTCAATATCGGCCGCACCGGGCTGGCCTGGGGAATCGGCCTGCACCCGCAACAGCAGGGCCCGCAGAAGCGGGAGGGGGACGGCAAGGCGCCTGCCGGCATCTTCCGCCTGGGCGATGCCTTCGGCTACCTGCCAGCGGTGCCAACAGGCCTGGCTTACTGGCCCATGAAGGAAACCCATTTCTGCATCGACGTCCCGGAATCCCCCCTGTACAACCGCACGGTGGATACGGAAGAGGTGGGGCGCGCCGCTGTTGAGGGCTCCAGCGAGGGGATGCGCCGGGATATCCATTACGGTGACCAGCTGTACAAAAAGGGGATATTCGTCGCCCACAACCCGGAGAACGAGCCCGGTGCGGGCAGTTGTATCTTTATCCACCTATGGAAAGCGCCCGGTGTGCCCACTGCAGGCTGCACGGCTCTTGCCGAGCCACAGATGGATCGACTGCTGGCGCGCCTGCAGCGAGGCGCCAGGCCGGTGTATGTGGCATTGCCGCGCACCGAGTACCAGCGCCTGCGGCAGCCCTGGTCACTGCCGGCCTTACCGGCTTCCGGTGGCGACAGCGTGGACCGGGACCTCAGGTAACCTGCGGCCCCGGATTCTTGCGCAGCCAGCGCCGGTAGCGCCAGGCATGGAGCTGCGTGCCGAGAAAATCCTTTACCAGGTTCAGCAGGATATTGAGCTTCGGGTCGGGGTGCTGGTTGTTGGCGATGCGGCGTATCTGGGTGCGGGCGGAGGCCATCACGCCCAGGCTGCTCATGGCCTGGGTGCGCAGTCTGCGGGTGGGGTAGTGAATCTCCTCCAGGTCCCCTTGCAGCATGCGCCGGGGTAGTTCCGGTTCCAGGCAAAAAGGCTTGGCCATGCCAATCACGTCCACGGCTCCGAACTTGAGGGCCGCGTCCATGCCGCGGCGCGAGCGAAAGCCCCCGGTTACCATCAGTGGCATCGGGGCAACTGCCCGGGCCTTCTCGGCAAAGTCCAGGAAAAACGCCTCCCGCTGGGCGGTGCGCCTGCCCCGGTCCGCGTTCTCTCCCCCCATCATTGCCGGCGACTCGTAGTTACCACCGGAGATTTCCAGCAGGTCGACGCGGTAGTCTGCCAGGCGCCTGATTACCTGGAGCGCATCCTCTTCGGTGAACCCGCCACGCTGGAAGTCGGCGGAGTTCAGTTTCACTGACAGCGCCTTGCCCGGGGGGAGCACTGCCCGTACCGCGGCCAGGACCTCGAACAGGAAGCGGGCGCGATTTTCCGCTGAGCCTCCCCAGCGGTCCTCGCGGCGGTTGGTCAGCGGTGACAGAAACTGGCTGATCAGGTAACCGTGGGCGGCGTGTACCTGCACTCCGTCGAAACCGGCCTCCACTGCCAGCGAGGCAGTGCGGGCAAAACGCTGTATCTGCTCGCGAATCTCCTCGTCCGAGAGCGGGCGAGGGGTATTGAACAGGCCCCTTCCTCCGGGGACCTCTACCCCGATTGCCGACGGCGCCACCGGCCGCTCACTCAGGTATTTGGGAATCTGCCGGCCGGGATGGTTGATCTGCATCAGGAACAGGTTACCGCCCTGGCGCCCGGCACTGGCCCAGGCGCGGAACGGCTGCAGGTTGGATTCGTCCTCGAGGAAAACGGCACCCGGGTCGGTCATTGCGCGGCGATCGACCATCACATTGCCGGTTACCAGCAGCCCGGGGTTGCCGGCACTCCAGCGGTGATAGAGGTTGATATGCGCGGCGGTGGGGGCACCGAGGTGGCCCAGTTCCTCCTCCATCGCGGATTTGGCGAACCGGTTGGGCAATAACAGGCCGTTGGGCAGTGTAATGGGAGTCGCCAGCATCGCTACCTCCTGACAATAAATACCAGCTGGTCGGAATCATAGGGGGGGCCGGGGAGGGGCGTCAATAAATACCGGCCAGTAGGTATTTATTTAAAGGGCGGCGCCAATCAGTTTATGATGCCTGCCAGGCCACTAGACCACGAGGGTGGAGATTATGTCCGCGAGCGTTTCAAAAGCACCCCGGGTCCGCGGGGGTTGGAAAAAACTGCCTGAGGAGGAGCGACGCCGGGCCATCCTGGCGGCGGCGCGGGAGTGCTTTAACAGTCGCGGCTTTGGCAACACCTCAGTGCAGGATATTGCCAGCGCGGCAGGCCTGACCAAGGGTGGTATCTACTTTCACTTCGAATCCAAACAGGCTATCCGTGCCGCGCTGCTGGCTGAATTCACGGCGCTCGAGCGATTCGCGCTGGAGCACGAGCAGGTGCAGGTGTTGCCGGTGCGCGAGCGGTTGCTGGAGCAGTTGCGGCGGCTGCAGGCCGGCCTCAGCGCCGCCAGCGCGGGTTCGATTGTAACCCTGGCCGAGTCGGTGACCCGCGACCAGTACGGGGGGGATCTGGTGAGGGACTTCTTCAATGGCGCCGTGGCGGTATTGCGGCGAACACTAGCTGCGGGGGTGGAAAGCGGGGATTTCCGGCCGGGGCTGGATACCCTGGTGGCGGCCAAGTTGTCCCTGGCGGCAGTGGATGGCCTGGCGCTGCACCGGGAGTTCGATGCAGCAGGCATCCGGGTTTGTCGTGGTACCGACGCCCAGCTGGCACTGCTGGTGGATGGGTTCATCACTGTTAGCTAGTTAACATCATCAAAAAATTTTGATTGCAAGCCCGGTGTCGGCTGTGGAATATTTTATTAGCTGAGGTTATTCCACGGCGAATGGTAAAACCGATAACAACCGGGCCCGGCCATGCCGAACTCCTGTACCGATTCCCTGCGCTCCACCATTCCCCGCACCACCGGGAGCCCGGTGCCGTCCTGGTTCAAGACGGTGGCGATAGCAGTGCTGTTGGCTGCCGGCAGTGCCTCCATGGCGGCGACAGCCCCGGAAACCTATGAGCAGTATCGCCAGCCGGGACTCAACAAGCCGGCCATCAGCCAGTCAGACATATTGCCCCTGGTTGACCACTTGCGGGAGTCTGCGCTGGTGTCGGTGAAGGAAATCGGCCGCTCCTACGAAGACCGGCCCATCTATCGCCTGCAAATTGGCAGTGGCCCGGTGCGGGTGATGATGTGGTCACAGATGCATGGGGATGAGCCCACGGCGACGCCCGCGATCTTTGACCTGGTCAATTTCATCACCGCCCCCGAACAGGCGCAGTGGCGGGCCGGCTGGATGGACAAGGTTGCCCTGGTACTGGTCCCCATGTTGAACCCGGATGGTGCAGAGCGAAATATTCGCCATAACGCCCAGAGTTTCGACATCAACCGCGATGCCAGGGCCCTGCAATCCCCGGAGGGGCGCACCCTGATGGCGCTGGCAAGGGAGTTCGAGCCCCATTTCGCGTTTAACCTGCACGACCAGGACCGCCACTATGGTGTGGGGGACACGGGCAGGATGGCCACCATCTCGGTGCTTGCCCCCGCATACAACCGCGCGCGCGACATCAACGACAGCCGCGCGCGAGCCATGCAGCTGATTGGCGTGATGACGAAGTCGATCGAGCCGTTTGTGGGCGGCCATATCGCCCGCTATGACGATACCTATGCCTACCGTGCCTTTGGCGACACCTTTTCCGGGATGGGCATCAGCACCATCCTGGTAGAGTCGGGCGCGCACCCCGGTGATCCCAACCGGCAGGTGGCGCGGCGAATGAATTTCGAGATGCTGGTGACCGCGATCGACAGTATCGCGGCGGGCAGCTACCGGGATGTGTCGCCGGCACGGTACGACGCGATTCCCCTCAACGAGGACGATGCGATTGTCGATATCAAGATCGCCCGCCTGACCACCGTGGAGGGGGACAGTGAATACGTCACCGACCTTGCCATCAACCACCGCGGCGATCGCGCTCGGGTCGTGGATGCGGGAGACCTGTCGAACCTGGCGGGGGCGCAGACCCTCGACGCAAGCCGGTGGCTTTACCAGCCTCCGCGCCCGTTCCAGCTGGATGCGAACTCCATCCTGACCCTGGACGACAGCCGCTACCGCGAGTTATTGCGGGAGGGGTACGGCTACTTTGTCGGTGACCCGGCGCTGTTGCGGGTGGAGACGGACCTGCCAGTTGCCATCAACCCGCGCAACCCACAGCGGCAGCGGCCCCTGCGCCATCGAGACGCCACCTTCCTGTTGCGTGACGACGCCGGTATGCGGGTGGCTGTGATCAACGGCCAGCTGGTTGAGTTGCAGGCGCCGCCCGAGGCCGTCGCGGGGCAAGCCCGCTGATTCCCTGCCGGTGGGTGTCACCGCCCGCTGGCAACCAGACCAGAACCTGTACAGACGATTGGTAGGAGTAGTATGCGTAGTCGATCGTTCATTCCCCTGTGGATTTGCCTTCCGTTTTTCCTGTGTGCAGCCGCCAGTGCTGCCGATTACCAGCGCGACGAGTGGTTGCCCCGCTGGTCAGACAGTGACCGCGACTGCCAGGATACCCGCCATGAGCTGTTAGAGCGCTACTCCCTGGCACCGGTGACCTATACCCGTCCGGACCGGTGCCGGGTCAAAACCGGCCTCTGGCTCGATCCCTATACGGGCAATTTCTACACCCTGGCTTCCGACCTGGATGTAGAGCATATCGTCCCGCTCAAGTGGGCCCATGACCATGGCGGGGCGGGCTGGAGCCGCGCGCGCAAGCGCCAGTTTGCCGAGGACCCGGAAAACCTGTGGCTGGTGGATGACGGGCGCAACCAGAGCAAGGGGCAGCGGGGCCCGGACCAGTGGATGCCGCCCTACGGCCCGGTTGCAGAGATCTATGTAGAGCGCTTTACGGCAATCGTGAGCAAATACGGCCTCCGGCCCACTGCCGCCGAGGCGCAACGCTTTGCCGCGCTGGCAGCGGGGCTGCGGGATGGTGGCTGACCGGGCTGGTCACTGCCGGTCCTCGTTTGATCAAGAGGGAAGAGGCGCCAGAAGCTGCTAGACTGAGGGGGACTTGCAAACAAATCCATGGCCTTTCCCTGGTAACCGGGGATGCATGGGGTTGTCCACGGGGCCCCGCGAAGCTCCCGAACAGGAGGCAGGCGCTATGTGGCAGTGGGTGTTGGCTACAGGGCTGATGCTGCCGGTGGCATACGATACACAGATTACGATCGGTCCGGAGCAGGGCGCATCGGGCAGCCCGTACCTCAGTTTCTGCCAGGAACGCTTTTATGAGGAGGATGACGGCCTGCTGCGCTGCAACTGGGCGGTGAACTTCAACTTCGCCTGTTTTGTTTCCTACCCCTCCAACAAGGTGATCCAGGCGGGTTCAAAGATTCGCGAACCGGAAGTCGTCGGCGAATGCGATAATGGTGAGACCATTATCAAGTTGCTGCACTACTGAGCCAGCTGGTAGAGGCTCGTCCGCCGACAGGTCATCCAATCCGGATACCCCTGCGTATACCCCACCGTTGGCAGTCACCGGGCGCCGGCGGTCCTCCCGCCCACGGGGCCTGTAATGTTCAGCCTGCAGTTCCGACAGAGCTCTCCAGCGGGAGCCCGGGGTACAGTGCTCAACCACGGTGTGGGCACCTGTGCCGTACCTGCGTCAAATTGGAAGGAAACTGGTCACGGTAAAATGAGTACGTTTGATCAAAGACAATCTTTGGCACAACTCGGGGAGCACTTCCGGCGCCTGCGGCTCGCACGCAATATTCCCCAGGAGACACTGGCGGTGGAGTCGGGCCTGGGCCTGAGTACGGTCAAGCGGCTGGAGAATGGCCGCGGTTGCAACCTGTCCGCAATGTTGCAGTTGCTCGCAGCGCTGGGATATTCCGGCCGGCTGGAACAGTTTCTCGCCCATCTGGCCAGTGAGGCGACACAGCAGAGCGACGACATCATGACCGATCGGCGACGTGCCTCAGCGCCGCGTAAGTCCATCGAAGAGACCCCGGTCGATTGAAAAACCCACCGGGGGGAGACTGTCGCTCCTCCCCGGACGTGTGCAAAGCATTCCGGCCTGATAGCATAAGCGATTAAACCAGTTCTACCCGCAACGGATAACAACGGAAATATCGCTATGCAGTTGCACGCACTTTGCCGCGGGGGGCTCCTGTCGCCGCGCGCTCTCGCGGCCGCCTTTACCGCGACCTTCCTGCTGACAGGCTGTGGTGGTGACGATGCCGCAGGTAAAAAAGATGCCGCGGACTTCGCCCGCCTCGACGCCTTCCCGTCCACTTATTCTGTTGAGCAGTCCCGGCCGGTACTGATTTCCGGGGCTACGCTGCTTACCGGTACCGGCGAGATGCTGGAAAACACCGATATACTGCTCAAGGACGGCAAGATCGCGCGTATCGACGATGGTCTCAAGGCCCCGCGTGATGCACTGGTCGTCAACGGCGAGGGCAAGTGGGTGACGCCGGGGATCATTGATGTGCATTCCCACCTGGGCAATTACCCCGCGCCGGCAATCGAGTCGTCCCAGGACGGCAATGAGATGACCTCCCCCAATACCGCCGAGGTTTGGACCGAGCATTCGGTCTGGACCCAGGACCCGCAGTTCCCCCTGGCCCTGGCCGGTGGCGTAACCACGCTGCAGATCCTGCCCGGCTCGGCTAACCTGTTCGGCGGTCGCAGTGTGACGCTCAAGAATGTACCCGGGCGTCGCGTCCAGGATATGAAGTTCCCGGGCGCACCCTATGGCCTGAAAATGGCCTGTGGCGAGAACCCAAAGCGGGTCTACGGCGGCAAGGGGCAGGCCCCCTCGACGCGGATGGGTAATGTGGCCGGTTACCGCAAGGCCTGGATCGCAGCCAGCAAGTACAAGGAGAAGTGGGAAAAATATGCCGAGGTGGGCGGAGAGCAGCCGGAGCGCGACCTGGAGCTTGAGACCCTGGCGGGCGTACTGAACGGGGATATCCTCGTGCACAACCACTGTTATCGCGGCGAGGAAATGGCGGTGATGATGGATATCGCCAAAGAGTTCGATTTCCAGATTTCCACCTTCCATCACGCAGTGGAAGCCTACAAGGTTGCGGACCTGCTGGCGGAGAACAATGTCTGTGCGGCCATGTGGGCCGATTGGTGGGGGTTCAAGCACGAAGCCTTCGATATGACCGAGGCCAATATTGCCATCGTCGACCAGGCCAAGGCCTGTGCCATGATCCACTCTGATTCCGCGGTGGGGATCCAGCACCTGAACGAGGAAACGGCCAAGGCGATGGCGGCGGGACAGCGCGCGGGCTTTGATATCGGGCCTGAGCATGCCGTCACCTGGATGACCCTGAATCCGGCGAAGGCCCTGGGCATCGATGATCGCACCGGCAGCCTGGAAAAGGGCAAGATGGCGGACGTGGTGGTCTGGTCGGGCAACCCGTTCAGCGTCTATGCACAAGCAGAAAAAGTCTTTATCGATGGCGAGCTGATGTACGATCGCGACGACCCCGCGCGCCAGCCGCGATCGGATTTCGAGCTGGGGATAATTGAGGCAGAGGGGGAGCGACTGTGATGACCAGATTCCTGATTCAACTGGCGTTTCTCGGCCTGCTGGCGGGCCCGGTCCATGCAGAGACTGTGCTGATCAAGGGGGGCAAGGTCCATACCCTGTCCGGCATCGGCACACTGGCCCAGGGGGATGTCCTGGTGCGCGACGGCAAGGTGCAGGCGGTGGCCCCCGCCATTAATGAGCGCGCAGACCGGGTGATCGACGCCCGCGGCAAGGTGGTGACGCCTGGCGTCATCGCGCCACAATCGGAGCTGGGCCTGACCGAGATCAGTGCCGCCAGTTCCACCAACGATCACGCCGTCAGTGGCGAGAGTATCGGCAGTGGCTTTGACCCGCGCCCGGCCTATAACCCGAAATCGACCCTGATTCCCTACAACCGTGCCCACGGGGTAACCCGCGCAGTGGTATTCCCGTCAATCAGCACCTGGGGCGAGGACGCCGGTAAACTGCATCGCGTATTCGCGGGGCAGGGCTTTGCCATCACCCTGAACGGTGGGTTCGACAGTGTGGTCGCCGAAGGACTGGGGCAGAAAGCCTACCTGGGTGAGATGGGCAGCCAGCTGGCCGGCGGCAGTCGCGCCAACGCCTATGCCCGGATCGAGAACGCGCTGGGTGAAGCCCGCGAGTACCTCAACAATCGTGAGGCAATCCGTCGCGGCAACTGGCGTGAGCTGAGCCATTCCCTCGCTGACCTGGAGGCACTCCAGCCGGTTATCCAGGGCCAGCAGCCACTGATCGTCACGGCCAACCGTGCCAGTGATATCCTGCAGGCGCTGGAACTGGCCCGGGAATACGAGTTGCGCCTGATTATCCAGGGCGCGGCCGAAGGCTGGATGGTGGCCGATGAGCTGGCTGCGGCCCAGGTGCCGGTGGTGATTGACGCTGTCAACAACCTGCCGATCAGTTTCGAGAGCCTGGGGGCCCGCTCCGACAACGCGGCACGGCTGCAGAGTGCCGGCGTCACCGTGGCGATCGGTGGTCCCGGCTACGGATCCACCCACCTGGTGCACCTGGCGCGGCAATCTGCTGGCAACGCGGTTGTCCACGGAATGCCCTACGAGGAGGCGCTCAAGGCTATCACTGCCAACGTCGCGCGTATCTTCGGGCTGGAAGGCGGGGTACTGCAGCCAGGCGTCATCGCCGATATCGTCGTCTGGAACGGCGATCCCCTGGAGGTCACCAGCTACCCGGAGCAGGTTCTGATCGGTGGCCAGCCTCAGTCCCTGGTGAACCGCTCGACGCGCCTGCGTGACCGCTACCTGAAGCCCGAGCAGGGCCATGAAATGGGGTACAGGTTCTGAGCCTGTCGATAGGGATGGACTTGCCGGTAAGTTTCACCGGGCAAAATTGATATCGATAAAAGAGTAGGGCGGGACCGAGTTTCGCCCTTTTTAATGGAGATTTTCCAATGATGGTTCCCCTTACAGGCCTGTATGGCGGCCTCTGTGCATTGCTGATCCTGGCCCTGGCTTTTCGTGTGGTGCGATTTCGCCGCAGCGAAAAGGTGGGGGTGGGCAGTGGCGGCAAGCACTATGCCGAGGTTTTGATCCGTACTCATGCCAACGCCGTTGAATATGTGCCCATTGCACTGCTGATGATGCTGGTGGCGGAAATCAATGGCCTGTCGGCTTTCTGGCTGCACATCCTGGGCAGCCTGCTGGTGCTGGGTCGCTTCCTGCACGCCTGGGGCCTGACGGCAGGCAAGGGCGGTTACCACTACGGCCGCTTCTGGGGTACGACGCTGACCTGGATCGTGATCACTGCCTACGCCTTGATCAATATCATCGGGGCATTCTGAGCGGCCCCTGGTTCTGGCCATTCCTGAACCGGCAAAAAAAAGCCCGGTCGATACCGGGCACAGTACAGGGATGGTTTGCGTGAACCCCCCAGGGGGGATTCCTGCGGGAAACTCTTCCTTGTGGAAGCTATTGCTTCACGGGAGTTACTGGTTTGCGGCCAGCGGAGTCACGCGATCGTCGGCCTCGCCTTGCTCCTGGTTGTTCTCGCCAGCCTTCTCTTCTTCTGCTTCCAGCAGCATTTCGGGCTTGCCCTTGCAGGCCTTGGCGAGTACTTCGCGGCGTTTTGCCAGCAGCAGGCCGATTTCCTCGCCGGCGGCTTCGGAAATGCCATCAATATTGCGCTCAATCAGTGAGGTAATATTGGCGGCGAGCTCCAGCATCTTGTCGTGTTCTTCCGCATCTTTCTTGTTGTCGAACATAGCTCCGTCTCTATCGCATTTCCAAACAGCAACTACGGCCATGTGTGCCTCCGGTTATTGTTCAAGTATTCATACTGTGTGCACGTACAGTAGCTGTATGGGTGTCCAGTGTCAACTGCCGGGTTCGCTGGAGAGGAAATATGGCGGAGAAAATGGCGAGTCCAGGGAGGCCCAAGGGGGGCGGGATTGCGATAAAACGATGCCGGGCTGCGTTATGCAGCGCCCCCCTGGCTGTCCACGACTGCCATAATAGTCCTGTAACCGGGCGCTTCCTCCCCCCCCCAGTAAGCGCCCGGAACAGACCCGCAGTGTGAGATTGAGGCCCGCCTTCCGGCGGGCCTTTTTTTATTGGCGGCGGGTTCGGGCCCGGTTTAAGGCCGTGACTCTAGATAAGGCCGTGCCCCTAGATAGTGAGGATCAGTCTCGCCGCCAGTGCCATCAGCACTACGCCGAACAGCTGTTGTAAGCGGTGGGCAACCGGGCCTCCGGACCAATTGCGGCGACGGCCCGCAGATACCACCAGGGTCACCAGGCTGTACCAGATGGCATCGATGCCCGCAGCCAGTGCAGCCATGCCCAGCTTGACCCCGAATGCCTGCTGCTCTGCCACAAACTGGCTGAACAGTGCGGTAAAAAAGACGGCAATCTTGGGGTTGAAGAAGGCGATACCAAAACCCTGTAACGCGGCGCGACGGCTGCTGAGGGGGGCAACCTCGGCCGGTTTGCGGTCCGGGTCCGGCGCCCTGGCCCGGAGGGCCTTCCAGCCCAGGTAGAGCAGCATGGCGGCGCCACCCCACTGAAGGATGCCGAACAGCAGCGGCGATTGGGTAATCAGTACCGCCAGGCCCAGGGCCGTGAGCACCGCATAGATGCCCACCCCCGCCCCGTGGGCCAGCGCTGCGGCGATGCCGGGGCGCACACCTGTGGCGGCCCCGCGCAGGATAATCAGCAGGCTGGGACCGGGAGACATGGCTCCCAGGGCACAGATTCCGGCCAGTGACAGCCAGGCAACAAGATCCATCAGAAACCGCCCCCTTTCTCGAGCCAGGCCTGTTCCGCGGGTGTGGAGGCCCGGCCCAGTGCCGCATTGCGGTGCGGATAGCGGCCGAATTCCTCGATCACATCCCGGTGGGCGAGGGCATACTGGTAGAAGTTCTCAGCCTGGGCGGCGCCTTCAGCACCGTCCAGGTGGCTCTTGCGCAGCCGGTCGAAGTACTCGATCGACCGTTGCTGCATCTCCAGGCTCTCATCGTGTTCCAGCGGCATCCCCAGGAAGGCCCGCTGGTAAAGCCCCAGCCGGCTGTCATCGCCGCGCTCGATCACCGCAAGGGCAACCTCCCGCGCTACGGGATCGCCGGCAAAGGCGCGGCGCGTGCCCCGGTAGATGTTGCGGGTGAACTGGTCGCATAGCAGGACCAGGGCCAGCTCTCCGGCCAGGGTGGTCCGCCAGTCATCCAGTTCCCCGGCCAGCGCGGCCTCCACGGTGGGGCCGAACGCTTCCTCGATCTGCCGGTCGAGCGCCTCATCACTGGTAAACCAGAGCTGCCGGTGGTTGTCGTCCACCGCGGCGTCCAGGTGTTCACTGCCAAACCAGAAGCGCAGGACTTCAGTGGGCTGCGTCATTAGCGGGGTCTCCGAAATTTTTTTGCACGCCGGTGCATCCATTGGCCCTCCCGGCGGCATCTTAAGGCTGAATACGGAAATTATTTGGAGGCTACCATGGTAACCCCTGAGACAGGATGTGTGAAAAAGGTTAAATTTTACGTCGTACTGGTTGCGATCCTGGCATCGGCCCCGGCCATGTCTGGCGAGGCGCCGGAACTCCCGATCGCCAGGGTCCAGCAGGAACTGGCCGAGAAAGCCGAGCGGGCGGTGTCTGACAAGCTCCGCGAGTGCCGGGAGCGGGAGTCCCGCGAGGAAGAAAAAGAGGTGCGCTACCCGGTGCGTATCGCCGGCCCTTCGCTGACCGGGTCCCCTATGGTGGCCTTCTGAGAAGTGCCATCGACAGTTACCGCAACGCGACTTAAAAGAATACTGACAGCAAGCAGAGAGTCACTAATGAGAGCGAGAAACCTGATATCCCCCCTGGTACTGGGACTGGCCGCGGTGCTGGGCACCGGCCTGGCCTTTGCCCAGGAGACGCCGGCGGAGCAGCCGGCAACCGCGCCGGAGGCCCGTCGCGAGAAGCCCCCGGCTCCACCCGAGCCACCGCAGGCAGAGGAAGTTGAAGAACGCGTTGAGAAGCAGGTGCGTATTATCCGTGGTGAGGACGGTACCCTGCGGATCAAGACCCGCGACGCCGATGGCCAGCGTTCCGAAGTTGAAGTGGACCTGGGTGAGGAGTTCGGCGGGGCCCTGTCCCGGCGAATCTACGAGAAGCTGGAGAAGAAGGGCATTCTCGACGAGTCCGGCCTGGTCATCGAGGAAGCGATGGAGGGCATCCCGGATAACATCAAGATCAGTATGTCGAGGGACATTTCCAGGGATATTTCCCGCGACATCTCCCGCGATATGGCCAGGGAATTCGGCAGCAATGGCGGCCGCCACTGGGAACACCGGAGTGGCGGCGATGACGATTCCATGGAGTTGACCATCGGCCTCATCGCGGTGCTCGGCGTCTTCGGCATGCCGATCCTGATCGTGTGGCTGGTGACCCGCAACAGCTACCGCAAGAAGCAGCTGATGATGGACAACATCAACCGTATGGTGGCCGAGGGGCGTGATATCCCGCCGGAGTTGCTGGATGCCATGCAGGGCGAGTCGCCCAGCAACCTGAAAGACCGCGGTTTCACCCTGATCGCTGTGGGCCTGGCGCTCTTTATCTGGCTTTCCCTCGCCGTGGGCGTGGGTGTGGGTAGCCTGGGCCTGATCCCGCTGTTCATCGGTATCGCGCGCTTTATCAACTGGAAGCTGGAACACCAGGAAGTTAACCGGGCAGGCTAGGGACAGCGGTTTATGGACCTCAATGACGGGGATTTGATCCGGCGTATCGTCGAAGACGGGGACCAGCGGGCATATGCCCAGCTGGTTCGGCGCTATCAGTCACAGCTGCGTTTCTCGCTCCGCCAGCTGTGCGATGGTGACCAGGCCCTCGCCGACGATATGGCGCAGGAGGCCTTTATCAAGGCCTACAAGGCGCTGCCGGCATTTCGTGGGGATGCGCGTTTCAGCACCTGGCTGTACCGGATCGCCTACAATCTCGTCATGAGTCACCGGCGCAAGAACGCGCCGGAGGTGGACCAGGAGGCCGTTGACCGGGCCCAGGCCCAGGAGACGGTGGAGGAGGCCCAGCAGCTCGGCATGGCCCGGGACCTGGATACAGCCATGCAGGAACTCAGCGAGCCGCAGCGGCAGGCCATTCACCTGTGCATGCAGCGTGGCTTTTCACATGAGGAGGCCGCGAGTATCATGAAGCTGCCACTCGGTACGGTAAAGTCCCACGTCAACCGCGCGCGGGCCAAGTTGCAGACGTTGTTGCAGGCGTGGCGCGAGGAGGTAGTAAGTGGATAAGTTTGATCGGGATCCCCAGAATCGGGGACAGGGGTTTGGAACCTTGAGTGAAGCCCAGTTGCGCAACAGTGATCCGGATTTCGATGCCTGGCTGGGGCAGCAGCTTCAGTTCAGCGAGCCCTACCTGGATGATGACGGCTTCTGTGACGGTGTCATGGAGCGGCTGCCGGCGCCCACCCGGCGTTCCGAGAAGCGCGTGACACACACACAGTATGCTGCGGTGGTGCTGGCCTCTGCCATTGTCGCCTGGCAGTTCCCCTTCGCTGAGGTGGTGTCCCAGGCGGCCAGCCAGTCAATCAGCCTCTACAGCCTGCTGGGCCTGGGAGTGCTGTCCTCAGTCGCTGCCATGTTCGGTGGTATCGTTGCCGCACGCCGCTGAGCCGTGCACCACTACTGAATTTCTTTCCTGTTGGGGGCCTCCCGGTCCCCGATCCAGTTCACTCCACGCTCCCGTCTTCCCGCACCGGTAACCGCTGTTGCCCATAAACAATCCTGTCCGGGCCCCGGTGGGTTGCCCGGGCGATTCAGCGCCCGGGCAACGCGTAGTCAGCGGTTAAGGCGGATCTCACCGCTCTTGCGCACCTTGATGGAGGGCGGGAATGTGCGTTCCAGGCCCAGCTTCGCCTCCAGCGAGTAGGGCACGGTGTCACCGCGCATGGACATCAGTTCCGCGGCGGCCATGAACGAACCCATCAGGTTGGCAGAGGCCTCGACCGAGATATCGTCACCGCCGTAGGCGGGAATCTGCGGCAGGTTGCTGGCGGTGCCGGTCACCACTTTGTGGCCGGCCAGGTCCAGGGTGTAGTAGAGGCCCGACAAGGAGAGGGCAACGGCGTTGGGGTTGTCCACGCGCAGGTGGATACGGAACCGCAGATCTCCGGCCCGGTTGGCCGGCAGGGGCTCCAGGCCGGTTACCTGGACCGATGGCTCCTCGAAGTCCGGTGTGAGTACGGTGCATCCCTGGAACAGGGCCGCGACCAACAATAAAGCAACAATCCGATTGAATGACTGCAAAAACTGCACGTAAAGCTCCTCGGTTCTGTCCCCTTGGGACGGTGATGCAGGTCCGCGATAGTGGAATAATCTGCGGACAGGAATAATAACGTGGAATTCCGGGAATCCTTATGAAGAAGTTTCTCATTATCCTGACCCCCGTGGCGCTGGTTTTGTTCACAGCCTGGAAGTGGTTGCTGTTGCCGGGAGTGGAAAAAAGCATGAATACCCGTACCGGCGCCTCGCTGCCGGTGCTGTCGGAGCGGGCGCGTGCCCTGCATGAATCACTGGTGGTTGGCGACCTGCACGCCGACAGCTTCCTCTGGGCACGGGATCTCGACGCCCGCGCCGACTACGGCCATGTGGACCTGCCGCGAGCCAGGGACGGTAACCTGGCGATACAGGTCTTCACCGCGGTGACCAAGTCGCCCCGGGGGCAGAATTACGCCAGCAATGCCAGTGATGCGCCGGACAATATCACCTTGCTGGCCGTGGCCCAGGCCTGGCCACCCCGTACCTGGGACAGCCTGCTTGAGCGGGCGCTATACCACGCCGGAAGGGTGCACGCCCTGGCCTCAGATGTGCCGGGACAGATCCGTGTGATTCGCAGTGCCGGTGACCTGCGCCAGGTCATGGCTTCCCGGACCGATGGGAGTGGGCAGTTGGCGGCGATCCTGGGTATCGAGGGCGCCCATCCACTCGAGGGCCGACTGGCAAATATTGGCCGGCTCTACGATGCGGGATACCGGGTGATGGGGTTGCAACACTTCTTTGACAATGAGCTGGGCGGCTCGCTGCATGGGCAGAGCGGGGCAGGCCTGAGTGAATTCGGGCGCGCCGCGGTGAAAGAGATGGCGGCCCGCTCGATCATTATTGATGTGGCACATTCCTCGGAGGCGGTTGTCCGGGATGTATTGGCCCTGGTGGATCGCCCGTTGATTGTTTCCCATACGGGGCTCAAGGGTATGTGCGATACGCCGAGGAACATCAGTGACGAGCTGATGCAGGCTGTCGCGGCGGCCGGTGGCCTGGTGGGCATCGGCTACTGGGGTGGGGCTGTCTGTGATCCCAGCCCGGAACATATTGTGCGCACCATGCGTTATGCCATCGACCTGTTGGGGGTGGAGCATGTGGCGCTGGGCTCGGATTACGACGGCACTGTGGAAGTTGCGTTCGACGCGGGAGAGCTTTGGGTGCTGACGCAGGAGATGCTGCGCCAGGGCTTCAGTGAGCATGAAATCCGGCGGGTCATGGGCGAGAACCTGCGGGATTTCTTCCTGGCGCATTTGCCCGCTTCATGACGTCATTTTCCACTTATCGCGATGGTGGGGTAGAGGTACATGCCTTTCCGTCGCGGTGGCTCGCGGTGGGACGCGGGGGATTTGGTCTTTCAACTATAAAAAGGGGTGGTGTACTGAAACCGGAGCTGCGTGCTGCCCGTGACCGGCCTCATATCTATTCTCAGCCAGGTGCTGAACTCCCCGATCCCGCTCCTGGTGCAGGAGGCTGGTGAGGGAACGGAAGAGAAGCCCGCCCTGCAGGAAATCACACCCGAGCCGGTATCCGAGGCGGCAGAGACCGTAGTCCGTTCCCTGGACACGGTCTGGGGTAATTTCCTCAACCATACCCCCTTTGTAATTGCCAGTTTCATGGTGTTGTTTGTCACCTGGCTGATTGTCCTGACGGTGCGACACTTTGGCAGTCGTATCTTTCGCCGGTTTGCCGCGAAAAAATCTCTCCAGGACCTGATGGTCCGCCTTTTGACCATTGTCATCTGGCTCCTGGGGTTGCTGTTTGCGGCTATGGTACTGTTCCCCGGGCTTACCCCGGCCAGGGCGCTGGGCGCGGTAGGCCTGCTGTCAGTGGCGATTGGCCTGGCTTTCAAGGATATTTTCGAGAACTTCTTTGCCGGCATCCTGATCCTGTGGCGCTTCCCGTTCGAAGAGGGGGATGTCATCGAGTGCGAGGGGGTCTGTGGCCGCGTGGAGTCGGTGGAAGTGCGTAACACGACGATACGCAAGCTCACCGGCGAGCTGGTGATCGTGCCCAACCTCTTCCTGTTCAAGAATCCCTGCGAGATCCTGACCAACCGGATCAAGCGCCGTGTCACCATCACCGTGGGTATCGCCTATGGCGAGGATGTACGGGAAGGGGTGAAAGTGATTGAGGAGGCCATGAAACCCCTGAAGACAGTTCGCCAGGAGGACCCGGTGCAAGTGTTTCCCGCGGGTTTCGGTGACAGCAGCATCGATATCGAGGTCACCTGGTGGACCGGCTCGGTGCCCTTTGATGTCCGCCAGTCCAGGGGCGAGGTGGTTACCGCCATCAAGCTGGCTCTGGACGAAGCCGGTATCGAGATTCCGTTCCCCTACCGTACGCTGACGTTCAAGGATTCCCTGCGCGTGGAGGGGGAAGCTCCCTCTGCAGGGACTGTGGAATAGCGCCCGGTGTGCCAGTCTCGGGCTGTTGCCGGAGGAGCTGCGCGGGTGGCAAATCCTCACCTCCAGAGAAGATCGCCCCGGACGGTGGAGCTGCACCCGCTGGCAGGGCCCGCGCCCATCTCAGCGAACCTCAGTGTATTTGTTGAGGTGGATACTGAAGCCCAGGGTGCAAAGCAACACCAGGACGGAGCCCAGTACCACGCCCGGCCAGTGCCAGGAAGCCCAGAAAGGCTCGAGGTAAAAGCCGCCCGTGCTCGCTCCCAGGTAGTAAAACACCAGGTACAGGGATGAGGCGCTGGCCCTGGCCGATGTTGCCTGGCGACTGACCCAGCTGCTGGCGGTTGAGTGGCAGAAGAAGAATCCAAGGCTGTTGAGCAGGAGGCCCAATACAATCAACCACAATGACTCGCCCAGGGTAATCAGTGAACCGCCGATAAACACCAGTATGCCGAGGCTCATGGCGCGGGGCTGCGGCAGGTGATCTGCGGCCTTACCGGAGACCACTGAGCCAAAAGTGCCGCTCAGGTAGGTCAGGAACAGCAGGCCCAGCATGCTGGCGGGCAGGGAATAGGGTGCATCCGCCAGCACGAACGTGATGTAGGAGTACTGGTTGATAAAGATAAAGAAGTTGAGGCCGCCAATGATATACGCTACCAGCAGCACGGGGTTTCGCAGGTGTCTGACAATGGCCCCGGCCATCGCCCCCGGGTGCAGGGGCCTGGCTTCGAAATGCCGGGATGGGGGCAGGAGCAGGACAAACGCGCTGGCACACAGCGCGCTGATGGCTGTCATTGCGATAAAAGCACCCTGCCAGCCGAGCCACTCGCCGACAAATCCACCAATCAGGCGCCCGCTGATCCCGCCCAGGGTATTTCCACCAATATAGAGTCCAACGGCCAGCGCCAGGGCGCGGGGCGAGAACTCATCGCTCATATAGGCGATGGCGATTGCCGGCAGACCGCCCAGCATCAGGCCCTGCAGCCCGCGCAATACCAGCAGGCCCGTGTAACCCCGGACAACACTCAGGGCGATTCCCAGGACCACCACGGCCACCAGGGTAAGAACCATGATGTTGCGACGCCCCAGGGCATCGGAGAGTGCGCCGTAAGCGAGTAACGACAGGCCGAGCGTCAGGGTGGTAACGGTAAATGTCCAGCTGGACTGCAGGGCGCTGACGCCAAATTCCCGCGCCAGTTCTGGCAACAATGGTTGCGTCAGGTATACATTGGCAAACACCATAAAAGAGCCGATGCTGAGCGCGACCGTGGCGCGCCAGAAGGTACTGGTATTGGCCTCTATCACCGGGGTCCACCCAATACTTTCGCATCCCCTGGTGCCGGTGGGGCGCGAAAGCTGGTGCCTGGGTAATATCGGGGCTCGCTAACCGGAGGCGAATTCTTCCGGGCAATGACTGGGATACAGTCACATTGCCGTGTGGTATTTCGCCGATCACTCATCGAAGAGGCCGGGAAACTGCCGTGGCTGTGATCGCAGGTACTGGTTCGGGGCCTTCACCGAGGCTCCCAGGTGCGCCGCGGCATGCCAGGGCCAGCGCGGGTCGTAAAGCATTCCCCGTGCCAGGGCCACCAGGTCGGCATCGCCGGTACTGACGATTGCCTCGGCATGGTCGTAATCCGTAATCAGTCCCACCGCAATCACGGGTATGGAGACCGCCTCTTTCACGCCGCGGGCCAGGGGTACCTGGTAGCCGGGTCCCACCGGAATTTTTTGCGCCGGGTCCAGGCCGCCGCTGGATACGTGAATCGCCCCGCAGCCGCGCTGCTCGAGAGCCCGGGCGAAGGTGATGGTCTGTTCCAGGTCCCAGCCGTTCGCTACCCAGTCGGTGCCTGAGACGCGGACCGATAACGGGTAATCGTCCGGCACGGCATCGCGCACTGCCTCGAAGACCTCGAGGGGGAAGCGCATCCGGTGCTCGAGTGAGCCGCCATAATCGTCATCGCGCTGGTTGGACAGCGGGGAGAGGAACTGGTGTAGCAGGTAACCGTGGGCGGCATGGATCTGTATCGCGTCGATCCCAAGGCGCACCGATCGGCGTGCGGACTCCGCAAACGCATCACGCACCTGCGCCATTGCTTCCCGGTCCATTGCCTCTGGCGGTTGCTCTCCCTGCTCGAAAGGCAGCGCCGACGGCGCAACTGTCTGCCAGCCATTGGTTTCCCCGGGAGGGATCTGTTGCCCACCCAGCCACGGCAGGTCCGTTGACGCCTTGCGACCGGCGTGCGCCAGCTGGATGGCAATGGGCATGTCCGACCAGCGCCGGACTGATTGCAGCGTACGGGCCATCGCCGCCTCGGTCTTGTCGTCCCACAGGCCCACATCGGCATAGCTGATGCGCCCCTCCGGCATAACTGCGGTGGCCTCGATCGTGAGGAGCCCGGCACCGGAAAGGGCCAGCTGCCCCAGGTGGATGAGATGCCAGTCGGTCATGCAGCCATCCTCGGCCGAGTATTGGCACATGGGGGCGATCACGATCCGGTTGGGGAGTGTCAGCGGGCCCGCAGTCAATGGTTCAAAAAGCTTTGGTGCAGGCATGGCCCCTTCCTCAGTAAACGGCTAAATGGTTTCCGTATAGCGTAAGGGGTATGGGAGCGTCCTGCCATGACGAAACCTGCGGGGCGGTTGCCCAAAGCTGCTGCTTTGGCCACCGGAAACTGTCGATATACGAATTGTTGGTGAGTGACTGTGAAATGACCTGGTCAGGGACGGGGCGCAATGTCTCTGCATCATTTTGGGGGTGCCACGGCGCCCAGAGTCTTCTTTTTGCACGGGAATCAGCGAGCCCTGAACACCCGCTTGTGTGGCGCCCGGCCTGACCGCTTCCGACACTGATTACTCTGGTCGCTTATTAATCTGGTAAGGGACAAAGGGAGGCGCCCGGGCACCCCGATGGCATTTTCCCAGTCAGGTGGGTTGTAAGGCTATTGCCCACATTGGTTCAGGTGGTCTGGGGGTGAGCACCGTGGCATTTGCGGGTGTGGGTTCATACCCGGAAACCCGTCAGGGCGTGCTTCCGGGTATGGGGTGCTGCAAGACTCAGAGCGTGCTGTCCGGCTGGTTTTCCGGGCGTGCCTCAATAAACGCGGGAATTTCATTACACGCCAGCATGATCCGGTGAATGGCCGGGTACTCGGCAATTTCCAGTCCAAAGCGCTCCGCGCTGTAGATTTGTGGCATCAGGCAACACTCGAACATCCCCGGTTGCTCCCCAGCGGCAAAGGGGGCCGGGTTGAGTTGCTGCTCCAGGGCGCTGAACCCCTCATGAATCCAGTGCCGGATCCAGCCGGTTTTCTGCTCGTCTGACAGGCCAAGCTGGCCCTGCAGGTACCGCAGTACGCGCAGGTTGTGTAGTGGCTGGATATCGCTGGCGCTGGTATGGCACAGGGCGCGGATATGGGCGCGTTGTACGGGGTCAGAGGGCAGCAGCCGGGGCTCCGGGTGGGTCTCTTCCAGCCACTCGAGAATCGCCAGCGACTGGGTGAGAACCGTGTCGCCCTCTACCAGCGCAGGCACCAGGCCCTGTGGATTCAGTTTCCGGTATTCCCCCTCCCGCTGCTCGTTTTTCAGCAGGTTAACCGGGCGGTAATCGTACTGCAGTCCCTTCAGGTTGAGGCCGATACGTACGCGATAAGTGGCTGAAGAGCGAAAATAACCGTGTAGTTCCATAAATAACCTTTATCGATGAGACCGCCGGGCACCCACTATTGTGGCAGTTCCCGGAAGGCTGGGTAGTAAGTTTTGTCGAGGCTATTTCAACATCTGTCGCGGGCCCGCGCCAGTGAAGTGGCCCGGCCGTGGCTTCAGCCCGGATCACCTTCGCGGACTCCCCGGAGCTCTGGGTGGCCCCTGGGATGGAAGAACCTGAAAATGATCGCGCCGGGTATATTGCGGGTGAAAATCTGTATCGGCAGTCCCGGTTCATCGGTGGGGCGCAGTGTTCAGGAATACTGGCTCCAGCCGCAATGCTGTCCACGCGGTGCGTTTTTACCATGCGGCCAGTTTTTCGTATTCGTCGCCCGGGCATGCTGCATGGCAACTGCTACCGGCTCTGCACTGATGGTACAGTCTATGCGGCCCTGGCTGTGGAGGAACACCGACGCATGCGAACAGGGCGCGTGGCGGCTGCGGCCAAACATCCCCCAGGCTCAAAAGCATCGGTGCTGGGCGTCGTGTCAATGTGCCCGCGCACCGGTGGGACCTTCACGTCTGTCCTGCTTGGAAAATGTCGCTTGCCCGCAGGAATTCCCTGCATAAGCGCCCATGTTAGCAGCCCGATACCAAATAAAAATGACATGGCTTTATAATGCCGTGCGGTTTTGCAGCACATCAGTACCGCCCTGGCTGTTACCGGGCGGGCAGATGGTGAACCGGTTGTCACGCCCGTACCCGGTGGCGCCGGGACGCCGTTGCCCGTCCTGCCAGCTACCCGAATCCGGGGAAGGCGGTTACAATTGAAACCAATTTTAGTTACATTTGTAACATCCATGGCAAAAGCAGGTGGACTAGCCGTATGACAACCGAGAAGACCCAGGCTGATGACGCGGTGCGGGACGACCTGCACCTGGAGAAGTTCCTGCCTTACCGCCTGTCGGTGCTCTCGAACCGGGTCAGTAATGCCATTGCCCAGGCCTACGGCAGCCGCTTCGACCTGACCATCCCGGCCTGGCGGGTGATGGCGATACTGGGGCGTTTCCCGGATCTTTCCGCCGCCGAACTGGTGGAGCAGACCGCCATGGACAAGGTGGCCATCAGCCGCGCGGTGTCCGTACTGATGCGCAACGATTACATCACCCGCAGTGAAGACCCCGCCGACCGCCGCCGGCAGGTGCTGAACCTGTCCGAGCTGGGGCGGGATGTCTATGAGCGCATCGTGCCCCTGGCCCAGCAGTATGAGGACGACCTGATGTCCTCTCTCTCTCCCGACGAGCGGGCCCAGCTGGAAAGCATTATCGACAAGCTGATGGAGCGCGCGCAGGCCTGGGCCGAACGCGGCCTGATCGACTGAATTACTACTAATCGCACCCTGGCGACTGGGTTGCCGGGGGCCTGTAACCGAGACATCAAAGTACCCGAGGAGTACCCGCATGTTTGAACACCTGAGCAGCCTGCCGCCGGACCCTATCCTGGGCCTGCTGGCCAGTTACCGCGCCGATGAGAACCCGAACAAGATTGACCTGGGTGTTGGTGTATACAAGGACGAGGCGGGCCATACTGCCATCCTGCAGGCCGTGAAGGAGGCCGAGACACGGCTGCTGCAGAGCGAAGATACCAAGGCCTATATCGGCCCGGCGGGAACCCCGGGTTTCAATGCCGCGATGCAGGAGCTGGTACTGGGTGCCGGTCACCCGGCACTGGTGGCAAACCGCGTGCGTTCTGCCCAGACCCCCGGTGGCTGCGGCGCCCTGCGGGTGTTGGCAGAACTGGTCAATCGCGCCAAGCCCGGCGCTACAGTCTGGGTGAGTGATCCTACCTGGGCCAACCATGTGCCGCTGCTGGGCAATGCCGGCCTCGAGATCAAGAGCTACCCGTACTACGACCGTAACACCGGCAGCCTCCAGTTTGATGCCATGGTGGAAACCCTGAAAAACGTGGGTGAGGGCGATGTGGTGCTGCTGCATGCCTGCTGCCATAACCCCTGTGGTGCTGACCTGAACCGGGAGCAGTGGCAGGTCCTGGTGGAAATGGCGCAGAAGCAGGGCTTCACGCCGTTTATCGATATGGCCTACCAGGGGTTTGGCGACGGACTGGATGACGATGCCTGGGGCCTGCGCCTGATGGCGGAATCGGTGCCGGAGCTGCTGGTGGCGGCATCCTGTTCCAAGAACTTCGGGCTCTATCGCGAACGCGTCGGCCTGGCCATGGTGATTTACAATGACAGTGCGGCTGCCGAAACCGGCCAGACCCAGATGCTGAGCGCGGTGCGGGGCAATTACTCGATGCCGCCCTCGCATGGGGCGGCTATCGTCGAATCGATTCTCACCGATGCCAGCCTGCGAGCGAACTGGGAGGCCGAGCTGACGGAGATGCGCGAGCGCATCAACGGCCTGCGAGCAGGCGTTGTGGAGAGCCTGGCCGGGGCGGGTGCAGCAGGCGACTTCAGTTTTATCCGTGAACAGAAGGGAATGTTCTCCTTCCTCGGTATCACCCCGGAGCAGGTGCAGCGCCTGCAGAGGGAATATTCCATCTACATGGTGGATTCCAGCCGCATCAGTATTGCCGGCCTGAGCCAGTCCAATATGGAATACTTCTGTAAAGCAGTCGCCAGCGTGCTGTAATATCCGGTGTCCGGGCTGCGCTTCTGGCACAGCCCGGCGGACCGTCACCCGATGGTCGTGGCAAACCGGATAAGTTGTACTGGAGTGAGGTAGGCAATGGAAGTGGAGGTAAAGTCAAAAGTGTCCCGGTCAGCAGCTAAAGAATGGAATCCCGACAGCTGGCGCAACTTTACCGCCCACCAGCAACCCACTTATGAATCTGCCGGTGAACTCGGCCAGGTAACCGGCCAGCTGTCCGGTTACCCGCCACTGGTCTTTGCGGAAGAAGCGCGTGAGCTGCGCCGCCAGTTGGCGCAGGTGGCCGAGGGCAAGGCATTCCTGCTGCAGGGCGGCGACTGTGCCGAGTCCTTTGCCGATTTCAACGCCAACCGGATTCGCGACACTTTCAAGGTGTTGCTGCAAATGGCGGTAGTACTCACTTTCGCCGGCAATATGCCGGTGGTGAAAGTGGCGCGTATGGCGGGACAGTACGCCAAGCCTCGGTCATCGGATACCGAGGTGGTGGGTGGCGTCGAGCTGCCCAGCTACCGCGGCGATATTATCAACGGCATTGACTTCAGTGCGGCGGCCCGCCGGCCGGACCCGCAGCGCATGCTCACGGCCTACAACCAGTCGGCGGCCACACTCAACCTTCTGCGTGCGTTTGCCCAGGGTGGTCTGGCTGACCTCCACCAGGTGCACGGCTGGAACCTGAGCTTCCTTGAGAACAATCCCCAGCGGGAAAACTATGCCCAGTTAGCTGAGCGGCTGCAGGATGCCCTGGAGTTTATGGCGGTCTGTGGCGTGACTTCCGAGAACACTCCGGCGATCCGTGAAACGGTGCTGTACACCTCCCACGAGGCGCTGTTGCTCGAGTACGAACAGGCGCTGACCCGCACCGACAGCCTGACCGGCAAGTGGTATGACTGCTCTGCCCATATGCTGTGGATCGGCGAACGCACCCGCCAGCTTGACGGTGCCCATGTGGAATTCCTTTCTGGTGTGTGGAACCCCATTGGAGTGAAGGTGGGCCCGGGTATGCACCCGGATGAGCTGCTGCGGCTGATTGACCGGCTCAACCCCGGCAATGATGCCGGGCGGCTGACCCTGATTACGCGTATGGGAGCCGATACCCTGGGGGACAAGTTGCCTGCCCTGGTACAGGCAGTGCAGCGGGAAGGGCGCAAGGTGGTCTGGAGTACAGATCCCATGCATGGCAATACTGTGAAGGCCAGCAGCGGCTACAAGACCCGGGACTTCGACAAAATCCTGCGGGAGATCCGCGACTTCTTCGCGGTGCATCGCGCCGAGGGCAGCCATCCCGGCGGTATCCACCTGGAGATGACCGGCCAGCATGTCACCGAGTGCACCGGTGGTGCCTGGAAAATTTCCGAGGACGACCTGGCCACATGTTACGAAACACAGTGCGACCCGCGACTGAACGCCGACCAGGTACTGGAGCTGGCCTTCCGTGTATCAGATTGGCTGCGCAGCGGCCGGGCCAGCTGAAATCATAAAACTGGAACCAGGGAGGAGGGTATGTACAGGCTCTTTATTGGCAACAAGAACTATTCCTCGTGGTCACTGCGGCCGTGGGTGTTGCTGCGCCAGCTGGGGATTCCCTTCGACGAGCAGCTGGTACCCTTCGATGAAGGTGGTAGCTGGGAGAAGTTCCGCCAGTTTGCCCCCAATGGCCTGGTGCCCTGCCTGGGAGATGGCGAGGTTACTGTGTGGGATTCACTGGCAATCGTCGAATACATCGCTGAGCGCTATCCCCGCGTGTGGCCGGAATCCGCCGCTGCCCGTGCGTGGGCCCGCTGTGCCGCAGCGGAAATGCATTCCGGCTTTGCCGCCCTGCGTGAACAGTGCCCGATGAATTGTGGCGTGACCATTGAGCTGGATGCCATGACCGCGTCACTGGAAAAAGACCTGGCTCGTATCGCGGAACTCTGGGAAGAGGGGCTGCAGCGCTTTGGTGGCCCTTTCCTGGCCGGGGAAACGTTTACCGCGGTCGATGCCTTCTTTGCACCCGTCGCCCTGCGCGTGCAGGGGTTCCGCCTGTCGTTACCGGAGGCCCCGGCGGCCTACGCCCGGCGCCTGCTGGACTTGCCTGCGCTGGGGGAGTGGGTGGCGGAGGCCCTGCAGGAGCCATGGCGTGAAAGTGGCCACGAACAGGAGCTGCTGCAGTCCGGCACCCTGGTTGAGGACCGTCGCATCGAGCCGGCATGAACCCGATTCGGGCCGGCGCCCGTCCGGGCGCCGGCGTATCCTCCGCCCTGCGAAAAGAGACTTCACTGCAACTTCCTGGATAGTGCATCCCCGCGGACCAGTGTGTTTATTAAGGAACTTGATAAGTCGTTATCATGCAGGGTGATCAGGCAGCACCCCCCCCTCTTGTGGCAAACCTGCCACCAGCCAGCGGTTCTGACAAAAAGGCGCGCAGCAAGGGCTGGATTGGCAGCAAGTGGCGGAGTGACACGGTCGACAGGTGGCATTCTGCGAAAGAATCCGGTTAAATCAGTGCCAGGATTACGTTTTCCACCGTACAGGGACCACGGTTTATGCGCGTGCTCCATATCGCCTACCAGCAACTGCGTCGTTACGGCAGGACGCGAGTCAGCTGGGCGCAGAAGCTTACCAATGGCCTGATCAAGAATGATCATTTCGTCCACACCTTCAGTGATCGTGATGTTGCCGCCTTCGAGGCGCCCATGGGCATTCGTGACCTGGGCAAGGGCAGGGCGAACCGACGACTGCTGGAGACCGTGGAAGCGGTCGAGCCGGACCTGGTAATTGCCGGGCATTGCGACATTATCACCAACGACACGCTGGCTGAAATTCGTAAGCGTAACTCCTCCGTGGCCATCGCTCACTGCAATAACGACCCGCTGTTTGTGCCCAGCAATGTAGAGCGCATCAGGCATCGCGCCCGGATCGTGGATGCGGTGTTCGTGTCTACCGGGCGCCCGGAGCTCACCCAGTTCGAAGGCCTTGGGGCGCGGATCTACCATATGCCCAACCCGGTGGACCCGGCGAAAGAAGGCATGAATAACGCCGCTAAGGCGGACCTCGGAACTGACCTGCTTTTCTGTAGCAATAGCACCAACCTTACGAAGCGCCTGGAGCTGGTGAAGTGGCTCAGGGACTCCCTTCAGGGTGAGTTGAATTTCAGGACGTATGGCAGTTTCGGCGAACCACCGGTCTGGGGCCGCGACTACGACCGGGCGCTGGCAAACACCCGGATGGGCCTTAACCTGAACCGGCAGGAGGGGCATTACTGGTATTCTTCTGCCCGCATGGCCCAGTTGGCAGGTAATGGTATTCTCCAGTTCACCCATAGCAGCCCTCGCTTCGATGAGCTATTGCCCGCGGAGTCTGTTGTGTATTTTGATGACCGTGAGGATCTGCTGAGAAAGGTACGGGAGTTCCACAATGATGACGCAAAGCGGCGCTCCTGGGCCGCGCGGGCACGGGACTTCTTCCATACGGAGATGAATTCCCGCTTGTACGCGCAATATATCGTCGAGGCATCCCTGCTGCGCCCATTTTCCCACGATTATGTGTGGGCCCGCGATATCATCCCGGGAGCGGCAACTCAATGAGCATCCTGCTGACTCCTGAAAAACCTTTCGCCCAGGGCGGTAACCGCCTGTGCTTTATTCACCCCGGGGACGCCTCGCGATGTATCAAGGTCAGGCGCCCGGATTTCACGCTGGCAGATCGCCGGCGTAAGAAAGGTTTTCCTAAAAATCTCAAGCCGCTGTCTTCTTTTGATGACAACCTTGAGGAAATGCGGGTGATGACTGCTCTGCGGAAGCAATACGGTGAGCTTGTTTTCCGGCATGTAAGCCGCTGCTTCGGGTTTGTCGAGACCGACATGGGGCCGGGGTTGGTCTCGGAATTGATTCGGGATGCGAATGGGGCAATTTCCCAGACCCTGAAAAAGGTGATCTGGGATGAAGGGTTGACTGAAGAATGCCGTGGGGCAGTAGAGGCCCTGGCTGTTTTCTGGGAGAAAAACCTTGTGCCTTCAAGGCATCTCCTTCTCCACAATATTGTGGTGCAACGAGACGACCAGGGCCGCATAAGGCGGCTGGTTGTCATTGATGGGCTGGGCAGCGCGGGACTGGTGCCGATGCGCTTGCTACCAACCGTTTTCCAGCGGAAAAAAATACAAAAAAAAGTGGCCGTCATGCACGGACGCATCGAGACATTACTTGGCCAGCGGCACCAGGACAGGTTTCCCGGATATCACGGGCTGCTGATGCACGATGGCCTGTCTACCCGATGATACGGATATCTACATGGCTGCAAGCAAGGAACCCCTACGCATTGCCCAGGCTCTTGCGGGAGCCTACCAGGGCGGGGCTGAAAACTTCTTTACGCGCCTGGCCAGGGGGTTGGAGCAAACGGGCGCGATTACCCAGAAAGCCTTTATCCGGGGTCACGATCACCGCCTGCAGGCACTGAGAAGTGGCGGCGTGAGCGCGGAGGGCTTCCGTTTTGGTGGCCCACTTCACCAGCTTGACCGTTTTCGGTTCCGCCGGGCATTGCATGCCTTCCGGCCGGATATTGTGCTCACCTGGATGAGCCGTGCCACCAACTTGACCCCCCGGGGCGACTACACCCTTGTCAGTAGGCTCGGTCACTACTACAACCTGAAATATTATCGTCATTGTGATTACTGGGTCGGTATTTCCAGGGGGATATGCGATTACCTTGTTCGTGGTGGGGTGCCTGCGGATCGTGTCTTCCATATCCCCAATTTCGCGGATGAGGGGGAGGTGAAGGCGCTGCCACGGGACAGTTTTGATACGCCCCCTGATCGACCGCTACTGCTTGCCGCCGGCCGCCTCCATGTCAACAAGGGGTTCGACACGTTACTGCAGGCACTTGCAGAGGTGCCGGATGCCATCCTCTGGCTGGCCGGGGGCGGTCCGGAGGAAAGGTCGCTGAAGGCGCTGAGCCGGCAACTCGGGCTGAGTGAGCGAGTCCGTTTCCTTGGCTGGCGTGAGGATGTGACTGCGCTGATGCGGACCGCCGACATCTTCGTCTGCCCTTCACGATACGAAGGACTGGGATCCGTGATTATGGAGACATGGGCCCATGGCTGCCCGGTAATTGCCACCGACTCACAGGGTCCGGGAGAGTTAATCGAGTCCGGGGAGACCGGCATTATCACCCCTGTGGATCAACCGCGCCTCCTGGCTGATGCAATTAACGGGTTGATCAGGAATGAGGCCGCGCGTAGACAGTTCTCAGAGGCGGGGCTCTCGCGCTACTCGAAAGAGTTCAGCCGGGAGGTGATTATCAGGCAGTACCTGGAACTCTTCAGTACGCTGAAGCTCAGGCCGTGATGGGGCCCGGCTGGGAGCCGGGTGATGCACTGCCAGGCTTACCGGGTCTTTTACTCGAGTCAGGAAGCTGGCTCGGGGGCACTAATGTACCGGGTTACCTGGCCAGCAACCCGCTGGATGGAGCCAGGGCTGTAACGGTGGGCCCTCGCAGCCTTTATGCGCAACCCTTTATATAGGCACTTGTTAAGTCGTTATCATAAGACACAACTAACGCCGAAACAAACCTCCTGCGCAATTGTTTGCCACCACAGGGGGAGTCATCCTGAAAAAGTGTCCTTTTAGCGCGCCGGGAGGGGGATCGCGACCGGGTGAATGGCGGCTGGCGCAAAAATCCGGTTAAACTCGAGGCTTTACATGTGACGGTATTCTAACAAGAGAGGATTTAGCCGATGCGCCAATCACTGATCGCGCTTTCCGTCGCAGCAGCCATTGCCGCTGCTGCGGGTTGTAGCAAGGAGGCCGCACAGGCCCCGGCAGTCGACGAGAATGCACAGGTCCAGGCGAGTGCAGCTGCCGACGCGAAGAGCTCTGTGGT
Organism: Microbulbifer sediminum; assembly: GCF_021729035.1. Classification (GTDB taxonomy): domain Bacteria; phylum Pseudomonadota; class Gammaproteobacteria; order Pseudomonadales; family Cellvibrionaceae; genus Microbulbifer; species Microbulbifer sediminum. Next base: position 536,141 of record NZ_JAJSAP010000002.1, on the reverse strand, counting down.
TGCCAGCAATCCGCTGCTGGCCGAGTGGACCGGGCCCTATGGCGGTGTGCCGGCGTTCGACAAGATGCGGGTCGAGGACCTGAAGCCGGCGATGGAGTTCGCCATGGCGGAAAACCTGCGCGAGATCGACGCCATTGCCGCCAACCCGGAACCGGCCACCTTTGAGAACACCATTGCCGAGCTTGAGCGCAGCGGTGCAGAGCTGGACCGCGTTTTTGCCTACTACGGCATCTGGGCGGCCAACAAGTCGACCCCGGAGTTCCGCAAAGTGCAGGGTGAGCTGGCGCCAAAGCTGGCCTCTTTCCAGTCCAAGATCATCCAGAATGATGCGCTCTTCCAGCGGGTCAAGGCTGTTTACGATGCGCGTAATGATTCTGACCTGGATAGCGAGCAAAAGCGTGTGGTTGAGCTGACCTACAACCAGTTCGCCAATAATGGTGCGACCCTGGATGGAAAAGCGAAGGAACGCTACGCGGAAATCAACAAGCGCCTGGCTGAGCTGCATACCAAGTTTGCCAATAATGTACTCGCCGACGAAGAGGGTTACACCCTGTTCCTGAGTGATGACCAGCTGGCGGGCCTGCCGGAATCTTTTGTGAAAGCTGCGGCGGCCCTGGCGGAAGAGAAGGGTGAGAAGGGCAAGTACGCCATCACCAATACCCGCTCCTCAATGGACCCGTTCCTGACTTATTCGGAGAACCGCGAACTGCGCGAGAAAGTATGGCGCAATTACTACAACCGTGGTGACAATGGTGGCGAACACGATAACAACGCGATCATTGCCGAGATCCTGAAGCTGCGCGATGAGCGTGTGGAACTGCTGGGCTTCGAGAATTACGCCCAGTGGCGCCTGCAGGACCGTATGGCCAAGACCCCACAGCGTGCCATGGAGCTGATGGAGGCCGTCTGGCCTGCCGCAGTGGCCCGCGTCGAGGAAGAAGTGGCCGACATGCAGGCGCTGGCTGACGAGTCCGGTGCGGATATCACCATCAAGCCGTGGGATTACCGTTACTACGCCGAGAAAGTACGCAAGGCCAAGTACGACCTGAACTCTGACGAAGTGAAGCAGTACCTGCAGCTGGACAAGCTGCGCGAGGCGATGTTCTATGTTGCCGGCGAATTGTTCAACTTTGAGTTCAGCCCGGTAGAAGAGGGCAGCGTGCCGGTTTTCCACGAGGACGTAAAAGTCTGGGAAGTAACCGACAAGTCTTCCGGTGAACACATCGGTCTGTGGTACCTGGATCCGTTTGCCCGTGCCGGCAAGCGGTCCGGCGCCTGGGCGACCATGTACCGCGACCACACCACTTTCGATGGCAAGACCAATGTCCTTGCATCCAATAACTCCAACTTTATCAAGGGTGCCCCGGGCGAGCCGGTACTGGTGAGCTGGGACGATGCCTCGACCTTCTTCCACGAGTTCGGTCACGCGCTTCACTTCCTGTCCTCCAACGTCACCTACCCGACGCTGAACAGTGGCGTGCGCGATTACACCGAGTTCCAGTCACAGTTGCTGGAGCGCTGGTTGTCCACCGACGAGGTGATTGATAACTACCTGGTGCACTACAAGACCGGTGAACCGATACCCGAGGAACTGGTGGCCAAGATCAAGAAGGCTTCCAAGTTCAACCAGGGTTTCGCCACCACCGAATACCTGGCTTCCGCGCTGGTGGACATGAAGTTGCACACTGCAGACCCGGAGGGTATCGATCCGGACAAGTTTGAGCGCGAGACCCTGGAAGAGCTGGGCATGCCGGACGAGCTGGTAATGCGTCACCGTACCCCGCACTTTGGCCATATCTTCTCCGGTGAGGGTTACTCCGCCGGTTACTATGGTTACATGTGGGCTGACGTACTGACCTCCGATGCGGCAGAGGCTTTCGCCGAAGCCGAAGGTGGTTTCTACGATCCGGAAGTGGCAGACAAGCTGGTCAAGCACCTGTTCGCGCCGCGTAACGCGGTCGATCCGGCCGAAGCCTACCGCGCGTTCCGCGGCCGCGACGCCGAGATCGGCGCGCTGATGCGCGATCGAGGTTTCCCGGTGCCGGGGAAGGAGTCTGAAAAGGAAAATACCACCATTGCAGTAAAAGACTGAGGATAGGTATTCCGCCCCAAAAAAGCCGCGGTGCGCAAGCGCCGCGGCTTTTTTTTGCGCCCGTCTCAGGAGGGGGCCGGCAACAGCTCCGCCACAATTGTAGGCGCGGCCCATGGCCGCGAATGAGTGGAATCGAGGCAGTGGGCTGATCGCCGCTACGGGCTGCGCTTACCTGCGTTGTGTTCTATTGCTGCTTGTTGTGGCGATAAACCCGCTCGCCCTCCACCCAGGTTTCTGCGACTTTCACCTGCCAGATATCCTGCGGGTCGATTTTGAAAATATCCTGCTCGAGCAATACAAAGTCGGCGAACTTGCCGGGCTCAAGGCTGCCGGTTAGCGCTTCCTGGTGGCTGGCATAGGCGGCGTCGAGAGTGAATGAGCGCAGGGCCTCCTCCAGGTCCATCGCTTCCTCCATGCGCCACCCTTTTGCCGGCTGGCCCTGCCGGTCCCGGCGTGTCACAGCGGCGTGAATACCGTAAAGCGGGTTGACCGGTTCCACCGGAAAGTCAGAACCTGAGGCGATACGGGTGCCCTGGTCCAGGAATTTCTGCCAGGCGTAGGCGCCCTCCAGACGCTTTTCGCCCAGGCGATCCCCAGCCATGTTCTTGTCACTGGTGGCATGGATTGGTTGCATGGAGGCAACCAGGTTGAGGGCGGGGAACCTGGCAATATCCTCCAGCTTCAGTACCTGGGCGTGCTCCACACGGTGGCGGAAGGGTTTCTGGTTGCGTTTTTTGTGCAGCGTCTGCAGGTGGTCGAGCACAATATGGTTGGCGCGATCACCGATGGCGTGGACGTTGACCTGGAAATCATTATTGGTGGCCAGCTCGAGGAGCGAGAGGATTTCACTCTCCGGGTAGAGCAGCAGCCCCTTCTCGCCGGGGCGGTCATGGTATGGCTCCAGGAGGGCTGCGCCGCGGCTGCCCAGGGCGCCGTCGGCTGACAGCTTGATGCTGCGCACGTAAAGCCGGTCCTCGGGTTTGCCGATATGGCCCGCGGCCAGCAGTTCGCGCAGGTTGTCGCTTTCCACGGAGATCATCGGGTAGACGCGGAGCGGAATCGCGTCATCTGCTGCCAGCTGGCGATACGCTGCCAGGGTTTCCCGGTCGATGCCCGCATCGTGGATACCCGTCAGGCCCAAAGACAGCGATAGCTCGAACGCCTCGGACAGTGCGGCTTTCTTGTCCTGCAGTGATGGTGCGGGGATGGCTTGCTCCAGCAGGGCCATGGCGTTGTCCACCAGTATGCCGCTGGGTTCACCATTCTCCAGTCGGTGGATTTCGCCGCCGTCTGGCGCCCTGGTGTCGCGGTCGATACCGGCCAGCTCCAGTGCCGCGCTGTTGGCCCAGCCCGCGTGGCCGTCAATACGGCGCAGCCATATGGGGTTGTCGATTTCCAGCGCATCGAGCTGGGCACGGGTGGGGAACGTCTTGCCGGGCCAGAGCACCTGGTTCCAGCCGCGCCCTATCAGCCAGTCTCCGGGCTCCAGGCCTTTAGAGAATTCCACGATTGCATCGAGAGTCTCTTCAAGCCTGAGATCGCGAAGTTCCAGCCGTTGCTGCAGCAGGCCCTGTTCCAGCACGTGGCCGTGGGCGTCTATCAGGCCCGGTATGAGCGTCTTACCCTGGCCATCAATCTTGTCGGCGTCCGGAAAGCGGTTTGCCAGCGCTGAGTAATTCCCGGTTGCCAGGACCTTGCCCTCGTCGAACGCGAGCGCCTCGAAACGCTCCAGTTTATGCTCGGTGGCCTGGTAGCCGCTGACATTGTGGATCAGGGTGGTGGCGTAAGTACCGCCGGAGATGGCAGTAAGCGCGAGTGCAGCCACCATCGCGGTGATTGGTCGGGATCGGTGCATGGTTATTAGCCTTGTTTTTGACCTGCATGTGGGTGTGTCCGATAGTAGCAATGGCTGCTTTTACGTGGCAATTGCGGAGGAGCCTGACAGGACATGGCCATAGATACGGGAGAAATGATGTCGCGCTGGTTTATTGTTGCCGGCTGTATTTTGCTGGTGATTGGGGTCTTGATGCATTTTGCGCCGGGGCTGTTCACCTGGTTCGGTCGCCTGCCCGGGGATATCCGCTTTGAGTCGGGGCGCAGTCGGGTATTTATTCCCATCACATCGATGATTGTCATCAGTGTGGTACTGAGCCTGTTGCTCAACCTGTTCCGGCGCTGAGCGTGGGACGGCGATGCTGTTGGCCCGCAAGTAAGGAAAGGGAAGGGCCGCAGCGGGGCGGCCCGGTGGGAGTGTTATTCCTGTTCCAGCAGTTGTTCCAGCGGCAGCTCGGTGCGGTAGCGCACCTGTTTCAGGGAAAAACTGCTCTTGATATGGTCAATACCCGGCAATTCGGTCAGCTTCTTGTCGAGGAATTCCTGGTATGCCTGCAGGTTCGGTACCACCACCCGCAACAGGTAGTCGAAATCACCGGTCATCAGGTAGCACTCCATGACCTCGGGCCACTTTTCGATCACTGACTCGAAGTCCTGCAGCTCTTTCTTGACCTGGTGGTTGAGGGTCACCTGGATAAATACACTGACCGGCAGGCCCACCATCTGCGGTTCCAGCAGGGTCACTGCACGCTTGATAAAGCCCTGTTCATGCAGGTTCTTTACCCGGCGGGAGCAGGGGGAAGGGGACAGGCACACTTTTTCCGCCAACTCGATATTGGGGATGGTGGCGTCTTCCTGCAGTATCTCCAGGATCTTCTTGTCGATGGCGTCCAGAACGTAGGCCATGGTGTTGCTGATTCTCTCTCCGGGGGGCGCGACCGGCCTGCGGTAGTCTGTCTCCAGTGTCTTCGCAAGTGTCCGTTAAGCGCCTTAAATTGATGATTTGTTGCAGCTACTCGACAGTCTTTGGTGACTTGTGGCTGTATTATGCCGTATTCCTGTTCAATTTGGTATGACCTGCTTATGGGGGCGGTGTTAATTTTGTGCCGATAGTAATAATCATAAGCAGGTGTACCCATGGCAATGGTAGAGAGCGACCAGGAGCTGGGCTTCGATCGCGAGTATTCCCTCAAGGCGGCATTTACCCGCGACGAGGGGCGGGTCTTTCTCACCGGCATAGACGCGCTGGTGCGGTTGCCGATCATGCAGAAGCAGCTGGACGAGCAGGCGGGTCTTAACACCGCCGGTTATATCTCCGGCTACCGCGGTTCTCCGCTGGGCGGCTACGACCAGGCCCTCTGGCGCCACAAGGCGCTGTTGGCGGAGCGCGACATCCATTTCGAGCCCGGTATCAACGAGGATTTGGGGGCCACCAATATCTGGGGAACCCAGCTGCTGGACCACTATCGCCAGCAGGCTACCCGCGACGGGGTCTTTGCCATCTGGTACGGCAAGGGGCACGGTGTGGACCGCAGTGCCGATGTCTTCCGCCAGGCCAATGTCCAGGGTACATCCCGTCTCGGTGGTGTGCTGGCCCTCTGCGGCGACGACCACACGGCCGAGTCCTCAATGTTCTCCCACAACACCGACCAGATCTTCGAGTCGGTGATGATGCCGCTCCTGTTCCCGGCAACCATAGACGAATACCTGACCCTCGGCCTGGCCGGCATTGCCCTGTCGCGCTACTCAGGGCTGTGGGTGGGCTTCAAGACCATCACCGAGACGGTGGAAAGCGGTGCCTCACTGCTGGTGCCTGACCTGCCGCAATTCGTCTTACCCAACGATTTTACTGTCCCGCCCCATGGGCTCAATTACGACCCGCACCTGAACTGGCCGGCGGAACGGCTCGAATACGAGCGCCGTATGCTGGAGGAGCGGTTGCCGGCAGCGCAGGCCTTCGCCTATGCCAACCGCCTCGACAAGACCGTAGTGGAAGCGGCGCGCAAGCGCTTCGGTATCGTCACTGTGGGCAAGGCCCACGGTGACCTGCTGGAGGCGCTGAAATTGCTGAACCTGACCGAGGCGGACCTGCAGCGGGCGGGAATCTCCATCTACAAAGTGGCCATGAGCTGGCCGCTGGAGCCACGTGGCATGCGTGAGTTTGCCGCGGGCATGGAGCGCCTGATGGTAGTGGAGGAGAAGCGCCCGCTGGTTGAGGACCAGCTCAAGAACCTGATGTACGGGTGGGCGGACGGAGAACGCCCAAAGGTTGTGGGCAAGAAAGACCTGGCCGGCAATGACCTGCTACCGGCGATCTGGGGGTTTGGCCCGGACCAGGTGGCTAAAGCCATCGCCCGCTGGCTGGGAGATACCGAGCTGGCCGCGAAGCTGCTGCCGGTGGCACAGAAACTGGGTGCTGATACCCCGGCGAAAGCCGCCGGGCTGCTGGCCCGTGAGCCAATTTTCTGCGCCGGCTGCCCGCACAACACCTCCACCAAGCTGCCGGAGGGCAGCCTGGGCAGTGCCGGGATCGGCTGTCATATCATGGCGCTGGGCAAGGGGCTGCGCACCGACACCTACTCCCATATGGGCGGCGAGGGGGCCCAGTGGGTGGGCCTGCACCGTTTCTCCAGTGCCAATCATATTTTCCAGAATATGGGCGATGGCACCTATAACCATTCCGGCCTGCTGGCCATCCGCCAGGCGGTGGCCAGCAAGGTCAATATCACCTACAAGATCCTGCTCAACGACGCGGTGGCCATGACCGGTGGCCAGCCGGCTGATGGAGAGGTCACCGCGCCCACGCTGGCAGCCCAGTTGCTGGCGGAGGGTGTCGGGGAAGTGGTGCTGGTCACCGAGCACGAGGACCACTGGCGAGAGCACAGGAGCGAGTTGCCGGGTGCATTGCAGGTCGTGCCCCGCGCGGACCTCGACGCGGTCCAGCGTCGCCTGCGGGAAGTGGAGGGCGTTACCGCCATTATTTACGAGCAGGTGTGCGCGGCGGAGAAGCGCCGCCGGCGCAAGAAAAAGCAGATGCCCGACCCGGCGACCCGCCTGTTGATCAACCACCGGGTGTGCGAGGGCTGCGGCGATTGCAGTGAGCAATCCAGCTGTATTGCGGTGGAGCCCCTGGAGACAGCCTATGGCCGCAAGCGCCAGGTAAACCAGTCCAGCTGCAACAAGGACATGCGCTGTGCCGACGGTTTCTGCCCCAGCTTTGTCAGCGTGGAAGGCGGCGAACTGAAAAAGCCTCCGGTGCAGTCGCTGGCCGAATCCCTGGACGCGGAAATCGCCCGCCTGCCGCAGGCGCCGCAGCCGCAGTTGCAGCAACCCCTGAGTATCCTCGTGGCCGGTATTGGTGGCAGCGGGGTGCTTACGGTGGCGGCCCTGTTGGGCATGGCCGCGCACCTGGAAGAAAAGGGCAGTACCACGTTGTACTTTACCGGTCTGTCCCAGAAGAACGGTGCCGTTGTGGCGCACGTGAAAGTGGCGGCGCGGCCGGAGGACATTACCACCGCGCGTATTCGCGATGGCGCCGCCGAGCTGGTGCTGGGTTGCGATATGGTGACTGCTGCCGGCCAGCGAACCAAGATGGCCGAGGGCAGGGTGCGAGCCCTGGTCAATACTGCCGAAGTGCCGGTGGCGGCTTTCGTGCGGGACAACGAGCTGGCATTCCCGGCAGATGCCACCCAGCAGAGTATCGAGTCGCTGTGCGCCGAATACTTTGCCTTCGATGCCAACCGTTACTCCCAGGCACTGTTTGGCGATACCGTCTCCAGTAACCTGATGCTGATGGGCTACGCCTGCCAACAGGGCCTGCTGCCGATTGCCGATGCGGCCCTGGAGCGTGCCATCGAGCTGAATGGTGTGGCGGTGGAAAACAACCTGCGGGCCTTCCGGGCAGGCCGCCTGCTGGTGGCCAACCCCGGGGCCATCGACCGTTTGCTGGTGCCCGAGCAACCGGTGCAGATCCAGCAAGCGGAAGAGAGCCTGGACGCGCTGCTGGCACGCCTGAGTGCTGAGCTGACTGCCTACCAGAGCGAATCCTACGCGGCGTTTTTCACCCGTACCCTGGACCGGCTGCGCCGGGCCGAGCAGTCGATGGCCCAGGGGGATGGGCGCCTGACCCGCGCGGCGGCCAGCAGCCTGTTCAAGGCTATGGCGTACAAGGACGAGTATGAGGTGGCCCGGCTCTACAGTGGCGAGGATTTCCAGCGCCAGCTGCGGGAGACGTTTACCGGCGACTACAAGTTGCGCTTTCATATGGCGCCACCACTGCTGGCGCGGCCGGACAGTGCCGGGCGCGTGCAAAAGATGGTGCTGGGGCCCTGGGTGGGCAAGCTGATGCCACTGCTGGCGAAGGGACGTGTGCTGCGTGGGACGGTATTCGATATCTTCGGCTATACCCGTGAGCGCCGCGAGGAGCGCCGCTGGGCGCGCCAGGTGGCGCGGGCGGTGAAGGTGGTATCGCAGGAGCTGCGTGCGGATAACCTGGATACAGCCCTCGAGCTGTTGTCATTGCCGCAACAGGTGCGTGGCTATGGCCATGTGCGTGAGCGAAAGTTCTCCGCTGTGCGTGGCCGCTGGGAGCAGCTGCTGGAACAGTTCACTTCCGGTAAACACCAGGCCCGGGGTGGTGCCACGGTTATGACCCGTTCCCCGGCCGAGGCGGAAAAGTCACCATAGGGCGAAATAGTGATCGGCGGAATGAAAAGGGCGGGCCGCTTGCGCGGCCCGCCCTTTTTGTTGCCTTTTTACCCCCGGGAAATGGCTTAATCCCGGGCGCAGGCCATTATGCAGGTCGGAAGGAAAGCAGTGGGTTCACCAGCCAGCCCAGGGGCCCCTTCACGTGCACGGGAGCCTCCACCACCGACAGGCACAGGCATTCCTGGTCCTGGGTGGCAATGGGCTGGTGTACCTCGCCGGGCTCCCGCAGGAGGAAGTCTCCGGGGGTGTAGACGCCGTCGGCATCGGAAAAGCTGCCGTACAACACCAGGGTAACCTCGCGCCCCCGGTGGTCATGTTCGACCACCTTACCGCCGCGGCAGATACGCTGGAACGCTACTTCATAGCGGTCCTGCCCGGTCGTTAGCCGTGTGGTCTTCAGGGACGGGGACACGCGGCGCCATTTCAGCGGTCGGTTGTCGCCAATCAGCTTGCGGATTACCCGGGGCAGGCGCGCCAGGGCCGGGTCGCGATCATCCCGGGTATTGCGTGAGCGGCTTTTTGGCGACTCTGGTGCCCGCTCGGGCCCCGTGGCGCCACCGGCAGTCGGCTCGGCATCGATGCGCTGCATCAGTCGATCCAGGGCATCGCCTGTCGTTTCCTGGGGTTCGCACCCTTCCAGCAGGCCGCCGCCAATATGGTTCAGGTGCTCGTTCTCCCTCCGGCACTGCGGACACAGCTGCAGATGCGCTGACACTGCCAGGCTCATGGCCCAGGGCAGGCTGCCGGAGGCGTACTCAACCAGCAGGTTGTTGTCGGGATGGTGTCGAATCATGATGCACCCTGTTTGCTCAAGATCGCTTCAAGCTTCTTTAAAGCCAGTCTTACGCGGGATTTGACCGTACCCAACGGTAGTCCCAGTTCAGTGGAAATTTCACTGTGAGACTTGCCTTCCATATAGGCCTTCTCCAGCACGTGACTCTGCTCGGCCGGGAGACTGCGCAGGCCTTCAGAGATATCCCTCTGGCTGCGCCTGTGCTGCAGCACCAGCAGTGGCTGGCTTTCCGGCGACTCGTCCCAGATATCGTCCACTTCCACATCACAGCCATCCGCATCCTGCCGCCGGCTGTTGCGGCGCAGCATGTCGATCCGGCAATTACGCATGATGGTGTAAATCCATGTATTGGCCGATGCCCGGGAAGGGTCAAAGCTGGCCGCCTTGCGCCAGACCCGGAACATGACTTCCTGCACCAGCTCGTCGGCTGCCTCTGAGGAGAAAGCCTGGGCGCTGCGACTGTAGTGGAAGCCCTTGATCAGGGGAGCGTAATGATGGAACAGGCGCTCGAAAGCTGATCGGTCCTGGCGGGTGCCGACCAGTACAAGCAATTTGCTCCAGTCATCATCGCGATTCTGGGTCTGCTGCACAGTGGTTCCGGTGTTGGTGTCTTTCCGTGTTGCTAGAGCCATCTTATCGGTCTTTCCGCGTTTGTCGATCCCGGATACGTGGGGTGGAGGCGGGTGGATCACCGTTTATATGGGAATTTCCGTTTAAATCGGCTATCAGTTCGGTGATGATCCGATAAGTGGCCATCGGCGTACTATTCCGGAAATATCAACAGGGTGACAGCATGAACGGCCTGATCGGGGAGCTGCAGTCGTTTTACCGGGACTTTCTCGAGGCGGATACAGGAGATCTGGGCCAGATCTATGACCCTTCGGTCGTGTTCTGTGATCCCATACACCGGGTGGAGGGACTGGAGGCACTGCAGGCGTATTTCGACGGTATGAGCCGGGGGCTCAAGAGCTGCCGGTTCGAGTTCGGGCAGGTTGTCGATGCCGATGATAGTGCCTGCCTGCCGTGGGTGATGCATTACGCACACCACTCGCTGAATGGTGGGCGGCCGCTGCAATTACGGGGCTGCAGCCTGTTGCGTTTCGGTAAGCGTATCCACTACCACGAAGACTTTTACGATGTCGGCGCCATGGTGTACGAGCGTGTGCCCGTAGTTGGTGCCCTTGTGCGAGGCATCAAGGCGCGCATGGCCCGTGCGGCCGGCTGACGTTAGCGACAGGAGGTTTTTTTGACCGCAATAGAAGGGAAAACTGTCTGGATTACCGGCGCCAGCTCCGGAATCGGTGAGGCCCTGGCCCGGCGCCTGGCGGAACATAACAACTTTGTCATCATCAGCAGTCGCGGCAAGGAGTCCCTGTCGGAGGTTCAGAAGGCAGCACCCACGCGGATTCGCCTGCTTTCCTGTGACGTGAGCGACGATGAGGGTATGGACCGTGTGGGCGCAGAGCTGGCAGAGCTCACCGATCACCTGGATATGGTGGTGGCGTGTGCCGGCACTTGCGAATACGACGATGGCCTGCGGCTCGACAGCGCCAGCTACCGGCGGGTTTTCGACGCCAATTTTTTTGGGGCTATCAACACCCTCCGTCAGGCCCTGCCGTTGCTCGCCCGGAGCAAGGCGCCGGTCTTCGCCGCGGTCGGGAGCCTGTCGTCAGTGGTTGGTTTTCCCCGGGCCGAAGCCTATGGCGCTTCAAAGGCGGCGCTGGGTTATTTCCTCGACGCCGTGCGTGCAGACCTGTCCCGCACCTGCCTGAAAGTGGTGCATATCCGTCCGGGGTTTATCGATACACCGCTGACAGAGCGCAATGATTTCGAGATGCCTTTCCTGATGACCCCGGAAGAAGCTGCTGAGTGCATCGAGAGGGGCCTGTTGCGTGGCAAGAGCACAATCGATTTTCCCTGGCGGCTCAGTTGGCCACTGCGGTTTTTCGGCTTTTTCCGTTCCCTCTGGTTTCGTTTTTCCGCGCCCAGGATGACCCGGATCAGATCCCTGGCGGCGCGGCAGTGACAGAGTCATGGGGAGTTGCGGAACAGGGATGCTTCGTTGCCGGCTGCAGGCCGGCCTGCTTCGCATGAGGGCAGGTACTCCTGCGCTTGTATTTTGGACGTGAAGTCAGCGCAGCCGGGGATGGCGGTGGTGGCTGGTTGAATAATAAGGAATCCTGGATGCGCATAGCGATTGTAGGCAGCGGTATTTCCGGCCTGACCGCCGCCTACCTGTTGAACAAGAGGCACGACATCACCCTGTTTGAGGCTGCGGATCGCCTGGGAGGGCATACCGCCACCGTGGATGTCGATGAGGGCGATCATCGCCTGGCCATCGATACCGGCTTTATCGTTTTCAACGACTGGACTTACCCCAACTTCATCAAGTTGATGGAGCGGTTGGGCGTGGATTCCCAGCCCACGGACATGGGCTTCAGCGTCTGTTCCGACCGGGAGTCTTTTGAGTACGCTGGCAACAACCTCGACAGCCTGTTCGCCCAGCGCCGTAACCTGTTCAGTGCTGGGCACTGGCGAATGCTGCGGGATATTGTGCGCTTCAATCGCGCAGCTGTGCGCGACTGGCGCGACGGCAGGCTCGGCGACCAATTAACCCTGGGGCAGTATCTGCGGGACAACGGCTACTCTGCCGAATTCACCGACCGCTACCTGGTACCGATGGGATCGGCCATCTGGTCGGCCAGCATGTCACAGATGCTGGATTTCTCTGTCAGTTTTTTCGTGCGCTTCTTTTTCAATCACGGCCTGCTGAACATCACCAACCGGCCCCAGTGGCGGGTGATCAAGGGGGGCTCGCGGAAATATATCGGGCCCATGGTGAAGGAGTTTACCGGGCGAATCCGGCTCTCCACGCCAGTTGCCAGTGTCATTCGTGGCTCTGATGGAGTGACCGTGCACACGGCCGCTGGTGAGGCCCTGGATTTTGATGCCGTGGTCCTGGCCTGCCATTCCGACCAGGCCCTGGCATGCCTGGATACACCGACGCACGCAGAGCGCGATGTTCTGGGAGCCATTCCGTACGCCGAGAATTCGGTGGTGTTACATACCGACACCGACCTGTTGCCCCGGCGTCAACGGAGCTGGGCCAGCTGGAATTATCGCCTCCAGGGGGACAAGGACAGGCTGCCTGTGCTGACTTACAACATGAATATCCTGCAGCGACTGGAGTGTGAGCAGACTTATTGTGTCACCCTGAATGCGGACGATAAGATCAATCCGGAGAAGGTGATCCGGCGGTTCGAATACGCCCACCCCCAGTTTTCGGTGGCGGGGATGCAGGCACAGAAACAGTGGGAGTCGATCAATGGGCAGAATCACACCTGGTACTGCGGTGCTTACTGGGATAACGGCTTTCATGAGGATGGCGTGAACAGTGCTATGCGGGTTGCCGAGGCGTTCGGGGTAACGCTCTGATGGAGAGTGCCATCTACAGTGGCTGGGTGCAGCACCGTCGCCTCGCACCGCGGGGGCACCGGTTTCGCTACCGTGTTTTCATGGTATATCTCGACCTGGGAGAGCTGGAGCAGGTGCTGGCCATGAGCCCGTTGTGGTCGCGCAGTCGGTGGGCACCGGCACGTTTCCGGCGTGAGGACTTCTTCGGTGATCCGGCCCTCGGTGTCGACGAGGCGGTGCGTCGTCGTGTGCAGGAGGAAACCGGCGAGCGTCCGCAGGGGCCAGTGCGGGTGTTAGCCAACTGGCGGTATTTTGGGTACAACATGAACCCGATCAGTACTTATTACTGTTTTGATCGCAGTGGCAAGGATGTTCAATGGGTGATGCTGGATGTGCACAACACGCCCTGGAATGAGCGTCACAGTTATGTACTTGATTGTCGCGACGGGGGGATACGCGGCAGGTCATCGAGTGTCCAGAAGGGGGAGTTCGACAAGGATTTTCATGTCTCCCCGTTCATGCCTATGGAGCAGGCATACCGCTGGCGCAGTGTCACCCCGGGGGAGCGCCTGTCGATTTTCCTGCAGAACCTGCAGGACGGTAAGCCTGTTTTTGACGCCACCCTGAGCCTTAAACGCGAGGAGCTCTCCCCGCGCACGTTGAATCTCACGCTAATCCAATATCCACTGATGACCGTAAAGGTCATCACTGCTATTTATTGGCAGGCATTAAGGTTGTGGCTCAAGCGCGTGCCGATATTCACCCATCCGAATCGCAGCGTTCGGGCCGATGCAGGAGAAAAACGCCAATGAAATCTGTTGAAGCGGGCCAGCCCGGTACAATTGAAGACTCCGCACAGTCGAACTGGACCACGCAGCTCGCCCGGAGGCTGGTGCTGGGCAAGCTCGCTGGGATCAAGCGCGGACACCTGGTGGTGGAAGAGGGCGGTGAAATATACCGTTTTGGCGAGGCGGAGCAGGACGCGGAGGTTTGCGCCCGGATCTGCGTCCAGGATGAGGTGACGTATACACACGTACTCTTCAATGGCACCATCGGGTCGGGTGAGGCCTATATGCAGGGTGCCTGGACCTCTCCCTGCCTGGTGGATGTTATCCGGTTGATGGTCAACAACATGGCCATGCTGGAGAATATGGATTCCCGCTGGAGTTTCCTGCAGAAATTTGCGTTGCGTATCCTGCACCGCTTCAATGCCAATACCCGCGCCGGCTCTCGTAAGAATATCTCCGCCCACTACGATCTTGGCAATGATTTCTTCAAGCTGTTTCTCGATCCCACCATGCTGTACTCATCGGCGGTGTTTCCGTCTTCATCAGCGAGCCTTGAAGAGGCATCCCTGAACAAGCTGGAAAGAATCTGTAACAAGTTGCAGCTCCATGAGGGTGACCACCTGCTCGAGATCGGCACTGGCTGGGGTGGCATGGCGGTCTATGCGGCCAAGAACTATGGGTGCCGCGTGACCACCACAACCATCTCCAGGGAACAGTACGAGCATGCGCGCGCCTGGGTGGAGCGCGAGGGACTGCAGGAACAGGTCACGTTGCTGCTGAAGGATTATCGAGACCTAGAGGGGCAGTACGACAAGTTGGTTTCCATCGAGATGATCGAGGCTGTGGGCCATGAGTATCACAAGGATTTCTTCTCCCGTTGCAGTCGCCTGCTGAAAGAAGACGGGTTGATGGTGATGCAGGCCATTACAATCCAGGACCAGCGATACCATCGTTATCGCAAGCAGGTGGATTTTATCCAGCGTTATATCTTCCCCGGTGGCTGCCTGCCGTCCAACCAGGTGGTGGCGGATCATATCGCTGAGAATACGGATATGCAGGTTGTCGGCCTTGAGGACATTACCTTTCATTACGCGCGCACGCTGAGTGCCTGGCGCGATGCTTTCTTCGCCCGTATCGATGAGGTTCGCCGCCAGGGCTTTGACAATCGTTTTATCCGTATGTGGGATTTTTACCTCTGTTACTGCGAAGGAGGCTTCCTCGAGCGCGTGATCAGCACGGCCCAGTTTGTCTTTGCCAAGCCGCGCTGCCGGGCGCTACCGGGCTGATTGCGCAGCGCACGGGAGCTGGCCATGTGGCGGATTATTGCGAACGCCGTGCTGTTCGACGTTGCGTGGCCACTGTGTGTGCTGGTGAACAGTGTCTGGGTGATTGTTGCGTTCACCGCGGCCAATCTCTTTTTTCACCTCCGAATCGTTGCCAACAAGCGCAATGAATGGCTCTGGGTTGCCACTGTCTGGCTCTGCGGAGCCAGTGTGGATACGCTGGTATTCTCCAGTGGCCTGCTGAGCAATGATAATGGCTCACCCTTTCCTCCTGCCTGGCTATTATTACTTTGGGTAAACTTTGCCACGGCGCTCCGGTACAGCATGTTTTTCCTGCAGAAGAGCGGATGGCTGGCGGCAGTACTTGGCGGCATATTTGGGCCGTTCAGCTACTGGACCGGCGCCTGGCTCAATGGCACGGTGGAGTTCAGCCAGCCGGTGATCGTTCCTGTGCTCGTCCTCGTATGTATCTGGGTACTGTTCCTGCCGTTTACCACCTGGTTATCGCGGCGCCGGATTTTTACCGAGGCTGGTTATGCTTAGTCTGTTGGCGGCAATGGCTGTGAATGCGGCGGCGCACTGCGGTTACCAGGGCGAGGTACAGGCCATCGGCCTGGCCCGCGAGCCCGGCCGCGATCAGCTCGTCTACTGCGAGTACTACCTCCCGACCCGGAATAACCGGACCCGGGTTCTCTACTACAATCCCCGCGGGCATCGCATTGCGGAAAAGTCCCTTGTTACCCGCCCCGGCGAAGAGCCGCGTAATACACCGCGGCCGGAAGTAATCCAGCGCGATTACCGCCATGGTGAGGAGCGTATTGTTCGTCGCCGGGACGGCCAGTGGGAAATGCGCTACCGCGAGAGCCGGGACTCAGGCTGGGAGACCGAGAGTGTCGATGGTAATGATATCGATGTGATCGATGCCGGTTTCGATCCATTTGTCAGGAACAACTGGGACCGGCTTTCGGCAGGGGAATCGGTGGAGTTCAAGTTTGCCTCGCCCCTGCATGGCCGTGCCGTCACCCTGCGTGCGCGAAAGGCGGAGTGCCAGGGCGAGGCCCAGGGAAACCTGTGCCTCCGGATAGACCTGGCGCAGGCGCTGCTGCGGATGTTCGCAGGACACCTCTACCTCGTTTACGGAGCAGATCAGCGCCAGCTGCAGCGGTTTGAAGGCATCGTCAATCTTCTGGATGACCGTGGCGAGAGCCAGCGCCTGCGTATTGACTACTTCTACCAATAGGCTGGTGGGCATCTCCGCAAGGCGATTCCTGGCAGGTGGCGGCACTGCCGTTACAGACAAGCCAATTTCACCCGAAACCCGTTTTTCCGATACCAGGCAGGCAATTTTTTTGTTGTGCTGACTGGCGCGAACTTCGACTTACAGCTAAACCTAAGTAGAAAGAGGCGACATGTTTGCACTGGCCGCGTCGCAGGGGCTGAACCCGGCGCACGGTGGCAGGCATCAACTCTTCAATTGAGGTAACGCGATGAAGTCTGCATTTCTTTCTGCCGTAGGGCTCAGCACGATGCTGGCAGCTGGGTGTGTTACCCAGGAACAGGTTCCCGGGGCCGGCGGAGTCGTGATTGATACTTATGGTGTAAATATGCGTCAGTACCAGCTTGACCTGGCGGATTGTCGTTCGACGGCCTATTACGCCCGAGCCGATGCCGGGCGCCGTGGAGTGACCCGGGCTGCGGGTGGGGCACTTTTGGGTGGTGCCCTGGGCGCAATTGTCGGGGATTCCAGTAGCGCGGCGGCAGCTGGCGCCGGCGCCGGTGCCCTGCTGGGTGGGGTTTCCGGCGTGGGCAGCTCCTACAGCGAGGAAGGGCGCATTGTCAGGAATTGTCTGCGCGGTCGCGGATATCGCGTCCTAAATTGATCTTTTTCGATTAGTGGCGGTCAAAGATTCATCACAGCCTGTTGATATTCGGCAATCTCACAGGACTTGGCTTGAGCCGGGCAGTCGCCCGGCTCTTTTTTTATGTGCCGGGAAAGTTGGCTTGTCGCCCAATCCCCTTTGGCCAGGGGCCTCTCCCACAAAGGTGCGGTGCAATCGCCGGAGGTGATGCAGGGGCGGCCTGTGACCGTGAAGAAATGAAGGCAGGCAGGGTAAAACGATCGCGGCCAGCGGTCGCTGGCCGCGATCGTGAATGAATTCCCGGGGGCGCCGCAGGCGGCGGTTTCCCCGGGAGCCCGTTTTGCCTTACTGGGCGAGGGAGAACAGCTGTGTGTTCCCGCCGGTTGCCACCGTATTGATGGTCTTGGTCTTCTCATCAGCAAAACGGAACAGGTAGTGCGGGCCACCGGCTTTGGGGCCGGTGCCGGACAGTCCCTGGCCGCCGAATGGGTTGACGCCCACCACGGCACCCACCATATCGCGGTTGACGTAGGTGTTGCCCACATTCACGCGCTTGAACACTGCGCCGGCACGTCCCTCGATACGAGAATGCAGGCCGAAGGTCAGGCCGTAGCCGGTGGCGTTGATCCGGCGGATCACATCTTCCAGTTCGCCGGCCTTGAAGCGCACCACGTGCAGGAAGGGACCGAACACCTCGCGCTCCAGCACGGAGAAGTCCTCGATCTCGACCACCTGCGGGCCGAAGAACGTGCCTTTCGCCGGGAGCTTGCTGCGGTCAAAGGCGAACAGGGGCTTGGCCTCCTGGGCCATACGCTCGCGGTGTTTCTCCAGCGTGCCCAGGGCCTTCTCGTCGATCACCGGGCCGATATCGGTGGAGAGTAATGCGGGATTGCCGAGGGTCAGTTCCTCGCAGGCTCCCTTGAGCATCTTCAGGAGGTTGTCGGCGATCACGTCCTGCACGCACAGGATGCGCAGGGCGGAACAGCGCTGCCCGGCGCTCAGGAAGGCGGACTGGATGACATCGTCCACCACCTGCTCGGGCAGGGCAGTGGAATCCACGATCATCACGTTCTGGCCGCCGGTCTCGGCGATCAGCGGCGTGATAGGACCGTCTTTGTCAGCCAGCTGCCGGTTGATCAGGCGTGCGGTTTCGGTGGAGCCAGTGAAGGCCACGCCGGACAGGCGCGGATCCTCGATCAGCGGCGCGCCGACGGCGGCACCGGTACCGGTAACCAGGTGCAGGACCTCTTTCGGTACGCCCGCCTCGTGCATCAGCTCGATGGCACGTGCGGCGATCAGCGGGGTTTGCTCGGCGGGCTTGGCCAGCACGGCATTACCCGCCGCCAGGGCGGCAACGACCTGGCCGGTGAAGATGGCCAGCGGGAAGTTCCAGGGGCTGATCGCCACGAATACGCCACGACCGGTCAGGTACAGCTCGTTGCTCTCACCGGTGGGGCCGGGCAGTTCATGCGGCTCGCTAAAGTGGCGGCGTGCACCATTGCCGTAATAACGGCAGAAGTCCACCGCCTCGCGCACCTCCGAGATACCGTCATTCAGGGTTCGGCCGGCCTCCAGGCAAATCAGGGCTGTCAGGTCGTTCAGGTGCTGTTCGTACAGGTCGGCAATGCGGTCCAGGATCCGGCCGCGTTCATTGCCACCCAGGCGGTCCCAGGCCACCTGGGCCTCTGTTGCAGCGCTATAGGCGGCATCGATCTGGTGCTTGTCGGCATTGGCGGTATGGCCGATTACCTCGCCGGTAGCGGGGTTGTGGACCGGCTCGTCGGTCTTGCCCATCTTGCCATTGATGATGGGGCCGCCCTTGAATTGCTTGCCTTTCAGTTTCTCGATGCTCTGTAGCAGCGGCTCCACGGCTACCGGGTCGGTCAGCTCGATACCGTGGGAATTCTTGCGGGGCAGGGGTTCGCCGCCCAGGTAAATGTCCTCCGGCACCGGGATCTGCGGATGGCGGTAGGGCTGGCAGTTTTCGCTCTGTTCGATTGTGTCCTGTACCAGTTCGTCGATGGGAGTCTCCTCGTCCATAAAGCGGTTTACGAAAGAACTATTGGCGCCGTTTTCCAGCAGGCGGCGCACCAGGTAGGGCAGCAGGTCCCTGTGGGCGCCCACCGGCGCGTATACGCGCACAGGCACCCGCTTGCCGTGTACCTTTTCCAGCTGGGCGTAGAGCAGGTGGCCCATGCCGTGCAGGCGCTGGAACTCGTAGTTGTTGGCGTCGCCCGCCAGCTCCAGGATCAGGCCTACGGTGTAGGCATTGTGGGTGGCGAATTGCGGGTAGACCGCATCGCGGTTGTCCAGCAGTTGTTTGGCACAGACCTGGTAAGACAGGTCGGTGTGGCACTTGCGGGTATATACCGGGTAATCGGTCAGGCCCATCTGCTGGGCGTGCTTGATTTCGGTGTCCCAGTAGGCCCCTTTTACCAGGCGCACCATGATCTTGCGTCCGGTGTCGCGGCCGAGGGCGATCAACCAGTCCGCCACGTAGGGGGCGCGCTTCTGGTAGGCCTGTAGTACGAAGCCCAGGCCCTGCCAGTTGCCCAGCTCCGGCGCGCGGGCCAGTTCTTCGAAGATGTCCATGGAGACATCCAGTCGCTCGGCTTCTTCGGCATCGATGTTCAGGCCCATATCGTACTTGGCGGCCGCGATGCACAGTTCTTTCACGCTCGGCAGCAGCTCGGTCATCACGCGCTCCCGCTGCAACACGCTGTAACGGGGGTGCAGGGCGGACAGCTTGATGGAGATACCGTTGGCCTCGATCACGTCGCGTTTGTCGTTGCTCTTGCCGATCGCCTCAATGGCCATCATGTAGGAGTCAAAGTAGCGCCTGGCGTCGGCCATGGTGCGGGCGCCCTCGCCGAGCATATCGAAGGAGAAGCGGGTGCCGGGAATGTTTTCTGCGGGGCCGCGCTTCAGTGCTTCCTCGATGGTGCGCCCCAGCACGTACTGGCCACCCATGATCTTCATGGCCTGCATCATGGAGGCGCGCACCATGGGCTCGCCCATGCGGCTCACCATGCGCTTCATCCAGTGGGAGGGCCGCTCGGTGATATCCGGATCCAGTTCGACGATGTTGCCGGTGAGCATCAGGCCCCAGGTGGACGCATTAACGAACAGGGAGTCGGATTGGCCACGGTGGCTGGCCCAGTTGCCGGAATGCACTTTCTCGGCGATCAGTTTGTCGGCAGTATCCGCATCCGGGACCCGCAGCAGGGACTCGGCCAGGCACATGAGGGCCACCCCTTCCTTGTTGGACAGGCCGAACTGCTGCAGGAAGGCATCCAGTGTTCCGCGCTTGCTGCGTTCCTTGCGGGACTCGGCGACCAGCGTGCGGCTGGTGGCGAGGATTTTCTGGCGCAGTGTGTCGCTGGGACGTGGGGCGGCCAGCAGCTCGCTCACACACTGGTTTTCGTCGGCGTGCAGGTACTCGCGGGCCTTCTCGCGCGCGCTGTGCAGGTCTCCGGCGAATTGTGTTGGCATGGTGACTCCAAAGCTCTAAGTTGGACCAGAAGAAAAGTCGGATTATGTGCGATTTCGCTCAGAATTAATCGCCATTTTGCCTCCGGTTGTGGTTAAATGTAGCGCCTATTTGCATGATCACCAGTAGGGTATGTTGCTATGTCTCGTCAGATGGAAGACCTGGACCGTATCGACCGCCAGATCCTGCGCATCCTCCAGCGCGAAGGGCGCCTGCCCAATGTGGAGCTGGCAAGGCGCGTGAATCTCAGTCCCACCCCCTGCCTCGAGCGGGTCAAGCGCCTCGAGCGGGAGGGGTTTATCCGCGACTACGTGGCGTTGCTGGACCCGCTCAAGGTCCACGCCGGCCTGGTGGTGTATGTCCAGGTGACCCTGACGGACACTGCCACCGAAGCCCTGGAGGCCTTCAACTCACATGTCTCCAGCCTCGAAGAGGTGCAGGAGTGCCATATGGTGGCGGGCGGCTTTGACTACCTGATCAAGATCCGGATCAAGGATATGCTCGGCTACCGCCGTTTCCTCGGCGAAAAGCTGGCCTCCGTCCCTGGGGTACGGGAGACCCATACCTATGTAGTGATAGAGGAAGTAAAGACCGATACCGCGGTTGCGGTGCCGGATCCCGAGCCCAAAAAGGCCAAATCCTCCAAGCGCTAGGCCGACAGCGCGGGCCTCGCGGCCCGCCCGTGCCTTGAACATCCCCCAAATCAAAGTAGCCTGAATGACCGAATCGTCACTGCCGGACAATCGCCGTGCCGTCCTGCTCGCCCTGGCAGCTGTGCTCTGCTGGTCTACTGTGGCCAGTGCATTCAAGATTTCCCTCCAGTATGTATCGCCGCTACAGCTGGTCAGTATCGCGGCGGCGGTCTCGACCCTGCTGATGGCAGCGGTGGTTACCCGGGAGGGGCGCTGGCGCGAGCTCGCCACGGCCTGGGCCCGGAACCGCCACTGGTATCTGGCCCTGGGGTTTTGCAATCCCTTCCTTTATTACCTGGTACTGTTCACCGCTTATGACCTGCTGCCGGCCCAGCAGGTGTTGCCCCTCAATTACACCTGGGGGGTCCTGCTGGCACTCTTGTCTGTGCCGGTACTCAAGCAGCAACTGCGCACCCAGGACCTGGTGGCCGCGCTGGTGTGTTACAGCGGGGTGGTGGTGATCGCAACCAGCGGGCGGCCACTGGCACTGGAATTTGCCGACCCGCTGGGTGTGGGGCTGGCCCTGTTCAGCACCCTGATCTGGTGCAGTTTCTGGCTGCTGAACACCCGCATCGGGGGCAGCGCACCGGTCAACCTGCTATTGAGCTTTCTCTGCGGGCTGCCCTGGCTGGGTGCAGCCCTGGTAGTGCAGGGTGACTGGCAGTGGCCACCGCTGGCCGGCTGGGTCGGTGCGCTCTACGTGGGCCTGTTTGAGATGGGTATCGCCTTCCTGCTGTGGCAGGCGGCGCTGATGGCCTGTGATAACACGGCGCGGATCAGTAACCTGATTTATCTCTCGCCACCGTTATCGTTGGTATTTATTGCGTTGCTGGTGGGTGAAACGATCCAGATGGCAACCATTGTTGGCCTGGTTTTGATTATGCTCGGGGTGGCCGTGCAGCAGGGCGTGCTGCGCCGGGCGCTCCTGAAACGATGATGAATCCGGCAGGAGCGGCCGCTGCCGCGATGTTTCCCCGGTCCGTTCGTGACCGGGTGGCGGCCAACGGCCGCTCCTACGTTGATGATTGAGAGAAACTGAAAAGCGATAAAGATAAGCAGGTACCCCATGGATTTCTCCCTCACCGAAGAACAACAGATGATCCAGGATGCCGCGCGCCAGTTTGCCGAGAGTGAACTGAAGCCAGTGGCGGCAGAGCTGGATAAAACCGGCAATCGCGAGCTGTTGCTCGATAAATTGAAACAGCTGGCCGAGCTGGGCTTTATGGGAATCAATATCGATCCCGATTTCGGCGGCACCGGTGCCGGCACCGTGGCCTTCAGCCTGGCGATCACCGAGCTGGCGCGGGGCTGCGCCTCCACTGCCACCACCACGTCTGTGACCAATATGGTGGCGGAGGTGATCCAGGCGGTGGGCAATGATGACCAGAAGGCGAAATACCTGCCGAAAATCTGCAGTGGTGAGTACCCCGCGGGCTCCTTCTGTCTCACCGAGCCAAGTTCCGGGTCCGATGCCGCTGCCATGCGCACGCGGGCGGTAAGGGACGGCGACGAATATGTCCTGAATGGCAGCAAGCTGTACATTTCCAGTGCCGAGTTCGCCGGCGTGTTCGTGGTATGGGCGGTGACCGATCCCGAGGCGCCGAAAGGGAAGGGCATCTCCTGTTTCCTGGTGGAGGCGGGCACCCCCGGCCTGGTGATTGGCAAGGCAGAAGAGAAGATGGGACAGAAGGCCTCGGTCACCAACGAGGTTTCATTCGACGACTGCCGTATCCCGGCCGCTAATCTCATGGGCGAGGAGAATCGCGGTTTCCGCATCGCGGCCGGTGAACTGGCTGGTGGCCGTATCGGTATCGGTTCCCTGGGGCTGGGTGTCGGGCTGGAGGCGCTGGACTGTGCGCGCGCCTTTATCCAGGAACGCGAACAGTTCGGGCAGCCGCTGGCGAAATTCCAGGGCCTGCAATGGCAGCTCGCCGACAAGTACACCGAGATGGAAGCTGCACGCCTGTTGCTGATGCAGGCAGCCTGGCAGAAAGACGCCGGGGTGGACTTTGGCCCGGCAGCGTCAATGGCGAAACTGTATGCCACGGAGAAAGCCAACGAAGCCTGCTATACCGCGCTACAGATGCACGGTGGCGCCGGCTACACCCGCGATTACCCACTGGAGCGGATGGCGCGGGATGTGCGCATCACCACTATTTATGAAGGTACCAGTGAGATCCAGCGCCTGATCATCGCCCGCCACCTGCTGGACGGCATGCGCTGAACGAAGGCATGAAGTGCCCCGCCATCGCAGTGTGGCGGGGTAGCCTGTTCTTTCTTCCCTCTGGCCACACTTCCCTGGTGCACGCTCGTGCCCCCGCATTCCCGCACGAAAGCGCAAATTACCTGCCATCCGGCACCCCCTTTGACCTCCAGGTTCCCTTTAACCGCTCTACAACCTTCCGGTGTGGCAGCTTTGTTGCAGTATCTGCCCAATTGAATCGCCGTCTAGACTGAAGGTACATCGTTTTTGACGTTGCTGGGCCCAAAACGGAAGTCGATGATGTACAGGATGTATTGGGTGCTGTCGTTGCGTGGTATTGGTTGCCGGCGCTCACACCCAGGCCTGCGCGGACCAGGTGGGAGGAAACGCGTTCCGGATCGGTCAGCAAAGTTGCAGTTCCAAGGCCGTCCCCGTTACTACGACGAGGGCCTGGATATCGCTACTGACAGTCAGTCCGGGCTTTCACCTGAACAGTGTTTTGCTGCTTCCGGCAGCGAACTAACCGAACCGATCAGAAGGAACTGACCATGCGACAGGTGCAGAGATTTAACGCTGTGATTCTGCCAGTGGCACTGACGATTGGTGCGATGGGGCTGGCCCGACAGGCAAATGCCGCTGGCCTGATGGTCTGGGAAATCGGGACCCCGAGCCTTGGTACCGCCGGTGCCGGGTGGGCGGCGATGCCCGAGGATGCCTCGACCGCGTATACGAACCCTGCTGGAACTGTCTGGCGCGAGGGCACCCAGCTGATGGCATCGGGACAGCTTCTCTACGGCAACCTGGAATTCAGTGACGGTGGTGAGAGTAATGTGCCGGGCAACGATGGTGGCAACGCGATCGAGTGGTTTCCTGGTGGTGGTTTTTTTGCCGCGGGTCGCTTCTCCGATCGAATCGGCTGGGGCTTCGCCATGGCCGGTAATTTCGGCGGTGTGCTGGATTACGGCAAAAACTGGCAGGGTCGCCGTTTCGTGACCGAGACCAGTCTCATTGGCATGAGCCTGTTGCCCTCGCTGAGCTGGAAGGCGAGTGACTGCCTGTCAATCGGGCTGGGCCTGAATGTGATGGGCGCCTATTACAAGTACGAATCCCGTCCCCGTGCCGGCCTCGCGGGCGGCGACGCCCGACTGAAATACGATGACAAGGATATCGGCTACGGCGGCAACCTGGGCATTATCTACAAGCCCACTGCAGCCACAACCCTGGGGCTCAGCTATACGTCACGGGTCGACTGGGAATTCCGCGATGACCTGCGGCTCGACGGGTTCGGTCCGTTGTTCACACGTCTGGTAGAGCGACTGGACGGCGCTCGCACCGGTTTCGACATGAATGCCCCGCAGACCCTGACCATCAGCATGCAACAGCACCTCACTGCATCGACCACTGTGTACGCCAATGCGAACTGGCAGGAGTGGTCAGAGTTTGGGCTCATCGGTTTCCGGATAGACAATCCGAACCAGACCAGTGTCACCATCGACCGGGAGTACGATGACAGCTGGCACGGTGCCCTCGGCGTGCGCCACCAGTACCGCACCGGCACCCTGGCGGGGTGGGCGCTGTCGGCCGGTATCGCTTACGACAGCAGCATTGAGGATCTCAGCTCTCGCACTGCCGACGTGGTCGTCGACAAGCAGTGGCGCCTGGGGCTTGGTGCCCGAAAGGAGCTCTGCCCGGGCCTGAGACTGGATGTTGGTTACACGCTGGTGTGGATGGGAGATGTCCCCATCGATCAGGAGGGAGGACCGCCGTTCAGTCCGCGGCTACAGGGTAGTTATGATGATTATTCACTGAACTTCTTCGGTGGCTCCATACAATTTGACCTGTAAAGAGAGGCCGGCGTTGTGCATCCTTGGTGCATGCTGGCATTATGCTGGACAGTCATTGCGGATGAGAAAACTGTCATGAGCGGACCCACACCAACGGTAGTCACCGTAGAAGAGAGCGGTGACGGCAAGTTCACGCAGACAATGCATTCCGGGCCGCACCAACTTGTCGCCGACGAGCCGGAGGATTTCGGTGGTGATAACCTTGGGCCGGGTCCTTATGAGTACGTCCTGATGGGGCTGGGGGCATGTACCAGCATGACCATTCGTATGTACGCGGAGCGCAAGGAAATCCCACTGGACCGTGTCCGGGTGATACTTTCACACCGCAAGGTGCATGCCGAGGACTGCCAGGACTGTGAGACAAAAGAGGGCAAGATCGACGAGATCGTGCGCGAGATTACACTGGAAGGGCGGTTGACCGGCGAGCAGCGGGAAAAGCTGCTCGATATTGCCAATCACTGTCCGGTACACCGCACGCTGACATCGGAGATTGTGGTCCGGTCGCGTCTCTCTTCCGCCTGAAGGGTGAGGCCGGTTCGCCCCGGTCCCACACTCGCGAGGCCCAGTTGGGAACTGGGTACGTCAGACCTGCGATTCGATCGGCAGGAAGGAAAGCAGCCACACGACGAAGCGATCCCAGCGCGAGGTGTCAGGCTCCTGGTGCACGGTAACTGTCTTGCTGTCTTCCTTGCCAGTCCATTGCAGCTCGCCGTTTTCGTCCAGACCCAGCTTCCAGGCTGAATCCGGCGCAACCCAGTCTTCAAATAGCCTGGAAAGCTCAGAGTTGATGGCTGGGTTCTCGACCAGTACGCCGATTTCCGTATTCTGTCGCAGGGAGCGACTGTCCATATTGATGGAGCCGATAAACGCCCGGTTGCTATCGATGATATAGGTTTTTGCGTGTAGCGCGGAGTTGGCACTTCCCTGAAACCAGTGCCGGCGCCTTTCCTGGTCTGCGCCCGGCCGGAGCTCCCATAGGCGCACATTGCCCTTGAGCAGGCGTGCCCGGTCCGGCGCGTAGCCACTGTGAACAGCCGCTACATCCGTGCTGCTCAGGCTGTTTGTCAGGATTCCGACGTCCACCCCATTTCTCGCCAGCCCGGTAAAGAACTCGACTCCCCGGTCCCGGGGTACGAAGTATGCTGAACTGACCCTTATTCGCGAGTGAGTGGCGGCCAGTTCCTGTTTCAGCTGGTAGCCGGGCAATTCATGCTCTGGAATGTCCCGGCCCAGGGCCTTTTCCGGTGGATCGGTGAAGAGCTGGGCCGGTCCCCACTGGAAATCCAGTTTCCTCTTCAGCAGCCGGTGGGCAAAGTCGGATTCATCCAGTGCCTCGTTGAATTCGTCCCTGGATTCCTTCCGCAGGAATTCTCGCACCCGGTGGCGGATGTCCTCCAGGGTCCGGGAGTCATCATCATCCAGCATCAGTTCTGATACAGGTACGGATACCGGGTGATTCCAGTACACATCGAATGCAGCAGCTGCCTTGGGCAGCAGGTTTCCGATAATCAGGATATCTGTATCAAGGAACTTTATGGCTCCGGAGGAGAAGTACTCGTCGGCAATATTCCTGCCCCCGGTAATCAGCGCGAGGCTGTCGGCAATCAACAGCTTGTTGTGCATGCGGTGATTGATGCGGCCCAGATTCCTTATCTGCTCGAGCGCCCTTTTCAGTCCGCTCCGGCCCGCTACCGGGTTAAATACCCGGACTTCCATGTTGGGGTGTTCGGCCAGTTTGACCACCTGGGGATTATCGACGCGAGTGGCCAGGTCGTCCACGAGCAGCCTGACGCGCACGCCCCGGTCAGCAGCTTCCAATAGCTTACTGGTCATCAGGTTGCCGGCAGTATCGTCCTTGAAGGCGTAGTACTGTAGGTCCAGGGAGACTCGCGCCTGCTCTATAAGGACAACCCTGGTTACATAGGCCGCTAATCCTTCCGGCAGTAGCATGAAACCCGAGTGTTCAGGTGACTTGCCCTCGCTTTCACGGATGACTGCCTGGGCCATGGGAGAGCCGGTCCCGGGAGGGAGGGCATGGGATGCTGTTCTTGCGTCGGGATTGTATTGAGGGTTCTCGCTGTTACAGGCGCTGACCAGAATGGCGCTGGACAACAGCGCAGCGGGCCAGGGCATCCTCTGCCACTTGGGGGGGAGACTGCTTTTCATATCGATCCAGCCCTTCCGGTTCTCACTTGGGCGGCAAAGGTCACCTGGCAGCAGGTAGTGTCAACGGGTTGATATATCGATGAGCCAGGAGTCCGTGGGCAAATGACTATCATCCCTGGGAGTGGCGTTGTTTTTACTGTGTTCATGGGCACCGGATATGCAGGCTGATGTTGCCATTAGTCAGGTTAGGTCAAAGGTGTCTACTCGAAAGCCTAGCAGGGGCTGGATGCCTGGCTTTTCTCTCATCAAGTCGCCTATAGGGTTCCAGTGGTAGATCAGCGGAGTCATGGATGGCCAGCCGCGGCCTGGCCGCCAGCATCAGAAAAAGGGTAGTGAGAAGGGGCGACTTATCGGTGATATCCCTCCATACGCAGCTGGCATGAGAAAATTCTCAACCTGCTCCCCGCGGAATAATGCATATCTAATGCGAAAAGAGTGACCTCGGGGGCAGTGCGCTTTCTCAAGCTCGCGCGGACTGGTTTTATGCAATGCTCTTCAGGGAATTACCCAAATATGGTCTGGTGAAATACCCCGGGCCGAAAAGCAGGGCCCGCCAGGTTAGTCAGCTTTATTCGGCAGAGGGTTGGTGGCCCTTTTCTCTTCGGCCAGTGCGGCCCGACTGACCAATTTGACATAGATGGCCAGACTGAGTAGCAGTAGCGATGCGCTTAGCACAACCACAATCGCGTAGATGAGATTCTCGGCCGTATTTGCCTGGCTGAATTTGATAACCAGTACTAACCCCTCAAGACATAAAGCAACACTAACGACAATGATAAATCTCGGCCCATACTCCAATAGTACACGCAACGTTCTTTCTTCGTTCACAGGTTGAGACAAGATTACATTCATGACTACGTGAAGTTCGAACGCCGCCAAGGCAATAATCAAATTGCTGATTGCATTGACCACGATCTCCGGAATTTCATTTTCCTTATAAAAGACGGGAGAGGAAACAATAAATTCCAGCAAGGTGAAAATGGTGGAGACCAAAATAGTCGCGGCAATAGCGATAAATAGAAATGAGAATAACTGACCAAAAACATAGTTGATATTTAACTTTCTGGATTTGAACATGCTTGTCGGAGGAGCCTTCCGTCTGGTTGATGACGCCCCTTCGAACCGATGTCGATTAGACCGCCAGAGAGTTGGAGCGCTCGAGTTCAAGTGCGGTGTTTGCTTTTAGACAGACTAGCCAAGTTTTCGGGCAGTGCGGGGGGATGCATTGCATGGGAAGCGGTGTGACCCGGCACAGTAATGCCGGGTTGCCATTCGCGCAATTGCAGTGGCGGGTAAGCCCCTGCACTTTTTAATCGTTGCAAGCTTCTGGTGCAGGTGCCTTCACTGCCGGGTCCTGCCTCATGGCTTGGCTGGAGAAACTGAGGATGCCGTCCTCGATAGGCGACTCGAGCAGGATCCTGGCATCCCTTTCATAATCGTTCACCAGTCGCCAGGGATACTTGGTGCCCTGGCGTGGCAGGAGATGATCTGCCCGCTGCACATAGCCCGACTTCAGGGCAGCCATGACGGATTCTTCGTCCTTGCACCCCTCGCGGTCCACCGGCATAAATACGGTTTGTTGTTCTTTTTGCATATGGTTCAGCAGGCGGCACAGGTAGTCCGCGGACAGGTCGGCCTTGAGGGTCCAGGCGGCGTTGGTATAGCCGAACACCCAGCCCATATTCGGCACGCCTTCCATCAGAACGCCCTTGTAGGTGAGGCGACGATTGATCTCTACCGACTGGCCATCTACCTGAAGATCCATGCCACCCAGCACCTGCACCTTGAGGCCAGTGGCGGTAATGACAATATCGGCGGCAAGTTCTTTCCCGGACTTCAGGCGAATACCGTCCGCAGTGAAAGTTGCGATTTCATCGGTTTCCACCGAAGCCAGGCCGGACCGGATGGCCTCGAACAGGTCGCCGTCGGGTACGGCACACAGGCGCTGGTCCCAGGGCAGGTAATCCGGGGAGAAGTGGCGCATATCGGCGTTTTTGCCCAGTGCCCTGCGGACGCCGCGCAACATGAGGCGGCGGGTGAGTGTTGGCCAGCGCCTGGCGGCCTTGAAGATCCAGCGGTGCAACTTGATATTGCGCTTGCGCGCCATGCGGTACACCAGGCTTTTGGGCAGGAACTTCTCCAGTACCGCAGAAATCTTGTCCCAGGCCGGGACGGAAAGCACATAGGTGGGGGAGCGCTGCAGCATGGTGACATGGGCGGCCCTGTCGGTCAGGGCGGGAACCAGCGTCACCGCCGTGGCCCCGCTGCCGATCACGACGATCCGCTTGCCGGTGTAGTCCAGGTCTTCCGGCCACTGTTGCGGGTGTATAACCTGGCCACCGAATTGCTCGATACCCGGGAGGGGCGGTAGGTAGCCCTGGCGGTAGTCATAGTAGCCAGTGCAGGAAATCAGGAAGTCACTGGTATACATAACAGGTGCCCCGCGTTGCTCGCCTCGCAGTTCCCAGCGCTGCAACTTGCTGTTCCAGTTGGCTTCCTGCAGGTCCACGCCAAAGTGGATCTTGTCGGTGACGCCGTACTCCCCGGCGGTGTCGCTGATATAGCGGCGGATGGACTCCCCATCCGCGAGCACCTTGAAGCCATTCCACGGCCGGAAGCTGAAACCGAAGCTGAACATATCCGAATCCGAGCGGATACCCGGGTAGCGGAACAGGTCCCAGGTGCCGCCGATCCGGTCGCGGCGCTCGAGGATGGCGAAGTCCCGATCGGGGCTTTTCTGTCTCAGGTGGCAGGCGGTACCAATCCCGGAGAGGCCGGCGCCGATGATAAGCACGTCATGATGCTGGGTTTGCATGGTTTTTCCCTTCCGCTACCCGTTTCTTGTTTTCTGCGAGTATCAGCATGCCGCTTCCCTCTGACAAGATATTGATTTATCACGACAACCTTTTATCTTTGGGCGACAAGTGGCTTTTTACGGTAATCATGGGGGAGCAAGGGTGACTGTCCACAGTGTGATTCGCGCGAGTGTCCTGACGGGGTACAGCGCACTGGTGCGAGAGCTGGGTGGGGCACCGGAGTTGCTCCTGGATCTGGCGCAACTTCCAGCCGGAATAGAAAAGCAGCTTGACGGGTTCATCCGCTTCCGGGACTCGGCGCGACTGCTGGAGCTGACTGCAGAGCGGCTGGATTGTCCGGACTTTGCCTTGCGGCTGGCGGCACGACAGGGTGCGGATATGCTGGGTGGTATCGCGGTGATCGCCCGTAACTCCGCGACGCCCCGCGAGGCTGTGACCTGGGTAAAGCGGTTTATGCCCCTGCATAGCCCGGCGGTCCGGATAGCGTTGGGCAGAGGGGTTACCCCGGGCAGCGAGCGCCTCTCATTCGAGCTGCAGGATCCCGCACTGGTGGACATGTACCAGGTATGTGAGCAGACGCTCGGTAACGCGCGACAGATCCTCTCGGTGCTGGCTGGTCCCGAAGCCACCCCATCGCTGGTATTACTGCCACACCGGCCCCGCGGGGATAAACGGCACTATCGGGAATATTTTGGCTGCCCGGTGGAGTTCGACCAGTCCTGCTGTGCGTTGGAGTGCCCGGCGTCGCTACTGGACCAGCCGGTGCCCACTGCCGATCCTGCGACACGCCAGCTGGCCAGCCGCTACCTGGAACAGCTGGTTGTCGCCCCGGACACGCTACTGGCGGAGCAGGTCACACAGTTGATCCGGCAGCTGTTGCCCACGGGTAAATACCAGATCGGGGTAGTGGCGGCAGAGATGTCCCTTCATCCGCGCACCCTGCAGCGCCGGTTGGCGGGCGAGCAGTGCCGCTTCGAAACACTGCTGGAGCGAGTGCGCAGGGAACTGGCCCGGGAGTACCTGGCTGAGCCCGGACTTAGCCTGGCCCAGATCACCGGCTTGCTGGGTTACGCCGAGCAGAGCACGTTCAATCGGGCCTTCCGTCGCTGGTATGGAGAGACGCCCAGGATGTGCCGGACGCGACTGCTGAGCCGATGAGCACCACTGCCCCGGTGCATGGCCCGGTCGCTGGGTGCATTGGCACAGCCCGCCAAAGTGGATTGTCCGGGCCAGTCTCTCGATCCTGTTTGTGAGTGATTGTCGGGGGATTCAGCTTAAGTGGGGCCGCAGCTCGTCCATGGCCTCCTCGAAAGTGATCACCGGTGTGTATCCCAGGAGGCGTTCTGCTTTCTCCGGATAGAATTCGTTGGGTCCCCCGACAAGCCGGCAGGCCTGGCGTGTGAACAGTGGCCGCTCCTGGCGACCGAGCAGGCGTGCGGCAAATTCCAGCAGCGGTGCCGCGGCTACGGCGGCGGCGCGGGGAATGGATACTGGTGCCGGGGCGTTGAGAATATGCGCCAGGTGATCCAGGTACTCTCGCCAGGTAATACCGAGTCCGTCTGCAGCCAGGAAAATGTCGCCCCGGGAGTAATTGGAACGTGCGCTGGCCAGCATGATGGCAACCAGGTTGCGCACATGTACCAGGCCCGCATCCCAGTCGCCGCTGCCCAGCAGGCAGGGTCGGCGTTTTCGCAGCAGCCCGGCCAGGGTCTCCACCCAGAGGGGGCTGCCGAGACCGTAGACATTGCCCGGCCGCACGATGGTGGCACGCAGGCCCCCGTGGACGACCGCCTGGCGGGTCAGGCGCTCCTGTTGCTGCTTGCAGAACTCATAGGGAGCGGTAGGCCTTCCCAGGGGGCTGTTCTCATCAAGTCGACCGCGGGAAAGGGCATCGCCCCAGACGCAGATGCTGGATGCAAGGATGAAGCGGGCGTTCCAGCGCAGGGCCAGTTCGATTGCCTGGGCCGTGCCGCCCACGGTGATGTCAAAGTGTGTTTTGCGGGGGCCCCAGTCGCTCACCAGCGCAGCGAGGTGAAATACGGCGTCTACCGGACCAATCCGCGCCTCCAGGGCGGTGAGGGTACGGATGTCCCCGGTGACAATGCGCACATGGCGCCGCCATTCGGGTGGTAGCAACTCTCCAGGCTGGCGCAGGGCCACTACCTCGATGCCATCAGCGATCAGCTGTTGTACTAGGTAGCGGCCGATAAAGCCGCCTGCGCCGGTGACCAGGGCTGAATTCAATGGATACATCGGGTCTCGGTTTCTGTATCAGGGAGTACCGGGATTGCCGGGCCCGGGCATTGCCCGGACCGGGGAGGGGGCAGCTCATCGTTCGCGAGGCGGGGCCAGGGCTGCCTTTGGGCGGAGAAGTCTAAGTACAAGCGGTATTTGACAGCTTGATTATTTATGACCACTTTTTGATTTTTGGCGAACCCGTTTGCCTGGTCCGAAAAAACCGACGGCCATCTGCCGGAAAAGGGATGCTGGAAGGTGTGGGACCATAATGTCACGGCAGGGATTCGGGTCGGTCCATCGTTCCCGGTGCAGCTTTTCAGAGGCGGCCAAGTATGTTTCTGGTGCGTGCAGGCGCCATCCAGGGGTTTGAGCAACTGGTCAGTAAGCTGGGCGGCAATCCGGCACGGGTATTGCGTACGACGGGCTTCAGCGATGTCCAGCTGCGCGATCCGGATACCTATGTTTCCTATGTGCGGATCGCAGACCTGCTGGACAGTGCCGCCCGGGCCTGTGACGCCCCGTTGTTTGGCCTTCAACTTGCTGCCGCCCAGCCGGCGCTGCCCCTGGGCGAGGTAATTGTCCTGTCGATCCGGCACCAGACGTCCCTGTGGGAGGCGTTGGAGCATGCGCAGAGCCATATCAGCCTGCATGCCGAGGGATTACATATCCGGCAGCTGGCCAGTGGTGACCGGGTCGAGTTGCAGCTGCAGTTTGACTTTACCAATGCTTCCGGGCTGTTGCAGCTGATGCAGCTCAGTGCAGCCCATGCCTTTAACACAATCCAGCAGCTGGTGAAGACGACGTCCCGCCAGCCCCGCCTGCACCTGCCCCAGTGGGAGCCTCCCACCAGGTATGCTGTACCCGAGCGCTACGCGGAACGGGTGATCTTTGCCAGTGAGTTCTGTGGCGTCAGCTATCCCGCCAGCTGGACCAACCGCAAGCCCCGCGACGACGAAAACCTGCTGCGCGATCACTTCCGGCAGCGGATTGAAGAGCTGGAGGCTCGGCATCCGGGGCATCTGCCCACACAGGTGCGCCATGTGATCAGCGGGTTGCTTGCCAGCGGGGAGTGCAGCCTGGAGCGGGTTGGGGCGTCACTGGATCTGCACCCGCGGGTGTTGCAGCGGCGGTTGCGAGGGGAGGGGACCAGCTTCAGGCAACTGCTCCGGGACACACGGGAGGAGCTGGCGCGGCAGCATCTGCAACATGGCGAAATGACGATTACCGAGTTGGCGTTGAACCTGGGCTATGCGGATATCGCCGTTTTCAGTCGCAATTTCAAGCGCTGGACAGGCCTGCCGCCACGACAGTGGCGGGAGCGGAACCGGGGGGACGATTGACGGATGATATTAAAGAGAGGCATGCAATCACAACGCACATGGACGTGCGCCAGTGCAGGAAACAGCGTCAGCGGCTCAGGGCGCGTAGTCGCTGCTCATAAGTCCGGGCTTCCGCACTGTTGCCGGCCTCGCGGTGATAGGTGACCAGTGCGCTGAGGATGCCCGCATCGCCCGGATACCGACCAAGCCCTTGCTCCAGTACCTGCAGGGCGCGGCCAGGTTTCCCGGAAGAGTGCAGCGCTACCGCATATACATAGGTATAGCGGGCAGTCGCTGCCGGTTCCCGGGTGGCGCGCCGGAGGTATTCCTGAGCCTCGCTGGTTCGCTGCTGGCGAACCAGGGACAGGCCCAGGCTGTGTAGTACGGCCGCCTTTTCATCTGCCCGGTCAAGCGCTTGCCTCAACAATTGCTCGGCAGCCTGTTCCCGCCCGGTGGTGCGATAGAGCTCCGCAAGGTTGATGTAGGCCGGAGTGTATGTGGGATCCCCTGACATTGCTTGCCGAAAGAAGCGCTCTGCTTCGTCCACGTTTCCGCGCTGGGCATGCAGGCCGGCCAGGTTCACCAGCGACTCGGGACGATCGGCGTTATAGGTTTCGGACTGCAGGTAGTCGTGCAGCGCAATGGCGAATTGTTCCTGTACCGATTGGGGGTACCGCTCGATTGGCGTGCCGGCCAGAGCATTGGCGGCCAGGCCGCGGGTCACTCGTTGCTGGCTGAAGAGCAGCGGAATCCCCAGGGCTGGGCGTAGCTGTTCCGGCAGCGCTTCCAGCCCCTGGGCCAGGCCAAGCTCCAGCAGCGGGTCATCCTGCTGGGCGATCATCTGCAGCAGTTGGGCGGATTCCCGGGAAGGATAACGGCCCAGCAGGCCAACCGCGGTGGCACGGGCAATGGATGGTTGTGACTCATCGGCGACCAGGGCGCTGAGTGCCGCCGGGGCACCGGGCAGGTTGCGCCGCCCCGCGTGAATGGCCTCCCCATAGTGGCTCCCTTCGGGAGGGCCGAACTTCTTTGCAAGTACACCTGCAGCCCAGCTGTGTTCACGATCCTGGTGGCAATCGGTACAGACATTGGGTGTGGCCAGCGCTTCTGACAGGTCCGGGCGTGGGATGCGGAAGCTGTGGTCCCGGCGAGTGTCCACCACCATAAAATCCTTGGCGGGCATATGGCAGTTGATACAGCGGCTAGCGCTACTGCCGGGCGGGTGAAAGTGGTGCGCTGCGGTATCGAACCTGCCCGACTGGTGGCACTGGGTACAGAGGCCATTGCCCTCCACTCGCAGCTCCAGGCTGTGCGGTTCATGGCAATTACTGCAGGTCACGCCGGCGGCGTGCATTTTACTCTGCAGGAACGAACCATACACAAAGACCTCGCCGTCAACCTGGCCGTCCGGGTGATACAGGCCTTCCTCCAATAGCGCGAGGTTGTAGTAATCCAGCAGATCACTGCCGGGGCTGGCGCCCGGGTAGGCGGTGGAGCGCCGGGCGTGGCAACCCGCACAGGCCTGTATCTCAACCTGGTTCTGCTCGGGTTTGTCTGGGTGGGCAACCCCGCTGGCGGTGTCCATATGCCAGGCAACGGCCATGCGGCCGGAGAAATCCGTGTTCAGGCCCTTGTCCTTGATTGATGGGCTGCGGGTTTCTGCCCACTCAACATGGCGCGCGCCCGGGCCGTGGCAGGCCTCACATCCCACGTCGATCTCTGACCATTGCGTGGCAAACTGGTTATTGCCCCGATCAAAGTTCTTGCGCAGGTTCGTCGAGTGGCAGTCCGCGCACATGAAGTTCCAGTTCTGGTTGATACCGGTCCAGTGCAGAGGATCCCCGGGCGCGATCTCCTCGTCCGGGTAAAGGTGGAACCAGCGCTGGCCACCCCCGGCCTCGCTCCGGCTGTCCCAGGCGAGGGGGAGCGCCTGTAGCCTGCCGCCCGGGAGTTCCACCAGGTATTGCTGCAGGGGAAATGCGCCGAAGGTATAGGCGATCGGGTAGTGCTGTAGTTTGCCGTCAGGACCATCAGTCTGGACGAAGAAGCTGCCATCTTTTCTATAGAAGCGGGATACGGTGCCATGGTAGCTGAATCCTGACCCGTCAAATTCACCGAGCACAGACTCCTCAGAGACTTCCTGCATGGCAAGGTCATGGTGGGAGCCCTGCCAGGCCTGCAGCTGGTCCTGGTGACAACTGCCGCAGCGCCTGGAGCCGACATACTGTGCCTGGTCCTGAGCGGCAGGGGCTGCGCGCCCGGTTACCTGATCCACCGCAACCTCTGTCTCTGGGTCTGGTGAGTCTGGGGCAGCATCGGAAGCATCAATTTCGTTGCCCTCGACAGGTACTGCGTTCCTGTCGCAGCCTGAAATCAATGTCATAAGGGCCAACAACGCGAGCCCGCAGGGATACAGTTTGCCTGGCATCGAATTCCCGGGATCTATTTTCATGCCATTATTTTCTGCTTCTTTAGCAATTGCGAGGGCTGATTCATGTCAAATAAGTGAGCGCCGGTATTCAATATAGCCGGGGCAGGCCCTGAACCAACCGTAACAGCGTTACCAGCGAATGAAATTGGTACCTGGTAGATATGAGCAGCCCACTGTACTCGGTCAGAATCATCTGGGAAGCCGGTTCAGGTCAGCTGCTGGCAGCTTCGCACCCGGTGGCGCTTCTTTCCTCTGTAGGCACAATTCGCCACCAGCAGCTAAGGTGAAATAGGGCGCATTTTGCAGGGCGCGCTCTCCATTTAGCCTGAGGTACCCATGATGTCGAGATGCATGGCACGCATTTGGGGTGGCATACCGACTCTTCTAATCTATCTGCTTGCTGCGGTACCGGCCCAGGCAGCAGATCCCCTGCGGTCCTGGGCCGACGGGCCCACCAAAGACGCGATTATGGAGTTTGTGGCGAACGTCACGAAGGAGGGTGGGTCGGATTATGTTCCCCCTGAAGAACGGATCGCGGTCTTCGACAACGACGGCACTCTATGGGCAGAAAAGCCATTGTACTTCCAGCTGTTCTATGCGATCGACAAGGTCAAGGAGAAGGCTCCGGAGCATCCCGAGTGGAAAAAACAAGAACCGTTCGCATCGATACTGGAAGGAGATCCGCGTAAGGCGCTGGAGGGCGGCAAGCCGGCGCTGATGAAGTTGCTGGCTGCCACGCACAGCGGCATGACTGGCAATGAGTTTCATGAAAGTGTCAGTAATTGGCTAGCCACTGCCCGACACCCGAAGTACAGGCAGCTGTACACAGAAATGGTGTATCAGCCAATGCTGGAGCTTCTCCGGCATCTTCGCGCCAACGGCTTCAAGACATTTATTGTGTCAGGTGGCGGAGTTGATTTTGTCCGCGCTTTCTCAGAAGAAACTTATGGAATCCCGCCGGAACAGGTGGTGGGCAGCAGCCTGAAAGCAAAGTACCAGGTAAAGGACGGGCAACCTGTCCTGGTAAAAATACCGGAAATTAATCTGATCGACGACAAGGAGGGAAAGCCGGTCGGCATTTATCAGTACATAGGCCGTCGCCCGATCTTTGCCGCTGGCAACTCCGATGGCGACCTGCAGATGCTGGAATACACCACAGCCGGGCCGGGTCCCCGTTTTGGCCTGTTGCTCCACCATACGGACTCGGGCCGGGAGTGGGCTTACGACCGTAATTCCCATGTCGGGCGTCTTGACGAGGCATTGAAAGCGGCGCCAGAGCGTGGCTGGACAGTGGTTGATATGCAGAATGACTGGAGAACCGTTTTCCCGTTCGAAAAAAAATAGCCAGTTATTGCTGAAGCTGGTCGATCCCGAAAGTTTCGCCGCCATGTGGCGGGAGAGCACGGGTACTTGAACATATTGGAAAAGCCTTGAGGAGCAAGGAGATATCTATGTATTCACTACGCTGGCTTCTGGTTCTTCCGGTGGCCGTGCTGCTTGGTTATCACAATGTGGTGCAGGCCCAGCAGAAACCGAACATCCTGGTGATCTGGGGCGATGACATTGGTATCACCAATATCAGCTTCAACAGCCGTGGCCTTATGGGCTACCAGACACCGAATATCGACCGCATCGCCAAGGAAGGGCTCTCATTTACCGATTACTACGGCCAGCAGTCATGCACCGCGGGTCGTGCCGCATTCCTCGGTGGCAACGTGCCAGTCCGAACCGGCATGACGAAAGTTGGGCTGCCCGGTGCCAAGGAGGGGTGGCAGGAGTCCGATGTCACAATCGCAACCGTGATGAAGAGCCTGGGTTATGTCACCGGGCAATTTGGCAAAAACCACCAGGGTGACCGGGACGAGCACCTGCCAACAAATCATGGTTTCGATGAATTTTTCGGCAACCTGTATCACCTGAACGCCGAGGAAGAGCCTGAAAACCGGGATTATCCGAAAAACCCGGATTTCCGCAAGAAATTTGGCCCACGCGGGGTTATCCGTACAAAAGCGGGCGGGGAGATCGAGGATACCGGCCCCTTGACGAAGAAACGGATGGAGACGATCGATGATGAAACGGTGAATGCTGCGATCGATTTTATCGAGCGTGCCCACGATGCGGGCAAACCATTCTTTGTCTGGTGGAATGCGACCAGGATGCACTTCAGGACTCATGTCCGGGAGGAGCACAAGAACCTGGGGGGACCGGATAGTAACGAGTATATCGATGGTATGGTCGAGCACGACCAGCATGTGGGCAAGCTCCTCGACCTGCTGGACAAGCTCGGGATAGCCGAGAATACGATTGTCTTCTATTCCACCGACAATGGGCCCCACTTCAATACCTGGCCCGATGCGGGTATTACCCCGTTCCGGAGTGAGAAGAACTCAAACTGGGAGGGGGCCTATCGGGTGCCGGCCTTTGTCCGCTGGCCCGGTAAATTCCCGGCTGGCAAGACACTGAATGGTATTGTCTCCCACGAGGACTGGCTGCCAACCCTGGCTGCTGCTGCCGGTAATAATGATATCAAGGAGAAACTGCTGAACGGCGTGCGCCTGGAGGGGCGCAAGTACCGCAACTATATCGATGGCTACAACATGCTGGATTACTTTACCGGCAAGACTGAAGAGTCGCCGCGTAACGAGTTTATCTATGTCAATGACGACGGCCAGATCGTGGCAATGCGCTACCAGCCATGGAAAGCGGTATTTCTGGAGAATCGCGGCAAGGCATTCGGGGTATGGATGGAGCCCTTCACCGAGCTGCGGGTGCCATTGATATTCAACCTGCGCCGGGATCCGTTCGAGCGGGCCCAGCATAACGCGAATACTTACTATGACTGGTTGCTGGAGCGGGCCTTCGTATTGGTTCCGTTGCAACAGATGGCTGCAGAGTTTCTGAAAACCATGGAAGAGTATCCTCCCAGCCAGACACCGGGTGCGTTCAACCTGAAGAAAATCGAGGAACAGCTGAAGTCAGGTGCAGCGGGGAGTAATTGATATTCTTGCAGGGGGCGGTGGAAGCTGCCGTGATTTCAGCACGGCAGCCTTCATCACTCTTTCCGGGCCTTCAGGGCGTATACCAGATCGGGCTGGAAAAGGCGCGTTCCTGGTGGACCATGGGGACTTTCTTGTCCATATCGATATCGAAGCGAACCTTGTCGTACAGCGTCCAGCGCGGGGTAGGGATCTCCAGGACACGAACGTAGTAAACCGCCTTGTGTAAGGGGTTGAATTCCTGGTCCTCAAAATAGCCGATCAGTTGCTCGGCGCCGATGTCATTTTTGTACTCGGCGGTCTTCAGGTCAACGCTGTTACCGACATGTTGGATCCTTCCCCTGCCATCCTTGCTGCGCTCGCCGGACCACTTGACGTTGTATATTTTTTCGTGGGTTTCGCCGTTGCCGTCCACCCAACCCTTGATGATCTGTATCCGGTCAAGGTTGGCGCCCTCGGGGTCCTTCATCGCTGCCACCAGGAAAGTCATGGGCTGGCCGCGCTCCGCGCCCTTGAGTTTGCCACCCATGGGGACGCCCTTTTTATAGCCGATGGCAACAACGTCATCCCCGGCATCCTCCCTGGTGAAGTCGTGGCTAGCGAAAAAGCGTACCTTGATCCGGGGGCCGGTGGTGGCAAAAGTCTCCTTGCGCATCATGGCGTCCCAGATGGCCTCCCGGGTGTTCTCTTTCGCCCATACACCCATAATGCCGGAGGCTGCCTGTTCCCAGCCGTAGAAATCCCCGCTCTTGCCCTCGAGCAGGGGAAAGTTCCAGCGCTGCTTGTTGGAGGGCTCCAGTGTCTTGAATTTGCCGAAAAAGTTGTCTTCCTCAGTCGTGGATAGGCCGGTGTGGGTGTCACTGGCGCCATTAGCGCCATACTGGAAGGGATTGGTACCCAGTTCCGCCTGCAGTCGGAGGCCGGATTTCAGTGCCTCGCGCCAGTACTCGGTCTTGAACGCGCCCTTGGGCTTGGGGACTAGGATCAGGTTACCGCGATCCCATAGGTCCCAGTTGGCAAACTCATCCTCCGGTGACAGGGAGGGGTGGGATTCGCTCTGGCCCTTGATCTGGGTGACTTCAAACAGGGGCTCATACTTCGCGCGCATCTCTGCCCACTCACTGGTCATCGGGGAGCCATCGAACTGCTGCTCTTCGAACATACGGCCATTGGAAAGGTTGCCGTTGTGGGGGATGGCCAGGACCCGGCCGCCCGTCTTCTGCTCGTAAGCCTGCATCCACTCCCACAGTTTCATGGGGTCCTGGGTCTCGAACGTCGTGAGGGGGAGTATTTCCCGGGTCCGGTCGGCACCATCGCGAAATATGACATTTCGGTGCAGGTTGTTGCCGCCATCGGCATTCACGGTCCATTCGTAGGCGATGAAGGTGGTGAACTCTCCCGGCTGGTAATACTTTTCAGCCGCATCGACGGTCTTCTCCCAGGCAGACTTCATCCATTTAGGATCCATTAATACCTTTGGCAACCGCTCTTCGGACTGCATGGTGATCAGCTCGCTCTTGGCCTCGCTGGCGCGCTCTGGGTCGCCTGAGCTGAGGGCCTCGCTCCATTTCTTGATGGTCGGGTCCTCCAGCATTTCGGGATTGCCGTCGGTGATCTCGTTGATCACGCCCATGCCGTCGGAATGATCAGTGATCATGAACCAGTCGTAGGGGCGGTGCAGTTTTGCCTTCAGTCCGCTGTTGGACTTCACCTCCTCCCCCTGCGCAAATCGATAGGCATCCTCCGGAGTGAGGATTGCACCATCCATCCCCGCATCGGCCGACCAGCCGGTATGCACGTGGCTGTCGCCGAAGTACGCTTTTGTGGGGTAGTCGGCGGATGAATCCGTTTTTTTTCCCGTGGAAGAGGCTGTTGACTGGTTGTCGTTGTCCTGGCCTGCGGAGTAGGGATTGTCTTCGATATCCTCCTTTGGCGTGGCCGTATCATCGGTGCCGAACTCTTCTCCGATAATCTGCTCGCCGGCCTGCTCCCCGGAGCCCGTTTTGGAGGAGTCACCCCGGTCCTTCCTGTCGGCAGTATCTCCTCCACACGCCACAAGCAGGAGCGTGACAAGCATAAGGGGCAAAAAATGTTTGCTCATGGTCTTCCTCACGGAATTGGTCGTGCAGTGCGTTGGCGAGTGTTTGGGAGTTTCGTGTATCAGTAATAGCAGAGCGGTCATATACTGTTTGCCTCGCAGTTCCGTCTCAATCGCTAAAGTGTTTTTATGGCATGCAATGCTTTGCATTAAGTCAGGCAGAGGTTTGGAAGTAGTTGCACACATAGACGGGGAATAGGGGAGGGGTTTCTTCCTTGAGATGCTATAGCTGGCAGAGGAAAGGGAGAGAGCAAAGGCTGGCGCCCCTCCGGGCTTCCCTGCGTCGGGAGGCGATTATGTCAATCAGCTCCCCCTCGAGCCGGGATGTCCAGTACCTCGCTTCCCCAGCTCACCCCGCACATGCTTGAATTCCTGGTAATTTCTGGTTGTTAATGGGTCGGGGCAGGTTTCACTCTGTAGCTTGCGCGACGGGTATTTCACGTGGGTTTTCAGACTGGCTGATGCTCATCATGGTCCGTGCGCGCTCAGTGAAGTTGTTCATGGTCAGGTCATAACATTGCTGCCGGACCGGGAATAGGTGAAAAAACTGGGGTGTGATGGCCACGTAAGACCGCTCGGCCTTGCTCACCGTGGTTTCTCTGTCCTTGTCCCCACTCATAGGCGGTCAGAAAAATCGACAGTGGTAATAAAGGGTTTGTTTGGCTGTCACTCTTGTTTGAAATACATCGATCAGCAAATCAGTTTAAGTGTCAAACCTGCACTTTAACCCGATAAGCCTCGTTATTGCCTATTCTGCTAACTACTCGACTCTCCAGCCAGGGGCACCGGAAAGTTATGGCACAAGGCTCAAAAAAAGCGGTTTTCTACGCCATATTCGTCAACGGCATTATTACGGTTATGAAAGGCATGGCAGCTCTAGCCACACATTCGGCGGCCATGATGAATGAGGCTGTGCACAGCCTGATGGATACCCTGAACCAGGTGTTCCTGATGATCGGCCTTTTGCGGGGCGGCCAGCCTGCAGATGAAACCTATGCTTTTGGCCACGGCCAGAAGAAGTACCTCTGGAACCTTTGGAGTGCTATCGGCCTGTTCTCGATTGGCTGTGGCCTTGGCCTGGCGCATGCCTGGCATGCCTATCACCAGTTGCATACGGTCGAACGTCCAACAGTGGTCAACCTGCTGGGCGTGGAGATTGCGCCGATCTGGATCTCGGGGGTGGTGTTGTTGATCGCACTGGTGCTGGAAGGTTACGTGCTGTGGGTCGCGGGGAAAGAGTTTCGCACGCAGATGCGCGCCGCTGGTGCGCGCAACCCGTTTCGCTTCCTGCGACAGGCAGACGACCCGACCCTGATTGCAGTACTGCTGGAAGACAGCATTGCGGTAACGGGTGTCATCCTCGCCGCAACCGGTATCGGGTTGGCTCAGGTGACTGGTAACAAGATCTGGGATATCTGGTTCTCAGTGGCGATTGCCGCGATGCTGGGATTGACCGCGATCTTCCTCGGTGCGATCAATATGCGCTTCCTGACCAGCATCCGTGACCTGGATGCGGAGCGCGCCTTTGCCGAGATCTGCAGGGCCCGCCGGGACATAGAGCGCTTCCATGACCTGCGCTCTGTGATCGTGGATGAGACCCATGTGGTGGTGGTGGCGGAGGTGGAATTGCGCGAAGAGGTACTGGTGGCGGATATGCGTGAGCGCATCCGGGCCCATGAGCGGGCCCTGCTGGAACGGGTGCCTGAGGATCGGCGCACAGAGGCGGTGCGGGAATATGCCGAGACCCGCGCTGTAATCCAGGCTACCCTCGAGCGCACCGAGCGCGTGATCGATGAACTTGAGGCGGAGCTGAAAGCGCGTTGTCCGCAGGTTTTTCATCTGACGGTGGAAGTAGAGGGGATTGCTGCGGAATCGCAGCTGGATAAGCCTCAGGAGTTGTTATCTTGAGCGCCTCACGGTAGGCTCCCGCCCGCGCGGTGGATGTGCACTGTGTTCCCGTTTTTTGCCGGGAAAAACAGGCACTTATGTGACCAAAATCGGGCTCCGGTTCATGTCGGTTTTGCTGCGCGTGAACCTGCTGTGTAGCGGGGTCACGGCCCCCAGAATTCCGGGCAACGATTGCTTACCGCTGGCAGCTGGTTGCCGGTGTCGATGCGATATATCCAGAAGAAACGAAGAAACGATGACCAACGAAGATAAACGCCCCCTCTATATTCCCCATGCCGGTCCCTCCCTGCTGGAAATGCCCCTGTTGAACAAGGGCAGTGCCTTTACCCTGAAAGAGCGCCTTGAGTTCAACCTGGTAGGGCTGCTCCCCAATAATGTGGAAACGATCGAAGAGCAGGCACGCCGCGCATACCGCCAGTACGAACAGTGCAATTCCGACCTGGAACGGCATATTTATCTCCGCGCCATCCAGGATGACAACGAAACCCTGTTTTTCCGCCTGATCGAAGAGCACATCGAAGAGATGCTGCCGATCATCTATACGCCCACGGTCGGTAAGGCCTGTGAGGAGTTTTCCAATATCTACCGCAATCACCGCGGGCTCTTTGTGTCCTACCCGGACCGGGAGCATATGGACGATATCCTGCGCAGTGCAACCAAGGACAACGTAAAGGTGATAGTGGTCACCGACGGTGAACGGATCCTGGGCCTGGGTGACCAGGGTATTGGCGGCATGGGCATCCCCATCGGCAAGTTGTCCCTCTATACCGCCTGCGGTGGCATCAGCCCGGCTTACACCCTGCCGGTGACACTGGATGTCGGGACCAACAACCGCACCCTGCTGAATGACCCCATGTATATGGGCTGGCGTCACGAGCGTGTGTCCCAGGAGGAGTACGACGAGTTCGTGGCCGAGTTTATTGCGGCCTGTAAGCGTCGCTGGCCGAAGGTACTGGTGCAGTTCGAGGACTTCGCCCAGACCAACGCCATGCCGTTGCTGGAGAAGTATCGCGACGAGCTGTGTTGTTTCAACGACGATATCCAGGGCACGGCGGCGGTCTGCCTGGGAACGGTGCTGGCAGCCTGCAAGGCGAAGCAGGAAAAGTTGAGCGACCAGCGCGTGCTGGTGGTGGGGGCCGGCTCCGCCGGCTGTGGGATCGCCGAGCAGATTGTCAAGGCGATGGTGGAGGAGGGCACCAGTGAGGCCGAAGCCCGGGAACACCTGCTGATGTTTGATCGCTATGGACTGGTGACCAGTGACATGAAGGGGCTGCACACTTTCCAGGCGCGCCTGGCACAGGATCCGGCCAGGTACCCGGGAGTGAGCGACTGGGACCTGCTGCAACTGGTACAAGAGACCAAGCCTACCATCATGATCGGCGTGTCTGGCCAGGGCGGCCTGTTTACCCAGGAGGTGATTGAGGCAATGCATGCCGGCTGCCCGCGGCCGCTGGTGCTACCCCTGTCCAACCCCACTTCGCGGGCCGAGGCCACACCCAGGGAGATCCTCAGCTGGACACGCGCCGAGGCCATGGTGGCGACCGGCAGCCCCTTCGAGCCGGTAGAGCTTGAAGGCGATACTTATCGTATTGCCCAGTGCAATAATGTCTATATCTTTCCCGGGATCGGCCTCGGTGTTGTCGCCGCGGGTGCTTCCCGGGTGACCGACGGCATGCTGATGGCGGCCTCCAATGCCCTGGCCGAAAATGCACCGGTGGTGAAAACCGGTGAGGGCGCGTTGCTGCCGTCCCTGTCCGATATTCGAGAGAT
Source organism: Microbulbifer sediminum (assembly GCF_021729035.1). Lineage (GTDB taxonomy): Bacteria > Pseudomonadota > Gammaproteobacteria > Pseudomonadales > Cellvibrionaceae > Microbulbifer > Microbulbifer sediminum. Next base: position 491,401 of record NZ_JAJSAP010000002.1, on the reverse strand, counting down.
CACCAAATATATCGCACTGAAGGTGGGCCAGCAGGCCCAGGAAGACGGCGTGGCACCGGTCGTGAGTGAGGAGAAGCTCAGCGCCTCTATCGAGCGCAATTTCTGGTACCCGGGTTACCGCAAGTACCGTCGGCGCTCATTCTGACAAATCGCCCTTTAGGAGTGGCCATGGGCCGCTCCTAAAGGGAACCTCTCTTACCGCTAACCCGATTTCTGCAGCGCCAGGGATTGCCTGCGCAACACCCGCACCAGCACCAGGCTGCATATCCGGTAAAACAGTCGCGGGAACACCCGGTTCGCGAACGCGGTGAGTTTGCCGCGTATGCCTGGGATAATCTGCCATTTGCCCCGGTCCAGCCCAGCCAGGATTTCGTCACAGGCAGTATCCACGTCCAGGGAGCCGGCAACCTTGCGTAATTCCATCGATATCCGGTTGCCGTCCAGCTTTTCCTTTTCCACCATCGGCGTGCGCACCTCGGCCGGGCAGATACAGCTGACGCCGATACCCAGGGGTTGGTACTCGAACCGCAGGGTCGTTGCCAGGCCCACCACGCCAAATTTTGATGCCCCATAGGCGGCGTAGCCATAATTACTGGTCAGGCCCGCCAGGGAGGCCACCAGGGCCAGGCGCGATCCCGGTTTCATGTGTGGCAGGACGGCTTTGGCAAAGTGGAAACTGCCGTTCAGGTTTACTTCTACCACGCGATGGAATTCTTCCGTGGAGAGGTCCGGGAAGGCCCTGTTGAGGACAATGCCAGCAGAGTTAAGGGCGATTCCCGGGCTGCCAAATGCGGCCACGGCCTGTTCCACCGCGCTGCACAGGCCAGCCGGCGCGGTGACATCCGCTTCGAAAAACTGCCACCGGTTGTCGCCCTGTTTGGCAGCATCCTCCAGTTGCTCCCGGGCCTTGTCTGGCAGGTGCACGTCGAGCACTGAAACATTGGTTCCCCTGCGTAGCAGGCGCAGGGTAATACCCAGGCCGAGACCGCTACCGGCCCCGGTGATTACAGCATGAGTCCAGTTGATCATTATTGTTCTCCTCAACGCTGGCCCGACAAGTCTGTCACAGGGCGCGTGGCTGGGCAATCAGGGCAGGGTTGACAGGGGCCTACAGGTGCCGGGGTTCGATTTCCACGCCGTCCTCGATCCGTTCACTGGGGTGCAGCACCAGCGTCTCGCCGTCGGTGAGGCCGGCGAGAACCTCGGCCTCCTGGCCATTGTTGTGGCCGATCTCAACGGGCACACGTTCGGCGCGTCCGTTGCTTACCCGGAACACCACCCAATCTCCCTGGTAGCGGAACAGGGCACCGGTGGGCACCTGCAGGATGTCATCGCCGCGCCAGATTCGCACCGCCGCATCCACCCGGTAACCGTGCCCGAGGCGCTGCCAGACTTCCCGCGGATCGGTAAAATCGATGATCACATTGACACGCTGCTCCTCGATGCCCAGGGCGGAGATCTTGGTAAACCCGAATGGCTCTACCAGCCGGACGCTGCCGTTCAGGGGCTTCTCGCCCCCCCAGCTGGTCAGGCGCACATAGTCTCCTGCCTCGACCTGCACAGCATCCCGGGATAGCAGGTCGACCACTATCTCCAGCTGCGCGGGGTTGCCGATCTCCAGTAGGGGGGTGCCGGCATTGACCACGTTTTCGCTCTCCTGGCGTACCTGGAGCACCCGGCCACTGACCGGGGCCTTCACCGTCACTACATCTTCCGGGCTGACGGGCTTGCCCTGCCCGGGTTCGATCAGGGCGGCGCGAGCGCTTTCCAGCTCGCTCAGGCGTACCTTTTCTGCGGCCTCTGCGGTATCCACCGCGGCCTTTGCGCTGTCGAGGGCCAGCTCGATACGTTCCAGCTCCACCCGTGAGATATGGTCTTTCCGGATCAGCGCGCGGGCCCGACGGGCGTCCGCCCGGGCAAACCTGAGTTGCGCCTGTGCGTCCCGCAGCTCAGCGCGGGCAAGCTCCAGCGCTGACTCGGCGCTGCGCACCGCGGCCGCAGCCTGGTTTCGGGTGCGCTCGTCGAGGAATTGCGGGTGGGTGGGCAGTAGCTGGGCCAGCTCGCTCTCGTTGGCGCTCACCATGTCCCCGACTTCACTTTCTATTCGCAGCAGGTAACCCGTCACGGGTGCGGAGACGACAAACACATCCTTGACCCGTGTGTAGCCCTCGTCGCGCACATAGACCTCCATTGGGCCCCGGGTGACATGGGTGAAGTCGACGGGAACCGGCTTGGGGAGGAACGCATAGGCAAAGAAAAGCCCCAGGCCAACGAGCAGCCCGATGAATACAAGCCGACGCAGGATTCTCGCGCGCATATCACTCCCTGGTCTTGAGGACCGCAACCAGGTCCAGGGTGTCAATGCGACGGCGTACCAGCAACCCCGAGCCGATTGCGGCCAGCAGCACCACCAGTGCGGCGTAGCCGTAAGTGGAAGGTGAGATTACCAGCGGGATACGAAATAACTCGGTGTCAAAGGACTTTACCAGTGTTGCCGCAAGCAGGTAGCCAAGCATGGCACCCAGTGGCAGTGCGAGGAGTGTAAGGAACGCCAGTTCCGCCAGCAGGATGTAGGAGATTTCACCGCGGGTCAGGCCCAGCACCCGGAGGCTGGCAAGTTCCCGGCCCCTTTCGGACAGCGAAATACGCGCATTGTTGTAAACCACGCCCACGGCGATCAACCCGGCAAAGAGTGTATTGAAAAATACAAATGTCCCCAGACTGTCCTGCAGGGTTTCATAAAATGCATTCTGTGCCTCCTCCTGCAAGCTGACACCGGCAACCAGTGGGGTGTTTTTCAGTTCCCGGTACAGGGCATCGGTTTTCTGTGGGTCCACCAGCAGATAGGTACCATTAATGGCAGTGTCTTCCCTGAGTAGTTCGTTGAGGTGATCCAGGTCCATGTAGGCCGCCGTGCCCATGTAGGTTTTTACGACACCGCTGACCGGGATATCCAGTTCCGGGCGACGCCCGGTCCGCACCTCCACCCGCAGCAATTCCCCTGGACCTACCTGCAGCAGCTGTGCGAGTTTATCGGACAGGACAATACCCTGGGGCGGTAGCGGCACCGGCTGCAGGTTCGTATTGACAACCCGGCTCAGTTCTGCACCGGGCGACAGGCCGACAATGCTCTCCCGGCGCATCCGCGGGCCATTGCGCAATACCACCGGAATGGCACGGAAAGGTTCTGCGGTAATCACTCCCGGCGCATGCAGCACATCGTATATAGCGCGATCATTGCGGGGATCAAAAAAGTTCACGGTCACATCCTGCCGGTCAATCACGTTGAAGCTGATATCCACCATGTACATCATGGCATCCATGGAGAAACTCGCCCCGATCAGCAGGCCCATGGACATGGCAATCCCCAGCAAAGCCATTGCTGCCCGTCGAGGCCAGCGATACAGGTGCCGAAGGACCATGCGCGTGGGCTGGTCAATCCAACCTGACAGGTGTTCAATCCAGCGGGCGGACCGGCTGTAGTCCGGCGGCGGTGGGGGAATCATGGCCACGGCGGGATGGAGCCGCATGACCCTGCGTACCGATGAAAAGGTGCCAGCCACCGCCACCAGCAGGCTTATGCCGATGGCCACCAGGTAAACCTGGAGCGGGGCGCGGAAGAGCAGGAATGGGAATTTGAAAAAATCCTGGTACATGTTGGCCAGACCGCGCCCCAGCCAGGTTCCCAGCGCAACCCCGATAAGGATGCCGACTACGACGATCACGCCGATCATCTTCAGGTAATGTGTCGCCACCGCCCGGTCGGTATACCCGAAAGCTTTCAGCAGGCCTATCTGCTCCCGTTCGGTATCGATCAGCCGGCCGACGACTACATTGAGCAGGAAGGTGGCCACCAGCAGGAAAATCGGCGGCAGGATACGGCCGATGGTTTCCAGTTGCTTGATCTCGTTGGTGAGAAACTGGTCCGAGATCTGCTGGTCGCGGCCGTAGGCGCCCGTGGCGCCGTAACGCTTCAGCAGGCTGTCCAGTCGCTCGATCAGTGCATCCTCGCTACTGCTGGCGGAGGTGAGGAGTACGGCCTCGTTAAAGGCACCGTCCAGATCGAAGGCGTTGGCCAGGGCATCCCGGTTCATCCAGAGCACGCCAAAGCGCTTCTTGTCCGGCACGATTTCACCGGGCGAAATTGCATAAATATATTCGGGGGACAGCACGATCCCGCTGATGGTCAGCCGTTTGCGGGTACCATTGAGAATCGCGTAAATATGGTCCCCGGGTCCCAGTTCATGGGCCTCGGTAAAGGCGTCGAGCGCCAGTACTTCCTCTTCATGCTGCGGGTCCGGGTAGCGTCCGCGCCGCAGGACGATGTCGTTGATATGGGGGGTTGGAATCACTGGCAGCGACTGTATTTCGCCGGTAATCGGCGCGCTGGAGCCCTCCACGTCCAGAATCACGCCCGCACGGATACGGGTCTCCGCGCGGCGGACGCCGGGCAGGGCGCTGATTTCCTCCAGCAGTGCCTCAGGCGCACGCTTGACCGGGGCGATGACATCGGCGAACCGGTAGCGTTCGTAATAGGCTGCACGGGTTTCTGCCAGCGACAGCAACATACCCCGTGACATCAGGTACATGCCGACACCGCAACCGATTACCACTGCGATAGCCAGCGCCTGTCCCTTTATGGCCCAGAGATCCCGTAGCAGTTTGCGGTTCAGCGGTCTCAACAATTTGATCATCGTCAATCCGTTTTGCGGTTCCAAGCAGGGGTCACCAGCTCAGCTGGTCCGGCGCACAGGGAGTCGGGTTGCGCTCGATTTTCTGGATCTGCCCGTCCGCCATATACAGTACCCGGTTGGCCATGGCGGCAATGCCGGCGTTATGGGTAATGATCATAGTGGTGGTATTCAGCTCCCGGTTGACGCGGGCGATGGCTTCCAGCACCACGATGCCCGTGGTGCTGTCGAGGGCGCCGGTGGGTTCGTCGCAGAAGAGGACATTGGGTTGCTTGGCAATGGCACGGGCGATAGCCACCCGCTGCTGCTCTCCCCCGGACAGTTGCGCCGGGAAGTGGTCCATGCGCTGCTCCAGGCCGACCAGTCCCAGGGCCTCTTCCGGTGGCATGGGTTGCCGTGCAATTTCTGTCACCAGCCCCACATTCTCCCGGGCCGTGAGGCTGGGGATCAGGTTGTAAAACTGGAAAACGAACCCGACGTGCTCCCGCCGGAAGAGTGTGAGGTGACGATCATCAAATGCGGTCAGCTCGCGGGTACCAAAGAAGACACGCCCTGAAGTCGGCGAATCCAGACCGCCGAGGATATTCAGGAGGGTGGATTTGCCGCTGCCGGAGGGGCCCAGCAACACCACCATTTCCCCGGGAGGCACCTCAAGGTCGACGCCGCGCAGGGCGTAGACCGTAGCCTCGCCGGTGCCGTAGACTTTGGTGAGCCCTTCGGCACGAAATGCCGCGGTCGTGCTGGTCGTCACCTCACTTTCCATTGAAGCTACTCCCTGTATCCCCAGGCCGGTGTGCCGCCTGCGCCCGGGCCCGCATTCAGGCCCCAGTGGGCCAGAGCAGGATCACCGAGATGCCCGCAACGAAGGGCAGCGCAAACAGTAGAAGCAAATACCTGAACAGCGCCCAGCCGCCCAGGGCTCCGGCAGCGCCGGCCTTGAAAACCAGGTTGGCCAGTGTGGCGATAATCATGGAGCGCCAGGCGGTGGCGGCATCGAGTTTGCCCTGACCGGCGAGATTGGCAGTGGACAGCGTGATGGCATCGACGTCGGTGAAACCCGAAATCAGTGCCACCACATAGATTCCCTGGTTGCCGAAATAGTCCTTGGCCGCTGCGACCGCCAGCAAAACCAGCGCGTAAAGCAGGCCGAATACCAGTGCCGGGGTCAGCTCCGCCGGGTTGGTCTGCTCGGGCATGACATCATCGCGGGTGCCTACCCGGAGGTAACCCAGGCCGCATACTGTAAGGCTCACCAGTAGCATTACCGCGAGCGGCGGGATCAGGTAGAGCGCCATGCGTGGAGCCACCACGGCAATCTCCACAAACATCCGCAGGAACATACTGGTGGAGGCGATCAGGATCACAAGGGCTGCCAGGTGGATCAACCCGGGCTGGTTGCGGGCACGGCGTGCGTAGCTGACCGTGGTGGCGGTTGAGGAAATCAGGCCGCCGATCAGGCCACTGAGCAGGGTTCCCGTACGGGCCCCAACGATCTTGTAGGCGCCATAACCACCGAGACCGATGCCCACAATCAGTACCACGAGCAGCCAGATCTTGAAAGGATTCAGCACCTCGTAAGGGCCGAAGGTCTTATTGGGGAGGATCGGCAGGATGATCAGCGAAATCAGGGCAAACTGCATGATCGCGCGCAGGTCCTTCTCCGGCAGGTGGCGGGCAAAGGCATGCATGCTCGGTTTCAGGTGCAGCAGAATGGCAACGGTGCCGCCAACCACGACGGCGATGGATTTCTCTCCAACCATCACATAGGCGCCAACCAGGTAAATCATCAGTGCGGTGATTTCCGTGGTGATGCCGCTGGTTTCTTCTTCCCCGCGCAGGCGCTCAATATTGCCAAGAATCAAAATGATGGTCACGCTGAGCAACCCTGCCGGCACGAGCCAGAACACCTGGTGGACTTCTCCAATGCGTCCCGTGAGGGCGCCAAACAGTGCGATCAGTGGAAAAGTCCGGATACCGCCGATGCGGTCCGTGGTACGCTCCCGCTGCAGGCCCACCAGTAACCCGAGGCTGAGCGCGATGCCGAACGCGATGGCACTTTCCAGGTCGACGTAGGCCATGGCACCGGACGCGTCTCCGGTAGCGGAATGGATTTGTGGCTGTCCAGGCGAGTCCGGGAGTCCTTGCAAGTCGGCGTCCATTTATTGGCTTTATCGTGCCGGATAATTCATATGACCGGCGGTCGCGAATCTATTGGCGGGATCCCCTTTCGCGCCATCCTGACGCCGCGACTCTGTCACGGGGAAATCCATCTTTCACTATAGTCCCTGGCCCCGGGGCCGGGATGGCCCGCCATTGGTTGAGCGCGCAGCAGAGGCAGGATGGCACGGTAATAAACGCCGGTTTCGTGCCATCCCCGGGTCACCCGGCCCTGCGCAGGGGGCGAGGGTCAGAACCAGAAGCGCACTCCGATCACCGCGAATGTAAACTCACTGCCTTCCCCTCCCGCCTCAACCAGGTCGGCGGTCTCCCCGAACTTCCGTTCCCAGGATACGCCCAGGTAGGGCGCGAATTTCGGTGTAATCATGTAACGCAGGCGCATGCCCAGCTCGATGCCGGTAAAGCCGTCGCCAACCTTGCTGGTGGGAACATCGGAAAAGGAAAATTCCGTCTCCAGGCGTGGCTCCAGCACCAGCCGCTGGCTGAAATGGAAGCCCTGTTCTATCTCCAGCCGCCAGGAGACATCGCCATCCTCACTGATATAGCCGGTCAGGTCGGTTTCAAAGCCGTAGGGAGACATGCCCTGGAGTCCTGTGGCGAGAAATGAGCGGCTTTCGCCGGGATTGAAATCGTGTCGCACGCCGAGTTGGAAGTCCCAGAAAGGACGGATGGCGTGGTTCCAGAAAACCTCCAGCTGTGCCGACTCGGTTTTGCCGCCGGCTTCGCGCTCTCCTTCAGACTCCAGATACAGTTTGTTGTGGTCACCACCATACCAGGCATCGATTTCCCATAGCTGTTTTTCGGTATCACTGTCCCGCTGGTATTCGAGTCGCTTGCCTAATACCCGGAAAAATTTCTGGTTGTCATGGATGGGGATTACACCGAAATTCTCCTGTGGCTTGCCGGGGGCATCTTCGGCGATCTTACGTATCTGCTGTCCCGGCTCCGGGGGCAGGGGAGGACTCCGGTAATACTCAGGTTTCGGTTCGGTACCGTCTTCAGAGGCCTGTACAGGGACATCTGCCGGTACGGCCTCCCTGGCATCAGCCACCGGAGGCAATAGCAATATGGCATGCACGAGCAGGACAGGTATTGTTTGCATGGGATTCCTCAGGCGACGCGCACAACCTGGAACATGCCCGCCTCCATGTGATAGAGCAGGTGGCAGTGGAAGGCCCAGTCCCCTTTTTCGATGGGCGTGATCAGGACAGACAGTACCTCGCCGGGCTTGATCAGGATGGTGTGCTTGTAGGGAATTTCCTCGTGAGCGGCACCGTTCTCCAGTTGCATCCACATGCCGTGCAGGTGCATCGGGTGTTCCATCATCGTATGGTTTACCATGAACAGGCGAAGTCGCTCGTTATGCCGGAAAAGGTAGGGGCCATCCTGTTCAGTGAACTTTTTCCCATCGAGGGAGAAAATAAACCGCTCCATATTGGCGGTGATATTGATGGTCATCTCGCGGTCGACAGCAACCTTGTAGGGCTGTGGCTCCGCGGAGACCAGGTCCTGGTATGTGAGCACCCTCCAGCCATCCTGGCCCAGGCCCACGCCCGGCTCACCGAGCCGGTGCTGGGGATCCATTACCGCCATGGCCACGTTGGGGTTTTTCCGGTCGGGAAGGAACGGCATGGGTCCATTGGGGCCGGGTATGGAGGGATCCTGCATCTGTAGCCGCTTGCGGCGCAGCTTTTCCTTCATGGTGTCCGTCATGCCACCGAAGTACCGGCCTTTCATCATGCCCATGCCGATATCTTCCAGCTTGCGATCCGGTACGGGCCGTAACGCCGGCACCGGTGCTGTCATACCCGGCGCGGGCGCCAGGGTGCCGCGGGCGTAGCCGCTGCGGTCGAGTGATTCGGCGAACAGGGTATAAGCCCGTGCCTCGCGTGGCCTGATCAGTATGTCGTAGGTTTCGGCGACGCCGATGCGGAATTCGTGGCACGGCACCGGCTTGACCGCTTTGCCGTCGACCATCACCACCTCCATGTCGAGACCGGGGATACGCACGTCAAAGTTGCTCATCGCCGAGGCATTGATCACTCTCAGGCGCACGGTCTCGCCGGGCAGGAACCGGCCGCTCCAGTTCATGTCCGGCGAGTGCCCGTTCATCAGGTATGTGTAGATATAGCCTGTGACGTTGGAGAGATCCCGCGGGCTCATGTTCATCCTGCGGAATGGCAGCAGTTCCGCATTTGCGTCGGCGAAGCCCTTTTCCCGCACATCCTGCAGGTAATCGAAGACGGTGCGCTTGTAGTAGATGTAGTTTTCGGGATTCAGGTTGATATTACGGAACAGTGTCTCGGGGTCGGTAAACGCCCAATCCGAGAGAACAATCACATGATCCCGGTCATAGTGGAATGGTTCTCCGTCGCGCGGGTCGATCACCAGCGGCCCATAAGAGCCGGTCTGCTCCTGGAAGCGCGAGTGGCTGTGGTACCAGTAGGTTCCTGCCTGCACGACCCGGAACCGGTAGCGATAGGTCTCCCCGGGTTGGATGCCGTTGAAGTTTACCCCGGGCACGCCATCCATCCGGAAAGGCACCAGTATGCCGTGCCAGTGAATAGAGGCGTGTGGAGTGTCGTCGAGGTGATTGGTGACATCCATGGTCACCGTTTCCCCCTCCCGCCAGCGGATCAGCGGCCCGGGGACAGTGCCGTTGATGGCAGTAGCTGTACCACTGCGACCGTCAATGCCCAGCCGGGTATACCGGAAAGCCAGGTCAAAATAGTTTTGTGGTCTGTAATCGCCGATTCCGGCATGCAGGTTGCGGGGGGAGGCCAGGGCCCAGGACGCGAGCGGCAGGGCTGCATTGATGCCGGTGGTGAAAAGCCCGGCGCCCAGGCCCTGGAGAAAAGTGCGCCGGCTACAGCTACCCGTCGGAGGGGGGCATTTGCGCCTGGAATCCATGGCCTGCTTCCCGATGGCAAGATGCAGGAACTCTAGCCTATCCCGAAGCCTGGATGGGGCACTGCGCGACTTTAGGGATCTCGGGAAACCTTAGCGGAGCGCGCGCTTCCCTGCACCGCTTGCGCCTCCCCTGATTCAGGGCGCCTGGGCTCAGCTGCTGGAACCAAGACCGCAGGATCCCAGGCGCTCTTTCCAGAGCTGTTCGTTTGCCAGGAAGTCCACGTATTCTTCGCGAAACTCCTCACAGGCCGCCGTGCCATCCTCGGAAGTGGCACAGCAGGTCAGCGCTTTCCGCAGTTCCCGCTCGGAGACACTGTCGAAGACCTCGGCGTCATCGGGGCCATACATAATGCTGTCCTCCCACGACTTCACCGGACGCCAGGAGTTGTTGCCGTAGGCTCCGCCGTAAAAACAGCCGGATCCCGCCTCGCAGTCCAGGCCGATGTCCTCGGTGCCCCAGACCGGGGTGCAGTTGCTGCCGAAGTAATCATCCGTTGTTTCCGACCAGGCGCAGCACTGGTAAACACCGTTCTCATCCTTGGTGCAGTCGCCATCTTCCAGTCGGTTGTGGCTCACGCACTGGTCGCGGCTGGTGAAGGTGGGGCAGACTGAAGTCTCGGACTGGGTGTATTCGGAGGCCGGCTTGTAGGAGTTACACCACTTGGAGCAGCCCGGCCCGTCCAGGTTGCGCCACTCCCGCGATCGCTCGCTGGGCCAGCCCTCTTCTGCATCCCCGTTCTTGTTGATGCCGCCACCATAGAGGTCAGCGAGGCCGAAGTTGTGCCCCACCTCATGGATTACGGTATTGGTCTGTTTTGCCAGCACTGTTTCCAGGTCCGCAGAGGAATCGGCTCCCACGTAAATCACCTCGCCGGCTGAACCGCCATTGGGGGAGTCGGCGAAAACCACCTTGATCAATCCGTGGACATCGCTGACGTCGCACTGGGCAGTGATTTCCTGGTGGATCTTCTCGTCGTCGCACTGCAGGAGGTCGCCCCCGGAAAGTCCCTGGTTGGTGCCCTGGCAGTTGAAGTCCTCACCATTGCCGATATCCAGGCGGTAAAACGCCAGGTGACTGAAATATTCGTCGAAGGGCGGGATCTGCTGGAACTGCTCGTAGACCGCGTTGTTGACCAACTCGTCGAAGTAGGGCGCGTCGTTGAGGTTGAGGAAGAATATCTTCAGTTCGGCATTTTCGCTGCCCTCAAACGGTACACAATTACCGACCGAGACATACTCACCGGGCTGCAGGCCAGCGGCATTGCCACCGCCGGAGCTGGAGCCACTGTTGCTGCCTGTGCTGTTACCGCCGTCCCCGGAGTCGCTGGATGAGCTGGAGCCGGGCGGGGTAGAGGAAGAATCATCACCGCCACCACCGCCGTTACATGCGGTTAAGAGCGAGAGGCAGGCGATCAATAGCAGTTTGCGGTAACAGGCGGAGGTCATTGGAAATACATCTGGCGGTTATTTTTTGTACATATTGCGGTGTCACGCTGCGTTTTATTTCCGCTGTGCACCGATAGTCTTCAATGACCTGATGGTCGCCTTGTGGCGATGCCTGACTCCCTGTTCTTTTTTATTGGTGCGCAAAATTTAATCAGCGCTTTTCCAGTCACGCACCCATATGTGCGAAGTGCGACCGGATTGGCGCAAAATCATACAGGATCGATCGCGTATTTGCATACCCCTCATGCGATGAGTTTAAAAAATGAACACTTGGCGGAGGCTGGAAGAATTTATTTGAAGAAGCGTGTCGCGCAACAATTTGCCCGGCACTGTCCGTGCAGGACGGTTGGCTGGCCAGCTGCGGGAAAGGGCGCAGCTACAATCCCGGCAGTGTTTTCTACGATGAGGGCAGCGGAATTTTCAGGGGAGGGGGAAAGGCAGTGCAAGACCCGCATTGCCTTGTCTTCAGCGGATGGATTTCCGGCCGCTCAGCCGGAAATCTCTTCATAGCGAATTTCCAGAACGTAATAGGTTACCCAGCGCTCCTCGATGCGGATGTCCACTTCATCGTCCAGCCGTTTGCCCAGGAGTGCCCGGGCTACCGGGGAGTCCATGGAAATAAGTCCCTCTTTTACATTGAACTCGTCTGGCCCGACGATGCGATAGGTACTGGTATTACCCTCGTCATCCTCAACGGTGACCCAGGCCCCGAAAAAAACCCTGTCGCGATCCTCGGGGACTCGATCGACCACGGTGATTTCCTCCAGGCGCTTGGTGAGAAAGCGCACGCGGCTGTCGATTTCCCGCAGGCGTTTCTTGCCATAGATATAGTCCGCGTTCTCCGAGCGGTCGCCAAGCTTGGCGGCCTCGCTGACGGCGTTGGTTACCCGTGGCCGCTCCTCTTCCCACAGGTACTTGACTTCGGCGCGCATGCGGCGGGCGCCCTCGGGTGTGATATAGCGCGAGCCCCTTGGTCGCGGCGGTCTCCAACGTCCCATTGTTAGTCAGCTCCTGTTATCCATTGCCTGGCTTATTGTCGAGGTTCTCTATCTCGATACCGGGCCCGGGCTCGGCCAGAGGAAAGCCGAATATACGACTGTAGAATTCCAGCTCCGCGGTGAGGGCAAGCTTTATCGTATCGGCAGCCCGGAACCCGTGACCCTCCTCGGCGAAGGTTATATAGGCTACGGGGATACCCTGTTGGCGCAGTGCGTTTACCATGGCTTCTGCCTGGTTGGGGGGGACAACTTTATCCTCCATGCCCTGGAAGACAATTACCGGACAGTCAAGCTGCTCCACGTGATTGATGGGAGACCGCGCACGATAAATCTCCGCCGCGTTTGGCCACGGGCCTACCAGCTTATCCAGGTAACGCGATTCAAATTTGTGAGTGTCTCGGGCGAGGGTGGTGAGGTCGCCCACACCATAGAGGCTGGCACCCGCCTTGAAAGTATGGTGGAAGGTGAGGGCAGCCAGTACCGTGTAGCCACCGGCACTGCTGCCCTTTATCAGTAGCCGCTCCGGGTCGGCCAGGCCCTTGGCCACCAGGTATTCTGCCCCCGCACAGACATCCTCGACATCAAGCACACCCCACCCGGCTTTCAGGCGCTCGCGGTAGGCGCGACCGTAACCGGTACTTCCGGAATAGTTTACGTCCAGCACGGCAAAACCGCGGCTGGTCCAGTACTGGATTTTCAGGTTGAGGCCAGCGGAAGTGGCGCCCGTGGGCCCGCCGTGACTCAATACCAGCAGGGGAGGTAATTCACTTTCAGGTGCCTGGTAGTCCGGATTCTGCGGTGGGTAATAGAAGGCATGTACATTGCGATCGCCCACAGGAAACTCGATTGCCTGCGCCAGGGAAAAGGTTTCCGGCGGCAGGCCCGCGCTGTGGCTGCGGGCGATGGTCGTCAGTGAACCGGCATGGTTGTCAAACGCCACCACCGCGGGAAATTCGCTGGCGGAAGCAGCGATCATTACAGCGCGGTGGCTTTCACAGTGAAGACTTTCTATATCACTGTAAGGCTGCTCGATGCACTCATGGCTGCCACTGTTCAGGTCGATCCGCGCCAGACGCCAGCGGCCATCCTCGGTAAAAGTGCAAAGAACCTGGTCGCTGGTCAGGAAACCATAGGTCGACATCCCGAACACCCACTGCGGCGTGGCAAATTCGGCCTGTTTTTCCCACACTGGCTTGTCTTTACCGCGGCGATAGATATTCCACCAGTCACTCCGGTCGGAAACATAGAAGAGTTCGCCCGCCGGGGACCATTGTGGCTGGAAAATTGACTCCTCCGGACCGCCGGCGACCACGTCGGTTTCTGTGGGGCTACCGTTTTCATCCAGTGTGCTCAGGCAGAGCTCGGTGCCGTCCCAGGGCATATTGGGGTGAAACCAGCGCAGGAAACAGAGAGTGCGTCCGTCCGGGCTGAGGCTTGGGTTGGAATAGAAATCCGCTCCCTGCACGAGGATGGATGGTTCGCGGGATGTGCAATTGTCCTCCAGGCCAATCGCCACGACGCGGGCGACTGGTTCACCGCCGTCGTTGCAAGGCCTGTAGTCTTCCTGGATACAGATCAGGCGATTGCGCTGGCGGTCCAGGAAGAAATCGGCATAGCGGCTGTGGTCGCCCGGGGTCAGGGGCTGCGCGTCGCCCCCCTCGAGTGGCATCCGGTACACCCGCTGGTCCGCGGCGAGCACAAAATAGACCTGGTCGTCGGCCACCAGGTAACTGGCCCCGCCGTATTCGTGAGCCTTGGAGCGTACGCTGAGTGGGGCAGGGGTGATATCCCGCCTGCCGTGTGTGGGGCAGTACTGGACCAGCACTGAGCGGCCCTTCTCCTCCGGGCGCGATTCCAGCCAGTAGTAACGACCATCCACAAGGCTCGCTTCCCCCAAACGGACGCTCCCCTCTACCAGCAGTTCGGCGGTAACGGCGGATTTCCAGCTTCCAAAAGGTGCCTTTGTTGTCCCGCCGGGCTGCTCAGTCATGCGTCGGTCTCCGTTATGGGGCTGTGTATTGTCGCTAAATAACAGTTCAAGGCGCGCATTCTGCCGAGCTGCAGCAGCCCGCACAAGTCGGCTTTGCCAGCCTGCGGCCATGTGATAGCCTGACCAACCAAGCGTTTGCTTGGTTGCTTGTTTTGGACCTCACTGGATCCCGGCCCGCGGCATGGCGTCAGGCCCTTCGCAGATGGCGGTATGTGCCATTCGGGGCCCCGGGTTCCCATAAAGATAATTCAGGAGTCCTGCCCATGTCTGATGAAGTCGTCATTACCTGCGCGCTGACCGGTGTACTCACCGACCCCCGGCAGCACCCGGTGCCGGTAACACCGGAGGAGATGGCCGCGTCGGCCCGGGAGGCTTTCGATGCGGGAGCCTCGGTAATGCACGTGCACTTTCGCTCCCAGGAGCCGGGCACGGGGCACCTGCCCAGCTGGGACCCGAAGGTTGCGGTGGCCATCGCCGAAGCGATACGCCATGCCTGTCCCGGCGTTATACTCAACTTCAGCACTGGCACTGTCGGCCGCGACCAGCAGGGCGCACTGGATTGTATTCGTGCCGGGCAGCCTGAAATCGCCGCCTGCAATGCCGGCAGCCTGAATTACCTGAAAGCCCGCTCGAATGGCACCTGGGCCTGGCCGCCAATACTGTTTGAGAACACGGTAGAAAAGGTGGGGGAATTACTGGAAGTCTGTCGCGAGACCGGAACCCGGCCGGAATTCGAGTGCTTCGATGTCGGCATTGTGCGTTCAGTCGGCATGTACCGGGATGTGGGCATGGTGGAACGGCCCAATTACAACCTGGTGATGGGGGTTGCCTCGGGCATGCCCGCTGACCCGGACCTGTTGCAACTGCTGCCGCGCTACATGCATGACGGCGCCCTGTGGCAGTCCACAGTGATCGGGCGCCAGGAAATCTGGGCGTTGCACCGCAAGACGGCCGAGTTGGGCGGTCACCTGCGGAGCGGTGTCGAAGACACCTTTTATCTCCCGGACGGTTCCCGCACCAGTGGCAACGGCCAGCTGGTCGAGGCGCTGGTAAAGGTGGCCGAGGACGCGGGACGCAAGGTGGTATCACCGCCGCGCGCACGGGAGATATTCCTGTAGGCGCGGATTATCGTTGCTTCGACCGGGAGTATTTCGCCCACCCTTGACCCGGGGCCGGACCTGCCAGTCTGTTCCCGTTGTCCCGCTCACCTGTCGCTCAGCTAGTCTTAAGTTCAGGTGAAGTTTTTTCCGCCACTATCAGCGGGCCGTCATCGTGCCCGGCTCCTGTAGAGGCAGTCAGGGGAGCGACCGATGCAATCATTCCTGGATGCGCTGTCGACAGTGATCGGCTGGGGCAACTCCCTCGCCTGGGGTGGGATCGGCGGGATCTGGTGGCTGGGCATCCTGGTTGCGGCGCTGTTGCCGGCGGGACTCTACTTCACGATCCGCAGTCGCTTTGTCCAGTTTCGCTTATTCGGGCACATGCTGCATGTCATGCGCTGCAGCCTGCGCCGTGAACACTATGACTCGGTTTCCTCATTCGAGGCTTTCGCCACCAGTGCCGCCGCCCGGGTGGGCACCGGCAACATTGCCGGGGTGGCGGTGGCGATCACCGCCGGTGGCCCGGGCTCCGTCCTGTGGATGTGGCTGGTGGGACTGGTGGGTATGGCCACCAGCTTTGTCGAGAACACCCTGGCGCAGACCTACAAAGAGCGTGGGGAAGAGCACGGCACCTTTCGCGGTGGTCCGGCCTACTACATCGAGAAGGGCCTGGGGCGCCAGTGGAAATGGTTGGCTGTGGTCTTCTCCATTTTCCTGGTGATCAGTTTCGGGTTTTTCTTCAATGCGGTGCAGGCGAATGCAATGGCTTCGGCCATCAGTGCCGCGTTCGAGATAAACGCGCTGCTGGTGGGTGTGATCGTGGCCCTGGTAGCGGCACTGATTGTATTCGGGGGCATTCATACCATCGGCCGCTTTGCCGGACTGGTCGTGCCGGTGATGGCGCTGGCCTACCTGGCTGTTGCGATCGTGGTGATTGCCATGAACCTGGCTGAACTGCCGTCAGTGCTTGGCCTGGTTGCCCGCAATGCCTTTGGTCTCCAGGAGGCCGGGGCCGGGGCCTTTGGCGCAGTGGTGGCCAATGGGATCAAGCGTGGCCTGTTCTCCAACGAGGCAGGCATGGGCTCGTCACCGAATGTGGGTGCAGCTGCGGATGTGAAGCACCCGGCGGTGCAGGGATTTGTGCAGATGGCGTCAGTGTTCCTGGACACCATATTGATCTGCACGGCCACGGCGGCCATTATCCTGCTGGCGGATGTGCATGTGCTGGGCAGCATCGAGGGCGTCACCCTGACTCAGGACGCGCTGGCGAGCGAGGTGGGCAGCTGGGGTGGTGGCTTTATCGCCATTGCACTGATCTTCTTCGCCTTTACCTCCATCATTGCCAATTACTACTACGCGGAAACAAATATTTTCTACCTCTGGCACACACGCACCTCCATTCTCTGCTACCGGGCACTCTATATCCTGTTCATTCTCTTTGGTGCCTGGGTCGCGGCGAGTGGCAGCTCCGATAACTTTGCGCTGTTGTGGAACATGGCCGATATGTCCATGGGCTTTATGGCCTCCGCCAACCTGTTGGCGATGCTGTTGCTTTCCGGTGTCGCATTCCGGGTGCTGGCGGACTATGAAGAGCAGCGTGCGCGCGGTACTGACCAGCCGATATTTGATGCGCGCAAGCACAATATACCGGGCGTGGAGCATGATGTGTGGGACGCAGATCGCTGGTAACTGTCTTTCGCTTGTCCGCTGACCGTCAGATGCCCATCTGCCGCGCCGCCAGGTCGCGGAGGATTTCCTCGGAACCACCGCCTATTGCATTGACCCTTACTTCGCGGTAAATCCGCTCGGTGCGGCTGCCCCTCATATAACCGGCACCGCCCATCACCTGCATGGCTTCCCGCGCACAGAACTCCATAACCTCGGTCGCCTGTACTTTCAACAGGGAGACATCGGCAACTCCGAGTTCCCCGCGCTGTTCCGCTGCGGCGCATAGTTCCAGGTAGGCCGCAGTGGCGTTTATCCGTTGCAGCATCTGGGCAAACTTGTGGCGGATCACCTGGTGATCGGCGAGCCGCTTGCCGAATGTCCGGCGCTGCTGTGCCCATTCGATCGCCTCCTGCAGGCAGACGCGGCTGTACTCCACGCAGGAGGCGGCGATGCCAAGTCGCTCGCCATTAAAGTTGTGCACGATCGGCAGGAAGCCCGCGTTTTCTTCACCGATCAGGTTTTCACGGGGAACCCGGACCCCATCAAAGAAAATGCTGGCTGTATCGGAACACCACCAGCCCTGTTTGCGCGATAGTGCCCGGCGCTCCACCCCGGGCGCATCGGCGGGAATCAACAGCAGCGAAATCCCGCCAAAGCCTTCGCCACCGGTACGGACAGCGGCGGTGAACCAGTTTGCCCGCATGCCGCCGGTGATAAATGTTTTCTCCCCGCGAACAACATAGGCATCGCCATCGGGGGCTGCGCGGCACTGGAGGTTGGCCACATCGGAGCCGGCACCTGGTTCCGTGATTGCGAGGGAAATATTTCGTTCGCCGCGCAGTACGGGGGGGATAACTGCCTCTTTCAGGGCATCGTCGCCGTAGTGGACCAGGGGTGGCAGGGCAATGCCGTGCACCATCAAGCTGGCGTAGAGTCCCCCGGCACCGCATCGGGCGAGTTCCTCCGCGGCAACGATGGTGTGGAAAATATCCCCAGGGATGCCGCCGTAGGGCTCCGGATAACCCAGGGCCAGGAGGCCGATACCTGCGGCCTTGGGCCACAGGTCAGCCGGCAGGCTGCCATCTTCATCCCACTGCTCGATGAAGGGGGCGATCTCCCGGTCTACAAAGCGGCGCAGCTGAGCGCGCCACTGCTGGTGCTCGCCAGTCCGGAAGGGGCTGTGGAGTCGGGTGGAATCGATATCGAACACGCGGCGGTCCTCTCTGTTGCCTGCAGTGCGGGTAACCGCTTTAGTGGGCTCAGGGGGTAGCGGTGGAAACCCCGGAACTGGAGGGTGTTACGGCGGGCTCGATCCGGACCAGTAACTGGCCGCCGCGCACCTGATCCCCGGCGGCAGCGCCCAGTTCGCCGACAGTGCCGTCGCAGTCCGCCTTGAGCGGGTGTTCCATCTTCATTGCTTCGACCACTGCCAGGGTCTCGCCGCTCCGGACTGGTTGCCCGGGCTTCACGCAGAGGGCCGTAACCGTGCCATCCATGGGGGAGCGGAGTACACCGTCACCCGGGTCGTTGCCGGTGCTGGCCGGGGCGTGAGTGCAGTCCCGCCATCCCATTTGTCGCCCTTCCAGTAGTGTGAACAGCGTCGGTGCCCGGTGATGGAAAATGACCGCCTGTTCGACGCCATCAACAGATAGCACCGCCCGGTCCTTTCCTGCATGTATCAGCGCAAGCTGGAATGCCTCGCCTGTACTCTCCACCAGATAGGTTCGGTGCGGTAGCGGGCGCAGTTGGCACTCGAAGACTATGTTGTCCCTTTGCAGCCGGTAATAAAACGGTGTGCTGTGGTTGCTGTTACGCCAGTCGGCCCGGTCGCTGCGGAGGTCTGCAGGGGCCAGGCCACAGTTGTGCATCAGGACAGTGGCGATGGCAGCGTGTTGTAGCTCAGGCTGTGATTCCTGTGTGGCCGAGTGCAACAGGTACAGGCCCTCGCTGTCCAGAAACCCGGTTGTGGCGTCGCCAGCGGCAAATACCGGGTCGGCGACCAGTCGACTGAGAAAATACGCGTTGTTTTTGGGGCCGATAAACTCGAGCCCGGACAGGGCCTGCTGCAGGCGCAGCCGGGCCTGCTCACGGTCCCGTCCGCTGCTGATCAGTTTGCCCAGCATGGGGTCGTAAAACGGGCTGACCGTTCCCCTGTGGGTGATGGCGTGGTCGCAGCGGATGCCGTCGCCAGCGGGTGCCTGCCAGTGGAGGATCTGACCAGTTTGGGGCAGGAACTGGTTGTCCGGGTCCTCGGCATACAGCCGAACCTCGATCGCATGGCCACACAACCGTACTTCATCCTGGCTCAGGGGCAATCGTTCGCCCCGCGAAACGGCGAGTTGCCAGGCCACCAGGTCAAGGCCGGTCACCATCTCAGTAACCGGATGTTCCACCTGCAGTCGGGTATTCATTTCCAGGAAGTAGAATTCCCCATTTGCCTGCAGGAGGAATTCCACTGTGCCAGCACCCCGGTAGTCGCAGGCCCGTGCCGCGGCGATTGCGGCGGCACCCATACGCCGGCGCAGATCGGCGTCCACGGCGGGGGAGGGGCACTCCTCGATAATTTTCTGGTGCCGGCGCTGGATGGAGCAGTCTCTTTCCCCAAGGTGAATGACGTTGCCGTGGCTGTCGGCAAAAATCTGGACTTCTACATGGCGTGCATTGACCAGTGCCTTCTCCAGGATAATCTCGTCACTGCCAAAGGCACCGCGGGCCTCGCTGCGGGCCGATAGCAACTGTGCTGCCAGTTCATCGGCGGATTGCACCAGCCGCATACCGCGGCCACCGCCGCCGTCCGCAGCTTTAATCATCACTGGGTAGCCGATTTCGTCGGCCGCACGTACCAGTGTGTCGTCATCGGTCCCCGCGCCCTCCGGGGTATACCCGGGAATACACGGGACCCCGGCCTCCGACACCAGGGCCTTGGCCCGCCGCTTGTTGGCCATGGCCTCGATTGACGCAGCGGTGGGGCCGACGAATACCAGGCTGCTCTCCTCGCAGGCGCGGGCGAACGCGGGATTTTCGGAGAGGAAGCCGTAACCGGGGTGCACGGCGGTGGCGCCGCACCGTCGGGCGGCAGCGAGTATCTTGTCGATGTCCAGGTAGGATTCCCGGGGACTGCGGCCACCAATGGCGACCGCGACATCAGCGAGGCGGGTGTGCAGGGCGTCGTGGTCCGGCTCACTGTAGATGGCCACCGTCCGGTAGCCTTCGCTCCGCGCGCTGCGGATAATCCGTGCCGCGATTTCGCCGCGATTGGCAACCAGCAGTGTAGGGCGGGAGCGACCCGGTAAACGTTCTTTGGCGTCAGTCATTGGCTTTGCCACTCCGCCGGTCGCTTTTCGATAAATGCGCGGGTACCTTCGCGCCCCTCGTTACCCTGGACTGCCTCGGAAAACTGGCGGGCGGCCCGGTCCAGCAACCGGTCGCGATCGCCGGCCACCGGGACCGGACTGCTCTCCAGCAACAGTCGCTTGGTTGTGGCGAGGGCGCCGGGTGCACACCGGCCGATAGCGGCGAGCTGGTTTGCCAGCGCGGTTTCCAGTGCCCCCGTGTCCGCTGCGACTTCATGCACCAACCCGATGCGCAGGGCTTCGTCCGCATTGATACTGGCACCGGCCAGCGCCAGCCTGCGCGTCTGCGACGGCCCGATACGCGCGGTAATAAAGGGTGCCACCTGTGCCGGCACCAGGCCCAGCCGTGTCTCCGGTAGTGAGAAGCGGGCTGTTGCGCTGGCGATGGCGATATCGGCAATGCAGGCCAGTCCCAGCCCGCCGCCCATGATGGCGCCCTCCAGGGCCGCGACAGTGACCAGGCGCGTACGGTCAAATTTCTGCAACAGGGTCCCGAAACGCCGGTTCATCGTGGCGAATGCATCGGTCTCGCCTGCCTCGACTTTTTCCTGGGCGGTGAGCATGTCGCCGACATCGGCACCCGCGGAAAAATTCCCCCCGGCGCCGCGCATCATCAGGACGCGGATAGTCGGATCCCCTTCAGCCCGCTCCAGCTGGGACAGCAGTTCGTCCACCATCAGCAGGCTGAGGGCATTGCGCTGGTCCACGCGGTTCAGAGTGAGATGAAGGGTGTGGCCGTTGCGGCGGGCCAGCAGTGAACCTGCTGCTGATTCGTCAATTTTCACGTTGGGCCTCCCCCTTTTGATCAGTATTGATATCGGGCGAGACCGTTTTCCTGGCCCGTGGCAAAATACCCATCAACTTGCAGATGATGCCGAGCATCACTTCGTCAGCACCGCCGCCGATGGCGGTCAGGCGCGAGTCCCGGTAGGCGCGATTGATGGGCGTCTCTTCCATATAGCCCATGCCACCCCAGAACTGCAGGCACTGGTCGGGAATGGACCGCGCCAGGCGCCCGGATTTCAGCTTGGCCATAGAGGCCAGGGTGGTGACGTCCTCACCGGCCACGTAGGCCTCGGTGGCTCGCCAGGTCAGGGCACGCAGGCATTCCACCTCCGTCTGCATCTCCGCCAGGTTGAAATGCACGGTCTGGTTATCCAGCAGCGCACCGCCGAACACCTGGCGCTCGCGAGTGTAGTCGATGGTCGAAAAGACACAGTTCTCAAGCCCGCGAATGGTCAGCAGGGCTCCTGCCAGGCGCTCCTCCTGGAACTGCAGCATCTGTAGCAGGAAGCCATCCCCTTCGTTGCCGATACGGTAGCTTTGTGGAACCCGCACATCATCGAAAAATACCGGGGCAGTTTCCGAGGAGCGCATACCGAGTTTTTTCAGTCGGTCGCCGACACGAACGCCGGGCGCATCGGCGGGAATCACCAGCAAGGATTTATTCCGGTGGGGTTTGCCCTCGCCGGTATTGACGAGCGTGCAGAAAAAGTCGGCACGGGGCGCATTGGTAATCCACATCTTGCTGCCATTGACGACATAGCCGTCGCCATCACGGGTAGCGGTGGTCTTGACCCCTGCGACATCCGAGCCGGCACCGGGTTCGGATACGGCGATGGCCCCGACCATCTGTCCCCGGATCGCTGGCAGCAGGAACTGCTGCCTGAGCGAATCGCTGCCAAAATTGGCCAGGGCCGGTGTTGCCATGGCTGTCTGCACGGCGATAGCCAGTGGCACCCCCCCACAGTGTGCCCCGCCCAGTTCCTCGAGAAACACCGCCTCGTAACTGAAGTCCAGGCCCAGGCCGCCGTACTCAACGGGCTTGCTGATGCCCAGCAGACCCAGTTCGCCCAGCCTGCCGAACAGTTCCCGGGTGGGAAACTCGCCGGACTCTTCCCACTTGGCGACATGGGGGTTGATCTCGCGCTCGACAAAATTGCGCACGGTACGCTGCAGTTCGTGATGCTCGTCAGTAAGTATCATGGCGTTTTTCCGTGGTCCTCGACGCTGGTTACCAGCCTGGCGCGAGCTAGAACCTCGCCACGCCAAAAGTGTTCTTCCGTCGCGATGCCTGTTCTGCATGCCGGCATATTTCCAGCAGCATGCCCAGCAGGCGACGGGTATCCCGCGGATCAATGATGCCGTCGTCCCACAGCCTCGCACTGCAGGACAGAGCATCGGAGCCGGCTTCCATAAAGGCGGCGGTGTCCTGCTCCAGCTTGTCGAGTGTGGCCTGGTCCACTGTGCCCGCGCGCTGCATTTTCTGCTCGGTGACGATACGCAGGACCTTGCCCGCCTGCGCCGCGCCCATCACCGCAGTGCGGGAGTTGGGCCAGGCAAAGATGAAACGGGGGTCGAATCCTCGGCCGCACATAGCGTAGTTGCCCGCTCCATAGGATCCACCGATGACAATACTGATTTTGGGTACGCTGGCATTCGCCACCGCCTGGATCATCTTGGACCCATGCTTGATGATGCCGCCACGTTCCACGTCGGTGCCGACCATAAAGCCGGTGGTGTTGTGCAGGAACAGCAATGGCGTGCCGCCTTGCTCACACAGCTGGATAAACTGTGCAGCCTTATTGGCACCGGCAGGAGTAATCGGCCCATTGTTGCCGATCACCCCGACCACCTGGCCTTCGATGCGCGCATGGCAACATACGGTCTGCCGGTCGAACCCGGGCTTGAAATCGAGAATCGCGGAGTCGTCGACAATGCGGGCCAGCACTTCGCGAACGTCGTAGGGTTTCCTGCTGTCTGCGGGAATCAGCCCCAGCAGTTCGTCTTCCGGGTAGCGTGGCGGGAGCCAGGCTTCCTCGCTAATGCCCCCGGGGAGGGCGGGGAGCGTGGCGACGATCTCCCGGGCCATGCGAATGCCGTCCGCGTCGTCCTCGGCCAGGTAATCGCCACTGCCGGACTGCCGGCAATGCATCTCCGCTCCACCCAGGCTCTGCTCGTCGGCAATCTCTCCTGTAGCGGCCTTGAGTAACGGGGGGCCGGCCAGGTACATGCCGGCCTGTCCGCGCACCATTACCACATAGTCGGACAGTCCCGGCTGGTAGGCTCCACCGGCGGTTGCGCTGCCATGTACCACCGTGACCTGGGGTATACCGGCGGCAGACATGCGCGCCTGGTTGGCAAATCCCCGTCCGCCCGGTGCGAAGGTTTCATTGGCGAACATCAGGTTGGCTCCTCCGCTCTGGGCCAGGGTCACCACCGGCAGACGGTTTTCCAGTGCGATTTGCTGCATGCGCAGCGCCTTGTCCATACCTGCGGGCGAGATGGTGCCCCCCTTCACCGCATAGTTGTCCACGCGCACCATGCAGCGCCGGCCGTTGATGGTGCCGATGCCGCAGATCGCACCGCCTCCGGCGCCGCTGCCATCGTTGTCGTCATACAGCCGATAACCTGCCAGGGAGCAGAGTTCCAGAAAGGGGGCGCCCGGATCGAGGAGGCGATTGAGCCTCTCTCGCGGCAACAGCCAGCCGCGCTTCTGGTAGCGCTCGGCCTTTTCTGTTGCCACATCCACCGGGCGTTGTTCGGCCTCGCGGAACCGTGCGATGGCCTGCAGCATTGCCTCCCGGTTTTCGGCAAATTCCGTCGAGCCGGGCTCGGCCTGGGAGTCGAATGGTTGCATCAGAGCTTGCCCTCTGCCTCGAGCTCGGCGACCACCGCAGGCTTTTCGGCGCGATGAAAACCCTCGAAACGCTTGCGGTTCCTGGCCGGCGCGGGCTGCCATAACGGGGAGTGATGTTTCAGGCTGGAGCCGCCGTCGATACGGAGGGTCTGTCCAGTGAGATAGCTCGCGGCGTCGGACAGCAGGAAGCACACCGCGGCGCTGATTTCGGCCTCCTCACCCAGCCGATAGAGCGGGATACTGTCCCGGAACCCAGGGAGCAGCTGCCTCAGGAACTCGGCGTCGTAGGTATCGAAGCCGCTGGAGAGGATATATCCCGGTGCGACCGCGTTTACACGCACACCACTGGCCGCCCACTCGACTGCGGCGGTTTCCGTCAGGTTGTCCATTCCGGCGCGCGCGGCACCGGAGTGGCCCATCAGGGGCATGCCGCCGGCATTGTCGGCGGTTATATTCACTATTGCGCCGCCATTGTTCTTCATCGACCGGGTGTACACCTCCCGGGCCATCAGGAAACCGCCTACCAGATTGCTGCGCACCACGGCTTCGAAGCCCCGCGCGGAGATCTCCTCGAGCTGTGAGGGAAACTGGCCACCGGCATTATTGACCAGGCCGTGAATATGTTGGTGCTCATCCACGATGCTGGCTACGGCTGCGCGGACATCGGCTTCCTCGCGGATATCGAGCGGGTGGTAGCTGGAGGAGCCCCCGTCGTCAGCGATTTCTCCCGCCACGCGCTGCAGTTTTTCGGCGGTGCGCCCGATCAGCACCACGTGAGCCCCCAGGCTTGCAAGCTCATGTGCAATGCAGCGACCGATGCCGCTGCCGCCACCTGTGACAATGTGCACCTGGTTGCTAAAGCTCCCTGGTCGCAACTGGCTCTGGTAGGGCATAAGTTCTCCTGTCGGCCTTGGAACCCTGCGGTTGTTATGGTTGTTGGTCGTGAGCCTGGCCCGGCTGGTCGCGCTTTTTTGGCGGCGTCTTGCACCGGGCGGGTATATTGCGCATGATCACCAACGCTACCAAGCAAGCGCTTGGTTATCAACACTTTTGATGGGGGAGATGTCAGTGCCAGGTGGCAGCGGAAATGCGGTGACATCCGCAGGATTGGGGCAGGGGTCCAGCGCGCTTGTGGAAGCGCTTGTGGCGCAGGGTGAATTGACTGACCCGGCATCGCCACGCGGCCGCCTGCTGAATGCGGCGGCACTCCTGTTTGTCGAAAAGGGCTTCGCACGGACCACGGTGCGGGATATCGCGGCGGAAGTGGGGATCCTCTCCGGTAGTATCTTTCACCACTTTCGCAGCAAAGAGGCAATACTGTGCCAGGTGATGCGGGAGGTAACGATTTTCGCGCGGGCACGCATGGAAGCTGCTGTCGCGCAGGAGCGTACGCCCCGGGGCAGGCTCAGGGCATGCATCCTCTGTGAGCTGGAAGCCATTCACGGGCGCGCAGTGCCTGGCTTTACCATCCTGGTGTCGGAATGGCGGAGCCTCAGCCCTGAGAGCCAGCGGCAGGTGCTGCAACTGCGCGAGCGCTATGAGCGGCTGTGGCGCGATGTGCTTGCGGAGGCAGGGCGCATGGATGATCCGGCCCTGGCCCGGCGCCTGCTACAGGGCTCCCTGGCCCACAGTTACCACTGGTTCAGGCCCAAGAAGCAGGGGTTGTCACTGGACGAACTTGCCGGGCAGGTTCTCAGCCTGTATTGCCGCTGACGGGATATCTGCGTGGCATGCACAACCCGCACTGAGATCCCGTTATCATTCCGTGCGTGTCGGACCGCGCTTTTTCCCCGGAACGACCCTTTTGGGGCTGGGGCTGTGAGAACCAGTCCCCACACTGTTCGGGGATAATAAATTAGTCTTCGTGCTTCACTGCCCGACCCATCGGGAAAATACTGGAACGAGTGTCACCGGAGCGCGCGATGCCTGCCGAGCTATTTCAAGTTGTATCTGCCGGGAAAACCCTGCGTGGCAAGTCCCCGGGTGAGGTATTGCAGGCGGCGGCAAAGGCATTCTCCATTCCCGAGGCAAAAGCCCGCACACTGCTCCTGAAGGGCTGGGTGATCAAGGACCGGCTCTCGTCAAAACAGGTGCTGGAATACCGCTCGCGCCTGCAGCGTATGGGGCTGCGGGTGGAAGTGTTCCCGGCCGGAAAATACGACAATCGTGCATTGCTGGCCCGGCTGGAGCAGGCCAGGAGGCGGCGCCGTGGCATGCAATCATCGAATCCGGCGCAGCAGGTCACCAGCGATGCCGTCCGCCCCACCCGTGAGCATGCCACGACTGAGGACAAGGCCCGGCGAGAGCAGGGCGCACCCGCTTCCAGGGCGCAGCGGCAGCTGGAATCCCTGTTCGACGGTGGCGATGCCACGATCCCCGACCCGATTTCCTCGCGCAGTGCGCTTGCCGCTTCCCTGCCCGGGGCGGCACTGGTTCCCGCGCTGTTCTCTTTGTTGCTGGGGATCTGTCTTTACAGCGTGGCGAGTGCAATCTGGCAATTTGCCCGGGCGGCGCTGGCCGGGGAGCTGGGCGCCGGCTCGGTGATGGGCCTCTGCTTGTCAATTTCACTGAGCGGGCTGGTGGCCGCATTGGTGGCGTGGCCCTTTTTCGGCGCGCGACGGCTGGCCCGTGACTCTCTGCCGAAATCCCGTCCGCTCAAGCGGCGCGATGCCCAGGGGTTGTACCTTCTGTTGGACGTTTTGGCGGGCAAAAGCGGACTGCCGGGCACCCCTGCCGTTAGCGTTACCGCTGGTAGCGCTGTCCGGGTGGAGGCCGGACGGATTTCAGAGGCGTACCGACAGAGCCTGGCGCTGGAGCTGGGGTTGGGGGCGGCCTACTGCCTGACGGGGAACGAACTGCTGGCGCTGGTGGCACGGCAGCGTGGCATGTACCGGGGACGCCTGCGGGCAACCGTGGCATGGTTGGCCCTGGAAACACCACGACGACTGCAGTGGGTGCAATGGGCGATGGAGAACGATCGCAGTGTGATTGCGCCGGGGGGGCATGCCCGCGGGCTTTTACGCCCGCTGCATAATCTGCTTGCTCTCTGTGGGCGGGGAGTGATCCCGATCCTGGACCGACTCGAGGCGATGCACCAGATCGTGGCGCGGCCGGCGGCGCGAATGCTGGAGCGCGAAGGGGATCGCTGTGCGGCCCACTTGATCGGCAGTGACGGGATCGCGCCATTTGCAGAGAGGTGGCACCGTATGGTGCACGCGGACCTGATGGTGGCCGAGGTGAACCGCGAGGCGGCTATCGCAGGCCAGCGACTGGAGAATTACCCGCGGGCCATCCAGTGGACAATGCGCAACCTGGACCGGGAGACCCTGTCTAACCTGGAACTGGCAATGTCGCAGCCATCGGATTGCTGGGATCCCACCGCCCCGGTGGACAATGACCGGGTTGCGGCAGTGGAGCAACTCGGGCTGGCGGCGGCGATCCAGGCAGAGTTTTCGGTGCAGCGCCTGATTGATGACCTGCCGGGGCTGGCGAGCGAGGTGAGCGCCGATATTGCCGCTGCCGATACACGCCCGGTAGACAACCAGCAGCTGCTCTGCACCAGCGAGGATGCGGAACAGGCGCTGCGCATAATCGGTGAGTTCTTCAATCGTGTTCCGCCGCGTCGCTTTCTGCCCCTGGAAACGCCGGGGGAGGAAACCCTGGCCGCGATGGGCTTGCAGGAGTGCGTCGACTGGTTGCGCACCAGGCTGGTCGATTTGCGCGACCTTACCGGCCGCCTGGATGAACTCGCGGTAAGGGCGCCCGCAGTTGAGCTTGGTGTAGAGCTGCTGCGCCATTCCGTGAAGATACGGCCCGCTGATTTTCATCTGGGCAATACCGAGGTGGGTGCCGCCGAGTCGACCCAGAGGGAGCTGCGCCAGCAACGGGACGGTTTGCAGGCGCAGTACCAGCAGATCCAGGAGGTATTCGTACTGCGCATGAAGCGCGCGATCGGTTCAATGAAAAGCGAGGATCGCGCCTGGGCAGATTCGGCACGGCGGGAGACGCAGGCTTTCACTACCCTTGCACCCCACCTGGACCGGCTCGATGAACTGGCTCGGGTCCTCGGGCTTGCAATCGACCGGCTTTCCCTGGAGCCGGGGCAGCGCGAGACCCTGCAGAAATTTTATGGTCTCGCACAGCGTGGCCTGCAGGTAATCCAGCACCAGGTGAACAACAGCGATACCCTTTCCGCGATCGGGGTGTCGGCTGCCCTGGAACAGCGGCTGGCGGGCGCTGACAGGGCCGCCGGGGAGGACTTGCCACGGGAGCGACAGGCGCTTATCGATACCCTTCAGGAAATGGAACTGCGCTGCAGGACTGTCAGCGCCACAGTGAACGAGCATTACCACAGGCACATATCACGACTTTTGGGGCAATGCCTGGAGATCGAGAAGGCCCTGCAGGTGCGACCGTTACGGCTGGTGGGGGAGCTGGCCTAGCGCGACAGCCAGGCCAGGTTATGCGGGTTGCCAGACGGGTGCCTCAGCCTCCTGCCAGTTTGACCCTGAAATCCCGCGCCTCCAGCATGGCCTTGACTTCCGCACGCTTGTCACCCTGGATCTCGATGACACCGTCTTTCAGGGCACCGCCGCAACCGCAGCGCTTCTTCAACTCAGCCAGTAGCAGTTTCAGTTCAGCGTCGGTTCCGGGCAGGCCACGCACGCAGGTCACACCTTTTCCCTTGCGGCCCTTTGTCTCCCGTTGAATGCGCACGATGCCGTCGCCTTGACGGCGCTGCTCTGCTTTCGGTTCTTCTTTAACTCGCCCCACATCGGTGGAATACACCCGTCGGGTTTCTCTAGTCATATTCACTGTCTTCCGCGTTGTGCCCAGCTACCGGCGAACCCCGTGCAGGCCTGGTGCCGCATTTTGGGCGGAACCTGTCCTCTACATCTACATCGATGCCCGGGATTCCCGCCGGCAAGGGTACCCCCAAAGTACTGTTGATGCCATCTGGCATGGATGGTCTGGCGGGGCGCCACCAGTGGCGCTATAGTCATGGCTCTTGTGGAGGTGATATGGCATTAACCGGAAAGAGAAAGTGGCTTAACGAAGTTATCTTTGGCACGGATACGCCACTGGGGAAAGGTTTCGACGTCTTCCTGATCTGGGCCATCCTGATCAGTGTGTTGCTCGTGTTGCTGGTCTCGGTGCAAAGTATCGCCGGGCGCTATGGCGAGCTGTTCTTTGTTCTGGAATGGTTTTTTACCGCGCTGTTTACCGTCGAGTACCTGGCGCGGATTTACTGCGCCGTGGACCGGCGCAGGTATATTTTCAGTTTCTACGGCATTGTTGACCTGCTGGCAATCCTGCCCAGTTACCTCGCGCTCCTCGTTACGGGTGCCAGTTACCTGCTGGTAATCCGACTGCTGCGCGTGCTGAGGATTTTCCGGATCCTGAAGCTGGTGCGCTACCTGCGAGACGCCAACCTGCTGCTGCGCTCGTTGTGGCAGGCGCGGCGCCGGATCCTGGTTTTCTATGCCAGTGTCCTGGTCGTATGCATTATCTTCGGTTCCCTGATGTTCGTGGTGGAAGGCCCCAAGCACGGTTTCACCAGTATTCCCAAGAGTGTCTACTGGACAATTGTGACCCTGACGACAGTGGGTTTCGGTGATATCACTCCGCAGACTGTCCTGGGCCAGGGGATAGCATCTCTGACTATGTTGATCGGTTACTCCATTATTGCGGTGCCCACCGGCATTGTGACTGCGGAACTGGCATCTGAGTTGGGGCGGGAGCGATTGTCGATCCGTTGTGACAATTGCAGCCGTGCCGGGCATGACAAGGATGCCGAGTACTGCAAGCATTGCGGTTACAAACTTGAGGATGTCGAGCGCGAGGCCGAGAAAAAGGAAGAGCGGGCGGCGGAAAAGAAAGCCGAGAGAAAAGCCCGCAGGCCGGGGCGCACCTTCGCCGAGGAAGAGAGCAGGCGGCAGAGCGACAGGCCCGGGGACGACGAATAGGCCCAGCCCGGTCCGCCATAGATCCTACCAGTTGTCGGGAACCCTCACTGCTACCACCTCCGCCGTTGCGCACACCCGCCCATCGCTGGAAAGGGTGCAGGTCAGGAGCGTCTTGCGCTCGGTTCGCTCAACGATCTCCGCCTCGAGCACAGCCGGCTTGTCGATTGCCGCCGGGGCCCGGTACTGGATGTCAAGCTTGCCGGTCGCATACCAGATCTTGTCCCCGGTGCCGACTTCCCGCCCCGCCTGGCGGTAGCCGTCGGCAATTGCCGTGCAGATGGTGTGGCAGTCGATGACTGTGGCGATGATGCCGCCGTTGAGATAGTGGGTGGGCCCCGCACAGTGGTGGGCTCCGGGCATGAACTCACAGCGGCTGCTGTCTGCAGTGGTCCAGAAGCTTTTGATTTGCAGGCCCGCATCGTTCTCGGGGCCGCACCCGAAACAGTGGTTATGCGGGATCTGGTCCTGGATTGCGGTTTCTGCTGGCATGGGTCCCCCTGGAAGCCGTCATTACATTGGTCGGTAATGCTAACGATTTGCGCAGGGAAGGGGAAGAAACTACCCTTGCGCCTCGTTTTATTGCTGGACGGGAATCAATGGAGATTTACGGACACTGCGCGCCCGGATTGGAAGCGCTTTACGACCGGTTTGCTGACAATTTTCGCCATTATGGTGATACGGGGGCTGCTTTCGCTGTCCGCCAGGACGGCGAGACCATTGTGTCCCTCTGGGCCGGCAGTGCCGATCGGGCCGGTGAGGTGCCTTATACAGAGGATACGCTGGCCAACGTCTTTTCCTGCTCCAAGGGTGTGCTGGCCCTGCTGGCCCTGCAGCAGGTGGCGGCGGGAAACCTGGACCTGGACCGACCGGTTGCGGAATACTGGCCGGAGTTTGCTGCAGGGGGCAAGGAGCGGGTGACCCCGCGACAACTGCTTTGCCACCGTGCCGGCCTGGTGGCTTTCCGGGAGCGGATGCAGGATTCTGTCATCTACGACTGGGAGCGTTCCTGTGCGGCGGTGGCGTCTGCGGAGCCCTGGTGGTTTCCGGGTAGTCGCCAGGGCTATTCACCTTTCCTCTATGGCTGGGCACTGGGTGGCCTGCTGGAGCGCGCCAGCGGCCAATCGTTGCGGGCGCTCTACCGGGAATCCCTGGCCGGGCCGCTGGAGCTGCACGGGGGATTCGGCGGTGTGGGCCATCGTTCGGGGCGCCTTGCGGACGTACTGCCCTTGAAGAAACCCCTGCCGGAATTGCGCGAGAATGCGGTGGGGCGCGCGATGAAGTCGGACCGGGAGGGGCCCGTCGCCAAGGCATTCTCGAATCCAATGAGCCTGATGA
Organism: Microbulbifer sediminum; assembly: GCF_021729035.1. Classification (GTDB taxonomy): domain Bacteria; phylum Pseudomonadota; class Gammaproteobacteria; order Pseudomonadales; family Cellvibrionaceae; genus Microbulbifer; species Microbulbifer sediminum. Next base: position 460,126 of record NZ_JAJSAP010000002.1, on the reverse strand, counting down.
TGAGCAGCAACAGTAGCCAGTGGCGCGAGGCTCTGATCCCGGCCGCGAACGGCCACTTCAGTGCGCTGGACCTGGCGACTCTCTACGGTGACCTCGCCATGGAGGAGCCTGCTACCCTTCCCGGTAATGTGCTCGCGGAAGCAGTGCGCGAGCAAAGTTGCGAACGGGATGTGGTCCTGCAGGCGGAAATCAGTTTTGGTTGTGGGTACATCCGTAGTGCTTCCGCGGCCGACCTGCGGTTTGGTGGTGAGCAGGGATTCGGTCACCCCGGGGCCGGTGGCAGCGTTGGCTTTGCCGATCCCGATGCGGGGATCGGGGTTGGCTATGTGACCTCGCGCCTGGGGCAGAGCCTGTTCATGGACCGCCGGGCCGTGGGGCTGGTGGAACAGCTGTATACCTATCTCTGAAACCATACCGGATGTGCCCATGACAGAAGAGTTACAAGACCTCCGCAGCCGGGTCGAGGAGCTGGAAACCCGCCTGGCATTCCAGGAGGACACCCTGGCCCAGCTCAATGATGTGATCGCCAACCAGGATGCGAGTCTCCGTACCCTGGTCGCGCGGCTCAGGGAACTGGGAGAGCGCTACCGGGACCTGAATGAGGAGATGCATGGAGCAGGACGCGGCGGCGATGCGAGTGAAAAGCCCCCACATTATTAATGGGAATGGCGTTTGAAAGGTCACCGCTTGCGGCCATATCCGTGGACCGGATACTGGACTGCGGACCCCGTGGCTTTGGGGAATCGGCTCATACCGGCCGGCGGTTGCTCACCGTCATGGGTTGTTCCCTATGGGTCACAAGTGAAGCGATCGTTCAGCTTCAGCGTCTCGTTCGACTGGACGCGGTCCCGATGACGATTCCTTGGCAAAAAATCATCGTCTTTTCCCCTGATCGCGTGTTGACAAAACTTTTTCCACATGGCGGAGGGGGTTCTGTGAACGCCCGGTCAGTCTTCGCTATTTGGTACGCTGAGGGTCTTGATTGCTTGTAAGTTATTGTTTTTTAATGATAAAAGGCTAAGGCTAAAAAGTGCGCAAAACGCTGGGAGCGAGTTGGCCCGCCGCTTGGCTTGCTCTTTTAGCGTTTCGTTAACAGAGTTATCCACAGAAATTGTGGAAGATATGCAGGGGAATTACGGCTCGGGCCCGGGCAGCTTTTCCCGTCAGCCCGCCACTTTTCCGATCAATGCAGAAACTCACGACTGTTTGTTGTCCATAAATGCGTACTGCTTTATGGACGCCGAGGGCAAATCCGCCTAGTCTTCGCAACCTTAGAAAGGGGGGCGGTTCAGCTGGGAGACAGCTGGTCCGCGGCAACATTTCTATCAGCGCGGCGGGCGATTCTGTCCTGTCGTGAAGCAACACCCGTTCACTGAAAAGCGTTAGGAGAACCTTACATGAAAAAATGGGTCGCAATTCTCGCACTGGGCTCACTGGTTGGCTGTAGCACCCTGGATCCGTATACCGGCGAGCGTAAAACCAGTAACGCGGCGAAAGGTGCCGGTGCCGGTGCTGTGGCGGGGGCTATCATCGGAGCGGCGACTGCCAGCAAGGACGACCGTAAAAAAGGTGCGATTACCGGTGCACTGGGCGGCGCCGCAATTGGTGGGGGCGTTGGTTACTACATGGATCGCCAGGAGGCTGCACTGCGCCAGCGCCTGGAAGGTACAGGCGTTCGGGTCCAGCGTGAAGGTGACAATATTCGCCTGATTATGCCGGGTAATATCACCTTTGCCACTGACCGTGCCGAAATCCGTCGCGACTTCTACGACACCCTCGATTCCGTGGTGCTGGTACTCAAGGAGTTCGACAAGACCGCCATCCGTGTCAGCGGCCATACCGACAGCACCGGTTCCGACGTTTACAACCAGACTCTGAGTGAGCGTCGCGCCAACTCTGTCGCAAGCTTCTTCACCAATGCCGGTATTGCCAGTGGCCGTGTCCAGGCCGTGGGTTATGGTGAGCGTTACCCGATTGCGGCTAACGACACCGCGTCCGGCAAGCAGGCGAACCGCCGCGTCGAGCTCGAGTTGCTGCCGCTCAAATAATGTGAGACAAAATAGGGCACTTCGGTGCCCTTTTTTTTGCCCGGGCACCGATGGCTACCCGGAGGCTGGGTCACAGGGATGATGGTGGGGAAGGCCTCATATCTCTACTGGCCCAATGAAGGGCGGTAAAGTCCGGGGTGTGTCAGCAATAACAGGGAGTGAGCCCGTGAGGAACTTCATGCTGGGCCTGGGCAGCAAGTCGAGGGGAAAGCAACGGCAGGGCCGTTGTCCCCGTAACTACCAACCGTACCGCGTGTTGACATTCACGGCGGCTGTTTTCACTTTTGTGTTTCTCCCGGTTCCCCCTGTGGCCGCGGAGACCCCCTCAGGGGTGGTCGATGATGCCGCAGGCGTCTCCCCGGTAGCCGGCCACGCCTCCTCATCTGGCAGCGAATCCTCCAAACCTGATGGTGACGTTCCCCAGCCTGGTGCTGGTGGCAGTAGCCTCAGCGTGCGCTATGAGGATGCGGCATTTGTGGCCGAAGTAATGATTGCCGGAATACACCGCGACGTCGACCAGGCACTGTCCGAGCCGGGCATGGTGGCAATCAAGGGTTATGTCTACTCTGCCGTGTCCGAGCAGGTCTGGAAGGGCGAGGCCAACCGGCTTGTTGCGTTTCGGCGCGGGCTGGATGCCTGTGAGGTGAAGCTCGAAAAGGGCGCGCGCTACCTGATTTTTGCCAGCCCGGACATATACGGCAGGTTACAGCTGTATAGCTGTGAGGCTGCGGTACCAGAGTCGGAGGCGGCGCCGCTGCTGGCCCGCCTGAAAGAGTCAGAGCTGCAGGGCTAGCCTGGCCGCCGGTTTAAATCCGCCCGGAAAGGACGGGCGGTTATCGCTTGGGTTTGCCGTCTCAGTGGTGCGACTCGCTTCAAACCTTGAATGCTTTTTTTTAAAACCGGTGGTTATTAAAGGCTTGCTATCTACAGCAAGACTGCCTGAAAGTGGGAACAATGTTCCTTGAATAACACGGTTTGCAGGTTATTCTTATCAATATTGGCGCCAACATCTTCCGGATTGAGGCAAAAGGCGATACCTCGCCCGGCGTCATGGGCAGACATCGGGAAGCTTTCCCCTTGATTCCCCTGGTGCAAAGCCGGTTGGCGCATGCACCGGGGACAATTATCGGAGACTTCCGCTGTCGCATCCCTAATTGTGAAACAGCCAGGCCTCAGAGGTGGGTTTATGAAAAAGCTACTGCTTCCGCTGATTATTTTGTTGCTGATTATCGGGTATTTCATGTCGCGCGGCGGCGATGACAAGGCCGGCGACGCCTACGATTCGCTCGAGACCCCCGAGAGCGAAACCATAGACGAGGGCGGTACTACCCCGGACGAGAGCCAGACTCCGCCCGACGGAATGGGTACCATGGATACGCCCGAAACCGGCACCGAGACACCTCGTGAGTCGGATCAGCCGGATACGGTCCCGCCGGGCGAAGAAAGCAGCCTCGAGCGGGAGGCGAAAGAGGCTGTGGAGGCCACCAAAAAGGCGGCCTCGGAAACCGGTGAGGTGATTGAGGGAGCGGCAGAGAAGGCCGGTGAGGCAATTGAAGGCGCCGGCGAGGCCACCAAGAAGGCGGCCGAAGATACCATGGAGAAGGTTACTGATGAAAAGGAAACTGAGTCCACTGAAGAACCTCAGAACCAGTAACCATTAACCTTCCCTCTGAACGCCGAAGCCGTGTGTAAACCCGGCTTCGGCTTTGTGTATTGACCATGATCGATCATCGCTGGCATTACAACCATTCAGTGCTTGAGGTGTTGCCCGGGGCTCCGCTTACGCGGGCGGATTTCGAAGTGCTGGCCTCGCAGGTTGACCCGGTGATCGAGGAGCACGGTAGCCTCGCCGGTATCCTCATCAATGCCGAGAGCTTTCCCGGCTGGGAGGATTTCTCCGGGCTGGTTGCCCACTGCGTTTTCATCCGCGATCACCACCGTCATGTGCACAAGGTCGCAGTCGTCTCTGACCAGCCACTATTGGGGTACATGCCGCGGTTGGTGGATCATTTTGTGGGGGCCGATGTTCGGCCCTTTCCCGGTGCAGAGAGGGAGCGGGCGCTGGAATGGCTGGCCGGGCCCGGTTAGTATCCGCCATCCTGCAGTGACCTGAATGGAAAACCAGTGACCCAATCCCTGGCAGTGATAGCCGCAGCACCCGAGTGGTTGCCGGCCGCCCGTGAATTATCGGTGCAACTTGGCCTCGATCTCCTGGAAAATTCTGACCCGCGCCAAATTTCGGACCCCGCCTATGTACTGCGCTGCGGGGAAATGCTGGAGTTGTGCGCCACCGGCCGCAAGGCGCCGGGACCGGTCGTGGTGGATTTCGTCGGCGGTGCCGCCGCCCACCGGCGCAAGTACGGTGGTGGCAAAGGCCAGCAGATTGCCAAGGCTGTGGGCGTGCGTGCCGGTTTCAAGCCGCGGGTCGTGGATGCGACGGGAGGTCTTGGGCGTGATGCGTTTGTACTCGCATCGGTGGGCTGTGAAGTGCTATTGCTGGAGCGTAACCCGGTTGTCAGGGCACTGTTGGCGGATGGCCTCTCGCGCCTGCGAGCTGCCGCCACAATGGATCCGGAGCTGGCGGCGGTGGCAGGGCGGCTGCAGCTCTCTGACGCGACCGAGGACTCGGCAAGCTGGCTTGCTGCCCAGCCTGCGGAATCAATTCCGGTGGTTTACCTGGATCCGATGTTTCCCGCTCGTGGCAAGAGCGCAAAAGTAAAAAAAGAGATGGCAGTCTTCCATCTGCTGGTCGGTGAGGATCCGGATGCGGATGCACTGCTGGAACCCGCGCTCGGGGCCTGTTACTACCGCACGGTGGTTAAACGTCCGCGGCTTGCACCCCACCTGGCGGGGCGCAAGCCGGATCTGTCGCTGGAGGGAAAGTCCGGCCGCTTTGATATCTATACCCGCCACGGTGTGCCGGGTTGAGATATGGCTTGGCGTATTGGAGGACGGGTGGGCCGGGTCAGCAGTTCACGGCGTTGACGGCCAGCCCGCCCTGGGATGTTTCCTTGTATTTACTCTGCATATCAATACCGGTTTGGCGCATGGTCTCGATCACGCTGTCCAGCGGCACAATATGCGCACCATCACCACGCATGGATAAACGGGCGGCATTAATGGCCTTTACCGCCCCCATGGTGTTGCGCTCGATACACGGAACCTGTACCAGTCCGCCGATCGGGTCACAGGTGAGCCCCAGGTTGTGCTCCATGCCAATCTCGGCTGCATTCTCAATCTGCTGATTGCTGCCGCCCTGGACTGCCGCGAGTCCGGCTGATGCCATGGAGCAGGCAACGCCAATCTCGCCCTGGCAGCCCACCTCCGCTGCGGAGATGGAGGCGTTCTTCTTGAACAGCATGCCGATGGCGCCGGCGGTGAGCAGGAACTTAACCACCTGGTCTTTCAGGTCACCGTGCTTCTCAGGCTTATGCACGAAATTGGCATAGTAGGCGATGGCTGCCGGGATTACTCCTGCAGCACCATTGGTGGGGGAGGTTACAATACGGCCGCGGGCTGCGTTTTCCTCGTTGACTGCGAGCGCATAAAGGCTGACCCAGTCGAGGATTACCAGGCCATCCTCGCGCTCTTCCTGGCTCTGCTTGCTCAGTTCCCGGTACATTTCCGCGGCGCGGCGGCGTACTTTCAGCCCGCCGGGCAGCAGGCCATATTGATGGCAGCCCCGCTGGATGGAGGCATCCATCACCTGCCATATTTCCCACAATCCATCCTTGACGGCCTGCTCCGAGCGGAACGCCTTTTCGTTTTCCATCGCCAGCTCGGCAATGGTCCAGTTGTGTTTGTCACAAATGGCCATCAACTCGGCGGCATTGCTGAAATCGTGCGGGAGTAGGGTGGCGATCTGGTCCTTGTGGGCGAAGTCCTCCTCGGAAAGCACGAAGCCGCCACCAATGGAGAAGTAGCTCCGTTCAAACAAGAGTTCACCGGCCGCGTACGCCCGGCAGGTCATGCCGTTGGCGTGTTGTGGCAGGAACTCGTCCTCGTGGAAAACCAGGTCGTGTTCGCGAACGAACCGGATATTGTGGTCATTATTCAGACATAGCTGCTCGTCGCCCTCGATACGAGCCAGCTTCTCATCGATACTGTCCACATCAATGGTATCGGGTGCCTCTCCCAGCAGGCCCATCAGTACCGCCATATCTGTCCCATGCCCGATACCGGTGAGGGCCAGGGAGCCATACAGGTGCACCTGCACCCGGTCTGTGCGGGCCAGCTGGCCCCGCTGATCGAGATCTGACACGAACTGCCGTGCGGCGACCATTGGCCCCACTGTATGGGAGCTGGACGGGCCGATACCGATCTTGAACAGTTCGAAAACGCTGATACTCATTGACTCTGGCGCTCCTGGACTGGCTGGTCTGAAAATACTCGTGTGGCAACTTTGCCGCATCGCGGCGCACATTCAAGGCACTTGCGGTCATTCCACAGAATATCCTCCCGGTATTGTCTTTGACCGAGTTTAAGTGTCTAAATTGCGTCTTTGCGGCACAAGCTACGGTGTATTTGCGACCAGAATGGCGCGTTTGGGCGCGGGGTGACCCTCGATGGTTTGATTCGGGGATTCCGGGTCGAGAAAGTCGGCCAGCGACTCAAAATGCATCCAGTCGGTTCGGCGCTGCTCTCCAAGGCTGGTGGGTGCAACGTCCACGGTCCGGGGATTCACAAAGCCGCTCTTGCGCAGCCAGCTTTCCAGGGTGGCACAGCTGGGCAGGAACCACACATTGCGCATCTTGGCGTAGCGCCCTTCGGGGACCAGGCACTGGCCCAGGTCGCCGTCGATGACCAGCGTTTCCAGCACCAGCTGCCCGCCGGGGCGGAGGGTTTCGCGCAGTTCGCGCAGGTGGGCCATGGGCGAGCGACGGTGGTACAGGACACCCATGGAAAAAGTGGTGTCGAATGCGCGCAGCTGCGGTGGTACTGCCTCGATGCCAATGGGCAGGACATCCACCGGCAGCTCTTCACCCATGTATTTTTTCAGTGCGTAAAACTGGGCGACGAACTTGGCGGATGGATCGATGCCGATAACACGGCGTGCGCCGGCGCCGTACTGCCGCCAGCAGTGATAACCATTGCCGCAGCCCACGTCCAGGACCAGGTGATTTTCCAGCGACTCAAGGTGTGGCAGGACCCTTTCCCATTTCCAGTCCGAGCGCCATTCGGTGTCGATGTGCAGGCCGAAGATTTCCCACGGACCTTTACGCCAGGGGTGCAGCCGGCGTAGTTCGCGCTCCAGGCATTCCAGCTGCTCTGGCGTAGCGTCGCCGGCCTGGCCGATCACCACGTCGTCGACGAACTCGGTGGAATCACAGGGGATATCTGGCAGGCCGTCTAACGCTGCGCGCCAGTCGGGCAGGTCGCCCCAGCGGTGTTCACTCAGGCCGGCAGCGACCTGCTGTGGCAGGTTGGCCAGCCAACCGCGCAGGGCGGGGATATGCTGGAGGCCTTGGTAGAGTTGGGTGTAATCGATCATCGTGGCGCTCAGCCCTCAGTGGGTGCCTTGATGGCAATCATGGAGGCAAAGTTGAAGCACTGGAACCATACGTCAACGCTGCCAAAGCCGACGCCCTTGAGTCGATCGCGGTGGACTGCCAGGGTCTCTGGGATCAGGACGTTTTCCAGTGCCGAGCGCTTCTGAGCCACCTCCAGCTCACTGTAGCCGTTGGCACGCTTGAAGGAGTGGTGCAGGTCGATCATCAGCTCCTGGTGGTCGCGGTCCTCGAAGGCCACTTTTTCTGACAGGATCAGGACACCGCCGGGGCGCAGGCCCTCGAAAATCCTGCGCAGGATTGCTTCCCGCTCCGCGACGGGAATGAACTGCAGGGTGAAATTGAGGACCACCACCGAGGCGTTTTCGATGTCCACGTTCTGCAGGTCATCACAGACCAGCTCCACCGGGATCAGCCCACTGTCAGCTGCCAGCACGGTCCGGGCGCGCTCCACCATGGCCGGTGAATTGTCCACCGCCACGATTTTGCAGTCCGCCGCGGGAATGCGGTGGCGCATGGCCAGGGTGGCAGCGCACAGGGAGCTGCCGAGGTCGTAGCAGCGCGTGCCCGACTGGGCGTAACGCTCCGCCAGTGTGCCGATCATGGCGACGATGGTGGTATAGCCCGGTACCGAACGCTGGATCATGTCCGGGAAGACATCGACCACCGATTGGTCAAAGCGGAAACCCGCGATATCGCCCAGTGGGTTCGCGTAAATACTGTCTTTCTTGCTCATTTGTTTCCGGAAAAGCGGTTGCAGGCACGCCGCGCGACTGGTCGCGCGGCGATATATCCCTTAAAGCTTTTCTTCCTCCAGTCCCAGTGCCAGTCCTGCCTCACGGCCCTGGTTGCCGGTGACCACAGCGGTGCCGGCTTTTTCCGGCCGCAGGTAGGTGGCGGCCACCCGCTGCAGATCCTCGAGTTTTACCTCGGTTACCCGGCGGCGGAACTCTTCGCGCACCTCGTGGGTCCGGCCGTAAAGGGCGGAGTGAAATGCCTTCTTGGCCTCGCCAGACGGGGAGCCGGGTTTGTCGAGTCCGCCTACCACGCCGAGGATCGCTTCCTCCACCTGTGAATCCTGGTGCTTGCCATCGGCCAGCCACTCCAGGGAGGCATCGAAATCCTGCAGGGTTTCGGCCATGCGAGGGTCGCGATAGGAGAAGAACCGGAACACACCCAGGTTGTTGTCATGGCCCGCCCCGCCACCATAGGCGCCCCCCTGTTCGCGGATGGTGCGGTGTAGGAAGCCGTTGCGAAGGAACCCGCCCAGCACCGCCAGCGGAGCCGAGTCGGGGTGGCTCATGGGCACGGTCGCGTAGGCTTTGGAGCAGAAATTGACCTGGCTGTTGGTCAGCCACAGCTCTCCCACCTGGCGGGGATTAAAGTCGCCGTTGATGGTATAACCGCCGCCGGTGGCATCGTTAGCCAGGGTATCCATGGCGCGACTGAAATCCGATAGTTTTTCTTCTTCGCCCACCAGCAGGAACTGGCGTTCTGCGGACAGGATCTTGCCGTGGATTGCCTGCAGCTTTTCCTGCAGGCTTTCCAGCCCGCTATCGTCAAAACTGCGCACCAGGCCCTTGAGGTGACGAAGGCCCAGCAGGCCTCCGGTGGCGTGATTCTCGAATGCGGCCCGGTTGAACCCGGCACTGGCGGCAGCCATGGCCAGGGCGTGGCCGTTGCCCACCACACCCTGCTCACGGCGCGCCAGGGTCTGCTGCATGAGCTCACGGATACGCGGCAGTTCGTCGAAGCGGACCTGCTCCAGCGTGGCATCCATCAGTTCGGTGAGGCCCTCCTGATTGGCGGCCAGCGCCTTTCCGGACAGCACGAAATGCCCGCGCATCTGTTGCAGGTCATCGATCGCGGTGCGGCTGCTGGTAAAACCATGCAAAGCGCCGCAGACCCGCGCCTGCCACTGCTGCACTTCCAGGTAGTCCTTTTCACCGAGCCCGACTTCGCTCAGTACCTGGCAGTAGTACGGCAGCAGCTGTTTTTCCTCTTCGCTGAATTCGGGCAGGGCACAGACCACCTGCTGGTAAACCAGGCCATTGGTGCCAGCGCTGTAACGGGTCAGTTTCTGCCGGCCCAGCTGCAGTTCCTCGCCCTCGACCCGCGGCATTTCTGCGGGAATGTCCTCCACCCCTACCTTGGGAAGGATAGAGGCATCGTCCTCGCGCTCCTGTCGCTCCTGCAGGGCGCTGGCGGTCTGGATGATCTGCTGTTTTTCCCCGTCGCTGAGTGCAGCGCGTATCTCTGCCAGGCGAGCCTTTTCTGCCTGTTCGCGGCGCCCGGCCAGTTCGGTATCGGGGCGCAGGACCAGGCGGACCCGGTGCTGGTTGTCCACCAGCAGCTCCCGTGCCACATCGGCGATAAACCGCGGATTCTTGATCTGTTCGCGCAGTTTCTCCAGGGTCGCGTCAATATTCAGCAAGCCAATGGCATCGCCCCGGTGGGTGGCGCCGGTCAGGGCGGTCATGATCAACTGCAGGCCGTAGGGGAAACCGTCGCCGCCAATTTCCCGCTGTTGCAGTTCCAGTTGGTGCAGGCTGGCGGCGAGCTGTTCATAGGGCACACCGTTTTCCGCCACGTCCCTGAGGACATCCATGACCTGTTGCTCCAGCTCGTCGGCCCGATCCCGCTCGCTGCCCTCGATACCGCAGACGAAGGCCATTTCCCGCTGGGTGTCATCCAGTCCCAGCAGGGGAGAGGGCGACGTGCCCAGGTCGGTGGTTTCCAATAGTTTCATCAGCGGTGACGCGCTGTTGTCAAGCAGCACACCGGCCAGCAGGTGGGCTGTCAGCACCGCCTCGAGGTCGGTGACATCGCCCAGTAGCCAGGCCAGCACGATATGGGTTTTGTCGCTGGCATTGCCAGTGTCGCCCTCGCCGGCCTCGGACTCGCTCAGGGGATAGAACTCCTCCACCGACAGCGGTGCCAGGTAGCGGTCCTCGCGACCAACCTCAATGGTCTTGTTGAGCTTTTCGAACTTGCTCAGGGCTTTCTCCTCAAACGCCGCCTGGTGTTCGGCAGCGGGGATGTCCCCGAATGTCATGAAGGTTGCGTTGCTGGGGTGGTAGTGGGTGCGATAAAAGGCCTGCAGTTGCTCATAGGTGAGCTTGGGGATATCCGCCGGCTCCCCGCCCGAGTTCCAGTGGTAGGTAGTGGTGGGGTACAGGTAGCGGCTGAGGGCCTGCCACAGCTGGGAGGTGACCGAGCTCATGGCGCCTTTCATCTCGTTGTACACCACGCCCTTGTAGACCAGCTCGCTGTCGGGGTTGCCCGGCTCGCTGAACTCCAGCCGGTGACCCTCCTGGGCAAAGTCCAGTGGGTCCAGCTTGGCGAAGAATACCGCGTCCAGGTAGACGTCGAGCAGGTTGTTGAAGTCCTTACGGTTCTGGCTGGCGAACGGGTAGGCAGTCCAGTCGGAACTCGTGAATGCGTTCATGAAGGTGTTGAGGGAACGCCGTATCATCATGAAAAATGGGTCGCGCACCGGATATTTGTCACTACCACAGAGTGCGGTGTGCTCCAGGATGTGGGCGACCCCGGTAGAGTCCTGCGGCACGGTGCGCAGGGCGACAAGGAAGACATTCTCGGCGTTGTCCGCGGCGATATGCAGGTGTTGGGCACCGGTGACCTTGTGCCGGTATTCCTCTACCCTCACGCCGAGGGATTCGATCTCTGCGGTGGTGACCAGTTCGAATGCAGGGTGTGTATTACTCAAAAGGCAGCTCCATAAGGTAACTAGCGGGCCGGTGGCACCGGCTGCGCCGGGCGGACCCGGCAGGGTTTGGACGTTATTCTACCGCCTCGCCGTGCGGGAAAAACAGTGTTGACAAGGGTGCCAGCAGGGCAAAGACTGCGGATACCTGTTCCAGGCTCTGGCGTCCCGGGCAAAGGCCGGGGTTCCGGCAGGATAAATGTAGACGAATACGGAGACAGACGTTGACCTGGTTGGATATTGCCAGTGTGACTGGATTTTTCATTACCTGGGGCGGCTATACGATCTTCGCCCGCAAGAAGGCGAAGGTGTCCTGGTGCCTGGCCTCGTCGATGCAGTGGTACCGGGTGGAATGGATGCTGCGCATGCTCGACCGCGACATGCGGATGCCCGATGCAGCGATTATCGGCAATCTGGAGCGGGTTATCGGTTTCTTTGCCTCCACCAGCATCCTGATCCTGGCCGGCCTGGTAACCGCCCTGAGTGCAAACCAGGCGGCGATCAAGGTCCTGAGTACCCTGCCATTCGCCGAAGAGACCACGGTGCAGCAGTTCGAGCTCAAGATCCTGTTGCTGATCCTGATTTTTATTTTCGCCTTCTTCAACTTTACCTGGTCGTTGCGCCAGTACTCTTTTGCCAACGTGCTGATCGGCGCGGCCCCGCTGCCGGAAGCGGAAGATACCTCCGACCGGGAGCGGCGCCGCTTTGCCATCAGCACAGCCAAGGTGATCGACCAGGCGGGACACAGTTACAACTACGGGCTGCGTTCCTATTATTTCGCCATGTCGGTAATGGGCTGGTTTGTCCATCCGCTGCTGTTCGTGGCCGGCTACCTGGTGGTGGCATTGGTCCTTTTCCTGCGCGAATTCCGTTCACGCACCCTGAGGGCAATACTGGCGGCTGAAGGGAAGGTGCTCGAGCGCACCAGCGAGATTTGAGGGGGAGGGCACTGAAATGGATACCCGGCAGATTCTGCGTGAGTTTGATGCCATTGCGCGGGCGCGCGGCTGGCAATGCCTGCATTCACCGAAGAACCTCGCCATGGCCCTGGCGGTGGAAGTGTCCGAACTCGGGCGGCACCTGCAATGGCGCAGTGACGGTGATATCGAAGACCTGCTCGCGACCGGCGAAGGCCCGGAAAAGGCCGAACTGGCGTCGGAGCTGGCGGACATCCAGATGTACCTGCTGAAGCTGGCAGCGGTGATGGATATCGACCTGGAGGCTGCTGTTGCGGGAAAGATCGTTCACAACCGCAAGCGTTTTCTGGCCGCTGGTACGGGCGGGGACGGCTGACGGGCGATGGCAGACCGGAATTTCGACGACCTGGCGGAGCGTTTCCGCAAGCGTATCTACGGCGGCCTCAAGGGCGACATCCGCCTGGCGGTGTTAAACCGGGACCTGCAGCCGGTGCTGGACGGGGGGGCCGGGCTGCGCGTGCTGGATGCTGGTGGCGGACAGGGACAGTTTGCACTGGACCTGGCGCAGGCCGGGCATAGCGTCACAATCGCGGATATTTCCGCAAAGATGCTGGCGCAGGCGCGGGAGCTGGCCGCCAGTCGCCACCTGGAGGAACGGGTATCTTTTGTACACGCGCCACTGCAGTCGCTGGGGGCTGAGCCGGCGCATGGCGCGGTTGACCTGGTACTGTGCCACGCGGTGCTGGAATGGCTGGACCGGCCACGGGAGGCTGTTTTCCAGTTGGCCCAACTCTTGCGGCCCGGCGGCCATCTTTCCCTGACCTTCTACAACCGGCGGGCACTGGAATTTCGCCTGTTGCAGCGGGGCAGCTTCCGCCAGCTGGACCGCAATGTCGCCAGCGGTTACTGGGGCGGCCATCCTGGGAGCCTGACGCCGGATAACCCGCTGTGCACCGAGTGGGTGCAGGACTGGCTGTTGCAGGCGGGGCTGGCAGTGACGGCACACAGCGGTATCCGTTGTTTCAACGATTTCATGACCCCCTCAATCCGCGACAAGCTGCCCGCCAGCGCGGTAGTGGAGAAAGAGCTGGCATTTTCCCGGCGGGATCCCTACAGGCAACTGGCCCGTTACGTACACCTGCTGTGTCGGCGGGTTGACTGAACCACGGCGTGCCTCCCGACCAGGCGGACTGGCCTGTGAGCGTGGGGGCAGGGCTCAGAGCTGTTGCAGCAGCAGTTCCTTGGCTGCGTTGATGCGGGAGGCCAGGTAGTCGTTGCCACCGCGGTCCGGGTGCATTTTCTGGATCAGGCGGCGGTGGGCGGCGAGGATTTCCTCGCGGGTCGCGCCCTGGCGGACATCGAGAATCCGGCGGGCTTCCTCCACCGTAAGCGGGCTCTCTCCGGTATCCTGATTCGGTCCCTGCTGCGAGTCACGGCCTGCCTGCTGCTGGCGGGCCTGCGCATGGCGTGCGAGCAGCGGGGCGAGCCACGGCAGGTGCCGGCCCAGCCAGCCCAGGGTCCGCCCCAGTACCGGCAGCACCAGCGCCACGGCGGCCCCCACCCAGTGCAGGCGGCCGGTGACGGCCAGGAGTACTGCCGCCAGCGCCACGGCCACCAGCGTCCACTGGAGCAGTAGTTTACGGCGCTGGCGCGGCGGGCTGGCGGTGAATTTCTGCCATGCAATCCAGGCAAAGATGCCGAGCGCAATCAGCAGGATCAGTCTGGCCACAGGGTGTTCCTTTCTAAATAACCCGGGCCTCGAGATTATCAGATGTCGACGCGCATGCCGACCGCAATCACATCAGCAGCGAACGCTGCCCCCAGCGAGTTACTGTCATCGATAGTATTTTCCGTATACAGCTTTACGCGGTCGCTCCAGCGGTATTGGAAGCCGATAAAATACTTTTTAAGCTCGTACAGGTCTTCTTCGATGAGGCCCTCCTCGAAGCCGGGGTCATCGGAGCGCAGGATATTGTGGCCGAAGTAAAACGAGTAGCAGTCCTTGAGGCCCCAGGTGTAGGTAAAGATGGACTCACTGCCCTCGGCATCAAAGAAGTTGGTAATGCCCCGTGTCGAGCCCTCCGGGGCCAACTCATTGTTCTGCGAGCGCTGTGCCACCACCGCACCGTAGAAGCCTTGCTGGTAGGGCCCTTTGCCGTATTTGATGCCGGCGATCAGTGCCCAGGAGTTGCTGCTGGCAGTGATGTCGAAATCGGAGTCGATCAGGATCGGGTTGGCGGGATCGGTGATATCGAAAACGCGGCCGCGGGTGGACTCAATATCCACCTTCACCCGGTTGTAGGCTGTGCCAATCGTGAGACCGTCGCCGATATCGGCCGTGTATCTCAGGGAAATCGAATGCCCCAGCCCAAATTCGCAGTCCCCGGCCGGGCACTCCAGCAGCAGATCCTCACCGATCGCATCCTCCACCCTGATATCCAGGTTGGAGCTATGGGCCTGGTACTGCAAGCCGATTTCCATTTCCCCGCCCAGGCCGGCCCAGCTCTTGTGCCAGGTGATGGCACCATCGGCGCGGCCAGTGCCGAGGATGCCACCGTCACTGCCCAGGGAGAATGCACCGCTGGCCAGGCCGCCGGAAATCTCGTACCAGTCGGTAAAGCCTGCCACGTCGTAATAGACGGCCCACTGCTTGCCGGCAACGAAATCCCCCCAGTGCTCGTGCTTGGCGAACACATGGCCCTGGCGGATAAACAGTGAGCGGCCCCGCTCTCCAAGGGATGCCTGCTGGTTACCAGCGATGATCACCGGTTGCCCGGAAGAGATGGCATTGATGCCCCACTCCGCGTTGAAGCCGACGTTCCAGTCCTTATAGGCCGATGTATTCAGGCCCAGACGCACCCGGTTAAATCCATCATCCAGGAACGTGTCCCCATTGGCATTAATCTGGTTTGCGCTGAAATACCCGGAAATAAACAAGGTGACCTCGTCTGATTCGTAAACCGGGACTGCCTTGGCCAGGCTTGCGCCGAGCAGGACCATGCCGGCAATGCCGGTTGCGATATGCTTATGCATGCTGAATCCACGATATCCTTGTGGTTATTGGCAATGCCTTGCACTGCGATTCGTCATTGAAAAATAGCCCAGTGAGCTGAAACCACAGTGCTAAATAGTTAAACTGGCGCCCAACTGACGGCTACTACCTTGTTTTGGTTGAGCGAACTGAACTCAGGAGCTGACAAAACCGTGAATGGCACGCAAAACGATTCCCGTCGCCTGTTCGGCCTGACGGTACGCAAGAACGCTCACCCGGATATGCGCCGCCTGCGCCGGGAGGCGGGTGACCCCACCTTGCACGGCAACAAGTTCTGGAAGAGTTCCTGTCTCACCATGGACTACCTCAAGCGTCATCCGCTCAGGAAGGGAGCACGGGTACTGGACCTGGGCTGCGGCTGGGGACTGGGCGGTATTTTCTGCGCAAAGGAATTTTCTGCCGACGTGACTGGTCTGGATGCGGATCCCAGCGTATTCCCTTTCGTGGACTATCATGCAGAGCTGAACGGAGTGACCGTGAAAACATGGCGTTGCCGCTACGAACGGGTGACCGAGAGAGACCTTTCACGATTTGATGCGGTCATAGGGACCGATATCTGCTTCTGGGACAAGCTGGAAGCGCCACTCTTCAACCTGACCCGCAGGGCGCTGCGGGCTGGTGTAGAGCAGGTTGTGCTCGCGGACCCGGGCCGATCGCCTTTCCGGCGACTGGCGGAGCGGGCCGAGCAAAAGCTGGGGGCGGAATACCGGGAGTGGGAGGTCAGGCGGCCAATGAAGGCCAGCGGCTGCATACTGGTCGCCGGTGCAACCGGGTCTTAAGTGTTTTCAGGGCCTCAGATGGTCCAGAGAGGTGGAGAGACGATGCAATACGACAAGTTCAAGATGCCCTGTGCAGACCAGATCCTGCCGGGCCGCAAGGAGCCCATGGACATTACCGGGATCCACTTTGTTAACGATCACCCCATGAAGGGACCCTTCCCGGAGGGCATGCAACAGGCCATTTTCGGCATGGGGTGCTTTTGGGGGGCCGAGCGCCTGTTCTGGGAAATCGACGGCGTATACGTCACGGCTGCCGGCTATGCGGATGGCTGTACCGAGAACCCGAATTACCAGGAAGTCTGCAGCGGCCGCACCGGCCATGCGGAAGTGGTGCTGGTGGTGTTTGACCCAGGCAAGGTGAGTTATGGGCACCTGCTCAAGCGCTTCTGGGAAGAGCACGACCCCACCCAGGGCATGCGCCAGGGCAATGACCTTGGCACCCAGTACCGTTCCTGTATTTTCTGTTTTGACGAGGCCCAGCTGGAGCAGGCGAAGAAATCGAAAGAAAAGTTCCAGGCGGCCCTGGAAGACAAGGGGTATGAAGAAATCACCACAGAAATCGCCATGGCGCCGGAATTCTATTATGCCGAGGAGGATCACCAGCAGTATCTGGCCAAGAATCCGGAAGGTTATTGCGGGCTGGCCGGCACCGGTGCCTGCCTTATCCGCTGACGGGCGTGCCCCCTGACATCAGTTTGCCCATTGCGGCCGGCCCAGGGGCCGGCCGCTTTTTGTTCAGGGGTTCGTCAGTTGGCCTGCTGTGATGCCGGGTGCAGGAGGTGGGCGCACCAGTCGCTCCAGCTGCCAGGATACAGGCGCGCGTCGTCGCGGCCGATCAGGTGCAGGGATAGCAGGTTGACGCAGGCAGTGACGCCGGAACCACAGTAGCAGATCAATGGTTCATCAGAGCGGACGTCCTGCCAGTGCTCCCGCAACGCCGCTACCGGTTTCAGCTTGCCCCCGGGTTCAGTGACCATCTGCCAGGGCTTGTTGATGGCAGAGGGGATGTGCCCGGCCACCGGGTCGATAGGTTCTTCGATACCGGCGAATCGCGCCGGTTCCCGGGCATCCACCAGTTGCCAGTCGGGATTGGCCAGGCCCGAGTAAATTTCCCAGTGGTCGGCAACAGCACCGGGGTTTGGGCTGGGGGCAAAGCTGCCATAGGGCACAGTCTGCGCCTGGCCGCTCTCAACGGGCAGGCCGGCATCGCGCCACGCAGTGAACCCGCCGTTCAATACAGATACCCGCTTGAGGCCAAAAAAACGCAACAGCCACCAGGCGCGTGCGGCGAAGGCGAGCCGCTGGTCGTCGTAGATCACTACATGTGAGTCGGGATTGATACCCAGCCTGCGTGCCACTGGAGTGAACTGATCTACCGATGGCAGGGGATGACGACCGCCGTAGCGCTCGGTGGGGCCGGAAAGGTCCCGGTGCAGGCTGGCGTACTGGGCGCGGGGGATATGGGACTGCGCAAAGCAGGCCTCGCCGGCGTCTGGCTGGCCGAGGTCGTAGCGGCAGTCGAGGACGACCAGCTCGGGATCCTTGAGCTGGTCCAGCAGTTCGGCAACTTCAATAACAGCCTGGGTATTCATTGTCCGTAACATCTTTGTGTTGTTATACACATAAAAACTACGGACAAACGGCCGCCATGTCCAGCTCCATGTCACGGCCCGCCGGTCCGGCCAGCGCGGGCACCTTGCCGCGAAACTATTGCTTTTGCGTGGGCAGAAGGGCCTGCTCGGCGAAGGCCGCTTTCCGGGGCGCTATTCCCTCAATCCCCGACCAGGTTCATATTGAATTTGTACTTGAAGGAGAGCTGCAGGCGCCAGTCTTCAGACCGGAAGTCATCGCGAGCCTCCCGATCGGCCCAGATCAGTTCAGGCCCAAGGATGACGCTGTCCACCGGGTGGTACAGGAGGTTGATTGATGCGTATTCACCCTGTTCGTAGGCCCGTTCCAGCTGGCCATCGGAATTGTTGATGTCCAGGCCCGACCAGCCAACGCTCGTGGTCCAGTGGTCGTTCCAGTCAATGTCCAGGTATGCCATCAGTCCCAGCATCGGCAGTGGCTCACCGGTGAGCGGCGTTCTCGGGTTGTCAAAGTTTTCAACCACACCGATGTCAGCGGGCGCATCATTCATATAGCTCTGTACGCCTTCTCCGTATGTGGCGCTCAGGTTGAGCTCGGTGTAATCCATCTCGATACTGGCGGAGAAGTTGATTCCCCAGCCAGTCACATCACCATCCAGGTCAAATTCACTGCCCGGTGAATTCTGCCATTCGATACGGCGGGCGAGGGCGGCCATCTGGAAGTGTCCCCAGTGGGTTGCCTGGCGATACTGGGCGGTTATGTCCGGTAGCCGGAAATGGCCCACAACCCCCTCGAGTTCGATAAATTCGTCGTAGTCACTTTCGTCGCGGGTGGCACCGGGCCGCTCCAGCGCCACGGCAAAATGCGAATCACCGTCTTTCCAGGGGGTCCAGCGAAGCTGGACATTGCGGAAAAAGGGAATCCCGTTGGGCCCCCACTTTTCCACCACGTTGGGGAATATGCTGGAATCCATAAACAGAGTCCAGGTCTGGCCGGCGCCAAGCTGGCAGAATTCGGCCCAGCCATGACGGAAGCGAAAGGTGGTCTCACCGACATTGCTGCCGGAACCGAAGAGCTCGTACTCAAACCAGGTGTTAACCTCACCGCAGCGGGTCTGCCAGTTCCCCTTGAAGCCCATTCGAGTCTGACGGACGCTGGCATAGAAGTTTCCGTCGGGGGGGAATTCACCCTCGAATGCGGGCAGTTTGGTGGGCCGCATGACATCGAACCAGTTGTCAGCGGTCTGGTTCTTCTCGTACCCCATGTCCAGCTGGATAGTGGTATAAAGGTTGAGTTTTGGCTTGCTGAACAGCTCCCCATCGCCTTGAGCCGATGCGACTGGTGCTATGGAGCACGCAAGTGCGAGGGGGATGGCAGGGCTCAGTGGCAGTTTGTCCCGGCGGGAGGCGGCGCCAGATTGTAGAGTTCTCATGAATCTTCCGTGGTGATTGCCGGGGCTGGACCGGGGGCCATTCCCGGCCCCGGGCGGATCGAGGAAGCCCGGGGTTAGCGGGCCGTTAGCGGTTGCAGCTGGTATTGCCTTTCACTGTTTCACGTTTTTCTTTTCCCACGCGCGCACCTTGCGTCGCCCTTCATTGAAAATACGCTCGTAATTGCCCTTGGTAATCTTTTCTTTCGCTTCCGCTGTGAGCTTGTCCCAGACCGGTTTGTACATCTCATAGACTGCCTTCTGGGCTTCTATGGATTCCGGTGCCACTACATCGGAGCCGAACAGGAAACGGTCGGGGTACTTGTTCAGGAGGTCAGCTGTCTTCTGTGCCGCTTCCGGTGTTTCCGTGGCGTACTTGGCCACCTCATCCCATGAGATGTCTATGTTCACGTGTTTCATTTTGGGGTTTGTAACAATCTTTTCCGCGATAGCGAGCTGGTCCTTGATGGGCCTGACTACACGACCCAGCCCCATGTGAGCCCAGATAATGGTGGTCTCCGGGTGTCGCTCAAAAAGGGCCTTTAACTGCTTGAGGGCAAAGGGTTCCTTGCCCGGCTTGGGGAAGGGGGTATTGATATCGTTGTGGAGGATGACCACCAGGCCGGTTTCGCCGGCGAAATCGAAAATGCGGTCGAGCGCCGGATCGGTGAGGCTGGCGGTATCACCCGCGACCTTGGAGGACACAAATTCCTTGTGGATGGTGAATTCGCCGATCCCGGAGAAGACTCCCGGGTAGGTTTCCAGCACACGGCGGATATGGTCGACTGCGTACATATCTGCGGGGTTGAACCCCGTGATCATGGGGTCGAGCCGGGCTTGCTCCGCATCCGACAGGCTGTTGTAGGCTTCGGCAATATGGGCGTCGGTGAAGGAGTAGTAATACAGTGGCGAATCCGATTCAAGATAATAAGTCGGCGCCGATTCACCGGTATTTTCGTATGACCAGGTTTGCTGCAGGGGGATACCGAACAGGGTGGAACGCCCGACAGTGTCGCCCATTATTTTCAGGTAGTCGTCTATATCTGTGCCTTTCTGTACATAGTTTGTCAGGTGAAAGTGAGAGTCATTGAAGAGCGCGTTGTCCGGAACGTTATCGTCCTGTCCCTGGGCGCCAGTGGATAGCAGTGTCGACAGGCAAAGTGCGATCCAGCCCCCCACCGGCTGCTTGCGAAGGAAGGAGGCTCCGGCAAACCGGTTGCCATATGAAAGACGCGCCATGTGAAATGCTCCGATACAGTTGCAGAAACCGGGGACTGTGCAGGGAGTCGTGCCCTGACAGGAAGTCAGGTTCAGTCTAGAGGGCTGGCGCGCAAGGGCGTGGCATCAACCGTCAACTTCGACGCAATCGCACGGCGGGGACGGAGACGGGCAAGTGCAGTGGGTTTGCGTGGAAAGGGGTGAAAGCGGCGAAAGGGGTGAAAGCGGCGAAAGGGGTGAAAGGGGCGAGCGTCGCGGAAACGACGCTGCCCGGCGAGGACTACTGGGCGGGGGAGGCTTGTGGTGGCTCGCTGCCCGCCGGGTTGCGGCTCCCGGCTGTGTCGCCCTCACTCCCCGCATTTGCGGAGCCATCTGCCGTTTCCGCCTGGGGCGATACGGGAGTCGTGCTGCCCCCGTCGTCCGCGGCAGCCTCTTGTGCTTGCCGATTATCCTGGCTCGCGGCAATTTCCTCGCGGCGGCACTCGGCCAGCCCCTCTTTCACATCCGTGTCGGGGTTGTCGAGGAATCGGGCGGCGGCGTTCTCGGCACAGTTGCTGGCGGAGATGACGTCGTGGGAGAGTTTGGGGAACAGCAGCCACTGGTGGTTAGGCAGTTTCTGCCGTGCCCTGTCCGCGTCAGCGGCATCGAGAACCGGGTCCAGGGCGCCGTGGAGCACCAGGGTCGGCAGTGGCGTCCGGATCGGGCGGGCTTCCTCGAGCGGTGCTGAGGGAATGGCCCAGATGCGGCACTGCACCTGCAGCAGGTCGATATCCGCGCGCACGGCCCCCCCCAGGATTCCCGATTGCGCCGCCGCCGCCCTGGCCTTGTCGAAATCCACGAACGGTGCCTCTTCATGGCAGAAATGGCTGACCCCGGCCGCATCCCCGAAGTAGGGATCGAGAAGGATATTCATGAAGTTGCCGATGGCTTCCTGCACCGGTACCTCGTTGCCGTTTTCCAGCCCCTCGATCACCTGCGGTAACCGGGGGTAGAAGTTTTCGTTGTACAGGGCCTGGAACAGCACGCGCAGTAGCCGCTGCCCGGTAAGGACGAAGGGATATTCCTCTTCGGAGTAGAGATGCTTGATGTCAATCGTTCGCGGGGTTTCGTCCAGGGTCTGTACCAGGTTTTCGAGCCGGCGTTGCAGGTCGGGGTAACGGCTGTTGCAGAGCTTGTCCTCGCGGCAGAAGTCGAGTCCCCGCTGGTAGGCGTCCAGGGTATCGTCGGGTAGCTGCTGCGTGTACTTGATCTCCGGGAACACTGCACTGTTCAGCACCAGCGCGCGGACTGACTGCGGGAAGTCCCGCGCCATGGTGAGCGCATAGCGGGAAGCATATGAGACGCCATACAGGTTGAGTTTCTCCAGTCCCAGCTGCTGGCGTAGGGCGTCTATATCGCGGGCAATATTGGCGCTGTGGTACTGGGCCAGGTCGGCGGTCTCGCTCAGGCGGCTGTAACACCGCTCCATGCTGAAGGTAAATACGCGCGCTTCCTCATCCCGGGAGAGCCGACGCTGGAAGGCGGTCTGTGCGTCGTCAATGAACTCGTCGCAGGTGAGGCGGGGGCGGGCCATGCCGGTGCCGCGCGGATCGATTACGATCAGGTCGCGACCGTCATCCACGGTCATTTCGGCGTAGTTGATCCACAGCCACTCGGAGGCATTTTCCGGCTCCAGTCCCAGGCTGGCCCCTGGCCCACCTGCGCCCAGGTGGAGCAGGGGGGTCTTGTCCGGGTCGGGTTCAAAGGCAACAAAGCGCACCACCGGGAACTGTATGCGCCGACCCGAGGGCTCGGAATAATCCTCCGGTACCTCCATCATATAGCATTGCGCCAGCGGCCAGTCGTCGCCGGTTTCAAACCAGCATGGCTTGGGGGCCAGGCTGGTGGGTTCCTCCTCGACCGCCGCGGTGCGCGGGTCGCGGTCACATGCCCAGAGCAGTGTGCATGTCAGCAGGGCCAGGGCGACCCTGGCAATACGGGAATCAGTCAAGCTTTGTTACCTGTGTCTGCGGACCAGCCATTACTGGTCGGTCGCGGTCAATGGTTGCCAAACCGCGCAATCGGTGCGCTCAGGTTCCAGCGTAGGGCGGCCAGGCGGATACCCAGGGTCACCAGCACGGCGATGGCCACTACTGCCTCACCGGGCAGTTTACCGCTCGCGTCAAGCAAAACCAGCGTGGCGGCCCCTGACAGGGCTGCAGTGGCATAGATCTCGCGGCGTAGCAAGAGGGGAATGTCGCCGGCCAGGATATCCCGGATCAGCCCACCGAAGGTGCCGGTCATGACGCCCATGACGATGGCAATAGCAGGGCTGTGGCCGAGGTCGAGCCCTTTTTGGGTGCCGATTACCACGAATACAGCCAGGCCCATGGCATCGGCAACCTTCAGTAGCCGCATGGGCACCTGCAGGTAGCGGATGAGGTAGAAGCTGATTACGCCGGTACCCGCCGCCAGCCACAGGTAATGGCTGGCCTGTAGCCAGAAGACCGGGATGTTGAGAATCATATCGCGGGTGGTGCCGCCGCCGGTAGCGGTTACACAGGCGAGTACCACGGCGCCGAACAGGTCCATCTGCTTGTGGCCGGCGGCCAGGACGCCGGTAAAGGCAAATACCACGATGCCTATGAGATCGAACCAGTGCAGCAGGTGTTCCATCGGAAAGGGCCTGTCTTGAAGTTTCGCCTGCAGGCCGCGGGTGCGACCTGCAGGCGAATCATACAGGCATCAGAAGAAGGCTTGCAGCCCGGTCTGGGCCCGCCCCAGGATCAGCGCATGGACGTCGTGGGTACCCTCGTAGGTGTTGACGGCCTCGAGGTTCATGACATGGCGGATCACGTGGAATTCGTCGGCAATACCGTTACCACCGTGCATGTCCCGGGACACCCGGGCAATATCCAGTGCCTTGCCGCAGTTGTTGCGCTTGACCAGCGAGATCATGGTGGGATCGAAGTCCTTGCTCTCATCCATGATGCGGCCCACGCGCAGGGAAGCCTGCAGGCCCAGGGCGATCTCGGTCTGCATGTCGGCCAGCTTCTTCTGGAACAGCTGGGTCTGCGCCAGAGGACGGTTGAACTGCTTGCGGTCCAGGCCGTACTGGCGCGCAGCATGCCAGCAGAATTCCGCCGAGCCCATGGCACCCCAGGAGATACCGTAGCGGGCGCGGTTGAGGCAGCCGAAGGGGCCACGCAGGCCGCCGATATCGGGGAATTTGTTCTCTTCCGGCACGAACACGTTATCCATCACGATCTCACCGGTGATGGACGCGCGCAGGGAGAACTTGCCCTCAATCTTGGGAGCGCTCAGGCCCTCCATGCCTTTTTCCAGCACGAAGCCGCGAATCACATCGTCGTCATCCTTGGCCCACACCACGAATACATCGGCGATGGGGCTGTTGGTGATCCACATCTTGGATCCGCTCAGGCGGTAGCCGCCATCGACTTTTTTAGCGCGGGTCTTCATTCCGCCCGGGTCGGAACCGGCGTCCGGTTCGGTGAGTCCGAAGCAGCCCACCCACTCACCGGTGGCCAGTTTGGGCAGGTATTTCTCTTTCTGGGCTTCGCTGCCGTACGCCGAGATCGGATACATCACCAGGCTGGACTGTACGCTCATGGCGGAGCGGTAGCCGGAATCCACGCGCTCCACTTCCCGCGCCACCAGGCCGTAGGAAACGTAGTTGAGGCCCGCGCAGCCATAGCCTTCGATGGTGGAGCCCAGCAGGCCCAGTTCACCCATCTCGCTCATGATGTCGCGATCAAACACCTCGTGGCGGTTGGCCTCGAGAATCCGCGGCATCAGCTGCGTCTGGCAGTATTCGCGTGCGGTATCGCGCACCATGCGCTCTTCATCGGTGAGCTGGCGGTCCAGGAGCAGGATATCGTCCCAGTGGGCGAGTGGTTGCTGTTTGCTCATTATTCGTCTCGTTTACCTTCACTGTCGTTTGCTTCCGGGCCTGGCCCGGGCATTGCTGCTTGCATGGTAATCAGTTGCACCATAATTGCCACGGTCGGGTGCTTTCCGGCCGGGGCCATCTCCGCTGGAATTTGTGATCACTTTCCAGGTGGGTGCCATGATACCGGAGTCCTGCGCGCAGGGCACTCCCCGGAGTGCCAGAAAAGGGCTGGAGTCACCCTGCAAGCGTAAACAAGCGCAAATACGCTTCTTCTGGCACGGGGCTCGCCGATTATTTGCGCAACAATTTTTCAACTTTCAGCCAGATAGCACACTTGGAAGCCATTTTTTGTCTGTTTTGCGAACACTGGTACTGATACTGCCGCTGTTGACTGCCTGTGCCGCCCGGCCACTGCCGCAGGCGACGCTGGGGCTACCGGACGCTTTTTCCCTCTCGGGCGAGGCGGACCCGGGGTTGCGCTGGTGGCGAAACTTCCAGGACCCGCAGATGGACCTACTGGTCACCCGCGCATTCAGCGATAGCCCGGACCTGCGCGCGGCGCTGTGGCGGCTGGAGCAGGCCGGAGCGGTGGCCCGCGGCGCGCGGTCCGGTTTCTGGCCACGCTTGACCGGGAACCTGGACCACACCGAGCAGCGGCGCTCCGACCGCGGCGACTTCGATTTTTCCGGTGGTGAGAACGAGGGCGGCAGCTGGAGTGGCCGCCTGGCTGCCAGCTATGAAATAGACCTGTGGGGCAGGGTCCGCGGGGGAGCGCTCGCGGCCGAGGCGGCGCGGCTGGCGCAGGAGGATAGCCTGCAGGCGGCCGCCCTCAGCCTGGCATCCGAGGTGGCCGCAACCTGGCTGCAACTGCGTGAGCAGTGGGGCCAGCGGGACCTGCTGGCCCAGCAGCTGGACACTAACCGCAAAACCCTGCGTGTGCTGGAACTCCGCTTTGGTGGGGGTATCAGTGCCGCGGCAGACGTGTTGCAGCAACGACAGCTGGTGGAGCAGTCCCGGCAGGAATTCGATACCGCGAAGTTCAATATCGTGGCATTGAAAGTCCAGTTGGCGACGCTGCTCGGGGTGAACTCCGGGGAACTCGAAGCAATGATCCAGCCTGCAGCCGGACTGCCAGCATTGCCGGCGCTGCCGGATACCGGAGTGCCCGCGCGCCTGTTATTGCGCCGGCCCGACGTGCAGCAGGCCCAGCGCAATCTCCTGCAGGGGCACTACCTGGTGGAGCAGGCCTGGGCCGAGCGGCTGCCGGTGATCAGCCTTGCGGCGATCTATAGTGGTGGCGGGCCTTCTATCAGTGATATCGCCAGGGACTGGTTGCTGACGCTGACGGCTGCGGCAGAGGGCGTGATATTCGACGGCGGCCAGCTGTCCTCTGAGCAGCAGCGGCAGGAGGCCGTGGAGCAGGAGCGCTGGTCCCTCTATCGTTCCGCCGTGCTCGACGCCCTGGCGGAGGTGGAGCAGGCGCTGGTGCAGGAGCAGGCCGTACGCGTGCGGCTGGAACACCTGCGGGAGCGGGCGGCGTTGTCGGACCTGATCGTCGAGCGGCAGCGGCGGGCCTACAGCCGCGGGACGGTGGATTTTCTCAATGTGCTGGCCGCCACCAATGACCAACAGGGCCTGGCGCGGCAACTGCTTACCGCACGACGCGAACTGATTGAGAACCGGGTAACGCTGTACCGGGCACTTTCCGGCGGTATACCCGGCGAGGACCTGCCCCAGGCACGGCCGGTGGAGCTGGAGTTGTACCGGGAGGGGGAACCCTGATGGCGAAGAGCCTCAACTGGAATTTTGCATTGCCCGTGGGGCTGCTGGTCGGCGCAGTGCTGGTCTCCAGCTGGTTCCTGCGGGAAAAGCCCACCATGAGCCGCGGGGCCGTCGCGTCGCCGGCGCCCACGGTGGATGTGGCTGTGGCGGAGCGTGCGCGCTTCCCGGTTACCGTAGAGGCGCTGGGCCGGGTGCAGGCCCGGGAAATGGTGGAGTTACAGCCTCAGGTGGAAGGGCGGATCGACTGGCTCGACTATGATCTGGGCCAGGGCTCAACCCTGGAGGGAAACCAGTTGCTTGCCCGCATCGAAACCGAGCCATACCAGCTGGCGTTACAAACGGCCCGCAGCACCCTGGCGGAGCGGCGCGCGGAGTTACAGCAGGAACAGGGGCAGCGCCAGGTTGCACGGGAAGAGTATGAGTTGCTGGGAAGCTCCCTGCCGGAGGCGGACCGGGCGCTGGTGCTGCGGGAACCGCAGCTAGCAGCGGCCCGGGCGCGGGTCGATGCCGCCGAGGCCCAGCTGCGGCTGGCGGAGCGAGACCTGCGCCTGACCGAGATTCGTGCTCCGTTTAATGCCCTGCTGGTGCGTCGCTCGGTGGACGTTGGGGACCGGGTGGCGCCGGGTACCGTCCTTTATGAGTTGGCCGGCGCCGACCGGTTCCACATCGAGGTTGAGGTCCCGGCCAGCCAACTGACACGACTGCGCAGCGAGGGCGTGGACGTGCGGGTACAGGGTAGTCAGTGGCCGGCAAATTACTTTCGTGAGGGTCGATTTGTGCGACTGATCCCGGTGTTGGAAGAGCAGGGCCGCCTGGCCCGGATACTGGTGGAAGTGCAGGATCCCCTGTCGATCGAGAATCCCGGTGAACCGCAGTTGTTGCTGAATGACCTGGCGCGGGTGCGTGTTGTCAGCCCGGCCTCCCGGGAGAGGGTACGGGTCCCCATTGCCGCGGTACAGGATGGCGACACCGTATGGGTGGTGGAAGAGGGCAGGATCCGCATCCAGCCGGTCGAGGTGGCCTACCTGAGCGGTAATTTCGCAGTGCTGGATGCGGGGTTGGGAGGCGGAGAGGCATTGGTGACCACGCGCCTCAACACCGTGACTGACGGTATGAAAGTCAGGGTGAAGCCGTCGGGTGCCAGCGGGCGGCAGGGCGACGGGCCAGCGGACCCCGGTTTAATCAATGGCAATGGCGCTCGTTCGGAAGCAAGTGGCAGGAGTGGTCGCCGGGAGGGGCGGGGCGTGGCTCCCGCCGGGCCGGTCAGGGGTGGGGCGTGCGCGGGTGAGTGAGCCGGCAACAGAAAACAGTACGCGCCGCCCAGTGGTAAATACCCGTGGCGGGGCCATCGCGTGGATGGCGCACAATCACGTCACTGCCAACCTGCTGATGCTGGTACTGATCATTGGTGGGCTGGCGTTTTCGATGATCGTGAAAAAAGAGGTCTTCCCGGATTTCAGCCTGGATATCGTGACGGTGCAGATATCCTATCCCGGCGCCAGCCCCGAAGAGGTTGAGCGCGGGGTACTGGTGGCAGCCGAACAGGCGGTCCAGGGCATCGCGGGAATACGGGAAATGCGCGGCAGCGCCAATGAAGGCAGCGCCTCGCTCACGCTCGAGCTCGACGAGGATGCGGATGGCAGCAAGGTCTACCAGGATATCCAGCAGGCGATAGATCGTGTCACCACATTTCCCGGTGATATAGAGCGGCCCCGGGTAAGCCTGGCGGATCGTCAGCGGGATGTGCTGGACCTGGTGGTACACGGCAATATCGACGTGCGCTCCCTGCGTGCCATCACCATGCAGGTTTACGAGGAGCTGGAGGGTCACCCGGGCATCACCATGCTGGAAACCTATGGCGTGCGGGACTTTGAGGTGGCGGTGGAAGTCCGGCGCGAGGACCTGCGCCGTTACGGCCTGTCATTGCCGGCAGTGGCGGCCCTGGTGCGCGATGCGGCGGTCGACGTGCCCGCAGGAGGGGTGAAGACCGAGGCCGGTGAGGTCCTGGTGCGTGTCACCGAGCGCCGGGACTGGGCGCGGGAGTTTGGTGAAATAGTGGTGGTGCAGGGCGCTGGCGGCGGAACCGTCCGGCTCAAGGATATCGCCACCGTACGGGACGCACTGGTTGATGAGCCTCGCAACATGACCTTCAACGGCGAGCCGGCGATGGGTATCGATGTGTTCCGGGTCGGCGCCCAGACTCCCATGAGCGTCAGCGAGGCAACCCACGAGGTTCTGGCCCGGGTGCGCGGCACATTGCCGGAGGGGGTAGCCATCAGCGTGCGCGATGACGATTCGCAGATATTCCGCGAACGATTGTCGCTACTGATGAAGAACGGTTTTATCGGCCTGCTGCTGGTGTTCCTGGTGCTGGGAGCCTTCCTGGAATTGCGGCTGGCCTTCTGGGTCACCCTCGGTATTCCCACCAGCTTCCTCGGTGCGTTGCTGTTTCTGCCGGCGATGGATATTTCCATCAATATGGTCAGCATGTTCGCGTTCATCATCGCGCTGGGCATTGTCGTGGATGATGCGATCATTGCGGGCGAGAACATCCATGAGTGGCGAAGGCTTGGTTACAGTAACCTGGAAGCGGCCATCGCCGGCGCGCGCCAGGTGGCCATCCCGCTGACATTCGCCATTCTCACTAATATTGTCGCCTTTATCCCCCTGATGCACCTGCCGGGGTTTATGGGCAAGATCTTCGGGATCATCCCCCTGGTCGTGGGCTCGGTGTTCGTTATTTCCTGGGTGGAAGCCCTGTTTATCCTGCCGTCGCACCTGGCCTATTCACGGCGCGGTTATCGCAGCGACCGCGCGCGCCGCTTCGCCGCGCGCCAGAAAATGATCGCCCGCAGCCTTGACCGGTTTGTCGAGCGGCGCTTCAGGCCGTTCCTGGACCTGTGTATCCGCCATCGGTACACGACCATCGCGGTGGCGCTGGCAACATTGGTGATCGTGGCCGGCTATGCGGCCAGTGGACGCATGGGCTTTACCTTGATGCCGCGGGTTGAGAGGGACTCCGGACGGGTGCAGATCACTTTTCCCGCGGGCACGGCGGAGCAGCAACTCGAGCTCGCCCGCACCCAGATCATTGATGCCGCCAACCGCGTACTGGATGAGGTGGGACGGGAGGATGTTTTCCTGGGCATGCGTGGCCTGATCCAGGGAAGTGACGTGCAAGTGGACGTGTATTTCGTCCCCGCCGACCAGCGTCCGTTTACCACCGGTGAGTTCGTGCGCAAGTGGCGGCGTGCAGTTGGGCCGGTGGCCGGGGCACTGAGCTCGCGATTTGCCGCGGACCGCGGGGGGCCCGGTTCCGGTCCGGCATTGACAGTCGAGCTGCGCCATACGGATACCCGCACCCTCGAGGAGGTTGCCCTGCGGCTGGCGTCCGCGCTGGAGGACTTCCCGAGCGTCAGTGACATTGATCCGGGCATTTCCCTCGGCAAGCAGCAACTGGACCTTACCCTGACAGACACGGCGAAAAGCCTGGGGCTCACCGCGGAGGAGATAGGCCGGCAGTTGCGCGCCTCGATTTACGGCGCTGAGGCAATACGCCAGCAGCGCGGCCGGGATCAGGTCAAGGTAATGGTGCGACTGCCGGAGGGGCAGCGCGGCACGCTGGAAGACGTTTCCAGTATCATGATCCGGGCGGGTGACAGCCTGTGGTTGCCGCTGCCGGACCTGGTGGCGGTCGATAAGGGCCGCGCCTATGCGGGCATCAATCGCCGTGAGGGCCGCAGGGTGATGACCGTGACCGCTAATGTGGAGCCCGCCGACCAGGCGGCCCTGGTAATCAACGAGCTGAATGCCTCCCTGGTACCGCAATTGCGGGCCGAATACGCCGGCCTGGGGATTTCCTATGAGGGGCGCCAGGCTGAGGAGCGGGAGGGGCTCTCGTCCCTGGGCCTGACTTTTTCCCTCACCATGGCGGCGCTCTACCTGTTGCTGGCGATCCCGCTGAAGAGTTACATTCAGCCACTGACGGTGATGGTGGCGATCCCGTTTGGCGTAATCGGCGCTGTGCTGGGGCACCTGGTGATGGGCTACGGGCTCAGTATGGTGAGCATGCTGGGGATGGTGGCGCTTGCGGGGGTGGTGATCAACGACACCCTGGTGATGATCGAGTACGGTAATCGCCTGCGTGAGCAGGGCGAGGATGTCACCGAGGCGATCAAGCGGGCGGCGGCGCGGCGCTTCAGGCCAATTATCCTCACTACGGTAACCACCTTCTGCGGCCTGATGCCGATGATTTTTGAAACCTCGGTGCAGGCGCGTTTTATGATTCCCATGGCGATTTCCCTGGGCTACGGCATTCTTGCCGCCACCACCATCTCGCTCTTGCTGGTGCCCTGCCTTTACCTGATGTTTGCGCGGGATATCCCGTCGCTGTTCGGCCTGCTGTGCAATGGGCGGCGTTCCCGTGCCAGGGTGTCCCGGGAGTAGCGGGCCGGCATTCTCCGGGCGCACTGTACCCCGTCAGTCCCGGCGCAGGTGGTCCTTGATGGCAATCGGGTTGGGAAAGTTCATCACCACGATGTAGGACGATACCAGGAAGGTAATGATGGCGGTGGCCTGGATCAGGTGCGAGGCGGCACTGCCGATCAACTGTTGCCCCACCGCCAGGAACGCAATCAGCAACGAAAACTCACTGATCTGCCCCAACCGGAAACCCACATCCCAGGACAACACGTTCTGCTCACTCTGGTTGCCCAGCAGGTAGCGGAACACCACCGGTTTCACTGCCAGTACCGCTGCAGCTGTCACCAGTGCGGGAAGGGCGATCTCGGGCACCATGGCGAGATTGAACTGTGCCCCAAGGCTGAAGAAAAACAGGATCAGGAAGAAATCCCGCAGGGGTTTCAGGCTCAGGGCGATGTACTGCGAAATGGGACTGGTCGCCAGGGTAATTCCGGCAATAAAGGCGCCGATTTCCCGTGAGAGACCCGCAACTTCAGCCATTTCCGCCATCCCCATACACCAGCCCAACGCAATCAGGAATACATATTCATGGAAGCGATCGAAGCGGGTCAGCAGGGGTAGCAGCACATATTTCACTACTGCCCAGGCAGCGACCACCAGCAGGGGCAGGGCGGCGAAGGACAGGCCCAGGCGCGCGATATCCACCTCACCGGTGCTGCCGCTCAACAGGATCATCAGGCAGGCGATGGCCACAAAATCCTGGAACAGCAGCAGCCCCACCATGATTTCGCCCAGGTGCTTGTGATGCAGCACTGTGGTGGGCAGCAACTTGATACCGATGATGGTGCTGGAGAACATCATCGCCATGCCGATCACCCAGGATTCGACCCTGGTAAACCCGAACAGCTGGCCGATGGCGAAGCCCATTCCCAGAAACAGGGCGCAGCTGATCAGGCCCACGAACGTGGCCTTGCGCATGACCGACACCAGTGCCCGGGGCTGCATATCCAGTCCCAGCAGGAATAGCAGGAAGATAATGCCGATGGTGGACATATCGGCCAGCAATTGAACATTGCTCACGACGCCGACACCTGAGGGACCCAGCAGTACGCCCAGCGCAATATAGGCAACCAGCAATGGCTGGCGCCCGTAGAGTGCCAGGGTGGCAATCAGCGCGGCGCCGCTGAATATCAGAAAAAAAGACTGGAAGAGGGAGGTTTCCGCCACTGTCGCTCCTTGTGTCGCTGTCCCGTCCGGGGCCTGTCCCCCGGACATTATCCACGGATGCCGGTGCAGCGGGAACCACCGGGTTGTTAGCCTCCCGGGCGGCCGTTCAGAGGTTGAACCAGCGCAGGCCCTCGGCGCGTTCCGACAGGATCGGTTGCGCGCAGATTTGCCCCTGTGGGGCCCGCAGTACCTCTTTCGCCTCTTGCAGGAATCCCGCCAGTTCGGCGGTGACCGGTGCCGGCGCATCGGGGGCCGCACTGTCGATATCCAGCTGCAGGGGCGCCTCGGCCGGCTCACCCTGGTAGCGCCAGACGCCGCTGGCCGCGTCGTACTGGTAATAGGGCAGCAGCCGGTGACCATCCGCCGCAACAATTTCAATTGCCTCAATAAGGTAGTCGGCGGTCTCCTCGTCGAGGAAATAATTGAAGTTCAGGCGCACCCAGCCCGGTTTGAGGATACTTTCCCCCTCGCTCACCAGCTCTTCCAGGGCGGCACTCTGCTCGGGGGTCAGGTGCAGCAGCTGGTGGCCATACGGGCCCGCGCAGGAACAGCCACCGCGGACCTGGATGCCGAACAGGTCATTCAGCAGGGCCACCACAAACCCGTGGTGGAGGGGCTTGCCGTCCCGGAGAATATGCATGGAGACGATGCTGACACGGGGAGCCCCGGTACCGCCCAGAATCTCGATATTCGGGTTGCTGCCCCAGCGTGCAAAGGCGCGATCCAGCCACTGTGTCTCCCTCGCCTCGATCTCTGCGGCACCGACCCGGTCTTTCAGGGCGAAGACCATACCTGCCCGCACGGATTCGACGATTGCGGGGGTGCCGGCCTCCTCCCGGCGCTCGCCGGCAGGCAGGTAGGTATGGCTTTCGGGGCCGACCCAGGACACGGTGCCTCCCCCGGGGACCGCCGGCCGTTCGGCGGGCAGCAGTGACTTACGCACCACCAGTACCCCCGGCGTGCCGGGACCGCCCACAAACTTGTGGGGCGAGAGGAACAGGGCGTCCTTGCAGGTACTGTCACCATCCCCCTGCATATCGATTTCCACATAGGGCCCGGCGGCCGCGTAGTCCCAGAATGACAGGGCGCCATGGCGGTGCAGTAATGCGGTCACTGCCTCGACATCGGTGCGGATACCGGTGACGTTGGAGGCAGCGGAAAAGCTGCCGATGCGCAGTGGCCGGTCCGCATGTTCCAGTAACGCCTGGTCCAGGGCCTCCAGGTCGACGCTGCCATTGGCTCCCTGGGGAATCGTTACGACCTCGGCCACCGATTCGCGCCAGGGCAGGTCGTTGGAATGGTGCTCGTAGGGACCGATAAAAACTACCGGGCGCCGGGCGGAGGGGATCTCCGCCGAAGTGGCGCCAAAACGCTGGTATTGGCTGGCTCGCAGGCCCAGGCTATCCACCAGCCGGTTGACGGCAGCAGTGGCTCCTGCTCCGCAGAAAATTACCGCGTGTTCCTCGCCGGCATTCACCGAGCGCCGCACTGCAGCGCGTGCCTGTTCCCTGAAAGCGGTGGTCTGCCGGCCGGTGGCCGAAGTCTCGGTATGGGTGTTGGCATACCAGGGCAGTACCTGGTTACGAATGAGATCCTCGATAAATGTCAGGCCACGTCCGGAAGCCGTGTAGTCGGCGTAGATCAGCGGGCGTGTGCCAAATGGGGTGGCAAGCGGCAGGCGCTCGCCGATGACGCTGGTGCGGATGCGCTCGAGAAGGGTGGCATGGTCTTTCATCATTATCTCTACTGCCAAGACGGGTCGGGTTGCAGGCCCGGTGACCCCACTTGCCCTGTGGGGTAACGGGTGGCCCGCCGTCCATTGTTTTTAAAATTATCGGGTGCGGTACTCGAGCGGCCGGTGTCAGTCTCCGGGGGGGATGGGCAGTTCGGTGGTGCTCTTGATCTGCTCCATGGCAAAGTTGGAGACGATATCGCTGATGCCCACCTGGCGGATCAGTTCCTTGTAGAAACGGTCATAGGCGGCGATATCACCGACCACGATTCGCAGCAGGTAATCGTACTCGCCGGCCATCCGGTAGCAGTCAACCACCTCCGGTAGCTTTCCCACCAGCGCGGCAAACGATTCGGCCCATTCGGCGGTGTGCTGGTCGGTTTTAACCTGGGCAAACACCGACACCGGTAGCCCCAGGACCTCCGCGTTCAGCAGGGCCACCTTGCGACGGATGATGCCGCTCTTCTCCAGTTTCTGAATCCGCCGCCAGCAAGGGGTCTTGGTCAGCCCCACACGCTCGGCCAGCTCTTCGATGGAAAGGCTAACATCTGATTGCAGGATAGCAAGAAGTTGTCTGTCGATCGCGTCAAGTGAGGACATTGTTCTACAAAGCTCCCTATAACGCGGGGTCTGTATCCCTGAATCATGCATTGGGGCCATCAGTGGCAACAAAATACCCCGGCTAATTTGTATGTGGTGCGGGGATCCGACCTCGGGAATCGTTGGCCAACCTCTGCACTCACACCGGTAACGTTAATCTCCCGTCAGCCGAGTCGGTAGCCCGGATTTCTCTTGCGGGGGAGCGGATGGGGGAAGTGCTGGGGAACTGTCGGTGAGTAGATGGGGGTAGTGTTGCGCGCGCCACAGGGGGGACTGCAGCGCGCGTCTGGCTCAGGCGGCGTTCTTCGGCGGGAATCGCGGCTCGAACAGCCCCCGGTCGATCGCCTCGCGAACATGGCTCATCAGGTCGATCTCGGTCAGCTCCTGCAGTTGCTGAAGGTCGTTCAGCACGTAGTAAATGGGCTGCACGATGTCGATACGGTAGGGCGTCCGCAGTGCGTCGAGCACATCGAAATCATACCGGTCCGGCTCGTCGCCGAGGGCGTACAGGGTCTCCTTGGGCGATGACAGGATGCCGCCGCCATAGATCCGCAGGCCATCGCTGGTCTGCAGCAGCCCGAATTCCACCGTGAACCAGTAGAGGCGGGCGAGGTAGGCACGTTCCTTGGGGGAGGCGGCAAGGCCCAGCTGGCCATACTTCTGGGTGAAGTTGGCAAAAGCCGGGTTGGTCAGCATGGCGCAGTGACCGAAGATTTCATGGAAGATATCCGGCTCCTGCAGGTAGTCGAACTCTTCCGGGGTCCGAATAAACGTGGCGACCGGGAACTTCCGGTCTGCCAGCAGCCCGAAAAAGGTCTCGAAGCCGATCAGGGCCGGCACGCGGGCCACTTCCCAGCCGGTCTCGCGCCTCAGGACGCTGCTGATTTCCTCCAGCTGCGGGATGCGGTCGCGGGGCAGGTCCAGCAACTCGAGCCCGCGCAGGTACTCGTCGCAGGCGCGTCCCGGAACCATTTTCAGCTGCCGCTCGATCAGGCGCTGCCAGGTCTCGTGCTCCACATCGGTGTAGTGGATATAGCCCTGGGCGTCCGGCTCCCGGGCGATATACTTGCTCGGTTTCTTGCCGCTGGCTTGGGAATCTTTCTGCTTCATGGCTCTGTTCTCCCGGCGCGTCATGGCCACTGGCCCTGTGGACCCAAGTGGCGCAGGTGCGCTAACTCATTGTTTTTATCACCCCCACATTTTTAGCCAGAGTGAGGTGGGAGTGGCAGGCTGCGGCCCCCACACTTGCATACCGCAGTGTGCTGGCGCTAAGATTTTTGTAAACTAATCTTTACAGGTTTCTATGCGCGTAGAGATAACTTGTGACAATCGTGTCGGCATATTGCATGAAATAACGGCTATATTTGCCGATTACCGGGTAAATGTGGCATCTGGAGAGCTGGGTGGTGACAGCGGGGACAAGGTTTACCTGTCTGCGCCGGGAATGCTCAACACCCAGTTCAATGCGATCGAGAAATCCCTGCTGCAGGTGCCCGGCCTGAAGCGGGTGCGCCGTATATCCCTGATTCCCTCCGAACGCCGCCACTTCGAGCTGGATACGCTCCTGCGCCACGTCTCTGAGCCGGTGCTCTCGGTGGACAGGGAGGGGCGGATCGTGGCCGCTAACCTGGCGGCCGCGCGAGCCTTTGGCGTGGGTGTGGACCGGGTGCCCGGCATGCAGTTGCAGCGTTTCCTGCCTCTGC
The DNA here is from genome assembly GCF_021729035.1 of Microbulbifer sediminum. Lineage (GTDB taxonomy): Bacteria > Pseudomonadota > Gammaproteobacteria > Pseudomonadales > Cellvibrionaceae > Microbulbifer > Microbulbifer sediminum. Next base: position 424,507 of record NZ_JAJSAP010000002.1, on the reverse strand, counting down.
TGCAGGTTGCAGAACTGCTGCGGGATTTCGCCGTGCCGCGCTACGGAGTGCCGGTTACCGTGCGCGGAAGCAGCTTCAGGCTGGAGTGGGTGCCCATCGCGCTGGCGGATAGTAACGAGGTTGAGTCTCTGGCCGGGGCAGTGTTGACACTGCAGGCGGACGCAGATACCGCAGTACTGTCGCGGCTCCCGCCCCCGGTCGCTTTGTGGGATTTTGACCTGCGTCGGCGGGTGTGCCTGGACCTCCAGCAAATGGCCGGCCTGGTGTCGCCGCTGCTGATCACCGGTGAAGAGGGCAGTGGCAAAAGCACCTTTGCCGGGGCCGCGCACTACCTGTCGCCGGTCGCTTCCCGGGGGGAGTGTTTGCGCCTGGACGCATCCTCCGCCGCGGTGGTGGGCCTGATGCCCCGGGACTGGCCCGGCGCGGGTACCCTGATCCTGGATGAACCGGAGAAGTTGCCGGCCGCTGCACAGCTATCACTGCTGCGCCACCTGCGGGAATTGCCGCGCAGCGTCCGCCCGGTTGCCACCTGTCGCCAGCCGGAGCTGTTGCAGCCGGGCCTGGCACAGTTTTTTTCCAGTTTAGTGCTTGAATTACCGCCTTTGCGCAGTATGCGGCCTGCGATGGATCGCTTTGCCACGGCGATTTTGTGGGAAGTGGGGAGGCCGAAGTCCGGCGACGACCAGGTGCAGCTCTCTCTCTCGGCTGGTGCGCTGGAGCGGCTGCATGCGCACGACTGGCCTCGAAACTTTGCCGGGCTGCTGGACTTTCTCGCCGTAGCTGCCCGGCGCAGTCGAGCCCGTGGGGAAACATTGGTTACCGTCGACGATCTTCCGGAACTGGCGCCGCACAATGATGGCCTGCCCCTGGACTGGGCCCGGGGGCTCAATTACCGGGAGGCGATGGATAAAGTGGAGCGGGGCATGTTGCAGGCACTGGTACAACAGCGCCTTTCGACCCGGGAGATGGCCCGGCGGCTGGGAATCTCCCACACCGCGGTGGCGAACAAGTTACGCCGGCATGGCCTGGCCCGGTAAATGCCTGGTTTGCGCCCGTTGCAACAATGCACGTAAATATACTAGGCACTCAGCGCTCGATCCGTCCCAGCAGCATATCCCGGAACATCACGAAATCCCCCAGCAGGCTGTAGAGCGGGTGTTTGAAGGTTGCGGGGCGATTGTGCTCGAAGAAGAAATGTCCGGCCCAGGCAAAGCCATACCCGGCCACCGGTACTGCCAGCAACCACAGCAGGTTGCCGGTAAAGGCGGTGGTGAGCAGCAGGGCGATTACCAGCAGCGTGCCGACAAAGTGCAGGCGCCGGCAGGTGAGGTTGGCGTGCTCATTCAGGTAAAAGGGGTAGAAGTCGGCAAAAGACCCGAATTCCTCTTGGGGTTGCGATTGCGGTTGTTCTCCGTCACGCGGGGCAGGCTCGGTTTGCTGGGGTTCTGTTGTCATTACCGGTCTCCGGTTTTTTGTTATGCAGTCCGATACGCGAGCCAGTGTACGCCGCTTCAGGCGGTGGTCCAAGTGAGCGCGGGTGCCCAGGGGGCGTCCGTTATGGGGCCGGGACCTGCCCTGAGCCCGCTGTAAACAGCTCCCGCAACAGGCCGGCAGAGAATCTGGTAGTCTGCGTCCCGGATTGCAGACTGCCTGTCGTGTGTCGTCTTGTCGATTGGCCGCGGGCTAAAGAATAAGGAGTAGAGTAGTTATGCCGGGACCGCTTTCCCATCTCAAGGTTCTCGACCTGAGCCGGATTCTCGCTGGCCCATGGGCGGGGCAGGTGTTTGCCGATTTCGGCGCTGAAGTAATCAAGGTCGAGCGCCCGGGGCGGGGCGATGACACGCGGCACTGGGGCCCGCCCTACCTGAAAGACGGCCAGGGGGCCGATACCAGTGAGGCGGCCTACTACCTCAGTGCGAACCGCGGTAAGAAATCACTGACAGTGGATATCACCAGCAAGGAGGGCCAGCAGATTGTCCGCGATCTCGCAGCATGCTGCGATATCCTGCTGGAAAACTACAAGGTCGGTGGACTGGAAAAATACGGACTGGATTACGCCGCCATTCGCGAGATCAATCCCGGCATCATCTACTGCTCGATTACCGGTTTCGGCCAGACTGGCCCCTATGCCAACCGTGCGGGTTACGACGCCATGATCCAGGGCATGGGCGGCCTCATGAGCCTGACCGGTGTGCCGGAGGGGCAGCCCGGCGCCGGTCCGCAGAAAGTGGGTGTGGCGGTAGCCGACCTGATGACCGGAATGTATGCCGTTTCGGCTGTCCTCGCGGCAGTGATTCACCGGCAGCAGACAGGGGAGGGCCAGTATATCGACCTGGCCCTGCTGGATACCCAGGTGGCCTGGCTGGCCAACCAGGCCCAGAATTTCCTCACTTCCGGTCGCAGCCCGGAGCGCCAGGGCACCGCGCATCCCAACATCGTTCCCTACCAGGCTGTGCCATCCCGGGATGGCTATTTCATGCTGGCTGTGGGTAATGACGACCAGTTCAAGCGCTTCTGCCAAATCGCCGGGCTGGGTGATCTCGCGGAACAGCCCGCCTACGCCACCAATGCCGCCAGGGTGATGGCGCGGGAACAGCTGGTTCCCATGATCGAGCAGGCGACCCGGGAGCGGGATTCCGGCTGGTGGCTGGAGAAACTCAGTGAGGCCCACGTACCCTGCGGTCCCATTAACAACCTGCAGCAGGTATTCAGCGATCCCCAGGTCCGGGCGCGGGGCATGGTAGTGGAACAGGAGCACCCCACCGCCGGCACCGTGCGCACGGTGCGCAACCCGGTGGTTTTCTCCGCTTCACCGCTGGAATACGACCAGGCACCGCCAGTATTGGGCGAGCACACGGAGGAGGTCCTGCGGGAGATGCTGGGGAAGGATTCCGGTGAGGTTGAAGCCCTGCGGAAGGAGGGGATTATCTGAACCGTGATGGCGGGGCCCTCCCTGGCCCGGCCATCACGGCTCCGGGGGTGCTTACTCCGTCAGCGCCGTTGTCCTGCTCGGTCCAGTCCCGGCCCGGGCGTGGGTATCGGCGAGGCCGGTCTGCGCCTCCTGCCCGATTACCTGCGCGGGGATGCCGACGGCCACCGTGCCTGCGGGTATATCCGCCAGTACCACCGCGTTGGCCCCGATACGTGCATGGGCGCCAACTGCCACTGGCCGGATAATCTTCGCCCCCGCACCGATATCCACGTTGCCCCCCAGGGTGACCCCGCTGACCAGGGTAACCTGTTGCAGCAGCAGGCAGTTTACTCCCACCTCGGCTTCGGGATGAATGACAATGCCGTTTGGGTGGGGCATCTGGAGCCCTCCGCCGATGCGGCAATTGAGAGGGATATCCGCCCCGGATACGATGCTCCAGAAGCGGTGCCGCACAACCGCCAGCCGCCGGCGGATACCGGCCAGCGGGCCATCGTCGGTGTGCTGGTAGTCGCGAATGCTTTTCAACAGTTTGCGCGATGGGTCCCAGAATCTCCTGGGGCGTTCGCGCGTCCAATCGGGCTCTGTTGCGGAAATCTCCTGGGCCATCCGTGCTGCTCCATCCCTGTCCTTGTTCGCCGATCGCCTGGTGCGCTCTGTCGGCCGCTTAACATACCACTGCTGGGCGGACCCGGAAAAGGTAAAGCGGATGAATGTCCTGGCCAGAATCAGAGAAAATCCCGCGGAATTTTCCTCTGCCAGTTCTCCGCGAATACCCTGTCGTCGCCTTCCCAGGCATCGAGCTGGGCGTGAATATAGAAAAAATCGGCGTCCGCGGTCAGTATGGTGCGGGTAGTGGTGCGCACAAACCAGTCATCGCGGGCAAAGGTGCGCTCGGTACGTGTCTCGCCCTTCAGGGAATTGAAGTCGTTATCCTGGAACGTGTACCAGTTCCAGGTGCGACTGGCGTATTCCAGGTCAATTTCGTCGATACGGATTAGCCCGTCGTCCTTGATCACCTCCAGGGTGGAAATGTCTTCGGCCAGGTCCTGGTGTACCAGCCAGTTGTGGTGTGGCGATTCCAGGTACTCGATTTTTACCGGTTCCGCACCCTCGCCGGGTTCAAACCGGATCCGGTCATCCTCCGCCCGGGGCTTGCGCAATGGCAGTACCAGGTTGCTGGTGGAACAATAGATATCCAGGCGCGTCGGTTTGGGTGGTGGCCAGGCCAGGGCCCAGTACGAAGTTGAGACACTCACGCGCAGCCGGTGTCCCCGTGGAAACACCTGGGCAACATGGTTCATATGCACCTGCACCCGGTACTTGAGGCCGGGGACCAGCTCTTCAGGCTTGTCATGGCCGTGGCGATGGGTCAGGTTGAAGAGGCCATAGGTCACACGGGTGGCGGCACCGTCGGGTGATACATCGGAAAGGCGCACGGCAACCATGGCGATGGGCTGTGAAGAGCTCAGCTCAATTTCCATGCGTGGTGCCCCGAGGATTTCCAGGTCGTCCTGCAGCGGGGCGCTCTGGAACACCAGTGCGCCGCCGTCTTCCTGGCGCTGGTCGTGGGGCAGGTCAGGAGCGGCGGTGTAAGAGCACCACTTGCCCGCAAACAGGCCCACGCTCAGGGGGGACTGTACCCGTAGAACATTCTCCATAACACAGGGCGGTTCATTGCCAAACAGGATCCGGTAGGCAGAGAGCTCGTAGACCCGCTCGATAATATTCGCCGATGGCCAGCTGTCCTCGCCCACCCAGCGCCCGGGACGTTGCCAGTAGTAGGTGGTCGGCGGCACGCTGTCCTGCATCCACGCCCGCAGGGTCGGTTCCCCGGTGATACCCGTGTCCTTGCCCTTGAGCCACTGGTCCCACCAGCGCAGTGCCTCGCCCAGGAAATTGATGGCGGGGCCCGGAATCCCCTGGTGGGGGTATTTGTGTCCCCAGGGGCCAATCAGGGCCAGGCGGGGAACCTCCAGGTGCTGCAGCAGCCGGAAAATGGCGTTGGTGTAGCCGTCGGCCCAGCCTCCCACCAGCATGGTGGGGCAACGGATGGCTTCGTAGTTCTCACTGACGGAACCGTGTTCCCAGTAGCCGTCCCGGTGCTGGTGGCGCAGCCAGATGTCCAGCCACAGGCCGCTGCCTCGCAGCCGCTCCAGCCACATGTCCCGCCACTTGTCGCCGACCAGTGCGGGATCGGGCGGGCAGGTGTTGATGGAAAACATGGTGGTGGCCTCCGACAGATTGTCAGTAAGCAGGCAGCCGCCCATGTAATGCATGTTGTCGATATAGAGGTCGTCGGTAGAGCAGCAGGACACGATGGCCTTCAGGGCGCGGGGCTGGCGTGCCGCCACCTGCAGGGCGTTAAAGCCTCCCCAGGAAATGCCCTGCATACCGACGCTGCCATCGCACCAGGACTGTCGGGCTATCCACTCGATCGCCTCCACCGCATCACTCAACTCCTGCTCGCGGTACTGGTCCGTCATTACCCCGCTCGACTCGCCGCTGCCACGCAGGTCCACGCGCACGCAGGCGTAACCGTGGCCGGCGAAATAGGGGTGCATGACGGAGTCCCGCAGGCGGGTCTTGTCGCGCTTGCGGTAGGGAATATATTCCAGGATTGCCGGGACCGGATGTTGCGGCGCATCTTCCGGCATCCAGATACGCGCTGCCAGCCAGCCACCATCCGCCAGCGGAATCTCGACATGTTCGATTGCGGTAATCTTGCACGGGAAATCTGTTACTACCCGCATCGGAACTCCAGTGGCGAGGGATAGGTGTGTTGGGCGTGTTCAGTAGCGAACGCTCTCGAACTGGAAAGGTTCGAAGCCTCGGCCATCGGCAAACTCGAACTTCAGCTGCCCGGCCAGGTTGCGGTAGGTTTCCAGTAATTCTTCCTGCTCCTGGGCTCCCAGGCAGATATCTGCCACTTCATAACTGTAGCTGTCCTGGCTTGCCAGGTCGCTGAGTTGCTGGCCTTCATCGACGACCAGGTGGATCCGGCAGCCCGGGATGGATGCCTCGAGCGCCCGGAGTTCGGGTTCGGTGGGGACGCGGGTGACCAGTGTGTCGGCGTAGCGCCGCAGCATGAACTTGGCGGCACACTTGAAGGGGCCCTGCAGGTCAGAAAAATCGGTGGTCCGATCGAGCGCGACATCCAGGGCGGCCTCATGATTGGAGACGCCGTGCACCTTGACGAACTGGTCGCTATGGGACTGGGATATACGGGTATTGATCTCCAGTACCCGGAAGGTATCAGTGGCCGGTTCCCAGAAAAACTCGATACCGAAAGCCGAATTGTCGAAGCCAATCTGACGCAGCAGCCGTTCGCCAGCCGCACAGATTTTTTCCTGGGCATAGTCCGGCCACGCGGACGGATATTCGTAGCGGGTGAAACTCTGGTTGCGGCTGTCTTTCACCGTATCAACGATGCCGTGCACCCTGTAGCAGCCGTTGATCATTGTGCCCTCGATACCGCATTGCTTGCCGCTGAGAAGCTTTTCCGCGAGGCACCAGTTGCCGTCCACTGGCCCCACTTCAGGCGGGATCCCGACCCTGGCCAGGGCGTAATTGAGCAGCTCCCCCAGTTGCCGGATTTCGCCGCGGATTATCTCTATGGCGCGGCGAAAGCCCGCCTCATCATCAACCCGGAAGCCCAGCTGGGAAGAGTGGCCCACTATTGGCTTGAGCCAGAAAGGAAAGCCGAACTGGAGTTGCTGGAGAGGATCCTTTGCAAATGGGTCCACCGGGCAGAATTCGGGAACCCAGCCGGGGAGGGCAGCGCGTTGTTCCAGTCGGCTCCAGTACTTGTGCTCGCATTTCATCACCGCTGGCAGGGTGGCTGAGCGCAGGCCGTGCTGCTGGCAAATGATGGGGTGCAGGGTGCTGGAGGGAAAGTCCCAGTGATTGATGATGCCGGCAAGTTGACCGTTGTAGCGCCGTACCTTCCGCTCGGCGTCATCGAGGAGATCTGCCATTGGGCGTTCGGGAAACCAGACAATTTCGTCATCGGTAAAAAGTTCGTGCCACTGGAACTGCTCTGCACCCCTCACTGCATTCAGGTACTCGCGGTGCAGTGGGGCGAGCCCGAAAACAAAGAACTGCCTGGCCATTCTTGCTCCCCATTGGCAGGTTTTTAAACATCAGAAAGCATTGCTTTTTCCAGCATAGCAGCTCAAAACTGCCCGGTTTGCCTCAGGGGTGAGTCGGCCGCGCGATGTCGGCGGGGCGCTTTCCCACCCCGGTTTTCCCCCGACAGTCGCCTGGTTTGCAGGAAAGATTCCTGCGCCAGTGCTAGATTGAAACAAGGTGAATTTCACGACGGTGAGAAGTAATGGCTGTCTTGCTTGCCCGGCGCAGGGTGATATCCCTGCTGGGGGCCCCCTTGATTTTGTTGCTGGTGGCCATTTCGACGGGTGCTGCCGGTGCGACAGGGCGGGTCAGCTGCGATGAACTGTCAGGTCTGGCTATAGAGAATCTTGTCTGCCAGGACTCCGAGCTCAGCGGACTGGACCACATGCTGGGGGAAATCGTGCGAGGGGCGGCCCGGCTGCGGGAAGTCGGTGAGGTGGCGCGCAAGCGCTTGCAGGCTTCCCAGCGGGATTGGCTCGAGTCACGTAATAACTGCTGGCGGGCGGGTAATCCACGTGACTGTGCCGTGCGGCATTACCGTCGCCGTATCGCCGAGTTGCAGGTGGAGCTGGCAATGGCCGGACTGGAGAGGGAGGCGCGATATCGCTGCGGACGTGAAGTCCTGACACTGCGCTTTTATGACACCAGCCTTCCTTCACTGAGCGCTACATTTCGCGGGGAGAATGTATTTATGGTCGGCAATGGGGGCTCGCCCGTCAGGGGTTACAGGGGGGCATCGATTTCCCTGCTGTTCGATGGTGACAAGCTCTGGTTACGGCCGGAGGGAAACGCATCTGCGCCGTTGGAGTGCCGGGGCAGCCGCCGGTACGTACGGAAGGCGCAGGCGTACCGTGCTTTCGCCCAGTGTGGTGACGGCCCCTGATTTCCGCAGCGGGCTGGCGGCCGCCGCTCCCGGCAAAACGAAAAAAGCCCCGGACACCTGGCCGGGGCTTTCATGCACGCCATTGAAAGCGGACGCCTGCGGTCAGAATGCGGCGTTACGCGGTGTGCGTGGGAAGGGGATAACGTCGCGGATATTGCCCATACCGGTGACGTAGGACACGATGCGGTCAAAGCCGAGACCGAAGCCGGCATGGGGTACAGTGCCATAGCGGCGCAGGTCCCGGTACCAGTCCAGGTGCTCCTTGGGAATCTCCATCTCATCCATGCGCGCGTCCAGCTTGTCCAGGCGTTCCTCACGCTGTGAGCCGCCGATGATCTCGCCTATGCCCGGGGCGAGGACGTCCATTGCGGCAACAGTGTTGCCGTCGTCGTTCATGCGCATGTAGAAGGCTTTGATATCCTTCGGGTAGTTCATTACCACCACCGGCTTCTTGAAGTGCTTCTCGGCCAGGTAGCGCTCGTGTTCGGAAGCCAGGTCGATGCCCCAGGATACCGGGAACTCGAACTTCTCCTTGCAGTTCTCCAGGATGTCGATTGCCTCGGAGTAATTGATGCGCGCGAAGTCATTCTCGATGATGTTCTCCAGGCGGCTGATGGCCTCCTTGTCGATGCGCTGGGCAAAGAAGGCCATATCGTCAGCGCGCTCTTCCAGGACCGCCTTGAAGACATACTTGAGCATCTGCTCCGACAGCGCCGCAATATCTGCCAGCTCGGCAAACGCGATCTCGGGCTCCACCATCCAGAACTCCGCCAGATGGCGGGTGGTATGGGAGTTTTCGGCCCGGAAGGTGGGGCCGAAGGTATATACCTTGGACAGGGCCAGGCAGTAACTCTCCACATTGAGCTGCCCGGATACGGTGAGGAAGGTCTCCTCGCCGAAGAAATCCTCGTGGAAATCCACCTGGCCCTTGTCGGTCCGGGGCAGGTTTTCCAGGTCCAGGGTGCTGACCCGGAACAGCTCGCCGGCACCCTCACAGTCGGACGCGGTGATGATCGGCGTGTGGACCCAGTTGAAACCCTGTTCGTGGAAGAAGCGATGGATTGCCTGCGCAATGCAGTTGCGGACCCGGGCCACGGCGCCACCAACATTGGTGCGTGGGCGCAGGTGAGCGTGTTCCCGCAGGTGCTCCATGGTGTGGCGCTTGGGAGACATCGGGTAGGTATCCGGGTCCTCGACCCAACCGACCACGTGGACTTCGCTGGCCAGCAGCTCGATGGCCTGACCTTTGCCCTCGGACGGCTTGATGGTGCCAACGATATCGACAGCGCAACCGGTGGTCAGGCGCAGCACCTCGGACTGGTAGTTGCTGAGGCTGGACTCCACCACTACCTGCAGAGGGTCAAAGCAGCTGCCATCGTGGACAGCCAGGAAAGACAGCCCGGCCTTGGAATCGCGACGGGTGCGAATCCAGCCCTGGATACGGGCCTGCTCGCCCTCGCGACCGCTGGATTTCAAAAGAGTATCTACAGACTCGACTTGCATTGTTCTCGCTCGGTTCTCTATTGACTCGCGGGGTGCCCAGTTTTTGGGCAGTCCGCGTAGACCTGTTACGGCGGGCATATTGGACTGTTGCCGGGTGGAAATCCAGTCCCAGGGAGCTTGGGGCGATAGTGCGGCGGCTACGGGGTGGGCAGTGGCGTTCAGGGCCGGGCGGTCGCTGGTTGCGATCCCGATCCGGGGGAGTGCCGGTATCCGCGGGTGCGGTTACCGGCAGGAACGGGTCAGCCGCCGAGCGCGCGTCGACGGAATATGGGCTGCGATTCGTCTACGGCAGCCTGGTAGCTGTCACTGAAGTCCCGCAGGGACGAAAGGAGGGCTGCCGGGTCCTCCTCGCCCTCGTAGGCAAAGGCGTCGAAGCCGCAGCGGCGCAGGTAGGTCAGCTGGTCGCGGATAAAGCCGCCCACGGCACGTAACTCGCCCGTATAACCATAGCGCTCACGCAGCAACCTGCCGGTGGTAAAGCCGCGGCCATCGGCAAAGGCCGGGAAGTGCACGGCCACCAGGGGCAACTGACCGGCGTCGTCGCCCAGCTGGTCGGCGGTCTCGTCGCTGTCAAGCCATACCCCGATCTCATCGCCGCGCTCGGCCAGGTCTTCCCGAAGTCTTCGCCAGACAGGGAGGGGCAGTATCACCTTGCCCGGTGCCAGGGCTTCGGCGGTGATTGCCGCGTTTTCATCATCGGCCGGCAGCAGTCGCCACTCGTTGCGCACAACCCGTCCATCCCGGATCAACTGGGCCGGGTTTTGTGGTTGGGGGCCGGTTTTAGCTGGCTTTGGCATAGACTCTCTCCTTGAAGGGCTGCAGGCCGATGCGCTGGTAAGTGTCAAGGAACAGCTCGTCCGGACGACGCTGCTCCACGTAGGTATCCAGGATAATGCCGATCACCCCTGGTACCTCGGCGCGGGAGAAGCTGGGCCCCAGTACCTTGCCGAGGCTGGCGTTTTCCGAGGAACTGCCCCCGAGCTGCACCTGGTAGAACTCCTCGCCTTTCTTGTCCACCCCCAGGATCCCGATATGGCCCACGTGGTGGTGGCCGCAGGCATTCATGCAGCCGGAAATATTCAGGTTCAGGTCGCCCAGGTCGTAGAGGTAGTCCATGTCGTCGAAGCGACGCTGGATTGCCTCTGCCACCGGGATTGACTTGGCGTTGGCCAGTGAACAGAAGTCGCCGCCCGGACAGCAGATCATATCCGTCAGGGTGCCAATATTGGGTGTGGCAAAGCCCTGCTTGCGTGCGGCCTGCCAAAGCTCTAGGAGTTCGTCCTCGCGTACGTCCGCGAGGACGACATTCTGGTCATGGGTAACCCGGGCCTCACCAAAGCTGAACCGGTCGGCCAGGTCGGCGATGGCCTCCAGTTGGGTATCGGTGACGTCGCCCGGGGGGACGCCGGTGGGCTTGGTGGACAGGCGCACGGCTCGATAGCCTGGCACCCTGTGCGGGAAGGTGTTGCGCTCCAGCCAGCGGGCAAAGGCTTTGTCGCCCTCCGCCTGTGACTGCAGCGCGGAGTCAGCAGCAGCGCCGTCGAGGTCCGCGTAGTCGGGAGCGTCGAAAAATGACCTGGCCCACTGCAGGGCCTCGGGCGTCAAGCGGTCGGCACCGCCCCGGATCTGCTCCCACTCGCGTTCCACACGGCGGCCGAACTCCTCCGGCCCCAGCGCCTTGACCAGGATCTTGATGCGGGCCTTGTATTTGTTGTCACGCCGACCCAGCTGGTTGTAGACGCGGACAATGGCCTCGAGATAGGAAAGCAGGTCTTCCTCGGGGAGGAATTCACGGATCTTCTCGGCGATCACAGGGGTGCGTCCCTGGCCGCCCCCCACATAGACCTGGAAACCGATCTCGCCGTCCCGCTCCACAAGCTGCACACCGATGTCGTGGACCCGGATTGCCGCACGATCTGCCTCGGCACCGTTGACGGCAATCTTGAATTTACGTGGCAGGAAGGCGAATTCCGGATGGAAGGTGGACCACTGGCGGATCAGCTCGCAATAGGGGCGCGGATCGGCGATCTCGTCGCGGGCAACACCGGCATAGGGGTCCGAGGTGGTATTGCGGATACAGTTGCCGCTGGTCTGCACAGCGTGCATTTCCACTTCCGCCAGCTCGGCCAGGATATCCGGCACATCCTCCAGGCGGGGCCAGTTGAACTGCAGGTTCTGTCGCGTGGTGAAGTGGGCATAGCCCTTGTCGTAGTCGCGGCTGATCCGGGCCAGGCGGCGCAGTTGCTCGCTGTTCAGCAGGCCGTAGGGGACTGCGATGCGCAGCATGGGTGCCAGGCGCTGGATGTAGAGGCCATTCTGCAGGCGCAGTGGCAGGAACTGCTCCTCGCTCAGGTCGCCAGCCAGGTAACGTTCGGTCTGGCTGCGGAACTGCGCCACGCGTTCACCGATGATGGTGCGGTCCCGGTCGTCATATCGATACATAACAGCTTGATTCCATTGCCTTTTTTGCGCAAGCCGGAGGCGGGCCAAAAGCTCCGCGGATTCTCCGATGGCGCATAACATACCAGCGCTCTTATGCAAAAAATAACAATATTTTTTGCTATATCAGTAACTAATAGTTATATGAGGAATGGTCTCCGGAGCCTGTACAACTGGCACTGTGCGTCACCCGCTTGCGCTGCCTGTGGGTATTTGCTCTACTTGGTTGACCGTTCAAAACGGCAACAGCTACCTGTATAAGAATAATGCGTAAGCGGAGTATTCCGATGAGTAAAGAAGTAGTTGTATCTAATGATAGCGATAATGCAGTAGACGCCATTGCCGCCGTGGCGCTGGTTGCAATTTTTGTTGTGACCTGTGTGTACTGGGTGGCATCGCAGTAACTCCCCAGCCCCCTCCGGCCGCCCGGGTGGTTGTGTACCGGGCGAGCTGGTCCTGTCACCCTTCCCCGGCTTCTCTGCCTGGCCCGGTTGTAGCGTCGTCCCGCATTGGCCTTCAGCCCATATTCCCCAGCACCAGTTTCACAATCAGCACCAGGGCCGATACAAAGAGCGCGGTGAAGATGATGCCGGCGGCAATATAGGCCTTGATATTCCCGCTGCTAAAATCGCGCTCGCGGTTCTTGCTGCTCTGTACGCCGATGGCTGCGGCCAGCGTGCTGAGCACGACCTGGCCGAAGGAAGGGGAGTTCCCGCGCATGTCGTCCTGTGCGGTGTGGCCCGTCTGTTGTGTATCTTCGGGTTTTCTAGGCATTGGGGTTCTTCCCGCTAGTCCTCGAGGTTGGGGCGCAGCCAGCGCTCCAGCTCCTGTTCGGCCGTGCCTTTCCGCTCGGCCAGGCTTGCCAGCTGGTCGCGACCGATTTTACCCACGTTGAAATACCTGGCTTCCGGGTGCGCGAAGTACCAGCCGCTGACAGAGGCCGCCGGCATCATGGCGTAGTGAGAGGTCAGGCTGATACCGGCATTTTCCTCCGCGCCCAGCAGCCGGAAAAGCGTTGCCTTTTCGGTATGGTCCGGACATGCCGGATAGCCCGGGGCAGGGCGGATGCCGGAGTATGCCTCGCGGATCAGCTCCTCGTTGGTCAGTGCCTCGTCCGGGGCGTATCCCCAGTAATCCGTGCGGACCTGCCGGTGCAGGTGTTCGGCGAGGGCCTCCGCCAGCCGGTCTGCCAGCGCCTTCACCATGATCGAGTTGTAGTCATCGTGGGCGGCCTCATATTCAGCTGCCAGTTCATCGGCACCGATACCGGCGGTCACCGCGAACCCGCCGACATAGTCGGCTACCCCGGATCCTACTGGCGCGACGAAATCCGCGAGGGACCGGCAGAGCCCGTCGCCGCCACGCTTCTGTACCTGCTGGCGCATGTGGTGCAGGCGCGCCAGTTCCGTTGTACGGGAATCATCACTGTAAACGACCACATCATCGCCGTCACTATTGGCAGGCCACAGGCCGATCACTGCACGGGCCCGCAGCAGCTTCTTGTCGATGATCTGCTGTAGCATCAGGCGGGCGTTTTTATACAGGTCTGTAGCGGCCTCACCCACGACTTCGTCGTTGAGGATGGCCGGGTATTTACCGGCCAGGTCCCAGGAGATGAAAAAGGGCGTCCAGTCGATGGTGTCGACCAGGGTCTCCAGGGGGATATCCTCGAGCACGGTCACGCCTGGCTTATTGGGCGCCGCCGGGGTGTATTCCTGCCAGTTAAATTGTGGTGCCGCCGCCAGGGCCTCCTCGTACGTCAGGCGCTTGTCGTTGCGCTTGCGGTTGGCCGTGCGATGGCGGACTTTCTCATACTCCTCGCGCACGCCCGCCACGTACCCGGGGCGGTGCTGGTCAGAGAGCAGGTTACTGGCAACGCCGACAGCGCGCGAGGCATCGGGGACGTAAACCACCTGGTTGCGACGGAACTCCGGTTCGATCTTGACGGCAGTGTGCGCCTTGGATGTGGTGGCCCCGCCAATCAGCAGCGGGATATCAAAGCCCAGGCGCTCCATTTCTGCTGCTACATGTACCATCTCGTCCAGGGACGGGGTGATCAGGCCGGACAGGCCGATAATGTCACACTGCTTTTCCCGGGCGGTCTGCAGAATAGTCTCTGCCGGCACCATAACGCCCAGGTCGATTACTTCAAAGTTGTTGCAGGCCAGTACCACGCCGACGATATTTTTGCCGATATCGTGCACATCACCCTTGACCGTGGCCATCAGGATGCGGCCATTGGGTTTGCTGTCTGCAGTTTTTTCCGCCTCGATATAGGGCTGCAGGTAGGCCACAGCCTGTTTCATGACTCGGGCCGATTTCACTACCTGGGGCAGGAACATCTTGCCTTCCCCGAACAGGTCGCCGACCACATTCATGCCGTCCATCAATGGCCCTTCAATCACTTCCAGAGGGCGCGCTGCGGCTTCGCGGGCGAGCTCGGTATCTTCCTCGATAAAGCTGGTGATGCCCTTGACCAGTGCGTGCTCCAGGCGCTTGTTCACTGGCCATTCGCGCCAGCCCAGGTCTTCCTTGCGCGCCTGGCCAGTGCCGTCGCCGCGGTATTTGTCCGCAATTTCCAGCAACCGCTCGGTGCCGTCCAGGCGCTTGTTGAGGATCACGTCCTCTACGTGCTCGCGCAGCTCTTCCGGCAGGTCGTCATAGACCGCCAGCTGGCCAGCGTTGACGATACCCATGTTGAGGCCGGCCTTAATGGCGTGGTACAGGAAAACCGAGTGGATCGCCTCCCGTACCGGATTGTTGCCGCGGAATGAGAACGACACGTTCGAGACCCCGCCGCTTACCTGGGCACCCGGCAGGTTCTGGCGTAGCCAGCGGGTGGCTTCAATAAAGTCCACCGCGTAGTTGTTGTGCTCGTCGATGCCGGTGGCGACAGCGAAGATGTTCGGGTCGAAGATGATGTCTGAGGGATTGAAGCCGACCCGGTCCACCAGGATGCGGTAGCTGCGCTCGCAGATCTCCCGCTTGCGCTCGAAGGTATCGGCCTGGCCCTTCTCGTCAAAGGCCATGACCACGACGGCGGCACCATAGCGCAGGCACAGCCGGGCCTTCTCGACGAAGTCCACCTCGCCTTCCTTCAGGCTGATGGAGTTGACGATCGGCTTGCCCTGGATGCACTGCAGCCCGGCCTCGATTACCTCCCACTTGGAGGAGTCCACCATAAACGGCACTTTGGCGATTTCCGGCTCGGTGGCGGCCAGGTTGAGGAAGCGGCGCATGGCGGCGACCGAATCCAGCATCGCCTCGTCCATGTTGACATCGATGACCTGGGCTCCGTCCTCGACCTGCTGGGCGGCCACCTCCAGAGCGGTGTCGTAGTCATCCTCCAGGACCAGGCGCTTGAAGCGCGCCGAACCGGTCACGTTACAGCGTTCCCCCACGTTGACGAACAGGGAGTGCTCGTCTGCGGTGAAGGGCTCCAGGCCCGACAGTCGCAGTGCCGGTTTGATTTCCGGCAACCTGCGGGGCGGGATGTCGGCGACTGCTGTGGCAATGGCGGCAATATGCTCGGGAGTCGTCCCGCAGCAGCCGCCGAGTATGTTGATAAAGCCGCTGCGGGCGAATTCCGCGACGATGGCCGCGGTCTCTTCCGGTGTCTCGTCGTATTCGCCGAACTCGTTGGGCAGGCCGGCGTTGGGGTGGGCCGATACGTGCCCAGAGCAGACGGCGGACAGCGCCTCTACATAGGGCCGCAGTTCGGTGGCGCCCAGGGCGCAGTTCAGGCCGACACTCAGCGGGCGGGCGTGGGCGATGGAGTTGTAGAACGCTTCGGTAGTCTGTCCGGAAAGGGTACGGCCAGAGGCGTCGGTAATGGTGCCGGAGATCATGATCGGCAGGGCATAACCCAGTTCATCGAACAGGTCGTGCAGGGCGTAGATGGCTGCCTTGGCGTTCAGGGTGTCAAAGATGGTTTCGATCAGGACCAGGTCGCTGCCACCCTCGATCAGCGCGCGCCCGGCCTCACGGTAGTTATCAACCAGTTCGTCGAAGGTTACGTTGCGCGCCCCCGGGTCATTCACGTCCGGGGAAATGCTGGCGGTGCGGGAAGTCGGGCCCAGCACGCCCGCCACCCAGCGTGGCTTGTCCGGTGTCGCCACTTCATCCGCCACGCGCCGGGCCAGCTCTGCGGCGGCCCGGTTCAGCTCGGGGACCAGCGCCTCCAGGCTGTAGTCGGCCTGGGACAGGCGGGTCGAGTTGAAGGTGTTGGTCTCGATGATGTCCGCGCCGGCGGCCAGGTAGTCGCGGTGCAGCTGCTCGATCAGGTCCGGCCGCGTGATGCTCAGCAGGTCGTTGTTGCCCTTGAGATCGCCCTGGTGGGTCGCAAACCGCGCACTGCGGAAGTCCTCCTCCTGCAGTTTCTCCCGCTGAATCATGGTGCCCATGCCACCGTCCAGGATAACGATGCGCTCGGCGAGCGCTGACTGGAGCTGGTTGAGGCGTTCACTGCGGGACTGCTGGGACATTGGCGATTCCTTCGGTTGGCTGTCGCTGAATGGTTGTGGTCGGTGAGTCATTTCAGGGCGCCCATATTAACATGCCCGGCGCCACCTGCGCTGTGTAATGGGCGCATGAATCCGTTATAACCAGTTGATCTTAAAGGGAAGTTAGCGGTTATTTGATCCCTGTTGTCTTGCGTGTGCATCCCGTTGGTTTAACTCGGGCGCAAGTGAGAGTAAAATACCCGACAAGGAAACTCGGTTATTTGAGAAGGTATATGTCACAAGAACCTGCAGCGCTGAATGTCACCATCACAGAGTCTGCCCAGGAGTACCTGCGCGAGCTGCTGGAGAAGCAGGATTGCGAGGGCATCGCCATCCGCATGTTCGTGTCCAACCCGGGCACCCCGACAGCGGAAACCTGTATCGCCTACTGCCGTCCCGGCGAGGAGCAGGAAGACGATGTAATGATGGAGCTGGATGGCCTGAAGGCCTACTTTGAGGGCCGTTCTGTGCCCTACCTGGACGAGGCGAAGGTGGACTACTCCTCGGACAAGATGGGCGGCCAGTTGACCATCCGGGCGCCGAACTCGCGGATGCCCAAGATCACCGATGACAGTCCGATCGAGGATCGTATCAATTACGTCCTTTACAACGATATCAACCCGGGGCTCGCAGCCCACGGTGGTCAGGTAAGTCTGGTGGAATTCACCGAAGACAACTATGCCGTATTGCAATTCGGCGGCGGCTGCCAGGGTTGCGGTATGGTGGACATGACCCTGAAAGAGGGCGTCGAGAAGACCCTGAAAGAGAAGATTCCGGAAGTGGCCGGGGTGAAGGACATCACCGACCACACGGATAAGTCGCAGGCGTACTATTGATCGCTGAAGATCGAAACCGAAAAAGCGAGCCGCCTGGCTCGCTTTTTTTATGCAAAAAAATTGTGCTTGTGCCGTCCGCATGACCGGTAAAGGCTTCCTGCCTGATGTGAACAGTCAGTGCTGCTCCTCGAGAAAGTAACTAGGCCGCTGTGTGAATTGGGGTGAAAAGTGTGAAGTGGGTTCAGCCTGTTGAACTACTGCCCACGGGCCAGAAGTATCTTGGTGAAAATGATGAACAGGCTGGCCGCAATCACGGCGACCAGGAAGTATGGGATATTGGCTTCTTCCCTTGGTGGGATCTCTTCTCGTATCGCGGTGATAATTATTCCCCCGGCGACAAACATTGTGGAAAACTTGAAAGCCGGGTTTAGCTGCTCTGCCAACAGCGACCCAAGCCAGCCCGCAAGCATGCTCAAGGAGAACACAACCCGAAAGTAGCGAGTGTACCGATTGGGGTAGTGCCTCCACAGATGGTAATTGATGCCAATAAAATGCATTCCGAAAGCAAATGTCAGTCCAAGATAGCTGAGCCAGTAGGGGATCGGCCATGCGCCGAGAAGGAAGCCGATCTGCGCATTATAGAGGGCAAAGATACTCGTCACTAAAATCACTGTGCTGGATGGTCGTCTGCCCTTGGTGTCCTCATCTTCGGCGAGGTCTTTTCTTACGAGTAAAAGAAAGATGACAAATCCCACCAGGGCGGCGAGATAAGCGTGTAGTCCGACGGGCAAGAGTGCACTATCGTCGCCCTTTACAAAGATGGATGTCTGTATTTCGGCAAGCTTGGGTAGTAATGCCAGAAATACATAGGAGATACCCACGCCTGCTGAAACACTCAGGATTGGCGGATGATTACTGCCCTGCAAGAACTGCCATCTGGGAAGCGTCCAGCAAATCAGGCACAGTATCAATACCGCGCTGAATGAAATGTAACCAGCCATAGGGGCTATACCTTTCCTCGACCCTGGGATGCGCCCATCAATACCGGGGAGCAAGCGTGAACATGCGCCCCAGTAAACTCTTCAGCGTTCCTCGAAATATTTAAACTCGTCGACGTGGTCCAGATAGATCCCATCGAACGCGGAATCCAGTATCTGGTCGAGATAGTTGTCGGCCGAGCCGAACAGAATGTCTCGCCAGCCTTCCTCCCAGTAGCGCACCTGGTAATTTCCCGGGATCCCGGTGACTTGCTCGCCCAGCCAGCTCGGCGGGTTGGTGGGCCAGCTGTTCTGCCAGTAAAAGCGGTCGCTCTCGGCCTGGCCGATGCTGAGGTAGGCGAGCAGGATACGCCGGCCGCCATCGGGCTTCAGTTGCAGTTGTTGCAACTGGGCGGTGGTAAACGGCTGGCCGTTGAAAAAGAAATCCAGGATCAGCAGGTCGTAGCCCGTTGCGGCGAGCGCATCGATGAATTCCTGGCGTGTTGAATAGAGGCGCGGGCTGGTCAGGTGCAGGAAGTTGCGGGCCTGTGCCAGTGTGTCAATATCGCGGCGGTTGAAGCCGGGGATCACGGTGGGATAGTCCGGAATGGTATCCAGCTGCCTACTGGGCGCGACAAAACCAGTGTAACCAGCATCCTCTGTGAGTCGGTACGCCTCGTCGATATTGCGCTGGCTGGTGGCGAAGTCGGTAACCAGGATCGGGATGCTGCCACTGGCGACGGCCAGGTCGAGCAGGGTGCGTAGCCGCTCCGTCTCGATGACGGGGGTTGGCTGATCGACGGTTCTGCCACCGAAAAACAGCCCCTGTACCCCGAGGCCATTCACTGCATCCAGGTAGCCTCCCTGGATGGTCCCGGTGCTCCGCCCGTCACTGGTTATCAGTTCGGTGCCGCCCTGTGGGACAATAATAAACTCTTCCTCGATATCCCGGGCATAGGCGCTGATGTCCCGCACCAGGTTGCGCATGTCGATGCGGTAATTGCGGTTTTCGGTCTGGAAGCTGAATGCCGGCAGGTCGTCGAAATCACAGGCGATCAGTAGCAGTGGCACCAGCAACAGTACTAGCCATTTCCTCAATTTTCTTTCCCTCCCTGTCAGGTCCGGCGGACCCGTGTCATCCCTCACACAGCCGTTTTCAGGCGCTCACAAGGGTTACTGGCAGTATTCATAACCCGTCCCAGGTTACGCCAGGGCCGGCCTGCCGGTTTCGATATCATAGCTGCCTGCATCACTCACAGCAGTGCTGGCTGAACAGGCCGGGCGCTGGTGCCTGGTTCGAGTGTTGTGGGGCAGCGGCAACGTAGCGCAGGGCGGGCGAGAAGCGGGGGAGGGGAAGACGCCAATTATCCGGCGTGAAGGCAGCGATGGATGTCGGCTCTGTTACCGCTGCTGTGGACCGGGACCTTCCCGGATAGCTGACCCCGGCTCCGCGGACCTCACAAACGCGGGCGGGGCGCCGAGGGCTCGGACCTAGATGTTAAGGATCTGGATCAGGCCGACAGCAATCAGGTAGCCCGCCACGATGTAGTTGAGCAGCTTGGGCTTGATCAGGATACCCACGCCGGCCAACAGTGCGAGAATGGGGGCAAGTTCTAGGTGTAACGTCATACCAGATAACCTTCTGCGTTTTTATGGTGATTTATACGTCGGAAGAGAGTAAACGGTGATTCGTGGCCGAAGCAAGGAACCGTGTCGTGGTCCCGGAATCCCGCACGGGAGCAGCCAGGTCACAGGCGGGGCGTGGCAGTTGCCCGTATCCTGCTAGCAGCCGAGTGCGGCCAGTTGCTGTTCCAGCCACTGCTGGAACTGTGCCCGGGGCAGGGCCCCGGAAAGTCGCGTGAACTCCTTTCCGCCATGGAACAGCACCAGCGTGGGAATGGAGCGGATCTGGTGGGTTGCGGCAGTCTGGGGATTGGCCTGGGTATCGACCCTGGCGAATATTACGCGGGTCGCCATTTGTGTGGCGACCGCGCTGAAAACTGGCGCAAACTGCTGGCATGGGCCGCACCAGGGGGCCCAGAAATCCACTAACAGCGGCAGGTCGGTATTCTGCACCAGCCGGCCGAAATCCCTGTCCTTCGCAGTCACGGGCTTGCCGGGCAGAAGCCTGGCGCGACATTTGCCACACAACGGGCGGTCGTTAAGCCTTTGCGGGGGAATCCTGTTGATCGCGCCGCATTCTGGACAGGGCAGTTGCAGTGGTGGGCTGTGTGTCATTCTCGTTCTCGATTCCCCGCCGCAGCGGTTCAAGTAGCGTGGCAACATCCGCTTACGCCTTTCACGGTAACCGGCACAATGCGAGACAAGGGGGGACCCGGGGGAATAGACAGGGTAGCGGAGCAGTTGCGGGCCCGTCTCCGAGCCCGCATGAAAAGCCTGGGGTTAGCCTTTGCGTGACTTCAGGGGGCCGCGCAGCTGCTCCGCCATCTTGAGCAGCAGGGCCTCTGTTGTTTCCCAGTCGATGCACTTGTCGGTGACCGAAACGCCGTATTCCATCTGGCTGTGGTCCTCCAGGATCTTCTGGTTACCCGCTTTCAGGTTGCTCTCCACCATGATACCGATGATGGACTTGTTGCCGTCGATGATCTGGTGCGCGACATTCTCCACTACCAGGGGCTGCAGCTCATGGTTCTTGTTGGAGTTGGCATGGCTGCAGTCAACCATAATGTTGGGGACCAGCCCGGCCTTCTCCAGTTCCTGCTCGCACATGGCGACGCTGACGGAATCGTAATTGGGCTTGTCATTGCCACCCCGAAGCACCACATGGCCGTAACGGTTGCCGGCGGTGTGGATGATGGAGACCTGGCCGTCCTTGCTGATACCCAGGAAGCGGTGCGGGTTGGCGGTGGACTGCAGCGCATTGATGGCCACATCCAGGCTGCCGTCGGTTCCATTCTTGAAGCCCACGGCGGAAGACAGGCCACTGGCCATTTCCCGGTGGGTCTGGGATTCGGTGGTGCGTGCGCCAATGGCAGACCAGGAAATCAGGTCCTGCAGGTACTGCGGGGAAATCGGGTCCAGCGCCTCGGTGGCGGTAGGCAGGCCCAGCTCGGCGATATCCAGCAACAGCTTGCGACCGATATGCAGTCCGTCCTGGATCTTGAAGGAATCGTTCAGGAAGGGGTCGTTGATCAGTCCCTTCCAGCCCACCGTGGTACGCGGTTTTTCAAAGTAGACACGCATGACAATCAGCAGGGTATCGGAGACCTGGTCGGCCACTTTTTTCAGGCGCTGCGCATAGTCGATGGCGGCGTCGACGTCGTGCACCGAGCACGGGCCGATCACCACCATCAGGCGATGGTCCTCGCGGTCGAGGATATCGCGTACGGCGGCGCGACCGGCTGCCACGGTGGCCTCGGCGGCCGCGGACACCGGCAGCTCGGCCTTGAGCTGTTCGGGGCTGATCAGGATTTCCTGGGAGACGACATTCAGGTCGTCGAACTGCTGTGTGGTCATTGTGCTTACTGTCGCTGTTACTCTCTGGCAAATCGGGCCGCGGTGCAGCCTTTGGGGAAGGCATATCCTACTCACAGCTGGCGACAAGGGCGAGTGTTTCAATTGAAACCAGTTTGGCGCCCTTGGTTAGGACGGGTATTTACCTGCCAGTCGGTGGCATCGGTCGCCCCTGGCTATCAGATTAGCTCGAGCCGGCGCAGCAGTGGGAAGTACAGGGCACAGCGGATGTCACGCTCACCGCGATCGAAGAAGAGCCGGCGGTATCCCTCCAGCTGCGCGCGGTAGTGCTCTGCCTGCATGGTTATAAATGCCTCTTCCTCCTGGCCATCGTGCGGTTCCGCGGTCTTGTAATCGACAATCCAGCGAATGCCGTCGGCGTCGATAAAGGTGCGGTCCACAATATGGCGCCGCAACTGGCGCCCGCCACTGTGAATCTCCAGTTCACAGGCGGCCTCCCGGTGGCGGTGGTCGAGCAACCAGCGTCCATGGTCGCATTCCAGGGTACTGCGGATGGCGAGTTCCACCTTGTCCCGTGCCGCTGTGAGATTGCTCCCATGCAGGCCCAGCTGGCGCAGGCGCAGCTCCCATAGCGGGCGCTGTGCTGCGATGCGGCTGTCATCCCACTGGCCGGGACCGGTGCCGGCGATGGTGGCCAGTGTTTCATGTGCCACTGTACCGGCATGGCGCAGCCAGCGCTGTGTCACCTGGCCGAGCTCGGGGATATTGGGCTCCTCACTTTCCCGCGGGCGGTAGTCATCCATGCGGTAGGGGGCAAGCCACCCGGTTTCGGGGATGGCGGGTGGGCGCCAGCCCTGGGGCAGGCGCAGGAAGTGATCATTGCGCCCGGTAATTTCTTCACGGTTATCGTCCCCCCCATTCGGGGGGACTGCCTCTGCATCGGGTTCCAGCCAGTGACACCAATCGCTGCAGTCCGACAATGACGGCCAGATCCCGGCCAGCAGGGAGGCGCTGCCGGGCGGCTTGAGTCCCGGTTTTTTGTCCTCCGGTTGCAATGAGGCGAGCAGGTGCAGGGAGCGGATGGCGCGGGTGCAGCCCACGTACAGCAGCCGGGTGCCCTCGAGGCGCTCGCGTTCGTTGTTGTCGTACTTGAGGTAGTCGAACAGGGGGTCCTTTTGTCCCCGCGCACTCTTCGGTGCCAGCAGGAAGCGGCTGTCGCCGCCACTGTTGAGCCATTCGGCCCAGCGTAACAGCTGGTCGCCACCGGGCTTGCCGCCCTGGTCGAGGCCGGGAATCAGCACATGCTCGAACTCCAGTCCCTTGGATTTATGGATTGTCATGACCTGCACGGCAGCGTCCTCACCCGGACGGGCGAAGAGCTTCTCCAGCGCCAGCTGGAACTGCTGCCAGTCGCCGATGCCACCGCCACGGTCGTGACGCTCCAGTAGCCGGAAATAGTCTTCTACATTGCCGATCTCGCCGTTCCTGGCAACACAGGCGGGGCCGCCAAGGGCCAGCCACAGCCCCTCGATCCACAGGCGCAGGGGTTTGCGCCCACGTTGTTGCCAGGCGCCGAGCAGTATCGGGCCGATGGCCTGCAGTTGTTGACGGCCGGCTTCGCTCAGGCCATCAATCCCGGCCGCGTTGGCAACAGCCTGGAGCAGGGGGCGCGCCGCGGCGTCTGTGGCCGCGAGCTCGCCATTGCCCCAGTTGGCCAGGGTATGAAGGTCTGCCCAGCTCAGGCCGCACCAGGGCGCGCGCAGGACGGCGAGCCAGCTGAGGCGGTCGCTGGGATCGAGGAGCGCACGGGTCAGGCTGAGGAGGTCCAGGATCACCATCTTGCTGGCCAGCGGTGCCAGTTCCGGGGCCTGATAGGGGATGCCCGCCGCAGCCAGGGCCGGTAGCACCTGGTCCAGGTGTCGCTTTTTCCGTACCAGGATGGCGATGCGTCCACCGGGGTCCTGCTGTTGCAGTTGCCGGACCAGCCCGGTTACCTGGGCCGCCTCTGCTGTCCGGTATGGATCATCGATACACCCGTAAAACTGTACGGCAGGGCCGGGCCAGCCGTTGCCGCGAAAGGCAATGGAATCCAGGTAGCGCACGGCACCCCGGCTGATGTTGTCCCGGGCGGGAAAAGCTTGCCGGAATACCTCATTGACCCAATCCACCACGGCGCTGTCAGAGCGGAAATTCACCCGCAGGTCGAGCGGCTCGAGGGCCACCTCGCCAATACCGTGTGCCCGTGCCTCGAGGAAAATACCCACGTTGGCGTTGCGGAAGCCGTAACAGGATTGCATGCCGTCCCCGACGATAAACAGGGTGCGGCCATCATCCGGTTGCCAGCCGGCGGTGAGCTTCTCCAGCAACTGCAACTGCATCTGGGACGTGTCCTGGAACTCGTCGACGAGGATGTGCTGCACTTGCAGGTCCAGCTTGAGCGCCAGGTCCGTGGGCGCATCGCTGTCCCCCAGGGCCACCAGTGCCGCCTGTGCCACTTCGGTGTAGTCGGTCGCGCCAAGCTGCTGGAACACGAGTTTTAGCTGTGCCACCAACCGGGGCAGTACTTCCGCCATCGCTTCCAGCAGGTCCCACTGGTCCTGTGGCAGCGCCGACGGCAGCCGGCGCACTTCGTTGATGGCCGCCAGGAGGGGGTCGTTTTCCGCCAGCTCGCCCAGCAACGCTTTCATGCGCGCCTTGTTTTCCTGCGCGCGGTCATATTCCGGATCGGTCTTGGCCGGGGAGATAAAGCCCAGTTTCTTGTTCAGGCCGCCGGCCTTGCGCCACTCCCCCTTGGCTGTCACCAGTAATTCTGTCAACGCGGACCAGGAGGCCAGGCCGCTGTGGTCTGTTGGCGGCGGTGTGCTGATTCCGGCACAGCGCGCCAGGGGATGGGCGGGGTTTTCTCTCTGCAGGTTGCTGCCGGCATAGTCCGCCAGCTGTAGTAATTCGCCGGTGGCACTGCCCAGGGCGTCGCGCAACTGCTGCAGGTTTTCGGTGGTCATTTCATCCACCACACGGTGGAAGTATTCGCGCGCATCGGCACTGTCCCCGGTGCCGATGTCCACCAGCTGGCCGAGCCACTGCTCGCGTTTTTCGAGCAGCATCTGCAACAGTTTGTCGAGCTGGCCCAGGTCGTTGTCCAGGTGCAGGAGGAGTCTCTGCAACGACGGGTCCGGTGTCTCGCTGGCCAGGCCCTCCAGCAGTTTGGAGACTGCCATCTGGTAGGCGATTGATGGCTGCTCCAGAGGTTCGCCCGGGGCGCCCAGGCCACTGTCGAGGGGCAGTTGGCTGGCGAGGCTGCGACACAGGCCGTCGATGGTCTGGAACCTCAGTCGCTGTGGTGCCTTCAGCAGCTGCCAGTTGTGACGCTGGTCCTGTTCCAGCAGGAGCCGCGCCAGGTCCCAGGTCACTGCCTCGTGTGGATTGTCCGGGCGCGGTTCGTCGCGGGCCTGGAGCAAGGCTTTAACCAGGCGCTCGCGCATCTCGCCGGCAGCCTTGCGGGTAAAGGTGATGGCGAGTACATCCTCGGGCTGGCGGCTGTGTGCCAGTAGCTTCAGTACCCGTTGGGTGAGCAGCCCCGTCTTGCCGGAGCCAGCCGGTGCCGACACGGCAAAGCTTCGGCTGATGTCCAGGGCGGCGGCGCGCGCGTCCGCATCGGCAGGCCGGCGGGAATGGTTTGATTCGGGCTCCACGGTGTCGCGCTCGTTTTGCGGCAGGTCGAGTTCGTTCATGGGTCAGGCCTGCTCCCGTTCGGGCCAGCGATTGAGCGGCCAGAGGTTCTCGTTGTTGTCATTCTTGATTCGGTCAAAGCGCAGTGCGGCATGCCCGCTCCGGTACTCGGTGGCAAGCATCGCCAGGCTCTGCTCCCAGTGCTCGGCCAGTTGTGCCCAGGTACCGAACGGGCCGTCCTTTTCAAGGTCGCCGACCGCCTTGATCCCTGGCACTGGCTGTGCCAGTTCGCCCGTGCCGCTCCAGGTGCATTCGCCGAATCGCACCTGCCCGAAGGCGATGGCGCGGGCGTCCGGTCGCGACAGGGCATACATGGGCAGCTGGGGTTCCCGCAGGCGCTCCTGCTGCCAGTCCCTCACCGAGGGCTGGCGGCTTTTGTAGTCGATCACCATCGCAGTGCCGTCGGGGAGCCGATCCAGTCGGTCCAGGCGCAGCTCGAAGCTCAGGCCGCCGATTTCCATCGTCTGCTGGAATTCCGTCGCCTCCACCCGGAAGCCGGGGCGGGTCATTTCCAGTTTGAGCCACTCTGCCAGCAGGCGCTCGAGCCGCTCTTGCTCCAGGCGCCAGAATCCCTCGGGCAGATGTGCCTGGTGGCGGCGCAGCTGCCGGATTGCCTCGGTGACGGCGCCGCGAATGGCGTCATCGAGTTCGTCATCGCTGCACTGCTGGAGGCTCGCCGAGTCGCCGCAGCGTTGCCAGAACCCGGCCAGCGCCTCGTGCATCAGTTTGCCGCGCTCGGCCGGGTTCAGGCCCAGGGTTGGCGCGTTGTACACGAGCGCACCCAGCCGGTAGTGGAGCTGGGCGTTAAGCGGGCACAATGCCTGGGCCTTGAGGACTCCGGAGCCACCGCGCACTGGCCTGCACTCAGGAGGGCTGAGGGCTGGGAAGGCCGGGTCGGCGATTGCCTCCAGGGAGGGCGATTGCGCCAGTAGCTGATAGTGGTCTGCAAGCGGGTAGGATGTCTTCGCCAGCGTATTTCCGGGCTCGCCAGCGGTTTCCATCGATGTCACGGGGAACAGGGCGCTCAGTCCCTGTTCGACGCCATCGGCTTCGCGGGCGTAGCTGATAACCACGTTGCTGCTGGCACCCAGCAGGTCGGAGGTGAGTTCCCCGGCCAGCTCCAGTTCCCGCTCAGCGCTGGCCCGGGGCATCTGCCAGTGCTTCTGCCACTGCACCGGCAACAGCGGGTTTGGGGCCGGCGCGGGTGGCCATTGCTGCTGGCCAAACCCGACCAGGCGCAGTTGATCGAAGGACAGGGCGCCGGCCTCCAGCACGCCCAGAATTTGCACGGGCCCGTCCCGGGTCTCGGCCTGGAAAGGCGTGCGGCTGGCAATCCGGCGCAGGTGCTGGAGGGCCTGGTTGAGGGTCAGGATGCCGGTAAAGGGGGATAATGCGGCGAATTCTTCCAGCACCCGTTCCCACTGGTTCAGCTGTTGGTACTCCTGGCTGTCCGGATTGCGCGGCCCGGGCCAGCCCAGTGCCTCGAGTAAGCGTGAGAATCGCTCTGCCCAGGTCTCTGCGGGCGCCTTCTGCCAGCGACGCGCCCAGTCCCCCACGGTCTCCAGCTGGCGGGGCAGCACCGGCTGTGGCAGGGCCAGCCGCTCTGCCAGCTGTTCGGCGCAGTAGCGCAAGGTGTCGCCGCGCACCTGCCACAGCTCGCGTTTCTGCAGCTGGCGGAACAGGGCGCTGCGCAGGGTCGCTTCCGCTTCTTCATGCCGGGGCGAGGCTGCGGCTGCCCCGTCGCCTGTAGCGGCGCCCCAGAAAGGGCTGAACAGTAGATTGCGCAGCTGCGAGTAATCCCACTGGTCCTGCAGGATTTCGAGGAGCTGCAGCGCACCGGCGCCAATGGGCGTCTGTGCCAGTGGCGTGCCGGCGGAAAAGTTGAACGGCAGGGTGTAGCGCGGCTGTGTCGGATCGAGCGCCTGGGGCTCCAGCACCCGGGCGAAGATGGTCTCCACCTGCGCACGACACTGCCCCAGGTTGTTTACCACGATGCCCAGGGTTGCGTGAGGATCCCGCTCAAGATGCCCGGCGGCCCAGCGCGCAGCGCTGTACAGCTCCTCCTCCAGATCGCTGCAGGGCGCGACGGTCACCCGGCTCGGCTGCCGGGTGACAGGGTGCTGCTCAACCTTGCTGGCGGCCGACCGGATCAAATAGTCGGCCAGGGGCGATACCTGTGCGAAACCAGCCATGGCGATACAGGGCAGGGTGGGCAACACCCCTTCAGTGAAGGCGCGGGCCAGCACGAGGTCCCGCATATCCGGTGTGACGGCATCCTGCCGGTGCAGTTCTGCCACAAACGCCTCGAGCAGATCGAAGAACGGGAAGGCATCCCGTGCCAGGGCGAACTGCTCCAGGTGCGGTGCGATGGCCGCGCCCAGAGCCTCTCCGTGTAGATGCGCCAAATCCAGGATGCGCCACTGGATCAGTTGTGACAGGGCGGCGTCGGCATCACGGCACAACTGCTGGCTGTTCAGCAACTGTCGATCCAGGGTCTGGTCCAGGGCCCGTTGCCACAACAGCTGGCGTTGTTCAGGGGTCAGGACCGGTTTCCATGACGGTTGCCAGCCCTGTTGTTGCAAGCGGGCCCAGGTGGTATCCAACCAGCCCTGCAGGGATTCCACTGCGGGCGGTGACCAGTTGCGCTGTTCGCCGCGACTGTTGGCGTACACCTGCTGGCAGCGGTTGCGCAGGCGGTTATTGGGCGTCAGCAGCAGCCCGCCTTCGGGCAGCTGGGAGAGGATGTCCAAGGCTGGAAACGCCAGTTGCAGCATGGGATAGTCCCCGACCGGTGGGTTATTGGTGGTTCTGTTCCGGTCCCCGGGGCGGAGTAACGGCTCCGGGGCCGATGATCTCGCTCTGCAGCGGGAACTCGCTGAAGGCAGCGGCAATGTCGCCCCGTGGGTCGGCGGCCGTCATCAGCAACCTGCCGTCGCCGGGGGCCTGGGGCAGCGTGAGCCCCATCTCGCCCAGCCACCAGTGTACCCGGCGGGCGATGGCAGCGCCGGAATCCAGCCACTCTACCGTTCGCGGGGCATAACGATCCAGTTCTGCGCGCAGCAGCGGAAAATGGGTGCAGGCCAGCACGACCGTATCGACCTGTTCACCGCCCGGCACGTCGAAGATCCGGGCCAGCACTGGTGCGAGCTGGTTGTGGGTGAGCTGCTCCCCACGCAATTTGGCTTCTGCCAGTCGCACCAGTTCCGGCGCCGGCACGTTGATCACCTTCGCCCCGTCAGCGAAGTCCCGGATCAGGCCGCGGGTGTATTCCCGGTTGACGGTGCCCTCGGTCGCCACCAGGGCGATAGTGCCGGAGCGGCTCGCACGGGCGGCCGGCTTGACCGCCGGCACCACGCCGACCACCGGGGTGCGCAGGGCGGCCCGCAACTCCGGCAGTGCCAGGGTGCTGGCGGTATTGCAGCCCACAACCAGGATGTCGGCCCCGCAATGCTGCATCATGGTGGTGGCTGTCGCCACGATGCGGGGCCGCAGCTGCTCCTCGCTTTTGTCCCCGTAAGGAAAGAAGCCGTTATCCACCCCGAAATGCAGGGTCAGGCCCGGCAGCAGGGCGCGAATTTCCCGGGCGATGCTGATGGCACCCACGCCGGAATCAAAAATCAGGGCACTTGGGGGGCGATAACCGCCCTTGTTAGAATGCGTGTCGGTCAATGGAATGGCATCCAGTTTCATCACTCGGGTCCGCTTGGCCGAAAGCATACCAAAATCCCGGCCGGTCTAGGTGGCTGCGACCCGCTGAATGCGTTCGCCCGATCCGGTTCAATAACCAGAGAAACAGAGTCCCCTATGGAAGTATTTCCCCTCCAGTTAAGTGCGGAGCAGGCCCTGGCTGCAGTTATGGTGGCGGTGGTTGCGATCATTGCGATGTCCGCCCTGGCCCGGCGCGGTCCGCTCCGGGCCCTAGAGCGGACACGCAACGACAGCGACGCCCAGCGGGAGGAACTGGAGGCGTGCCGCAATGAACTGGGCGTGGCCCGGGCGCGCCTGGAGGGCTCCCGCGAACGGGAGTCCCAGCTGCTGGCCGAGCAGGAAAAGCTGCGCGCGGAACTGGCGGATAAGGCCCAGCGTTTGACCCGTAGCCAGGTGCTGGTGGAAAAGAGCGAGGCCGCCCTGGCGGAACAGCGCCAGCTACTGGAGCAGACCCGCAAGTCCATGGCAGAGCAGTTCGAGAACCTGGCCAACCGTATCTTCGAGGAAAAGCAGCAGGCGTTCGTGCGTCGTAGCGAGGACAGCCTGCGCAAGAGCCTGGATCCCCTGGAGCGCCAGTTGGGGGACTTCCGCAAGCGGGTGGAGCATGTCTATGATCGCGAGAATGCCGAGCGCAATTCCTTGCTGGGCCAGATTAAGGCCCTGCGTGAGCAGACCCAGCGTATCAGTGACGAGGCCCTCAACCTGACTTCGGCACTCAAGGGCGACAGCAAGGTGCAGGGCAACTGGGGCGAGGTGGTGCTGGAGCGGCTGCTGGAGGAGTCGGGCCTGCAGAAGGGGCGCGAATACGAGACCCAGGTGACCATTACCAGCGACGGCAAGCGTCGCCAGCCGGATGTGATCGTGCGCCTGCCGGAAAACAAGGACCTGATTATCGATGCCAAGGTCTCGCTGACCGATTACGAGCGCTATGCCTCCGCTGAGACCGATGAGCAGCGGGCGCAGGCACTGAAGCAACATGTCAACTCGTTGCGGGCCCATATTGCCGGTTTGAACAAGAAAGCCTACGAGCAACTCGAGGGGGTACGCTCGCTGGATTTTGTCTTCATCTTCGTACCCATCGAAGCGGCTTATATGCTCGCGATGCAGGCGGATCCGGGCCTCTTCCGCTATGCCTATGATCGCCACATTGTGCTGGTGAGCCCCACCAGCCTGATGGCCACACTGCGCACAGTGGAGAATATCTGGCGTTACGAGAAGCAGAACAAGAATGCGGAGAAGATCGCCGACGAGGCCGGCAAGCTGCACGACCAGTTTTCCATGGTCCTGGCTGCCCTGGACGAGCTGGGCAACCGTATCCGCCAGACCGAGGATGCCTACCAGCAGACCTACAAGCGGCTCGCCAGTGGTCGTGGCAATGCGGTGAAGCGTATCGACAGTCTGCGAAAGCTGGGTGCCAAGACCCGCAAGCAGATCGACCCCGCATTGCGGGAAAAGGCCGAGGACGCCCATCGTGCCGCTCTGCCGGAACCGGAGGCTGAGGGGGAGGAGTCCCCCGAGGTCGAGACCGGGGAAACCTGATTGCCAATGGAGACATTCGCGTTTGCGCTTTCGGTTACCGCCCCGATTTTCCTGACCCTGTTGATTGGCTACTGCCTGGCACAGGTGGGATTGCTGAGCGAATCGTTTGTCGACGATGCGTCGCGGCTGGTTTACCTGATCACCCTGCCGGTGCTGCTGTTTATCAATATCTTTACGGCTGGTGCCGAGCTGTCCGAGCAGTGGCCGTTGCTGCTTGCCGGGGCAGTCGGCACTCTGCTGACCATGCCGCTGGCGTGGCTGGCAGCGCGGCCGCTGGCACGCGGTGACCGCAGCGCGTTTATCCAGGGCGCCTTCCGCGGCAACCTGGGGATTATCGGCCTGGCCTGGGCTCTGAATGCCTACGGTAACAGCGGCCTCGCACAGGCGGCACTGTTGATGGCGGTGGTCACCATCCTCTATAACCTCGCTGCGGTGTCGCTGTTCGCCGTTTACAGCCAGCGGGCCCGTTTCAGCTGGGCGCGACTGCTGCGGGATATTGCGCAGAACCCTCTGATCATTGCCATTGTCCTGGCCCTGGTCTTCCGCGAGCTGGGCCTGCAACTGCCGGATATTTTGCTGCAGACCGGGGATTACCTGGCTTCCATTACCCTGCCGCTGGCACTGCTGTGTATCGGCGCCAGCCTGGACCTGAGCCGGTTGCGCCAGAGTTCCGCCGGTGCCGTCGGGGCATCGGCTTTCAAGCTGTTAGTGGTGCCGCTGGTGTTGCTGGCTTGCGGTTGGCTGCTGGGACTGCCGTCACAGTCCCTCGGCGTGCTGTTCCTGATGGCGGCCGCGCCCACGGCGACGGTTTCGTTTATCATGGCGCGCGCACTGGGCGGCAACAGCCAGCTGGCTGCGAATATCGTCGCGCTCAGCACGCTGTTGTCTATCGTTACTGCCAGCCTGGGGCTGGCAGTGCTGGAATCCATCCTGTCGTAGAAGGGGTTGTCATGACCGAGTTTCCCACCTGGCTGCTGGTGCTGGCAGCGCTGGTTATTTTTGCGCTCGCCGCGATAGCGGGCTATTACCTGCGCCGGCTGCAGGTAGCGACCCGGAAGCAGAAACAACAGCTGGCCGAACTGGAGCAGGCGGCTGAGGAGCAGCGCCAGCGTGTCAACGACAGCATCCAGATTATTGCCCGGACATTGCTGGACGAGGGGGTCGGCATGACCGAGGCTGCGATCCGCATTCGTGTGTTGCTCGATGCACTACAGGTGGAGCAGGGGGTGAAAGAGGAGTTTGTGGCGTTCTACACCATCGCCGATAAAACCCAGCATATCCCTATCCTGCAGGAGTGGAAGAAGCTCTCGCCAAAGGAACGGTTCAAGTTCGAGATAGAAATGGCGGCGCTGGAATCCGAATACCGGGATTTTGCCCTGGACGCGGCCAGGCGGATCCTGGGCAGGCAGTTCTGACAATTGCCACTGGCCCGAAATAAATAAGAAAAAGGGAAATCCTATGTTGCCGAAAATACTGGTTTCGATCTGTGTGACTTTCTGCCTGGCCGGCACTGCGCAGGCGGCCAGTGAAAAGTGCCGGAATGATGATGGCTGGGAGTCCCCGGCACCGGCAACAAGGATCTTTGCCAATACCTGGTATGTGGGGACCTGTGGGCTGAGTGCGGTGCTGGTCACCTCGGCGGATGGTCATATCTTGCTGGATGGTGGCACCGCCGGCGCCGCGCCACTGGTTGAGGACAATATCCGCGCGCTGGGATTCCGTCCCGGGGATGTCCGCTTTATTCTGAACTCCCACGAACATTTCGATCACGCCGGCGGGATCGCACAGCTGCAGCGGCGCACGGGTGCCACCGTGGTGGCGCGGGCGCCCGCGGCAGCGGTGCTCGAGCGGGGTGCCAGCGATCGCAGTGACCCGCAGTTACTGAGCCTGCAAGAGTTCGCCCCGGTTTCCTCCGTACGCCGCATCGTGGACGGGGAGCACCTGCGGCTGGGAGTGCTGGAGCTGGAGGCAGTTGCGACCCCGGGGCATACGCCGGGCGGCACCAGCTGGACCTGGCAAAGCTGCGATGGCAGAGGCAACTGCCGGTCGATGGTCTATGCCGACAGCCTTACGGCGATTTCGGACGATGTATTCCGCTACACGGATTCCGATCTGTTGCCGGCGCTCCGGGAGACCCTGGAGCGGGTAGGGGAGCTGGACTGCGATATCCTGGTGACGACGCATCCCTCCGCCAGCCGCCTGTGGCAGCGGCTGGGTCCCGGCGCCCCCGAGCCGCTGGTTAGCCAGTCTGCCTGTGAGGAATACGCTACGGCTGCCCGGCAGCGCCTGGAAAAACGCCTGCAACGGGAATCGCAGGCACAGGACGGCCGCTGACTAACGCCGTACCAGCAGCAGACCGGTCTCGGTATGGTCGGTGTAGGGAAACTGGTCGAACAGCGCGAAACGCTCGATGCGGTGGGTTTTGCTCAGCGTCGCTAAATTTTCCAGCTGGGTATCGGGATTGCAGGAGATGTAGAGAATACGCGGGAAGCGCGCCACCATGGCGCAGGTGTCCGCGTCCAGTCCCGCCCGCGGCGGGTCCACCAGTACCGTGGAAAAGTCATAGCTGTCGAGGTCGATATCCCGCAGGCGGCGGAACGGTCGCACCTTGTCAATCGCCTGGGTGAACTCCTCACTGGACAGGCGCACGATATCCAGGTTGGTGATGCCGTTCGTGCGAATGTTTTCCTGTGCGGAAGCGACCGAGACTTTGGAGATTTCCGTTGCCAGTACCTTGTCAAAGTTTTCGCACAGGGGAATGGTCAGGTTGCCATTACCACAGTAGAGTTCCAGCAGGTCACCTTCGCTGTCCCGGCAGGCATCCCTGGCCCAACCGATCATGGCCCGGCAGATTTCCCCGTTGGGCTGGGTGAAGCTGCCCTCCACCTGCTTGTACTGGTAGGTCCTGTTCCCGATCTGCAACTTCTCGATGACGTAATCCCGTTCCAGCACCAGCTTCTGCTTGCGCGAGCGGCCCAGGATCGGGAAACCGAGTTGTTCCTGCAGGCCCCGGGCTTCCTGCTCCCATTCCTGGTCGAGCTTCTTGTGGTAAATCAGGGTCACCAGCGCGTCGCCGCTCAGGGTGGTGAGGAACTCTGCCGAGAACAGGCGCTTGCGCAGCACCTCACTGGCATTGACCGCTTCCAGCACCTGCGGCATCAGGCGATTCATCAATTCCGAGCCGACGGTGAACTCTTCGATGATAAATGGCTGCTTGTATTCACCCTGGCGGTACATGGCGTAATGCGCCTTGCCGTCCTCCTGCCATACCTTGAACTCGGCCCGCAGCCGGTAGTGACTGGGCGGGGAGGGGAACACCTCTGGGGCCAGGTCGGTATAGGCGCTGTAGCGCTCGCGGAGCCGTTCGGCTTTCTCGTGCAGCTGGGCGGGATAGTCGTCGGTATTTACTCGGTGCAGGGCCATGCCGGTTACAGTCTCAAAAAAGGGCCAGTTGTTGTGGCCGGGATCTGGGGCCGCGGATTATAACGATCCGTGGTCGCGCCGTATAATCCCGGTAGTTAAAGTAAAGTCGCGAACAGGGCGCGGCAACAAGCCAGTGTTGCCGGTCGCCAGGACAGGACAGAGAGGAGGTGGCCTATGCCTGTGGGTGAAATAGAGATCGCAGTTGACGGGCAGGGCCTGCATGAGTTCACCGCGGAAGTGGGCCGGTGGCTGGCCCGCCAGGAAGTCAGAGAGGGGCTATGCACGCTGTTTATCCAGCACACCTCGGCCAGCCTGCTAATCCAGGAAAATGCCGACCCCTCGGCCCGCCATGACCTGGAGCAGTGGCTGAACAGGCTGGTGCCGGAAAATGACCCGCTCTATACCCACACGCTTGAGGGGCCCGATGACATGCCGGCCCATATCAAGGCATCGCTGACCGCGACCAGCCTGTCCATTCCGGTGCGGGATGGCCGTTTGCTGCTGGGGACCTGGCAGGGCATCTTCCTGTGGGAGCACCGGCACCATCACGGCCGGCGCCGGGTGATCCTGCACGTCTGAATGGCGGTCACCGGCCGGTCGGGTTGATCAGAGGCAGTTTGTGGGTTTGGGCAGGCCGGCGATCTTGCTGCCCAGCTTGGCCGGGCTGTCGGGGAACAGGCGCATGAGGTAAATACTGCGACCTTTCTCGGCACCCAGGTGCTGTGCCACGTACTTCACCAGGGGGCGCATGGCCGGCGACAACTCGAACTCGCGGTAGAAGTCCTGTAGCAGGTGGATAATCTCCCAGTGGGCTTCGGTGAGTTCGATACCCTCTGCCCGGGCAAGTGCCTCCGCCACCTCCGGGCTCCAGTCGTCCAGGTTGCGCAGGAAGCCTTCCTTGTCCAGCGGTATATCCCGCCCTTCGATAGTTATCATGCCCATCACCTGAACCAGCTGACGATAGGATTGTGTTCCGTGCACAGCGATGCCCAGCGGTCGTCGTCGATCGCCTCCACGGCAGCCGGGATGGTGAGGCCCCGGGCCTGTGCGTCGGCCGCCAGGCAGTATACCGGCCCGACGACAGGCTGGCTCTTCAGGGCGCCACTGAGCGCATAGACCCCGTCCTCGATCAGCACCAGTGCGTCACCCTCGATAAAAGATGTAAGGCAATCCGCGAGTGCGGTGCTGGAGAAGGGCGATTTACTGACAATATGCAGGCTCATGGCTCAAAAACTCAACACGGTATCGTAGCTGGAGATCAGTTTGCCGATGTCGGACACCGGGTGCAACGCGGGGCCGCCTGTGGCCAGGTCGTCCAGGCTGAGGCCGCGCTGTGAGAGGCTATGCTCGCAGACGTAAGCCCGCTCGATGTCGAATATCGGGAGCGCCTGCAGGTTGCGCTGCAGGTTCTTCTGGCCAATGCCGTCAGGTTCCTGCCCGGGCAGCAGCTGGAAAACCCCGTCCCCGCTGAAGAGCAGGTCGGGGGCCTGTTCCAGTGCTGAAGCGGCCAGGACGGCCTCCAGCCCCTCACGGGCCAGGGCATTGCCGTAAGGTGCCTGCCGGCACAGCGCGAGCGATCTCTTTCCCATGACTATGCTCCTCAGCTTCCAAACGTCACCAGGCGGTCGGAATGGGCGACGGCGTCGGCCAGCTGGCCAAGCCCGGCCAGCTCGAAGCCCGGGGCAAGGTTGGCAGCGGGCCGCTCCAGCCGTTTCGCTTCGGCTTCACTCAGCACGCCGCGCCTTTGCGCCGCGGCGATACAGACCACTAGGTCCAGCCCATGCTCGGCCTGTAGCGACTGCCAGGCCGGCAGCAGGTCAGTTTCATCCTGGGGCGGCGTGGCCAGGCTACTGCCATTGTGGACACCATCGCAGTAGAAGAAGACCCGGTACAGTTGATGGCCCTGCCGCAGCAATGCCTGCGCAAAGCGCAGGGCGGTCGCGGCAGACTGGCTGGCATGGGGAGCGGCGTAGACGGCGAGGGTAAAGTTCATGGCGGCTTGGTTGCGGGTGTCAGAAGTGGCCGGATACAAAAGGCCCCGCTCAAAGCGGGGCCCCGGTGAGACTGTTCAATCAGCTGGCGGCATCAGTCGTCGGAAGCGAACCCGATAATGTGCAGCAGGGCGGTGAACAGGTTCAGGATATCCAGGTACAGACGCGTGGTGGCCATCAGGTAGTTGGTCTCACCGCCGTTGATGATGGCACTGGTGTCATACAGGATAAAGCCGGAGAACAGCAGGGCGATAACGCCGCTCAGGACTACGCTGGCCAGCGGCATGTGCACGCCGAAGAAGCCGGCGATCATCATGCCCAGGGCGCAGACCAGTACGGCGATCAGGCCCACGAACAGGAACCCGCCCATAAAGCTGAAATCCTTGCGGGTAGTCAGCACGTAGGCGGACAGGGCAAAGAAGATCAGCGCAGTGGTACCCAGCGCCTGGGTAATCACCTGGGCCATGCCGGCGGCCACGTAGTAGTTCAGCAGTGGTGCCAGGGATGCGCCCAGCAGTCCGGTGAATGCAAACACCACGCCGACGCCGGCGCCGGAATTGGCGGTGCGCGGCAGGACAAACCAGACCAGCACGATGGCGGCAATGGAGCAAATCAGCCCCATGCCACGCCCCATGCCCAGGGCCATGGCGACACCCGCGGTAAACGCACTGAACAGCACGGTCATGGCGAGCAGAGCGTAAGTGTTACGCAGCACCTTGGCCGATTCAGCGCGGTCCAGGGCGCCAGAGGATGAGTAGACTTGGGGTTGCATTAGCTTCTCCTGCTATTGAACGATTGGGCAAATCATATAGCTGCTGGATTGGACCATCAAGTCAAGTTACGGTTCTTTAGTCACTGGCCGTTGGCGTCCCGTTCACCCCTGGCGGCCGGTAACTCCAGGTCCGCCACCAGTGGCAGGTGATCCGATGCCACCTGGGTCAGCTCTGTGCGCGGCACCAGTACTTTTGACACCTTCAGGCGCCGGCCGATGAATATATAGTCGATCCGGGCCCGGGACAGCCGACTGGGAAAGGTTCCCCGGGGACGGTGGTTGGCGAGATGGACCTGGGCGTCGTGTAGGTGCTCGCACAGGCGCTTGTGTTCGGCGGAATTGGGCAGCGTATTGAAGTCTCCCAGTAATACCTTGTGCCCATTGCACTCCGGGTGTCCCAGCCACTCCGGTCCTACCAGCGCGTCCACCTGGCGCAGGCGTTCCGCCTTGCTGAGTCCCAGGTGGGTATTCACGATCTGCACCTTCTCACCGTTGTGATCGATCTCTACCCAGACCGCGCCGCGGGGCTCATCCACGGTGGGTAGCAGTGACATGGAGGCGGCTTCCGGTGGGCCCGGCAGGATCTCCTTCTTGATTACCCGCATTGGCAGTCGCGACAGGATGGCATCGCCATAGCGTTCCTCCTCCATGTGGATGGCGGGGTGGAACTGGAAATCCATCTGTAGATAGCGGGCGATCCGTTCCGCCTGGTCCTCCCCGCCGCTGCGCGGACGGCTGACGTCGAGCTCCTGTAGTGCCACCACATCGGGCTGGTAACGGGCAATCACGCGGGCGATACGCCGCGCCGAGTACTTGCCGTCGACGCCCTGGCAACTGTGTACGTTGTAGGTCATTACCCGCAGGGTCCTGACGGCCGTTGGCCGGTGAACCGGAACCAGGGGATAGTAGTGATGCAGGAACTGCTGTGCCGCGCGCCGCAGGTCCCCGGCGCGCCAGTACCCCTGTGACGGGCGCCGGATGTCTTTGGGCAGCAGGGCGAAGGCATTGGTTTCGGTCGGGCCGGGCCCGCCATGGCTGCCGTTTTCAACGGCGAAGGTCATCGGCTCCTCCCCCACGCACCAGCCACACATGATGAAATCACCGGCATCGGGATGATGGCACAGGCGCGCGAGATCGATAGCGGTCTGCTCTGCGAAGGGGTGCTCGTCGCCCATCAGGAGCTGGCCATCCCGGGGCAATTCCACGGCACCATCACGCCACCAGCCGTGCACCGGAGCGTTGTCATCGTCTGAGGCCCGGTAAAGGACCAGTGGCACCGCGGCGCGCTCGACGATCAAGCGGGCTACCTCGGCCCGTGGTGTGCCATTTGTCCGCAGGTTGTACAGCATGGCAACCGGACCCAGGGCGGCGAGCGCCAGTGGCGGCTCTGACCCCGTGCCATTGCCATCCTCCGGGATCATTTTTTCGATCCACTCACTGCCGAACATGCGTGCCCGCTCCAACTGTACCCCGCGACGGCCGGTACTGCGATAGCTGCTTGTATCACCGGGCAGGTCGCGCAGAGCCTCGGAAAGGGCTTCCCCCAGGCTGCGACCGTGGCGCACCTCGTAGGGTTCGGCCTGCTCCTGGCCGTGGTCGGAGAAGATCCAGACATCGTACTGTCGCTTTTCTGACCGGTGTGCAGCCCGCCAGATGCGCCCGATGGCATCATCGATGCCCTTGAGCACCCAGTGGGCAAATGCCGAGTTAGGGCCGCGCCGGTGTGACTGCTCGTCGTATCCCAGCAGGTTGACGTAGATCACCGGGAGGCCGCGGGCTATGTCGATCTTGACCCCGAAGGTGCACAGCTCGCGCATCAGGATGGTGACAGCGACGCGTGTGGGAATGAACATCAGCTCACGCCAGAAGTTTTCCCCCGAGAAGACCCCCCGGATCGAGTCGATCACCGCCAGCACCAGTTCGACAAGTAGCAGGGCCCCGGTACGGATCAGTCCCCACAGGTTGCTGAGGATCACGAGTATCACGGTGAGTGGGGTGGCCTCGCGCATCGCCGGCCCCCAGCCGCGGGAAGCGGGACAGAAATGTGCCTCGCCATCGGCGGTGCCGGCACGGAACAGGCTCAGGTAGCAGCTGCCGTCCTTGAGCAGTGGATCGTCTACGCGCGCCTCGAGTTTTTCCTCAACGGCACAGGCGGCCTCCGGATCGTACATACGCACCAGTTGCTGGGTGTCACGCATCATGAACCCGAAAGCGGGCACGATTGCGCGAACACCGTAGAACAATTCGGCCTGGACGGCGGGGGTTGTCGATGGAACCCCGGAAAAAAGATGGTCGAGTTGGTAGTGTTCCTTACGGATCAGTTTCTGCAGGAAGGGCATTCTTTTTTTCGCGAGGGCTTTCTGCAGCTGGGGATAGGCGAGCCCGTCCACCTGGATCAGGATAAGGCCGTGATCACTGGGATGGCTGTCACTGGTGGGCAACTTGAGTAGGTGAGCCATCCACGCGCTGCGGCTGAAGCGGCGGCGCAGTCGGCGCAGGGCTGTCTCAATACGACTCATCATAGGATGTGCAAACCTGCTGCTAGCGGCGTGGCGGCTGGCCAAAGGCCGCACCGGCGGCACTGGTCACGCCCTCCAGGATGTCCCACTGGGCGGCGATCAGGTTGCGCAGCCGCATCCACTGGTCGTAGACCGAATCATCGAGGGCCCAGCTTTTTTTCAGTAGCGGCCGATAGAGATCCAGGGCCCTGGTGGCGCAGCGCTCCATGGAGAAATCACGGGCAGTCTCCAGGGCAGCGGTGTGCAGTAGCCGGCGATCGTCGGCTGAGCGGCGGTAAATCCATGCGATGGCATCACTGAAGTCCTGGCGGTTAGCCGCTGTCACGAGGCGGCCATTGATTTTGTCGCGCACTACTTCCCTGCTGCCATTGGCATCAAGGGCAACCACCGGTACCGATGCGGCCATGGCTTCAGTCAGCACCATGCCCTGGGTTTCGCTGGTTGAGGCGAATACGAAGGTGTCCATTGCAGCATAGGCGTCGCGCTGGCGGGAGCCCTGGAGCGTGCCGGGCACATGCAGCCTGCCAGCCATCCCCCTGGCATTAAAAATATTCTCGATCATGCCGGAGCTGGGGCCACTGCCAACCAGCAGGAAGTGTGTGTCAGTGTGTTCCTGCATAAAATCCGCCACTGCCAGCGCGGTAAATTCGAGGTTTTTTTCCGGAGCCAGCCGACCCAGGTGACCCAGGAGATAGGCGTCCGCGGGGATGCCGAGCTCCGCTCGCATGCGCGCGCCATCGCCGGGCAAATACTGCTCCTCCTGTAGCCCCGTGGGCATCTCCTCGATCGGAGTGGTGACACCGCGTTCGCGCAGGATGCGCGCAATACTCTCGCTGGGCGCAAACACCAGGCTCGCAAGGTTGGCATACCGCGTAGCCAGCTCGATCACAAAGCGTTTCAGGGCCTGGGAGTCTGCGGGGACATAGTGGGTATAGCGCTCGTAGAGAGTGTGATGGGTGAAAACCAGGGGCAGCCCGCGGGAGCGGGCAATGCGCACTGCGGTCATGCCGAGCAGGAAAGGGTGGTGCGAGTGCACAATGTCGGGCTGGAATTCATCGAGTCGATCGCTGAGGTGTCCGGAGAAGGGCAGGGCCACGGAAAAATCGCTGCCATTAAAGTTCTGGATGGCATGGATGCGAACCACGTCCTCTTCTCCCTTGACGTACTGGGAGAACTCCGGTGCCACGATGAGAACCCGGTGTCCGCGGGCGCGGTATTCTGCCGCAAAGGCTGCCACCGAGCGTGCCACACCACCCACATGGGGGAGATAGGTATTAGTGAGCATCACAATGTTCACTGCGGCGCGAGCTCCACTTCCTGGGCCCCTGGAGCGGCCCGGATGGCGGTAAAGCCCAGCGCACGGACCTCGATCGGGGGTTCCTCCCCATGCCATTCGGCCATCCAGCTCACCCTTGGGGTAGCCCCCGGGGCCACCTCCACAGTGATACGGCCGAAGCGGGTTGGCGCCGGCCCGAAATGCAGTGAAGCGGTGGCGGTTTGGTCGCTAAGCCATTCCGGGGGCAGGCCGGATACAAGGACCAGCGTGCCGCCTTCCTCGCGCACGAAGCAGTTGCGCTGCATCGCCACCCATTCGGCGGCGGCCCAGGCGTGCTGGCCATCACCCATGCAACCGCCCAGTGAGTGCGGATGGATGGCCTCGGGCCATTGCCCGGTGGGCGACGCCAGCTGCGCAACGTTACGCATCAGCTCCACGCACCGGGCATTCCCCGCGCGCAGGAGCACCTGTGCGATGTGCAGGGTCAGATAGGCATTGATACCTGAATGGATCATGTCCTGGAAGAAGCCGCCGGCGACAAAGCATTTCTCCATCAGGAATTCTGCCAGGTCAAGCAGTCGCGGATCATCCGGTGGGTAAAGGCTCAACGGATAGCCGGCCACAATGGAACCGATGGCACCGGGATCCAGGCGCCGGTTCGGCGAGGCCGGCATCGCCGGGCGGCCCAGGCGCTCAGCGGCTGCGGCGAGGCTGGCATCGATGGTTTGCTGGAAATCCGTCGCCTGGTGCGAGAAGCGGGTACTGTCGTTTTCCAGCCCTTCCCGCGCGCACATGGCGGCGGCAGCCTGCAGGCCTCCCACACCCCAGAAATCATCCCAGTAGTAGCAATCGTTTGGTCCCAGATGCTCGGCACTGAAGCCCGCCGGCAGCAGGCCGCCACAGCGGCTGCCGTCCCTGGGCAGCCGCTTGTCGTCGATCCAGCTGGCCCCGCGCAATACCGCCTGGCGCCAGCGGGGTTTGAGGGGCCGGTTTGTAAGCTGGCAGTACAGGTCAAAGATCCACAGGGCCTCGCCGTTCGAATCCCATTCGCCATCCTGGGAATGAAAAAAACCATCGCGCTTCTGGCGGTGGGGAAACTGGTCGAGGGCCCGTTCGGCGCGGTCCAACAGGCCAGCG
Organism: Microbulbifer sediminum; assembly: GCF_021729035.1. Lineage (GTDB taxonomy): Bacteria > Pseudomonadota > Gammaproteobacteria > Pseudomonadales > Cellvibrionaceae > Microbulbifer > Microbulbifer sediminum. Next base: position 382,838 of record NZ_JAJSAP010000002.1, on the reverse strand, counting down.
TACAACAGCGACTGGATCATAAACGCCGCGTCACGGAACCAGAAGCGCTTGTAGGTATAGGGGCCTGGATAGACATCCTTCGGCGAGTGCAGGATCAGGGTGCGGATGGCGGCATCGTAGAGAAATTGCATTTTCTGGTCGGGGACGGCCATCGCACAGTGGTTGGCCAGGGTTTCATCCCAGTTCCCCGGCGTGGCGGGCGACTGGCGATCCGGGTCGCCGGGTTGGTCCGGCGCAAGCGGAACTTTCACCTGGACATCCAGCGGCTTTCCCGGTTCGATCCTGAACATGGCCGCGGCAGTTGCCATACCCACCTCACACTCACCGTGGGTACGACCGCCCTCGTCGTGCAGGTGCAGGTAGATATCGCCATGACGGTAATCGGAAGCGAGGTGACGCTCGAGTGGCCGATCGAACTCGACCGCAAACTTCTTCTCGATGAGCCACTTCCTGCGGCTATTATCCAGCCGTACCCTGTGCACAAAACTGACCCCTTCAGGATTGTAGGGACGCAGTGCTACGACCAACCACCCACCGGTGCCACTCTCAGCCTGGAGTTGCAGCAGGCATTGATTGCGGCCGTTTTCACGTTCCACCACAGCGCGATTACGAAGGAGCATTCCGGCGTGGCTGGACTCGGTCAGCACACTGATATTGTCGCCCAGCAGGAACTCCTGGCGACATTGCTCCAGTCTTGATGGAACCAGTTGCTCACCGCTGTCGCTGATAATCCAGGTGTCGATTGACCAGCCGTCGTAATGCGGGGTCAGCAGGCCGCGCGGATCCACCAGTGGCATTTCCTCACAGTCGGGGAGACCCACCGCGGTCCAGTTTCGGTGACTGAGGTTGCAGTGCGTAATTGAAAATGCGCGGGGAATAAAGGACTTGTCCAGAGGATCAAACTGCCGTTCAACCCAGTAGGGCCATACCCAGTCGAGGTTGTGCTGGATCACCTTGCTGTTGATCAGTGCGCGGGCATGAAAGATGACACCGGCTCGCAGAAGCTCGATCGGCTCGGCGACTTCGGACGGTTGTGCGAACCGCTGCATATGCGCCATGACCGAGAGCGGATCGACAAAGCCATGGGAGGTGGCAAACTTGCGGACGAAGAAACGCCAGGGCAGCCATTTCATCCAGGGCATTAGATATCCTCCCGTTCAATTTTCTGTGCCAGCGCGCGCCGTGCGATACGGGTAATGCCGATCAATGCAGTCACCGCCAGCACGAACCCGAGTGCATACAGGGTCCATTCCACCGGTGTGCGCTCCGATTCCCTGCTGCCAAGCGTTGCCAGGTCTGAAGCGATCGATCCCACGTACACATTGTGTATGGTGATCGGTATGATCCCGATGGCATTGCCGATGACAAAGTCCCGCAAGCGAACCGGTGTCAGCCCAAAAAAATAGTTTGACAGCTTGAAGGGAAACAGCGGCACCAGCCTTGTGAGCATGACCAGGCGCCAGCCCTCATCCTTGATCACTTCGCCCAGGTGGGGTGGCCGTACATGTGACATCAACCACCTGGAGGGCCGGGGGCCGAAAAGGTAGCGGGCAGCCAGGAAGGCGATGGTAGCACCGAGGACGGTGCCTGCCACCACCAGCAATGTTCCCTTGACTACACCGAACACGAAGCCCGCCCCCATGGTGAAAATCACGCCAGGGGCGAGCACCACAATGGCCAGCGCAATGACCAGGATAAACAGCAGGCTCGTCTGCCAGCCGCGACTCTCCATCCACTGCAAAAGCTCAATCAGGCGGTCATCCAGGTCGAAATAGAAAAGCAGGCCAAGGCCAACCCCCACCCCAATGATGCACAGCACGATGATCCAGACGGGTGCGTACTTGACTGCCATAGGTTCGTCCAACAAGGATTGCAGAAGATCGGCTTACGCGCTCTCCCACATAAGCCTAGCCAAGTGACGGCTGCTTTGTTGGCGGTAATGTCCCGCCTGGAGATATAAAAAGAGGAGAGCGTCGCCAGTTTCTTGAAAAGTTGCGCATTTTGCCTATATGTAGCCTAACCACCAGAGAAAGGCGTTCCCGCATGACGGCGGACTCATCAAGGAAGATCCACATGCATCTGTTAACTGGCCGTAACTTATTCATTACCGGTTTACTGATTTCGGCGCTGGTGCCGGTAACCGCTTCCGCGCAGGAACCGGAAGAGGAGGAGAGCGAAGAACCCTCTTTCGGTACTTTTGGCGGCAGCGCCATGATCGCCAGTGACTATATGTTCCGGAGCATTTCGAACTCCAACCTGCGGCCACAGGTCCAGGCGGACATGAACTGGAGCCACGATGCGGGCTTCTACCTGGGGGTCTGGGCCTCCAACACCGACTTCGGTGGCACCGGAAACAGCATGGAGCTGGATCCATATGTGGGGATGGCCGGCAACTTTGGTGAAAGCAATTTCAGTTACGATATCGGCTACTGGTCATACAACTATCCCGGTTCCCCGTTCGACCTGAATTATGGTGAGGTATACGTTTACGTCACCTGGACATTGGATGATTTCTCCATTACTCCCAGTGTCTGGTATGCAGATAACTATTTCGGTGAGGACTTCCTGGACGAGGTCTCGGCCCTGGCTTATGAAGTGACCCTGGCCTATCAGCTGCCCGACAACTTCTCCATATCCGCACGTGTTGGTGAACAGAGATTCGAGTCTGCCTTTGACAATCTCAACTATGTTTACTACGACATCGGGATGGATTACTCCATTGAGGACTGGACCCTCGACCTTCGCTGGTATGATACTGATGGCGTTGACCCCTTCCTGGCCAGGCCTAAACTGACAGATGGCGAGGCGGTATTCAGTATTACCCGGAGTTTCTAGCTCGCAGGGCAGTCCTTGCGATTTTCCTTTGACTGCCCGTCCCCGCTGATCGCCTGAAGTCCCCGATGCAGTCAGTGCCACCAGTGCTGCCTGGCTCGCCTGGACTCATCACATGAAACCCTTTTACCTTGTGGGAGATCACAATGCCGGATTCCAATGACCGACTCCTCTGGATACATGGGGAGTATGTCACTCCTGCCGATGGTAAATACTTTGACACCCATAACCCTGCCACCGGTGAGGTGATCTGCAGGGTCGCGCAGGCCGGAAAGGCAGATGTGGAGCGGGCGGTGGAGTCATCGCGTGAGGGACAGGCGCAATGGGCCGCAATGAGCGGAGCCGAGCGGGGACGTGTGCTGGTCAAGGCGGCTAACCTGTTGCGGGAGCACTGTGATGAACTGGCCCGCCTCGAATCCCTCGATGGCGGCAAGCCGATTGCAGAAACCCCCGAGGCGGATGTGGGCTCTGCAGCGGATTGCCTGGAGTTCTTCGGTGGGCAGGCCGCCTCATTGCACGGTGAGTACCAGGCTGTGCCCGGGGGCTTCTTCTACACCCGCCCGGAACCCCTGGGTATCTGTGCCGGCATCGGTGCCTGGAATTACCCACTGCAGATTGCCGCGTGGAAATCGGCCCCGGCACTGGCGGCCGGCAACGCGATGATCTTCAAGCCGGCCGAACTCACGCCATTATCGGCCTTGCGTCTTGCCGAGCTGTTTCGCGATGCGGGCCTCCCCGACGGTGTGTTCAATGTGGTGCAGGGCTTTGCGGAAACCGGACAGGCCCTGACCGCACATCCCGATATTGCCAAGATTTCCCTGACCGGTGAAGTGGGGACCGGGAAGGCAGTCATGCGCGCCGCCGCTGATACGCTCAAGGCGGTCACCCTGGAGCTCGGTGGCAAGTCACCACTGATCATTTTCGAGGACGCAGACCTGGATAATGCCGTGGGTGCGGCGATGCTGGGCAACTTCTACACCCAGGGACAGATCTGCACCAACAGCACCCGGGTATTTGTACATGAATCGATCAAGGAGTCATTTGTCGAGAAATTATTGGCGCGCACCCGCAAGCTCAAGGTAGGTGACCCCCTGGATCCCGATACCGATGTAGGCCCGATGATCAGTGCCGATCACATGCAAGGGGTCCTGGCCTACATGGAGAAAGGCAAGGAGGAGGGTGGCAAGCTCCTGATCGGGGGAGGGCGAGCCCGGGTGGAAGGCTTGGAGAATGGTAATTTCGTGGAGCCCACGATCTTCGACGGACTCACCGATGACATGACGATCGTGAAGGAGGAAATCTTTGGGCCCGTTTTGTCGCTACTGGGCTTTTCCACTGAGGATGAGGTGCTGGAAAGGGCGAACAAAACCCACTTTGGCCTTGCCGGGGGCTTGTTTACCCGGGACATCCAGCGGGCGCACCGTGTTGCAGATGGCCTCGACTCGGGTATCGTCTGGATCAACCACTACAATTTGACGCCGATAGAGATGCCTTTTGGCGGCTTCAAGCAGTCGGGGATCGGTAAGGAAAACAGCCGCCGCGCATTCGAGCATTACACCCGGCTGAAGACCGTATATGTCGCCGAGGGCGATGTCGACGCTCCTTACTAATCGACAGCAGCCCCGGGGGTCTCCCAGGGCTGCCAGCTCAAATGCCGGGTTGCGAAAGGCGCGGGAGACTCAGTCCTCCACAGGCCGCTCGGCGGTACCTTCCCTCTGGGCTTCTTCCCAGTTTGGCGCAAAGAAGCTATCAGCCGTTGAGGGTTCCAGCATGCCCTTGCCCCGGATATGGTCCGCCCCCTTTTCACCAATCATGATGGTGGGTGCGTTCAGGTTGCCATTGGTCACGGTGGGCATAATCGAGGAATCCACGACCCTCAGGTTCTCGATGCCCCTGACCCGGCACTCGGGATCAACCACCGCCATTTCATCCGTACCCATCCGGCAACTGCCTGCCGGGTGGTAGGCTGTCTCCGCGGTCTCTGCCAGCCAGTTGTCGATTTCGTCATCATTCTGCACATCCGGGCCGGGAGAGATTTCCCGACCCCGGTAGGGATCCATGGCCGCCTGTGCGAATATTTCGCGGGTAAAGTGGAGGCCAGCGCGAAATGCCTGCTTGTCCTCTTCGCGTGCGAAATAGTTGAACACCATTTCCGGTGCCTGGCGTGGATCCGCTGACTTCAGCTTTACCCAGCCGCGGCTCAGGGGTTTGTTGCATCCCAGGTGTACCTGGAAGCCGTGCCCTTCGACTGCGCTGGAACCATCGTAGGCGATGGCTCCGGCGAGGAAGTGGTACTGGATATCCGGGTACTGGAGGCCGGCGCGACTTCGTATGTAGCCGTTGGATTCGAAATGGTTGGATGTGCCAAGCCCACGCTTGAACAGCAGCCAGTTGATGCCTATCCAGGCTTTCGATAGCGGGCCCAGGGAACCGTTCAGGGTAATCTTCTGTTTGCACTCCTGCTGTACCCAGACCTCAAGGTGGTCATGCAGGTTCTGTCCTACCCCGGGGAGGTCATGTACCACTTCGATACCGTGCTCCTTGAGGTGATCCGCCGGACCGATGCCGGAGAGCATCAATAGCTTGGGAGAGTTGAATGTACTGGCTGAAAGTATGACCTCCCGATTGGCGCGCGCCCGGAAGGTCTTGCCGCCCTGTTCATACTCGACCCCGACGGCCTTCTTACCCTCCATGATTACCCGGGTGGTGAGGGCATGCATTTTGAGCTCAAGGTTGTCCCGGGTCAGGGACGGCTTGAGGTAGGCCAGGGCTGTGGAGCAGCGCACGCCATCGCGTACACTCATGTCCATGCGGCCGAAACCTTCCTGCCGGTAGCCGTTGTAGTCCTCTGTGTACCCGTATCCCGCCTGCTTGCCCGCTTCTATGAACGCGCGATACAGCGGGTTTTTCATATTGTTGCCGTTGCAGGCGGTAATTGGCCCCTTGTCTCCGCGGTATTCATCGGCGCCATAAACACAGTGCTCGGAGCGCCGGAAGTAGGGCAGTACGTCGGCATATCCCCATCCCTCAGCCCCGCTTTCCACCCACTCGTCATAATCACCCTTGCAGCCACGCACGAAGGCCATACCGTTGATGGAGGAGGAACCCCCGATCACCTTGCCCCGGGCCTGGTGAATACGGCGACCGTGCAGGCCCGGTTCCGGCTCGGTATAGAACTCCCAGTCAAACTTGGGCATGTTGAGTGGGATCGAAAAGGCAGACGGCATCCGGATGAAAATGGAATTGTCCTTCCCTCCGTACTCCAGCAGCAACACAGTGGTCGTGCTGTCCTCACTCAGCCGGCTGGCAACCACTGCCCCGGCAGAGCCGGCCCCGACTACGATGTAGTCAACTGTCTGGTCAAACGATTGGTCTGCCATCGATTCCACTCCCCCTTATGCCGGACCCGGCTCGTCGCCTTCACCGGGTGTACGGTTTGCCATTTCCCGCTTCATGTGCAGGTACTGCATGTGGACCTCAAAGTGGTCGACGATATCACCGATCAGCTGTTCCTTTGTATAACCCATCAAATCATAGGTGAGTCCGCCCTCACGCAAGTGTGGTTCAAGCCGGTAATAGCTGGAGCGGGGCTTTTCGGCACGCATGGTAAATGCCGGCATGGAACACTGCCGTGGCCACAGCTGATAGGTGTAGTCCAGCTCCTCGCCGAGCCCTACGTCGAGCGACAGGTGGAGATTCTCGCCAGTGTCACTAGAAATGCGCACGGGGTGACCCTGTTCTTCAAGCTCCTCCTTGACCGCTTCAAAAGCCGGCTTTGCCGTCTTTTCAATAAACTGCTCCACCTGTTTCAGGGTCGGGAAACTGATGGCCCTTGTCAGTCGCTGTGCCCAGTTTGCATGTCCCTCCCTGGATACCGTCCGACCCGACAGCTGGGCGGATAGGGTGTCCTGCATACTTGCGGTCTTCATCCCTTCCAGGCGTAAGGCCTTGGTGAGCCCCATCATCATCATGATGAGGACGAACGCGAATGGCAGGCCCATGATGACGACGGCACTCTGCAGGGCCGAGAGGCCGCCGGTCATCAGTAGTGCCACGGTGACAATACCAATGATTCCAGCCCAGAGGATTCGCATCCAGGGCGGTGCGTCGTGATTGGGGTCGGTGAGGCGGGTGGTCAGGTTTGACAGCACCAGTGATCCGGAGTCACCGGAAGTTACAAAGAAGACAATCGAGAGAATCGTGACCGCGATCGTACTTACCACGGTCCAGGGCATCTGCTCGAGGAACAGGTAAATAGCCGAACCCGGTTTCTCAATGGCTCTGTTGCCAAACTCAGTCGCGCCTTCAAGCACCAGGTCGATGGCCGAGTTACCCATGATGGACATCCATGCGGCCATAAACAGGAAGGGCAGGATCAGGGTGCCGGCGACGAAAGAACGGATTGTGCGCCCCCGGGATATCCGCGCCAGGAAGAGGCCTACGAACGGACCCCAGGCGATCCACCAGGCCCAGAAGAATATGGTCCAGGCATTGAGCCAGTCCTGGGGCGGGTCGAAGGCAAAGGTATTGAATGAAAACCCGATAAAGTTCTGGATATAGTCGCCCATATTGGTGACAAAGGCATCCAGCAGGAAGCGGGTCTGGCCGCTGATCAGTACGAACAACATCAGTATGATCGCCAGCAGCATATTGAATTCAGAAAGTCTGCGAATCCCTCTCTCGACCCCTGTCGCTGCCGAAATTGCCGCAAAGATCACAATCAGGATGGCCAGGGCGGACTGGGTCAAGGTGCCTTCCGGGACCCCGAACATATACTTGAGGCCAAAATTCAGCTGGATGATGCCGATGCCGAGGCTGGTGGCGACACCGAAGACGGTACCGAGTACTGCGGCGATATCCACGGCATGGCCGATGGGGCCGTAGATGCGTTTACCAAACAGAGGGTAGAGCGAGGAGCGGATTGTCAGGGGCAGGCCATGGCGATAGCTGAAAAACGCCAGTGACATTCCTACCAGCGTGTATACCCCCCAGCCAGAGAGGCCCCAGTGCAGGAAGGTGATGGCCATGGCGTTGCGGGCCGCCTCTTCCGTGCCACCTTCACCCACTGGTGGTGTCATGAACTGCGTTATAGGCTCGACGATGCAATAGAAGATAAGGTCGATACCGATGCCTGCCGCGAACAGCATTGCGGCCCAGGTGATCACATTGAACTCAGGTTCAGCATGATCCGGCCCCAGCTTCACGTCGCCATACTTGGATGCTGCGATGAAAATGACAAAAATCAGGTAGGCGACAACCGCCAGGAAGTAAAACCAACCGAAACTGCCGGATATCCACGCGAGCACGCCAAAAATTACGCTGCTGGCCTGTTCGGTGAAAATCATCGCCCAGAGGGAGAACAGGAAGATCCCAATAACCGAACTGAGAAACACCAGCCATTTGATCTTTGCTTCTTCAGGCGTCGCCTTTGAGGAGGCTTCAGAGGATTTTGGATCGTGCATATGCGTCACTCACCGTTTTTTCAGTGACATGAGGATAGACCATGTCCGCGCGCAGGCGGGACATGGGGATTCTTACTGTATAGACCCTGCTTCGGGATAGTTGTAGTAAATGGGCACCATCAACGCCGGCGATAGCTTGATGGCGCGAGATTGTGGAGTTCTGCGTTAACCCAGGGATGATCGGACATCAGGGGCTCGGGTTACTGCTCGCTGAATCGTGGCTACTGATCAGGTTGGCGTAGTCGGGGATGTGGTCGGCAAGTAACCTGGCCAGTCCCTCAACATCGTTCCGCCAGTCCCGGTGCAGTTCGCAGGCCACGCCAAACCAGGTCATCAGCTGCGCCCCGGCTGCGGCCATTCGGCCCCAGGCAGAATGTCGGGTAAATGGGTCGAAAGTACCTGAAGCGTCAGTGACTACAAAGACCTCGAAACCTTCTTCGATGGCGGCCAGGGCGGGAAATGCTACACATACCTCGGTGACAATGCCGGCAATAATCAACTGTTTGCGCCCGGAGGCCTTTACTGCCTTCACGAAGTCCTCATTGTCCCAGGCATTGATCTGCCCTGGCCGGGCAATATAGGGGGCATCGGGAAAGCTGTCTTTGATTTCAGGCATCAGGGGGCCATTGGGCCCGTCTTCAAAGCTGGTGGTGAGGATAGTGGGCAGCTGGAAGTACTTGGCGAGGTCTGTCAGCGCCAGGACATTATTCTTGAACTTGTCAGGTTCTATATCCCGGACCAATGAGCACAGACCGGTCTGGTGGTCGACCAATAGTACCGCGGCGTTGTCTTTCTCGAGGCGAATATAAGGTTTGGTGCTCATTAAAGGCGCTCCCTGGGCACTTTTTCGGTGTCGGCGGCTAATCCCGGCTTGAGGCCTAGTGTAGTGGAGGGAATTGCCCTTCGTGCCGGTCCTCGGCCAGGGCAGCCTGATACAAGGCAAAGAACGTCGCAGGATTTATTTACGCCCACACTGGACAGGGATGGGGTCCCGGGGAAGCCTTTAGGCACACCGACCTCATTTCCAGATCGTCGGATAGTGGGGCAAGGGGCAGGGATGCGCTTCGCTGCGCTCGCGGCTCTCCGGGCTGACGCCCTCCGGGTAGCTCCGCTGCGCTCGCTGGTCTCCGCTGGCTGTGCCAGCTCCGGCTCGAACGGGGTTCTTATCCAAATCTGTCCCAACCCCATATAAAAAAAGCCGGCGTGGAGCCGGGTTTCCTTATATGGCGGTGGGGGATGCGCTTCGCTATGCTCGCGGCTCTCCGGGCGTCGCCCTCCGGGTCGAACGGGGTTCTTATCCAAATCCACCGTAGCACCATACAAAAAAGCCCGGCATAAAGCCGGGCTGTATTGTATGGCGGTGGGGCAGGGATTCGAACCCTGGGACCTGTTACAGTCAACGGTTTTCAAGACCGCCGCTTTCGACCACTCAGCCACCCCACCAGATTGTCCGGCGCATTATACCGACGTGGTTGTCGGGTACAAGGGCGTGGATAATTTTTTTAGGCAGTTCAATAGGTTAGCTGTATTTTTAAACAATTTCGGTGCCTGTGCGAGTGACGTGGGAGGCCCGTGGCGGGCACGGGCCTCCTGTCTGGTCAGCTCGCCTGGGCGGAGCCGTCCTCGTCGTTGGCCTGGTTCGCCTCACGCGCGACGCGTGGATCGTTGGCCGGACGCGTGATGGCGCGGGGCTTATGCTCAATCGCAGCCGGGGTGGACGTGTCCAGCGGCTGGTTGAGTCCCATATCGCGCTGCTCGGTGACGATCGCCAGTGCACCCAGCGGTTTCGGGTTCACTCGCGGATCGTTGCTGGCTCGAGCGGGCGTAGCACCGGTCGGGGCTGCCTGCTTCGGCTCAGCTGCAACCGGGGCTGCCGCGGGTGCTTCAGCAGCCGGCTCCTCTGGCTGCTCTGCAGCTGCGGGTGCCGGTGCTTCAGCAGCTTCAGCTACTGCTTCCGGTTCCGGTTGCTGGGCTTCTGCCGCCGATTCGGCAGCTTCCTCAGGCTCGGGCTGCGCAGGTGCCGTTGCGACTGCTTCAGGCGCTTCGGCTTTCACAGTATCGGTACGTGGCGCTTCGCCGGCTTCCTCATCAGTAGAGACAGCGGCAGTGGTGACCTGGCTCTCGGCGTCCGGAGCCTTGCCGGGTGCACCTGCAGTTTCCGGCTCCGGTGCTGCCGGGCTCGGCGCCGGGGCCTCCTCCGGGCGCTGCTGGTCCCGGTCGCCACTGCGCTCAGCGGCTTTCGCGGAGCGCTCCGCCTCCTCGCCGGAATCCTTGCGTGCTTCCCGCTGGCGACGGGGTTTCCGCTTAGCCTTTTCGTCCGCGGCCTCGCCCTCGCCCTCGGCTTTACCTTTGCCCTTGTCGCTCACGGGCTTGGTGGTCTCTTCCGCCTTGGCTTCCTTCGGCTTGCGGGGCTGGCGCTCTGCCTTCGGCTCACGCTTGCCTTCTGTAGCGGCCTCCGGCTTCTGGCCGGCAGCAGCCTCTACAGGGGCCTGCTGTTGCTTGTCGGCAGATTTCTTGGCCTCACCCTCGGCTTCGTCGATGGCCTCATTGACCTCACGATCCAGCTCTTCCTGGTTCTGGGCTACGGCAGCCGCCGCTTTATTCTCACCGCGGCGACCGCGACGACGGGGCTGCGGACGGCCGCGGACGTTGCCTGGGCGACGCGCCGGGCGCTCCTGGCCCTCGGTCTCAGCGGCATCACCGGAGGTTTCGGCAACTTCCCCGGAAGCTACCTTTTCCGCAGTTGGCTGCTGGCCTTCCTCGCGACGGCGACGTCCCTCACCACCGCGACGACGGCGGCGGCGACGCTGTGGGCGCTCGCCGCCCTGGCCTTCATCGCGCTTGGCGGTAGTGGCCTTGTCTTCACGCTTTTCCTCGCGTTTTTCCTGGCGCTTCTCCTCTCGCTTGTCCGCCTGTTTTTCGGCTGGTTTCTCCTCGCGACGGGATTCCTCACGACGTCGACCGCCCCGATTGGTGCGGCCACCGCGGCTGCCGCGCTGGCTGCCCCCGCGACCGCGCTTCTGGTAGTTCTTGCCACGGCCTTTGGTTTTCTTGTGTTTCTTGGTCTTGGCCTCTTCTTCCTCACCGGAGAATAGGGCAGAGATGGCGCTGATCAGGCGTGAGATCAGGCCGGGCTTGGCCTTCGCCGCAGCGGGTGCCGCCGGCTTTTCAGTGGGAGTAGGTGCAGGTGCTGTGTGGGCGATCTGCTGCACTGCGGGCTGGGCGGGTGCCCGCATCGGCTCCTCTTCCTGGTCCGGGGCCTCCTCGAGGGTGCCTGCAATCTTGTAGGAGGTTTCGAGGGTCGCTGTGTCGTCATCCCGCAGCCGTTGAACCTCGAAATGCGGGGTTTCCAGATCGGCGCTCGGCACCACCACTACACGGGTATTGTTGCGCGACTCGATCTGGGAAATCGCCTTGCGCTTCTCGTTGAGCAGGTAGGTGGCGACATTGACCGGGCAGATGGCCCGGATTTCCGCACTGCGCTCTTTCTTCGCCTCTTCCTCTACCAGGCGCAGGATGGACAGTGCCAGCGACTTGGTGCCGCGAATGGTGCCCTGGCCGCTACAGCGGGGGCAGACCCGGAAGGTGGTTTCCCCGAGGGATGGGCGCAGGCGCTGCCGGGACATCTCCAGCAGGCCGAAGCGGGAAATGCGGCCGATCTGTACTCGGGCCCGGTCCATGCCGAGGGCCTTTTCCATGCGCTTTTCCACTTCGCGCTGGTTCGACTTGTTCTGCATATCGATAAAGTCGATGACCACCAGGCCGCCCATATCGCGCAGGCGCAGCTGGCGGGCGATTTCGTCCGCGGCCTCCAGGTTGATGGAGCGCGCTGTCTCCTCGATATCCCCACCCTTGGTGGCACGGGAGGAGTTGATGTCGATGGAGATCAGGGCCTCTGTGACGTCGATGACGATGGAACCGCCGGAGGGTAACTTGACCTCGCGCTCGAAGGCCGTCTCGATCTGGCTTTCGATCTGGTAGCGGTTGAAGAGCGGAATCGCGTCTTCGTAGTACTTCACCTTGTTGGCGTAGTGGGGCATCACCTGGCGTGCGAACTCGGCGGCCAGCTGGTAGGCGCCCTTGTCATCGACAATGACTTCACCGATGTCGTCGCGCATGTAGTCACGGATTGCGCGGATGATGACGTTACTTTCCTGGAACAGGAAGTGCGGCGCCTTGGAGTCGTCGGCCTCTTTCTTGATGGCATCCCAGAGCTGCAGCAGGTAATTCAGGTCCCACTGGAGCTCCTCACCGCTACGGCCAACGCCGGCGGTACGGACAATAATGCCCATGCCGGAGGGGATTTCCACGCTGGAAAGGGCATCGCGCAGCTCGGAGCGATCATCGCCCTCAATACGACGGGAGATACCGCCGGCGCGGGGGTTGTTAGGCATCAGGACGAGGTAGCGACCCGCGAGGCTGATGAAAGTGGTGAGGGCGGCACCCTTGTTGCCGCGCTCCTCTTTGTCCACCTGGACAATAACTTCCATACCTTCCTTGACCACATCCTTGATCTTGATGCGGCCTTCGATGTCCTTGGGCTGTTTAACGAAATATTCCCTGGAGATTTCTTTCAGTGGAAGGAAACCGTGTCGTTCCTCGCCGTAGTCGACGAAGGCAGCTTCCAGGGAAGGCTCGACGCGAGTGATCTTGCCCTTGTAAATGTTGGCTTTTTTCTGCTGGCGGGTGCGGTTTTCGATATCCAGGTCGTAGAGCCACTGGCCGTCTACCAGAGCTACACGCAACTCTTCAGGTTGAGTTGCGTTAATCAGCATTCTCTTCATGCGTGTCTTATATCCTTGCGTTGCGCAAAGGCCAGACACTGAGGTCGCAGGCTTGTTGTTCAGGTGCTGTGCGGAATTTCCGCACAGTCTTGCAGGGAACAGGGGTCGCTCCGCCGCCCCTGGGGCAGGGCGGTGTTGACCCGGCGGTCTCGCTGCCGTACCTCGGGCTGCACGCAGTTGGCAGTGCAGCCTTTGGGTCTCCGGTGCCGCTTCCGGGCACCACCTGCGGGTCAGCGGGAAATACCGCTACCTGCAGGGCCGCCATATGAAAAGGTGTGCGTCACGCGCAAACCCCGGCGGCGGGGAAATACTTTTGTCGTCCGGCTCTGTCGTTTCCGGCTTGTGGCCGGGCCCCTTCGTTTCTGTATTTGTGTCGACCGGGCTCGCTTGGTCTTCGTGTGCTGCCCGGTGGGCCAGTTCGATCGCTGGCCAGCTGAAACAGAGCGGGACGTAAAGTGTCCTGAGTCTTTCTTCAAGCGCTGCGGGTCTCAGCCCGTCTTACCTTCGCGATAAATACCCGCCGGTCAGGCGGGAGTCAGTAGCCGACGAGGCGCCCGGTACATTCTGGTCGGGGCCTGCCTCATCGACAGAGTTTTGTTGATGTCGCGGTTGTCCGCGCACCGGCCGATTGGCGGTATTTTCTCTTGAGCGATGCCTGAGCCAACAACTTCGGAAGCCGCGCATCGCCGAAAACCAGCCCAATTCAGCCTGCTCGAATATAGCATGGCCCGGAAGTTGCTTCAATTGCAGTCGCGCTGCCGCTATCATGCGCCCATGCGAAGTAATGACCCCTCCGGTAAGGCCAGCCCGGCCGCCGAATCCCCCAGTGCTGGCTCTCCCGGCGTACGGTTCCTGACAGTTCCGCCCGACCTGGCAGGCCAGCGTATCGACAACTTCCTTCAGGCGCGCCTCAAGGGGGTGCCCCGCTCGCGTATCTACCGCATCCTGCGCAAGGGTGAAGTGCGGGTGAACAAAGGGCGGGTAAAGGCCGAATACCGGCTTCAGGCCGGTGACCGGGTGCGGGTGCCGCCGATCCGCACCGCGGAGCAGGCTCCGCCGGCGGTTGCCGGTGAGTCACTGCGAACCCTGGTGGAGCAATCCATACTTTATGATGAGGGGGGATTGCTGGTGGTCAACAAGCCATCCGGGCTCGCGGTTCATGGTGGTAGCGGTGTTCGCCTCGGGCTCATCGAGGTTTTGCGGCAGATGTACCCGCAGAGTCCCTTTATCGAGCTGGTGCATCGCCTGGACCGGGATACCAGCGGTGCCATCATGGTGGCCCGCAAGCGTTCGGTGCTCCAGCACGTGCAGGCCGAGCTGCGCGCGGGCAGGGTGGGTAAGTCCTACCTGGCGCTGGCGTGTGGCAAGTGGCCCCGGGGGCGCAAGCTGGTGGAGGCCCCGCTGCGCAAGAATACCCTCAAGAGCGGGGAGCGCATGGTGTCGGTGGCGGCGGACGGCAAGCCGTCGCAGACCCGGTTCCAGGTTCTGGAGCGCTTTGATGGTGCGACCCTGCTGGCGGCAGAGCCGGTAACCGGCCGCACGCACCAGATACGTGTCCATGCGCAGTTTGTCGGTTGCCCGCTGGCCGGGGATGCGAAGTACACGCCGGATGATGACAATCGCCGGTTCAGGGGGCTGGGCCTCAAGCGGTTGTTCCTCCATTCCGCCAGTGTTAGTTGTTCCCTTCCCGGTGGCGAGAAGGTTCGGGTGGAGGCGCCTCTGTCCCCGGAGCTCGAGTCGGTGCTGGCAACGCTGCGGCGATAATGCTCCGGCAGTCGATGATTTTGTAGTTGAGCAGGTGACCGGGATGCTGGTGATTCTTGATTGGGATGGCACTGTCTGTAACTCCGCCGAGCGCATAGTTCAGTGCATGCAGAGGGCCTCCGAGCGGGCGGGGCTGCCGGTGCTGGAGCCGGCGGCGATTGGCAATATTATCGGGCTCGGTCTGCCGGAGGCGCTGGTGGCGCTGTTTCCGGAGGCCGGCAGCGACCAGCGCGAGCGGATGCGCGCATACTATTCCGAGGAGTGGCTGGCTGCCCGCGGGGAGCCGCTCCCCCTTTTTGATGGCGTCCTGCCTACCCTGGATCGGCTGCTGGGGGCGGGGCACCAGCTGGCTGTGGCCACCGGCAAGAGCCGGCGCGGGCTCGATCGCGAACTGGGTGAGCGCGGGCTGCATGACCTGTTCCGTTCCAGCCGTTGCGCCGACGAGACCGCCTCCAAGCCTCACCCGCGAATGCTGCAGGAGATCCTGCGGGAGACGGGCTGTCGCCCCGAGGATGCGGTGATGGTGGGGGACACTGTCTACGACCTGGAAATGGCGGCCGCCCTCGATATGCCCTCCATAGGGGTCAGTTACGGGGTGCACGAGCCCGATCGTCTCCAGGCGTGGAAGCCGAGGGTGATTATCGACCACTTTTCAGAGTTGCTGTGCTGGCCGCCGCTTGTCCCCTGAGGGATGCTACTACTTCCCGGTAGGGGCTTTTGCCGGGGTTAGCGGATCGATGTCAAACTGCCTCAGCATGTTGACCAGTCGAATTAATGGGAGGCCGATCAGGCTGTTATAGTCAGATCCTTCCATTTTTTCGAAAAGTGCTATCCCCAATCCTTCAACTTTAAACGAACCAGCGCAATCCAGTGGCTGCTCTCGCTCTACATAGCGGCGGATCTGCCCCGGAGTGAGCTCACGGAAAATAACGCTGAAGGGCTCGACTTGGGTCAGCTGGCGGCCGGACGCCGCTTGCAGGAGGCTCAGGCCGGTGTGGAAGCATACGCGGCGCCCGCTGCAGGCTGAGAGCTGTTCCTCGGCTTTTTCCGGCGTGCCTGGCTTGCCCAGAAGTCTTCCGTCGCATTCGGCCACCTGGTCGGAGCCGATGATCAGTCCGTGGGGGTAGCGCGCGGCGAGTGCGCGGGCCTTCTCGCTTGCCAGTCGGGCGGCCAGTTCCGGCCCGCTCTCCCCGGTTAATGCTTCTTCATTTATATGGGGTGATGCACACTCGAAAGGGAGCTCGAGCTGTTCGAGCAGTGCGCGCCGGTACGGGGAGCTTGAGGCTAGAATCAGGGGGTAGGTCATGGCTTTGGGTGATCCTCGCATCATGGCCGGGATTGGTTTGCAGCCCGGATATTGAGCGGGCTGAATTGTTTTGACAAGGGTGAGGCGAGTCCATAGAATTGCGCGCTTATGTCGATACCCCCCTCTAAATCAGAGCTGCCGCGGCGCATTGATGCGCGCAAGCTGGTACAGCGAGAACAACAGCTTTCGGGCAAGGTTCCGGTGGCCGGGCTTGAGCGACTGGCTGCAGCAGTAGACTCTGTAGAGGAGGATGTGCGGGCGGACCTGGAATTTGCCAGGGACCTGCAGGGCCACTTTACCGTAACCGGGCAGGTGCACGGGGCGGTCACGCTGCTTTGTCAGCGCTGCCTGCAGCCCATGCCGGTTCCGGTAGAGGGAGAGTTCCATTGGGGTGTCGTCTGGTCCGAGGAGCAGGGCAAGGCGCTGCCCAAGGAGCTGGATCCGGTCATTCAGGACAGTGATGAACTGGACCTGTACGAAGTACTGGAAGATGAGATTTTGCTCAACCTGCCTATGGTGGCTTACCACGATGAGGAATGCGTCGCCAGCGAGCATTTCCGCGCCGGTGATGAGTCAGCAGGGGAGGATGAGCAGCGGGAAAACCCCTTTAAAGTGCTGGAACAGTTGAAGGGTTCGTCGGGTAAGTCCTGAGTGACTCCCGCCGAGTTTGGGCTCGCCGGTAGGCGCCCCGGTTCCAGTGTAACTTGTTGATTTTAGGAGCAAGCCATGGCTGTTCAACAAAACAAAAAGACCCGTTCCCGTCGCGGCATGCGTCGTTCCCACGACGCGCTGGACACAGGTGCGGCTCTTTCCGTCGATCCGACTACCGGTGAGAAGCACCGTCGTCATCACGTGACCAAAGACGGCTTCTACCGCGGTCGCAAAGTGATCGATGTCGGCGGCTCTGAAGAAGAGTAAGTCTTGTCCAGCCAATTACGATTGGCCGTGGATGCGATGGGCGGGGACTTAGGTCCCCGCTCTGTCGTTCCGGCCTGTGTCCGGTTTCTCCAGCGATTTCCCGAAGCGGAGCTGAAGCTCTTCGGCCCCCGCGACCTCCTTACCCGGCTCCTCGAGGAGCAGCATAAACCTTCCCTGAGCCGACGCCTGCAGGTGGTGGGCTGCGATCAGGTCATTACCCAGCAGTGCAATCCGATCCAGGCCGTCCGCCGCAAGCGTGATTCGTCGATGGGGCGTGCATTGCAGGCTCTGGCAGACGGCGAGGTGCAGGCAGTGGTCAGCTCCGGTAACACCGGTGCGCTGCTGGCGCTGTCCCGCAGTATCCTGGGCACAATCGATGGCGTTCGCCGGCCGGCGCTGGGCAAGTCGCTGCCAACTGAGCGGGGCTCCTGTTTCCTGCTCGACCTGGGCGCCAATATTGATTGTAGTGCTGAGGACCTGTTGCAGTTTGCGCGCATGGGCATCGAGGCCCAGCGTGTGCACGCCAATAAGTGCGAATTACAGGTCGCACTTTTGAATATCGGTGCGGAGGCGCATAAGGGGACCGAGGAGATTCGTCGCGCCGCTGAGCTGTTTGAGGCTGATCCGGGGATCCATTACGCGGGGTTTGTTGAGGGGCACGATATATTCACCGGGTGTGTGGATGTGGTGGTCTGTGACGGGCTGCTGGGGAATGTGGCAATGAAGTCCGCCGAGGGCGTCATTAGACTTATGGGTCAAAAAGCCTTTACGATCGAAAAGAAGACGCCTTTCAAGCGTTTTTTTGGCCAGTTAGCCATAAAGCTGTTGCGAAAATGGCGTACACAGGTGGAACCCGCCCGCTATAATGGCGCCAGCTTTTTAGGGGTGAAGGGCAACGTGATCAAGAGCCACGGTGGTGCCAGTAGTGAGGCATTTTACCGGGCGATGATCACCGCCAAAGAGTGCGCTGATGCGGATCTCGCCGGCCGGGTAGGCCGCGCCATGTCAGAGATGCACGGGCCGGTCCCTCACCAATAATGCAAACAGGTGTAAGGATGTCCCATGACCAATGCAAGGCTCGCATTCGTCTTTCCCGGCCAGGGTTCCCAGCAGATCGGCATGCTCGCCGATGCGGCGGGTGAATTCCCGGAAGTCCGGTCCACTTTTTCGGAGGCCTCCGGGGTGCTCGGTTACGACCTCTGGGATCTTTGCCAGAACGGCGAGCAGGCTGATATCAACCTCACGGAGCGTACCCAGCCACTGTTGCTCACGGCCAGTGTCGCCCTTTACCGGGCCTGGCGTGCCCGCGGTGGTGCCCGCCCGGCCGTCATGGCCGGCCACAGCCTGGGCGAATGGTCCGCGCTGGTTTGTGCCGGTGTCCTGTCATTTACTGAAGCAGTCAGTCTGGTGCGCGAGCGCGGCCGCCTGATGCAGGAAGCCGTTCCTGCGGGCGAGGGCGCTATGGCCGCGGTGATCGGACTGGATGATGCGGCGGTGGAGGCGGCCTGCAGTGACGCCGCCCAGGGCGAAGTTGTTGCGGCAGTGAACTACAACTCACCGGGGCAGGTCGTAATTGCCGGTAGCAAGGCCGCGGTCGAGCGGGCGATTGACAGCTGCAAGGCGGCGGGAGCCAAGCGTGCCATGCCGTTGCCGGTCAGTGCCCCTTTCCACACCGAACTGATGCGTCCGGCGGCGGAAAAATTGGCGCCGAAGATCGAGCAGACAGAATTTCACGTGCCCGAAATCCCCGTGGTACACAATGTGCATGCGCGCAGGGAGATGGACCCTGCCGCCATCAAGGCGCTGATGGTTGAGCAAATATACAGCCCGGTCCGCTGGACCGCCTGTGTGCAGGCGATGGCGACAGATGGTGTGGAACAGCTGGTTGAATGCGGCCCCGGCAAGGTCCTGGCCGGATTGGCGAAGCGAATCGATCGCAGCCTCACTGCAATGAATATTGAAACCCCAGTGCAGCTTTCAGAGGCGGCGCTGGCAACCGCTGAATAAGCGATCCTGGAGCAGTAATGACAATAACAACGTCCCTGAACGACAAGGTTGCCCTGGTTACCGGAGCCAGTCGCGGCATCGGTGCCGCGATTGCCGATACCCTGGGTGACCTCGGTGCCACGGTGATTGGCACTGCAACCTCCGAGGCCGGTGCCGAAAAAATCAGTGCGCGCCTGGCCGAGAAAGGCTTGAAGGGAGCAGGTAAGGTGCTGGACGTAACCAGTGCAGACAGCCTGGCGGCCCTGCTGGCGGCGGTGAAAGAGGAGTTCGGTGCCCCGACTATTCTCGTCAACAATGCCGGCATCACCAAAGACAACCTGCTGATGCGAATGAAGGATGAAGAGTGGGCGTCGGTCATCGACACCAACCTGAGCGCCGTCTACCGTGTCACCAAGGGCTGCCTGCGTGACATGACCAAGGCGCGCTGGGGGCGTATCGTCAATATCAGCTCCGTGGTCGGCAGTATGGGTAACGCCGGACAGAGTAACTATGCTGCCACAAAAGCCGGAGTGGCGGGCTTTGGGCGGTCTCTGGCCGCTGAGGTCGGCTCTCGCGGGATTACGGTGAATACGGTGGCCCCCGGGTTTATCGATACCGATATGACTCGCGTTCTGCCGGAGGAGCAGCGCGAAGCGCTGATGGCCAAGATCCCGCTCGGTCGCCTGGGTGAGCCGGAAGAGATCGCTGCCGTTGTTGCATTTTTGGCCAGTGATGCCGGGGGCTATGTGACCGGTGAGACCATTCATGTGAATGGCGGCATGTACATGGCTTGAGCTGGCACTCAAAAAACAGCCGTAACTTATTGAAATATAAAGAGTTTGTAGAGTAGTTTATGGTTGGGGCTGGCGGTGCATTACAACCTGAGGAATTCAGGGTACAATGCCGCCTCGCATTAACCATAAGCTGTGTGAGCCGGTCGTTATACCCGCATCAAACGGCGGCCTGAAAAAATAACGACTAAAACAGATTTTCATCCACTAGGAGTTAAATTGAATCATGAGCAGCATTGAAGAGCGCGTCAAAAAGATTGTTGCTGAACAACTGGGCGTTAAGGAAGAAGATGTAAAGCCTGAAGCCTCATTTGTTGAAGATCTGGGCGCTGACTCCCTCGACACAGTTGAGCTGGTAATGGCCCTGGAAGAGGAATTCGAGACCGAGATTCCGGACGAGGAAGCCGAAAAGATCACTACCGTCCAGCTCGCCATCGATTACATCAAGGAAAACCTTGGTTAATCCGAGCTGGAAGGAATAAGCCCGGGGAGTGCATGACCTTCCCGGTCGCTGAATATCGCGAGAGCCGTTCTATGTCCCATAGTTCGGCTCTCCTTTTATTGCCACTAGGAAAATGTGACTGCCGGATTGATCTCCGTCGATAGGCCGCGCGTAGATAATCCGTCAGTGCAATAATGATTTTCGGGGGAGCAACAGTGTCGCGCAGAAGAGTAGTCGTAACCGGCATGGGCATGGTGAGCCCGCTGGGCAATACCGTGGATGAGACCTGGGCCGGGGTCCTCGCTGGCACTAGCGGTGCCGGGCCGATCGAGTCTTTCGATGTTTCCGCGTTTTCCACGCGTTTCGCGGCGACCGTAAAGAACTTTGACCCGACCCCGTATATGGCGGCGAAGGAAGCGCGCAAGATGGACGTCTTCCTCCAGTACGGCATGGTGGCGGGTATCCAGGCCATGCAGGACAGCGGCCTTGAAGTGAACGAAGAGGATGCGCCACGAATGGGGGCCTGCATCGGCTCCGGTATGGGCGGGATTGGTGCGATCGAGGATAACGCCTTCCTGATTGCGGAAAAGGGCCCGCGCCGCGTCTCCCCGTTCTTTGTGCCGGGAGCCATTATCAATATGGTGGCCGGTAACCTTTCGATTAAATACGGCCTCAAGGGGCCCAACCTCTCGACCACCACCGCCTGTACTACTGGTACCCATGCGATCGGTCTGGGCCTGCGCACGATCCAGTATGGCGACGCAGACGTGATGGTCTGTGGTGGCGCGGAGATGGTAACCACCCCGGTGGGGCTCGGTGGTTTCTGTGCGGCGCGTGCACTTTCCACCCGTAATGACGATCCCAAGTCTGCCAGCCGCCCGTGGGACAGCGACCGCGATGGTTTTGTCCTGGGCGAGGGCGCCGGTGTGCTGGTACTCGAAGAGTACGAGCGTGCCAAGTCCCGTGGTGCCAGGATTTACGCGGAGCTCACCGGTTTCGGCATGAGTGGCGATGCCCACCATATGACCTCACCGCCCGAGGATGGTGCGGGAGCCGCGCTGTCCATGCGCAATGCGCTGCATGATGCCGCGCTTTCAGCGGATCAGCTTCAGTACATCAATGCGCACGGTACCTCCACGCCGCTCGGCGATAAAGCCGAGGTGGCGGCGGTGCGTGCGGTATTCGGTGATGTAGCGGAACAGCTCGCGGTAAGCTCCACCAAGTCCATGACCGGTCATCTGCTGGGCGCTGCCGGCGCCATCGAGGCGATTTTCTCCGTCCTGGCCCTGCGTGATCAGGTGGCTCCGCCGACCATCAACCTCGACAATGTCGACGAGGCCTGCAGAGGCATCAACCTGGTACCCTGGGAAGCCCAGAAGATGGACATTGATGCCGCGCTGTCGAACTCCTTTGGTTTCGGTGGCACTAACGGCTCGCTTGTCTTCAGGCGTGCCTGATTCCCTCGCCCCCGCCGCCGACAGGTGGCGGGGCAGTATTTCCCTCGGCCTGGTGCCGCCCCCGTGATCCTGCCCGCGTATTTCCGCAATGGTGCTCCTGCCGGCGATCTCCCGCCTGATGCTGCGCTTGGGGATGGCCTGCTGGAGACCATGCGGCTGGAACAGGGGCGTATTCCGCTTTGGCACCTGCACCGGCAGCGCTTGGTGCGCAGTGGTGCCGTGCCAGATAGCCAGCTCAATGACATAGAGGCGTTTCTCCCGGAGCTCGCCGCGGTTCCCGATGCAGCCCGGGTTCGCTTGCGACTGGCAGGGGGGAAGGGCTACTGGGATCTGGCCCTGCATCCCCTGGACCCGCGTGAGGGCCAGGCCCGGGGAGTACGCCTTTACCTCTGCGAAACCCGCCTGGAAGCGGGTGAAACTGCCAACCGTGGCTGCAAATTACTGCAGCGCGCGCGGTATAATCGTGCTGCAGCCGAGTTGCCCGGATCCGGACTTGCAGTAGATGGCCTGCTGCGGGACAGTGCCGGCCGGGTCATCGAGAGTATCCGTTGCAACCTGTTGCTATATACGGATGAGGGATGGCTGACTCCCGACTTGAGTCGTTGCGGGGTGCGAGGCGTGATGCGAGACTGGCTGGCAGAGCGGATAGCCCTGCATGAGGTTGATATTGAAGAGGGCACTCTCTGGCGAGCCGGTGAGCTGGCACTGTGCAACAGCGTGCGTGGCGTCTTGCCGGTGGTCGCGCTCGATGGACGCCAGCTCGGGCCGCCAGGGCCTGAGACCCGCAAGTTACAGCAGTTAGTGACGGAAGAATTGTGGTAAAGAAAAACAAGCGAACAAAGCAGGACAAGGCGGCCACCCCTACCCGGAAACGTGGGGCAAAAGTTCTGCGTTACCTGCTTCTCGGGGGCGTTCTCGCTCTCGTGGCTGGGGCCGCCGCCCTGTGGGCATACCAGAAGAGCCTGGTGGAGCCGCTGGCCGTCAATGAGGAAGGCCTGCGCTTCGAGGTGCCCAGTGGTGGCAGCCTCTCGAAGGTGCTGGACCAGTTACACAGTGAAGGGGCAGTATCCCTACCGAAAGTTGTGCTGTTGTATGCCTACTGGCAGGACAAGACCGGTATCCATGCCGGAGAGTACCTGGTGCCGCATGGCAGCAATGCCATGGACCTGGTAGAGCGGCTGCACACCGGGGATGTCACCCGCTACCGCGTCACCCTGGTGGAGGGCTGGACTTTTGCCCAGGCCCTGGCGCAGGTACGGGCCGGTCGTAATATCGTCCAGACTGAAGCCGCGGCTGATCCCGGCAGTGCTGCCACGGCGCTCGGGTTCGAGGAGCAGAGCCCGGAAGGATGGATTTTCCCCGACACCTACATCTATCGCTCTGGCACCACCGATATCGATCTGTTACGGCAAGCCTACCAGCGCATGCAGAAAGTGCTGGATGAGGAGTGGCAGGCTCGCGGAGAGGACCTGCCTTACAGCGAGCCCTATGAGGCCCTGATCATGGCCTCATTGGTGGAGAAAGAAACCGGCCAACCCTCGGAACGCGACGAGATTGCCGGTGTATTTGTCCGGCGCCTTAACAAGGGTATGCGCCTGCAGACTGACCCCACAGTGATCTATGGCCTCGGTGACGAATACGACGGTAACCTGCGACGCGTACACTTGCGCCAGGCGACCCCGTACAACACTTACGTGATTAAAGGACTCCCGCCCACGCCGATTGCGCTGCCGGGCCGTGAGGCCATCCGTGCGGCCCTGAACCCGAAGGAGGGCGACAGCCTCTATTTTGTCGCCAAGGGCAATGGCTACCATCACTTCTCCTCGACCCTGGCAGAACATAACCGTGCGGTCCGCGAGTACCAGCTCAAGCGCCGCGCGGACTATCGCTCGAGTCCGGACCAGGGAGAATGACGGTGCGCGGAAAGTTCATCACCCTGGAGGGCGGAGAAGGTGTCGGTAAGTCCACCAACCTGCGCTTTGTAACCGGGTGGCTGCAGGAGCAGGGGATTCCTTTCGTGCAGACCAGGGAGCCCGGCGGCACGCCACTGGCGGAACAGCTCCGGGAGTTGCTGCTAAGCCGCCGCGAGGAACCTGTCGACCCTACGGCAGAGCTGCTGATGGTCTTTGCCGCCCGTGCACAGCACCTGGCGGAGGTCATATTACCCGCGCTTGCGCGGGGAGAGTGGGTAATCTGTGATCGGTTTACCGATGCCACTTATGCCTACCAGGGCGGGGGCCGGCAGCTGGACTGGGACCTGATTGCCCTGCTGGAGCAGACGGTGCAGGGTGACTTGCGCCCTGATCGTATTCTGCTGCTGGACCTGGATCCGGAGCTTGGCCTGGAGCGTGCAGCCAGGACCGGGGCCGCAGACCGCTTTGAGAGTGAGCAGTTGGAATTTTTTCGCCGCGTCCGGGAGGCGTATCGGTCGCGCGCCGAGGCGGATCCCGATCGCTACGCCGTGATTGATGCCGGCCAGTCCCTGGAACGGGTGCAGGCGGACCTGCAGCGGCAGCTGGAGAGCCTCATCCCCTGAGGGGGTGGGAGTATTTGCAGGAGCATAGTGCGCGTGCCTGATATCAACGAAGCCAATACCCGTATTCCCTCACCCCTGCCGTGGCAGGCCGAGGCCTGGCAGAGGCTGGGCGCACAGTGGCGTGCCGGGCGCTGCCCCCATGCGCTGCTGCTGAGCGGGGCGGGTGGCCTTGGCAAGCGCCGCTTTGCGGAGGCGTTTGCCGCCCTGGTGCTCTGCGAGCAGCCTCGCGAGGGCCTCGCCTGTGGTGATTGCCGCGGCTGTCGACTGTGGCAGGCCGGCTCACACCCCGATTTCCTGCGGGTGGAGCCGGAAAAACCGGGGGGGCCACTAAAGGTGGAGCAGATTCGGCAACTGGGTGGCTTCGTCGGCCGCACCAGCGGCAGGGAAGGGGCCCGGGTCGTGTGGCTGGCCCCGGCCGAGGCGATGAACGTCAATGCCGCCAATGCCCTGTTGAAGAACCTGGAGGAGCCCGCGCCGGCAGTGTTGTTCCTGCTGATTTCGGATGCCCCATCGGGCTTGCTGCCCACCATTCGCAGTCGTTGCCAGACGGTGCCTTTCCCGGCCCCGTCCAGAGACGTTGCACTGCGCTGGCTGGGCGAGGGGGGGCTTGACGGACAGGGCGCGCGGCGCGCGCTGGACCTGGCGGGCGGTGCCCCCCTGCTGGCCCTGGAACTGGCTGAACCCGAGGCCAGTGAGGCGCGGGAGCAGTTTCTCGGCGACCTGACCGAACTCACCCAGGGGGCCTCCAGCCCGGTCGCCCTGGCGGGGCGGTGGGAGAATCCCCCCGAGGGGGTGTCACTGCCCCAGCTATTGAAATTCTGGCAGCACTGGGTGGCTCTCATGATGCGCGCGCGGAGTTGTGACCTCACTGCCGATGAGCAGGTCGTGGCCCTGTTGCAGCGCCTGCCGGGCTCTGGGACCGGGAGCCTGCAGCCGCTGTTTGCTTTCAGCGACCAGTTGCAGCAGGCCCGGCAGGGGTTGATAGGGGGGAGCAACCCGAACAAGCGCCTATTACTGGAGGAGTTGATGATTCGCTGGACGAGGCTCTTTTCCGGTTAACCCGGGATTGTCACGGCGAACTCGCTGCCTGACCAGGTGGCCGCTTCTGGACAGGTCTGGCGCGCTCGGCTAACGTAGCGCCAAATACAACGACAACAACCGAGGACGGACTATGACCGCCATGGGAGGGGGTGCCCGGGGTATCCTGACGCTGAAGATCCAGGATAAGTCGGTGCTCTATGCTGCTTACATGCCCTTCGTGAAAAACGGTGGCCTGTTCCTGAAAACGGACAAGCCCTACAACCTGGGCGACGAGGTCTTTCTGCTGTTGAACCTGATGGACGAGCCCGATAAGGTCCCGGTGGCCTGCAAAGTGGTCTGGATCACACCGGCTGGTGCCCAGGGCAACCGGTCACCGGGTGTGGGGCTTCAGTTCACGGACAAGGACAATCAGGCGCAGAGCAAGATCGAAACTTACCTGGCCGGTTCACTGGAATCCAGTCGGCCTACCCACACGTTGTAACAGATAGATGATTGTAGATTCCCATTGCCATCTCGATCGACTGAACCTGGACAAGTTCGACGGTGACCTGGATGCCGTACTGGACCTGGCACGTGAGCGCGGGGTGCACAAGTTCCTGTGTGTGGGGGTCAGTCTCGATAACGTCGACCGCGTGGTGGAAATCGCCGGCCAGTACCCCGATGTCGTGTGTTCCGTGGGAATCCACCCGCTGGACGTGGATTCGGGCCTGGCCACCGAGGATCGCCTGATAGAGCTCTCGGCGAAACCCAAAGTGGTGGCCCTGGGTGAAACCGGCCTGGATTACTACTACAGCACGGATACGAAAGAGACCCAGCGCGAGAGTTTCGCCGCGCACCTCCGTGCAGCCGGCCGCGCCGGCCTGCCGGTAATCGTGCATACCCGCGATGCCCGTGAGGATACCCTGGAGCTGATTCGCGCCCACGGAGATCCGGAGCACGCCGGCGTGTTGCACTGCTTTACCGAGAGTTGGGAAATGGCGCGGGCTGCCCTGGACCTGAATTACTACATCTCTCTGTCCGGTATCGTTACCTTCAAGAATGCCGGGGAGCTGCGGGATGTGGCACGCAAGCTGCCGTTGGACCGGTTACTGGTAGAGACTGATTCCCCGTACCTGGCACCGGTGCCATACCGCGGTAAGCCGAATATCCCCGCCTATGTCCGTGAGGTGGCGGAGTTCATTGCCGAACTGCGTGGGCTGGCTCTGGAAGAGCTTGCCGAAATCACCACGGAAAACTTTAACCGACTGTTCCCCCGGGCCGCCTGAGCCCATTCGCTGGAAAATCCCGATGATGCAACAACAGCTGCAGGCCATGCTGGCCCTGCAAGACGAGATCAATACACTGGTCAACGAGAACTGGCGTGAGCAGGGCTTTGCGTGGTACCGCGCAATCTGGGTGGAGAGTGCTGAGCTGCTGGACCATTTTGGCTGGAAGTGGTGGAAAAAACAGCAACCCGATATGGACCAGGTCAAGCTGGAGCTGGTGGATATCTGGCATTTTGGCCTGAGTCTCGAGCTGCAGCAGGGCGCCCCGGATCAAGTAGCCGCCGAGATGGCAGCGGAGCTTGGCGCGGCGGACACCCAGCCCGGCGATTTTCGCGAGCACCTGGAGGCTTTTACGTTGAATACCCTGGCCAGCAGGCAGTTTGACCTGGTGGGGTTTGCGCAGCTGCTGGTGGATACCGGCATGAGCTTCGATGAGCTTTACCGGCGCTACGTGGGTAAAAATGTCCTCAATCGTTTCCGGCAGGACAATGGCTACCAGGACGGGAGTTACGTGAAGAACTGGGCGGGGCGAGAGGACAACGAGCACCTTGCGGAGCTCAGTGCGGGCCTGGATGCCTCGAGCGGCGACTATAGCGACCAGCTTTACCGGGCGCTGGCCAGCCGGTACGAGGAATCGACTACGACATTGGCATGAACCGGGGCTAAAGCCCGCGGACCGCAGGTGAAATTTATCCGCAAGTCTCTATAATGCGGGCCGCTTACAGACGAGGGAGAACTATCGTGAAAGCACCTGTACGTGTTGCTGTGACCGGCGCCGCCGGCCAGATCAGCTATTCGCTGCTGTTCCGCATCGCCTCCGGCGAGATGCTGGGCAAAGACCAACCGGTGATCCTGCAACTGCTGGAAATCACCCCGGCCCTGGAAGCGCTCAAGGGCGTGGCCATGGAGCTGGAAGACTGCGCGTTCCCGCTGCTGGCGGGTATTGTCCAGTCCGACGATGCCAATGTTGCATTTAAAGACGCTCAGTACGCCCTGCTGGTCGGGGCCCGTCCGCGCGGACCTGGCATGGAGCGCAAGGACCTGCTGGAAGCCAATGCGGCAATCTTCTCTGCACAGGGCAGGGCGCTGAATGATGTGGCGGCCCGCGACGTGAAAGTGCTGGTTGTGGGTAACCCGGCCAACACCAATGCCCTGATTGCCCAGCGCAACGCGCCGGACCTGGATCCGCGTAACTTCACCGCCATGACCCGCCTGGACCACAACCGTGCCCTGTCGCAACTGGCGAACAAGACCGACTCCAGTGTCAATGACATTACCCATATGACCATCTGGGGTAACCACTCTTCCACCCAGTACCCGGACCTGCACCAGGTCAAGGTGGGCGGTGCCAATGCCATGGATAAAGTGGAGCAGGACTGGTACGAGAGTGACTTTATCCCCACCGTGCAACAGCGCGGTGCGGCGATCATCAAGGCCCGTGGTGCCTCCTCAGCCGCTTCCGCAGCCAATGCGGCAATCGACCATATGCGCGACTGGGCGCTGGGCACTGCCGAGGGTGACTGGACCAGCATGGGCGTCTACAGCGACGGCTCCTACGGTATCCAGGAAGGCCTGATCTACTCTTTCCCCTGCACCTGCAAGAACGGTGACTGGGAAATTGTTCAGGGCGTCGACATCAATGATTTCTCCCGCGAGAAGATGACTGCCACCGAGCAGGAGCTGGCGGAAGAGCGCGACGCCGTGGCGCACCTGCTGCCGTAATCGATCCACCGTCAGCTGACGGTTCCGGATTGAGAGAAGCCCGCACCGCCGGTTGCGGGCTTTTTTTATGTCCCGGCGTAAGTGACCTGGCCCCAGGGAGGGGTTTTTGGCTCCCGGGCCGGCCTGACTACACTTAAGGCAAGTAGTCCCTGGAAGCCGAGATCATGGTTACTGAAGTCGGCCGCGCTTCCCGCGCCAGTGCCTGTATCCTCCTGCAGCCCAACCAGTCACTCTCCCTGTCCGGAAACCTGTGGGTTTTCGTGTCCCTGATCGCTGTCTCCCTGGGTATCAGCCTCGCGTTCGCGCTTGCGGGGGCGTGGATGATACTGCCCTTTGCCGGCCTCGAAATGTTGTTACTTGGCATCGTCTTGTTTTACGTCTATGCGGAGGGGGCCAGGCGCGAAGTGATCCGTATTAATGGCGAGCGCGTAGTGCTTGACTGTTCCCGTGGGCATCGGGAGCAGACTGTTTACCATCGGGAGTTTGAGCGCGATAGCCTGATTGTGCTGGTGCGCATCGAGGGCGATACGGAACCTGCGTCAATCAGCTTTACGGGACCCGAGGGCTGCCTGGAGGTTGGTGACTTCCTGACCGATGCGGAGCGCGCTGCACTGGTGGAAAAGCTCAGCCAGTGCGGAATATTTGCCCGGCGCGAGCGTGGATACGGCTTTGTTGAGCTGTGAGTGGCTTGCGCCAGTGCACGGCCCCGATAGGCATCAGGCATGCTGGCGGAGAGACGGGTATAGTGGGCAAGAGTGAGAGAGGGTTCTGGCGGCATAAAGTGAGCTGCTAACCAGGCTCCGTTATAATCCTGCCCCTCTCAAACCATCATGCTTACATTTAGGGGGTATCTGTGGCATTTCCCAAGATCGGTAACCTCGCTCCAGCCTTTACGTTGAAAAACCAGGATGGCGAGAAAGTTGCACTCAAGGATTTTCGCGACAAGAAGAATGTCGTGCTGTATTTCTATCCCAAGGCGCTGACACCAGGTTGCACTACCCAGGCCTGTGGCATTCGCGACAGTGCCCGGGAGTTTGCCAAGCGGGATACGGTGGTACTGGGTGTAAGTCCCGACCCCGAGGCCAGGTTGCAGAAGTTTATCGACAAGCACGAGCTGAATTTCGACCTGCTGGCGGATGAGGAACACAAGGTTGCTGACAAGTACGGTTGCTGGGGCCTGAAGAAGTTTATGGGCAAGGAGTACATGGGGCTCCTGCGTACCACTTTCATTATCGACAAGAGTGGCCGGCTGCGGCATATCATCGACAAGGTCAAAACCAAGACCCATCACGATGATGTCCTGAACTGGATAGATGAGAACCTGGATTGAGCCCTCGGCTCCCGGCCGGTGCCGCACGAATGCGTGCAGCACCGCGCCCTCGTTGTATGCTTTGTCCTGCTGCCGCCACGCGAGTGACGCCTCAGTTAACGTCAATTCTGGTCCGGTAAGGTGTCATTTATACAATTTTTAAAAAAAATTGCCTGTCGCGCCTTGCATTCTCTGTGATTGGTCTATACTGGCTTGTGTAAAGATGCGCCGGCACAGGGTCTCCTCCCTGGAAGGAAGTTGCCGGAGATAAGGTTAATTTTTGTACAGTTCTGCGATGGATTCGAGGTCTGTTTCAGGTGCATCCCCAACGGGTGGTAGTTGGCTCTTGAGGTGAGTGGTAGGGGCTAGAAAAGTTCAGGGATTCGCAGGAAGCGGACGTAGAAAAATAACCGCGGCTCACGGAACTTATTAAGGAGCAGCTCATGAACCATATTCAGCCAGATCAGTCTTCTCTCTCCGAGGACAAGCCCCTGCAGCAGGCCCGACTTTCGGGTGATCCCAATATCCTGGACCAGTTGCTTGCACCGCCGGAGGCCACCAGCTTTGGGATTGCCGCACGTGTGATCGACGTGCTGGAGCAGCGGATTGGCAAGGCCTCCCTGGCCATCCGCCCGGTAGCCTCCGACCTGAGCATGTCCACGCGGACACTGCAGCGCCGGTTGCAGGAGCACAATCTCAGCTTCGCCGCCTTGCGCGACCACGTCCGTTTCCGCCACGCCGTGCATTTCCTCAAGGACACCGCCCTGAGCGTTGACGGTATCTCCCGGATCCTGGACTTCTCCGACCGGACCAGCTTTACCAGTGCATTCAAACGCTGGACGGGCATGTCGCCCACAGGCTATCGCCGCCAGGTCCGACAGCGTTTCTGATGCCTCTACGGCCCCGCGCCCAAGCCGCGGGGTCGCAGATTGCCTCGGCAGGATAAACCCGTTAGAGTTGGCCACAAATTATTGGCTGACTTTTCGAGGTTGATTAATGAGCTTTTTCATTCCTGCCGCAGTCGCTCAGGAGGCCGCTCCCGCGCCCCAGGGTAACCCGATGGTAACCCTGCTGATGTTCGCTGGCCTGTTCGCGTTTATGTGGTTCTTTATTATCCGGCCGCAGCGCAAGCGCCAGAAAGAGCACCAGGAGCTGGTCAACGCCCTGAAAAAAGGCGACGAAGTGGTGATGACCAGTGGCATGCTCGGTCGTGTCGAGAAGGTCGACGAGGACTATATCGTTCTGGAAGTGGCTGAGAATATGCAGCTGAAGTTCCAGAAGGTGGCAGTACATGCCATCCTGCCCAAAGGTACTATCAAGAAGATCTAGTGCGCACAGGTGCACTGTCTTCAAGGTTCCGTACAAACCCGGCAATATGCCGGGTTTTTTTGTTCGTTTGGTGCCTGATTTGCAAACGATGGGAGTGTCCATGGATCAGCTGACTTTTCCTGCCCGGGTGGAACTTGCCCGCCTGCCAACGCCCCTGCAGCCACTCGACCGTATCACCGAGAAGTACTCCACACCCTCCGATGGTCCGCGTATCTGGGTCAAGCGCGATGACCTGACGGAGGCCGCCATGTCCGGCAACAAATTGCGCAAACTCGAGTTTATCGCCGGAGCCGCACTGGAGCAGGGATATGACACCCTGATTACCTGTGGGGGGCTGCAGTCCAATCACTGCCGCACCACAGCCCTGGTGGGTGCCCGCCTGGGACTCAATGTACACCTCATCCTGCGCGGCGAGCACAGCGGTGATATGGACGGCAACCTGCTGGTGGACCGGCTCGCGGGTGCAAAGGTTTCGTTCTATCCGCCGCGCCAGTATTTCCGTGAGCAGCAGGACATCTTCGCGCACTGGGAGAAGGTCTACGCGGACCATGGTCACCGGGCGTTGCTGATTCCGACAGGAGCCAGCGACGGCCTCGGTATCTGGGGCTACCTCGCTGGCTCCAGGGAGCTTATCGACGACTGTCGCCGGGAGGGCTTCGAGCCGGGCCATGTCGTCTGTGCCACCGGCAGTGGCGGCACCCAGGCCGGCCTGACCCTCGGTTTTCACCTCGCAGGCATGCAGACACAGGTTACCGGCTATGCGGTATGCGATGACGAAGCGTTCTTCGTTCGCAAGGTGCGTGAAGATGTTGTTCAATGGGCCAGCCGGAATAATCAGCAGTTTGATGAGAATTCACTCAATATTGCGGTGAGCGCGGATTATATCGGGCCCGGGTACGGGGTGGCTGAGGTACCGGTGTACCAGACAATTGCCGAGGCGGCTGCCCTTGAGGGACTGTTGCTGGATCCAGTTTACACCGGCAAGGCCTTCCACGGCCTGCTGCAGGACCTCGGCCACGGAAAGTACCGTGATTGCGACAACCTGGTATTTGTGCATACCGGAGGGCACTACGGCCTGTTCCCGCATCGGGAGCACTTCGCATTCCTGGGGTGATACGGCTTTACTGTTCTAGCATCCCGGAAACTGCTAATCTGCGCAGCTATCTGCAGCCAAAGCTGTAAAAATAATCGGAAATAAATAATACAGAGTAGTGGGGGTCAACTTGGAATCCTTCAATCAACTGCTGTTGTCGCTGGACGGCTTTCTCGGCTCAGCGTGGTGGTTCCCGTACGTCCTGCTTGGCGTCGGCGTGTTTTTTACCATTTTCCTGGGCTTTCCCCAGGTGCGGTATTTCGGCCATGCGATCAAGATTGTCCGGGGCAAGTATGACAAGCCGGGTGACCCCGGTGACACCTCCCACTTCCAGGCGCTCTCCACCGCGCTTTCCGGTACTGTGGGTACCGGTAACATCGGCGGTGTGGGGCTGGCCATCTTCCTCGGCGGGCCGGCGGCCCTGTTCTGGATGTGGGTCACGGCGTTCCTCGGTATGACAACCAAGTTTGTCGAGGTGACCCTGTCACACAAATACCGTATCAAGGCTGCTGACGGCTACTACGCAGGTGGCCCCATGTTCTATATGGAGCGCCGCCTCAATATGAAGTGGCTGGCGGTCCTGTTCGCGATCGCCACGGTGATCTGTTCTTTTGGTACCGGCAGCCTGCCGCAGGTAAACAATATCGCCCAGGCAATGTATGACACCTTCGGGCTCAACAAGGCCCTGACAGGAGGTGTGCTGGCAATTTTGCTGGGTATGGTGATTATCGGTGGCATCACCCGAATTGCGAAGGTGACTTCCACTATCGTCCCGGTAATGGCCCTGTTGTATGTGATTGGCGCCCTTGCCGTGATCCTTTACAACTACGACAACATCATCCCGTCATTTGTGGCGGTGTTCCGGGATGCCTTCAATGGCTCGGCTGCTGCCGGCGGCTTCCTCGGCGCCAGCTTCGCTTACGCCTTCAACCGCGGCGTTAACCGTGGGCTCTTCTCAAACGAGGCGGGGCAGGGCTCGGCGCCGATTGCGCACGCCGCGGCGCGGGCTGACGAACCCGTGTCTGAGGGCATGGTTTCCCTGCTCGAACCGTTTATCGATACGCTGATCATCTGCACCCTCACCGGACTGGTGATCCTCTCCTCCGGCGTGTGGACGGAAAAACACTTCAATCGCTTCGAGCGTGCGGACATGGTGGCACTGGCAGGCCAGTACACTGATGAAAACAGTGAGGATGTACAAAAGCTGTTCAAGTTCCTCAGCAATGGCGAGAGCGAGGTGGAACCGTTTAATGGGTCCGTTGTGGTCGCCGATGGCCGCGCCCTGAACGAGGGTGAGTTTACCCTGATCAATGCGCGCTCGGTTGCCGAGGATGTCGAGTTCCGCGTTGGCGATGATACCTTCAGCGGGGTGCTCACAGTGACCGATGGTCGCTTCGTCAACGAGAATGTGGAAGTCTGGGGTAACTCTCTGGTGCATTCCGTGGCGCTGACCAATATCGCCTTCCAGCGCGGTTTCTTCGGGGATTACGGTAGCCTGATTGTTACGCTTGGCATCCTGCTGTTCGCCTTTTCCACGGCTATTGCCTGGTCCTACTATGGCGACCGCTCGATGATTTACCTCTTTGGTCCGCGGGCGGTGATGCCTTACCGCCTGGTTTACGTCATCGCCTTTTTCTGGGCGGCGATCGAGGACACTACGGTGATCTGGAACCTGTCAGCGGTAGCGATCGTGATCATGACACTGCCCAACCTGTTTGGTATCAGCATTCTTGCGAAAGAAATGAAAGATACCGTAAAGGATTACTGGAAGGATCCCAGTCACAAGTAATCACTGAAGACGGTGCAGAAAAGGGGCAGCCATAGGCTGCCCCTTTCTCGTTCAGGCCTGTGCCTTGTGCGACCCGGCGGTGGTTCCCCGCATCATGGCGTGGCTGCGGCCTCGAGGGTTACGCCGCTATAGGACTGGTAGCCGCGGATGCTGATATGCCATGTACCTGGCTGAGGGGTGTTGAACGAGCACGTTTCACTGTTGCCGTTTCGGTACGGGCGGCAGTCGTAGCTGCTGGTAGTGGGCTCGCTGCCGTAGCGAACATAAAGGTCGGCGTCACCACTCCCCCCGGACATCTGCACCTCAAGCGCGGAGCGCCCCTCCCCGACGTCCAGCGTGAAATGCTGCCAGGATCCGCGGGTGCCGGAAAGGTCAGACCGGGTCCAGCTATCCCCGGTATCGTCACTGTAGCTACCCACTAGTTCCACACCGCTGAAGCTCGTATAGCCCCTGAGCATGACATGGTAGGTTCCGGCCTGTGCAGTACTGAACGAGCAACTTTCATTGTTGCCGTTCCGGTAGGGGCGGCAGTCATAACTGGAGGTGGTCGGCGCAGAACCGTACTTGACGTACATGTCCGCATCGCCCGAGCCGCCGGAAATCTCGAAGCTGGTGCTGTTCGCCTCAGCCGGCACTTCGAGCGTATAGAAGATTTCCTCGCCCTGGCTACCCGAGATGCCGCTGACAGGGACTCCATTGTCCAGTTCTGAACCTGGTGGTGGTGTGGCGGTACAGGCGGTGGTGGAAACGCCGACGGCATCAAACGCCCCAACCACGTCTGCTTCGTCATAGCTGTAATCGCGTGTTGCCTCAACCACACCACAGGCGCCCTCGTTAAAATCTGTGGTGCTGTTCCAGTAAACCTGGTTGGCAAGGACAAAGACATCGAAGGCGCTGCGGGTATCCCACCCGTTGGTGTTGGCCAGCAGATAGAAGGCACGATTGAAGACGCCAGAGCTGTGATGGACGTCCATGCCCGAGTAGTAGTCAGCCGCGTTCCCAATGGAGTTACCATCCTGGGTGGGATCTTCAAAATAGCGCAGCGCACCGCTGGATTTGAAAATTTCCTGGCCAACCAGCCAGTCGTTGCTGCCACGCATGTAGTATTCCGCTGCCTCGCCTGCCATATCCGAAAAGGCCTCGTTAATACCGCCGGATTGTGCAGAGTAGCGGAGGTTTGAATTCTGTTCGGTAAAGCCGTGGCTCACCTCATGCGCGGTGACATCGAGGCTGACCAGGGGATAAAAGCGGGAGGCCCCGTCCCCGAAGGTCATCTGGCTGCCATCCCAGAAGGCGTTTTCGTAGCTGTTACCATAGTGGACCCGCAGACGCAGCTTTTGCGTCAGCGGAGCGGTGTCATACCAGTCGCTGAACATGTTGAACACAACGTTGCCGAAATAGTGTGCGTCATTCAGCGGGGAAAACGCCCCATTGGTATAGCGGTAGTCGTTATAGGGCGTGCCACTGGCCGGGCAACTGTCAATCGCGAAAATACTGCCGCCGCTGGTGCGATTGTCCATGTCGACAGTTTCCACGTTTGGTGAATCATACCGGCAGTCACTGGATACGAGCAGGGGAGCGAAATCGCTGCCATAGTCATAGCGACCGGTTTTCTCGTTGCCACCAGGACCATTGGCATCGCGATTGGTAAGCCCATCCCAGTGGGACAGTACCTCTCCGGTAAGCGCGTCGATAAAGAAGAAGGGGCGGCCGGGATTCTCGCCATACTCGACCCAGCTGACCAGGTAAGCCAGGCGGGCACGGTCCTGGTCATCGACGTACACGTAGAGTTGCTGCTGCTGGTTGGCGGCCGAGAGCCTGAGGGCGTTTGCCGATTGCGGTGTTGCCCGGCCGGACTCCATACGCAGTGCGATGCTGCGGGACATCGCTCTCGCAAGGGCATTTTCTGGCTTGATAATGGGGCTAACGGAGGGGACCTCAAGGTCGAGTCCTGTAATCACTTCGCCGCTGACTCGCGCGGCGATGCCCTGACCGGAAGTGGTCACGGAGGCGCCCCAGATCGGTAT
Source organism: Microbulbifer sediminum (assembly GCF_021729035.1). Taxonomy (GTDB): domain Bacteria; phylum Pseudomonadota; class Gammaproteobacteria; order Pseudomonadales; family Cellvibrionaceae; genus Microbulbifer; species Microbulbifer sediminum. The sequence continues at coordinate 346,985 of NZ_JAJSAP010000002.1, read as the reverse complement.
GCCCCGATGCGTTTGGCGGTAACGGGTCACGGTCTTGCCGTTTGGCAGGGTCCGTGTTTTTACCGCTTCCAGCGTGACGTCCTGTGCTGACTGAATGCCTTTCGCCAACAGGTCCGGCGTTGCCGGAATGCGGTCGGCCGCATGGGCACCCAGGGTCATCGAAATCGCGCAGCTAAAACCTATTAAGTGCTTCATTGCTTATTATTCCTTTTCTATCCGGAAGGGCGGGGCCGCGTTTGGTGGGATCGCCTCCGCACGCAACGCACGGGCGGGAACCGGCAATGCCGGGAGCCTGCGATACCGCCGCCATTGGGTTGGGCCGGGATTGGGGGAAAGAGGGCACCACAGCAGCGAGCCCTGGCTCCATCTCCCCGTTCTCACTTCCCCGACCGGTTCACCTGTTGGTGACAGGCGTGATCCAGATTAGCGGGCATAACAGGGGGGGCAATTGGCTCGGGAGGGCTATTTCGCGGTTTGGAAAGTGGGTCAAGTTTTTTTGCGCTGAAACGATCTTATCGTAAAAAGCAGCTTAATTTTCACGAATAGTCAGTAAAAAAGTTAACTTTATAATCAAAAAAAGGCCCCTTTATTGGGGCCTTTCCGGCAGAGGCGCCTCCTCGGGAGGTGCCTGATATCGTGTCAATCAGACGTTCAGCAGCAGGTATTCACGCTCCCAGGAGCTGATTACCCGATTGAACTCCTCGTATTCGTCGCGCTTGATGGCGCTCCAGGCGCGCACGAATTTTTCGCCAAACATCTGCTGTGCCTCACTGCACTCTGCCAGCAGGCTGAGGGCGTGCTCCTGTGTGCGGGGCAGGGAGATCGGCTCCGAAGAGCAGTCACCGGCATAGGGCTCGCTGGGCTCGATGCGGTTGATGATGCCCAGGTAGCCACAGGCGAGGGAGGTGGCGATGGCCAGGTACGGGTTGCAGTCCGCACCGGGAAACCGGTTCTCCAGGCGTTTTCCCTGGGGCGAGCTGTCGGGTACACGCAAGCCGGTTGTACGGTTGTCGTATCCCCAGTGGAGGCTGGTGGGTGCCGCTATCTCCGGCGTAAAGCGGCGATAGGAGTTTACGTTGGGAGCGAAGAAGCTGATGAACCCGGGAGTGTATTTCTGCATACCACCGATAAAATGCATGAAGGTCTCGTTTTCCTTGCCGTTTTCGTCGACAAAGATATTCCGGCCGGTCTCCGAGTTCACGACGCTCTGGTGAATATGCAGTGCGCTGCCGGGCTCGTGCTCCATGGGCTTCGCCATAAAGGTGGCATAAATGCCGTGGCGTAGCGCGGTCTCTCGTACCGTACGCTTGAAGGTAAAGACCTGGTCGGCGAGCTTGAGCGGGTCGCCATGCAGGAAGTTGATTTCCATCTGGGCGGTCCCGGACTCGTGGATCAGTGTATCCACATCCAGCCCCTGGGCCTCTGAGAAGTCATACATATCCTCGATAATCGGCTCGTACTCGTTGGCCGCATCGATACTGTAGGACTGCCGGGTTTTCTCGGTGCGGCCGGAACGGCCCACGGGGGCGGACAGCTTCTCGTCCGGGTCCAGGTTGCGTTTCACCAGGTAGAACTCCACCTCCGGAGCCACTATCGGTTTCCAGCCTTTCTCTGCATATTTCGCCAGCACAAACTTGAGGATATTGCGTGTGCTGATGGGGTGGGGGGCGCCGTCACGGGTATAACAGTCGTGAATGATCTGTGCCGTGGGCTCATTGGCCCAGGGGTTCAGCCGGATGGAGTCCGGGTCCGGCACCAGCAGCATGTCGGTGTCCGCCGGGTCAACCAGCTCGTTGTGCTCGTCGACGTAGTCTCCGGTCACTGTCTGTACCAGGATACTTTCCGGCAGCCGGCTGTCCTGGGTCAGGAATTTGTCCGTGGGGGTAAATTTGCCCCGCGCATTTCCGGACATGTCGGGCACCAGACACTCCACTTCAGAGATATTGTGTTCTGCGAGCCACTGCTTAATCTTGTCCATTTTGCACCTTGATCGAAATGATCTGCCCCTTTGGAGGGTTGCATTAGTATACGCCGCCTGCGTCTCCGGTAGGATGGCACAGACGAGCGAGTAAGTGGTCGGCGACATGGGCCGATCCACAGGCTTTGATTATGACAAGAAACCGAATTATTATTCAATATAAAGTGAATTATTATTCGGGTTTTGCGGGTGCGCCCGCAAACCACTGGCGGAGATGATGCGATGAGTACCAGGGGGACAGTGAACAAGTTGATAGGGCACACCGATTCCTATTATGCGGCCAGTGCCAATGCGGCACCGGTGTATCCGGCTCTGGAGGAGAGCGTGGAGGCCGATGTCTGCGTGATCGGTGCCGGGTACACGGGGCTCTCCTCGGCGCTACACCTCGCAGAGCGCGGCTACAAGGTGGTTGTGCTCGAGGCCGAACGGGTCGGGTGGGGCGCCTCGGGTCGCAACGGCGGGCATGTCGGGGTGGGGCAGCGCCGTGGCCAGGAGGATCTGGAAAAGATGTTGGGTATGGACACTGCCCGCCAGCTCTGGGACATGGGTGTAGAGGCGGTCCACCTGGTGGAGCAGTTGATCCACAAGCATGCTATTTCCTGTGACCTGAAGCGGGGCATCCTGCACCTGGCCGCCAAGCGCAGCCATAATGAGCACCTGAAGATGGAGGCCGACCTGCTGCGGGAACGTTACGGCTATGAGCAGATCCGTTATGCCGATGAGGAGGAAGCCCGGACCATGGTTGGCTCCGAGCGCTATTTCGGCGCCCAGGTGGATGATGGATCACTGCACCTGCACCCGCTGAATTTTGCCCTGGGCCTGGCCGGTGCGGCTGCCGCTGCCGGTGTCACGTTTTACGAGAACAGTCGGGTGACCCGCTACCAGGGCGGCTCTCCCTGCATTGTCGAGACGGAAAGGGGACAGGTGCGGGCAAAGAACGTGGTGCTTGCCTGCAATGGTTACCTGGGCAACCTGGAGCCGCGGATGGCCGGCAAGATCATGCCCATCAACAATTTTGTCCTGGCCACCGAGCCGCTCCCGGAAACGCTGGCACAGGAGCTGATCGCGAACGATTACGCGCTCCAGGATACCCTCTTTGTTATCGATTACTGGAAGCTCTCCGGGGACAACCGCCTGATTTTCGGTGGCGGGGAAAATTATACCTCCCGCTTCCCCCAGGATATCCGGAGCTTCGTGCGCAAGTATATGCTGGCGGTCTACCCGCAACTGGCGGATACCCGGATCGATTTCGGCTGGGGGGGCACGCTGGCCATCACCATGAACCGGATGCCGCACCTGGGTCGGCTGGAGCCCAACGTCTATTACAGCCAGGGCTACTCTGGCCACGGTGTTCCCACCGCGACTTTCGCGGGCAAGCTGATTGCCGAAGTGATCGCCGGAACGGAAGAGCGCTTTGATGTGCTGGCGCAAATTCCAACGCCTACCTTCCCGGGTGGCACTTTGCTGCGCTGGCCGGGCCTGGTCACGGGGATGCTCTACTACAGCCTCAAGGACAAGCTGGGGGCCTGACGCACTGTATGTACAGGTCCGGGCCGGCGATGGCTCCCGGGGCGTTGAAAAAGTAATTTGAATAATAATTCGGTTTATGGGATAACAATACCTCGAGCTATTTTCGATGGGGTACTGCCATCGGCGGTATTGGATGAGCAACCCTGAATAAAAACAAAGACGGGGACTACCATGCCTGTTACAGAGAAGACACTACTTACCCGGAAACACCTGCTGGCCTCGGCAGTGGGTGCAGTTGTTATTGCCGTCGGCACCGGTGCCAGCGCTGCGCAGATCGAGGAGGTGACTGTCACCGCCCAGATGCGTGCAGAGTCCCTCAAGGACGTGCCAATGGCGGTGAGCGCCTTCACCGGTGAAACGGTCAAGAACAGTAACCTGAGCGATTTCAAGGACCTGTTCTCCCTGACGCCTGGCATATCCGGCGAGACCACGGATTCCTACTTTGATTCCGTGTCCGTGCGAGGGGTGAACAACAACAGCTTCGGTAGCGGCAGTGACCCGGCACTGGGCATCTTCCTGGACGGCGTGTACCAGAGCCGCACCGGTGCGACCCCCAGCATGTATGACCTGGAGCGCGTTGAGGTGGTGAAGGGCCCGCAGGGTACCCTGTTCGGACGCAATACCGCCTCCGGTGCCATCTCGATGGTTTCCCGCAAGCCCGGTGACACCGTTGCCGGCGAGATCTCCGTGGGTGCGGGGCAGTATGGTCGCACCGAAATCGAGGGTGGGCTGGACATGCCGCTGGGCGAAGACCTTGCGGTTCGGTTTTCCGGCAAGCACTTCGCGGAAGATGGCCATGTTGAAAACCTGGCCGGCGGGCCCGACCTGGGTGCCAGTGAATTGAATGCCATGCGCATCACCACTGTTTACGATGGTATCCAGGACACCACGGTGACCCTGTTGGCCCAGTACGAGGACCGTGCCAGCGATGGCACCATCTACCGGGCTTTCGATACCGATGCGGGTTACAACTACCCGATCCCGGAGGGGGATTACGACCAGGTCTACAACGACGAGCGCGGCAAGGATGAGTCGCAGATCGGCGACGTTATCCTGACCATCGAGCATGACCTGGCCAGTGGCTCCACGCTGTCTTCCATTACCGGCTACAAGACCCATGACTACAGTTACGTAGAGGATTTTGACGGTACCCCATTCCCGATCGATACCTACTACCGCGACCAAACCGGGGATTTCTTCAGCCAGGAATTCCGCCTGACCTCCAATAACAGCGGCCCGTTAAATTATGTACTGGGTGCCTCCTACTACCAGGAGGAGCTGGACACCTATTTTGCCGGCGTCGACAATGAGGACTTCATCTGTGACGGCATCTATGCCGACGAGTGGGAAGAGGGCCTCGATAGCTTCGTCACCTGTGACGCGCTGCCCCAGGATGTGCTGGACGAGGCGTTCGGTTTCGAGGGCGAGCCCTGGGAGTATGCGCCAGGCATGCTGTCCAGTGAAGAGGCCTACACTGTTGGCGAATATTCCGGCTGGGGTGTCTTCGCCAACACTACCTACGACCTGGGCGAGTCCACCACCCTTGGCCTGGGTGTCCGCTATACCGAAGATGACAAGATGTACAGTGTGGATTCCCCGTGGCCCGATACCTGGACGGGTGGCTGGAACTACCAGGCCATGTACACCAACGGTGCCATTACCGGGGACAATACCTGGAGCAATGTTTCCGGCCGTGCAACCCTGACCCAGGTACTGAGTGACGAGCTGACGGCTTATGCCAGTGTGGCCACCGGTTATAAATCCGGAGGCTTTGATTACCTGAGCTACAACGTGACGGACCCTGCCTATGGCACCGACGCCGACAGCCAGTACGAGTGGCTGGATGAACAGGGCTACGAGGTGGATTCCGGCAACGCGGAACCCAGCAAGTTCGATGAGGAGAATGTCCTCTCATATGAGTTGGGCCTGAAGGCGCGCCTGCTGGATAACCGCCTGGCCCTGAATGCCGCAGCCTTCCAGTACACCTATGACGACCTGCAGCAGGCATTCTTTGTCGGCGCGGCGGCCATTACCCGCAACGTGGGGGAATCCCGGGGGCAGGGCCTGGAGGTGGATGCCCAGTGGCTGCTCACGGACAATCTCGACCTGTATATGGGGCTCGCGTGGCTGGATACAGAGTTCACCGGGGCTCCCGCCGAGCTGTGTGAAACCTGTGATGGTAACGAAATGGCTTTCTCACCGGCTTTTTCCTCCGCCACAGTGCTGACCTACAGCCGCATGACAGGACTGGGCGAGATGTCTGTATCCGGTGAGTACACTTATACCGGGGAGCAGTGGTCCGACCTGGAAAACACTGAGGCCGTACGCCTGGAAGCCCGCAATGTGTTCAACCTGCGCCTGGCCCTGACCTCGCCGGATGACAGCTGGACGGCCGGGCTGTACGCCGAGAACCTGACCGGTGAGGAGTATTACCACTGGGGTTACGCTGAGGCGTTGTACAACCTGCCGGCCACCAAGACGGATCCGTCCCGTGGCCGAGTGCTGGGTGTCAACCTCGACTACCGTTTCTGATCCCCCCGCTTCCCGCAGGATGCGGACCCGAAAACCGGCGCATTGCGCCGGTTTTTTTATGCTTGTGGAGTGCGCTCATGCCCCTCCGCGGGCTGCTATTGATGATAAACTGCGCTTACATGAGAATGGGGGGCATGGATTTGTCTAACTCCGAACAACGCAAGCGCAAGAGCCAGCTTGCACCGAGGCGCGAGCCGGTGCAGGCGCGTGCACGCGAGCGTACCCGCAAGATCCTCGATATCACCGGGCGCCTGCTTGAAGAGGTGGGCCTGAATGATCTCACCACTATCCTGATTGCCAAGGAGCTGGGTGTGTCGGTGGGCTCGCTTTACCACTATTTCCCCAACAAGCACGCGATCCTCTACGCGATGGGGGAGCAATGGCTGGTAAGCATGACGGAGGCCCTGGACGAGCTGGGGCAATCCGGGGTCGAGCAGATGTCACTGCAGGAGTTTATCTCCGAGTTGGTGCGACGGTTGTTGATCGTCTATCGCGAGCAGCGGGGCCTGTTGCCGCTGGTGCAGGCCATGTGGGGTATTCCTGAGCTCCACGAACTTGATGAGCGCCACGACGAGCTGATCATAAGCCACCTCTGCGATATGTTCCGGCGCATGGGCTTTACCTGCCCACCGAATGAGATGAACCGGCTGGCGCGCGCCACTCTGGAGACCTGCCATGCGGTGTTCCTGGTTATCGTCAACCAGCAGGGAGTGCGCTCCGAGCGCACGCGCGAGGATCTTGAAGGTATGTTGTTTAGCATGCTCGATTCGCGACGCAAAGACAGTCGTCCCAGTGGGCTTGGCGACGTAGAGGCCCCGTGATGCCGCGCACCGATAAACTGGTGATTGCCATTTCCTCCCGGGCGTTGTTCAACCTGAGCGACAGTCACCGGGTGTTTGAGGAGCAGGGGCTGGAGGCGTTTTCAGCCTACCAGGTTGAGCATGAAAACGACGTGCTGGAGAAGGGCGATGCCTTTCCGCTGGTGGAGAAATTCCTGCAGATTAACCAGCGGCTGGAGGGCAACCCGAGGGTCGAGGTGATCCTGCTGTCGCGCAACAGTGCGGACACTGGCCTGCGTGTTTTCAATTCCATCGAGCATTACGGCCTCGATATTACCCGGGCGGCATTCTGTAACGGCGACAGTCCCTATCGTTATATAGCGCCGTTTGGCTGCCACCTGTTCCTGTCAACCGATGGCCAGGATGTGCGCCGGGCACTGGAGCAGGGTGTGGCCGCGGCAACGCTGGTGGCCGGGGGGGATCGCTGGCGGGAGGATGACACCCTGCGCTTCGCTTTTGATGGTGATGCAGTCATTTTCTCCGATGAGGCTGAGCAGATTTTCAAGCGGGACGGGCTCGCTGCCTTTGCTGCCTCGGAGCGGGCCTCTGCCCAGCAGCCCCTGGGTGGTGGGCCTTTCAAGGGGTTCCTCGAGGCATTGCAGCAGCTGCAGGCCGAGTTTACCCCCGAGAGTTGCCCGATCCGCACGGCGCTGGTGACCGCGCGCTCGGCGCCGGCGCACGAGCGCGTCATTCGCACCCTGCGCGCGTGGAATGTGCGTATTGATGAGTCGGTATTCCTCGGTGGGTTGCCCAAGGGGGAGTTCCTGCGTGCATTCGGCGCTGATGTCTTCTTTGACGACCAGCCTGCGCATTGTGCCTCCGCCGCGGAGCACGTGGCGACCGGCCATGTTCCCCATGGTATCGCCAACCTCGAGGGCCAGTCCTGAATCTGGCGCCCTGGGGCATATTCCGGCATTACCCGGCCGGTCAGTGGCGCCTGGGAGCACATCTCCCGTGTTTGCCGTCACACCTCGATGGATCCGCCGTGTTTTCACTTTGCCCGTCTGCGGAATTGGCTGCTATTCTTTTCTCGCATAAACTTTTATAGTTTTTATAACTGCCGTGAAAGCGGCCGGGGGAGCCCGGGCCGGAAGTCCGGGTACCGGGGCCCGATGCCAGGGAGAAACCATGAAGCTGCAGCAGTTGCGATATATCTGGGAAGTTGCCCATCACGACCTGAATGTCTCCGCTACCGCGCAGAGCCTGTATACCTCGCAACCCGGTATCAGCAAGCAGATCCGCCTGCTCGAGGATGAGCTTGGCGTAGAGATTTTTGCGCGGAGCGGCAAGCACCTGACACGCATCACGCCTGCCGGTGAGGCCATCCTCAAGACCGCCGGCGAGATCATGCACAAGGTGGAGAATATCAAGCAGGTCGCGCAGGAATTCAGTAACGACCAGAAAGGCAGTCTCTCCATCGCCACCACCCATACCCAGGCGCGCTATGCGCTGCCGCCGGTGATCAAGTCTTTCATTGCGCGCTACCCGGAAGTGTCCCTACAGATGAACCAGGGCACGCCCATGCAAATCTCGGAAATGGCCGCCGATGGTACCGCCGACTTCGCCATTGCCACCGAGGCTATGGAGCTGTTCAGCGACCTGATCATGATGCCGGTTTACCGCTGGAATCGCTGCGTGCTGGTGCCCAGGGACCACCCGCTGTGCCAGGTCGGCAAGCTTAGCCTGGAGGATGTGGCCCAGTATCCCATCGTTACCTATGTTTTCGGGTTTACCGGGCGCTCCAAGTTGGACGAGGCTTTCCTGGAAAAGGGGCTGTCACCGAAGGTGGTTTTTACCGCAGCAGACGCGGACGTTATCAAGACATATGTGCGGCTGGGCCTGGGAATCGGCATTGTGGCGGATATGGCGGTGGACGAAGCCGATGAAGACCTGGTGGCGCTGGATGCCAGTGAGCTGTTCGAGTCGAGCGTGACCAGGATCGGCTTCCGCAAAGGCATCTTCCTGCGCGGGTTCATGTACGAGTTTATCCAGCAGTTCGCCCCGCACCTGACCCGCGAACTGGTGGATCAGGCAGCCCATGTGGGCTCACGGGCAGAGCTGGACGAACTGTTCGCCAGCATCGACCTGCCGGTGTACTGAGCCGGGGCGATCAGTCCAGTCGCTTGCTGAAGCGGTTGATTGCCAGGGTCATCATCAGGGCGATGAATGCCAGCAGCGCCAGTACCTCTGGCCACAGCTCCATCAGGTCGGCACCCCGCAGCATGATGCCGCGGATCAGGCGCAGGAAGTGTGTCAATGGCAGGATCTCGGCAATCCATTTCGCCGGCAGCGGCATGCCCTCGAAGGGAAACATAAATCCCGACAGGAGTATCGAGGGCAGGAAGACAAAAAATGTCATCTGCATGGCCTGGAACTGTGACTGGGCCCGGGTCGAGATCAGCAGCCCCAGGGACAGATTGGCGAGGATCAGCAGTAGTGCTGCCCAGTAGACGTCCATGGCGCTCCCTCGCACCGGCACCCCGAACAGCCACATTCCCAGCAACAGGATAAGCGTGGTCTGCACCAGGCCGATAATGCCGTAGGGCAGCACCTTGCCCAGCATCAGTTCGCTGCGGCTTACCGGGGTGGCGATCAGCAGTTCCATATTTCCGCGCTCCCGCTCCCGCACAATCGCAACCGAGGTAAACATCACCATGGTCATGGTCAGGATGATGCCGATCAGGCCGGGTACGATATTGATGGCAGACACGCGCTGGGGGTTATAGAAACTGACCACGCTGATGGGTGCCCGGGGCAGGGGGACCGAGGCCCGGTCCCGCTCTGTGGCCGGCGTTGTTACCGGAAGCTGAGCCAGCTGGGATGCAGCACTCTGGACGACCGTATCACTGCCGTCCACGAGTACCTGTGCTACCGGCTCTCCCCGCGCGAGCCGACGCTCGAAGTCCCGCGGTATGACAATGCCGACACTGATCTCGCCGCGATGGATCAGGGCCATGACACCTTCGGCAGTAGTGGCCTGTGCGACCGGCCGGATGATATCCGTGGCCAGCATATCCATTGCAAGCTGCCGGGAGGCGGTAGTTTGTGCCTCGTCGACGATTGCTGTGGGCAGGTGGCGCAGGTTGAGGTTGATGGCATAACCGAAAAGGATCAGCTGCATCACGGGAATGCCCGCTATCATTGCCAGGGTTACCCGGTCGCGGCGCAGCTGTCGCAATTCCTTGATCACAATCGCCCAGAGGCGTCGCAGGTTCATGGTGTTTCCGCGGTCTCTCCCGGTGCCTGGTGAATGGTGACGGCGACAAAGACATCCTCGAGGGTGGGCCGCGCTGCCGAGAGTCGCGCCTGCAGGCCGGCCTTGTCGAGCGCCCGCGACAGGCGTTCCTCGATGCCGTCCCCTGAATCGCACAATATCCGCAGGCTGTTGCCGATCTGTGCCGCGCTGATGACGCCGGGCACGCCCAGCACGGTCGCCTTGGCCCGGCGTGGTTGCCATGCCTCAACCGCAAATGTGCGGCCTTCCAGTGAGCCGGTAAGTTCCGCGGGCGTGCCGTCGGCCACCAGCGCGCCGTGGTCCAGGATGGCAAGGCGATGACAGCGTTCAGCCTCGTCCATGTAGTGGGACGACACCAGTAGGGTTGTGCCGGCGTCGGCAAGCTCGAACAGTTTCTCCCAGAAATCTCGCCGGGACTCCGGGTCCACCGCACTGGTGGGTTCATCCAGGAACAGTAATTCCGGGCCGTGGACAATACTGCCGGCCAGTGCCAGGCGCTGCTTCTGCCCACCACTCAGCGTGGCTGCCAGTTGTCGCTCCATGCCGGTGAAGTGGAACTCCTCCAGCAGTTCCGCCACCCGTCGTCGCGCCGGGGCGGCCGCGAGGCCCTGGACCGCTGCGAGGAACTCCAGGTTTTCCCGCACCGTCAGGTCGCCGAACAGGGAGAAGTGCTGGGTCATATAGCCGATACGGCGACGCAGCGCTTCTGCCTGCCTGGGGATCTCCATGCCCAGTACATCAATATTTCCCCCGGTCGGGGTGAGCAAGCCGCAGAGCATCCGGATAGTGGTGGATTTGCCCGAGCCGTTGGGACCGAGGAAGCCGTATACCTGCCGTTTTTCGATGCGCAGGTCCACTGCATTCACTGCCACCAGGTCGCCGAAAACCTTGGTCAGCCCGCGGGCGATCACGGCCGCCTCCTCACTTGCCATCGGGCTGTGGTCCCCCATCGGTTGGCATCGGTTTCGTCGGCACTTTCCCTGCGCTGCCAGTCGTTGCCACATCGCCGGTGAATTCGGCGCGCAGCGGCAGCCCGGAGGGCAGCTGCGCTGCGTCAGCACCGAGCTGGATCTCCGCCAGGTAACTGAGGCGGGAGACATCCTTGCCGGTAAGTGCATAGTAGGGCGTAAAGCTTGGCTCGCTGCGAATCGTGCGCACCCGCCCCTCGAAACTTCCGGCGACATCGACGATGTAAACCACTGCGCGGTCGCCGGTATGAATCCCGGGCCTGAGTGACTGGGGGATATATACCCTGGCGTAGGGCGCCTCACCCACCAGCATGTTGACCAGCGGTGCCCCCACGGGGGCTTCATCGCCGGTCCGGAAAGGCAGGTCGTCGATGCGGCCGCTACGGGGTGCCTGGAGCAGGAGTTTGTCGAGCAGCACTGCCTGCAGGCGGGCCTCTGCCTCGGCTCGCGCCAGGGCCGCGCGCCCCTGCGCCAGTTGCTCTGCACGGGTCCCTCGCTGCAATTCCTGCAGGGCCGCGGTGCGGGATTCCACTTCGGCAATTGCAGTGTCCAGGTCAGTACGGGCACGGTCGATATCTGCCTGGGAGATAAAGTCCTCTTCCTTTAGCGCGAGCAGACGCCGGTGGTTGTCGAAAGCTTCCTGGCGCGTCGCCCTGGCAGCCTCCAGCGCCGCGCCGGCCCGTTCGATTTCCTCGACTCGGGGACCCTCCTCGAGTTCGTCCAGCTGGGCACGGAGCCGGGTTGCTTCCGCCCTGGCAACCTGTAACCGGGCGCGGGTGGCGCGCTCGTCGAGGCGTATCAGGGGCTGTCCTGCAGCCACATCCTGTCCTTCAACTACAAAAGTCTCCTCGATTTTTTCTGCGGCGGGAGCCGGTAAAGAGATACGGTCCCATTCCAGTGTGCCAAGGGCACCCGGTTGTTTGTTATCACAGGCTGCAATGGCCAGCACGGCCATGGCCAATGCTACACATAGTGTTCTTTTAGGTTTGCTGAAAAAGCCCTCAGGCATGGTGGCCCCCGATGCCCTGTAAAACCAGTGCCAGTGTGTGCCGCTCCATGGCCTCTGAATCTATATCCCTGGTGTCCATCAGGCTTCGCCAGACAGGGGCGGCCGCGGCCGGAAACAGGGTCAGGCCAACCAGTGATACCAGGAGTAGGCGTGGATCGATGTCTGGGGGGAGTTCGCCCCGATCTTTTGCAGCCGAAAATGCCGCGACGATCTGCTGGAAGAATTGTTTACCGGTTCGTTCGATCAAGGGGGCACGGAATACGCCGCCTTCAAGAAGTACTTCCCTGGTCCAAAGTGGTGGCCACCAGGGATGCCGCTCGACGGTTGTTGAGACCGCTGAGATAAACCGGCGCACAAGGGCCTCGGGAGAGCCGCTGAGGCCGCCCGGGCCCAACTGCTGTTGGACTTCGTTAAGGAGGGGGAGTACACGTTCGTCCAGCACCGCCTGCTGCAGATGTTCGCGAGAGCCAAAGTAATAATGGAGTAGGGCGGGAGTGACACCGGCTTCCTCGGCGATATGTTTCAGTGCGGTCGCGGCTACCCCGCGCTGGGAATAGCAGCGCACTGCGGCATCTATGATCGCCGGGCGTAGGTCCGTACTGGTACGGTTTATCGGTCTACCTGGTGTTCGCTTCCCGGCCATCAGCGCCTCCCCAGCCCGGCATGGAAATTAAGCGGTACTACCCGGAGCTGACGGGTCAATATTAAATTTAGATTTAATTATAGTCAATGTCACAGGCCCTGGACTTCCCGCCTGGAGAGAAAAGGGGGAAGCCCTGGGGCAGGGGAGAGTCAGGGAGTTAGGGGAAATCCGCTCCGGTCAGGAAGCTTCGGCGGCACGCTGCAGAGGTTGCAGGACTTCCTTGGCGAACTTGAAATAGACAGTGTAGACCTGGGGTTCCCCGGAAGCTGCGCTGTCCTCGACAACAAAGAAGGGAGCGCGGGAAACACCGTATTGGCGCGCCAAGACCATGCCGGGGCTGGCCTGGTCCCGCTCGTCGGCAACCAGGGTCTCGTCGATCAGTCTCAGCTGGTCGTTGTCGCGCAGTTTTTGCTCCACATCGCGGCACTTGGCGCAGGGGGAGCCGTCGCTGAGTATCTTCTTTACCAGGGTAATGCGCATGAACAGGCTCCTGCTTTCATCCTCGAGATTAACCGCCGTCCCGCTGGGGAAGGGCGTATCTATCCATAGTCTGGCGCAGAATCTAGCAGACGCTTTAATAACCTGGAAATATCAAAGTGAGATACGGTAATAACAAATGGTTTTAGACAGGGCTGAAAGCGCTTGTCAGGCCATCGACTCGAGTGTGGCCAGCAACATGCCGATTTTGTTCAGGCACTCGTCGTGTTCCGCAGTGGGGCTCGAATCCGCCACGATACCCCCGCCGGCGGCGCCACTGATTTGTCCGTTGGCGGCGGTGAAAGTACGGATGGCGATGCTGGTGTCGGCCCGGCCACAGCTGCTGAGATAGCCGATGCTGCCGCAATAGACCCCGCGGGGGCTCTTTTCCAGTTCGCGGATGATTTCCATGGCCCGGCGCTTGGGTGCACCGGTGATGGAGCCGCCGGGAAAACAGGCGCCTAAAAGGTCGGTGAAGTAGCAGCCTGGCGGCATCTCACCGGTGATACGGCTGACCAGGTGATGCACGTTGGCAAAGGTGGCAAGCTCGAACAGCTCCGGCACCCGTACACTGCCGCGCCGGCACCGCTTACTGAAATCATTGCGCAGCAGGTCGACGATCATCAGGTTTTCAGCGCGGTCCTTGATGCTGTGCTGGAGGGCTTCTGCCACCCGGGTATCCTCTACCGGCTCCGGGTGCCGGGGCGCCGTGCCCTTGATGGGCTCGGTCTGTACGCTGCTGCCGTCAGCATGGATGAAGCGCTCCGGCGACAGGCTCAACACCTGCCCGCGGGGCAGGTCGAGATAGGCGGAGAAGGGGCCGGCCACCCGACTTCGAAGTGCCAGGTAGGCCGCCAATGGGTCACCGTCAAAAGGCGCCTGGAATCGCTGGGTGAAATTGGCCTGGTAGATATCGCCCGCCTGGATGTAGTCGAGGATTCGCTCAATGCGTTCGCAATACTCCTCCCGTGTAAACTCATGGGTAAAGGCGGCGCCCAGGGCAAATTTCCCTGCCTTGCACTCGCCCTGCCAGGCGACAGCGTTGAAGCGTGCGATTACGTCCCGGACCTGGATCTCTGAGCAGGCGGGATGGAATACCAGGTGGCTGGCACATAGCTGGTGATCGACGACCAGGGCCCAGCTGTACAGCCCAAAAAAACCTGCGGGAAGTGGGGTGGTGCGCAGATCCGGTTCAAGGAAGTTCTCCGCCATGCCGAGTTCGTAACCGGCATAACCAATCGCCCCGCCACAGAAGGGCAACTGCGCATCGCTGTCCTGTGGCGCCAGTTCGCACAACAGGTCGTCCAGCTCTGAAAATGGCTCGCGGGCGCTTGCATCGAGCTCCAGTGTCGCAAGTGGGTCTGCACTCATAATGTCAAAGCGACCCCCGGGTGCCACAGGGCGGCCACTGTCCAGCCACACCGGTGCGGGCAGGTCCGCAATGGCCTGGAAGGCCATCGGCGTATTGATTGAGTAGGGAATTGCGACGATCTGCAGTGATTTCATTCAGGCTTCTATACGCACCACGCCGGGCCCGGGTTTGCCCTGAGGTCACCCGGACAGAAAAAAGGCGGCTACTTTACCGTAAATTCAGCCGACGCGCCGCTCTATGCCGGCCTGGGACATCAGCTGGGTGGCCAGTTCCTCCACCGACAACTGTGTGGCGTCCAGGTAGGGAATCTGCGCACGTCGCAACATCTGCTCCACCTGCCGGACCTCGAATTCGCATTGTTCCCGAGAAGCGTAGCGGCTATTGGCCCGTCGCTCCTGCCGGATCGACATCAGGCGTTCGGGATCGATGGTCAGGCCGAACAGCTTGTGGCGGTATGGGCGAAGAATCTTGGGCAGGGCCGTGGAGTCCATATCCTCCTCGGTAATGGGATAGTTCGCGGCCCTGAGACCGAATTGCAACGCCAGGTACAGGCAGGTCGGAGTCTTGCCGGAGCGGGACACGCCCACCAGAATGATGTCTGCCCGGTCGAATTCCCGCACCCGGCGGCCATCGTCGTTATCCATGGCGTAGTGCACGGCCTCGATACGCTCCGTATAGCGGCTGTCGTTGGCGATACCGTGGGAGACATTGACGGTCTGTGCGGGGCCGGTGCCGAACAGGTTGGCCAGGGGGGTCAGGTAACTCTCGAATACATCCAGCATCAGGGCCGGGCTGCGGTGCAGCTGCGCACGGAACTTGTCGGCGACGATACTGCTGATGACGATCGGCTGAAGGCCGGACTCTTCGGCGGCGCGCTCGATTCGCTGCATAACGCGCCCTACCTTTTCTGAGGAATCGATGTAGGGCAGGGTAACCTGCTCCACGTGCTCGCTGCGGAACTGAGCCAGCAGGCTGTGGCCGATGGCCTCAACAGTGAGCCCGGTGCCGTCCGAAACGAAGAATGCGGTGCGTTTATCCTTTGCCATGGGGATCCTTGCAGGCTGTTTGGGTGGCTATGCTAAGGCTTTTGGGGTTTGTAGTCTTGCCCGTATTTTTGTAGAAAAATTACAACATTTTCGCGACAAATTACGGGGTATTTTTTACAAAACCCTTCCTTATAATCGGCGCCTCAAATCCTGCTGCAGAGGGCGCACAAGTGACGAGTTTTACCATCAGCTTCGAGCAACTGGGGATGGGCGATGTCGACAAGGTCGGCGGCAAGAACGCCTCTCTGGGGGAAATGATCTCCTCACTCGCCGGTGCCGGGGTTAGTGTGCCGGGCGGCTTCGCCACCACGGCCGACGCTTTCCGTGCCTTCCTTGTCCACGAAGAGCTCGAGGAACGGATTGCAGCTCGCCTGCAGACTCTCAACATCGAGGACGTGAAGGCGCTGGCGGAAGCTGGCGAGGAGATCCGGGGATGGATACTCGCCACTCCGTTCCCTGCGGAGCTGGAACAGCAGATTCGCGACGGCTACGAAAAGCTTGGGGGAGGCGAGACCGCTGTCGCAGTGCGTTCCTCTGCCACCGCTGAGGACCTGCCGGATGCCTCGTTTGCCGGCCAGCAGGAGACCTTTCTCAATGTCCGCGGTATTGACGCGGTACTGATAGCGGTGAAGGAGGTCTTTGCCTCCCTCTACAACGACCGGGCCATCGCCTACCGGGTGCATACCGGTTACGCCCATGCCGGTGTGGCGCTGTCAGCCGGGATCCAGCACATGGTCCGCAGCGATATCGGTGCGGCGGGGGTGATGTTCACGCTGGACACCGAAAGTGGATTCCGTGATGCAGTCTTTATCACCTCGGCTTACGGCCTGGGGGAGACTGTGGTTCAGGGTGCTGTGAACCCGGATGAGTTCTACCTGTACAAGCCGGCGTTACAGGCCGGGCGCCCGGCCATCCTGCGCCGTAACCGCGGCAGCAAAGCGATCAAGATGGTCTACGACCAGGGTGGCGAGGGTGGCCGTACTGTCAAAACCGAGCCGGTGGCTGATGAGGACCGTCTCACTTTCTCTCTGACCGATGAGGAATTGACCAGCCTGGCCCTGCAGGCCTGCAAGATCGAGGAACACTACGGTCGTCCTATGGATATCGAGTGGGCCAAAGACGGGGAAACGGGCAAGCTGTTTATTGTCCAGGCGCGACCGGAGACAGTCCGTTCCCGTGACGAGGGCACCAGCATCGAGCGCTACCACCTGCGCGAGCGCGGCGACGTGCTGTGTGAAGGTCGGGCTATCGGCCAGCGTATCGGTGCTGGGCGGGTTCGTGTGCTGGAGTCAGTCGCGGATATGGCGGCGATGCAGGACGGTGAGGTCCTGGTTACCGATATGACGGATCCGGACTGGGAGCCGGTCCTGAAGAAGGCCAGTGCGATTGTTACCAATCGCGGTGGGCGCACCTGTCACGCGGCGATCATTGCCCGTGAGCTGGGTATTCCGGCGGTAGTGGGCTGTGGCGACGCTACCGACCTGTTGCACACAGGCACCGCAGTAACCGTGTCCTGTGCCGAGGGGGATACCGGTTTCGTGATGGCGGGAGAGCTGGAATTTGAGCGAGAGCAGACCGAGGTCCAGGATATGCCGGATCTGCCGTTCAAGATTATGCTGAACGTTGGTAACCCGGATCGCGCCTTTGCCTTCAGTCACCTGCCCAATGAAGGGGTGGGGCTGGCCCGGCTGGAGTTCATCCTCAACCGGATGATTGGCATTCACCCAAAAGCCCTGCTGGAACTGGATAAACTGCCGGAAGACCTGCAGAAAACCATCAGCGAGCGCATTGGTGGCTACGATTCCCCGGAGGACTTTATTGTTGAAAAGCTGGTGGAGGGAATTTCCACGCTGGCTGCCGCCTTTGCCCCAAACCGGGTGATCGTCCGTTTGTCCGACTTCAAGTCCAATGAGTATGCGCATCTTGTCGGCGGTCAGCTGTACGAGCCCAGTGAAGAAAACCCGATGCTGGGCTTTCGCGGGGCTGCCCGTTATCGTTCGGAGGATTTCCGCCAGTGCTTTGCCCTGGAATGCCGCGCGCTGAAAAAGGTGCGCGAGGAGATGGGCCTCGACAATGTTGAAATCATGGTGCCGTTTGTGCGCACGCCGGCCGAGGCGGGCGAGGTGGTTGCCCTGATGGCGGAAAATGGTCTCAAGCGCGGTGAGAACGGGCTGAAGGTGATCATGATGTGTGAGCTGCCCTCGAACGCACTGTTGGCGGAGGAGTTCCTGCAGCACTTTGACGGCTTCTCCATCGGCTCGAATGACCTCACCCAGTTAACCTTGGGGCTGGACCGCGATTCCGGACTGGTTGCAGAGCTGTTCGACGAGCGTGATCCAGCGGTTAAACTGTTGTTGTCCAAAGCCATTCGGGCTTGCAAGAAAGCCGGCAAATATGTCGGCATCTGTGGACAGGGCCCATCGGACCACAAGGACTTTGCCCGCTGGTTGATGGATGAGGGGATCGACAGCGTTTCCCTCAACCCGGATACGGCGGTGGACACCTGGTTATTTCTGGCCAGTGACCCAGAAGCACAATAATCCAAAAGCGGCCCCTCAGGGCCGCTTTTTTTATGGGGGCAGGGCTCACTAGTGCAATGTCAGGCTGCCGGCCAATGCAACTGGCCCGGTCACATGGTCCAAAGTCCTGCTTGACTGGTTTTTCCTGGTTCCCTGGTCTTTTATTTTTCCTTTGGTTGAAATATCTCCGCACATGGCCGCCGCTCTTATTCAAGTTGCTTGATAATTAACCCATTTTCCTTTCCCTGAGCCGCACGCTGCGCAACCTGTTCTCCCTGTACACCACCACTCAGGACTTCGTACCTGAGGTCCCCGGTAGCTCAATAACCAATATCCGTGACAGAAGGAATCCGTCTAAAAGGCATGCCGGCCGGCAATAGAATCGAATAGTGAAAACTGTGCCGAAGCTTTACTTTTTGGAAAGTGGTGCAGGTCGAAGTTCAATCGACGGTCACAAGTAGAGGAAACGGGGAAAAAACAGGGGATCGCGTCCGCCAGGGGCGATCAGTGTCCGTGCCGAGTCAAGTGAGGTGATGTATGCACACGATCAGACGAGACTGGACCCCAATCGCTCAGGCGGGAATAATGTTGTTGCTGTTGGCATTCCTGTCCGTGCCCGCGGTTGCCAACCAGCGTGGCGTCAACTGGTTCGACGAGCAGGCCGCAGCGTCGAGTTCCGGCGCACCCTCCATTCGCATCAACCTCTCTGAACAGCGTGCCTATTTTTACAAGGGTGGACGGTTGATCGGCGTCTCCAAGGTGTCTTCGGGTAAGCAGGGATTCAGGACCAGCCCCGGGCACTTCCGTGTGCTTTCCAAGCATCCACGCCACCGCTCCACGATTTACGGCAGCTATGTGGACAAGCGCACCGGGCGTGTGGTGAAGGCTGACGTAAATACCCGAATCCATCGCCGTCCTCCTGGAACCTATTACCGCGGCGCCAAGATGCATTATTACATTCGCTTTAACGGTGGAATCGGGCTGCACGCGTCGGGTCATGTGCCCAATTATCCGGCATCACATGGCTGTGTCCGTATGCCGCCGCACATGGCGCAGGTGTTTTACCGGTATGCCCGGGTGGGCACGCCAGTGCGGGTGACCTACTGACCCGGGGAGTGCTGATCAAAGAATGCAGGGCGTCGGGTATTATCCTCACGGGTAATGCCCGTTATTTTTTGATTCGCTTGCAAGTGCCTGGGCCACCGGCATACTGGGATTCGCAGATAATGATTTCAGGAGGGACTGACTGTGGAAATTTCCACCCCGGATCTTTGTGACGAACATGCAGGCGAAATTCAGGTGCTCGAGCCCATGATGGTGAGCTACGGTGGGCGCGAGCGCTTCGGCGGACGCATCGTCACCATCAAGTGTTTCGAGGACAACTCGCTGGTTCGCGAGCTGGTCGCTGAACCCGGTGAGGGCCGGGTGCTGGTGGTGGATGCCGGCGGATCCATGCGGAGGGCCTGTCTCGGTGACCAGCTGGCAGCAAAGGCTGTCGCCAATGGTTGGGAAGGGATAGTAATGTACGGCTGTATCAGGGATGTGGATGAGATCGGCGGGCTGGATCTGGGCGTGCATGCACTGGGTAGCCACCCCATGAAAACTGACAAGAAGGGAGTGGGGGAGCGCGATCTTTCGGTGACATTTGGCGGAGTAACATTTATACCGGGCGCTTATGTCTATGCCGACAATAACGGCGTGGTTGTGAGTGATCGGGCGTTGTTGTAAGCAGTGTCAGCAATACTCCCGGTTTAGTGGTCTTCTGATCTGTTATTTGACCCCTGGCGTAGCATTCCCTAGCCTGAGCTGCGGCAGGGACAGATGTGCCTTTTATCAGCTGCCGAGTGGCCGGCATGCCTCTGGCCATTCCACGGGGCCATTGTGCCGGCTGTCCCTGGTCGTCGAAATAGGTGTCAATTGTGGTAGCGCGGTGAGCCCGGTTGTGCTTTAACCGGTCCCTGTCGCCTATCATGTGAGCTGACACCGTCACGCAATTGCGGGGGCTTTCAGTGCCCGCCCATCCAGCACCCGGAAGGAAACAATGAGCGACCTGCGAAAGAAATGGTTCACCGCCCCACTGTTGAACCTGATTAAAAAAGTTCTCCCGCCAATCTCCGAGACCGAGAGGGAAGCCATGGAGGCTGGCGAGGTCTGGTGGGATGCGGAGCTGCTGTCCGGTAAGCCCCACTGGGACGAACTCCTGAGTATGGGGCCGCCCAGGCTCACCGAGGAGGAGCAGGCCTTCCTCGACGGCCCTACAGAAGAACTGTGCCAGATGGTCGACGACTGGCAAATTAGTTTTGAAGACCGGGATATTCCCGAAGAAGTCTGGGATTTCCTGAAGAAAGAGCGCTTTTTCGGCATTATCATTCCCAAGGAATATGGAGGCCTCGGCTTTTCGCCGACTGCCCACGCCGAGATCGTGACGAAGATTTCCACTCGCAGCACCACTGTTGGTGTCACCGTTATGGTGCCGAATTCCCTTGGCCCGGGTGAATTGCTGATGGCGCACGGTACCGAAGAGCAGAAGGATTACTACCTGCCACGCCTGGCGGATGGTCGTGAGCTGCCCTGTTTCGGGCTTACGGGCGTGGAGGCCGGTTCTGATGCTGCCTCGATGACCGACCGCGGGGTTGTCTGTTATGGCGAATACAACGGTGAGAAAACGCTGGGTATGCGGGTGAACTGGCACAAGCGTTATATCACCCTGGCACCTGTGGCGACGATCCTCGGTCTCGCCTTCAAACTCTATGACCCCGACCATATCCTTGGGGACCAGGAGGAACTGGGAATCACTGTCGCCCTGGTACCGACGGATACCGAGGGCGTCACCATTGGCCAGCGCCACCTGCCAGCCATGCAGGCATTCCAGAATGGACCCAATTGGGGCAAGGACGTATTTATTCCCATGGAATGGATTATCGGCGGGCAGGAAAACGTGGGGCGCGGCTGGCACATGCTGATGAGCGCCCTCGCCGCGGGGCGGGGTATATCACTGCCCTCACTGTCTACCGGCGGCGCCAAGATGGCAGCCCGTCTCACCGGCGCCTATGCCCGCGTCAGGGAGCAGTTCGGTATCCCCATCGGTAAATTCGAGGGAGTGCAACATCGCCTGGCGGAAATTGCCAGTATTGCCTACGTGCTCGACTCCGCCCACAAGACCACGACCCGCGCCCTGGATGAGGGCCTCAAGCCGGCTGTCGTTTCGGCGATCATGAAAGCCCACGCCACATTCGGGCTTCGCAACGCCATCAACGATGCCATGGATATACATGCCGGCAAGGCGATCATGGATGGCCCACTGAACTATATCGGTAATGTATACCGCGCCGTGCCGGTGGCCATCACGGTGGAGGGCGCAAATATCCTGACCCGCAGCCTGATGATCTTTGGCCAGGGGGCGATACGCTGCCATCCCTACCTGCTGGATGAAATGCTTGCGGCAGAGAACAAGGATACGGAAGCGGGTACCGATGAGCTGGATGAATTGCTGCCAAAACATGCCTGGTTCCAGCTCAAGACCCTGGCGCGCGGCGTGTTCCACGGCTGGACCGTGGGCCTGTTTGCCAGTAGCCCCCGCGGTGTCGGGGCGGCGGCCAAGTACTATCGGCAGCTGAACCGCTACTCCGCGATCCTCACCCTGGTTACGGAAATTTCCCTGATGTCACTGGGTGGGGAACTTAAGCGCAAGGAACTGATCTCTGCCCGGCTGGGTGATGTGCTGAGTCAGCTTTACCTGCTCAGCTCGACCCTGAAGCGTTTCAAGGATGATGGGAGCCCTGAGGCTGACCGTCCCCTGCTGGAGTTTTCCATGCGTGCCGGGTTGCACAAAATTGAGGTGAGCCTGCTGGAGGTTTACCAGAACTTCCCCCGGCGGTTCCTGGGGCATCTGATGCACTTTCTCACCATGCCCTGGGGGCATAGCGTGTATACCGCATCCGATCGGCAGGCCCGTGTTTGCGCAGAGCTCCTGATGGAGCCCTCGGAGACCCGGGATCGGTTGACAAAAGGCGTTTTCCTCGGTAATCCCGGCGACGGCGTGGATATCATGGAGCAGGCATTCAACAAGGTTTGCGCCACTCAGGAAGCCCGGGACAAGATGAAGAAAGCCGGGTTGCGCCAGTTGAACCGGGACTGTATCGACGAGGCCCTGGAGAAAAAAGTGATCAGCGAGGACGAGGCCAGCCAGCTGCAGGATGCCGCGGAAGCGGTCAACCTGGCAATCCAGGTAGATCACTTCGACCACCTCAGCCCTTGCGGCGACAAGGCGCTGCACGAGCAGTAAATCCGCACTCCGCCCGTCGCAGCGGGCGGGGCAGGGCAGGAGTTATTCAGTGGATAGAGAACCCGGTCGGTTTGACTGTGTCGAAGCCTGTGTCGATGCGGTGCTGGAGAAAGTGGGCAAACGCATCGTGCTTGGCCTGCCGTTGGGTATCGGCAAGGCCAATCACTTTGCCAACGCGCTGTACGCCCGCGCTGCGGCGGACCCGTCCATCTCGCTGACGATTTTTACCGCTCTGACACTGGAGCGCCCTAAGGGCAAGGGGGAAATACAGCGGCGGTTTATTCAGCCCCTGCTCGACCGCCTTTACAACCACTACCAGGACCTCGCCTACACCGATCCTCGACACCGGGGGCAGTTACCGCCCAATATCGAGGTATGTGAGTTTTTCCTCCAGACTGGCTCCTTTCTCGGGTGCCCGTCCGTCCAGCAAAATTACGTAAGTTCCAATTACACCCACGTGCCCCGGGATTTGTTTGATCGCGGGGTAAACCTGATTGCCCAGATGGTGGCACCGGGTGAGTCCCCGGATCGCTTCAGCCTCAGTAGTAACCCCGACCTGACCCTGCCCTTGTTGCGCGAAGCCCGTGCGCGCGAAGGGTACGAGTTCTACTTGCTGGGTGAGGTGAACCCCCAGCTGCCGTTTATGGAGGGGGATGCGGAGCTCGGCGAGGGCGATTTCGACTTCCTGCTCGAGGGCGATGCTTTTGATGTACCGCTGTTCAGCGCGCCCACGACCCCGGTTGGCTTTACCGAGTACAGCCTGGGCTTTCACGTGGCCAGCCTGGTGCCTGATGGGGGCACGCTGCAGGTCGGCATCGGGGCACTGGGCGATGCCATATGCCATGCCCTGAGGCTGCGCCAGACAGATAACCAGGAATATCGGGGCATACTGCGAGACCTGACGTCCGACGATTCCCTCCAGTTGCGTCAGCGCCTGCCCCTTGAGGAGGGCGTATTTGAGCGTGGTCTCTATGGTGCGAGCGAAATGGTGCCGCCTGGCTTCCTGGCGCTGCGGCGCGCCGGGATACTGGCCCGCACGGTCTATCCGGATGCCGCCCTGCAAAAACTGCTGAATAGGGACAAAGTGGACGCCATCGCAGACGAACAACTGCTGTTGGCCCTGCGGGATTGCGGTCGTATCAGTTGTCCGCTGACCCCCGGTGATACCGACTTCCTGCAGGCGATCGGGGCCATTGACCCCAGTTACAGCTGGCGTGGCCACAAGTTGCTGACTCCGGAAGGCGAGGAGGAAGAGAGTGACCTGCATAGCGAGCACGGGCGGAAGCGACTTCTGGGTCGCTGCGCCGGGCAACCGCTCAAAGGGGGCATCTGGCTCCACGGTGGCTTTTACCTGGGGCCATCCGCTATGTACCGTGAACTGCGGGAGCTTGCCGCGGATGAGCGGGCCGGCATCAATATGACCGCAATCGACTTTATTAATGATCTGTCCGGCGACTGGGAACTCAAGATGGCCCAGCGACAGGATGCGCGCTTTGTGAATGCGGCCATGATGGTGACGCTGAACGGGGCCGTGATCTCCGACGGCCTTGCCGACGGTCAGGTGGTCAGCGGGGTTGGGGGGCAGTACAACTTTGTCGCACAGGCCCATGAGTTGCCGGGTGGTCGCTCGATAATTGCGCTGCCGAGCACGCGCGAAACCAACGGCGAAACCCGTAGCAACCTGGTGTGGGAGTACCCGCACTGCACGATTCCCCGGCACCTGAGAGATATAGTGGTCACCGAGTATGGTGTAGCCGACCTGCGTGGCAAATCAGACCGCGACGTGATTGTGTCAATGCTGGCCATCTGCGATTCGCGTTTCCAGCGGGGGTTGCTGGAAAGGGCGAAGTCGGCGGGCAAGGTGGAAAAGGATTACACCATCCCGATGGAATTCACTGAAAATACCCCGGAGCGAATCCGCGCCGCCTACAGTACCGAGCGCCGCCTTTCCCTCTTGCCGTATTTTCCGCTGGGTACGGATTTCACCGAGGAGGAGGCCATACTGGCGGTGGCCCTCAGCCGACTCAAGGTCCACAGTAAAAAATGGTGGAAAATCTTGCAGCTAGCCCTCGCAGGTCGCCGCGCCCGTGCCGACACCTCCCCGCAGGCGGAGTATATCCATCGCTGCCTGCAGCGGATGGCTTTCGAGGACACCGATACTTTTGAGCATCGGCTCGAGGGTTACCTGGTTGCCGCTGCCCTGCAGCAGTTTGTAGACCGCAGACGACCACTCACCATTGACGGGTAACCGACAGCCACAAAAAGGGCCGCAAAGCGGCCCGCACATTGGGTGAAGGGATACATTCGGCACAGGGTTTACTTGAACTGGTCTTCCTCAGTGGAACCGGTCAGAGCGGTTACTGATGACTGGCCACCCTGGATCACATTGGTCATGTCGTCGAAGTAACCCGTGCCCACTTCCTGCTGGTGCGCAACGAAGGTGTAGCCCTTCTCGGCATCGGCAAACTCCTTTTCCTGCAGACGCACGTATGCGGACATGTCCTCGCGGGCATATTCATAGGCCAGGTTGAACATGCTGTTCCACATGTTGTGGATACCGGCCAGGGTGATGAACTGGAATTTATAGCCCATGCTCGACAGCTCCCGCTGGAACCTGGCGATGGTGGCGTCATCCAGGTTCTTTCTCCAGTTGAAGGAGGGCGAGCAGTTGTAGGACAACAGCTGGTCTGGATATTCCTTGTGGATGGCCTCGGCAAACTTCTTTGCTTCCTCCAGGTCCGGTGTGGCGGTCTCACACCAGAGCAGGTCGGCATGCGGGGCATAGGACAGGCCGCGGGCGATTGCCTGGTCGATACCGGCCTTGACCCGATAGAAGCCTTCGGCAGTGCGCTCACCGGTCAGGAAGGGCGCGTCGCGCTCGTCGTGGTCGGAAGTCATCAGGTCCGCGGCATTGGCGTCGGTACGGGCCAGGACAATGGTGGGAACACCCTCAACGTCTGTGGCAAGGCGTGCGGCTACCAGCTTCTGGATGGCTTCCTGGGTCGGTACCAGTACCTTCCCGCCCATGTGCCCACATTTCTTGACGGACGCCAGCTGGTCTTCGAAGTGCACACCGGAGGCGCCAGCGCGGATCATGTTCTTCATCAGCTCGTAGGCGTTCAGGACACCGCCAAAGCCAGCCTCGGCATCAGCGACAATCGGGGCGAAATAGTCGATATAGCCGGCGTCACCGGGATTCTTGCCGCTCTTCCACTGAATCTGGTCGGCGCGCTCGAACGCGTTGTTGATGCGGCGTACCACGGTGGGGACCGAGTCAACGGCGTACAGGGACTGGTCCGGGTACATGGTCTCGGAGCTGTTGGCGTCGGCGGCCACCTGCCAGCCGGACAGGTAGATGGCCTGCACGCCGGCTTTCACCTGTTGCACGGCCTGGCCGCCGGTGAGCGCACCCATGGCATTGACGAAGTCCTTGTCGGGGCGGAATGGCGGGCGGCCGCCCTCGTTGACCAGTTGCCACAGCTTCTCGGCGCCGCGCTGGGCAATGGTGTTCTCGCGCTTGATGGAGCCGCGCAGCCGCACCACATCTTCTGCACTGTAGGTGCGCTCTACACCTTTCCAGCGCGGGTTTTCTGCCCAGTCTTTCTCGATGGCAGCGATTTCGGCCTTGCGGTCATAGTTGCCGGTAGTCATCTCTTGCTTCCCCTCGAAATGTTGGCTGCAATTGGGTGTTAAGTATCTGGCGCCTCGGCAGACCGGGCGCCTCGGCAGACCGGGCGGCGATGGCAGCGATGACCTGTTGGTCGATCAAGGCCCGGCGGCCGGGCCGGTTATCGCCGTGTACCACTTGGTGACCTGCTGCAATTCATTTCATCGCGCCTGGCGGGTGTCTGCCTGCAGGTAGCCCACACGTGGCGTTACTGTGCCTCGCCGATACCGCTCCGGGACGGTTTGTCACTGAGGAGGCTGAGCAGCGCAAACCCGGGCGAGGAACAGCCAGAATTAAAGACCAGAACACGCCCTGGCGCGGCCATACAATCCGCCAAATAAACACCATCATCCCCTAAGGCTAGTCCAAACTGGCGCGTTATCCCTGTTCCGGGCAGACAGGAACAGGGGCGCTACCCGTTGGGCTCATGTGCGCGGGGAGCGCGGCTTTTAACTCGCCCATAAAAAAGGGGTCACAAAGTGACCCCGAAAGTGAGTGAATAAGTTCCGGGAGTTGGCAGTAGCCAGGCCTGCTCAACTCCTGCTCGCTAGCGGCGCTTAGCCGAACTGGTTCATGGTGTTGTCTTTACCGGCAGCCTTCAGCGCAGCTTCACCGGCAAAGTATTCCTTGTGGTCGTCGCCGATGTCGGAGCCGGCCATGTTCTGGTGTTTGACGCAGGCGATACCCTGGCGGATTTCCTTGCGCTGCACGCCTTCTACGTAACCCAGCATGCCTTTTTCGCCGAAGTACTCCTTCGCCAGGTTGTCGGTAGACAGGGCGGCGGTGTGGTAGGTTGGCAGAGTAATCAGGTGGTGGAAGATGCCGGCCTCGCGGGCAGCATCCGCCTGGAAGGTACGGATCTTGTCATCGGCCGCCATGGACAGTTCAGTATCATCGTATTCGGCGCTCATCAGGTTTTCGCGGTCGTAGGCCGACACGTCCTTGCCTTCCTCCTGCCAGGCATCGAATACCTGCTGGCGGAAGTTCAGGGTCCAGTTAAAGGACGGGCTGTTGTTGTACACGAGCTTCGCATTCGGAACCTGCTTGCGGATCTCGTCCATCATGGCACCGATCTGGCCGACATGGGGCTTCTCGGTTTCAATCCAGATCAGGTCGGCGCCGTTCTGCAGGGATGTCACACTGTCGAGGACACAACGGGCTTCACCGGTACCCTTGCGGAACTGGAACAGGTTGGAAGCCAGGCGCTTAGGACGCAGCAGCTTGCCGTCACGGTTGATGATCACGTCGCCATTGGCCAGATCACCGGTAGCGACTTCTTCGCAATCCAGGAAGGAATTGTACTGGTCACCCAGGTCGCCAGGCTCTTTGGTCACGGCGATCTGCTTGGTCAGGCCGGCGCCCAGGGAATCGGTTCGGGCAACGATCACGCCGTTTTCTACACCCAGTTCGAGGAACGCGTAGCGTACTGCGCGGATCTTGGCCAGGAACTCCTCGTGGGGTACGGTCACCTTGCCATCCTGGTGGCCACATTGCTTCTCGTCGGATACCTGGTTTTCGATCTGGATACAGCAGGCGCCGGCTTCGATCATCTTCTTGGCCAGCAGGTAAGTCGCTTCCGCGTTACCGAATCCGGCATCGATGTCGGCAATAATCGGCACGACGTGAGTCACATGGTTGTCGATCTTGTCGATGATCGCTTTCTCGGCGTCTTTGTCGCCGGCTTCGCGGGCTGTGTCCAGCTTGCGGAACAGGTCTCCCAGCTCGCGGGCATCTGCCTGGCGCAGGAAGGTATACAGCTCTTCGATCAGGGCAGCGACTGAAGTCTTTTCATGCATGGACTGGTCGGGCAGGGGGCCAAACTCACTGCGCAGCGCAGCCACCATCCAGCCGGACAGGTACAGGTAACGGCGATCGGTGTTGCCTTCAAAATGCTTTTTGATGGAAATCATCTTCTGCTGGCCGATAAAACCGTGCCAGCAACCCAGTGACTGGGTGTACTTGGTGCAATCCTTGTCGTAAGCCTCCATGTCTTTACGCATGATATTGGCGGTATATCTGGCGATTTCGAGGCCGTTCTGGAACTTGTTCTGGAGGCGCATGCGTGCCACAGATTCCGGGTTGATGGCATCCCAGGAGCTGCCATTGGCTTTGCGGAGCTTGGCTGCCGCTTCGATTTCTTGCGAGTAGGTAGGCATGGCTGTATTTCCTTGAAAAAAGATGACTGCGAATTGTTGTTGCATATGCTAAGGGCGCTGGCATAATTTGGCTAATTTATTGCCATTATTTTCGCTATCAGTCAGATAAATACTATGAGCCTGGAAAGAGCTGACCTGAACCTGCTGGTCTACCTGGATGTACTGCTGCGGGAGCGCAACGTCACCCGCGCCGCCAATTACCTGGGGCTGTCACAGCCCGCGATGAGCAATGGCCTCAAGCGCCTGCGGGAGCTGTTTGATGATCCGCTGCTGGTCCGCACCCGGGAGGGAATGATGCCCACCGAGCGGGCGCTGGAGCTGCAGCCGATGGTGAGGGAGGCCCTGGCCTCGATTGATCGGGTGATCCAGCCCAATCGCGACTTCAACCCGTCCGGAGCGCGCAGGACCTTTCGCATCATGGCCAGTGACTATGCCGAGTCCACGCTGATCCCGCCGTTACTGCGGCGCCTGCGGGACCACGCCCCGGGCATCAGCCTGGACATCATGACCCCCAGTGACGTCAGTTTCGTGGATGTCGAGCAGGGTAAGGTGGATATGGTCATCAACCGCTTTGACAGCATGCCCCAGAGCTTTCACCAGGCCACGGTGTGGCGGGACAGCTTTTCCTGCGTGATGCGTGCGGACAACCCGATCCTGGGGGACTATACCCTGCAGTCCTACCTGCGGGCCCAGCATATCTGGGTGAGCAAGACCGGCATGGGTGTCGGGGTAGGGGTCAACCCCGAGGATGTCCAGCGACTCGGCTGGGTTGACGAGGCCATCGGGCGCCTGGGGGAAAAGCGTGACATATCGGTGTTTACCCGACATTACCAGGTCGCCGTGCTGCTGGCAGAGCAGAGCGACCTGATCGTGACGGTGCCGACACGCCTGGCCCAGCTGGCCAGCGACAACCCGCGTATCGCACGGCGAGAGCCGCCGCTGGATATCCCGCCGCTGGAACTGAAGATGGCCTGGAGCCCGTTGCTCCAGCAGAGCGCGCCGCATCGCTGGCTGCGCCGCCTGATCCTGGATATTGGCCGACAGCTGTAGGGTGCACAGTTATCCGGGTGAACAGTCGGTCTACCAAAATTACATGAGTGAATAGTGGAAATTGCAGCTATAAATTAGCGGTATGGCGCTGCGCCTGTTTAGAATGCCGTGCAACAATTTCCCAAAACGCGAGCAGCCAAGAGGTCAGGAAATGACGGAGCGAGTCCAAGTCGGCCAACTGAAAATTGCCCCAGAACTTTACGAGCTGGTAAACGAAGAGGTGATCCCGGGGACCGGCGTGGATGCCGACGGTTTCTGGGCGGAATTCGGCCAGATCGTTGCCGATCTGGCGCCCCGCAATCGGGAGCTCCTGGCAAGGCGCGACGCACTGCAGGAACAGATCGACCAGTGGCATCGAGATAATCCCGGCGCTTTCCGGGACCTGGATGGCTACAAGGCGTTCCTGCGGGAAATCGGCTACCTGGTGGATGAACCGCAGCCTTTTACGATCTCAACTGAGAATGTTGACGAGGAAATAGCGACTATGGCCGGACCGCAGCTTGTGGTCCCGGTGATGAATGCCCGTTATGCACTGAACGCGGCCAATGCACGCTGGGGGAGCCTGTACGATGCCCTGTACGGTACCGACGTGATCAGCGAGGAAGGGGGAGCCGGGAAGGGAACCGGCTACAACCCGGTGCGCGGCGAGAAGGTTATCGCGTTCGGCCGGGACTTCCTCGACCAGGCGGCACCGCTTACCGAGGGCAGCCACAGCGATGCGGTGGAATACCATATCAATGGAAACCTGGTTGAAGTGCAGTTGCGTAACGGGGACATCGCCACGCTCAAAAGCAGAGGCCAGTTCCTTGGCTTCAATGGCGATGTCAATAGCCCCGAAGCCATTCTCCTCCAACAAAATGGATTGCGCTTCGAGATCCAGATTGACCGCGAAAGCCCCATCGGCAAGACCGATGCGGCGGGGGTGAAAGATATCCTGATGGAATCTGCGCTGACCACCATCATGGATTGTGAGGATTCGGTTGCGGCGGTGGACGCTGAAGACAAGGTGGTGGTCTATCGCAACTGGCTGGGCCTGATGAAGGGCAACCTGGAAGAGTCCATCGACAAGGATGGCAAGACATTTGTCCGCAAGCTGAACGGCGATCGTGAATATATCGCCCGCGATGGCAGCAAGTTTACCCTGCCCGGACGCAGCCTGATGTTCGTGCGTAATGTCGGCCACCTGATGACCAATGATGCGGTCCTGGATGGCGATGGAAACGAAGTGCCTGAGGGTATCCTCGATGGCATGATCACCAGCCTGATTGCGCTGCACGACATTCGTGGTAACGGGGCCCTGAAGAATTCCCGTACCGGCAGTGTGTACATCGTCAAGCCGAAGATGCATGGCCCGGAGGAGGTGGATTTTTCCAACACGCTGTTCGACCGTATCGAGGATGCACTGGGGCTGGATCGCAATACGCTGAAAATGGGCATCATGGATGAGGAGCGTCGTACCACGGTCAACCTCAAAGCCTGTATCGCCGCCGCCCGCGAGCGGGTGGTCTTTATCAATACCGGTTTCCTGGACCGCACCGGGGACGAGATACATACCTCAATGCTGGCAGGCCCGATGATCCGCAAGGGAGATATGAAACAGTCTACCTGGATCAATGCCTATGAGGACTGGAATGTGGACGTGGGCCTGGCCACCGGTCTCAAGGGCAGGGCGCAGATTGGCAAGGGCATGTGGCCCATGCCGGAGAAAATGGCGGCCATGATGGAAGCCAAGATCGGTCACCCCATGGCCGGAGCCAATACCGCCTGGGTCCCGTCTCCCACAGCTGCCACGCTGCACGCTCTGCATTACCACCGGGTGGATGTGGCCAGGCGCCAGGAGCAGCTGGCCGGCCGTGAGACGGCCAGACTGGACGATATCCTCACGGTGCCGGTGGCGGAAGACAGCAACTGGACCGAAGAGGAGATCCAGCGTGAACTGGATAATAACGCCCAGGGCATCCTCGGCTACGTCGTGCGCTGGGTAGAGCAGGGGGTTGGCTGTTCCAAGGTCCCGGATATCAACGACGTGGGGCTGATGGAGGATCGCGCTACCCTGCGGATCTCGTCCCAGCATATCGCCAACTGGCTCAAGCAGGGCATTGTCAGCGAATCCCTGGTAAGGGAGACCATGGAGCGTATGGCGGCCGTGGTTGACCGACAGAACGCCGGTGACCCGAACTACCGGGACATGGCCCCGGATTTCGACCAGAGTGTCGCGTTCCAGGCGGCCTGTGAGCTGGTATTCGAGGGCTGTGCGCAGCCGAACGGTTATACCGAGCCGGTTCTCCACCGGCGTCGCCGCGAGTTCAAGGCGAGACAGCAGGCCGGATAAGCGGGTGTAAAACATTGCCCATGCCCCAGCCACCTGCGCTGAAAAGCGTGGGTCTGGGCGGGCATTGCTGCCGCTTCAGAGAAAGAGCCGGCGCAGGGCGGGGTCCTCCGTGGCGCGCTCCCACTGCTGCTGGAAAATCTCCCCGAGCTTTCGGGCCCGCACCCGGTCACCTGGCACATATACGCCGCGCCATTGCTCGCGATCCTCCCGCAGCAATACATCCCTGCCATCAGCGAGGACAAATTCCGTTTCCGGGCTTTCCGCCGTGGGATGCACACAGCGCAGGCGGATGCGGCTGCTGAGCCGCTGGGCCAGGTTGTGGGTGCGATTGAATTCACGTGCCAGTGTGTCAGTGTCGCGCACCAGGATTTGCAGCTCCACGTACCGGCTCCGGCGGGCAAATCCGGAAATGGCTTCCGCCACTTCGGGGTCGCTGTAGATTCCCCGTGCCAGGCGGTCTGAAAAAATGTATACCTGGCGACTGGCGCCCCGGAGCAGTTCCACCAGGGCCTCCCGAAAGTCTTCCTGGTTCTGCAGCTGCCTCTTTGCCCCGGCGGCTGCAGGCCCGGCAGCGGGGTTCTGCGCATCGGTATCAGGCAAGGGTGCGCTCCATGCGAATATGTGCGATACCTGCCTCCTCGAATTCGCCACCTACCGGGACGAAGCCGGCCTTGCGGTAAAAGGCTTCGGCGTGGCGCTGCGCGTGCAGGTAGACCCTCGGCAGGCCATTGCTCCGCGCAAAGGTGCATATGCTTTGCAGCAGGCGCAGGCCCAGCCCGGTGCCGCGCAGCTCCGGGAGGATCGCCATACGGCCGATCTTGCCCCCG
The DNA here is from genome assembly GCF_021729035.1 of Microbulbifer sediminum. GTDB lineage: Bacteria > Pseudomonadota > Gammaproteobacteria > Pseudomonadales > Cellvibrionaceae > Microbulbifer > Microbulbifer sediminum. The sequence continues at coordinate 314,520 of NZ_JAJSAP010000002.1, read as the reverse complement.
GGCAGGATTCTGCCGGTTCCCACAGGGTTCCCATCCCTGAGCACCAGGAAATGCTGGGCAACCTCCTCCTGGTCGTCCCACTCGATCGCGGGATCCACGCCCTGCTCGCGAATAAACACGGCATCGCGTATGGCGCGAAGATGGTCCCTGTCGGCCTCCCAGTCGGCGGTGCGGATTTCAAGCATTGGTTCCCCGGGTGCCACTTCAAAAGTCCTCCGGTGGGTAGATTAACGTCCCTTGCGCCACCAGCAGGTCAACCAGTCCCTCCGGTTCGGCGATGCCGGGAAAATCATCAATATCCCCCTGGACCAGCTGGTGGCTGGTGCAAAAACGCTCGGCAAAGGCCAGTGGCGCCGGGAAGGACTCGCCGTCGACGAACAGTGTCTCGGGATCGCGGCAGAAGGCGCAGCGGGAGGCCGGGTTCAGCACCAGCCTGGCGCCGTCCGGCAGCTGCGCGCGCCAGTCCGTGGCCTCGCCGGCATCGAGGGCTACGGTATCCGGGTACTTGGCTTCGGTCATTACAGCGCCGAACCACTGGGCGATATTCTGTGGCTGCAACAGCCAGTCCGCCAGCTGGTCCCGCAGCCGGTCAACGGCTGCCGGATCAATCTCCGCCGGCTCTGTCGCCGGCTTGAGCCCGGGATCTGTGTAGCGGAGGTGTTCCGGGAGGGCGTGAGCAAGCTCCGCCGCCAGGTCTTCGAGGATAGTCTTCGCCGAGGGGGCGCGAAAGCCGATGGATATGGTGGTGCAGCCCCCTTCGGCAATGCCCCAGTGGCTGTACTGCGGGGGCAGGTACAGCATGTCGCCGGGCTCCAGCAACCAGCTGTTATCCGGCGAAAATTCCCGGAGGATGTTGAGGGGGGTTCCCTCGACACGGGGGCTGCTGGCGTCCACAGGCGGCCCCTGGTGCCAGAGGCGCTTGCCCTCTGCCTGCAGCAGGAACACATCGTAGTAGTCGAAGTGCGGCCCGACGCTACCCTGATCTGCGGCGTAGCTGATCATGACATCGTCGAGCCGCCAGTCGGGCAGGAAGCGGAAATATTCCTTGAGGTCGGCAACCTCAGACATCCACTGGTCCACAGCCTGGACCAGGAGGGTCCAGTGGCTGCGGGGAAGGGTGAGAAAGTCCTCTTCCGTGAATGGCCCATTGCGCAGCTGCCAGGGGCCGTCTTCGCCATGTTCCAGTACCAGGCGCGATTCTACCGCCTCCTCCAGCGCCATCCCGGCCAGCTCCTCGCCGGAGACGGGAGACACAAAATCCGGAAAGGCGTTACGGATCAGCAGTGGCTTCTGCTGCCAGTAGTCCCGCAGGAATTCCGCCACGGGCATTTCGCCGAGATGCGTCAGTGGCCGGGGCAGGGAAGCAGTCACATCGGGCTCCTCAGATTTTCTCTGCCTGGGCGACAGCGTTACCGATGTAGCCCGCCGGGGTCAGTGCATGCAGGGATTGCTTGGCTTCCTCCGGAATCTCCAGGTTGTCGATAAATGCCTTGAGGGTTTCCTGGTTGATGCCCTGGCCGCGGGTCAGGGCCTTGAGCTTCTCGTAAGGTTCCTCGATGTGGTAACGGCGCATGACCGTCTGGATTGGCTCCGCCAGCACTTCCCAGGCGTTGTCCAGGTCCTCTTCGAGACGAGCCCGGTTGATTTCCAGTTTGCCCAGTCCCTTGAGGGTGGCAGCGTAGGCGATAGCGGCGTAACCGGCACCGACTCCCATGTTGCGCAGAACAGTAGAGTCGGTCAGGTCGCGCTGCCAGCGTGAGATCGGCAGCTTGGACGCCAGGTGCTGGAATACGGCGTTGGCGAGACCCAGGTTGCCTTCGGAGTTCTCGAAGTCAATCGGGTTGACCTTGTGGGGCATGGTGGAGGAGCCGACTTCACCGGCCACGACTTTCTGCTTGAAGTAGCCAAGGGAAATATAGCCCCAGATATCCCGGTCGAAATCGATCAGAATGGTGTTGAAACGGCAGATCGCATCGAACAGTTCTGCAATATAGTCGTGCGGTTCGATCTGGGTGGTGTAGGGATTCCAGGACAGGCCAAGGGACTGCACGAATTCCTCAGCATTGGCCTGCCAGTCCACATCCGGGTAGGCGGACAGGTGCGCGTTGTAATTGCCTACGGCACCGTTGATCTTGCCCAGCAGTTCCACATCGTGAATCTGTTTTACCTGGCGACGCAGCCGTGCCACCACATTGGCCAGTTCCTTGCCGACGGTAGTGGGGCTGGCAGTCTGCCCGTGGGTGCGTGAGAGCATCGGTACATCGGCAAAGTCCCGGGCGAGCTCCGCAACCTTGTTGACGATCTGGTTCATAGCGGGCAGCAGCACTTGGTCGCGGCCGGCGCGCAGCATCAGCGCATGCGACAGGTTGTTGATGTCCTCGGAAGTGCAGGCGAAGTGCACGAATTCGCTCACCCGGTCCAGTTCCTCGTTACCGGCGATCTTTTCCTTTAGGAAATACTCGACCGCTTTCACGTCGTGGTTGGTAGTGGCCTCGATGTCCTTGATACGCGCTGCATCCTCTATCGAGAACCGGGCGATGATATCGTCGAGCAGCTTGTCGGTGGCCGCGCTGAAAGCGGGAACCTCGGCAACCTCGTCATGGCGTGACAGTTGCTGCAGCCAGCGCACTTCCACTTCAACGCGTGCGCGAATCAGGCCGTACTCGCTGAAAATGTCCCGCAGGGCCGCAGTTTTGCTTTCGTAGCGGCCGTCGATCGGTGATACCGCGGTAAGCGCGGATAACTCGACTGTCATGATATTTCTCCGAAATTACATATTGGCTTGTTCAAGTTCCGCGATCACCTGCTCGGTCGCGGCCAACAGCTTCTTGCGCTGGAAAATCAGGTGCAGCCTGCTCCCACCCAGCTGGCGCCAGAGTGTCGCGGCGCGTACACCGGCAAACAGCATGGTGCGAATCTGGTTGGCGATGCGCTGCTGTTGCAGGAAGTTGAAATCTCCCAGTACCTGGATGCGAAAACGGAATGTGCTCAGGGTATCCGTGTAGATGCTCGCCAGGTTGGAAAATACATTCTCGTGAGTCAGACTGAAGTGTTCTGCCTGTACCTGGGCCTTCTCCAGGCGGCTGCCGATAATTGCCAGCAGGTCCGGTTTCTTGGCCAGCTGGCGCTGCAGGTACAGTATGGACAGGGCGTAGCGCAGGCAGTCAGTGTACTCTGGGTGTTGGCGCGTGCGTAATAGCTGCCGGGACACGCGCAGCCCGGGCAGGAGCTTGTCAGTGCCGTCGAACACGTCCCCGACCCGCTCGGGGTTGACCTGGAACAGGCTGTAGACCGCTGTCTGCAGCTGCTCATCGGGGGCACTACCGGTTTTCGCCAGGCGTTCCACTAACATGGAGGCCTGGAATATCCCCGCCAGAGCGATTGCCTGGTCCCGCCACTTACTCAAGTTCTCTCCTTAAACTGGTTTTCTTCAGGTTGCGGTCGCCCCATGCGCCCGCGAGAAATTTGCTGCCGGTCGAGAGTGGGCTATCGGTACTTCTCCGGTACCCGTTCGCCGACCCCTGTGGCCCGCTCGATCACGGCGCCACCCAGGCAGATATCTCCATCGTAAAGCACCAGTGACTGGCCTGGTGTTATGGCCCGCTGTGGCTCATCGAAAGTGACGTCCAGCTCACCATTGTCCAGCACCTGTACCGTGCAGTCCTGATCAGGCTGGCGATAGCGAGTCTTGGCCCGGGCGCGGAATTGCCCGGCCGGCGCATTGTCGTTGATCCAGTGAGCCTGAGAGGCGTGCAGGCCGGTCGCATAGAGTAGTGGATGGTGCGCCCCCTGGGCCACAATCAACACATTGCGCTGCAGGTCCTTGCCGACGACATACCAAGGAGCGTCGCCGGCACCTTTGACGCCGCCGATACCGAGCCCCTGGCGCTGGCCGATGGTGTGGTACATGAGCCCCGCATGGCGCCCCATGATCTCGCCTTCGGGCGTTTCCATATCCCCGGGCTGTGCGGGAAGGTACTGCTCCAGGAAGTCCTTGAAGCGGCGCTCACCGATAAAGCAGATACCGGTGCTGTCCTTCTTGTCGTGGGTAACGAAACCGTTCTCTTCCGCGATACGGCGCACCTCGGGTTTTTCCAGCTCCCCGAGGGGGAACAGGGAGCGGGCGAATTCCGCTTCACCCACCGCATGGAGGAAATAGCTCTGGTCTTTGTTGCTGTCCAGCCCCTTGAGCAGGTAGGTGCGGCCGTCGATATCCCGGCGTCGCACGTAGTGTCCAGTGGCTATCGCATCAGCACCCAGCATCTCCGCGTACTCCAGGAAGACCTTGAACTTGATTTCCCGGTTGCAGAGGATGTCCGGATTAGGCGTGCGGCCGGCGCGATACTCCGCCAGGAAGTACTCGAACACGTGGTCCCAGTACTCTGCAGCGAAGTTCGCGGTATGGAGCTTGATCCCCAGGCGCGCAGCGACCGCCTCGGCATCCGCGAGGTCGGCCTTGGCGGTGCAGTACTCGGTGCCGTCGTCCTCATCCCAGTTCTTCATAAACAGGCCCTCGACCAGATAGCCCTGCTGTTGCAGCAGCAGGGCGGCCACGGATGAGTCTACGCCGCCGGACATGCCGACGATGACGCGCTGGGGCTGTTTGGCTGTGGAATCAGGCATGGTGGATGGGACTGGCTGTTACTGCTGTAAAAAGGGGCGCAATTTTAACCGCGAAAAGCCGCTATGACCACGCCCGGTCACCCCGGGCCTTCCACTATGGCGTTTCCGGCTTCGTGAGCGGCCCATAATCAAGGCGCGGCCGGGGAGGTTGCAGGGCGCAATCCTTGGAGGGCGTCGCTCTCAATGCCCCGTTGCGCGGGGCCTGGGGCGCGTAACCGTGGTGCCGGTGAGGCCTGGCGGCGCGAGCCGCGTCCAGGATCCGTGCACTTCAGTTCACGCCAGGCGCTCCAGGATCGTTCTGCCCGCGGATCACGCGTCAGCGTCGCCGCGACCGCCTGGCCACGGTTTTCGGTGCGGCAAAGACCTCCTCCTGTCGCAGCTGGCCCGGCTGCAATTCGCCCAGCTGCCAGTTGCCAATGGCAGTGCGGACCAGGCGCAGGGTGGGGTATCCCACTGCCGCAGTCATGCGCCTGACCTGGCGGTTACGGCCCTCGCGGATGGTCAGCTCCAGCCAGCTGGTGGGTATGGACTTGCGCTCCCTGACCGGTGGTGTCCGTTTCCACAGGTCGGGTGATTCGAGGCGTCGAGCCCGTGCTGGCGCTGTGCGGCCATCTTTCAGGTCCACCCCCTGCCGTAGCCTGGCCAGCGCCTCCGCGTCGATTTCGCCTTCCACCTGCACCCAGTAGGTCTTTGGCAGCTTTTGTCGCGGGTGGGCAATCTGGTGCTGAAGCCGACCGTCGTCGGTGAGCAGCAGCAAGCCCTCGGAGTCAAAGTCGAGGCGTCCCGCGGCATAGAAGCCTTTACGGCTGATAAAATCAGCCAGTGTGGGGCGGCCACGCTCATCCGAAAACTGGCTCAGTACGCCGTACGGCTTGTTGAAAAGGATGATGTTGCTCATAGGTCGGGTGAAATGAGTATTGTAATCCAACTACAAAAATGAGTGGATACTGATATAATCCCGCCGATTTTTCATCCCGCCAGCGGAGAAGAAGAGGGCGGGGCAAGTAACACCCGACCGAAATAGTCAAAGAGTTTTGGGAGTTTAAACGATATGGGTCATGTCCAAGTGCCGGAAAACGGCGAGAAAATTACAGTCAATTCCGACGGTTCATTGAACGTCCCGAATCGCCCGATCGTGCCTTATATCGAGGGTGACGGCATCGGCGTGGATATCACCCCGGTAATGCGCAAGGTCATCGACGCGGCGGTCGAGAAGGCCTCCGGCGGCGATAAGGCGATCTCCTGGATGGAAATCTACTGCGGCGAGAAAGCTGCCGAGACCTATGCCGGTGACTGGTTCCCGGCCGAGACCCTGGAGGCCCTGAAAGAGTATGCTGTCGGCATCAAGGGCCCGCTGACCACCCCGGTAGGTGGCGGCTTCCGTTCCCTGAACGTGGCCCTGCGACAGGAGCTGGACCTGTACGTGTGCCAGCGCCCGGTTCGCTGGTTCACTGGCGTGCCGTCCCCGGTCAAGAAGCCGAACGAAGTGGACATGGTGATCTTCCGCGAGAACTCCGAGGACATCTATGCCGGCATCGAGTGGAAAGCAGACACCGATGAGGCCAAGAAGGTCATCAAGTTCCTGCAGGAAGAGATGGGTGTGAAGAAGATTCGCTTCCCGGAGCACTGTGGTATTGGTGTAAAGCCGGTTTCTGCCGAGGGCACCAAGCGCCTGGTACGCAAGGCCATCCAGTACGCCGTGGACCAGGATCGCGATTCTGTGACTCTGGTGCACAAGGGTAACATCATGAAGTTCACCGAAGGCGCCTTCGCCGACTGGGGTTACGAGCTGGCTCGCGACGAGTTCGGTGCTCAGCCTCTGGATGGTGGCCCGTGGCACAGCTTCAAGAACCCGAATACCGGCAAGGAAATCGTGGTCAAGGACGTCATTGCCGATGCCATGCTGCAGCAGGTGCTGTTGCGTCCGGCCGAATACGACGTTATCGCCACCCTGAACCTGAATGGCGACTACCTGTCCGACGCCCTGGCGGCCCAGGTGGGTGGTATCGGTATCGCTCCGGGTGCCAACATCTCTGACGAGGTGGCACTGTTCGAGGCGACTCACGGTACTGCGCCCAAGTACGCCGGCCAGGACAAGGTAAACCCGGGCTCCCTGATTCTCTCTGCCGAGATGATGCTGCGTCACCTGGGCTGGAACGACGCTGCGGACCTGGTGATCAAGGGCATGGAAGGTGCAATTGCCGCCAAGACCGTGACCTACGACTTCGAGCGCCTGATGGATGGTGCCGAGCTGAAGTCCTGCTCCGAGTTTGGCGATGAAGTGATCAAGCACATGGCTTGATCCAGGGCCAGACCCGGAATGAAAAAGCCCCGCCTCGAAAGAGGTGGGGCTTTTTTATTGGTCGGAATCGCCGGTTGGCGCGGGGCTGTCCGGTAAAACGTCCCCTCTGATGCGGTTGACCAGTAGAGAAGGGGGCGTGGTCAGTGCGATACCGAAGCATCGCTGCCGAGCCGTCTCGATTGGAATTGAAACGCCGAATTCAGGAGCGGCGGTATGGCCGGTCCTGACTGGCTCAGCCGAGAGCCTCGGCCTCTTTCTCCCTCTGGCCAGCTGCCTCGGAAGCCTTATCCGGGCCCGGCTGGGCCGCGGTGCCGACATTGATGTTGGCCGCGTGGAAACCTTTATCGCCCTTGATGATATCGAAACTTACTTGCTGACCCGCCTTCAGGGTTCGGTAACCCTCCATCTGGATTGCGGAGTAGTGCGCGAACAGGTCTTCACCCCCTTCGTCCGCGAGAATGAAACCGTATCCCTTGGCATTATTGAACCATTTGACGGTACCGGTAGGCATGGCGAAATCCCTCTAATTGCCGGGGCGACTGCAGGCCGCCTTACAGAGTTTCTTTTATCGTTATCGAAGCTTGTCGCTTGATTACCGCGTGCGTCCCTGCGGTATTGATGCCTCTGGTCAAGGCATGCACTACCTCTTGTAGCTAACTGGTTTGCTAATGTCAAGGGGTGTGGACGCCTGCCCGGCGAGCGAAATGAAGGTACAATGCCGGCTTATTTAGTGGCGCCCGGAAACTCGTGGCGCTGGCGGATGGCTACCAGTTTATAGAATATAGCTATGAGCAAGTTTAGTGTGATTGAGCTCGGCTCCGGCAGCGGGAATGATCTTCCGTACGGAGACGATTTTGATGGTGACCTGGCGCTTGAAGAGGCCCCTGCGCGAGTAAAGCGTCCTCCCATGTACAAGGTGGTGATGCTCAATGACGACTACACCCCGATGGACTTCGTGGTGGAGACCCTGGAGATGTTTTTTGGCGCGGACCGGGAGCGTGCCACCCGCCTGATGCTACAGGTGCATACGGAGGGAAAAGCGGTCTGTGGTGTCTATACTCGGGATATAGCGGAAACAAAGGCAGCACAGGTCAATCAATTTGCCAGGGACCACCAGCACCCCCTGCTGTGTGAGATCGAAGCGGACGAGAGCGAAGAAGATTGATTCAGGCCCCGTTGCCCGAAAGGAATCGGGCGCATTCACAACCGCCGTTCTGCGGCGCGCACTGGACAGGTGAGTGGCGGGTGATACAGGCATACGAGGATTCGAGGTTCAGATGCTCAGCAAGGATTTAGAGGTAACGCTCAATCTGGCGTTCAAGGGTGCGCGCGCCAAACGGCATGAATTCATGACGGTAGAGCACCTGTTGCTCGCCCTGCTCGATAATGAATCCGCTGCCGATGTGCTGCACGCATGTGGAGCCGACCTGAGTGCCCTGCGCCGCGAATTGCTGGAGTTTGTCGACTCCACCACGCCGCTTATTCCCGAGTCCGATACCGAGCGCGAGACCCAGCCTACGCTAGGGTTCCAGCGTGTGCTGCAACGGGCGGTATTTCATGTGCAATCGTCCGGCAAGAAGGAAGTGACCGGTGCCAATGTGCTGGTGGCGATCTTCTGTGAGCAGGAGAGCCAGGCGGTTTATTACCTGAAGCAGCAGAGTGTGGCCCGTATCGACGTGGTCAACTACATCACCCACGGTATCTCCCGTGTGGGTTCCAGTGGCAATAATAGCCACAGTGCCGAGCCGGCCCCTGAGCAGACTGATGAGGACCTGGCGCCGGGCAGTGAACCGGGTGGCTCTGACCCGCTGGAGAGTTACGCCACCAACCTCAACCAGGAGGCGATCCTGGGTCGCATTGACCCTCTGGTCGGCCGGGGCCCCGAAGTGGAGCGGGTAACCCAGGTACTGGCGCGCCGGCGCAAGAATAACCCCCTGTTGGTGGGTGAGTCGGGTGTGGGCAAGACTGCGATTGCAGAGGGGCTCGCACGTCGCATCGTTGATGAGGATGTTCCCGAGACGCTGCGCAACGCCACCATCTACTCCCTGGACCTGGGTTCCCTGCTCGCCGGCACCAAGTACCGTGGTGACTTCGAGAAACGCTTCAAGGCGCTGCTCGCAGAGCTGCGCAAGCGGGACCAGGCAATCCTGTTCATCGATGAAATCCACACCATTATCGGTGCCGGAGCGGCGTCCGGTGGGGTGATGGATGCATCCAACCTGCTCAAGCCGCTGCTTTCCAGCGGCCACCTGCGCTGTATCGGTTCAACGACTTTTAGCGAGTACCGGGGCATCTTTGAGAAAGACCGGGCCCTGTCCCGGCGGTTCCAGAAGATCGACGTCAACGAGCCCTCTATTGAAGAAACCGTGCAGATCCTGCGGGGCCTGAAAACCTGTTTCGAGGATCACCATCGCGTACGGTTTACCGATGGCGCCCTGGAGGCTGCGGCGCAGTTGTCCAGCCGTCACATTACCGAGCGTTTCCTGCCGGACAAGGCCATTGATGTGATCGATGAGGCCGGGGCTTTCCAGGCGCTGCTACCTGTGGAAGAGCGCAAGGAAGTCATCGAGGTTGAGGATATCGAGGCGGTGATTGCCAAGATTGCCCGGATCCCGGCCAAGAGTGTGTCGGTGTCCGACAAGGAGCAGCTGGCACGCCTCGACGACAACCTGAAGATGGTGGTGTTCGGGCAGGATGAGGCGATCGGTGCCCTGAGCACCTCGATCAAGCTCAGTCGCGCGGGCTTGGGCGCCGAGGAGAAGCCCATCGGGTCCTTCCTCTTCGCCGGCCCCACCGGTGTGGGCAAGACAGAGCTCTGTCGGCAGCTGGCCAAGGTCATGGGGATCGAGCTGATCCGCTTCGATATGTCCGAATATATGGAGCGCCACACCGTCTCCCGCCTGATTGGTGCACCTCCCGGGTATGTGGGTTTCGACCAGGGTGGGCTGCTCACCGATGCCGTTACCAAGCACCCGCACAGCGTGGTGCTACTTGATGAGATTGAGAAGGCCCACCCGGAAGTTTTCAATCTGCTGCTGCAGGTGATGGATCACGGAACCCTGACGGACAACAATGGCCGCAAGGCGGACTTCCGCAATGTGATCCTGATCATGACCACCAACGCCGGGGCGGAATTGATGAGCCGCCGGTCCATCGGGTTTACCTCCCAGGACCATTCCAGTGATGGCATGGAGCAGATCAAGAGGATGTTCACTCCGGAGTTCCGTAATCGCCTGGACAGCATTATCCAGTTTGGTGCGCTGGACTTTGGGGTGGTGAAGACTGTCGTTGACAAGTTCATCGTGGAGCTGCAGGCCCAGCTGGATGAGTCGAGTGTGACGCTGGAGGTCAGCGAGGAAGCCCGCGAGTGGCTAGCCCGTCACGGCTATGACGAGAAGATGGGCGCCCGTCCAATGGCCCGGCTGATCCGGGACAAGGTGCGCAAGCCCCTGGCGGAGGCTGTTCTGTTCGGGGATCTGTCGGAGGAGGGTGGCCGTGTCGAGGTCACCGTCGAGGGGGACGAGCTGCAGATCAGGACTGCCGTCCCTGCCTGATAGGGGCAAGCTCTGTTCCCGAAACGGAAAAGGCCACCGAGGGGTGGCCTTTTTCGTACCTGTAAACCGGTTAGCTCAGCGCGCGCGGTAAGTGATGCGGCCCTTGCTCAGGTCGTAGGGAGTCAGCTCTACCTTGACCTTGTCACCGGTGAGGATACGGATGTAGTTCTTGCGCATTTTTCCGGAGATGTGCGCGATCACCACGTGTCCGTTTTCAAGCTTTACGCGGAATGTGGTGTTCGGCAGGGTGTCGATCACCTCGCCTTCCATCTCAATGTAATCGTCTTTCGCCATGCGGCAGTAACCTTCAAAATAACTTGATCTGACCTTTTACCCCGGCGGCACATAGGCCGGGCCGCGGTGCGACGGGCGCGTATTTTGCACGAAAAGACGCGGCAGGGCAAAACCTGGGGCCCGGGGCGCTAGCCAGACTTCAGGTGCCAGCGGTTGTCGCGCAGTAATTCCACCGGTTCAAACCGGGTTTTATAGGCCATTTTCTGGCAATTTTCGATCCAGTAGCCCAGGTAGAGGCTCGGCAGGCCCAGCTGCCGGGCCCATTCGATCTGGTACAGGATGCAATAGCTGCCGAGGCTGCGGCGCGCCTCATCCGGGTCGAAAAAAGTATAGATGGCGGAAAGGCCTGCAGTGAGCAGGTCCGTAACTGCAGTGGCGACCAGGGCCCCGCGGGCACGGAACTCGATATAGCGCGTGCTGCCCCAGGCCGGCGAGAGAAAGTCGCGGAACTGGTCCCGGCTGGGTGGGTACATCTCCCCGTCCCGGTGCCGCTCCTCGATGTAGCGTGCATACAGCTGATAGTGCTCATCGGTGTCGATGGTATCGACATGGAAGATGTCCAGGTCGCGGTTGCGCTTCCAGCAGCGCCGCTGGCTGCGGTCAGGTACGAACAGTCCAACCGGTACCCTGGCGGGGATGCAGGCATTGCAGTTGGCGCACTGGGGCCGGTACAGGTATTCGCCACTGCGCCTGAACCCAAGCTCTGACAGCTGGGTGTATAGCTGCTGGTCGACCCGGGTCTGGGGATCCATGAAGACCGTGGTTGCCTCCCGTCCGGGCAGGTAGCCGCAGGGGTGGGGCAGGGTGGCCAGTAACCGCACTGAGTCCAGCTGGGAGTACCTGCTCATAGGGCAATATTCCTGGAGAGGGTCCATGGGCGCGGGAAATCACTCATCGCCGTTCCCCGGGCCAGAAGCTGCTCGAAGGCAGCACGCTCTACCTCTACTGCGCCGAGGCTGGTCAGGTGTGGGTTGCTCACCTGGCAGTCGATCAACGGGCAGCCCCAGAATTGTAACTGGCGGACCAGGTGGGCAAAAGCCACTTTGGAGGCATCGGTTTCCCGGTGGAACATGGATTCGCCGAAGAACACCCGGCCGATCGCCAGCCCGTAGAGCCCGCCGACCAGTCGGTCGCCCTCCCAGGTCTCCACAGAGTGCGCGTACCCGAGACGGTGCATCTCGAGATAGGCCTCCCGCATCTCCCCGGTAATCCAGGTCCCGTCATCCTGCGCCCGCGGCTCACTGCAGGCCTGGATGACTTCACCGAAACACCGGTCGAAAGTCACCGTGTAGCGGCCGCGGCGCAGGGTCTTGCGCAGGCTGCGGCCGATTGAGAATCGGTCCGGCAGGACGACACAGCGCGGTGAGGGGGACCACCACAGGATTGGTTGGCCGTCCGAGTACCACGGGAAGATGCCGCGCTTATAGGCGGCCAGCAACCACTCCGGTGTCAGTTGGCCCCCAACCGCGAGCAGCCCGTTGGGGTCGCCCAGTGCCTGGTGGGTAGGGGGGAAATCAGGGGGGCCCTCACCGAGCAGGCTCAGGCGCTCTTCGCTTTGTCTGGTCATCTGTTACTGAGCCCTCTGTGCGGGTGCTGCTGCCGGCTGTCGCCGTAGTGGTGGGACGGTATTACCAAAAGAGTACAAAAGAAAAGGGCGACCCAAAAGATCGCCCTTTAATGACACTGCATTTGCCGGCCACGCCGGTAGCGGCTCAGAGACCGTCGAGGAAGCGCTCTGCGTCGAGTGCTGCCATACAGCCTGTGCCCGCGGAGGTGACTGCCTGGCGGTAGATATGATCAGAGACATCACCGGCCGCGAATACTCCCGGGATCGATGTCTGGGTGGCGTTCCCGTCGAGGCCGCTCTGGACAATGATGTAGCCGCCGTTCATCTCCAGCTGGTCGGCAAAGATGTCTGTGTTCGGCTTGTGGCCAATGGCGATAAAGACTCCTGAGACGTCCAGTTCACGAGTGGAATCATCCTGGGTGCTGCGCAGGCGTACACCGGTAACACCATTGTCGTCACCCAGCACCTCGTCCAGCGTGTGATGCCAGCATACCTTGATATTGCCGTTCTCGACCTTGTCCATGAGGCGGTCCTGCAGGATCTTCTCAGCGCGCAGTTCATCGCGGCGGTGGATCAGGGTGACCTCGCTGGCGATGTTGGAGAGATACAGGGCCTCTTCCACGGCGGTATTGCCGCCGCCTACAACGGCGACCTTCTGGTCGCGGTAGAAGAAGCCATCACAGGTCGCGCAGGCCGATACGCCGCGGCCCTGGAATGCCTCTTCAGAGGGCAGGCCCAGGTACTGGGCAGAAGCGCCGGTGGCAATGATCAGGGCGTCACAGGTATAGGTTTCATTGCCTTTCAGCACGAACGGGCGCTGCTTCAGGTCCACGGAATCGATGTGATCGAAAACGATTTCTGTCTCAAACCGCTCTGCGTGCTGCTGCATCTGTACCATGAGGTCCGGGCCCTGCAGTTCGGCGATACCGCCCGGCCAGTTCTCGACTTCGGTGGTAGTGGTCAACTGGCCACCCTGCTGCATACCGGTGATGACTACCGGGTTGAGGTTGGCGCGCGCGGCGTAGATTGCTGCAGTGTAACCGGCTGGACCGGAACCGAGAATAATCAGTCGATGATGCTTGTCACTCATAAAAGGCTCTTCAACAAATCCGTTAACAACAGTGTATCCGCTCCGGTGTGCGGGCGGCAGCCGGCTGAAAATTGATCAGCGGAGGCTATCAAATTGAGCGATATCATAGGCTAAGGGTGGGGGGGAGCGAAATAGTTTGGCTCAATTCCAATCATTGCACGCCACTATGCCCGGTCGCCCCGGCGGGGCGGCTGGGCTACCGTGCGCCCTCACTGTGGAAGCGATTGAACTGGCTCACAATTTTACTTGGGAAAACCCTCTAACTGTTTGAATTATATGAATTAAATCTATCTTAAAGTAAACTCTCAAGCAGCACGATAGTGGTATTTTAGGCGTCTCTGTAGTACACAGGGCACTTCCGTCGGGGCGGAGACAGCTCCCGGACACAACAAGAATCACCGAGGTACGCCAGTGAAGGCCGAGAGCGCAACCGACAAACCAGATACCGAGGCCGGCAGCCTGCCCGAATCGCTGATCGCCCGGCTATTGCGCGAAGGGGCCCTGATTGCCCTGCTGGCCGGGGCGCTGCTGATGGCCATCAGCCTGGCAAGCTACAGCCCCCAGGACCCCGGTTGGTCGCACACCGGCCATGGCGGGCCGGTCCAGAACGCAATTGGCCCAACCGGCGCCTGGCTGGCTGATGTCTGCCTTTCGCTGCTGGGCTGGATGGCCTATCTCTTTCCCCTGCTGATTGGCTGGCGTGCGTTCGGTATCCTCCGCGACCGTAACGCGCGGTTCCATGGGCCGCTGTTTGCGCTACGGGTAACCGGGCTTGTTCTTTTGCTGGCGACCGGGGCCGGACTTGCCACACTGTCTTTCGCCCAGGCCGAGGAACCCTTGCCGTTCTCCAATGGCGGGATAGTGGGGGCCGCTATTGCGAGCTCGATGGAAACCAGTCTTGGGTACGTGGGGGCGACAATCCTCTTACTGGCACTGTTTGCCATTGGCATAACCGTATTCACCGGCCTCTCATGGCTGAAGTTGGCGGACAGTATTGGTCGTAATCTACTGGGACTGATCGCCTGGCTTGGCCAGCGCTACCAGCGTGCGCGCCAGGAACGGGAAGAAAAGCGCGTGGCGCGGGAGGCCGTCCTGGTACGCAAGGCCGCCGTAACGGAAGAGAAACAGCGTACAGCCAAGCGCATCCCGCCAAAGATCGAACCCTCATTGCCGGCCCCCAAGCCCAGTCCCCGTGCTGCGAAAGAAAAGCAGGGCGAGCTTTTTTCCAGTGGGCCGGTGACCGGCAAGCTGCCGCCACTGTCGCTGCTGGATGCCCCGGACAAAAACAAAAAGGCCGGATTTTCCCGCGAGTCGCTGGAAGCCCTGTCCCGCCTCCTAGAACTCAAGCTGAAGGATTTCGGCGTGGTGGCGGAAGTGGTTTCAGTGCTGCCCGGTCCGGTGGTCACACGCTTTGAAATCCAGCCGGCTCCGGGGGTCAAGGTCAGCAAAATCAGTAACCTGGCCAAGGACCTCGCGCGCTCACTGGCTGTGATCAGCGTGCGGGTGGTGGAAGTGATTCCGGGCAAGTCGGTAGTGGGAATCGAGATTCCCAACGAGAACCGCCAGATGGTGCGCCTGACCGAGGTCCTGTCGGCGGATGTGTACGAGAATGCCAAGTCCCGCCTCACGCTGGCGCTGGGACACGATATCTCCGGCCAGCCAGTGGTGGCGGACCTGGCCAAGATGCCGCACCTGCTGGTGGCGGGTACCACCGGCTCCGGTAAGTCAGTGGGCATCAATGTGATGCTCCTGAGCCTGCTTTACAAATCCACGCCCGAGGAGGTCCGCCTGATCCTGGTGGACCCGAAGATGCTGGAACTGTCAGTGTACGAGGGGATTCCGCACCTGCTGACCCCGGTAATCACTGACATGAACGACGCCGCCAATGGGCTGCGCTGGTGTGTCGGTGAAATGGAGCGACGCTATAAGCTGATGGCAGCCATGGGCGTGCGCAACCTGGCGGGTTTCAACCGCAAAGTCCGCGAGGCGATTGAAGCAGGGGAGCCCCTGGTCGACCCGACCTGGCAGCCGGATCCGGCCTCCAGCGTCCCGGAAGGCGAGCAGACGCCGCCGCACCTCAAGCCACTGCCGGCGATTGTGGTGGTGATTGACGAATTTGCCGACATGATGATGATTGTGGGCAAGAAGGTGGAACAGTTGATCGCGCGGATCGCACAGAAGGCCCGCGCCGCCGGGATCCACCTCCTGCTCGCCACCCAGCGTCCGTCGGTGGATGTGATTACCGGCCTGATCAAGGCCAATGTGCCCACCCGCATGGCCTTCCAGGTGTCCTCCAAAGTGGACTCCCGGACCATCCTCGACCAGGGCGGTGCAGAGCAACTGCTTGGCCACGGCGACATGCTGTACCTGCCGCCGGGCAGCGGCGTGCCGGTGCGTGTCCACGGTGCGTTCGTGGATGACCACGAAGTGCACAAGGTTGTAGCCGACTGGAGCCGTCGCGGTGAGCCGGATTATATCGACGGCATTGTCGATGACAGCAATAACAGTATCCCGGTACCCGGGTTGCAATCCGAGGGCGGGGAAGACGATGATCCGGAAACCGATGCGCTCTATGATGAGGCCGTGGCCTTTGTGACCAAGTCGCGCAAGGCCTCGATTTCTTCGGTGCAGCGGCAGTTGCGCATCGGCTACAATCGCGCGGCTCGTATTATCGATGCCATGGAGGCCGCCGGTGTGGTTTCCCCCGCCGGCCATAACGGCAATCGCGAGGTCCTCGCGCCGCCACCCGCCTGATCACCCGGCTCCCGGCCGGGTTCAGTTATCGTTCACACGCCGGCGGCTAATCTTTAGGGAACTTTGGACAGGTGCAGAGTCTCGATCGCTACACACAGAGAGGCTATGGACCTGATACCAGGTTTCCTATGGAAAACACCAGCACTGGAGTCTCGCTATGAATCGCTTTATTACTGCCCTTGCGGCTTCCGCGTCGCTACTGACCAGCTCTGCGTGGGCCGACGCCACCGCCGAACTGAGCCAGTTGCTGCAACCGCTGGCATCTATCTCGGGAAAGTTCCACCAGACCCTCACCGATGAGCGCGGTGAAGTCCTGCAGAAAAGCAGCGGCACCTTCTCCGTTGAGCGTCCGGGAAAGTTACGCTGGGAGACAGGGGAGCCCTTTCCGCAGCTGCTGGTGACCAACAACAAAAAACTGTGGCTGTATGACCCGGATCTCGAGCAGGTGACTATCCGCCCGGTGGATAAGCGCATGAAAGAGACCCCGGCACTGTTGCTTGGTGGCAAGGTGGGTGAGATTCGCAGCTCATTCAATGTGGCGAGCAAGGATGGCGCCTTCCAGCTCACTCCGAAAAGCGATTCGGCACCGTTTCGATCCATGGAAATTCGCTTCAGTGACAAAGGGCTGCCCGCGGCAATGACCGTGCGTGACAGTATGGGGCAGACTACCAGGATCAAGTTCAGTCGGGTCAAGGCGAACCCCAGCCTTGCTGCGGCACTGTTCAACTTCAACCCACCGGCAGGAACCGACATTATCCGCGATGAGTGACCTGTTCCAGTCCGCACCAAAACACCAGCCCCTGGCCGCGCGCATGCGGCCTCGCAACCTGGCCCAGTACATGGGCCAGACGCATTTATTGGGGCCGGGAAAACCGCTGCGGGAAGCAGTGGAGCGGGGACAATTGCACTCCATGGTCCTGTGGGGACCGCCGGGGGTGGGCAAGACGACCTTCGCCCGCCTGCTGGCAGAGGAGTGCGATGCCCATTTCACCACGCTGTCCGCGGTGCTGGCCGGGGTAAAAGACATCCGGGCAGCGGTGGCGGAGGCTGAACAGCAGCGGGTCCAGACCGGGCGCGGCACCATTCTGTTTGTGGACGAGGTACACCGTTTTAACAAGGCGCAACAGGATGCGTTCCTGCCGTACGTGGAAGAGGGCACCGTCACCTTTGTCGGCGCCACCACCGAGAATCCCTCATTTGAGCTGAACAATGCACTACTCTCTCGATGCCGGGTCTACATGCTGCGCAACCTCAATGAGGAGGAACTGCTGCAGTTGATGCACCGGGCACTGGCCGAGGACGAGGCGCTGCAGAAACTGCACCCGCAGATCGATGAGGCGATTCTGGCCAAGCTGGCAAAGGCCGCAGACGGTGATGCCCGCGGTGCGCTTAACCTGCTGGAGATTGCCTGTGACCTGTCCCGGGAAGAGGGCGGCCGCTATGTAATCGATGAGGCGGTGCTGGCGGAAGTGCTGAGTGCCGATGTGCGGCGGTTCGACAAGGGCGGGGACTATTTCTACGACCAGATTTCGGCCCTGCACAAGGCGGTGAGGGGATCGGACCCGGATGCCGCACTCTACTGGTTTGCCCGCATGGTGGACGGGGGGTGCGACCCGCTTTATATCGCCCGCCGGGCCGTGCGTATGGCCAGCGAGGATATCGGTAATGCGGACCCTCGTGCGCTACAGGTTGCCCTCGATGCCTGGGATGTCCAGGAGCGCCTGGGCAGCCCGGAAGGGGAGCTGGCGATTGCCCAGGCAATTGCCTACCTGGCGGTCGCCCCGAAAAGCAATGCCGTCTACAGCGCCTACAAGCGAGTGCTGGCGGACGTACGGCGGGATCCCAGCTACGAGGTTCCCATCCACCTGCGCAATGCGCCCACCAAACTGGCCAAAAGCATGGCGCACGGAGCCGAGTACCGCTATGCCCACGATGAGCCGGATGCCTTTGCCGCGGGAGAGAACTACTTTCCCGAACCCATACACGAGCGCGTGTACTACCAGCCGGTGCCACGGGGGCTGGAACTCAAAATCGGCGACAAGCTGGAGAAGCTCAGGCAGCTGAACCGCGACAGCGGGCAGCAGCGATACGGCCGGGATGCGGGGCGGCAAAAGAACTGAAAAGGGCCCGCGGATGCGGGCCCACTGGCGTTAACACCCGGTCACGCTTTGAAACCGCCGTCGACGTCGTAGTGCGAGCCGGTGATGAAGGCGGCTTCCGGTCCCGCCAGGAATGCCACAACCCCCGCCACTTCTTCCGGGCGACCATGGCGCTTCAGCGCCATAAAGCTGTGCAATACCTCACTGTAGGCACCGTCGGCCGGATTCATCTCCGTATCGGTGGGGCCCGGCTGGACATTGTTCACAGTTACGCGCTTTACCCTAAAGCCGCATTCGTGCCCGCGCGAGTGGGAATGTTTGTGGATTTCCTCGTTGAGCGCTTTGCCGGTACACCGGACTGGGCGATACCGCAGTGAAGCCGTCTCTGGGATCCGGGGGGTTACTTACAGCCACAGCGGGCCGGCTCAGTGCCGGTGGCGGCGAATTCCGGTAGAATCCCCGGTCATATGACCGGCCCGGATGCCGGCCGGGGATTCAACACCGGTTGCCACTCGCACGTGGCGCCGACCGACGCGGGAACTTTGAATGCAGTGGCTGGCGATTGCAGTGGGGGGCGCCATTGGTGCGTTGATCCGTCACCTGGTGAGTGTCTGGAGCTATCCCGTTTTTGAGGGGCGGTTTCCCCTTGGCACGCTGATTGTCAATGTCATGGGCTCTTTCCTGATCGGCGTGGTCTATGTTGCGATCGTGGAGCGTGGCATGCTTTCCCCGGAATGGCGGCTACTGCTGATGACGGGCCTGTTTGGCGCGCTGACCACTTTCTCCACTTTCTCGCTGGAAACGCTGCTGTTGTGGCACAATAACCAGCCTTTGATGGCGATTGCCTACCTTTTGATCAGCCTGGTCCTGTGCCTGGCTGCTACCGGCGCGGCCATCGCACTGACAATGAAATATCTATAAGCGGTAATCAAAGCATCATGCTCGACCCCAAACTCATTCGCACCCAGATGGACCAAGTGGCCGCGACTCTGAAAAAGCGCGGTTTTGAACTCGATACTGCCCGCCTCCAGGAACTGGAGGAGCGGCGCAAGGAACTGCAGGTTCGCACCGAAAGCCTGCAGAGTGAGCGCAACAGCAAATCCAAGAATATCGGCCGGGCCAAGGCCCAGGGCGAGGATATCGCACCGTTGCTGAAGGAAGTGGAGTCCCTGGGTGGCCAACTGAGTGAAGCGAAAGAGGCCCTGGGACAGCTGCAGCAGGAGCTGGATGAAGTCCTGTCGGCGATCCCCAACCTGCTGGATGAGTCCGTACCGGAAGGGGAGACCGAGGACGATAATGTCGAGGTCCGCACCTGGGGCTCGCCCCGCACTTTCGATTTTGAGGTCCGCGATCATGTCGACCTGGGCGCGCAGCTGAATGGCCTGGATTTCGAGGTGGCGAGCAAGCTCACCGGTTCCCGCTTTGCGGTAATGACCGGGCAGGTGGCAAAGCTGCACCGGGCGTTGGCACAGTTTATGCTGGATACGCATATTGAATCACATGGTTACCGCGAGGCGAATGTTCCCGTGATCGTGAACAGCGATTCACTGTTCGGCACCTCCCAGTTGCCGAAGTTCGCCGAGGACCTGTTCAAGCTGGAAGATGAGCGTAATTTCTACCTGATCCCGACTGCCGAGGTGCCGCTGACCAACCTGTACCGGGATGAGATTGTTGAGGATGCGGAGTCGCTGCCGCACAAGTATGTGGCGCATACCACCTGCTTCCGCTCCGAAGCCGGCTCCCATGGGCGCGACACCCGCGGCATGATTCGTCAGCACCAGTTTGAGAAGGTGGAACTGGTCTGGTTTGCCCGCCCGGACCAGTCAGAGCAAGCGCTCGAGGACCTTACGGGCCACGCGGAAACCATTTTGCAGAAGCTGGAGCTGCCGTATCGGACGGTTATCCTGTGTGGCGGCGACATCGGTTTCGCTGCGCGCAAGACCTACGATATCGAGGTGTGGATTCCCTCCCAGGCCAAGTATCGCGAGATCTCTTCGTGCTCACTGGTGGGCGATTTCCAGGCGCGCCGGATGAAAGCCCGGTGGCGCAATCCGGAAACAGGCAAGCCGGAGCTGCTGCATACCCTTAATGGTTCCGGCCTCGCCGTCGGTCGTACCCTGATTGCCGTGCTGGAAAATTACCAGCGTGAGGACGGTAGCATTCAGGTTCCTGAGGCACTGCGCGGCTACATGGGCGGAATCGAAAGTATCGGCTGACTGCCCACACCAGGGACCGGCCCGGATTGGAATAACGGATAACCATCGTTGCGCTACATTCCCCTCGCATTTGACCTGATAGACCGCCCCTGCCTGCTGGTGGGTGGCGGACCTGTTGCCACCCGCAAAGCGCGTTTGCTGCGCAAGGCCGGTGCCCGCCTGTTTGTGGTCGCCCCGGACATTACCGACGAGTTACGCGAGCTGGTGCGTAAAAGTGGTGGGCAGTATTACCCCGAACCCTATCGCACCGAATTTCTGGACCTTGGCGACCTGGTGATTGCCGCCACCTCGGAGGAATCGGTCAACGCCATTGTCTCCGCCGATGCCAGGGCACTGCGCCTGCCGGTCAACGTGGTGGACTCCCCGGAACTCTGCACCTTTACTGTACCGGCGCTGGTTGAGCGCGGCCCCCTGTCGATTGGCATCAGCAGTGGCGGTGCGGCGCCGGTACTGGCGCGCAGTATCCGTGCGCAACTGGAAGCCCTGCTGTCACCGGCGGTCGCCACCATGGCAGAGATGGCCGCACGCACGCGGGACAGGGTCAAAGAGGCGCTGCCGGAGCCCCAGCGCAAGGATTTCTGGCAATGGGTTTTTACCGGCCCGGTGGCGAGCAAGGTGGAGTCCGGCAAGCCGGAAGAAGGTGAGGCACAATTACTCGAAGTGCTGGAAAAGTGGGCCGGAAGCCCGGAACCTACCGGTGAGGTCTACCTGGTGGGCGGCGGCCCCGGGGATCCGGACCTGCTGACGTTCCGTGCGCTGCGCCTGATGCAGCAGGCGGACGTGGTGCTCTACGACCGTCTTGTCTCCCACCAGGTATTGGAATTGGTGCGCCGGGATGCCGAGCGGATTTATGTGGGCAAGAAGAAAGAGTTTCACTCGGTACCCCAGGACAATATAAACCAGCTGCTGGTGGATCTGGCCAGAGAGGGCAAGAAAGTCCTGCGCCTGAAAGGCGGGGACCCGTTTATCTTTGGTCGCGGTGGTGAGGAAATCGACCGGCTGGCGGATGCCAGGATTCCGTTCCAGGTGGTGCCCGGTATTACTGCAGCCTCAGGCTGTGCCAGTTACGCGGGTATCCCGCTGACGCACCGTGACCATGCACAGTCGGTGCGCTTCATTACCGGCCACCTCAAGGAAGGCGAGCTGGTCCTGCCCTGGAAGGAGCTGGCTTCCCCGGGCCAGACGCTGGTGTTCTACATGGGCCTCACCGGCATCGATACCATTTGCGCACAGCTGACAGCGCATGGGCTGCCTGCCGAAACACCGGCAGCACTGGTTGAAAAAGGCACTACGCCGGAGCAGCGTGTGGTGGTGGGCAACCTGTGCACGCTGCCGGACCTGGCCCGGGAGCGCGATGTGCAGGCGCCCGCATTGACGATTGTCGGCGGTGTCGTCAGCCTGCATGAAAAGTTGCAGTGGTTTCGCTGACATTACCGCCTGATGGCCTGTATATGGCGGGGGACTGACAGCTACAACCACTTTGAACGCTGGCTGCAAACCACCCCTGGTGAACGGCTAACTATACTGCTAGATAGATTTTCCCAGTGGTGTCTAGCATGGTTGTCGCGCTGATCCGATTTTACTGCACGCTTTTAGTGCACAGTTTTTTGCCGGCGGAAGAAGAGATTTCCCTGCCGGACCCGAACGACAGCCACACCCGGCGCTATACCCGGGCTTATCGGGTAAAGCGGGGCTGGGTTAAAAATCTCTGGATCGTCGCAACCCTGTTGATGATCTGTTTCCCGCTGCTGCCGTTTGTGGCGGCACTGGGCCTGCTGACTTCTTTCCTGTCCTTCGCCATTCTCGACGAAACCGCTTGAAGCGCAGGCCCACCGGTCATCGCTAGTGCAGTGTCAGGGTGTAGTGGGTCTCGCCTTCCTTCATCGGCGAGGGATTGCCCTCGACCCAGTCACTGTGGCCGTTACCGAAGAAGGGCGAGAGCGGGTGGGCGCTCTGCCCGGTGGCCATATGGAAGATGGCACTTTCCTCCCGTCCGGGCGCAACGACCATGCGCTGGGAGGCGCCGGTGGTCGGCGACTGTGCCCGAGGCAGGTGGGTATCGCCGGACAGCTGATCTGCCGGCATGGCTGTCAGCCAGTTCACCGGTGCGACGGCACGGCCCAGCGGGTGCCAGATCCGGGCAGTGTTCTGCACGCCCCAGGTCTGTTCGTCCAGGGGTAGCCCGTCTCTGGCCATCCGCTCCAGGACGGCATCCAGTGCAGCCATCTTGAGCTCGCGCCAGGATTCGAAATCCGGGTTGAGCAGGTGCGCGGGCTCACTGCGGTTCATCTCCCACGCCGCATATTCCAGTTGCCGCTTGCGTGGACCGAAAGAAAAGTCCTCCTGGAAGCGGCGCATATAGGTCAGTACCGGAGCGGTGGCCAGCTCGAGGAACTTGAGGCGGAAGTTCCGGACAATACGGTAGCCTACGGAATCGGCGCTGGCCCGGCCCTCCCAGTTTTCCAGCTCGGCCCGCACGTCGGCATAGTTGTTGTTGCCCTCAAGGAGCGCCAGTAACTGTTTCTGCCAGCGTTGCAGGAAGAGGGCGCGGTCATCCAGCTGCAGGTCAAGCAGATCTTGCTCGGCGAAGGATTCACTGGCAAACAGCGCGTCACGGATCTGCTGCTGGCGTGCCCCCAGCGCGTAGCCATGGTCGCCCATTACCGCCAACTGCGGTCCGTCCATGACCCGGCTGTTCGCCGTCCAGATTCGATGGGAGGGAGGGTTGTAGACTCGGGGCTGCTCGCTCGCATCCAGGTAGCCATCCCAGTGTGCGGTGCCGTCAGCCCATGATACCGAGCGGCTGCCGTCCAGTCCCACACGGCGGGGAATCGCGCCGCCTACCGTCCAGCCGATGTTTCCGTCCCTGTCACCAACCACCAGGTTCTGGTGTGGAATTCCCAGGCGGGCGCCCAGGTCCAGAGCCTCGGACGCTGACGCGACTTTCTCCATCAATAGCAGGTTCAGGTTCCCGCCGCGGATATCATGGGCCACCCACCGGTAAGCCAGTGGTATGCCCCGGTGGTCGTTACCCACTACCGGCCCCCAGATGGTCTTGCGCACCTGCAGGGTCTCAGGTTTACCATCCTTGATTTCTATCACTTCGGGCTCAACGGCAAACTCTACCCAGCCAGCAGGCGTGCGATAACGCTCGCCGCTCTTATCCACTTCGAGCGGGATCAGGTCGCCCCAGTCACCCATGGTATTGGTGAAACCCCAGGCCACCAGGCCATTACTGCCCACTACGGCAATCGGCCCGCCCGGTAGAGTGGCCGCGCGCATCTGTCTGTCGGTGCCGGGGATAGTCCACGCTGCCCGGTACCAGATGTTGGGGACGTCGAGCCCCAGGTGCATATCGTCCGCCAACATGGCCCCACCGTGGGCAGTCAGCGCGCCACCGACCACCCAGTTATTGCTGCCAAAGACCTGGTCGTCGCTCTCCATGGGCTGGTATGCAATCGGGTCTGCTTCTTTGAGGAGGGAGGCAATGTGGGTTTCGGGCACGCTAACCGGGCCGCGTGCCTCCCCGATCAGGGGGGCATCCCAGCTTCCGCCCTCCGGGAAGAAGAAGCTGTAGAGATCCTCGGGTAACAGTTGTGCAAGCGCGGTATCCCGTTGCTCGAACTTGCCGATCGGGCTCTGCAGGCTCAGGTACATGCTGAAGACACTCAGCATGCTGTCAGCTGCAGTCCAGGGATGCGGCTCCTGGTTGAGCAGCACGTATTCCCAGGGCTTGCTGCCCAGTTCCTCCAGTCCCAGGTTGACCCCGCGGACATACTGCGCGAGCAGCGCCTGCTGGTCAGCGGGCAGGGCCTCGACATTGCGTTGAGCCCGCTGGCGGAACTGGTGTACCCGTACCTCACGGTCGTGCTCCAACGCCGCACCCCCTACCAGCGCCGATAGCTCACCCGCCGAATTTCGGCGCAGCAGGTCCATCTGGAAAAAGCGCTCCTGGCCATGCAGGAAGCCCAGGGCAAAGGCGATACTGTCACGGCTTTCGGATTGGATCAGGGGAACTCCCCGGGCATCGCGGCGTATGGTCACCGGGGCGTCGAGCTTGCCGGTTTCCAGGCTGCCCTCGAGCATAGGCAGGCTCTGGCGCAACCATAACCAGCCTGCCGCCAGGGCAATCGCGGTAATGGTGGCGATAAGTATCAGTGCACGGGTCACGAACCGAAGTGGAGTGGTAGGGGACATGGCTACATCCGGTGGAAAATGCTTATTGGTCTTGTTACAGCCGGATATTAGCAGCCAGCGGTGCACCAAAATAGTTACCCGGGGACATATAAGAGTCACAAATTTCACTTTTCAGAGGAATGACGTGCCATTAAAGTCCGCCGTCAACCGGTTGCGTTTGGGAGAACTGACTGGTCACTAGAAAAAAGTCATAACGGGCTTTCACATTTGGTTTTTGGCACGTAATATGGCGCCCAATAACAAAAAACTAACCGAACATCACGCTTTTCTATAACAACAAACGCGAGGACGCGATGATGCACGACGCCGATCAGCCCGGTACCAACCGGAACTTCCGTCTGTCCATTCTTTCCCAAGCTGTTGCCTTTGCCACTGCGATCAGCGGCTCCGCCTATGCGGCCGAGATCGAGGAAGTGGTGGTGACTGCGCAGAAGCGCTCGGAAAACCTCCAGGATGTCCCCATTGCGATTTCCGCCTTCACCGGCGACAACATCGAGAAGATGGGTGCACAGAGCCTGACCGACCTGGGTAAATCCACCCCCGGTGTCGAAATGAATAACGACACAGCCCTGCAGCCGACCTACAACATCCGCGGCATCCAGACTTCCGACTTTACTGTCGGTTCTGACCCCGCGGTGGCTGTCTACGTGGACGGTGTCTATACCGGCCGCGGCGCCGGTGCCGAGGTACCCCTGGCCGATATCGAGCGGGTAGAGGTACTGAAAGGCCCGCAGGGCACCCTGTTCGGCCGCAACGCCACCGGTGGTGCCATCCACATCATCACCAAGCGTCCCTTCAACGAGGACCAGACCGAGGTGTCCCTGACTGCGGGCAACTACGGCCGCATGTCCTCGGACGTGATCATCAACCGCGCCATCAATGATCGTGCCGCGGTGCGCCTGACCGCGTCCACCGACAAGCGTGACGGTTATTACCCGAACGCCCTCGACGGTTCCGACTGGGGTGGGCAGGACACCAAGACCCTGCGCGCTGCGGTCTCGCTGCTGCCGACCGACAACACAGAAATCCTGTGGCGCGGCGAGTACAGCCGCCTGGACCAGAACGGTGCCACCCGCGTCTCCACCAACGATGCCATCTCCGTTGGCGGTGGCGATATCTTCGGTGACGTGGCGTTCGATTTCGGCAACGTGGAAGAGCGCGACCTGTACGGCACTTCCCTGAAGGTCACCCACAATTTCGAGAATGTGACCCTCACCTCCATCACCGCGTACCGCACTTTCGAGGCGTACATCGGCCAGGACGAGGACGGCGCCAACAACCCGGACTTCTACTTCGGTTCCGCCAACACTGACGACCAGGAATTCTTCTCGCAGGAATTCCGCCTGAATGGTGAGACCGACACCCTCAAGTGGACCCTGGGCGCGTCCTACTCCCAGGAGAAGCTGGAGCACAACACCGAGGCGTTCTTCACCCCGAGTACCTTCGAGTCGTTCGCCCTGTACACCGCACTGCGTGAGAGCCCCATGGACCTGCTGGGCCTGGCCGGTGCGCTGCCGCCGGAAATGCAGCAGCCGGTTATCGACGAGCTCACGCCGCAGCTGATGGCGATCTCCCAGATGACCGACGAGCAGGTGCGTGACATCGTACCCGGCGCTCGCGAGATGATCCGCAGCTTTGGCCTGGACGGTGCCCTGATCGCCAGCTTCTTCGGCCAGAACCTGCTGCCGTCTCTCGTTGCGCAGGCGCAGCAATCCCCGGAAGCCTGGGGCCAGTTCCTGAGCACCTTCTCCTGTGCTCCGGCCCTGAGCGACCCGGCCCTCTTGCAGGGCTGCCTGTTCCAGGGCGCCAATGCCTTCGTCCAGGGTACTGATGCCAGCTGGCGTGAGAATGTACTGAACACCGGTGACTACCGTTCAGCGGCCATCTACGGTGACGCGACCTGGTCCCTGACCGATCGCATGGACCTGACTTTCGGCCTGCGTTACACCCAGGACGACAAGGACTTCACCATCGATACCGCCTACCAGAACGAGCTGTACGGCCTGCCGTTCGGTATTGCCTTCTTCAGCGGCGGCCAGC
This sequence comes from Microbulbifer sediminum, assembly GCF_021729035.1. Taxonomy (GTDB): domain Bacteria; phylum Pseudomonadota; class Gammaproteobacteria; order Pseudomonadales; family Cellvibrionaceae; genus Microbulbifer; species Microbulbifer sediminum. The sequence continues at coordinate 287,784 of NZ_JAJSAP010000002.1, read as the reverse complement.
CGATGATTTCCGAATCGCCGTCCGACAGCTGGTCCGATCTCTCCGGTCGAGTCGTTCTTGATTACACCTGGAACGACAATGTGATGACCTACGCCTCTCTGGCGAACGGTTTCAAGGCGGGTGGTTTCAACAGCCTGAACTACGGTGAGGATATCGAGAACTCCTTCGACCAGGAGAACGTCACCAACTTTGAAGTGGGCATGAAGTCGAACCTGCTCGACAACCGCATGCAGTTGAACGCGTCCCTGTTCGCTTACGAGTACGATAACCTGCAGGAACTGAGCCTGATCGGTTTCCCGATCCCCAGCTACAACCTGCGTAACGCCGATGCCGAAGGGCAGGGCGCCGAGGTGGAAGTGCTGTTCGCGGCTACAGACAACCTCCTGATCGGCGGTAACTACTCGAACCTGAAGACCGAGTACACCCGCTACCAGATCATCGAGGCTGCCGGTGAGACCGCTGCAGATGACCGCACCGGCGATCCGCGCGTAGGCACTCCGGAGAACAAGTTCAACCTGATGGCGGAATACGTCATCGGTCTGAACTCCGGCGGCGATGTCGTCCTGCGGGGTGACTACAACTGGACCGACGAGCGTGTAGGCACCATCTCTGACCCGTCGTTGACGGTACCTGACTACCAGCTGCTGAATGCCCGTGTGGCTTTCAACAGCCCCACTGATACCTACACTGTCTCGGCCTGGGTCCAGAACCTGACCGATGAGGAGATCGTGGGTTCCTATGGTGGCCCGGGTAGTGCGATTGGCTCCGAGACCGGCTGGCGTTTCCAGCCGCGTATGTTCGGTGCAGACGTGACTGTGCGCTTCTGATCAGGAACCCTGATACAGAGGTAATGAAAGGCCGGCATTTGCCGGCCTTTCTTTTTTTGGGGAACTGAAACACAGAGAAAAAAGCGCCAAAAAATCCAGGGCCGCTGGCAATTTCATGGGAATCACGCCAAAACTGCGTATGATCAATGAAAAGCAGAAGCAGTGATCCAACGCATGACGTTACTTGCGCGAGAGGTATCTGACGAAAACCAAGCTGAACTCCTCTCCCGATATCGCCGGGTGCGTGCCGAGACAGAGGCGCTCGCCGATCCGCTCTCGGCGGAGGACATGCAGCTGCAGTCCATGCCCGATGCCAGCCCGAGCAAATGGCACCTCGCCCACACCACCTGGTTCTTCGAGACTTTCATCCTTCGCAATGCGCTGCCAGGTTACCGGGTTTTTGACAGCCACTACCATGAGCTTTTCAATTCCTACTACAACAGCCTGGGCACACCATTCAGCCGACCACAACGGGGCCTGCTGTCCCGACCGGACCTGGAAAGTGTTTTCTCCTACCGCCGGGCGGTGGACTTCGCGATGCGGGAACTGCTGTCGGAATATCCCATCCCGGACACGCTGGTCTCGCTGGTTACCCTGGGCCTGAATCACGAGCAGCAACACCAGGAACTGTTGCTGACCGATATCAAGCATGCCTTCTCCATTAACCCGTTACTACCTGCTTACACGGATTTTTCATTTGACCCGGAGGAGGAGGAGACCGCGGCCCCTGACCTTCAATGGCTTGAAATTCCCGGTGGGGCCTATGCCATCGGTGCGGAGGGGGATCATTTCTATTTTGACAATGAGAGCCCGGCGCACCAGCAACTGGTGCAGGATTTTCAGGTCGCATCGCGACTGGTGACCAACCGGGAGTTTGTCGACTTTATCGAAGATGGTGGTTACCGGGATCCGCGACTCTGGTTATCGGATGGGTGGTCCCTGGTGCAGCGTGAGCGCTGGGCAAAGCCATTGTACTGGCAGCAGAGGGAAGGGCGCTGGATGCAGTTTACCCTGGGCGGCCTGATGCCATTGGTCGATGGGGAGCCGGCCTGTCACCTCAATTTTTATGAGGCTGATGCCTTTGCTACCTGGGCTGGCAAGCGATTGCTGACAGAGGCAGAGTGGGAAGTCGCCGCCTGCCAGCTGCGCCGGCCGGACCAGCTGGCTTCCGCCAACCTGCTGGAGAAACGACAGCTTCGGCCGTTGGCCGCAGGCGCGGGCCACAACCAGTTTCTCGGTGATCTCTGGGAGTGGACCTCCAGTGCCTACCTGCCATATCCCGGTTTCCGTGCAAGTGCGGATGCAGTCGGCGAATACAATGGCAAGTTTATGTGTAACCAGAAAGTATTGCGGGGTGGCTCCTGCATTACGCCGGCGGACCATATTCGTATGACCTACCGTAATTTCTTTTACCCGCACCAGGGGTGGCAGTTTACCGGTATCAGGCTGGCAGGAGACCCAGTATGAATATGGCCTTATCACCAGCGAATGAAATCAACGAAACGGAATTCTTCCGTCGCGATGTGATTGCCGGCCTCAGTAAAAAGCAAAAAACGCTTCCCTGTAAATACCTGTACGACGAAGAGGGGTCGCGTATCTTTGAGCAGATCTGCGAGCTCACAGATTACTACCTGACCCGCACCGAGGCGGGGATTTTCCATGACCATCTGCCGCACATGGTGCAACTGATCGGGCCTGACAGTGTGATTATCGAGCCCGGCGCGGGCAACTGCGAGAAGGTGGAACCCTTGTTGGAGGCGCTCGAGGAGCCCCGGGCATACATCCCCATGGATATTTCGCCGGAAATCCTGCTCGCTGCCCGAACCCGCATCCGCAGCCAGTTGCCAGACCTGGAGGTGGATGCGCATGTGGGTGATTTTACTGCACCTGAAGCCTGGCAGGGTGTGGTAACGGAGAAGGTTGCTGGTCGGCGGGTAATTTTCTTCCCGGGATCCACCATCGGGAATTTCGATCCGGACGCAGCGCGCCAGCTGCTGGCTGGCTTTGCGGCCCATCTCGCCGCTGGTGACGGGATCCTGATCGGCACTGACCTGGTCAAGGACTCAGTTGTGCTCGAGCGGGCCTACAATGACAGCAAACACGTTACTGAAAATTTCAACAAGAACCTGCTGGCACGGGTCAATCGTGAGCTGGGCGGGGACTTTGACCTGGATGCCTTTGCCCATCGTTCTTTTTACCACGCACTGAGGCAGCGGGTAGAGATGCACCTGGTCAGCCTGAAGGCGCAGCAGGTCCACATTGCTGGCGAGCGCTTCGAATTTACCGAGGGCGAAACCATCCACACGGAAAACAGCCACAAGTATACCCTTGAAGGGTTTGCTGAAATGCTCGGTGGGGCCGGCTTTACACTGGTGCGCCAGTGGAGCGACAGGGGAGGGCTGTATGCCATTCATTATGCGGAAATCCGCTGAAGCACGGGTTATTTTCGCACCTTTCCTTTTATTGACAGTGCTGTGCGCAGGTATGGCCAATCCCGCACACGGGGCGTCTGATCCTGAGGCAGCTGCTGAAGAGCCACAGACAGGGCAACAATCTGTCATTACCGTCTACAAGCACCGGTTCTGCTTCTGCTGCAAGCGGTGGATGGAGCACCTACAGGCCAATGGCATGCAGACGCCGGTGGTGAACGCCAGCAACGATGAGCTCAGCGTTTTGAAGGGCAAATGGCGGATCCCCAATGGTATGCAGGGGTGCCATACCGGCGTGATCGACGGAAAATATGTGTTCGAAGGCCATGTCCCGGCACGACTGATCCGGAAATTCCTCGCCAACCCGCCGGAGGACAGTCTTGGCCTCACCGTGCCCGGGATGCCCGAGGGCAGCCCCGGGATGTATGACGGTGAGAATTTTGCGCCCTATACGGTGTACCTGGTGATGCGCGATGGTGACTACCGGTTCTACGCGCGAGTTGATGAGCCTGAAACCCGAAGTGAAGGGCGCCCGGAGGTTCGCGCTGAGCAGGATGAGCCGGAAAACTCGGTTAACGGGGCAGTGCGGGACGGCTCCTAGCCCTGTGTTTCTGGTAAGGTAGGGCCTCCCCGAACCGGATTGATTTGCATGGCAGAGAAGTTCCGCCCGGCCGCCGGCCTGGGCAATTGTCACCTCCAGACTGTTTTCTCCCGATTTCATCGCCCGAAGCCCTGGGTGCGGACGCACAGCCGCTGGCTGCGTACGCCTGACGGGGATGTCATCGCGCTCCATACGCCGGCAAAGCTCCACGATGATCCGGCAAGGCCACTGGTCCTGGTGTTGCACGGGCTCGAGGGGTCGGTCAACTCTCCCTACGCGCAGGGAATCATGGAGTCCCTGCAGCAGCGCAATTTCCAGGTGGCGGTTATGCATTTCCGCGGCTGCGGCGGGATACCCAACCGGCTTCCACGAGCGTACCACAGCGGCGACAGCGATGATCCTCGCTGGCTCGCCGGTGTCCTGCAGAAGGAATTGCCGAATACGCCATTGATGGCCGTGGGCTACTCATTGGGCGGCAACGTGCTGCTCAAGTGGCTGGGTGAGGACAGTCAGGCCAGCCCCTTGAGGGCGGCGGTGTCAGTGTCGGCGCCCCTCGACTTGCACGCCTGCAGTCACAGGATCAACCGTGGACTATCGCGGGTCTACCAGCGGCACCTGCTCGCGAGCCTTCGCGAAAGCCTGCTTCGCAAGAGTGCCAATGAAGAGTTGGCACGCCAGCTACCAGACCTGGAGGACGCCAGCCTGTTCAGCAACTTCCGGATCTTTGACGACAGGTTCACGGCACCACTGCACGGCTACCGTGATGTTGAGGATTACTACACCCGTGCTTCGAGCAAGCCGCTATTGAAGCGTATTGCGTCCCCGACGCTGATCATTCACGCCGTGGACGACCCCTTTATCTGCCCCAGCGCGGTACCGGAACCGGCGGAATGCAGTCCGTCGGTTGAGCTGGAGATCTCAAAGCAGGGCGGCCATGTAGGGTTTGTTGGCGGTAGTCTCTGGCGCCCCGTTTACTGGCTGGAACAGCGTATTCCTGCGTTCCTGGAGCGATTTCGCAAGCACTGAGGACCATCAGTAGCTACGCCAGGTGCAGCGTGAAGAAACCCACCAGGGCAAAGAGGCTCAAAACGAGGCCCGTCAAAAGCCAGTCGACAGGCCGGGCCCTGTCATCGACCTTTGTCAGGCCCTCGATCCGGTCACGCTGGATCCGCATTCGGAGGTAAGCCAGCAGTATGATCACAGCGCCCATCACCAGAAGGGTGAATTCACTCCTCACCGGCGGCGGCTGCGTGCCCAGCCTGCCGGCCGCGAGACCGAACCCCACCACAGCGACGGCCGTGCGTACCCACGCAAGGAAAGTGCGCTCATTGGCTGCGTGATCGTTGAACCTGTCCGGCAATGGTATTTCCTGTCCAGTTTTCGCAAGTCTAGTTGCAGGGGACATGGCAGTGGGCCGATCTGTGGGTCCGGTGTCCTGACACCTAATTTAACATAATCTATATTATGCGAACTTCACTTTGTATTAGGGTGGTTGTTAATACCTGCCCAGTGCACACGGTGCAGCTATCCGCCGCGCCCTGTGCACTTGCGCCAGTCTTCACGCGATCCAGGATGTCATCCACTTCCGCCCTCGGGCAACGCTAAGTAAGGCGCAACCCGTGCCACTTCCCCTTGGCTAAGCGACGACGTACATGTAATCCATACTGAGCTGGCGTCAGAGCTGACCTCACCCGACCATGCGGAGACTGTATCCGACCAGAACCTGAAGCGAATCAAGGCCCTGGGTGGCGGAATTTCTGTACAGGCACGTATGGCCTTTGCCGGTGAGTACTTCATTGAGCGCTACGGTAAAGAAGCGGCCCGCCGTGCCCCCCCAATTCGCAAGATGCTGGAAATGGGAATCCCGGTAGGACTCGGCACCGATGGTACCCGCGTGGCCAGTTTCAACCCCTGGGTCACCTACTACTGGGCTGTCTCCGGCCGTACCATCGGCGGCACCGAGCTATATGGACCGGAGAACCGTCTCGACCGCCGGACCGCGCTGAAGCTATTCACCCAGGGTTCCGCCTGGTTCTCCGGCGAGGAAGAAAGTAAAGGGGAAATCGCCCCGGGAATGGTTGCGGACTTCGCTATCCTCGACCGCGATATCTTCGAGGTGGAAGAGCCGGAGCTGCTGGAAACCCGCGCTGAACTTACCGTGGTGGATGGCGAAATTGAGTATGCCTCCGATGCCTACCCAGAACACAAGACCCGGGCCCTGCCTGCAATACCAGAATGGTCCCCGGTAACTTACACGGACCGCCGTCAGCAAACGACAACCGGCTCTTAGCCCCGATACCAGGTTGTAGCGGTAACAGGTGATTTCCGCCCACTATCAGAGGAGACCGGCTGTGCCTGCAGGATTGGGACAGTCGGACTCATCCCGGGGATGATATGCCTTTGGCGGTCGCCTGGACAGCCGAGGGGGTAACCGGGGTTCCGGACTATGCAATATAAACCTTCAGTTTTGGTGCTGGTTCTCATCGCGCTCTTGTCGAGTGCATCGGGATTTTCCCGGGATCTGGAACTGCCGCCAATAAAGAAACTGCGCTTCGAAGAGGACTATTCACACCTCGAAAGTGTCCCGCCCCGAGCGTGTTGGCCGGATTGCTGGAAATACATCCCGCTATCCGATACACGCGGGCGCTATTTCACTCTTGGCGGCGAGATCCGCCAGCGTTATGAGTACACAAACAACCCCGCTTACGGACAGGATCCCCAGGACAAGCGCGGCGTCTGGTTACAGCGCTACTCCCTGCTTGGTGACCTGCACTGGAATCCCGATGTGCGATTCTTCGGGCAGCTCACCAGCGCGCTGGAGAATGGTCGGGCCGAGGGGCCCAGCCCCGTGGATGAAGACAAGCTCGAGTGGCAGAACGCATTCCTGGACCTGAGCACCAGGCAACTGCGCGGCAGTGAAACGACCTTTCGCCTTGGGCGCCAGGAAATTGTACTGGGCTCTGGACGCCTGGTGGATGTCCGCGAGGGGCCGAATGTGCGGCGCACCTTTGATGGCGCCAGGAGCTTCTCAATCGGGGACGGCTGGCGCCTTGATGTGATCGCTGCGCGGCCACGCGAGGACCAGCGTGGCGTTTTCGATGACGGGACAAATAGCAACCAGGCACTCTGGGGGCTCTACGGCGTCATCAAGCAACCCCTGTCCGGGCCCGGCAACCTGGACCTCTACTACCTGGGATACGGCAATGACAGCTCTGCATATGTTCAGGGAGTCGCCAGGGAGCAGCGCCATTCCCTGGGAGCACGTTATTGGGGTGAGGCCGGGAACTGGATATGGAACTGGGAGACGCTCTACCAGTTCGGCAATTTCGGCAGCGATGATATCAATGCCTGGACACTGGCCATGGAGACTGCTTACCAGTGGCCGGAGGTTAACTGGCAACCCGGGTTGAAATTGAGTGTCAATATTGCCAGCGGTGACAAGAACCCGCTGGACGACGAGTTATCGACATTCAACCCGCTCTACCCCCGTGGGAACTATTTCTCTGAAGCCGCGGTTTTTGGTCCTCGTAATTTTTACAATTTCCATACCTTCTTGTACCTGAACCCCTCCGGGGTACTGGCCCTGACCGCCGACGTCAACTTTTTCTGGCGCCTGGAAAGCGAGGATGGCCTCTACAGTCCCAGTGGCCAGATAATCCGGCGACCGGAGGGAAGTGATGCCCACTTCGCCGCCTCTGCCCTGTCATTTACTGCCGAATACACAATCCGCCGCGGCCTTGTGTTTACCGCAATTCATACCTTTGGTAAGCCCGGGGAGTTCATTCGCGAGACGGGTCCCGCAGATGACCTCAATTTCACGGAATTGACCTTGCAGTACCGGTTTTAACCCGCCCGCTAATCCCGACCATAATCGGGATCAGCAGATCCGCGGCAGTTGTTCCCCGGGCAACCGATATAGCAGGCGCTCGCAACCCAGTGAGTTCCGCAGGATTACCTGGTGGCAGTCACCCTCACCGACCTTGCCAATGATGCGGCTTCCCGATCCAACGGGATCGCGGGACAGGATCGATAGTGCACGATCCACCTCTTCCGGGCGGATAAAGGCGATAAAGCGCCCCTCATTGGCGACGTAGAGGGGATCCAACCCCAGCATCTCACAGGCACCCTGCACGGCGTCCCCCACGGGGATATCGGCTTCGTGTACAAGGATTTCCTTCCGGGCGGTCTCCGCCAGCTCTACAAGTGCCGTAGCCAGTCCGCCACGTGTGAGGTCGCGCAGGCAATGCGGGGTTATCCCTGCATCCAGTAGGCTCCGGACCGCACCGTGCAAAGGCGCACAGTCACTCTGCAGCGGGCTATCGAAACACAGCCCTTCCCGTTTGGCCATTACCGCCACACCATGCCGCCCGATATCCCCGGACAGGATGATTCGATCTCCCGGCCGGATTTGTCGGGGTTCTATCGCATCCGGACAGGCCATGGTGCCAATACCGGCAGTGTTGATATAGAGCCCGTCGCCCTTGCCTCTCTCTACCACCTTGGTATCGCCGGTAACAAATTGCACCCCGGTTTCCGACGCCGCCCGGGCCATGGACTCGATTACCCTGTCGAGGGTAGCGAATGGCAGCCCCTCTTCCAGGATCAGGCTGCAACTCAGGTACTCGGGCCTGGCCCCACACATGGCGAGATCGTTTACCGTTCCGTAGACTGCCAGCTTGCCAATATCCCCTCCAGGGAAAAACAGCGGGGTGATTACGAAGGAATCGGTGGTGAACACCACTTGCCCTTTTGGCATTGGGATCCTGGCCCCGTCGTGTTCCTGTTTGGTCCAGGCATTGTCAAAATGGGGGAAGACACACTCGCGCAGCAGCTGCTGGCTCATCACGCCCCCACTGCCGTGCCCGAGACGCACCACTGTCCCGGTATTTGTGGTGAGCGGGCACTCAACGTTCATCAGTCGTGACCTGTCGGTTGTAACGGTAATAAGCAGCGCAGGCTCCCTCTGAGGAGACCATGGGTGCGCCCAATGGTTGTTCGGGACGGCAGCGACGGCCAAAATGGGGACAGTCGCAAGGTTTTTTAAGGCCCCGCATTATCTGGCCACTGATACACCCACTGTCATCCATTCGCGGAGTGTGCGGGGGGGCAAACCTTTTTTCAGCATCGAAGTCTGCAAACCCGGGGTTCAAGCGTAGTCCGCTGTGACCGATATGTCCGACCCCACGCCAGTGCTGGTCGGCGATCTCGAATACCTGCTTGACCATCTCCTGTGCCGGGGCATTGCCCCTGCGATCAACCGCACGTGCATACTGGTTCTCCACCCTGCAGCTGCCCTGTTCCAGCTGGGACAGGCACATGAGCACACCCTCGAGGATATCCAGGGGCTCGAAGCCGGTAACCACGATCGGGACGCGATGTCGCCGTGCCAGAGGTGGGTATTGCTCATACCCCATGACCGCGCACACGTGGCCAGCCGCAAGAAAGCCCTGCACACGATTGTCCGTTGTGGAACAGATAGCCTCTATGGCCGGCGGGACCAGGAAATGGGAAACGAGGAGCGAAAAGTTTCGGAGCCCCTTCTTCCTTGCCAGGTAGGCGGCCATTGCGTTGGCGGGCGCGGTGGTCTCAAAACCAATAGCGAAGAACACCACCTCCCTGTCCGGATTGTCTTCAGCCAGGGCCACTGCGTCGAGGGGGGAATAGACGATACGGATATCCCCTCCCACCGCCTTTACGGCCAGCAGGTCGCGCTCACTGCCGGGAACCCGCAGCATGTCGCCGAAGGAACAGAAAATGACCCCGCGCCGGGCGGCGATGCTGATGGCCCTGTCGATGATTCCCAGCGGCGTCACACAAACCGGGCAGCCCGGGCCGTGTACCAGCTCCACTTGCTCAGGCAGGAACGTCTCCAGTCCATACTTGACGATAGCGTGGGTCTGTCCACCGCAAACCTCCATGATGGTCCAGGGCCTGGTGGTGATCCGTGAGATTTCTGTCTGGATCTTTTCAATGCTTTCCCGTTGCCGGTATTCATGCAGGTATCTCATGGCGCTTTCAGCTCCCCGATTTCCTCCAGGTAACGGAAAACCCGGCGGGCTTCATCCTCCCGCACCCGGCTGATGGCAAAGCCCACATGCACGATTACATAGTCGCCGACAGCTGCCTCGGGGACATAAGCCAGGTTGACTTCCCTGCTGATACCGCCAAAGCTGACCCTGCCACAGCGCTCCAGTGGGCTGTTGTTGATAATCTCCTCGATCCGGCCGGGAATACCTAAACACATAGGGCGCCACCCTCCCCGATCTTTACGCCGCTCTGGGCCATGCACTGGGCGTAGTAGAGCTGGCCCAGAGCAATGCCGCCGTCGTTCGGTGGCACAGCGCTGTGGCAATGGACCCGAAAGCCGTCCTGCTCCAGTCTCCTGACCACGGTTTCTGTGAGCCGACGGTTCTGGAAGACGCCGCCTGACAGGAAGACATTCTCTGTTCCGGCTTTATGGGCCAGGGCCTGGGCCATCCGGGCCAGAGTGGTGTGGAACATCGCCGCCCTGTCGGCCACAGGGACGTTCGCGGCGGTATCCTGCAATAGTGCAGAAATTGTCGGCTCCCAGTCGATCAGCCAACGGTCGTGGAGTCTACACAAGCTGTGGGGATAGCTTGAGGTAGTGACCGAGTCCTGTGCGGCATGTTCCACCGCCATGGCTGCCTGCCCCTCGAAAGAGCTCCGTGTGGAGAGACCCAGCAGCGCGGCCGCAACGTCGAACAGGCGGCCGATACTGCTACACCAGGGACTGTTGATGTTCCTTTCCAGCATCCTGGCCAGGTTGTGCCTCTCGCGGGCCTTGAACTGCTGCCGCAGGGGCGATTGTGAAAAAGCCTCTCGACCCAGCATCTCGAACAGGAGTCCCGCCGCTGCGCGGTGTGGCTCTCGAATGGCCCGATCGCCGCCGGGTAAGCGGAACTTGCGGAGACTGCCGAAATGAGCAACCTGGTGGCCGCCGTCCCAGAGCAGGAACTCCCCGCCACGCAGGGTGCCGTCCGTGCCATAACCGGTGCCGTCCCAGCAGATACCCAATGCCGGGCCCCGATAGGCATGCTCCGCCATGCAGGAAAAAAAGTGGGCCACATGATGCTGTACGCCAGACTTTTGCCGGCCACTTTGTTCCGCCCAGCGCGTAGACGTGTATCCCGGGTGCAGGTCGCAGAGTAGTGTCATGGGTTCCAGCTCATACAATCCCAGGAGGTCAGCGATCGCACGTTCAAAAGCCTGAAGTCCGACCCGGTCTTGCAAGTCGCCAATATGCTGGCTCAAGTGGACAGTGGTGCCGCGCGCGACTGCCACACAGTTTTTCAGGTCTGCCCCCAGGGCGACCCGGCATTCCGTGCTCGCGCTGGAAGACGGTAGCTTTAGGGGAAGTGGTGCGTAGCCCCGGGCACGTCGAATCATCACGGGCTGGCCATTGATAATTCGCACCACGGAATCGTCCACGGGCCGAAGTATTCGGCGGTTGTGCCACAGGAACAGGTCCGCGATCTTTCCCAGACGGACCAGCGCGTCGCTGTTTTCAGTACAGATAGGCTCACCCGCCAGGTTGCCGCTGGTGGCAACCACCGGGCGCTCCAGCGCCTGCATCAGGAGATGGTGCAGCGGTGAGGCTGGGAGCATGACACCGCGAAGCGGGTTCCCGGGCGCGACCTCCGGAACAATATGGGCGGTATCCTGCTCCAGCGCGGCGAGCAGGAGAATAGGCCTCTCCGGACCACTGAGCAACTCCGCCTCCCGCCCGCTGAGCCTGCAGTCCCTCTGAACGGTAACCAGGTTCGGGTACAGCAACGCAAAAGGCTTGTGTGGCCGCTGTTTGCGGTCGCGTAGCTGGCAAACTGTTTCGGTGTTGGACGCATCCGCCAACAGCTGGAAACCGCCGACTCCCTTGATGGCGACAATCTGGCCGGCCTGGATCGCGGCGACAGCCTGTTGCAGCGCCGTGGCTCCTCCGGCGTTGACATTTCCATGCCGGTCACACAGTTGCAGTTGCGGTCCACAACGGGCGCAGGCATTGGGCTCCGCGTGAAAGCGACGGTCTTGTGGATCGACGTACTCGCGTCGGCAGTCGTCACACAAGGGAAAAGCCTGCATGGCCGTATTGGGCCGGTCATACGGCAGCCGCGCAATAATACTGAAGCGCGGGCCGCAGTGCGTGCAGTTGATGAACGGGTAACCGAATCTCCGGCTGGTGGGGTCTGACAGTTCCCCCAGGCAGTCGGCACAGGGGGCCAGGTCGGGCAAGATAATCGCCGAAGGCGATGGGCAGCGATCGCTGTCGCGGATGGTAAATCCGGTCTCTGCCAGGAGTGGGATGGCCTCGATTGCCAGGTCATCGATACGGGCATGAGGCGGCCTTTCCTGTTGCAGCCTCTGCAGAAACTCCCGTACTCGTCGCGCCCTGCCCTGGATTTCCATTTGCACGCCCCGGGTATCATTGGCGATCCATCCGCTGATGTCGCAGCGGTACGCCAGTTGATAGGCAAACGGGCGAAAGCCGACGCCCTGTACCAGGCCGCCAACCTCGACACGCAGGCGCTCGGTTCGCTCAGGGTTCATCGCTATCCTCGAACTCAAGGCTTTCCAGGACAATTTCCTGGGCCTGGGCGTGATGGATATCGGTCAATTCCTCGATGTACAGACGGAGGCCTTCCAGGGGCGTGCCGGCGGTTTCATGCTCGAAATGCTCGCGCAGGTGATCTGCCGAGATATGCGCCAGTGCTCCCAGGCGCAGCCTGGCAGCAACCAGCCTGCCGGTTTCATGCCTGGCGAGCACCTGTATCTTGCCCACCAGGTTCCTTATCAGCGATTGTTCGTGCACGGTGGGCCTCCTGCCTGTTGTGCAAGGTATTGCAGAATTTCCTGTTCGACTTTTTTCGCAGCGGCCAGCACTGCCGGGGAAAGGGGGGCGCCAGTGGCGAAGTTGGAGCCACAGATAGCGTAGATCTCCAGCTTATCTGGCAGTGAATCCAGCAGGTGGGCGAGCTCCAGTGCCTCGGCCAGCGTAAAGCCGTGACTGGATGTGGTGCAGACCCCGGCCGGCAAAGTCTCAGTGAGGCCGTCCAGGTGGATGATCTCCCCCAAATCGCGCCCTTGCGCCACGACAGCGTCGACGAGGCAAACACCACGACCTTTCCAGTCTTCCAGCAAACGGGTCATGTCGCCACCGTTTTCCAGGCAATCCACTGCATCGCCGAGCCGGACGCGCAGCCGGTGCAGCAGGTATGGGCCCACACTGTCGTCACCGCGGAAGCGGTTGCCAAGGCTGATGATTGCCCAGCTCCCCGGGATGGCTCCGCTCATATCCCTGCTCCGCCCCGGCCTTCATCGTGTTCCAGGTGCAGCTGCAGGAAGTGGGTCGAACAGGAGATACAGGGATCGTAATTACGGATTGCCTGCTCACATCGGGCCTGTAGCCTGTTCTCCGGCAAGTCCAGGAACTTCGGCAGCAGGTGGCGTAAGTCATCCTCGATGGACTTCTGGTTCTGGGAGGTGGGCGCCACTATCCTGGCATCGGTGATCTTGCCCCTGTCGTTGATGTCATAGCGGTGGTAGAGCAGCCCCCGGGGCGCCTCGGTGGCGGCACAACCGCTGGATTCTCGGGGATCGGTTGCCAGGTATGGCTGCTCTGGCCTGCGATAGGAATCGATTATCCGCAGAGCCTCGTCAAAGGCGTAAAGCACCTCCAGGCTTCGTACCACAATGCTCTGGAATGGATTGGCGCAAAATGGCGGGAACCCGATTACTTCGGCCGTCTGTTGAACCAGTGGCGACAAGTGTTCGTAATTGAGGTTATACCTCGCCATTGGGCCAACGAGGTAGGCACCCCGCTCCACCAGTACGCTGTGTAGTGCATTTGAGTAATCGATATGTTCCTCACGGAAATGCGTCTCGTACTCTTCTACAGGGATGTTCAGGCCGCGGGTGGATACGATACGGCCCTCGTTCATCGGGTACTCACGGGGATGGGAAAGGGCGACAAATTCATAGGGATCCGTTGCGGGACGCTCGAACCGCGGAAATGTGAGTGAAGCTGCCCAGTGGGCAGTTTGCACCGCCATATCCCTTGCTTTCAGGAGTTGTTCCCGCAAGGGGCCCAGTTCTTCGACAGTTGGAACCCGGTAGAATCCTCCTACCCGCACATTGATCGGGTGCACTTCCCGTCCACCAATCAGGCTCACGATGGCGTTGCCGGCTTTCTTGATTTCCAGGCCATCCTGCACAATGGCCGGATGATCCTTCGCCATGGCGACAGCATTGTCATAGCCGAGGAAGTCCGGCGCGTGCAGCATGAAAATATGCAGGGCATGACTCTCGATCCACTCACCGCAATAGATCAGCCGTCGCAGGTCCCGGAGTTCCGCCGTGGGGGTCAGGCCCAGCGCATGCTCCATCGCATGCAGGGCGCTCATCTGGTAGGCCACCGGGCAGATACCGCAGATTCGGGCGGTGATGTCCGGTGCCTCCAGGTAGTCCCGACCGCGCATAAAGCCCTCGAAGAAACGCGGTGGCTCGAAGATCTTCAGTTTGACATCGCGAACTCCGCCATCATCGTAGCGGATGTAAAGGGCTCCCTCCCCCTCCACCCGCGCCAGGTAGTCCACCTTGATGGTCTTACTTTTCGCCATCGGGCCTCTCCTGGCGGCGACTCTCGCGTGCAAAGACCGGTGCGGCCGCATTGTAGTTGCGCAGGTTCTCGACAATGGTGGCCTGGTCTGCGCCCAACTCCTTTTTCCACCAGTGACATAGGGAGGCTGTGTTGGTATTTTCCTTGGGGCCGTAGCAACCGTAGCAGCCGCGGCTATAGCCCGGGCACAGGGCGCCGCAGCCGGCGTGTGTCACCGGTCCCATACAGGGGATGCCATCGGCAACCCAGACGCAGACATTGCCGCGGATTTTGCATTCGACACATACCGAGTGTGCCGGCACCTGTGGAGGGCGCCGGTGCAGGAATGCACTGATGACCTCCAGCAGCTGGTGCTTGTTGATCGGGCAGCCCTGCAGCTCGAAGTCTACTGCTACATGGGCACTGACAGGCGTTGAGGTTTTCAGGGTGGCGATATATTCCGGGTGGGCGTAGACGACGGAGGTAAACTCCTCCACATCGGAAAAATTGCGCAGGGCCTGGATGCCACCGGCGGTTGCGCAGGCCCCGATAGTCACTAGCACCCGGGACTGTGCGCGAACCTGCTGAATCCGGCGTTTGTCCCGGGCAGTGGTGATGGATCCCTCCACCAGCGAAAGGTCGTATGGTCCCTCCACCTGATGGCTGCTGGCCTCCATAAAATACGCAATCTCCATCTCTCCCGCCAGTGCCAGCAGCTCATCTTCACAGTCCAGCAGGCTGAGTTGGCAACCGTCACAGGAGGCGAACTTCCACACTGCGAGCTTTCGCTTCCCGGAGGTTTTTTTTACAGCCCGCGAATCTGGAACCATGGCTGGATATCCTTGTAGCAGAACACCGGGCCGTCCTTGCAGATAAAACGGGGACCCCATTGGCAATGGCCACAGAGGCCGGTGGCACACTTCATATTGCGCTCCATGGAAAGGAATATAGCGGACGCCGGCACGCCGCTCTCGAGTAGCACGCGGATGCTGAAGCGCATCATGAGCTCCGGCCCACAGACAAATGCAATTGTTTCCGGTCCGTTGATCCGCGATGCCTGCAGTGGCCCGGTTATCACGCCAATATGGCCCGGCCAGTCACTGTCTGCATGATCCACCGATTGCACCAACGACACAGCCCGCCCCCACTGGTTGAGTTCGTGCCGGAAGAGCCTTTCCTCCGGCCTTCGGGCCCCATAGTAAAGCTGAGTACGTCGGGCACGGCCTCTGCCGTCCAGGAGGCTGTAAACAACCGGTCTCAGTGGTGCGAGGCCCACGCCCCCGGCGATGATCAGCAGGTCACTGTCCCTGGCCAGGTCCAGCGGCCAGCCCTGGCCGAAGGGACCACGCACACCGAGTTGCTCGCCTTCCTTCAGCCTCTCCAGGGCCGCAGTTACCAGTCCCTGGGTGCGGATGGTGTGTACCAGCAACCCATCCCGACGGCCTGCCCCGCTAATTGATATAGGTACCTCGCCGGCACCAAAGGCATAGAGCATATTGAACTGCCCCGGATCACACGTCACAGGGCGTCCCCGGTCGGCTGACATCTCCAGGGTAAAAGTACCGGGATACTCCTCCCGGCGATGTTCAATTCGATACACCCGTGGTATCACCAGGTGTCCCCTTGCGGCGGTGGACTCTGTCCATAGACATCCAGTAACTGAATCCTTGCCGCCTGTAGCCGTTCTGTGGCAATTCGGGCGAAACGCTTCATGAGCTGGAATCCCAGGCGCGGCTCCCCTTCACATTTTTCCCGCAGGCATTTTCCTCCCAGGCGTATCGCGTGAACTTCGTCCAGGGCGCGGGCATCAAAGGTCCAAACGTAGGGTGGAAACAGCCAGGACCAGCCGAAAATATCCCCATCGTGCAGCGTCTGCAGGCACAGCGGGCCACGGTCAGGCAAGTAAGTTTCCACTGCGACCTTGCCACTGCGGATCACAAAGAAATGATCGGCCGGCTCATTCTCCCGCGCCAGGTAATCACCAGTAGCATAGATGGCGTTCTCTCCGCAGCCACCGATAAATTCCAGGTCGGCCTGGGCCAGGTCCCGGAAAAAGGGATGCTCACGTAACAGTTCGGCAATGGTTTTCATGGACCTTCCCGGTTAATTTTTTCAAGCTCTCGAATTTTTCGGACTTCCTCGGTGAGGTCGATTCCCACCGGGCACCATGTGATACATCGCCCACAACCGACACAGCCGGAAGAACCGAATTGGTCGTGCCAGGTGGCCAGTTTATGGGTCATCCACTGGCGGTAACGAGTTCGTGTATCCGGCCGTACGGCGCCCCCGGTAATATAGGTGAAATCAGCAGTGAAGCACGAATCCCAGCGCTCCCAGCGCTCTGCGTAGGTTCCACTCAAGTCGGTGGTGTCCTCCACAGTGGAACAGAAGCAGGTGGGGCAAGCCATGGTGCAATTGGCACAGGAAAGGCAGCGCTCTGCAACCCGGTCCCAGGACGGGCTCTCGTAATTGCGGTAAAGCAGTTCCTTGAGGTCGGTACTGTCAAAATTGCGCGGCCCCTTTTCCATCTGCCGCACTGCGTTCTGTACGGCTCGTTCTGCCTTCGCCTCATGCTCCTGAGTTGAAGGTACAACCGGTAGCTGCTGTAGTACGCGTGCTCCCCGGTATGATTCACTGCCAACCAGGAAATAGTGCGTTTCACCTTCGATGACTTCTGTCATCTCCAGGTCACAGGGGAGTGTTACCCTGGGGCCGGTATCCATTGAAGTGCAAAAGCAACTGGCTGCGGCGGAGGTACAGTTCACTGAAACCATAAAGATGTTGCTACGCCGCCGCGTATAACTGTCATTCTGATATTCACCATCAACGAATACCCGGTCCTGGATGGCAATGGCGTGCATTTCGCAGCTTCGCACACCCAGGAAGGCAAGTTGTGGCGCTTCATCGACAATCTCTGCAACCTGGATACCGGAGTTGTTGCTTCGTGCTTTCCAGACCTGTCGGTGCGGCAGTTGCAGGAACTTCTTCCATGAATGTGGCCCAACCGCATAACCAAAATACGCGCCGTCGTTGCGACGCTTTACCCGGTAGGTGCCCTTCTCCTGTTCATCGGTCCAACCCTGCGGGAGATCTGCCGCGGTGGAAATTGCGTCATAGACGATGGCGTTGTCGCGCAGGACCGGCCCCATGACCTCGAAACCCTCTGCACGAACCACCTGAATCAGGATGTCCAGGTCTCGTGCCTGTAAAACGTAATCCTGCATGATATGAGTACCCCGTGCGGCGTGTTTACTGGTGCGCGAAATACATCTGTCAGGTTGGCCGACCGCAACGACAGAGAACTATTATTTAGGCTGATTGTAGAAACCAGCAGGCCAGCGTGAGAGGAGACAGGCGACAATGTCCGAAGAGCAGCATCGAGAGGCGATATCGAGAGCGGTGACCGAGAAACTCCGCAACGGCCGGGTAGTGAAAATACGCCCGCTGGACCGGGCCGATATAGACCTGGAGCGTGAATTCATTACCAACCTGTCGCCGGAATCACGCCACTTTCGTTTCCTGGGTGGCGTTGGCAAGCCCAGCCAGCAAATGCTTGAACGATTGACAGATATTGATCACGACCAGCGGGAGGCATTTGTCGCCACCATCAAGCGAGACGATGGGCAAGACAGAGAAATTGGCGTTTCCCGCTATGTCCTGGAAGCTGGCGGTAAGGCCGCTGAATGTGCAGTGGTAGTAGCAGACGAATGGCAAATGCAGGGACTCGGCACCCTGTTACTGGACCGGCTGATAGAGTCAGCGCGTGCCAGGGGAATTGAGCACCTGTACTCGATTGACTCGGCAGCTAACAATAGGCTGCGTCGGGTGGCCCAAGCGATGGGCTGGGATTGTCGCACGGATCCGGAGAACCATACGCAGGTGATTTATACGCTCGACCTGACCAGGTCATAGCTTGCCCATATCCGGCCCACAAACCGGTTTAGCCGGTCAAGTGAAATGACGTAAAGTGCGGCGAACCATGGATAAGTGGTTCTATGCGCCGGGTGACGGTAACCTCGACGAACTGCTTGTACAGTGATCGGCTCAGGTTGTAACAAAGGTCAATTGTGCGCTGTGGCGCGCGCCGTCATCCGTCAGGGGGAGGTGACTGCCCTCCACTTGCTCTCCATCCAGTATCAATTCGGCCACTTCCCGCGGGCAGCCACCACAATTGACCACGTCGAGGTCATAACGGCTGCTGCCGAAACTCAGAGAAAGGCTGTATCGATCCCAGCTCCTGGGTAGGCAGGGCTTAATCTCCAGCGTGTTGCCATTGACGATTCTTGCTCCCAGCAGTGCTTCCAGCGCGCCCCGGTACAGCCATCCAGACGCACCGGAGTACCAGGTCCAGCCTCCGCGCCCCACGTGGGGGGGCACGCCATAGACATCGCCAGCCAGCACATAGGGTTCGGTTCGGTACCGCTGTACTCCTGCAGCACTGTCGGTGTGGGTGATTGGGTTGAGGAGATTAAAGAAGTGCCAGGCACGCTCCCCCTGCCCCAGTCCCGCGGCGGCCCAGACCGCCCAGGTAGCGGCGTGGGTGTACTGGCCGCCATTCTCGCGAATGCCTGGCGGGTAACCCTTGATGTAACCGGGGTCTTTTTTAGTACGGTTGAAGGCAGGCTTAAGCAGTAGTATCTGCCGCGCCTCTTCATTCACCAGATGCTCGCAGGCGGAATCCATCGCCTTGCGAGCGCGTCCCGTCGGCGCTTCCTGGGATAACACCGACCAGGTCTGCGCAATCAGGTCAATCTTGCATTCCTCACTCTCAGTGGAACCGACTGGCGTGCCGTCATCAAAATAGGCGCGGCGATACCATTCACCGTCCCAGCCATTCTCTTCCACCTGTTCACGGAAATTCTCTCCCAGCTCGCGGTAATGTTGCGCCAGCGCTGTGTCGCCGATGTGCTCGCACAGGGGGGCCATATCCCGGCATACCCTTAACAGGAACCAGCCCATCCAGACACTCTCACCACGACCGGTGGTGCTGATCCGGTTAAAGCCATCATTCCAGTCCCCGTTGCCAATCACCGGCAGGCCGTGGGGCCCCACCGCCCCGGCGTGTTCAATGGCACGGCAGCAGTGCTCATAAAGGGAGCCCGACTCGTCACTGGTATCGAACTCGGCATAGCGTTCATGTTCATCCCTGGCCAGCGGCGCACCCTGCAGGTACGGAATTTCCTCTTTCAGGATTGCGAAATCGCCAGTGGTGCGTATGTACTGTGCGGTCACAAACGGCAGCCACAACAGGTCATCGGAACAGCGAGTGCGTACACCACGCAATGGATCTTCATGCCACCAGTGCAGGACATCGCCATCCTGGAACTGTCGTGACGCGGCCCGGAGTATGTGTTCCCGGGTCCACTCGGGATGTGTCCACAACAACGCCTGAACATCCTGTAACTGGTCACGGAACCCAAACGCCCCGCTCGATTGGTAAAAGCCGCTGCGCCCCCACAGGCGGCAGGCTAGCGTCTGGTACGGCAGCCAGCGGTTCACAAGCAGTTCGGTCGCCCTGTCCGGCAGGGAGACCTTCACACTGCCCAGGAAGTCATCCCAGAACCTTGCTGTCTCGACACAGGCCTTCTCGGCCCGTTCGGGATCCCCGAATTCCCCGGCCAATTCCAATGCGTGGGCCCGGTCGTTCCCCTCTCCCATGATGAAATAGACCTG
Organism: Microbulbifer sediminum; assembly: GCF_021729035.1. Lineage (GTDB taxonomy): Bacteria > Pseudomonadota > Gammaproteobacteria > Pseudomonadales > Cellvibrionaceae > Microbulbifer > Microbulbifer sediminum. The sequence goes on along the minus strand of NZ_JAJSAP010000002.1, from coordinate 267,645 downwards.
CTGTGTCTCACCAGCGGCGAGGTCGATATGCACCTGGTAGGCGCCGCAGGGATCGCCGCCGCACTCCACTCTCCCGGAAAGGCCGATGCGGAAAAGGGCCGCGGGTGCATCGCGATCGCCGGATTCGCCAAGGAACTCACGCCGGTCGGTCGTGACACCGTGGGGCGGCAAGCTGGCTGTGAGGAAAGCGACGCCCGGTGTGGCGTCAGGCACAAACGCGTTGCGGGCCAGTAGTGTATTGCGTTCTGGCTCAAATTCACTCACCAGGTATGGCCAGCTGGCAGCGCGTACCAGCCCCTGGACCCACTCCACGTAATAGGTGGCGGTGAGGCGCCGGGGCCTTCCCCAACAGTTTTTCAGCGTCAGGCGACCGATTTTTACCGGCGCTTCAGGATCGACATAAATACGCCACGCCTGTTCCAGTCCGTGGCTGTTTTGGCGGAATTCGCTGTACCCCGCTCCATGGCGTATCTGGCAGGTCGCGTCAGCTGACCGCGGGGCCGGGGTTGGGGTCCATACGGCAGCGGTTTCCTCATCCCGCAGATAAAGCGCCTCGCCACTGGGATCACGCACCGGGTCGTTATTCCAGGCGCTTAGCCGGTGCTCGCCGCTGTTACCGCTCCAGGTGCAGCAGGAGCCACCCTCGGAGATCAGGCAACCGAAAACCGGGTTGGCCACCACGTTGACCCAGGGGGCCGGGGGGCGTTGTCCGGCTTCGAGATGCATGATGTACTCACGGCCATCGGCGGAGAAACCACCGAGACCGTTATCGAACAGCAGGTCGTCGGGCCGCTCCAGAACCGGTGTCGGTTGCCCGTTGGTGTCACCGGGATGTACCGGCACAAACGGGGGCAGAGGTTGTGTCAGGGCCTGCAGGCGCATGGCTCCCTGTTCCAGCTGATGAACCACCGAACCCGCCTCGGAATCCAACAAGACCCGGGCAGCCGACATGAGCCGTGTTCGCTCGACACCGGGTAACTCCTGACCCGGCACCATGATCACAGAGCCAGCCAGCTTGCGCTGGGTGCGTCCCCGGATTTCATCGATCATTTCCTGCAGCCGGTCCCGGGTCTGCTGGGCGTAGCCGGCAGACTCCTCGTCGATGATCACCAGGTCGACGGGGAGCCCGCGGCCGCACCAGTATGTATGTGCCTGCAGGATCGGTTCGGCAAAGCCGGTATCCTGCTCGCTGCGGATCTGCACCAGTAATATTGGCTGGTCACCCGAAATGCCACGACTCCAAAGGTTCGGCTGGATATGATGGCTACGCGCCAGTACACGGGAGGGGGCACGCATGCTGCCGGCTGGAGCCAGTACTGCCGATAGCAGGTCTGTCATCCAGTGGAGATTACTGGCGGGTATATGCAGGTTGCGCAGCTCCTGCTCCGACTGCATGCGGGCCAGGTCGAAGATCCAGTGGGCTTTGGGGCGCGAGCGATAGCTCTGTAGCATCGCCAGCAACTCTCGCCGGGATTTGCTCACACCAGTCAAATAGAGAATCTCGATCTCCGAATGCCCTGCAACCACCACTTCCTGTGCCGAAGCAATCACGGGATCGAGCACCGGTCCAGTGGTCCCGCTGAAGCCAGACAGCCCCTTCCGCAGGGCCTGCGGCTGTGCCGGGGAGCCGCCGCGGCCCAGGAATCGTGCGCGGTCGGTCTCCCAGCCTAGCCGGTGCTGGACGCCCTGCTGCACGAGTACGGCGTGCGCCAGGTAAATGGGTTTTTGATCGCTCGCGCGAGGACGCCGCCGATAGAGCATCAGCTGGGTTTCCGCGAGGTACTGGCTCTCCACAAACAGCTTGGCAAATGCCGGGTGGCGCTGGTCTTCCCGTTCCGGAGCAAGCGCTACTTCTGCGAAATCTGCCACCAGCAGCCGGCGCTCGCGGTGGCTTTCATTCTTGATCAGGAGTCGCCGTACCTGGATATCGTGCTGTGAGCTGAGGGCGGTACTCAGGCGGCAGAAAAGATCCGTCTCCCGGCGCTGCAGCTCCACGCGCTGGGGGGAGAAGTTGACTGCGCAATTGCGTGTATCACCGCCACAGGGCGCCAATCCCACGGAGAAAAGCTTTCCGCTATCAAGATCCTTTACATAGCTCCAATGGCCCCACTGGTGATGGGTGGGGTCCGGTTGCCAACGGGTAACGGCAATGTCATGCCAGTAGCTGCCACCGGCGCCATCAGCGGCGTGGACCAGGGTCAAGTGGCCATTGGATAACAGGTTGTAATGCGGAAAGGGGCGAGTCAGGTCGGGCCACCAGCTTTCCAGTGCCACTTCGGGCCGGAAACTCCGCATAACACCCGGTCGTTTCCATGGCATGAGCGCCGGAGGGGCAGCCGGGAGTCGCTCGTGTAACAGAGGCGTCAGTCCCGCGATACGTACGTCGCCGTGAAATCGGCGCAGCATGACATCGCCATGGAGGTAATTGTTCAGTGCCAGCAGGATCATACCCTGGTGATGGCTCATATATGAGCGCACGGTGCGCGCGCGTCGGGGCGCGGGTTTGGCGGTGCGGCCAAAATCAATCGCCTCGTAAAGCCCAAACTGGCCATAGCCACCGTGAGTGCGCAACTGTCGCAGGTTTTCCACGACCGCATCGGCACAGAAAGGCAACGCCATCACCGACGCATAGGGCGAGACCACGATGCGTTCACCGAGGTCGCGACGGAACCCGAGCCCCGGGACACCGAAGGCCCGGTACTGGTAGTGCAGGTGACTGTCGAGCTCGTAGTAACCGGATTCAGCAATGCCCCATGGCAGGCCGAAACGACCGGTGAATTCGCGATGGGTATCCACGGCATTGCGACAGGCCCGCCCCATCAGGCTGTTGTCGGGTGTTTCCATCAACAGTCGCGGCATCAGGTATTCGAACAGGGTCGCACTCCAGGACATCAACACCACGCGCCGGTGCAAGCGCCGGAAAGGGCGTTCCAGGTGCCGCCAGTGCCGGGCTGGCACATCCCCCTTCGCGATTGCGATAAAACCGGTCAGGCGCGATTCCGAAGCGAGCAGGTCATAGTAGTTTGGGTCCATCGCGGCATCGGTAACGTTGTACCCGATATGGAACAGGTGGCGGCCGGGGTCATAGAGAAAGGAGAAGTCCATCTCATCCACCCATTTCCCGGCCAGTGCGGCCAGCCGTTGTAGCTCGTCGTTGTGACTTATGGCACTGTCGCTGGCCGTCGCGAGGGCGCTGCGCAGCTCTTCGTTCCAGCCAAGCGCCTGATTCCGCTGGTCCTCGGTGAGGCTGTCCAGCAGTCGGTCAAGCTCTGTAAGTTTCTCCCCCGCCAGGGCGCATGCGCCCGGTAGCTCCGCCAGTGAGACTGGTGCCTGCAATAACGCTGCCAATTCCCTGAAACAATTGCCCGCGGGACCGCCCTCCCCCGCATAGCATGCTGGCGGTGCCTGGATCAGTCTCTGCCATGGCTGGAGGCTTTCCTGGAACCGTCGCGCCGCATGTGCCTGCCGGTGCAATTCATCGATCCACTGGCGGAGTCGGGACAGGGCCTCGGAACTGAAGCCGGACTCTTCCTGCTCAATCAGTTTCAGCAGGCGCTCGCGAAGGACCGGGAGTTCACGCTCGTCAAGATCATCGATCACCTGCCACCAATGGCCCTGTTCTGCGCGTTGTTCGAGACGCTCACGCAGCTTGTCCATCTCATCGAGCATCCCGGTAATCTCTGCGGGAACGTTTTCCGCCTCCGCCGGAAGCAGTGTCTCCTCGACTACCCCCAGTGTGTCCAGGATCCCGCTCACCAGCTGCCGGCCACTGAGGGCCGCCATGCGAAGTTCTTGCAGTGCCGTGGATAGCGTCAGGAGGCTCCCCGCCAGGTTGCCGCTATCGACAGTGGAGACGTAACGGGGGTTCAGCGGGTGCAGTTCCCGGGTCTCATACCAATTCAGGTAGTGGCCACGGTAACGCTCCAGGCCACGCATGCGTTCAAAGGTGTTGTCGAGCCGGGCGATCAGCTGATTGAGGTCCAGGTACCCGAAATCGTAGGCACTGAGTATTGAAAGCAGGCCCAGCCCGATATTGGTCGGGGATGTACGCCGTGCCAGTACCGCCAGTGGCTCCTCTTGGTAATTGTCGGGTGGCAGCCAGTGGTCATCCGGACCCATAAAGTGTTCAAAGAAGAACCAGGTACGACGGCCCAGCAGGCGCAGCTGGCGTTTTTCTGCCTCGCTGAGTGACGGTGGCCCGGCCCGCCGGGGACGGTCTATTCGATTGATAAGCTGCGGCATGAACAGCCAGGACAGCAGCAATGGCGCTGCAGGCAGCAGGCTGCCAGGCTCCGCCGCAACTAGACCTGTGGTTACTCCTGCCGCCAGCACCGGTGTGAACCAGAGCCGTTGCCATATGCCGCCGATGCTCTGGGGGGTGGCAACCGAACGGTTTACATGGGCGGCGGATGTCCACTCGAGCAGGTGTCGACGGGAGAACAGTAGCCGGTAGAGGCTACGGGTGGTGGCGTCCAGGGCATTGATGGCCTGGCTAGGCAACAACACCAGGGATAAAAGCCAGTGCAGGCAGCGCTGGTGCAGGCGTGCCGGCCCAGCCTGTAAATGGCGGTGCACCCGGCGCGGATCGGCAACACTGAGCCAGAAAATCGACAGTATCTCCAGCCACACCGGTGCCGCTGAAAGCAATAGCAGGCCCAGCGTCCACGCCCCTGCGCTCCCGGGCAACTGACCACTCCATGCAAGCAGGAAAAGGGCCAGCATGCTCGGTGCCTCGAGGCTGCGGCGCAGGTTGTCCAGGATTTTCCAGCGCTGGATCGTCGGTAACGGGTTGGCTACTGTGCGACCATCGGCGACCGCTACACGCTTACCGAGCCACGGTAGTAATTGCCAGTCCCCGCGGATCCAGCGATGGCTGCGTCTCAGGAGGGCAAGGATGTTTGGCGGGTATTGTTCATAGAAAACCGTGTCTGAGAGGAGTGCGGCACCACCGATGGCCCCCTCAAGCAGGTCGTGGCTGAGAATGGCATTCTCCGGCAGGCGACCAACCAGTGTGCCGGAAAAAACCATCGGATCGTAGATACCCTTGCCGGCAAAGATCGCCTCGCCAAACAGGTCCTGGTAGGCATCGGAGACGGCATGGGTATAAAGGTCGACACTCCGGTCGCCGGAAAAAACCTCGGTGAACACGGTTTCCGCAGGGCTGCCGGGATCGGTTTCCAGTCGCGGTTGCAGAAAGCCGTAACCAGACGTAATCCGTTGCCCATCCCTATCAGTTTCAGCCCGATTCAGCGGATGCGCCATGGCACCGATCAGGCGCCTGGCGGTACCCGGGGGTACCTGGCTGTCGGCATCGAGGGTAATTACATAGCGGATGTTTTCCAGCCGGGTGTAATCGCCGGCGCAGTGACGGAAACTGGTTTCCGTGTCTCCCTGTAACAGGCGGTTGAACTCGACCAGCTTGCCGCGCTTGCGCTCCCATCCCATCCAGCAGTTTTCCGCTGGGTTCCAGCGTCGGTTACGGTGTAACAGCAGGAAAGGTGCCCTACCCTCACTGTCTGTATAGCGCTGGTTAAGCGCCTGTATGGACTTTTGGCCTGTCATTAGCAGGGCGTCATCACCATTGGTGTATTCCGATTCTGCATCAGGAAAGTCAGTGAGAAGGGCAAACAGCAGGTTGTCATCATCATTGTTGAGGAAGTTGATCTCCAGGCTTTCCAGGATGCCGTGCAAATCGTCCTCATCGGCGACCAGTACCGGCATGACAACCACTGTGCGGTACTCGTCCGGGATACCCTCCTCGAAGTCCATCTTGGGTAGTTTACGTGCCGGCAGGCTGTGGGTGATCAGTCCGTTGACCATGGCCATGGCCAGGCCCAGCAGTGGCACTGCAGCGATGATGATGACAGGCAGCGCAAGGCGAAGAGTGGTTCCACCTGCCAGCAGGAAAACAGCCAGGGCCACTGCCAGTGGCACAAAAAACACGGCCATCGCCGCGAAGTAGGCTCGGAGTGCCTGTCGCAGGGTCCACCCATACAGCTGCTCTTTATACCCCGGACGGTACGAGAGTTCCGTTTCCAGCTCCCGCCGTCCGTCTCCCTGCAGGTAGTAGCCTACATGCCGCGCCCGGCTGTCCGGAGGCTGCTGTTCGCTTAACGCCACGGCATGCAGGGCGACCTGTTCTTCGTCGTATCCACTGCCCCGGGCCAGTTGCTCCACATTCGCGCGATAGCGGTCGCGGGTTTCGAAGTCCATGCCGCGATAGGCTCCTGCGGGGTCTGCTACCAGCACCCGATCTACTGCGCTCAGGGTCTCGACGAAGTCACGCCAGCGATATGCGCGGAGTTCACGCAGGCTGATGATGACACTGGCAATGCCCACTGCGTTGTCGTCATCGTTACCAGACTCGCCCTCGCCTATCTCAACCGTGCTTATGGCGAACCGGGACAGTCTCTGCAGCAGGACCAGTCGCAAGAGCGCAGGAAGTGCCCATAGCTCTCCCGTCGCAAGTGTGGTTTTCTCCTGGTAATGGGCTACCAGTTGCTGGATGGACTCCATATCCAGGGGCTGGGAGAGTGGGCCCACAAGGCCCTGCGCGAGACAGTGTGCACGGAGGTCGGTACCACCAGCAGCATCGACAACCTTTGGTAGCTGCTTGAGAAAGCCGGCTGGGAGGGATTCGCGGACCAATTCCAGGGTTTCCTGGATCACATGGCGATTGTCCAGAAGCCACTCCTCGCTGCGGCTCCCTTTCTCCCCGGACTCTACTCGTGCCGACAGATGGCGGTAAACGCTTTCAAATTCCCGTTCCAGTTGTGCGAGTCTAGGCTTGAGGCGATACGAAACCCGGATATCGATGGTGGTATGGTGACGCTGTGCCAGTGTCTCGATGTGCTCCTGGCGCTGCTGCTCGTTCCGCCCTTTTTCCATTATTTTCGCGGCGTCCGGCGAGACAGGGGTATGCCCTGCGTCGCGGATAATACCGCGCCCATGGCCGGCTCGGAGCATTTTCCAGCGTCTGAATCTCATCGAAGTATGGTTGTCTCAGGGAAGAAGGGGGTGACGTATCGGGCAGAACTCTGCGCCAGACCGCAGGGCCTGTATCTGGGCACTCGGCAGATCCTGGAACACCAGCACCGGCCGCGCACTATGACACGTTACGGTGTGACAGAGCGTACCGGTGACCTGCTGGGCGCCGGTCTGCCAATCATGCGCGCTCATGGCAATCAGGTCGGCACCCTCCTGTTCCGCAGTAGCATAAATACGCTCCGCAACGTTCTGGTCCACCAGTAGCAATGGGCGTACGGTAATACCGTTCTTAAGCTGTCGGGCAACCTCTTCCAGGTAGGCCTGGGCAGCGCGGCGGTTGCACTCAACAAACTTTTCCCGGGTGGCATGCTCCTCGCGGGTGATTGGCATGCGCCGCGGCATTTCCGGTATGGCAATGACCTGCAGCAGGATCAGCTCGGCCTCCTGGTCACGCATCATCGACGCCATCTGGCAGGCTACCCACTCAGAACGGGGTGTTCCATCCATAGACACCAGGACGCGGCGGTATTGCATGGACTGCAGGTCTGCTGGTGCCTGGCCTGGCCTGACAACCATAAATGAGCAGCCGGCACCGCTGAAGACCTTGTGCGCTGTGCTGCCAAAGTCAAAGCGGCTGGGCCCGCCCCGGCCGAAGGCTGTAAATACAATCAGGTCAATGTTGGTGTCATCGCAATATTCGACGATCTGCTCCGCCGGCCGTCCCTCCATGATGGATACGGTGACCGGAATGTCCTGCGCGGAGATCTTGTCGGCAAGGCGGTTCAGGTAACTACGTAGTTCTGCACGATGTAGTCGCCAGTCCACCGGATCAACGTTATGGGACCCGGACTGGCCCTGGGATTTTTGTACATGCAGAAGGTGAATTTCAGCGCCGCAACTGCGGGCCACCGACAGAGCGTGCGCTATGGCTTCCTCTGCGACCGGGGAGCCATCGAGTGGAAGCAGGATATGTTCAAAAGACATGCCTTTCCCCTGTCTGTATATGAGACAAGCGTAAATTTCCGGAAACAGTAAAGGTGCGGCGCTATGTTATAGGAACAACGGCAGAAGAATGTCCCGACCTTTACTGGACTATATCGGCCGCGACTCAAGCTTAGCGTGGCTATGGTCAGTACAGACCGGAAGAAATTCAGCTCGGGTTGAAAAAGAGGTCAATTTACGCGAAGGCGACCACCATGAATAAGAGCCCCTATATCCGCTGGTTTGAAGATATCAGTATCGACGACATTCCTGATGTCGGCGGCAAGGCTGCATCCCTGGGAGAAATGTATCGATCACTGGCGCCGAAAGGGATACCAGTGCCCAACGGTTTTGCTATTACTGCTGCCGCTTATCGCGCGGTGCTCGACAGTGCTGGTGCCTGGGATCCTTTACGTAAATTGCTTGAAAGTAGTGGTAACGGCGGGCTGGCGCAGCGGCAGTTGGCCCGCGAAGCCCGCGACATAGTCTTTGAATCAGGGCTGCCCGGGGAATTGGAGCGGGCAATTGTCAGCGCATATGTTGAGCTGTGCGAACAATATGGCCCGGAGCTTCGCATCGCGGTGCGCAGCTCCGCGACTGCCGAGGATCTACCCGACGCGAGTTTCGCAGGCCAGCATGACAGCTTCCTTAACATTGGTGATAAGGGCGGTCTGCTGGAAGCCTGTCGCCGATGCTTCGCATCCCTGTTTACCGAGCGGGCCATCAGCTATCGGGAGCGTAACGGCTTTGACCACTTCAAGGTGTCCCTGGCCATTGTGGTAATGAAAATGGTACGGGCCGATCACGCCTCCAGTGGCGTTATGTTTACGCTCGACACCGACAGTGGCTTTCGTGATGTAGTGTTTATCAACTCCGCTTTCGGCCTGGGGGAAAATATTGTCCAGGGGACCGTCGACCCTGACGAATTCTATGTTCATAAACCCACTTTCGAACAGGGGTACCGCTGCGTGTTACGGCGGCAGTTGGGCGCCAAGCAACAGACCCTGGTCTGTGACCAGGACCTGAACAGCCAGGAGCTTCATAATATTGAGACGCCAGAGCCGCAACGAGGGCTCTTCAGTATCAGCGATGAGGAGGTACTGACCCTGGCCGAGTACGCCATCCGCACGGAACAGCATTACAGCGAGCGTCGGGGCACACCCTGCCCGATGGATATCGAATGGGCCAAGGACGGGGATGATGGACAGCTGTACCTGCTGCAGGCACGGCCCGAGACAGTGGCGTCACGCAAGCCCCGTAACCAGCTGAAACGCTACCGGCTCAGCCAGAAGCCGGCTGAAACTGCCCTGGTGGCGCGAGGACGCGCAATAGGGACCGGCATTGCCACTGGTAAGTTGCGCCGGATCGACGATGTCGGACAATTGGCGGACTTCGGGGATGGGGAAGTGCTTTTTGCCGAGAGCACCAGCCCGGACTGGGGTCCGGCCATGCGTCGCGCGGCTGCACTCGTCACTGAGCGCGGCGGCCGTACCTGCCACGCCGCCATCGTGGCGCGGGAATTTGGTATCCCGGCGGTGGTCGGCATCGGTGAGGACGGGCGCGCACTGGCGGACGGTGAAACCGCCACCCTCTCCTGTGCTGAGGGCGACGTGGGCCTCGTGTACGCTGGCAGTATCCCATTCGAGGTTATCACCACTGAACTGGACAATTTGCCGCGACCGAAGACCAGAATGATGATCAACCTGGGCAGCCCGGACCAGGCCTTCCGGCTCAGTGCCCTGCCCTGCGATGGTGTGGGCCTGGCGCGGATGGAGTTTATCGTCAATGAGTACATCAAGGTCCACCCGATGGCGTTGGCACACCCGGAGAGGGTGACGGATGTTGAGGAAAAGCGTCGAATCGAGGCGCTGGTTGACGGCTATGAAAACGGCGGTGCGTTCTTTATCGAGAAATTGTCCGAGGGAATCGGCACTATCGGCGCTGCATTTTATCCGCGCCCGGTGATTGTGCGTACCTCTGACTTTAAGACCAATGAATACGCGCGATTGATCGGCGGTTCACCGTTCGAGTCCCATGAGGAAAACCCGATGTTGGGTTTCCGCGGCGCTTCCCGCTATGCCCACGAAGCCTACGCCGACGGTTTTGCTCTGGAATGTGCGGCCCTTAAGCGGGCCCGGGAGACTATGGGGCTCGACAATATCAAGGTAATGATTCCCTTCTGCCGGCGCATCCCCGAGGGGGAACAGGTACTGCAGGCAATGGCGAAGCATGGGCTGACGCGCGGCGAGAATGGCCTCGAAGTCTACGTGATGTGCGAGATCCCCAATAACGTTGTGCAGATCGATGCATTCAGCAAGTTATTCGATGGCATCTCGATCGGCTCCAACGATCTCACACAGCTGGTGCTCGGTGTCGACCGGGACTCGGATATCGTCGCCTTTGATTTCGATGAACGGGATCCCGGTGTACTTGAGATGTTGCGCCTGGCGATCGAGGGCGCGCAGCGCAATGGTATTCCCGCTGGTATCTGTGGTGAGGCCCCGTCGAACTACCCGGAAGTTGCGGAATACCTGGTGCACCTGGGAATTGATTCGATCAGCCTGAGTCCCGATGCCCTACTTCGTACTATTACAAGGGTTGCGGCTATAGAGCACAACGCTGGCAGGAGGGGCGAAGGCCGTGATGACTAGCCCGCTGGCCTCGGAGATGCACTTTGAGATCGGGAGCGACTCTTCCGCTTTTATCCGAGCCAGGCGTTTTTTACAGTGAGGTAAGACCATGACTGCAATTACCTGGTACTCGCGAGTGGCGAAATCCGCTGCGCGCTTTTGCGGGCGGCCCAGGGTTTTCGTATTTGCCCTGGGGATTATCGTGGTCTGGGGCATCAGCGGCCCATTTTTTGGCTTCAGTAATACCTGGCAGCTCATTATCAATACGGTTACCACCACGGTCACTTTCCTGATGGTGTTCCTGATCCAGAACACACAAAACCGCGATACAGAAGCCATTCAAATCAAGCTGGATGAGCTTATCCGTGCCACCCATGGGGCGCATAACGCTCTATTAGACCTCGAGGAGCTTGATGAGAACATTCTACAGGATTTCTTGCGTCGCTATGAGCGACTTGCTTCCGTTGCCAGGGAAGAGCTTGCGCGTGGAGAGCAGGACACCGGCACACCGGAACCTTGACCGGGTTGCGGGCATCATGAGAGCCACTCCCAGGCAATACGGTAATTTGAGCGTGGAATCCAAATTCTGGCATTCCCGGTTTCCAGTCCGTTACCTTCCCGGGTGATTTCGCCATGAGCAGGTTTCACACTGCCCTCGCTGTCCTGATGGCTATACTGCTGGCCGCCGGTGGCGTGGCCCTGCTACTGGGCACTTCCCCCGCACTGCCATGGACCGTGGCGGTGGGGGTAATGCTCGCGGTGGCTACGGTCGAGACCCTGCATGGTTTGCTGCAGCGCAGACCGGGCGTGGACCTCCTGGCCCTGCTGACCATGGCTGCCGCTCTTGTACTCGGGCAGTTCCTTGCCGGTGCGGTGATTGCGTTGATGTTCGCCAGCGGGCGTGCCCTCGAGGAGTTTGCCCGGGGCCGGGCGCACCGTGAACTCAACGTACTGCTCAATCGTAACCCCAGGGTGGCACATCGTATTGAAGAGTCCGGGCTGGAGCAGGTGCCGGCGGATGAGGTCCGCCAGGGGGATCGCCTCCTGGTGAAGCCGGGCGAGGTTGTGCCTGTTGACGGGCTGTTACTGTCAGAATCTGCCTCGGTGGATGAATCAGCACTGACAGGGGAATCCCGACCGCGCCAGATCAGCCGGGGAGACCAGCTGCTGAGCGGAGTTGTCAATGCCAGCAGTCCGCTGGAAATCAGAGCCCTGAAGTCCCAGGCGGAGAGTGCTTATGCGGGGATAGTACGTATGGTGCAGGAGGCTCAGGCGGGCAAAGCGCCTTTTGTCCGCATGGCCAACCGTTACGCACTCTATTTCGTCCCAACGGCAATCGCTGTTGCAGGACTATCCTGGCTTGTTACCGGCGATGTTGTGCGAGCCTTTGCGGTGCTTGTTGTTGCTACTCCCTGCCCGCTGATACTGGCTGCACCGGTAGCCATCATTTCGGCGATATCCCGTGCAGCGCGGCAAGGGATCCTAATCAAGAACGGTACGGCCCTAGAGCAGCTCGCAGGGATAAAAACTGTATTGTTCGACAAGACGGGAACGCTCACCACTGGCCGCTCACAATTGGTTGCGGTGGAAACCCACCCCGGCTTTGCTCCGGATGAGGTATTACGCCTCGCCGCGTCCCTGGACCAGGTTTCCCAGCATGTCACGGCACAGTCACTGGTCATGGAAGCTCGCCAGCGCGGCCTGGAGCTGGTAATCCCGCAGGACGTAATCGAAGAGGCCGGTGCAGGCCTCCGGGGAAAAGTTTCGGGACACAGCGTGACCGTGGGCGGGCTACCGCTGGTTCTGGGCCCTGGGGTAGAAAACCCATGGGCACGAGAGCAACTGCGCCAGATAGCCGGTCGCGGTATATCGGCGGCATTTGTAGGGGTCGATGGGCAGCTCGCCGGCGCGTTGTTACTGGCTGACCAGGTGCGTCTGGAAACACCTCGCGCACTGCGAGAGCTACATCGGGCAGGCATAGACCGCACGGTGATGTTGAGTGGTGACCGTCGCGACGTCTCGGAGACTATCGCAGCCGCTCTCGGCTTCGATTCGGTCCTGGCCGAGTGCTCCCCAGCGGAGAAGCTGAAAATAGTACGTGCCGAATGCGGACAAGCAACTACCGCGATGGTCGGTGATGGCGTCAACGATGCGCCAGCACTGGCAGCGGCGGACGTTGGTATTGCCATGGGTGCGCGCGGTGCGGGTGCCTCGGCCGAAGCCGCCGATGTGGTGTTACTGGTAGACCGGCTCGATCGACTGCCCGAAGGACTCCATATCGCTCAACGTGGCCGACGCATCGGCCTGCAGAGTGTTTCTGTTGGTATGGGTTTATCCGCAATAGCCATGTTGTTCGCTGCTCTGGGGCACCTGTCACCGGTGGCAGGTGCGTTGCTGCAGGAAGGCATTGACGTGGCGGTCATTCTCAACGCGCTTCGAGCGCTTCGCCCCATACCCGGATTCCCGTCATCGGCACAGCTTCCGGTGGAACTGGCAGATCGCCTGCGTCTGGAGCACCGGGAACTGCAGCCAGTGCTGGACCATATCGAGGCCACCGCTAGGGAGCTTGCGCGCATCGATCCCGCGGATATCCGCTCTCAATTGCAGTTACTCTCCGACGAAATTGGCCAGAAACTCCTACCTCATGAGCGTGAAGACGAGGAAGAACTCTATCCGATGCTGGCCAGGTTGGTTCGTGGCTTCGACCCAATGGGTTCCCTCAGCCATACTCACCGGGAAATCTTCCGTCTCGCCCGCAATTTTCGACAGTGCGTTGAATCGCTGGAGGATGATGCCCCGGACGAGGCCCAGCTTCACGCTCTCGGACTGACCCTCTTCAGTTTATTGGCGATCGTCCGACTACACTTCTCTGAAGAGGAAGAGCTTTATTTTACGCTGAGCGAGTCGATTCGTTGATAAGCGCCTCCCGGCGATTGACCATCTTATCCGGAAACTGCTTGATCCCTGCGCCAGGTTTGGACCCGTAGCAGCAGCTCCATGGCCAGTAACTGCAACATCGCCAGCGACAACAGGCCAGTCCAGTGAACCAGGCTTACCGGTGAAACACCCAGCACCCCCTGCATCAACGGTGAATACATCGACAGGATATGCAGTCCCTGTGCTGCCAGCGTACCCAGTAACAACACCGGGTTGGAAAAGAATGGCTGGTGGAAAATCGAGCGGGCTTCCGAGCGACTGTTGAACACCTGTACATTTTCGAACAGCACCATCAGCAACAGAACGCTGTTGCGCGCCTGCTCAACCTGCCAGCCTTCCAGCATGAGCCAGTAAAAGCAACCGAAGGCCACTCCGCCCATTACGAGGCCGGAGGTAATGACACGACCCAGCATCACCCGATCGAACAGCGACTCCCCGGGCGGTCGCGGGGGCCGCCGCATCTCGTCTCCCTCCCCTGGCTCCAATGCCAGGCCCACGCTCTGCACACTGTTGGTGACGAGGTTAAGCCACAACAGCTGTACCGGTGTCAGTGGCAATGGCATCCCGAAAGCGGTACTCAATACAAACAGCACAATTTCAGCCGCGCCGGTGGAGATCAGGAAAAACACCACCTTACGGATATTCCGGTAAGCGATGCGTCCTTCCTCTACGCCGGCCACTACGGAGGCGAAATTGTCGTCAGTGAGCAGGAGGTCGGCGGATTCCTTTGCGACTTCGGTTCCGCGCTGCCCCATTGCCACGCCAACATGGGCACTGTGCAGCGCGGGGGCATCATTCACCCCGTCACCGGTCACTGCGACAAACTCTCCCTGGCGCTGCAGGGATTGGACAATGGTCAGTTTTTGTTCCGGTGACACCCTTGCATAAACACGTGCGCCGGCTGTGACTTCATCGATTGCGGAATTGCCGCGGAACTCAGCTTCCGCCAGTTCCATACCGCTTACGGCAGCATCGCCATCGTCCGCCAGTCCCAGCTCCCGGGCAATACTGAGCGCAGTATGCGGGTGGTCACCGGTAACCATACATACGCGGATACCGGCCTTCCGGCAATCCGCTATCGCCCGCGCGGCCTCTGGACGAGGCGGATCCACCATTCCCACCAGGCCTAGCAGGCAGAGGTTCCGCAGTTGTTCCGGGGCCATGACGTCGCCGCTTTGCCAGTAACCGTCGGCAAGTGCCAATACTCGTGCCCCGCTTCCCGCCAGCCGTTCCATAGCGTCGTGGGCGCGCTCGGCATCCGCGGCTGTATCGCCCTGCGCAGTCGCCATCCGGTCGCACATGGGCAGCAACTTCTCCAGGGCCCCCTTCACGCATATCAGTTGGCCGTTCTCGTGCTCATGCAGGGTCGCCGCATAACCAAGGGCGGGTTCGTAATGTATCTGTGACAGCAGCGGATACTGCTTGAGCAGAACAGCCCGGTCCGCGCCGCATTCATGCGCCATGACCAGCAGCGCCTGATCCACCGCATCGCCGTTAGCCTGCCACTGACCACCTGCGGATTTCTGCACTACAGCCTCATTACACAAGGCGGCGACACGACATAGTCGGGTCATACGCTCGTCGCGGTGCTGTAAGCTATCAACGCGGACGTCGCCCCCATCGATAAAGGCCACCTGGCTAGCGGTCAGCTGGTTTTGGGTCAGCGTGCCGGTTTTGTCCGCGGCGATGACGGTGCAGGAGCCCAGGCTCTCCACTGCCACCAGCTTGCGGACGATGACATGCCGCCTGACCATACGCCGGGTCCCAATGGAAAGCACCACGGTCAGCGCCATCGGTAGCCCTTCCGGAATGGCCGATACTGCGAGCGCCACAGCAGTCATAAAAATCAGCAGCGGCGGTGTGTCGCGTACCAGTTCGATCGACGCCAGTAGTGCCACGCTGAAGAGAAGGACGACCGTAAGCCGTTTGCTGAAACGCTCGATACGCTGGAACAACGGGGGCTTGACCTCCCCTGCCGATTCCAGGCTCAGGCTGAGCTTGCCCATTTCCGTCTGCAGACCCGTGGCGACCACCAGTCCGCGGCCGCGGCCCGAAGCAACCAGGCTGCCTGCAAAACACAGGTTACGCCGCTCAGCTAACGGCGTTCCAGGCTCGCACATGGCGCTGCTGTTCTTTTCAACTGGCAGCGATTCCCCGGTCAGGACCGACTCGTCCACTTCCAGCCCATTTGATTCCACCAGTCGCACATCCGCCGGCACGCGATCTCCGGAGGCCAGCAGGACAATGTCCCCCGGCACCAGCAGTTCGCCATCGAGTTCCATGGCCGCTCCATCCCGAACCACCTGGATCCGGTTGACCATAAGCTTCCGCAACGCCTGGGCGCTACGATGGGCGTGATGCTCCTGCAGGGCTCCGATCAGGGCGTTGAGCAGCAATATCAGTCCGATGAAAGTGGCGTCTGCGAGCTTGCCCACACTGACCGAGACCAGCATCGCCGCCAGCAAAACATAGATCAGCGGGCTGGCAAACTGTCGCAGGAACAATCGTGGGAACCCGGGCAGGCGTGGCAGCGGTAAGGCATTGGGGCCACTGATGGCAAGGCGTCTGTCAGCCTCAACTGAGGGGAGGCCCTCGCCCACGGCGCAGTCAAACTGCTCGGCCACCTCAACGGTGTGCATGGAGTACCACTGGCGGTCAGTTTCGCTGTCAGTCATCTCGACAAGAAAAACCGGGCAAGCTCTGGATTACCCAACATTAGCAGCCCCTCGTGGCAACATTCGTTCAGTATGCAGGCAAAGTCGTGGGATCACAGCCTGGTTCCTTTTCATCCGGGCACAGTTTTGCCAGTGAACAGAATCAGGGAACTTGATCACTGCGTGTCGGTTGCGACGGCAGGCTGGCGCTGTCCGCGTTCAAGAGTATCACCTCGATTTCCTCGGTGATCTCCTCCTGGCGCAGTTGCCGGGTTCTACGCCGAAGTACGTCGAGTCTTTCACTCAGGTATCGCCCGGCTCCTTCGAGGTGCTGCATACGCTGCTGGTTCTCCGCCATCAGGGATAGGTAGACAATTTCGTGCAGAGCCTCGAACAGATACTGCTCCTCCAGTTCATGCATAAGAACTGCCGGGGGAATGTTGAGGTAAGGTGGGTGAACAAATCCTCTAGCGCCATTACGCAGGGACTCAAACGGTGGCAGCAGTTCCCTCTCCACCACCGTCCTGTGTTCCGGGTCGTGGTAGAACACTGTCAATGTGGTCACGGTCTCGGCCTGCAGGTCAGCAAGCTTTTCCACCAGCTGGCGCAGGGGGCCTTCAACTTCATCCATCAGGCCGGCGCCGTCCAGGGCGGCCAGTAGCTGTGGGTGTCCTTCCAGTTTGCTGCACAATCGCCGCCCCAGGCCAATAATGCCGCCACTTGCCCTGCCTTCATCCCTGGCCCCTTTCTCCAGGGATTGTTCCAGGTGTGCAATGAGGTTCTCGTTGAAGTTGCCACAAAAACCCCGTTCTGAACCCACCAGGAGGTATACGCGGCGGAACTCCAGTGGCGGTGGCGGGAGTGACTCCGGGAAAAAAGTGACCAGATCCACCGCGGCCCCACGCATGGCCTCAACCGTGCGCCGTTGGTTAAGGAGTGTCTTTTCCAGCCGGTGCACTTCCATAAACGCCATCGCCTTCATTGCACTGACAATTTCCCGGGTCTCCCCCAGTTGTCGCTGATGGCGCTGCAGTTCCCGCTGGCGGCTCATTCTGTTTTTTCCTCCATACTGACAAATACTTCCCTGGCCAGGGTCTCCCATTCCCTGCGAGGATCATCCAGTTGTGGTACGCCACGCTGAAGCCTCTTTTCCAGTCTGGCGAGTAGCCCCTGTACACGGGATGGGTCCAGGCTGTCGAGGAGACCGTCGTTGAAGGCGACCATCCACGCCAGCTGGTACTCGATGGGTAGTGGAGCAAGGCGCTCTTGCTTGAGGACTTCCCTCAATATCCTTCCCCGCTGAATGGCTCTTGCCATGCCCGTCTCGAGCCGGGCACCGAAACGGGTAAACATTTCCAGCTCCAGGAACTGCAGGTAGTCGAGCTTCATACGTCCGCTCTCGCGCTTGATTGCCGGGTGCTGGGCCCGGCCGCCGATGCGGGATACTGACATCGCGATGTCGATCGCCGGGCGAAAGCCCGCACTAAAGAGTTCGCGGTTCAGGTACACCTGTCCGTCGGTGATGGAGATCAGGTTGGTGGGGATATAGGCCGCTATCTCACCCTGCTTGGTTTCCACTATGGGAAGTGCTGTCATGCTGCCACCTCCCTCCGCGGCGCTGAGACAGGTAGCCCGCTCCAGCAGGCGTGCATGTACGGAAAAAATGTCGCCGGGATACGCCTCTCGCCCCGGTGGGCGCCGCAGCAGCAGTGACAATTCGCGGTAGGTCTTGGCGTGGGTGGAAAGGTCGTCATAAACGACCAGTGTGTGCCGTCCCCGCCGCATCCAGTACTCGGCAAGGCTGCAGCCCGCGAAGGGCGCCAGGTGTTGGAGTCCGGGCAGTGCGCTGGCCTCGGCCACCACGACAGTGGTGTACTCCATGGCGCCGTATTCCCGTAACAGGCGGATGGTATTGACCACAGCGGAGCGTTTCTGCCCGATCAGAACGTAAACACATACAACACTGGAGTTGCGCTGGCTGATCACCGTGTCCAGCGCAAGGGCACTGCGTCCAAGCCCCTCGTCGCCAATAAGCAATTGTCGCTGGCCGCAACCGATGGGTATCAATGTGTCGAGGATCTTGTTACCTGTATACAGGGGCCGGTGTACAAAATCCCGTTGGGTAATTGGTGGTGAGGCCGTTTCCATGGGCATCCAGCCCGGACAGTCCGGTTCAGTGGCGCCATCCAGCGGGTTGCCAAGGGGATCGAGAACCCGCCCCAACAGTGCATCTCCTACAGCTATCCCCAGCGGCCTGGGGTACAGTCGCGCGGATGTGCCGGCGGTAAGCTGTCCGGTCCAGGTAAGCAGTATTGTGCCCAACAGGCTGCCGGCCAGATCGAAGACCAGTCCGCGGCTCCCGTCGGCAAATTCAAGCAGGTCGTCCATGGCTGCAGTGGGCAATCCCGCAACCCAGGCAATACCATCACCCACCGAGACGACCCACCCCCGTTCCTGGATTCGCAGGCACGGCCGGTAATCCTCGAGCCAGCGTTGTCGACGCAGCAGTGCTTCGGTGCTCACTGGGCCGCCTGCGCCAACTTCACAAAGGCGTGTAGTTCATCACGTACACTTGCACCCAACTGCCAGGGACCGACCGTGATACGGAGGCCCGAGAGCAGTTTCGGGTCCTCGATATAATGGTACGGATAATCCTGCTGCAGCACATCACGTAATGCTTCCTCCAGATCCTGGCGCTGAGGCCCCTCCAGGGGGAACGCACTGACAATTTCCACTACTGCAGCGGTTTCCTGCATCTGCTCCCGCAATGGCCGTCGCTGGGCCTCGGTCAACTCCTCAAGGGATCCCAGTAACAGGTCCAGCAGGCGCTGTTGCAGTTCCGGGCCCGCGCCCTGCTGCAGTAATTTTGCCGCGAACTGGCTGCCCTGCTCCATGGCCTGCTGCTCCATCTGTCGTCTCAGTTCGTGCTGCTGGCGCTGTTGGACAATTTCGGCCTGCTCGCGCTGCTTTTGCAGTGAGTCCTCCAGCTCCTTTTGTAGTTTTTGCCGCTCGGCGTGTATGTCCCTCTGCAATTTATCCCTTGCCTGCCGGGCTTCCTCTTTCCAGTTCTCCAGGCGTTGCTCGTACTGCTGCTTTAAGTCCCGTGCCTCAGCCTGGGCTTTCCCTGCCTCTGCTAACCGGGACTCGATCCCTTTCTGGCGACGCGAGATGACTGCCTGGAGCGGTTTGTAAAAAAAGCGCTTGAGCAGCCATACCAGTACAAGGAAATTGACGATCTCCAGCAGGAAGGTCGACCAGCTGAGCTCCACTTGTGGTCTCCTGTTATGGGGCTGATTCCAGCAAATATTCGAGCAGCGGGTTCCGGAACAGGATGATCAATGCGATCACAAGCACATAGATGGCAAGGGACTCAATCATGGCAAGACCAATAAATAGTGTGCGCATTATCGAGCGCTCGGCCTCAGGCTGGCGCGCCAGTGCTTCCAGTGCGCTGCTGATGGCGCGGCCCATCGCCAAGGCCGGTAGCAGCACACCAATGGCAATGCCCAGCATGGCTGCAATGGTTGAAAGCAGCGCAAACCAGGATACGTCACTCATCGCGCTCTCCTTGCGGCGTGTGCCGTTGTTGTTGCGACTGGAGCCCACCGGCGATATAGATAAGCGCCAACATGCCGAAAATGTAGGCCTGCACCAGGGCTTCGATAATATGCAGCATCAGTATAGGAACAGGAGCGAGGAATCCCGCTACCAAAAGGATTAACAGTGCCGCCATCTCCAGGCTCATGATGTTCCCGAAGAGGCGCACGGCCAGTGCCACGGTCCTGGTGACTTCGCTGATCAAGTGGAAAGGCAATAGCAGCGGGCTGGGTGTCAGGTAATGCCGCAGGTAGGGTTTCAGGCCCTGGCTGCGGATGCCGAACCAGTGCACTGACAGGAACACAAGTATCGCCAGTGCTGCAGTGGCGGAAAGGTCCCTGGTCGGGGAGTGGACGCCGGGAAGGAGGCCACTGAGGTTCGCCACTACCAGGAAGATCCACAGGGTGCCGATAAACGGCAGCAACAACCTGGCGTGATCCGGCGCAACTGCACGGATCGCCTCTTCCACTGCGCCCAGGACGCCCTCGGCGGCGGTCTGCACAGGCCCGGGTGTCAGCCGCAGGCGCCGGCACAGCAATGATGAGGCCAGCCAGAGCCCGAGGATAATCCCCCAACTGGTGACGATGGTACTGGTGACATGTACTGGTCCCAGGCTGAAAAGCACCGCAGGTGAGAGTTCACTGTGCTCCATGCACTATTCCCTGATCAGCAGATAGACATTAACAGCGCCCACCACCAAACCGACCAAAATAAGGCTGATGGTCCAGCGAGTGGAGTACCCCGAGGCAAGTCCATCAAGCCAGTGGCCCAGGTAGGCGCCGCCGATCACGGGCAGCACAAAAACCAGTCCAAGGGTGCCAATGTAGATCGTCTGTGCGATTAGTGTAGGCCGCTCCCGCTCGGCCTTTTTCATACGCCGGGCCTGTCGCTCAATTTGCTCCCTCAGGGCCTTGTCACGGTTTTCCTCCATCACATCTGTTCCTGCAGGCCATCCCTGCGTCCCGCTTCCCATAGCCGGCGTAGCAGGGCTTCTTCCAGTCGTCTGAGGCTTTCTTTCATTTCACGTTGCTGCTCCTCTTCGGCCAGAAGTTTCCGCTGCAGTAATTCAGAGATACGCCCGTAGTCGTTGTCTACCAGAAAGTGTCGGGTGCAGATCTGCAGACGACTATCGAGAAAGTAGAGCACTCCCCCGGGCACGGCCAGGTACTGCCAGCCTTCCCCGTCGCAGCGGAAACGGGCCAGGCCGAACACCAGCGACGTGATGCAGCGCCCGTGACCGGCGAGAATACCGAAGCTGCCAGAATCATCCTCCCCGACAAATGAGATGACGTTGTCCACATGCCTTTCTTCGGCGGCGGAAAGCAACTCCAGTCTGAAATACGTCATTTCGTGGCTCTCCGCATGCTCCCGCGCATATAGCATTTTTCCTCTGGCAGCTCGTCATAGTCACCACGCAGGAATGCTTCACAGTCGTCCAGGCTCTCCTGCAGGGAGACCGAGGTCCCTGGAATACCTGTGTGGGACGAGAGCACATTAAACGGCTGTGTCAGGTAGCGCTGGAGCTTCCGTGCGCGCGAAACAATTGTCCGGTCCTGACGCGACAGCTCCTCGATACCGAGCATGGCGATGATATCCTCCAGCTCCCGGTACCTCGCCAGGTGTTCCCTTACCCCTTCCGCCACGGCGTAGTGGCGATCGCCGAGGGTTTGCCGGTCCATGGCACGACTGGCGGATTGCAGGGGTTCTACCGCCGGATAGATGCCCTTCCCCGCCTGGGCCCGGGACAACACGACCGAGGAATCAAGGTGGCTGAGGATGGCATCCACCGCCGGGTCTGTCATATCGTCCGCAGGGACATACACCGCCTCCACCGCAGTAACGGCCCCCAACCTGGTGGAGAGGATTCGCTCCTGTAGCTCCGCCACTTCACTGATGAGGGTCGGCTGGTACCCCACAGTGGCTGGCATACGCCCGAGCAGGCTCGAAATCTCACTACCCGCCTGGACAAAACGGAAAATATTGTCCATTACAAACAGGACCTCTTTACGCATTGCGTCACGCAAGTATTCCGCATAGGTAAGTGCGGACAAGCCAATACGGAAGCGTACGCCCGGCGACTCATCCATCTGCCCGAAGCACATCAGCGTCTGCTTCATCACCCCGGCCTCACGCATTTCGTGCCAGAGCTCATGTCCCTCGCGAATTCGCTCTCCTACACCGGCAAAAACAGAGACGCCCCTGTGAAGGGCAGCCATGGCATGCATGAATTCCATTACCAGCACGGTCTTGCCCACGCCCGCACCGCCAAACAGGCCTGTCTTGCCACCCCGCAGGAAGGGGCACAGCAGATCAATGACTTTTATCCCTGTCTGCAGAATATCCCCGGTGCCCAGGGCGTCCCAGAGCGCGGGGGGTGGCGCATGGATATTGCGGAACTCCGCTGTTTTCAGGGGGGCGCCACCATCCAGGGGCTCGCCGAAAATGTTCAGGAGCCTGCCGAGGCACTCAGTCGCTACAGGAATATGCAGAGGCGCCCCGGTATCGTAAACCGGCATCCCCCGGCACAGCCCGGTGGTCCGGTGCAGGGTGATGGCGCGAGCGTGACCTTGGTCCAGGTGCTGGTGCACCTCAAATAGATAGGATTCGCTGTTGATCGCGGCCATCAATGCCTGACGTAAGGGAGGTAATCGATCGCAACGGATTACCACCACCGGGCCGTGTACCTCGGTGATGACCCCGATTGAGGCTGCCGGGGTGACGCTGGGCTCAACAGGGCTGATCTTCTCCACAATTTCCCTACTCGCCAAATGTGTTCCCCATAGGATAGAAACACCAGGCTCGCTCCGGCCACTTATCGATAGAGAAGCCAAACCTTTACATCACCGGGCGCTTATCTGCCCAGGAATCTCACCCAGCAACCACAACGATTCAGCATGGTTACACATCCCGGCATGCTGGTAGCCGAATCCGCAGATTTCCGGCTCTTCAATTGATAATTCTGTCAAGCTTTGCCGGAGCTATCCGAAGGGGGCGTTACGATGAAAACCGTTGCTCCAGGTGCGAAGATAGTTGTCATCTTTTTGGCTCTATTGGCCGTCAGTCTCGCGCCAAAGCGGAAACAGACCGTGGATACCTTTATCAGGGCGTTTATCGAGGATTTTTCTGACGGCAACAACCACCTCGTCACTCTTTACTCTAAGCGGCGCAACGGAGTTATTAGCTAACCTGCCAGGCGATTCCGGTGCAGTCTGGTACAGCTGCTGCCCTTTCATGTGGCACTTTCACGCTTACCGACCAAAGCTGTAAACGGTTCCTCGGCAGGAGCTATATTGAAGCAGCTCCGCCTGTTTGTTTACCAGTAACTCGCCGACGCCAAATGTATTTGAGGTCGACTTAATGGCCATCCTGGCCCTGATCAGAAACCCCCGTGAGATCGGCCAGGTGCTCTGCCTGTCTGCGGAGATCGCACAGGCTCGTGGTACCTCTGTCTGTGCTCTCTGCTGGCAACATGCCCAGCCCCCGCTGCCAGGGGCCGGATATGGCGACAACAGCCTGGGTAAGGCAGTCAGGGCCTACCTGCAGGAGCACCAGGAGGTTCCCGCACTCGCGCGACTGGTGAAGCAGGGCAAGGGCGAGGTACGCGAGCTTTCTTCCCCCGATGCAACTGAGAGTGCCCTGGACCTGGCGAGGCAGGAAGAGGTTCAGCTGGTTGTTGCTGTCGGCGATGACCAGGCTGCCGGGAAAGGCGCGAGTTACTCCACCAATAACCTACTGAAGAAGGCTCCCTGCAGCACCCTGATCCTGTTTGGAGGCCCCGGGCGCGCCGGCCATGCCAGGAACATATTCGTATTCGCAGGGGAGAACCCCCACGACGGCGCATGCCTTTTTCTGGCACAGCAGCTGGCAGAAGCCAACAATGGGAAGATCACTCTCGCGCGTACAGAAGCCGAGTACGAGGACGTCAATGTTGAGGTTGGCCGGCAGGACCTCAACCAGCTGATACGGGATACAGGCCTTGAGGACAGTGAACGTATTGAATGCCAGATCCTGCGTGAGAAGGACCGGGCTGGCAACGCCCGAAAAATGAATGCGCACGACCTGGTGCTGGTGGGAGCCAACTCCCCGGTTGTCAGCACCATCGTCAAATCCACCGAGCACCCCGCCATTGCGGTAATCAAGCGCGCACCGGCCCTGAAACCCTGGCGGCCCGGGACCATTGGCGAGGAGTGGAATCCCTTCCTCAGCCCCGCGGACTACGTCGACCTGCTTGGCGGGTTGCGCCGCGGGTCCCTGCTCAGCCTGGATTTCCTGATCATGCTGGGCCTGGCAGCAGTCGTCGCATCCATGGGGCTACTGCAGGATTCTCCGGCGGTGGTAATCGGCTCAATGCTACTGGCGCCATTGATGACGCCGATGCTGGGATGCGCCATGGCGCTGGCCCAGGCCAACCCGAAACTGGGAAACACCTCACTCGCCACTATCGGTTCAGGTACCCTCCTGACCGTGATTACCAGTTTCGCGATTGGTTTCCTGACGCCGGGCGTGGAACTGACCCCCGAGATCTATGCCCGCGGTGCCCCGAATGTACTCGACCTGGTGATTGCTGCTGCTTCCGGCGCGGCTGCTGCCTATGCACTTGCCCGCCCAAACCTGGTCGGCTCTATTGCAGGCGTGGCAATCGCTACCGCCCTGGTGCCGCCGCTGTGTTCGATTGGCATTTCTGTCGCTTATTTCCAGGTTGGCAATGCCGGTGGTGCCGCCCTGTTATTCCTCACCAACTTTATTGCCATTGTGCTTTTCGCTGCATTGACCTTTCGGTGGATGGGTGTCCGCACCTCACGACGGACCCGCTTCCGACAGCGTCGATGGGTGGCTGCTACTGTCGCGGTGATGGCGCTGGTTGCCATTGTGTTGCTCGGCCCCTTGAAAGTCTCTTTGGTCAAGGACCTGCTCCAGGGCAAGCCCAAACCCAATCTGTATCCCCTGTCCCGAACAGTGATCGAACCCCTGAAAGACTACGTAGAGGATAATCCCGATATTGAGATTCTGACAGCGGGCCGGCCTGCTTCACGCCACCACAGGTCGGACGTAGTGCTGGTGATCGGTGCACCGTTTGAACTTGACAGGAAATACGCCCAGGATCTTATTGAAATCGTAAGGCGGGAAATGCGCGACCCGGATCTCAAGGTGGAAGTGCACTGCCTGCGGGAGCTATGGCAGGAAAGCAGCGACTGAACTGTCATGCATCCAGCGCCGCCGGGTTCGGAACCGGCACCAGAAAAAGGAGTAATCGATGGAAGCTTTTGTCGTCAGGTCACCCGGGGGGCTCGACCGGTTGGAGATTGCGGAGAAACCGGATCCAGGCGAGCCAGGTCCGGGAGAGATCAGGGTCGCGTTGCATGCCACGTCCCTCAATTTTCACGACTACCTGGTTGCTGCCGGGCACATTTCCAGCGAGGACGGCCGGGTATTGATGTCCGATGGTGCCGGGGTCGTCGAGGCCGTGGGTGCAGGGGTTACGGAGTTCAACACCGGTGATAATGTGGTCTCCTGTTTTTTCCCGCAGTGGTCTGATGGGCTGCCAGGCCCGGGAGTAGGCAGTTTCAGCGACACTCCCGGGGATGGCATCGATGGTTTTGCCGTGAAGCATGCGGTGTGCCCCTGCAGTGCCTTCACCCATGCGCCCCGAGGCTGGAGTCACGCAGAGAGCGCAACGATCACCACTGCCGGCCTCACGGCATGGCGTGCCCTGGTCGTTGACGGTAGCCTCAAGGCCGGTGATACGGTGCTGACGCTGGGCACCGGCGGCGTGTCCATTGCTGCCGTGCAGCTCGCCAGGGCAATGGGTGCCCGGGTCATTGCGACATCTTCTTCTGACGAGAAATTGAAACGCGTTAGTGAACTGGGTGCGGATCACACCATCAACTACAAGCGCGAGGGAAACTGGGGCAAGAAAGCCCTCGAGCTGACTGATGGCCGTGGCGTCGACCATGTGGTTGAGGTCGGCGGACCCGGCACCCTGGCCCAATCGATCGAGGCTGTGCGTGTCGGTGGCCATATTGCCCTGATCGGCGTTTTGACCGGCCGGAGCGGTGAAATACCGACAGCAGTGCTGATGGCGAAGCACGCCCGCTTGCAGGGACTGATTGTGGGCAGTCGCCGTCAGCAACAGGAATATGTGGCTGCTCTCGAGCAGACGGGCATTCGACCGGTGGTGGACCGTACTTTTGGCTTGGAAGAGCTGGGTAATGCCTTCCGTTACCAGGAGAGTGGCCGTCATTTCGGCAAGATCTGTGTCCAGTGGTGACAACCGGGAAACCAGGTATTAGGCCGGTACATGGCGGCCGGCGATGACTAATGCCCCCACCCGTGCCCGGATCAGCCTGGCGGGGTACGGATTGCCAGCAGGCGCTCCTCTGTCATGTCGGCAATTGCCCAGCGAATGCCCTCCCGACCCAGCCCGGAGTCCTTGACTCCGCCGTAGGGCATATTGTCCACCCGCCAGCTGGGGACATCACCAATGATGACGCCGCCCACCTCGAGTTCATCCCAGGCTTTCTGGGCTTTGTAGATATCACGGGTGAATATACCGGCCTGCAATCCGAACTTGCTGTCGTTGACCCGGTCGAGCACTTCTCCAAAGTCATCAAAGGACTCTAGCACTGCCACGGGGCCAAACGCCTCCTCCTCCACCACGGCGCAGCCCCGGGGAACATTCTCCAGCAGGGTCGGGTCCAGCATGGCGCCGTCCCTGTCGCCACCACATAACAGTGTGCCCCCCTGCTCTACCCCTTGACGGATCCAGTCATGCAGGCGGGTGGCCTCGCCTTCCGAGATCATCGGGCCGATAAATGTATCCTCCATCCTCGGATCGCCCTTTACCAGCGTTTGAGTGCGTTCCACCAGGCGGTCCCTGAGGTCGCCATAGATACTGGTATGGCCATAAATCCTCTGCACCCCGATACAGCTCTGTCCGGACTGGTAGAAGGCACCGAAGATCAGGCGCTCTACCGCATCATCCAGGTCCGCATCCCCGTCCACGACGCAGGCGGCATTCCCGCCCAGTTCCAGCACCACTTTCTTGCGCCCCGCGCGGGCCTTGAGATCCCAGCCAACCTCCGGCGAACCGGTAAAACTGAGCAGCTTGAAGCGATCGTCCACGGTAAACAGGTCGGCACCCTCCCGGTGACAGGGCAGCACAGAGAATGCACCTTTAGGCAGGTCGGTCTCTGCCAGCACCTCAGCGATGATCAGGGCACCCACCGGCGTACGGCTTGCCGGCTTCAGTACGAACGGACAGCCCGCCGCGATTGCCGGGGCAACCTTGTGGGCTGCCAGGTTCAGCGGGAAATTAAAAGGAGAGATAAATGAACAGGCACCCACCGGCACGCGCTTGACGAAGCCCCGATAGCCTCGCGCTCGGGGAGAGATTTCCAGGTTGATCACTTCCCCGTCGATGCGGACCGCTTCCTCGGCAGCCACCCGAAATGTATCGATCAACCGGGTGACCTCGCCGCGGGCATCCCGGATCGGTTTGCCGGCCTCGATGCACAGGGCCTCGGACAGCTCGTCGAAACGATCACGAAAACGGCCGACGCAGTGGTTGAGTACGTCCTGTCGTTCGTAGGGCGCCAATGTCGCCATGGGCTTCTCAGCCTTTACTGCCCAGTCGATGGCCTGGTCGATGGCGGCGGTATCCGCCATAGCGACCCGGGTTGCGACACTGCCAGAATACTTGTCCGGGACCTCCAGGTCGGTGTTGGCAAACACTGCGTCATTCGCCAGGTAGTAGGGGTAAGCATCCCGGAGCATGTGCGTCTCCTCTTTCCGGCTGTCGGCCAGCTGCGCTGACCGCTAAAGTTTCTCGGATAACTCGCGAATTTCCCGGTTCAGGATGTGGTCGTTATCGGAGTAATTGACTGGAACATCGATAAGGTGCACCCCGCCCGCCTTGCAACACTTCTCGATTGTGGGCTTCAACTCGGCGGTGGCGGCAATTCGGTGACCGTGTGCCCCGTACGCTTCCGCGTAGGCGACGAAATCCGGATTGCCGAAGTCCAGGCCGAAATCGTGGAAATCCATCTGCTTCTGCTTCCACTTGATCATGCCGTAGCCGTCGTCCCGCAAGAGCAGGATGATCAGGTCCTGCTTTAGGCGCACGGCGGTTTCCAGTTCCTGGGAGTTCATCATAAAGCCGCCGTCGCCACAGATCGCCATTACCTTGCGCTCCGGGAAAACCAGCTTGGCAGCCATGGCCGACGGCAGGCCGGCACCCATAGTAGCGAGGGCATTGTCCAGCAGGACCGAGTTCGGTGAATGTGCCGGGTAATTCCGCGCAAACCAGATTTTGTACATGCCATTGTCGAGGGCGAGAATGCCATCTTCCGGCATAACATCACGGACTTCCTTGACCAGGCGCTGGGGCCGAATTGGAAAGCTGTCATCCCCGCAACCATCGTGAATATGCTTCTGCAGGGCATCGCGGATACGGTGTGCGCTGGCAAAGCTCCAGTGCTCCTGGGGTTCGAGGCGTTCCTTGAGCTGCCACAGGCTGTTGGCGATATCCCCCACCACTTCAATTTGTGGGAAATAGACCGGATCCACCTGGGCGGAATTGAAATTGATATGAACCACCTCGGCACCGCCGGGGCGCATAAAGAAAGGTGGTTTTTCCACCACATCGTGGCCCACATTGATAATCAGGTCCGCCTCGTCGATGGCGCGATGGACAAAATCATGGTCTGACAGTGCGGTGTTGCCGATGAAGTGGGGACCCGACTCGTCGATAACCCCTTTGCCCATCTGGGTGGTCACTGCAGGTATGCCCAGTTTTTCCACGAACTCCCGCAGCATCTTCGCGGTAAGCTTCCGGTTGCCACCGGCCCCGATCAGCAGCAGGGGTTTCCGTGCGGCAGTAATGGCCTCGGCCGCCTGGCGAATAGCCTTCTCTTCCGCGATCGGGCGGCGGGTGTAGCTCGGCTCAAGCACTGGCATGGTCGAGTGCTCCTGGGCGATATCCTCGGGCAATTCCAGGTGGGTAGCGCCGGGACGCTCTTCTTGCGCCTGGCGGAACGCCTCACGCACATGGGCGGGCACGTTGTCGCCGCTGACGATGGTCTTGGTGAACTTGGTCAGTGGCTGCATCATGTCCACGATATCAATAATCTGGAACTGGCCCTGCTTGGAACTCTTGATCGGCTTCTGCCCGGTCACCATCACCATCGGCATGGCGCCGAGCTGGGCATAGGCCGCGGCGGTCACCAGGTTCGTCGCCCCGGGCCCAAGGGTGGAAAGACAGACACCGGAATTACCGGTCAGGCGACCGTAGGTGGCAGCCATAAAACCCGCTGCCTGTTCATGCCGGGTGACGATCAGGTTGATTTTGGAACCGCGGAGGGATTCCAGCAGGTCAAGGTTCTCTTCCCCTGGGATTGCGAAAACATGCTCGACGCCTTCTGCTTCCAGCGCCCGAACAAACAGATCCGATGCCTTCATCTACGGTTCCCCTTGTTTTTTGCTCGTATCACGGGAAAACAGCATACCAGAGCTGTAACGGCCCTTCATGCCACTACCCGGCAGCCGCGCCGGTAAACTGCGGTAGCATCGCGGTCTGGGCGACACCGGGGAGGGACACCACAATCAGACTTCGCAGCGGAACTTTCCCCGGGAATTCAAACCTGGCGGATGAGCATTAACGCGTAGAGAGCAAACGCCTGCCTGTTCAGGCCCTGTAGTGACTGGCCAGATGGGACAGGTTGTCGAGCTCGCAGTTCTCGCTGTAGTGCACCAGGGCGCAGGCCACCCGGTCCCGGAAGTGATTGCGCAGGGTGGCGTCCTGCGCAATGATGGCGTTCTCGATATCGCTGAGTGACACCCGCATCAGGTCGTAATTCACCAGTACTTCACTGCCCTCCACGCGTACCTCCCCGATGCCCTTCAGCTCTAGCAGAGAGTGGACAATCCGTTCAGTCTGTTCTTCTGTCGGGGTACCCGCCAGCGCAATACGCCGAAACTTGGGTACCGATGTGCCGAGCTGGCCCTCGGAAAGCCCGAAAGTTGCTTCACCGACATAGAGGTGGGGCCAGCGCTGGAATCGGGTGCGACAATGTTCGGAACAAAAGGCGTACTTGATATGGCGATGTGTCCAGCTGAGGGTGTCCACCGGCACCGTGGCGCCGCAGACCGGGTCGCATGAGTATCCGAGCAGGGTGTCGGGCATTTCCGGTAACCATTGTTATCACGTATACAGGGATACCACAGAGTGTAGCAAGGCGCCTGAAGTCGGGTGCCCTCCATAGCCTGACAGGTCGGGACCGTGGGTAAGCCGGTCCAAGCATCGGCGCCAGCGCGTCAGGCAGGAAGGTAAGCCCGGAGAGAAAAATTCCAGGCAAGCGTGTACCGGCGTGACCAACCACCGTGCGCCAGTACGCGATGTCTCCCGGCTCCTGGGCGGCTGGCTACTTTTCCGGGAAGGGAATGTACTCTTCCTCATCGCCCGGCACTTTGGCAAACCTGCCCTGCTTCCAGTCGTTCACTGCCTGGTCGATGCGCTCCGGGCGGCTGGAGACAAAGTTCCAGACAATATGGCGTCGGTCGAATCGCTCGCCACCAATAATGGCAATGCGGCTCTCTTCCAGTGCCTGCAGCTCCACGCCCTGGTCACGCTTGAAGATCGCCATGGAGAACTCGGGAATATCCGTATCGCGGGCCCTGAGGCTACCGGCTGCCACATAGACGGCCCTTTCCTCGCTGTCGGGCAGTGTGATCCGCTGTCCGGGGCTCAGGTGGGCCTCGATATAGAGAGTCTCTGCAAAGGTTTTGACTGGTGACTCGGCACCATAGGCGCGGCCCATGATCACGCGCACCGGTACACCGTCAACAGTCAGTGCTGGAATCTGCGCTGATGGGTAGTGGTAAAATTCAGGCAGTATCTCTTCACGGTCTCTGGGCAGCGCAAGCCAGAGCTGCAGTCCGTGCAGCCTGTGCGGTAAGCTGCGGACCTCGTCGCGTTCCCGCTCCGAGTGCACGATACCGCTACCGGCCACCATCAGGTTGATGTCCCCTGGCCGGATTGGCTGCAGGCTTCCCAGGGAATCCCGGTGGAGGATTTCCCCCTCGAACAGGTAGGTAACGGTGCAGATACCAATATGCGGGTGTGGCCGGACGTTGATCCCCTGCCCGCCCGGGAAATCTGCCGGGCCCATATGGTCAAAGAAAATCCAGGGGCCGACCATCTGCTGCTCCCGGCTCGGCAGCGCCCGACGCACCTGGAAACCTCCGAGCTCCCGTGACCTGGGCTCGATGATCTCCTGGATAGCGCCACATCCCTCAATGAAGTCGCATTCCTGCTCTGCAGTCCTGATCAGATTACTCACGCTTAATCCCCTTTTTGTCAGAACTATCTGGCTGGCAGTTTATCGTTTGCCCTATGTCGCCCCATACCGCCTCTTAAACCGGCCAGACAACCATTATGCAAAGCCGGAACCATTACTGCTTTGAAAGTTATCGAAACCACGGTTCGACACAGTCGATTGAAACATTGTGCAGCGGTCTATTCTTTTGTGGGTAGCGTCTGTCCTTGGGGCACGGAAATCATTACTATGCCGGCTTGAACGGATATGACCAACCCACAGTAAAGATGGAGTATCAATGCTGCAGCAGCTGCTCGAGAACAAGCTCTTCCTCTCAATCCTGGTGATTGTCGTAGTCCTGCTGCTGCGCCTGCTGCTGTCATTTATATTTGCCCGCCAGAAGCGCTGGAGCAAGCAGGATCGCCGGCGCCGGATCAATACAGTACATAATTTCAGCAACCTGCTGATCTTCCTCGGCCTTGTGGCGGTCTGGGTCTCGGAACTGCGGGAATTCGCCCTTTCCATCGCTGCCTTCTCAGTCGCCATCGTGCTGGCCCTGCGGGAACTGGTGCAGAGCCTGGTGGGTAAGCTGTACCAGGCCAGCATGCGCTCCTTCCTGGTAGGCGACTGGGTCAAGGTGGGCGACCAGTTCGGGGAGGTGATCGACAGTGACTGGCTGAGCACTACCCTGCTGGAGATCGACCCCCATGGCCTCGGCAGTGGCTACACCGGTATCACACTGTACATTCCCAATAATGTGTTCTTTACCCAGCCGGTCAAGAACCTGAACTTTATGCGACGTTACATTGAGCATACCTTTTCCATTACCAGGGAGAACAAGGGTGGCAATCCTTTTGCCGCCAAGAAGTTCCTGCTGGAACGTATCCACGAACACAGCGAGGCATTCCGGGAAGTGGCAGCACGCTATTGCCAGATGATTGAACACCGTACGGGAGTCGAGCTGGTGGGGACCGAACCCAAGATTACCTTCTCATCCAACGAGCTGGGACACGATGTGGTGACCATCACCCTGTTCTGCCCCCGCGAGGATGCCCACGAAATCGAGCAGAATGTGACCGAGGATTTCTACAATTTCTGGTACAGCGGCCCGCAGGACCGCCAGGAAACATCGCAGTCAGCCGCGACCTGAGCGGAGGTTCAGGCACAGCGCGGGGGGCACTGATGGGTTTCGCTGGGCAACGCTTCTAAAAAATAGACCCATTCAGCCATAAATTTGCAATTTTCAATCGATTTCTTCAGTGCTTAAATGCCGCCATCAAATTCAGGAATACCGATGGAGGTACGAGAGATGACCCGGATACTGAAGATCAAAGCGAGCCTGTTCCACAACGACGGCCAATCCTCGCAACTGGCCGATGCATATACAGAGCAGTGGCTGCAACATAACCCCGGCGCCACCGTGGCTACGCGGAACCTCGCGGAAGAGCCGGTACCCCATCTGGACGCCCAGCGGTTCGGTGCGTTTACCACCCCCGCGGGCGAACGGTCCCCGGAGCAGGAGGCGGTAGTCGCTTATTCCGACCAACTGATCGATGAGATCAAGCGCGCCGATGTGCTGGTGCTGGGTGTCCCCATGTACAACTTCAGCGTACCCACAACGCTCAGTGCATATTTTGACCATATCGCCCGTGCGGGGGTCACATTCCGCTACACCGAAAACGGCCCGGAAGGCTTGCTCAAGGGAAAGAAGGCCGTGGTGTTCATCACCAGGGGCGGAATCTACGGCGAGGATCATGCACAGACTGCCTACCTGCGCCAGTTCCTGGGCTTTATCGGCATTACTGACGTTGAGTTCGTGCATGCCGAGGGCCTGGCCATCAACGATGATGCAAAGGAAAAGGCATTGACCGGTGCTCACGAACGCATCGAGGAACTGGCCGCCTGACGCTGACCGTCCGGCCCACCACCAAAATGGTGGGCCGCTTCCCCCCTTCCGACAGATATCCCCACCGCCCCAGGCTCCGGCTAACCTGAGAGAGGCCGTAGTGGAGGTAACCCATGAAGAGTGACCCGGATAGTCCGTCGACAGAAGCCCAGCATCGCGAGTTCCTGGCTCGCGCGGTGACCCTGGCTGATGAGAACGTCAGGCAGGAATCTGGACGGCCATTCGGTGCCGTGCTGGTGCGTGACGGCCAGGTGATTGCCGAGGGCGTCAATACCATTCACCGGGACGGCGACCCGACAGCGCATGCCGAGCTACAGGCAATCCGCACTGCCACTTGCAGTGCCGGCCATCCGCGGCTTGATGGAGCCATCATGTACGCCAGCGGACACCCCTGCCCCATGTGCCTGGCTGCCATGTACCTGTGTGGGGTGACGCGGGCCTATTACGCCCTGTCCCAGGAAAACGGCGAGCCCCACGGCCTTTCGACCGCGGAGATCTACGCCGAGCTGGCCCGGCCCGCCGGGCAGCGCACCCTCAGGATGATCCACATCCCGCTCGACGACGGCCCGGATCCCTATGCCAGCTGGAGCGCGCTGCCGGGCAACCCCTGATGCCTCAGAACCGGTGCGACAGCGCCAGGTCGATATGTCGGGGCAATTCGGGGAAGACCAGCGTGGAGCCGAAATAGCCACCCTCGAATACCGGCGCCCAGTTTTCCTCGTCGGTCAGGTTAAAGATATCCAGCCGAACCGAAGTACGCTGTTGATTGAAGCGGTATTCGACATTGGCGTTGAGGGTGAACTGCGCGGGGATCTCCACTGTCTGCAGGTAATCCAGCGGGTAGCTGCCGGAGAGTACCGCCGATCCACCCAGCGACCAGGCGTCGCTCAGCCGATAACCCGCAGCCGCGGATGCAGTCCAATCCGGCAGGCCCTGCAGGCGGGCATCCGATGGGGCGAAGCGGGCAAAATTGGGCGCACCCGCGCCGGTTCCCGCAACAATCTCCGGACGTGAGTCGTCGAAGGCGTCCAGTACCTGCCGCGAGTCCTGATAGGCAGCGGAGTCATCGAAACGGGCCTCCAGGTAGCTGGCACCGGCATTGGCCCACAGTCTCTCACCCTGGTAGAAGAGCTGCATCTCCACGCCCCGTGTGCGGATACCCGAATTGCTCCCGTCGCGGTTTCGCAGGCTCCGGGTCTGCTCGAACAGTGCTGCATCGGCATACCAGGGGCTCCCCTCGGGCCGGTACTTCAGGCCAATCTCGTACAGCGTATTTTCAGTGGCAAAGTTCAGCGGACTGATGGTGTTGTCACCGGAAAGCACGTTGCCGCCGCCCAGGCTGTTGGAGGTGGACTCCTGGTAGGCAAGCGTGGCATAGCCGGTAACAGGTTCCTGCGGGCGATAGTGCAGGCTGGCGCTGCCGGATTTCAGCCAGTCGCTGTAATCGTCGCTGGCGCGCTGTACTCCTGACGGGGCCAGCGGGTCCCGGGCCTTCACATCGTAGTAGTCGCCCCGTACGCCGGCCGTAACCCAGAGCCGCTCGGTGAAATCCTGGCGATGCTGCACAAACAGCCCGGTCTGCAGGCTACTGGAATCGGTGGTGTCAGACAGGTTGAAGTCGCCGAATCCGTCTCCATCGAGGTCATACTGGCCGCCCGGGGACACGAACAAACCCGGACGCAGTTCCACCAGGCGTTCTTGCTGGGCCTCGGTCAAGGGTATACGCCGGCTTGCCAGCGGCCCGGTGAGATCAATGGGCAGGTCGGCCTCGGTAGTGAACTGGCTGTAGCCCAGCACGTCGTTGTAGCGCAGGCCGATGCCGGCGACGGTATCGCCGAAATGGAGTTCAGTCCGGTTCTCGAATGTATCCGCCCCGTCGATAATTTCGACAAAACTGTTCTGCGCTATCTCTTCGCGCTCCAGGTGTTCGTAATAAGTGCGGTTGATAAATGCCAGCTCTTCACCCAGTTCACGGCGATAAACGGAGTGCAGGAGCAGGGTTTCGGCACCGTTGATATCCAGCGGATCAGTGAGCACGGTGCTGCGATCAATTTCCACCGGGCCGGTGGGGCTCACGAGTGCACCGGCACCGGGCACCGTGGAACCACCTGGCTGCACACCCTGCCCCTGTACATACAGGCCGTCGTCAACCAGCTGCTGTGTCGGTCGGTTGATACCGGCATTGTCAGTCCAGTCGATATCGTAGTATTCCAGCGAGATATTCCACTCACTGCTGGTGTCGGGCCTGAGGCGATAGGCCAGGAACAGGTTGTCGCTGTCGAGGCCGGCATAATCGTAGAAGCTGCCCTCGTCGCGGTGTTCATAGCTGCCCCGCACCGCCGAACGCCCCTTTTCCAGTACCCGGGAATAATCCAGCTGGGTTCGGTAGCGATCCCATTCACCGCCCCGGACCTGCACCGAGCGACTGGAGCGGGCAAGGTCCGGTCGCTTGGGCTGCAGGTTGACGAAACCACCGGTGCGCTGGGTGGTGCCGAGGATCACCGATGGCGTGCCGCGCACCACATCTACCTGCCCCACCGCATTGAATGACAGCGGAATCCCCAGGCCGTTATTGCCCACCTGACGCCGCATTCCGGCCTCAAAGACCTCACCCAGCTGCCCGCGCACCGTCGGCAGGCTGGGGGCCCCGAAACCGGTTGCGCCGTAGGTGTTGGGCGTAACGCGCTGCAGGTCCCGCAGGTCCTGCACAGCCACTGCCTCCAGCAGCCATTCGTCAATGGGCGTGACCGAACGTGCGATATCCTCGCTGGTGAGCCCCTCCCCGAAAGCATCACTGACGGTATTGTCCGCAAGACCCGCGCGCACCGGGTCATCCTGGCTGCCCACTACCTCGACCAGCTCGGGCTCTGCTTCCTGGGCAAGTACCGGTGTTGCAGCGAGCAGTATCAATGAGAGTGCGATGGGGTTTTTACGGAAACTCTTATCGGTCATTCCTGGCCTCTGTTGGTCATCCAAAATTCTTCTCGGGTGTTACGTGTATTACCGGCTGCCAGCATCGTTCAGGCGCCAGTCGTAGTCGAGGAACCTAATCTGGAGCTCATTGGCGCGGAGGGCCGCTACCTGTGCGGGATCGAGGCCCAGGGCCTGCCGGTAATCCAGCAGGAATTCCCCGAGACTCCCGTGGCCACGCCAGCCGCTACTGAAGTCGTCCCCATACCACTTGAATAGTCGCGACAGCGCCAGACCTTCAGCGGTGACACGGTTTCGGGACCGATCCGACAGGAAGCGGCGAGCCTGTTGCTTGAGCTGCTGCTCCAGCAATTCCCCGGTATAGGCCTCTTCGCGCAGCATCGGGCAACCCACGCTCGCGCAATTGACCGCAAAATGGATGCGGGGCTCATTAAAATCCTGCCGGATCATGCCGTGTTCGATATCATCCAGGGAATACCTGCGGCCGAACAGGGAAATGAACTCCCGGCGCCACGCTGCCCCCGGAAGCCAGCCGATGTCCCGGATGGACTCCAGCCCGGGGTATTCTGTCAGCACCAGCTGGACGGTCGCGGCATTATACGCATTAATGAGAAAAGCCAGTCGCTCACTCTCTTCCCAGCCCTCAAAGGTATCCCTTTCCACGTTCGCCAGCTCTGCAAGGTAGCCATCCAGTCGCCCCTGGTCGGTCTGCATTCCGCGGTAGTCCACGGTCGAGCCGCGGCCGCCATCGTGCAGGACCATATGCTTCCGCAACAGGTCCGACCAGGTGCCGTGATCCGGTTCAGAGGCTCCGGCCAGGGTAAAATGGCCCAACAGCAGGATGGTGACTAAGATGTGCCGCATCAGCTGACCCCTGTTGTTTTCAGGCCGGATCACCGGCTTGGCGATAAGCTTTGCTTGTATTGGCACAAGAGTCGCAGCCAGCCAGGAATTATTACAATCTGTCGCCATTACCCGTATCCGGGCCGAGACTGACAATGCCCCGAGAACCGGAACAGCGTCGTGCGGTCACAGCTGCAGCGATAATTCGGCATAAAGCGCCCGGGATTCACCGGGGAAATACCGATCGCCGCTGAAGTTACTGAAATCGGCTCGCTCCGCGTATTCCTCATCCAGTAGGTTGAGCAATCTCACCCCTACTGACCAGCGCTCGCCCAGTCGTCGAGTTGCACGTGCGTGCAACAGGTCGTGGCCCGGGTAGCTATGCAGGTTGAGGGGATCTGTGTAGTACTGTCCCTGGTGCAACCACTCGAGTTCGAGCTGCGTGGCGGCATCCGGCTGCCATTGGAGACGGGCGGAACCAAAACTGCGCGGCGCGGAGTCCACCAGCTTGTCTTGCAGCGCTATTCCGTCGAGCAGCCTCTCATCGTCGTAGCGGTGCTCCGCATAGCTCGCTGACACATCCACCAGCCACTGCGGTGCCAACTGGTAACCCAGTGCCAGCTCCAGGCCGCGGTGGGTAGTGGTCCCGCCGGAGCGGTTAAAGAAGTCGGCATCGCGAAAGATCACGTTGCGCTTCTCCATGGCAAAACCCACTACCTCGTAATCAAAGTCCCCGGCCCCGCCCCGCAGCCCGAGCTCGACACTGCGAACTTCCTCGGAATCCAGCTCGGCCACTTGCTGCTCCCGCTGTAACTGGTAAAGCTCGGTCGCCTGCGGTGCGCGGAAACCGTGGGCCAGGTTTACGAACAGCTGATGGGCCGGTCTCCAGCTGTAAAGCAACCCCAGCTGCGGTGACCAGTTTTCAAAGTCATCCCGTCGATCCGCGGGACGGCTGTAGCGGCAGCCGCCGAAACCACAGCTGCTACCATCGTCTCGGGTTCGGCCGGCCAGCATGCGGTTGTCATAGTCGTACGACAGCTTTTCCAGCCGCAGTCCCGCCTCCAGTACCAGTCGCTCCGTCAGTCGCAGGGATGCCAGTGCATAGGGCGAGAGTAGGAACGCATTGACGTGATAATCGTAATGCCGGCCAGGTGGAACAGTTTCCGCCAGGAACCCGGATCCGGCCGCGATGCCGGACTGTGACTGGCGCAGGGAGGCGTGGGTAATTTCCCCGTCGACGCCTGCCGCGACACCGAGTAAATCGTTCACCGGCACGGTCAGGCTGGTCCGCACGCCCGCACTGCCGTGGGCGGTTTCCTCGAGGGGCTGCCCGGGCAGGAAGTGCTGCCGGAAGCCCATCTTCCCATAGCGGGCGTACGGGGTGATTTCGAGCTTGTAGCCCGCCCCCCACTCTGATTCCAGCCGGTGCGACAGGCGCGCAGTACGCACATTGCGAAAAGCCTCCGGATTGGGGTTAGAGCGTCGGAGTACATCGTCCCGGTACGCATCCTCCCCTACTACATAGCCTGCAGTGTCCTGCTCAAGATTGGTGGCGTTGAAACGGGTCTCGGAAGTGGACTGCCCGCTCCGGTGCACCAGGGTCAGTTTCTGCTGGTCGTAGCCGGAGCTTGCCCGGTAGCCCCCGTCACTGGCCAGCGAGACGGCGGCAAGCAGACCCGATCCGGCACCGGTGGCGGTGGGAATCCGACTGGTGAATCTCCAGCGATCGTTGGGCCCCGCTTCCAGGCTGGCCCGCCCGGTATCAGCGGATCCGTATGACGGGCCCAGTACATTGACCACACCATGCATGGCACCGGCACCGTGCAGGGTACCGGCCGGCCCGCGGATCACCTCGATCCGTTCGGCCTGTTCGCTGTGGGCGGCAAACAGCTCATTGATATTACAAAAGCCGGCGGGGAACAGCGGGATGCCATCCTGCATGGCCAGCACACTGCCGCACGCTCCGGCGCCGGTCAGCACCGGCGAACGCAGGGCCGGCAGGTATTCCTGCCCGTTGCCGCGACTCAGGTTGGCCCCGGGAACCCGGGCCAGGCTCTGCTGGATATGGCTGTGGTTCACCAGCGTAAGGGAGTCGGCCTCCAACACCGCCATACTGCCGGCGTAGTCCGCCCGACTGTCGTGCAGGGGGCTGCCGGTGACCACCAGCGTCTCAAGCTGGCTTTCAACATCCCCGCCCTGGTCGTCGGCAAAGGCGCTCCCGCTGAAGAGTAACGCCGTCGCGAGTGCAGCCCTGCGCATCCCGGTCTCCTGTTGCGATTGTTTGCCACGCATTCTAACGCACATAAAAAAACGCCGGCGATTGCCGGCGTTTCCAGTCAGGCGGTATACACCTGCTTCTTTTTCACGGCCGCCCCAGCGCTCAGGTCACATCTGCCGGGGCGCTTTCACGGAGATTCCCCCGGGCAGGCGCCTCCGATTCACTTGTGAGCTCTTCAGCATTCCGCGAGCGACCAAAGAGACGCTGCACAATCACAAAGAACAGGGGAATGAAGAAGATCCCCAGCGATGTCCCCACCAGCATGCCGCCCAGCACCCCGGTGCCGATGGCCTGCTGGGCACCGGAGCCCGCACCGGAGGCAATGGCAAGCGGCAGTACCCCCAGGCCGAAGGCCAGCGAGGTCATCAGGATCGGGCGCAGGCGATCGCGCACCGCGCGCATGGTGGCCTGGACCAGTTCCATGCCCTCTTCCAGGTTTTGCTTGGCGAACTCCACGATCAGGATGGCGTTCTTGCTGGTCAGGCCCACCGTAGTGAGCATCGCCACCTGGAAGTAGATATCCCGTTCCATACCGCGCAGCGTATTGGCGAGCACAGCCCCCAGGATACCCAGCGGAGCGACCAGCAGTACCGCGGTCGGCACTGTCCAGCTCTCATAGAGGGCCGCGAGGCACAGGAACACGATCAGCAGCGACAGCGTATACAGCAGTGGGGTCTGGGCGCCTGCCTGCCGCTCCTGGTATGACAGGCCGGTCCATTCCAGGCCGATGCCAGCCGGCAGCTCGCCGACCAGGCGTGCCATCTCCGCCATGGCCTCCCCGGAACTCACACCGGGTGCAGCGGAGCCGTTGATCTGCATCGCTGGCACGCCGTTGTAGCGCTCCAGGCGCGGGGAACCGTACTCCCACTCAAAGCTGGCAAAGGTCGACAGCGGCACCATTTCCCCGTCCCGGTTACGCACGGACCACTTGTTGAAATCCTCCGGCACCATCCGATACGGCGCGTCCGACTGCACGTAGACCTTCTTTACCCGGCCACGGTCGATAAAGTCATCGATGTAGCGCCCACCCCAGGCGGTGCCGATGGTGGTATTGATCTCGTTGATCGACAGGCCCAGCGCGGCTGCCTTCTCGGTATCGATATTCAGGCGGAACTGGGGTGTATCGTTCTGCCCATTAGGACGCACATTTGCCAGCAGGGGACTCTCTGCCGCCGCACCCAGGAGCTGGTTGCGCGCCTGCGTGAGTGCCTCGTGTCCCAGGTTGGCATTGTCCTTCAGGTAAAAGTCAAAGCCCCCGGAGGTGCCGAGGCCCGGTAGCGCCGGTGGCGAGAAAGCGAAGGCCATGGCGTCCTTGATCTGCATCAGCGCGCCCATGGCCCGCATGGCGACAGAACCCGCGTCCTGACCCGGCTCCTCACGCTCTTCCCAGTCGTGCATATTGATGAACGCGATACCATTGTTCTGCCCGCTACCCGCAAAGCTGAAGCCCTGCACGCTGAAGACAGATTTAACCGTGTCCTGCTCGTTCTCGAGATAGTAGTCCTCGACTTTCCTGATCGACTCCATGGTGCGCTGCTGGGTGGCGCCCACCGGCGCATTGACCATGGAAAACAGCACACCCTGGTCCTCTTGCGGCAGGAAGGAACTGGGCAGACGCAGGAAGAGCACCAGCATCACTGCGGCGAGGCCTGCAAACAGCAACATAAAGCGACCGCCCCGCGCCACGATCCCCCGTACACCACGCTGGTAGCCAGCGGTGCCTCTTTCAAAGTTGCGGTTGAACCAGCCGAAGAAACCCGTCTTCGCATGGCCCTCACCTTTCGCAATGGGCTTGAGCATGGTGGCGCAGAGGGCCGGTGTCAGCACGATGGCCACCAGCACCGACAGTGCCATGGCCGCGACGATGGTGGCCGAGAATTGCCGGTAAATTACCCCGGTGGCGCCTTCCATAAATGCCATGGGCACGAATACCGCCGAGAGCACCACGCCGATACCCACCAGCGCCCCGGTGATCTGCTTCATCGACTTGCGAGTGGCCTCTCGGGGCGAAAGGCCCTCTTCGCTCATCACCCGCTCTACGTTTTCCACCACCACAATGGCGTCGTCCACCAGCAGGCCGATGGCCAGTACCATGGCAAACATGGTGAGCATATTGATGGAGAAGCCCATCGCCGCCAGCACGCCGAAAGTGCCCAGTAGTACGACCGGCACGGCAATAGTGGGAATAATCGTGGCGCGGATGTTCTGCAGGAACAGGTACATCACCAGGAATACCAGGATCACCGCCTCGATCAGCGTCTGGATCACGCCCTTGATGGACACCTCGACAAACGGTGTCGAGTCAAACGGCACCACGGTCTTGATCCCGGCCGGGAAATAAGGCTCCAGCTCCTTGAGCTTCGCCCGCACCCCATCGGCTGTCTCCAGCGCATTGGCGCCGGTGGCGAGGTTCACCGCCAGGCCGGTGGCCGGCTGGCGATTGAAGCGGCTGATAAAGTCGTAATTCTCTGCACCAATCTCGACCCGCGCGATATCGCCCAGCTTGAGTGCCGAGCCGTCGGGATTGGAACGGATAACAATATCGCGGAACTGTTCAGGTGTCTCCAGCCGTCCCTGGGACACCACATTGGCATTCAGCTGCTGGCCATCGATGGCCGGCGTCCCGCCCAGGCTGCCCACGGCCACCTGCTGGTTTTGGGCCCGGACCGCGGCGATTACATCACTGGGCACCAGCTTGTAAGTTTCAAGCTTGTTTGGGTCCAGCCAGATACGCATGGCGTACTGGGAACCGAATACCCTGACACCGCCCACGCCCGGCACCCGGCTGATAGCGTCGACAATGTTGGCATTGATATAGTCTGCGATATCAGCACGGTCCATGCGCCCGTCCTCGGACACAAACCCCACCACCATCAGGAAGCCGCTGCGCCCCTTGCCAACATTCACCCCCTGTCGCTGCACCGCTTCCGGCAACAGCGGCATGGCCAGCTGCAGTTTATTCTGCACCTGTACCTGGGCGATATCGGGATCCGTGCCATTGGCAAACGTCAGCGAAATATTCACCCGGCCATTGGATTCGCTGGTAGCGGACATATACAACAGGCCGTCGAGCCCGGTCATGCCCTGCTCGATAACCTGGGTCACCGATTCCTCTACTACCCGGGCAGAGGC
Organism: Microbulbifer sediminum; assembly: GCF_021729035.1. GTDB lineage: Bacteria > Pseudomonadota > Gammaproteobacteria > Pseudomonadales > Cellvibrionaceae > Microbulbifer > Microbulbifer sediminum. Next base: position 225,457 of record NZ_JAJSAP010000002.1, on the reverse strand, counting down.
ACCGGGGTAGCTGGCACTGATGGATACCGTGGGCGGCGCGATATCCGGGTAACGCTCTACGGCGAGCTTGCTGACCGCGAGCCCGCCACCGAGCATCACGACAATCGCGATCACCCAGGCGAAGATGGGGCGGTCAATAAAGAAAGATGCCATGGTATGCCCCCTCAGGAATCAGCTGCAGCAGCACTTTCCGCCGCAGGGGCTGGCTGTTCAGGTTCAGCGGATACGGTGGTGACCTGGACGCCGGGGCGGATTTTCTGGAGCCCCTCGACGATGACCCGGTCACCGGCCTGCAGGCCGTCCTCCACCAGCCAGTGGCTGCCAATGGTCTGGCTGACGGTCAGCGGGCGTACCTCCACCGTGTTCTCACTGTTCACCACCATGGCATTGGTGTTGCCCCTGGGGTCGCGGGTGACGCCCTGCTGGGGGACCAGGATGGCGTTATCGCGGATACCGCGGCCGATCACCGCGCGCACATACATACCCGGCAACAGCATATTCTCGGGGTTTGGCACAACGACGCGCAGCAGGACACTGCCGGTGGTCGGGTCGACAGTGGCTTCGGCAAACTCGAGCTTGCCCTTGTGCTCGTAGGTGGAGCCGTCCTCCAACAGGATGGTTACCGGCAGGTCAGCGGTGTCTTCCACTTTCCCCGCTTCCAGCGCGCGCCGCAGGTTGAGCAGCTCGCTGGTAGACTGGCTCACGTCCACGTAGATGGGATCCAGTTGCTGGATGGTAGCCAGTGCCTGCGCCTGGTTCGCGGTAACCAGTGCACCCTGGGTTACCGATGACTTGCCGATACGACCGGAAATGGGCGCACTGATCCGGGCATAGTCCACCGGGATACGGCTGCGCTTCACCGCCGCCAGCGCGCTGGCGACTGCCGCCTCAGCCTTCTTGAGATCGGCCTGGGCACTATCGTTGTCCTGCTTGCTCACGGCACCGGTCTTGACCAGGTTGGCGACCCGCTGGGCACGAAGCCTGGCAACCTCAAGCTCCGCGCGGGCGCTTTGCAGGCTTGCGCGGGCACTTTCGTAATCGGCACGGTAGGTCGCATCATCCAGCTGGTACAGGGGCTGCTCGGCCTCGACGAGCCCGCCCTCGCGGAACAGCTGCTGCTCCACCAGGCCATTAACCCGCGGACGCACTTCGGCGACCTTATACGGGTTGGTGCGGCCGGGTAACTCACGGGTCAGCGTCACTGACTCGGGTGCCAGCGTCACCACTGCCACCTCTGGCGCCATCTGTGGCCGCCCGCCCTGCTCCTGGCTGCATGCGGACAGCAGCGACAAGCCGGCCAGCATGCCGATCAACAGATTCCTTTTCTGCATGGATACCTCTCCAGTGACCCTTGGGTTCGCCAGTGGACGCCAGCGTACCGCGCTGTAAGTACGGTCTGACAGTTATGAATGGTCGAGAATGCCGCGCATTCTATCGCCCGGCCGGTAGCGCCGGCAAGTATTCATTCATGCATGAATATGAATTACACTTCGCGCCCGGAACGGCCCGGTTTGGCGACGCCGGCCATCCTAACCCGGATATGAACCGATCCCGCGGGTAAATAGATAGACGGTTGCCACCAGAGGACAGAGAGTTGGTCAAGAAGCGGAAAGAAGACGCACTGGAGACAAGGGAACGCATCCTGGATGCGGCTATCACGGTATTTCACCAGCAGGGCCTGGCCCGTCCGTCGCTGACGGAAGTGGCAGAGCTGGCTGGCGTCACCCGGGGCGCAGTTTACGGGCACTTCCGCAACAAGGCCGATGTCTTCAATGCCCTGGCTGAGCGCGTGCAGCTACCGGGTGAGAAACTGTGTGAAGAGGCCGGCAGTGAACCACCGGACAATCCGCTGGGGGTACTCAGGACCCGCTGGCTGTGGCTGTTCCAGGAAGTCTCCTGTAACCGGGACTGGCAACTGATCCTGGATATTCTCTTCCACCGCTGCGAGCTGGTCACGGAGAGCGGCGAAATCCGCCAGCGTATGCTCGATTGCACCGAGGAAGGACAGGAACGGGTCCGCCAGCTGATCAGCTGGGCGGTTGAGCGCGGCCAACTGCCCCGGGACCTGGATATCGAACTGGCAGCACCACTGTTGCATGGGTCACTGGTCGGGATCCTGGGGGACTGGCTGCTGCAGCCCCGTGACCGGGACCTGGCCTGTATCGGCGAGCGCTACCTGGATGCCATGATCGAAATGCTGCAGCACTCCCCTGCCCTGCGCCGTACCATTCCAGCCTGAGTAAATAGGGGCATGGCTCTTCAGCATGATGAGCCCGCCCCGGACCTACAGGGCGAACCCCAGCAACAGGTAGACGCCCAGCAGCAGTATGACACCAGCGACCATACTCCCGGTCAGCCAGCTGCGCGCCAGCACGCCGTCAGGCTTGTGGTGGCTGGCAACGGAATCCATCAGACTACCCACTCCGGCGATGGCAGCGCGGCGGGCGCGCCCGTCGAGGCGAAATACCGCGGTTACGAAGCCGCGCACAGCCTGCGGGAACAGCCGGCGGTAAAGCCATTCGACATCCAGGTTTACCGACGGCAGCTCCGGTGGGTAAAGGCGCCGCAGGTTGAGCCATACGAACGCCAGCGCGGAGAAGAACAGCAGCTGCAGCTGGGTCAGCACATGGGTGACGTCGTACGGTGTATACGCCATTTCATGGGGCAGCAGGCTGTAGAGCGCCTGCGGATATATACCGATTGCCAGGCAGAGAGCCGCGGCTATCGTCATTGCCACCAGCATGTTGGCAGGCGGTTCCTGCGCCCGGATACCGGAGTCGTGGGCAAAGAAGGCAAAGTACGGGATCTTGATGCCCGCATGGTGGAAGACACCGGCGGATGCAAACAACAGGATCAGCCACACCCAGTCATAGCCATTCTTGATCGCCGCGCTCATCACCATCGACTTGCTGACAAAACCACTGAACAACGGGAAGGCAGAGATCGAGGCGGCACCGACGATGCACAGGATAGTGGTCTTGGGCATGGTCTTGTACAGGCCACCCAGCTCTGAGCCATTGATACGGCCGGTGACATGCAGGACTGCGCCCATGGACATGAACAGCAGGCCCTTGAATATCACATCATTAAACGCATGGGCCACGGCACCGTTGATGGCCAGTGAAGTACCGATACCGATACCGACCACCATAAAACCGAGCTGGTTGATCAGGCTGTACGCCAGCACCCGGCGCAGGTCATTCTCGATTACCGCATAGAAGATCGGGAAGCAGGCCATGGTCGCACCGATATAGACCAGCAGCTCAGTGCCCGGATAGGCCCGCGCCAGTGCATAGACCGCCGCCTTGGTAGTGAATGCACTCAGGAATACGGTACCCGTCGGGGTGGATTCCGGGTATGCATCGGTGAGCCAGTTGTGGAAGAAAGGAAAGGCACACTTGATACCGAAGGCCAGGAAGATCATCCAGCTGTAGGCGTTGTCGCCCAACCCGATCTGCCCGAAAGAGAGAGTGCTGTGGGCCTGGCCGTAGAAAATAATACCGCCAAGTAGCAGCAGCCCCGAGAGAATATGCAGGGTGAAATAGCGCAGGCCCGCCATATAGGCGCGGCCGTTGCGGCGCGCCCAGACCAGGAATACGGAGGTGACCGCCAGCAACTCCCAGAAAATAAACAGGGTCAGCAGGTCACCGGCGAACACGGCACCCAGTGCACTGCCAGCGTAGAGCAGGCTCACCACTTGCTGCAGGGTATCGCGAACATGCAGTGCGTAAATGATCGCAATCAGCGCCGCGACGTGGAAAAGGTAGCCGAATAACAGGCTCAGCTTGTCTGCGCGGAAAAGCAACAGGTCAAACTCGAGCACCGAATAGGCCCCGAAACTACCAGCTCCCAGCATCCACAGGTTGGCCAGCCCCAGCAGGGGCACAGCAATCATTACCAGTGCGCGCGGCCAGCCACGCAGGACCATTGCCAGTAGTGCAGCGACGAAAAAGGGAATAAAGGGGGCCATCTCAAACATGCTCCTGCCCTCCCCTCATTCCTTCCTCCGGCGACCGGGAACCTGCACCAGTCGAGACGTTCACACCGGAAGGCGCATCGCCGCCGAGCTCCAGCCGATCATAATAGTCTTCCGGGCGCATCAGGAACTTGCGCATCCACTTGGCAATGATCACCAGGATCACACAGCCAGCGAATCCATACAGCGGATAGAACCCGGGCAGCCCTTCCCAACCGTGCTCGGTGTGACGGTGAACCACGAAATCCGCGAGCACCAGCAGCGCGCAGATCGCGTAGAAGGTACGCAGGATTCGCTGGATATTCTCCGGCTTATCGAAAAAGTCTTGCTTGTCACCAGTGCTCATCGGGTCAGATTCCGGCCTTGATCAGCTGATAGATAATGTCGGGATAAATCAATAACAGGACGCAGCCTGTGGCTGTAATCCCCAGCGCCAGCAGCGACGGCCATGGGGCCTCGCGCACGGCGACACTGGTGTCGCCGGTATCGGCCGGCAACGCGTCAGAGAAGAATGCCCGCAATGGGATCGGTAACAGGTAGCCGATACTGAGCAACGAGCTCACCATCAGCAGAGCCATTAATCCCAGCTCGCCTGCCTCCAATGTACCCAGTAACAGGTACCACTTGCTCCAGGTGCCGCCGGTTGGCGGGATGCCGATAATACAGAGACTGGCAACCAGGAACGCTCCCATGGTAATCGGCATCCGTCGGCCCAGGCCGCGCAACTGCCCTACCTCGGTCTTGTGGGCAGCCACCAGGATGGCGCCGGCGCAGAAAAACAGGGTGATCTTGCCAAAGGCATGCATCACGATATGCATCGCGCTGCCGGTGATACCGGCGCTGGTGGCCAGCAGTGCACCCAGCGTGATATAGCCGAGCTGGCTCACCGTGGAGTACGCCAGGCGCTTTTTCAGGTTTTCCTGACGCATTGCCACAATGGCTGCGAGCAGGATCGATGCACCCGCCAGGTACAGGAGCCACTGGGTGGCGGGAATCTCACGCAGGGTCTCCAGGCCAAAGATCAGCAGGCACACCTTGAGCAGTACAAAGACACCCGCTTTTACCACCGCAACCGCGTGCAGGAGAGCACTTACCGGGGTCGGGGCCACCATGGCCGCCGGCAGCCAGCGATGAAACGGCATGATCGCCGCCTTGCCCACACCGAATACATAAAGCACCAGCAGTAGCGACAGCAGCCCAGCCGGTGTATCCCCGCTGAAAACACCCCCCGGCTGGAAAGACAGTGTCCCGGCCAGCAACCAGGTGGCGATGATTGCCACCAGGAAGAAAGCCACCGAGGTGCCCAGCAGGATGCCCAGGTAAACGCGGCCACCCTCCCGCGCCTTGTCGGTACCGGCATGGGTGACCAGCGGATAGGTACAAAGCGTCAGGATCTCGTAGAACACGAACAGGGTGAACAGGTTCTCGGCAAAGGCAATGCCCATGACGGCGGCGATGGATATGGCAAAAAAAGCGAAGAACCGGGTCTGGTTCTGCTCGCCGTGACCGCGCATGTAACCGATGGCATAGAGCGTAGTGACGATCCACAGGCCACTGGCTACCAGCGCAAACAGGAGCCCGAGCGGTTCCACCCGGAATGCCAGCGCCAGCCCGGGGAGCACCTCAAGCCACATCAGCTCTACCACCTGGCCTGCCATGATCACCGGGTAGAGGTTGCAGACCGAGGCAAACAACAGGGTGCCGGCAATCAGGGATACGCTCTCACGCAGGTTCTGGTGCTTGCCGGTGAGGCCAATTCCAGCCGCCGCCAACAGAGGAATCAGGACACTGAGTTGCAGGAGGTCGACAGCAGACATTATTGGATACCTCCCAGCAGGTACTGCGCAGCGGCACCGGTAACTTCAACCGGCAGGCGGGTATCGATACCAAAGTAGATGTTCGCACCGATCAGGATCCACGTGGGAACCAGCAGGGACAGCGGGGCTTCCCCAACGGTTGCTGCTCTGGCCACGGGCGCTTCACGGAAATATCCCGCCTCGACCAGGCGCCAGATATAAATCGCAGCAATCAGGGAGCCGAGCACCACCAGCAGGGCCACGAACCACATATCGCTCTCAATGGCGGCAGTAATCAGGTACCACTTGCTGACAAACCCCACGGTCAGCGGCATCCCGATCAGGCTGATTCCGCCCACTACGATCGCCCCCATGGTCCAGGGCATGGTGCGCCCAAGGCCATTGAAGGCATCGATCCGGCTACTGCCCAGACGGTAGACCAGCCCCGCCAGGGCCAGGAACAGTCCACCCTTCATCAATGCATGGTTGAACAGGTGCAACAGTGTTGCCTGCAGGGCCACCACACTGCTGATACCGATCCCCACTACCATGTAGCCAACCTGCGCAACACTGGAATAGGCCAGCATCCGTTTGATATCCACCTGGTAAATGGCCACAACCGAGGCCACAAATACGCCCATCAGGCCCAGGCCAATGAACAGGGACTGCAATGGCAGGCTGGTCAGGGAGAAGTCCACGCCGAACACGGTGACAATAAAGCGTACCAACAGATACAGCGCTACCTTGGTCGCCGTCGCCGCAAGGAAGGCGGTCACTATCGAGGGAGCGAACGCATAGGCGTTGGGCAGCCACATATGGAGGGGAAACAGTGCCAGCTTCAGGCAAACGCCCACGACGATAAACGCAAAGGCCGCAAGTACGGTATTGGAACTGTTGATTTCAGGCAGGCGCTGCGCCAGGTCTGCCATGTTGAGTGTACCGGTCATCATATACAGGAAACCGATACCAATCAGGATAAATGTGGCACCAATGGTTCCCATAATCAGGTATTGGAACGCCGCCCACAGCGATCGCCGGTCGCGGCCCAGGGCGATGAGCGCATAGGTGGCCAGCGAGGAAATCTCCAGGAACACAAATACGTTGAACACGTCGCCAGTGGCCACAATGCCAAGGAGCCCGGCAAAGCAAAGCAGATAAAGGCTGTAAAACACTGTCTGCCGCAGGTCATCCATTTCCCGCTGTACACTCACTCGCGCAGCAGTGAGCACGGCGGTGCCCAGCCCTGTGATCACCAGCAGCACCCAGGCATTGAGGAGATCTATTCGGTATTCGATTCCCCATGGGGCTTCCCAGCCCCCGAGGCGATAACTGATGGGACCGGTGTCAAGCACCTGTTGCAACAACAGGACACTCACAACCAGTGCCGCCGTGCTGACCAGCATGGCAAAGAACCACACCAGGTTGGCCCGCCGAATCATCATGCATGAAGGCGCAGCAACCAGGGGCAGGATAACCTGGAGTATCGGTAAATGGCTCAGCACTGTGCTTCCTCCGCCTGAATCTCTCGCTCCTCAACAGAGCCATAGGCCCGCTTGATGCGGATAATCAGTGCCAGCGCCAGTGAAGTGGTGGCGATCCCCACAACGATGGCTGTGAGGATCAGCACGTGAGGCAGGGGATTCGAGTACACGGCCTCACCCTCTGACAGGATCGGAGCTGCCCCGCCATCCACCTTGCCCACGCTGATATAAAAGATAAATACAGAAGTCTGGAAAATATTCAGGCCGATGATTTTCTTGATCAGGTTGCCCTGGGCAACAACCATGTAAAGCCCGATCATCATCAGTCCAATGACGACCCAGTAGTTGTAGAGCGAAGTTACTAGCACCTTATCCGGCCCTCCCCGAGGTTAACTGCCCTCCCCCATCGCCTCGTTCTTGCAGCTGCTCTGAGAACAGGTAAAAGACCAGCATCATGACGGCCGCTACAGTTATACCGACGCCCAGCTCGATAACGATGATGCCGATGTGCTGGCCGGTAACCGGGTCGCTCCCCAGTGCGCTGTAATCGAGGAAGTTCCTGCCCGTAGCCATACCCAGCACCCCGACAGTCCCATAAACCAGCACGCCCAGCGCTGCAAGAAACTGTACCAGCCCGTGACCGGCAACCCTGCGCACGGCATCCAGGCCGAATACAAGGGCGTAGAGAATGAACCCAACGGCAAAGATCACGCCGGCCTGGAAGCCTCCGCCGGGCCCGTATTCACCATGGAACTGAACGTAGAGAGCGTACACGAGGATCGGTGGGATAAGGATCTTCGCGATCACACGAAAAACAAGGTGCTGGCGCGGCACTGCCTGCAGGCTGGGCGCGGACCGACGGGTATCGGCAAGGCCCAGTAACAGGCTGAGCACGCCCAGGCCAGCGGTAAAGATGACCACCACCTCGCCAAAGGTGTCATAGGCGCGGTAACTGGCCAGCACCGAGGTCACAACATTGGGAATACCGATTTCGGCCATGGATTCCTGGAGATAGCGCGGTGCCACATGAGTCTGTGCCGGCGCATCCGGATCGCCAAACGCTGGCATATCCAGGGTCGCTGCCACCAACAGCGCACCGACCGTGCACACCAGCCCGAGAGCCAGCAGCGCTCGACTTCGGTCCGGCTTCTGTCTCCGCCCGCACAGGGCCAGGGTGGCCAGGATCAGCAACGGCGAGATACCCGCACCCACTGCGGCCTCGGTGAAGGCCACGTCGACAGCGCCCATGGTCACGAAGAAGCTGGCGGAAAGCAGTCCGTAAATACCCGCCAGCATGGCGGCACTAAACAGGTCACGCGTCCATGCAATGGCAACAGCGGTTACAAGCAGGAGGCTCAGCAGCGCGACATCGAGTAGTAAGTCCATCAGGCTCCCCCGGGCTCAGGCCCGATCTCCATTGGCCGCGTCCGCCTCGAGAGCCGGTTCCGCGGGTTGAGTCTCCTGTCCCCCGACAGCCTCCGCCGGAACAGCGCGAGGTCCGGATCCCGGCTCGAGCCGCAGGGTGCTGTGCTGTGCGGCCTTTGCAAGCGCGTGGCTGGCAGCGGGACTGGTGAAAAAAATAAACAGGAGGATGAGGCCGAGCTTGAAGAGCGCAAGACTCCAGCCGGCCTGCAACATCAGCGCACAGATGATCAGGAAAGTAGCCAGTGTGTCAGTCACTCCAGCCGCGTGCATGCGTGTATAAAAATCGGGGAATCGCAACAGGCCGACGGCCCCTGAAACCATAAACAGGCAACCCAGGGCCAATAGCACAGCACTCAGCCCACTCACCACCAGATCAGTCATTTGCCTGCCCCCCTTCGTCACCACTGAAGTCACCCTGGCCAACTACAGGGAAGCTATTGCCGGAACGAAACTCAAAATAACGCAAAACACCGACCACACTGACAAAGTTGATCAGTGCATAAACCAGGGCGATATCCAGGAATTCCGGCTTGCCCAGCGTAAAACAGATGACTGCGATCAGGACCACGGTTTTTGTGCCGAAGACGTTAACGGCCAGGATGCGATCGTAAATGGTAGGACCTAAGAGAGCCCGGGCCAGCGCCAGCGCCATTACCACCAGCAGGGCAATAATTGTTGCAGCGAGCATTATTCCTCCAGGTCCCTTACCTGCCGTTCCATCTCCCCCCGGCGCAAGTCTTCCAGCCCTTCGGCCGTCAGCGCATGCACAAGGATCTCTTCCCCATCAATATCCACTGCCACAGTTCCCGGGGTCAGGGTGATCGAATTGGCATAGAGCACTTTGCCCATATCGGTATGCAGTCTTGCGGGGACCCAGGCGCTTACCGGACTGATGGTCGATGGCCCCCGCCATACATGCCGCACTACATCGATGTTACTCCGCACGATCTTCGTGAACAGCCACCAGTAATAGCGCGGCAAGCCACCAGCAAGGTGTATTGGCTGTGACTCGTGGTCTATCAGTCCCATGCGTTGCGAAATAGCAACCACTGTGAACACGGAAACCAGGCCAAAAGAGAGAAGTAGTCCGGTGTAATGGCCGGAGTTGGCCAACCAGATAAATGCCAGGATCACAAACAACGCCAGGGAATAACGCATCAACTGATCCTCCTGGGCAGCGGGGATAAAAAGGTCCGCATGATTAGTGGTAAGGCGCTTTGTGAAAGGCTGTGGTAACGGGCTGTGGATCGCCGACACGCACGAAGAAGCCATGAAAAAGTGACTTGTTTACATAGCCTGGTCCGCTGCCCAAACGGGCCGGGGAGGAAAGCAAGGGTTGCGTGTTCTTGGCCATACCTGCCTATTCTGTGCGCAATTTATTTTTTTGAGTCCGGGTCTCCATACGGGAACCCGACACTTTTTTCGTCATTCTTTGCTCTGCGATGTCCCCAACTACGACAGCACTTTCTGCAGCAATCGCTGTCGGGAACCTAAGAAAAATCTCACCAACTGTATCAGTGTGTCAAGAGATACAAGTGATTCATGTTGCCCACGCTGTGCTGTTGCGCCTTCCTGGTCATCACAGCAAAGCCCGCTCTGGCCTCAAATACCCAATTGCAAACCCGCACTCCGCCGGCTCGCAGCCAAGAGGTGGTGCGCGATCCGGCCGTTGACCCAATGACCGGCCCAAGTTTCGGTCCGAAGGGAACTCAGATCCGGGGATCAAATGGTGAGGAAGTTATAAGCCTGCCGGACTGGCTGGTCACCAGGTGAACCCTGTGCCTGTCAGTGGCCCTCAAAAGGTTCGGTCCTGTTCAAAAAAAAAGCAGTATCTCGGATTATTCCAATCCGTCAGTACCAACATTGAGTATATTTACGCGTCTGACCGGCTAAATGCGCAACAAAATGTCTAAAATCAGCCCTTCTCGACACCACCTGCCTCGGATTAGAGGCAACTCATGCCTTTTGGAGCTTTCAGCCTTTATACTTGTCCTAAGCTATAAGTCGCCAAGGCCCGGGGCTCAGTCCCGCCGGGTTGAGCGGCGCCTTGAAGTAGGACGTATAAAGAGACTCCCTATGCTTACCAATCGGATCACAGCCCTGTTCTCCGGCCTCCTGATTCTCACTTTCACCGCTTTCACGCCCCTTCACGCTGAAGAGGTCGGTACCCTTGAGCCCCAGGACGGCCAGGGTGGCACTGCCCGTGAGATCGTCGGCAAACTGGAAATGCTGCATTACAACAAGCAGAAAGTGGGCGACGAGATGTCTGCGGACCTCTGGGATGAGTACATCGATGCACTCGACCCCACCCGCAGCTATTTTTTGGCGTCCGATATCGCGGAATTCCGTGAGTGGCGGGATGACCTGGATGACCAGCTGCGCACCGGTGAGGTGGACGCCGGCTTTGAGATCTACAACCGGTATCGCCTCCGGGTTACCGATCGCCTGAACAATATCCTGTCCCGGCTCGACAAGGGCCTGCCCTCTTTCGACTTCACACGCGATGAGTCCCTGATCATGGATCGGGAGGAGGCCGAGTGGCCCGGATCTATCAGTGCGGCCGATGAGCTGTGGCGCAAGCGACTCAAGTCCAGCGTCCTCAACCTGCGACTGACCGGCAAGGAAGATCAGGAAATCCAGGATCTGTTGGTACGCCGCTACCAGGGGCAGCTGAAGCGCATCAAGCAGCAGACCAGTGACGATGTGTTCGAGCTGTACATGAACTCGCTGACGCGCCTGTATGATCCGCACAGCAATTACCTTTCCCCGCGCTCTCTGGAAAACTTCAATATGAGCATGTCCCTGTCGCTCGAGGGCATTGGCGCGGTACTGCAGATGGAAGAGGAGTACACCAAGGTCGCACGCCTGGTTGCCGGTGGTCCGGCCGATCGGACCGGCAAGATCAAGCCGAATGACAAAATCGTTGCTGTCGGTCAGGGTAAGGACGGCGAGCTGGTCGATGTGATCGGCTGGCGCCTGGACGACGTCGTGGACCTGATTCGTGGCTCCGCAGGCACCTTTGTTCGCCTCGAGACCATTCCCACTGGCGGGGACGGCTCCCATCGCACCATCCTGATCAAGCGCAGCAAGGTAAAGCTGGAAGACCAGGCAGCGAAGAAAGCGATTTTTGAGTTCTCCGATGGTGAGAAGAATTACAAGGTCGGTGTGATCAACCTGCCCACTTTCTACATCGATTTCGAGGCATATCGCCGTCGCGACCCCAACTACAAGAGCACTACGCGCGATGTTGCCCGGTTGCTTGACGAACTGAAGGCGGAGAATGTCGACGGAATCATCCTTGACCTCCGCAACAACGGCGGCGGCTCCCTGCAGGAAGCCACCAACCTGACGGACCTGTTTATCGACCAGGGACCGGTGGTACAGATTCGCCATGCCAACGAGCAGATATCGCGCCATAACCGTTCGCGGTCACGTGCGATGTACCGGGGGCCACTGATGGTGCTGATCAACCGCCTGTCTGCCTCTGCCTCAGAGATCTTTGCCGGTGCCATCCAGGACTACAATCGCGGCATTGTGGTGGGCAACCAGTCTTTTGGTAAGGGCACGGTGCAGACCATGGCTCCCCTGAAGGAAGGCCAGTTGAAAATCACCCAGTCCAAGTTCTACCGGGTATCGGGCGACAGCACCCAGCATGCCGGTGTGACACCGGACATAGCCATGCCGCAGCTGATCGATGCCGAGAGTGTCGGCGAGAGTGCTTACGATACTGCCCTGCCCTGGGATCGTATCCACGCCGTACCGCACGCCAAGTACTTTAACCTGAAGGAAGTGTTGCCGGAGCTGGTCACGAAGCACAACGAGCGCACGGCAGCCGACCCGGACTTCATCTACCTGAGGGAGCAGTTCAGCTTTGAGAGCGAGCGTGCCGATCGCAAGTTTGTCTCCCTGAATGAGCTTACCCGCAAGCAGGAGCGCGAGGATATCAACGAACGCCTCCTGACCATGGAAAACCGGCGCCGCACCGCCAAGGGACTGGAACCCTATGAATCCTTCGAGGCTTACGAGGAAAGTGAGTCCGATAGCACAGCGGCCATTGGCGGTCCCGTGGAGATCAAGCTTGAGGACGACCCTATCCTCAACGAGGCTGGTTACATCATGTCCGACTTTATCGGTATGACAGAGAAGAGCGCCAAGGCACCGCCTCAGGTCGCCAATTTCTGACCACTCGATGCGGCGGGCACCTTCCGGTGTCCGCCGTTACTGTTGCACTTGTTTAACGATTGATCAGGTTGGGCTTTGCCCGACCTTTTTGTTTTGTATGGGGGATAAATGAAAGTCGTTTCGTTCAATGTAAACAGCATTCGGGCGCGGCTGCACCAGCTCGAGGCGCTGGTGGACAGTCACGCTCCGGATATTATCGGCCTGCAGGAAACCAAGGTTACCGACGAGGACTTCCCGGTGGACGCGGTCCGAGACCTGGGCTATGAATTGATCTATTTCGGCCAGAAGACCCACTACGGCGTCGCCCTGCTCTCCCGCTATCCCTTTATCGATCGTGAATACGGCTTCCCGAAAGACGAGGAAAACGCACAGCGCCGCATGGTAGCCGGGAAATTCGATATTGGCGGCGACAGTCCGCTCACCGTGATCAATGGTTATTTCCCGCAGGGAGAGAACCGCGAGCACCCGGTGAAGTTTCCGGCCAAGCGCAAATACTACGCCGACCTGGATGATTATCTGCAAACCACCTGTAAGCCGGACGCACCGGTATTGGTTATCGGCGATATGAACATCTCCCCCTCCGACCTGGATATCGGTATCGGCGAGTCAAACCGTAAGCGTTGGCTGCGGGATGGCAAATGCAGTTTCCTGCCGGAGGAGCGTGAATGGCTCGAGAAAATCCAGGGTTGGGGACTTGTTGATACCTTCCGTAGCCGAAACCCGGATACTGACGATATCTTCAGCTGGTTCGACTACCGTAGTCGCGGCTTCGATCGTGACCCGAAGCGCGGCCTGCGCATCGACCTGATTCTTGCCAGCCAGCCACTGGCAGAAAAATGCGTGGCTGCCGGTGTCGACTACGATATTCGGGGAATGGAGCGTCCGTCGGATCACGCACCGGTGTGGGCCGAGTTCAACCTGTAAACCGCCGGCTGCCTGGCGGTATCCGCTGTAAAGCGGGGCCGCTGTGACTCAGCTGACGATCGCGGCTGACTTTACCTGGGCCCAGACCTGGCTTCCTGGCGCGATCCGCAGATCCGCCAGTGAACGCCGGGTGACCCGGGCCAGTATCACACTACTGCCGATACGCAGCTGGACCAGGGCCAGGGCCTTACCCTCCTCCGCCGAAATGGCGGCCACAGAGGCCTGTAGCCGGTTCAAAATACTGCTATCAGCGTGCGCATGCAGCGTAATACTCACATCACGAGCAAAAATGCGCACCCTCAGCGGCTGCCCGACCGTGAGGTTGAGATTGGCCAACCACAAGTGCCCGCCCGGTATTTCAATACGCGCCAGGTTCCAGTGTGGGTCACATTCAGTAACGCGTCCTTCCAGCACCACACAGCGTTCATCATCCGGCGCCAGAGGCATGTGCAGGTCTCCCAGCACTTCTGCCAGACTGCCCGCCCCTGCCAGGCGCCCTGCTTTCATCATGACCACGTGATCCGCCAGGCGGGCGATTTCATCGAGTGAGTGACTGACATAAAGAATCGGCAATGCAAACTCTTCCCGCAGGCGCTCCAGGTAAGGCAGGATCTCGTGCTTGCGCCCTGAGTCCAGTGATGCGAGCGGCTCATCCATCAATAGCAGTCGGGGATGGGTCAGGAGTGCGCGGGCAATGGCGACCCTCTGGCGCTCCCCTCCGGACAGCTGGTGGGGGTAACGGGCGAGCAATGGCTCGAGTGCCATTAGCGCCACGACATGATCATAAAGCTGCGCCGGTGGCGTCGGGCGTGCCCTGCGCAGCGCATATTGCAGGTTACCACTGGCGCTCAGGTGATCCAGGAGGGAGGATTCCTGGAATACATATCCAATCGGGCGCCTGTGCGCGGGCACAAACACACCATTCTCCTGCCAGGTTTCCCCGCCCACAACGAGTTGCCCGGCGTCACTTTGCTGGAGTCCGGCGATGCACCTAAGCAGTGTGGTCTTGCCCGATCCGGACTGACCGAAAATACCGGTAATGCCCCTGCCGGGCAGCCTGGTATCCACCGATAGCGAAAACCCCGGATCCCCCTCAGCGGCGGGATAGGCAAGCTGGAACCGCGTAATAATATCGCTGGCCGACACAGCGTCTGGCTCGAATCCAGGCCTCATTTACCCCCCCATGCGCAGTACCGTACCCTGGCGCTGGCGACGGAACCCGTACAGTGCCAGCAATACCACAAAGGAAAACAGCAGCATGGTCCCGGCCAGCCAGTGGGCCCGTTCATACTGCATCATTTCCACGTAATCGTAGACTTGAACAGAAACGACCCGTGTTTCTCCCGGGATATTCCCCCCGATCATCAGGATGACCCCGAATTCCCCGACTGTGTGGGCGAACCCCAGGATCGCGGCGCTGATAAACCCTGGCCGGGCCAGTGGCAGAACGACAGTGAAGAGGCGATCCCAGGGTCCCGCCCGCAGGGTAGCGGCGACCTCTAGTGGCCTCGTCCCTATCGCTTCAATCGCGTTCTGGATGGGTTGCACCACAAACGGCAACGAATAGAAGAGTGATGCCACCACCAGGCCCCAGAAGGTAAACGGCAGCGTGCCCCAGCCCAGCGACGTGGTGAGCTGGCCGATCGGCCCCCCGGGCCCCATGGAGAGCAACAGGTAGAAGCCCAGTACTGACGGGGGTAGCACCAGGGGCAATGCCACCAGCGCGCTCACCGGCCCTTTCCAGCGGGAACTGGTGCGGGCCAGCCACCAGGCAATGGGTGTACCCAGCAATAGCAGCAGTATGGTCACCGTCACCGCCAGCCGCAGGGTCAGGCCAATGGCAATCCAGTCCGCCTCGGAAAAACCCATGGCTATTCCTCGCTCACGGGTAGCTGGTAGCCGTGGGACTCGATCAGGGCCGCAGACCTGGGCGAGCGCAGGAAAGCGAGCAAGGCGCGGGCGGCCGGGTTTTCTGCACCTTGCTCCAGGAGTACTGCATCCTGGCGGATCGGCCGGTGCATACTGGAGGGCACCACCCAACCGGAGCCCCGCGCGATTCGCCCCTCTTTCATTACCTGGGATAAAGCAACAAATCCCAGCTCCGCATTGCCAGTGGCGACAAACTGGAACGCCTGGGAAATATTTTCACCCTGCACCCAGCGGCTGCGAGTCGTCTCAACCAGCTCCAGCGAGCCGAGCACCTGTACGGCTGCGGCGCCGTAAGGGGCCAGGCGTGGATTGGCGAGCGCAAGTTTGCGATATCCGCCTTCCCGCAGCGCCCCTGGGCCGTCGGATACCCTGCCTGTTACAGGAGACCAGAGCACCAGCCGGCCAATGGCATAGGTGAATGCACTACCGGGCTCGGCCAGGCCGGCATTCAGGAGGGCGTGAGGCTTGGCCTGGTCGGCCGAGAGGAAAATATCGAAAGGGGCGCCATTGCTGACCTGGGCGAAGATTTTTCCGGAGGAACCGAAAGCCAGGCGCACCCGATGTCCGGTGGACTCCTCGAATGCTGCCGCGATCACCTTCATGGGTGCGGCAAAATTGGAAGCCACGGCCGCAATTACCTCTTCGGCCCGGGCAGGCAGCACAATGGCGGTGAGTATTAATGAAAGGAGTATCCGGCGCCCGCGCAAATTCCCTCCCCGCACCTGGCAAGCTGCTGTCTGCCCCTTCACGAGGCGGCCATCTCCACATAATTACTCTTATACTGCACGATACACCCATGGGCTACAAGCACGGCACCATCGGGACTTTCATGCCCCGGCGTGTGCCGGTATGGCATAAACATTCCCACTGCCACATATATGGATTTCCATATATACTGCCCGGAGTTATTCAACATTACCCCGGGGACCCGGCCTTGAACCCTTTGCGATTCTACAAGTGCCTTGCAGATGGCACCCGCCTGCGCAGCGTGCTACTGATTGCCCGGGAGGGCGAACTCTGTGTATGCGAACTGATGGAGGCCCTGGGCGAGAGCCAGCCAAAAATATCGCGGCACCTTGCACAGCTCCGCGAGTGCGGCCTTGTGTGCGACCGCCGTCAGGGGCAATGGGTATTTTACCGGCTTGCGCCGCAACTGCCGGAGTGGGCTGCGGCAGTCTTGCAACAGACCCTTGCGGGCGACGAGGCTTTCCTCAGTGAACCTCTACAACGACTTGAGGACATGGCCAATCGCCCCGAACGCTGTTCTGGCAACTGTTGAGCCGGCTTCGTGCCCGAATTGACAAACTACATATCAGGGAGATTTCTGCAATGGCAATCAAGATAGGTATCAATGGGCTCGGGCGGATCGGCCGCCTGTGCCTCCGCGCCGCATGGGACTGGCCGGAGTTCGAGTTTGTGCAGGTCAACGATCCCGGCGGCGATGCTGCCACGTTCGCGCACCTGCTGAACTTCGATTCCGTGCACGGCCAGTGGCGACACGAGGCCCATGCCGACGAAAGTGCCATCGTTATCGGCAACAAAAGCCTGAGATGCACACATAACCGGAATATTGGTGACACCGACTGGTCCGGCTGTGACCTCGTGATTGAAGCCAGTGGGAAGATGCGCAGCACAGACCTGCTGCAGGCCTATCTCGACCAGGGCGTGGCCCGGGTTGTGGTCAGCGCACCGGTAAAGGATGCCGCCGTACTGAATGTGGTGATGGGTGTGAACCACAACCTGTTTGACCCGGAACAGGACCAAATCGTCACTGCCGCGTCCTGCACCACCAACTGCCTGGCACCGGTAGTCAAGGTACTGCACGAGAACCTCGGCATCCGCCATGGGTCCATGACCACCATCCACGATGTTACCAATACCCAGACCATCCTCGATGCGCCCCACAAGGACCTGCGCCGGGCCCGCGCCTGCGGAATGAGCCTGATTCCCACTACCACGGGCTCCGCCACTGCGATTACTGCGATATTTCCGGAGCTGGAGGGCAAGCTGAACGGACACGCAGTCCGGGTTCCGCTTGCCAACGCATCCCTGACTGATTGCGTGTTTGAAGTTGAAACTGCAACCACCGCAGAAGAGGTCAATGACCTTTTCCGGCAAGCTGCTGATGGATCCCTTCAGGGTATCCTCGGCTACGAGGAAAGACCGCTGGTGTCCATCGATTACCGGACCGATCCGCGGTCCAGTATCGTCGATGCGCTCTCGACCATGGTGGTCAACGGTACCCATGTAAAGCTCTATGCCTGGTACGACAACGAATGGGGCTACGCCAACCGCACCGTGGAACTGGCACGCATGGTCGGGGCCAGGCAGTAAGGCTGCCCCGCTCACGGGCACGAATTGAGATAGGTCTACTTGTCGATGTTTCAGCACCTTTCACCGGGAATCAGGCAGTACCTGTTAGTAACCGGGAATTACTGGGCGTTCACCCTTACTGATGGTGCCCTGCGCATGCTCGTGGTACTGCACTTTCACGAGCTGGGCTATTCGCCGCTGCAGATCGCACTACTGTTTTTGTTCTATGAATTCTTTGGTGTGGTTACCAATCTGCTGGGAGGTTGGCTGGGTGCCCGTGTGGGACTGAACCGCACCATGAATATCGGGCTTGGGCTGCAGGTCGTGGCGCTTTCCATGCTACTGCTGCCATCGCCGATGCTGACCGTACCGTGGGTAATGGCGGCGCAGGCCCTTTCAGGTATTGCCAAGGACCTCAACAAGATGAGTGCCAAGAGCGCCATCAAGTTACTGGTCCCGGGCGAAGCCCAGGGGACCCTGTATAAATGGGTGGCAATACTCACAGGCTCGAAGAACGCCCTCAAGGGTCTGGGCTTTTTCCTCGGGGCCCTGCTGCTGAGTGCAATCGGCTTTACCGCTGCCATTGGCGCAATGGCTCTGGCACTGTTCCTGGTCTGGCTCCTGAGTATCTGCCTGCTGAAGAAAGACCTGGGCCGGGCAAAACAGAAGGCAAAATTCCGGGATATCTTTTCCAAAAGCCGGGCAATCAACCTGTTGGCAGCTGCGCGGTTGTTCCTCTTTGGGGCCAGGGATGTCTGGTTTGTTATCGCCCTGCCCCTCTACCTGGGAATGGAATTCGGCTGGGACCACTGGCGTATCGGTAGCTTCCTGGCCATCTGGATCATAGGCTACGGCGTCATCCAGTCACTCGCCCCCAGGTTCACCGGTTCCGTCGCAACCAGTGGTTCCGCCAACCGGGCCGCGACCGGCTGGGCACTGTCACTGGCGCTTGTAACCGCCGCCATCCCCATAGCGCTGCAGGCAGGGCTGCCGCCCCAGGCCAGCCTGCTGGGGGGACTCCTGTTGTTCGGGGCGCTGTTTGCCGTCAACTCGTCACTGCACAGTTACCTGATTGTGCGCTATGCCCGCGAGGACGGCGTATCACTGGATGTGGGTTTTTACTATATGGCGAATGCCATGGGCCGCTTATTGGGGACGGTGCTTTCCGGCTGGGTATTCCAGGTGGCAGGCCTGAACGCCTGCCTGTGGATCTCGGTCGGCTTTATCCTGCTGGCAGCGGCGTTTGTATGGCCACTGCCCGCGGAAACGGCCAGGGCCAGCCATTCCGCCGGGAGCCTGTAGCGCCCGGTGCGGTCTCCCGCCGCTGCTAGCGCTCCCGCGCCAGGTCGTTATTCAACAATACTGCCAGCCTTACCCCGGCCTGTTGCAAGCGCCTTTCGATAATCGGGCGGTTGCGCAGGTAGTAGTCTTCTCCAAGCACCCGGCTCTCTGTATACGCATACTCATGCACCAACTGGTGGGACTCTGCGGCCCAGTCCCCGGGCGTTCCCCGGCGCCATGCATCTAACCGGCTTTTGCCAAGCCCGGCAGCCTGCTTTTTCGCGTATGCCTGCCAGTCAGTCAGGAAGCCTCCCGGCAGGAAAACATCCCACAGCGCATGGAGGTTGGTGCCAAAGCCGAAAAATTCCACCTCCACATCATTGCCCCCGCGGTCTGTGGCCAGTCCGGTGTGGAGGGGCTGGTGCAGGTCACCGACGAAATGGACAATAAACAGCAGGGCCTCCGCCCGCTCTCCCTGTGGTGCATCAGGATCAGCCAGGATTTGCCGGAACTTTGCAATGGCCCCCAGGATGCATCCCTGCTCCGGGCAATCCCGGCCCGGCTGGTATCCAGACCAGTGACGCGGGAGACTGATGTAATGCAGGGGGCCAGCCCAGTCGTACTGCCCATCACCACGGATCCAATCCGCCCAGGTTGCAGCCTCGGCCAGGCTTTTCTCTCCCTTCACGGCCAGCAGTTCCCGCACCGGTTCCTGTACAGAAGAATCAAGAAGATCCCAGGCGATCTGCCCGGTTACCCGATGACCGTCCTCGCCCCAGCCCCAGGCCGTGGCGGAAAAGCAATTCAATATCGATGCAACCAGCAATGCAGTCACTGCGGTACTGCTGTTCCCCATGTTCAAAGTCCTTTGGTTACTTGAGTGCCCGAGGATAACCACCTGTCATGACAGTTTGTAATCAGTAACAAAAATATAACCGCACGGAGATAAACCGGAAACCTCACCGTCACAGCAGGTTAAAGCAAGGCTGTTACAAAGTGTCCGCGCGACCGGGCTCGCGTAAACAACAAAAACAGTCTCTGGCGGGCATGCTGCAACACGGCAATTCCCAGGGGCAGGAATCTCAACAACCCTTCCAGGGAGCAGGAGTTTTCAATGAAACGAATCAATTTTACCCGCGCACTGCTGTCAGCAGCAGTGTCGGCTTCCATCAGTTGTGCACCGGGCGTCATGGCCCAGGAAACCAGTGCCGGCATTCGGGGACAGCTGACCGGACTTGACGGGCAGCCGCTGGATAATGCCACGGTAACCGTAGTGCATACCCCGTCAAACAGCCGCCGGGAAATCACCAGCGGCGAATCGGGGCGCTTCAACCTGGACGGACTCCGGGTAGGTGGCCCTTACCGGGTGATCATCGATGCGCCCGAGGGACGGCGGGTAGTCGATCGGGTTTACCTTTCACTGGGTGACTCCCTGCCGCTGAACCTGAGCCTGGCGCCGGAGGCAATGGAAGAAATCAGTGTTGTGGCCAATGTCCAGAACCCCACTGCCACAGCGGTAGGGCCCGCCTCACACTTCAGTCTCGATGACCTGGAAAGTGCCCCGGCTATTAACCGGGATCTTAAGGACCTGGTGCGGCTGGACCCGCGATTGTACGTGGATGAGGCCTTTAACGATTCCGTGCAATGTGCCGGCGCCAACCCGCGCTTTAACAGCCTGACCGTCGACGGCGTGCGGATGAATGACAATTTCGGCCTGAACAGCAATGGCTACCCTACCGAGCGGATGCCTTTCTCCTACGATGCCATCCAGCAGGTGGCCGTTGAGCTGGCCCCGTTCGATGTCCAGTACGGTGGTTTCAGCGCCTGCAACATCAATGCCGTTACCAAATCCGGGGACAACCAGTGGCACGGGTCGGTGTTCTACGATTACACCGATGACGGTATGCGGGGCGACCAACTGGAGGGCGACGATATCAATATTGCCCCGTTCGATGAGCAGCGCTACAGCACCACCCTGGGCGGCCCGCTTATCCAGGACAAGCTTTTCTTCTTCGCCGCCTATGAAAAGCTTGACGGCGTGGCGACATTCGATCGGGGCCCGGCCGGCAGTAACACTGCTACCCCGGTCCAGGGTGTCTCGCAGGCACAGCTGGAGGAAATCCTGCGTATCTCCCGCGATATCTACGGCTATGACCCGGGTGGGCTCCCGTCCAGTCTGCCGGAAGAGGATGAGAAACTGCTGGTTAAGCTTGACTGGAATATCACCGATACCCAGCGGGCAGCCTTTACCTACAATTACAATGATGGCTTCAGCATTGCCCAGTCCGACGGCGACCCGGATGAACTGGAGCTCTCCAATCACTACTACGAGCGTGGCGCGGAGCTCAATGCTTACGTCGGACAGCTGTATTCCGACTGGAGTGACATCTTTTCAACCGAGGTCAAGATCGGCTACTCGGAACTGGACAACCGCCAGCTCTCGCTGGGTGGCACCGAGTTTGGCGAGGTGCAGATTCGCACCGAAAACGATGACGACGGTGATGGCAATGCGTCCCGGGCGACCGTTTATCTCGGCGCTGACGATTCCCGCCATGCGAACAAGCTGAGCTATGAGAGCCTCAGCCTGAAGCTCGCCGGCAACCTGCAGCTGGGTGAGCACCGCCTCTACGGTGGCTATGAGCGCGAGACGTTCGATGTCTTCAATATGTTTGTCCAGGAAGCCGAAGGTGAGTACCGCTTTGGCAGCATCACGGACTTTGCCGCAGGTACCCCTTCCGTCCTGATTTACGAGAATGCCAGCGGCAGCAATAATCCCCAGGACGCTGCGGCCGAATTCAGCTATGCCATCGACACCTTCTACCTGCAGGACGAGTACACCTTTGCCAGTGTCGACCTGACCCTGGTAGGTGGCTTCCGCTACGACCGTTATGGCAGTGATGAACGGCCGGTAAACAATGGCGATATCGTTTCAGCCTACGGCTTTTCCAACCGGGCCAACCTCGATGGCAAGGACCTGCTGCAGCCACGTATCGGCTTCAACTGGAACCTGGCCGACAGCGCTGAGGTCCACGGTGGTATCGGCCTCTATTCCGGCGGCAATCCCAATGTCTGGATTTCCAACAACTATTCCAACGACGGCGTTACCCAGATAGAGACTTCACTCGCCGATTTCAGCCAGCAGAGCCTGTTCGACCTGGCCTGGACCGGCTCCGGCCAGCCGATCTACGAGGTGCCGGCGGAACTCTATGACGCGGTCGCCAGCGGCGAAGGTGACAATGGCGGAGTCAACCTGCTGGCCCCGAATTTCGAAGTGCCCTCGGTCTGGAAATATGCAATCGGTGGCAGCTACGAATTTGGCGACGGCTACCTGGCATCAGCCGACCTGCTTTACAGTGACTACCAGGATGCAGCAATCGTACGCGATATCTCCCGCGTCCAGGTGGGCACAGCCATCGACGGCCGCCCCATTTATGGAAGCGACACGGGGCGTTCGCAGGACTTCATGCTGACCAACGCCCGGGGCGATAGCGGCTACTCAACCGTCGTCTCCCTGGGGCTGACCAAGTCCTTCGAGTCCGGCCTGACTGCAGCCCTGGGCTACGCCTACACCGAGGCAGAGGATGTCAATCCCATGACCAGCTCGGTCGCGTTTTCAAACTACGTGAATATTGCCACCGCCGACCCTGAGAACCCGGGTACCGCGACATCCAACTATGTCGTACCCCATCGGTTCACCCTGAAGCTGGACTACGCACAGGAGCTTTTCGCCGGCCTGGAGACCCGCTTCACCCTGTTCGGCTCCGCCAACGAGGGACGTCCCTACACCTATACCTTCGATGACGGCTTCAAGTTCGGTGACTCTACCGGCTTTATCTCACGACACCTGCTCTATGTTCCCAGTGGTCCGGACGACCAGAATGTCGTCTTTGCGGAAGGTTTCGACACGGATGCTTTTTTTGCTTTCCTGGACAGTGAGGACCTGGACCGGGGTGGAATCGCGGAGCGCAATGAACTCAGCAGCGACTGGTGGACCAAGTTCGACCTGAAGATCAACCAGGAACTGCCGGGCTTCCGTGCCGATGATCGCGCCAACGCCTACTTTGTGGTGGAGAACCTGGGCAACCTGCTGAACGATGACTGGGGAGTAATGTACGAGGGCGGTTTCCCTCGTTACCAGGCGGCGATCAGTGCCAGCGTGGACGAACAGGGACGCTATGTCTTCGAGGAGTTCCTGGATCCCGCGGGCCAGACCCGGGTGTCAGACGCCTCGCTGTGGCGCGCGCGCCTGGGGATTCGATACCAGTTCTGATGTAGCGGTAACCCTCAACCCGGGGCCAGCAAGGCCCCGGGAACCTGGCTCAGCTTACTCAGGCGTCGCCCAGCCAGCGTTCCAGGGTTTCCTGGAGGGACTCCTTGTTCAGCGGCTTGGTCAGGAAGTCATCCATCCCCGCAGCTAGGCAGCGCCCCTCAAACTGTTCTTCGGTGGTACTGGTAAGGGCGACAATCGGCATGCGATCACCTGGTGAATTCTCCGACTCCCAGTGGCGCAACCTGTCAATGATGTCGGCGCTGTGATCGGTATTCTGCTGGCAATCCACCAGCACCAAATCGTAGCTTTTGTCCCCGAGCCGCTCCAGCGCCTCTTCCACTGCCGCGGCCACATCCACCCGGTAACCGAGTGCGTGCAACATCTCTTCAGTCACTCCCTGGTGCTGGCGTGACTCCTCGATCAACAGCAGTGAACGCTGCCGCGGGTGCGCACTGATGGTGGAAGCAATACGCCGGCTGGCTTTCTTCACGCCCCCGAACAGGCGCCTGATCAGCGCATCATGAAGCTCCTTTCGGGTCACCGGGCGACGGATGTACTGGGCTTCAGGCAGAGCCTGCATGAGCGGCGCAAAATCGGCCTTGTGGCCGGGTGCCCCGAGGCAAATCACCTTGGTGGCACTGGCATCGCCATTCAGGCCGTTGAAGAACTCAGAGACCTCAACCAGCATCCGGCGCGCGCCCATGGCCGGTACAAGAATCAGGAGTTGCTGTCTCTCTACAGCCAACAGGAGCTTCTCGATTGGCTCACCGCCGTTCGTGCCCCACTTCCCACAACCCACTTCCATGCCAAATGATCGGAGCTGTTGTACCAGGCCGGAAACGAACAGTCCTCCCTCGTGGAAAACAAACACTTCACAGTCCTGCAGGCGACGATCAGGTGTCAGGTAGACACGCTGGTTTGGCTCCATCGCAAGCTTGATCCCCACTTCGTAGCGATTTCCGTCAGGTGTGGAGTTGACCTGTAAGTACCCTCCCATCGCTTCGGCCAGGCCCTTGGAGATCGATAGGCCCAGGCCACTGGTTACCTGGTTGGTATCAAGCCGTGCGAAGGCCCCGAACAGCTCACTCTCATCTGGCAGGATCTCACCACGGCCGTCGTCATTCAGGTGAATGGTCAGTTGCCCCTCGAAACTGGTGATCGGAGTAAAGTTTACCTGGCCCCAGAGCTCTCCAACCTGTGCCACTGCCGTGGCTGAATCCACCAGGTTACGGATCAACTGGGCGGTTTTACGGTTATCACCCGTGACCATCACCGGCAGGTTGTCGTCAATCTGAAAGTTGAATTCCAGGTTCTGTCGATGGGCCGCACGGGCGGCAAACTTGAAAGACTTCTCGATCGTCTTGACCAGGTTGAATGGTCCCTGGCGCAGCCGGATATCCTTGCGCGCAACACGCGTGAAGAGGCCGACATTGTCCACCAGCTTCAACTGCTGACTGCCGGCGTTCTTGGCCAGCCGGACCCACTCCCGCTGCCGCTCACTCAGGTCGTCGGCCTCGAGTAATGCCAACGCGCCCAGTGAATCGGATAGCTGGCTCCGGAATTC
This sequence comes from Microbulbifer sediminum, assembly GCF_021729035.1. Taxonomy (GTDB): domain Bacteria; phylum Pseudomonadota; class Gammaproteobacteria; order Pseudomonadales; family Cellvibrionaceae; genus Microbulbifer; species Microbulbifer sediminum. The sequence goes on along the minus strand of NZ_JAJSAP010000002.1, from coordinate 200,316 downwards.
CTGGCCGATATTGGCAACAAACTCATTGGTGAGCTCAACCGCCGCCTCAGAGTGCTTGCGCGCGGCCGCAAGGTTGCTGGCCCGTTGTTGCAACTCCTGCATGGCCGAGAGCCGATCCCAGTAGTTTTGCGATTCCCGACGCGCCTGGTGTGCCGTGAGCCAGATAAAGGCAAATGTCAGGGCGCCATAAATGGTCCCAAGGATATCCGCGGACATAATTGCCTTGACTGCAGCAGGCACCAGGCTTGCTGACACGAACCAGATCAGGAAACGATGGTAAGGGGCGAATACCGAGGCCACGCTAGAGCAGAAAACCACGGTGTACAGCCAGAGGAAATGCGTTGCCGGGGCAAAACCCAGCAACCACTCATGGCACAGCAGGATCACGCCCCACCAGGCCGCCCCGAGGGTGGAAACGAAAAAATAACGACGGCGCCACCGTACCGGCCCGGTCGCATACAAGTGGCGGAAACGAAAGACATAGTAACCCCGCACCAGCGTCAACAGCACAAGGACTACGCCCAGCACCAACAGCAGCTGCGGCTCCTGCAGGCGCAGATCCCCCATCGCTGCAGCGATAACAAACGCCAGTAGCGTCAGCAGCATCCCCCGCCGACTGTACTTGGCAATCCGTGTATCGGTGGCACGGCAGACCCGTCGATCTTTCTGTACTTTGAGCTCTGGGCGGTCAAATATTGGCATTATGCCCTTCCATGAATAGGCCCGGCGATCCAGTTGCGTATAGCGGCACTACCTAGCCGATCCCCATGACTTCTACCAGCACCGTCTTGATAATGAACCCGAGAAGGCCCAGACCGAGCGCCAGAAACAGAATCATGGTGCCGAACCGGCCGGCCTTGGATTTTTTGGCCAGGTCCCAGACGATAAACAGCATAAAAAGGATCAGGCCCCCGATACCGAACCAGAGGGAATACTCTTCAAATTGCGCAAACGTCATGGGATACCACAGGTGAAAATTTGGCGCGCATTTTACAGCCTAGCGGGCGTGGTCGCGAGTCCTTTGCCGGTTTTCCCATCCCCGGGTGCCTCCACCAGGCAGTTTCAGGCACCCTGGTAGTAGTCGCCATCTTCGGCTCGGGTCCCGCACCGGAGTCGCCTAACCTCCCGGTCGCGATAACGGCTGTCATGCCAGCAACGCGGCAGCGCCTCCCCCGAAAGAAAGCTCAGCTGGGTCTTGTCAAAGACCTCGGGGTCCTGGACTTCCTCCCCCCACAGATACCGCCCAACCACCGTTAGCTCGTACGGGTTCGCGAGCGTTACGATATCGGCCACTTCCACCAGGTGGTTGGTCGACGTGTCTCTGAACAGCATGTTGGCACCCTATTCATCGTCTATATCGACAGTATAGGGGCAATCCACGGTAATCGGCCGATCTCCTGCCAGAAAATACAAACGCCACTTGCAGGTAAACCCACCTTAAAAATCGAAGGATTTATGATTTTTCTGCCATTTGAATTCTACTAACAAGAATAGAGACCAACAAAAAGCTCCTGAAAACCGAAAATATCTAAACCGGCACGCAGGCGATCAGCCCTCGAGGGTCAATCGTGCGGAAACCATGCCCTCTTCCGGCAGAGCATCCAGGTTCACCGTGCGCAGCATAAACTTTTGCTCGATCAGTGTGTTGAACCAGGGCTGTAAATCCTCGTATCGCGCACGCTCGATCCAGAGCCGGATCCTCCCCTGGCCCTCGGGTTCAAACCGCTTGATCGTGATCCCGTGCCGTTCGGCTGCGGCCGTGACACGCTGCAGAAGGGTTCCGGCGTTCTGCTCACTGCCCCGTCCGGCGCCCGGATCGAGGCGTTCCAGTACCGGTCGCTGGGCCTCTATCCAGGCAACCAGCTCCCGGGACTCCTCTGCCCGGGTACGGGAGTTATCGAAATAATGCTTGGCCGGCATGAACAGGCCATAAACAAGAAATAAGCCGCCCAGGAAAATGGACAGGGCCCCAAGCGCGCGCTGGTCACCGGGTGGCAGCGCCAGCCACCGGCGCTGCAGTTCTGCGATCTTTTCTTTCATGTTCCAGGTGCCCTGTGAAATGTTGCTATTGCACTCAGCGAAGACGGATCCGGCCCGACACTCCGGATTCCAGTTCATTGGCTGCCAGCAGCTCGGCGGTATACTGCCCCGAGGACAGGCGCCCCACAAAGCCGTCAAGCTCACTCAGGGTGGCAGCCTGCAGCTGAATCACCATTTCGCCACGATTACCGTCAAAGCGCAGGGATTGCAGCTTCAGCTGTTCGCCCCTGTGCTGCTCCCACGCCCGGCTGAGCGCGGAGACCTGGCTGGCGAAGCCGCCACCGCCACCACCGGCCTGGTTGAGGTACCCCTGGATCTGGCGGCGGATATCCGCGCCGGCCCGGGCATTGGGAAACAGTTCGGTAAACAGTGCCCTGGCCTGCGCATCGTGACGCTGCGCCTGCCAGCTGTAGTAACCCCCGGCGGCAACAAACAGCACCAGCTGCAATACAAAGCAGGCAGTGGCAACCTTGAGAGGCCCCAGCCACCAGTTGGCATCCCCCGCTTCGCCTGCGGGGCGATAGTCTCCCACCAGCAGGTTGGCCAGGGCGGGAATCCTGAGCCGTGTTAACAGCTGATTCTCCGCCTCTGCCTCCACCCGCCTGAGCCCGTCGCCAAAGAGCGACTCCAGCTCCGCGACTGTTAGCCCATCCTGCTCTCCGGCGCCCAGCAGGCTTAGCTCGGGCGGGGATTGCACCTCCGTGCTGGAGGTCTCGACCGCCAAATCGGCATCATTCTCCGTCAGGGAGGCGAGCAACGGCTGCAGGTAGCGCCGACGGACCGTAAGGCCGTAACCGGCGCGCCGCCAGATATGCGCCCGGTCACCATCGAGCCACAAACTGACGTCGGTTTCGAACAGGTCCAGCAGCTGGTATTCAGGTACCGCGGCAATCACAGGCCAGCCGAGTCGCTCCAGTTGCCCGGAGAGGGCCGTCATTTTCCTGTGCTGAATCGCGTAAACCGAGCAAAGGTTGCCCGCGCGCGGCTGGCAGATAAAGTGCAGTTCCTCCACGTCCTCGGCCAGCCGCTCCTCGACCATGTAGCCCACCGCCGCACTCTGCTTGCGCGCTGCCCGGGGGATGGACTCCAGCCCGCTCCAGACCCAGCTCCCGGGGAGCAGAATGATCGCCCTGGCACCGGCTGCAAACTCCAGCGGTATCGCATCATCATCATTCGCGGCCGTGACGGCTGTCCCGACAGGAGAGACCTCAGGCGATGCGTCACTGGCGGCAAAGGCCCGGGAAAATTCACCGTCGATCGCAACCGGCCGCCAGACATGCCCTGTCCAGCATTGCATTGCCACCTGCCCCGTATCGGCCGTTTCAACCAACCGCAGTAACATCACCTGCGGGCCGCCCGCTCTCTTCTCACTTGAGGATTCAATCATACGTCATTGTTTTCATTAGATTTTTCGCTTGATCCAGAATCACTCTCAAGTAACTCAAGGATCTCACTGCCGGAAAACATGCGCCGCTGGCGCTGGACCATGGACACTTCACCACGCCCGTCATCGAGCCTGAACATGGTCTCCCAGTACTGCCGGTTGTCAGGATCCGGACCCAACTGTACCGCTATCTGGGCCAGGAAGTAGCGGCTGTGAAACACCAGGCCCGCCACGCCCCCAAGGCCGTAGGGAGCCAGTTGCGAGGCCTCGGTAAACACACCGTCCGCCTCCCGGAAGCTGTTTATCTGCGCCGCCCGGGATTGCGGGGCCATTGCCTCAAGCAATTCTACCGGGGCGAAGTTCACATTGATCACTGTGCCAGACTCCGGCAGTGCACACAGGAACTGGCTCAGGGCCTCCCAGTCTTCCCGCTCCATTCCCTGCACCGCGGAAAGTTCTGAAACATCGGTAATCGGGATATCCGGCGTACGGTGGGCGATTTCCCGCCCCAGATAGCCGTTGTCCTCGGTCCCGGGGGCCAGGGGCGTATCGCCATTGTCGACCCAGTCGAGCATGGCGTGGGCAAGGTCTGCCTTGCCGCTTACATTGCGCACCAGGCGCTCGAACACCGCGCGCTGGTCTGCCGCGGCCTGCCCCGCCCCGGCGAGATTATTCACATTAAAGCAGGAGTTTAAGTCCTTGATTTTAATGCGCATTTTTCCGTTATCGGGATTGAACTGGAGCGCCTCGAGCGCCCAGTTGTCCATTCCGGAATCAGCGGAATCCGGGTTATCCTGGTCCTCCAGATAGTCCCGCTCGAGGGCGATTCTGGCCCAGGCCTCGGCACCATGAACGAATTCCGCCATCTGGGTATTGGCCAGCAACGCCGCAGTGCGCGAAATCGCAATACGGTTTCGCAGTATGGTATGGGTCACCGCCGCAATCGCAATCACCATTACCAGCAGCACCGTAATCAATGCCACACCACGTTGCCTGGCGATGCTGCTAGGAGCCATCCCGCGCCTCCCGGGGCCCACTTTCTGACCCGTCCCCACCAGTATTCCGGCGGTCATTCCCGGCGTCATCCACCCCCCCGGCCCGATCTCCGGATTCTCCCCCGGCGTCGCCACCGGTTCCGGACCCGCCCCGGCTCCCCGAACCCACGGTCGCGCCGACGCCCCGGGGCAGCGTATAGACACGACGCATTTCGCCGGCCCCGGTGGTGGTGACTATCATTTCCACCGCGCGCGGCAACCGGTTATCCGGCGCACCGGTACCCGAGTTCGTGCCAAGCGGTGGCCATTGGTCAAGCCATGCTTCACTGTCGCCGTCGTAGTAACGGAAAGCCAGGTTATTCACGCCGGAAAGCAGTGGCTCTGCGACCGCCTCTGAGTCGGGTGCACGATCCAGCACTCGCCAGCGGCTGCGAAGTAACAGGCCCCCGGGGGACCGAGGCGCGGGATTGGCGACCTCCTCTTCAAAGCCAAGGCTGTATGCGAGACGCTGCATCTCGCCACGGGGCTCACCGGTAAGGTTCGCCGCGCCCAGGCGGGTAAACTCTATTTCGTCGCTGTCGCCGCGCAGGGCCGGCTCATAGCCGGTGTAGCCGTTCTTCACCGGGCGCGCGGTGACCTGCCGCATGTCATCGCCGATGCGGTACATCGCCATGGATACCCGGCGCAGTTCCTCCGCCCGCAACTCCAGGGCCTGGTCCGTATTCTGGAAAGAATCGAGCAGCGCAAAGGACCCGATACTGATGATCGCTACCAGGACCAGCACCACCATGACCTCAATCAGGGTAAAGCCACTGTGGCGATTGCAGGAAGGGAAGCTGGTGGGCCCGGGCATTACTGGCGCCCCCCGCCCGCAGGGCTTTTCACGCGGCCAGTCGTGCTCGCGTCGCCGGCCACCCACGCATCCAGCGTCAGGCTCGGGGTCTCGCTGCCAGCTGCGGCGACTTCAATAATGATATGGCGGAGGCGCTCTTCACTGGTGCTTTCCACACGGGCGGTAACCCGCCACTCACGGGCGCCCTGCGGCACACGCTCGGTCTGCTCCCCCAGGGGCGGCCAGTCATCCCGGAGACGGATTTCTGCCAATGCCTGCTGCGCCACCCAACTGGCTGCCAGGCGCTCCTCCATCAAGGCCTGGTGCCGTACGCTATCCTGCATGGTCTTGAGAACACTGGCGGCAATTACCCCAAAAATGACCAGTGCCACCAGGACTTCTACCAGGGTAAAGCCCCGCTCGGGGTGACCTCGCTCAAATATCATCGGCCTGCCACTGCAGTTCGAGGCCATTGAGGCTGCTATAGGAAATTTTTGCCGTGCGGACGTAATCGCCGTTCTCCACCAGGATTACCGCGAGTGCCACCGGTAACACCTCTCCACTGGAGAGCGCCACAAACTGGGGCGGCTGGGCCTTATCCCCCTCGTCCCCAGCGGGCGTAAAAACAGAGTCCTCTGCGCCGGGCAGCTCTGCCTGCTCCAGCACCTCCAGGCGCACATTCCCCGGCAACACATGTTCGGCAAAACGACTGGCGGAAGACTGCCCTGCTGCCGGGCTCTCCCAGCGCATGGTCCCGGGCTCGAAACGAACCACTGCATACTTGTCCCGCTCCACGCGGACACCGTAATGGGCCTTATCGATCACCGCGCGGTCTGCGACCAGGCGCAACACATTGGCCAGTCGCTGGGTTTCGCCGGTCCAGATCCTGTGCCCCGCACTGCCGAGCGAAATAACCGCCATGCCGGCAAGGGTGGCAATAATCACTATTACCACCAGCAGTTCGATCAGCGTAAAGCCGCGACAGCGGCCAGGCGGGGCTCCCATACCGGTCGGGGATCGACGTCAGAGTTCGTTCACGAAGATATCCGAGGCTTCCCCTTCCCCGCCCGGCTTGCCGTCGGCGCCCAGGCTGTAGAGATCATAGGGGCCCTCGGTACCGGGACTGATGTACTGGTACTCGTTACCCCACGGGTCCTTGGCTTCGCGCTTGAGGTAGGGCTGGGTCCAGTTCTTGGCTTCCGGGAAGCCAGAGGGCTTGCTGACCAGGGCCTGCAGTCCCTGCTCGGAACTGGGATAAACAAAATTGTCCATGCGGTACATATCGAGCGCAGTCTCGATGGCACGCAGGTCGGTAACCGCCGCCTTCACACGGGCCTCGCCAGTGCGACCCATGATATTCGGTACCACCAGGGCACCGAGGACACCCAGGATCACAATCACCACCATGATCTCAATCAGCGTAAAACCGCCACTCTTACTCATTGTCTTCATCGTCTCTACCCTCTTGATTCCAGGCTGGATGCGGGACCTTCCCGGCTGTCGCCCAGCCTTTATACCACCATCTGGTTCATGCTCATGATCGGCATCATGATGGCCATGACAATAAACAGGACTATCCCGGCCATGACCAGCAGCATGGCGGGCTCGAACAGGCTCACAAAGGCCGTCACCGCGCCCTGCAGGTCCTGCTCCTGCGACTCGGCGGCCCTGCCCAGCATCTCGTCCAGGGTGCCGGATGACTCCCCGCTGGCGATCATGTATACCATCATCGGCGGGAAGTACTCGACGTCCTCCAGCGCCCGCCGCAGGCTACCGCCCTCGCGGACAGACTTCTGTGCGGTTTTAAGCCGCTCCTTCAGGTATTCGTTTGACATCACACCGCTGGCGATGCCCATGGCCTGCACCAGGGGCACACTACTTCCGGTCAGGATGGCCAGCGTGCCAACATAGCGTGCACTCTGGCTGCCCCGCACCAGCCAACCGATCAGCGGCATCTCCAGCAAGCGGTGATGGAAGCAATAGCGGACAGACGGTCGGCGCAGCAGCGCGATGACCGCGCCAACCAGCACCGCGATCGCGGGCGGCACCAGCCAGCCCCAGGCGGAAATGAAATCGCTCATGGCGACCAGGATTCTGGTCGGCAACGGTAGTGCCTGGCCGGTACCGGTAAATACCTCGATCACATCCGGTACCACGTACACCATCAGGCCGGTGACCACCAGTACGCAGATAAACACCAGCACAATCGGGTAAATCAGTGCCAGCTGGACCTTCTGGCGAAATTTCTGCTGGTTTTCCGTGTAATCCCCCAGCCGCTCCAGGACTGAATCCAGGTGCCCGGAATGCTCACCCGCTTCAACGGTAGCCCGGTAGAGTCCCGGAAAGGCGCGCGGAAAGCTGCCCAGTGCCTGGGCAAAGCTATGGCCTTCGAGCACTTTGCCGCGCACGGCCAGTACAATGCGACGGATCTTGTGGTTGCGGGTCTGGTTGGCAATGGCCCCGAGTGATTCCTCCAGCGGGATGCCAGCCCGGAGCAGAGTCGCCAGCTGCCGGGTCAGCAGCGCCAGATGCTTCACGCTCAGGCCGGGGCTTCCCACCAATAGCCCACCAGAACGACTTTCCTCCCCCCCTGTGGCCGGCTCTACCTCGAGAGGCACAAGCCCGCGAGCGCGTAATTGCTGCCGCGCGGCACGAGCGCTGTCGGCCTCCAGGGTACCGCGGTTCTTGCGGCCGGAGTCAGTCAGGGCGGTAAACTGGAAAGCAGCCACGATCAGGACTCCTGGGTAACCCGCAGGACTTCTTCCAGGGAAGTCACGCCATTCAGTACTTTCGCGATTCCGTCTTCACGAATACTGGGGGCCACCTTGCGGGCCTCTGCGACCAGCTTGCTCTCGGAGGCGCGATCATGAATCAGCTGGCGCATGGTCTCGTTGACCGGCACCAGTTCATAGATGCCGACCCGGCCGGTATAACCGCTGTGGTTACAGGATTCACAACCCCGGGAGCGGTAAATAAGGGTCTCACCGCTGTCCTCGAGACCGAGCATGCGGCGCTCAGTGGGATCGGCAGGATGCGCCTCCCGGCATTCGTGGCACAGCACCCGCACCAGCCGCTGCGCCAGCACGCCTATCAGGCTCGACGACAGCAGGAAAGGCTCGATGCCCATGTCCACCAGGCGCGTCACCGCACCCAGGGCCGTGTTGGTATGCAGGGTGGACAGCACCAGGTGTCCGGTAAGACTGGCCTGGATGGCGATCTGCATGGTCTCCAGGTCGCGAATCTCCCCGACCATGACCACATCCGGGTCCTGGCGCAGAATCGCCCGCAAGCCCCGGGCGAAAGTCATGTCGGCCTTGGTGTTGACCTGGGTCTGCCCCACCCCCTCGAGGTTATATTCGACGGGATCCTCCACCGTGAGGATATTTTTTTCCCGATTGTTGATGCTGCCGAGACCGGCATACAGTGTCGTGGTTTTGCCCGAACCGGTCGGCCCCGTCACCAGCAGGATACCGTGGGGGCGCCCGAGCAATTCTGTCATTACCCTGAGGTCATGGTCCGCCATACCCAGCTGGCGCAGGTCCATCTTGCCGGCCTGCTTATCCAGAAGGCGCATCACCACACGCTCACCGGCACTGGAGGGCATGGTTGAGACGCGCACGTCCACCTCCCGACCAGCCATCAACAGCGAAATCCGGCCATCCTGGGGAACTCGCTTTTCCGCGATATCCAACTTCGCCATCACCTTGATCCGTGACACCAGCAGCGGTGCCAGTCCGCGGCGGGGCTCAAGTACCTCACGCAAAACACCGTCCACGCGAAAGCGCACCACCAGGCGCTTCTCGAACGTCTCGATGTGAATGTCCGAGGCCCCCTGCTTGAGGGACTCGGCAAAAATGGCATTGATCAGCTTGACGATGGGCGCATCGTCTTCCTGTTCCAGCAGGTCTTCGGTCTCCGGGAGCGCATCCACCACGGCGGCCAGGTCCAGCTCATCACCCAGACCCTCCACGTCTGCCAGGTTCCCCCCCTCGCGGTTTTCATAAAGTTGCTGCAGGGCAGTCTGGAAATCACTCTCCGCAACGGCTTCGATATCCAGTTCGGCACCGGTCAGGCGCTGGACCTCAGCGAGCACGTTGGGGTTGAGCGGCGCCACGTACTGGCAGCGGGGCTCACCCCCGGCCTCCACCAGCAGCACCCGGTGGCGTTTGGCAAAGGCATAGGGAAGGCGCCGGGAAGACACTGCCCCAGGTACCGGATCGGCCGTCATTTCGGGGCCTCTGACTCTTCAGCTTCCAGCACCTGGATCGGCGCGCCATCGTCGTCATCGTATGATCCCGACGGTGGTAGCAGGTCGGGCAGCACGTCACCCCGGTGCCAGTCCCAGATGTAGCTGGTGTCGTCCTTGATACGCAGTTGCTTGCGCTGCAGGTCAAGATAGCGCTTGCGGGTCTCCTCATACCCGGCCCGGCGGGTGGTAAGGATCCGCGGCCGCAGGAAGACCATCAGGTTGGTCTTGGTAACATCCTTGAAGCTCGACCGGAACAGTCGCCCGATACCAGGGATATCGCCCAGGAGCGGCACTTTTTCTTTGGTTTCCGTCACCTGGTCCTCGATCAGCCCCCCGAGCACGAGCATGGCACCATCATCGATCAGCACGCGGGTGCGAATTTCCCGTTTGCTGGTCACGATGTCTGCGGCCCCCTCGCTGGTGGGCAGCACATTTTCGACGGTCTGCTCGATGTCCAGGGTGACCGAATTGTTGTTATTTACCCGCGGCGTCACCTTGAGGGTGGTACCGATGTCCTGGCGCTGGATGGTGGTGAAAGGATCGTTATTACTGCCGGACAGAAGCTGTTCGCCGGTAATAAACGGCACATTCTGGCCCACCAGGATTTCGGCTTCCTCGTTGTCGAGTGCCATGATGGTTGGCGTGGACAGGATGTTGGCATTGTTCTCTGTAGCGATGGCATTGATGGCGACCCGGATATCGGTGCCGCTCAGGTACCCGAGGTTAAGAGCCCCGGGAACGAGCAGGCTGGCGGGGTCGAGCGAGAACGGGTTGAAATCCTCACTGATGACATTGCCATCGTCATCGAGTACGTCGGAACGTGCGGCGTTGTTGCGGAACCCCGCCACCGCGTTGTCGCCGGCGCCGGCAATCCAGCGAATCCCCAGATCGTTGCCGGTACCCTGGGTCACCTCGACGATTATCGCCTCAATAAGCACCTGTGCACGGCGAACATCCAGTTTGGCAATCACACCCTTCATGGTTTCCAGCAGTGCCGGCGGCGCGGTCAGGACAAGGGAGTTGAGGGACTCGTTGACCTGGATGCTCACTTCCACATCAGCGGCCTGCTGATCCTTCTCGGTCTTCTGGATACTGCCGCTCATGCCCTCGAGGATCGGCTTCAGGTCGGCGGCCTTCGCATACTGCACGTAAACCACCGCCGTATTGCCGTCGCCCTCCAGCGGCTGGTCGAGCCGCATGATCACATTCTTGAGCTGCTGACGGGTCACTGGATCACCGGTGAGCAGTACCGAATTGGAACGCTCGTCCACCGCGATACGCAGGGGGTGAGCCTCGTTCGCCTGTTTGCCACCGGATTGCAGCAGCTCGCTCAGTACCTGCTTGATCTCCTTGGCAGAGGCGAACTGCAGTGGTACCAACTCGATATCAATGGCGCCGGCGCGGTCCAGCTGGCGCACCAGTCGCACAATCTGGTCGATATTCGCGGCCCGGTCGGCAATGATCAGGGTGTTGGTATCGGAATAGGCGGCCAGGTGTCCGGTCTGGGGAATCAGCGGACGCAGCATGGCGATGAGCTGGGTGGCCGAGATGTTCTCCACCCTCACGGTTCGCACCACCAGCGATTCCGCCGGTGCGCGCGAGCTGTCGTCGGTCACGGGAATGGCCTGCTGCTTGGCCAGGGCATCCGGCACGACTTTCCAGGTTCCGCCCTGCTCCACCAGGCTGAAGCCATTGACCTGCAGGACCGACATGAAAACGTCAAAGGCCTCTTCATGGGTCATGGGATCACCCGCGACCACGGTTACTTTACCCTTGACGTTCGGGTGAACGATGATGTTCTTGCCGGTAAAGTCGGCAGCCCAGTTGATCAGGTCGCGGATGTCTGCGTTGTCGAGAGACAGGGTGACTCGTTCCGGGGACTGGGCCATGACTGACGTTGCCAGCAATACTGCTGAGCATGCGACTAGCAGCCGCCGGTAAAACATCCTGATCATTGATTAACTGACTCTTATCTGAGATGCCGTGATGCAAAAAATCTTTTTGTTGTAATCGATCCTACTGGGACTGGCGTTCCGCCCGGCGCTCTTTTGCGAGTCGCCGCAGCTCTTCCAGACGCTCGCGCACCGATGCGCGACTCTGATCGGCATTATTCACACTGCCGCGGGAGCGTACCGACGCACTGGAGGCTCTGGCAGAGCCGGTTGCATAGTTGCGCCGGGAAACGCTGGGCTGGCCATCCACGTCGGGATAGGTCAGCTTTTCCATCTGCCCCCCCCTTTGCAGCACAATATGATCAACAGCCACCGAGTGCAACTTGGCCCCACCGGGCAACGCGTCCCCCACATACACCCGTTCAGCGGGTTTGCCCCGCTCGGCCACCAGGGCACTGGCCCGCTCTTTACGGCTGCTGTCCAGGACACCAGACAGGACCAGGTTCAACTGGGTAATGGGAATATTGGCGAGATCCAGGTCCGGCTCCTCCCGGCCCTGCTCAACAGCGGCATCGCCGAAAAATTGCGTAGCCGGCAGGCGCGTGGTACGGGCCACGGTCGAAGGGGCGGCCTGGCGGGGAGCAAGAAGGGACTCTTCCGGTGAAGAGGGAATAATCAACGCACCGTAAGCGGTCGCATTGAGCAGCAACCAGCCAGCGGCAACAGCTGCGGAGGCCGCAGTGCTTCGAGGAAACGGTTTGCGGCCCTCAGCGTGCGCGAAACGGTCGCGAAATGCGCTGAACACACGAGAAACTGCGGTCATGAAACACCCTGTGAGTCAATAACGAGATCGACGGAGCTTATCTATTATTGACGCCTATTGTCTTTCGTCACACCCAGAAAGGCAATGTTCCCTGATTGGCGCCGATTACTTCCTGTACCCACAGGCATCGAGCTTGCAACAGCTAATCCGTCCGGGTCACCTCCCAGGTAAAAAGAAGGCGGCCAGGGGCCGCCTTCCGAATGCCGGACAGTCTATTAAGTGGAAGTTACAACTTTGTTTCCAGCTCAGGTACGGCATCAAACAGGTCAGCCACCAGGCCGTAATCCGCCACGGAGAAGATCGGTGCCTCTTCATCCTTGTTGATGGCGACAATAATCTTGGAGTCCTTCATACCTGCCAGGTGCTGGATGGCACCGGAGATACCGACTGCGATGTACAGGTCAGGTGCCACGATCTTTCCGGTCTGCCCCACCTGCATGTCGTTGGGCACAAAACCGGCATCCACAGCCGCCCGGGAGGCGCCCACGGCGGCACCCAGCTTGTCAGCGACCTTATAGAGCATCTCAAAGTTCTCACCGTTCTGCATGCCGCGGCCACCGGAGATCACTACCTTGGCAGAGGTGAGGTCCGGACGGTCGGATTCCGCGAGCTCTTCCCCGACAAAGCTGGAGACACCGGCATCGTCAGCGATATCGACGGCCGTAACATCAGCAGAGCCGCCCTCGGCGACTACCGCATCAAACGCGGTTGCACGCACAGATACCACCTTGATGGCATCGGAGCTCTGTACTGTGGCGATGACGTTGCCAGCGTAAATCGGGCGCTTGAACGTGTCGGCGCTCTCGACGGCGATAATGTCAGAAATCGGCTGCACATCCAGCAATGCCGCTGCACGCGGCAGCATGTTCTTGCCGGTTGTGGTGGCCGGGGCCAGAATGTGCCCGTAATCCTTGCCCAGGTCCGCCACCAGCTTGGCTACGTTCTCCGCCAGCTGGTGACCATAGGCTGCATTATCGGCAACCAGCACCTTGCTGACACCTTCCACCTTGGCGGCGGCCTCAGCAACGGCGCCACAATCGGCACCGGCAACCAGTACGTGGATATCATCACCAATCGCCTTGGCAGCGGCGATGGTGTTTAGGGTTGCGCCCTTCAGTTCGGCGTTGTCGTGTTCCGCAATAACCAGGATGCTCATCAGATTACCTTCGCCTCGTTCTTCAGTTTCTCCACCAGTTCCGCTACGTCAGCGACCTTAACGCCAGCCTGGCGCTCAGCCGGCGGCTCAACCTTCAGGGTCTTGAAGCGCGGGGCGATATCGACACCCAGCTCGTCCGGGCTGGTGGTGTCTAACGGCTTTTTCTTCGCCTTCATGATGTTCGGCAGCGAGGCATAACGCGGCTCATTCAAGCGCAGGTCGGTGGTGACAATCGCCGGCAGTTTCAGCTCGACGGTCTGCAGGCCGCCGTCAATCTCACGGGTCACCTTGGCGGAACCGTCTTCAACAACCACCTCGGAAGCAAAGGTACCCTGGGCCATGCCAGTCAGCGCACCCAGCATCTGGCCAGTCTGGTTGTTGTCGCCATCAATGGACTGTTTGCCCATGATGACCATCTGCGGCTCTTCCTTCTCAACGATGGCTTTCAGGCACTTGGCCACGCCCAGGGGCTGCAGTTCTTCGTCGGTCTCAACCAGGATGCCACGGTCAGCGCCCAGCGCCAGAGCAGTGCGGATCTGCTCCTGGCACTGCTTGGAACCCATGGAAACGACAACGATCTCGCTGACAACACCCTTTTCCTTCAGGCGCACCGCCTCTTCAACGGCAATTTCGCAGAATGGGTTGATGGACATTTTCACGTTGGCGGTATCGACGTCGGAACCGTCCGCCTTTGGGCGAACCTTGACGTTGTAGTCCACAACGCGTTTCACAGCTACAAGAACTTTCATGGAAATCCCGTCTCGCTAATCTATTTTGGAGCCGCGACTGACAGGTCATATCGCGAACAAATATGATTCTTCGGTCAAACAGTTGTTTGAACGCGGTGTATGTTGAGCCTTCTACTGCGCAAAATCAATAGGCTGATAATAGCCGCCAGCACTATTCATATGACTGATGACCGGGCATCCGCCACCGCCATAATCCACCGCAACTCATTGAATTTCGGCATATTTGCCACGAGAAATGCATACTCCTGCAATTGGTAGGGCTGTTCAAACACCGATATAATCGCCGACCTATATAAGAACCGAGGCCCCAGTGGCCCTGAAATACTCGAGTGCAACCAGCGGAGGAGAGCGCCGTGGAACGCGAATCAATGGAATACGACGTAGTAATCGTGGGTGCCGGTCCGGCGGGGCTGGCGGCGGCCTGCCGTATTCGCCAGCTCAACGAAGACATCTCGGTGTGTGTGGTGGAAAAAGGCTCCGAGGTCGGTGCCCATATCCTCTCCGGCGCGGTATTCGAGCCCACTGCCCTGAATGAACTGTTCCCGGACTGGAAAGAGCGCGGCGCGCCGCTGAATACCCCGGTCAAGGGTGATGACATCTATGTCATGGGCGGTGCTGAAAAAGCCACCAGGGTACCCAACCTCTTTGTGCCCAGCACCATGCACAATGAAGGCAACTATATCATCAGCCTGGGCAACCTGTGCCGCTGGCTGGCGGAACAGGCGGAAAGTCTGGGCGTGGAGATCTTTCCCGGTTTTGCCGCCGCAGAAGTCCTCTACAACGACGACGGCTCAGTCAAGGGTATCGCCACTGGCGATATGGGCGTTGGGGCCAACGGCGACCATAAAGATGCCTACATGCCCGGCATGGAACTGCATGCCAAGTACACCCTCTTTGCCGAGGGTTGCCGCGGCCACCTGGGCAAGCAGCTGATCAGCAAGTTCAAGCTGGATGAAGGCAAGGACCCGCAGCACTACGGTATCGGTATCAAGGAAATCTGGAAAGTTGCCGACGACAAGCACCAGGAAGGCCTGGTAGTGCATACCGCCGGCTGGCCCCTCGATGAGAGCGGCTCCCACGGCGGCGGCTTCCTGTATCACCTGGAGGACAACCAGGTCGTGGTAGGCCTGATTACCGACCTGGCCTACAGCAATCCCCACGTGAGCCCGTTTGACGAGTTCCAGCGCTACAAGCACCACCCGGTGATCAAGCAGTACCTGGAAGGTGGTCAACGCGTGGCCTATGGTGCCCGTGCCATCACCAAGGGTGGCCTCCAGTCCCAGCCCAAAATGACCTTCCCGGGTGGCCTGATGATCGGCGACAACGCCGGCACGCTGAACTTCGCCAAGATCAAGGGTAACCATACCGCCATGAAGTCCGGCATGATCGCCGCCGAGACCGTGGCCGAAGCCCTGGCCGCAGAGCGGGCCAGTGACGAGCTGACCGAGTACAGCGACAAGTACCGCAACAGCTGGGCCTGGAAGGAGCTGCACAAGCAGCGCAACTTCGGCCCCGCCCAGCACAAGTTCGGTAACATTCTCGGTTCCGCCTACGCCTTCCTGGATATCAACATCTTCCAGGGCAAGCTGCCGTGGACCCTGCGTGACACCAAGGCGGACCACGCCCAGCTCAAGCCCGCCGCGGACTGCAAGAAGATCGACTACCCGAAGCCTGACGGCGTGCTCAGCTTTGACAAGCTGTCCTCGGTGTTTATCTCCAACACCAACCACGAGGAAGACCAGCCCTGTCACCTGACGCTCAAGGATGACGAGATCCCGCTGAACCACAACCTTCCCATCTACGACGAGCCGGCGCAGCGGTACTGCCCGGCGGGCGTGTACGAAGTGGTTGAAGATGCCGAGGGCAAGCGCTTCCAGATCAATGCGCAGAACTGTGTGCACTGCAAGACCTGTGACATCAAGGACCCGACCCAGAATATTGTCTGGATCGCCCCCGAGGGCGGCGGTGGTCCGAACTACCCCAACATGTAACCCGACAGTTAGAGTTTCCAGGCGCCTTCGGGCGCCTTTTTTATTGCACTGGATAGCAACCCCGCACTCCTGCGCGCCCTGCCAGCGCCTGCCTGCACCCGGTCCCGGCCAGACCTTCCCAGCTGACTACACTGAAGCATACCGCCAAAGAAGAATGTCGCCTTGCGACACCCGAAGACAGGTGTATCCGCATGAAAGCCGCCCTACTCTGCATCGACCTCCAGTACCTTGTGGCCGCCCGCGGTCACGGCGTATTCAGCACCGACGGCAAAGCACCCTTCGACCAGCCAGGCCAGGAGTATTACTTTAACCGGCTGGAAAAGCTGGTCCTGCCAAACATCCAGGAGTTACAGGCGATTTTCCGAGACAAGGGCCTGGAGGTGATCCATTTGCGCACCCGCTGCAAGACAACCGACGGGCGCGACCGGACTTACTGGCACAAGCGGCGCGAACTCTTGTGCCTGCCCGGCTCACGGGAATCGGAATTTCTCGACTCGGTGCAGCCCCGGGAGAACGAGCTGATTATCAACAAGACGGGCTCCGGTCCATTCGGCAACAGCAATATCCACCCCATACTCACCGAGCTTGATATTTCCCAGCCGTACTGCTGCGGCGTGTTTACCCACCAGGGCGTAGAATCCACCGTCCGCGCCCTGGCCGATTTCCATTACCGTCCAGTGCTCGTCACGGACGCCACGGCCACAGGCAGTGAACGAATGGAGAAAGACACAGTGGACCGACTGCATGGAGTCTATTGCGATACCATCGAGACTGAGACGCTGGTAGAGGACCTGCGCCAGCATATCCGCTCGGTAAAATAATACATGATCCCGACGATATCCCGACAATAAAAAACCGGGCGCAGGAACCAGCGCCCGGTTTAAGCTTCCCCATTCTGCTTGTTAAGTCCCTGTTTGTACTCAGAACTTGTACTGCGCGCTCAGGGCAAAAGAGGATCCCGGCTGCTCCTCGTAAACAATGACACTCTCCCGCTCGATCTCGACAGGCTCATCCAGCAGGTTCTGCATCTTGGCCTTGATGGTTAATTCCTGGGTGGGATACCAGGAGTAAGTGAGGTCCAGGGAGTGGAACGGCTGTTCGAATGCATCCGGCGAGCCGTTACGGCCGGCCAGGTACAGGCGCTCGCCGAAGACGTTGTAACCCAGGGTGGCTGCGTGGTAACCGTCGGGCGAGTCGAAACCAACCAGCATATTGACCACGTAATCGGAAGCGCCGGTCATCTCACGCACGGCATTGGTCGGTGCGTCCGCCTCGGTACCGGCAACCAGCTCCGACTCCTGCAGCGTGATATTGCCCTGGACAAAGAAACTGTCCATGGTTTCGCCCAGGAAGCCCATGGTCTTCAGGCCCTCAATCTCGACACCGATGATTTCACCAGACTCGGCATTGATGATCTCCCGCGCAACATTGGTATCACTGGAACCCAGCTCGAAGAATTCGATCGGGTCGAGGATACCCTTGTAGTAGGTGGACAGGGTCAGGTTATCACCGTTGTCGAAGAACCACTCCGCACGCAGGTCGAAATTGGTGATCTCTGACGGACGCGCATTGGGATTACCCTTGATCTGCTCATCGGTGATCGGGTCGATATAGATAGCATCCGTGATCTCACGCAGGTCCGGACGCACCGCGGTCTTGCTGGCACCAAAGCGCAGCTGGAAAGTCTCGGCCCATAGGTTGTCCATGTAGGTCAGGGCCAGTGCCGGGTAAACCGCATCTTCGCTGAATGTCGCGGCTTCCAGCTCCTGGCGATCCATGGTGACCTGGGGATCATCGAAAGTGTAGCCATAGGGGTTCCAGTCCAGGGCCACCTGGCTGTAGTCCTCCCAGCGGGCGCCGGCGGAGACACGCCAGGTCTCGTTCAGTGTCCAGTCAAACTTACCGAAGGCGGCATCGGTCAGGGTAGCGGCGATATAGCTCTGGTTGTTGGCGCCGGCGCGGTCGAATACGAAGTTGTTGTTCGGGTCGGTAATATTCTGGTCGCTGAGCACTTGGTCCAATGAACCATTCAGGGAATCAACACTGTCGACATCCAGGGCACCCAGGCGGAACTCGGTCTCCTTGTAGGTGCGCCCCTTCTCTGTGCGGGCAAAACCACCGCTCAGCTCCAGTGTGGAAGAAGAGAACTGCAGCGGCAGGGCTGCAGTCCAGCCATAATCCTTGACAGTATCCTCCAGCTCGGTAAAACGGAAGCCTGAGGTGTTGGTGCCAATGCTGACGGCCGAGCTGACAACTGCTCCGGACTCGTCAGTAGTGGTATCAGCATTCACTGACACCTCATTGGGAATATCAGTGGCAGCAGTGGCTTCGGAATAGAACCAGTCGAACGCCAGGTCTTCCGGCACCCAGTCAAGCATGCCACCGGGCGTCATTTCCCTGGTCTGGGCACCAACCACATGGCTGCCCTTGACCTGGTTGACGAACAGGTCGCGCTCTTCGTACTTGATACTGTACTCACGGAAGCCGCGGCCATCTGCCAGCTGGCGGTTCTCGTTGAAGTAGTCGCGGATTGCAGTTTCATCATCGGTATTGCGCAGGTAGAGGCTGGTGCTGGAGATTTCGTGATCATCCCCGTAACGTACACCCAGGTTCAGGTTACCGCTCAGATCGACTGAGTGAGTGGACTTGTCCTGTGTGTCGAACTGCTGGTCCGGTGCGCCAAAACTTCGCTTGACCCGCTCCTCTTCATGCCACTTGTTCTTGTAGGACCCCCCGGCCAGGAAGCCCACTTCCAGGTTGTCACCGATATAGAAGCGATTGCCGACACTACCCTTGATATCGGCATCCGGCGCACTGGAGTCTTCCTCGATAGCCACATCGCGATTCAGGTACAGGGCTATCTCACGATTGAGCTTCTGCGCAGCAGAGAAGGCCTCCTGCGGGGAATGGTACTCAACGCCATCTTTCTGCAGTGTATCCCGGATATCTGCCACGCCCAGGCGCCCCTGGAAACGCTCCAGGTACCAGTCTATTTCACTGGCAAGCTCCCTCGTGCCATCGTCAGTGCCAAAGTCATCATCGCCACCGCCGCGATAGCTCAGAACATCCCCGTCGGTCTCCGAGTTCATACCGGTACCGAATTCCAGAGAGTAAGTCAGCGACTCCGGGATGCCCCTGGTGCGGATATCAACGTTACCGCCACCAAAGGTCGCAGCCTTGTCGGCAGAATAGGATTTCTGCACGGCAAGGGAATCCACCACCGAGGTGGGGAAGATATCCAGGGGAATTACATTACGGGTCAGGTCCGGTGAAGGGACCGTGGCGCCGTTCATGGTAGTACTGGAATAGCGCTCACCCAGGCCGCGCACATAGACAAACTTGTCGCTTACCAGTGACAGGCCGGAAACGCGGCGCAGTGCAGCCGCGACGGTGGAGTCCCCCACCCGCCCGATCATCTCCGAGCCCAGCACATCGGTGACCACCTCTTCTTCCAGGCGCTCGGTGACCAGCATCTCCGCGGAATCGCGCAGGCGGCCCTGGACCATTACTTCTTCGATTTGCTGTCCTTGCGGAGCGGGAACATCATCCATCTCCACCTGAGCCCACGCACTGGGGGTCAGGGTCGAGGCCGTGGCGATAGCCAGTACCAGCGGCGCTCTTTGATATTTTTCGATCTTAACCATTTCCAGGCCTCTTATATTTCCTGTTGATCCTGCGGTAGAAGCAAACGGGGCGCCGACTCCCTTTGCGAAAGTGGCGCCCCGGGTGATCAGGGACCAGGCCCCCGATCAAGTGCCCTGCTTAGTTTGCAAACCACAGCGGCTCGCCGTCGTGCAGGCCGTAGGTCCAGCCCTGGGTCCAGTCGAGGTCGCCCTGGCTCAGCGCACCGAAGTAGGCGCGGGAGATGGGACTGATGCTGATGGGTGCATCGTTGACCATCATGTTCCCGGCAGCGATGGAAAACACAGAGGGGGTACCCTCGAGGATCTGCAGCTGGGTGGCGTTCATCGCAGTCGGGTCAACAGCGCCGGTGATGTCGGCGAAGATGTTGTTGTTGGCAACGGCCCACTCTTCCAGGGTCTGGGCTCCAACCGGGCCACCCTTGGTGCGATCTTCACAGGCGAAGATATTGGACTCGATCTGCAGCTCAGTTCCGGTTTCTGCCTCCGCCAGGGTCTCGGGGTCTTCCACACGCAGGCAGTAGTTACTGCCATCGGCACCGGTAGTGTCGGCATTGAAAGAAGCCACAACCATGGAGTTGGTGATTTTCGGGAAGATGGCCTCACGGAAGCGCCACCCAGCACCCGGATCGTGGGTGGCGGTGTCGGCGCCATTGGCGGAGATGATGCAGGTCAGGCCATCAATAACCGGCCGGCTATTGATGCCTGCGGCGATCATTGCGTCGATGGTAGCGGAATCTTTATCGTCGTAACTGCCGATACCATCGGACTCGATACAATGGTTACCATCGGTTTCGCTCTGGATTACCAGTGCGTTGGTGATCGAACCATTCCAGCCCTCATCGATATCGATGGAGTCATCGCGGACGTACATGGCCAGGTAATTCTCAAAGCTGACCGCACCACCGAACATCTCGATACCATCGTCGTATGTGGAATAAACTTCCAGGTTTTTGATGATGGTTCCGCCACCAACGGCGCTGAAGGTGATACCGTTCAGCTCGTCTCCGTTGGCCACTTCGGCACCGGTGTGCTTGACGCGTACGTATTCCAGCTGGCCGGAGCTGTCGCTGTTGTTGTCACCGCCGTAGTTGGACTGGTCCTTGCCGGCAGCGCCTTCGGCCAGTACATGGCACTCGGAGGTGTTCAGGCTGGCGTCGTAGCTGCATTTATTGGTGATACCGAAGCCATTGATCACCATACCGCCCCACTGCTGTACCGCATCGAATGCAACCGCGTTGTCGACGGCATCAGAGGTGGAGGTGAAAGTGATCGGGGCATCCGCGGTACCAACAGCAAACACCTGGGAGCCACGGTTTACCACCATGAACTTGGTGCTGTCCGGGAAGGCGATAGTGGAGCCGGCCTCAATGGTCAGCTTGGCGCCGTCACCGCCTTCAGCAATGCCGGCGGCCGCCATGGTCGCGTCGTCGTCGTAGTTGTTGCCGACAAACAGGCTGCCTTCAAAGATGTGAACACCACCGTTGTCCAGCGCCGGGATAAAAAGGTCCTGGGTCAGGGCGTTACCGGAGTCAACAAAGCTCGCTGAGTAGGTACAGTTGGTGCCGTCGAAGGAGCCCTGCATTACCTGTCCGCTCTCCTCGTAAGAAGCGCAGGGGTTATTCTCATCGGTGGGAGTGCCACCGCTTACGGAGTTGTCGACAGTCTCCGGCTCGATGCTGATTCCACCGCTGTCGCAGCCGGCCAGCATGGCGGCAATCGCCGCAGAGAGCAGTAGCTTTTTGTTCACGTGTTTCATAATTCCCCCTAACGGAAGTTTTGCAAATTTGGGCAGCCAAAATTCTGACTTTTCTTCAGCTGTGCGTCCTGAATCCAAAAGCGCTTTTTCAGCAACCCGGAAACCTTAAATTTTTTGTTCGCCCTGGCGATTCGGACGCGAGGAAGTGTAGGAAGGCCATGTTGCGGAAATGTTACTTTTCAGCTTATTTCCCAAAAAACTTGCAACATCTGAAAGGAATTAAAGAAACGGTTACACTTATGTTGCGCGCATGTTTCAGGCGGTCAATATTCGGTCAGGTCGGAGATAAGTTACATCCAACGGTGAGAGGAAATCAGATGGCGACCGCGAGGAATTGGGGCTGGCAATTCCAGGCGATAGTCCAGGCTGCACTTTCGAAGCGTTACCTGGCCGGACTGGTAATATAAAAAGCCACTATTAATGTCGCGTGCTGGTCAGGCAGGAGAAGTGTGGGGATCCCAGTCAGGTGCGCAGCAGAGGGTAATTGCGCGAAGATATGCTTCCGACCGCCGGGGTATTGGTTCTCAGTATTGCCCCAGCGGCCAGTCCTCACCGGCGCTCTTGACGACAAGAGTATCTTGCGGACCCTGGGCGGGAGTAGCGGCCCAGCTTACGAGCTCGTAGTAAACGTCGCGGGAAATCCGGGCGAACAGCCCGTTGCGTACTTCGATATAGGGAATGGGTTGCGGTGGACGGCCAAAAGGACGCAGCTCCCACTGGTGCCCGGCATCCAGAGGCACAACGTCCCCCGTGTTGGTGGTGAAGAGCAGCTTGTCCTCGCCACCCTCTTTCCCACGGGCGACCTGGGTGGCGAGGAATGGCACATCCTCGACCCGGATCCGCCATTTCTCCACCGGGGTTACCAGGAAGTACTCATCGCCCTCGCGCTTGAGGATGCTGGCAAAGAGGTTCACCAGCGGCTTGCGACGGATCACAGTGCCCTCGTGCACCCAACTCCCGTCACGGCGGATGACCATGTCCATATCGCCGCACAGGTCAGGGCTCCAGTCGCTGACCGGTGGATGCCCACTGAACTCTTCCTGTAATCGCTGCAGTTGCTGGAACAGGGGTTCAGCCAAAAGAGGAACTCGCGCTGCCTTCTGACGGGGCGCCACCTTCCGGGCGGCGGCCGGACACATCGCCAATATGGACACCCACATCCATGATGAACTCCATCAGCCCCTCACGGTCCTCGATCACATCGGCAAATGACCGCGAATGGTAGAGTTCGACGGCGCCCTGCACCAGGGCCCAGTAGGTGGAATAGTAGAAGTAAGCCGGGACCTTCTTGAGCACGCCCTGCTCCATCCGGCGCTCGAATACCCGGTTCAGCGCGGACGCATTGGAGTTCCTGATCGCATGGAGTTCGGCAATCATTTCCGGAGCCAGGTTCAGGGCGATGATCTTCTCTTCAAGGCGCTGGAACAGGCGGTCCTTTGCCGGGTCAGCCATCCGCGACTCAAAGTACGCGCGGGCCGGGGCGGTGATATCACCCTGCTCCGCCGTCGCCACAGCGGACTTGAGGCGCTCGGTCAGGGCCTTTTCGTAGTCCATCAGCAGGCGCATGTATATCTCTGTCTTGGAGATGAAATGCTTATAGATGGTGCCCTTGCCAATATCGACCCGCTCGGCGATCTGTTCGACAGTGACCTTTTCCTCGCCATGCTCGAGCAACAGTTCAAGCGCTGCATCCAGGATACGCTGCTCCCTCGCGCGGAAGCGCTGAACCTTCTCCTTTGCCTTATCCATACTTCCGACCTTAGGTGCCATACGGTTTTGAGACTGAAATTGACTATCCATTCATGAATGATAGGCAATTAGTGGACATTGGAAAAGCGTTGCAGAGGACTTTGTGTCGAAAGCGCCGCTCGATCCCGCGCCCGGTGACCCGATCCGCGGGTATGGGGCGGGCCCCTCATAGTCGCATCCGGTGCCAACGGGCCCCTCATGCCCCCTAAAGGAACATCCATACTGAGCAGATCGGTAATGGTTCTACCGTCCCGGGTTGTTATCATGCGTCGCTGGAATGCCCGCCGCTACTCGCCAATACTCGGGTACGGGGGCAATGGATCACTCAGAAAGTAAGGCACACAATGGAAAAACTGAGCAAGCTGCTGGACGTCGAGGAGCTGGACCGGAACCTGTTTCGCAGCCGCCAGCACGTGGAGAACTATCGCAAAGTGCTGTTCGGCGGCCAGGTGCTGGGCCAGGCGCTGATGGCGGCCACACGCACTGTCGAGGACCGTCTGCCCCATTCCCTGCACGCTTATTTTCTGCGCCCTGGAAGCAGTGACCTGCCGGTGATCTACGACGTGGACCCGATCCGCGACGGCGGTAGCTTTACCACTCGCCGGGTGGTGGCCAAGCAGCATGGCCGCGCCATCTTCAACATGTCCACGTCTTTCCAGATCCATGAGCCGGGCTTTGACCACCAGGTGGATATGCCCACTGACGCTATCCCCGACCCGGAGTCACTGAAAAATACCCAGCAGCTGGCTGAGGAAGCCGGGCTGGTCAGCGAAGCCCACGACCAGCGGCGCTATATGATCGATTTCCGGCCAGTGGACCCGGAAAGCTATTTTGACCGGAAACAGCGTGAGGCCCGCTGCATGTTCTGGTTGCGGGCCGAGGGAGAGATGTCGGACGACCCGCTTGAGCACCGCTGCGCCCTGTCATACGCCTCGGACCTGGCACTGCTGGGTACTGCCCTGCAACCCCATCCCATCTCCCTTTTTGACCCCCACCTGATGCCGGCCAGCCTGGACCACGCCATGTGGTTCCACCGGGATTTCAGGGCGGATGACTGGCTGCTCTATGTCACCGACAGTCCCTCAGCCAGCGGCGCCCGTGGCTTCTGCCGGGGCCAGCTGTTCACCCGCGAGGGGGTACTGGTGGCCTCCACCGCCCAGGAGGGACTGATCCGGCAAATTAAAAAGTAAATCAATGGTTTACAAGTCGTGAGCGGCTGCTATAATGCCGCTCGCTTCGTTGATGAGGCACCACAAAACGGTGAGTAGCGCAGCCTGGTAGCGCACTTCCTTCGGGAGGAAGGGGTCGGAGGTTCGAATCCTCTCTCACCGACCAAATTCAAAAAAAGCCCGCAATCGCGGGCTTTTTTTATGTCTGCCCGCCCCGCAAGGTAAAACGGCTTCTCGCCGCCCCGAAGCGAACAGGTTGCCTCAATCCAGATGGCACCGTTACCCTCTTGTGCTGTCCAATCTCACTCAACCCCTGACAGTGAAAGGTACGATGTTCAGACAGCTGCATTCCATACTGGGCCTGATCCTCCTCTGCATCGCGTTTACCGCAGGCGCGACGGAAGGCAATACCTTCGACCTGCTCTACCGTGCTGACATTCAGCCGGAAACCGGCATGGCCGAGGTTGAGATCCAACTCAAGGGCGAAAGCCTGCCCCGCAAGCTGGTACTTCACCTGGACCCGGAGCGCCACCTGGACCTCGAGGGTGAGGGGGAACTTGAAGTCAATGGGGACGAAGCGGTCTGGCATCCACAGGCAAAATCCGCCAGCCTGCGCTACCAGTTCAAGATCAATGAGCAGAAAGGATCCGGTAGCTTTGATTCCCGTATCACCGACAAATGGGCCATCTTGCGCAGTGACAAGCTGATCCCGCCCATTGCGGCAACCATGGAGAGCGGCCTGCGCTCGAAGGCTGCGCTGGAGTTCTCACTACCGGATGGGTGGTCCTCTGCCCTGCCCTACGAGGAAATCGAGGACGATCACTATCGCATCAAGGATCCCGGGCGCCGCTTCAAGCGCCCCAAGGGCTGGATGATCGTAGGCAGGATCGGCAGCCGCCAGGATATCATCGACGGAGTCGACACCACCGTGGCCGCCCCCCTGGGGCAGAATGTCCGTCGCCAGGACACACTGGCATTCCTTAACTGGAATCTGCCAGAGCTGAAAAAGGTTTTCCCGGGATTCCCCGAGCACCTGCTGATCGTCAGCGCGGATGACCCCATGTGGCGCGGGGGCCTTTCCGGAACCCGGTCACTTTTCATGCACTCTGACCGCCCCCTGATCAGCGGTAACCGGACCAGCAGCATGATCCACGAGCTGGTTCACGTGGCCACCGGTATCCGTGGCGACCACCAGAGCGACTGGATCGTTGAAGGACTTGCCGAGTTCTACTCACTGGAGATCCTGCGGCGTACCGGCGGAATCAGCGAACGCCGCTACCAGGGTGCAGTGGACGAACTGGAAGAATGGGGCAAGGAGGCCCCTACCCTGCTGGTCAAGCGTTCATCAGGCCCGGTTACCGCCCGTGCGGTCGGGATCATGCGCCAGCTGGACCGCGAAATCCGCACCGCCACTGACGGCGAGGCCAGCATTGACGATGTGGCGCGGGCGCTGGCCGAGGATCGGGGCAAGGTAACCCTGGCGCGGTTCCGCAGGCTCGCCGAGGAAGCTGCCGGGAGACCGGTCAAGGCGCTGGACAAGGACAACCTCCGCGACGGGAAACCGTGAACAAATTTCGGGCAAAAAAAAGCCCTGACGACGGGGGGGGGAGAGCGTCAGGGCCAAGACCATTAGGAGTGAAACTTGGAGGATTTCATCCTTGCTACACAGCGGACAGCAGCCGCTCGGGGCGCGTCCTACCGGCATTACCGAGCACCTTGGGGGGAATGTGCTAGCCAGTTAAGGGAAGTATTGGCCAACCCCCGGGGATTGCCAGTACCACCGCAAAAAATTTTAGAACAATTGGTAATAGGTAGCAGCGCGTCCATAGTGATAGCGCTTAAATCCCGCCAGCCCCCGGCGGCGCCGCAGGGCTGTGGGTTAAGCGGCAGAACCGAGCACCGCAATGCTTGACTAATCGCTCCCAATCCCTAGAATAGCGCCTTCCTCGCAGCCATGCTGCGAACGTAAGTATAAGAAAACGCTAGGATTTTTCAGGTCCATCCGGTAGAATCCAGCGCGTTTTCAGGTTCGCCACGACGAACAGCTCAGGTAAGCAGTCCCTTTTAAATCAGGCAGTTTACCCGACTAGAAGACTTGGCCAGGTGGCAGAGTGGTTATGCAGCGGACTGCAACTACGGCGCCAGCGGCCAGATATAAGCGCCGGTTAAGCTCGAACCGGCGACTGAAGTTTCGACAGAGCAAACAATATGGCTAGGTGGCAGAGTGGTTATGCAGCGGACTGCAACTACGGCGCCAGCGGCCAGATATAAGCGCCGGTTAAGCTCGAACCGGCGACTGAAGTTTCGACAGAGCAAACAATATGGCTAGGTGGCAGAGTGGTTATGCAGCGGACTGCAACTCCGTGTACGCCGGTTCGATTCCGACCCTAGCCTCCATATTCCCCTCACCTGCCCTCCATTCCGGCAGGTGATTCGCGAGAGCCCCCCGCCGGGGTAGGCAGTGCGAACGCCTCTCGCAGCCCTGCCCGGGTGGTGGAATCGGTAGACACAGGAGACTTAAAATCTCCCGACCGTTAGGTCGTGCCGGTTCAAGTCCGGCCCCGGGCACCACTTCCCACTTTTCTTGGCTCTCCCCATCCATAAGCCCCGGGAAGACCCACCCAAAGTCACAGATCAGCTTCCTCCCACATCACCATCGCAGCCCATTGGCTCAGGTTTAACCCCTTATCCCCAGCTACCGCGGCCGGCATGGACAACCTTCGCAAGCACGCAGACGAATTTGGTACGAACTTCAAAGATTGAATTCACCCAGCCGAAAGAATCCCGTGCCAAGAGAAAAACCACATCCTACTATCCCTGTCACCTGACCAAACTTTCTTGTTATTTGATCAAATATCATTTACTCCCATTTCACTCCCCGCTTACATAGTCGCAGGCGCTTTACGCGCTGTGTTTTGCGACTTCTCCGTAATCTGCGGTACGGAAGCCGCCAATTTCCAAGGATAAAAAAGGAAAACCTATGTTACGCAAGCAAATGATCGCGCTGACTTCAGTGTTGGCACTGGGAGCCGCTGCCTCCCAGGCGGCATTGGCCGATTCCTGGGTGGTAGTCGCCCACGGCAACGACATCAAGCAGACGACGCTGGATGATATTGCGGCCGCCGGTGGCACCGTCACCAGGCATATTTCCCAGATTGGTGTGCTGCAGGTGGAAGCGGACAGCAACTTTGGCGAGATTGCGCGAACCATATCCGGGGTCAAGCACCTGAGCGCAGACGGCGGCTTCCAGTTTTACGAGCCGGTTGCCGAGGCTGGCCCTTCCCTTGAAGAGGCTGCCAATCCCCCCGGCAGCGGCGACGATGACTTTTTCTTTGACTTGCAGTGGGGGCACGATGCGGTAGATGCACCTGAAGCCTGGAATGCAGGCTATACCGGCAAGGGTATACGCGTCGCGGTTATTGATGGCGGTTATGACATGGATCACCCGGACCTGGTGCCCAATATCGATACCAGCGCCTACAGGGACTTTACCGGTGAAGGAATCGATTACGGCATCGATGACACCTTCAGCCATGGCACCCATGTAGCCGGCACCATCGCTGCCGCCGATAACGGCTTTGGCACCATCGGCGTCGCTCCGGACGCCACGCTCATCCTGCTCAAGGCGCTGCGCGACGAGGGTTCGGGTTCGTTTGGTGACGTGGCAGCTGCGATCGTACATGCGGCCGATCATGACGCAGACATTATCAACATGAGCCTTGGCGCCTCTTTCCCCGCCAGTGCGGAAGGCGCGGCAGCGCTCAAGGTGATGATGTCCAGGGCCACCAATTACGCCCACCATGCGGGAGTCACGATCATCACATCGGCAGGCAATGACGCCCGGGACGGCGACAAGGACACAGACACGGTCACCCTGCCCGCCGACTCGCCCCACGCAATCTCCATTTCGGCCACTGGTCCCAGAGGCTGGGCAGCCGGCGAGGAAAACCTGAACCAGCTCGCAATCTACTCGAACTACGGCCAGTCCCTGATCGACTTTGCCGCCCCCGGTGGCGACTACGAGTATTACCTGAGCAATGGCGGGGATATCTGTGCAGTAGCCGGACTGGTACGGCCCTGTGGAGTGTTTGATTTCGTATTCAGCACCGGCAACGGTGGCTGGTACTGGTCCGTGGGTACCAGCATGGCCTCTCCCCACGCCGCCGGTGTTGCGGCCCTGGTCATGGAAGCCAATGGCGGGCCCATGCACCCGGCTCAGGCAGTCGCGGAAATGGCTCACCTGGCACAGGACCTGGGCAAGCCCGGCAACGATGATGACTTCGGTGGTGGCCTGTTGAAGGCACCACGGTGAATCGAACTGCCGCTTGAACCAAAAAAGGCCTGCCGGGATGGCAGGCCTTTTTGCTGACCAGAAGCTGGCTTCAGGATCCCTCTTCCCGATCGCCGTCTTCATTATTACCCTCACTGTTATCCATCAGGGCCGGCCAGGCCGCGCGAAGGTAAATCACCATTGACCAGAGTGTCAGTGCCGCTGCGATATACAGCAGGATATAGCCGATGGTTTCCATTACCGGGTATTCCCGCACATCAAATGCGAGCAGGACGATAATCGCTGCCATCTGTGCCGTGGTTTTCACCTTGCCGATGAACGACACAGCCACGCTGGAGCGCAGCCCCAGCGCGGCCATCCACTCACGCAGGGCAGATACGGCAATCTCCCGCCCGATGATGACTGCCGCAGCAATGGTGAACCAGGCACTCTGGTGCAGGCCCACCAACAGGACCAGCGCTGTTGCGACCATGAGCTTATCTGCCACCGGGTCCAGGAAGGCCCCGAATGGGGTGCTCTGGTTCATCTTTCGGGCGATGTACCCATCCAGCCAGTCAGTGATGGCGGCAAGGCAAAAGATCACCGCGGAAGCCAGATAGCTCCATTTGTACGGCAGAAAGAACACCAGCACCAGTACTGGTATCAATGCGACCCGAAAAAGGGTCAGTTGGTTGGCGAGAGTCATACTTATCCCTGTGCTTGCGGTGCGGGTACGTTACCAAGTCGCCACTTAAAAAGAAACTTTATGCGCCCCGTAGTCACTTGCAGGCGCTGCATTCGTAACCTCAATGACTGTGTAAGGCCGAGTATATATCCTGCGCGAGTTTACGGCTGACCCCATCCACGCTCGCGAGCTCCTGCACCGTTGCACGCCGGATTTCCTGCAGCCCACCGAAATGCCTGAGTAGTGCCCGCCGGCGTGCCGGCCCCACCCCCGGGATACCCTCGAGTGGTGACTCCCGGCGCTTTTTGTCACGCCGCTGCCGGTGCCCGGTAATCGCAAATCGATGCGCCTCGTCACGCACCTGCTGGATCAGGTGTAGTGCCGGGGAATCGGCTGACAGTACCAGCTCACGCCCCCCTGCGACGACGTAGAGGGTCTCGAACCCGGCCTTGCGCGTGGTGCCCTTGGCCACACCCACAATTTGTACACCCACCACGCCCAGCGCGTTCAGGGTGTCCACGGCCTGTCGCACCTGGCCCTTGCCACCGTCAATCAGCAGGATATTCGGAAATTTGCCCTCTCCGCTCGACAGCCTTGTGTAGCGGCGCTTGAGCGCCTGCCCCATGGCAGCATAATCATCGCCGGCCTGGATCCCCTCGATATTAAAGCGACGGTAATCGGACTTGACTGGCCCACCCGTATCAAAGACCACACAGGAAGCCACCGTGGCCTCGCCGCTGGAGTGGCTGATATCAAAACACTCCAGGCGCTCAGGCAGTTGCTCCAGCTCCAGTACCTCCTGCAGGGCCTCGAACCGGCCCTGCAGCTTCTGCTGGGCCGCAGTGCGACTGCCGAGGTTTTGTGCTGCGGCCTGTTGCGCCATGGTGACCCAGGTAGCGCGGTTCCCCCGCAACTTGTGAGAAATGATCACTTCGCGACCAGCCTGCTGGCCCAGCGCCTCCTGGAGCGCCTCGCGGTCCCCGACCTCCTCAGAGATCAGGATTTCCCGCGGTATTTCCCGCTGGCTACCGAGGTAAAACTGCGGAATAAACGCGGAAAGCAACTCAGCGGGACCAAGACCCAGGCGTTCGGCGGGAAAGAAACTTCGACTGCCAAGGATGCGCCCCTGGCGAATAAACAGGACGTGCACACAGCAAGTGCCACCTTCAGACGCCACGCCCATCACATCGGCATTGCCACTCGAACGCTCTGCCACCTGGTCGGCCTGGAGCCGACGCAGGTCGCCGATCTGGTCACGCAAACGTGCCGCCCGCTCGAAATCCAGGTCGCGCGAAGCCCTGTCCATCTGATCAGCCAGCTCGCGGAGAATGGTGTCGCTCTTCCCTGTAAGGAACATCTCCGCATGGCGCACGTCAGCAGCATACTCCTCCTCACTGATGTACCCCACGCAGGGCGCTGTGCAGCGGGCAATCTGGTACTGCAGGCAGGGGCGTGAGCGGTTGCGGAAAACACTGTCCTCACAGGATCGAATGCGAAATGTCTTCTGGAGGAAATTGAGGCTGTCCCGCACCGAGGAGGCATTTGGGTAGGGACCGAAGTACTGCCCCTTCCTGCGCTTGGCACCGCGATGGAAGGCAATCCTGGGAAAGGTGTCAGCACTGGAAAGGAAGATATAGGGATAACCCTTGTCATCCTTCAGCATCACATTGTATGGCGGATGCTGGGACTTGATCAGGCTCTGCTCCAGAACCAGGGCCTCAGTCTCGCTGCGGGTTACCGTGACCTCAATGCTATTGATACGCTGGACCAGGGCCATGGTCTTGGCGGTCAGGCCCGAGGCGCGGAAATAACTGGACAGGCGACTGCGGAGATTCTTCGCTTTTCCTACATAAAGGATGCGGCCATCAGCGTCGAACATCTGGTAGACGCCGGGCTTGCGGGTGACTGATTGCAGGAAACGCTTGCTGTCAAACGGGTGAACAGTGCTCGAAGCATCGCTATCTGTCATGGATTTCGCCAATTACTGCTGAGCGGAATTCAAGGTGAGCACCGCGCTATGGAAAATTCAGAGCACTGCCTCGGGATCCAGAACCTGGTACTTGACTGCCATCAGCGTTAGCTCGACATCGCTGTGAATACCGAGCTTTTCAAAGATCCGGTAGCGATAGCTGTTGACCGTCTTTGGGCTCACCGCGAGAGTCGCGGCAATCTCAGCGACCTTATTGCCGTTGACGATCATGGTGGCGGTCTGCAGCTCGCGCTCTGACAGATCGTCAAAAGGAGATGACTTGCTCGAATTGCCGTTCACTTTCCGCAGGGCCATTTTCATGGCAATTGAGCTGCTGAGATAGACATTGCCTGAATGGACTGTGCGGATTGCCTTGACCATTTCCTCCAGGTCAGCACCTTTGGTGACATAGCCAAGGGCACCGGCCTGCATCAGCCGGTCAGGAAACATTTCGTCATCCAGCGCGCTCACTGCGATAACGCGCGATTCCGGACAGCGCAGTAGCAATTTGCGGGTGGCCTCCATGCCGCCCATGCCCGGCATCTTCACATCCATCAGGATGACATCCACCGGCTGCTGGCGCACAAAGGCCAGCGCGTCCTCGCCATTGCTGGCCTGACCGACAACTTCAATATCAGAGACGTCACCGAGCATGCGCGATATTCCCATGCGCACAAGGTCGTGATCGTCAACCACTAAGACTTTAATCAAGATAGCCCCAACAACGGATTATGCAGTCACCGGGCTTCCGCTTTCCGGTTTGCATTCTTTCTTACAGATTTTTTTACCCGGCTGACAGCACCGCCAGGCGAATCCACAGAGCCTACGGCCAAAATACCAGACAAATTCGCGGGTGCAAAGACACAGGGAATGCCCGGTGACAGATAAAACATTGGCCGAGACCTAACGCACACGCCATATATAACCAAATGGCATGAAAGTTCGCAGAGCCGCAACGCTGCCAACACCGGCAAGACCACAATCATGCTTCCGGGTCAGCCCGCGAGGTGGCGAAAAGTCAGGCTCACACGCCGTCCCAGGGGGCGGCGGGACTTGGCCACCTGGTGAAGCCAGTGACGCTGTACGGCGCCGGATGTCAGCAACAGCGCACCCTGGCCCAGCTCCAGCGCAACCCGGCCGCCACCGTCACGCCGCTTGAAAGCCAGTCGCCGCGATGCACCCAGGCTCAGGGTCGCGATCACCGGGTGCGGCCCGAGCTCGCGCTCATCGTCCGCATGCCAGCCCATGCTGTCCGCGCCCCCGCGGTAGTCATTGGCCAGCACGGAATTAAAGTCAAAACCACTGGATCGCAGGCGTGAACGGGCCCGGGCCAGTGGTTCAATCCACGGTTGCCCAACCTGTTCCAGCCCCGACCAGCGGTAGGTAATACCGGGATCGGCCACGAAAGCATGGCGCCTGGGGATGGGATGGCTGCGGCCGAACATGCGGATTTCGGGACTGTCCCAGGCCAGCAGCTCCAGGCAGGCCTGCATCAGGCCCGCCTGGTCCGAGGGGCCCAGCCAGTGTGGCAGTAACAGTGCGCTACCCGGCGCCAGGTCGACCCATTCAGAGCTTGCATGGCTGGCCGCCAGCTTCCCGGCCAGGGCGCGGAAGGTTGTTTCATCCAGCATCTTCCAGGCTCCGGAATCGTTGGAGTCAGGGGTAATACCTGGGCTCAGGTTCCAGTTCCACGCCATACCTGGCCTTAATGTCAGCCGCAATCTCCCGCGCCAGGCCGGTCACTTCGGCCCCGTTACCCCGGCCGGGGTTCACCAGTACAAGGGCCTGCCGCTCGTGCACACCTACCGCGCCCTGCCTCCTGCCCCGCCAACCGGCACGGTCGATCAACCAGCCAGCGGCCAGCTTCCAGCGATCCCCCACTTCGTAGGCGACCAGGTCGGGATATGCCTGCTTCAACTCGTGGTACAGCTCCCGGTCCACAACAGGATTCTTGAAAAAACTGCCGGCATTGGGGATCACACCCGGATCAGGCAGCTTGCTGGTACGCACCGCGATTACCGCATCGGCGACCCCGCGGGGCGTCAACCCGGTGGCATCCACCTGTTGCTCACGGAAGTATTGCTGCAGGGCCGGGTAATCTGTCCGGGGATGCCACTCTTCGGGCAGGTGCAGGCACACACTGGTGATGATGTACTGGTCCCTCGCCCTGCCCTTGAAGACGCTGTCCCGATAGCCGAACTCACACTCCGCGGCGGAAAAGCGATGAACCTCCCCGGTGGCCACATGTACGGCCTCCAGGCTCTGGAAAGTATCCCGGAGCTCCACGCCGTATGCGCCAATATTCTGGATTGGTGCCGCACCGATACGACCGGGGATCAGGGCGAGGTTTTCCAGGCCACCGAGGCCGCGGTCCACTGTAGCCAGCACCAGCCGATGCCAGTTCTCCCCGGCACCAGCCGTTATTGAAGTGCAGTCGCCCTGCTTACTGATAGACAGGCCGGGATTGTCCAGATGAACCACGAGGCCGGGAAAATCGCCGGTCAACACGATATTGCTCCCCCCACCCAGGGGCAGGATCGGCAGGTGCTTCCGGCGCGCGAACTCCAACGCCTCCTGGAGCTGCTCGAGGGTTTCGACGCGCGCGAAATGCGCGGCCCGTGCGGCTATCGCGAGCGTATTGTAGGGCTGCAGGTCTACATCTGACTGGATCATTTCAGTCCGCCAGCAGGGTCCGCATGCGCTGCAGGTCCTGCTCCGTATCCACGCCGCCCGGTACGTCCTCGCAGGCATCCGCTACGTGGATACTCTCATCGTGGTAGAGGAATCGCAGCTGCTCCAGGGATTCGAGGCGCTCCAGCGGGGCCATATCCCAGCTGACAAATTTTTGCAGCAGGGCGACGCGGTAGGCGTAAATGCCAATGTGGCGCCGTGGGGTGAATCCCTCGGGCAGGCGTGCCTGGTGTACCGCGAACGCATCGCGTGGCCACGGGATCGGCGCGCGTGAAAAATACCGCGCGAGGCCGGATTCCGCAGTCACCACCTTGACGATATTGGGGTTGAGGAAGTCCTCTACACCGCGGATGGGCTCCGCCAGTGTGGCTACCCCCGCTGCGGGGTTGCCGGCCAGGTTGGCCGCCACCTGGTCAATCACTGCCGGTGGAATCAGCGGTTCATCCCCCTGGACGTTCACGAGAATACGCTCTCCGGCCAACCCCAGGTTCGCGGCCACCTCATGGAGACGATCGGTACCCGAGGCGTGGTCCGGTGAGGTCATGCAGACTTCGCCACCGAAGGCCCGCACTGCCTGGGCCACGCGCATATCATCAGTGGCCACAAAAACCCTTTCCGCGGCACTGTCGGCGGCACGCTCATAGACACGCTGGACCATCGACTTACCGGCGATATCCGCCAGTGGTTTGCCCGGCAAGCGGCTGGAGCCGTAGCGCGCGGGAATAACAACATCGAAAGAGAGGGGCTCACTCATCGGGGGAAAAATCTTGCAGGTGTTGGTGTATTTGCTGGTAGAAAAGGTCGGGCAGGAGCGCGCGCACTTCCAGTGCCCACCAGTGGCTCTGCCAGAAGTCGCGGCACTTGACCGCATCCTTCATGGTCATGATCACAGGGGTTTCCCCGTCGAACTGCAGCTCCTGCTGGCTGAACTGGTGGTGGTCGGCAAACGCCTGCTCCATGACCTGGTATCCCATCTGGCGCAGCTCGCGGAAAAAGCGCTGTGGGTTACCGATCGCTGCTACCGCGTGGCATGGCCCGACCTCGGGCCCGGACGCGAGCTTCAGTGTCGATGTCTGGTCCAGGTTGAACTGGTGCCAGTTGGACGGCTGCAGTTTCATGGTGAAATCTATCTGCTCGCCGCACTGGTCGCTGATACGGGAATCAGGTTCACCATTCACTACCACAAGGTCGACACTGTCCAGGCGTTCCGGTGGTTCCCGCAGCGGCCCGCGGGGCAACAGGTGGCGGTTGCCCAACCCACGCTGGCCATCGATAACGCAGATCTCCAGGCTTCGCCACAGACCGTAGTGCTGGAGCCCGTCGTCGGACAGGATCACATCACACTGGTGGTAATCCACCAGGGCCTGCGCAGCCTCACTGCGGTCCGGCGAGACCATCACCGGCATACCGGTAATCAGGTGCAGCATCAGCGGCTCGTCACCAGACTCCAGCGGGTGTGACTGTGCGGTGACCTGGTAGGGGTAGGCCTTGGCCCGGCCACCGTACCCGCGGCTGACGATTCCGGGGTTGTAACCCCGCTCTCCCAGCCAGCGCGCCAGTTCGGCGACCAGTGGCGTCTTGCCCGCGCCTCCGACCGTGATATTACCCACGATAATCACCGGTACCGGCAGCGGCTCGGGAGGCGTCTCGCGAAACGCACGCCGGCGGCGACTGGTTACCGCCCTGTAGACGGCCGATAACGGGGACAGCAGCGCCACCGGCGAGAGTTGCTTCCGCTCCGGATACCATTGCTTGTTAAACCAGTCTTCCATCGACATCTATCCGTTTATCCCGCTCGCTGCTGTTGCAGCAGGGCAGCATAACGACCACCCTGCTCTACCAGGGCCCGATGATCGCCACTTTCGACGATTCGGCCCTGCTCCATTACCAGGATCCTGTCAGCGCCTTCGATCGTACTGAGGCGGTGGGCAATCACGAAGGTTGTCCGATTCTTCATGACTTCCGCCAGTGCCGCCTGGATACTGCGCTCGGACTCGTTATCCAGCGCGGAGGTTGCCTCGTCAAGAATCAGTACCGGCGCGTCTTTCAGCAATGCCCGGGCAATCGCCAGGCGCTGGCGCTGGCCACCGGAAAGCATCTGCGCATTGTCCCCCAGCACCGTATCGAGCCCCTCGGGCAGCCCCGCCACAAAGTCAGTGGCATGGGCCAGCTCAACCGCCCGCTCCACAGCCTCACGCGGGGAGTCCGCAAGCTCACCGTAAGCAATGTTGTTATAGACAGTATCGTTGAACAAAACGATGTTCTGCGACACCATGCTGATCTGGGCCCGCAACTGCTCGAGCGGGACATCCGCGATGTCGACCCCGTCCAGGAGAATACGCCCACTCGTCGGATCATAGAAGCGTGCCAGCAGGCTGACCAGGGTACTCTTGCCCGATCCGGACGCGCCCACCAGTGCCACCGTCTGGCCGGCCGCAACCTCGATATCGATATCGCTCAACACTGCCGGGGCTGCCGCGTCATAGCGAAAGCCAACATGCTCAAAGGTGACCGCACCGTGCACCGGGGATGGCAGTGACGCGGTTCCATCTGCCGGCTCCCGGGGGGAATCCAGGACATCAAAAATGCTCTCCGCGGCGGCGATACCCTTCTGGATATCAGCGTAGACTTCCGAAAGGCTCCGCACCGGCTTGGCCAGTGAAGCCGCCGCGCCGATATATGAAGCAAAGACACCAGCAGTCATCGCCTCGACCATGCCCGGCGCCAGCGCCAGCCAGACAATCGATGCAGTCGCCAGGCCCACCAGGATCTGGATAATCGACACGCTGCCGTTATTGGCCACCACCAGCTTCATGAATTGTTGGCGATTGTTGTCACTGGCGGACTCGAACCGGGCATTTTCATAGGTCTGGCCGCCATACATGCGCACCACCTGGTAGCCGTTGATGGTCTCCTGGGTCACATGGGTGACATCACCCATGCTGTTCTGGATACGATGGCTTAGCTTGCGGAATCGCTTGCCGACGATACGCACGATGAACGCAATCAGCGGCGCAAACAGGAAGAAGGTCAGGGTCAACTTCCAGTTCACCAGCAACAGGTAGGTCAGCAACCCGAGTGCGGTGAAGGACTCGCGGATCATCACCTTCATCGCCTTGGTGATGGAGTTGGTGACCTGCTCCACGTTATAGGAAACCTTGGAGATCAGGTAAGCGCCCGTATAACGGTCAAAGTAGGCACTGGGGAGCTGGCCGATTTTAACGAACAGGTCGGTGCGCAACTGGTGAATCACCGCGCGGGCCACATAGGCCAGGCCGTAGCTGCCGATGAAGTTCCCGGATGCCCGCAGGACAATAATCAGCAACATCGCCAGAGGCACCATCCACCGCGCCGTTTCCTGCGGCATGATGCCACCGGGGAAGTAGCCGGCCACCCATTTCGCCAGGAACCCCTGCCCCTGCTGGATGCCGGAACCCACTGCGTCCAGCAGCAACTCAGTTACCGCGATCAGGCTCACGTTCATGGTGGAGAACAGGAGGAAACCCAATACTGCCAGGCCGAAAATCGACCAGTGAGGCAGGGCGTAGGAAAGCAGGCGGCGGTAGGTCTTTGTCCCGCTTGGCGGGAGCACTGGGGCTTTATCCATAGATACCCAAATCGTACAACGGGCGGAGGAGCGCGGCGGTCAGCCCCTGCAGGCGGCTTCAGGCCCGGCGGTCTCCGGCCTCAGGGGGCAAGCGGGTCGCGCCGTGCGACCCGGCAGTTGCACCCTGTCGGTTAACTCTCTTCCGGTTGCCGCGTGGTAATGCTCAGGTGGACGAAGCCCAACTGGCCAGCGGCATCCATGGCTCGCACCACAGCCTGGTGCTCCGCCGTGGCATCGGCAGTAATAATCAGGGGGCGATTGTACTCGCCCGCAGAAACTTCCGACAGCGCCGATTTCAGGGTAGTCAGTTTTTTGTTCACCAGGGCGCGCCCATCCACAGAATAGGAGCCATCCGCATTGATCAGCACCTCAATGCTACGGGGTGGATTCTCGGCCTGTGGGCCCGAGGCCTCAGGGAGGTCCAGCTTGAGGTGGCTCTCCTTGGTGAATGTGGTCGAGACCATGAAAAATATCAGCAGCAGGAACACCACGTCGATCAGTGGCGTGAGATTGACCCCATCCTGCTCTCTGGCTTGGCGGCGAAACTGCATCCTGTGTTCCTCAGGCTGTTTCGACGCGGCGATCACTGTGCAGGGCGTCCACCAGCTTGACGGCCTCCTGCTCCATGGTGACCACGATGGTGTCCACCCGGCGCTGGAAATAGCGATGGGCTATCAACGCGGGGATGGCCACTGTCAGGCCCGCAGCGGTGGTGATCAGCGCCTGGCTGATGCCCCCTGCCAGCACACCGGCGTTACCGGTACCCTCCAGCATGATCGCCGTGAATACCTGGATCATGCCCACGACCGTTCCCAGCAGTCCGATCAGCGGCGCTACGGCAGCGATGGTTCCCAGCGCACCCAGGAAACGCTCCAGATCGTGAACGACCTGGCTGGCGGCCTCCTCGATACTGTCCTTCATTACATCGCGGCCGTGGCGGGAATTTGACAGGCCCGCGGCAAAAATCCGCCCCAGCGGACTGGAGTCGCGAAGCGCCTTGAGTTTTTCGCCGTCAATCTGGTTGTTTTTAAGCCAACCCCAGACCTCACCCAGGAGGCCCCGTGGCGCAATGCGGCGGGGATTCAGGGTCCAGAGACGCTCGATAAAAATGGCAATAACCGCGACGGAACAGAGCAGGATCGGCAGCATCAGCCAGCCACCGGACTTTATTATCTCTAACACTTTTTTTATTACCCGTACTGCGAAAGGTAGAGCAGCACTCTACCACAGCTCTTGGCGCCAGCTAAGTCTTGCCAAGCGCGTCTTTTCCCTGTCTGTGACACCGGTTACACCGTGGCACAGGAACAGGGTTGTTGCACCTGGCCCATAAAAAAACCGCCGGGAGACCGGCGGTTCAGGTTCGACGCCTGGTGGCCTGGGCCACCAGTATTCGATCAGCGTCCCGGACGCTCCGGCTTGGCGGGCTTCTCCGGACGCTCCGGCTTCTCCGGGCGCTCAGGCTTGGTGGGACGCTCCAGCTTGGCCGGGCGCTCCGGCTTGGCCATCTTCGGGCCGGCGGTATCGGGCTTCATGCCTTTTTCCATCGATACGGCTTTCTCGGCACGCTTGTCATGGCCGGTCATTTTGTCGGCTTTGGCCATGCCGGCGGTTTCCGGGCGGTTGGAGTGGATTCCGCTCATGATCTCGCCCAGATTGAAGCCCATCGCCTTGGCGATCTGGCCCCAGCCCATGCCCTCTTCGACACGCATGTACAGGACTTCATTGATGGCGTCATCGGCAGTCATGCCGGTCTCACCCTCAAGCGCCTCGGCGGCAGAAGCCATGGCCAGCTGCTCCGCCAGCGCCAGGGTGATCACCACATTGCCGTAGCCCATGCCAACGGTGGTTTCCTCACCTTCGACACCCTCTACATCGTCGGTTTCAGCAACATCCTCTGCGGCGTCACCCTCTGCACCACCTTCGGCATCTTCCGGCGGTACATAGGTCAGCTCGCCGCTGCGCAGGCCTTCCACATAGTTCTGGGAATCCTCACCAAGGAAATCACTGAACATTCCGGCAACATTGCCGGAGGAAACATCGCCAACCGATTCTACAACTTCGGTATCAGTTGCATCATTATCCGGCATCTCGTCCTGGGCCCAGACCGCACCCGCGAGCATGGCAGAAAGCACAGCGGGAAGTACTGCTGTCTTGTAGGGAATCTTCATCGCTCGTTCTCCTGTTTAAAAAAATAAACCGCCGGTTACTGGCCCGGACGGTAACTGACCTGGACACCAAAACCAAAGTCCGGGCTGCCATCAGAAAGTCCCTTATAGGCGTAGAGCATACCGCTCCATTGCTCACTCAATTTCTGGTTCATATAACCAAACAGTTCCGTAGAGGGGTCGTTGGTTTCGGTTGTTGCCTGCTGGTAGTCCAGGGATACACCCACACTGGTATTACTACCCAGGCGGTAACCACTGCCCACCGACGTGTACCAGACATCCTTGAGTTCGGTTTCCGGTAAGTCACCCTTCATCTTGCGCGCAAGGGTGGCAAACGGAGTAAAGTCACCGACGATCGTAAAAACCTCGGCCTGCAGGGTGTAGTCCGGCTCGCCGGTACCCAGCCCTTTTTCCTCGTCAGCGGTCGGCACCTTGTATTTCCCGGAGAGATCAACAAACCAGCGCTCGCCGATCGGGTCGAGGCTGTATGTGCCGGTAAGCCACAGGTCACCGATACCCGATTCCTTCACGGTTTCAACATCAGTCTCAACCGCTCCGCCGTTTCCGTTTCCCGGACCAAAACCACCGCCGTTGCCGCGCCCCACGACAACGCCGCCATCACCGCCGGGCACGACACCACCGGGGCCCTCGATCTGCACGAATGGCAGCGAAGCCTTGAAGGTCCAGCTGGCAGAGGGCTTGTAACTCACGGTAAATGGGGTGGAAACGATATCCGTTTCCACAGAATCACCGTAATCACCGCTGCTGATGTCAGTGCCGAGGGAGTATTTCCACTCCGGCTCCGCCAGGGCCGGGTTGGCAGACAATGCAGCCACCGTAACGACAACCCCGGAAAGAAGTTTCTTATTCATGTAACTCTTCATCAAAACACACCACATCTCTTTGCTCGTGCCCCTGCTTCCGGCACTATGTCAACCCGGCTGGGTCGCCGGACTGCACAGCTCAATTTTTGAGCAGTCGCGCACTCTCTGAGCATTATCAAAGGCTAACAATTATTAGCAGATTGGATTTGACCAACTTCACAATAGAAGTTCCCCGCGCAGCCAACCCTGTAAACTGAGACCTGCTCCCACCAAAAGTGGGACTTCCGTGCGCATTACTCCACACTTTTGCAGCGCAAAGGTTATTTCTTGGCCGCATCATCTATCCAGAATCGCCCTGCTTCCCGAGCGTAAACGACAACAGGGTCCTCTGGTTGCTGACGCCAGGCGAATTTTAGTGCTCCCGAGTCGGCAGTGCTATACACCTGTGCTCCGACAGCCTCATACCGGGCAACCACCTCCGGATGAGGGTGGCCGAAGTGATGGCGAAACCCCGCACTGAACACGACATGCCGTGGACTGGCCCACTCGACAAAAGCTGGTGAGGAAGAGGACCGCGAACCATGATGGGGTGCGAGCAGGAGGTCAAAAGCCCCCAGCGCCGGGTACCGCCTCACGAGGCGCGCCTCCACGCGTGCGGAGATATCCCCCGCC
Source organism: Microbulbifer sediminum (assembly GCF_021729035.1). Classification (GTDB taxonomy): domain Bacteria; phylum Pseudomonadota; class Gammaproteobacteria; order Pseudomonadales; family Cellvibrionaceae; genus Microbulbifer; species Microbulbifer sediminum. The sequence goes on along the minus strand of NZ_JAJSAP010000002.1, from coordinate 159,004 downwards.
AGCAGGATCCGCACCCCTCGCCAATGCAGGGCGAGCACACAGCTGTGGTCGTTTTCCTCGCCACTGACCGTGGTATCTGCCGGCCAGAGCACTTTCACCACAGCCTGCCCCAGGGAATAGGTGCTTCCCGCGCGACACTCACCAACCGGGATCCCCGTCGAATCCCCCACACGGCGGGCCAACCCGCCCGGTGCGCGCACCTGCCCGACAGCAACCCGCTGCAGCAACCCCTCCAGGCCGCCGCTGTGATCGCTGTCCCCGTGACTGATTACCACCGTATCAAGCAGCCCTATGCCCTCCCCTTGAAGGTAGGGCGCCAGGATTGCTTCACCGGCATTCCAGCCGCTGCGGGACCGGGGCCCGGTATCATATAAAAGGTGGTGCTTTCCCGCGCCGACCAGCAACGCCAGGCCCTGTCCCACATCGAACACCGCTACCCGCAATGATCCCCTCTCGTGGTGTTCCGGATATGCGAACGGACCCACAAGGACCAAGGCAAACAACCAGCCCAGGTGGCGGCCCGGGGTCCCCCGTGGCAGGGCCAGCAAAAACAGGCCTGTGGCGCAGAGCACCAGGCCCATCGGGCCAGCACTGTAGCCCAGTGATCGCCAGGTCCCTGCAGCACCAGCTTCGGCCAGCAGCGACATTAGTAGCTCCAGTTGCTGTCCGGCCGCGACCACCAGCTGCCCGCCAATGCCGTCCCCCCCGAGCAGTGCACCCAGCATCAGCAAAGGGAGGATTCCGAATCCGATCCAGGGGATCGCAACCAGGTTCACCGCGAAGCCCACCGTGCTTACCCCGGAGAAGAAGTAGGCAGAGGGCACCAGCAGGAACAGGGTTATCACCCACTGGCCACGGACCAGTCCCACCACCCCTCGCCAAAGACCGCGCGGCCAGCGACGCGCGCCCTCACCCCGGTCGACAGCACTCCTGCCGGAGAAAGCCAGCAGCAGGGCCGCGACCGCAACGAACGACAGCCAGAAGCCGGGACTGAATATGGCGAGTGGCTGCAGCGTCAAGACGAGCGCCAGTGCGGCTCCATAGGCTAGCCCGCCACTGATACGTCGCCGCCAGCACAAGGCCAGCGTTATTACGACCGTCATTGCCAGGGCCCGTTGGGCGGATAACGGTGCGCCGGCGAGCAACGTGTACACGAGTGCCGCCAGGATCGCGCAGCCCCCCGCGATCGCAGGCGGCAGGTGCCAGCCCGCGACACCCAGCAAACGAATCAGTATCGCCGCAGCAAGCGCAAAAAAACCGGCCACCAGGCCCACGTGAAGCCCCGATATCGCCACCAGGTGGGCGGTGCCGGTGGCGCGCAACAGTTGCTCGTCTGCCCCACTGAGGCTACTGCGGTCCCCGAGCAATAGCGCCCGTATCAGCTCCGGTCGCGGCGGCGCCTGCCGCACAAGCCGGTCCCGCAGCCACTCTCGCACCGCCGGGATACCCGATGACCGGCCCAGGAGGCGCGGCTCCGCATCTCCGGGGCGAACGTAACCGGTAGCGTAGATTCCCTGGCGTAGCAGCCATCCCTCATAGTCGAAGCCATGGGGATTGACGCTGCCCCGAGGCCGCTTGAGGCGGACCGGCAGCAGCCAGCGGGTACCCGCCTCCAGTTGCGCGCAAACATCGGTACCGGCGCGATACCAACTCAATCGCAGCTGCTGTCCCACGAGAGGGCCGGTCTCTGTTGGCAGCACCCGCGCCCTGAACCGTATGTCCTGTCTGCCGTTGACGGGAGATGATCTCTCCGGCAGCGAAACAATCTCCACCGGCAGCAGGAAGTCGGTGCCGTGCAGATCCGGGGGCAAGCGATTCAGCAGCGCCTGTTGGTTATGCCAGAGCGCCCAGGCAGAGCCCAGGCAGGCCGCGAGCACGAGCGGCAGGTATCGGCGCAGGTGCCTGGGCAACGCGCAGGAGAGTACAGCAGCGCTGGCAGCCACCAACCAGGCAGGCCAGCCGGGCAATTCGGGCAGGAGACCGGTGCCGGCAACGCCCAGGGAATATGACCAGAGCAAGAGGACCGGGGAACAGGCCGCAGGCGCCTCCTGCTCCCTGCCGGCAGCCGTGGTTACCGGTGTCCCGATACGACCGGCGGATCCTGTGGCCGATGATTCCTGCATGGCAATTCCTTTTGCACCGCTCCCAATATGATGCACTTCTGCCACAGGGCTCGGAGCCATGCAAACCCCAGCTGCTCGATTTTCAGGCAAAAATGCCGTTTTCACGTCCCCGAGCCGCCGGAAACGGCACCAGCCAGTCACACAACAGCAAAAAAAATGTCTTCTTTAACGTTTTTGTAATAAAGCCCCCGCAGAATGCGCAGCAACTCAAGGGACGGCCGGCGATTGGACAAATAAACGGCCTACCTGAATCTCAACCAAAAACTGTGCGAGACGACCGATGAAAAAGACCGCTATCTCCCTGGCTATCGTTGCCGTGGTCCCGACCCTGGCTAATGCGCAAGACGAATCAAAGGCGCTGGATCTTTACGGCAAGGCTAATGTGACTTTCCAGTCCGCCGATGAGGGCGAAGGCTCCACCACCGGCCTGAAGAGCAATGCCTCCCGCCTGGGTGTAAAGGGCGAGCTGCCTTTCGACAATGGCCTGACGGGCATCTACAAGATGGAATACGAGACCGATGTCGACGGCGAGGCTGAAGAGATTTTCAAGCAGCGCAACATCTACGCCGGCCTCGAGGGCGGTTTCGGTCAGGTGATCGGCGGCAAATTCGATACCCCGCTGAAGAAGGCCCAGAAGAAAGTCGACCTGTTCGGTGACCTGGAAGGTGACATCAAGAGTGTCATCACCAAGAGCGACAACCGCGAAGCCAACAACCTCCAGTATTCCACCCCGTCCTTCGGTGGTTTCAAGGCTACCGCCGCCTACATCAGCCACGGTGACGAGGAACTGACCGACAGCGAAGGCGCACCGCTGCTGGACGAGAACGGCAACGTGATCACCCGCGATAACGGCACTTCCGTGTCTTTCGCCTACGACAATAACGGCATCTACGTGGCCTACGCCTTCGACCAGGACGTGGAAGCCAACGACTGGAACGTGCAGCGCCTGGTGAGCCAGTACAACATCGGCCCGGTGCAGGTAGGCGCCCTGTTCGAAGAGCAGGAAAAGCCCGATGGCAGCACCCAGGACGGCTGGATGACCTCCGCCGCCTACAAGATCAACGCCTGGACCATGAAGGCCCAGTACGGCCAGTCCGACATCGTTGTGGAAGATGCGGAAACCTACAGCCTGGGCCTGGACTACAAGATGTCCAGCGCGGCCAAGGTATTCGCCTTCGTTACCGACGAGACCGCAGCCAACGACTACGAGCGCAGCTACTTCGGCCTTGGTACCGAACTGAAGTTCTGATCCATCCGGAGCAGTTACCTGCCCTGAAACCCGGCCCCGCGCCGGGTTTCTTTTTTTGGTGGCTGCACTGTTCCGCTTAACTTTCCCCTCTCCCCTCTCCCCTCTCCGGCCTAGATCGCCAGCCGATCCATAAACTCGCAAACCGGCAACCGCTCCAGGGATTCCCGGTCGCTGCAGAGGGCAAAAATTTCGTCACAGCGCCGGCGTGGAAAACGGGTGGCCAGGCTGTCCCGGAATTTTTGTTCGAGCAGGGGAATTCCCTCTGCCCTCCGGCGGCGATGCCCCACCGGGTATTCCACGGCCACCTGCTCGGTGGCACTGCCATCGCTGAAGAACACCTGCACCGCATTGGCGATGGAGCGCTTGTCCGGATCCAGGTAGTCGGCCGAATAGCGCGGCTCCTCGATAACCTCCATTTTCTCACGCAACCGGTCGATCTCCGGGTGTGCGCTATGGAAACCATCTTCGTAGTGCTCGGCCCGCAGCTCCCCGAATATCAGTGGTACCGCCGTCATGTATTGCAGGCAATGGTCGCGGTCCGCCGGGTTCGCCAGCGGTCCTTCCTTGGAAATAATACGGATGGCGGACTCGTGGGTGGTGATCACAACCCGGTCGATCTCATCCAGCCGGTCCCGGACCTGGGGGTGCAGGATTACAGCCGCCTCACAGGCGGTCTGGCTGTGGAACTCGGCGGGAAACGAGATCTTGAACAGGATGTTTTCCATCACGTAACAGCCATAGTCCCGAGGAAACTTAAACTGGCGGTCCCCCTCCGGTTTTACCTTCTGGTCGGCATTGGTCTTGCTGAATGACACATCGTAGAAGCCCCACTGTTTCGCCGTGAGCGCCCCGGGGACGCCCATCTCGCCACGCATACTGAGGCCTGCCAGCAACACGCCGCGACTGCTGGCATCACCGGCGGCCCAGGACTTCCGCGAGCCGGCATTGGGGGCGTGGCGGTAGGTCCGCAGCGCCCCACCGTCCGCCCAGGCATGGGACACCGCCGCCATCACCTGCTCCCGATCGCCGCCCATCAACTTCGCGGCCACCGCCGTGGAGGCCACACGCACCAGCAGCACGTGGTCCAGGCCCACCCGGTTGAAGCTGTTTTCCAGCGCCAGCACGCCCTGGATCTCGTGGGCGCGGATCATGGCATCCAGCACATCGCGCACCCTGAACGGCTCGCTTCCCTGAGCGACATTCTGCCGGGACAGGTGGTCCGCCACCGCCAGGATCGCCCCCAGGTTATCCGACGGGTGGCCCCACTCCGCCGCCAGCCAGGTATCGTTGTAATCCAGCCAGCGGACAATACAGCCGATATCCCAGGCCGCCTTCACCGGGTCCAGGCTGAGCCTTGTTCCCGGTACGCGCGCACCATGGGGCACCGAGGTGCCGTCGACCACCGGACCCAGCAGCTTGGTGCACTCGGGAAAGCCCAGCGCCAGCAGCCCACAGCCAATCGAGTCCATCAGGCAGTAGCGCGCCGTGTCCCAGGCCTCTTCCGACTCGATCCCGTAATCCAGGACATAGTCAGCGATATCCTGGATTACCTGGTCGTACTCCGGGCGAATATTCTGCTCTACATTGCTACTCATATACGGCTCCCTCCCGCATCGATTGCTTGGACTACCTGTGTCTTGGCATGCACCCGGCAACTTCGCCAATCAACGCAGTTGTCGGCATATCCATTTAGCTTGTCGCGGTTTGATCTAGACTTGGTGTGGCCACGACCCCGGCCAATCCCCCAGCAGCGGAGGAAGCCCGATGACAATCAGCATAGCGAACCGGGCAAGGCTGGCATTCGTGATGGTAGTGCTGCTTGGCCTTGTGGCCTGGGCACTCTGGTACTACCTGGCAGCGGGCCGGTTTACGACTTACCAGATTGTCACCGAGGATTCCGTCTCCGGGCTGATCGCCGGTGCGCCGGTGGAGTTCCACGGGGTGGATGTGGGGAGGGTCACGCAGGTCGAGCTGACCGGCCCCCACTCTGTCCGCATCCTGTTTGAGGTGGAAAATGACGCCCCCATCTCCCGGGCGACCGTCGCCACCATCACCGCCCGCGGACTCGCCACCCGGGGATTCACCGGGTACGTGTACGTCCTGCTGGAAAATACCGGCACAGGCCAGGGACCACTCACCGCCGCCCCCGGCGACCGCTACCCGCAGATACCCACTGCCCCGTCCCGGGTTGTGAGCCTGGATACCGCCATCAGCCAGGTCAACCAGAACGTACAGCAGCTGACCGACCTGCTGCATACCCTGCTGGACGAGAAAACCATTGCCTCGCTCCGCGCTACCGTGCAGGACCTGCAGCGCGTCAGCCACACACTGGCGGAGAACCAGGAAAAACTCGGCTCCCTCATCGCCAACACCGAGCGGGCCAGCCGCCGGCTCGAGCCACTGCTGGATTCCAGCACCGACACGGTCCAGGCCCTGCAGCAGGTGAGCCGTATGCTGGCCGGGCACCAGGAGAGACTCAGCACCATTATCACCAACACCGAGGCCGCCAGCGGCAGGCTGGGACCGCTGCTGGACTCGGGCAATGACTCGGTCAACGCACTCCAGCAGCAGGTGCTGCCCGAGGCGTACCGGACCATGACCGCCCTGGGCAGGCTGACCAATTCGATGGAGCGCCTGACGGTCAAGATCAATCGCGACCCGTCAATCCTGCTGCGCGGCAGCGCCCAGCCACCGCTTGGCCCGGGCGAAAGCGAATGAACGCAATCCGTCGCGTGCGCCACCGGGCCTGCGCCCGGGCCGGCATCCTGCTGGCGGCACTGTCCATAGCTGTACTTGCCGGCTGTTCGCTGTTCTCCCCGGTAGAGGACGATATCCAGGTGGGCGTGATCGACCAGCTGCCTGCCGAACTCCCCCGGCGGGACACCCATGCCGCCACATTGATGGTGCTGCCGCCGGCCATCAACCCCGTCTACGACACCGTACGGATGGCCTACCGCCTCCGGCCACACCAGGTTGAGTACTTCAGCCGGCACGAATGGGGCGCAACACCGGCGCAGATGCTGCAGCCCCTGCTGGCCCGAACGCTGGAAAACACCCACTACTTCCATGCCGTTCTCAGCCCGCCCTACTTCGGCCCCTACCACTATGCGCTGCGGACCGAGATCCTGGAGCTGACGCAGGACTTCACTTCCGAGCCGGCCACCCTGCAGCTGTCCCTGCGGGTGCAGCTGGTCGATGGCGGATCGAACCGGGTGATCGCCGAACGGGCCATCTCCCTGCGCGAACCCCTGTTGCAGCAGACCCCCTACGCCGGCGTCGTGGCCGCCAACGAGGCCGCCGCAAAAACCCTGCAACAGGTCGCCTGGTTTGTACTCGCGGAGATGCCCTGAGTCAGCCCTGGCTGCCCGTTCCGGGCAGCATCTTTGTCAGGGTGTTGTCGCCGGAAAGGAAGTGGTGCCTTAACGCCGCGCCTGCGTGGATCGCGATAAAGCCGATCAATGCGTAGCCCAGCCATTTGTGAATCTCGAGCAGCACCTGGAACCGATAATCATTCTGGGCAATCAGGTCCGGCAGCCGGACCCCGAAGGCGTATACCGGAATGGCCGCGGCGGAAGACATCAACCAGCCGGTCACCGGCAGGGCGAACATCAAAGCGTAGAAACAGAGGTGAACAAACCGCGCCGCCACCTTTTGCCAGTCGGGGAACTGCTCCGCCAGCGCCGGCAGCACATTGCCGAGGCGCCATGCCAGTCGCACTACGGCCAGTCCCAGCGCCAATATGCCGTATTCCTTGTGCAACAGCACCAGCTCGATTTTCTTCTTGTCGAACCCGACGTCCGGCAGGCCGCTCATATACAGGCCAAGTGCGATCAGGCCAATGAGCAACACCGCCATCAGCCAGTGGAGCGCGATGGCGACGGAGCCGTACCGCTGTGCGGTGTTCTTAAGCGCGGTCATTGCTCACGTCGGTCAGGGCTGTTCACGCATGCCTCATTTCCTTTAACGGATGACGGCAGAGATGACAGCGAAAGAGACGCGGGAATAGAAGGCTGGCGCGGTCATTCACCACCGGTACCGTAGTGCTCTGCCAGGTAATTGGTGATCCGCTCGAGCGTTTCCGGGGGGAGTTGCGGCATGCCCTGGGTTTCGGTCATCCATTTCAGAGTGTCCTGCCAGGCTTTCCTGCTGAGCCGCTGCTGTTTGACGATCATCAGCGAATGACAGGCGGAACAGAGCCCGTACACTTCCTCCCGGCCTTCACCAGGCGGCAGGCCGCCGAACTCCTGCGCAGCGGGGGCGGTGTCCTGGGCCAGGGTTGTGCCGGGCAGCCCCACCGCGAACCCCACCCCGAGCGCCAGGAGCAGTCCAGCGCAGCTGTGCGCCATGCGGCCACGCCTGTCCATTCGTTTTTTCTGGGCCATCGTTAAACCACCGTAACCGCCACGCGGTGATAGGAGTTATTCAGGTAGCCTTTGGGATTCCAGGTAATGCCGAAGGGCTGGCTGACGCCATCGCTGTCGACGGCCTTGGCCCAGACTTCGTAATACCCCTGCTGCGGGAATTTCACCTTCGCCCGGAACCGCTGCCAGGCAGCCTTGTTGGCGGGAGGGGAAAGGGCTGCCTTCATCCAGGTTGCACCGAAATCGATGGACAGGTGCACCTCGGACACTTCGCGATCGCCAGCCCAGGCGTGCCCGCGTACTTCCAGCTCGCGATTGTTGAGTTTTATGCCTGTCTCAGGCGCGGTAATCAGGGATTTCACCGGCATACGCTCGATGATCACGAAGTCCTTTTCGTCGACTTTTTCGCCCGGTGCCACCGGATACCTGGGTACGCGATACGCGGTGCCCGTCATCTTGGGGCCATCGTGTACCTGGTCGCGCACCTGGATGCGTGTCAGCCACTTTTGCGAACAGGAACCGGGCCAGCCGGGTATCACCAAGCGCAACGGGGCGCCATTCATCGGGTGGATGTCCTCGCCGTTCATGCCAAAAGCGATCAGGTTCTCCTCCCCCATGGCCTTTTTGATTGGCACGCCACGGGAGATCGGGAGCTTACTGGGATCACCGGACAAGTGGGTATCGGCACCGTAATGTGCGGTATAGACTGCACCGGGCTTAACGCCCGCCGCCTTGAGCACATCGGCCAGGCGCACGCCGGTCCAGGCCGAACAGGCGACGGCGCCATAGGTCCACTGGTTCCCCTTGGCCGGTGGCTTGAAAAAGGCCCGCCCATTGCCACCACATTCAATGGCCAGGTTTTGCGTGACCACTTCGAACTCTTTCTTCAGGTCGGCGATAGAGAGTTTCAGCGGCTTGTCGACAAGCCCGTCAATGGTCAGCTCCCAGCTGTCGGCATCCACGTCACTCGGCGGCGTGCCGTTGTTCCTGATGAAGTGCCGGTTTTTCGGGGTCACTTCGTCGTCGAGCAGATGCGCCGGGGTTTCGGCGTTGACAGGCCTGTCATTCAACACCACCAGGCCATCCTTGCCTTTCAGCGTGAACGGTTCGGGATCGTCTGCCAGCGCGGCGGGGATCAGGCCCGACGGCATATTGCGGTGAAAGGGAATGGCACTTACCCCCAACGCCGCCGCCATGGTCCCGAGCCCCAGGCCCCTCAGAAAGCCTCGCCGGTCCGGGTTCGGCTTGCGGCCAAACACCGCTTCGTCCGCCCGCTCGGGATCATCGCCATACAGCGCATGGAGCCCGACACTCTTTGACTGTTCTTCCTCGCTCATCGCCCGCTTCCTCTAGCCCACACCTTGTAAATCAGTGGGAAAGTATAGTCACGCGTGCTTCTTCAAGCGGGAAACCGCCGGCAAGCCTGCCTTTGCGTGGCGGGAATCTGGTTGCCTCTACAGTTTGACTTCAATATCGGCAATCACCGCATTGGCGGTGTCGCGGGCCGTTTCGATATCGTCGGCCCGCGCCAGGGCGACACCCAGGCGGCGCTTGCCAGCGACTTCAGGCTTACCGAACAGGCGCAGCTGGGTATCGGGGCGGGAGAGCGCGGCGCCCAGGTTGCCGAACTGGACCCGGGTGGAATTGCCCTCCACCAACAGCACCGACGAGGCGGAGGCGCGGTGCAGGTGGATATTGGGAATGGGCAGCCCGAGAATGGCGCGGGCGTGCAGGGCAAACTCGGAGAGATCCTGCGAGATCAGGGTCACCAGGCCGGTGTCGTGTGGCCGCGGTGACACTTCACTGAAAATCACCTCATCGCCTTTGACAAAGAGCTCCACGCCAAACAGGCCGCGGCCGCCGAGGTTGTCGGTCACAGCCTTTGCGATCTCCTGCGCGCGACTCAAAGCCGCAGCCGACATCGCCTGCGGCTGCCACGACTCCTGGTAATCCCCATCCGCCTGGCGGTGACCAATAGGCGCACAGAAGCTGGTGACGATGTTGCCCTTGTCGTTGCCACTGCCGTCATCGTGGCGGACCGTCAGCAGGGTGATCTCGTAATCGAAGTCGACAAACCCCTCGACAATCACCTTGCCCTTGCCGGCGCGGCCACCCTCCTGGGCGTAGGCCCAGGCTTCTTCAACCTGCGAGGCATCGCGCACCAGGCTCTGGCCCTTGCCTGACGAACTCATGATCGGTTTGACCAGGCAGGGAATGCCAATCTCGTCGATCGCGGCTTTGAATTCCGCCTCACCGGCAGCAAAGCGATAGCGGGAGGTGGGCAGCCCCAGGGTTTCCGCCGCCAGCCGGCGGATGCCTTCGCGGTTCATGGTCAGCTGGGTGGCCCGCGCGGTGGGGATAATATTGACCCCCTCCCCTTCCAGCTCGGCCAGGGTGTCGGTGGCGATGGCTTCGATCTCCGGCACCACCAGGTGGGGCCGCTCCTGTTCAATCACACCGCGCAGGGCCTCGCCATCGAGCATATTGATCACATGGCTGCGGTCGGCCACCTGCATCGCCGGGGCGTTGGCGTAGCGGTCCACCGCAATGACTTCGCAGCCGAGGCGCTGCAGCTCGATTACAACTTCCTTGCCCAATTCCCCGGCGCCGCAGAGCAGGACGCGGGTAGCGGTAGAAGAGAACGGAGTGCCCAGGGTAGCCATAGAGTTTTTGCCTTATTGTGAATGTTGCGCGAGGAAGATCATCAGCATCAGCGGCCTACGATCCTTCCCAGGCCGGTGCCTGGCGCTCGGCCTCTTCTTCAAGCACGTCATCGATGACATCCATCAGGTCCCCGACGTCGACGCTGGTCGTGTCATGCTCGAAATACCCGGTAAGGCGGCTGTCCGGGTGCAGTTCACCCGCCTCATAAAGGGCCCAGATTTCCTTGCCGTAATCGGTGGTCAATAGTTCCGGGGCAAAGCGGCCGAAATAGGCGCGCATATTGTTGACATCGCGCTCCAGCATCATGGCGGCGTTGTTGTTGCCGGCGGCATCCACCGCCTGGGGCAAATCGATGATGACCGGGCCGTCGCGGTCCAGCAGTACATTGAACTCGGAAAGGTCGCCATGCACCAGGCCGGCACACAGCATGCGCACCACGTCGGCAATCACCTGGCCGTGGTAATCGCGGGCCTGCTCCGGAGTCAGCGTGACGTCATCCAGCCGCGGGGCCGCGTAGCCCTCGTCGTCGGCCACCAGCTCCATCAGCAGCACGCCATCGACGAAGCCATAGGGCTGGGGGACGCGCACGCCGGCCGACGCCAGCCGATACAGGGCATCGACCTCGGCACTCAGCCAGGCCTGTTCCTGCTCCTTCTGGCCGTAGCGGGTCTTCTTCGACATCGCCCGGGCACGGCGGCTGTTGCGCCCCTTGCGGCCTTCCTGGTACTGCACCGCCTGCTTGAAGCTGCGCTGCCGGGCCTCCTTGAAGACCTTGGCACAGCGTAAGCCGTCGCCACAGCGCACCACATACACCTGTGCCTCCTTGCCGCTCATCAACTGGGCAATGACCTCCTCGATCATGCCGTCATCGACCAGCGGTTGTAATCTCTTGGGTACTTTCATGGTTCTGTTCTGATCGTCAGCGGAGACGGTCCGCTGGCCGGGTCGGGCCGCGCCAGGCCGTGCAGCCGCCAATTCCCGCCATGTTACTGGTGCACCAGCGCTTAGTCGATCACCGCGCGTACTGCCACAGACTGAGCGGTATTGTACTGCCCGGGCGTCGCCCAGGGGCTGTCGGAGTAGACCTCGGTGGTGGTCTTGTAGGGCGCGCAGGCTGGGCACACAGGCCCAGCTGCTTGAGCGGGTACTGGATGACGCCCCGCGCGACCACCGGCGAGCCAATGATCTCACCGCTGCCATTGGCCGGGGCGGGCGATATGGGTGACCTGCTCCACCGCCGCGATCACCGCCTGCTGGAACTCCGGCTGCGGGTGCTCGCTGTCGCCGACCAGGTAGAAGCCGTCGGGAATCCCGTTCGGCGTGAACGGCTTGCCGTCGCGGGCGGCCTGGTCCCGTTTATTTCTGGATGACTTGATCCTAATCAGGGCGGACGTCTTGTGTGGCGGTAACGTTCATGCGGCGCTCCTCTTCAACCACTGGTTAAACAATAGCCATGAGGCGTCAGGTGTTCGCGATGCCAATATCCCTCGCGATATGCACTGCCCTGAATAGCCGCGGAGAGACGACGGGTCTACCCGGCATAAATGAATGACTTGATAATTGGAGGTTTCGTGGACGCATTTCCCCACGAATACAAAGTGGCCGCCAGTGCGGCAAGTGAAAGTGAAATCACCCTGACTGCTGAAGGGCTGGAACCCCTCCCGTCTGCGGCACCGGCCCAGTTCGGCGGACCCGGCGACCGCTGGTCACCGGAAGACCTTCTGGTAGCTTCCGTGGCGGACTGTTTCATTTTGACGTTCCGCGCCATTGCCAAGTTTTCAAAGCTTGAGTGGACATCACTGGAATGCAGCGTTACCGGCACTCTGGACAAGGTCGAACGCACACCCTGCTTCACCGCTTTCGAGGTGAACGCCAGGTTGCAGGTGCCAGAAGGCACGGATACGAACAAGGCGCACAAGCTGCTGGAAAAGTCTGAGGCGAGTTGCCTGGTGACAAATTCCCTCAAGTCCTCGGTAACGCTGAATGCAGAGGTCACGGTTTCGTGACCTCCAGTATCACCCGCCGTTAGAGCGCGTCGCCGCCAACGCGCACCACACCTTCTTACCGATGTTCCAGCGCGTAGTCGATCGCGGCACACACCGCAGTCGCCTGCGCGGCATTGCACTGCTCGGGCGTCGCGCGGGGGCTGTCGGGGTAGACCTCGGTGGTGGTCTTGTAGGGGGCGTTGGTGACGCTGGCACACAGGCCCAGCTGCTTGAGCGGGTACTGGATCACCCCCCGCGCAATCACCGGCGAAGCGATGATCTCACCATTGTCATCCGCCGGGGCGATATGGGTGACCTGCTCTACCGCCGCGATCACCGCCTGCTGGAACTCCAGCTGCGGGTTCTCGCTGTCGCCGACCAGGTAGAAGCCGTCGGGAATCCCGTTCGGCGTGAACGGCTTGCCGTCGCGGGCGGCCAGCGCGGGGCGGAACTCGGATTCGTCGGTATCGGTGGTCTCGTGCAGGTCGATATGCAACAGGGCACGATCGCGGATCGCCGCCACCAGCCGCATCAGCGCCGCCGATTCTTCCGCAGGGCTGTCATCACAGAACGAGCGGTTCGGGTCGACGGCGTTCGGGTTCCAGCGGTGGATGCGCTCATAGCCCCAGGGGCTGACACAGGGCGCCACCAGCAGGTTGACGCGGCCTGTGTAATCCGCGGCATGCTGATCCACGAACTGCAGCGCACCGTGTACGCCACTGGTTTCGTAACCGTGCACCCCGCCCGTCACCAGCACCACCGGCAGGTCCTCACGCCAGTCGTGACTGCGGATCGCCAGCAGCGGATAGCGGTCGGCGCCGTATTCCAGCAGGCCGTACTCCTCCACGTCGAAACGCCGGCGCAGGCCCTCGATCTTGCTTAATACTTCAGATTCATAGCTGCGCTGTCGGGTCTGTCGCGACAACCACTCGGCACGTTCTGCCTCGCCCCAGGGCGTGCCGGGGGTGCCAATGGGATAGGCTTTGGGCGTCGTGTTCATGCGCTTGTGCTCCATTGATGGCTGATACTGGCGGGGATTCTACACCTGCAAAGCCACATCTTGGAGCCGGGCGCTGTGGCGACGCGCAAGGTTACCGGACTACATTCGCGGCAACCACATGCCCATGGTCGCAGCAAAGATACCAATGGCCATAAAGGCGGTGAGCGGCACCAGCGTACTGACAAAGGCAAGCTGTGTGCCCTGCCCGGTTTCGCGCTTCTGGCAATGGAAATACCATTCCAGCATGGCCAGGGGGAGCAGGTACTGGCCAAACCCCAGGGCGTACAGGAAGGGGCCGGTGAAGGAGTCCCAGTCGACTCCCCACCCACCGGTCAGCATCGCCCACCCCATCAGGGCCACACGAAAGAACCATACCGCGCTGGCGGCCATAAACAGGCGCAGGGCCCAGCGCCGGTGCTCGGCAAAGCGGCCGGCCATGGCGTTGCGCACTGCCAAGAACGCAAATACCAGGATCAGTATGCCGTCGATGGAGATAGTGACCTGGGACACCAAGTCGCCAATGGTGTGACGTGTCCAGGTCATGTACAGCCCGCCGACACTGCTGATGACGGCCGCCAGCAGGTAGCTGCGCCCCAGCCAACGATGGAATGTGGGTGCGTGCCGGCGCACGGCAGGCACCAGCTGCAGGGGACCGCCGCCGATCACTATCGCGGCCAGCAGGACGTGGGCCACCGCAGCGATGTTGCCCAATGTATCCCCCTCGCGAAAACCCGCCGGCAGGTGCAGCCCCTGCAGGCCGTGCAGCCCGGACTGGGCAATGGGCGGGTAGAACACGGCGAGGATGTAGGCCAGGAATATCCCGTGGCCAATCGCCGTTATGCAAAACCACGTCTTTACCGATAGATTGACGGCCCGCCGGGCATCGAATTGGCGCAGCAGTGTGGGGCTGAGTACAGCGTTGTTCATCATTGTTCTCCATGCATTGATAAAGCGGGACGCACGACATACTTTTCTCCCGTGTGGTCCCTGCAGGCCTGGGCTGAATGTGCCTGCCGGGCATGGTCGGCCTTTTATAACCCCTGCACATCCGCCACAGGCAGGAATCTGGCCTCCCCCAAAAGGGGGAGTCCCCCTGCTGTGCCCTCCCCCACAAGGCCCATGACAGCCTGCCGGGCCTGGTTTAGCATGCGGAAATGAAATCGCCGTCTCCCACCACGCAGGCATCGCATTCAGCTGGTGCCAGCCCCGAATTGGCCAGCCCCCAGTTAATGGGGCAAGAGTTAGCGAGGCAAGAGTTACCCAGGCTCCCGGTCTGGCAGCCCATCCGCGGGCCATTCGAGCTCTGGCCGCAGCTGACCGACCTGCTGATCGTCCTGTTCGCCTTTTTGCTGACGCTGCTGATGTGGTCGCGGGATGACACACACCAGGTGCTGGCCCTGCAAAGCATTTGGGATGTCGCCGCTTTCCAGTGCGCCTTCATCGGCTGTTTCGCCCTGCTGTGGCGCCGCACCCACCCCTGGCAGGTGCAGGCCGTTATTCTCGGGGCCACGCTGGTGCTGGAGCTGGGTTTGCCGGCCGAGGGCATCGTTGCCCTGGCGTTTTCTCTCTACAGCCTTGGGCGCTATGAGGCCAACACCCGGGCCAGCTGGATCGCGATGCTGGCGACGCTGGCTTTTGTGTTGATCGACGAGAGGGTGCTGGTGAGGCCCACGGCCGGGGGCACCATGGCGGTGATGCTGGCGTGGGCACTGTGGTATACCGGCCGCCGGTTGCGCTTTCGCGGCGAGTACCTGCGCTTGATGGAAGAGCGAGCCCGGTACCTGGAACGGGAGCGCAACGCGGAGTCCGAGCGGGCTGTCGCGGCCGAGCGCACCCGGATCGCCCGCGAGATGCACGACGTGGTGGCCCACCAGGTGAGCCTGATGACGGTCCAGGCCGGCGCCGCCCGGACCATCGGCCGCAACAACCCGGAGGCGGCCAGTGAGGCCATGGCCTCGGTGGAAGCTGCGGGTCGCCAGGCCCTGACGGAGATGCGCCACCTGCTCGGCGTACTGCGCCCGGCCAGTGATGCCGCCGCCCTCGCCCCGCAGCCAGGACTGGCGGACCTGCCCGCCCTGATCGACAAGGTCCGGGAGGTGGTGGCCAGGGTGGACTATGCCACCCACGGCGAGCTCGACGATGTGCCTGCCAGGGTCGCCCTTGCCGCCTACCGGATCGTGCAGGAATCACTGACCAACGTCATCAAACACGTGGGTGCCGGGGCCAGCGTCCGTGTCCACGTGAACGCCGAAGCGGACCATCTCGCGATCTGTGTGCGCGATGACGGCCAGGGCCCAGGTGCGACAGACGCGCGGCGCTCTCAGGAGCAAAGTGGAGAGCAAGGCGGCGGTGGGCACGGCATTGCCGGCATGCGCGAACGCGCGGAACTGCTCGGCGGCTGGCTCAATGCCGGCCCCGCCGAAGGCGGTGGCTTTGAAGTGACCGCACAACTGCCCACCATGGAGAGGGGGAATTAATGATACGAGTGATGGTGGTGGACGATCAGGCGCTGGTGCGGCGCGGCTTTGCCCTGGTGCTGGATAACGAGCCCGATATTGAGGTGGTGGCCGAGGCCGGCACCGGCATCGAGGCAATAGAAGCCGCACGGCAGCATCAACCGGATATCATCCTGATGGATATCCGCATGCCCAAGATGGACGGGCTGGAAGCCACCGCGCAGATCTTAAAAGCCGGGGAGGCAGCCGAAGCCAGTGACACTCCCTGCCGGGTCATCATCCTGACCACCTTCGATCCCGATGAGTATGTGTTTCGTGCGCTACAGGCAGGCGCCAGTGGGTTTGTGCTGAAAGACATTCCGCCGGAATCGCTGGTGGAGGCGGTGCGCACGGTAGCGGACGGCGGTGCCATGCTCGCCCCCGGTATCACCCGCCGCCTGATCAGCCAGTTCGCGCAGAAGATGGGCACCGGCCGCAACCTGGCCGAACGCCTGGAGCGCCTGACCACGCGGGAGCGCGAGGTATTGGCCGCGATCGCCCATGGCAAGAGCAATGCCGAGATCGCCGAAACCCTGTTTATTGGCCCGGCCACCGTCAAGACCCACGTATCCAGCGTGCTCTCCAAGCTGGGCTTGCGCGACCGGGCCCAGGCGGTGGTGTTCGCCTACGAATGCGGCCTGGCCACCGCCGGAGGGCGCGATGTCGGTTCCTGATTCAAGACAAGATCTGCAGCGCAATTCCCTGTATAGCCTCGCGGCTGTCGGTGCGGTGCTGCTGGGCGCCCTGCTCACCCTGGGCGCCTACGGCCATTTTTCCGCTGTGTGGGCGCAGTTGATAAGTGAGGATACTGCCCTGCCCCGTCGCCTGCTGCTAATGTTGCCCGGGGTGACGCTCGCCGGTGCCGCCGTGTTGAACATCCTGCTCAGCAAGCCGCTCTGGCAAGCCCGCGGCTACGCACTTACCACCACCCTGGTGGGCAACCTGGTTGCTACAGCCTATCTGGTCTACCTGCTTGTAAGAGGCGTACCGGGCCACCCCATTGGAATCTTTCTGGCCCTGGAAATGTCGCTTGTCATCCTGCTGGTGAGTATACGGGCGGGGCTGGTGTGGCCAGCGCTAGCTGATGCCAATATAAAAAAGCCGTAGAGCACCAGTATTTTTCCCTGACCCCTACATTCTGATGCTCAATCGGTCACGCCAAACAGGCCCAGCTGGCCATCCACCAGGCTGTCAAAATCCAGTTCTACGAAGGGCAATATGGCATCGGCCACCGGCTTGAGCTGCCGGTCGATATAGTGCTGGTAATCCATCGGTGACTGGCGGTAATCCACCGGCTCCGGGCCATTGAGCGTGATCACGTAACGGATCCAGCCCTTTTTCTGGTAGCGGGGTGGCAGCCCCTGCTGGCGGCGGTGTTCATCGGCCATTCGCGCTGCGCGCACATGGGGTGGCACGTTTTTTACGTATTGCTCCAGCTTGCGCCTGAGCCGCTTGCGGTACACCAGCTGCTCGTCCATGTCCCCGGCCCGGGTTTTCTCCACCGTCTCGCGGATATAGCCGGACGGATCCTCACCGTGAAACACCATCGCATACAGTTGGGTCTGGAACTGCTTGGCCAGGGGCGTCCAGTCGCTGCGCACGGTTTCCAGGCCCTTGAATACCAGTTTTTCCTCGTCCCCGTTCATCACCAGGCCCGCATAGCGCTTCTTGGAGCCGGCCTCCGAGCCGCGAATGGTGGGCATCAAAAAGCGCTGGTAGTGGGTTTCGAATTCCAGCTCCAGTTCGCACTCCAACGCCAGCTCTTTCTTGAGCTTGTGCCGCCAGCGCGTGTTGATCTCGCTGGCCAGGCGCTTGCCGATCACATCCGCCTCCTCGGGGGTGGGTCGGCCGCTCAGCCAGACAAAGGTGGAATCGGTGTCGCCGTAGATAACCTGGTGGCCCAGCTCCTCGATCCAGCGGGCCGTCTGCTGCATGATCTCGTGACCGCGCAGGGTGATGGAGCTGGCCAGGCGCGTGTCGTAAAAACGGCAGCCCCCGCTTCCGAGTACCCCGTAGAAGGAGTTCATGATGATCTTGATAGCCTGGGAGCGGGCGGCATCCTGCTCCTGCTTGGCGATGTCCCGCTGGGCCCAGAGATTGGTAATGATGTCCGGCAGGAAGTGCTTGTCACGGGAAAAGCGCGCACCGCGGAAACCGGGGATGCTGTTTTCATCCGCCCGGTCCTCCGCCGTGCCCTCTTCCGATTCCTCTTCTGCGCCCTCGCCCGCCGCCTCAGCCAGTCCCTCAATCAAGCCCATCGGATCGATCTTGAAGGTGCGGATAATGCTGGGATACAGGCTCTTGAAATCCAGCACCAGCACGTTGTCGTAAAGGCCCGGCCGGGAGTCCATCACATAGCCGCCCGGGCTGGCCAGGCCGCCGTCGGCCGGCAGGTTGGGCGCCACATAGCGGCTGCGGTGTAGCCTGGGCAGGTAGAGGTTGGTAAAGGCCGCCACGGAGCCGCCGCTGCGGTCGAGTTCCAGGCCAGTGAGCTGGGCCCGCAGGCGCAGGTAATCCAGCAACCGGGTGTGCTGGAAAATATCCCAGACCAGGCGGCAGTCTTCCAGGTTGTAGGCGGCAAGCTTGGGCTTGTTATGGCGGAAGTCGTGTTCAATCACCGCCAGGCGGTTGTCCACGTCTTCGGTGTCCTTGCCCCTGCCCAGCAGGGTCTGGGCCACGAACTCCAGGCTGAAGCTTTCGAAGTTGTAGGTGGCGCTCTTCAGTCCGTCGATGCCGTCCAGTACCACCCGGCCCGGCAACGTCACAAAGCCCTGGCCGCCTTCCCGGCCATCCCGCCAGCGGGCATCGGTGCCACCGCGCCCCAGCTTCAGGCGCAGGCCATGGCGCTCGGCCCGTTTCAGCAGCAGCCGAAAATCAAAGTCCACCACGGCCCAGCCGATAATGATGTCCGGATCCAGGCTTTGGATCCTGGCCTCCAGGGCCTGGAGCAGGGCCCGTTCGTCCTCCACCCAGTGGATGGTGATGTCGGCGGCCTCCGGTTTGCCCACCATCAGCACCTCTTCCACGCCATGCCCGTAGAGGCCGATGGAATACAGCTCACCCTGGCCGGAGCACTCCACGTCCAGGGAAACCACCCTGAAATCCGGCTGCATCTCGGCGCCCTTGAGGCGCACCAGGCGATATTCCGTATAGCCGTCCCTTGCCCGGGCCACACCTTCAAAGTAGAGGCCACCCCGGGCAAAGCGCTCCATCAGGTAACGGTCGTGGAGACGAAAGTCCGCTTCAAACACCTCAATGCCGCGATTCTGCAACAGCGTCTGGGCCCGGCGGTGGGCGTCGATGGTGGGGAAATACAGCATGGCCGCTTCCTCGCGGCCAAAGGTCTGGAAGCCCAGCTGCTGCCAGTCGTACGGCACGCCGGCCAGGGCCTCGGTCACCTGGGCCCGGTCCGCCACCTTCACCATAAAGACCGGGCGCTCTCCTTCAATGACCAGCTTGACCGGGCCCTCGGCCGTGGCCAGCCAGTAGTGGATGCAGGTACTGCCGCGCTGGTCAAAGCTGTGGCGGGTGAGGAGAAATCCCTGGGGCAAGAGGCTGTTCCGGGTTAAGGCTTGGGTTGGTGATGGGCGCCATTCTACTGGATAAATGCACAGGCGTCAGCAATCACCAGAACTGGACGAGCAGGGTCTGGTGCCCACCCAAGCCAGGGGGGAGAGGGAAAAGCGCCCCCACTCCAATTAACGCCATAACATTGATCTACCCCCATTTTCAGACAGCTCAATCGATCCGACGGCGTGCTTCTTTGGAGCGGCGGTTAAGGCTCACGCACCCGGCGTTTCTGATCGCGCCTATCCGTTTTCTTTTTGGACTTCTTTTCCTTTTCCCGTTTCTTCTTCTTTGGTTGCTCGTTCTTGGGTTGCTCGCGCTCCTGGCGCGGAGCTGGCTTTGCCGCAGTATGGCGCCGATCATTTGGCGCATTGCGCTGGCGCTGGGGCTGCCCGCGCTGGGTCTTTGGCTTGGGCCTATCGCGCACCGTGCGACGATCGGTTGTCGGATGCTCTAACGCAGGAACAACTCGTGGGCCGCGAATGCCGGTGGGCTTGTCCGCGAGTTTAACTGCCCGCTCGTCCCGACCTGGATTCCGACGTGGCTTCCGGCGTTCATTACCGCGATCCCAGCTCCGGTTATCCACCGGAGACGCCCGCCGCTTTGGCTCGGCTGTGCCAGCAAACCCATGTTCACCGCCTCGGCCACGATGCTGGCGCTCCTCACGACGATTCTGGCCCTTCTCACGACGATCCCAGCCCTTCTCACGACGATCCCAGCCCTTCTCACGATGATCCCGGCCCTTCTCACGACGATCCCGGCCCTTCTCGCGTTGATCCTGACCCTTCTCCCGGCGATCATGTCGATGTCCGTTGCTGTCATGCCAGTCCCGCCGGTCATAACCGTCGTCATGAACGTGCCGGCGCGGCGGTCTGTAGTCGTGTCCTCCAGCATAGCGATGGCCATGGCGGCGCAAGCGCGAATGCCAGCGATCATTGAAGTTTCCCGAGATAGTCAGATTCGGGGCCGGATACCAAGGGCCACGCCAGTGACTGGCACTAATCCAGTGGTCCTGATGCCAACGATAGTAACGCCCCTGTCGATAGAAAACGTCGCTGCGGTCGTAGAATACGTAGACGCCGAGCGTATCGTCGTAGTAGCGATAACCGGGATCGGTCATCACTGAATAGGAGTAAACCGGGGCAGGCTTCCGGACATAGGTTTTCTCGACGTACACCGGCGTCGCTGGGTAGGTGACACAGCCACCAAGCGTCAAAGTGATGGTGAGAGCGGCGAGTAATCGGTATGGGAGCTGGCGCATGGTGCGTATTCCTTGGATTCACACCTGCTTTTTAACCCGGCACAACTGAATCGCCGCTGAATCTACTTTGAACAAATGAATAACGGGGTTAGGTCAACATTGTGCCAGGAACACCAACATTCACGGCAAAGCGATGCGCGGCCGACCCAGCGGAGCTTGCGTCACCCGCCGGGCAAACTGTCCCTCGATCTGCGCCTTGAACCGGTCATTACCCAGCGCCAAGCCCCTGCTCAAGGCACCCCGGATCTTGTGGAGAGCGGGCGCATCCAGCGCATGGCGGAACAGGGCCCGGTAGCACTCCTGGCGCTGCTTCGGGTAGCGATCGAGCGCCAGATACTGCATATGAGGTATAAGCAGGCTGGATGACCTGCCCAGCCCATTGCAGCCATAGCTGGACCAGAAATACTCCCCCGGATCTGACACCATGCCCGCGCGCACCGGATTTAGCTCTATATACCGATAGCACTGCAGAAGATAATCCCCAGACTGAACCAGGCAGGATTTGTAGCGCCCCTCCCACAGGGTTCCCGAACGCCGATACTCCCGGTTGAAGTAACGCAGATAGATACGCCCAAGGGCCTGCATCAACCTGCTAACACCCTGATCAGACTGCGGGGTTACCAGCAGGTGGACGTGATTGGTCATCAACACCCAGGCATGTACCTGAATATCGAATTCCTTCGCATACTGTTTTAGCCAACCGGCGTAGGCGAGCATGTCCTGTTCTGAACAGAAGCAAACCTGCCGGTTGTTACCCCGCTGTATAACATGCTGCGGAATCTCTGCAGGTCCGAGGCGCGGCAATCTGGCCATCTAGCTTCCCCTTCCCTTTTTGCTATGGCCATAGACTAATGAATGGAAAACTCAGTGGGCGCTAATGGGTGTCATAATGTTGATCTGACCCCATTTAGTCTACTCGTAGTCTACTCGCAAAAGAACAGAGAAAAGCCAATACCGAGAAATGAACACAACCACATAAAATCAGCTACCTTCCAGAAAGCTCGATTTTTATACGCTCTTTTTCACAAAATATTGAGGTCAGAGTAAAGTTTTGAAGGCGTAGTCCACAATTGCATAGAGTGCCAATACTTTACTCTGACCCCAATATTTAGCCCCGCGGAAAACGCACCCTTTAGCCGAAAAAACACTTTTAAAACCTTCAAGCCTTGTCGAGCATCAATTCACTAGTTGTCTTGGCTGCCATCAAGTTAAGTTTTTTAAGAAAGGTCGACTTCTTAGCTTCAAGCCTCGACAAACCAGACATCAATATAACGCCGAGCAATATTACGAATTTTGGATTTTTTAGCGCCAGCTGAGAGTAGTACTCTCTTGTATCTTCCTTGGCATACCAACTAATAGTACTTGACCATGACTTCTTTTGGTTATTATCCATTTCAAAAATATAAGCTTCAAATGAAAACTCAACATTTTCAATCTTATGAGCAAGATCATTTCTCAACCTAGATAGAATTTTAATAAATTTACGGTCTGAAGCGGAAAGCAAATCCATGTCTTTAGCAATTTTAAGCTTTCCCGCTTGCTCGTCAGACAGAGGCAGTCTTTCTATTGTAGACCGAAGCCGCTCATCCGAAACCTGGCTAATTATCAGATCAGTAACCAATGCCTCAATAAAAGCATGAATCTTGATAACAAAAGACCAATCGTCTTGATTCACTATTTTGAAGAGGGTTTCAGCACTGCCTTCAAACTCCCCAAGGAATTCGCCTTTGAACTCATGAATTAGCTTTAATCCTTCATCTTTTCGGACGTACATAATTTCTCCGGACCCCAATGTCGCCATAAACCACACCAGAAGTATTACCTAAAAATATTGGGGTCAGAGTAAAGTTTTGACGGCGGAATCCACAGTAGCATAGAGTGCCAATGCCTTACTCTGCCCCCAATATCCGACCGCAATATCCAACATCTCTACCGCCGGGCTCGGCTCACGACAGGCCGGCACTCCTGGGACTGGAAGAATGCCCTGAGCCTTTTCTTCGGCATGCTATCCCTCGGACCAAGTTGCACGTGAACGACCCAATCGCCGTATGATGGCCTGACTGCTACCTTCCTCGAAACGGGCCGTAAGTACACTTGGAGCGTGGTCAATCATGTTGCGCCGGAGCATGACAACCCTTTCGAAATCCGGCGTAAGGGCCCAGGTAGAACCATCGTCGTCGATCTCGACTCTGTATTCCGAGCCTGGAACCGGATCGATTTCGAGAGTATTTGAATCAACATTCCGTCTCCATACCTGCGACGTCCATTGATGGCTGGTACGATTAAGCAATTCAAAGCGAAACTCTGCCCATACTGACGCGGCCTCCGGCGTCGGCCAATTGCCCGTATCTGTGAGGGCACCGATCTGGTTGCTTTCGAGCCAGGCAATTAAATCGTCAATGTCCATAACCACAGGGTTCTGGTCATTTATGGCAGCCATCGCCGCCGCCCTCGAAGGAAGGCCCATCCGCACAAGCAGCGCCATCACGTACCGTGGCAAACCAGTTTCAAGACAGGCAGCAGCAGTACCTGCGAGTGTTTCTGGTTGCCAGCCGAGCGCAACGCGCCGGGTGCGCATGGCTTCCAGAGCCCAGACGAAGCGATAGGTGAACACGTCCTCGATGAAGCGCATATTGTCCGGCCCGATGGCGCGAACCGGTGTTCCAGTGAGCCACGCAGAAAGAATTTCACGCCAGTCGCCCGGCAAAGTATCGTCGGGAGCGAAAGGGCGAATAGCAAGCAACCGCTCTGCAAGTGCAACGAGCGCTGCAATAAGTGCGTCGGTATCGCCCGGTATCGCCGCCTCGTCAGCCTGATCGAGCAGTGCAGCCAGTTCGTCGGCCATGGCATCGAGCGTGAGACCGGCTTCCAACCCCACTCCCATTGCGAAATGGCCTCGCCGCTGGTCGACCGTTGTCTGTGACCAAATCAGTTCTGACCGCGCGCGAAAGAGGGCAAGCTGGCGTTCGCGCAAATCACCCGCGTGACGCGCGAGCTGACGTGCCCATAGGGAACCATTCAAGGCCTCATCAATCAGGCGAGGCAAATCCGCGTCATCTGCATCCAGGGCCTCGACCAGCCCGAATATCGTGTGGTCTAGCTTCTCTAGCAAAAACTCGAACGGTTCATCGCCCTCTTCATCGACATCAATATCCCAGCCATCGCGGTTATTCGCGAGATACTCAAAGGCGTCTTCTCGATTCAGTGTTCCGCTTCGCGCTAAACGGTGCAGTATCTCGCTGGCTATCTGAATAAGCCCGCTTTCGAGCGTCCGCGCCCGAGAGGAATTGACTAGATCGCGCCATGCCTGTCTGCGCCAGCGAGCCGGCTCAAACATGACGTGAATAACAAGTCCTTCGAGATCGACAAATGCACGTCCAGCCCTGCCCGCAACATTCGCAAACTCCTCGCCGGTCAGCGGCATACCTGCACGATAGAGCGTAGGCACCAACAAGACTGCAGCGTTGAGATTTAGTCCCTGCGCAAGGGTGGGCGAGGCAACCGTAACGGTCAGAACCCCTTCGTTTAGCAGTCGCTCGACCTCGCGAAGAAACGGGTTTGGCAGCCGCGCGTGATGAATAGCAACGCCCAACGCAAGGCATTGGACAGCAGGATGGTCTGCCCCAAGCCATTCGGCTCCCACGGATGCCGCCCTTTCAATAGCATCTGCGTGGCCAAGAAGCGAGACAATGAACCCGCGTTGTGCGAGATCGACAATACGTTTGGCATAGCTCTCCACGTGATCGCGCTGTGTGCAAAACACGAGCGCTCGCTTTCCTTCCCCGGCGAACTGCCACGCAGCAGCGATCGTTAGCTCGGGATTGTCTTTAGGGAAAGGAGCTCGCCTCGGTGCGATGGCCGGTTGCTGGGCAACGAAGTCCTGAATAAAGGGGCCGTCGTCATCAAGGTCGAAGGTCAGACGAGCACCTTGTCCGCCCCATGCCAATATTCCGAAGCGTTGGCGTGTCGGACGCCATCCTGACTTCACCGCCTCACCCTCTGCGTCGCTTCGCACCCACGCCGTCAAATCGTCGAGCTGTTCGCCATCCGGAAGTATTGCCGAGAGACAGACGATACGCCTTTCGTCAGCGTCCTGTCGGCGAAGAAGTCTTTGCACCAGTATTTCATAGCGAAGCTCACGTTCGCTTGGACCAATGAGATGGCCTTCGTCAAGCACGATCAGCCCGACATCATCGATCAACTGCGGATCGCTTCTGAGAGCAAAATCTAGCTTTTCGGGCGTCGCGATTACAATCTCCCGCGACCTAAGCGCGTCTTGGTCGCCCGGCAATGCTCCGCTCGCGCCGTAGAGTGAAGAGACCGAGAAGCCGAGCGGGCCGAAGGTCTTACGAAATGAGCGCTCGGTCTGGGCGGATAGCGCTCGCAATGGGGTCACAAGCAGTACCCGTTTCTCCGCACTCAATGACATTAGGGAACAAATTTCCGCGATGCGGGTCTTTCCGGCGCTCGTCGGAAGAGCGACCACGAGATCATCGGTCAAATCGGTTGCCCGACGGGCTGCCCCGATCTGTGATGGCCAGAGCTCCACTTCCGCTGTATTCCTTGCGTAAAGCGAGGCGAGAAACATATCGCGAAGCTCGGGATAGCCGCCCGCATCATCAGGCCCGACTTTCGGGAGCACCTGATGGAGACTGTTAGCCCATAAATCATCGATCAAATTCAGGGCGACGCGGATGATCCACCAAAGCGTCACGGCACCGACGTGATCGGCTACGCTAAGTGCGCGGTGGAGCATGTTCTGCGCCTCTTCGTGCATAGTTGCATGCCCCGTTAGCAGAGCAAACTCGAAGAAGGCGAAAGCCCGATAGACTGCTGTCGTCAGTATAATGGAAAAGACATCATCCGTTTCGCCTTGACCGTCTTGCAACGCGGCTTGAAGTGCGCCGTCTCTGTGAGCGGGATCGCGAAGCCACGCTTCGGCTTCTTCACGAAGTGTACCGAGATCGCTGAGCAGCAGGCGCATAATCGCGCGCTCCGCAGGTGCAAGATTCGCTTCTTCTTCGGCCTGCGCCATAAGCGAGAACGACATCGCGGCGTATCCAGCAAGATGATAGGAAGCGGCTCCCATCACACGTAAAAAACCACGCTCTGGCATTGTGGGCGAGCCGTTCCGGACAAGCGCCTCGAAGGAGTTGCCTGCTGTCAAGAATCCTTCGCGCCAGGCTAGGGCGTTACCTTCCTGCCTCTCCCGCAGCGAAAGCGACGCCCGGAGCAGCGAGAAGCCGTATTCGGAAAGGTCGGCATCGAGGCTCGCCGCAAAGGCCGGAGCACCCTGGGGAAGCTGTCCATTCCGACGAATGATTGCGCGAGCCTCTCCTCGCGCAAGGAGTCGCCCCCGGATGTTGGGCTGCCCTATCGCCCCGATGAATTCTTGCAGCTCCTCAATCGTCTCCAAGGTTCTCGGCCTCTTCGTAAACCCAGGCGATAAAGGCCGGGTGATCGTTGATCCTCAGGTTGACGGAAACATGACCGTGGGCATCGTCAGCACCGTCGAGGTCGGTTTCGAGATCGGCGACCCGGTCATTGCCTGTTAGCGTGAACAATCCGTGCGTAACATCGCCGGCTCGTATGGCGCCCCTGCCAAGCGCATTTCGAATCTGACGACCAAGTGCCACGTCTTCCTCCCCCCCTTCAAGTAACCTATCGGAGACGAACAGGAGCGAGATCGGGGTTGGACGCCCTTCATCGTCATTCAGCCGGGTTCGAGCGGTAGTGATCACTGACGCGCCCATTGCCTGACCGCTTTTAGCCTCACCCTTCAAGTAGGAGAGGCGTCCCTCTAATTCTTCTATGCCGAGGAAGTCATCGCCACGCAGCGCCATTTCGCGCCCATCCTTGTAGCGCAGTCGGCGGACAGGCATTTGGAAGCCTGTCTGGTGTTCCATGAATTCGGTCGCCAGAATTTCGCCCACTTCTCCGGACCGCGTTTTAGCATTGGTGGGCAGCCGTTCCCGAAGGATCGCTGCAGCACGCGGAAATCCCAGCTCGGCGATATCGTCGGCAATGCGCCGCGGATTGTCGTAGTGGGCGCGCACACGCTCGATAAGATCAGCTTGTACGACAGCCCTACCCCCCTCTTTCTCAGCAAGCACGTAAAGGAGCTTCCGTCCGCCGTTTTCCGCCTCCTCGATTTCCAGCCAGTCTTCAATCATGGAAACCTGCCACTTTAATTCCTTCAGATAATTGGGGTCAGAGTTAAATTTTCCCACCCCAAATCAACTGTTCCATATAGCGAGAAAAATTTACTCTGAACTCAAGTTATCTTTAATTGTCTCCACCCAAACCCCATCCCGCCCATCAAAAACATGCAATATTTTAGATATCGGCTCTTAAACGTCTATGCTGTCCATTATGAAATCAACTCTTTTCACGATGCTCTTCCTCCTTGACCTACAGCAAAGACCAATACTTTTCTCAGGCGCCATCTTTTTGCACCTAAGCGAAGAAATGACCGTCAGGCCCGGAACGAACTGCGCAATAATTATTAAGCTTACTCACGTTTATATAAACAGCTCACGGACAGGGATAAAGGGTCTCCCTGTTTCCGCTGCTCGCCGAACTTTTGCTTCTAGAACATCTACCACGGACAGTCTTCGCTTGAGGATCTCAGACAAGTCAAAACCGTCCATGCATACGATGCGCTTCCCCTTACCGAAGGCCTGAAGTCCGTCGACGGAAAAACCACTGTTACTCAAGAATAAGCCTCTAGACCATGACGCTTTCTGACTTAACTTGCCCTCAAACGTGTGTAGGTCTGCTACTCCTGTCGGTGCGTTTTGCCATTTTGCTTCCAATAGGTACGTTTCTTTATTTAATACGAAGCTGCCATCTATCTGCTCGCCAAGGAGACGAAAGGAAGAGCGTGCAGAAAGTCCGTAGGCATCAAAGAGGTCTTTTAGGAAACGCTCAAAGGCGAATCCTCGGCTCTGTGGCGCTAGATCTGCTAATTCAATAAGTTGAGAGAAGATGCGCTGGCTTAGAGTTTCGTCAATTTGAACTCGCTCATCCTCATCCTTTGGTTGAGCTGGAGGTTCACTGTTTCCTCCCAGCCTTCGAATGATTTGCTTTAGAAGCTTTTCCGCAGAATCTGGAATAGGTCCATCTGAATAGATTTCCCAGCCTTCAAGCAGACCATTCAAAAACAGCAACACTTGCTCATCCGTAGCTATCCGCCAAAATGAACGAGTTCTGTGAGCTTTTGAGCCCGACGCTTGGTCATAGCAGGAGTCATAAATCGAAACACCGACAATTTCTCTGAAAAACTCATCGAAGGTACGGTTTGAAAAACCAAGCACGTACCCGCTCGGCATTCCTAGTTCACGCTCTAACTTCTGCTTTTCTATCAGACTGAGACTACTCATTCTTTTTGCCTAATAATATATTCAAAAGACGCTTTTATGTAGCTCGGATCTCTGTAACCCTAATCGCTCCAAAACGCATCGAACGGAAAAGCTTTAAAATCAGCAGGTTATCTGTTCTTAAAAAATATTTCTACAACACTAGGCTACACAGTATTTTTTCTAACGCGAGACAGGCCTGTACCCGATATTATTTCAATTGCCTTTTATGTCAATGACTTAGCCTCACCCCAATCGAATCAGTGACGAGAGCTGCTGATCTAGCGATCCACCACTTGCCCTGTATGGATTTTGAACAAACCTTGTGAACACAAAAAAGCGAGCCTCAACTGAGGCTCGCTTTTTCGACTTCCGAACTCCGTTTAAACGGTACTAACCGCTATTCGCAGCCCCTACTGCAAGGCGTACTAGAAGGAATCGCCGGGTATCCTCACCCACCCCTCCATCAAAACCCGCGCACTCCGGCTCATAATGGCCTTGGTAGCAGTCCACTGCCCGTTCAGCACCTCCGCTTCGGCCCCAACCCGCAGGGTCCCAGACGGATGGCCGAAGGTAACGGCGTTGCGCTCCCCGCCCCCAGCGGCCAGATTCACCAGGGTACCGGGAATGGCAGCCGCTGTGCCGATGGCCACCGCGGCGGTGCCCATCATGGCGTGGTGCAGCTTGCCCATGGACAGGGCGCGTACCAGCAGGTCGATATCGGCCGCTGCGACCTTCTTGCCGCTGGAGGCTACATAGTCCTTCGGTGGCGCCACGAAGGCGACCTTGGGGGTATGCTGGCGGCTGGCCGCCTCTTCCACGTTGCTGATCAGGCCCATCTTGACCGCGCCGTGGGCACGGATGGTCTCGAACATGGCCAGCGCCTTGTTGTCACCATTGGTGGCTTCCTGCAACTCGGTACCCACGTACCCAATCTCGTCGGCGTTAACGAAAATGGTGGGGATGCCGGCATTGATCATGGTGGCTTTCAGCGTGCCCACACCCGGCACTTCCAGGTCGTCCACCAGGTTGCCGGTGGGGAACATGGCCGCCCCTTTACCATCTTCTCCGGGGCCGTCCGCCGGGTCCATAAACTCGATCTGGATTTCGGCCGCGGGGAAGGTGACGCCGTCCAGCTCGAAATCGCCGGTCTCCTGTACTTCCCCGTTGGTGATGGGGACCCGGGCGATGATGGTTTTCTTGATATTGGCCTGCCAGATACGCACGGTGCAGGTGCCGTTGTCCGGGATGCGGTCGGCATCGACGAAGCCGCTGTTGATGGCGAAGGCACCCACGGCGGCGGTCAGGTTGCCGCAGTTGCCGGACCAGTCGACGAAGGGCTTGTCGATGGCCACCTGGCCGAACAGGTAGTCCACATCGTGATCCGGCTGTTCGCTCTTCGACAGGATCACGGTCTTGCTGGTGCTGGAGGTGGCACCGCCCATGCCGTCGGTCTGCTTGCCGTAGGGATCGGGGCTGCCGATTACGCGCAGCAGCAGGTTGTCGCGGGCTTGTCCCGGCACCTGGGCGGATTCAGGGAGGTCCTGCAGGCGGAAGAAGACGCCCTTGCTGGTGCCGCCACGCATGTAGGTGGCGGGGATTTTGATTTGGGGTGCGAAGGTCATTTATGAGTCTCGCGACAGTGTGTCATTTGTGGTTGTAGGAGCCTGCCCTGCAGGCGAACAGTTCGGTGCTTCGTGGCTGTTCGCTTGCAGGGCAAGCTCCTACGGGTGCTCTGTAGGTGGTTTGTTCGCCTGCAAGCAGGCTCCTACAGGGGGCTTCGCATCAGGCCTGGGCTTCGGCTTCCAGGAAGTCTTTGGCGAAGCGCTGCAGGACACCGCCGGCGCCGTAGATGGAAACCTCTTCCTGGGTGTCCAGGCGGCAGGTTACCGGGACCTCTAGGGTTTCACCGCTCTTGCGGTGGATCAGCAGCGCCAGGGTCGCCCGGGGCTTGTGCTCGCCGATCACATCGAAGGTCTCGGTACCGTCGATGCCCAGGGTCTCGCGGGTGGTGCCGGGCTGGAACTCCAGCGGCAGTACGCCCATGCCGATCAGGTTGGTGCGGTGGATGCGCTCGAAGCCTTCCGCCACGATGGCTTCCACACCGGCCAGTGCCACGCCCTTGGCGGCCCAGTCGCGGGAGGAGCCCTGGCCGTAGTCGGCGCCGGCGATGATGATCAGCGGCTGCTTGCGGTCCATATAGGTCTCGATGGCTTCCCACATGCGGGTCACCTGCCCTTCCGGCTCGATGCGGGCCAGGGAGCCCTGCTTCACTTCACCGTTTTCGTCGCGCACCATTTCGTTCAACAGCTTCGGGTTGGCGAAGGTGGCGCGCTGGGCGGTGAGGTGGTCGCCGCGATGAGTGGCGTAGGAGTTGAAGTCCTCCTCCGGCAGGCCCATCTTCGCCAGGTATTCACCGGCGGCGCTGCTGGCCAGGATGGCGTTGGATGGCGACAGGTGGTCGGTGGTGATGTTGTCACCCAGTACCGCCAGCGGGCGCATGCCTTTCAGTCCACGCTCACCAGCCAGTGCACCTTCCCAGTACGGCGGGCGGCGGATATAGGTGCTCTGGGGGCGCCAGTCGTACAGCGGCTGGCCCTTCTCCGCCTCGGCCTTGTTCAGGTCGAACATCGGGATGTAGACCTCGCGGAACTGCTCCGGCTTGACGCTCTCTTTGACGATCGCGTCGATCTCTTCGTCACTCGGCCAGATGTCCTTCAGGGTTACCGGGTTGCCGTCCTTGTCGTGGCCCAGTACGTCCTTCTCGATATCGAAGCGGATGGTGCCGGCGATGGCGTAGGCTACGACCAACGGCGGCGAGGCCAGGAAGGCCTGCTTGGCGTAGGGGTGGATACGGCCGTCGAAGTTGCGGTTGCCGGACAGTACGGCAGTGGCGTACAGGTCGCGGTCGATGACTTCTTTCTGGATCTTCGGATCCAGCGCGCCGCTCATGCCGTTACAGGTGGTGCAGGCAAAGGCCACCACGTCGAAGCCCTGTTGCTGCAGTTCGGGCAGCAGGTCGGCTTCTTCCAGATACATCTTTACGGTCTTGGAACCCGGTGCCAGGGAGGTTTTTACCCAGGGCTTGCGGGTCAGGCCGAGTTTGTTGGCATTGCGCGCGATCAGCCCCGCGGCAATCATGTTGCGCGGGTTGCTGGTGTTGGTACAGCTGGTGATGGCGGCGATGATCACCGCGCCGTCGGGCATCAGGCCCTCTTCTTCCTTCCATTCCTCTTTCCAATCCCCCTGGGCAATACCGCGGTTGCCCAGTTCGGACACCGGCAGCAGTGCGTGCGGGTTGGAGGGGCCGGCCAGGTTGCGGCCAACGGAGGAGAGGTCGAACTTGAGTACGCGCTCGTATTCGGCGGTCTTGAGGCTGTCTGCCCAGAGGCCGGTTTCCTTGGCGAACTTCTCTACCAAAGCTACCTGCTCGTCGTCGCGGCCGGTGAGCTTCAGGTAGTCGATGGTCTGCTCGTCGATGGCGAACATGCCGGCGGTGGCACCGTATTCCGGGGTCATGTTGGCGATGGTGGCGCGGTCGCCCAGGCTCAGGCTGGAGGCGCCCTCGCCGAAGAATTCCAGGTAGGCACCCACCACGCGCTCGCGGCGCAGGAATTCGGTCAGGGCCAGTACCATGTCGGTGCCGGTAATACCCGGCTGCAGCTTGCCGGTCAGCTCCACGCCGACGATATCGGGCAGGCGCATATAGGAGGCGCGGCCGAGCATCACGCTCTCGGCTTCCAGGCCGCCGACACCCACGGAGATAACACCCAGGGCATCCACCATCGGGGTGTGGCTGTCGGTACCGACACAGGTATCCGGGAAGGCTACCCCTTCGCGTACCTGTACCACCGGCGACATCTTCTCCAGGTTGATCTGGTGCATGATGCCGTTGCCCGGCGGGATCACGTCCACGTTCTCGAACGCGGTCTTGGTCCAGTTGATAAAGTGGAAGCGGTCCTCGTTGCGGCGCTCTTCCACCGCGCGGTTTTTCTCGAATGCGTCCTTCTCGAAGCCCGCATGCTCCACCGCCAGGGAGTGGTCCACGATCAGCTGGGTGGGCACCACCGGGTTGACCTTGGCGGGGTCCCCGCCCTTCTCGGCAATGGCGTCGCGCAGGCCGGCCAGGTCCACCAGTGCGGTCTGGCCGAGGATATCGTGGCAGACGACACGCGCGGGGAACCAGGGGAAGTCCAGGTCGCGCTTGCGCTCGATCAGCTGCTTGAGGGCGTCGGTGAGCATTTCTGGCTCGCAGCGGCGCACCAGGTTTTCGGCCAGGATACGGGAGGTGTACGGCAGTTTTTCATAGGCACCCGGCTGGATTTTTTCGACGGCCTCGCGGGTATCGAAAAAGTCGAGGTCTGTGCCGGGGAGTTTTTTGCGGAATTCGGTATTCATAGTGTGATCAATAATTTGGGGTCCGCTGCGGGGCCCATCGAATGTTTTGTAGCGGTATTTCTGCAATCAGGTCCAGCGCCCTTCCAGGCTCGGCCTGAAGTACGGCAATCCAACCGAATGCAGACAACCACCGCTGGGCAATGGGAAGGCCCGGTTGACGGTGGCTGCCCCCGCGACTGTCTGCGAGAGGGATCTCGCAGACAAGCCCCCATGGATGGGTTTACGGCGGGTCGCGGGGGCGGTCACCGGCGGCCGGGCCGCCACTGCACCTGAGCAGCGGCACAACCCTCACGGCCGGTGGCCGTTAAACGCGATTAGCCGCGCTCGGCGATCGGCGTCACTTTACGCAGCTCCGGCCCCACATATTCCGCGCTCGGGCGGATAATGCGGTTGTCGGCACGCTGCTCGAACACGTGGGCGGCCCAGCCGGTAACGCGGGACATCACGAAGATCGGCGTAAACAGCTTGGTGGGAATGCCCATAAAGTGGTACGCGGAAGCGTGGAAGAAGTCGGCATTACAGAACAGCTTCTTCTCGCGCCACATCACCTCTTCACAGCGCACGGAAACCGGGTACAGGACTTCGTCGCCAACATCGGCGGCCAGCTTCTCGGCCCACTGCTTGATGATGGCGTTGCGCGGGTCGGACTCGGTGTAGACCGCGTGGCCGAAGCCCATGATCTTTTCCTTGCGCTCCAGCATGCCCAGCAGCCCTTTCTCGGCCTCGTCGGCGGAGGAGAACTTCTCGATCAATTCCATGGCCGCCTCGTTGGCGCCGCCGTGCAGCGGGCCACGCAGGGAGCCGATGGCGCCGGTAATGCAGCTGAACAGGTCGGACAGGGTGGAGGCACAGACGCGCGCGGTAAAGGTGGACGCGTTGAACTCGTGCTCGGCGTACAGGATCAGGGAAACGTTCATCACCTGCGCGTGCAGCTCGTTCGGCTTCTCACCGCGCAGCATATGCAGGAAGTGGCCGCCGATGGAATCGTCGTCGGTCTCGGTCTCGATACGCACGCCGTCGTGGGTATAGCGGTACCAGTAGCAGATGATGGACGGGAACGCCGCCAGCAGGCGGTTGGCGCGGTCGTACTGCTGGTCGAAGGACTCCTCGCCCTCCAGGTTGCCCAGCATGGAGCAGCCGGTGCGCATCACATCCATCGGGTGTGCGTCGGCGGGGATGCGCTCCAGCACTTCCTTCAGCGCCTGCGGCAGGCCGCGCATGCCCTTGAGGGTGCCCTTGTAATCTGCCAGCTGCGCACTGGTGGGCAGCTCGCCGTTGAAGATCAGGTAAGCGACTTCCTCGAACTCGCAGCGTTCTGCCAGGTCCTTGACGTCATAGCCGCGATAAGTGAGGCCTGAACCGCTTTTGCCAACGGTGGAAAGTGCGGTTTTACCGGCAACCTGGCCACGCAGGCCGGCGCCTCCTACTTTTTTCTCTGCCATCTTCTGATCCCCTTTTTTAGGAAAGAATTTTTGCTTCGCCATGCCGGGGCCCGGTATGGCGATGGGTAAATATCGAACTCGGGTTTACTTCTTGAACAGGTCGTCGAGCTTCTGCTCGAAGTCGTGGTAATTCAGGTAGTCGTACAGTTCGGCGCGGGTCTGCATGGTGTCCACCACCGCCTGCTGGTCGCCGTTTTCCAGGATGCTGGTGTAGACGTTTTCCGCGGCCTTGTTCATGGCGCGGAAGGCCGACAGCGGGTACAGCACCATATCAGCACCGGACTCCGCCAGCTCTGCCTTGTTGTAGAGCCTGGTTTTGCCGAACTCGGTGATGTTGGCGAGGATGGGCACATTCAGCGCATCCTTGAACGCGCGGTAATGCTCCAGCTCGGTGACCGCCTCGGCGAAGATGCCGTCGGCACCGGCCTCGATGCAGGCCTGGGCGCGCTCGATGGCGGCGTCGAGCCCTTCCTGGGCAAAGGAGTCGGTACGGGCCATGATAAAGAAATCGTCGTCGGTACGGGCGTCAACCGCCGCCTTGATGCGATCGACCATCTCTTCCTTGCTGACGATTTCCTTGTTCGGGCGGTGGCCACAGCGCTTCTGCGCCACCTGATCCTCGATGTGTACCGCACCGGCACCGGCACGGATCATTTCCTTGATGGTACGGGCAATATTGAAGGCACCGCCCCAGCCGGTATCGATATCCACCAGCAGCGGCAGTTCGCTGGCGGCGGTGATGCGGCGTACGTCCTCGAGCACGTTGTCCAGGCTCGTCATGCCCAGGTCAGGCAGGCCGTAAGAGGCATTGGCCACCCCGCCACCGGACAGGTAAATCGCCTTGTGGCCGATACGCTCCGCCATGATGGCGCTGTAGGCATTGATGGTCCCCACCACCTGCAGCGGGTTGTTTTCGGCGAGGGCACGGCGAAAGCGCGCGCCAGCAGAGAGAGTGTGGCTCATTGGCTACCTCAGTTTGTTTTCTATGTTTTGCCGGGAGGCGCGGATATGGCGGCGCATCAGCAGCTCCGCCAGGTCACCGTCCCCGGCCTCGATGGCTTCGATGATATGACTGTGTTCACGGAAGGCCCGCTGGGCACGGGGGCTGGCCATACCCAGCTGGTACCGGTACATGCGCACCCGGTAATACAGGCGGTTGCACAGGGTGTCGATCAGCAGGTCGTTGCCGGAGGCCTGCACGATGCGGAAATGGAAGTCGAAATCGCCCTCGGGCTGGAAATAGGCGGTACCGGCCCGCAGCTCTTCCTGCTGCTCATGGTGCTCGAGCATCCGCCGGAGTTCCGCCAGGTCGGCGTCTGTGCGCTGGCTGGCCGCCAGCCGGCAGGCCATGCCCTCAAGCGCTTCCCGCACGTCATAGAGTTCCAGCAGGCCGCGCTCGGTCAGGTCCACCACCCGGGCGCCGACATTCACCCGGCGCTCCAGCAGGCCCAGTGACTCGAGCCGCATCAGCGCCTCGCGCAGGCTGCCCCGGCTGGCTTCAAAGCGACGCGCCAGCTCCGGCTCGCTGACCTTGCTGCCGGCGGCGATCCGCCCCTCCACGATCTCTCCGCGCAACGTCTCAAACAGACGGTCTGCCAGGCTCTGGCCGGTGACGGCGTTCTGTGACGGTGCTGCTTTCAAGGGAAGATCTCCGACAGGCCACAGGATTGTCGACAATCCTGAATTGAAAGCCACAATAATGTACGAGGTTATCCCAGTCAACCAGTTAAAACGTACTCAATTGTTGACAATAACGGGCTTTGCGGGACGATTGGCACAAGAGTAGTCTTAAGCGCGCTGAGCGGGCATAATAGCGCCCGCAAAGGCTGGGCCGTGCCGCCCAGCCGGCCACAATCTATTCTTGAGAGTGTGCAAGGACAGGCGGCGGACCGGACCCGCCGACTTCCCCTGAACGTTGAATCATATTCGTCCGGGCCGCCGGTCTCCGTGTACAGTGACGTTATGCCGAAAAGTATCATCAGGCGCTGGCTGCCGACTCCCGAACAGGTGCGGGCCAACAGGGGTCTGGGCTTCTTGGGGACCCTGCTGCACGATCCCAACCTCTTTCACCTGAACCGCCACTCGGTATCGGTCGCCTTTGCAGTGGGTGTCTTCACCAGTTTCCTGCCGCTGCCGGGCCAGATGGTGATCGCCGCGCTGCTGGCGCTGTGGTTCCGCTGTAACCTGCCGCTCTCGATGATCCTGGTGTGGATCAGTAACCCGATTACCATGCCGGCCATTTTCTACAGCACCTACAAGCTGGGTGCCTGGATCCTGGGCACACCGCCCCTGGACTTCAGGCTGGAGCTGTCGTGGGAATGGCTGACCGGCGAGGTGGGCAAGATCTGGCTGCCGCTGTTCTTCGGCTCACTGTTGAGCGGGATCTTCTTTGCGGCGGTCTCTTATTTCGGCATGCAGGCCCTGTGGCGCTGGCATGTGGTGAAACGCTGGAAGATGCGCCTGGCGCGGCGATCAGCGATCCATTGAAACCCGCTGCCGCCCGGGACCATGAACCCGGTTCCAGCAATGGGCTACTACGGAATAATAGATGAGGAAAAAGCCGAGCAGGACGCCCAGCAGCGGCAACAACTCTGCAGTTCCCAGGCCCTTCTTCAAAAACAGAATCACTGACACAAACGACCACAGGTAGAGCGGATATAGGGTCGTGCAGGTAAACAGCCTGAAACGCCCGAACGGCTCACCGTCTTCCGGGCGCAGGAAAGGGAACGGCCACCAGACAATCGACGGCCGGTGTATGGCCGCCATAAATCGGGTGAAACCCTCTCCTCTCGCTGCTTTACCTTTGTCACCATCCATAGCCTTCTGCCCCCTTCCCTACAGCCTGAATCCCGCCATCATTATTGTTCGTTGCGCAACGCCGCCGCGGGCTGCACCCGGCTCGCCTGCAATGACGGGTAGAGGGTGGCCACCAGGCTGAGGACAAAGCCAGCCCCTACCACCAGCGCCACATCGTCCCACTGGAGCTCGGACGGCAGGTAGTCCACCGGGTAGACATCCGACTTGAGAAACTGGATACCGAACAGGGATTCCAGGCCCGCCACCAGGTCCGTCACCACCAGTGACCCAAGCACACCCAGCAGGCCACCCAGGGTGGCGCCGACCAGCCCCACCAGCGCCCCCTGGCTGACAAACGTCAGCAGGATCTCGCGGGTGCTGGCACCCATGGTACGCAGGATGGCGATATCGCTGTGCTTGTCGATCACCACCATCACCAGGGTGGACACCACGTTGAAGGCGGCAATGGCGATAATCAGCAACACCAGGAGCCCCACCAGGTTGCGGGACATCTGGATCGCCTGGTAGAGGTTGCCGTGGGTACGGCTCCAGTCACTGCCATAGAAATTCTCTGCCGGCAGCTCACCGAGCAGCTGGCGCATGATCCAGTTTGCCTGCAGCATGTCACCCACGCGCAGCTGGACCCCGGCCCCACCGGCACCGCCAGCGAGGCGGCGCGCCTGCTCCCAGCTCAGCAGGGCCAGGCTGTGATCCAGCGCGGTACCGGAGTGGAACACATCCACCACCTTGAAGCCCGCCAGGCGCGCGGCGCGGCGACCGCCCTCGGCCCCGGCACTGTTGGGCACAATCAGGGACAGGTGCTCCCCTGCGGTCACTTCCAGCTTGTCGGCCAGGCCGCGCCCCAGGATCACGCCCGGCTCCGCCGGGTTCTGCAGCGCGGCGAAGCTGTCCGGCGAAACGAATTCACCGATATTGGAGACCCGCGTAATGGTGTCCGGATTGATGCCCTGGACCAGCAGGGGGGTGACCTCCCTGCCCTTGCGCGCCATGGCATTGACCTGCCACACCTCGGCGGCCGCTTCCACGGCCGGGCTCGCCGCCAGCTGGTCCCGGATCGCCGGCCAGTCGACATCGGGACTGCTGTTGTAGATGGTTGCATGGGGCATGATGCCGAGGATGCGGTCGCGCAACTCGCGATCGAAACCGTTCATCACGGACATCACCACGATCATCAGGGCCACGCCCAGGATCAACCCCACCATGGACAGGCCGGAAATGAAAGACACCAGTCCCGCGGAGTCCTCACCGCGACGCTGTGCGCCCGCATAACGCAGGCCGATATATGTGGGCAGCGGCTTAAACATGGTCACCCTGCTGCCAGTCGCTCTCCAGCCGCCCATCAATCAGGTGCAGCGTGCGGTCCAGTGCCGCCGCCAGGTCCGGGTCGTGGGTGACGATGACAAAGCTGATACCCAGCTCCCGGTTGAGCCTGTCCATCAGGCCGTGGATCTCCCTGGCGGTGGCCCGGTCCAGGTTACCGGTGGGTTCGTCCATGAGTACACAGGCCGGGTGCGTCACCAGCGCGCGGGCGATGGCAACCCGCTGGCGCTCGCCACCGGAGAGTTGCGAGGGCTTGTGGTCGAGGCGCTCACCCAGACCCACGGCCCGCAGCATGGCCGCGGCCTCTTCCCGGGCTTCAGATACCGCACGCTTGCCGATCAGCAGCGGCATCGCCACGTTTTCAAGGGCGGAGAACTCGCCCAGCAGGTGGTGAAACTGGTAAACAAAACCGAGGCTGCTGTTGCGGAGCCAGCCACGCTCATTGGCATTCAGCGTGGCGAGGTCTTTTCCCGCCACCTGGACCTCACCCGAAGTGGCCGTATCCAGCCCACCGAGCAGGTTGAGCAGGGTCGACTTGCCGGAGCCCGAGGCCCCGACAATCGCGAGCTTTTCACCCCGGCGGACCTCCAGCTCGACGCCGCGCAACACCTCGAGCTCGTTGCTGCCCTGCCGATAGGATTTACGCAGGTTGCGGCAGGACAGTACCACTGCATCGCTCTGCATATCGTTGCCGGTGTGCGGCTTGTCTTGCAATTCTACTTGGCTGTTCATCATTTATTGGTGCCAGTCATTTTCATTGTCGGTAGCGGCGACCGTTTTCCGGCGGGCCGCATTCCGGGATGCATTATTCGTTCGGTGCTTTTACTCGTAGCGCAGTGCCTCCGCCGGCTCGATCTGAGCGGCCCGCCAGGCGGGGAACAGGGTCGCCAGGAGGCTCATCAGGATCGCTGCGGTCAGCACAGTGACTGCGTCTGCGGTACGGAATTCCGAGGGCAGGAAGCTGACGAAGAAGACGCGCGGATCAAAGATTTTCGCACCCAGGACGTTCTCTACCCAGCTCACCATGTCGGTCAGGTTGAGGGCGATCAGGATGCCCAGGAGCGCCCCGGCGACGGCGCCGATAATACCGATGGCGCTGCCCTGCACCACAAACACACCCATGATCTGCCGCGATGTCAGCCCCAATGTGCGGAGCACGGCAATGTCCGAGCGCTTGTCGGCGACCATCAGTACCAGCGCGGACACAATATTGAATGCGGCCACCGCAACGATGATCATCAGCATCAGCGTCACTACGGTTTTTTCCATTTTCACCGCCTGGAACAGGCTGCCCTGGGACTTGCTCCAGTCCTCACCGCTGAAGCCCTCACCCAGCGCCTCGGCGTAGCCGGAGACCCTGCCCAGGGCGTTGTTCATATCGTCGAAGCGCAACTGCAGGCCCTGCGCCTTTCCGGGCATCCGCAACAGGCGGCCCGCATCCTCGATATGCACCAGGGCCATGCTCTGGTCCACCTGGGCACCGACAGAGAAAACGCCGCTGACAGTAAAGCGCTTGGTGCGGGGAAAGATGCCGGCCGGGGTAATCACCACTTCCGGCAGAGTGAGGATGACACTGTCCCCGGGAATCACATTGAGCTGGCGCGCGAGGATACGCCCCAGCACGATGTTGTAACTGCGTGGCTGCAGGCTGTCGAGGCTGCCCAGCACCATATGCTCACCCACCTCGCTTACTTCACGCAGCGCCGTGGGGTC
The DNA here is from genome assembly GCF_021729035.1 of Microbulbifer sediminum. Taxonomy (GTDB): domain Bacteria; phylum Pseudomonadota; class Gammaproteobacteria; order Pseudomonadales; family Cellvibrionaceae; genus Microbulbifer; species Microbulbifer sediminum. The sequence goes on along the minus strand of NZ_JAJSAP010000002.1, from coordinate 119,251 downwards.
CACGCCCTGGAACTCCACCCCGTGGCTCTCATTGCCGGAACCCAGGAGGGCAAAACCGCGCACAAACGGGCTCGCTGCCTCCACGTGGGGCTGCTGCACAAGCTGCCGGGCTGCATCGCGCCAGTCCTCAAGGCCGCCCTCTTTCTCCACAAAACCGTGGGGCACCACACTGAGGATCCTGGTTTTCAGCTCACGGTCGAAACCGTTCATCACTGACGTCACCACGATCAGGGCCATGACGCCCAGTGCCATCCCCAGTAGCGAGAAGCCGTTGATAAAAGAGATAAACTGCTGCCGGCGGCGGGCGGCTACGTAACGCAGGCCAATAAAGAGGGGGACGGGACGGACCCACATAATTCACATAACTCCATTGCGGGGCGGTTGCGGCGCTCAGTTCGCCCATTGCGGCCAGTGGCCATCCGCCTCCGGACTTGCACAGCCTTGCAGTCCAGACTGGCCATCAGCTGCCCGGCGACATCCCGGCAGGTCTCGAGAGGCGATCATAAGACGTGATTTAAACGGATATGACGCGAGAAATCCAAGGAATTGGACACATTTACCGCTTGTTGTATCCCTTCAGCTTCTCGCGCAGTCGGTCCAGGTCCGCTTCCCCCCACCCCTGCGGTTCGGTCAGTGCCAGCCAGGCACGGACGTAATCGGCAGGGGCATAGCTGTGACCAAAGCCCATCGGCGCGATACCGGCATGCATGTCCGCCGCCAGATGGAACATGGTGACGATGGGATACCACTGCAGGTCCGGCGAGACTTCGGGCCCGCGCGGCTTGTTCATCCACGCCGGCTTGCGGAACAGCGCATCCGGGGTAAAGAAGACAATCGGGTCGCTGGAGTGCTGCAGGAAGGCAAGGCGGAAATCCCCCCAGGGGGCGCTGCCCCGGTCATAACCGCCGAAGTGATTGCCGAACCGCACCACGGCACCATCGCCAAACTCGGGCAACCAGGCGGGTGAACCGGGATCGCGGTTGGCGGTCACCGCGCGCCAGGTATCGGTGCGGAAAGGCGGCCCGGTCCACAGGGCACCGTGGAAGGGATCATCAATGATGTCGTAGAAGTCGAAAGAGCGGTCGGAATTGAGCGCGCCCAGGCTAAGGCCAAAGAGGTACAGCCGGGGCCGGGAATCGCGGGGCAGCGACCGCCAGTGGCCGTAAATGGCTTGAAACAGGGCCTCTGCCGACTCCCGCCCGTAGGCATCTTCCGTCATCAGTGCAATCGGGCTCGGCAGGTAGGAATACTGCATTGCCACACTGGCGATATCACCCCGGTGCAGGAACTCGACGGAATTGATGGCTCCCGGGTCCACCCAGCCGGTCCCGGTAGGTGTAATCAGGATCACCACCGAGCGCTCGAAGCCCCCGACCCGGATAAACTCATCGAGCGCCAGTTTGGCGCGCGCCTCCGGCGTTTCCGCCGCATTGAGCCCCACGTAGACGCGGATCGGCTCGAGGGCCCTGCCAGCCACCTCGCGGATATCGGCCTCTGTCGGCCGCAGGGCCAGGTACTGTCGCCCCTGGTGCCCCATATCCTGCCATCGCACCAGGGAATTGGCGCCCCCGGGACTGTCCGGGTTCTCCGGTGCCGGCATATCCGGCGCGATGCGGGCATCGAGTTTCTGGTAGATGGAATCGACCGTGCGCAGACCGGCATTGATCAGTACATCATTGACCGCCGCCCAGAACAGCGCGAATGCCGCCACCAGTCCCAGCAACAGGGAGACCCGCCGGGGAATGAAGCGTTCCAGGTGGCGGGACAGGAAGCGCATGATGCGGTGGAAGAGCCGCGCCAACAGGAGAATGACCAGGAAAATTGCCAGCGCGGCCAGGGTAACGGTCACCGGCCGGCTGCTATCGACCGCCTCCAGGCCCATCAGGGACCGCACAGAGTTCTGCCATCGGGTTGCCTGCCACAGGAAAGCGAGCGCCAGCAATACGCAGGCCACCGCTGTGGCCCACCCGATCACCCTGCGGGCGCCGTCACGCGGCACGGGGAGCTCAAGGAAACGCCACAACCAGACCAGGAATACACCGATGCCATAGCCGGCGGCGAACGATATCCCCGACACAATGCCCTGCATCACGTCATCGCGGGGGATCAATGAGGGGGTCAGTGACAGTGCAAAGAAAATGGTGCCAAGCAACACCCCGGGTATGGAGAGGAAATGGGCGAGTCGCATCCGTGACTATCCGCAGGACAGGATTCTTCTATCAGCCTAGCACAGGCAATCCGATCCCCGGGCCAGCGATGGCTGGCCGATCCCGGGCCAGACTAAAAACGTGAATAATGCCAAATGTTTAGGCACAATATCTGCTTTAATGGCCGGGAAGCTGGCCAGCTTCAGAATGACGAAGGAACCTGTTCGCCGGAGAACAAAAATGCATAATAAACTGATTCGCGGAGCTCCCCTGTCCTGGCTCGGTGCACTGGCAGTGGGCCTCGCGCTCGGGGCCTCCTCTGGGAGCCTGGCCGAGACTGTTGAAGTACCCGTGGGGGAACAGGGCCAGGTTGCCGAGGCATCCACCATGCGGGGACTGGACAAGGACCAGGTGACCGCTCGCCTGGGCGAGCCGGTTGGCATCCAGGGCCCGGTCGGCGACCCGGCCATTTCACGCTGGGAGTATGCGGACTTCTACGTTTACTTTGAGTGGGACAAGGTGCTGCACGTCGTCAACAAGCCGCGAGGCTGATCCGCAGCGATGGGAGGGCGCACCCCGCCCTCCAGCCAGAGCCTGCTTCCAGCGCCAGGCTACTCAGTACAGGAAGGTAGCGGTGCCGGTGGCGATCAGCTCTTCCGCATCATTGTGCAGTTCCATCCGGGTAACCACCAGCTTGTTACCGGCGCGAAGGATGGAGCCGTGACACAGGAACCGGTCTCCCCTGCCCGGCTTCAGGTAATCCACCCGCATATCCACCGTACCAAGCTTCGATAACCGCTCGGTTTTCTCCTTCCAGTGAATATCCCCCATACGCTGGTAGGCAGCCACCATGGCCGTCAGGCCACCCACTGTATCCAGTGCCGTGGCAATCACCCCGCCATGCAGGATTTCTTTCCAGATATTACCAATCAGCTCCGGGCGCAGCTCAAATGACGCTGAGAGCCGGAGGTTCTCCAGGTCCAGCTCCTGCATCTCCAGCCCAATCTGCCGGTTAAAGGGAATCTGCTCGAAGAATCCCTTCACCAGTTCACGGAACTCACTGGGCGATGGCTCGCTCACAGTCGCATTACCCGGTTAAGACCGTCCAGGGCAGCACTGCGATAGGCCTCCGCCATGGTCGGGTAGTTGAAGGTGGTGTTCACGAAGAAATCGATCACGTTGTTGGGCGATGGCTGTTTCATGATCGCCTGGCCAATGTGCACAATTTCCGCTGCCTCGGCGCCGAAACAGTGAATGCCCAGGATCTCGTGGGTTTCGATATGGAACAGGATCTTCAGCATACCCACGCGCTCGCCGGAAATCTGCGCCCGCGCCGTGTGCTTGAACAGCGCCCGCCCAACTTCGTAAGGCACCCGGGCGGCAGTCAGCTCAGACTCGGTCTGGCCCACGGAGGAAATCTCCGGCAGGGTGTAGATCCCGGTGGGTGCATCCTCGATCACCCGGTGCCCGCGACCGGCGATAGCTGCGGCTACCGCCCTGCCCTGGTCGTAGGAGGCGCTGGCCAGGCTCGGCCAGCCGATGACATCGCCCACGGCGTAGATGCTGTCCACGTCGGTGCAATAGTGCTCATCGACGGTCAGCTGCCCGCGGTGGTTGGCCTCCAGGCCGACATTATCGAGGCCCAGTGAGCCTGTGTTGCCCGAGCGCCCGTTACACCACAGGAGCGCGTCCGCGTGGATCCGCTTACCGGACTGCATCTCCATGATGACGCCGTTATCGGTGGGCACCACCTTGGCGTACTCCTCCTGGTGGCGGACGGTCACGCCCATATCCCGCAGGTGGTAGCTCAGTGCGTCGGAAATCTCATCATCGAGGAATTCCAGCAGGCTGCCACGGGTATTGATCAGGTCGACCTTGATCCCCAGTGCGGCGAAGATGGAGGCATACTCGCAACCAATCACACCGGCGCCGTAGATCATCATGGAATGCGGGGTGTGCTGCATTTCCAGGATGGTGTCGCTGTCGTAAACCCGCGGATGGTCAAAGTTCACATCCGCCGGACGGTACGGGCGCGAGCCGGTGGCGATGACAAACTTGTCGGCCTTGAGTACCTCTACAGCGCCATCCTGCAACTGAACCTCGATGGTATTCGCATCGCGGAAACGGGCTTCACCGAGAATCAGCTCAACCCGGTTGCGGGCATAAAAGCTGGTGTGCATTTCCACCTGGTAGTTGATGACCTTATGGACTGACTCCATCACCTGGGGGAATGACAGCCGGCAAGGCTCACCCAACGCACGGAATACCGGCTGGGTGTTGTAGCGCATAAGCTGTTTGACGGAGTGGCGCAACGCCTTGGAGGGAATGGTGCCCTTGTGGGTACAGTTGCCACCCACCGCCGGGCGCTTCTCTATGACTGCCGCCCGCATGCCCTTCTTGGCTGCGCTCATCGCCGCCGCTTCCCCTGCGGGGCCGGATCCGATCACTACCAGGTCAAATTTCTGTTCTGCCATCTACCAGCTCTTGATAATTGTGGTTCTGTTTTATTTTAGAAACGGCGGGTTGCCGCCAGGGAACCCGACAAGGTCCACCCTGCGGGCGCACCCTGCGCGCCCGCCAAACCATGAGTCCTGATCAGTGCTTCCTGGTTGCGTCGTAAGCCAGGTCCGCCTGCTGCGACAGTTTCTCCTGGCGCTCCTGCTCCTTGCGACACTCATCGTCATCGCCGCCGCAGATGTCGCAGTTCTCTTTCAGGCCCAGCGTATTGAGGCCACCGCAGGATCCCTTCAACGGCTTGTTCTGGAAGATGGCACCCACCGCCATCCCGGCCACGATCAGGATCATGGCAACGAATGCAAAAATATAAATAGTCACGTCTCAGACTCCTCCAGGTAGGGAGCAAATGCGCTGCTGTAACGCTCTTCGAAACCATCTTTGGTCTTAACCAGCATAAATACGGCCAGGCCCTCCCGCTCAGCCAATTGTAACCCCGCATCCGCGCCCATCACATTCAACGCGGTAGCGAGGCCGTCCGCCTCGGCGCAGTTGTCGGCGATCACCGTGACCGAGGCCAGCTGGTGGGACAGCGGCCGCCCGGTGCGCGGATCGATACTATGGGAATACCTGACGCCATCGCGCTCGTAATAATTCCGGTAATCCCCACTGGTGGCCACCGCCCGGTTGCTCACCCGTACCGGTTTGTGAACGACATGCCCCGCGGTTGTCGGGCTTTCGATACCGATGCGCCATTCCCGTCCATCGGGGTTGTGGCCGCGGGTACGGAGTTCCCCGCCGATTTCCACCAGGTAATTGGCAACACCCAAGTCATCCAGCAGGCGTGCAACCCGGTCAACCCCATAGCCCTTGGCAATCGCCGACAGGTCAAGCTGGACCGGACGCTTGCGGGTCAGCCGGTCAGGCTTGCGTTCCAGCACCAGCGCATCGGAACCAAGCTGGGCCAGCAGGCTGTCAATTTCCGCCTGTGCGGGGACCTGTTGCGGCTCCGGCGTGGGGCCAAACCCCCACAGGTTCACCAGTGGACCCACGGTAATATCGAATGCGCCCTCGCTGCGGCGATAGATATCCAGTGCCAGGCCCACGACCTCGGCCAGCGGCGCGCTGACCGGAACCGGTTCACCAACCGGACCGTCATTGAGCTGCATCAATTCTGAATCCGGTATATAGGTGGACATCTCCTGGTTGACCGCCACAAGCTCGCTGTCCACCAGTGACTGCAGTCCCTCACGGGTCACGCCATCCGGCGCATCCACAATCGTCAGGTGATAGCGGGTCCCCATGGTGGGGCCTGTCAGCTTCCAGGTTTCACCACCGGGCGAACAGGCCGCCACGGACACCAGGCACAAAAGCAAAAACAGGGCCCGGAATGCGGGCCCTGTTTTTGTTGTTATCGGGTGTTTAACTGCTCTGGGCAAATCAATCACTCCGATCAGCCGCCAAAGTCATCCAGCATGATGTTGTCATCTTCAACGCCGAGATCCTTCAGCATGTTGATAACAGCAGCGTTCATCATGGGCGGCCCGCACATGTAGTACTCGCAGTCTTCCGGTGCCGGGTGATCCTTCAGGTAGTTTTCATAAACCACGTTATGGATAAACCCGGTGTAGCCACTCCAGTTGTCTTCCGGCTGCGGATCGGACAGGGCAACGTGCCACTGGAAGTTATCGAACTCTTCCTGCAGGCCGTTGTAGTCGTCCTCGTAGAACATCTCACGCAGGGAGCGCGCGCCATACCAGAAGCTGATCTTGCGCGTGGAGTTCAGGCGCTTCAGCTGGTCAAAGATATGGGAGCGCATCGGTGCCATACCGGCGCCGCCGCCAATAAATACCATCTCATTATCGGTGTCCTTGGCAAAGAACTCACCAAAGGGACCGTAAACGCGGATGGTGTCGCCCGGCTTCAGGTTGAAAACGTAGGAAGACATCTGGCCCGGCGGTACACCTTCGGTGCGGGGCGGCGGGGTGGCGATACGGATGTTGAACTTCACCACGCCCTTCTCTTCCGGGTAGTTGGCCATGGAATAGGCCCGCACCACCGGCTCGCTCACCTTGGACTCCAGGTTGAAGAAACCGAAGTTCTCCCAGTCTCCACGGTACTCTTCCTCGATGTCGAAATCGGAGAATTTAACGTGGTGGGGCGGAGCCTCCAGCTGCACGTAACCACCAGCGCGGAAGTCTACGTTCTCACCTTCCGGCAGCTTCAGGGTCAGCTCTTTAATAAAGGTGGCCACGTTCGGGTTGGATTCCACAGTGCACTCCCACTGCTTCACACCGAACACCTCTTCGGGCACCTCGATCTCCATATCCTGCTTTACTGCCACCTGGCAGGACAGGCGCTTTCCTTCTTTCGCCTCACGCGGGGTGAAATGGGCCGCTTCGGTGGGCAGCATATCGCCACCACCGGCAGTGACCTTGCACACACACTGCGCACAGCTGCCACCGCCACCACAGGCGGAGGCCAGGAACAGGTTGTTGGCCGCCAGCGTCTGCAGCAGCTTGCCGCCGGCCGGCACGGTGAGGGTCTTCTCACCGTTAACCAGGATATTGACGTCGCCGGTGTTTACCAGGCGGGAACGGGCAACGAGGATTACCGCCACCAGTGCCAGCACGATGACGGTAAACATCGCAACGCCGAGAATAATTTCCAGATTCATCGTATTGCGCTCCCCCGATTAGATATCGATACCACCGAAGGACATGAAGCCGAGCGACATCAGACCAACGGTGATAAAGGTGATACCCAGACCCTTCAGGCCATCCGGTACATCACTGTACTTGAGTTTTTCGCGGATTCCCGCCAGTGCGGTAATCGCCAGTGCCCAGCCGAGGCCGGCACCGAAGCCGTAAGCCACACTCTCGCCGAAGTTGTACTCGCGCTCCACCATGAACAGGGACGCACCCATGATGGCGCAGTTCACGGTAATCAGCGGCAGGAATACACCCAGGGCGTTGTAGAGCGCCGGCACGTATTTATCCAGGAACATCTCCAGGATCTGTACCAGGGCCGCAATTACGCCAATGTAGGACAGCAGGCCGAGGAAGCTCAGGTCAACGTTGGGGTAACCCGCCCACGCCAGGGCACCGTCTTTCAACAGGTAGGTGTAGATCAGGTTGTTCACCGGGACGGTCAGGGTCAGAACCACGATAACCGCAACGCCCAGGCCAACAGCAGCCTCGATCTTCTTGGAGACGGCGAGGAAGGTACACATACCCAGGAAGAAGGCCAGCGCCATGTTCTCGACGAACACGGCCCGAACAATCAGAGAAATATAATGTTCCACTTATCAGGCCTCCTGCGCTTTGGTGTTATGCGCAATCTTGAACTCGTCCTCTTCCACCTGTGCCGGCTTCCAGGTACGCAGCGCCCAGATAAACAGGCCGATCAGGAAGAATGCGCTCGGCGGCAGCAGCAGCATGCCGTTGGGTACGTACCAGCCGCCGTTGTTCACGGTCTGCAGGATCTCCACACCCAGCAGCTTGCCGGCACCGAACAGCTCACGGATCACGGCCAGGCCAATCAGGATCACACTGTAGCCAAGGCCGTTACCCAGGCCGTCGAAGAAACTGGCCACCGGGCCGTTTTTCATGGCGAAGGCTTCAGCACGGCCCATCACGATGCAGTTGGTAATGATCAGGCCGACAAATACGGACAGCTGCTTGGAGATGTCGTAGGCCAGTGCCTTGATCACCTGGTCCACCAGGATTACCAGCGACGCAATCACGGTCATCTGCACGATGATGCGGATACTGCCCGGGATCTGCTTGCGGATCAGCGACACCAGCACGTTGGAGCAGCAGGTGACCAGGGTCAGTGCCACACACATTACCAGCGTCACTTTCAGCGAGCTGGTTACCGCCAGGGCGGAACAGATACCCAGGATCTGCAGCGCGATGGGGTTATTGTTGAAAATCGGTTCCAGCAGAGTGTCTTTGATTTTCATGCTTACGCCTCCCCTGCTTTCAGGTTGTTCAGGAAGGGACCATAGCCCTCACGCCCGAGCCAGAATTCCACCAGGTTGTCGACGCCCTTGCTGGTCAGGGTTGCGCCGGACAGGCCGTCGACCTTGTACTGGGCATTCGGGGTATCTTTGTCGACACTCCCCTTGATGACGCTCAGGGCGACATCGCCGTCCTGGTCGTAGACTTCCTTGCCTTCCCAGATCGCTTTCCAGTTGGGATTGTCAACTTCGCCACCCAGTCCCGGGGTTTCCTTGTGCTCATAGAAGCCCAGGCCGGCAACGGTGTTCAGGTCACTTTGCAGGGCCAGGAAGCCATACAGCTGTCCCCACAGGCCGTAGCCGCGGATCGGCAGGATGATCTTCTCGAGCTCGCCATTCTTTTCCACCACGAAAACTTCCTTGATGTTCTCGCGACGGATGATCTTGGCAATATCCTGCTCCGGGGTCAGCTTTTCACTGGCCGACGGAACCTTGGCCGCAGCGCGGCCACTGCCGCCAGCGGGCTTCTCGTCGGTGAACTTGCCAGTGCGCAGGTCGACGTACTTCTTGGTGACGTTTGCAAACGCCTCCTCTACCGCCGCCTTGCCCGCCTGGTCGGGATCGATCAGGCCACCGGCCAGCAGGACGTTGCGCTTCAGGTCCAGCGCGGCATTCGCCTGCTGCATGGGCTTCAGCATGACAGCCGCGGTGGAGACCACGACGGAACACACGATACACAGCACCAGGGCTACGATCAGCGTTCCTTTTACAGTTTCTTTATTAGCCACGTGCCAACCTCCGTTTGATATGAGACTGCACCACAAAGTGGTCAAACAGCGGGGCGAACAGGTTGGCGAACAGGATCGCCAGCATGATGCCTTCCGGGAAGGCCGGGTTCACAACGCGGATCAGCACGGTCATGACCCCGATCAGGATGCCGTAGTACCAGCGGCTCATATTGGTCATGGCCGCGGATACCGGGTCGGTGGTCATGAAGATCAGGCCGAACGCGAAACCGCCAACAACCAGGTGCCAGTACCAGGGCACATTGAAGAACGGGTTGGTCTCGGAACCGATAAAGTTGAACAGCGTGGCGGTTGCCATCATACCCAGCAGTGTGCCGGCCACGATGCGCCAGCTGGCGATCTTCATGCTCATCAGGATCGCGCCGGCGATCAGGATGACAAAGGTCGAGGTCTCACCGATGGAACCGTGCATGTTGCCGAAGAAGGCATCCCACCAGGTCAGCGGGCCGGAGGCAGCGGCGATCACACCATTCTGCACACCCTCATTGGCGAGCACGGACAGCGCGGTAGCGCCGGAGTAACCGTCGACGGCGGTCCACACCATGTCACCGGACATGGAGGCCGGGTAGGCAAAGTACAGGAATGCACGGCCGGTCAGCGCCGGGTTGAGGAAGTTCTTGCCGGTACCACCGAACACTTCCTTGCCGATCACAACGCCAAAGCTGATACCCATCGCCACAAGCCACAACGGCAGGTCCGGCGGGCAGCTCAGTGCAAACAGGATGGAGGTGACGAAGAACCCTTCGTTGACCTCATGGCCCCGCACCGCGGCGAACAGCACTTCCCAGATACCGCCCACGATAAACGTGGTCAGGTAAATAGGCAGGAAGAACATGGCTCCGTATACGAAGTTGTCCCAGGTGCTCGCGGGGTTGTAGCTGCTCAGCGCGCCGATAATGGCATGGCGCCAACCGTCAAACCCGGTGGTGCCCATATCGGCAATAATCAGGTTGGACTGATAACCGATATTCCACATGCCCCAGAAGGCAGCCAGCATCGCGCAGGCCCACACACTGATCATGATGCGCTTCAGGTCGATGCCGTCACGCACATGGGCGGTGGTTTTGGTGCGGTCCGCGGGCTGGAACAGGCCAGTGTCGATCGCCTCGTAGAGCGCGTAGAACTTTTCGTATTTGCCGCCTTTATGGAAATGCGGCTCAATGGAATCGAGGAATTTGCGCAGCATCCTTAACCCTCCTTCTCAATACGGGTCAGGTTGTCCCGCAAAATGGGGCCGTATTCATACTTGCCCGGACAAATGAAGGTACACAGGGCCAGATCTTCTTCGTCCAGCTCCAGCGCGCCCAGCTGCTGGGCAGTCGCGGTATCCCCCACAATCAGTGCGCGCAGCAGCTGTGTGGGCAGAATATCCAGCGGCATGATGCGCTCGTAGGCACCGATCGGCACCATGGCCCGCTCGGACCCATTGGTGCTGGTGGTAAAGTTGAACTTGCGGTTCTTGAACAGCCGCGAGAGGTAGATCGGCAGTGCGGAGAAGCGCTTGTTGCCTGCGCGCAGGTAATGCAGGAAGGGGCGCTCATTGCCCTCTTCCAGTACGCTCACCTGGTTGGCGTAGCGTCCAAGATACCCCAGCGGGCCGCTGGCCTTGTGACCACCGAATACCGAACCGGAGATAATGCGGTTATCGCCCTCTTTCAGGGAACCTGCGGTCAGCTCCTCGAGGTTCGCGCCCAGGCGGGTGCGCAGCAGGCGCGCCTTTTCCACCTGCGGGCCACCCAGGGCCACCACGCGATCGGTGAACAGGCGTCCGGTCTCGAACAGCTTGCCGACCGCAATAACATCCTGGTAGCCAATGGTCACAACGCTGCGACCGGGCTTGACCGGATTGAGAAAGTGGATGTGGGTTCCGGACAGGCCGGCCGGGTGCGGGCCGGCAAAGGCCTCGCGACTGACACCGGGCATCTCGGGAACCGGGATATCGGCATCCGGCGCGGTGCAGACAAAGGTCTTCGGCGCCAGCTTGGCCAGGATTTCGACACCGCGGGAGAAGGCATCGCGCTGCTCTGCGATCACCAGTGCCGGGTTACCCGCCAGCGGGTTGGTATCCATGGCATTGATAAAGACCGCGGACGGCTCGGCATCCAGGGCCGGCACCTTGCTGTACGGACGGGTACGCAGGGCGGTCCAGAGACCGGACTGCACCAGATTCTCCCGCACCTGCTCCGCAGTCAGGGTCTTGAGCTGGTCGGCGCTGTAGGAAGCGAACTGCTCGGCCTCATCGCCGTCTATCTCGATCACTACAGACTGCAGTGCACGGCGGGCACCGCGATTGATGGCGACCACCTTACCGGCCGCGGGCGCGGTATAGCGCACACCCTCGGTCTTCTTGTCGGTAAACAGCAGCTGCCCCAGTTTGACGCTATCCCCCTCTGCCACCGCCATGGTCGGCTTCATCCCGTGGTAATCGGGGCCGAGCACAGCGACGGTCTTGAGCGCAGGGCCATCATGGATGGCCTGCTCGGGCGCGCCGGATATGGGTAATTCCAATCCCCGACGGATCTTTCTCATACGCCTATGCCTAAGTTACTAGTTTAAGAAAGTATGCGAATGCAGCGACCAAACCTCCGGCACCTGCCGGAAGCCCGGGGCTGCATCCAGGAATTCACGCTCTGCGAGGACTTAAACCGCTGTCACCCGTTGGCCGGGCGGGAGGAACAATCTCGGCGCACGGTGGCCCCACTAAAATCGCGCGCATTATAAAGATGGGCCCGTTGCTTTACCAGAGCAGAAGCGGCCGAAATGACCAATCAGAGGGAAAATTTTGCTGGAAAAACAAGGATTTGAGATGAGGAATCGCGGGGGAAGCCCGGAAAATCGGCCCCGCCGGCATGACGCCGGCAGGGCCGGCGGTCACAATGACCGCCGGGACACGAACATCAGTCGCGCTTCGGGAACAACTTGTACCGAACGCCGGCCATATCCTCCAGGCAACGCACCACCTGGCAGCTGTAGCCGAACTCGTTGTCGTACCAGCAGTAGAGCACCGCATTGTCATCCTCGACAATGGTCGCATTCGAGTCGAACACGCAGGCGCGGCGGGACCCCACGAAGTCACAGGAAACCACTTCCGGGCTGTTGGTGTAATCGATCTGCTGGCGCAGCGGCGAGTGCAGGGCCACTTCGCGGACGTACTCGTTGAGCTCTTCCTTGGTGGTGCTTTTACCGAGGCGCAGGTTGAGGATCGCCATGGACACGTTGGGGGTCGGGACCCGGATGGCATTACCGGTCAGCTTGCCCTTCAGCTCCGGCAGCGCCTTGGCCACCGCCTTGGCGGCACCGGTCTCGGTCAGCACCATGTTCAGTGCGGCGGCACGACCGCGACGCTCACCCTTGTGATAGTTGTCGATCAGGTTCTGGTCATTGGTGTAGGCATGCACGGTTTCCACGTGGCCGTGCTCGACGCCAAAGCCATCCATCATCGCCTTCAGGACCGGCACAATCGCATTGGTGGTACAGGAGGCGGCCGAGATGATCTTGTCATCGTCCTTGATGTCATCATTGTTGATGCCGTAAACGATGTTCTTGATGTCGCCCTTGCCGGGCGCCGTGAGGATCACCTTGGAAGCGCCGGGGCTCTCCAGGTGCTGGCTCAGGCCCGCCTCGTCGCGCCACACACCGGTGGAGTCCACTACGATGGCGTCGTGGATGCCGTGTGCGGTGTAATCGACCTCCTGCGGGGAGTTGGCATAGATCACCTTGATCTCGTTGCCGTTACAGATCAGCGAGCTGGTCTCCTCATCCACACGGATGGTGCCCTTGAAGGCGCCGTGTACAGAGTCGCGACGCAGCAGCGAGGCGCGCTTGACCAGGTCGTTGTCCGCATTGCCCTTGCGCAGCACGATGGCGCGCAGGCGCAGCACGTCGCCACTACCCGCCTTCTCGATCAGCAGGCGCGCCACCAGGCGCCCGATACGCCCGAAACCATAAATCACCACATCCCGCGGTTCCGGGATAGGCTTGCCGGCACCCTCGGCACCGGCCAGCTCCGCGCGCACAAACTCGTCCACGGACATGCCGCGGTCATCGCGCATGTACTTGTTGGTCAATGTGCCCAGGTCAATATGTACCGGGCCCAGGTCCAGCTTGGTAATGGCTTCCAGCACCGGGTAGGTTTCCCACTCGGAGAGTTCATTACCCTCCACCTGCCGCACAAAGCGGTGTGCCTTCATGATGCTCAACACGGAGCGGTTTACCAGGTTGCGGCCGTACATGTAGATGCCGGCGTTACGCTCTCGGTTGAGCTTGCCGATCATCGGGATCATGGATTCAGCCAGCGCTTCGCGCTCTTTCCAGTCCTTGAAAAAATCCGCGGGCTTGGGTCGCTTCTGAGTCACTATCAGACACCTCTGCAATCAGTTGTGTAGGCAGGCAAATCGCGGCCGGAAAAGGCTCCCGGGGCCGCGTGGCTGCGCATTATCAGGATATGCCGAGAGGGGCGCAACCGGGCAAAAAAACACCAAAAAATTGTAGTAAAACTACCAGTTCACTCCCAAAGAATCCGCGAGCCTGGAATGGGTTCGCGCACCACCGGCGAAGCCCTCGATGGCACCACCGGCATGACCCGGCCTGCACCGCAACCGGTTCGCAGTTACAATAGCTACCGCCCGGGCCGAGGCCCGCCTGAAAGCGTGGATTTATAAGGAAAGATGAAAGATTTGCAGCCCCTCTCGCCCCCGCCATTCCGCTCCGGAAACGACCGCCAGTTCTGGGGCGGCTTGCACGGCGCGGCGGCCTCGCTGGCGATCCTGAACGCCGCGCGGCGCAGCGATTGCCCCACCCTGTTGGTGGCCCGCGACAGCCTGGAAGCGCAGCGGCTGGAGGCCCAGCTGAAATTTTTTAACAGGGGATTGCCGACGGAGATCATTCATTTCCCCGACTGGGAGATCCTCCCGTACGACACCTTCTCCCCCCATCAGGACATCATCTCCGACCGCCTGGCCACTCTATATCGATTGCCTCAGATGGGCTCCGGCATCGTCATCGTACCGGTCAGCACCCTGATGCACCGGCTGCCTCCCCGCGACTATGTCGCCGGCAACGCACTGATGCTGCAGGAGGGCCAGCGATTCGACCTGAACAGCCAGAGGCGCCTGCTGGAGCAGGCCGGCTACCACTGCGTGGACACGGTATACGAGCACGGCGAGTTCGCCGTGCGGGGCTCCCTGATGGATATCTTCCCAATGGGCAGCGACCTGCCCTTCCGTATCGACCTGTTCGACGACGAAATCGAGAGCCTGCGCACCTTCGACCCCGAGACCCAGCGCACGGTGGACCGCGTCGACACCGTGGACCTCCTGCCCGCGCGCGAATTTCCCCTGCACAAGGCCGCACTCAACGGCTTCCTGCAAAACTGGCATGAACAGTTCGACTGCGACCCCAGCCAGGTTTCCATCTACCAGGACATCAGCTCAGGCATTGCCCCGGCCGGCATCGAGTATTATTTGCCGCTGTTCTTTGAGCGCTGTGACAGCCTCTTTGATTACCTGCCAGAAGAAAGCACCGCATTCCTCCAGGGAGACATCCAGGAACCACTGGAAAACTTCTGGCGGGAAGTCAGCAATCGCTACGAGAGCCGGCGCGGCGACCTGACCCGGCCGATCCTGGCGCCCGGGCAGATCCTGCTGGAGATCAACGAGTTCAACGGCGCCCTGAAAAAGATGAAGCGCGCCACCTTCTCCGACGGAGAGCTGCCGGAGGCTGAGGGCAACCACAACTTCCCTACAGCCACCCCGCCCAGCCTGCCGGTTGACGGCAAGGCCGAAAACCCCCTTGCCGCGCTGGAAAGCTACCTGATGGAGTACAACGGCCGGGTCCTGTTCTGCGCTGAGAGCAGTGGGCGGCGCGAGTCCCTGCTGGAACTCCTGGACGGAATCCGCCTGAAGCCGGTGCAGTTTGACTCCTGGTCTGAATTCCTGGCCAGCGATGAGACGCACGGCATGACCATCGCCCCGATCGACCAGGGGATGAGCCTGCGGGATCCCGCGATCAACGTAATCGCGGAGCCACAACTGTTCGGCGAGCGGGTATTGCAGCAACGTCGCCGCAAGAAGGCCAAGGATGACGCCGAGAACGCGGTCCGCAACCTGGCCGAGCTGCGCATTGGTGCACCGGTTGTGCATATCGATCACGGTGTCGGCCGCTACCGCGGCCTTCAGCACCTGGAAATCGATGGCCAGCCGGCGGAATTCCTGACCCTGGAATATGCCGACGAGGCCAAGCTTTACGTCCCGGTGGCCAGCCTGCACCTGATCAGCCGCTATTCCGGTGCGGACGAAGCGCTGGCACCACAGCACAAGCTCGGTAGCGAACAGTGGCAGAAGGCCAAGCGCAAGGCGGCAGAAAAAGTCCGCGATGCCGCGGCCGAGCTGCTCGACATTTATGCCCGGCGCGAGGCCCGGGTGGGCCACGCTTTTGCCGACCCGGGGCTGTCCTACCGGGAGTTCACCGCGGGCTTCCCGTTTGAGGAGACTCCGGACCAACAGCAGGCCATTGAGGCGGTAGTGGCCGACATGCTGTCAGACAAGCCCATGGACCGGCTGGTCTGCGGCGATGTGGGCTTCGGTAAGACCGAGGTGGCCATGCGCGCCGCATTTGTAGCCGCCCATGCAGGTAAACAAGTCGCCATGCTGGTACCGACCACCCTGCTGGCCCAGCAGCATTTCCAGTCCTTCCAGGACCGCTTCGCCGACTGGCCAGTCAATATCGAAGTCATATCGCGCTTTCGCAGCGGCAAGGAGATTGAGGGCGTCAAGGACCGGGTCGCGAGCGGCAAGGTCGATATCCTGGTCGGCACCCACAAGCTGCTGCAGAGCGAGCTGGACTTCAAGAACCTGGGCCTGCTGATCATTGACGAGGAACACCGCTTCGGAGTGCGCCAGAAGGAGCGGCTGAAAAGCCTGCGGGCCGAGGTGGACATCCTCACACTGACCGCCACACCGATTCCGCGCACTCTCAATATGGCCATGGCCGGGATTCGCGACCTGTCGGTGATCGCCACGCCGCCGGCGCGGCGGCTGTCGGTGAAGACTTTTGTACGTGAGCGGGACGAAGCCCTGATCAAGGAAGCGATTCTGCGGGAGATTCTGCGCGGCGGGCAGGTGTACTTCCTCCACAACGAGGTCAAGAGCATCGAGCGTATTACCCGGGAACTGGAGGCACTGGTCCCCGAGGCGCGCATCGGCATCGGCCACGGCCAGATGCGCGAACGCGAGCTGGAGCAGGTGATGAGCGACTTCTACCACAAGCGCTTCAACGTCCTCGTATGCACCACCATTATCGAGACCGGCATCGATGTACCCAGTGCCAACACCATCCTGATCGAACGGGCCGACAAATTCGGCCTGGCCCAGCTGCACCAGCTGCGCGGCCGTGTGGGCCGGTCGCACCACCAGGCCTATGCCTACCTGCTGACACCGCACAAGCGCTCGATGACGGCGGATGCGGTCAAGCGCCTGGAGGCCATCAGCGAGGCCCAGGACCTGGGAGCTGGATTCACCCTGGCCACCCATGACCTGGAGATCCGCGGCGCCGGTGAACTACTCGGCGAGGAACAGAGCGGCCAGATCCAGAGTGTCGGCTTCACGCTCTACATGGAGATGCTCGACCAGGCGGTGAAAGCAATCCGGGAGGGGCGTACCCCGAATATTGATGAACCACTGGAATCACCTGCGGTCGACGTCAACCTGCGCGTACCGGCCCTGATTCCGGAAGACTACCTGCCGGACGTGCACGGCAGGCTGATGATGTACAAGCGTATCGCCAACGCCGGGGACACCCAGGAACTGAAAGAGCTGCAAGTGGAGATGATCGACCGCTTCGGCCTGCTGCCAGAGCCGGTCAAGCACCTGTTCCGCACCACCGAAATCAAGCTGCGCGCCGAGCAGATGGGTATCCGCAAGCTGGAGGCCTCGGCCGCACGGGGCCGCATCGAATTCTCGGAGGAAACTGCCGTGGACCCACTCACACTGGTGAAACTGGTCCAGACCCAGCCCGGCCGCTATCAGCTTCAGGGCGCCAACCAATTGAGCTTCGCCCTTGATGAAGAGGGCCCGGACATGCGCCTGAATCAGGTTGCAGGAGTGTTGGAGCAACTGGCGCAATGATAGACTGTGGCTCCCGGCGCCGAGCTGCGACGCCGGGGAGCGAACATAACAAAGCAAGCGGTATCAACATGACCCGATTCTTAAAACTGTGTAGCGCCCTGCTCATGGTCCTGAGCGCTACCAGCACCCAGGCCGCCAGTTATGCCGGCACTACCTTCGAAATAGAGATGATCGTCTTCAGCCGCACAGCAGGCATGGACGGCGCCCGCGAGGACTGGCCGGCCGCACCACGCCTGTCTTACCCGGGTCGCTGGATCGACTTCTCCAGCACCGGTGACGATGGTGCCCCCCTGCTCGACCAGGTGCCCACCCAGCTCGACAACAAGGCCGCCGCCCTCAAGCGCTCCAGCAGTTACCGGGTCCTGTTCCACAAGGCCTGGCAGCAACGGCTCTGGCAAAAGCGCAGGGCTCCCTCAATCCTGGTGTCCGGCGGGGAAACAAATGGTCGCCATAGTGAGCTGGAGGGGACCATCAAGGTCAGCGTATCGCGCTACCTCCACCTCAGCACCAACCTGTGGATGAGTGAATTCGCCAGCCCGGCGATGGACGGGCGCGGCATTCTGCTGCCCACCCCTTCCCGCCAGCAGGACGATGAGCCGCTGGAGCTCTCCGCCGGCCCCGCCGGCACTTCCGGAGCCATGCGGCTACGGGCCGATGCTCCGGTTTACGCCGCGCACGTGGCACAGCTGCAACAGGAACGGCGTATGCGTAGCGGCGAGCTGCATTACCTCGACCACCCCCTTTTCGGTGTACTGATCCAGGTACGCAAGGTGGAAAAGCCAGGGGAATCTGGCTGAAGCGGGCCTGCCGCCCGCACCATAAACGAATAAAACCAATCCACAGACCTCGAACGGGTAGCCATGATTACCAACGACGCGATCATTCTCGGCATGCTGGCCGCGATCCTCGGTTTTGTCTTTTATACAGCTGGCAGCGAACACCGCTTCTGGAAACGGTTCTATCGCTTCGTGCCGGCTCTGCTGCTGTGCTATTTCCTGCCTTCCCTGTTGACCACTTTTGGCATCATCGACGCCGAGGCGTCCCAGCTCTACTACGTGGCCTCACGCTTCCTGTTGCCGGCGAGCCTGGTGCTGCTGACACTCAGCATTGACCTGAAGGGCATCGTCAGCCTTGGCCCCAAGGCGCTGATTATGTTCCTCACCGGCACGCTGGGGATTGTCATTGGCGGCCCTCTGGCGCTGATGATCATGGCGCAACTCGACCCGGACCTGCTTGGCGTCAGCGGCCCCGAGGCTGTCTGGCGGGGCATGACAACCGTGGCCGGCAGCTGGATCGGCGGCGGCGCCAACCAGACCGCTATGAAAGAGATTTTCTCCGTTGGCGACCAGGTCTTCTCGGCGATGGTGGCTGTTGATGTGATCATTGCCAACATCTGGATGGCAGCCCTGCTGATCATGGCCGGTAACGCCAAGCAGCTGGACGCGCGCCGCGGGGCCGACACGACGGCGATCACGGAACTGCGTGAAAAGGTCGAGACGATCCAGAAAAAGCACTCCCGGATTCCCAGCCTGCCGGACCTGATGCTGATCGCAGCGGTGGGCTTCGGCATTACAGCCGTAGCCCACGCTTTTGCTGACACCCTGGCGCCGTGGTTCCAGGCCAATGCACCAGAGCTGGCCAGGTTCAGTTTTACCAGCAAGTTTTTCTGGCTGATCGTCGTTGCCACTACCCTGGGCGTGGCCATGGCCTTTTCACCGGCCAAGAAACTCGAGGGCGCAGGAGCGTCCCGGGTGGGCTCGGTATTCATCTATTTCCTGGTTGCCACCATTGGCACCCACATGGATATCACGGCGCTGCGCGACAGCCCCGAACTGTTCCTTCTGGGGGCAATCTGGATGGCGGTCCACGCGGGCCTGCTGTTGCTGGTTGCCAAGCTGATCAAGGCTCCCACCTTCTTCATGGCGGTCGGCAGCCAGGCCAACGTGGGTGGCGCCGCATCTGCGCCGGTGGTCGCCGCGGCCTTCCACCCCTCCCTGGCGCCGGTTGGCGTGCTGCTGGCGGTGATGGGCTACGCGCTGGGCACCTATGCCGCCTGGTTCTGCGGGCAACTGTTGCGCGTTATCGGAGCCGGATAAACCACGCCGCCAGGCTCTCCCGGGAATGGAATCCCGGCAGGTGCGGACCGTGACGGCAATGCCCCGGTGCGGCATCAGGCATCAGGCATCAGGCATCAGGCATCAGGCATCAAGAAAGGTTCACGGCTAGCGTTGGGACTGGCCACAAGGTGGGACGGCCTGCTGCCGGCTTGCGCGAGGCAGGTATGGCCAGGGAGGCGTGTTTAAAAGAGAAGGAGAGCGACCTGCCAGTCCTGGCAATGCCTTCGGACCACATATGGCCCGGGTTACATCATCCCAGACTGGCCAGATCGACAACAGGTTCGGGCTTACTCACACGGAACAACGTCTTCCGCCAACAGTCCCTTGTCACCCTTTTGCATTTCGAACTCGACCGACTGGCCTTCGTTCAGAGTCTTGTACCCCTCGCCGCGAATGCTGCGGTAGTGAACAAAGATATCTTCCGTACCTTCTCCACAGGTGATGAAGCCATAACCCCGGGCGTTATTAAACCACTTCACGGTACCTGTAACGCGATCACTCATTAAGACAACCTCATTATTGTTATTGCGCTCACCACATGCAGCGAACGGCTCTCCATTGCAGCGGCCGCTCCTCGGCACACTGAACCTCGATGCGTCCCCGTAGGTCGCCCCACGAACACGCTACCTGATTCTTAGATAAAACAGCGCCAGTGTCTAGGTTTCAGCGTGAAATAATTACTACAGATTTCGTGAGCTGCGCAATAAAAGAACAAAAAAAAGGGGGCAAGCCCCCTTTTCTGAACATTCGTGCTTTTCCTGTCTCGCACCTCCCGGTCGCCCCTCGGGAGATCCCCCGGGGCTATCCCCGGCCCGCTCCCGGCGCCTCGAGCGAGCCGGGCGCGCGCAACTCTGCCGGGAGCTCTGCCACGTGCAGGGTGGAGGTAGGGAATGCACAAGAAGCACCATGCTTTTCGACGATTTCCAGGATCTTTAGCAGTACATCCTGCTTGATCTCGTGGTAACGAACCCACTCGGTGGTTTTCGTGAAGGTATAGATAAAGAAGTCCAGCGAAGATGGTGCAAAGGTGTTGAAGTTCACAATCAACGTCTGGTTGTTGTCTATCTCCGGATGCTCCTGCAGCATCGACTTCACATCGGCCACAATCCCGGCCATCAGTGGCGCATCCTCATAACGGATCCCGACGGTCTCGAAGATCCGACGGTTGTGCATCCGGGAGGGGTTCTCCACGGAGATCTGGTTAAACACCGCGTTGGGTATATAGAGGGGGCGCTTGTCGAAAGTGCGGATACGGGTAAGGCGCCAGCCGATATCCTCCACAGTACCCTCGATTTCCTTGTCCGGGGAGCGCACCCAGTCACCCACCTTGAACGGCCGATCCAGGTAGACCATCAGCCCGCCGAAGAAGTTAGCCAGGAGGTCCTTGGCCGCAAAGCCCACGGCCAGGCCGCCGATACCGCCAAATGCCAGTACCCCGCTGATGCTGTAGCCGAGAAACTGCATCACCACCATCGCGGAGGTAATGACAATGGATGCCCGGACCAGTTTCCCCAGGGCCCGCACCGTAGTTGCATCCATGGGTTTGGCCATGTAGCGGGGATCGCGCAGGTTGTGCTCCACACTGCGTGCGAAACGCAGGGCAAACCAGGTGATTACCAGGATCAGCCCGATCTCACGCACAGTGGCCGCCACAGAGAAGATCTCCGCTCCGGTGGCCTTGCCGGCACGGCCTGCCGCGATGGTCAGGCCAAACAGCCAGATCAAGACGGCACCGGGCGGATTTAATGCCTTTACCAGCGCATCATCCCAGGCATTGACCGTCCGCTTCGCCCGTACTTCAAGTCGCCGGGTAAAGCGCCCGAACAACCACGCACCGAGCGCCGTCAAAAGGATGATCGTGAAAATCACAACGATCCAGAACCGGTTATCCCCGACCCAGGTCATCACCATAGACTGTACAGATTCCAAACGACGTCACTCCTGATTTTGCTTATTTCCAATTCAGTGGGTGCGAAAATAGCGCGTGTTGCCGGGTTGTTTCCAGCGCTGCTGGCTTACGTGTCCCCATACGGATGGATTACTTCAGCCGGCAGCCCCCATGGCCACCAGCTCGTCCAACCAGGCCCGCGTGCGCTGCCAACGCCCATCCTGCTGGAGTGTCTCCCAGTCCATTGCCCCTGGCTGTCCCCGCATGCGCCGAAGCCTTGTACGGGATTCCGCAGGGGGTGTGAACCCCTGCAGGGCCTCGAGGCATTCCAGGGCGCCCTGCCGGTTATTACACACCACACCCATATCGCAGCCGGCGTCCATGGCGGCCCGGATCCGGGCCCCGTACCCGCCGGCGGCGCCCGCCCCCTCCATCGACAGGTCATCACTGAAAATCACACCATTGAAACCCAGCTCACCGCGGAGTATCTGCTGCAGCCACAGGCGGGAAAAGCCGACCGGGTTGTGATCTACGCGCACAAAACGGATATGGGCCGGCATGACAGCATCCAGCTCCCCCGCTTCCATGCACTCAATAAATGGCAGTGCATCTGAAGCCATCACCTGCTCCAGCGAGCGCTCATCCTCGGGCAGCTCTTCATGACTGTCTTCCAGTACATGCCCGTGGCCGGGAAAGTGCTTACCGGTCGTCGCCATTCCCGCCTCGTGCATGCCCTCCATAAACGGTCGCACCAGGGATGCGACCTGCGCCGGGTCCGCCGCGAAGCTCCGGTCACCGACAATGCGACAGTGTTGGTCGTCAGCATCCAGCACCGGGGCAAAACTGAAATCAATATCCTCGGCCCGCAGTTCTGCGGCCAGTAGCCAGCCCGCGTCGCGCAGCTGGCCGGGTTTGGCGTTTGCGGCCAGCAGCTGCATGGAGGGAAGACGGGTGAACCCGTCCCGGAAACGCTGCACACGCCCACCTTCCTGGTCGACCGCAAGCAGGATCTCCGGGCGCACCTCGCGGATCTCAGCAACCAGCTTCCGCAACTGGTCACGGCCGCTGTAGTTGCGGGCAAAGAAAATCAAGCCGCCGACCAGAGGGTGACGGAGCAACTCCCGGTCTTCCGCCGTCAGCTCCGTGCCCCCGACATCGACCATTACCGGTCCAATCAATTCACCCATTTCAAGTCCTCAGTATTTCCCTCTGGAAGAGCCTTCCCGGCCCGGCCCGACATAAGCTGCCTGTGCAACCTAGTCGCCACTGTCGGCGCGCAGCATGGCCGCGGCGGCAAGCACCAGTCGATCGAGTGTTTCTGGCAGGCTGCTCTGGGCATCGAAGTCCTCCCTGAGGATAGCGTCGATGGCATCAAAGCTCGAAAGGGTGAAAATGGTGGCACCCAGCATGAAGTACAGCCGCCAGTAGAAGGTTACCGGGTCGATCCCCGGCAGTGCCCGGCTGAGCAGCCCGGCAAACCGTCGATAGCTATCCCCGTAGCGGGACACGATATAGCGGCGCAGGTGCCCCTGGTGCTGGGTATAGGCCATACCCAGCAGGCGCATAAAGCGCTGGGGATCGCGACCTTTGGCGGCCAGCCCCGCTACCCCGCCCCGGAAAAGGGCGTCCAGCAGCTCCTCCACCTCCAGCGCTTCGCCTGCGGCCACGCGCCGGTCCAGCTCTGCGGCAAGTGTCTCGGTAAACGGCGTCAAAAAACGCTCAAAAACCGCCTGGATCAGTTCTTTTTTTGACCCGAAATGATAATTTACCGCGGCAAGGTTGACCCCGGCGGTACTGGTAATGGTGCGCAGCGAAGTCTCTGTAAAGCCGCGCTCGGCGAACAGCACCTCCGCAGCATCCAGAATCCGACTGACCGTATCTGTCTGGGTCATACAAATTCAAACCAACAATTAAAACGCTTGTTTTGATTTTGCCGAGATTAGCACATTTGCATCCGGAAAAGGGCGGTTACTGAAGGCAACGCCCAGACATTAGATTGGTAGTCAAACGCAAGGGGACGCGGATCATGGCACACAGCCACCCGGATATCGGTAACTGGTTCGAGATGATTGACAGCGGGCAATTGTTTGAGGTGGTCGCCCTCGACGACCTTCACAGGACTGTCGAGATCCAATACCTCGACGGCACCCTGGACGAACTCGACATGGAGCAATGGCAATCGTTGCCACTGGCCACGGCAGCCCCACCGGAAGACGCAAATATCGCCTATGGTATGACTGCCCGCGAACACAGTCCCAGCTCCAGCGATGCCACCCTGCCCGACCAGCAGAACCCGCTGGACTATCTGGAGGGAGAAAGCTTTAGTGGTACTGACGAATCCCCCTGAGTGCCCAGCTACTGCTCGCGCGCACGGATGTTGTCAATAATGATTTCTGCCGCTTCGTCCACGGTATCAACAACCCGGAACAGTTCCAGGTCAGCTTCATCGATACATTGGCTCTGCAGCACCGTATCCACCAGCCAGTCGTGCAGCCCCGCCCAGTAACGGCGCCCTACCAGCACGATGGGGAAACGGCGCACCTTCTGCGTCTGCACCAGGGTCAACGCCTCAAAGAGCTCATCGAGGGTGCCATAGCCGCCCGGCAACCCGATAAAACCCACCGCGTGCTTCACAAACATAAACTTGCGCACGAAAAAGTACCGGAAATGGAGGCTGATATCCTGGTAGGGGTTCGCTGTCTGCTCAAATGGCAGCTCGATATTGAGCCCGATGGATGCGCCCGGCTGAGGATGTGCTCCGCGATTACAGGCCTCCATAAGCCCGGGCCCACCACCGGTTATCACCGATATCCCTTCTGCAGCAAGGAGTTCTCCCAGCCTGACTCCCTGCTTATATTCCTGGCTGCCTTCCGTGAATCGCGCACTGCCAAATACGGTTACCGCACCGGTCAGAGCAACGAGACGCTCAATTCCGTCAACCAGCTCAGACTGGATACGCAGGACACGCCATGCCTCGGGCATCTTGGCATCTAGCATTTTGCACTTCCTTGCCTTGTCGCGTTTATCAACGCTTTTATTGACTCGTTCTCAGTTCCTTTCCCCTTTCCAATGTAGCAGGATTTGACGACAAGGCCGCGGAATTTGCGCCGCCGGGAAATCTGTATATAATCCCAGCAACTGTATAAAAATACAGACACACGACCAGGTGAATCTATGACCAATCTCACGGCGCGCCAGTCGCAGGTACTCGAACTCATCAAGACCTACCTCGATGAAACCGGCTACCCCCCTACCCGCGCGGAAATTGCCCGCCAACTGGGCTTTCGCTCCCCCAATGCGGCCGAGGAACACCTCAAGGCGCTGGCCCGCAAGGGCGCCATTGAAATGGTGGCAGGAGCTTCCCGCGGCATCCGCATCCCGGACCACCAACCGGGTTTACCGATCGTTGGTCGCGTGGCGGCAGGCAACCCGATTCTCGCCGAAGAAAATATCGAGGATTACTGCGATCTGCCGACAAACTTTTTCCACCCTCCGGCGGATTACCTGTTGCGCGTGCATGGCATGAGTATGCGCGATGCCGGGATTCTCGACGGGGACCTGCTGGCCGTACAGCGCACTGACCAGGTCCGCAACGGCCAGATCGTGGTTGCCAGGATCGAGGACGAAGTGACCGTCAAGCGCTTCCGCCGGAAGGGCAACCAGGCCACAGTGCAGTTACTCCCGGAGAACGAGGAATTCGACGTAATTCAGGTCGATATGCGCGATAAGCACTTCGCCATTGAGGGATTGGCTGTGGGCGTCATACGCCAGAGCCCCTGACCCCGCCTGCCCCTGCCGGTGTACGCAGGGGCTCCCCCCGCCCCTCCCCACCTCAATGATTGCATACCCGCTTCCGCGCCGCAGGCTGCGGGCACGTGTAACGCAGTGAGTCCAGCCATAGAAACAGCCCACGCCAGGACGCCAGCATCCAAAGGCTTTTGGCACAGGGCTATTGAGGACAGGCAGGTGGGGAAATATCAGTGAGCGGCGGGCTCGGGGGAGGAGATTACCCGTCGGCGGAAGACGACTCCTGGCGCCCGCCGACCGGATTAACTGACGGGAATCAGTGGATCGTGTGGTTTACCGGCTCCAGCTCCTCTTCCTCGAGGTACTCAGCCGCAATCTCATCGATGTTCTGGACGGCGTCAATGCCGGCCTCCAACATGGCACGGGCCACGGCGATCTTGTGCTCGCGCAAGAATTCGGAGCTGGCGTCCGAAAAATGAATACGCACCAGCGGATCCTCCTTCTGCCCGGCCCGGCGAAGCGCTACATCGCCATTGGCAAGCTCGATAATTTCAAAGGTCTCGGAGGACATTCGCTTCTCCTGCAACATCAACTTTCACGCAGTGTAACACAGGGAAGGAGGCAGAATCAGCGCCACTTACTAGCACTCTTCCATATGCGCCCGCTGGCGCCGGACAAGCTCTGCCAGCGACTCCCGCCATACCCGCAGGGCAGGAAGATCAGGTACGGGGGGCTGCCGCCCCAGGTCGCGGAGGGGAATGACCTGGGTCGGGGAACCGGCGCCGCCAGCCCCGGTGGCACTGCCACCGGAGAACTGCCACAGCTGCTGCCAGGCCGCCTCGAGGCCCGCCAGCCAGCTCTCCCGGTCTTCCGCCAGGCTGAGTAGCTCGGCGGCCTCGGCGGATGCCATGCCCCTTGCCCCCAGTGCGCGTGCCAGCTGCTCCGGTGATTCCGGCTCAGCCCCCAGTTGTAACTGGTGGCCCAGCTCACAGAGAAATGCCCGGTAGGC
This sequence comes from Microbulbifer sediminum, assembly GCF_021729035.1. Taxonomy (GTDB): domain Bacteria; phylum Pseudomonadota; class Gammaproteobacteria; order Pseudomonadales; family Cellvibrionaceae; genus Microbulbifer; species Microbulbifer sediminum. The sequence goes on along the minus strand of NZ_JAJSAP010000002.1, from coordinate 92,999 downwards.
CAGCCATAATTGCAGAACCACCGCATCCTGCAGTGCGACCCGGTGCAGGTCCCCAGCTGGTTCTGACTCGAGCAATAGCTGGCTTTTTCGAAGCGCCACTGCCACGGTACCGGTATAAGGATTGGGCATGGGCCTTACTTACCCTTGGTGGCGGCTTTTTTCTTTGCCGGTTTACGCTTGGCCGCAGCTTTCTTGGTGGCCTCCGCCTGCCATTTGCCGTCACGGTAAAATGCGCGCCAGCCAGTTGCCTTGCCCTCTTCCTCTGACTGCACGTACTGTTCCTGAGTCTTGCGGCTGAAGCGGATCACCGTATCCCTGCCCTGGTCGTCCTCTGCCGGCGCGGAGAACAGGTAGCTGTACTTTGGATCAATCTCATCCTTGTGAGGCAACAACTCCTTGACCAGCGGAGCACGGGTTTCCCGGTTCTTGGGAAACTGGCTGGCAGCAAGGAACAGGCCCGATGCGCCATCCCGCAGGATATAGTGGTCATCGACTTTCTGGCACGGCAGTTCGGGCATTGGGACCGGATCCATCTTGGGCGGCGCCGGCTGACCATTCTTGAGCAGCTTGCGGGTGTTTTTGCACTCATCGTTCGTGCAGCCAAAGTATTTACCAAAGCGGCCGGACTTGAGCTGCATATCGCTGCCGCACTTGTCGCACTCGATCACCGGGCCATCATAACCCTTGATCTTGAAGGTGCCCTTCTCTACTTCGTAGCCATTGCAATCCGGGTTATTACCACAGATGTGCAGCTTGCGATGCTCGTCCAGCAGGTAGCTGTCCATGGCGGTACCGCACTTCGGACAACGCCTTTTTTCACGCAGCTGACGGGACTCTGCGTCTTCATCCTTGTCCGCGTCTACAGCCTCGTCACCGGAAACCAGGTTCATGGTATTGGTGCAGCGCTCCTTGGGCGGCAGCGCATAGCCGGAGCATCCCAGGAACACACCGGTTGAGCCGGTGCGGATCTGCATATGGCGTCCGCACTTGCTGCATTCTATGTCGGTGTCCGTAGGCGTGTTGCGCCGCATGCCCCCTTCTGCAGCCTGGGCTTTCTCCAGGCGGGCAGAAAAATCACGGTAAAACTCATTGAGCAGATCCTTCCAGCCCTTGTCGCCCTCGGCAACCGAATCAAGTGATTCCTCAAGGCTGGCAGTAAACCCGTAATCCATCAGGTTCTTGAAACTTTCGCTCAGCCGGTCGGTGACGATATCCCCCATTTTCTCCGCGTAGAAACGTCGGTTTTCCAACCGTACGTAACCACGATCCTGGATGGTGGAAATAATTGATGCATAGGTGGAAGGCCGACCGATGCCACGCTTCTCCAACTCCTTGACCAGCGCCGCCTCACTGTAACGGGCCGGCGGCTTGGTAAAGTGCTGCTTCGGGTCGAGCTTTTTGAGTGCCAGCTTGTCGCCCACCTTGACGTCCGGCAACACGGCATCCTCTTCCTTCTTGCTCGTCTGCGGGGCGACCTTGAGGAAGCCGTCAAAGCGGATTACACGACCCCGTGCTCGCAACTCGAAGTCCCCGGCGCTTACCACCACCGAAGTCGAGGTGAATTGGGCGGGGGTCATCTGGCAGGCCACAAACTGCTGCCAGATCAGGTTATACAACCGCTCCGCATCACGCTCGACACCACTGAGCATGTTGGGCTGCATACGCACATCGGAAGGACGGATGGCCTCGTGCGCCTCCTGGGCGCCTTCCTTGCTGGCGTAATTATTGGGAGTATCCGGCAGGTATTTATCGCCAAATTTATCGACGATGAACTCCCTCACCGATTCCACGGCTTCCTTACTCAGGTTAGTGGAATCGGTCCGCATGTAGGTGATGTGCCCCGCCTCGTACAGGCGCTGGGCCAGCATCATGGTTTTCTTGACGCTGAAGCCAAGACGATTACTCGCTGCCTGCTGCAGGGTCGAAGTGATGAACGGAGCCGATGGCTTGGAGCTGGTGGGCTTGTCGTCCCGGGCGCTGACAGTGAAGTCACTGCCCTGCAGGGCGCTGGTGGCCGCCATGGCCTGCTGCTCATTGGTGGGGCGGAAGGTTTCGCCTGCCTGTTTCTTCACCTCCAGCCGCAGGGGGTTGGCCCTCGCGGTTTCAGTGTCGGCGAACAGCGTCCAGTACTCCTCGGGTACAAAGGCACGAATTTCGCGCTCACGCTCCACTACCAGCCGTACGGCCACTGACTGTACACGACCGGCGGAAAGGCCGCGGGCAACCTTCTCCCACAACAGCGGCGATACCATATAGCCGACGATCCGGTCCAGGAACCGGCGCGCCTGCTGCGCGTTAACCCGGTTGATGTTCAACCGGCCAGGGTCCTTGAAGGCCTCCTGGATCGCCGACTTGGTAATTTCATTAAAGACAACGCGCCGGTAGCGGTTGTCATCCCCGCCGATGGACTCGCGCAGATGCCAGGCAATGGCCTCTCCCTCGCGGTCGAGGTCCGTGGCGAGATAGATGTGGTCGGCATTTTCCGCCAGTTTGCGCAGCTCGTTGACGACTTTTTCCTTGCCAGGAAGGATTTCGTAGTGAGCCTCCCAGTTGTGGTCGGGGTCAATTCCCATGCGACGGATCAGCTGCTCGCGATTCTTCTTCCGCTTGTACTTCTCTTTTTCTTCCGGCGACAGCTTGCGGGTTTCCGCCGCGCGCCGGGCACGCTCCTTGGGATCGACCGGCTGCTTATTACCCCCGGCAGTGGGCAAATCGCGAATATGACCAACGCTGGACTTCACCACAAAGTCCTTTCCGAGATACTTGTTGATCGTTTTCGCTTTGGCCGGTGATTCGACGATGACCAGTGATTTACCCATAAGTACTTGTTTTTTAATCAAAATTTCTAGGTGCTGACACTCTGGCGCCGCCGCTTTGGACAGGCCGCTGTGCGCGAATATATAAGCCCCGACCCCAGTGGGGTCAAGCGAGAGGGGAAAATAGTTGCCCCCTCGCCCCTCCGGTAAAGGGGTAATCGGAGCGCCCCCGGACCGCCCGCAAGCGGGAAAACATGGAGCTCCAGGGGCACTATTTCCCGGCCTCAGCAGGCCTCGGACGCCGGATCGCCTCTTCGATTTCCGGCCTGAACTTGTCCAGCGCCGCGAGCAGGCTGTCCATGCCGGATTCGCCGCTCTGCTCACGCCACTGGATGCCCAGGCCGGCCTGTGTGGCGTGCAGGGCAAGCGCATCCGGCGGCAAAGACGTCAGTAGCTCCCGCAGTAGCGGCCAAGCTTCGCGGGGTGCCTGCTGCTCTCCGCGCCAGTCCCAGCGGCCGCTGAAATGCATACCGTGCTCCATCCGCTGTAGCTCGATCATCCATCCGGTTTGCAGGCGCCGCGGATCCTCCCACCGGGAGATATACACCGCTGCGGTACCCTCGCCCTGTGATTCCGGCAACCTCGACATCTGCACCACCATGCCTGCGCCCGCCGCCCGCTGCCTGAACTCTGCGAGCCGGCGATCGCGGCTACTGGGTTTCAGCCACATCACGGGGCCGATGACGAGTGCCACTGCAAAAAAAATGATAAGGAGGGGAAGCCAGCCGGACATGCAAACTCCATTTCGATGATTGAGGCGCCTATTGTGTTGCGCCCGATGCCAGTTATGTCAACTGGTTTGTTTTACATTAGACTCTTCCAGGGGTAAAAAGTGACTACACCCTGAGCGGGCAATAACCAGCCAACAAAAGGAGCAGTATGCCAATGGCCAGCTATAAAAAGATTCTTGTGGGCCTCGATCTCTCGGAAGATTCTTCCCAGGTGCTCAAAAAGGCAGAGGAAATTGGCAAGGCGTTCGGGGCCGAATTGAGCCTGTCCCACGTAATTGAGCCCCTCACCTTCGCCTATGGCGGCGATATTCCGATGGACCTGTCGGAGGTGCAGGAACAGTTGCAGGACCAGGCCAAAGAGCAACTGAAGAAAGCATCCACGTCGCTCGGAATTCCAGAGGAGAGACAGCATGTGGTGCTCGGCCAGCCCGCGTCCGAAATCCACCGCCTCGCCGAGGAAATCAGCGCCGACCTGGTTATCATCGGTAGCCACGGCCGCCATGGCCTGGCACTGCTGCTCGGCTCCACCGCGAATGGCGTATTGCACGGCGCCGGCTGCGACGTGCTGGCCGTGCGAGTCCAATCGGGCGAGTAGCCCGGGCCCGGCGGGGATCGGTCATCACGGTGTTATCCGCCCCCGCCTGCATCCACTCACAGGGATACCGCGGCACCGGCGCGCGCCTCAGGTGCCTTCATCAAGCTCGGCCCAGCGCTCAAAGGCAGACTCAAGTTCCGCCTGGCGTTCGGCCAGCAGCCGCAGGCGCTCCTCCACCAATGCCTGGTCCTGCTGGTAAAAATCCGGACTGGACACCTCTTCCTCCAGCACACCAATCTCCTCTTCCAGGGCCTCTATCTTCCCCGGCAGGCTATCCAGCTCGCGCTGTAGCTTGTAGCTGAGCTTTTTGGACTTGGCCGGGGGCTTCGCTCCCGGCCCCGTATCCTTCCGGGGTTTCGGTTTCTCTGGCTTTTCTGTGGCACCGCTCCCTTCAAAACCGGCAAAATGCCCGCCCTGGCGCAGGAAGTCCTCATATCCACCCACATACTCCCGCACCACGCCATCGCCCTCGAAAGCCAGGCACGAGTCCACCACGTTATCGAGAAAGGCACGGTCATGGCTGACCAGGAGCACGGTACCGGAGAAATCCAGCAGCAGCTGCTCCAGCAACTCCAACGTCTCGACGTCGAGGTCGTTGGTCGGCTCATCCAGTACCAGGATATTGGCCGGCTGGCTGAACAGCTTTGCCAGCAGCGCGCGATTGCGCTCACCGCCGCTGAGCGCCGACACGGCAGTCCGCGCCTTCTGGCCGGAAAAGAGGAAATCCGCCAGGTAGGACATGGCGTGCCGGCTCTTGCCGCCGACGGTGATGGACTCACGCCCGCCCGCGACATTATCCAGCACCGTCAATTCCGGATCCAGCTGGTCCCGACGCTGGTCAAAGTAGGCCACCTGCTGCTTGGTGCCCAGCCGCACGCGACCGGTATCCGGCTGCAGCTCCCCCAACAACAACCGGATCAGGGTACTTTTACCGGCACCATTGGGGCCGATCAGCCCCACTTTGTCTCCCCGCATCAAGGTGAAATCCAGGTCCCGCACCAGCGGCGACTCCCCGGGATAGGCGAAACCAACACCCTGTAACTCTGCCACAAGCTTGCCCGAAATCTCTCCGGCGTCCACCGAGAGCTTCGCCGTACCCTGGCGGCTGCGGCGGGCTTCCCGCTGGCGACGCAGGTCCTGCAGGGCCCGCACGCGGCCCTCGTTGCGGGTACGGCGGGCCTTGATGCCCTGCCGGATCCAGGCCTCCTCCTGGGCGAGCTTCTTGTCGAACAGCGCCTCGTTGCGGGCCTCCTCCGCCAGGACCTTTTCCTTCTCGGCCTGGTAGCGATTGAAATCACAATTGAATACCCGCAGGTGACCGCGATCCAGGTCCCAGACCGTACGTGCGAGCCGCTGGGCCAGGGCACGATCGTGGCTGACGAACAGTAACGCCCCACGAAACGAATCAAGGAAGTTCTCCAGCCATTCGACGGCGGCAATATCCAGGTGATTGGTGGGCTCGTCGAGAATCAGCAGGTCCGGCTCGACTACCAGCGCGCGGGCGAGTGCGGCGCGGCGCTGCCAGCCACCGGAAAGATCAGCAACGACTGCCGCCGGGTCGAGGCCGAGACGGTCAAGCACGCTGTCGATACGCGGCATCAGGTCCCAGCCGTGCGCTTCCTCTATCCGGGACTGCAGGTCCTCCCGGGGCTCATCCTGGTAATCCGCCAGCCACAGCCCCACCTGTCCGAGCCCACCGGCGACAAACCGATAAACGCTCTCTCGGCAGCCGGATGGCAACTCCTGCTCGAGGGCCGCGACTACGGTCCCAGAGGTGGTAACCAGCTCTCCGCCATCGGGATCCACGTGGCCGCCGATCAGGCGCAGCAGGCTCGATTTGCCCTCGCCATTCCGGCCGACCAGACAAATCCGGTCGCCGCGATCTATCATGGCACTGACATTGTCCGCGAGGACCTGGGTTCCGTACCGCAGGCTCACGGCATCCAACTGAAGCAACATACTTTTACAACTACACTATTTGAGGGTGTGCCCGTTCTCATTCTCGACCGGGAGTCTCACCAGCCCACGAATCGGGCTTGTGTGAAATGGATATTTTACGCATTATTTGACGCGCTGTTTTACTTTTACCGGCGCGAATTATCAATCGGGTGAGTACTATGTCGATTGACGCAAAGGGAATCGCGTTAACGCTGTTCCTGGCGCTGACTGCCTTCCCGGCACTTGGCGAGACCAACGCGGAAAAAGCGGTGGCCCAACGGGAGAAGCTCCAGGAGGCCCGCGAGGCTATCGGCCGCGGCGATGCCCCCGACCTGAAGCGCCTCAAGCGGGAGCTACAAGGTTACCCGCTTCTACCCTACCTCGACTACTGGGCGATCAGCCGAAAAATCAGCCGCCTCCCTTACGATGAGATAGATGCGTTTATCAGTGAGCATCGCGATACCGCAATCGGTGACTGGATGCGCGTGCGCATCCTGCGCGAATTGGGGAGCCGCAAGCGCTTCCGTGCCTACCTCAAGTACTATGACCCGGACAAGATCTCCCGCGCTTCACTGAAGTGCTACTACGCTGACGCCCTCTCCCGACACGGGGACAAGGAGACCGCCTACGCATTGGTGGAGGAGCTGTGGATGGTCGGTCGCTCCCAGGCCGAGGAGTGTGACCCGGTATTCAACCGCTGGATAAAAGACGGCGGCCTCACTCCGCAGCTGGCCTGGGGACGGCATCTGCTGGCAGTGAAAAGTGGCCAACTGGACCTGGCTGAGTATATCGCCAGGAAAATGGACCCGGACCAGGCGCAACGGGCAGAGCTGTTGCGCTCAGTCCACCGGGACCCCGGGCAGCTGTCCAACCACTCGCGCTTTATCAGTGACCGGCCCGAATACCGCCAGATTGTCCTGCACGGACTCGAGCGCCTGGCCCTGAAAGATGCCGGCCTGGCTGAAAAGGCCTGGCAGCGCTTCGAGCGCAGTTACCTGTTTGCCGATAATGAGCGCGAGCAACTGCTGCGCAATTTGGCCCTGCAGTTTGCGCGCCAGGATGATATCGAGGGCCTGCGGGCGTTCTTCGCTCGTACCGAGAAATTTACCGACCCACGAACCATCGGCTGGCTGGCCCGCCAGTCAATGCGGGAGCTGGACTGGGCACAAGTGGAATTCTGGATCGACCGGCTGCCACCGGAGGAGCAACTCCGGGACGTGTGGCTGTACTGGAAAGCGCGGTCCCTGGAAGAACAATACGGCGATTCACGCTCAGACCAGGCGGTGCAACTTTACCGCCAGGCGGCGGAGGAGCGCAGTTACTATGGCTTCCTGTCGGCAGACATCCTCGGGCAGAACTACCGTTTTGTCGACCGCCCCGCCAAGGTCACGCCGGAACTGGTGCAGGAGATGGCTGCCCGCCCCGGTATGCAGCGGGCCCGGGAGCTGCAGGCTATCGGTGAGCTCTACCACGCCCGTCGCGAATGGGATTATGCCACTCAGGGCCTCGGCCACCAGGAATTACTGACCGCCGGCAAAGTCGCCAGCGCCTGGGGCTGGTATCACAAATCGATCCGGTCAGTACTCGCCGCCGATTACCTGGATGACCTGGAACTGCGATTCCCGCTCGCCTTCTCCGACATCGTCACCGATGTCAGCAACCAGATGAGCGAAAAGACTGCGCTGGACCCCTACCTCATTTACGCCGTTGCCCGACAGGAAAGCCACTTTGCCCATGACGCAAAGTCCCGTGCGGGTGCCCTGGGATTGATGCAGCTGCTCCCTTCCACCGCCCGAACCACGGCCCGCAAGGCCGGTGTGCGGTATCGCCGCAGCTGGGACCTGCTGACTCCCAAGACCAATATCGCCCTTGGGAGTTTTTACCTCCGAACCCTGCTCAACCGCTTCGACAATAACCGGATCCTGGCTGCTGCAGCCTACAATGCGGGCCCGACAAGGGTCGCCGGGTGGCTTCGGGAAACCGGCAGCCAGCTGCCCTACGATGTGTGGATTGAAACCATTCCCTACCACGAAACCAGGAAGTACGTGCAGAACGTACTGGCCTATTCCGTCATTTATGCGTATCGCAGCGGGAACATACAGCCGTTGCTCAGGGATAACGAGGCGCGCAGCAAGCTGTGATTTGGACCGGGCGGCCCCTGCCGGCCGGCCAGGCAGGTAAAAACCTGGAGGCAGCGCCCGCCCGCAAAGGGGGCCTGACGACCCCGCACTAAAGACGGGCCTGCAGCCAGTTACGTAGCTTGCTGCTGTCGAACGGCCAACCCAGGACGTCATCCGGGTCCCCCAGGCCTACAACCGGAATGCGGGCCCCAAAACGCCTCTCCAGGTCCAGGTCATCCGAGATATCCACTTCGCGCAACCGGAGAGCGAAGTCATCCAGCACGGGCCAGATCTCAGCCTTGGCTTTCTCACACAGGCTGCAGCCGAGGGTGGTATATAGAAGCAACTCTGCCGGCATTGCTCAGAGCAACCCCTGCTGGCGCGCCCAGAGCACGCCCGCGGTACCCAGACCGATCAACAGCACCACGCCAAACCAAAGCCATGCGCTGCTCCCGGGTTCCGCCGCTGCCGCATCACCCTCGTAGCGCTGCCGCTCGCGGGTCATTTCCGCCTCCGCAACCGGGGCGGACTGCACGGCATCAACCGGGGGCGCCTCACTCTCGCCCTCTGCAGCGGTGTCATGTTCCCGCGGGATCATCACTGCAGGACGCACTGTCGTCTTGTCCAGGTCATCGGCCGGGCCCACCACACTGAAGCTCAGGGTGTCGAATCGTAACTCATCCCCGCGGCGGACCCGCGTTTCCGAAACTCGCTGGTTGTTCAGGAAAGTACCGTTGGCCGACCCGAGGTCAACCACGAACAAAAGGCCGTCCCGTACTTCCAGGCGTGCATGGCGGCGCGAAAGGTGAGAAAGGGAAAAAGTGATATCGCACTCGTCGGAACGCCCCACCACGCTGGCCTGCTTAACGGGGAAAACCCGGCCGGCGATGGCGGGATGATTGGCCCGTAGTGCCCAGGACACGGCGCCACTGCCGGAGGTACTGGAGCGAAACCGTGCCACCTTCGGGTCGACTACCCCCAGCTCACGATCGCCGATAGTGACACGATCGTTCAACTTAAGCCGGGTCGTGCCCTTTATTGGCTGCCCGTTGACAGCCAGCCCGCCGTATCCGGACAGGTCGCGCAATGTGAGCGTGTCACCATCGACAACAACTTCGGCGTGCAGTTTGGCCACCGAATCGCTGGCGAGGGTGAGGTCACAGGTAGAGGCTCGACCGATGGTTACTCTCGGCGCCACGAGCCAGACACTCTGTCCGGCACCCTTGAGATCGCAGAGTTTCAGCATTTCTCGTGTTCCTGGTAATGCGGGGTCTGGTCAACTCCAGGGACAGTGCCTCGCCAGGCAATGCCCGAGAAGTACCCGCCGCGCCGCTGCCCAAGGATATCCTGCCGGTATCCGAGCAAACCCGGTGCGGGCGAGTCCGCCCATCTTGTTGTTAACGGGAAAATTCTATCACGAAGTTTTTGCGTGGCATGTGATTGGGTTTGCAGCGTACAATCCCTCCTTACAATATTATTTGCCATGGAATACCTGCCTCCGGCGGTCGGTACCAGGCCTTCTCTGGCATATATTTCCGCTTGTTTGTCCTCCGGGGATACCGCATGCGGGAAGAAGCAAACTCAGCTCGGTTAAGGGATGGGCGTCCCGCTTAGTTTTCACGCGGTCAAGCCGCGGCAGCGGAGAGCCCGCTGAACTGGGATGGGGCGCTAAAAACCAAAATAAGACACAGGTAGTTGCACGCAGTGAGTGAAGCCAAAGTACGCGATGTATCGAGGCACACGGTACCCCGCCAGTCGACAGGGAATCAGGCACGGAGCGCCGGTGCAACACACCCCGGCTTCAAGCGTGAGCAGAACGAGGATGCGCTCTGGTCCGACGAGCAACGGGGCGTATGGGTCGTGGCAGACGGGCTAGGCGGCCACCAGGCGGGGGAAATCGCCAGCAAGACCGTCGTAGAGGAGATCCAGCGCTCCGCGGCTACTGACCGCCACTATGAACACGCCTTGCAGCGGGCCCATGCGCTGTTGCTGGGGGATGAACAGAGCGCAGCGAATATGGGCTCCACTGCCGTTGTAGTGGCAGAGGAAGGCGCCTATTTCCACATCTACTGGGTAGGTGACAGTCGCGCCTATCTCTGGTCTCCCGGCGAAGGGCACGGCCGGCTAAAGCAGCTGACCAATGATCACTCATATGTTCAGATGCTGGTAGATTCCGGCGCCATCAATCCCCAGGAAGCGGCAAGCCACCCGAACCGACACGTAATCACGCGCTGTATTGGCGGCAGCACCAACCCCAGCCTGGACGTGGACCGGATGTCATCGCCCTGGCAAGCCGGTGACCGACTGTTGTTGTGCAGCGATGGCCTGAGCGCGGAAGTCGAGCCGCAGGCGATCGCCGAGATACTTTCCTGCAACGATGATTGCCGCCGGGCGGCAGACCTCCTCATTGCCGCCGCACTCGATGCCGGCGGCAAGGACAACATCACCGTTCAGGTCATTGACGCGCCGGACCCGGCCCGGCTTTCGGGAAGTGACTATATGGGCGCGGACACTCCCTCTCCCGCCCGCCTGGGAAACACGGCAAGAATCGTATTGGCGGTCGTCACCGCTGCGGCGTTAGCCTCCGGTTTTGCCGGATGGCTTCTCGGCCTGATACCGCATTAAGGAAATCGCATCAATGGAGGTTGTGAGCAACAACAACGCCCTCGAAATACCGGGTTACCGTATCCTGAAAAAGATCAACCAGGGCGGTATGTCTACGGTCTACCTGGCGGTGCAGCGCAGCGTTGGCCGGCAGGTTGCGCTCAAGGTCATGTCACCAGTGCTAAACGCGGATCCTATTTTCAGCGAACGTTTCCAGCGCGAGGCCAATATTGTCGGGCAATTGTCCCACCCCAATATTGTCGGGATCCATGATATTGGCCGCTTTCGCAGCCTCAACTACATTGCCATGGACTTCATGCCCGGCGGCTCGGTTTCCGACCGGTTTTCCAGCGGGGTCATCGATCCGATGGAGGCGCTCACTATTACGCGCCAGATTGCCCTCGCCCTGGACCACGCCCACAGCAAGGGCTATGTGCACCGCGACCTGAAGCCGGAAAACATCCTGTTTCGTGAAGACGGCTCCGCGGTCCTGACGGATTTCGGTGTCGCCAGGGCAGTAGCCAGAACAACCCGCATGACCAGCAGTGGCATGGTAGTGGGCACACCACATTACATGAGTCCGGAGCAGGCCCGTGGCGCAGCCATCGATGGCCGCGCCGACCTGTACAGCCTGGGCATCGTCTTTTATGAGATGCTCACCAGTGTTGTGCCCTTCCAGGCCGACGAGGCGGTGGCTATCGCCATCAAGCACCTCACCGACCCACTGCCCCGACTGCCAGCCCGGCACTCCCTGTACCAGGGCCTGATCGACCGGTTCCTGGCCAAGGACCCGCAGGACCGCTTCCAGCGGGGGCTCGATGTTGTTGACGCAATCGACCAGCTGGTGGCAACCCTTGCTGGCAAGCCCACAACTCAGACTACTCAGCTGAACAACACTGCGGTGCGCACCTCGAGCCTGGTCCGCGCCCTGATCATGACCCTGTACGGCACTGCACGTGATCGAGTTGCCGCCACCTGGGCCCGGTGGCGGGACAAGCCCCTGCACGAGAATCACCCCCGTGCCGAGCAGGCCACCATTATGCGGATCCAGCAGGTGATCCAGCAGGCACCCCAGAAGAAAATACGACAGTGGACTTACGGATCCGCAATAACTGCCGGCCTGCTTGTGGCGTGGCTGCTGTTCAGCCTGCTCAGTTACCGATTCGACTGGCTGCCAGAAGACTCGATCCTGGGCCGGACCAGCGAATTTACAGCCAGCCTGCTGTTGCCCGGGTCAAAGGGCCACGAGGTTGATACATCAGAGCCCGAGCCGGCTGGCAATAGCTCCGCGTCCGCCCCTGCGGCGACCAGTGCAGCGGGAAAGCCCGGCCACCAGGCAGACGAGAAGTCGCCGGCAGCGGCATCAAGCACGACAGAGGGCTCCGATGGGGGCATGAGTAAAGGCCCCGCCTCTCCAGAGTCGGATATTGCGGTGCCCGGCCCGCAGCAAGTCACGCAAAAGACACAGGACCCGGCCCCTGCCAAGGCGGACGCGCAAGCAGCAACGACCGCGGCCGCCCAGCCCGCTGCTGGCGAAACCGAGACATACGCCCTGAATATCACTACCCGGCCCGCGGATGCCCAGGTCCGCATCATGAATATTTCTCCCCGTTACAGGGCCGGCATGGCCCTGTCGCCGGGCAACTACGATGTGGAGGTCAGCAAGGCGGGCTATGAGACCGAACGTCGATGGATACGTATCAGCGACAGGGACCGTAAGGTCAGCTTCAGGCTCGAACGCATCCACACCGCGGGCAAGGTATTGCGCCCCGCCCTCGCAGACGGCGGCCGATCGCCGAGTCTCGTCGTGGTAAGCCCCGGCAGCTTCACCATGGGAGACGACAAGCGACCCACGGCAAGCCCCGCCCACCGAGTCACCATTGCGCGGCCCTTTGCCATATCCCGACATGAAATAACCTTCAACCAGTACGACCGGTTTGCGGAAGCCACCGGGGCAGCCCTGCCCGGCGACGAGGGCTGGGGCCGCGGCCATCGCCCCGTGATCAACGTCACCTGGAACGAGGCTCGGGCATACGCACAATGGCTTTCGGAGCAGACCGGCAAGCGTTACCGACTCCCAAGTGAGGCAGAGTGGGAATATGCTGCACGTGGCGGCGAGTCGCGCCCCTTCTGGTGGGGCGATGCCGACCCGAGAGGCAAAGCCAATTGCCGGCGGGGCTGTGACAGCGAATTCGTGGGCATTTTCACCGCCGGGAGCGCTCCGGTTGGCACCTATGAGCCTAATGGTTTCGGTCTGTTCGACACCTCTGGCAACGTCGCCGAATGGACGCAGGACTGCTTCCTCGCCGACTACCAGGGCAGCCGCAGCGACGGCAGGCCGGTAGAGGTCAAGAACTGCAACCTGCGCACAGTCCGTGGCGGATCAATGCGTGATCCGCTCTACAACGTGAGCTCCGTGCACCGTGTGGGTCAGAGTGAAATTGCGATGTCCAAGGATATTGGCTTTCGCGTATTGATGGAGCTGGACTGACCCGCGAGGGGACCCGGACTGGCAAACAGGGGATACAGGTTTTGAATAGCGCTTTAATCACCATGGCCTGCCTGTTGGTTGGCGTTGTCATATCCGGCTGCAACGGCGTCGATTTCAGGACGAATATCGGACCGTACGCCAAAAGCCGTATTGCCAGTGCCGGTGTAGAGGAGTATTCGCCGGTAGAGATCGCTCGTTACGATGCAGTATCACTCGGGCTGGTCGAGGCATCGTCCTGCCAGGAACGCATCGACGAACCGGCGCCGGAGCGGTCAGGCGTTGTGCGCGCAATGAAACAGCGCGTACACAAACTGGGCGGAAATGGCGTTGTGGTAGAGTCCTGCGCCAGGGTCGCCCAGGGTACCTGTCGGGTGTACCTGGAATGTCGCGGCACCGCTTACTCGGTGCCACAGCGGCAGAGCCGGCCCTGATCCCCCCTTATTCCTTGCGCAGACGTATTTCCCAGACGTTGTGGATCTTTGGATTGCGCTGGTAATCACGATCCAGCAGCCGCCCGGAGAGATCCGCAACGGCGAAGTCCGCAGCGACCGCTTCGGCCATCCTGAAACTACGCAGATTGTTGGAAAACAGCAGGATTCCGGCCGGTGTCAGTAGTTCCATGCACTGCCGGATCAGCGTCTCGTGATCCCGCTGGATATCCAGCACCCCGCGCATCCTGGCGGAGTTCGAAAAGCTGGGGGGATCCAGGAAGATCAGGTCGTATTCCCCTCGCCGGTTCTCCTGCGCAGACTGCAGCCATTCCAGGCAATCCGCCTGTACCAGCTGGTGGCGATAAGGGTCCATTCCATTGTGCCGGAAGTTACGTGCGGCCCACGCCTGGTAGGTTTTCGACATATCGACGCTGGTGCTCCGGGTGCAACCACCCAGGGCCGCCTGTACTGTTGCTGTGCCCGTATAGCAGAACAGGTTCAGCAGTTTTTTACCTCCGGCCAGGGATTTCAGGTATTGCCGTACCGGCCGGTGGTCCAGGAAAACACCGGTGTCCAGGTAGTCCCAGAGGTTTACCTCGAATTCCGCACCGTACTCCTCCACCCAGAAAGTCCGGCCCGAATCATCACGCCGCTGGTACTGGCTGCCACTGCCCTTGTGGCTGTGGCGGCGTCGCTCCTTGATACTGATATTCCGTTGGGGAATTTCAAGCACCGCCTCGACCGCACGCACCAGCTCCCGCAGCCGGGCACGCGCCTTTTCCTCGGGTATCTGGGCCGGCGCCCGGTACTCCTGTACATGGGCAAAGCTGCCGCCGTCCAGTGAATGGTACAGATCTATAGCCGCAGCGTATTCCGGCAGGTCCGCATCATAGAGGCGGAAGCAGCTGATACCGCTTTTACGGGCCCATTTCCCGGTAGTGCGAAGGTTTTTACGCAAGCGGTTGGCCACCATCTCTGCCTCCGGCGAGAGGCGTGGGGCGGCAGTATCGGCCTGGCCAGCGGACGCGCCAGCGCGAATCTCAAACAGTAACAACTGGCTGGGAATACTGCCGTTGTAGAGCTTGTACTGCTTGTGCGAGCGCAGCCCGGTGGCATGGCCAAGTTCGGGATTACCCGTAAAGATACCAGCAAGCCAGCCCGGGAAACCGGATTTCAGCTGGCGTCCGAGCTCCGCGTACGTTTCCCGCAACTCCTCCTGCTCACCCAGCCGCTCACCATAGGGGGGATTGGTCAGGACCAGCCCCGGCTTGACCTCCCGGTGGCTGGGCACCTTGAACGCGGCTACAGGCCGGCAGCTGACGCGCACCTGGCGCTCTAGCCCGGCGCGGGCAATATTCGCTTCTGCCGCGAACAATACCTTGGCGTCCGCATCGTAACCGCGAATCTCGGGAAGCGCTTTTTCAAGCCCCCGGCGCCGGCGCTCCAGGGCTTCCTCGCGAAGGCGGTTCCAGATATCGCTCTGGTGATTGAGCCAGCGTTCGAAACCAAAACTTCCGCGCAGCAGGCCCGGCGCCATGTCCGCTGCCATCATCGCCCCCTCGATCAGGATAGTGCCCGAACCACACATAGGGTCCAGCAGCGCACCACCGTGCGCCGCGATATCCGGCCAGCCACAGCGCATCAAGAGCGCTGCGGCAAGATTCTCCTTCAATGGTGCGGCACCGATATGCGTCCGGTAACCCCGCTTGTGCAGGCTTTCACCGCTGAGGTCCACTGCAATGTCCAGAGTGTCACGATGCAGTCTCAGGGCCACAGTCAGGTCCGGATGATTCCTGTCTACCAGTGGTCGCTCACCGGTCTTGTCCCGGAGGCGGTCGACAACGGCATCCTTGGCCTTCTGGGCGCCGAACTGGCTGTTACGAATCTCACGGTTGGTTCCCGAAAATTGCAGCCAGAGCTTCCCGGTCGGGTTGATATGTTCTTCCCACGGCAACGCCGCTACCGCTCGATAAAGCTCATCAGCGGTCCGCACTTTGGTACTGGCAAGGCGCAGTAATACCCGGTTGGCCAGACGGCTCCACAGACAGCAACGGTAAGCCAGCTCCAGGTCGCCGGAAAAATGGACGGCAGCCGGCTGCTCGCGTAAATCTGTGGCACCCAGCTCCCGCAACTCTGCAGCCAGGAGGGCTTCAAGCCCGCGTGGGCAGGTCGCGGTCAGGGGGATCATCTCTTTCGGCAAAATATTTTTTCCACGCTGTATTGTCAGTCTGACTTCAGGCCACGGCGTCAACCCGATGCCCGCAGGTTGGTTTAACGCCTATAGCATTTTCTTCTATCAATGACGATTCTGAGTGCCAAGTGATCATTCACAGAAAAGCAACATTCTGCTCTACTGGGAAAACTGATGAAAACCGGCGCCAGCGGTCGCCCTCCATTTCCTGTTGTTGACCATTGCGAACGTGCCTCACCTCGCGCCCTGCACTAAAGGCTGGGTAGAGTTCTTCGCCCCGAAAGCACCGCCTCTGTAATAAAAACTGAATTGTCAGGGATATGGAACCAGGCGCCCGTCCGCCATTTCCACCCAGCAGGACCGCGGCACAGAGATATACGTGGCCGCCTGCGGTCTGTCGGTCGCATTTCCGGGCCAAGCCGTCAAACGTCGCCTTGGATTCGCTCCCGGACACCATAATCTAGATTGTGAAAGCACACAGTCACAGGCATTAACCCGGCCATAAATTTCACTAAGCTTAAAGACAGGGGATCAAAAAACGCACGCTAACATCACGCGCGGGTCACCAGACCCCAAAAAAACCAGCCCAAAATGACCAAGAGGTGCTGTATACGATGAAACGCCAAAAACGTAACCAGTCCAGCAGGGCCTTTTACAAGGGATACCTTGCCGCCACCCAGAGAAAACCCATGGATAGCTGTCCTTACATGAGCGGATATCTTCACCAGGAATGGGTTAATGGATGGCGGGACGGCCGCCAGGATTACTGGAACGGATTTGGGAACTCCACCAAAGCCCAGAAACTTGAAACCTACCGCACCGTAAGCACCAACATCCATCACCCGAATGGGTGGAGCACGATATAAGGGGAGCTGCGCGGTGACTGGCACCAGCCACCGCGCCCCGGTCATGCCTTTGGACGACAGGGCAAAGCCACCAGCTAGCGACTCTCCCCGCCAACCTGGCTATCTGCCACGTCTTTTTCCATGCCACCCCGACGGCGCAGCAGGGCAATAGCCTCGACCGCTTCCCGTATAACAGTCGGGCCACGGTAAATG
Source organism: Microbulbifer sediminum (assembly GCF_021729035.1). Classification (GTDB taxonomy): domain Bacteria; phylum Pseudomonadota; class Gammaproteobacteria; order Pseudomonadales; family Cellvibrionaceae; genus Microbulbifer; species Microbulbifer sediminum. The sequence continues at coordinate 76,024 of NZ_JAJSAP010000002.1, read as the reverse complement.
AAGCCGGTGTAAACCTGTACGGCCGTAGCACCGGCCCGGATTTTTTCCACTGCACTCTCGCCATCGAAGATGCCCCCTACCCCAATGATGGGCAGGGCCCCCTCAAGCTCCCGGGACAGTGTCCGGATCACATTGTTGGATCGCTCAGCCAGAGGGCGACCGCTGAGTCCGCCCTCCTCCTGGCCGTGCGGCAACTCGCTGACTGCGGACTTGTCAATCGTGGTGTTTGTTGCGATAACGCCATCGATTTCGTATTTACGCAGAGCCCCGGCAACCTGGGCAATCTCTTCCGGCTCCATATCAGGAGCGATCTTCACCGCCAGCGGCACATAGCGATCATCAACCCGGGCGAGCTGGGCCTGCTTGCTCTTGAGGGCATCCAGCAGGCTGTTGAGACTTTCTCCAAACTGCAGGTCCCGCAACCCCTTGGTATTGGGGGAAGATACGTTGGCAGTAATGTAGTCCGCGTAGGGATAGACTTTCTCCATGCAGTGGCAATAGTCGTCGGCGGCCCGCTCCACCGGGGTATCAAAATTCTTACCGACATTGATACCAAGTACCCCGCCATAGCGTCGACGGCGCACCCGCTCAACCAGGTAATCAACCCCCTGGTTGTTGAAGCCCATGCGGTTGATGATGGCCTCAGCCTCTTCCAACCGGAAAATCCGCGGTGTGGGGTTGCCCGGCTGTGGCCGGGGAGTCACCGTGCCGACCTCCACGAAACCGAAGCCCAGGGCACCGAGACCGTTGAACGCCTGCGCGTTCTTATCGAGGCCTGCAGCGAGGCCCACCGGGTTCGGTAGCGTCAACCCCATCACCTCCACCGGGTCATCCGCGGGCGGGTCCACAAACAGGGACAATAGCCCCAGCCGCTCTGCGGCACCGATGCCATCCATGGAAATATGGTGGGCCCGCTCCGGGTCGAGCGCGAACAGGGCCTTACGTACAAACGAATACATGCTCTCTCGTTACCTGAATTTTTTACCGTATATCACTCTTCCAGCGGGGCCTCGCCCGACTCCAGCAGGCTCTCCTGGTCAGCCGTGGCATTGGCCAGGTACATCAACTCCCGCAGGGCCACCGTAAACATCGCGAAGTCAGTGCTTGGCGCAGCTCGCAGCTCCGCCAGTATGCCGGTCCAGCGCTGGATCGCGGGCGCCATGATAGCCTTCCAGCGGTCCATCGCGCCATCCACATCGAGATCGCTCTCCGCTGCCAGGCGCAGCAGGTTCACTGCCAGGCTACTCAGCTGGTTGTCGAGATCGTCCATGCTGGTCTCGCGGGCCTGGGCCTGCCAGAAATTTTCCACCGGCAAGTCGATGATCTGGTTACCGAACCAGGGCAGGTCCAGAGAATCCGCCAGCTGGAAATAGATCCGTGCAACCTCTTCTACCGGCCGCTTGCTGACCCGCGCGGACTCTGAGATCCCGAGCGCGGAGTACAGGTAAGTGGGCGAAGCAGCAAGCAAAGCGACATTTTCCGGGATGCCAGCCTCCTGGAGTTCCTGGAACCGCTCCTCCCAGAGGTGCCTGGGACGGCCGCTCAATACTTCCGGCAGAGCCTTGATCACCCGCTGTACTGACTCCCGGTAAGGCATCTGGCCATCAGTGGCATCAAGCTCGCTGCGGCGATTCCGGATAAACCAGCGCGCCGCACGGCGCACGCGGCCAATCATGGAGTTCAGCAGTTCCAGCTGCAGGTCGGCGGACACCTGGTAATCCAGCGCCGCTATCGCCTCCTGGAAGTCGTCCATCAGGTAAACGTCGCGGGCACTGATATAGGCGGCCGAGATGGTATCGATATCCGCCCCGGTGGCACCGCTGATGCGGTGGTAGAATGTGATCCCCATATTGTTGACCATTTCGTTGGCCACCTGGGTGGCCACTATCTGCCGACGCAGGGGGTGGTCGTACACCATGTCACGATACCGGGCCACCAGCTCTTCCGGAAACGCGGACTCCACTGACTCGATAACCCGCGGGTTATCGATAATGGACGCATCCAGCAGCTCTTCCTTCAGCTTTACCTTAACGTAGGAGATCAGCACCGAAAGCTCCGGCCGGGTGAGGTACTGCCCCTTGTTCTGGCGTTCGTTAATCTGCTCGTTGTCCGGGATGAACTCCAGCGAGCGGCGCAGGCGCCCTTCACTTTCCAGGGCATTGATCGTGCGACGATACTCATCGAGGCGTTCAGGCACCTGCCGTTCAGCGACACTCAGGGCCTGGGTCTGCTCATAGTTGTTATGCAGGACCAGTTCCGATACGGACTCGGTCATTTCCTCCAGCATCTGGTTGCGCTGCTTGCCAGTGAGATCTCCGTTGGCGACCACCTTGTCGAGGAGGATCTTGATATTCACCTCGTGGTCCGAGCAGTCGACGCCACCGGCATTATCAATAAAGTCGGTATTACAGCGCCCACCCCGCAGGGCAAATTCGATCCGGCCACGCTGCGTCATACCCAGGTTACCGCCCTCACCAAAGACGCGTGCACGCAGCTCCCGGCCATCTACCCGCAGGTTGTCATTCGCTTTATCCCCCACCTGCGCGTGCGATTCCGTAGAGCCCTTGACGTAAGTGCCAATGCCGCCGTTCCAGATCAGGTCAACCGGCGCCTTGAGCATCGCATTGATCAGTTCGTTCGGGTTGAGCCTGTCGGCCTCGATCCCGAAGGCCTCTTTCATTTCCGGGGTAATCTCGACGGACTTGGCACTCCGGTCGAAAATCCCTCCTCCTTTGGAAATCAGGGACTGATCGTAGTCCGTCCAGCTGGAGCGAGGCATCTCGAACAGTCGTTTGCGCTCGGCAAAACTGGCTGCGGCATCGGGAGTCGGGTCGACGAAAACATGCAGGTGGTTGAACGCACCTTTCAGGCAAATATGCTCGGAAAGCAGCATACCGTTGCCGAACACATCACCGCCCATATCGCCAATGCCGATAACCGAAAAATCTTCCTCCTGGACGTTCACGCCCATCTCGCGGAAGTGTCGCTGCACCGAAACCCAGGCACCGCGGGCCGTGATGCCCATCTTCTTGTGGTCGTATCCCTGGCTGCCACCGGACGCAAATGCGTCGCCAAGCCAGAAATCGTACTCGGCAGCGATACTGTTGGCGATGTCTGAGAAAGTCGCGGTGCCCTTGTCCGCCGCCACCACCAGGTAGGGATCATCCTCATCGCGCCGCACCACCTGTTCCGGCGGCAGTACCTCACCCTCTTTCAGGTTGTCGGTAATATCCAGCAGCCCGCGGATAAACGTCTTATAGCAATTGATACCGGCCTCGAGCATTGCCTCACGCCCGCCATCTGCCGGAGGCCGGCGAACCACAAACCCGCCCTTGGCCCCGCTCGGTACGATCACAGCATTCTTAACATTCTGGGCCTTTACCAGGCCCAGTACCTCGGTGCGGAAATCCTCAAGCCGATCGGACCAACGCAGGCCACCACGGGCCACCTTGCCACCACGCAGGTGCACACCCTCGACCTGGGGCGAGTAGACAAAGATCTCGAATTCCGGCCGCGGCTCCGGCAAACCCGGGATATTGCGCGGACTGAACTTGATGGAGATATAGTCCTTGGGCTTATCATCCGCGCCCACCTGGAAGAAGTTGGTGCGCAACGTGGCCAGGATCAGGTCCAGGTAACGGCGCAGCACCTGGTCCTCATTCAGGTTGTCCACCTTGTCGAGACCGTCGTGGATCTTTTTGATCAGGCGCTCTACCCGGGTCTGGTCCTGTTTGTTACTGCTGCCCACCCGTGGATCGAACATGGCCCGGAACAATGCAACCAGATTGCGGGTAATTTCCACGTGGTTAGCCAGGGTGGCAGCGATATACGGCTGGCTGCCACTGAACTTGGTCTGCTTCAGGTAGCGGGCATAGGCCCGGAGCATGGAAACCTCGCGCCAGTTGAGGCGCGCTGCCAGTACCAGCCGGTTGAAACCATCACTTTCCGCAACGCCATTCCAGATAGCCGCGAACGCGTCCTGGAACAGGTTCCGTGACGCCTGGGCGTCCACCCGGGTAGGCAGGCCGAACTCCAGGTGGAACTCGTGCATCCACACGTCGCTGACACCTTTCGGCCGGATCGTGTAGGGAAACTCGCCCATTACCCTCAGCCCCAGGTGCTCCAGTACCGGGATCACATCAGAGAGCGGCAGGTTGCCGCCCCAGTTGAACACCTTGAAGCGCAGGCTGCCTGCGGACGCACCCACAGGCTGGTAAAAGCTCATGGCGACCCGGTTGTCCGGGCTCAACTCCTCGATGGAGCCGATATCCTGCACGGCGATGCGCGGCTCGAAGTCCTCGCGATAGCCAGCCGGGAACGCTCGGCCATAGACACCGTAAAGCCGGTTCCCCTCTTCCTCGCCGTGACTCTCGACCAGGGACTTATGGAAAACATCTTCCCAGGAACGGGTTATATCCACGATCTGCGCCTCCAGTCGCGCCTCGTCAATTTCCAGTTCCTCACCCGGGTCGACCCGGAACACGAAGTGCACCCGTGCAAGGATGGATTCAGAAAAATAGGTGGTGAATTCGGATTCGCGGGCATTGACCGCTTTGGCGATATGCGCGCAAATTTCCTCGCGTACATCACTGTTAAACTGCTCCCGTGGCACGTATACGGTCGCAGTGACGAACTTACCAAAGGGATCGCGGCGCAGGAACAGCCGGATGTGGGCGCGCTCGTTCATGCTGAGCACACCCATCACCGTATCGAACAGGCCCTGGGTACTGCTCTGGAACAGCTCGTCCCGCGGAAAGGTATCCAGTATGCGCCGCAGTGCCTTGCCGTCATGGCTGTGCGGGGACAGGCCGCTGGATTCCATAATGGAAGCAATCTTACGACGTATGATCGGTATCTTTACCGGGCTCTCGGTGTATACCGGGGACGTGTAGAGCCCCATGATTGCAGACTCACCGATCACTTCGCCATCAGCATCGTAGCGCTTGATGGTGACGTAATCGGAATAGGCGGCACGGTGTACCCGCGACTTTACCGAGGACTTGGCAAACGTCAGGTAATTGGGGCCCTGGTAAAAGCGTTGTTTACCCTCGCTGAAGGCCGCTTCGGGCGTCGGCTCTGCCGATTCCTCCAGCTTCTTGAAGATGCCCAGGCGACGATTCTCAACCTCGCACAGGACTTTCCGGTCCCCCCGCTGCGCAAACTCGTATTCCCGATAGCCGAGGAAGGTGAAGTTACCGTCGCGCATCCATTGCAGGAAGGCGCAGGCCTCCTGCAAATTGGCGTCGTCCTCGGCGACACCATTGTGCAGCTGGTCTTCCATCGCACTGCAGGTGTCCAGCATCGGCACATAGTCGTCGACCACCAGCTCCACGTCGCCCAGCACATCCTTGAGAGCGGCGGACAGGTCCGCGTGACGCCCTGCAGAGGTATCCAGGTTGATCTCGACATAGACCAGCGCCTCGGAGGAGGCGCCGGCAGCTACACCCTCTTCGGGCCTGGGTCGTGGCAGCAGCTTTTTCAGCTTGCCCTTGGCAGTGCGCTCCAGGTGCAGCACAGTACTCTTAATGGAATGGATGACCGTATCCCGGCGGTTGATCTCGATACGGACCGAGTCGACCAGGAAGGGCATATCCCGCTGCAATACACCCACAACGGTATGGCTGCACTCCCACCCATCATCCTCCAGGCGCGGATTGAACACGCGCACTTTCGGCTTACCGGCCGTCCGCTGCTGGATAAAGTCCCACCAGGTGTAGATACAGCCGTAGACATCGGCCATTCTTCGGCCGGCCAGGTCCTCGAGGGGGTACTGGTGCAGGAACTGTTCGGCAAATGCCACCACCGGTTCCGCCTTGTCACCCAGCTTTTCGCGGATCAATACGCTGACCTGTTCGACCAGCTCCTCGCGGCTATCGGTGATCACCGTGGCCATATTCACACAAAACCTCCAAAGTTCACTGAGTGCCGCCGGCCTTTTTTTCACGGCCGGCTTATCCTTATACTCTACGCGGCTTGTGGCCGCGGGTCTTCAATCTGGGGACCGCCGGGCAAGGGGTAAACGACTGCCACGACGGCGAACTTTTGAGCAAGCCGGGAGCCTAATCCTCCCGGCGGTTGCCTCTCTGCTGTGTGCCGCTAGAATCAACGGAATCACGTCTCCGGTCGCGGCCGGCTATATATAAAAGATGATAGATAGCCGCCCACCGGAAAGGGAGCAGGATCATCCTCGACAGAAGAGACATTATGGAATCGACGACGCAAGATATCAGGGATCGCGTGAGGGCGCTGGGCGAATGGCTGGAGCAGCAGATTATTGGCCAGGAAACGCTGGTCAATCGCATACTGATAGCCCTGCTGGCCGATGGCCATTTGCTGGTGGAAGGCGCGCCGGGCCTGGCGAAGACCAAGGCCATCAAAACGCTCGGCGATGCTATAGAGGGAGATTTTCATCGCGTCCAATTTACGCCGGACTTGTTGCCGGCAGATATTACCGGCACCGATATCTACCGACCGGAAACCGGAGAGTTCCATTTTCAGCCAGGGCCAGTGTTCCATAACCTGGTGCTGGCCGATGAGATCAACCGCGCACCGGCGAAAGTGCAGTCCGCCCTGCTTGAGGCCATGGCCGAGCGCCAGATCAGCGTCGGGCGCAAAACCTATCCGTTACCACAGCTATTCCTCGTGATGGCAACGCAAAACCCTATCGAACAAGAGGGTACATATCCGCTGCCAGAGGCGCAATTGGATAGGTTCCTCATGCAGGTGAATCTTGCCTATCCCGATGCCGGCGCGGAAGCGAAAATATTGCGCCTGGCCAGATCCGAGGCCAGTGTTGGCGAAAATCGCCCTACCGCTGTGGTCAGCCAGGAAGAGGTTTTCCGCGCCCGGGGCCAGGTGCTCGACATGCAGATGGTTGAGGCGGTCGAGACCTATATCGTCCAGCTCGTCATCGCCACGCGCGAGCCGGCGAAGTATGACAGCGAGCTTGCCAGCTGGCTAGATTTCGGTGCCAGCCCCCGGGCCACCATTGCCCTCGACCGCTGCGCCCGGGCCCGCGCCTGGTTGGCCGGGCGTGACTTCGTCACCCCGGACGATGTGATGGAAGTCGCACCCGACATCCTCCGCCACCGCTTGCTGCTGAGCTTTGAGGCCGAGGCCGCCGGCGTTACCGCCGACCAGGTAATCCAGCGCCTGCTCCAACTGGTACCGGCAATCTGATGCCAAAGGCGGTTTCCCATATTGAGCTCAGCCCGCGGGGCGCCTATCCCGAGGTGGCGCCGCTGGTGAAATTGCGTTATATCGCCCGCCAGCTGCAGATGTTCCAGCCGCGAGTGGCCCGCAGCGATCAGGCTGGGGGCCTATTGACCCGCTATCGCGGCCGCGGCATGAATTTCGAGGAGGTGCGGAACTACCAGGCAGGCGATGATGTGCGCTCCATCGACTGGCGGGTAACTGCCAGGACCGGCGAGACCCACACCAAGCTGTACCAGGAAGAGCGGGAGCGGCCGGTGGTCATCCTCGTGGACCTGCGCTCACCGATGTTTTTCGGCAGTCGCAGGGCATTCAAGTCAGTTGTCGCCAGTGGTATCGCTGCCGCCCTCGGGTGGGCGGGACTGCACCACAGTGATCGCATTGGCGCCATGCTCTTTACCGACGACGATATCGACACCGTGCGCCCGCGCCGCAGTCACCACGCGGTGCTGGCCATGATCCACGCCATGGTCGAGCTCGCCGGCGACCTGAGCAATCCGGTACCCTCACCCGGGAGCCAACCGCTGAAGTTATTGCTGGAAGAGGCCCGGCGAATCAGCCGTCCCGGTACTGCGCTTTTCCTGATTTCCGATTGCCACGACCTGGACGACAGCTGCGCCCAGGCCCTGTACCTGCTGACCCGCCACTCGGACCTGCAGGTGCTCCGAATCACTGACCCCCTGGAGCTGGCCTTGCCAGAGGAATCCCTCACGATCTCCGATGGCCGCCAGCGAACCTTCCTGAACGGCAATAACCGGCCGCTCCGGGAGCACTTTGCCGAACGCCAGGCACAGGCTCGCGAGGCCGTGGAGCAGCTGTGTCGTCGCCACCGATTACCCCTGCTTGACTTTAATACCGGCCAGCCACTGGTACCCGCCCTGCTGAGTTACTTTGGTAGCCGCCAGCCGGAATCCCGCGGACTGGGCGCCGCCACAGATAGGGTGTTGGTGCCGTGAGATTGCCGTTAACACAGCAAGCGCCGCCGGCACAGCCCGCACTGTCACCGGAGCAGCAGGAGCTGATGGCACAACTGCGGGACATCCATGAACCCGCGCCACTTGCATGGTGGCCACCGGCACCGGGCTGGTGGTTACTTGCCGCGCTGATCGCTGCCCTGTTCATACTCGCGGCCCTGTGGATCCAGCACCGGCGGGAGCGGGCGCGGCGCGGTCGCTACCGGCAGGAGGCCGTACACCTGCTACAGGAAGTGGACGTGGAAAGCCCCCGCGCGACCGAGGAACTCAACGAGATCCTGAAGCGGGTCGCCGTCACCAGCTATGGACGCCGCAGGGCCGGCAACCTTACCGGCCAGCAGTGGGTCGCCTTCCTGGAGGAAAGCGGCGGCACCCCCTGCCCCGCGGACGCCCGGACCGCACTACTTGAAGAACTCTACCGGCGCGACAGGTTCAGGATCGAGTCCAACAGTGCCCTGCAACAGTTCGCTATCGACTGGGTGCACAGGCATAAACAGCCCACGCGCTTTTCGGGGCGCCAGGTCACAGCGGAGGTCGAGAGTGTTTGAGTTTGCCCTGCCCTGGGCCTTCATCCTTCTGCCCCTGCCGCTACTGACCCGGCGGCTGCTGCCCCGCGCTCGACCGTTGGACAGCGCGCTCAAGGTGCCCTTCTATGCCGAACTCTCGCAGCGCGGCAGCGGCGCCCCGGGAAAGCTGGTCAACCTGCTGATGCTGTGGTTCCTCTGGGTACTACTGGTGGCAGCGGCTGCCCGCCCCCAGTGGTATGGGGAGCCCATCACACAAACCAGCAGTGCGCGGGACCTGCTCCTGGCAGTGGATATCTCAGGCAGCATGGAAACCCCCGATATGCTGCTGAACGGACGCCCGGCAATGCGCATCGATGCTGTGAAGGAGGTGGTGGGTGACTTTGTCGAGCGCCGCAAGGGCGATCGCCTGGGTCTGGTGCTCTTTGGTACCCGCGCCTACCTGCAAGCGCCCCTGACCTATGATCGCGAGACCGTGGGCACGCTGCTGCAGGAAGCCCAGATCGGCTTTGCCGGCCAGGGCACGGCGATCGGCGACGCCATCGGCCTGGCGGTAAAACGGCTGACGCAAAGACCCGCTGAACAACGTGTCCTGATCCTGCTCACCGATGGTGCCAACACTGCCGGCGAAGTCGCGCCGCTCAAGGCCGCCGAGCTTGCCCAGCAGGCCGGTGTCACCGTTTACACCGTCGGGGTTGGTGCGGAGGAAATGGTGCGTCCGGGCCTGCTGGGAAGCCGCTTCGGGTCACGGCGCATCAACCCATCCCGGGACCTGGACAGCGAGACACTGCAAGCCATCGCTGATGGTACTGGAGGCCAGTATTTCCGTGCCCGCGACCCGGCTGAGCTGGCCCGCATCTACGAGGAACTGGATCGCCTCGAGCCGGTGGAGCAGGAAGCCGCTTCTTACCGGCCACTCCGCTCCCTGTATATCTGGCCACTGGGCCTCGCACTGGTGCTGGCATTGCTGTGGGCACTGGTGCCGCTGCTCCGGGCTGGCCTTGAATACTTGTCCGGCACCGCCGGAGACAAGCGGCGGCAGGGGGAACTGACATGAACCTGCTCGCCGACCTGCAACAGTTTCACTTCCTGCGACCACTCCTGTTGCTGCTGCTGGTACCCGCTGCCCTCGGCTGCTGGGGGCTGGCGAAAACTGTCTTCAACAGTGGTCACCTGCAGAAACTGGTTGACGCCGATCTGCTGCCACACCTGCTCCTGCGCGGCGGCTCGCGACGCCCTCTGCTTTTCTCACTGATATTCCTGCTACTGGCAGGCATGATCATTGCACTCGCCGGTCCAACCTGGCGCAAACTGCCGACTCCCGTGTTTAGCAACCAGGATGCCCTGGTCATCCTACTGGATCTCTCACCTTCCATGATGGCCACTGACCTGTCGCCGGACCGGCTTACACGGGCACGGCTCAAGGTTCTGGATATTCTCAAACAGCGAAAGGACGGGCTGACAGCGCTGGTTGCCTATGGCGGCGAGGCGCATGTGGTCACACCACTGACAGAAGACACTGCCACCATCGCCAACCTGGTTCCGGCCCTGTCCCCGAAGATCATCCCGGTTCCCGGGAGCAATATTGAAATGGCTGTGAAAACGGCTATTCGGCTGCTTAAAGATGGCGCGAACGGCCGCGGCCGGATCCTCGCGGTCACTGACGGTATCGATGATGCGGCCCTGGGCACGCTGGCGGAGCTGACAGGCCCCGCCGCCATCGACTTCTCGGTGCTGGCAGTTGGCAGCGGTGAAGGCAGCCCGATCCCCCGCGGCAATGGGGGTGGCTTCATTACCGACAACAACGGCGCTATCGTGATCGCAGGTTTTGATGAGACCAAGCTGCGCAACCTCGCCCGCAAGGGCGGGGGCCGCTTTGCCCAGATTGCGGTGGATGACCAGGACATTACCTATCTCATGCCCCGGGGGGATACTCCTGAACAGGCGGCTCTGACTGAACGCGAATTCGACCAGTGGCGTGAGGAAGGTCCGTGGCTCGTACTACTTCTCCTGCCTCTCGCGGCCCTCCTGTTTCGCCGAGGGGCCCTCGCCTGCCTGCTACCGCTAACACTGGCCCTGGCGCTTCCTCAGCCATCAAATGCCGACGAAGCGAAGTCCACGGGTCTCTGGCAGGACCTCTGGTTGCGGGAGGACCAGCAGGCCCGCAGGCTACTGGAACAGGGAAAGGCGGAGCAGGCAGCCGAGCTTTTCGAGGACCCGCAATGGCGTGGAACCGCCAGGTACCGGGCCGGTGACTTCCCCGCTGCCGCACAACAGTTCTCCCGTGGCGGGAACGCGGAAAGCCTTTACAACCTGGGCAACAGCCTGACCCGCCAGGGGCGCTTCGATGAGGCCATCGCCGCCTATGACGAGGCACTCGCCCGGCAACCGGCGTTTCCCGATGCCGAGCACAACCGGGAGATCGCCCGTAAACTCAGGGAGCAGCAGAAGAAACAGCAGGAACAACAACAGCAGTCGCAGCAAGGACAGCAACAACAGCAACAATCCGGTGACGAGCAACAACAGCAACAGGGCGAGCAACAGGACCAGCAGGGGCAACAAGACGGCGAGCAGCAATCCGACTCCCAACCCGGCCAGTCTTCCCGCGAACAACAGGAGCAACAGGCAGGCAAAGACTCACAGTCCGGTAGCGAAGAAGAACAGCAGCAAAGCCAGCAACAACAGCCCCAGGGCGGCCAGGGCGAAGAAACGGACCAGGAAAGCGAATCGCAACAGAAACAGCCAACCGCCGAAAACGCCCTCGATCCGGAAACTCAGCAGGCCCTGGACCAGTGGCTCCGACAGATTCCCGATGATCCCGCCGGACTGATGCGGGAGAAATTCAAGTATGAGAGCCTCCAGCGACGGCGGGATTACCGTACCGGGGACTGGGAACCGCCGGAAAATGGAGCCACGGAACGATGGTAGCCTTACACTCTCAATCTACCGCAGCTTCATCCCGGGTCCGCAAACAAACACGAGAAACGTTGACCAACATGCGTCGAGTATTTCACCTGTTCCAGGCAATCTTGTTACTTCTTCTGGCAAGTACCGCCGCGGCGGACAACGAGCTGACTGCAACCGTTGACCGCAACACCATCGGCGTGGACGAGACCCTGAACCTACGTCTACGATATTCCGGCAAGGAGAGTGGCGGCCAGCCGGATTTCGAGCTGCTGGAACAGGATTTTGATATCCTTTCGCGCCAGCAATCCAACCAGTACCGGGTTATCAACGGCCGCGCGGAAAGCTATGTCGAATGGATGCTGACACTGGCTCCAAAGCGTGAAGGCCGGTTGTTTGTTCCCTCACTGCACTTACACGGCCAGGTGTCCGACGCCATCCCCATCACCGTTACTGAGGCGGGCTCGACACCGGATAACGACGACCGCAAAGCCTTCCTGGAAGTGGAGCTCGACAAGGACCAGGTCTACGTGCAGGAGCAGCTGCTGATCAAGGTACGCCTGTATACGGTAATCGGGCTGCACGACATCTCAACCGAGCCACTGCAGATCCCCGGCGCCCATATTGAGAAAGTGGATGAACAGCGCTATGAGAGGCGCATCAACGGCGTCGGCCATGCGGTCTACGAGCTGACTTATGCCATATTCCCCGAAAGCTCCGGCAAACTCCGCATCCCCGCCCTCACCTACGTGGCAGTAGCCGGCCGCCGCGACCCCTTCTCACTATTCAACCGCAATACGCAACGTATGCGGTTGCGTTCCGAGGCTAAAGAGGTTGAGGTACTACCGAAACCCGACAGTTATAGCGGCAAACACTGGCTACCCGCGGCCAGCCTCGGCATTGTGCAGAGCTGGAGCCAGGACCCGGACAGCTTCAAGGTCGGAGAGCCGATCACTAGAATCGTCACCATTCGCGCCGAGGGCCTGCGCGCTGCCCAACTGCCGCCATTGCCGAAGATCAATGTGGAAGGACTCAAGACTTATCCCGACCAACCCCAGCAGGATGACCAGGCCGGCGCCAATGGCATCAGCGGCAGCCGCATCGAGACCACGGCCATCGTCGCTACCAAGCCCGGTGAATACCAACTCCCCCCGATCACATTGAGCTGGTGGGACACCAAGTCCGGGCGCCAGCGCGTAACCCAGCTACCGGCGTTCCGGTTTACCGTCAGTGGTGCACCGATGGCAAGCGGCAGCGATAGCAGCCAAACCGCCCCGCCCGGCCCAAACCGCAGTAACCAGCTCCCTGCTGATCATTTCTGGCGGAACCTGGCTATCATTGCTGTCGCCTCACACCTGATGTGGATTATTTATCTCTGGTGGTTTCGGCAGCATCTGGTCCCTTCCCAAACGGCCAAAACACCGAGCTCCCAGAACAGCGACAGCGAACAAACCAAGCGGCTCTTCCACGCTGTTGAAACTGGTGACCCGGTGCGCTTGCAAAAAGAGCTAAAACAATGGCTCCAGTCCCGATGGCCAAACCTGCATATAAATAGCATCAGTGATGCAAGCAAACTTTTAGAATTCGAGGAACTGGATAAACTCCACGGATTACTCAACAACGCCCTCTACGTCCAGCCCCCACGGCCTCTCAACCGACAGCAGGTGGAAATCTTAGTGAGGAGGCTCGTTAAACACGAAAGCAGTTCTGCGCCTACCCAAACTTCCAGCGCCCTTCCTGAGCTTTTCTCATAGGAAAACCCTGACAGGAACACTAATAGACAAGCGCAAAGTGAAGGCCGCGCCACCTCTGAAACCAAAACGATTCCGGGGTCCAAACTGGCCACGATGCCAGCCTTCGTGACAGTAAAAAGATATGGGAGATTTACTGATAAGAGACCCGCAGACCAAAACCCGAGCAAAGTTGCTGCAAACCGGGATGTGAAATCCCGAAATGAGTCGCAAGCGTGAGTAAACAAAGCAGCAGCAAATTTACCAAGTATATTTTTTAAGCCAATCTACCAGGTTTTAGCCTCGCTCAATCTAACCACGGCCAGAGATAATTTCGCGGATAGCCGATTGCAGGGGCTGCTCCGGCTCCCAACCTAGCACACTGGATATTTTTGAAGTATCGATTAACATATTCCCAGTCAGCCCGTCAGCCAGAGACTTCCTGCCTAGCGCTAAAAATGCTGCATTCAGAAAGGCGGGGGGCAAGGGCCAGCAGCGGAGCTTAACACCAAGCTCCTCGGCAATAAGCTTACAGAGCTGCAACGTTGAAATACGCTCCGGATTCGCCAGATGAAATATCTCACCGGCAGCGATGTCATGCTTCGCTGCCAGCACTATCCCGTCAACCAGGTTCCGAAGAGTTACGAACTGGCGCTGGTTATTAATCAGGGAAAAAGGCAATGGAACTTGCAACCTGACGGCGCGAAGAAGGCTGTCGACATTCCCCTTAACTCCGACTCCGACAACTGCAGGAAAACGCAGTATCACAAGTTGCATGCCAGAAGACCGCGAGAAAGCTTCGAGCTTCTCTTCTGCCAGGCTTTTGGAGTAAGTATAGGCATTGTGCGGTCGCCGGGCGTCACTCTCGCCCAAGGGGCGTTCAGACCTTGAACCCAGAACTCCAATAGAACTTGCGAACACAAACCGCCTAACTCCGTAAGCATGAGCCTCCTTTGCAAGTCTTAAAGTAAGCTCAGCATTCTCCCGATCGAAGCCCTCTTTATCCGAAAAACCAGCCCCCCTGATATGCACCCTGGCGGCCAGATGAATCAATGTCTGTACCCCATCCAGAGCAGGACCCATTTGATCGCCCAGCTCCCAGAAATGATCTGCCTCCATCCCGGCCTTTCGCGTTCTACCTACTGCAGCCACGGGTACTCCGGAAGCCCGCAGATTGCTAACAAGCGCACGACCCACCATGCCTGTGGCCCCGGTGACCAACAATCTACCACCTCTCATCTGTTGAGCCTTTTCAAAAAAGCCCGCAAAGCATAAGAGATAAAATTCGGCAAAGCTTTTGCCAGGGGGAGATACTCAAATGACCTATAAACACGCCATGTATACAGTGCAGCACTCAACTTATTTGACGATAGAGATCCTGGCCTGACTCTATAGTAAGTCAAAGGTTCGTTAATTCCGCTCGCAACAGCACCTTCACGAAGCAACTTAAGCCAAAACGCAAAATCTTGACGCTTTCTAATATTGGGCATCAACGGTCTACCAACCGCTTCATAATCCAGAAGAACACTTGAGCAAGCTACAAGAGGGTTAGCGAGCAGCGTATTATAATCTACCTCTTGCTCAACGCACTGAACATCTCCGAAGGGATTTCCTAGTGAATCAACTTTCTGAATTGCTGTGTACCCAAGCTGTGCGCCCCGACTCTTGATATCAAAAATTTGACGGCTCAACTTTTGAGGATGCCAGAGATCATCACCATCAATAAAGGCGACATAACGATATTGAGCAGACTCCAACCCCAAATTTCGCGCTCCTGCTCCACCAAGATTTTTTAGGCTATTGATTACTCTGACCCGAGAATCAATAGCTGCAAACCTATCCAGCACCTCACCTGTTCCATCGGTCGAGCTATCGTTGACTATAATTAATTCTATTTCTGAATGACTCTGATTTAGCACTGACTCGATTGATGCCGCAACAAAAGAGCCCACATTGAAAGCGGGCATTATTACGCTGACTCTATTATCAACTCCTAACGGCACTTTACTAATCCACCAAAAGCTTGCACACACGTCTCCAGCTATCAAAAGCCCTTAAGGCTATCGTCGCTCGGGTTCAGCACCAAAACTCACGCGAATCATCTCCAACAATTCGACGCACCACACCCGCAAATATACCAGGCTTGCAATCAAGCGGTAGCGCAGTGAAAACTTCCGGTGGCGGAAAAGGCGAACGGCTGTTATTCCCGGAGACAAAATAGTGCGAACGTATATCCACAGCTTGTGGCGCTTTGATTTACAGGTCAACTGCCCACCTTTAACTCGACGTGCTTTGGTTGCAATCTCATCCCAGCTCGCCCTGGTCCGATGGCGAACAACAGCAGAATCTTTATAAATTATCCGAAAGCCGCTATTGGTTGCGCGACGACAAAATTCCGCGTCTCCACCCGAAAAAAGCTTCTCGTCGAATAGACCTATCTCATCAAACAACTTCCTTGGGACCGACAGGTTCGCTGTAGCGGCATAACCACGGCTCACATAGTGAGCCTGAGGAATCCCTCTCACCATGTCGAAAATCTCGTAGGCCGAAGGCTCACTCCACTCGCTTATAGAATCGACTCTTCCGGCTATAAGAACGTCATCCGTCTTCGCGCTTCTAAGTGCACCTTTTACCTCATTGAGCCAATTATCGACCGGCAGGCAATCAGCATCGGTAAAAATAAGCAATTGTCCTTGAGAATTTCGAATCCCATGATTCCTTGCAGCATATGCGCCACGAACATCGCAATGCAGAACCTTTACGTTCTCAGGTAAATTATCAGGAACACTTAATTCCCGGGATCCATTATCAATCAGCAATATCTCAACACCCTGCATTGAATAGGATTGGGCACGGAGACAGCCAACTAGTTCCGGAACAAACCCCCACTGCTCAAAAACCGGAATAATGATAGATATCTCAACTTTCATAGAATAAAATTCCGTATAAACCCCGGACAACACCTGTAAATCCGCAAGTAAACCTACGATAGCACGTGGTCAGCTTCTTCCAGTGGCAACCCAAAATTTAAGACGTCCAACCTTTCCAGTATAGGACCCAAAAGATCAAGAGCCTCATTCAGCTGATGCTTTCCATAACGCTCATCAAGTGCGGATACCAACGCAACCAACTCTACTACCTTTGCATCAATGTTTTTGAGAGAGGGACGATCTTTAGCCGCGGCGTGCAACGCTTTCTCGATCTGACTAATCTCACGTTGACCCACTCCAAATCCGGCACCAACAGGTTCAAGGGACCAGCGCCCCCAGTTCACGAACACTGGCTCTTCCTGTTGAGCTAGTGTCCAAATGTTGGCTGGTCGCACGTCAGGGTTTACAAAAGAAAGAGGCATTGATTGCAAAATCGTCCTGATGATAGGCAAACGATCTATCACACGATCGACCTGATTGACCTCCGCTACTTCAGTTGCCGCAACCTTAATTTTCTGAAGGTCAGATTCTCCTAAGCGTTGCCAAAGCAATGGTCTGGAACGCTGATAGCGATCGACGAGTACTGCCGGCGGCTCAATCTTCAGCATATCACTCTTCAGTTTAACTACGGCTTTCCGAAGCACATTGGGAGAAACTGATAAATCAGCCGATGGGAGCCTGCAAACAAGACATGACATATCACCAAGGCTACTCATCCCAACAAATGTCGGCGCAGCCAGACCGGCTATACCCTCAGCAATGAGAGTGGATTCATGCATAGCCAGATTGCTATTTTTGGGCTCGTAGAGCTTCACCAGGTACTTATTCGCTGCAGAAGACGCTTCTACAATCATTACCGCGATTCCTGGAGAGCTCGATGAATGCCACGAAACCTTGTTGCAACCCTCCCAGCCCTCAACAAAACTGGAAATAACAGCATCAATCCACTCCGCCCGGCGCTCTCGCTCTAAAAACGGCCAGTAGCCCTTGCTTGAGCGAGCTCTACTTGGCAGAAGCACTTTGTTGTGAAAAAAAAGCGCATCAATCTTCACCCGCTGCGAAGAAAGACTTTGAATGTCTTTGACAACAGCAGAAAACCTGCTAAAGAGCTGCCGGCATAAAAGCAAAGATAGGATAGCAACAATAACCGAAGGTGGCTTCAGAAAAATGAAGTCAAGCACCAAGTAAACAAAAGAAATAAAGAAACCAGCACTTGCGACAATTCCTGCTGCATCCTGCATCTGATTATTCAAATAATCCTTAAAGGAAGGCAGAGTCCTTTCAAGGAAAGCAATTAAGAGACCTACAACTACGGCTAAAAACACCAAAATTGCGGCCATATCTAGATAGACAACAGATATTACGGACAGAGCCAAAAATATAAAGCAACTACTCGCCAGCATCCGAGAGAAACGCTTATAGGCATTACCTGCAACAATGTCCTGATTTTGAAACAGAGCAACCTTTTTGTTATGCAGCAGAATTTGACCGGAAGCACGGGCTGTAACAACGCCAACCAAGTGCTCAGAAAGCAAATGAACTATATAAAATAAAACTGCTGATAAGCTAAGTCCAAGGATTAAAAATTCGCTCCCAAGAACACGCAGTGATTCCGGAAAGTAGTTAGGGATACCGCTAGAACCAAGCAGAATCACTACTTTCAGCGGTAGGAAAAAGGCAAGCACCATCGATATTTGCGAAGTAAGTGTAAGCAAGATAATAATCAGAGTGTGCCAGAACACCACCCGCGAGAATTTGGAAGCAAGTGACATGCACCAACGTAATGATCTGCGTACCCCTGAGGACATACTTAGACTTCCTTATAAATACTTCAGCCAAAATTGATCAATTAGGGGGCTCTGTCCTGGGCGGCACACAAGAAAGAAGTAATAATCAACCAAAGTTACATACCTCACTTACTGTTCACGCTTAATCACAGAGGTAAGCCCACCGATATAGTCCATCGCTATTTCCGCTCAGGCTTTCCTCGAACCGACAGCCGCAAAATCTCAACCGATTCCACCGGCCAAAGGCGCAACTGAACAAAAATGGCAATCATCCGATAACTTAAAGAATGATCTTTTGCGCGAAAAACTTTTTGGACCGCCGTAATAGGAGGCATAAATGTCCTTAACACCGCCAGCAGTCGCTTAAGGCCTGAAGACGAATAGAACTGGCCGCCCTTCAACCTGCGGGCTTTAGTAGCGACCCCAGCCCAATCGAACCGTGCTCGATGCCCTACTTTCGCACCATCAACATAGGCAAGACTCGCTCCCTTCCTCACTGCCCTGAGGCAAAAATCCTTGTCCGCACCAGAATAAAGCCGCTCTTTGAAACCGCCCAACGAATCAACCAATGAGCGAGGAACGAAAAGATTTGCTGTCGCAGCATATCCACCTTTGACATAAAGATCTTGCGGTATACCCTTCACCACATCATATATCTCGTAGGGGCCGGGCTTATTGGAATTTGGAACAACATCGACCCGTCCCGCAAGCATTATGTTCTCCGTCCCGTCGAGAGATGCCACCTCAAAGAGGTTCTCCAACCACGACGGCAGAGGCAGGCAGTCAGCGTCTGTAAACGCCAGCCACTCGCCTTTCGACTGGTTAATACCGGCATTTCTGGCCGCATACGCGCCGGGCTTATCGCAATCAAGAACGACTAATTTCCCAGGAAAATCCAGAGCCGGCTCAACAAAGCCTGGAGTTCCATTATCAATAAGGATGACCTCGAAAGCCTCTAGGCCAATACTCTGCTTAGCTAGACGGTCAAGCAGGTGCGGTATCAGATCCCATTGATCAAATACAGGCACAATAACTGAGATCATCACGAACAGACCCTGGGACAATAAGTGTTAACGCTACACACCAAGCCACTTAACTCCAGTCAAAATATCTAGCCTCTCTAAATATTTCTTCAATTCTAAAAATTCGTTTAAGTCACGCTTAAGATCGCCAAATTTCTCTTCACTGAACTCTGAGGTGTACCGATCATCACGCTTAAAAGCACCCTTAAAGAAGCGAATTCCCTTTGCATTACCGCCATTGCTGATCTTGTGATTCCCTGCGATATAGTGCGATTGAGATTTCAAGCGAGAAGAGTCATATTTTCGACCGCCCAACCATGACTCAGCAAGTTTCGTCTTCCCGGCGTCATCTAAATCAATGAACTCCTCAAAAGATATGACATGGACAGGCACTCCACGCTGAGCTTTTATTTCAGAGGCCCAAGCAACCCTGTCAACAAGAGTTGTATAATATGTAAGCGCGGATTCCTTAAATTTCAGCCATTTAAACTCATCACTATACGAATGAAAGCTCTGCTTCAAGGCGCGAGTATAGAAACTGTATGTGTGGGCCATTGGATTCTTTAACAAAACCACAAGAGAATCTGGTATTCCCGTAGTCTTATCATAAAAATATGGGTTTTTATCCCCTGTGACCAGTACGTCGTGCCCAAGTATATCAGCGCACTTGTTGTAAATTGGACTCTCAAGCTTGCGGATTTTAGCTACATTTTCCGGCGTAAATGAAGGACACGAATCCCCGCACTCTCTGCATGTACTCTCCCTGCCAGAGTAAACCTTATGTATCTCACCAACATGAGAAAGTCCTTCATACCCCCCTAGCATATGCCCAAAAACAGTACTACCACCGAAATTTGGTGAAACGATCCCTAAACTTCTCATCAATGCTTCCAAACCAATCTATATTCACAAATTAATTGTCGATCATTCCGCGAGCAATTTAGACTGCACGCCTTCGTTTATAGTATGACCACGAACAAAATTATAGATATCCATTATATGGACATCCTCTTCGGTATAACGAGAAATCTCGCGGCAGTGAACATCATAAATCTTGCGCTGATCCTCCTCGTCAAATGAAGAGATTAAATATTCAAACTCTGTCAGAAATTTTCTTTTTAAGTTAAGCATATCGACACCATAAAGTTTATTGTCGACAGTCGATTTCTCTGGCGCCAGCCTTACCAGCGCCTCCTTTACAGCACCAATTTTGAAACGCTCAAAAAAACGAAGATTGAATTCCAGGTCCTGGTGCCTCCGATATGACTCATCAAACCCATTGGCCACCATTATTGCGCTGGCTCTATAAGTTGCTGTATTTGTATGCAGGTAGTGCTTGAAGTAATCAAGCATAAAGATCTCTTTAGTTAGATCACCATCCTTAAATCTATCGAGGTTTAAGGATGGAGAGTTCCAACCCAAGAACCCACAATAAACCGCACCAATCGACTCGCTGGATCCATCTAACTCCAGCACGCTCCTGGATATCCGGCCAGGCAAGTAAATGTCATCATCATCCAGGAAGCTGATATACTCTCCTGAGCTGGAGAAAATGCCGGTGTTTCTTGCCGCAGCACCATTGGCGTTTTTTTCGTGCTGAATAAGCTTGATACGCCTATCAGGGTATCGTTTGGCACACTCTTTAACTACCTCCATCGACTCTACAGAGAAGCTGGAGCCCTTTCCATTATCGTCCACGACTATAAGCTCAATATCTTCGTAGTCTTGACCTAACACACTCTCCATTGCTCGCATAAGATGCCGTGAGCGCTTGTACGTTGGAATGATCACCGATACTCGGCCAGCCTGACGGCAAGCGCGCGACGTCTTGACCTCTTTAAAAGTGCCACCTATAGGGGCGCCCGCGAAGCGTGCGAGTACAGACTTATGAATGTCTTCTTCACTAAAAGGAGCATGCTCATTCACTTCTAGTAACAAGTCCAAAGACAAAGACGAGGTTTCATATAGCCCGTTATCGACGCTCTCTACAAAGTAATTCCGGGGCAGAAATTCCTTATTATGAAGCGGAGATATTCCATTTTCATTTATAAAAAAGTAATTAACATTATACGGAGAGCCGCGATCCCACCTACACTCAAGAGACTCAAGGTTCCTATAAGACTTGAGCACAATGCCTATACATGGTTTTTGGGCTGGATAGTTGAAATCTGGAACCCACCAGCCAACACGATTGGAATGGGAGTACTGAGACCTGCCACCTCGAATTGCACTATCCCCCACATCAGGCATGACTAGGTACGGGTAAGCGACAGAACATGCGCCGTTATACTTTTCATATAGAAAACCGACGGGAAAGTTATCGAACGGTGCATCTAAGTGACGGAGATTGTCGATCAGCTCATCAAATATAGATTCATTAAGAGCGATCGCAAAAGAACCTTTTGTTTTATGTAATTCCGGATTATAAAATCCCCTTTTCAAAGCTTCAGGAATATCAACCCCGCTCCAATCGTATTGCGATGCACCCAGTAGTAAAATCTTCCAGTCTTCGCTTGTTGAGCTTATAAACCGATGAAACCTCTGCTTAAAGTCCCGACATAAAATTATGTCATCCTCAACTATAAGGATATTCTTGAAGCCTCGTACTTTTGCGTCTTCGATTATGGATATGTATGTATAGATATATCCAACGGCTCCTGGGGATTCGATCATCTTCGACCCCCTAATTCTTTCATAATCGGCACAATCCGAAAAAAAAGCCATCTTGCCAAGCGGCCTCTTTACGTATTCTTGGTAATCAAGCAAAGGCTGCCCTTCATAACCGTTAACGGCGGGAAACCACTCAAAATCAATACCAAGAGACCTCAGCTGGAAGCCCACTTTTAGCCTTTTTTCTAGATCATGGGATAAGCTCACCAAATAGACTTTATCAAAGACTGAATTAACCGCCTTTGGGTCATCGAAAATCAGCCCTCTATCTTTCTCAACTTGACGGTAGTATAAATAATCAATCTCACTCTTAGCAGCGACCGACTTTGAGCTGTAGTTGAATACATCATCAATAAAATCAACAACTGCTCTCGGTTTTAAAGGCATACCTGCTTCCGGGACAAACAATGCCTTGCCGCAAGACGAAGAGCCTTCTGAGCCGTTGCACTTACCATCCGACTCGTCGTGTGACGGAAAATCTTCACGCTCCCAGATTTGCTCGTAAGTCCAAGAGTCATATAGCCCAGAACTAGTTTTACACAAAAGTCCTTGAGACCGTAGCTGGCCCTTGAACAACTCTCTGGGGTCAATCGTGTAGCTGGAAGACACCTTGACAACAAGCTGATCTTTACCCGGGTTGTCACTTGATAATGAGGGTTGAACCATTGATGAGGTTTTCGACAAACTTGCTACCGGAACCAGGAAGTATCGAGCCTTTTTGTCGCACGAATCTATATTTCTCTTAACCTGGGTATACTGCTCACTTGATAGGATACAGTTACCATCCCAGGGCAGAACCCATTTATAACCACATTTTATTGCGCAGTTAAATACAAACTTAGCAGCACCAAGATTATTCAAAAGGTAAGAGGCGCGGTCCGCTCTAACAGCGACATTTCGAACTATGCCATTTATAGCTGAAGCAGCCGTGAGCGAATGATCTTTTTGGGGTGGAGCTGAGCTCCCTGTAAGGGGAATTTTTTTATATTCCTGCGGCTTGAACGTAATTTCAAGGTATGACGCATTATATTGTCGCAGCAGATGTACTAGCTTCTCCCGCTTATGCCGTGAAACGACTCTATTAATGACAAACA
Source organism: Microbulbifer sediminum (assembly GCF_021729035.1). Classification (GTDB taxonomy): domain Bacteria; phylum Pseudomonadota; class Gammaproteobacteria; order Pseudomonadales; family Cellvibrionaceae; genus Microbulbifer; species Microbulbifer sediminum. The sequence goes on along the minus strand of NZ_JAJSAP010000002.1, from coordinate 53,177 downwards.
ACTTCCTGACACCAGGAAGTTCACCCTCATTTTTAAGAATGTACTCCAGGCTATTCAGGCCTTCATTTTCATCCTGAATTCCAGGAATATCATTACCTATAATTCTTGCGAGTAGGATAGACTCACCAGGTTTACGCTTACATATCTTGGCGACACTGGGGCCAACGTCAGAATAGCGAACAGTATTCCCCCTAATAATTGGGTACACTATTGCCTTTAAAGTTTTATTGGTGAACGGAACTTTCAGACTCAGCGCATCAATCCCATACTTCTCGTTCAGTTTTCTATATGTAAATCTTGCTGCACGATAAGTAAATATCTTGACCTCTCTAAGTGCCTTGCGCAGATTCGGCTCTTTACTAGTCATTATTTACTCCAAACATCCATTGGATTTTAGCCATCACTTTTTGAAAAAAACTATTCTGACACAATAGAGATGCGCGCAGTCTTACACATCCCACAAGCACACTAATAAAGCCAAGCCAGCATAAGGTAAACGGTTCATGGAAGGCGCGTAAGACGTAATCAGCATCAGCGATAACGGTATCTGCGGAGTGAAATTTTCTACTCGGAAACTGTGTCAACGTGACTTCCAACTTCTTTTCGTAAGGTTTCGATTTCCGATTTTAGGGCTTGGAACTCAGCCAACTTGGAGTTTAGAAACCTAACGGTGATTTTGGTTTTCTCTTCAATCCCCTGGGGCGTGAGGAGATAAGCATAGGCTTGCTTATTTCGACTATTCTTAAAATTTTTCGCCTTGACAAGCCCCACCTCAATTAAGGCTTTTAAGCAATAATTGACTTTGCCGAGGCTAATCCCGAGCTCTTTGGCCAGGTCTCTCTGACTGAGGTGTGGGTTTTGTGAGAGCAACTTCAGTACGCGGTAGCTGTATTCGTCACTAGGCATCAAAGAACTTCCTATCTCGCAAGAAGGCCAGGTATTAGATTGTGAAGGGAGCGGAATACATCCGATGCCTCTGGCGTTCACTCGATGAACGGGATCATACTTGATTTGGGGTCTAGACTCAATCGCGTAGGCTTGATTTACTTTCACGAACAGGCGCAGAGCTGTTCAAATTTTAGCCAGTTAGGCGCAGTTGGTGACAATCCTGGTCTTTACGTCCTAGCGAGGAACGTGAGGAGTAACTACCGCAACACCATTCGGTAAGTCTAAAATAGGCTGAATCGCAGTCTGTCGCATTCTACTTGCACGTGTTCTTCAGGCCGGAGCTTAACAGTTGCACCGCTCGCGGCTGCCCTCTTGCCTATTCTGGTGCTAACAGGAGTGACTGAACTTCGATTTGAGCGTACTCTCAGGATGCGTTGTGTAATGCTTCTCCCCTGTGCGATTAAACAGGAAATATACTCCGGGTAAAAATGCAATACCGCTGAGCGTGACCAGGTGTGGACACGCTGGAGCCCTATGGACAGTTGTCGCCCTTATCTTGTTGAGCGTACATAGCGGCAGAGAATCAAGACTCCGGTTGAAACGCAGTGGATAACCGCAGTTCATCCTCCTTCTGCAGGTAGGTCACCTAACTTCTGCGCCGGCACATCAGAATAACTAGCCAAACTATACTTACGTCCGTTAGATCTTTTGCGAACTTTAAGCTAGCTGAAAAAACGGCTTAGTAGGCTAGACCATCTTTTTTAAACCATTGGTCGATGGCGCCTCCTAGATCTACGGCAACAGCACCGCAATGCTTGCCCACATCTAGAATTGCCTTTCCCGCGACACCGCTTGAGACAAGCAATAAAGTTCCGGGCCCCAAGAGACCACGGACTGCTGAACTCAGCTCATCAATGAGCAAAGGTAAAATGCGATCGGAGGTTACATACTTCTTATTATTATGTGTACGATAATGAGTTGGTATAGGTATCACCGTTACTTCCTCTCCAAGCACACCTTTGATCAGGGTCTCCTTAATACTGGATACGACTATAGTCTTCTCTGCTCGTGAAATCAGGGTTCTGATTGTTTCTGGATCACCGAATAGGGGGATGTTAGCCTTTTCCTCTGTAAACAATACCTCTGAAGAGCAATCATGACCGACACCATTGAGCACTGCCAGTAGCCCCCTACCAGTAAGAGTTGCACTTAATTGGCAGCTATTAGAGCTTATATCTCTTAAGAAACGATAAACAGATGGAATACCCAGTAAGTCTGCACCCTGAATTGCTGCTCTGTTTCGAGCAACTAATCCCGCTCTGGTCTCTTCATCCAGATTCGCTCCCCACCAATGCCTCTCTCTATTTTCAACATCATCAAGAGTAAAGTGTTCACTTAGATCTCTATATATGTACCCTTCTCCTTCACTAAGTCTAATAAATGAAAATGCTTCACGTGCGAGTATTTTATCGCTAATCGTGTCAAGTATCTTATTTCTCTGCTTACTTGACCAACGCACATCCATGTAGCACATTTGGCTTTCAAATTTTTTATAAACGGGAAGGACGTAATTTCTAAACTGCCAAACAACTCCATTTGGCGCATTGGAAATGAAAACATCGAGAACAGTCGGATGTAACTGCGTAGATCCAATATCGCGACTATTGCCAAGAACGTCCAACTTCGCTCTATCCAGACTAGACAAAGAACTGTAAATACTTCTCTCTAAACGACTAATAGGCTCCAGTTCTTGTTTTGATGAATCAATCAAACGCTTAAGGTGTATACGACGGCTAATGTGTAATCTATCTACAGATAGAGCCCTTGCTTTCGCAAAGAACTCCATTAGCCACTTTGAGTTTGTTGAACGTAAAATGGCTGTCAAAAAACTATCTTCCAGCCTGCTGACTACTTGTGGTTCATCTTCCCTGTCAATAATGCTACTTATTTCCTCGTAAACATCTTGATTCAACTCTTCAAAAGTCCACTCAAGTGCTTTCAATTTTATCAGTGCCTGAAACGGTCCCTCTGCAGGAATTTTCAAAGATGCATTATAAATACGGACAAGCTCAGGAATTCTGGCATGATGCAAGAAGTCAACAGCTTCGATCAGGCTTAAAAGTGAATTAGCATTTCTCGAAGGGAGATTTCGGCAATGGGAGAGGTATGTGATTGGCGCCAACACCAATAATTTCAATTCCATTCTCAGTCGTGGTTTCAGTTTAACCTCTCTTCCTGCTATATCTATCCAGCTTCCTAATAGATTTCTCTGTTCAAGATTATCTGATTCAAGGTTAGATCTTCGCGTACGAATTATGTGTTCGACTTTTTCGCACAGTAGCTTTTCATCATTATCATAACTACTCGTAGCCGACGGATTTATTGTTGAGTAACTTCTCAGCCAATCTTCATCATAATTAAAATCTTCCCAGAATCTCCCCGACAAGTCAGAATCAGAAACTGCGTCACATATTCCATCATGGACAAAGCCATAATAGTCACCAGGTAACCAATCATACCCAGGAATATGGAATACCTTTACACCTATGTGAAGTAGCTCTGTTACCACAGATGAGTTCTGAACCACAGCAACGTCGGGTATATCAATGGGATTGAGCTGAATCAAGTCTCCATATATTAACTGGAGCTGGTCGAGGATCCGAGGATCAGTTCTAGGATGAGGCTTTACTGCGATCGACTCAATCGCCGGATTTAATTTCAACGGATCGATTATTTCATTCAGTTTATCTAAGTGGAAATTGGCAGTGAGATATAGTGCAACATTAACTTTCTGCGTCTCTTTTTTTCGCAACCTCTCCAATCGGAAAGAACCAATCCAACGCGACAGTATAAAGCTATCACCTCTTATTGGACCAATCTCAGAATAGACATTAAGTGATCTTTGATTATGCAAAATATTAATATCAAACACTAGAGGTGGAAAATGATCGGTAACCTCAGCATGCTGTAAATAAACCGTTGGAATACTTTTGAATCTTGCGGCCTGGACAATTGCCACGGAAATCGGAGAGTGGTCATTTGAAACAACTATCAGTGGGACCAGCCTGCAAAGCGAGTCAGGATTTGCAGCTACCCAAGATAAAAATGCCTTTGTAAACCAAATAAGAGAGTGAAGTGTAAGCGCAGGAACACTACCAGTGTCTCGGGTCCAATTATAGAAGCAATCCCCAATTGCGGCTCTGTCGACTAAATCTTCCACAGGAGAAAAAGCTGGCTTAACTGTTAATTCGGCAACGTTCACTACTTGTTCAGTAATGCCGTTTCTCCTCAAGACATTTTTAAAGAACTCAAACTCACGTAAATTATTTCTTGTCGATCCACAAAGGTTAATGAAACCAGGAACAAAGCGGCGAAGCTGTAACCCTTTGTCTATCTCATCACAAAAGAAAATATTGGCGTTTTTGACAGCGATCTCACCATCAATAACTTCCACTTCAGAACTATTAAAGAATTTGGCAATATGATCCGGTAAACTGTCTATTCTTTTAGCGCGATCGTTCGTGATCTTGCTCACACGATCCCAACCTTCCTGCATTAATTCAATCAGCTTCATTTAGTTAATCTTTAATAAGTAATCATGAATGAGTTATATAGTATTTACGCGGCCTCATATACGACTGCAAATATCGCTTAGCAAGTATTCATTCCGGATAAAGATAAATTTTCATGCTTTTTAATTCATTTCTGTAGTAATTTTCGAGTCAACTTTTATAGATAAGCTCACTTGTGAATAGTTAATATATAATCTATCAGCCCGTAATTTTGTTCCCGCATTGCCGGCATCAATCGTATCGACTGTCAGTCACTAGGCAAATATTGAATATCAGCGTTTGCGCGACTTAGATCTTCCTTTCTTCCTATATCCAACCAGTATTCATCTACATTAAAAATCGTGGTCTTAAACTTCTCTAACTTCAGCCGTTCAAACAAACTTGGCATATCCAGGTAGACATGATGATCTAACAGGTCCAGTACGCCAGGATTAAGCATGTAAATCCCTGCATTGACCTTAAACTCTAGTACTGGCTTCTCTTCAATTGACGAGATTTCATGGTTGTCTATTGAGTTTACGACTCCATAGGGAATTTGCACTGTATGTTTACGTACGCACATTGTAGCCTTGGAATTTGATTGAACATGACAGTCCCGAAGCTCAGTAAAATTGACACTCGTGAGAACATCAGCGTTGATCACAAAGAAATCCTGATCTAAATCGGATTTTTCAATAAGGCTTAACGCCCCTGCCGTACCTAATCTATCACGTTCTTCAACGTACTGAATTCTTGCCCCGAATTTAGTGCCGTCATCAAAGTATTCTTTGATTACTTCTTTTTTATAATTCACACAAAATATAAAATCGCTGAAGCCATGCTCGCTAAACATCTCTACGAGATGATGTAACATAGGCCTGTCACCAACATTTAGCATAGGCTTAGGGGTATGTCTTGTCAGTTCCCCTAGTCGAGACCCCAATCCACCAGCCATAACAACAACTTTATTTTTCTTGCTGATAAACTCAATTTCATCTAGCGAGAATAGAGTAACAAGTTTGCCGGCGCCATCAACTAGAGGCATATGCCGTCGATGAATCCTTCTAAGGCGAGAGATAACATCACTTTTGTGTGAGTTTATACTCATGAACTCCGGCTGGTAATTTATTATATTACGCAGATTATTTTCTTTTCGTAAAACTGCTCTTCTTACGTCGCCATCCGTTATTATCCCAAGGAGTCGACCTTGCTCATCAATGAAGACAAGCACACCCTGCCCTCCCTTATCCAGAGCTTTTATCGCTGAATGAAACGAACTATCTTCCTTCAGTACGTATACACATCTATGCATCTGGTGCCGCCTCCATCAAATATCTCGCGTAATCCAGATCATCCTGGTAATCAATGTCCACTGATCTTGATCGTGGCATTAAATATGCGTAGCTATTTTCTGAATAATATTTTCTATTTTTTAACAGGTCCGTCTTAAAAATATAAATGGCTCCATTTGGATAGTAGGACACCTTTTCTGTTTGACGGTTATCCATTACTTCATTAAAAATATTCTCGAATTTTCCCTCGTCATTAACGTATTTATGCCACCTAATAGGGTGCGACTCCTGCGTATAACTGATCACCGAATCAGCATTTTTTTCTCGAAATAACGTGATTGCTGATTCGATATCCAGTGATGTTCTCAGAGGACACGTTGGGAGCAAAACAACGATTTCGTTAAGCTCTTTACCCAACCGGGATTCCATTCGCTGAATAAAATCTAAATATACGTCAATGGCTACTGCGGTATCGCTAGCCAGAGCTTCACTTCTCATGAAAGGAACTATTGCACCATAGCCCCTTGCAACATCGGCTATCTCTTCACAATCTGTAGATACGTATACTTCCGAAATTTGCTCAACCAGTTTAGCTGCAGCTATCGAATGTCCGATTAGCGGCTTTCCACCAATCGGCAGGATGTTTTTCTTGGGGAGACCTTTTGAGCCCCCCCTGGCGGGTATTAGAGCCAGCATTTATTTAATATCATCCTTGGTGAGAATGTGGTCATATGGCAAGTCTTGATTAACTCGAAACCCAACGACAAAGTCAGACATTTCTGGGTCCAATCCACCACCAGGTCTCTTATAGTCAATATCTTCCATGGTGATAATTTCGCCAGCACGCATACTCTTTTTTAAGACAATACTACGCCGAAACTCTTTCTTTTTTTCATCTGATTCTGTGGCCCTGATCCGGAAACTGCCTAAGGAATCATTAACTCTCTTTGCTCCAGATACAATCGACGCCAGCTCATCTTGTGTCGCAGACACCTTATGGTCCCAACCCTCCATATTTTTATCTAAAGTAAAGTGCTTCTCTATTAAGCATGCACCTAGTGCCACTGAAGCTAGTGGAATCTCTACCCCAATTGTATGATCAGAAAAACCAATCGGATAGTTTGGAAAAGCTTGTCTAAGTGTAATCATATTATTCAAGTGCACATCTGAATCTACAGGTGGATATGTAGATACACAGTGCAACAAACAAATACTAGTATTCCCCGCTTCTTCGACAGCCCTGACTGCCTTGTCAATTTCGTGAAGCTCGCTGAGTCCAGTTGAGAGGATAATTGGGCGCATCTTCCCTGCCAAATACTGGAGAAAGGGAATGTTATTCAGATCCATTGATGCCACCTTAATGAAAGGTGTGTTCAATTTCTCAACTAAAAAGTCAGCCTCTTTCTGCGAGAACGGTGTCGACGTGCAATCTATTCCCACCTCGTCACAAAACTTCTTCATTTCAAGCAGCTGCTCTTCGGATATTGAATACTCCTCAACAATTTCTTCAAGAGAGTAATCTGTCCGGTTTCTGTAGTCATCAGCGATAAAATAGTTATCTTTATATTTTTTCCTGGAAAAAATGCTATCTTTAGTCCAGCTCTGGAACTTTACACAATTTGCTCCAGCTTGCTTCGCTTGTAAGATTAATTTACGCGCCAAGCCCATGTCCCCATTGTGGTTCGATCCGAGCTCAGCAATCACATATGGAAGACCGTAATTTTCAAGCTTAAAGTTTGTTGTTAGCATCATATTATTTCCCCGGTTTGTATCATAGACCACCAAGCATGGCTCTCACGTTCGGAGCACATTACTTCTCTACTAAGCATATCGAACTGCTTTAGATCTATTTCATTCAGTCTACTCAGAAAATTTTCAAATTCATTTTTGAGATTCGGTAAAGCTGAAGAAAGTAAGCTATAGTGCTTTTTCTTCACCTCAAGTTCATTTTGAAATTGCTCTCTGGAGTTCTCCAGGAGATTTGCAAGGTGTTCACCGTCTTGTCGATATAATGTCTTAGTGCTATTGGTGAATTGTGCAGTCAAGCCTTTATGTAAAAGTATTGAGTAGAAATACCAGTCGACAATCTTTAGCTCTTCCGGAAAGTTTACCGGGAAGAGCTTTTTTAAATTCACAGAGGTATTAGAAAGCCCAAAATAGTTTTTCTCTTTTATATCTTGGTAACTGAGTTTTTGCCCGTGCTTTAATTCTCCCTGAAAAAAACCCGGGTATATCACTCTCTCACCGGAATAGATGTCCAGATCGTTAACAATAATGTCCGCGTTATCAGATTCCGAGACTGCAGCTTCAACCCTATTGCAGTCTGCGACATCATCAAAGTCGCAAAAGATGCCAAGCTCATAATGTAAACGAGCAGTGTTAATTAATAGCTCTCTATTCTTTGCAATATTTGAAATCCCAGGGAGCTCTATAATATTAAGAGCTTTATACTCTTCCTTTAATTCGTGAAACCCCTCATAACCATCGTTCACGACTAGGATGTCAAATTTTTTATTTGATTGATTTAAGAGAGATGTAAAAAAATCCCGTGCAATGTAACTATCTACCGGATATGCCGTAGACATAATCACAACGGTATTCTTCACTTCGCTAGCTCTGAGGTTTATACTTCGCTGGAACTCCAATTAAAACTCCACTTTCTTTAAAGCTTTTGGTTACAACTGCCCCTGCGCCAACCATAATATCCCCACCTAAAACCAGTGGACTTCCCTCGGCGCCCTGGAGGACTGTAGCATTGGTGCCTATATATACGCGTCTTTTTAAACAGACATTTCCAGAAACATTGGCGCCAGGCAATATAGTTGAGTAGTCGCCAATTTCGCAGTCATGGCCAACCGTTGCGTTTACGCCTATTACAACAAAGTTGCCCAAGCTAATATTGCTCATCAGCCTCGCACCAGCAGCGATGACTATTCCCCTTGCACTCACAAGTTTCTTATATTGAGCTCGTCCAAATGTCGCACTAGAGTGGATCAAATTAGCATATGGTAAATTTGGATATAAGTTTGAAATCGCCTGTCTTTTCCCGGGATCTGATACACCTATTGCAAAATTGAAATTGTCTCTGGTTAGTCGTGGTATTTCTTCTTCGGAAAATATTGGTATGCCATGTTTTTCAGGGACTTCACCGGTTTTTTCAATGAATACAATTTCTCTAATGTTTAAATCATCACAAAGATCAACAATTTCAGATGCAAATCCAGCCGAACCAAATATCGCTACTTTAGAAATCATTTACATGAGCTCCTTGCTAATACCACTAGGGATATTAACCGCGTGCTCTTCTAGATATTTCGAATTAGATAAGTCATCAGAGAGACAATGCTTAAATGCTGGCAAATTACTCATAAGCTTCCATATTGGCCGGGTCATAACGCCAGCCCGGTTTGTCTCGAGCAATAGTTGGTCCCTACTTTTTTTGGTCGGGCAAATTACGCAGTTAAGCCAATAATTTGACTTTGCATACTCAGGCTCCTTGAAAAATACATAATCTGATCTATTGAAAAAGCTCATGTAGTTGTTAGCTATTTGCCTTTTCTTATCTAGCAGAGTACCTATATTTTCCAACTGAGCACATCCTAGTGCTGCATTTATGTTAGGTAGTCTATAGTTAAATCCGGGCTCATCATGGAAAAACTCGAAGGGGTGTGAGACCTTAGCAGTTGTAGTTATGTGCTTTGTTCGTGCTCCTTCAAGGTCGCTTTGGCATAGGACCATTCCTCCGCCTCCGGTAGTAATGACCTTATTACCATTAAAGCTCAACGCAGAAAACTTTCCGAACGTACCGGTATGCTGCCCCCTGTAAAAGGATCCTAGGCTTTCTGCAGCGTCCTCAATCAACTTTAAATTCCATTCACTGCATAGATCTAAAAAGCCGTCCAGTTGAACAGGATGGCCAAAGGTATGCATAGGGAGGATGGCGCTAATCTTCCTATTTGTGAACTTATGCCTGCATTCCCCTGCGCTGTCAATAAATGCATTTTCATCAAGCCACTTCCCGGTTTTCATCGGACACAGCCCCATGCTCTCCATTGAAACATCAACAAATACTGGCTCAACTCCCATGTGATATAACACATTGCACGTGGCAACAAAGGTCAGCGCTTGCGTAATCACCATGTCCCCGCGCTGTACGTCAGACATATATAGCGCCGTGTGCAGGGCGGATGTACCGTTAACCGTCGCTACAGCCTTTTTACATTTTGTATAGTTTTCTATCTGGCTTTCGAATTCATCAACAAATTTTCCGACACTTGAAACAAACGTACTATCAATTGTTTCAGTGACATATTTGCTCTCATTCCCAGCAAAGATCGGTGCGTGAAGAGGAATCACTTCATTACTACTGTAGATTTCACGCACGAATTTCACTAGTTCTTGATGCATATAAATTCCTACATTTTGCCGTCTAGATATTTCCCAGTCTCTTGGTGGGAAAATTCAGGTACCAGCTTTACAAATAAAGAAAGCAAGTCGCTCTTATCCCACTTTCTCAAATTTTTATACCGGCTAATTTCAGCCTCAAATTTTTCTAACTTTTCCGGATCAAAGAGAGCGTCATTCTTAATGATACCTACGCCGTTAAACCGATCCAGGTTAACGGAATCCTCATCACTAAAGAACTCTTCAAAGTCTTTTTCCCCTGTAGTATCACTTCTAGTGAAGAGACAGGGCCATTCCTTTTTACCAGCAAGTTCATGAACTAGACTTCTTGCTTCCTCTTCAGAAGAGCAAATGTAAGGTTTGTACCCCCTAAGCTTGAGGTATTTTTCTGCGATGGAAGAAAATGATATCAGGTCCAGGTCATCACTTAGCTTTGGAAAAAAGACATCTCTATTTTCTCCCAAGAGACACGATAGCAGGCACAACTGCCCAGATTCTTCAGGAGTGATGAAATATCTTTTAATATCATTTGGCGCGACTATCGGTTGAGCTTTGAGCAGCCTTTGATTAAATCCATGCAAAAGTGATCCGTCAGAGAATGCGACGTTCGCAAAGCGTGCGGTTGATATCCTAATATCCTTACTTCTGCGCATTAAAAATAACTCCATAATGCGCTTAGAGGCTCCCATCATATTTACCGGGTTCGTAGCCTTATCAGTAGAAACACAAAAATATTTTTCAGCCCCAGATTCGGCTGCCTGCAAAACCGATTTATCTGTATTAAGAATATTCACATCAATCATTCGCATTAATGTATACGGGTCTTTTTCACTGCGAACATGCTTTAAAGCGGAGAGGTTAAACACATAATCATAGCTACCATCAGCCTTCATGAAGGCATCATATTCAATGGAGCCTAAGTCCAGGCAAAATGTTCTGAAATCACCTTTTATATAACCCAGAGAACTTCTAACGTCTCTAACCAATTCAGTCAGATTGTTTTCACTTATGTCGACCACGTGAAGTTTCTTGGGGCTTCTCTTGAAGAGTTCTTTAACTACCGCCTGGCCTATTGATCCAGCGCCGCCAATCACTAAAAAGCTACTAGCCTCCACGGTCCCAGACAAATATTCTTCGTGTGTCTTGATATCTTTCTGGAATAAATTGTTTTCTCTTCCAATAAGAGACAAAGTCATATCTAACACTGCAATCCTCGATCCACAATAAATTAAAAAACGGCCAAGAAAATCAACACCACAATTCGGCAACCCAGAATCACTTTATCGTGAAATTCATTCAGGCAGGGAGAGGAGGCTTTGAGCGAGCCATTCACGGCAAATAATCCATAGTTTTCGGTATAGGGAATTAACAGTTTTTAAGTACAAGACCCAAAATGGCTCCCTGGTCAACGGACGGCTTATCCGCTAATTTAGCGTCAAGCTTTCAAGATTAAATACTCGCCTCGAATAATTTGTATGTTTTTGCACTCGACAATCACCCCAATGATCCATAAAGCCTACCAACTTCAGTCTTTTCGCTATATTTAAAAAATCATGCAGTGATCTGCTTAATGTCTGCTTTGATTCTTACATTTTTGCCGGACTTTAGTAAGTCTCTCATTAGCATAGGTACTTCAAGTTGACTTCAAGCGGTCCATTTAGCCCAAAGCAAAAGAGGTTATTTCTCCGCTCATTGCTGTCTTGACAAAAAACGCTTTATGACCCTTATCGGCCCGGTCAACCTCCAAGAAGTACTTTTCCTTATTTGTTCGATTTTAGCTTTTGCACGACTCAGTTCGCGATTGGCTTGAGACAATGTTTTTTTTAGCTGCATATTTTCTTTTTTAATTTCACTAATCTTTTTTTCAATTTCACTAATCGTTAACGAGCGTTCCTTTACCTCCAAATAGAGATCCTTGTTCTCCTCCATCTCTCCCTGCACCCAATACAAGTGCTCCAACAGCATAGCGCTCTCGCACTTTAAGTCACTTAGTAGTTCATCAGATTGTGGTTGCATTTTATTCTCTGTTAGGTGTCGTGAATAAGGTTTATAAATCTCTACATCTGGTTTTTATCGTGAATTAAAAATCTCGCTGACCCCCTTCACTATCCACCTAGTTGCCAGCTAAGTTTAGAGCGACATGTCTCATAAAAATTATGTTCAATCGGATGGATTAGTGTCAGACGATGAGGTTTTTTGTGAATGCGAACTACATCACCTGGCTTGGTAATCAACTGATCATGTCCATCACAGGTTACATGTGGACGGGCAATATTGTGCTCACCAATAATAATCTTGAACTCGCTGCTACCTTCAACAACGATCGGCCTGCTGCTTAGTGTATGGGGATTTAGTGGAACAACCACTATTGCATCCAATTTTGGATGCATTATTGGGCCTCCCCCGGATAATGCGTAGGCTGTAGATCCGGTAGGGGTAGAGACGATGAGGCCATCGGACCGCTGGGTGTATACGAACTGGCCGTCAATAAAAAGGTCAAACTCGATCATCCGGATAAATTCTCCCGGATGGATGACCACATCATTGAGAGCGGAACCTTTCCCAACAGGCTTACCATTGCGAGTCACAGACATATCCAGCAGGAAGCGACTTTCCGCCATATATTTTCCTGACAGGACTTCGCCAACCTTGGATTCGATTTCGTCGGGAGTAATATCTGTGAGAAAGCCCAGGCGACCGCGATTGATACCTAAGAGGGGCACACTGAATTTGGCCAGTGCGCGGGCTGCTGCCAGTAGACTACCGTCGCCGCCCACCACGATCACCAGATCGCAGAGTTCGCCGAGCTTGTCCTTGGAGGAAATACGCGCACCTTGGGCAGCCACCGCCTTCGCGGTCTCCTGCTCGAGTACCACGGCATAACCCTCACGCTGCAGGAACGCCATCAGGCGCTTGAGCGAAAGAACTGCACTGTCACTTTCTGTCCGGCCGATCAGCCCGATATTTTTGAATTCTGACACCGCTCCCCCATGGTGCCCTAACCCGGGCCCAGCGATTCAGTTCTTGCCTGCCTGAACTGTTTGTTTTTTAAGCAAAAGGTGCCCACCGGGCACCCGAAAACCGATCGGAGATTATGCCTGAGCTTTGAATCCGAGTCGAACCGGGACCCGGCAGTCAGGAGAGCAGAACACGAGCCGACCAGCCCAAATCCATGATCATTTTATAGCCGGCGCAAAGCCTCGCCTGCCCTGCAGCCCGCCTGTATGGATGAGCAGGACGCGACTGCCCGGCTGCAACTTGCCCGCGGAGCAGTGTTGGCTCAAGGCATAGACAAGCTTCGCCATATAAACAGGTTCAAGGGGTATTCCCGTGTCCGCCTCAAAGTACCGCTGCAAGGCCCTCAGGGCGGTGGTCTGGCGGGCATAGCCACCGCAGTGATACCCGCCAAGAACCGCTGGAATGCGAGGGCAGTCGAGCTCCCGTAGCCACCGGAGCGCTTCTTCCTGGATTCCCCCCTCGGCCTTGAGTACCGGAACCCCAACTGTGCCCCCCTTACCCAGACCCACCTGCAGGCCCGCGAGGGACACGCCGGTACCGCAAGGCAGCCATACCTGGTCAAATACGACGGGCGCAGTAGCCTCTATGGCCTCTCCCAGCATACGCAGACCGTCAAGTCCCTCCCGGTTCGAACCACCTTCGGGAATAAAGTGGGCCCGATACTGCTCAAGGCCTGCCAAGGACAAAAACTCATCGCTGTAACGCCGCCTGTATTCAGCCCTGGTCACAAAATGCAGTTTCATGCCCAAGCGCTCGGCATCCTGGAGCGTGGCACTCAGTTCTTTCGGCCGTGCGCCGCGGATAACGCCAAGAGTCCTGAACCCAAAACGTCGGCCAGCTGCCGCAGTCGCATGGATATGATTTGACCAGGCACCGCCGCAAGTGATGATGGCATCCAACCCCTGTTCCCGCATGCGCTGAACGTTGTAGACCAGCTTGTAGGCCTTGTTACCAGAGATCAGCGGATCCAGCAGGTCATCACGCCGCATCCATACCTCAACCTCCGGAAAGAGACTGCTGTGGAGCCGCTGGTATGGGACGTTCAAGGTAGCCTCGCGGACAGAGCCGGGATCAAAACGGGTCAGGTAGCGAGGGGTCATGGCTGATTCTCAGGGTATTCGTCGTAACCTAATGCGAGGAAAGCGGCTTGCCCGCCGCATGCCGAATCAGGCGGGCAGTGGCAATTGGCCCCCGACCCGGAAGGCGGAGGCGGGAAAGCGATGGGTAACGGTGCCGTCACCCAGTTTGAGCAGGAAGGCGACTCCATCCGCACCGGTTTCGGCTGTGACCTCCGCCTCCTGCATCGGCGCCCGCCGCAACAGGACCTCCGGGGAGAACAGCGCCACATTGACGCCCTCGCTGTCAGTGGGGGGAAAGGGGGCAATCTCAGCCTGCCGGGCCCGCGCCGATGGAGCTTCTATCCCCACGATACCCGCTGCCCGCATCCGTGCCCCCAGCTGCTGGCAGAAGTGGTAATTCACCGGGTCGGCAATCCTGTCCCAGTACGACTTCCAGGCTGGAGCCTGCAGGCGCACGCCGGGATCCGCGGCATATCGGGCCGAGAAGATGCTGTGGTAACTGGTGATTGGCGCCCGCGGGGACAACTCCATGTCATTGAAGAACAGCTGGCGATAGTAGGCGGATTCTGCCAGCACGGTGGGAATGGTCTTGCTGCCATAGAAAATGCCGTTTTCCGCGGTGCTGCCGAAACGGGATCCCCAGGGCAGCGGTGGATAGCGGAAAGGCGTGGCCAGCAGGTAATGGAGCTGTTCTGTGCCGGGCAGGCGCTTCGGTTTGCTGCGCTCGAGCAGGTTCTCCAGGGCCTCCTGCTTCTGGAGGCTGTCCACCAGGCTGCGGGTGGCAACATCCTCCTGGGACTCCACAATCCGGAACAGCCTGCCCATCAGCCGCTGGCGGCTGTTATCGATCAGCTGGTCGAGCCCGTCACTCATACCTTGCCCCGCATGGCATCGAGGTAATTGACCACCCGCACCAGGCCTTCAATCTGGGCTACAAGTTCCCGGGGGCTGCCATTGAGTGATCTGTTGGGCGTATCGAACCAGTGCCGGGCCCCTTCTGCACCGCCCATCAATACAAAGGCCGCGCGATAGGCCCGCACCAGCAACAGGGCGAGCTGGCCCGGGGCACTGTCCGGGGTCAGGCCAGACTTACGCCTCAGGGTGCGCTCGTCCATATGGATGATGTCGGCCAGCTCGCGCTTGCGCAGGCCCAGGTAGGATGCGGTATTCAGCAGGGCCTCCAGCAGTACTTCGTCCTCTGACGGCTGTGGCTCCAGCGAAGGCATTGACGCCATGTTCACCCCTCCAAATGATCCGGATATATGACCGAATTTATACCTTTTACGGTCACCTGGCAACATGCAGTTACTGGATTGTGCTATGCCCTATCCGGCCCATATCAAGCTGCGTGATAAGGCGCCATCAATGATTAAAAGTGGTCACTGTAAAACGAGATCGACTAAATTGCGGTCCATGGTTCTCACAGGAGCTAGAGATTCAACAAAAGGAGGAGCAACAAATGCTCAAAGCAGAATACCAGTCCCGCGGCCCGGTACCGCAGGAAGTCATCGAAGCAGTTGAATGTGAAACACCCGAACTGAAGGAAGGCGAAGTGCTCCTGGAGCTGCTGGCTTCCCCCATCAACCCCTCCGACGTCCTCACCCTCACCGGTGATTACGGCATGCTGCCGCCCCTCCCCGCTATCGGCGGCAATGAGGGGGTTGCCCGGGTGGTCGAACACGGGCCAGGCGTCACCGCGCCAGAGATTGGGCAGACGGTACTGCTGCCGGTAGGCATCGGGACCTGGCGCACCCATTTCGTTGTTCCGGCAGACAAGTTGCTTCCCCTTCCCAATGAGGCAGACCCGCTGCAGCTGTCGATGATTTCCATCAATCCGCCCACGGCCTCGCTGATGTTGAGCGAGTTCGTAAATCTGGAGAAAGGCGACTGGGTGATCCAGAATGCGGCCAATTCCGGCGTGGGTAACTACCTGATCCAGCTGGCACACTTCCGCGGCTTCAAGACCGTCAACGTTGTCCGTCGCGAATCCCTGATAGAGCCGCTCAAGGCACAGGGCGCGGATGTCGTCCTGGTGGACGGCGAAGACCTACCCGCGCGGGTCAAGGAGGCCACAGGCGGCGCAGAAATAAAACTGGGGATTGACGCCGTGGGGGATACAGCCACGGGCCGTATCGCCGATTGCCTCGCTGCCGGGGGCACACTGGTGAACTACGGCATGATGAGCGGCAAGCCATGCAAGATTTCCCCTACGGCACTGATCTTCAAGGGGGTTTCGCTCAGGGGCTTCTGGCTGGCCCGGTGGTTCGAGGAGGCATCACCACAGGACCAGGAGAGGGTCTACGGTGAGCTGACGAAGCTGGTGATTGCGGGAAAACTGAAGGCGCCCATCGACAGTACGTTCAGCGTGAAAGATATCAAGGATGCCGTGGCAACGGCCGCCCAGGGCGGGCGTGAAGGCAAGGTGCTGGTAACGCCGTAACCGGGGTACGCCGCTCAGGACTGCGAGGCAGGCCAGAGCAGCGACTGTGGGCGCTTCCGCTTCGCTGCGGCGTCCAAATCGGCTGGTCCGGCCGCTGCATGTATTCGCGGCGTCCCCGGCCCTGCCGATTTGTCGAACGAGGGTTCTCGTACGCCGATCCAGCATATACAAAAAAGCCCCGCTCTTGGGTAGATCGCTCCGTGCCAGCTGGAACACCTGTGGCGGGACTGATTCGCGGCTATGCCGCTCACCCTTCGGGCGCCGTCGCTTCGCTCTGGCGTCCAAAATTGCTCCCGGCAATTTTGTCGAACGAGGGTTCTCGTACGCCGATCCAGCATATACAAAAAAGCCCCGCTCTTTCGAGCGGGGCTTTTTTGTATATGGCGGACCGGACGGGACTCGAACCCGCGACCTCCGGCGTGACAGGCCGGCATTCTAACCAACTGAACTACCGGTCCGCGGTAGGCGCATCTCTCAATTTCTGCAGGCTGCTGCCAGAGAGATGGTGGGTGGTACAGGGGTCGAACCTGTGACCTACGGCTTGTAAGGCCGTCGCTCTCCCAACTGAGCTAACCACCCGTTTTTTTGCTCTGGGCTGTGCCCCTCGAGCGACGCGCATCATACCCGATTGGCCTGCCCTGTCAACAAATTCCGCGCCACTAATTGCATCTTTTTCCTTTCATATCCGGCACTTGGGGCACACCAGTGCCGAGCTCAATCGCTTTCAGTGGCCGGCAGGGCCACCGGCTCGGGGCTGACAGGGTCCGGGGCGTCTTCTTTGTCCCCGGCAAAACGCTGGATTGGCTGCCGGTAGTCCGGCAGGATCATGTGGCCTGCGATCGAAACCGGGGCCCGACCGGGTATCAACTGCTCTTCAGGACGGGCCAGATCCGGCGCACTGTAGTCACACACCCCGGATGGGAACACCCGCTCCAGGTCCTGCATCCGCTCGACGACAGAATCCGTTGCCGCACCGTATATTCCCCGCTCAACTGCCGCCGCAACGGGCTGCAGGCGACACTTGAATACGTCATCTGTCATCGGGCCACCGGCCATCTGGCGCGGAGTGCTATGAATCGGGTACTCCCGCATGCAGGGACCCGCCGGGCGACCGTTCCATTCCCCGTCCCAGACACCCTCTCCTGCCGCAATCACATTGCCCTGGCTATCGAAACACTGGTCGCTGGCATCCACCGGGCGGTTTGCAGCGACCCCAAGTTGCGGACTATCGATGATGTTCTGCATCCAGCGGTCAATGGTATCCAGGGCTTCATCCAGCGGCGTATAGTCCTTGTGGCTGGTCCAGATCAGCTGGTTTTCCGCATGGCCGCGGGCCCGCCGGATGCGCTCCCGCGCGGAAAAGGAAGCCACACTGTGATGCATATCCAGGTCGTTATCCAGGTAGTGGCGCAGGTCGATAATAGGGATTTCCACATCGCCCAGGAAAACATGACCGGACCGGTAAATGCCCTCGATTGCCGCTGTGCTGGCGCGGGATCGCGGAGCCGGATTGTCCAGGTTCCCCAGGTTCATGTTGTGTTCGCTCCAGACAGAGAGCTCCATCGGGAACACCCGCCCGTTCAGGAACCAGAGCTTCTCCCCGCCCTGGTTTTCGGGGGCCTTCCAGCCCCCCACAGTGGCATTCATCCGCAGGAAGGTGTCCATCGACAGGTCGCCGGACCGCAATGCCTGCAACCCGTATTGAACGCCCTCGTTGTCCCAGGCGCTGTTGGCATAGCCCGTCTCATCGGCCCCATAGAATGCCCGCAGGTCCTCCCAGTGGGACCAGTGTGTTTGCTCCGCAACATCATCTGCGTAATTCTTGATGAAATGTACGAAATTGGGGTTGTTAACCAGGGGCACCAGCCCCCGCCAGCCCTGGGTGCATTCGGTGGTGCCATCCCGTCCGGTGCGGTATCTCCCATCGAATAATGCGGCCGCTGTCTCCAGCACGCGAAAACGACTGGTGACCTCCCGGCTGGCCGGCAACCCCTGCACCAGTGAACGCTCCGCGACCTCCTTCCAGCGGGGATTCTCTGCATCGACCACATCAAAAAAATACTCCAGCGGCTCGCAATCGAATACGTAGATTGTCTGGCTCACCATATCCGGGTAGGAGTAAAGGGGAAGCGCTGCATCGATCAGCCCCGGGGCGTTCTGGGCAAAGAGATATTGTTGGATGGCTCCCCCGGACCCCCCCACACCAACCGTATAGAGCGGCTTTCCATAAAGCTCGACAAACTGTCGCTTGAGGCGTCGGGCCACATCCTCGGCCAGCCAGATATTGTAGTGATTGCTGGTCTGGTTCCCGGTCGAGTAAACGATGGCATACCCTCGTGCCAGCTGGTCTGCTCGACGGCCGACGATATCACCCTTGGTGATATCCCCCTGGCGCCGGCCAACCCCTACACCACCGCGAAACTGGTAGATCAGACGTCGGTTCCAGTTGACGGGGCTTGGCCTGGCTGCGGTTTCCCCGTCCCCCTTTAATGCCGCAATGGCGTAAAAGAATCGATTGATGGTCCCGGTTTCGAGCCGCACGACAAAATCGACCGAGCGCCCGTTGACCGTCACCTGGTCGATGTCCCCGTTCGCCGCCTCAAGCGGGTGGAAATCGCCGTCCTCCGTGCTGCGATAATAATAGGCGACCTGTGTGGGATGGCTACAGTCCCTGCTGTAGCCAATCACTTCATCGGTCCACTTGCCCTCCTCGTCCACGGCGAATACAGGGACCCCCTCCCGGTCATGATTGTCTACCAATGGCTGGTTACCGGTCACATTATTCACACCGCAATAAAAGGGGTACGTGGACGGGCCGGAAAACAGGCTCTCCACAGGCCCGATCTCACCAATACTGATCGGGAAGGGAAAGTACTCGGGCGGGCGCTCGGTGGTGCGGGGATGCGGTCCGGAATATGCGGGCGTGGGGGCATGCTCGAGTGCGCCATCCGGCACTCCCACTACCGGGGCCGGGGGCGTATCGGGAATATGCGGGAGACGGTCGATAAACATCCATCCGCCAACCGCCACTGCAACCAGCAGCACAAGCCCTACCCCAGAGAGAATCCTCACTCTCCGTCCCTGCATAATCGCCTCCGCTCAGCGAACACCCTGTTGGTACAGCTTGAGTATATGAAGGGAAAGCCAGGCCATCCGGACAGATGGCGCCCTCATCAACGGCAGTGTGACGGGAGACGAACAACAGGCGCAGCAGGAATTACCACCGTGGGGCAACCTGACACGGTCACTGAACTAATGGCGGTGAAAGATACAACTGTGTTATTGCGCAGAAGGAGGAGGAAATGGAAGGGATATGCGGAAGCATCAAAGACCAGCCGGGTGCGCTGCCATTGCTGAGATTAAGGCTGGCCCTTGCAGGGCCAGCCTGGAAAGCGCTCATCTTCAGACGATGATGCCGCGTTCCTGCAGGTTCTTGATGATGGCATCCACCTCCTGCTCCAGCGTCATCTCGGCAGTGCGCAGGTGCAGCTCGGGAGCCTCAGGGGCCTCGTAGGGGTCGTCGATACCGGTAAAGCCCTTGATCTCACCCGCCCGCGCCTTCTTGTACAGGCCCTTGGGATCGCGGGACTCCGCCTCTTCCAGGGGGCAATCCACGAATACCTCGAGATACTCCAGGTCATTTTCCTCATGGATGCGGCGCACCATGTCGCGATCCTGGCGGTAGGGGCTGATGAAGCTGCTCAGGACCACCACGCCACTATCGGCGAACAGGCGGGAGATCTCGCCCACACGGCGGATATTCTCGGCACGGTCCTCGGCGGAAAAGCCCAGGTTGGAGTTAATGCCCAACCGGATGTTGTCACCGTCCAGTCGATAACTCAGCACGCCGCGAGCAGCCAGGGCTTTCTCCAGCGCCACAGCAACGGTGCTCTTGCCGGAACCGGACAGTCCCGTGAACCACAGGGTCACA
Source organism: Microbulbifer sediminum (assembly GCF_021729035.1). Taxonomy (GTDB): domain Bacteria; phylum Pseudomonadota; class Gammaproteobacteria; order Pseudomonadales; family Cellvibrionaceae; genus Microbulbifer; species Microbulbifer sediminum. The sequence continues at coordinate 32,574 of NZ_JAJSAP010000002.1, read as the reverse complement.
CCCTTGTGCCCAAGGATGCTTGCACGATCCTGTCGGTTTACCTCACCGTGATGCCAATGTACGTTGGTTGCCTTAGGCTCTGCCGATACCGTCACCAAAATGTCCCCTATTCCCGTTAAACGACACCCCCGCCTGTTGCGGGGGTGAACAATTGCATTTCGCGGACAAGCAGTCACAGCCGCCTCCGTCTGGACGTCATTATCCTGTATCCCGCGCGGACGCGCAAAAGATCCCGCCATCGATTTCGGCATATACAAAAAAGCCCGGCTTATAAGCCGGGCTTTTTGCACCTCCAGGGGAGGCATTTGTATGGGGTGGCCGACGGGGATCGAACCCGCGACCTCAGGAGCCACAATCCTGTGCTCTACCAACTGAGCTACGGCCACCATTGAAAGTGCTATATCTTGACGCTTTGTGGCAACGTCAATCCTGCCTATGGGCAAATCACCCGGCAGGGCCGCTGCAAACGCCTGCGAAGCACTGCTTCGCGTTTGCTTCGGCGCCGATCAGCTGTGCTGATCGGCCGGAATAGTCCTGCGACTACAATCCGGCAGTGGACCAAGTCGAGACTGCCTGACTATGACCACCTTTTAAAGGTTGGCGCACCCGGCAGGACTCGAACCTGCGACCATCCGCTTAGAAGGCGGATGCTCTATCCAGCTGAGCTACGGGCGCAAGGAAACCCGGTCTATGTCTGGTCGGGGCAGAGGGATTCGAACCCCCGACATCCTGCTCCCAAAGCAGGCGCGCTACCAGACTGCGCTATGCCCCGATACACTTTGTAACTGTATCACGGAGCAACAACCCGGGCCTGCGCCAGCCCGACTCGCAGGCTGTTCGGGCCCGACAACTGCCCCGAAATCTCACCGGTCAGCTGCCGCCTCCCCTGCGAGAGCGCGCATAATACTGACACCCCCCGGGGGAGTCAACGCCGCTAAGCTATTCTTTTTGCAGAAGTTTACCTGGCCATTGCGGTTCGGAGCCGGCAACGGTGACCACATGGGGAAATTATTCGCGGCCTGTGCGAAAATACCGCGCCCCTGGCCCGGTGCGCCCGGCAGGTTTTGCACTACCTGGCCGCCCATGGCGCCCGGATGATTTCCCAAGCGGATTCGCTCCCCGGGGCGAATCCCCAATGACGGTTAAGTTGAGAATACTGTATGTCTGCACTGGTTCTGGATGGTAAAGCCCTGGCAAAAAAAACCGAGGAAGAGCTATCAGCCCGCGTGGCGGCCCTGAAGGAAAAGAGTGGGGGCCAGACTCCCATCCTGGCCACCATCCTGGTGGGCGATGATCCCGCCTCCGCCACCTATGTAAAGATGAAGGGCAACGCCTGTCGACGTATCGGTATGGATTCCATGCAAGTGGAGCTACCCTCATCCACCACCACCGAGCAGCTGCTGGCGAAGATTGAGGACCTGAATGCCAACGAGAATGTTCATGGCATCCTGCTGCAGCATCCAGTACCGGAGCAGATCGACGAGCGGGCCTGCTTTGATGCCATCAGCCTGGACAAGGATGTGGACGGCGTCACCTGCCTGGGATTTGGCCGGATGGCCATGGGTGAAGAGGCCTATGGCTGCGCCACGCCCAAAGGCATCATGCGCCTGCTGGAAGCCTACAATATTGAGATCAGCGGCAAGCATGCCGTAGTGGTGGGACGCAGTCCCATCCTGGGCAAGCCCATGGCTGCGATGCTCCTGAACGCCAACGCCACCGTGACCATCTGCCACTCGCGGACCACAGACCTGGCCCAGCATATCAGCCGCGCCGATATCGTCGTTGGTGCCGTAGGCCGGCCCGAGTTCATTAAGGCGGAGTGGATCAAGGACGGCGCCGTGGTGGTGGATGCCGGTTATCACCCCGGCGGCCTTGGAGATATCGAGTTGGCCCCCCTGGTGGACCGGGTCGCCGCCTACACCCCCGTTCCCGGCGGGGTCGGCCCCATGACGATCAATACCCTGATCTACCAGTCCGTTGACTCCGGCGAGCGCAAGATCGGGCGCTGACCCCCGCATTCCAGCCCCTGTCCTTCCCCTGGAAGCGCGGGGGCACCTCACCCACAACCGACTATACCCCTCCCGTCCGCGGGAGGGCCGGGGAGAAACCAATCGCATGCGACTCGACAAAGCCGTCAGCCAGGTAACCGACCTGTCCCGCGCCGACGTCAAACGCGCTGCCCGGGCCGGCCGTATCACGGTTAACGGTGAACCCGTTACCGACACCAGTACCAAGGTCGCGGACACCGACGAGATTTGTCTCGACGGCGACCCGCTTGGGGAGCCGGGCCCGCGATACTTTATGCTCAATAAACCCCTGGGGTACGTCTGCGCCACCAAGGACAGCGAGCACCCCACTGTGCTCGACCTGATCGACGAGCCCAACAAGCACCAGCTACATATTGCCGGGCGACTCGATATCGACACTACCGGCCTGGTACTGCTGACCGATGACGGTCAGTGGTCTCACCGGATTACTTCCCCACGCCACCACTGCGACAAGACCTACTATGCCCACCTCGCCGACCGTATCGAGGAAAGTGCGATTGAGAAATTTGCCAGGGGCCTGTGGCTGGACAGTGAGAAGAAACGCACCCGTCCCGCAACCCTCGAGGTGCTGTTTGCCAACGAGGCAAGGGTCACGCTGAACGAGGGGCGTTACCATCAGGTGAAACGCATGTTTGCCGCACTGGGCAACCGGGTACTGGAGCTGCACCGTGAACGCATTGGCGATATTGTCCTGGACGAGGAGCTGGTCGAGGGGGACTACCGCCCCTTAACAGCGGAAGAGATCGCGTCGGTAAAGTAACCGCCACCCACATGGATTAGCATTCAACCCCATGGCATACCTGCTCCAAGAGCTCTTACAAGAGAACCCCCGCGAAACCCTGTGGATCGCTGATGAAAACAGCAAGGCCTTGTTACAGGCCGGGTTCGGCTTTACCGGGGATCTCCTGACAAACCGCTGGGACATCGCGCATCTCGCCGAAGGGCGTTGTAACCGCAGTTTTTTCAGCGACTTCCACTTTACGGAACTGGAGCGGCGCTATCGCCGCATCGTCTTCCCGGTCTCCAAGGAAAAAGCCGTGGTGCACCATGTCATCAACAGCGCCCCGCATGTCATTGGCGAGGGTGGCGAACTGGTGTTGCTGGGTGGCAAACAGAGCGGGATCAAGACCTACGCCACCAGGGCGGCCACCCGATTTGGCTGCCGTAAAAGCCTGGAAAAAAGCGGCCTCGACTATACCAGCCGGCTGGTGCTGCACAGCGACGGCGGCGAGCGGCTCGACGACCAGGATTACCCCAGGTTGCGCCAACTGGAAGCCCTCGCCGGCCTTTACAGCAAACCGGGACTGTTTGGCTGGAACAAGATTGATCGCGGCAGCGCCCTGCTGGCAGGCCACTTTCCTTCTCACCTGCCGGCGCCCGGTGCCAATGTCGTCGACCTGGGTTGCGGCTACGGCTTCCTGAGTACAGAACTGGCAAAACTTGGCAACTTCCACTTTACCGCGACCGACAATAATGCCGCCGCGCTGCTCGCGTGTGAACGCAACTTTCACGAAGGGGGCATAGCCGGGGTGGTGACACCGTCTGACGCGGGCGGGGACCTACAGTCCGGCATTGCCGAGCTGGTGATATGCAACCCCCCTTTCCACCAGGGGTTCCAGGTGGAGGGCGATCTCACCGAGCGCTTTCTCAGCAACGCAGCGCGCCTGCTGGGTCCCGGGGGAACCGCCCTATTCGTGGTGAATGAGTTTATTCCCTTACCAAAGAAGGCACAGCCCCATTTCAGCGCTATCGAACCGCTTGAACGCAAAGAGGGATTCTGCACTTTCCGCCTGCGGCGCTAGCCGGACTGGCACCAGGCCGGGACAGCCCGGACAGGGTCCTGGCCAGCTCAATAGTCACGCAGGTTGTACAGGTTCATCGACAGGTGGTGCTCATCCAGCTCCTCCAGCTCAAGGAGCCGCTGGAAGGCGTCTTTTGCAGACGGCGTATCCGCATCGTCGAGGAGATCGCGATACTGGTCCGCCAGGTACATGTCGATATCCAACGCCAGCTTGGCGATGCCATCGGCATCGTGCAGGTCAATCTGCCGCAGCCGCTGCAGGAATTCCGGCTCCTTGCCCTCTGGCGCAAACTGAACCCAGGTCCGTAGCGCGCCGGGAGAAACGTCGGTCAGGAACTCCTCCAGAGTATGGGTCATGGCGTCCTCGCGCCGTTTCAGCTGGTCCAGCAGCAGCACCACGCGGCTATCTCCCGCCAGCTGTTCGTACTCCCCATACTGCCTGGCCAACTTCTTGTGGAACTCCTTTCCCTCCTGGATGACATCCTCGACGGTTTTGTAGCGCATGCACCGACCCCGGAAAAATGACCGTATTCTCCCAGAGTATAGACATGCAGTCGTAAAAGACGCCAAGTCCGGCGAGTATGAAATCACACCGACGTCGCTGCCTGGCAGTGGCGAGTCACCGGCGCAGTCGACGCAAATGGCTACTCAGGCGATTGGAGTGGCTGGAGGGGTTGATGGCCGCGGGCGCGCGGGCGAGCAGCTCGGCACGTGACAGTGGGGCCCGACTGACCGCCAGTACACAGTTCTCATAGCCGGGCAGCTCAGCACTCCAGTTTCCCTGCAGACTGGCCCGCTGGTCAGTGGCGCGCCACCCGCTATCGAGCATCTCGCGCCGGCTACCGAAGTTGCCGACCATAATTCCGGCGGGACTGAGCAGCCCCAGTAAGCGGCGACACCAATCGCCGTCGGCGCGCACTGTTCGCCGCGCTTCGCCATCCACGTGGCCGAACAGGTCATCGATAATCAGGTCGTATTGATCCCCTGCCCGGCCCGCGACATGGGAACGGGCGTCCCCGCAAACCAGCTCTGCGTCCCCGGCACCGAAATAATTGCGGGCCACCTCCAGGTGCACCGGATCCAGGTCCACACCGACGATAAGCTCCGGCCCGACAAAGCGCTGTAGCAACCTGATGACCGCCCCGCCCCCGACCCCCAGGACAAGTACCGAGCGGATCTGCCGGCGATCACGGAAAAATACAGGTAGCAACAAGAGCTCCCACAGGGAGCCCCTGAGGGGATCGCGGGGATTCCACTGGCTGTGGAAGACACCGTTGGTATACAGGCGTACGCTGGCCCCATGGGTGCGGACCTGGTAGTGATTATCCCCCTCGCGATGCTCCCACAGCAGTGCCATCAGCCGGTGGGCAGGTCCGAATGGGCCAGCAGCACGCGGGCAAATTCCTGCAGCCCCGCCAGGTCTTCCTCGTTAAAACGCGATTTAGTGGGGCTGTCGATATCCAGCACACCGAGGCAGCGATCACCGACATACAGTGGGATCACCACTTCCGAGGCCGAAACTGCATCACAGGCAATATGCCCGGGGAAAGCGTGGACGTCATCCACCAGCTGGGCTTGCCCGGTGGCTACTGCGGTGCCGCAGACCCCCGCACCGACCGGGATGCGGGTGCAAGCCGGTTTACCCTGGAACGGACCGACCCGCAGCTCATCGTCATGCAGGAAGTAGAAGCCTGCCCAGTTGATATCCGGCAACTCCATAAACAGGAGTGCACTGGCATTGGCAGTATTGGCGAGCCAGTCACGCTCGCTGGAAAGCAGCCCTTCGAGCTGTGCAGCGAGGGCGGAATAAAATTTGCTGGAAGACATGGTAAACCTCTGCCGGGATGGGGATTACGTGAGGCGCCAAAGACCATTGCGGTAGCACTCTCTGGGCTGCCTCCGGTGTGTTGCGCCTCTCAATGAGTCCCTATCTGGGGGCACATACCAGCGTTTCAAGGCAAATGGTGACCGCCCCGGCGAACAGGTTACTGGTACGGGTCTGTGACCGGCTCCCCGGTAGCAGTTTTACCATCGTCAGGTTGATACTGGTCGGCATCGACGCTGGGACGACTCCACTCTTCCTCTTCCTTCTCCCGGCTGATGGCCGGTCCGGCCGGGGTTACGTCGGAAGCCACCAGGCCGCGGTCACCGCGGCCGGATTGCGACTCCCGGACCTCCCCGGGGCGCGTCGCCTGCGACCGGTGGTTGCCGGCCCGGGAAATGGTCTTGAGGCTCGGACGGCGGCGCTCGGCCACTTTGGACGCCTCCAGCTCACTACGGAGTTCATTCACTTCCGCCTGCAAGTCGCCGACTTTAGCCTGCAGGTCTGTGATCTGGCTCAGCACTCCTTTTACCTTGCGGCTTTCCTTTTCGTAAAACACCGCCGCACCGCCAAATGCCAGCACAAAAAACACCAGGATAGGAAAATAACGCATGTAACCCCCAGAAAGTCCTTTTAATACAACTATTCCGATTATGTAACTATCGTGGGCTTATATTCTGCGAATCAGTGCAAGTCCTGCAAGGTCTCGCACCCCACTTTCGGTGACCGGAAGCGCCCGCCCCGTCGAAGAGGCGTCCTTCGCGACAGCCGCCCATCAGGGGTCTACCAGCTCCATGAAATCCAGTGATGCCTGCTGGCGGATTGTCCGCCGGTGATTGGCCCACAGCTCGGCAATCCGTTCACGGTTACACACCTTGCGATCAACGAAAACCCGGGTATTCAGCTCACCCACCGGCTTGCTGCTGGGACACTTGCTGAACACGAACTGGTTCGATATCAGGTCCATGAAGGGGCCGGACTTGCTGCTGGGCATGATAAACAACAGCTGTAATCCCAGGGTTTCGGTCAGGTAGCGGATCACCTCCCGCGAACGGGTCTCATCCATTTTCGAGAAAGCCTCGTCCACCAGCACCATCTGCAGGTGACTGCTGCCTTCGTTAAACCGGAAGGCGGAAGTCACCGCCGCCGAACGGATGATGTAGGCCGGAGTCTCGAGCTGGCCACCGGAGCCAGTGCCGTACTGGCTCAGGGCTATTGGCTCCTTGCCCTCCGGCTCCTTGTAGATCTCGTAACAGCGATAGTTGCGATAATCGCTGATCCGCTCCAGTTCCCGGCGCGCCACCTGCTCGTCCTCACTCAGCAACATGTTCAGCAGGCGGTCACGGACCCGCTGGTGCTTTGCCGGCAGGTCTGCATCAAACAGGCTCTGCTCCTCACCCAGGTTTGGCAATTCAATCACGGCCTTAAAGAAATTCCAGTACTCGCGGAATTCCGGTACCCAACTGTAGGAGAAACGGAACCGCTCCCGGTCCGCGCCAAAGCGGTGGTGTTCCAGCTCGTTGTTCAGGTCGTCGAGCACGCGCTTGCCATCATTAATGGACTGGTAGATCGCGTGGCACAGATGAGTGACGAAAGTGGTATTGAAGGATCTTTTCAATCCCTGCAGCTGCTCGTGACGCTCAACCAGCATGTTGTTCTTGAGGCGATTGCGCAGCGTTTCCACCTGGTCGTGAAGTCCGCACACCAGCTTGAAGGTCGGCTCACCGTGGCCCGCCCCGGGGTCCGGCTCGAATACCAGGGTGTCGCCTGCGGACGTTGCGGCATTGTAATCCATCACCGCCCGGTCCAGCTGGCGGCAATATTTTTCAAGTCGCCCCTGCCACTCCTCAATGTCCGCGCCGAAGTCGAAGCTGTCGCCGGCCTGGGCCACCTGGTCATCGGCCCGCTGCAGGGCCGTCTCCGCATCAAAGTCGGGGTAAATACCGGCCACGCGGCGCACTGCAGCCTCACTGCCTGTCAGCTCGTCATCGAGCCCATCCAGTTCCGTCGCCAGCGCCCTGAGCTGCTTGCCGGTGTTCTCCAGGTCACGCTCCAGCTTGCCGGCCCCCTGCAGCAGCGCTGAGTGGGCCTGTTGCTGGCCCTGCAGTTGCGACCGGAGGTCCGCCACCTGCTGCTCCAGCTGTTCACTGTCCTCCAGGTCAAGATTTTCCAGCGACGTTTCCGCCCCCCGCCAGTCACGCTGTGCCGCCAGGGCAGTATCCACCAGGGATACCAGGTCGAGTTCGGACAGGTCGCGCACCGAGCGGGCCACCCTCCGGTAAAGGGCATGCTGGTCATTCACCTGTTGCGCCTCAAGGAGGAGTTGCTCCAGGGCCTGCTGCTGGGCTGCCAGCGCACGCGCCCGTGCACCCTGACCGAATACCAGCTCGCCCTCGTCGATATCACAGCGCCACATGGAGTAGCTGCCGCTGGCAAGCCCCTCAGCAGTCAGTCCGCGGCGGGTGCCGCGCAGCTCTTCCGCATCGCGGACCTGCAGGACGGAACCGTAGGAGGCGCGCAGGTAATCCTCTGCGGTGCGGTGGCTGAATTCCATCAGCTCGACGATCGAACCCTGCGCTGGGGAAGCCCGCTCGGCGTCCCGGCGAGCCTTATGCCCCTGGATTACCCGCGCGCGACTGCCGCGTCCGGACAGGCCACGGACAATGCGGATGGCAGCGGCCTCGTGCTCGGGCTCAACCAGGATCGCGAAGCGGGCACCTCCGAGGTAGCCTTCTACCGCCATCTGCCAGCGCTCGTCGATAATTTCCACATAGTCACACAGGACCCGTGGGTCTGCCTGTGGGCATTGCTCCCGAATCGCAGCCAGCGCCAACTCAACCGATTGCGGGTAGCGAACCCGGTTGGCTTGCAGGTGCTGGATACGGCTTTCCTGTTGGTGCAACTGTTTCTGCAGCTGCTGGACCCGCAACTCCCAGCGAGATACCTGCTGATTCAGCTCTTCCCGCAGGGATACGTCCCCGGCCCCGGTCCCGGACAGGAGCGAGCACAAACGATTGTGCAGTGCCTCGATGGAAGCGGCCCCCTCCCGCAACGGCTCCAGCGCTGCCAGGTCGATCCAGTCCTTGCCCAGCAGTTTCTGCAAGTCAGGCATGTCCTCTTCCCGGGCAACCTGACGGATGGTTTTTACCAGCACCGGGTCGCGCAGTGCCGGCACCTCGAGCTCTGCAGCGGAACCGTTCAAGAGAGTCAGCAACTCCCCGGCCGCGGCCCGGTTGCCCTGCCAGCGGGACTCCTGTGCAGAGAGAGGGGCTCCCAGGCCGGAAAGCTGCTGGTGAGCGCGCTCGATACGCTGCTCCAGCTGGTCCTTGTCCCGCAGGGCACTGACACCAAGACGCTGCGCCTGCAGTTCCACCAGTTGCTGGCCCAACTGCTCGACCCGCTCAGCGGCAACCCGGGTCTCACGCTCGTTATCCTGCTGCTGCGCCTGCAGCTGCTGCTGGCTGTTCTTGCCTGCGAGGTATGTTTTCTGGACGCGCTCATGACGGTGGCGGGCCCGCCGGTATTCCTGCAGGCGCAGGTCAAGCCACTGCTCCCGGTAAAGCCCGGCACACTGGGCCAGTTGCTCCAGGGAGGCCACGCGATCGACAATCTGCCGCGCTTCCTGCTCCATCGAGTGAATGGTTTTCATGAGCTCGGAAACCGAGCGGATGGCCTCGCCCAGGTCGCGCTTTTCCAGCACCTCGCGGGCGACAAACTCGTTGATGCTCTTTACCGGCTTGTAGGCCATAAAATTGGCAAAGGTGCGGGCGGCGTGCATCGCCTCCCGGTCCGGTACCGCGTCCCGGCGCCCCCGGAGCGCGCCATACAGCCGGCGCAGGTACGCCTTCTTCTTGTCGTACTGCTCTACCTTGCCAAACTGCTTGCCCAGTACCGGGTAGAATTTGTCCAGTGGCACCAGGTGCTTGCCGTCCTTGTATTCGCGGACGAAATCCCTCATCGCCAGCTGCTCCCCCGGAAACAGGAAAAACCGCAGGTCATCCTGCCGGGCCTGAGCCGGCCTGCTGCTCTTGTCCAGATGTGCGCGAATCGCCATGACCGCGGTGAAAGGCTCGCCGTCTTCCCCCTCTGTAGGATGGAAGATACCGGCGATATAACAGTCGGTGGGCTGCAGGCGCGCATAGCTGCCATCGTCACACCCCAGCACGTACGACGCCAGAGTCCGGACCTGCTTGCCCCCTCGGCCGCGCTGCGTGGTTTCATCCTGCCCCGGGTTGAAGGTAAACAGCGTGTCGTGGGCAGCGGTCATCAGTGTCTGGATGGCGTCGGCGGCCGTCGTCTTGCCGGAACCATTGCCCCCGGAAAAGAGATTGATCGGCCCGAACTCGTACTCGAGCTGGGGAATGTTGCCCCAGTTGATCAGGATCAGTTTTTTCAGAAACATATCAGTCGCAGGTTCTCGTGCCTGTTCGGTAGTTCAGTGGGATTATGGCCGCCAGCGGGTACGCGGGCACCCTCAGGATTCATTGGCAACAAAGAGGCTGTGATCAGCGTTTTCCGGCGTAATGCGCCCTTCCCCTGTCTCAGGGACGGCATTCTCGGTGGCTGCCCCGTCATCGGCCGCCACCGTGCCTTGCGCACTGCCGGGCTCCAGCAATTGCTGCAGCGCGGCCTCTGTAACGAACTGCGCAATCGTCGGCCGGACCCGCAACCACACTTCCGCCAGTGATTCCGATTCCTCAGCGCCGGCCAGCTGCACCAGCCGCAACTGGCGCAGCTTGCGCAGCAGGTTGCGACGTTCCGCCAGCCTGTCAGGCAGGGACATTTTCAACAGATTCCGCAGCCCCAGTTCCAACGCCTCGAGGGACAGGGCCACACAACCGTGCTCATCGACCTGGCCCTCGCGCAATGCCTTGTCATACTCCACCCGCAGCACGAGGATTGCAGCCACCTCCTGCTGGGTCAGCCGGGCACGGAAACCGCCGTGGTGGGGTTCCTCCTGGTCGGGCATCCCCGGGACTTCGGCACCGGGCGGGTAGAGACGGATAAACTGGAAACGGCTGTCATGCTGCAGGCGCAACCCCAGGGGTAACAGCCACTCGCGAAGCAGCGCCTCACAGCGCAGGAAACGGTCGTAAAGCTGCGTCTCCACCTGGCTTTCATCCCTGCAGATCACACCATAATCCATGAGCCGCACCAGCAGCTCTGAAAATTCCGCTCGTGTCACGCGGCATTGGGCCAGCGCTTCTTCCAGGGCCTGTTCAATCACTTTCTTTCAACTCGAGATAATATTCATCGAATGCGGCGAAATAGTCGTTACTGGCGGTCTCACCGGTAAATTCCACCTGTACAGCCGGACCGCCCCCCTGGCTGACGGCGGCCGCCTCCAGCGCATGGCTCATGGCCAGCAGGTCCCGGGCGCTTTCCAGCGGCAATTCGCTGCTGTGCACCCGCCTGCCATTCCCCAGGGCCCGCCGGAGATAGTCCCGCAGGTCCGCGCTGTTGAAGTTGAAAGCCTGGTCGAGCATCTGCTGCAGCAGGATATCGCGGCGATTGTCCTCACCCAGCTCCACTTCCTCCTCCATACGGGTATTTACCGGCTCCCGCCGCTGGCGCTGCCAGAGTTGTACCTGCCTGGGATCAAACAGGCGCAATTGGAAGCCGCCCAGCTGTTCGCCGAGATCATCCAGCAACTCCGCGCGATCCCGGCGCTCGCCCAGCTGCTGGCACAGGTCGGCAAACTGTCCCTCGGCCTGGCTGTTGATATAGCTCAGCTGGCGGATGATGATGTCGGCACGCTTGGTAAAGCCCTGCAGAGCCCGGCGTAACGCGGGGAGCTTCACCTCGCAGGCCCGCCGCATGCGGTCCTCGATGGTGTCCAGCATCAGCCACAACAGGGAGCGCCCCTCTTCCACGAACTCCGGCAGCAGCTGTCGCAGGCGCTGCTCCCATTCGGCCTTGCGCTCCCGGTCCTTGCGCCGGATACGGGCAATCACACGGCCGATCGCATCCCGGTGTTTCTCCACACTGTCGGCAGATAAACGGATCGCCAGGTCCGGCTGGAAACGGCTTTCCATAAACGAGAAGAATTCGTCCGTGGCCTGCTGTACCAGCAACTGGGCCTCCACTTCGCGTACCAGTTCACGCTTGCGCTCTTCCAGCTCAGCGATCATATCGGTGAAGTCCGCGACGATACGCTCTGAATACTCCCAGGCGTCAATCAGGTCGTGGATCTCTCCACGGGCGGCGAACGCCTCGAGGGCATTTAGGGTATTGCGCGTGTTCCGGTGCCGCGTACGCACGCGGGCGCTGTTCACTTCAACCAGTGGCTGGGTGAAAAGTCGGCCACGCCGGCTGAAAGGATAAGTCGCGGTCAGGGTCGCGCTATCCACCTGCTTTTCCAGCCAACCGGCCTCCAGCAGACTGTTGAGGGTCCAGGCGGCCTGCTCGCGCAGGTTGCGAAAGCGATGCTCCCTGGCCGGGGAACTCGCGTGACCGGAGGCGGGCTCGGTCTCCCCCCGTTCATCACTGTCGAGCTGGGGAGCCCGGGTCAGTGCCTCAGAGAAGATTTCCAGGATCTTCTCGCGCCCCAGGGACTCACCATAATCTGCCTTGGCGGTGTAAAGGCGCTCGTAAAGGAGGCGCAGGCACTCAACCACCTGCTCCCGGTATTTACCGGTGAGCGGGCGGAAGAAGTGCTGGTAGGGATCATCGAAAAACAATGCGGTCAGGTCCGGTTACTGGCCGCTCTTGCCTTCTTCCGGCTTCTGGTTCAGGACACAGTACTTGGTGTAGTCGCCGGCATCCTGCAGGGTCCACTCGCTCTTGGGTACTTTGTCCATCTTCTTGCACCACGCATCGGAGCCACGCTCGGGCTCACAGGCAGTCAGGGTGACCAGGGCACTTGCAGCGAAAATGAGGGTAAAGAGTTTTTTCATGGGACTGTTCCTTTTTATCAGGGCCTTTTTATCAAGGCCTTTGTACGCGGTCTTGTTATCGAATATGTGAGTTGGCCTGGCCGGCTCCCGCCGCTGGCAGGCAACGGGAAACCGGCGGGCGATCATTCACGCCGCCACTTGGTTCCTTCGCGGCTGTCTTCGAGCACTACCCCCTGGGCCTTGAGTTCTTCGCGAATCTCGTCGGCGCGGGCATAGTTCTTGTCCTTCTTGCTCTGCTGGCGCTCGACGATCAATTGTTCGATCTCTTTCTCGGAAATTGATTCCCCACCGCGCGCCTGCTTGAACCAGGTTTCCGGATCCTGCTGCAAGATACCCAGCAGCTGCCCGGATGCAAGGAGGGCAGCCTTGAGACGTGGTTTGCCCGCCTCTTCCGCCTTGTTCAGCTCGCGGGCGATACGGTGCAGCTCGCCGATGGCCACGGGTGTATTGAGGTCATCGTCCAGGGCCGCGAGGAATACCGTATCTGCAGACGCATCGCCGTCGACGGCAATTTGCTCCACATCCCGCAGGAAACCGTAGAGCGTATCGAGGCTGCGCCAGGCCTGGTCGAGCAGGTCTGCGCTGAAATTCAGCTCAGACCGATAGTGTGCCGACAACAGCGCGAAGCGCAAGACCTCGCCGGGATACTGTTGCAGGAGGTCGTTGACCATTCGGAAATTGCCCAGCGACTTGGACATTTTCTCGCCTTCGATATTGACGTAGCCGTTGTGCATCCAGTAGCGCACGAAGTCGGCGCCATTGGCACAGCAGCTCTGGGCCCGCTCATTTTCGTGATGCGGGAAAGTCAGGTCACGGCCACCACCGTGGATATCGATAGTATCGCCGAGATGCTTCTTGATCATCGCCGAGCACTCCAGGTGCCAGCCCGGGCGCCCGCGGCCCCAGGGGCTGTCCCAGCCTGGCTCATCGTCTTTTGACGGCTTCCACAAGACGAAGTCGCCGGCGTACTTCTTGTACGGCGCAACCTCTACCCGCGCCCCGGCGAGCATATCGTCCAGTGAACGCTTGGAAAGCTTGCCATAGTCAGGCATGGATTCCACCGCGAACAGGACATGGCCATCCGCGGCGTAGGCGTGGCCCTTTTCCAGCAGAGCCTCGATCATTTCGATCATCTCCGGCAGGTGCTGGGTGGCATAGGGGATGATATCCGGCTCGAGATTATTGAGCGCAGCCATGTCCTCGAAATAAGCCTGGGAAAAGCGCGCCGACAACGCACCGATTTCCTCGCCCTGGTCTCGGGCGGCTTTCATGATCTTGTCGTCAATGTCGGTGATGTTACGCGCATAGACTACATCGCTGAACTGTGCCTTCAGCAGCCGGTACAGGGTGTCAAATACCACTGCCGGGCGCGCATTGCCAATGTGGACCCGGTTGTAGACCGTGGGGCCACACACGTACATGCGTACGCGGTCCTCCACCAGCGGCTGGAAGGGTTCTTTCTGTCCTGAAAAGGTATTGTAGAGCTGGAGTGCCATGACTTCCTTCAATGCCTGAATCTTGTTTTGCACCACCTGGTGCACTCAGTAGGCGCTGGGGTGCGGCCTGCGCCGGAATGACGGCATCATCGTCATACCAGCGCAGGCCGGTGCCCAGCTGGGACTACTGCTTGTTCTGCTCTTTCGCCCAACTGTCCCGCAGGCCGATTGTCCGGTTGAATACCGGCTTTTCTGCGCTACCGTATTTGTTGTCGCGACAGAAGTAGCCCTGGCGCTCGAACTGGTAGCCCTGCTCCGGCTCGGCATTGGCGAGACCAATTTCCGCCCTACAGCCGGAAAGCACTTTGAGGTTTTCCGGGTTCACATGCTCGAGGAAGTTCTTGCCCCCGGAATCCGGGGCCGGATCGTCGAACAGCCGGTCGTACAGGCGGACCTCGCATTCCACATGCCGCTCGGCAGACACCCAGTGAATCACGCCCTTGGGCTTGACCCCATCCGCCGGGTCCTGGCCCAGGGTGTCCAGGTCCACAGAACAACGCACTTCAACAATCTCGCCGGCCGCGTCCTTCACCACTTCCTCGGCCTGGATCACGTAGGCATTGCGCAGGCGCACTTTCTTGCCCAACACCAGGCGCTTGTATTTCTTGTTGGCCTCTTCGCGGAAGTCCTCTTTCTCGATATACACCGTGCGGCTGAACGGCAACTCACGCGCAGGCAGGTCATCCCGCACGGGGTGCCCCGGGGCGGACAGGGTTTCCACCTGCCCTTCCGGGTAGTTGGTCAGGGTCACCTTCAGCGGCTCGAGGACACACATGGCGCGGGGGGCATTCTTGTCCAGGTCATCCCGGATGCTGTATTCCAGCATGCCCACGTCCACCACCGAGTCGGAGCGGGTTACCCCGATCATCTCGCAGAAGTTGCGGATTGCCGCCGGGGTGATGCCACGGCGGCGCTGGCCGGACAGGGTCGGCATGCGCGGGTCGTCCCAGCCGTCCACATGCCCCTCGTCAACCAGCTGCTTCAACTTGCGCTTGGAGACCACGGTGTAATTCAGGTTCAACCGCGCAAACTCATACTGGCGCGGGCGAGCCGGCACCGGGAGGTTCTCGATAAACCAGTCGTACAGCGGCTTGTGGTCCTCGAATTCAAGGGTGCAGATCGAATGGGTGACGCCCTCGATGGCATCCGACTGCCCGTGGGCAAAGTCATAGCTGGGATAGATGCACCACTTGTCCCCGGTCTGGTGATGCGCCATTTTCTTGATGCGGTAGATGACGGGGTCCCGGAGGTTGATGTTCGGGGCAGCCATGTCGATCTTGGCGCGCAGGCTGCATTCGCCCTCTTCCATATCACCGTTTTTCATCTGCTCGAACAGCGCCAGGTTCTCTTCCACAGTGCGGTCGCGGTAGGGGCTGTTCTTGCCCGGCTCCGTAAGGGTGCCGCGGTATTCGCGCGCCTGCTCCGGGGTCAGGTGGCAGACGTAGGCCTTGCCCTCCCGGATCAGGTGCAGGGCCCAGTCATGGAGCTGGTCAAAGTAATCGGAGGTGTACTTCACCCCGTCGGCCCACTCAAAGCCCAGCCACTCCACATCGCGCTTGATGGAGGCCACGTATTCCGCCTCCTCCTTGGCCGGGTTGGTGTCATCGAAGCGGAGGTTGCACGTGCCGCCGAATTCCCGCGCCAGGCCGAAATTCAGGCAGATGGACTTGGCATGGCCGATGTGCAGGTAGCCGTTGGGCTCCGGCGGGAAGCGCGTGACCACCTGGGATACCCGGCCCTCGGCCAGGTCCTCGCGGAGGATATTCTGCAGAAAATGAGCGGGCTTGCTCTCGGATGTCATAGTCGTCTCTTACAGCTGTGCAAACTTAAGCGGCGGATTATAGCCTAGTTGGCGCCGGGAATACCGGCCCGCAAGTGATCGATTTTTGCGCACCGCAGCACCCGAGCGGCCCCACCGTCCACTTTTTGACCACACCTCCTGGGCATTACGGCAGGCTCGCCCAAATCCCGTTTCACAGCTACCGGGGAACAGGTATCATGCCGCCCCAAGTTCACCCCGATTAGGATGTTTTATGATCACCCTGCACACAACCCACGGCGATATTGCCATTGAACTCGATTTCGACAAGGCGCCGAAGACGGCGGCCAACTTCCTGCAGTACTGTCGCGACGATTTCTTCACTGGCACCATCTTCCACCGGGTGATCGACAACTTCATGGTCCAGGGCGGCGGTATGACGCCGGACATGGAGCAGAAGCCGACCCGCGACCCGATCGAGAACGAGGCGGACAACGGCCTGAAAAACGATACCGGCACCCTGGCCATGGCCCGCACCATGGACCCCCACTCGGCCAGCTCCCAGTTCTTCATCAACGTCAATGACAATGACTTCCTCAACCACCGCAGCAAGGACGCCCAGGGCTGGGGCTACTGCGTATTCGGCAAGGTTGTCGAGGGCATGGACGTCGTTAACAAGATCAAGACCGTCAAGACCGGCAGCAAGGGTTTCCACCAGGACGTACCGCTGGAGACCATCGAGATCACTGGCGTGACCATTTCCGACGCCTACGCCGATAAGTAAAGCAGAAGGAAGGGCGACTCCTTGTCCAGCTACCTGATTTCAGACCTGCATCTCGACGAAAACCGCCCGGAGATCACCCGGGCCTTTTTCGACTTCCTGCGCGGACGAGCAGCCGGCGCCGAGGCCCTGTACATCCTCGGGGACTTTTTCGAGGTCTGGATCGGTGACGACGACGACGCCCCACTGGCCCGCGAGGTGGTCGACGAACTCAGCCGCTACAGCGGGACCGGCGCCGAGCTGTACCTGATGCACGGCAACCGCGACTTCCTCCTTGGCGAGGACTTCGCCCACCGGGCCGGCGGCATTCTGCTGCCGGACCCGACCCTGGTCACCCTGGCCGGGCAAAAAGTCTTGCTAATGCACGGGGATAGCCTCTGCACCATGGACGAGGAGTACATGGCTTTTCGCCAGCAGGCCCGCGACCCCAACTGGCAGGAAGCGCTGCTGGCCAAGCCGCTGGCTGAACGCCGGCAGATCGCCGCACAGATTCGCGCGGTATCCAAGAGCATGAACAGCCGCAAGGCCGAGGACATCATGGACGTCACGCCGTCCGAAGTTGAGTCCGTCATGCGCGAGCATGGTGTCCGCACCCTGATCCACGGCCACACACACCGCCCCGCTACTCACACCCTGGAAATCGATGGCGAGCCTGCCCGGCGCATCGTGCTGGGCGACTGGGGTGAAAATGGCTGGTGTATCCGCGCGGACAAGAATTCCCTTGATTTGCTGCACTGGCCCATAGCATGATTTCCTGAAAGCGAATCTGGAACAGATTCACCGGAACGGCCGGCCCCGGCTCCTACCGGGGCCAGATGGAGTGGCAGTTTGGTCAGGAACCTCAAAAAACGCGTGCTGATTCTTGGCGGGTACGGAACCTTTGGTTCCCGCATTGCCCGGCTGCTGTCAGACCGCGACGACCTTCAACTCATTATCGCCGGGCACAACCGCTCAAGGGCGGAGCAGCTGGCGTCGGAGCTGCCCGGCCTGGCCGAGGGCCTGCGCCTCGAGCGTGATTCGGTAAATCTCGCCGCGCAACTGCAAACACTCCACCTGGACCTGCTGATTCATTGCGCCGGCCCCTTCCAGGAACAGGACTACCGGGTGGCCCGGGCATGCATCGAATCCCGTACCCCCTACCTGGATATTGCCGATGCCCGCCGCTTTGTCTGCGATTTCCACCGCCTTTCGCCCGCGGCCGAGCGTGCCGGTATCCCCCTGATATCCGGAGCCAGCTCCCTCCCCGCCCTGAGTTCCGCCGTGCTGGCGGAGCTACGCAGTGAGTTCAGCCGTATCGACTCTGTCGATATCGCGATCGCCCCGGCCCACCGGATCGAGCGCGGGCTAGCCACGGTAAGGGCAGGCTTTGAATCCCTCGGCCGCGGCTTCCCGGCTCTCCAGGGCGGTGAATGGCATGAAACATATACCGGCGCCCAGCTCCGTAAGATCCAGCTGGCCCACCCGGTGGGGCAGCGCTGGCTGTGCAATTTCGATGTCCCCGACCTGGAGCTGTGGCCCCGCGCCCTGCCCGACCTGCGGGATGCCCGGTTCGGTACCGGGGTCCAGCCGCGCACGCTGCAGCTGGGGCTGACGCTGTGTGCCCGACTGGCCAGGATGAACCTGCCGGTATCAACACCGTGGCTCGCCCGCCAGGGTCACCGGCTCGCTGCCCGCTGGCCGGGTGGATCTCCCCATGGCGGCATGGTGGTGCATATCGGCGGGATTGATCAGGGACAGGCACCACTGGGCTACCGCTGGCAGGTGCTGGGCCTCGGTGGTGACGGCACATGGATCCCGGCAGCACCGGCGGCGGCCATGGCCCGCAAGATTCTCGACGGCACCTACTGCGAGAGCGGTGCCAGGGCCTGCTGGCAGCTGCTGGAACTGCGGGACATCCTGCTGGAACTGAACCCCTTCTCCGTCATCAGCGCCTGTGAACGGCTGGATGAGACCTGCGGGCGACCGGTGCTGCCGGAATTCCAGACGTGAACGCGTACCTTATGTTCAAAGCGCTGCATGTCCTGAGTGCAATCATCGTATTTGGCACGGGAATCGGAATCGCCTGGTATGCAATGCGCGGCTGGCGCACCGGTGATACCCATATCATGCGATGGATCAGCGCCGAAACGGTGGCGGCAGACTGGATCTTCACCACCGCAGCGATTCTCCTTTTGCTGGGCAGCGCCAGTGGCATGCTGTACAGCAATCCCGCCCTGCTTGGGTTCACCTGGTTGCGCCTCTCGGCAATCCTGACCTTGCTGGTCTTCTGCCTCTGGGTGCCGGTCGTTTACATCCAGTACGGGATCCGCAGGCGCCTGCGCAACCGGTCCGGCCACGCTGGCCAGGAAGGAGACCCGGGCATCCGCCGCCTGGTGCACTACTGGTACCTGTTGGGCGCGCTGGCCCTGCCACTGATGATCGCCATCGTTTTCCTGATGGTGACCAAGCCAGCGCTCTAATCTCTATGCAGGCCACCGCGGTCAGAGGATCTTGCAGACCTCATCAAAGTCAAACCGCGGGCTGCGGGGGTGCAACATTTCCGGCTTACCGTATCCCAGGTTGCACAGGAAGTTAGACTTGATATGGCTCTCGGGCCCGTGTTCCTGCTGGAAAGTAATACCGTCGCTCTCATCACTGAAAAACTCACTGTCCACCTTGCCGTTGTCGAAGCCGGACATGGGGCCACAGTCCAGCCCCAGTGAGCGCGCCGCGAGAATAAAGTACCCCCCCTGCAGGGAGCCGTTGCGAAACGCGGTGGCGGCGGCCAGCTCTGCGTTGTCCACGAACCACTCCCGGGCCGGCGCATGCGGAAACAGCTTTGGCAGGTAATCGTAAAAACGCATGTCGTGCGCAATGATCGCGGTGACCGGAGCCGCCATGGTTTTTTCCACGTTACCCTCGTTAAGGGCCGGCTTCAGCCGTTCCTTCGCCTCTTTACTGCGCAGGAAGAGGATCCGCGCCGGGCAACAGTTGGCACTGGTAGGCCCCATTTTCATCAGGTCATAGAGCCTGGTAAGCGTCTCATCCGTCACCGGCCGGTCGAGCCAGTGGCTGTGCGTGCGTGCCTCGGTAAATAACTGTTCCAGCGCATGCCGGGAAAGCGAGTGACCCATCACTGTCTCCTTTCAGTCATAAGCGATTCTTTGCTGTCAGCCTGGTGGCTGATCACTTCCATTAAGCCGGCCCCTCTTTATGGCACCTGGCGCACCCACACCACGACCAGCATCACCAGGTGGCAACCGATCACGATATAGCTGACACGGCTGCGGGTGCGGAAGTAGGTATACAGCCCCGGGACATTGGGATTGAGCCGTGACTCAGCCCAACGGGTAAATGCAAACCCGAGCGTCAGCAGTAATAGCCCCCAGGGCGTGCGGAACATCAGCAGCCCCAGCCAGGCACCCAGGCACACAAGGTTGCTCAATATCGCCAGTAATATCCGGTGCGGGTGCTCGCCGCGGTTCAGGGCCCCACCCCACCAGATACCACAGAGAAAGCTCAGGATGCAGGCGCTGTAGGCGGCAAACAGGAAGCGCCCCGCAACCCCCATGAATTGAATATTGGACAGCTCCAGCAGGATGCCGATGACAAACGGGGCAATGCCGGCATAGGCCAGCACATTGAAAATGCCGCTGCTACGCGCGGGTGTTGTTATTGTTTCCCTGGCTTGAGTCATGTGGTCTAAGCTGACAACCTGTAGCAGGTAGGCGCCCGCTGCGAGTGGCGCGATGAAACCCAAGCTTAGCCCAAACGAGGCCGGGAGTCCCAGTGGAGCAGGAACACAAGATTGACGTAAAACAGGCGCTGCGGGTATTCGACCGGATTACCCGTGAGGGCGAAAAACGCGACGATGGCTGGCACTACCGGGGCCTGACCGCTGAAACCGACTTCGATGGTTACACGGTGTTTATCAGCTCACCCAAAGTCAGGCTTACCGTTTTCTTCCACAACAAATACACGGTGGATTACCGCAATGCCCACGAACTGGGGGAGTTTGTTGACCTGCTGAAGAAACTGGACCAGCGCTAGCCGCCTGCCGGCACCCCGCTGTGGAAGCGGAACTCACCATCGGTGCCCTCCACCAGGCCTCTTTCAATTTCCAGCAGTTCGCGCACACGTGCGGAAATGTCCTCACCCGCCGCCCCCCTGGCCAGCGTCAGGTAGTCGCGGAAATGGCGGGCTTCGGACTTCAGCAGTGACAGGTAGAATTTCTGCAGCTCATCGTCCAGGCGCGGGGCAATGCGGGCAAAGCGCTCGCAGGAACGGGCCTCGATAATCGCGCCGCAGATCAATGTATCCACCAGGCGCCCGGGCTCCGCGCTACGCACCTGCTCCCTCAGCCCCGCGGCATAGCGCGAGGCACTGAGGTGGGGATACGGGATGCCGCGCTTCTCCATGATGGACAGCACCTGCTCGAAATGCCGCAGTTCCTCCCGCGCCAGCCGCGACATCTTGTGCAATAAGTCGAAGTTATCCAGGTAGCGGAACATCAGGTTCAGCGCTGTGCCCGCCGCTTTTTTCTCGCAGTTTGCATGGTCCACCAGCATCAGTTCGGGTTCGGCCAGTGCCGCCTCAACCCAGGCATCAGGTGTGGGACAGAGCAGGAACTCGTGAATGGCGGACAGGTCGGGCACCTGGGCAGTCTTGGCAGTCATCGGCAAACTTCATTCGGGTAACGCGGAATCAGGGGCGTGATTATAACGGTGGTACTCCGCCTCGGGAATGCCGCTGTTGCCGGCCTGGAAACCACGGTCCCTGGCGGTGCCCCCACAGTATGCCAACTGCTAGCCGGCTCTCCGTGCACTCCCTGCCGACACCAGACCGCAAGCCTCGGCGAGCTCATCCCGGTAGTGCAACCAGCCGTGGAGAACGTGTCCCATCCATTGCAGCACTGCGGGACGCTCACGCTCGTCGACAAAGTCCAGCATCAGGTGCCAGGCCCCCTTGCGATGGGCACTCTCTACCGCGCGCTGCGCGCGCTCGAGTGCCAGGCAGCTCACTGGAAGACCGTAGTATTTCACCAGCGGGTGGTGATGTGCCCGCGGCACGGGCGGCTTGTGGTGACCGGGCTCGATCACACAGCGCTCATGCTGCGTACCCTCCAGGAACAGTGTCGTGACCGCAGTGGCCACTGCCCAGCCATGTCCGGACGTAGCCTCATCCAGCAGCGCCCGGAACGCCGCCGCCTGTGGCAGCAGCTGCGGGTGACGGAAACGCTCCAGGCTCATTCCCAGGCCGCGCGGATACTCGAGAAACAGTTCCGCATGGGGGGCCGAACCGCTGATCTTACCGGTCTCCTCCTCGTACAGGTTCTCCGCCAGCTCACGCCGGACCTTGCACAGCGGACACTGGACATAAGCCCGGCCCAGGAAGATCGGGTAATCGCGCACCCAGACCCCATACTCCTGCTCGAGCAGGATATGCAGGCGCCCCGCCGGGACCTGCCCCCCTTCCAGGGCGGACTGGGACCAGTGCACCTTGCGCTCCATGACGCGCAACAGGGAATCCTTGAATTCGTAACGGTTCATAGCCACGAATAGTAGGACGCGCTGCCACCGGTAGGTAATCGCCCCCACTGGTAACCACCGATCGGCTGGCACCGGGGGTAAATCTGGCAAAACAGTAACTGATTCATTGATAACGACTTAACACGTGGATAATATTCCAAAGGTAACATGGGGATGAACAGGAATTGTGCGCATGGCAGACGAAACCAGCCTGAAAAGGCAGCGTGAAATTGCCGAGCTGGCCCGGGCGATAGGCCCGCAGCTGGAAGGACTGCACCGATGTGCCGCCAGCCTGCAGGGTGAACTGGAGCAACTGCAGGCCGCCCCCGGGCACTGGGATCACTACCTGCTGCAGCCGCCCTTTGCACGGGATGCGGCACAGCAACTGGGCGGCAGCTTTGACCGGCCTTTCTCCCTCGCCGGCGCGTTGTACGCCAGCCTGGATCATATCGACAGCCCGGGTGAGGACGCCCGCGCCACCCTGCAGATTCCCGGCCTGCTCGCCGTACCGGGCCGTGCAATCGACGCCGCCATCAAACTGAACGCGGCCAAGGAAGCATTTGCCGAAGCCGTCAGCGCCTTCCGGCACGCCATCGCCCATCGCCCTGCCCCCGAACGCGACCGGCGCCTGCGCGACCTGTTTGCCGAGGCCGGCCACCCGCGCTCACACCTGCGCCAGTGCTACCGACAGGTGCTGTTGTGCCCCGTCCACCCCGATGCCATTGCCCTCAGCTGGATCAAGGCACGCAAGTCGATTCGCAAGGTCACGGTGGACTGGTGCGAGCGAAAGCTGGTGGCCATGGACCCACAGGGTGCCGACCCCGGCATCCAGTACCAGCGCCAGCTACTGGCCGGCCTGGCCAGGAACCGGCACGAGGACCTGCGCCAGGTACAGGTGCAGAGCCGTCCCAACCTGCAGGTGGCAGAGATTTTCCGCGATGAGGATGCCGCAGGCAGTGAAAGGGGTGACGGAAACGCTGCGGCGGAAAGCTATCGCCAGGTGGGCTATGCGGCGATGCCGGTACTGGTGCGTTCGGACGACTCAGGGCGCCTGCCGGATTTCAGCCGCGTGGACCACGAGCCCGGCGCCGGGCGGCGGCGACAGCGGCGCGACCTCGCACTGCCCCGTGAGCCCTACCTGCCGGCTTTGCGGGTGTTCCTGCGCGGCGGGCACTGAACGCCGCCACCGGCGCTCACCCGGACTGAAGGGCCGCCAGGGTATCTGCCACACTTGCACGGCAACGCCGCAGGAGGTCGCCATGGCCAGCCTCCAGCGCCGCCAGGGCATCCCCCTCCAGCCATGCAAGCAAGTCCCGGTCCGCATCGCGACGCTGGGCCATTACCTCGCGAGCCTGGTCAGCCGAAAACATCGACTCGAGCCGCTGCAGGAGCTGCTCCCCAACCTCGCGCTCGCTGTCCGGGACTGCGGGCAGGTCCCCTGCCGCCCGGATCGCATCGGCAACCAGGCCCGCGAGCTGGTCCCGCTCGCCGGCAATGGCCTGGCAATGGCTCGCCGCGCTTTCATCAGACAGGAACTCGGCGGCGTAGCGGTAATGGTCGGCGCTGTGTTTCAGGGCCACATGGAGGTCGTTCAGGGCCACCTGTACATCGTCGCGAATCAGAGCCATGTGCACCTTCTCCTTTCCTGTATGCCGTTTATTTTCCACCCGCCCGGGTGAATCAGCCTATCCGCCTGAGCCGACACCGCCCTTCGCCGCCGCGGCTTCGGCGGGCACCGTGAGGCCGGGCGCCGCCGTGGAAGCTACCACCTCAAGGGCACCGGGCAATACCCGGAAAGTCGCCGGGGTTTGCGCCACGGGTTCGCCGTCGGCATGCACCTCCATACCCGCAGGCACGGTTTCCAGCTCGATCTGACGCCCCGTGGCGTTAAATACCCGGCGCGCCAGGTCGTGGCGGCCACCCCGCAACAGCGGCGCCAGGGTCAAGAGCTCCCAGAACCGCTGCGGGCGCAGACTGTACAGATTCAGCAGGCCGTCATCGATGGTCGCGTCATCATCCACCACATTGCCGCCCCCGTAAAAACGCCCATTGCCCACTGCCAGCTGGATTGAGCGCAGGTGGGTCTTATTGCCGTCAATCAGCAGGCGGGCCCGGAACTGCCCGCTGCGAACCAGGGCCACGCCCAGCGCCCGCAGGTAGCTGAATACCCCCCAGCGCTTCTT
Source organism: Microbulbifer sediminum (assembly GCF_021729035.1). Classification (GTDB taxonomy): domain Bacteria; phylum Pseudomonadota; class Gammaproteobacteria; order Pseudomonadales; family Cellvibrionaceae; genus Microbulbifer; species Microbulbifer sediminum. Next base: position 8,281 of record NZ_JAJSAP010000002.1, on the reverse strand, counting down.
GACCTCATCGGTCAGCTGCCTGGTCACCATCACGCCGAGCCCGACGTTGGCGACATTGAAAAAGTAGTGCCCGTTTACCTCACCCAGGTCGATTGCCCGCCGGTTATTGGCCGCAATCGTGGAGAACGCCTGCTGCAGCTCATTAATGCCCAGGGAGCGCGCCAGGTCATTCGCGGTTCCCAGCGGGAGGATGGCCAGGGGCAGCCGGCACTCCAGCAGGACGCCGGCTGCGGAACTGATGGTGCCATCGCCACCGCCAATGATGACCAGGTCAAATTCACCACAGCGCGAGCGGATTATCTCGCGGGTTTCATCGGGGCTGCTTGATGCAACCTCTTCGACCTTCATACCCGCATCGCGCAGGAGCTCCAGGCCCGCATCCAGGTCGGCACTGGAGCCACTGCGGCTTTTGGGATTGAGAACAAGCAGCGCATGGGTCGGCGCCGAGGGCATCTGGCTGATGGACAGAACTCCTGTTCACTGCACGGGCAGCCGCCCGCCTCTTCCGATTTTAGGGTAGACGCCCGCTATGCGGGTCACGCGCTTCGCAGGCCGGGGGCAACGAAACGCCGGTAATAGGCCACCGACAGCGCGTAAAAGTCCTCATCGATACGGCGGCGCAGCTCCACCAGCGAAGCATTACGGCCCTGGACCGTGGGACGCAGGCCGTAGTCTGCCGGGTTACCGATCTGGCTGGCGCCGGCACGGAGCAACTCAAATACCCAGCAGTAGGGGTTCTGCTGCTCGTCAAAGCGGATCTGCTGGTGGCGCAACTGGGCCTCGAGCAGCCCCTGGTCCACAATCTCCAGCTGGCTGCGCACCGCATTCGCCAGGTAGCCCTCACGGCGCTCGGCGATGATACGGCGCTGTTCCTCGCTGTAGGCGTTCCAGTCGATCACCTCGTGGGCAAAACGCTTGCAGCCACGACACACGTCATCACCGATACCAGTGGAACAGACACCAATGCAGGGGGTGCGGACTTTCTTGTACATCAATTAACCAGGAGTTTCTCCAACCGGGCGCAGGGCGGCGGTAAAATTGAGCACGTAGACTATTTTGTTTGCATCCCGATGGGAAGATCCCCGCAGATTACTGCACACATTACGACCAAAATTCACCGGGCAAATAATGGCAATTTACTTAAGTTATTGATTTTTCAATAAACTTAACAGCTGTGGGGCTTTCCTGTAGAATCCGCGCCCATCCCCAGCGGCCAAGAAACCGGGAAAACCCGCACTGAAATAACCGCGGTGAATTCCACCAGCTGTTGGTCCACCCCACATACAAAGAGGGACTTATCCGTGCTTGAAGCCTATCGCAAACACGTCGCCGAACGCGCCGAACAGGGTATTCCGCCCAAGCCCCTGGACGCCGAACAAGTGGCCGGGCTGGTTGAGTTGTTGAAAAACCCGCCTGCCGGCGAAGAACAGGAACTGGTAGACCTGATCACCCACCGCGTACCGCCGGGTGTGGATGAGGCGGCTTACGTAAAAGCCGGCTTCCTGTCTGCCATCGTCAAGGGCGAGGCGGAATCACCGCTGATCGATCGCGAACACGCCACCAAGCTGCTGGGCCAGATGCTGGGCGGCTACAACATCGCCACCCTGGTGGACCTGCTGGATGACGGCGAGCTGGCCGACCTGGCCGCCGAGCAGCTCAAGGGCACCCTGCTGATGTTTGACGCCTTCCACGATGTGGAAGAGAAAGCCAAGGCCGGCAACGAGCACGCCAAGGCCGTGATCCAGTCCTGGGCCGAGGGCGAGTGGTTCACCAAGCGTGCCAAAGTGCCGGAAAGCATCAAGGTTGCCGTGTTCAAGGTAACCGGTGAAACCAACACCGACGACCTGTCCCCTGCCCCGGACGCCTGGTCCCGCCCGGACATCCCGCTGCACGCGCTGGCCATGTACAAGATGAAGCGCGACGGCCTGGAACCGGAAGAGCCCGGCGTCACCGGCCCGCTGAAGCAGATCGAGGAAGTGAAGGCCAAGGGCCTGCCGGTTGCCTTCGTGGGCGACGTGGTCGGTACCGGCTCTTCGCGCAAGTCCGCCACCAACTCCGTGCTGTGGTACTTCGGTGAGGAGATGCCCGGCGTGCCGAACAAGAAGTCCGGCGGTATCTGCATCGGCGGCAAGGTTGCCCCGATTTTCTACAACACCATGGAAGATGCCGGCGCGCTGGTTTTCGAGGCCCCGGTAGACGACCTGAACATGGGCGATATCATCGAGATCCGCCCCTACGACGGCAAGATCCTGTCCGAGGACGGCAAGGTCCTGTCCGAGTTTGAACTGCGCTCCGAAGTGCTGCTGGACGAAGTCCAGGCCGGCGGACGGATCAACCTGATCGTCGGGCGCGGCCTGACCACCAAGGCCCGCGAATCCCTGGGCATGGAGCCGTCCGACCTGTTCCGCAAGCCCGAGCAACCCAACGACACCGGCAAGGGCTACACCCTGGCCCAGAAGATGGTGGGCAAGGCCTGTGGCATGGAGGGCGTGCGCCCGGGCACCTACTGCGAGCCGAAGATGACCACCGTGGGCTCCCAGGACACCACTGGCCCCATGACCCGCGACGAACTGAAAGACCTGGCCTGCCTGGGCTTCCAGGCCGACCTGGTGATGCAGTCCTTCTGCCACACCGCCGCCTACCCGAAGCCGGTGGACATCGACACCCAGCACAAGCTGCCGGACTTCATCATGAACCGCGGCGGGGTCTCCCTGCGCCCGGCGGACGGCATCATCCACAGCTGGCTGAACCGCATGCTGCTGCCCGACACCGTGGGCACCGGTGGCGACTCCCACACCCGCTTCCCGATGGGCATCTCCTTCCCGGCCGGTTCCGGCCTGGTGGCCTTTGCCGCGGCTACCGGCGTTATGCCGCTGGATATGCCGGAATCCGTGCTGGTGCGCTTCAAGGGCGAGCTGCAGCCGGGCATCACCCTGCGTGACCTGGTCCACGCCATCCCCTACTACGGCATCCAGCAGGGCCTGCTGACCGTGGAGAAGAAAGGCAAGAAGAACGCCTTCTCCGGCCGCATCCTGGAGATCGAGGGCCTGGAGAACCTGACTGTGGAACAGGCGTTCGAGCTGTCCGACGCCTCCGCCGAGCGTTCTGCCGCCGGCTGTACCATCAAGCTGTCCGAAGAGACCATCGCCGAGTACCTGCGCTCCAACATCACCCTGCTACGCTGGATGATCGCGGAAGGCTACGGTTCCAAGCGCACCCTGGAGCGCCGCGCGCGCGCCATGGAAGAGTGGCTGGAAAACCCGGAGCTGATGGAAGCCGACAAGGACGCCGAGTACGCCGAGGTGATCGAGATCGACCTGGCCGAGATCAAGGAGCCGATCGTCTGTGCCCCGAACGACCCGGACGACGCGCGCCTGCTGTCCGAAGTGGCCGGCGACAAGGTGGACGAGGTATTCCTGGGTTCCTGCATGACCAACATCGGCCACTTCCGTGCCGCGGGCAAGCTGCTGTCCCAGCACAAGGGCAGTATCCCCACTCGCATGTGGATCGCCCCGCCCACCAAGATGGACGAGCACCAGCTGATGGAGGAAGGCTACTACAACATCTACGGCGCCTCCGGTGCCCGCACCGAGATGCCCGGCTGCTCCCTGTGCATGGGTAACCAGGCACGTGTGGCGGCCAACAGCACCGTGCTGTCCACCTCCACCCGTAACTTCCCCAACCGCCTGGGCGACGGTGCCAATGTGTACCTGACAAGCGCGGAGCTGGCCTCAGTGGGCGCCATCCTGGGCAAACTGCCCACGCCCGATGAGTACATGAAGTACGCCAACAACATCAATTCCATGGCGGCAGAAATCTACAGCTACATGAATTTCGACCAGATCGAGGAGTTCCAGAAGTCTGCCGAGGAAGGCAAGCGGATCGCCGCGACCGAGATTCAGGAAGTGAGTGTTTAAGCGCTAGCGTAGCCTGAAACGAAAAAGCCCTGCCCTAACCGGCGGGGCTTTTTTTTGGCCCTGGCCCGCCACCCGAGATTCGGAGCTCAGTCCAGGGGACTCACGACCCCGCGCTCGTGAATACCGATGACATGCGTGTAAATCATGGTGGTATTGATATCGTTGTGGCCCAGCAGCTCCTGGATATTGCGAACATCCACCCCGGAAGCGAGCAGCCTTGTGGCGAATGAATGCCGGAAGGTATGGCAACTGGCCTTCTTGCGAATGCCCTCCTCCGCCAACGCCTTTGCCACCGCGCGGCGCACTTGTTGCTCACCAAGATGATGCCTGCGCATCACCTGGCTGCGAGGGTCCAGGGATCGGTCCGGCGCGGGAAATATATATTGCCAGCCCGGCGCGGTCGCGGCCCCGGGGTACTTTTTAGCCAGCGCATGGGGCAAGTACACTTCCCCAAAGCCCTCTTCCAGGTCACGCCTGTGCAGCGCCAGAGCGACTTCTATTTGTGATCGCAACGGCTCGACAAGGGCTTTCGGCAGCAACGTGCGCCGCCACTTCTCCCCTTTCGCTTCCCGCACGAAAATACAATGATGGCCGAAGTCCACATCCTGGACCCTGAGCCGTACCGCCTCCATCACCCTGAGGCCCGATCCATACATGAGGGAAACCAGCAACCGGTGATGGCCGCTTAGCTTCCCGATCACCGCGATCGCCTCCTCATGGGTTAACACCACCGGCAGGCGCTGGCCCTTGCTGGTCCTGTCAAAATCAAGCTTCCCCAGCTCAATACCAAGAAACTGTCGATACAGGAAAACGATGGCATTCAGGGCCGTTTTCTGTGTATTTACAGCGACATTGCGCTGTGTGGCGAGGTAGCCGAGCCATTCATCCACCTCGGGCTTGCCCATCTCCTCAGGCCTGCGCATCTTGTGGAAGCGAATGTAGTCCCGAATCCACCCGCAATAGGTTTTCTCGGTGCGATAGGCCAATTGCCGCCCCCTCATGAATGCGCGCAGGCGATCCATAAAGCGAACTGGCTGTGCCGGAATAGGTACAGGAATGTCATCCATAAGCAGTCCCTTGCCCATCGAGATCTGGATGTTTATACAGCACAAACCATAAAGTGACCAGCCCAGCTTCTGCATTTCAATCGTCACGAGCGTGATTTCTGCACAGGTTGCACAGAAGGTGGAAAACGTCAGGAAATCAACACGTTACTTAGAGCAACCAGACTTCGGATATCAGTCGTGACGATCGTTTTGCTCATCTGGTACGCATATACCAACAGCGTCGGAAGCTTGACGATACCAGGGTTTGGGGCCATTCTGGCGGGTATTCTATTTCGAGATATCGGGCGGAGGGATATGCGTCCCGACGACTACGATACAAATGTTATGAGTCGTAAAGAATGAAGCTACTGCTACTTGTATTATCACTGGTTTCTTTCACTGTATCAGCCGAAGAATCAATCGAAGATTTCTATGGCGAATGGTGCGTAGTAGAAGTAGAGACCTTTCGTGGCGGAATCACTCCGGAGGAAGAGGCAAGAAAATGGCTGAAAAGTGCTGTATTAATTTCAGAATCCAAGTTCGGCTCTTTGTCAAACGAAATTGAAAATCCAGTCTATAAGTTCGTTATAGAAAGCTTTAACGAGAAGGAAGAAGGAAATATAAGACAAAAGGATTCTGTATTTTATGGCGTTTATCCAGATCGTAAAATCATAAAGAAAATTGAAGTTTATGAGAATGAAAGCGAAGAATACCCATATACATACATTGAAGTCGTAAACTCAGGGAAAATATTTGAGCTTTATGATGGCTACGTTTTCACTTACGAGCGTAATTGCTCATAACAATCGCAGGCAGTTTGCTACGGCCCTTCGGGCCTCCGCGGGACGCCCAACGCTATGCACATTTTGTGCGGGTCGCTGCGCTCCCACTTTCGCACAAAATGTGCATAGCATTGGTCGCCCCTGCTGCGGGCGTTAGGGCTCCACAGCTATGAATATCGTCCCAGTTACTGAAACCGATTGGGAGTCGTTAAAGAATATTCGGTTAGAGTCGCTTCTTGATTCTCCCGGTGCATTTGGTATCACGTATCAGGAAGCAAAGGAAATTTCTAAAGATAAGTGGAAGTCAATCGCTTCGGGAAAAAGTGGGTTGAGCTTTTTCATTGCTCGTAGTGATAAAGAGAATGTCGGATTGGTCGGCGGTGTCCGCATCACAGGAGAGTACGAGCTGGTTTCCATGTGGGTAAGACCTGAGAAAAGAAATAATGGTATTGGTGGAAAACTCATCAAAGAGTTACTTGGACACGCTAAATCGCAAGGTTTTACCACTGTAATATTGAATGTGTCTTCAGAAAATAAAGAAGCGTATGAGTTGTATACAAAGCTTGGGTTCAGAGCTTTAGCCGAAGCGAGCGGTACTTCTGGGTCAGAGCTAAAGAAAATGGTTTGGCACTCCGGCTCCGAGCCCTAACAATTTGCTGCAGCCGACGTCTTACTTTATGCACATTTTGTGCGGTCGCTGCGCTCCCAATTTCGCACAAAATGTGCATAAAATAAGCCGCCGCTGAGCAAGGCGTTAAGTTCATGAAATTAATGGAAGTTACTAGGGATCTTTACTCGCTTGATGAAGATCTCACCATATACGCCAAAAAGCCTTGGACCTGTGAGTCTGAAGTTCAGGTTCAATTTGAACCAGAAGAGTCTTTGGTGCCCAGGCCTCTTGAAAAAGAGGGCTTTGAGTATTTCCTTGAGGTTTTTGTGGCCAAAGAAGTTGTTCCAGATCTAGCGGAAATTGAGCCCTCATTTACTCTAGAGCAGTGGTGTGAGCGGCTTATTCGGTACGCCGAAAATGATGCTTAACAAGTGGGTGAAGCTGACCGGTACTACGCTGCGCTCCGCACCGGCAGCTTACCCAGGGCGTTAGCTGTCGAAGGAACCCAGCATGTACGAGAAAACCCGCAAAGACTTGCTGGCAATGATCGAGCTGCTAGAAAGCGATGGCAGTAGATGGTCACAGTTTTTCCAAAAAGCGTTGGCAGCCTTTGATCAAAGTGAATACCAGCGGTGCAGCGAGATCATTATGTCGGGGAGCGGAGGTATGGGCAGCCTCAATGATTTGGTGTTGGGCCAAACCACGGATCGGAATGGGAACTTCCAGTGGAAGCCCGGATATGAAGAATTGAACAACTCTTACCAAGATTTGCTGTCGTCACTCTATGCCTTTGCCCACGGCATACGCCGATCAGCTAACAAGTAGTTGTAGTTTGTTCCGGCCTGCGGCCTCCCCCGGACGCCCCTGTCGGGGCGCCGCTAAACAAAAGCGTTAGGCGTATAGGTTAGGGAAATGATCCTAGAGAGACCAATAATTACAAAATCGAGTTTAGAAGACCAGGATCCATATTCGGTCATAGGCGCAAATATAGATTTTGTTAATGCATTACTTCGAAATCATGTTCGCCTTGATGAAATCTGTCTTGAGTCATTAAAAAGTTACTATGTTGACTATTATTTAGCTCAGGTCAATAATGGAGGCTTTTCTCAGTTTGTATACAACTCCAACTGGGATAATCTCATGATTGATCTAATACTCGAAGGCTTAAGCGACATGGGAGCATTTAAGAACCTTAAGCTTTTCAAAAAGTCCGCACAAATAGTTTCGAGCATGTCCGGCGTGAACTTTGAGAGATTCCTAGATGGTGAGTATTTTGGTAGCTACCTTCAAATAGGCCACTTAAATAAATTTGATGATAGATTTTTCGATCTTCAGAAAACCGAATGCCTAATCAAACTGAATTCAGATTGGTTAAAGTCATTGCCATCCCTGATATTGATAGAATCGAACGAAAGAAATACATATCTAAAGCGACTCATTGATGAAATTCCGGACATTGAAGAAAGAGTTTTGGATTCCAAGCAAGATGAACCTGCGTATATAAACGATATTCGCGCTCTTTGTATTGCTGCAAATCAAACACTTGAGTTTGTTACTGAGGATGATATGAGAGGGCTGGATGGCAAGAAGATTGAAGCTAACGTCAGCCTATTGCTAGAGGGTAAAATTAATACGGCACGTCATTTTATGACTAACAAAGGTCATCATTATATGATGGCTATCAACGGTAAGTTACGATTATTCAGCGGGATCGATGAGCAATTGGTGTTAGAGATTGATGTGCAAAGCGCCTAACAAGCAGCAGCAACCGACCTCCGACAATTGTCACCTTTTTTGCTTCGCAAAAAAGTCGCCAATCACCTCCGGCGGCTGTGCTGGGCGTTATGTGCAAGACTTACCCACGTTTAGTAGACACCCTGTATAGTTAGGTTTCGGCCTAACACGGAGGTGTACCATGGGTAAGAA
>NZ_JAJSAP010000001.1 GCF_021729035.1 Microbulbifer sediminum | reverse complement strand
GGACCTGTATTCACGCCGCATAGTCGGCTGGGCCCTGGATAGCCAGATGACAGAGGAGCTCACGAAAAGGGCCCTGAGGATGGCCTTAGGACAGAGAAAGCTAAGGCCGGGGCTGATCGTACACTCAGACAGGGGTGTGCAGTATCGAGCTCAGGGATACCAGGACCTTCTCTTGGCGAATCACTGCCGTCCCAGCATGAGCCGCCAGGCCAATTGCTGGGATAATGCCGCAATGGAATCATTTTTCAGTAGGCTCAAGGTAGAGCTGGTATACGCAGGAAACTTTGAGAGTATCAGCCAGGCGAAATCTGAGGTGTTTGCATACATCGAGGTTTTCTACAATAGGATCCGTAGGCACTCTGCGATTGGGTATGTAAGCCCGGCAGAGTATGAGCGCAAATGCGCGTAGTTAGAGTGTCTACTTTTTGTGGGTAAGACCAGGCATAGGAAATGCATCCGTGAGAGAAATGCTAAAGAGAAACAGCATCTTTGTCTGGCTGGGCGGAGGAACCTGTTCAGCTCTGCTTGTTCCACTTGTCGCGATGAAGTTCAGTAGCGAGGTCCATTGGACAGGCCTGGACTTTGTGGCCATGGCGACTTTATTGCTGTCAGCTGGTTCGGTATTCATATTCTTGGCCAGGAAGTTTCCCTCAGTTCCTTTATCAGTTCTGGTTGTGGCCGTTTTTATGGCTTTCCTATACTTCTGGGTTGAGTTTTCCGTTGGTATATTTTTCTCGATCGGTGGCTGAGGTTTGGCAGTCGCTTAACAGTTTCAGAGCTGTGACGCCATTTCTTTTGCGGCTGTGCCCACGCTGCAAATCAGCGCGTGTTGGGGCGCACAATTCCCATGAGTGAGCCAAAAGTCAAGACGGCCAATCGAAGTAACGGGTCAATTTTATTGGCAATGTTGCTGTTTGGGGGGTTGCATTTTTATTTGCTGGATAAATTGTTTGCCCATGTTGGGCCGCATGATCCGATAAAGTTTGTTGCGGGTATTGTTGTCCTGCTTGTTTCGTTCTTTTCAATCCTGTCAGGATTAAATAGGTTCCGGTGGGGAAGGTTTAAATGCCCGGATTGTAAGCGTCATATTGGGAAAGTTGAGACTCATGAAAAAGCTCCTGGAACACCGATTTATCAGTTCTGTTGTGGCTGTAATATATTGTGGCTAGTGGGGAAAGCGCCTAAAAGAACGGTGGCTTCTGAGGCGGGTTTCTCCTTTGATGCAGGTGGTGAGTAAGTCTGACAAGCCGAGGCACTTCGTTGCGGCCCTGTGCGCCTTAGCTTGACAGATTGCTTCGTGCACATGAAGCAGAAAAAAAGCCGCCACCGCTGGTGACATTAATAATAGAGGGCTAATGAAATATATCGCATTTATCATGGCAGCTTCCTTGGCCGCCAATGCCAGTGGAAGTTGTGATTACGATATAGAGCGTTTGTTGTCGCTGAATTTAAGGTCATTTGATCAGAGTGTGAACGAAGGGTGGAGGCGGCTTGCCAGGGTTGAGGGCTGTAAGGCCATAGCGGCTGATATTATCCGTGAATATCGTATTAAGAATGCTCCTGAAGAGACCATTCTCTTTTGGCATGAGGGGCAGCTTAGGGCGCAGCTGGGTGAGAATGAGAAGGCAGTTCTTTTATTTGAGAAAGCCAGAGAGCCTGAAGGTTCAGATAGAATTGGCTGGAACTACTACGTTGATGCAAGTATTGCTTTTGTGAAAAAAGACAAAGAGATGCTTTTAAAAAGTCGTGACCTGCTTTCAAAGGTCCCAAGACCTGAAGGGTTGAAGATGGTGGATGGTGATGGGAATCCAGTCCAGTTGGCATGGCCGCCGAATCTTCATGTAGTAAACTCTTTTGTTCACTGTTTTGATAAAAGCTATTCAGAAGCCTACGAGGGTTGTAGATGAATGCTTGATGAGCACTGCGCGGGGAGTTGGGCAGGGTGGCACCTTTTGCAAGTTCTGCACAAAATCCGGCAGTTGACCAAGGCTGGCGTTTAATGTGTTACATGCCTGAAGCTGAATCATGAACAAGTTTGTATTTTAATTGATCGATTTTCTCTGCTTGCATTAGGTGTGTGCGCTGTTTCTGTAACGCTAAAAGCAAACAGCATTTGGGCTCACCGTGTCGAAGCCATTAGCTGTGTCGAGGAAGAGATGAGCATCGAATACAAAATCAATGAGCCGGTAACCACTGACCAGTTTGTGGTGTTATTACAAGAATCGACCCTGGGTGAACGCCGTCCTGTAGAGGACAGGGATTGCATCGAAGGTATGATTTCAAATAGCAATCTTGTCGTGAGTGCCTGGCATAAGAACCAGCTCGTGGGTATTGCCCGAAGCGTAACGGATTTCCATTATGCCTGTTACCTCTCAGATCTGGCGGTGAGTTTGAAGCACCAGAAATCTGGTATTGGAAGGCGGCTTCAAGCCCTCACCCAGGAACAGCTGGGTCCAAGGTGTAAGCTGATACTCATCGCTGCGCCGGCAGCGAATCAGTACTATGAACATATTGGTTTTAGTCATAATCCACGCTGCTGGGTACTTGATCGCGAATCGAGCATTAGCGGTTAATGTCTGAGTGGGCAGGCGTAAAGTTTCTGTTGCGCCATAAATTCGCTCTTCTTGCGGGTGCCCTATCTTTATCGGTACCCAGTAGCTTGCAGGAGACAGCATGGAAGCCCTTCCTGGTAAGCTGTCAGTAATAAGCCAGGAGGCATTAGGGTAATAGCCCAGATGCCGACCCCGGGCTTGCCCATGTTGATGGGCCATGACTTTGTCCAGGCGCTGCCAGGGACTGAGTGCGCTGCCAATGAAGAAGCATTACCGGCAACAGGCCCCTTCATCCCCCTGCTTATGAGCTGACTCACGCGTCCCGGTTGCTAGTGTTTGTTACAAACCTGGTTCAGGCCCGGCCCTGGGCGCGATGCATCTATGCCAAGTTCATGAGTGACCGGGCGGTTTTGGGTTTTGCTGGGCCCGACGGCTGGTTACCGGGCCCGTATCCGGATTCCCCTCTCCCCATTGCGAAGATTATAAGCACGCTTATAATTGGCGCCCTTATCGGAGGGGGGTATGACCGCAAACAACAATTCCGTCCAGAAAATCCCGTCAGGGGAGTCCGCCAGCCAGGATCTCGCGGCGCAGATGAGCTTCGAGCTGCACAGCGCCGCGCGCCTGCTGCGCCGGAATTTCGATCGCCGCGCCCGCGCACACGACCTCAGCCGGTCCCGCTGGCAGGTGCTCTGGCACCTGTCCCGGGAGCAGGGCCTGAAGCAGGCCGAACTGGCGGAGTTGATGGATATTGCTCCCATCAGCCTGGCGCGGCAGCTGGACAACCTGCAGGGCGAGGGACTGGTGGAACGGCGCCAGGATCCCGACGATCGGCGCTGTTTCCGTATATTCCTGACCGGTGCGGCGGAGCCCGCGTTGCAGGTGCTGCGGGGGCTGGCCCACCAGGCCCGGGCGCAGGCACTGGCGGGCTTCTCCAACGAGGAAGTAATACAGCTGCAGGGCCTGCTGAGCCGCCTGCGGGCAAACCTGACGCGCGAGGAGATGTGAGGTGGTAAAAAAACTGGAGCAAGTGGCGGGCCGCCTGGCCGAGCGGGCGCCGCGCCGCATAGGTATGCGCCAGGCGGGGTTCGCTGCGGGTATCCTGGTGGCGTTGCTGGTAGCGGGCTGGTGCCTGTTCGGCGGTCGCGGCACGGTCGAGACCGAGAACGCCTACGTCAAGGCCGACAAGATTGCACTGGCGCCCGAGGTCAGCGGCGTGATCTCGATTGTGGCCGTACGCCCCAACCAGCCGGTCAAGCGCGGCGATCTGCTGCTGAAGCTGGACGATACCCCCTTCCGGCTGGCGGTGGAGGAGGCCGAGGGGCACCTGGCCCAGGTGCGCAACCAGTTGCTGGCCCGTCGGGCGGATTATGCCGAGGCCGAGGCGGCAGTGGAGCAGGCGCGCAAGGATGCCGATTTCTTCCGGCGCCAGCTGGAGCGCAACGAGAAACTGGGGCGCAAGGCGCTGTCCGAGGCGCAGCTGGATGAGTCGCGCCAGAAACTGGACCATGCGCGCGCCCAGATCGCCATCAACACCGAAAAGCTGTCGAGCCTGCGCGCAGAGTTGGGCGGTAATCCCATGATCCCCCTGGAGGAGCAGGCCGACCTGAAGGTGGCGCAGGCCAAACTGGACAAGGCCCGCTACCAGTTGTCCCGCACCGAGATCACCGCGCCGGCCGATGGGCTGGTTGCCAACGAGGTGCCCCAGGTGGGGGAAATGGCCCCGGCGGGCGTGAGCCTGATCAGCATGCTGGGCGGTGAGAGCATGTGGGTCGAGGCCAACCTGAAAGAGACCCAGCTGGCCCGTGTGCGCGCCGGCCAGCAGGCCGAAGTCACCCTGGATGCCTATCCGGGCTTTACCTGGCAGGCCCAGGTGGACAGCCTGAGCCCCGCCAGTGGCAGCGAGTTCGCGCTGATCCCGCCGCAGAACGCCAGCGGCAACTGGGTGAAGGTGGTGCAGCGGGTGCCCGTGCGGCTGCGCCTGTATCCGGCCAAGGAGTCGCCGACCCTGCGTGCCGGCATGAGCGCCCAGGTCACCATCGACACCAGCGAGGATGACAAGCTGGTATCCGCCCGGGTGTCCGGCGGTGACGGCAGCCGCGTTGTCCTGTCCGAATGACGGAAGCGCGGCGCAGGCTGATCACCGTCAGCATCATGCTGGCGACGGTGATCCAGGTACTGGATACCACCATTGCCAATGTGGCCCTGCCGCATATGCAGGGCAGCCTCGGCGCGGGCAGCGACCAGATCACCTGGGTGCTCACCTCCTATATTGTCGCCGCGGCGATCATGACCCTGCCGGTGGGCTACCTGTCGCAGCGCTACGGCCGGCGCAGACTGTTCCTGTGGTCGGTCACCGGTTTCACCCTCACCTCCATGCTCTGCGGCCAGGCGGGCAGCCTGAATGAGATGATCCTGTGGCGCCTGCTGCAGGGGGTGTTCGGTGCCGCGCTGGTGCCCCTGTCCCAGGCCACGCTGTTGGATACCTATCCCCGGGAGCGGCATGCCTCCGCCATGAGCCTGTGGGGCGTGGGCGTGATGCTGGGGCCCATCCTGGGGCCCACCCTGGGCGGCTGGCTGACGGAGTATTACTCCTGGCGCTGGGTCTTCTACATCAACCTGCCACTGGGCATCCTGTCCCTGGTGGGCATCTACCTGTACCTGCCCGATGGCAAGACCGGGAAGACCCGCTTTGACGCCCTGGGCTTCGGGCTGCTGGCCCTGGCGGTGGGGGCGCTGCAGATGCTGCTGGACCGTGGTGAACAGGTGCACTGGTTTGATTCCCTCGAGATCCAGCTGTACGCCATCGCCGCGGCACTGGGGCTCTACCTGTTTGTTGTCCACTCGATGACCAGCAAGACGCCATTCCTGTCGCCGGGCCTATTCCGCGACCGCAACTATGTCTCCGGGCTGGTGTTTATCTTCGTGGTGGGCATTATCCTGCTGGCCACCATGGCGCTGCTGCCATCTTACCTGCAGCAGTGGAAGGGTTATCCGGTGGTGGCTACCGGCCTGGTCCTGATGCCCCGCGGCGTGGGCGTGATGCTGGCGATGCTGCTGGTGGGGCGGTTGCTGAAATATTTTGACGGGCGGATCCTGATCCTGGTGGGGATGTTGCTGGTGAGCCTGTCCCTGTGGCAGATGGCGGGCTTTAACCTGCAGGTGGGCCAGCGCGCCCTGGTGACCACGGGAATCCTGCAGGGCTTTGGCCTGGGCATGGTATTTGTGCCCATCTCGACACTCGCCTATGCCACGCTGCCGGCGGCGCTGCGCGGCGAGGCCACGGCACTGTTCAGCCTGTCCCGCAACCTGGGCAGCAGTGTCGGGGTGTCGATTGTGATGGCGGTGCTGACGCGCAACCTGTGGATCAACCAGCAGCAACTCGGGGAGCGGGTGCAGATGTCCCCCGAGCTGCTGTCGGGCGTACCGACTGCGGAGCAGCTGGCGTCGCTGCCACAGCTGATGGTGGGGGAACTCTCCCGCCAGGCGGCGGAAATCGCCTATGTAAACGACTTCCAGATGCTGATGTGGATCAACCTGGCGGCGATGCCGCTGGTGCTGTTGCTGTCCAGCCCGGGACGGGAGCCACAGGCGGCCTGACCGGGTTGGAGGTCAGGACGAATCGCGGAGAATCCTGATCCCGGGCGAACCTTGGGTTCGCCCGGTGGTGCGGAAGGGGATTATTCGACCCGCTGCCAGCTCTGGGTGCGATAGAAAAAGCCCAGGTAACCCCGTACCTTGAGGGTATTACCCTCGCGCCACATCTTGCAGTCGTAGACCTTGCCCTTGCTGGGGTCGAGGATCTGCCCACCCTCGTAGATATCGCCCTTCCTTACCATGCCGGTGATGATATTCATGCCGACGATGGGCTTGCCCTGGCGCTCGCCCGGGCACTTCTCGCACAGGGTGTCGTCGGGTTTCATCAGCAGGTCCACCACGCGGCCGTAATACCTGCCGTTCTGTTCGTAGATTTCCACGATGGACTTGGGCTGGCCGGTCTCGTCGTCGATGGTGCGCCACTTGCCGGTTACGTCGGCGGCGGTGGCACTGAGGGAGAACAGCAGCCCGGCGGCGAAAATCAGCAGACTTCTCATCATCTTCCTATACCCGTGATTGTTGCTTCAGGTGACTGCCATCTTACAACAGGTCACCGCTATAGCAGGAATCTGTTTTCAGTTTAGCTGCCTGGGGAGCATCCTGTTTGCCGAGCCTCAGGAGGAGCAGCTGATGGGCATGTGTTTGCCGGAATCCGGCGGTGCGGCGGCCCAGGTCTCGTGATCCGGGTGCTCGTCGAAAGGTGCCTGCAGCAAGCCGAACAGGGTTTGCAGGGGCCGGAAGTCGTTGCCCTCGGCGGCCTCGATCACTTTCTGCGCCAGGTAATTGCGCAGGATGTACTTGGGGTTGGCGGCCAGCATGGCCCGGTTGCGGCTGCGGCTGTCGCTTTGTTCGTGGGCCAGGCGCTGGTCATAGTGGTTCAGCCAGTGCTCCAGGGCTTCGTGCTGGGCCACGGGGACCACCTCCTGCAGTGCGGCGGCCGGGCGTTCGCCACGGTAATGGGCCAGCGCACGGAAGAACAGGGTGTAGTCCGCGCCGGCCCGTTCCAGCAGCTGTAGCAGTTCCGCGCACAGATGCTGGTCGCCTTCCTCGGCGTGTTCCAGGCCCAGCTTGGCGCGCATGCGCGACGCATACTCTTCTATGAGTAATGGCTGGAACTCCTCGAGGCAATCCTTCAGGGTGTCGGCACTGACAAAGGCGGACAGCGCGTGCGCCAGCGCATTCAGGTTCCACAGCACCACACCCGGTTGCTGTTCGAAGGCGTAGCGGCCCGTGTGGTCCGAGTGGTTGCAGATAAAGCCCGGCTCGTAATCGTCCAGGAAACCATAGGGACCGAAATCGAAGGTATCGCCAATGATCGACATGTTGTCGGTGTTGAGCACGCCATGGGCAAAGCCCACGGCCTGCCAGGCGGCGGCCACCTCCGCGCTGCGGCGGGTGGTAAAGCGCAGCAGGGCTTCCGCCTGTTCCGCAGCGGAAAGGTCTGCGGCCTCCGGCAGGAAGCGCCGGCAGGTGAAGGCAAGCAGCCGGTGCAGGGCCTCGAGCTGCTTGGTATAGAAAAAGTATTCGAAGTGGCCGAAGCGGATATGGGTTTCGGCCACGCGAATCAGCATGGCGCCCGTCTCCACCCGCTCGCGGGCCACCGGCTCGTCGCTGCCGACGATGCTTAACGCGCGGGTGGTGGGGATGCCGAGCCCGTGCAGGGCTTCGCCCGCCAGGTATTCGCGGATGGTCGAGCGCAGCACCGCACGGCCGTCGCCGAAGCGCGAATAGGGGGTTTTGCCCGCGCCTTTCAGGTGCAGCTCCCACAGCCTGCCATCCCGCTCCAGCTCTCCCAGCAGCAGCGCGCGGCCATCGCCCAGGTCCGGGTTGTACACGCCGAACTGGTGGCCGGTGTATTTCATTGCGAAGGGGCGACTGCCGTGGAACAGGCGCTTGCCGCACCCATATTCCGCCCAGGCGGGATTGCCGGCCTCCGCCGGGTCGATCCCGAGCTCGGCCATTACCGCCGGATTGGCATGGATTAGGTGCGGGTGCTCAAACGGGGCGGGTGCAACCCGGCTGCCGAAGGCATCGCCGAGATCCGCGTAGTGATGGCTGAGCGTGACCTGGTCCAGTTTCTTCATAGTGCCTTTAATTGTAGGGCTCCAGTTCCAGACCCGGGGATCGGGACTGCCAGTGCTCCACTTCCTGGTCCAGCAGGTCCTCGATTGCCGGGTTCTGCTCCAGCCACTGGCGGGAGACTCGCAGGCGGTAGTGTTGTTCTTCCGCGCTTAATTCCACACCATCCAGGTCGTGGTCGGTGTGGTCGCGATGCACGATACAGGCCAGCCTCAGGCACAGCAACAGGTCGGGATTGGGGTGGAAGCCGTAGTGCTCCCGTGGCGGTTTGATGCGCCCGCGCTGGTTGCGGACCAGGTGGGCCAGGTGCTCCTGCTCCCCGCGGGCAAAGCCCGCCAGGTCGGCCTTCTCAATCATATAGGCCCCCAGCTTGCGGGAATTGCTGTGGGACAATGCCAGTCCCAGCTCGTGCAGTTGCGCGGCCCAGTGCAGGCGCCGTCGCTGGTCAGTGGGGTATTGCGGGCGCAACATCAGCAGCAGGTCTTCGGCGCTATTGGCCACCCGGCGTGCCTGGTCGGGGTCGATCTGCCCCCGCTGCATCATGTCGGCCACCGTGTCGGCACGGCGATCGCCTCCGTGCAGGCGGCCGGCCAGGTCGTGGACGATTCCCTCGCGGATCGCATAGGGTGAAACCCGCATGCGCTCGATATTCAATTCACGGAATACTGCCAGCAGGATCGCCAGGCCGGCGGTGAAAACCGGGCGGCGTTCCTCGTCGAAGTCCGGCAGGTCCAGGTCGGCGATGGTCTTGCTGGCCGCCACGCGCTGGGCCAGCACTTCCAGCGCTTCCCGCTCGATATCGTCCGGTTCTCCCCGGTTGAGGACCCGGGCCACCGACTTGACGGTGCCGGACGCACCCACGACTTCCGCATTGTCGGCGAAATGACGCAACCCCTGGAGCTCGGCGCTGGCAGCGCGGCGGGCACGGACAAAGTTGTTCTGCTTGCCGGCGTCGATCTTGCCGTCGCTGAAAAAGCGGCGGTTGTAAGCCACGCAGCCCATATACAGGCTCTGCAGTTCGTGGGGCACCTCGCGACCGCGCACCAGCTCGGTGGAGCCGCCGCCGATATCCACCGCACAGCGCAGCCGGGGCGGGCCGTCCGCGGCGGCAAGCACGCCGCTGTAGATCAGCCGCGCTTCCTCGATACCGCTGATGATCTCGATCGGGACACCGAGGAGATCCTCGGCCCGTTCCATAAAGCCGTCGGCGTTGCTGGCGGCGCGCAGGGTGTTGGTGCCCACGACCCGCACATGGTCAGCCGGCAGTTGCTCCAGTACCGGCCGGAACCGCTGCATGGCTGCCAGCGCGCGCTCGGCCACCTCGGGGTCCAGGTTGCGCTCATCGTCCAGGCCCTCTGCGAGCCGCACCATGGCACGGTCAGTATGCAGGCGCACCATGCGCTGGTCGCGAAACTCCGCCAGTAACAGGTGAAAGCTGTTGGAACCCAGGTCCAGTGCCGCGTAGCGTTCGGCGTCATGCAGCATTATTATTCCTGTCAAATAATTGTCATCTGAATGTAGCAAACTGCTCTACTATTATCCGGCAATCCAAAAATACCGGGCCTGTTCCAGCTACATACGGCACCGTTGGCCTCGGGCATAATAATCACCGCCTGTGAAATAGTGGCGCAGATTCAAGAGTAGGGCAATGCGGGCATGGCAGGCGGGCCCCGGATTTTCAGGTGCCAGCACCAGGCTATAGCGGCTCAACTCCCGCAGAACGATCCAAGCAAGTGGTACATGATTAACAATACACCGGTCTACCCCAAAGAGCTGAGCTGGCTGTCTTTCAACGAGCGCGTCCTGCAGGAAGTCGAGGACGAGCGCGTGCCGATAATCGAACGGGTGCGCTTTCTGGGGATTTTCTCCAGTAACCTGGATGAGTTTTACCGGGTGCGGGTCGCCGACGTACGACGGGTGGCAACTTTTGCCAAAAGCACAAAAAAGAAAGAGGATTTTTCCGAGCTTTTGGCCACCATCAACGAGAGAGTCCTGCGCCTGCAGCGGCGCTCCTATGCCGCCTATACCAAGGTGCTGAGTGATCTGGGAAAGCACGATATCCACCTGGTCAGCGAGGCCCAGCTCACCGAAAAGCAGCGCAGCTTTGTCGAGGGTTATTTTCACCGCGAAGTGCTGCCCGAGCTGGAACCATTCTTTATCGATGACCGCGATACCATGCCGCTGCTTAACGAGGCGAGTATTTATTTCGCCATTTACCTGCAGCTGGAGGATGGCAGTGAGCGCTTTGCGGCGCTGGAAATTCCCACCGATACGTTGCCGCGGTTTGTAGTTATCCCGCCGCGGGAGGATCAGCACGAGAAAGTCTATATCGTACTCGACAACATCATCCGTGCCTGCCTGGTAGATGTCTTCCGCTATGTACTGCCCATCGCGAAGGCGGAAGCTTACATGTTCAAGATCAGTCGTGATGCGGAGCTCGAGCTGAGCGAGGAAATCACACAGAACATTGTCGACCGTGTGGCCAAATCCCTGAAGAAGCGCAAACAGGCGGACCCCGTGCGGATGGCCTACGATGCGGCCATGCCGGAAGTGGTGTTCAACCTGGTCAAGAAAAAACTGCGGATGGGCCGCTTTGACAGTTATACCCCGGGCGGGCGCTACCATAATTCCAAGGATTTCATGCGCTTCCCGGCTGACTCCGCCCGCCATCGCTACAGACCGCTGAAACCATTGGAAACGCTTCCGGAGAAAGAGAGCGTCTTCGGGGCACTGAATGTGCGCGACCAGCTGCTCTACTATCCGTACCACGACTTCCGCGCCATCACCAATTTGCTGATTTCCGCCGCCATCGACCCGCAGGTGCGTGAGATCCGAATCAACCTGTACCGGGTGGCCAGCAATTCCCGCGTGGTGGCGGCGCTGGTCAATGCGGTGCGCAACAACAAGCGGGTAGTGGCGGTAGTGGAGTTGCAGGCGAGGTTTGACGAGCTGGCCAATATCCACTGGTCTAATGAGCTGCGGGATGCCGGGGTGGAAGTCATTTACGGCGCGCCGGGCCTGAAAGTGCACTGCAAGCTGATCTCGATCCTCCGCGAGGAAAACGGTCAGCAGCGCTTTTACAGCCACCTGGGCACCGGCAATTTCAACGAGAGCACGGCGCGCGTCTACTGTGATTTCAGCCTGCTCACCAGTGACCAGCGGCTGGGCAAGGATGTTTACAACGTATTCGAATTCCTGCAGTACACCCACCAGCGGCCCGAGTACCAGCACATTGCCGTGTCCCCCTATACCAATCGCCCCGCGCTGCTTCACGCCATCGACCGGGAAATCGAGGCGGCCGAGCGTGGCGAGCGGGCCGAGCTGTTTTTCAAGTGCAACAACCTGGTGGACAGCGAGATCATTGCCCGGCTCTACCGTGCCAGCGGTGCGGGCGTTCGCGTGCGCCTGATTGTGCGCAGCATGTGCGCGCTGGTCTGTGAGACACCGGGGCTGTCGGACAATATCGAGGCAATCAGCCTGGTGGACAAGTACCTGGAGCACGCGCGGGTCTACCTGTTCCATAATGGCGGTGAGGAGGAGGTGTGGTTGTCGTCAGCGGACCTGATGACCCGCAACCTGGATCATCGTGTCGAGGTGACCTTCCCGGTCTGGGACAAGCACCATCGCGAAACGGTGCGACAGGTTATGGAACTGCAGTGGCGGGATAATCGCAAGGCGCGGGTACTGGACCGGGACCAGAGCAATACCCGCATTGCCGGCCACAGCGCCCGTGGCTGCCGGGCGCAGGATTCCGTTTACCGTTTACTGAAGAAGCGGCAGGAGGAGTTGCCGCAGCTTCTAGCGGCTGAACCCGACCAGGTGACCGCGACTGAATGAGAACCGGTACCGTTTGCCCACATGCAGGCGGTCGCGGCACTGTGACTGGATGGTGATACGCGGGTACTGCGGTGTGACTACCCAGGTGCTGAAGTCGTTGCCGGGACCGCGCTCGATCAGCCAGTAGTGATCCCCCGCGGCGCAATCGCCGGAGGCGTTGCATTTGCCATAGCCCCACACATAGGCGTACACATCGTACTGGGCCGGGAGCTCACTGTTCTCCTCGAACGGGGTTTTCCGGTCTCCCGTAGTGCGGTACAGGCGGGAGAAGCTGACCTTGCGAAAGCCCCGGGCCGGGGCATCGCAGCTGGTGGTGTGCTGTTTGGCTGTCACCCGTGCGTGCCCGCTATTGGATTTTTTGCCGGAGTCCAGTTCGCTGGGCAGGTAGCCGCAGCCGGAACCGGCGATACCCATGAGACCTGCCAACACTGCCGCGCGAAAAAACTGCACAGTCAACTCCTGGTACTGTTAAATCCGGGTCGCCACTCTGTTCACTATAGCCGCAACTATTGTGACGCAGTCTTGCTGGAGCGACGCTTGAAGCGCCACTTGCGTCGGTAGGGGAAAGCGCTTTCGATATGGCCGGCTCGTATGCGGTCTTGCAGGCGCTGCCAGTAACGGTAGTCATAGAGATCACTGTGCTGGCTCTCGAAGGCCTTGCGTGCCACCGGGTTGCCGGAGAAAAACAGCCGGAACTCCTCCGGGAACACATCCGCCTCGGCCACGGTGTACCAGGGCTGGTCCGACAGTTCCTGTTCCGCAGTCTGTGGCTCCGGGATCTTGCGGAAATTGCACTCGGTCAGCGGACACAGTTCGTCGTAGTCGTAAAAAACCACCCGGCCGTGGCGGGTGACGCCAAAGTTCTTTAGCAGCATATCCCCTGGGAAGATGTTGGCCGCCGCCAGCTGCTTGATCGCATTGCCGTATTCCTCCATGGCTTCCCGGATCTCGTCGTCACTGGCGTCCTGCAGGTAGAGATTGAGCGGTTCCATGCGCCGCTCCACATACAGGTGCTTGATGATCACCCACTTGTCATCGATCTGCAGCTTTGACGGGGCCAGTTCCTGCAGCTCTTCCAGCAGCTCGTCACTGAAGCGATTGCGGTAAAAAATGAAATTGGTGTATTCCTGGGTGTCGGCCATGCGACCAACCCGGTCCGAGCGGGATACAAATTTGTATTTGTCCTTCACGATCGCTTCGGTGACTGTCTTTGGGCGGTCGAACCTGTCCTTGATGACCTTGAATACCACCGGGTAGGAGGGCAATGTAAAGACGCTCATCACCATGCCCTTGATGCCCGGGGCGATGATGAACTTGTCATTGCTCACCTTCATATGCGCCAGGATATGGCGATAGAACTCCGTTTTGCCGTGCTTGTGGAAGCCGATGGAATTGTAGAGTTCCGAGCGCTCCTTGAGGGGCATGATGGTGGAGAGGAAACGCACGAACCGTGAGGGGATGGGCGCATCCACCATGAAATAGGAGCGGGTGAAACTGAAGATGATACTGGCGGAGTCGTTGCTGTAGAGCACCGTATCTACAAAGATGGCGCCGCGGCCATTATTCAGGCACGGCAGGATCAGGGGGATCACCTCGCCAGCGTACATCAGCCGGCCCACCAGGTAGGCGGCCTTGTTGCGGTAGAACACGGATTCCAGCATATCCACGCGCAACTTTTTTTCATCGGTCACATGTGACAGTGGCCGGGCCCGCAGGGCCTCGCAGATATTGCGGATATCCCGCTGCTGGTTTTCCCAGGGGATGGAAAAACCGTAATCGTTGAGGATGTCCTCGATCATGTACTCGAGGCCGTCCCGGCCGCTGTAGCTGATATAGATACTGTAATCGCGCAGCGGCTTGTCATCGGGCGGCCGAGAGGGTTTCACGAACAAGTTGCTGTCGTGGATGTTGGCGTGGTCAAACTGCTTGCAGAACACAGAGTTGAAGAATGTCTCGGCAATCTCGTAGTTACTGTGGTTGGCAATCAGCTGGGCAAAGGTGGCGCGCGCCTCCCGCCAAAGCTGCAGCATGGTGGTGTCCTTGCTGGTGACCGAGTGCACCAGTTTCACCACCTGGTTGACCTTGGTTTTGTAGAGGTCGATGCGCTCCTTGTTGGCGTGGTGGACACCCTGCCAGGCAGCGGTTTCGAAACGCGCCTTGGCCCCCAGGGTAATATTCTGGAAATCCGCGAAATAGGCATCGAAGCCATTCAGGATGGTCTTGGCAATTCGCCGTGCTGTCGGTGAGTGGTTGGTCATGCACTAGACTTCTGTTCGGGGCCCATCTCAGCTCTCTCCTGCAGGAGCGGCCATTCCTGCAGCGATACGCCGATAGTAGCACGGTGCGCCGGAGCAGCCATTGAACGATTGGATCAGCAGCTTTGTCTTTTTCTTTGCCGTGATCGACCCGGTGGGCACCCTGCCGGTCTTTATTGCCGTGACCGCGCGGCACGCGGAGTGGCAGAAACGCAAGATCGCCATCATTGCCGTGGCGGTGGCTACCGGTATCCTGTTGTTTTTCCTGCTGGCGGGGCAATACCTGCTGGAGACAATCGGTGTGCCGCTGTCGGCCTTCCAGGTGGCGGGTGGGGTGGTGTTGTTCCTGTTTGCGCTGACGATGATCTTTGGCGAGGGCAAGCCCGAGCAGGAGGTCGGGATTGCGAAGAGCGGCCACGAGACTGCTATTTTTCCGCTGGCGGTGCCCTCCATCGCCTCGCCCGGGGCCATGCTGGCGGCGGTGGTACTGACTGACAACTACCGCTTCGACCCGATCCACCAGATGCGTACCGCCACGTCGATGCTGGCGGTGCTGGCGATTGTGCTTCTGCTGCTGCTGACCGCCCAGTGGATTTTCCGCTGGATCGGCAGTGCCGGAGCCAATATTGTCAGCCGGGTGATGGGGCTGATCCTGGCATCAGTTGCCACTACCAATGTCCTGGTGGGGTTGCAGCAGTTCTTTTCCGTCTGAATCATCGTGCCAGCCCGGCACCGCTTTCCCACTCCCACTCCCCCTCCCACTCAGCTGCCGACAGTGCGGCCGTCTTTGCGGTGAATTGCCAGCACCGCCGGCCGTGGTGGCAAGGCTGGGTCGTTGTCCGGCCAGCGGTGCAGGGGGTTACTGAAGGTGGAATGGCCGCCGTCGGCAGGGTGCTGCACGGCGATAAACAGGGTGGTGCCGTCCGGTGTGAATTCTGGTCCACAGACCTCGGCGCCCTGTGGGCAACCAAAGAAGTGGCGGGGTGCGGCGCGCATTTCGCCTTCGGTTGCCATGGCCCAGAGGCCGTCATGGAAACCGAAGCCCTCACAGCCGTCGGTGGCAATCCACATATTGCCAGCACGGTCGAACGCGACATTGTCCGGGTTGGCAAACCAGCCGTGCGGTGAAATGGCCCCGGTGACCTGCTGGCCATAGGCGCCGCGCTCGTCTGGATCCTCCGCGTTGGGGTTGCCGCCCAGCAGGAAGGTGTGCCAGCGGAAGCTGTCGCTGGTGTGGTCGCGGTCACCCTGCATACCGGGCGGTACGATTTCCAGCACATGGCCGGCGGCATTGCGCGGGCGGGGATTGGCGGGTTCTGTCTCGTCCTTCGCACGTCTCTTGTTTTTGGTGAGCATGACATAGGTACAGTCGTTCACCGGGTTCGTTTCCACGTCCTCCGGCCGGTCCATGGGCGTGGCGCCCAGCAGGGCAGCGGCGCGACGGGCATCCACCAGCACATCGGCCTGGTTGCGGAAACCGTTCTCCGGTGTGAGCGGCCCATCGCCAAACACCAGTGGCAGCCAGTGGCCGCTGCCATCGGGGTTGAACTGCCCGGCGTAAAGAGTGCCGGCGGTGAGCAGGTTGCGGTTGGTGGCGTGGGCGCCGGGGTGGTATGTCTCGGCGGAGACAAATCGATAAACGAACTGCCCCTCGTCGTCATCGCCACCATATGCCACCACGCGCCGGCCCGGCTTGCTCACCAGGGTGAAGCCCTCGTGTTCGAAGCGACCCAGGGTGGTGAGCTTGCGGGGGCGGGATTCCGGGTCGTAGGGATCGAACTCCACCATCCAGCCAAAGCGGTTGGGTTCCCGGGGTTCGACCGCGATATCGAAACGCCGGTCGTGATCGCCCCAGTTGCGGTTGTCCGGGACAATGCCGAATGCGTGGTGGTTGCGTGCCTCGACCGGATCGGCGATGGCATCGGGATCACCCTGGAAAGCGCCGCCAAATCCCTCCTCCGCGATCAGCACGGTGCCCCAGGGGGTCTTGCCGCCGGCGCAGTTCCCCACAGTGCCGGAAACCCGGGTGCCACTGGGATCGGCAGCTGTCTGCAGGCGCGGATCGCCGGCGGCGGGGCCGACAATATCCATCTCGGTATCGAGCGTGATGCGGCGGTTATAAGGACTGTCCAGGAGTGGCTGCCATCCCCGGGCCGTTTTCTCGATCTCGACAACGGTGTGGCCACAGGCGGCCTGCTCGATGGCCACATGTTTTGCACTGACGCCCCGCGTGGCGCTGTATTCGTCGTCGTAGCCGGGAAACATCAGGTGCGGCAGGGTGTATTCATGATTGACACACAGCAGGCCCCGCTCGCTGTTGGTGCTGCGGCGGTGCCGGTCCGCCTCGCCCGGGCCGGCATCCCCGGCCAGTGGCATAAAGGCAATAAAGTCATTGTTGTAGCCGAAACGCTGCCGTTGGCCGGCAGCGGTGAGGGTCGCGGGATCGAAGGTGCCGGTATCGGTATGGATGGGGTCGCCCCAGCGCAACAGCACGTCGGCATGATATCCCTCCGGCAGGTGGTGACTGGCATCAAGCAGGTGGGGGATTTCACTGAAAGCCAGCGGCCTGTCGCGACCGGAGTGCTGCCTGCTGCAGCCCGGCAGCGCAGCGCTGCCAGCACCCATGATGGTGAACACGCCTGCGGCTTTCAGGAGGTGGCGCCGGTAAGGGTTTTCCGGGGTGTCAGTCATTGGCGGGGCTTCCGGTGGATTCGGGCGCCGGAATGCGCGTTATTTCACAATGCTTCCGGCCGTGTTCTTTCGTCAACCTGAGCGCTATAAGAGTTTGCCCGCCTTCGGTGGGCGGTAGATGAATAAAAGGTTAGCGGCAAACCAGGAAAAAGCGTAACGGAAGGTTCATGTCCCCCCTTTTGACCAGCAGGCGCTAAAAAGCTTCAGGCCATAAAAAAAACAGGGACGACATGAACAACATAAATTCTGCCTGGAGGGCTGCGCCAACGACGCCTACCCGGGCCCTGCCGGGCTTTGGCGGGGCCGGCATTTCATACCAGAAACACCGCGGGTCGATGGCGACAGAACTCGGGGAATATGTCAGCACCGACTATGACGGTATCGGGGAACTGCTGGTCGAATGGCATATCAACCAGGCGCCGGTACTGTATTTCAGTGGCGCCAACCTGCTGGACCGGGAACGGCACGCCCGGTCATTTGTTTGCCGTAAGACTGGCGTAAATTTGTCATATTCTTAAAGGGGATTTACGGAAAAGCTGAAGACGATGGCACTCCATATTCTGTTGAAAATCGCGCCCGTGGCCGCGGCGCTGGTATTGCTGGCCGGCTGTGATACGCCACCGGGCACAACCACCGGGAGCAAGCCGCAGGCACTGCAGGCCTCAGGGACCCTGGAGCTATCCGATGTGGTGTCCAGCCAGGTCACTCCCCTGGCACTGGGCGGCAAGAATTACCTGCTGCTGGCGAGCGAGGTGCGCGGCCTGGTTTTGTTGCGGGAAGACGGTACCGAGGCCACCTCCCTCGATGGCGGCAGTGTCGAGCGGTTCGCGGTGCAGCCGGCGGCCGATGGCGGCTGGCTGATCGCCGCCTACGATGATGGCGATGGCCAGGTGCACCTGCGGTCACTGGATATCGAGCCCGGCACGGGTCAGCCGGGGATGAAATACCTGGGTATGCTGAAAGTTGCGGCGCCGCAGTCGGCCCTGTGTTTTGGTCGCCAGGGCAACCGCTCCCACCTGTACACCATCGATGAGAATGGCCTCGGCCATGAATATGTGGTGCACCCCCGTGACCAGGCCTGGCTGTTCACCGAAATCCGGCCGTTGCATTTTGGCCAGCAGGTCAACAGCTGTGTGGTCGACGAACAGCGCCAGCGACTGCTGGTGTCACAACCGCCGCTGGGGGTCTGGAGCCTGAACGCCAGTGCGGAGCGCGATGAAGAGCGGCAGGCTTTTATTGCGGCAGAGGCGCTCGGGGAGGAATTCGGTAGTCTGTGGTTGGACCGCGACCAGGACCTGCTCTGGCTGACCAGCGGTGACCGGGTGCAGGCCTTTCCCCTGTCGCACCCGCGTGGTAAGGCGCTCTATGACCGGGAGCTGTACGAGCTTGAACCGGTGTCCATAGCGCGCCTGAGCCGTGCGCTGTTTGCGCTGGAAGAGGGCAGCGATGCTGTCCAGCGCTATGCCGTGGAATTGCCAGGCACGCCGTCGGAGCAGGAGCCGACGGCCGAGCCCGCCGCTGCGGCTGCTGCAGCGGATATTCCGCGGGTCAGCCCACGGGCGCAGACGGCGCCGGTCGCCTCCACCGGTGACGCCGCGGACGACCCGGCGATCTGGGTAAACCCTAAGGACAGAAGTGAGAGCCTGGTGCTCGGCACCGACAGGAAGCGCGGCCTCAATGTCTACAGCCTGTCGGGACGCCTGCTGGAGCAGTTCGCGGTTGGGCGCGTCAACGATGTGGACCTGCGCGCCGTGGATGGCGGTCGCTACGCCGCACTGGCGGCTACATCCAATCGCACCACACCGGGGATCAACCTGTTCGGTATCCGTCGCAGCGGCAACGTCGAGCACCTGGGGTTGCGGGAGATGGGGCTGCAGGATCCCCATGGCCTGTGCATGTACCGCAACGACGGCCGCACCATGGTTTGGGTATCGGATAAGGGCGGTGCGCTGCACCTGGCGGAGGTCGAGCTGGGTGACGATCCGCTCGAATGGCAGTTGCAGCCGCGGGCGAAGGTATCGGTACACGGCCGGGTGGAAGGGTGTGTCGTGGATGACGAGCGTGGCCTGCTGTTCTTCGGTGAGGCGGATCGCGGTATCTGGCGCCTCGATATCGCCGCCTTCCTGGCCGGCAATGCGGAACAGGAACTGGTGGCGGAAGTCGATGGCAACCGGCTGGTGGCAGATGTGGAGGGACTCGATATTTTCCTCGATGGCGATCGCGGTTACCTGGTGGTCTCCAGCCAGGGCAATGACAGTTATGCGCTGTTTAGCCGTGACGGCAGTGAGTTCATCGGCCATTTCCGGGTCGACATCAACCTGGCGCTGGGCATCGATGGCAGCTCGAAAACAGAGGGGCTTGCAGTCACCAGTGCGGCCCTGGGTAATCACTTTCCCGGTGGCCTTTTGGTGGTACAGGACGGACGCAAGCGGATGCCCGCGGGCCCGCAGAACTTCAAGCTGGTATCCTGGGCGGAAATTGCGGAGCAACTGCAACTGCAGTAGTTTTGCCCCAGTGGAGTCGGCGGTGCTGTCATCGTCGGGCCTTGCTGTTTTGGATGAACCGGTGCCTGCTCATGGAAATTGAAGAGAATATCCCGCTACTGGAAGAAATTCTCGCCGACTGGCGGGAGTGTATCGGCGCCGAATACCGGGGCTACCGCAACCATATCTACCGGATGTTGCATTTCTGCATGGCACTACGCGACTGCGGTGCCGTGGAGCGACAGAAACTGGTGATCGCTGGTGCCTTTCACGACATCGGCATCTGGGTCGATGACACGGTCGACTATATCCCGCCCTCGATTTCACCGGCGATGCAGTACCTGCGGCACAATGGCCTGGAAGACTGGTGCGACGAGGTGCGGCTGATGATCAGTGAGCATCACAAGCTGCGTCGTTACCGGGGAGAGTATGCACCCATGGTGGAGCTGTTCCGGCGTGGCGACCTGGTGGACTTTTCCTGCGGCCTGGTCCGTTTTGGGCTGGACCGTGGGCAGGTGGAGGAGGTGCGCAGCGCTTTTCCCAATGCCGGATTCCACCGCAACCTGGGCAAGCGTGCCCTTCACTGGCTGCCGCGCCACCCATTCCGGCCCTTGCCGATGATGAAGTGGTAGGGGGCCGGTCGCGGCCAGCGGCCGCTCCTGCGGGGTAGCAATGGGCATGAGTGTTTGCCAGTGGTTTAGAAATGCATGCTCCACCCCAGCGATGCCGTTTCTACATCGAACTCTCCGCGCAGGTCGTCGCTGCCGATATCGCTGAAACTCTCCCACTCGGCGCGCAGCGTCCAGCTGTTGTGGTGGCGGTAGCTGATGCCGGCGCCGTAGCCGTAGTGGAAGCCGTTGTCGGAGGTACCGCTGCTGCCGCTGACGGGGACCAGTTCCTCCATGACGACGCCGTCCTCCAGGAAGAAAAACAGCAGCTCTCCCGACTGGCGCTGGGATAATTGCATATTCCAGGCTCCAGCGCCGGCCTTGGCGAACAGGCTCAGGCCACCGTAGACCGGCCAGTGCCCCACCGCGTGCACGTTGACCAGGTAGGTTTCCAGCTCATCCTCAAAGCGCAGGAACTCCCCGCGTTCACTGCGGAACTCGAAGTCCAGGTCGTTGCCGGCCAGTTGCTGCAGGCTGGCTTCCACGGCGAGGTAGGGAGTCCAGCGCCATCCGGTGAACAGCTTCCAGTTCCCACCGCCCGCATCGCAGTTCAGTAATTGCGCCGGCTGGCCATTGAAGCTGAACCTTTGTACCGCGTCGGTGGCCTGGCGGCAGAACTCTCCGGTGCCGGCATCACCAATACTGGCGCCGACGTAGCGGTGGGAGTAGAAGTCGGCACTGGCCGGCAGGGCCAGCAGGAAAGCCAGTAGTGAAACAACGGGTGTGGGCGGGAAAACCGGGAGCGTGGGCTGGGGCCTGGGCATGGCGTTACCTGCGGGGCTGGTTGTTATCCTGGAGCTATCCTCCCCCAACCGTACGCAGATTGCCCGCCGGCCGATGAATTTTGGCGGGACAATCCCCGCCTCCCGCGGTGCCGGAGCTTCCGGCCCGGATCAGAGTTCCAGGTCTTCGCGCAGTTTTGCCATGCGCTCGGCATTTTCCGCCTTGCTCAGCGGCTTGCCGGGTTTTTCTTCCAGCAGGGGCTGCTCGGGCTTCGGCAATGCCTCACCCTCGAGCACACGCGCGCAGATCTTGCGGTAGTGCTCGGCGAACACCGGGTAGGCCACGTGTTCCGGGTTGTTGGCGAGGAAGAACCAGTTGGCCTCGCGGCCGGCGTGGTAAACCGCCGGGTGGCTCCACTGGTATGCGGCCTTGGGGCTGGGGGCGTTGCAGGCCTCGCGATAGGCCGCCCGCGCTTCGGGCAGGCCGTTGTCGCCGGCGGCGCAGAGTTGCAGCATCTTGTGGACCGTAGGCAGGTATTCGCTCTGCCGGATCGCGCGCTTGGCGCCGGCAACGATCTGCTCCGGGCTGAAGGCTGCCAGCGACTCCAGCCACAGGCGCTTGGCGTGGTTCAGGGTCTCGGTGTCGGGAAAGGCCGAGTTGAACTGGTTGTGATAGCTGAGCTTGAGCAGGCCGAAAACCTCGTTCAGGGCCCGCTTGCGTGCGTTCAGTTGTTCGCCGCCAGTGTCATTACCAGTCTGTGTCCGTGACGATGTCGAGGACGGAGCGGTCGCGGGTGCGCTGGTTGTCGGTGTGGTTGTGTTGCTGCGTGCCATGAGATTGTCCTATCGCCAGCTTGTTGCGCTCTGCCCACTGGTAGCGCGCGTGGCGGACGAACACGGCGTCCCAGCTCTTGCGCGCCGCATTCTGGCCCCGCCAGTAAATGATGAACTCGGGGACCAGCGACAGGGCGAAGTCGCGGTCTATTTCACACTGGTTCACCAGGTGGCTCAAGCAGTCGCCTCCGGGTTGCCAGTTGCGCGGGATGGGTTTGGCTACCGGGTTCTTCTCGATCCCCTGGCAGTAGTAGGCCCACTCCTCGCGTGCGTATTCAATAAACAGTTCCCCCCAGCGGGCGCTGTGGCCGCCGCGCTCGAGCCACTTGTAGATAAACTCGGGCAGCAACTCGGCAGCGAAGTTGGGGTTGATGGCCAGTCGGCGCAACTGCTCCCAGGTATGTTCGCTGGGCTGCCAGTCGCGGGTCATGGCCACCGGCTTGCGCTTTTCGATAAACGGTGTGTCCTGCTTCTCCCAGTCCTCCATGACCCAGTCGTTGAATTCCAGGTCCCAGGAGATGGACTGCTTGCCGCTGGAGCGGTGATAGTCACCAAAGCGCTGCAGGGCCCGCTGTACAAAGGTGCTGGGCACGCCTTCGTCCGCCAGTTTGCGCAGCGTGTCCTCACCCGGGTACCACTCCCCGGGCAGTGGCTGCTTGCGCTGGGCAGTGGCGCGAAAGGCCTCCCAGCGGCTCTTCACCTGCTTGAGGAACAGGGAACCGAAGGAATGGCGGGGTTCACCCCGCTCCCGCCAGTAGGTGACGAACTCCGGCAGCTGTTCACGCCAGAAGTGCTCGGGTACTCCCAGCTGGGCGATGCGTGCCTGGGTCTCCCGGTCCGGCTGCCAGCCGGGCGCTATAGTGTTGGCGCTGCGCCCGCTGTGCTCGGGCGGTGCGGGTTCCCGCATCCGCGGCTGCAGGCTGTGGTGCCCCTGGTCGGGCTGGGCGGCGCCTTCCGGGCGTCGGTGTTCCCCCGGCAGGGCGAACTTGAGCTGCAGGCTGCCGCCATAGGGCGCCGAGCCCAGCAGCAGGGCACCCTGGTTGCGCAGGCTGGTGGCCACGCGCTGGATGTCCGCCGGCTCCCAGAATGGCAGCAGCTGCTGTAGTTGCTCGCCGTCCGCGGTGTACCAGTCGCGCCCCGGGTGCGATTCCGGCTGCAGGAACGGCAGCAGGTCGCCGAGCGCTGTGAGCAGCACCGCTTCCTCCAGGCCGATGGTGGCGGCCAGAGTGGGGGACAGGCTCAGGGGGCGTTCCGGTAGCAGGGGGTGTTTCATGGCGCGATTCTATCACTCCCTCAGGCTTCCCGCAGGGTGCTTATGTCGGCGGTGAAAGCCTGACCAATTTTGACCCTATAGTCCCTCCTGTGGTTTGCTATGGCGCAGAAATTGCGTTTCGCGAAAGTAACAGAGTGGTCCCTGGCGGGCCCCACGAATCTGGAGATAAGACGATGCAATCTTTCCTCGCCACCTGGCACGAGGCGGCTGTGACTACCCTGGGCCTGTTCTGGATGGCCTTCTGGGCTTTTGGCCTGGGCTACCTGATCAGCAGCATGATCCAGGTGTTCGTCACCCGCGAGCGCATGCGCAAGAGCATGGGCGAGACCGGCGCGGGCAGCGTCGGGCTGGCTGCTTTCTTCGGTTTTATCTCCAGTTCCTGTTCCTTTGCTGCGCTGGCCGCGACCCGCGCCCTGTTTGCCAAGGGCGCCGGGCTGGTGCCGGCGCTGGCCTTCCTGCTGGCTTCGACCAACCTGGTGATCGAGCTGGGCATTGTGATTGCGGTATTCCTCAGCTGGCAGTTCGTGGTGGGTGAGTACGTCGGTGGCGTGCTGCTGATCCTGCTGATGTGGCTGCTGGTGCGCCTCACGGCGCCCAAAAAGCTGGTGAAGAAGGCCCGCGAACGGGCCCGTGAGGCCGAGGGCAGCGGCGACAACGACAGTGAGATTCCCGACTGGAAGGAACTGGTCCGCAGCCGCGAGGGCTGGCGCCAGGTGGCGAGCAAATACGTCATGGAATGGCACATGGTATGGAAGGACGTCACGGTGGGCTTTACCGTGGCCGGCATTATCGCAGCCTTCGTGCCGAAATCGTTTTTCCAGACCCTGTTCGTCGGCTCCGGCAAGACTGATCCGGCCTTCTGGGAGGTGCTGCTGCAAGCACTGGTGGGGCCGATTGCCGCATTCTTCACCTTCATCGGTTCCATGGGCAACATCCCGCTGGCGGCGGTGCTGTTCGATAACGGTGTGGCTTTCGCCGGTATCATGGCGTTTATCTTCAGTGACCTGGTAGTGCTGCCGGTGCTGCGGGTGCAGGCGGAATACTACGGCTGGAAAATGGCGCTCTATATTCTCGGGGTGTTCCTGGTGA
Organism: Microbulbifer sediminum; assembly: GCF_021729035.1. Lineage (GTDB taxonomy): Bacteria > Pseudomonadota > Gammaproteobacteria > Pseudomonadales > Cellvibrionaceae > Microbulbifer > Microbulbifer sediminum. Next base: position 644,141 of record NZ_JAJSAP010000001.1, on the reverse strand, counting down.
TCCTGGTGACCAGTGCCATGCTGCTGCACTACGGTTTTGCCGCCCTTGACCTGCTCCCCGACTCGTCCATCGCCAAGACGGTAACGGACCGGGAGTTCTTCAAAGTGGACTACACCCTGTTCCTGAACCTGGCGTTCCTGGCCCAGGGGATATGGTTCCTTGCCTGGCGTTGGAAGGCCAGGGGCCTGCCGGGACTCAAGACGGAAAGGATGACCGATAAAGTCCTGCTGACTCTGGCAGGCCTGGCGGCCCTCTGGCTGGCAATCGGTGTTTTCCTGCCTGCCTGAGGCGGATTCGGCCGGTCCCTTGCCCTGCCCCCGGGGCAGGGTTCTACACTTCGCGCCACGCTGGAATTGATGGAGGGAGCATGCCTGACAAGACAAACAGAAGTGAATCAACGCCGGTGGAGAGTCGCACCTTCCGCCTGGAGGGTGTCACCTGCGCGGGTTGTGTCCGCTCCATCGAGTCGGCCCTTGATGCTGTGCCCGGCGTGGCCGAGGCGCGGGTGAACCTGGCAGATCGCACCCTGGCGGTTTCCGGGTCCGCCACCGACGACGAGTGTATCGCCGCCGTTGAGGCGGCGGGCTACGGCGCCGAGCGGGTGCGCAGCAGCGAGCGTGAGCGCCGCGAGCAACAGCACGCCGAGGAGCAGCGCCACTACCGGTCGCTGCTGCTGCGTTGCTTCCTGGCCCTGGGGCTGGGGGTGCCGCTGATGGCGTGGGGCCTGCTGGGGGGCGAGATGATGGTGAACTCTCCCGCGCAGCAGCTGGCGTGGGGCACTGTCGGCCTGTTGACCCTGGGGGTGCTGGTTTACTGCGGCGGCCACTTCTTTAGCGGTGCCTGGCGGGCATTTCGGCACCATAATGCCAATATGGACACGCTGGTGGCGCTCGGCACCGGTGCCGCCTGGCTCTTCTCCATGGCGGTGGTGATTGTGCCCCAGGCGCTGCCGGAGATGTCGCGCCATGTTTACTTCGAAGCGAGCGCCATGATCATCGGCCTGATCAACCTGGGCCAGGCGCTGGAACTGCGCGCGCGCGGGCGCACCAGCGCCGCGGTGGAAAAATTGCTGGAACTGCAGGATCCCACCGCCCGGGTGGTGCGCGACGGGGAGGAGCGGGACCTGCCACTCGAACAGGTCCAGGTAGAGGACCTGATCCGCGTACGGCCCGGGGAGAAGATCCCGGTCGACGGTACGGTGGAAGAGGGCCGCAGCCTGGTGGACGAGTCCATGCTCACCGGCGAGCCGGTGCCGGTAAACAAGGGCGAGGGGGACTCTCTCTCTGCGGGTACCCTGAACAAGAACGGCACCCTGCTGTTCCGCGCCGAGAAGGTGGGCGCGGACACGCGCCTGGCGCAGATCATCGAAATGGTGAAGAACGCACAGAGCTCGCGGGTACCCATTGCGCGGCTGGCGGACCGGATCTCGGCCATTTTCGTACCCACGGTGATGATCATCGCGGTGCTGGCCGCGCTGGCCTGGTACAACTTCGGCCCCGAGCCCCGCGCGGCCCATGTGCTGGTGGTGCTCACCGCCGTGCTGATCATCGCCTGTCCCTGTGCGCTGGGCCTGGCCACGCCCATGTCGGTGATGGTGGGGGTAGGCAAGGGCGCCGAGCACGGTGTGCTGATCCGCAACGGCAAGGCGTTGCAGCAGGCCAGCAAGCTAGACACCCTGGTGGTGGACAAGACCGGCACCCTGACCGAGGGGGAGCCGCGGCTTACCGAGATCGAGGCGGATGACAGTTTCGATGGCACCGGGGACGAGCTGCTGCAACTGCTGGCGAGCCTGGAGCAGGGCTCCGAGCACCCGCTGGCGGCGGCGGTGGTGGCCGCGGCCCGCGACCGGAATATTGAATTCCTGCGCACAGAGGACTTTGAGGCGATTACCGCCCATGGTGTTTCCGGCCGCGTCGACGGGCGCGCGCTGCTGCTGGGCAACCGCAAGCTGATGCAGCGCGAGAATATCGATACCGGCAGCTGGGACAAGCGTGTGAAGCAGCTTGGCGAGGAGGGTCGCACGGCAATGTATGCGGCTGTCGACGGGCGCATGGCCGGGATTATCGCGGTCTCCGACCCGCTGCGCGAGGATGCGAAGGCAGCGGTGGCGCGCCTGCAGCAGCTGGGAGTGCGCATCGAGATGCTGACCGGCGATAACGAGGGTACCGCCCATGCGGTCGCGCGCCAGCTGGGTATCGATCGCGTACACGCGGAACTGCAGCCCGAGGACAAGGAGAAAATCATCGGTGAGCTGCAGCAGAGCGGTGAGCAGGTGGGTATGGCTGGCGACGGTATCAACGATGCGCCCGCGCTGGCGCGCGCGGATGTCGGTTTTGCCATCGGTGCCGGCACTGATGTTGCGATCGAGACCGCGGATGTCACCCTTATGCGCTCGTCCCTGCACGGGGTGGCCGATGCCATCGCGCTGTCACGGGCGACGTTGCGCAACATCAAGCAGAACCTGTTTGGCGCCTTCATCTATAACACCCTGGGGATACCCATTGCCGCGGGCGTGCTGTATCCGTTTACCGGGGCGCTGCTGAGCCCGGTGATCGCGGGCGCGGCCATGGCGATGTCCTCGGTGACGGTGGTCACCAATGCCAACCGGCTGCGCTTCTTCCAGCCCGAAGGCAGCAACCCTGCAGTGACAGCGAAGAATTCGGCAAAAAGTGGAGAGGCACAGTGACGACCCTGTTAATCAATATTTCCGGCCTGTTGCTGATTGCGGCGATTGTGTGGTGGTTCTGGCTGGCCCAGTCAGGCCAGGACAAAGCGTCGGTAAACGTGGGAGATGAACAGACGGAGATCCTGGTCAGGGACGGCGTCTACGAGCCGGACCACATCCGCCTGCCCGCGGGCAAGCCGGCCACGCTCTACTTCCGCCGCGAGGACCCGAGCCCCTGCGCGGAATACGTGCTCTTCCCCGACCTGGAAGTCAGCGCCCAGCTGGCCGTGGGTGAACGCACGCAGGTGCAGCTGCCGGCGGCGGAACCGGGTAAATATCCGTTTACCTGCCAGATGCAGATGTACCGGGGTTCACTGACGGTGGAATGACGGGGGTTGAAAAAGGGATGAGTCACCTTCAGGTCTGTAGGTAACCGCGGAACCTGCGCCGCCGGACGGCGCACCGCAAAGAATTTCCGGCCCAGGCGGAGGACCCATGCGTACCGAGACACTGCAGGACATCATTGCCCGCACCCGCGATTTTCACCAGCAGTTGCACCAGCGCCTCAAGGAGGGCGGCAATGCGTCTGGCAGCACGCGCACGGCGCTTTTGTTCGACTACCTGGCGCAGTTCGAGCAGACGCTGGCCGAACTGGTTACCGCAATCGAACGGGGCGCCGGCGGCGGTGCCCTGAACACCTGGTGCTACGAGTACCTGCACAAGCACCCCATCGACCATATAGACGTGAATGAGATCCCGACTCTGGAGGAGAACCCCAACCGGGTCATGGAAGTGGTGATGGGTTATCACAACGATGTGATCGGGCTGTACCGTTTCCTGCACCGCCGGATGGAAACGGAGTCCTCGCGCGAACTGATGGCCAATCTGAAAACGCTCGAGGAGCAGCAGGCCATGCAGATGATGCAGGCCGCCAACCGGCTCGAGGATGCCTGAGCCGGTGCGGGAGGTCTCACCGCGCCACTGTGACACAACTTTTTTCTACGACTAATTGGCCCGGAGTCCCAATGCAAGTTGAAACACTGAGAGATGTACTGGAGTGGACCACCAGGTTTCACCGGAGCCTGGGAGATAGTCTCAGGCAAAGTGCTGAAAGTAATCCGAACGCCCGTGCCGACCTGTTGCTGGATTATCTCGCGAAGCATGAGCACCGGCTTGGTGAGCTAGTGGCGATGTTTGAGGATCGTGCGGAAACCCGCGCTCTCGAAACCTGGTGCTACGATTACCGGGAGCAGAACCCGATCCTTCATCGCACTGACTGCGATGCGCCTTTCGCCGAGCTGGATGCCGGGGAAATCATGGATATGGTAGCCGACCAGCACCAGCAGGTGATCGAACTCTACCGCTACCTCCACGCCCGCGCTGACACCGATACCACGCGTGAACTGATGGCGGAGGTGAAAGAACTGGAAGAGCGGGAGACCATGCAGATGACCCAGGGCGCCAATCGCCTGGAAGATATGTAGCGGGTCAACAGTTCACCCCTGTCACCCTTGGGAAAGGAGAGGACAATGAAACTGGATGCGGCAAAATTTGGGCTTGCCACTGCGATCAGCTTTGGCATTGCGTGGCTGCTGTGTGCGTTGCTGGTGCTGCTGATGCCCACCATGATGATGGAGATGTCCGGACACATGGTTCATATGGACATTTCGGCCATGGGGTGGCAGCTGACGCTCGGCGGCGTGTTGCTGGGCCTGGTGGCCTGGTCTATATCCGCCGGGCTGATTGCCTGGCTGCTGGCCGGTATTTATAACCGGCTGATCTAGACGTTACTGCTTGCGGCTCCCGGACTGAGTCCCGGGGCTGCTGGCCGTGTGGAGGGCTTTGGGTCAAAGTGGCGGGACCTATTTGCTCGACCAGTGCACCTGTACAATTTTCCACTCCTGGCCGACACGCTTGAGTACCAGGGTCTCCATGGATTCCAGGTCCAGCGCCTTTCCCTCATAGCTGCCCTGCAGCCGGCTGCGCCCGTAGGAGTAGGCCAGTTCCCGGCTCTCTGTTACCTGCAGCTCCAGTTGAGTCGCTTGCACCTGCTGCAGGAATCTCATATCGGCTTCCAGGTGATGGCTCGCATATTCCGCCCGGGAACGCTCTACCTTGCCGCCCTCAAAAATCACTACATTATCAGCCAGTGCATGGAGCACCCCTTCGCGGTTGCCACTACGCAGTGCACGGTGAAAGGACTCCACCGTCTTGCCGGCCGGGGAATCCAGGCCGGAGAACAGCGAGGAACTCTCCTGCTGCTCCTCTTTTTCTCCGTGTGCTGCGACCCCGAGCGAAAGCAGGGCCAGCAGTATGCAAAGCAGCCACCGGGTATTGGGCCCCTGTAATTGACAGCGTCTCATAATTCCGTCCTTTTATACCTGTGTTTGTTCCCGGCACCGCCAGGCATTGCGGAGCCGCAGCGCCCGTCAGTGTCCGGGACCGGTAAGAGTGGAAAGCAGGGCGGTGACAAGAAGTATCGCCACTCCTACGAGCATTTCCGCGCGGATACTTCCGGATAGCCCCGCAGCGGTGGCGGGCAGGCGTGGGACCAGTCTCCACTTGTTCTGCGCCGCGAGCAGCAGCACTGTGGCCACTAGGGCCAGCTTCAGCAGCATCGACAATCCGTAGCCACTCTGCACCAGGGGCCCGAAACCACCGATCAGGGAGTACAGTACCCAGGTCCCGCAGGCAGCCAGCAATGCCACCAGCCAGCTCGCCAGTTGCCCGAACTGTGCCATGGCGTCGCCATACAATGCAGGATCCCCATGGCGGCTCAGATGCCACAGGGGATAGAGGGCTCCCATCCACCAGGCGGCGAGGCCGACGTGCAATGACAGGGCGGCCCGTACCCACAGGGAGGCGTCCACCGTATGGCCTCGCCAGGAAAAGGGCAGCAGCAGTAGTAACGTGCCCAGCAGCCACAAGGCCGTGGCCCACCGGCGATAGTGTCGCAACAGGCAGAGTGCCGCCAGTAGGGCTGCGACAAAACCCAGACTCTGCAGCAGCGCTACCGCCCCCGCCGGTGATTGCCAGAGTATCGATAAGTAGAGAGGATCGACCATGCCTGGCAATCCCGCCTCGGCGAAGGTTCCCACCTGCACGAGGAAACCTGTAGCTGCGAACAGCGGGCCGGCGACAGTGGCGGGTAGCAGGTAGGCCTGCACCTGCGCCCGGATGTCGCGGCGCGGCGTCCACAGCAACATTGTGGCAGTACCCCCGATCACCACCGAAAGTGCGCCGTAGAGTAACCACTTGTTCAGCGCAAAAGCCGTCGCCCACACCACCTAGTTTTCCGTTGTGATTTCGAAGGAGAATTGCCCGGACATCTTGTGGCCATCGCCCCCCATGGCCATCCATGACACGGTGTATTCGCCATCGGCGAGTGCCGGTAGCGGGAGGCTGATATTTTTTTCTGCAACGGCGGTGGGCATAAATTCGAGCTTCACTTCGCCCTGCTTGGCTTCTTCAAGAGATACGCGCATCAGGCGGACTTCTCCGGAAAAGTTCAGCTGCAGGGAAGCCGGTGGCTGGCTGAGCTGATCGCCATCTGCCGGGCTGGAGCCTTGCAGGCCGGTATGGGCGGCAAGAGTGGTACTGAAGATAAAACCAGCCATGGCCAGGAACCGCACCAGTGATAACTTGAGCATGATTACACCCCTTTACGTGTAGTATGAATTTTAGCGGCTGTGCCGCGGGGACCGGAGGGTAATCCTTCCTCCGGAACCCGCCTAACTCACCTAGAACCAGGCGTGCAGCCCGATCACCCAGGTGGTCTCCCCGGTGGATTCACCCTCGGCGCGCAGGAAATCGGCGGTGTCGCCGAATTTCTTCTCGTAATTCACACCGATATAGGGCGCGAACTGTGGGGTGAACTCGTAACGGAGGCGCAGGCCCGCTTCCACATCTGACAGGCCTGCCCCGGTATTGGTGTCCGGGTCGTCCTGGCCGTAAAAATTCATTTCCACTTCAGGGCTCAGGATCCACTGCTGAGTGAACAGAAACTCATATTCTGCCTCCAGGCGCAGGGCAGTATCGCCATCCTCGCTGACAAACAGTGCCGAGTCCACTTCAAAGAAGTAGGGTGCCAGGCCGTTAAATCCGATCGTACCCCAGTTCTTGCTGTCGCCATCCTCCAGCTGGAAGTCGTGGCGCACGCCCATCTGCAGGTCCCAGTATGGTGCGATCGCGCGGCTATAGAGGGCCTGGAGCTCCGCGCTCTCGGTGTTGTCCTCCTCGCGCTCCACTTCGGTCTTGAGCCAGAGCTTGTCCCTGTCGCTGCCAAACCAGACACTGCCCTCGAGGGCGCTGCCTTCATGCTCGCGTAATTCCAGCTGGTCGATGGTGACTTTTGTGAGCAGCACCTCATGATCCATGACATGGTCGGGCTGGTCAGGTGCATGCTCCAGGTTTGTTGCGGCCGGCGCCTGCATCCTGTCGTGATGGCCGTGGTGTTCCCCGGATTCGGGCATTGAGTGGCCATCGTGGTGCCCGTGGCCGCTTTCCTCCCGCGCCTCCTCGTTTGCCGCAGTTGTTGTTCCGCTGTTGTGTGACCCGTGCGCATCGTGACCATGGTGGTCCATGGCATCCTGCGCCAGGACCCCGGGGGTAACGAACGCGCTGCAAAAAAATACGAGTGATTTCAATTTCATGATCATAACCCCTTATACAACCCGCACTTCGCGGAACATCCCCGGCATGTGGTACAGCAGGTGACAGTGGTAGGCCCAGCGACCATAGGCATCGGCGGTGACCAGGTAGCTGATTTTCGAACCGGGTTGTACCAGGATGGTGTGCTTACGCGGGATATATTCCGCATCGCCGGTTTCCAGCTCGCTCCACATACCGTGCAGGTGGATCGGGTGCGTCATCATGGTGTCGTTGACCAGGGTGATACGAATCCGCTCGCCATACTTCAGTACCAGCGGTTCGGCATCACTGAACTTGACGCCGTTCATCGACCACATGTAACGGTGCATATTACCGGTCAGGTGCAGCTGTAATTCCCGGGTGGGCTCACGCCGGTCGAGGGTCGGGGTCAGGTTGCGGATATCGCCATAGTTGAGCACCCGCCGGCCGTAGCGCTCAGCGTGGTCCCGTAGCCCGATACCCGGGTCGTGCAGTCCGCTTGTCGGCATTTCCGAACGCATGTCCACGCCGTAGCCATGCTCACTGGGCAAGTGGACGATCGGGCTGTTGCTGCCGTGGCCGGCGCGCCCCAGGTCGTGCGTATGCCAGACGCCCTGCATGCCGCCGAGCTCCGGGCGGCCGCCGTGCGGGCTGTAACCGACCGCATTCACCTGGTGTTGGCTGTGGTCCATGCCCTGCATGCCGGCGTGCTGGCTGTGATCCATTGCACCACCGTGCTGGCTGTGATCCATGCCCTGCATGCCCGCATGCTGACTGTGGTCCATGCCATTCATGTCGCCGTGACCGCTGTGGTCCATTTTGCCCGCGCCGGCGTTCATGTTGTGGCCGCCGTGGCTGCCGTGCCCCATGCCCATATCACTGTGTCCCAGCACCGGAGCGTAATCCATGGCTGGCACTTCGGCTCGCAGCGACGGGTCCGGGGTCAATGTGCCGCAGGCATAACCGCTGCGGTCAATGGTCTGGGCAAAAAGCGTATAGGCACGGTCGTCGGCGGGTTCCACCACCACGTCGTAAGTCTCTGCAACACCGATACGGAATTCATCCACCGTTACGGGTTCGATATTCTGGCCATCGGTGGCGACCACGGTCATTTTCAGGCCGGGGATGCGGATATCGAAGATGGACATCGCCGCGCCGTTGATAAAGCGCAGGCGGACTTTTTCCCCCCGCTGGAACAGCGCGGTCCAGTTGGCATCCGGTGTCTGGCCATTCATCAGGTAGGTGTAGGTGTAACCGGTAACGTCGGAAATGTCGCGGTCGGACATGCGCATCTCGTTCCACATTTCCCGCTCGCGCCAGGTCTGGGCCACCCCTTTTTCGCGGATGTCGCGCCACAGGTCACCCGCTGTGCGCCGACGGCGGTTGTAATAGTGGCCTTCCTTTTTCAGCTTCGCGTAGATGTCATGTGGCGATTCATCGCTCCAGTCGGTCAGCATCACCACGTAGTCGCGGTCATAACCAACCGGGTCGGGTTCGGCGGGATCGATGACAATGGCGCCGTAATGTCCCTGCTGTTCCTGGAAGTCAGAGTGGCTGTGGTACCAGTAAGTGCCGCTCTGGTTTACCGGGAACCGGTAGGTAAAAGTCTCGCCGGGCTTGATGCCGTTGAAGCTGAGGCCGGGTACACCGTCCATGTCGCTGGGCAGGATCAGGCCGTGCCAGTGGATGGAGGTGTCGTGGGCAAGGTTATTGGTGACGTTCAGGGTGACTGTCTGGCCTTCCTTCCAGCGCAGTATCGGGGCCGGCACGCTACCGTTTACCGCCACTGCCATGCGGTCACGGCCGGTAAAGTTTACCGGCAGGTAGTTTACATTCAGGTCAAACTGGTTTCCCCGCAGGGTCTGGGGAGCCGGGTTGGTTCGGGACGCACTCGCTGCCAGTGTGCCGGGCATGCCCATCAGGGCGGCGCCGGCGGCCATGCCGGTGACAAACCGGCGTCGGGAGAGCCGGGGCAGTTCGATTTGCGGGCGGGCTGTTTTACTCATCTTTTACCTCAGTGCTGTTGTGCTGCGCTGTCGATCCGGGCGTAGACACTCTCGCTGCCATCCTCATGCAGCAGCATGACGGTGTAGGGCGTGAAACGATCATCCACTTCCATTCCCGGGCTTCCCAGGGGCATCGCCGGTACGGCCAGGCCGCGGGCACCGGCGGGTGGAGCTTGCAGGAATTGGCGGATATATTTCGCCGGGATATGCCCTTCGAATACGAAGCCCTCCGCTGACACGCTGGTATGACAGGACTGGTGCCTGGGGGCGATTTTGTGGCTGGCCTTGACTCCATTCAGGTCATCGACGTCCTTTACGGAGACCCGGAAGCCATTGTCCCGTGCATGCTCCACCCACTGGCCACAGCAGCCACAGGTGGGGCTCTTGAAGGTGGTCAGGGTGATGGCAGCCACGTCGGAATCACTGCCGGCCTGGCCCGCCGCGTCAGCGCTCTCTCCGGTACAGGCGGCCAGCGCGAGGGCAGCCAGGGTGCTGAGCATTACGATTTTCAGTTTGCGATACATAAAAGTGTTCTCATCAAGGCAATTTGAGCTGTGGCAGCGGCGCTGGCTCCGGGCGTAGGGAAGCCGCCGCAGCGCCTGTCGCTGCCAGGTATTCAATCGGGGGATTGCGCCACTGTGGGCGCAGGGACCCGGAGGTCAGCCAGTGATAGGTGGCCGGAACTCACTCTCTGGGTGGGGGGTGGAGGCTATTTCGCGATAGGTACACTCGGGGACGTGACGCGGTGAAAGTGGAGTATGGCTGTCGGCAACCGGGACCGCCGAGGCGCAATGGCCGGGGCAGCAGGAGCACTCCGGGGCGCAGTCGTCACTGGCAACAGCGGTATCGTCGCAATGGCTGGAATCTGCTTTGCCCGTCATCGCCGCATTGTCGCAGTGCTCCATGCCGGGGACTCGCGCGCTACTGCCCATATCATCGTGGGCGGGCGGAGCCTGTTCGGTGGAGGCTGGATGACCGGTGGAAAGCGGACTCTGCATATCCACGCACGGCTGGGCGGTCACCTGTCCGAAGACGGTGAGCAACATCAGCAGTAACAGTGCTCGTGCAGTGAATTGATGCATCAGAGTCCTTTTCCCAGGGCGTCCCGTCGGCATAGGCTGTCGGGTGTGCCGACGCAGATTAGAGGCTGCCGGGGCGCTTTGCAAGACGCCCCGGTATGCCGGTTCACCAAGAGCCCCACTTCAGCACCCAAAATCGTCGAAGGAGATCTGTTCCTCGCTTACGCCCAGTCCGGTGAGCATGGTGATACTGGCCTTCAGCATGGCCGGCGGGCCGCACAGGTAGAACTCGCAGCTGCCCAGGTCCGGGTGCTGCCGCAGGTACTGTTCCGCGGCGATATCGCTGATGTAACCGGTAGGGCCGGACCAGCGGTCATCCGGGTGCGGTTCCGACAGCCCCAGGTGCCAGTGGAAATTGGGGTGCTCGGCCGCGAGGGCATCAAACAGGTCCTCGTAAAAGACCTCACGAAGACTCCGTGCGCCGTACCAGAAGTGGATCCTTCGCCCGCTACCGCGGTTGTGCAGCTGGTCCACGATGATCGAGCGCAGAGGTGCCATGCCGGCGCCACCACCGATCAGGATCATCTCCCGGTCATTGTCGCTGGCGTGGAAGCTGCCAAAGGGGCCGCTCAGGTGCACGCGGTCACCCCTGGTGAGGTTGAACATATAGCTGGAACCGGCGCCGGCAGGCGCTGCGGCCTGGCCCGGGGGCGGCGGCTGGATGCGGACATTCAGGGAGATGATGCCCTCTCCGTCGGTGCCGGTCAGGGCCTCGCCCGGGGCGCTGGCCATCGAGTAGGAGCGCCGCACAGGCTCGCCGTGCGCGCCGGCAGGGGTGTCGCGCCACTGTTGCCAATCGTCGCGGTAAGCGGGCTCCACAATCATTTCTCCCAGCCGCAGCTGGTGTGGAGGGATCTCCACTTGCACAAAACTGCCGGCACGGAAGGAAAAGGGCCCGCCGCTGTCAGGGCGAAGCCGGATTTCCTTGATAAAGGGCGTCAGGAAACGGGTTTCAACCACCTCGGCCTCGAACTGGCAGGCCTGCAACACGCTGTCATCCAGCACCAGGCGGGTTGCGCCGCTGGCGCGCTGCTGGCAGGCGAGGCGATAGCCGGCAGCTAACTCGGCTGGCGACAAAAGAGCCTTCTCGCTGCCGGTCACCGGTGTGTCCGCCGGCATCTGCACCTGGCAGAGGCCGCAGCTGCCGCCGCCGCCGCAGTTGGACGGTAGTTGTACACCGTTTGCGGCGAGTCCGTCGAACAGGCTCACGCCGCTGGGCAGCGCCAGCTCCTGGATCGGCGCTGCGGCCCGATCGAGCAGGGTCACCACCACTTTGCTGCGGCGCAGCTTTGCCACCAGGTTGAAATCGTGGCGGCTGAAGCTGGAAAACAGTAGCAGGCAGCCGGAGATGGACATCAGCAGGGCGCCGATGCCAAAGGCGATGACGAACGGGTTGTTGAAGTCCTGCCGCTCGGTGTAGTCCATGATGTGCAGCATCCAGAAGATGTCGAACAGCCGCCAGCTATCGTTGCGGCGCTCGAGTACCTGCCCATCCCGGGCGGAAACGTACAGGGTCGTGCCGAACTCATCGGCCACGTCCACCCGCCAGATGGCACCGCTGTGGCCGCGTGTTTCCATGGTGCCGGACTCGAGGAGGACCGGTTCGCCAACCAGGCTGTCGTCGCCGGCATAGTCCCGTGCGGCGATGTCGGCGGCCATGGCTGCGTCGATGACCAGCGTTTCGCCACTGCGGGCATCATGCAGCTGGATTCCGTCTGCAGTCTCCACCCGGTAGACCGGGCGATTGAGGCCCGGTTGCAGGCGGATGGAGAAGATCTCCGTACCCGGATGGCGCCGGGCGATTTCCGCGTGGGAGAGCAGCGACTGTTGCGGCGCGATCGACTGCGCCGGCTGGCGTTCGGCCAGGTGGCGCCCACTGACCACGCTTGAGTCCAGCAGGGCAAAGGCGAGACCGCTGGCGAGCCACAGTGCCAACTGCAAGCCAATAACCAGGCTCAGCCATTTGTGGGCTGTCTTGATGAAGTTCATTGTGCACCTCCCGCCTGGGTCGGGTCGGGTGTCTCACTGCGGCGGCGCCCGAAACTGTAGAACAACAGCACCAGGCCGGCGATCACGCCGCCGAGGCTGGCCAGTGTTACGGTCAGGAGCAGCGGGTTGTGGATATCCGCGCGCTCTTCGTAATCCATGATGTGGAGCATCCAGAAGAAGTCGAATGCGCGCCAGTAGTCGTGGCGTCGGGTCACCAGCGAGCCGGTGTCCGGGTGGATATAAAAGCTGGTGCCGTAGCGATCGTCGAAGTCGATGCGCCAGAGCGGCAGAGGGCGGGACTGCAGCTCGGTGGGCGGGTTGCTCTCGATCAGCTCCGCGGTGGCGGCGGGCATTTCGCCGGCATAGTAGTACTCTGCCAGCTCTTTGGCGCGCGCCCGGTCTATCGGGGATACCTCGGTACCGCTGCGGGCATCAATCAGGTGTGCGCCATTATCGTCGCGCAGGATGTAGAACAGTTTTCCCTTGATCGCTTTTAATTGCACAAAGCGTGGATTGCTGTACTCCTGCAGCAGGGCTTCGGTGGGGGTGACTTGCGCCTGGTCATCGGGCAGGGGCTCACGCAGGTTTTTTACCAGGTGGTCTCCGTGGATGAAGTCCAGGTCCACCACCACCATGTAAACCCCGCTCAGGGTCCAAAGCAGGGCCTGGATTCCGATAAACAGGAAAATCCACTTATGCACCTTTCTGGAAACGGATGCCGTTTGCATTCTTTATTCTCTTTATAACAACTGTTGAGAAATTAGACACTGGGCGGGAGTTTAACTCCCGCCACCGTGAATGTCTCAGTCGAACCGGTAGGTCATCCGCAGATAGCTGCGCATGCCCGCCAGGTCGTAGGTCATGGTGTCGGTGTTGCCATCCGTCCAGCTGGCCACCCGTGGTGCTTCCTGGTCGAACAGGTTGTCGATACCCACACTCATCCGCAATGCCTCGCTCATCGCGTACGAGAACTGGACATTGTGGTAGAAGATGTTGGGCATGCTGGAACCGATACCGCTGTCCGCATTGAAATCGTCACCCTCGCCGATCATGCGGATTGAGTAGGTGCCACTCCACTGGTTACCACGCGTGGTCAGCGAGGTATTGGTGCGCCAGTGCGGGTAGCCGCCGTTGCCGCTGCCGATGTAGCCGGCGAGCACAAACGGTTCGTCCCCGTCGAATGCCACGGTCTCGTATTCCTTCAGGTACGAGGCCTTGAAGTCCAGGGTGTGCGACAGGCCGGCGAAGTCGAAATCATAAAGCGCGCCGAAGTCGATGCCCTGCATGGACTCCATGCCGGTATTGAACTTCTGGGTGGACAGGTAGTTCACGTCGCCGTTGACCGGGTTGCGGGTGTGCTGGTCCGGTGCGCAGAAGGCGTGGCTGAGGTTGGCCGACTCGTAACACATGGCCAGCTTGGTGGAGCCGGAGACTTCACGAATGGCGTCCTCAATCTCGATATCGAAGTAGTCGACGGTGAGCGACAGGCCATCCAGCGGCTGCAGCACCAGGCCCAGGGTGAAGGTCTCGGCACTCTCCGGGGTCAGGTTCTGGTTACCGCCGCGGTCGGTCAGGATGGTAGTGCCCAGCTGGGTATAGTTGAGGGGCACGCCAGCGGCCTGGCAGTTCTGGTAGACAGTGCTGGATGGGTCCAGCGAGGCATAATCGGAGCAGGGATCCACGGTGGTCAGGTTGCCCTCGGACACACCACCAAACAGCTCCGGCACGTTGGGCACGCGGAATGCCGTGGTCATGGTGCCCCGCACCTTGAGCATGTCGTTTACCTGCCAGTTGAGGCCCGCCTTGTAGGTGTCCTCGCCGTCGAACAGGTCGTAATCGGAGTAACGCATCGCCAGGTCCATGTCCAGCGACTGCACCAGCGGCAGCCCGGCAAGTACCGGTACCAGCATTTCCGCGTACACTTCGCGGGCCTCGGTAGAGCCGGAGATCGGGTCCGCCTGGTTACCCAGGGCGTAGCCCGCCTGCACCAGTGAGTCGGGTTTGCGCCAGCCGCTGTCCTCGCGCCATTCGACCCCGGCAGCAAAGCCGACGGTACCTGCCGGCATTTCGAACAGGTCGCCATTGACGTTGGCACTGATGCTCTTCTGCTCATTGCCGCCGGTGCCTTCCTGGTTGAACACGATGTAGTCGAGCACATCGGCGGTGACGTCACCGTAGCCGAGGTAGTCGGCGCAGGGGACACCGTTCATGCCGCACAGGCTGGGATCGAGGGTTTCGCCCACACGCTGCATGTTGATGTTGTTGGCAATGGCATCGGTGGCGGTATTGCGCCCCCAGTTGAAGGCGACTTCATAGCCCCAGTTGCCGTTGATATCTCCCTCGATACCGGTCACCGCGCGCCAGGTATCCACTTCCTGATAGAAGTCGCGCGCCCCGTTTTCCAGCAGGCGACGACGCTCCAGCACGAAATCGGTGCCGGTGGGGTTGGTTGGGTGATCGGCGGAGTAGGCAATACCTGACAGGCTTGCCGGAGAGGCCGGCTGCATGGACTGGCGGTTGGTGAACATCAGTTCCGTAAACAGGGTGGCCGAGTCGGACAGCGCAAAGTTGCCCAGGCTGGTAAAGCTGAAACGCTCGATGGGCTGCACGGCATTGAAGTAGGGGTTGTAGTTGAAACCGTGCCTGGCACCGTCGTAGCGCTCGTAAAAGTCTCCGTTGCCGTTCGGGTCCTGGTTGAAGTTGATGCGGGTCGGCTCGGTCAGCACGGTGCCGTCTGCCAGCACTGCCCCGGTGGGCAGGGTCGCGCGGCCACCGATGGTTGAGGAGCTGCCGCTGCATTCGGAGTAGCTGTCGCTGGTCAGCGGGCAGGGCACGCGATCGACCAGGGGGGAGGGACCATTATCCTGGTAGCTCATGTTGACCATCAGATTGCCACGGTCACCGGATACTCCCCAGGTCAGGTCGAGCACAGTTTCCTCGCCGTCACCGAGGGCGGTCTGCCCATACTTGCCTTCAATTTCCAGACCGTCGAATTCCTTCTTGGTAATCAGGTTCACCACGCCGGCCACAGCATCGGCGCCGTAGGTGGCAGAGGCGCCGTCTTTCAGGACTTCGATGCTGGAAATCAGTGACATGGGGATCATGGAAAGGTCGACACTGCTATTGGCACCAGTGCCGCCATTGACGACCCGGCGGCCGTTGACCATTACCAGGGTGCGATTGATGCCGAGGCCGCGCAGGTTGATTTGCGGAGTTCCCCAGCCATTTGATGTCCAGTAGGCGTTGGTCTGGTTACCGCCAAAGCCCGCTGCCGCGGGAATGGATTGCAGCAGGTTTTCAAGTGAGCTGTGACCGGTGGCCTCAATGGAGGCTTCGCTCAAAACGGTCACCGGGCCGACGCCCTCGATGTCAGCGCGCTTGATGCGCGTGCCGGTTACGTTGACTTCCTCTATTTCCGGCTTGGCGACAGTGCTGTCGTCCTGCGCCAGGGCCAGCTGGCCATAACCTGCGACTGCAGTGGCAAGTGCGAGGAAGAGCGGTGTTCTTGTCAGTGTGTTATTGGGACGGGTCATTTAGTTGTCCTCTGGTTCTAACTTGTTATACCTGTCGCGAGGCGACTGGTTGCGCGCGTAAGCCAGGCGTGCGGCTACGCGCCCCTAAGACAGGGTGCTGCTTGTGTACGAAGGTTGAGAAAACCGTGGGTGGCCCAGTGCCTGGTCCAGGTTACTGCGGGCGCACCAATCCTGCTCAGGCAGTGATGGGTGGCCGCAGGGCGGCTTCGGGGAGGGGGGATGACTGGAGTTCTGCGTAGAGAGTGTGCGCCACAGGCGTCTGCGCTGCGGGGCCATGGACACTCTGGGCAGTGATTGCACTCGCGCAGTGGCCCGGGCAACAGCTACAGGCCTGCTCGCAGCTGTCAATGCCGCTATCCTGATTTGCGGGAGCCTGAGCTGAACCTGTTTCACAGTGATGGGATTCAGGGGCGCAGCTTTCTTCTGCCTGCCCGACCGGGTGATGTTCACCACCGTGATCGCCACCACCTTTGCCCCCGGGACAGGGTGCCGCGAACGCCTGGCCGTTCAGGGCCAGCGCCAGCGTAATCAGCAATATGCGAGTGAGGGCAAGTGACATCAAATCTTTAAAGCCAGGTAATTATTATGATCAGGCAGCTCGAGAATAAGCGCTAACAGTTGTCTATACAAGTCTGATTGGCGGTTGGCCTTTCACTAAAAATCGGGATGCCGGTCATTCAGTGGGGCGGGGAACAGGCATGGTTAAAAAAATTTTGTGGATTTCCGGCGGCAGTGCGGACAGGCATCCTTTTACCTTATTGTTTCGTGTTATCAGTCTTCGATGTGACGAGTCGATGTTGGCGACAGGTGGAAGGCAAACAGGAGTGGGAATCGGGTAAGTGCCGGGAGGCTGCAATGAAGGGGCAGAAGCGTGGTGACCGAGATCGCAAGGAAGTGAGGAGAGGATACAAGGCGCAGCTGCGGAACCTGCAGATCCGCCTCGTATCCCTGCAGCGCCAGCTGATCGCGAACAACCTGCAGATACTGGTGCTGTTTGAGGGGCGCGACGCGGCCGGCAAGGACGGTACCATCAAGCGCATCGTCCAGCACCTCAGCCCGCGGGAAACCCGCGTGGTGGCGCTGGGCAAACCATCGGACCGGGATACCGCCAGCTGGTATTTCCAGCGCTGGGTCCCGCACCTGCCCTCAGAGGGGGAAATGGTGCTGTTTAACCGCAGCTGGTACAACCGCGCCGGCGTCGAGCGGGTGATGGGCTATTGTACTGATCGGGAGTATCGCCGGTTCATGGTGTCAGTGGTGCCGTTTGAGCAGATGCTGGTGAACTCCGGTATCCAGATCCTCAAGTATTACCTGGACATCGACCGCGGGGAGCAGGAGCGCCGGCTCGAGGACCGGCGTAGGGACCCGTTGAAACAGTGGAAGGTCAGTCCTGTCGATGAGGTGGCGCTGGCACACTGGGACGAGTACAGCCAGGCCCGCAACGAGATGTTTGCCCGCAGCCATACCGAGCAGGTGCCCTGGACCGTGGTCCGCGCCAACAACAAAAAACAGGCGCGGCTGAATGTCATTCGCCACCTGCTGCGGGCGGTCGCCTGCCCGGAGAGCGGGCACCACGCAGAAAAACCCGACCCGGCAATTGTCTTCCCCTATGATGGCCGGGAACTGCTGAGCGGCAGGATTGCCCCCTGAGCCCCGCCGGCAAAGCGTCACTGCCCGGGCAGGCCGCGCACCAGGTGCAGCCTTTCCAGATCCGGGTCCTGTCCCGCCACCGCCAGGTAGAAATCGCGCGTGTCTGCCTGCGGGTTCTCCGCGTAGTAGAACTGCCAGGGGGCGTCGCCCTCCAGCTCCGGATCGATCAGTGCCCGGTGATCCCGTTCAAAGGTGGCCAGGTTGATCCGTCCCAGCCCCTCGGAAATCCCCGTACCCCTGGCCTTGAAGAAGGCCTCTTTGAGTGTCCACAGGCGATAGAACTGGCGCTCGGTATCCGCTGCGGGTGGCGCCTCCAGCAGTGCACACTCGTCCGGGTGGAAGTAGCGGTGGGCAATGCGCAGGACATCCCGGTGGGGGCGCGGCTGTTCGATATCGACGCCCACCGGGCTCCGTTCACTGGTCGCAAGTGCAATCCAGTCACCACTGTGACTCAGGCTGAAATGGAGGCCGGGGTCGTCCACCAGCAGGGGCTTGCCACTGGGCAGCCGCGAAAAGCGCAGTGATTCAGGGGGGCGCCCGGTCAGCTCGCCCAGCACGGTGCGGAGCAGGGCCCGGCTCAGCAGGAAACGGTGACGGCCAGCGTCACCGTGCAGGCGCTCGCGATATAGCCGTTCCTCGGCTGACAGTAGTCCGGACAGTGTCGGCAGGCGCGCGTCGCCGGGCGGGATATCATCGAGCCGCAGCAGCCAGCTGAAGGTGGTCATGGTCGCGGGTTCCTCGGGTAGTCATCGGCCCAGGGGCAGTATGCTAACTGCCGCGGGGAATCCCCACCAGTACGGTTGGCCCCGGGGGCGTCTCGGGTTCGCCCCGGTCGTCACAGACAGGTAAACTTTGCGCCCACACGATTCATTCCTAATTTATGCCAAGTTCCGGGGGACAGGCCGTGGCCAAGAAAAGCAAGACCGCTTTTGTCTGTAACGAGTGCGGTGCGGACTACTCCAAGTGGACCGGTCAGTGCAGTGCCTGCGGCGCCTGGAACAGCCTCAGCGAGGTGCGCCTGGGCACCGAGCACCGGGACAGCCGTGCGGCCAACTTCACCGATGCCCAGTCCGGTTACGCCGGCGCGGCCGGTGCCGGCAAAGTGCAGAAACTGTCGGAGATCGACCTGACCGAATTACCCCGCACACCCACCGGCGCCTCGGAGCTGGACCGGGTACTGGGCGGGGGCCTGGTGCCGGGCTCGGTGGTTCTGATTGGCGGCCATCCGGGGGCCGGCAAGTCCACCATTCTGCTACAGACCCTGTGCCAGCTGTCGCAGCAGATGCCGGCGCTTTACATCACCGGTGAGGAATCCCTGCAGCAGGTGGCCATGCGTGCCAAGCGGCTGGGCCTGCCGGCGGACCAGTTGCAGATGCTGAGCGAGACGGATGTGGAGCGTATCTGCCATGTCGCCAAGGATGTCCAGCCCAGGGTGATGGTGGTGGACTCGATCCAGGTGATGCATATGAGCGATGTGCAGTCGGCCCCGGGCTCGGTGGCCCAGGTGCGTGAGAGTGCCGCCTACCTGACCCGCTACGCCAAGCAGACCGGGACTGCGCTGCTGCTGGTGGGGCATGTCACCAAGGACGGCAGCCTCGCCGGCCCCAAGGTGCTGGAACACATCATTGACTGTTCCATCCTGCTGGAGGGTACCCACGACTCCCGATTCCGCACCCTGCGCGCGCACAAGAACCGCTTTGGTGCGGTCAACGAGCTGGGGGTCTTCGCCATGACCGAGCAGGGCCTGAAAGAGGTTTCCAACCCCTCTGCGATTTTCCTGCAGCGCGCCGAGGAGGTGGCTGCCGGTTCGGTGGTGACCTCGGTGTGGGAGGGCACCCGCCCGCTGCTGGTGGAGCTGCAGGCGCTGGTGGACGACAGCAGCCTGGGCAACCCGCGCCGGGTGGCGGTGGGCCTGGACCAGAACCGGCTGAATATGCTGCTGGCGGTGCTGCACCGGCATGGCGGTGTTCTTGTCGGTGACCAGGATGTGTTTATCAATGTGGTGGGAGGCGTGAAGGTCATGGAGACCAGTGCCGACCTCACCCTGTTGCTGGCGGTGGTATCCAGTTTCCGCAACCGCGTGCTGCCGCGTGACCTGATGGTGTTTGGCGAGGTGGGCCTGGCGGGCGAGATACGCCCGGTACCCCACGGCCAGGAGCGCCTGCGTGAAGCCGCCAAGCACGGTTTCCGCAAGGCGATTGTCCCGGCTGCCAATCGCCTCAAGAGCGATATCGAGGGGATGGAAATCATTGCGGTCAAGACCCTGGCGGAAGCGCTCAGTGCGATAGAGATGGGCTGACTGCGCCGGGGCTGGTCCCTTGCCCCGGCCCTGTCTTCGCGTCAGGCCGGTTGTTGGCGCGAAAACAGGTGCATGCCCAGATAGCCGAGCCCAATAGCGAAGGGGAGTGTGGCGACTGCCAGCAGGGCATACATGGCCTGATTGCTGGGGTCGGGGACGAAGATGCCAAACGCGGCGATTCCTGCGGCAACCGCTATCCAGACGATGGCCCGCCGCAGGTCCTTCAACGGGTGGGGCTTCTTGTTGGCTCCCAGGCGCTCAATCAGGTCCGGTGTCAGCTCGACGCCCTTCTCCAGCGCCAGGCGCAGGGTGTTCTGGATTTCCAGGTTCTTTTTGGCGTGGAAATTCAAAACCAGCCACAGTGAGACCCCGATCAGCAGGAAGACCCCGAAGGGGACCAGGAGTGCAAGAGTTGATTCGTTCACGGTGTTCTCCGTCTTTTTCTTTGTCGTTAACTATTTGCCCATGCAGTCGGTATGATGCATCGACAAGGCAATCTGGATGCACCCTCCGTCAGCTGGGCCATCGGGAACCGGATTTTCTCACCGCGCTACGCCCAGGGAACAGATAGTAAAGGAAACCAGAGCAGCGATGCGTTATGTGTCCCGGTTACTGCCACTGCTATTACTGGCCATGGCGCCCGTCGCCCTGGCCCAGGAGAGGATTGCGTCGCTCAACCTGTGCCTGGACCAGCTGCTGCTGGAGTGGGTGGCGCCGGAGAAAATTGTATCGGTGACCTGGCTGGCCGGCGATGACCACTATCGCCGCGGGCCCCTGCCGGAGGGGTTGCACCTGAACCGCGGGCGGGCGGAAGAACTGCTGAAGCTGGGCCCCGACCTTGTACTGGCAGGGCAGTACGGTGCCGGTCGCGCGGCGTCGCGCCTGCACGAGCTGGGGGTGCGGGTGGTCAAGATCCCCGACGCCTACAGCCTGGAGCAGCTGTT
The DNA here is from genome assembly GCF_021729035.1 of Microbulbifer sediminum. Classification (GTDB taxonomy): domain Bacteria; phylum Pseudomonadota; class Gammaproteobacteria; order Pseudomonadales; family Cellvibrionaceae; genus Microbulbifer; species Microbulbifer sediminum. The sequence continues at coordinate 623,347 of NZ_JAJSAP010000001.1, read as the reverse complement.
GCAGCAGCTGCAGGCATTGCGCTCGGTACTGGGTAAGAACCCGCCGCTGGAGGTCCACTATAACAAGCTGCAGTCGCTGCTTGCGCTACAAGCGCCGGCAGTGGCGAGCGGAAAAACCGGCGAGACACCAACCGCATTGATCCTGTCAGCGAACAATATTACGTACGGCAGTGGCATGCTGGAGCACCAGCTGCTGGAACGCGCCGGTTTCCGCAACCTGGCTGCCGAACAAGGCGCGCAACAGCTGCAGAAGGTGAGCCTGGAAGAGGTGATTGCCGCGCAACCGGACCTGCTGGTGTTGTATGGCGGCGAAAAGGACTTTGCGCTGGCGCACCTGGCAACGCGCCACCCGGTAATCCGGCGCTATATAGAGCGCGGCCGGGTGTTTACGTTGCCGGCAGAGCTGGGTTTTTGCCCGGCGCTGGTGGCCGGGGAGACCCTGGAAAAACTCACGGAAAAGAGAGCAGAGTTTGTTGAATCGCAGTAACGCAATACTGACGCTGATAGTGCTGGCCCTGCCGCTGGCACTGATCGGTGCCCTGGCCAGCGGCCCGGTGACCATCGACCTGGGCAGCGCGCTGGCCAGTGGCTGGCGCGGCGAAGGAAGCGATGCGGTAATCCTCTGGCAGTTGCGTATGCCCCGGGCCCTGCTGGCCATGGTGGTGGGTGCCGCGCTGGGCATGGGGGGGGCTGCCATGCAGGGCATGCTGCGCAACCCGCTGGCGGAACCGGCGTTGCTGGGGGTGAGCAGTGGCGCGGCGCTGGCGGCCATACTGCTTCTGTACTACGGGCTGGCCTGGCAGGCGGGCTGGCTGTTGCCGCTACTGGCGATTGGCGGCGCATTCGCGGCGGTGGCCTGTGTCTGGTTGCTGGCCGGCCGCGGCGCCAGTGCCAGCCGGCTGGTACTGGCGGGGGTGGCTATCAATGCCTTCCTTTCGGCCCTTATGGCGCTGGCCCTTAATTATGCCCCCAGTATGTTTGCCATGCAGGAAATCGTCTTCTGGCTGCTGGGGTCGCTCGCCAATCGCGGCTGGGACCAGCTTCTGCTGGCCTTCCCCTTTGTCGCAGTGGGGGCGCTGCTGCTGTTCAGTGGCCGCAATTACCTGCGGGCGTTGTCACTGGGTGAGGCGAGCGCGGTTTCACTGGGCTATGGCGGGCGCCGCTATCCGCTGGCCATCCTGCTGGGCATAGCCGCGGCGGTGGGCGCCGCGGTAGCAGTGGCCGGCACCATCGGGTTTATCGGCCTGGTAGTCCCGCACCTGGTCCGGCCACTGGTCCGGCAAGATCCGGGCCGGTTGCTTTGGGCCAGCGCGCTTGCCGGCGCACTGTTGCTTTTACTGGCGGATATCCTGGTGCTTAACTTTATTGGCGCGCAGGAGCTGCGCATCGGTGCGGTGACCGCGTTTATCGGCGCTCCATTTTTCTTCTGGTTGATCGTGAGCGCACGTCGGGCGGGGACACTATGAGGAACTCTACCCTGGTGGTTTCCTGTCACGGGCTGGCTGTTGAGCGTCGCCGCGAGCGGGTTATCGAGGGCTTCAGCTGCAGGCTGCAACCGGGAGAGCTCACTGCGGTGGTGGGCCCGAACGGCGCGGGCAAGAGCAGCCTGTTGCAGGCGCTGGCCGGAGTGTTGTCCCCGGCCGCCGGGCGCATTGATTTCGGGGAGTTGGACTCGGCAGCAATCCCTGTTGCCAGGCGCGCGCAGTTATGTGCCTATCTCCCCCAGGCGGAGGTGCCCGCCTGGAGCCTGGCGGTCCGCGATTTCGTAGCCCTGGGACTGCTGCCCTGGGGGAAACGGGTGGACCGGCAGCGGCGGGTGGCGGCGGCGCTGCGGCAGGTGGATGCCCGGGGTTTTTCCGAACGCCCGGTGACGCAACTGTCCGGGGGTGAGTTGCGCCGGGTACAGCTGGCGCGGTTGCTGGTGGGCGAAGCGCCATTTCTGGTTGCCGACGAGCCCACAGCGGCGCTGGATATCCGCCACCAGCTGCAGCTGATGCAGAACTTTCGCCGACAGGCAGACAGCGGGCGCACGGTGGTGCTGGCGCTGCACGACCTGGCGCTGGCGGCCCGCTACTGTGACCGAATCCTGCTGCTTGAGAGGGGACGCCTGCGGGCCGAGGGCGTACCGGCGGATGTTCTCAAGCCAGAACTGATCGGTGAGGTTTACGGTATCAGCTGCGAGCTCCGCTGGCGTGACGGCGTGGCGGATTTTGTACCGCTGGACCTGCTGTAGCCCCAGGCGCTTCACTGTTATACTGCCGCCCGCTTTGGGTGCCCGGCAGTGTCTTTTCCCTCGGTAGGAATTGCGCTTGGTCGGGTTAAACGGGAAGTCCGGTGAACTGGTTACAGTAATTCCGGCGCTGCCCCCGCAACGGTGAGCCGCTACCGCGGTAAGCCCGATACCGGCCCTCTGCATTCGTAGGATAAAGCGGAGGGCTTTGTCTGGTCTGTGCAAGGCGATCCTGGAAGCCCGCTTCCGGTCCCTGTGGTACGCACCGATTGCACTCACCCTCCCTCAATCCGTCCTTCTTCGAGATTGGGGAATCACTGTGAACAAAACTCTTCTCCCTGCGGCGGTCCTGCCATTGTTGGCTGCCGCCAGCCAGACCGTGTCCGCCGCTGACAGCGGTGAACTGGAACAGATGTCCGTTACTGCCAGCCGCGTGGAAATACCTCGACAGGAACTGGGGGTATCGGTATCGGTCGTTACCACTGCCGATATCGAACGGCTGGGCTATGCCAGGTTGCTGGATGTCCTCCGCAGCCTGCCGGGAATCGCTGTCAGCAATAACGGTGGCGCCGGCAAAGTCAGCAATCTCTACCTGCGCGGCGAGAGCAATTACCGCACCCTGGTGTTACTGGACGGTGTCAATATTGCCGACCCTGCCAATACCCAGGTGGCTACACAGTTCCAGCACCTGCTGGCGGGCGATATCGAGCGCGTGGAGGTCCTGCGCGGCCCGCAGGGCATGATGTATGGCGCTGGTGCCGGCGGCGTAATCAATATCATCACCAAAAAAGCTGATGCCCCGCTTGGCGCATCCCTGGCGGTCGAGGCGGGGCGCTACGGCAGTCGGGATACCAGTGCCAGCCTGTATGGCGAGGGTGAGCAATGGGATTACCGCATCAACCTGGGCGCGTTCGACACCGACGGCTACAACAGTCAGGTGGCGGATACCCGCGGCGAACGGGACGGCTATCGCAATCGCACTGCCAGCGCCCAGCTCGGGTACCAGCCCAGCGAAAGCCTGGCCCTGCGCGCGCAGGTGCGCCATACCGACACCGAGTCGGAGTTTGATGGCTGCTTCGCCGGCTTTTCCACTTCCAATGATTGCCTCGACGAATACACCCAGGGCAGCTATCGCCTGAGTGCCGACTACCGGGTTTCCGGCATCTCCAACCAGCTGGCGGTGGCACGACAGGAGATCGAGCGGGACAGCATCGCGGTGGGAGCCAGTACCTTTGCTGTTGATGGTGGTATCGACGAACTCAACTATGTGGGCAACACGGCACTCGCCGGTGGCGAGCTGCTTTGGGGGGCGGAGTACGAGCAGCAGGAATTCTCCAGCGCCTTCGATGCCCGGGAACTGGACAGCCTCGGAGTCTTCAGCGAATGGCGGGCCGATCTGGGCGGGGCAGTTCATTACTCTGTCGGTATTCGTCGCGACAGCCTGGAAACCGGGGGGCACGATAGCTGGCGTAGCTCCATCGCCTATCCAATCCTGTTGGGCAACCATAGCGAAGCCAAACTGCGAGCCAGCTACGGCACCGGTTACCGGGCACCCAGTCCGTTTGAGCTGGCGTACAACGTTGGCGAGGGGGCTGCGCCGGTGGGGCCGGAAACCAGCCATGGCTATGAACTGGCTGGCGAATACCGGCTTGCCGGGCGGCTGCAGCTGGAGCTGGTGTATTTTGACCAGCAGATCCAGGATGCCATCATCTTTGACTACAGCCTGGGGAATTCCGGTTTCGGTGCCTACGGGCAGGATGATGGAGAAAGCCGCTCCGAGGGGATCGAGCTGGCCCTGTCGGGCACCCTTGCGGACAGGCTGGACTGGTACTTCAACGGAACCTTCCTGGATGCCGAAAGCGCGGATGGTAACCAGCGCCTGCAGGTGCCGCAGCAGGTCTACAACCTGGGCGGCAGCTATCGCCTGCTGGGGGAGCGGCTCGCGCTGGGGGCAAACTGGCGGCGGGTGGCAAACCGGCTGAGCCCGAACCCGGATTTTTTCGGTCCTGCGGTCGCCCTGGATGATTACGGCGTTCTCGACCTGAAGGCCTCCTTCCGGGTCTCCGACTCGCTGCAACTGAACCTGCGTGGTGAGAATGTCCTCGATGAGGATTACCGTGAAGTGGCCGGCTACAATACGGCCGGGGCGGCGGTTTATGCCGGGCTGGAGCTGACGCTCTAGGCCCCCAGCTGTCACCATTGCCGGGAGGCGGTCGCGGTCAGCGGCCGCCGCCTGTGCCATGGCGAGTAATTTATAAAAGCGGGGTTTTGTCCATGAGCGATTCGGACACAGGTAAAAAGGCCGAGCGCCACAAGAAGCGCATGCAGCAACGCAAGGAAATTGTCGATGCCGGTGTCGCGAAAGCACTGGAAGAGCGCGGTATCGTCATCCTTTATACCGGCGACGGAAAAGGCAAGACCACTGCGGCGGTGGGCACGGTAACCCGGGCCCTCGGCTATGGCTACAAGGTCGTTGTGGGGCAGTTTATCAAGGGAGCCTGGGAGTGTGGGGAGAAAAACCTGCTTACCGGGCTCCCTGCGGAACGCTGCCCCTTGCAGTGGCATGAAATGGGTACCGATTTCACCTGGGAAACTCAGGATTTCGAGGCTGACAAGGCAGCGGCACTGGCGCTCTGGGAAAAACTGCGGAACGCCCTGGAGGATGCATCGGTTTACCTGGTTGTCCTGGACGAGCTCACTTACGCGCTCAATTACAAATGGCTCGATCGCGATGCCGTGACTGAAGCGATTGCGAACCGCCCGCGGGAACAGTCGGTGATTATCACCGGCCGTGGGGCGAAGCAGTACCTGAAGGATGTCGCCGATACGGTGACGGAAATGCGCGCGGAAAAACACGCCTTTGAGGCGGGCGTTTCCGCGCGTAAGGGGATTGAGTGGTGAGTTTTCCGTTGTCTGAGCTCCCCGCGACAAGCGTGTTGTCACGGGGAGCTGCAGTACACGACAAGGTTAGAGTTTCCAGTTGAAACGCATTCCCGCCGTCCGCGGCTGGCCCCAGACGCCGTAACCCCAGTCGCTGCCCAGGGTGTTCTGGTAGGTGAAATACTCCTCATCTGCCAGGTTGTTTACAAAAGCCTGTACGCTGTAACGCTCTGACGGGGAGTACCAGCTGAGGCTGGCATTGGCCAGGCCGTAAGCTTTGTGCAATGAGTAGGGATCATTCTCGATCTGCAGGTAGTGGTCGTCCTGCCAGGAGTAATCACCCTGGAATACCAGCTCGCCGGACCCGCCCAGGCTCTGGTAGTAACGGGCCACCAGGTTGTAGGTGAATCCGGGGGCCGAGGGCAGCTCATTGCCATCCAGGGTATAGCTGTCCCCGGCAACAAAAAAGATCTGCTCGGAGTCGAACCCGGTGGAAAGCCAGCCGGCACCGGCGATCACCTCAAAATTATCGGTGATTGGTGCCGTCAATTCGATTTCAGCCCCGGTGCCGTCCACATCCCCCGCATTGGTGATCACACTACCATCCGCCACCGTCAGGAATACCTGTGCCTGGTAGTCTTCCACCGTGTAATGGAAGGCTGCCGCGTTAAGCCGGTATACCTCTGCCAGGGTGGTTTTCAGTCCCACCTCGAAGTTGGCGATTTCCTCGGCACCCACCGGGCGGGTGGCTTCAAGAGAGGCGTTGTAGCTGCCGGAAAACCCGCCGCTCTTGAATCCTGTGGAGAAGCTGGCATATGCGAGCGTGTTATCGTCCGGGCGCCAGTCGAGACCCAGGCGGCCTGTGGTGGCACTTTCGCTGAGGCTGTCGCGTACCGAAAGAGGGTCGTAGAAGCTGGGGCCGGATTCCTGGGAAAACTGCCGTTCCTCTTCCGTATAGCGAAGGCCACTTACCAGGGTCAGCGTGGGTGCAAGGTCATATTCCACCTGGCCGAACAGTGCCCAGGATTCGCTGTCGAGGGCGACGATTTCCTGGTGCCAGAGGCCATCGGCGGTTGTGGGGGCTTCCGTGACCAGTCCGCGGTCATCCTTATAGTAATAAAAACCTGTGACCCAGGTAACGTTGTCAGTGGCACCGTCCAGCCGTAATTCCTGGGTATATTGCTCGGCGTCCACCGCATACTGTTCGTCGAACCAGACCACTTCGGTGCCGTCGCCATCATCCTGGAGGAACTTGTCCAGCTCTTCGTAGGCAGTGATGGAGGTCAGGGTGAAACTCTCGAACTCCCAGTCGAGGGTGGCGGATGTGCCGTACGTGTCTATCTGGGTGATCAGGCCGTTGGCGGCGCCGCTGGCTACGTGTTCGGGATCAAATTTACCGTCCACTGCTTCTACACCGGTAAACCCGAAGGTATTGCTGGTACAGCCGCCATCCTGGATACGGGAAATCGGGCAGGTTGCGGCACCCTCACTACCCTCTTCCAGGTAACCCATGTGGGCGAAGCCGACTGAGTTCTGGTCTGCCTCGCTGCCGTGAAAATTAAGCAGCAGGCCACCGCTTTCTCCGAGATCAAAGTCGAGCTGGGCGCGGTAGCCAAAGCTGTCCGTGTCATTGAGCTTGTCGCCGGTTACGGTATTGGTCTGCCAGCCGTCGTTGGTGGTGCTCTTGAACGCGAAGCGCCCGCGCACGCCCTCTGCCAGGGCGCCACCCACAGCTCCCTCCAGAATCTGCTCCGAATAGCTGCCGAGGCTGGCACTCGCGCTTGCGGTAAATTCGTCGGTGGGCTTGCGGGATACGTAGTGCATCAGGCCGCCGGTTGTGTTGCGGCCGTAAAGGGTACCCTGGGGCCCACGCAATACTTCCACCCGTTCCAGGTCGAACAGCTGGATTGCAGACCCGGCGGGGTTGCCGCGATAGACGTCATCCACGTAGATGGACACAGGTGATTCCCAGGAATCGGAAAAATTCACCAGGCTGATACCGCGCAGGCTGACCGAAGGACTGGAAGCTTCGCCAAAGATGGCGAAGAAATTCATGTTGGGTACCTGCTGGGTAATATCCAGGCCCTCTTCGAAACCCATTTTCTCGATGGCATCACCGGAAAATGCGCTGACAGCCACCGAGACATCCTGCATGGACTGCTCGCGTTTCTGGGCGGTGACCGTAACCTCTTCGAGGACCGATTGCTGCTGTGCCATGGCCGGTCCCGCTATTGCCACGGCCAGCAATGTCGGGGCAAATCGGCTGCCGGAGATACAGCGGCGGATGGCATGGGCCAGGGGGGCGGGGGAACGATGCATAGTACTCTCCTTGTCGTGCATTAATTATTTTTTGCAGCGTTTACTTTCTGCTTTTTGTACTTTGCCAACGCTATTACAGTCGGTTACAGCTGAGCGAATACTGGGGCACGCGTCTGCAACGGATACAAAGTTTCCAGTAATGGACTGCAGAGAAGGATTTGTCTGTTGTTCTTGTTGGTGAACAGCGATTGGCAGAATCTGGTAGCGCAGGGATTTCAGGCGCTGCGCCCCGAACAGGCACCCTTGTTGAGCCAGGCTGAAGATGACTCGATTTCCATTTCGGGTGAAAGAATTATTTCACCATATATAGAATAATCGGCTACCGCAAGGGCGCATAAAAGGAAACTTTATCGCTGAAATGCGACTTTGGCGGGATGGTTTGGTTTTTTGGGGCGCCAGCTATCAGAAGCGATAGCCGATCCCGAGGCTGTAGACAAACGGGTCGATCTCGACCTCGGTTTTGATTCGCGAAACGCCATTGTCTGTTGGGAAGCGAATTTCCGCATCGCTGTCGATATCCAGGTACCAGACCGCCGCATTAAACAGCCAGCGGCTGTCGGGGCCGAATTGCACGTCGACGCCAACCTCACCGGCCAAACCCCAGGAGTCGTCGAGCTCCAGGTCCGATTCAGCCGTAGCACCGAGTCTTCTTTTAAAGTAAGTATTGGCAATTCGTGTGACATCCTCGTCCATGAAAGTGGTGTAGTTGACGCCGAAGCCGACGTAAGGCTGGACCCGGGATTCCACACAGACCGGGAACCACTGTACTGTCAGGGTCGGTGGCAGGTGCTTGATATCCCCCAGGGGAACAGTGCCGATTGAGAGGCCTTCTTCGTCGGGAAGACCGCGGACGTCCAGGTCGTGTTCAAAGGGGGTGGCCAGCAGCAGCCCCAGCCCCCAGTGGTCGACGAAAACCCAGGTGCCGGTAAAGGTGGCTGCATATCCGTCTGCGACCAGTACACGGCTGCCCGGCAACTTCACCCCATTCAGTCTGAGTTCCTCCGACTCGTCGTCCGGTATTGTTGCGCCGACCCCGGCACGCACGATGAAATCACCCTGGCGGTTGTCGGCCAGTACGCCACCACTCAGCAGGGTCGCTGCGAGGCTGCACGCGAGCAGTGTCGTGGGTTTCATCGTTGTTTCGCTCCCTGAAGACTCCGGTTTCCAACCGTCAGTCTAGACACTGCCCGCATCGGCGTTGCCTGTAGCGAAGCATCGGGCGCCAGCCCGGGCTCGGATATGCCATAATCCGCCATCTCAGTAGTCAACTCAGCGGTGAGATAATGAAAATAGGCGTTTTGAAAACAGACGATGTCCGCAAGGAACTGGTGGGTGAATTTGGTGAATACCCCGAGATGTTTGCCCAGCTACTGCGGGACCAGGACCCCTCCCTGGAATTCGTGACCTATGAAGTGCAGCATGGTCATTACCCGGATGACGTTGACGAAGTGGATGCTTACCTGATCACCGGCAGCAAGACCGGCGTTTACGAGGACAAGCCCTGGATTGCCCCCCTGATGGAGTTTGTGCGGAACCTGCGTGAGCGCGGTAAGCCAACCATTGGCATCTGTTTCGGCCACCAGCTGATTGCCCAGGCCCTGGGGGGCAGGGCCCGTAAGTCAGACAAGGGCTGGGGCGTGGGTGTCCACAGCTATGAGCTGCAGGAGACGCCGAACTGGATGTCGGAGCCCCAGAAGCGTTTCAGCCTGCTGGTGAGCCACCAAGACCAGGTCGAGGCGCTGCCCCCGGGTGCGCGGGTGCTGGCATCGAGCGATTTCTGTCCGATGGCGATGGTCCAGGTGGATGAGCATATGCTCACCTTCCAGGCCCACCCGGAATTCACCAAGCCCTACTCAAACAGCCTGATGGAATTACGCCGCGAGGCTTTCGGTGAGGATGTGGTGGAAAAAGGGCAGGCTTCACTGCAAAACGATATCCACGAGAGCACCGTGGCCCGTTGGATGCTGGAGTTCCTGCGGAATCAGTAAGCTGGCTCCGCCACAGTAGTAGGGGTGGCCCGTGGCTGCTCCTACCTACAGATCACTTCCACTTGATATTGCAGCCCACGGACGGTACCTGTTCCAGTTGCGGCTGCTCCCCTCTCAAAACTGCATCTGAGGCGGCACGAAGGTCACTGCCATCCACAGGCTCTTCGTTGCCCGGGCGGCTGCTGTCGAACTGTCCCCGGTAGGCGAGCCTGCCTTCCCGGTCAAACAGGAAGAAATCCGGCGTGCAGGCGGCACCGAAGGCCCTGGCCACTTCCTGGCTTTCGTCCACCAAATAGGGGAAGCGATAGCCCCTCGCGGCGATCTCCTCACGCATCTTTTCGGGGCTGTCATCGGGATGGGTGGCGTAGTCATTACTGTTGATGGCGACGATACCCAGCCCCGCAGGAAGGTATTGCTCCGCAAATTCCGACAATGCTGCAGCGACATGTTTTACGTAGGGGCAGTGGTTGCAGATAAACATCACCAGCAACGGTTTGCCGGAAAACTTCTCACTCGACACGATTTCGCCGGTGGCATCGGGGAGCCTGAATTCTGGCATCGGGGTTCCGAGCGGCTTCATGTTTGAGGGAGTGAGGGACATTACTTCTTCCAGGGTTGGCTGCAATGGCTTGAGAGCCAGCATAGCAGTGGAGCCCGGTGTCTGGAAGCTAGCAGCAGGGCGTTAATTCGCTGATGGCGAAGGTGCCTGTAGCCCCCCCCCGCGCTGGATTTCGGCTTGCGAGCCCGAGCTGGGAAGCCTGAATTCCGGGAGATATCTCGCTGAACTTATGTGACTAAATATGACATTGTCCATAACCTGCAGGCCAAGGTCGCTTTGCAATGTCATCCTAAGTTTGAGCCAAAAAATCATTAATCAGTTTAATTTCAGTGGTTTGTTAGAGGTAGAGGCATAAATAAAGGCTTTTCATGCGGATAAATTTTTTATTAAACCTTGTTGTTCGGTGAAATTTTTTCAAAAAAGGTTTGAGTACGCACTTTGGTTATTCGTTCCAGTTATTGTGTTGGGAATGCGACTGCTGGGGGGCGGTCGCATCCATTCAATAAGAAGTAGATAAACAAACAACAAATGAAAGGGGTCAATATGAGCTCAAATACCAAGCTCAAGAAGCACCTTGCCAAGAGTGTTCTGGCGCTGGCTATCGGCGCTTCTATGGTGAGTGGCGCAGCCATGGCTGCAGGCAACAATACTAGCGGGGGCCTGAAAGGTGTTGTCTCCGTTGGTGAAGCCCAGATCGCAGGGGCCACTATCACTGTAACCAATTCAAAGACTGGTTTGACTCGTACCGTTACCGCTGACGAGAACGGTGCCTTTGTGATGTCCAACCTGCCGGTCGGCACCTATGACGTGACAGCGGTCAAGGATGGCTATCAGGTTACCAAGATCGCTGAAATCAGGGTGCGGCTCGGTTCTGATACTGCCATCGGTATTCCCATGGCGTCAGAGGAGATGGAGCAGGTTGTTGTCGTAGGCAGTGAAATCACGCAGATGGACACTTCTGCAGTGGAGAGCGCACTGAACATCTCTGCCGACGAAGTGAACCGCCTGCCGGTTGCTCACACCATTACCGATGTTGCGCTGCTTGCTCCGGGTACCGTGAAAGGCGATGGAGCCTTCGGCAACCTGGCTTCCTTTGGCGGGGCCTCTGTAGCGGAAAATACTTACTTCATTAACGGTATGAACGTCACGAACTTCCGTAACGGTCTGGGTGGCAGCACCGTTCCGTTCCAGTTCTATGACGCCTTCCAGGTCAAGACCGGCGGCTACTCTGCAGAGTTCGGCCGCTCTACCGGTGGTGTCGTGAACGCAGTGACCAAGAGCGGTTCGAACGAGTTTGAATTCGGCATTTCCTCCTATATGTCTCCGGAGTCGCTGGCTGCCACGAGCCCGAACACTCGTTATGAGGATGGCACCATTTATGATGTCAATGAGTACAACACCTGGGATGATGCGGAAGTAAACCTCTATGCGGCCGGTCCTATCATCAAGGATAAGCTGTTTTTCTCCGCCATGTACTCGCCTCAGCAGAACACTCAGGGATACGCAAGTACAGGTAGCCCGAATCGATTCAACGAGCGTGAAGTCGACACCGATTTCTGGGGCGTTACCCTGGACTGGAATATCATCGACGGACACTCAATGCGGGTCACTGCATTCTCCGATGCACGTGAGATCGTGACTGAAACCTTCGATTACGATTACGAGAACGATAAGAAACTGGAGTCAGTTGGTACTGCGACTGATGAGCGCGGTGGTGACAACCTGATCGTCAACTATACCGGTCAGATCACTGACACCTTCGCCGTATCCGCCATGTGGGGCGAGAACCAGTACAACCTGACCTCGTTCTCATCCAACGATGTGAACTGCCCGATTATTGTTGACCTTCAGTTCTCCAAGCCGGACTGGGATGGCGTTACACCCGGCTGCTGGGTTAACTCCCTGGTTGACCAGGGCGAAGATACCCGTGAAGCCATGCGTCTTGACGCCGAATGGTTTGTCGGGGCTAACCACCAGCTGCGGTTCGGTATTGACCAGGAAATCAACACCTCCGATGCGGCCTCCTTCTACTCCGGTGGCCAGTATTATCGCTACCTCGAGGTTGCCCCGGGCTCTGCACTGGCTAACGGTGCTATCGTTCCTGACGGCGTAAACTATGTGGTCAGAACCCGACAGTTCTCGAACGGTGGCATGTTCGAGACTACCTCCAGGGCCTTCTATGTTGAGGATACCTGGGATATCACCAGCAGCCTGACCGCAGTGCTTGGTCTGCGGAATGAGTACTTTAACAACCAGAACTCCGAGGGTGATTCCTTCATCGAGGTGGATAACCAGTGGGCTCCGCGCCTGGGGCTGTCCTGGGATGTATTTGGTAATGGCGAAACTCGTCTTTTCGCGAACTATGGCCGTTACCACCTGCCGATTGCCAACAACACCAACGTCCGTCTGTCTGGTGCCGAGTCTGATGTGCAGCGTTTCTTCGTTGACGAAGGTCCTCGCGATTCGGTAACCGGCGCGCCGATCAACATTGACGCTGAGCTGATGCCGACCAGCCAGGAACTGGGCTCCGCGCTGGTAAGTGCTGATGGTACTGTGCCGGATACCCGCTCCACCCTGGATACCACCCTGGAGCCGATGTATCAGGATGAGTTCATCATCGGTGCAGAAACCTTCCTGAATGATGACTGGCTGGTAGGCCTGAAGATTGTTCGTCGTGACCTGAGCAGCACCATTGAGGACGTTCTGATCGACCACGCTGTCGCGAGCAAGTACGGTGCCAGCGTTCACCAGTATATCCTGACCAACCCTGGTTCGGATGTGGAAACCTACGCTGATCTTGATGGCGATGGAGAGGTTGAGCCGATCACCCTGTCTGCTGCGGAGATGGAGTACCCGGCTGCCGAGCGTTACTACAACGGCGCAGAGCTGAGCTTTGAGCGTGTATGGGACGGCGTGTGGAGCCTGAAAGGTTCTTACACCTGGTCTCAGTCCTACGGTAATGCCGAAGGCTACGTGAAGTCAGACAACGGCCAGGACGATGCCGGCATTCTGCAGGACTTTGACTTCCCGGCCCTGATGGATGGCGCCAAAGGCTACCTGCCGAACGACCGCCGTCACCAGGTGAAAGTGTTTGGTGCCTATCAGGTAACCCAAGATCTGCGCGTGGGTGCCAACTTCTCACTGAAGTCCGGTCGCCCGGTCAACGCCTTCGGTTTGGGTCACCCTGACTACACCACCTATGATGCTGATGGCAATCCGGTTCCGGGGTCCGCGCCCTACGGTGATACTTACTACCTGTGGGACAGCGGTTCTCAGGAGTATACCCAGGTCGCTCGTGGCGATATGGGCCGTACCGACTGGGTTAGCCAGCTGGACCTGAACGCGGTATACGTGATGCCGATGGCTTCCGGCGAGCTGGAGCTCCGTGCTGACGCATTTAATATCCTGAATGCGGCTTCTGAGCTCGAAAGCTATGAGTTCGCGGAGCAAGAAGTCGGTGTGGCGGATCCCCGCTACGGCCTGACCACCAGCTACCAGCGTCCGTTCTACGTTCGTCTTGGTGCTGCTTATAATTTCTAAGGTTAGAAGTTCTGCTTAGAAGTTATTAGACGGAAACCCCGCCATTTGGCGGGGTTTTTGTTTTTGAGCTTTAGTTATTCGAGAAAGGGCAGATATTGTTTCCCTTGAGCGATGGTCATCCGGGGGATTGGAGTGGACGCGAGCTATAGTTGATCCGGACTATCTAGATTGGCTTGGTGTCGTGAAGGCTTATATCGCTTATTTCTTCGTTGTAATTGCCCTGCTGTTGCAGTCCCCTGCTCATGCCGGGGCTGATAATCCGGCTCTGGGTGGATATGACCCCGTGAGTTATTTCAAGGCATTTCCAGAAAAAGGAAAGCGACGCCTCGTGGCCACGCATGCGGGGACGGCTTACTGGTTTTCCGTGGAGTCTAACCTGGAAGAGTTCAGCTCTAATCCGGAGCGTTTTATCCCACAATATTCAGGGCTTTGTGCCACGAATTATCGTGAAGGCTTTCGGAGGCCCGCGAACCCCTTGATTTACCTTCTTGTGGACGGGAAGCTTTACATGTTCTCGTCGCTATCAGCATTGCAGCGCTGGCAAGTAGAGGGGGTGTCAGGACAGGAGTAGAGGGGCTTCCTTTATCACTTCCCCTTTAGTCATCTTATGTTTTGGGCTGAGCGACCGAGGTTCAGTTGAACAGCGTACTTGCCATTCTGGTGTATTTTTCGACTCCGTAATACAGAAACTCCTGCTCGCAGGAGTAGCTCAGTTTGATTAAGTGGTCGTCGTCACTCTGACAGGCGAGAGCCTTGATCTCCTTCCAACTGCCATTGTCCACCTCCAGCGTCTTTCCGATGATTTCCTTTGGTCCGGTGCTGAGATAGGCGATCACCAGTCCCTCCCAGAAATAGCGCATGGCAGCCTCCGGGTCCGGACAAAAAGGAAGGATCAACCGCAAGGCATGGCATCCGGTTACCCCGTGCAGCAGGGTGAAATCCCTGGTCCCACAGTAAGCGTCGAGTGCAGTTCGCGCGATATCCTGCAGGCTTAACTGGCTGGGCTGTATTGGCGTATCCGCCCATCCGTCCTGACCCGTTACCGCGTGCATGTGGTCACTGATATTTCCGGGTGCCACCTCTATCCGGGGAAAACGGCGCCTTACGTCTTCAATGACCTCGGCGGCAGAAAGATCGGTGTGCTCGTTGCTCGACTCCAGTGTGTAATATTCCAGGTTCCAGTAGGCCAGCCCCATGGCGATTTCCTGCAGGTGCCCGGCGTCGATCCCATAAGCGGTCCGGATCAGGCCGTGGAAGGCCGCGGTGGCGATGGAGGGTAACAGCGGCGGGATTTCGCGGCGCAGGCATTCCTGTACGCCATGTTGCTTGAGCTGCTGCTCATAATATCGCAGCGCACTGGGAAACAGTTCCTCGCTACGCCGGCATGCGGCTATATCCGTAATGGGTTTAAGGGGGCTCGCGGGGCGTAACTTCAGGTGGGGGGTAGATCGATCGAACGCGTACTGAAGTTGTGCGCGTGTGGCGCCCATCTGGTCCAGCGCAATCAGGACCATGGGCAGGTGGTTGGCGAGCCGGTCCCCGTAGTGGACATGGAAGCGGCTCGCTGACTCCAGCAGTTCCGCGCAATATCGGGTAATGGCCATCCGTTCCCTCCCGCTCGGCAATCGATAAAAAAGGCGTTACAGGGCTTCCACGCTGTCGCCCAAGTTTATGGTGTGGCCCGCGGGGTTGCCAAAGACTGGCGTCAGGTTCATGCCAAAATACACCTGTCCATCGGTGCCGCGGCGGTACTTGGCCAGTGTGTGCAGCGGTTCCCTGCGGACCTCACCGGTCAGTGGGTCAAGGCCGGGTATCGCACAGCGTGCGCAGGGGTGGGTGCATTCGAATTCCACCGGTCCGTCGCGGGTATGGACGATCATCCGCTGCCAGTGGTCCTCGGCGAAGGCCGGGCAGCCACTCACCACCAGGTTGGGGCGGAAATTGAACACGGAGACCGGTTCTGCCAGCCGCCGGTTGAGGTCGTCGAGCGAGGCCTGGCCGACGACCAGCAGAGGCGCTGCGTCGGCGAATCCCACCTGCCGGTCTGCGCGCGGCGCGGCCAGCGGCCGCCGGAACTCGGCGCCAATTGCCACCAGCCTCACCTGCGTATGCAGCTGTTCGGTGAGCCACCGGGCGGCAAGGTCGCCTGAATCCCGCGCGACCACCTCATCGTCCCAGACCCTTACCCTTAGCGTTGACGCCCCATCCGCTGGCCGGGCAACCTCTATCGCATCGCCTTTGCGGTTCGCGATGCGAATCCCGCTGGCGGTGATGGAAGCGGTGAGCTGTGCCATGCGCCGGAGCCGGCGTTGGGTGACGAACTGGTTATCGGTATCCACCAGCATCCACCGCCGGTCATCGACGGCACCGAACCGGTCGAGGGCCAGGGCCCGGGTGCGATAGCCCTGGAGTGACTTCACCGGGAACTGGAAAAGATCGGAAATCTGCATAAGGGGGAGTCCTGCGGTCGTGTGCCCGGTAGCGCCGAAGGGCCACAAAAGCCGGTCACCTGCTGCGAACCGGCAGGGCTAGCCTGTCATTCCACGCATTGGTGTCAATATCATTCGGCTGTAGGCAGATGTAATTTGTCTGGCCCGGAAATTCTAATATGATCACAGTCTTGACGTGACATGTGGCCTGCGGCACGGGCGCCTCGTGCTCATGCCGGGTTGCCGGCGCTGGCTGAAAAAATAATAACGGGAAAGTGCGATGCGAGTCGCCGGGATATTGTGGGGAATATTTCTGTTCTGCCTGGCGCTGGATGGCCAGGCAGGGCCGCTGACAGTGGCTCCGGGCCAACAGCCTGTGTCCCTGGCACCACACCTGCGCCTGCTGGAAGACCGCGATGGCTCGCTCGCCTTTGATGAGCTGCGCGACGCCGCCGATGGGCTCAGGCCCTGGAACGAAAACTCTGCCAATTTTGGCTACACGTCCTCGGCCTATTGGGTCGCCTTCACCCTGCGCAACCCCTCCGACCAGGCCCTGCCGCTCCTTATCCGCCAGGACTACCCGCTGATCGATTTCCTGGATTTCTGGGAACCCCGGGACGGTGGCGGCTGGCGGCAGGTCGCGACGGGGGATCGCCGGCCGTTTTCCACCCGCCCGCTGGCCCTGCGCGAATTCGTTTTCCCGGTGACCCTTCCCCCGGCCAGCGAGCGCACCTTCTACCTGCGTTTTGCCACCCAGGGGGCCATGAACATCGGCCTTTCCGTCAGCAGCGAGGTTTCGCTGATTCCGCACCTGACGCTGGAGCAGTTCCTGCTGGGAGTCTATTACGGTGGCTTCCTGGTGCTGGTGATTTACAACCTCTTGCTGTTCCTGGCGGTCCGGGATCCGGCCTACGGTTTCTACATGGGCTACGCCCTCAGTTACAGCCTTTACTTCGGCGCGCTCAACGGGGTCTCTTTCCAGTTCGTATGGCCCGACAACCCCTGGCTTGCCAATGAAAGCCTGCTTGTGCTGCTGGGCCTGAGCATTATCTTCGGAATCCAGTTTGCCCGGACTATCTGCTCCGGGCGCCAGCTGGCACCGCGGGTGGACCGGGTGGCACGCCTGCTGCTGTACCTGACCATCGCCCTGACAGTGATAGCGCCTTTCGTCGGCTACCGGCTGATGGTCACCGTCCTCACCGTACAGGTGCTGCTGTCCAGTGTGCTGATGCTGATCCTCGGCGCAGTAAGCCTCTGGCGCGGATCGGTCCCGGCGCGCTACTTCATGGTCGGCTGGAGCACCTTTCTCGCCAGCGTGATCGTGTATGTGCTGAAGACATTTGGCTGGCTGCCTCACAACCCCTATACCCACAACGCTTTCCAGGTGGCCGCCCTGATTGAGATGGTGCTGCTGTCGCTGGCGCTGGGGGCGCGGGTGCGGGAGATACGCCGGCGGGGCTATACCGACGAACTGTCGGGCCTGTGTAACCGGCGCTTCTTCGAGCAGCGACTGCCGCGGGAGTTCAGCCACGTGGATCGCACCGGCGCCCCGCTGTCGCTGCTGTTCATGGACCTGGATCACTTCAAGGCAATCAACGACCGCTATGGCCACGCCCGGGGGGATGAGGCAATCCGTGCAGTCGGGCAACTGATCCTGCAGCAGACCCGCCGGCCGGTGGTCGCCTGCCGCTATGGGGGCGAGGAGTTCGCGGTCCTGCTGCCGCAGACCGGCGCCGCGCAGGCGCAGGTGCTGGCAGGGCGGCTACTGCAAAAAGTGAAGGAGCTGGGCCTGTTTGACCTCCCTCTGACCATCAGCATCGGGGTGGCGACTTACGATGGCCACAATTTCGATTCGGCCATGCAGCTGTTTGACGCCGCGGACCGCGCCCTATACCGGGCCAAGCAACAGGGGCGCGACCGGGTGCAAATGGGCTTCGCTGGCGCCGAGGCCCTCGGGCTGTCCTGATCCCCGGAGGGCTTTGGTACCTCCAGCAGCCCCGGTAAAATGGCTGCTCATTTTGAGCAGGAATTGGAACGGGGCTTTCAATGGCCGCAGATATCGGACGCGAAATCCCCGGTGGTACGCCCGGCACCCTGCGGCAGCGGTTCGCGCGGCTGGACGGGTTGCTGGCTGCAGGTGCCCAGTGGTGGCAGTTCAGGCCCTTTCATCACCGCCAGTGGTATTGGCGAGACAGTCAGCCGGAACTCTGCCGGGCCCTGGATGCGCTGACCGATGAAGAGCTGGCCTCACTGGAGACGGATATGGAGGCTGCGGGTGCGTGGCTGTCCCCCTGGCTGCCCGCCCGCCAACTGTCTGAGCTCAGCCGCCTGCCCCTGCTCGAATCCCGTGAGCTGCACCCGCCACCGCGCCTGGACCACGGCGTGCCGGGGCGCAAGTGGCAGCAGATCCTGGCCTTTGCCGCCCGCCTGCCGGAGACTCATGCCCCGCTACTGGAATGGTGTGCCGGCAAGGGCCACCTGGGGCGGCTGTTGGCCGCCTGCGACGGGCGGCCGGTGACCAGCCTCGAGTGGCAGGCACGGCTCTGTGAGGAGGGTAGGGAGCTGGCGGAACGCAGCGGTGCTCCCATGCGTTTCGTGCACTGCGATGCGTTCGCGCCGGACGCGGGGCAGTGGGTCGCGGGTTCCGATGCGGTGGCCCTGCACGCCTGCGGCGACCTGCATACGACCCTGATGCGTCACTGGAGTGCCGACGGCGGGCACTCCCTGAGCCTGTCCCCCTGCTGTTACCACCTGCTGCGCGGCGAAGCGTTCGCGCCGCTCTCGGAAACTGCCCGTAACGGGCAGGTAAAGCTCTCCCGCGATGACCTGCACCTGCCGTTACAGGAGACGGTCACCGCCGGTGCCGGCGTACGCCGGCTGCGCCATTGTGAACTGCACTGGCGCATGGCATTCGACGAGCTGCAGCGCGAAGCTCGCGGGGTGGACGAGTACCTGCCGGTACCCAATGTACGCAAGAGCCTGCTGGCCGGCCGTTTTGCGGATTTTGCCCGCTGGGCGGCT
Source organism: Microbulbifer sediminum (assembly GCF_021729035.1). Taxonomy (GTDB): domain Bacteria; phylum Pseudomonadota; class Gammaproteobacteria; order Pseudomonadales; family Cellvibrionaceae; genus Microbulbifer; species Microbulbifer sediminum. The sequence continues at coordinate 604,381 of NZ_JAJSAP010000001.1, read as the reverse complement.
GAGTGCCGGCAATTATCGTTGCCGGCGACGATCGACGAGGAATACTGGCTGGAGCGCGGGCTGCAGCGCCGGCACCGGGTGCGGCGCATGGAACTGGTGGCCCATATCTTCCGCCGGCCCCTGGAATTGTGGCTGGTGCTAGACCGGGCCCTGTTCCTCGAAGAGCAGGGGGCGCAGGTAGAGGTGGGCGAGTTCTGCCCACGTGAAATTACGCCGCGGAATATCCTGATCCGGGCGACCCGCTAAGCCGGCTTTCCTTTGGGGTGGGCACAAATAAAAAGGGCGGCCATGCAGGCCGCCCTTTGATCTGTTGTACCTGGAAATCAGGTCTTCAGCTTCTTGTACTGCATCCGGTGCGGCGTGGCGTCTTCACCCTTACGCGCCACGAAGTCCTCGTGGTACTCGGTGTAGTTGCCCTCGAAGAACACCACATCGCTCTCGCCCTCGTAGGCCAGGATATGGGTCGCCACCCGGTCCAGGAACCAGCGGTCGTGCGAGATCACCAGGGCGCAGCCGGGGAAGTTCAGCAGGGCTTCTTCCAGTGCGCGCAGGGTCTCGATATCCAGGTCGTTGGACGGTTCGTCCAACAGCAGCACGTTGGCGCCCTGCTTGAGGGTGTAGGCCAGGTGCAGTCGGCCACGCTCACCGCCGGACAGCTCGCCCACGCGCTTCTGCTGGTCGCTGCCCCTGAAGTTGAAACGGCCCACATAATTGCGTGAACCCACTTCGTAATTGCCGATCTTCAGCATGTCGTGGCCATCGGAGATGGCCTCCCATACGGTCTTGTTGTCGTCCAGGTTCTCGCGGCCCTGTTCGACGTAAGCCACCTGTACGGTCTCGCCGATCTTGATCTCACCGGAATCCGGTTTTTCACTGCCGGTAATCATACGGAACAGGGTGGACTTACCCGCGCCGTTACCGCCGACAATACCGACGATGGCGCCCTTGGGTACCCGGAACGAGAGGTCGTCGATCAGCAGCCGGTCGCCGAAGCCCTTGCTCACATGCTCGAACTCGATCACGTTATCGCCCAGTCGCTCACCCGGCGGAATGTAGATCTCGTTGGTCTCATTGCGGGCCTGGAAATCCTGCGACTGCATTTCTTCCAGCCGCGACAGGCGGGCCTTGTTCTTGGACTGGCGGCCCTTGGGGTTCTGGCGCGCCCATTCCAGTTCCTTCTTCATCGCCTTCTGGCGGGCCTGCTCACCTTTCTGCTCCTGTTCCAGGCGCTTCTCCTTCTGCTCCAGCCAGGTGGTGTAGTTGCCCTCCCAGGGAATGCCATGGCCGCGGTCCAGTTCCAGGATCCAGCCGGCGACATTGTCGAGGAAGTAGCGGTCGTGGGTGATGGCCACCACGGTGCCGTCGAAGTCGTGCAGGAAGCGCTCCAGCCAGTAGACACTCTCGGCGTCCAGGTGGTTGGTGGGCTCGTCCAGCAGCAGCATATCCGGGCGCGACAGCAGCAGGCGGCACAGGGCCACGCGGCGCTTCTCACCGCCGGACAGGTTATTCACGTCGGCGTCCCAGGGCGGCAGGCGCAGGGCGTCGGCGGCCACTTCCAGGCGGTGTTCCAGGTTGTGGGCATCCCAGGCCTGGATCACGTCCTCATATTGCTGCTGCTTCCTGGCCAGCGCATCGAAGTCGGCGTCCGGGTCGGCATAATCGGCGTAGACCTGCTCCAGGCCGGCGAGGGCATCAATGGCCTCGCGCACACCGTCCTCCACATTGCCGCGTACGGTCTTGGCCGGGTCGAGTTGCGGCTCCTGCGGCAGGTAGCCCACTTTGATGCCGGGCATGGCGCGGGCTTCGCCATTATAGTCCTGGTCCACGCCGGCCATGATGCGCAGCAGTGTGGACTTGCCGGCGCCGTTCAGGCCCAGCACACCAATCTTGGCGCCGGGGAAGAAGGACAGGGAGATATCCTTGAGGATTTCACGTTTGGGCGGCACTACCTTGCCCACCCGGTTCATTGTGTAGACGTATTCAGCCATTGATAGAGGGCTTCCTGTAATCGGTTGCAGGATCGGTCAGAAATTGCGCGCAACTTATCAGGTTGCCGGAAAAGTGCAACCGGCCGGCCCGCCAATCCCGCCCTCTGTGGCCCGGCTGACCCGCACGTCGATCTATGGTTAACTGCAGTGAATACCCATAAAGCGAGATGAGAGCAGTACACATGGAGCGAGAAGCGCAAAGCGAGTCACCGGTCACTTTCCGTCGCCACGGCGCCCTGGCGCAGGCGACCCTCAATCTGCCGCGGGCGCTCAACGCCCTCAATCTCGAGATGATTGACCTGTTGTCGGCACAGCTGGAGGCATGGGCCGAGGACGACAGTGTCGCCTGCGTGTGGATTGATGGCAGTGGCGACAAGGCGTTCTGTGCCGGCGGTGATGTGGTGGCGCTGTATGAAGAATCCGCCAGCTATACCGAGGCGACTGCCGGTGAGGTGAGTACCGAGTTCACGACGACGTTCTTCTCGCACGAATACCGGCTGGATCACCGTATCCACACCTTCGAAAAGCCCATCGTGGTCTGGGGAGGTGGCTATGTGATGGGCGGTGGGATTGGCATCATGGCCGGTGCCAGTCACCGTATCGTGACGCCGTCCACCCGTATGGCCATGCCGGAGGTCACGATCGGCCTGTTCCCGGATGTGGGCAGCGGCTGGTTCCTCAACCGTATGCCCGGGCGGCTGGGGCTGTTCCTGGGACTGACCGGGGCCCAGTTCAACGGCAGCGATGCGCTGTTTGCCGGCATGGCCGACCGCATGCTGGCCGACAGCGACCGGGAACGGGCGCTGGAAGCCGTGGCCGGACTGGATTTCACCGGTTCCGCCAAGACGTTCCACCAGCTGGTGAGTGACTGCCTGAAAGACCTGCAGCTGCCTTTAGGAGAGCAGCCGGCCTCCGTGCTCAGGGAGCATTACGACATTATCCAGCAGCTCACCGATTTTCCCACCCTGCCGGGCGTCTGGCACTCCATTACGGGATACGAGGGGGAGGATCGCTGGTTGCAGAAAGCGGCAAAGACACTGGCTGGTGGCTCACCGATGACCCCATGGGTTGTCTGGGAGCAGCTGCAGCGTGCCCGGCACCTGTCGCTGGTGGACGTATTCCGGATGGAGCTGGCCCTGGCAGTCAACCTCTGTAACAGTGGTCACCTGCGCGAAGGGGTGCGGGCACTGCTGGTGGACAAGGATCGCAATCCGCAATGGCAACCGGCCAGGCTGGAGGAGGTGCCCCTGGGCGAGGTGCTGTGCTGTTTCCGCGATCCCTGGCCGGTGCACCCCCTGCGCGACCTGTGATCCCGGTCGCTGGTCCGCAACCGGGCGCGGTTGCGCACAAAACACAGATACAACAATAAGAAGGATGCACAGACATGCAAAAAGTTGCCTTTATCGGCCTGGGTCATATGGGCGGCCCCATGGCAGCGAACCTGGTGAAAGCGGGATTTACGGTTACCGCCTTTGACCTGTCGGAAGCGGCCCTGGTGCAGGCTGAGGCGCAGGGTTGCAAGCGGGGGGGAAGTGCGCACGAGGCGGCGGCCGGGGCCGATGCGGTGATTTCAATGCTCACCACCGGTGAGGTGGTGAGGGGCATCTACCTGGGCGCGCGGGGACTGCTGCAGGCCCTGGATGACGGCACCCTGGTCATTGATTGCTCCACCATTGCCGCCAGTGACGCCCGGCAACTGGTGTCCGCAGCCCGCGAGCGCAGCCTGCCGGCCATCGATGCCCCGGTTTCAGGCGGCACTGCCGCGGCCGAGGCGGGCACCCTGTCATTCATGTGCGGTGGGGATGCTTCTGCGGTGGATGCGGCGCGGCCGCTGCTGGAAGCAATGGGGGCCAACGTCTTCCATGCCGGACCGGCAGGATCGGGCCAGGTGGCAAAGATCTGTAACAACATGTTGTTGGCGATCCATATGATCGGCACCGCCGAGGCCCTGCAGATGGGGGTCGACAACGGCCTGGACCCGAAGGTAGTTTCCGACATCATGCGGGCGAGTTCCGGGGGCAACTGGTCACTGGAGAAGTACAATCCCTACCCGGGTGTAATGGAGGGAGTGCCGGCATCGCGCGGTTACGAGGGTGGTTTCTCGGTACAGCTGATGCTGAAGGACCTGGGCCTGGCGATGGATACTGCTGCAGGTAGTGCTTCCTCGACGCCGCTGGGCGCACTGGCGAAAAACCTTTACCAGCTGCATGGCGGTGATCCGGATAACCAGATGCTGGATTTCTCCAGCATCCAGAACATGTTCCGGCGTCCCGCCGGGGATTAACGGCTCTTTACTTGCGGGACCTGCAGGCCGGGTGTTCAGGCCTGTGCCCGCTCCGTCCTGTCTTCCGGATCTTCTGCCAGCCATTGCAGGGCATCATCCTGCGCCCGGAAGTAACGCAGTTCGGCGCCGGTAAACCAGTTTGCCACGCGGGTGGCCAACTCCTGCCAGTTGCCATTCCCCAGCAGGGCGACCTGGGAAAATTCACTGCCGTGGCGCAATCCCAGGCGGAGGTCGTCCCAGGCTGCACGCCACTCCCAGCCCCGCAGCTCGCGGATATCCACCAGTGCTTTCACCTGTGGATGGGCGACCGAGTCCAGGGCCTGCTCGAGAAGCGGGGTGATGATCTCGTAATCCCAGTGGGTCAGGTCACCCCTTATCCGGATGAGCAGGAAAAACTCCGACCCGATCCGCTCGATACCGACAGACAGGCCGTGGCGCTGGAAATCCATCATTGGTGTCTCCCTTGTTTGTGACAGCTGGATTGAGAATTCATGTGCCGACACAGGCATCCAGGTGCAGGTTGGCGATGTAGTGTTGCAGTGACTCGAACAGGCCGCGGATATCGGTGTTGAACAGCGGGTCCTGCTGGAAGCGCAGTTGCTGCTCGATCGCCTGCCAATCCTCTTCTGTTAACAGCCGCTCGAACTGGGGAAATACTTCCCGGTTCTCCCGCTCCATATGCTGTCGCTGCAGCGACAGATACTCCCGCGCAGGCCCGAACAGTTGCTCCCGCTCCACCGCCGCATCATTGGCAATGGCGTAGAAGAGGGTGTTCATGCGACGGGTTGCGGCGGTGATGGCCCGGTGCTCCGCCAGGGTCTTGTTAACCGGCGCTAGCCTGGCCCCCGGCCTGGTGCGCAGGCGCTCCATGGCCAGGTCCTCAACCGGGTGGTGCCAGCGATCCGGATAGACGCTGATGTAGTCGAGGGCATCGAGGATCAGCCCCAGTGTGCCGGGATCCCGTTCGCGCCGGGCGAAATCCTGCAGCAGCTGGTCAAAGGCATCCAGGAGTTGCTGCATATGGCGGTGGTCGCGGCAAAGCTGCCGGTAGAGGTGGTGCATGGCGATCTCCATACCCGGGTCAGGTTATTGGCCGCAGTATTGGATCTGTACGCTCATGCTGCCTTGACCTGAATCAAGTGACCGGCGCTTCGGCATCGCTGCGCCCGCGCTCGGGCAGGCCAGCCTCGTTGTTTGCCGCGCAATTGATTTACATCAATTGCGGGCGTTCTGCTCCAACATAATCTGCGCCCGTCCCGCTCGCCTGTGAGGCAGTAATAAAAGTAATAACAGGATGTTTTCGGGCGGGCGGCTTGTATCAGGTATGGAGAACCCAAAATGAAAGTATTTGCCGCCGTCGCCGGCCTTCTCGTTTCCCTGCACGCTGTGGCGTACCAGCCCGGTGAAGTCATCCTCCGCAGCGGTGCGGCCACCGTCAGCCCGGATGTCAGCTCGGGCCCGCTGTCCCTGTCCGGCGTGGCGCTTGCCGGCACCGCGGCCGATGTGGATGACGGTACTGCACTGGGCCTGACGGCCACCTATATGCTCACGGATACCTGGGGCGTGGAGCTGGTGGCTTCATCGCCGTTCAGCCACGACCTCGCTGTTGAGGGACTGGGAGACACCTTTGCCCTTGGCGAGACCCGCCACCTGCCGCCCACCCTGCTGCTGCAGTGGTATCCGCGCCTCGGGGGATCCCCCTTGCAGCCATATCTCGGCCTGGGGGTGAACTACACCGCGTTCTTCGACGAGCAGGTGGATGGCGCTGCAAACGAACTCTTTGCCGCGCTCGGCGCCACTGGCGATGCCGACCTTTCACTCGAAAATTCCGTGGGGCTCGCGGCAGAGGCAGGGGTGGATTTCAGCTTCGGCCAGGACCGTCGCTGGCTGCTCAACCTGAGTGTGCTGTGGATGGATATTGATACCGAGGCCGAGGTTCGCGTGCCGGGCGTCGGCACCATCGCCGCGGACGTGGAACTGGATCCGCTGGTTACCGTGGCCGGGCTCGGCTACCGCTTCTGAGCACCAGGAGCCGGATAATTTCCCTGAACTGCAGACAATAGAGGAGCCGGTGCACGATGGCCCGGCTCCGGGATGAACCAAGATGACCGCTCTCCACCAACACGCCGATACTGCACTCTCGACTGACCTGTTGTCCCGCTACAGTGGCCCCTGTCCCCGCTACACCTCCTACCCGACCGCGGACCGCTTCGTGCCGCTGCAGGAGGGTATGCGCCCCTGGGATGCGTTACGGGAAATCGACAGCCTGTCGCTGTACGTGCATATCCCGTTCTGCCACTCCCTGTGCTATTTCTGCGCGTGCAACAAGGTCATCACCAACCAGTACGGGCTGGCGTCCAGCTACCTGGACCGGGTGCTGGAGGAGGCGCGCTGGTACCGCGACCGGGTAGCCGCAGCCCCGGTGGTGCAGCTCCACCTCGGCGGCGGCACGCCAACCTTCCTCACCGACTCGGACTTGCACCGGCTGGTGGAGGGGCTGGGCGAGATCTTCGACCTGCGCCGCGATGACAGCGTCGAGTACAGTGTCGAGGCCGACCCGCGCACCTTCCGCCTGGATACCCTGGACACCCTGCGGGAGCTGGGCTTTAACCGCCTGAGCCTCGGCATCCAGGACTTCAACCCGCAGGTGCAGCGCGCCATCAACCGTATCTGCGCCCCGGAAGCGGTGGAGCAGATTACCTGCGCCGCCCGGGAACGGGGCTTTCGTTCTATTTCCTATGACCTGATCCACGGGTTGCCGCACCAGACGGTGGATACCCTGCGGGAAACCCTTGACCGGGTGGTGGCGATGGGGCCGGACCGCATCGCGCTCTACCACTACGCCCACCTGCCGGAGCGCTTCAAGGCCCAGCGGCTGATCAATACCGACGCCATGCCGGCCCCGGCGGACAAGATTGCCATGCAGGTGGGAGCCGTCGAAATGCTGGGGGACGCGGGCTACGAGTTCCTGGGCATGGACCACTTTGCCCTGCCGGGCGACGAACTGGCCCGGGCTGCCCGCGCCGGCGAACTGCGGCGCAACTTCCAGGGCTATACCCTGATGCCCGCGGATGCCCTGATCGGCCTGGGTGCCTCCGCGATCAGCTACAGCGCCGGCGGTTACTGGCAGAACCACCACCGGCTGAAGGACTATGTGGAAGCCATTCGCGAGCGGGGCTTTGCCGGCTTCCGTGGCTGGGCCATGTCGGAGGATGACCGCCTGCGCCAGTACCTGATCATGGAGCTGATGTGCCGCATGCGGCTGGACCACCGGGCCGTGGCAGACCGTGCCGGCGCGCCGCTGGCAGAGGCGTTCGCCGCGGAGCTGGAGCGCCTGCAGCCGCTGATGGCTGACGGCCTGGTGCGTGAGGAAGGCGGCGACCTGGTCATCACCGACCGCGGACGCTGGTTCACGCGCAATGTGGCGGCGGCCTTCGATGCCTACCTGCACGAACCTGCCGGTGAGCGGCGTTACTCCCGGGTACTCTGAGTCGTGCAACCGGTTGCCTGGGGGCGCGTAAATCGACCGAGACGACAGGTTCCCGAGCCGCTACAATGGCGTTTTTCTAGCCAATCCGGGGCCAGCCCATGAAAGACAGTCGCCACGCAGTAAAGTGCAGTGAATGCTCGGTGCGTCGCCTGTGCCTGCCCGCCGGGCTTCCGGTGGAAGATATCGACCGTCTCGAGCGGGTGACGCGCAACAAGCGGCTGGTGAAGGCGGGGGAGACGCTCTACCGCAGCGGCGATTCCTTCCACAATCTCTATGCCATCCGCTCCGGCAGCTTCAAGACCGCCGTGATCGCGTCCGACGGGGATACCCAGGTCACGCATTTCGCGCTGCCCGGGGAACTGCTCGGGCTGGATGCCTACAGCAGCCGCACCCATCCCAGTTACGCCGAGGCGCTGGAGGACAGCAGTATCTGTGTGCTGCCCTTCAGCCAGCTGGAAAGCCTGGCGCAGGAAGTTCCCGCCCTGCAACAGCAGATCTACAGTATCTTCTCGGAAGAGTTGCGGCAGGAGAACGAGATCCTGCTGCTACTGGGCAAGCGCGCGGCCAACGCCCGCCTGGCGGCGCTGCTGGTGAATATTTCCAGCCGCTATGCCCGGCGCGGATATTCCGCCAGCCGGTTCGTACTCTCAATGCCGCGCACGGATATCGCCAATTACCTGGGGCTGACGCCGGAAACGGTGAGCCGCCTGTTCAAGGCGCTGCAGAAAGACGGGCTGATCCGGGTGAGCGGGCGTGAGGTGGAAGTGCTCGACCTGATCGGGCTCAGTGAACTGGCCGGCACCCACTGCGGCTATGATGAGAGTGAAATCGGTCGCCGTTCGGCGACCGTCTGAAAGATTCCTACCCCCGTTCGGACGCTGGCACCTGTTCCAGTCAGGCGGGTGCCGTTGTCCGGAGGTCGCTGACATACCGCTGCATGGCATCGTACTGGTCGCGCATTGCCGGCCCGAACAGTGGGTCCACGCGGTCGCCCAGTCGTGCGCGCACCTGCTCCCAGTCGGCCGCATCCAGGTAGCGTTCCATTAATGGAAAGACACAGTGGTTTTCCATCAGGATATGGGAGCGCTGGGCCGCCAAATATTGGCGCGCCGCCCCATACAGGTGATCCCGCTCCACTGCGCAATCATTGGCGACGGTGTAAAACAATTCCTTCATCTTGCGTGTTTCCTGCGCCAGGCGACGATGTTCCTCGCGGGCGCGGAGAATCGGCTCCGGCTCAATCCCGGGCTTGGCAAGCAGTAGCTCGCAGGTAATATCCTCTACCGGGTGATGCCACTTTTCCGGGTAGATGGCGATGTAATCCAGCGCATCGATGATCAGGTCGAGGGTTGACGGGTCGCGGTCCTCGCGCGCCATGTCCACCAGCAGTTGTTCGAAGGCGTCGAGCACCTGCTGGATATTCCCGTGATCCTGGCACAATTGTACGTAGATGCTGTCCATCGCTGTCTCCGTCTCTTGGTATTGAGCTGTTAACGCATCGATCCGTGAAATGTCATTGTCTGGTTCTGTTCAGGTTCTGTTAATCACCAGTGGTCAAAATGTCGGGCAGGGACTTCCGGGGTCTTGACGTCGGTTTGTCCTTTATCGGGCGACAACTCCGGAGCCAACTCAATGTAGCAGTGAGTGAGAGGCTTATGGCGCCAGCGGGGGCGATTGCGGCTGAATTGTGACTTTTTCCCCTACCGGTGGAACGATTCTCGCGACAGCCGGGTCTATTGCCAGCCTGAGACCTGTACACCCCTTGGGATGTGAACAGGTGACTGGCTGGACCAGGAAAAGGCGGATAGAATCCGCGCAAATTCGATCACCACAACAACTTGGGGATTTTCCTTATGCGTAAATTGGCGACGGGCCTGGCGGCCCTGGCACTGGTTTGTTCTTCTGCAGCGAACGCCGAGGGCGGCTACTGGGGCGCCACAGCCGGCCTGATGACGGTTGACGCCAACACCGTTGACGACCCGATCAACTTCGGCCTGCGCGGCGGCTACACCTTCTCCTCCGGGTGGGGCTTCGAGGGTGAGTTCACCGATTCCCTGATCAGCGGCGAGGCGGATGCCTTCGACGGCCGCGACATCGATGTGGATATCCAGACCCTGGGTGGCTACGGCACTTACCGCTCCTTCGGTGACGTCTACTTCAAGGGCCGCCTGGGCCTGATCTACGAAGACGTGAGCGTGGGCGGCTACAGCAGCGACGACACCGGCATCTCCGTAGGCGGTGGCATCGGCCTGAACCTGAGCCCGAACACCAATGTCGAGTTCGAGTACACCATGATCGAAGAGGACGTGAATTTCTGGTCCGGCACCATGATCCTGACCTTCTGATCCCCTTCGCGACGCGGCCGGCCACGGCCGCGTCCTTCCCTCCCTGCCTCTCCGGCACGCCGGCTGCCAGACCCTCCGGTCAAGAGCGCTGTTTATCCCGTTCGACGCCGCATAAATTGGGGCGCAGACCACTTTCCCTTGGTGTACAATGCGCGCCTTTCTACAGTTGTGCTAATGGCTCCTGTGCCCATCGGTGCAGCGTCCACAGCCCGATTCATTGAGGGAAAACCATGTTTGATCCATCAGTCACACTCTCCTCTTACGACCCGGAAGTCTGGGAAGCCATCCAGGAAGAGGACCGCCGCCAGGAAGAGCATATCGAGCTGATCGCCTCCGAAAACTACACCAGCCCACTGGTGATGGAGGCGCAGGGCAGCACCATGACCAACAAGTACGCCGAGGGATACCCTGGCAAGCGTTACTACGGTGGCTGTGAGTATGTGGACAAGGTGGAAGTGCTGGCGATCGAGCGCGCCAAGGAGCTGTTCGGCGCCGATTACGCCAATGTCCAGCCGCATTCCGGTTCCCAGGCCAACGCTGCGGTCTACCAGGCCCTGTGCGCCCCGGGCGACACCGTGCTGGGCATGAGCCTGGCCCACGGTGGCCACCTGACCCACGGTGCGCGGGTGAATTTCTCCGGCAAGATCTACAACGCGGTGCAGTACGGGCTGAACCCGGACACCGGCGAGGTGGACTACGAGGAGGTGGAGCGCCTGGCGCTGGAGCACAAGCCGAAGATGATCGTGGGCGGCTTCTCTGCCTACAGCCGCATCATGGACTGGGCTCGTTTCCGCGAGATCGCCGACAAGGTGGGCGCCTACCTGCTGGTGGACATGGCCCACGTGGCCGGCCTGGTGGCCGCCGGTGAATACCCGTCGCCGATTCCCCACGCCGATGTGGTGACCTCTACCACCCACAAGACACTGCGCGGCCCGCGCGGTGGCATCATCCTGGCAAAGGCCAACGAAGAGATCGAGAAGAAGCTCAACTCCGCGGTATTCCCCGGTGGCCAGGGCGGCCCGCTGATGCACGTGATCGCGGCCAAGGCGGTGTCCTTCAAGGAAGCCATGACCCCGGAATACAAGCAGTACCAGAAGAAGGTGGTTGAGAATGCCCGTGCCATGGCCGATACCTTCCTCGATCGCGGCATCAACATAGTTTCGGGCGGTACCGACGACCACCTGATGCTGGTGGACCTGATCGGCAAGGAGTACACCGGTAAGGATGCGGATGAGGCGCTGGGCCGGGCCAATATCACCGTCAACAAGAACGCGGTACCCAATGACCCGCGCTCGCCGTTCATCACCTCTGGCCTGCGGGTTGGCACCCCGGCCATCACCACCCGCGGTTTCGGGGTGGAGGAGACCCGGCAGCTGACCCACTGGATCTGCGATGTGCTGGATGCGCTGGAGAAGGGCGACGCCGAGGGCACCATTGCCGAGGTGAAGCAGAAGGTGCTGGATATCTGCGCCAAATTCCCGGTGTACCAGAAGTAACCTGCAGCCGGTCCAGGCACTTCATCCAAGGCGGCCCACTGGGGCCGCTTTTTTTTGCCTGCGGTTGTGCCACTCCACACGGCGGGACGCGCTGGTGGCGCCCCCGGGCGCCGCCTGTGTTAAACTGCGGCCCGTTTTTCTACAGGGCCCACTTCCCCATGCACTGTCCTTTCTGCAGCGCAGAAGAAACCAAGGTCGTCGACTCCCGCCTGGTGGCGGAGGGCGATCAGGTGCGTCGACGCCGTGAGTGCCTCGACTGCCACGAGCGCTTCACCACATTCGAGACCGCCGAACTACTGCTGCCCCGCGTGATCAAGCAGAACGGGCAGCGCGAGCCCTTTAACGAGGACAAGCTGCGGGCCGGAATCCAGCGCGCGGTGGAAAAGCGCCCGGTGAGTACCGAACGGGTCGAGTCTGCAGTGGCGCAGATCAAACACGCCCTGCAGGCCACCGGCGAACGCGAGTTGCCGGCCATGCAGGTTGGCGAGCTGGTGATGGAGCAGCTGCGCGAGCTGGACCAGGTGGCCTACGTGCGTTTTGCCTCGGTCTACCGCCGCTTTGAGGATGTGAGTGACTTCAGCCAGGAAATCGAGCGCCTGACGAAGCCGACGGAGCCGCAATGACCCACAATCCCCAGGCCCTGATGAACCGTGCCGTGTACCTGGCAGGGCGCGGTCTCTACACCACCATGCCCAACCCCCGCGTCGGTTGTGTCATCGTCGATGATAGTGGCGCCATCGTGGGTGAGGGCTGGCACCGCCGCGCGGGCCTGCCCCACGCCGAAATCGAGGCGCTGCGCGATGCCGGTGAGCGTGCCCGCGGTGCCACTGCCTACGTCACTCTCGAGCCGTGCAGCCATACCGGTAAAACCGGGCCCTGTGCCCACGCGTTGGTCGAGGCGGGCGTGGCACGTGTCGTCTACGGTATGGAAGACCCGAATCCCGCCGTCAGCGGCCAGGGCCTGCAGGTGCTGCGGGACGCCGGAATTGAGGTTGAAGGGCCGCTGCTGGAAGAGGCCTGTCGGGCTCTGAACCCCGGGTTTATCAAGCGCATGACCCTTGGTCTGCCACTGGTGCGCAGCAAGTCGGCCATGAGCCTGGACGGTCGCACGGGCATGGCCAGTGGTGAATCGAAGTGGGTCACCGGGCCCGCGGCACGTGCCGATGTGCAGCGGCTGCGGGCGCGCAGTTGTGCGATTGTCACCGGTGTGGATACGGTGCGGTTCGACAATCCCAACCTGAACGTGCGCGCCGACGAAATGGCGCTGGAGTTGCTTGCCGCCGAGGCTGCCGCGGAAGTGCAGCCACTGCGGGTCATTGTCGACAGTCGTCTGCGCACGCCAGCCAGGGCCTTTATATTGCAGGGCGATGCCCCCACACTGGTGTGCACGACCGCGCAGGCCGAGCCGGAGCGCCGCGAGCGACTGGAAAAAGCCGGGGCTGAGGTGCTGGTGCTGCCGGCTGGCAGCGACGGCCGCGTCGACCTGCTGGCGCTGCTGCAGGAGCTGGCGCGGCGGGAGTGTAACGAGGTACTGGTAGAGAGCGGTGCGACCCTGTCGGGCGAATTCCTCTACCGCGGGCATGTGGACGAGATCATCGTTTACATGGCGCCCAAATTGCTCGGCAGCACGGCGCGGCCGCTGTTCGAGCTGCCGATCGAGCGGATGGGCTCGGTGCTCCCGATTACCATAACCGACATGCGCGCAGTCGGGCACGACTGGCGTATTACCGCCACCACGGATATCGAGCGGTAGCGCCAGCCAACTGGAGATTTTTCCCGATGTTTACCGGTATTGTGGAAGCCGTAGGCGAAATCACCGAACTGAAGCCCGTGGGCGGTGACCTGCGGGTGCGGGTAAAGAGCGGCAAGCTGGACCTGTCCGATGTGCAACTGGGCGACAGCATTGCCACCAACGGCGTTTGCCTGACGGTGGTGGATCTGCCCGGCGACGGCTACTGGGCAGATGTGTCCGCGGAGACCATGGATGTCACCAGTGTCAGCGGCTGGAAGAAGGGGGACCGGGTCAACCTGGAGAAAGCCCTGACACCGCAGACGCGCCTGGGCGGGCATATTGTCAGCGGCCATGTGGATGGCATCGGCGAGGTGGTCTGGCGCAAGAAGGAAGCCCGTGCCGAGCGCTTCCGCCTGCGCGCACCGGAGCAGCTGGCCAGGTATATTGCCCACAAGGGGTCCATCACGGTGGACGGCACCAGTCTCACCGTCAATGCTGTCGACGGCGCGGAGTTCGAGCTGACCATCGTCCCGCACACCCTGCAGGAGACGGTGATGGGCGGCTACCAGGCGGGGACAAGGGTAAACCTCGAGGTGGACCTGATCGCCCGCTACCTGGAGCGATTGCTGCTCGGTGACAAGGCCGCCCAGCCCGACAGCGAGGGCCTGACGGTGGAATTCCTGGCCCGGCACGGTTTTTACAAGGGCTGAACGCCAAGACTCCTGCGGGAGTACGAGACCTGACTGTAGGAGCCTGCTTGCAGGCGAACACAAAGAGAGATTTATGGAACTGAACACGGTTGAAGAACTGATCGACGATATCCGCCAGGGCAAGATGGTGATCCTGATGGACGACGAGGATCGGGAGAACGAGGGCGACCTGGTGATGGCAGCAGAGCAGGTACGCGCCGAGGATATCAACTTCATGGCCACCCACGCCCGCGGCCTGATCTGCCTGCCCATGTCCCGGGAGCGCTGTGAGCAGCTCGACCTGCCGCTGATGTCCCAGGACAACGGCGCCCAGTTCAGCACCAATTTCACCGTCTCCATCGAGGCGGCCGAGGGCGTGACCACGGGTATCTCCGCCGCCGACCGCGCCCGCACCGTCCGTGCGGCGGTGGCGCGCAACGCCAAGCCGCGGGACATCGTCCAGCCGGGACATATCTTCCCGATCATGGCCCAGCCCGGTGGTGTACTGAGCCGTGCCGGCCACACCGAGGCAAGTTGTGACCTGGCGCGCCTGGCGGGTTTCGAGTCGGCGGCGGTGATCGTCGAGATCATGAATGAAGATGGCACCATGGCCCGGCGCCCGGACCTGGAAACCTTTGCCAAAACCCATAACCTGAAGATCGGCACCATCGCCGACCTGATTAACTACCGGGCGCTGAATGAGACCACCGTGGAGTGCACCAACGAACGCCAGGTGCAGACCGAGTACGGTAATTTCAGGCTGCGAACCTACCTGGACAAGGCACGGCGCGAGCGTCACTTCGCCTTCATCAAGGGCGAGCCCAGCCCGGAGGAGCCGACCCTGGTACGGGTGCACGTGGGCAATACCCTGCGGGACGTGCTCACCATCCGCCGTGGCGATGAGAAATACACCCCCTGGACCTTCCGCCGCGCCATGCAGCGGGTGGAACAAGAGGGCAAGGGTGTGGTGGTACTGATTTGCCACAATGAAACCACCGAGGAGATCGAGGAAAGCATCGACTGGCTCATCAGCGGCAAGCAGCAGCGCCCCAGCCAGGACCTGGTCTACAAGCAGGTAGGGACCGGCTCGCAGATCCTGCGGGACCTCAATGTGCGCAAGATGCGCCTGATGAGCGCGCCTTTCCGTTTCAGTGCCATTTCCGGCTTTGACCTGGAAGTGGAAGAGTACCTGAACTCAGAAGAGGACTGAGTCCTCCGGGCCGTTGATTGCCTGTGTGGGCAATGGCAAAACAAAAGAACACATTTGGAATACACGATGAGCAAGATCAAGGTTATCGAAGGGGATTTCGTCGGCTGCCAGGGCAAGTACGCACTGCTGGTGAGCCGGTGGAACAGCTTTGTGGTGGAGAGCCTTAAAGACGGGGCGCTGGATACCCTGCGCCGCAAGGGCATCAAGGAAGAGGACATCACCATCTACTATGCACCGGGAGCTTTCGAGTTCCCGCTGGCGGCAAAAAAGCTGGCGGCCAGCGGTCGCTACGATGCCATCATCGCCCTGGGCGCGGTAATCCGCGGTGGCACCCCGCACTTCGAGTATGTGGCGGGCGAGTGCACCAAGGGCCTTGCACAGGTATCCCTGGACAGCGGTGTACCGGTGACCTTTGGTGTGCTGACTGTTGACTCAATCGAGCAGGCCATCGAGCGTTCCGGCACCAAGGCCGGTAACAAGGGCTGTGAAGCAGCGGAAACCGCGCTGGAAATGGTTTCCCTGCTGGGCAAGGTTTAACACCGGGTAACGCCGGTTAGTGGATAACCATGTAGGGGCGGCTGCCCCTACAGTTTGGAATCGGAATTGATAATGACCGTTACCGCATCCGCGCGCCGCAAGGCGCGCCACTACGCCATGCAGGCGCTGTACCAGTGGCAGATGGCGGGCGCCAGCCTGAATGCCATCGAGGCCGAGTTCCGCGCCGACAACGACATGAGCAAGACTGACGTGGAGTATTTTCGCGACATTTTCCACGGCGTGGCGAAAAACCTCGATGACGTCGAGGGGGCTTTCGGTCCACACCTGGACCGCAGCATCGAGGACCTGGACCCGGTATCCCGGGCACTGTTGCGGATGTCCACTTACGAGCTGCAGAACCGCGTCGATGTGCCCTACAAGGTTGTGATCAATGAGGCGGTGGCGCTGGCCAAGAAGTTTGGCCCCACCGACGCGTTCAAATATATCAACGGCATACTCGACAAGACTGCTGCAGACGTACGTGCGGCGGAAGTCAAAGCCGACAAGCAGGGCTGAGAAAGCCGGACCATGCGGGCAGCTCCCGGCGAATTCGAGATTATCCGCGAGTACTTTGCCGGAGCCCCGTGCGGAGAAGGGGTCGTGCTGGGCATTGGCGACGACTGTGCGCTGTTGCAGCCGCCCGCCGGGGAACAGCTCGCCACCAGCGTGGATACCCTGGTGGCAGGACGGCACTTCCCCGAGGGGGCCGACCCGGCACTGGTGGCGGGAAGGGCGCTGCGGGTGAACCTGAGTGACCTGGCGGCAATGAACGCGCGCCCGCTGTGGTTTACCCTGGCCCTGACGATCCCGGAAAGCGACCGGACATGGCTGCGAGGCTTCGCCGACGGCCTACTGCAAACGGCGCGGGCTTACGGTATCTCCCTGGTGGGAGGCGACACGACCAGGGGCCCCCTCACGATCACCGTCCAGGTGACCGGCGCCACCGCAGCGCCGCTGCGGCGTGATGGGGCCCGGGCCGGGGACGCGGTCTTCGTCAGTGGGCCCCTGGGCGCGGCCGCCGCGGCGCTGCCGGTAATCCTCGGCGAGCGCACGGTGGAGCCAGGTTGTTTTCAGCGGGCGGTAAGCGCTTACTACGCACCGGAGCCGCAACTGCAAACGGCTGCTGCCCTCTCCGGCCTTGCCAGCAGCGCGCTGGATATCTCCGACGGCTTGCTGGCCGATCTGGGCCATATCTGCGCCGCCAGCAACCTGGACGCGGAGCTGGTGATGGAAGACCTGCCGGTGGATCCACTGGCGGTCGAGCTGGCGGGCAGCCGCGCGCTGGAGCTGGCGGCCACCGGAGGCGATGATTACCAGCTCTGCTTCACCGTTCCACCGGCAATGGTGGACGCGGTAAAAGAACGCTGCGCCGGGGGCGAGTCCGCGCCGGTGCAAATTGGCACCCTGGTGGCACGGACGCCCGGGGCGCAGGACCGGGCGCGTGTGCGCTGCTTTCTCAATGGCGAGGAGTGGCAGGCCGCAAGGCCCGGATACCGGCATTTTTGAACTATGACTGATACCTCCATTCCCCAGCCCACCGCCGCCCAGCTGCTGCGCAGCCCCACCATGTTGCTGGCCTTCGGCTTCGGTTCCGGGCTGGCGCCGAAGGCGCCCGGTACCTTCGGAACCCTGATGGCGTTGCCGTTCTGGTGGCTGCTGCAGCACCTGCCTCCGGCCCAGTACCTGGCGGTGGTGGTGGTCGGTGCCGTGGTGGGCTGCTACCTGTGTGGCGCCGCCTCCCGGGCGCTGGGAGTACACGACCATGGCGGCATCGTCTGGGATGAGATGGTGGGTTACTGGCTGACCATGTTCCTGGCCCCGGCAGGCTGGGGATGGGCGCTGTACGGGCTGGTGCTGTTCCGCCTGTTCGATATTGCCAAGCCGCAGCCCATTGGCTGGGTGGACCGCCGCGTCCACGGTGGTGTCGGTATTATGCTCGACGATATACTGGCTGCCGGGTACGCGGCGCTGGTATTACAGCTGACCGCGGCATGGATCGGGTAGACCGGCTTGCCGGTCGGTGAAAGGGGATCGCACCGTGAATATTCGTCGCCTGCTCGCCTGTTGCTTCCTTCTCTGTTCGTCGCCGGTATGGGCGCAGCAGGTCCAGCTCAAGGCGTTGTTCGGAACCAGTGCCATGCTTCAAGTGGATGGTAAGCAGAGGCTGCTCAAGAGCGGCGAAACCTCGCCGGAAGGGGTGCGGCTGCTCGAGGCCAACAGCAGCTTCGCCCGGGTAAAGGTCGACGGCCGCGTACAGAAACTGACCCTGGATGCGCCGGTGGCGGCGCGCTATGCCGAGGCCGCGCGCACGGAGGTGCGCCTGGTTGCGGACAGCCGTGGGCACTTCAGCACGGATGCGTGGGTCAATGGCCGCCGGGTGCCGGTAATGGTGGACACCGGCGCGACCAGCATTGCCCTGAATTACCCGACGGCCCAGCGCCTGGGGTTGAACCTGGACAATGCCCGGGCCGTACGTGTCGCCACCGCCAATGGTATCGCCCGAGCCTACCAAGTGACGCTGTCGAGCGTCACCGTGGGCGGAATCAAGCTGCATAATATCGACGCCACCGTCCACGCCGACAATTTCCCCCATATCACCCTGCTGGGCAACAGCTTCCTGAGCCGGGTGGATATGGAGCAGCAGCGCGGCATGCTGATCCTGCGCGCGCGCAACTGATGATGAGGTAAGAACTTGACCATTCGCTTTGTGGAGTCCTCCAAGCTGCCTACACCCTGGGGCATGTTCGAGATGCACGGGTTTGAGGAAACCGATACCGGCAAGGAACACCTGGTGCTGACCATGGGGGACCTGGATACCGATGAGCCGGTGCTGGCCCGGATTCATTCCGAGTGCCTGACCGGCGACGCCCTGTTCTCATTGCGCTGTGATTGCGGTGCACAGTTGCAGCACGCCCTGCACCGGATCGCAATGGAGGGCCGCGGGGCGGTATTTTACCTGCGCCAGGAGGGACGGGGCATCGGCCTGCTGAACAAGATCCGCGCCTACAAGCTGCAGGATTGCGGTGCCGACACCGTCGAAGCCAATGAACAGTTGGGCTTCGGTGCGGATATGCGCGATTACTCGATCCTGAAGGCCATGATCGAGCACCTGCATATCGGTTCCATCCGCCTGATGACCAACAACCCGCGCAAGGTGAAGGCGTTGGAAGAGCTGGGAGTGAAAGTGGTGGAGCGGCTGCCCCACCAGACCGGGCGCAACCCGCATAATATCAAGTACCTCTCCACCAAGCGGGGCAAGCTTGGGCACCTGCTCAATGACGAGGAGGAGGATGGCCCGGACTCCTGAGCCTTCCCCGCCTTCCCCACTGATTGCTGTTTTTCGCTCGTAGGGGCGGACCTTGTATCCGCCCGTACCCCACGCGGTAACCCCTCTCCCCGCAAACACGGTGCCGGTGTGCTCGCCTGCAGGGCCGGCGTCCCCAACGTTCTATTCGAGCGGTGCTCCTCTCAGCTCTCCGGCAGGCGCACCCGGTAGATACCGAACTCCATATCGTCTATAGCACCGGTGGCCTCGTGGATACGGCTGTTGGTGTAATACAGCATGCCGTCGTGAATGCTGAAGGTGTCGGCCCAGCGGACCCTGTCCCCCTCCACCAGGACATGTGTCTCGCCGGCGGGATCGCGATAGAGGATCTTGTGGTTTTCCAGGTCGGCGAAATACAGGTTGCCTTGCTGGTCCAGGATCATGCCATCGGGAGCGCTGGTCTTCGCCACCTCGCGGACATGGCCGGCAGCGTCACTATCGGGATCCAGGTGGCGGGTCCCGATCGCATAGAGGGTGTAGCCGGTCAGCGCATGGAAGTAGAGCCGCTGATTCTCCAGGTCGAGGGCTATACCATCGCTGTGCACCGTGTTGTTCCAGCGTTTGCCGTCGATGGTCAGGTAGTCCTGTTCCGCCCGTGTGCTCTTATGATCGTCCAGCACCCGGTAACTCTTCCCTTTCTCCCCATTCTCTTCCTGGCCCAGCTCGTAAACCACCAGTCCCGGGTGGTTGGAGTCCGTCATGTAAATCCGGCCCGCCGCTTCGTCGATACGCAGGTCATTGATGTAGGAGTCCGGGTGATAACCGGCATCGCCGAGCAACAGCACGCGCTCCAGCTTGTTGCTGTCCAGGTCGAAGACAAAAATACGCGGGGCGTCCACAACACCCTGGAATTTGGGGTTGCGCGTATCAAGGGCATAGAGCTTGTCGCCATAGGCCACCACAGACTGCACCGCCAGGAAGCAGTCATCCCGGGCAGTGCTGTCTGCCATGCAGCGATTCATGGCGGCATTGGGGTAGGGCCGGTACTTGCCGGTGTCGGGATTGACCTCTGCGACTGCGAAGGGAATGCCATCACGCCAGTTGGGCGCATTGGTAAAGATCCTGCCAGCGTCGGTAACGGTGACACCGGTCGTCTGTACCCCGCGGATGGCACTGACCTTTTCCGCCGCCGCTGGGCCAGTATCTGCACAGTGGCCATTGGCAATGAAAAGCAGCGTGGAAGTGCCGCCAACAAGCAGTTTTTGCAATAGCGTCATACGTAAGCCCTCCGGGCCTGTGGCAAAGGTAGATGGATTCCTGCCGGTCCGGCCACGCCTGGCTAGCGGCCGGCGGTTGCAGCCTGATGAAATTACAGCATAGCGTTCCCCCGGGGGGCAAAAAGGGTCTGGTCTTCGGCTGAGCGCAGGGAGTTACCAGTGAAAAAGGCCGGCGTAATGCCGGCCCTCTCGGATTGATGCCTGTTTTTTCGATCAGTGCGAACCGCGGTAATTCACCAGTACCGCAGTGGTTCGCCCCGGAATCGAGACTCTCCCGGACTGGCGATCGAAATCCACCTCGCGCAGTCGCTGGTCCGTGGAATGGCGCTGGCGCGGGTGCAGCACGAAAGTCTTGCCCTGCAGTTCCTCACTGGCAAACTCCACTGTTGCGTCATCGCCGTTGAACAGCACCAGGATCTCCTTGTGGCGACGGTCGAAATGGCCCTCCTCGTCCAGCAGCTGCATGGCGATCAGGCCCGGCACCTGGTCCGGCCCCATATTCAGGAACCGCACATGCTCCACCACCGCGTCGGCATTGGGCAGGCGGAACAGGCGCGAGCTGTTGCGGATGGCCAGCTGCTCGCGGAACAGCGCAATCGTATCGAGACGGTGTTTCCGCTGCGGAGCGATATCCGGGTCGGCCAGCAGCGGAGCCATCAGCGGCCACTTGTCCTCGTTCTTGTCGGCGACCGGCAGGCCCGCGCCCCAGTTACCTGTCCTGAAGCTGAAGTCCAGTGCATTGAACCAGTCACCGGAGTTGTAGCTGTCCCGGTCCATGGACTTGGAGCGCAGGAATTCCTGGCCGGCGTGGATAAACGGCACCCCCTGGGCAAACAGCACCAGTGAGTTGCTGAAGGCCTGCATGCGCACACGCTCGTCGATAGTGGCGCTGCTGCTGGCCTTGATCTGGATACCGTCGAACAGGGTTTCGTTGTCGTGCGCGGCGATATAGTTGATGGACTCCTGCGGGTCGCTGGTGTAACCGGTGGGCTGGCCGTTATAGACCAGCTCCGCGCCGGTAATCACATTGCCGTGGGAATCAATCAGCGGGAAATCGGCCAGGTTGCCGGCCAGGGAAACCCGCACCTTGTCCGCCAGCGTCAGCAGGGTGGCGCGCTCATCGCTGCCGCTGAACTTGCCGTTGGAGTCGGTATAGAGGCCGGTACCGAAGCCCTGTTCCTCGTAGCCGCCGAAGGGATTGCCGCCGCGCACACTGTCGCGCAGCCGGTCATTGAAGGTGCCCACGCCGGTGCCGGCCATATTCCACTGGCGCGCCTGCTTGAATCGGGCATCGTCGGCAACCTCACCGAAGTTCCAGCCCTCGCCGTAGAGGTAGATGCTGTCGCCGTCGACACCGTCCTGCTCCGGGGTCAGCGCCCCCAGTGCCTCGCTGGTGTTGAGGATATTATCCAGGCTGTGGTGACCCATCAGGTCGAAGCGGAAACCGTCCACCTTGTAGTCGCGGGCCCACACCAGCATGGAATCGATCATCAGCTTTTCCATCATGGCGTGCTCACTGGCGGTGTTGGCACAGCAGCTACTCATCTCCACGCCGCCATCGCTGTTGCGCCGGTGGTAATAGCCGGGGACGATCTTATCCAGCACCGAATTCTGGTACTGGCCGAAGGAGCTGGTGTGGTTGTAGACCACATCCATCACCATCCGCAGTCCGCTTTTGCCCAGGCCCTGGACCATCTCGCGGAACTCGCGAATGCGGGCGGCACCGTCGGGGGCGGTGCTGTAGCTGCCCTCGGGCACGGTGAAATGCAGCGGGTCGTAGCCCCAGTTGAAGCCATCGGTATCACGAATGGCGTTGACCGCGGCCTGCTGTTCCGGGCTGTCCGGCGCGTAGATGCTGAGGTCCGGGGACTGCGCCTGCTGTGAGCGGTCCTCGTTAACGGTGGCGAAGTCGAAAGCGGGTAACAGGTGTACGTGGCTCAGGCCGGACTGCGCCAGGGCCCGCAGGTGACGCATGCCGTTGCTGTTGCGCTGGCCAAAGGCTTTGAACGTACCGCGTGCGCCGTCGGGGACAGTATCGTCTTCGATACTGAAGTCGCGCACGTGCAGCTCGTACAGGGAGATATCCTCCGGCTGCGCCAGGGTGGATTTGCGCAGGCGGTCCCAGCCATTGGGTTTCAGGTCAGAGTCGTCGAGGTTGATCACCTGGCTTTTGCCACTGTTCAGCGACAGGCTGAGTGAGTAGGGGTCCGTCACCCGGTTGGTTTCGATATCGCGGCTGAAGTAGGAGTAGACCTCCACCTCGTAGAGATAGAATTTGCGGTCCCACTCCCGGCTCACCTCGGCGGTCCACACGCCAGTAGCCGGGTTGCGCTGCATGGGAACAACCATGTCGGCTTTGTCCTTGCCGGAAGTGCTGAACAATTGCAAGTTGAGTGAACGGGCGGTGGGCGCCCACAGGCGGAAAACAACCCGGTCGTCGAGCACCTCGGCGCCCAGCTTGCCGTCATAGGCAAACGCATCGTCCAGCGCGCCGGGCAACTGGATACCGGTGGCATCGCGCACCTTGCCGGCCTTGTCATAGACAGCCAATGCCAGCTGCTTCTGCACCAGGGATTCGATCGGGGGCGCATCCGCCGGCAGGGCCAGGGTGGTATAGCCGGACAGGTGGCGGAATTTTTCCCGCGCTGCCGCGGGCAACCCGCTGATCTGCCGCAGCGCAATGGCGCCGTCACCGCTGACACCGTCGGGCCCCAGCGCCAGCCCGGCGCTGTCGCTGTAATGCAGCATTACCGTGTCACCCTCGTCGACAGAAATATTCCAGGCGAAGGTCTGCCTGTCGACCCAGTGTGCCCTGTCGAGTCCCAGGTCGCCGCGGGGAATACCGTCAGTGCTGACGGTTACCTGGCGGGTATGGGTATCGAAGGCGAAATAGATTTCGTCGCCGTCGGCTGCCACGGTGAATGGCACATTGCCGCCGTTGTTGCCGTAGCTTTCATTCCATCGCTCGTCCAGGGCCACCTTGAACTCGTATCTGCCTGCGGGAATATCCGTGCTGAGGAAGGTGTAGATGCCGTCGCCGTCCTCGTCCTGCATCCAGCTGCGCAGGCAGTCCGGCTGCCAGTCGCCGGGGCAGCCCAGCTCGGACTGGAAGTTGCCGGCCACAGTGGCGATGGTGCTGCTGACGTTGTCGGTAATCCAGTGGGTTTCGTGGTCGTAATAAAACTTTACCTCGCGGGCAGTATCCAGCTGCAGGGGAATGTTGGCGCCGTTGCGGATCGCACCTTGGCCATAGTTTTCCTCCCAGCTGCTGTTCAGGGCGGCCTTGTACTCGTAGTCACCGGCGGGCAACGGGAAGCTGCCCTGCCATTTGTCGTCGGCGTTGTCGTAGCCCAGCATGCTGGCGGCACATTCCGGTTGCCAGTCACCGGGGCAACCGATGGGGCTCTGGACAGTGCCGGGAATATTCACAGCGGTGGGAGCGGGTGTGTCGCTGGCACGGGCCGGGAGGTTGGTGGCCAGCATGCCGGCGGCGATTGCCAGGGCCAGGAGTTCGGGACGCGCCGGTATCGAGAGGACTCTCATGGTTCGCATAGATGTGGTTCCTCAGGTTTATTGTTATTGAGGTTTTTTGTTTCTGGATCGCGCGGGGAGCGTCTCGAATCTTCCCCCCTGGCACCATTGAACCCCACCTCTGCAGCAGGCTCCTCCCACCCCGGGGGGCGGAGGTACTAAGTGAGCGCTTTTGGCGTTTGCTACATCTTTTCTGATGACCGATGTCACATAAGTTTTATAAAACCGTCACGAGGCGGAAACGCGGGCAGGGGAATATTGTTGGCGAGCAAGGCAATGCAGGAGCTGAGCATTGTCTATACTCAGTCCATCTGGTTGTGGCGAGTCGAGAAAGGTGATGCACTCGCTGCAGTCGGGTAAAAAGGCCGGCGTTTCGCCGGCTTTTTCGTTTCCGCTCACCGGCGGAAATTTTTTTGTGCTCCCGTCCGGCGACTTGCGGGCGCCGGCGCCCGGTGCTAATTTCCGTGAGGCTTATCCCTGTCCTTGAATTGCTGCGGAGGACTCCAGATGATTGTTGTCAGTCTCCGCCGGGACGCGTAGCGCCAGATCCGTTCCCCGCGCAACCGGGCAGGTTCCTGCACCTGCCCCGCGCCAGTGAACCGGCGCTTTCCACCCGGCGACCAGTTTCCATAGATTCGCCGGGTTTCCCTGTTACCGGAAACCCGCCCGCCACCTGTTTGGGTGTGGCTGACTTGCGCATACGCGCAATACCGGGATTACAGCAATGAGCAAATCACTGATTTCACGCCGTCCGGGCCACCGGCGCGGAAGCGTGACCAATGGCCGCGCTGCGGCGCCATCACTTTCCCCACTGCAACTGCTGGGTTGGAAGCCTTTCTTCCAGCAACAACTGGTTCTTGAGGAGCTGGAGGCCTGCGACCCGCTCCGGGTCATGGCCGTACACCGGGACCGGCTTTTACTGGCCGGAGAGCGGGGTGAGGAAGTCCTGGCGCTGGGCGGCACATTTTTCAACGAGCCAGCCTCCAGTGATACAGGAGGACAGCGGATCACCGTGGGCGACTGGCTGCTGCTGGATCGGGCGTCCCGACGGCCGCAGCGCACCCTGGAGCGGCAGAGCTTGTTCCAGCGCATGGCGCCCGGGGCGCAGCGCGCCCAGTTGATCGCGGCCAATGTGGATACCGCGGTGGTGGTGTCCTCCTGTAATCATGACTTCAACCTGTCGCGTATCGAGCGTTACCTGGCGCTGGTGCAGGCCGCCGGCGCCAGCCCGCTGGTGGTACTGACTAAAGCCGATCTGTGTGACGACCCGTCGGTTTACCTGGACAGGCTGCGGGCGTTGCCCGGTATCCAGGCACTGGCCGTGGATGCCACTGACCCGGGCGGGGTGGAACCGCTGCGGAACTGGTGCGGCGCCGGTGAGACGGTGGCCTTGCTGGGATCTTCCGGCGTGGGCAAGTCCACCCTGCTCAATACGCTGGGCGGCGAAACACGCGCCGCCACGGCCGGTATCCGTGAAGACGACAGCAAGGGACGCCATACAACCCGGCATCGCGAGCTGTATCCGCTACCCGGGGGCGCCCTGCTGCTGGACAGCCCGGGCATGCGCGAGCTGGGCCCCGCCGGTGTGGAAGGGGGACTCGAGCAGGCGTTTGGTGATATCGGCGCGCTGTCGGCCAGGTGCCGCTTCGGCGACTGCCGGCACGAGTCTGAACCCGGCTGCGCGGTTCTGGCGGCTCTGGAGCGCGGTGAGCTGGACGAGCGGCGCCTGGGCAACTGGCGCAAGCTGGAGCGGGAAGTGGCGCGGAACAACCGCACCCTGGCGGAGCAGCGTGCCGGCGACAGGGCCCTGGGGCAGCTGTACCGGGCGGTGCAGGGGCACGCGCGGAATCGCAAGCAGCGCGGAGACTGACAGCTCGCTCTCCCTGTGCGCATTCTCCCCCCGGAGCGGGGGAGCGTGAGACTGCGGGCTGGGCGGGCAGCGGGACCCGCCCCGGGAAATTACAGGGAAGCGGCGGCCTGGCCGGCGCTGCTCTCCTCGGCGTCGTTGCCGGCTCGCTGAGAGGCCTGGGTTTCGATCCAGGCGGTCATGCGGCTTTCCAGCACGTTCAGCGGCACGGCGCCGGCACCCAGCAGGTGGTCGTGGAAGGCGCGGATATCGAAGCTGTCGCCGAGTTCTTCCTCAGCTGCCGCGCGCAGTTCCTTGATCTTCAGCTGGCCCAGCTTGTACGCCAGGGCCTGTCCCGGCCAGACCAGGTAGCGGTCGATTTCCACGGTGACATCGTGCCTGGGTTTGGCGCTGTTATTCATGAAATACTCGATCGCCTGCTCGCGGCTCCAGCCCAGCTGGTGCATGCCGGTGTCCACCACCAGCCGCACCGCGCGCCACATGTCGTAAGTCAGAGCGCCGAAGCGGCTGTAGGGATCCCGGTACAGTCCCAGGTCATGCCCCAGGCTCTCGGAATAGAGGCCCCAGCCCTCGACGAAGGCGGTGTAACCGCCCAGCCGGCGCAGCGGGTGCACGCCTTCCAGTTCCTGTGCCAGGGCAATCTGTAGGTGGTGGCCGGGCATGGCCTCATGTACGGTCAGCGCTTCCATCTCCCATTTGGGGCGGCTGTCCAGGGCGTAGGTGTTGGCGAAGAAGACCCCGGCGCGGCCCGCCTCGATCGAGCCGGGCATGTAGTAAGCGGTGGTCTGGGATTTTTCCGAGTACTCCGGGATCCGCTTTACCCCGTACGGCAGGCGGGGCAGGGTGCGGAACAGCTTCGGCAGCTCGCCGTCGATGCGCTTGGCGATATCCCGGTAATCGCGCATCAGCGCTTCCCGGCTGGTGTGGAAGAAGCGCGGGTCGGTGCGCAGGAATTCCGTGAATGCCTTGAAATCGCCCTCAAAGCCGGTTTCGGCAATGATCTTGTCCATCTCCCCGCGGATACGCTTCACCTCGTTGAGGCCGATGCGGTGAATCTCGGCGGGGCTCAGGGCGGTAGTGGTGTTCTCCCGCACCTTGTGCGCGTACCAGCGCAGGCCGTCGGGGCGGCTCGTGAAAGCGGTATCGGTGACGGCACCGGGGATATAGTCACGCTCGACAAATTCCGCCATCACGCGCCAGGCCGGTACCAGCTCATCGCGGTAGAGCGCGTGGGCACGCTTTTTCAGGCGGCGCTGCTGGGCAACGGGAATGCTGTCGCGCATCTCGTTGAATGGTTTGAGCAGCGGGCTGTCTTCCGGGTTTTCCGGGATCAGTGCGCGGATCTGTGCCGGCAGGTCACGCAGGGTGATCTGTGGGGGGGTGATCTCCTGCTCCAGCCCGCGCTCCATCAGTTCGCGGGTCTGCTGCACCAGTGCGGGGAGCTTTTCCAGGCGGCTGAGGATGTTCTGGTAGTCGGCCACTGAACCGGTGGCCATGGCATTCAGGACGCCCGGGACATTGCGCTGGATACCACTCATATGGGTAACCGGCAGCAGGTGGTCCGGAAACTGGAAGCCTTTCACTTCGGTCAGCAGGTCCTGGTAAAGCAACTGGTAATCCAGCTGCAGTTCACCGGGCAGTGCGGAGTCGTCCAGCTGGCGGCTCGCGGCCAGCATGCGACGGGTCTGTTCGCGGCGGCGCTTGATGCCCTCCAGCGAATTATCGGTCCAGCGATCGTCCATCCCGGGGTAGCCGCGGTAGGTGGCACTGGCGGGATAGCTCTCCATGATCCAGCGGTAGCGCAGGTCCTGAAGACCCTTGAGCCGGGCCGTGGCGCCCTCGGCGGGCAGTTCGGCAAACGCTTCGTTAAAGGCGCGCTCTTCCATTGCGGTAGTGCCGGTTGCAGCGCACAGGCCGATGGCGGCGAGCAGGGATTTGCGGAAAAAGGACATGAGTACCTCTCGGTGCGGATTATTCTGGGGCGCTGCGGGGCGGGCGGTTAAAACGCCGCCGCCTGGCCCTTTATGTTCTTGTCGTCGAGTTGCTCCAGCCGGCGGCGGATCTGTTGTTCCATGCCGTCCGCGTCGAGGCCGATGCCGGCCAGCAGGTCCTTGTGCTTGCCGTGTTCAATGGTGCGGTCCGGCAGCCCCAGCTGCGCCAGTGGTACCAGTGTGCCGCGGGCGTTCAGGTACTCGGCCACCGCGCTGCCGGCACCACCGGCAATGGTGTTTTCCTCCACGGTGACGAGCAGCTCGTGCCCGGCCACCAGTTCATCGATCAGGTCCTCGTCCAGGGGTTTTACCCAGCGCATATCGGCCACGGTGGCATCCAGGCGCGACGCGGCTTCCAGGGCCGGGGCCAGCAGGGTGCCGAAGTTGAGGATGGCAACCCGGCGCCCGTCGCGCACGCGACGCCCACGCCCGATGGGCAGGGCCTGCATTTTTTCCTCGATCGCGACGCCGGTACCGGTACCGCGGGGGTAGCGCACTGCAGCCGGGCCCTCATGCTGGTAGGTGGTGTACAGCAGCTGGCGGCATTCGTTTTCGTCGCTGGGAGCGGCGATCACCATGTTGGGCAGGCAGCGCATAAAGGTGAGGTCGAAACTGCCGGCGTGGGTCTGTCCGTCCTCGCCGACCAGGCCGGCGCGGTCGATGGCGAAGGTAACATCCAGGTCCTGGATGGCGACATCGTGCACCAGCTGGTCGTAACCGCGCTGCAGGAAGGTGGAGTAGATCGCCACCACGGGTTTCTGGCCCTCACAGGCCAGGCCCGCGCCCAGGGTCACCGCGTGCTGTTCGGCGATGGCCACATCGTGGAAGCGGTCGGGGAAGCGCTCGGCGAACTCCACCATGCCGGAGCCTTCGCACATTGCCGGCGTGATGGCGACCAGCTTGTCATCCTGCTCCGCCATGTCGCACAGCCACTGGCCGAACACCTGCTGGTATTTGGGCAGCTTGCGCTCGCCGGGCACGGCGACCTGTACCTTGGGTTCGGGTTCCAGCTTGTTCAGCGCGTGATAGCCCACCGGGTCTTCCTCGGCGGGGCCGAAGCCCTTGCCCTTGGTGGTGACGATGTGCAGCAGCTGCGGGCCGCGCTGGCTGCGCAGGTTGCGCAGGGTGTGCACCAGGTCGTGGAGGTTGTGGCCGTCCAGGGGACCGACATAGTTGAAGCCCAGCTCCTCGAACAGCGTCCCCGGGGTGATCATGCCCT
Source organism: Microbulbifer sediminum (assembly GCF_021729035.1). GTDB lineage: Bacteria > Pseudomonadota > Gammaproteobacteria > Pseudomonadales > Cellvibrionaceae > Microbulbifer > Microbulbifer sediminum. Next base: position 575,460 of record NZ_JAJSAP010000001.1, on the reverse strand, counting down.
TTACATGCTCCTCGGTGCGTCGCGCCAGCTGCCAGGCCTTGGGGATCACCGACAGGATCCTGCGGCTGCCCTCGCGCATGCTCAGGTAGGTCTTGCTGGCGAGGATACGGGCAAAGTAGGTGGCCAGGCCGCCCACGTTCTTCGAAATGGACATGCGGTTGTCGTTCAGGACCACCAGCATGTCGCGCCCGGTATGGGCGGCGTGGTTCAGGGCCTCGAAGGCCATGCCGGCGGTCATGGCGCCGTCGCCAATCACGGCCACCACCTTGCGCTCCTCCGGGGATCCCAGGGCCATGCCCAGGGCCGCGCTGATGGAGGTGCTGGAGTGGCCCACGCCGAAGGTGTCGTAGGGACTCTCGCTGCGCTTCGGGAAGCCGGACAGGCCGCCCTGCTGGCGCATGGTGTGCATCTGCTCGCGGCGGCCGGTCAGGATCTTGTGCGGGTAGGTCTGGTGACCCACGTCCCACACCAGCCGGTCCTCCGGGGTGTTGTAGATGTAGTGAAGGGCGATGGTCAGCTCCACCACGCCCAGCCCGGCACCAAAGTGCCCGCCGCTCTGGCCGACACTGTAAAGCAGGTACTCGCGCAGCTGCGAGGCGAGCTCGGGCAGCTGGCGCTCGTCGAGCGCGCGCAGTTGCGCCGGTTCGTCAATGGTGTCCAGCAGCGGGGTATCCGGGCGTTTACGGGGGATTTCGTCGAACATCAAGTGTCCTGTAACTCCACCAGGGCGCGCGCCGCCGCGAGGGGCCTGTCGTGCCATGGTATCAATTGCAACGATTCAAACAGGGGATTGTATGCCTGTGGGGGGCAGAATGCATCCCGGTTGGCGGGGCCGACAGCGCTGTCCGGCGGGTCAGTGACCGCGTTGGACGATAAAGTCTGCCAGCTGCTCCAGCAGGCGGCAGTTGCCGCCCAGCCCCGCCAGGTTATCCAGGGCCTGTCGGTGCAGGGCGGCCAGTTTGTCGCGTGCGCCGTCCAGCCCCAGCAGGGAAACATAGGTGGGCTTGTTGCGGGCGGCATCCGCGCCCTGTGTCTTGCCCAGGGTGGCGGTATCGGCAGTGACATCGAGGATGTCATCCTGTACCTGGAAGGCGAGACCGATGGCGTCGGCGTAGGTGGTTACTGCGTCCAGGTGCTGGCGGTCGGCGCCGGCGATCAGGGCACCGATACGGGCGCTGGCGCGGATCAGTGCGCCGGTCTTGAGGCGGTGCATCTGTTCCAGCTGGGCCAGGCCCGGCTGTTGGTTGACCGCCGCCAGGTCGATGGCCTGGCCCGCCACCATGCCGCAGGCGCCCGAGGCCCGGGCAAGTTCCTGCAGCAGTTGCAGGCGCAGCTCGGCCGGTGCATCGCAGCCGGCGAGCAATTCAAATGCGCGGGTCTGCAGGGCGTCACCGGCCAGGATGGCGGTGGCTTCGTCAAAGCGGATATGACAGGTGGGCCGACCGCGGCGCAGGTCGTCGTCGTCCATGGCCGGGAGGTCGTCGTGGACCAGTGAATAGGCGTGGATGCATTCCAGGGCGGCGGCGGCGATGTCGCACAGCTCCCGGTGGCGGGCACTGCTGTCGATGGCAGCGGCGCTGGCATAAACCAGCGCGGGACGCAGCCGCTTGCCAGGCCCAAGCGCCGCGTAGCGCATGGCCTCATACAGGGTTTCCGCGCCGGGCTCGGCACGGGCCAGGGCGCTTTGCAGTTGTCCCTCGACCCGGTCAGCGGACTCTTTCAGGAATGCCTGCAGTCCACTGGCGGAATGTGCTGGCGTGGTCACTCAGGTGCCGTCCCCGCGGTCGTCGGCGGCGCTGCCGGCATCAAAGGTCTGCTCGCGGACCTCGCCGTTTTCCTCCATCAGCACCTTGACCTTCTGCTCGGCGCTGGCCAGCTTCTGCTGGCATTCCCGGGTCAGCTTTACGCCGCGCTCAAAATCAGCCAGGGCATCCTCCAGCGGCAGGTCGCCCGCTTCCAGGCGTTCTACCAGCTGTTCCAGCTCTCCCAGAGCCTGCTCGAAAGTCGCGGGTTTTTCTTTTGCTGCCATAAGCCTGTTGCCTCAGCCCGGTGGTATATTGCGCCGCGGCAACCTTAGCCGCTGCCGCGTCCACGGTCAATCTCGCCGACCCCGCCCGGTTCAGCTGCCGGGCTCGGTTCCCGGCAGGGTGATGTCCGTCTCCTCCTCCAGGGACATTAGGTAATGCGCCAGGGCGCGTTTCTCGGTGCCACTGAAATCGTACTTGGGCATCGGTGGTGTCGGGGTATCGAAATAATCCGCCAGGGAGCTGAGGGTGTATTTGCCCGACAGGTTCTCCAGCACCACCTGTTCCGCATGGCATTGGCCACAGTTGTGCCGTCGATAGAGCTCGCCACCACGCTGGGCGGCATCGCTGTCGATGGCCACGGGTTTGGGTGGGGCCTGTATCCGGGGGGCGCGTCCGGCAGCGGTCACCGCCCCGGCCTGTTGTCCGGTGGTGACCCTGTAAATGGCTCCGGCGTAGTCATCGGAAATGTAGATATTGCCTGCGGCGTCCTCGGCAATAGCCACCGGGCGGCCGAAGACCTCTTCCCGTTGCGGGCCGAGGAAACCCCAGAGGAAGTCCCGCTGCCGGATCTCGCCACTGTCATCCCAGTGCAGGGAAACAACCTTATAGCCGTCCTTCACCGAGCGGTTCCATGAGCCGTGCAGTGCCACCAGGGCCACATCGCGGTAATTCTCGGGCTGGGCCGGGCTGCGCAGGAACTGGATCCCCAGCGGTGCGTTGTGTGCGGGGAAATTGTGCACAGGATTGCGGGAGTTGGCGATCTTCGCCTGTATCTCCGGCCCGGCATCGACACCCAGGTCCGGGTCCGGGATGCGGTTGCCATTGGCGAAGGGCCAGCCGTAGAAGGCACCTTGCTCCACCAGGTTCAGTTCACAGGGCGGGAAATCATCACCGAGCCAGTCGCGGCCGTTGTCGGTGGCGTAGAGGGCGCCGTCGACCGGTGACCAGTCAAAGCCGACGCTGTTGCGCAGTCCCGTGGCGAATATTTCCAGCCCACTGCCGTCGGGGCGAAAGCGCATGATGGTGGCGCGCTGCGGATCCTCTTCCTCGCAGACATTGCAGGTGGAGCCGCTGCTCAGGTACAGCCAGCCATCCGGTCCCATGCCGATGGTCTTGGTCCAGTGGTTTCCGGAGTCCCCCAGGCCGGTGACGATGCGCTGGTAGCTGCCGGCCAGGCGCCCGTCCGAGTGATCGAAGGCGACACGGCCGACGGCATCGCTCTCGGCGATATAAAGCCAGTCCTCATGCAGTACCAGGCCGTGGGGGCGGCTCAGGTTCTCGATCAGGATGCGCCGCCCGTCGCTGCGGCCATCGCGATCACTGTCCGCATGCAGCAACGATACCTGGCCGCGCATCGGCTGGGACACCAGCAGGTCCCCGCGGCGTGTGACGGCAAGCCAGCGTGCGTTGGGCAGGTCGTCGGCAAACAGGTCCACGCGGTAGCCCTCTGCCACGCGCAACTGGTGCTTGACCACCTGCTCATCGGTGTCCCCGCCCCCGGTCAGCTGTTTCCACGGAATATCGACTCCGGGGGTGAGGAACACCAGGGCAGCGAGGCCTGTGGCCAGCGTGACGAAAAAAGTTAGCGCGTATTTCAACAAGTTGGTTATGCCTTTTCTTGATATTGTAATGGTTTGTAATAGAGTAACGGTCGTGGACACGTTGTGCGCAACCTGCGCAACGCATTTCCCCTTCCCCCGGGGCCCGGATTCTTCCAGTCAGCCTCATCTGCGTGCGATATCTCCTACGCTTGTAGGATATCTCGCACACGAAATTCAGCCGATTTCCCCTGTTAAATTTTTCCCCCCTGTCCATAATGTAATTGCAAGGACGCGAAAGGGACTGACCACAGCGGCAAGGGATGCATGGATAGATGAGCCGCTCCGCCCAGGGAATTGGGCACCATCCTGTGAGACGCACCGTTCGGGCGGGAAGCCCGAGCGGTGTTTTTAATTTGGGCGCACGGTTTTTTTGGGGGCCGGCAAGCGCCGCCGCAAAGCGACACGGTCCGCACCACCGTCGCCATTTTCTTCCTGCGATTTTCCTGTCTGGAAATTGAAACAATATTCCGCTTTAATCTCAACGAACCGGCCATTTTTTGATGCGGCCGGCGGAGGGTGAAGCATTCCGTAATTCAGCGCCAGAAACGTCCGCCACTCCTGTAGCCTCCTTGACTCCGGCGGGCCATCTCCCTCTCACTGTCGATTTTCAGCCAAAGCCCCGTCGGCTCGCCCGCGGGGCTTTTTGTTTTCCGGAATCCGTTGTTTCCGGCGTCCCGAGCCCGGGGGCGCCGGTATCTGCACAAGGTCTTGGGGCGGATGATGGAGTGGGGGTGTCATGACGGAAGCGAGAATACTGCGTCTCAACCTGGCCGGGCAGCCGCTGGAGTGGCTCAACTGGCAGGAGGCAGCCTGCCTTTATGTGCGTGAGCTGGTGACCTGGTCCCTGGGCGGGGTGGTGCAGCGGGTACATGGCGGAATCAACCGCCATGGTGAGCGCTCCAGCCTCGACCTGGCGGCGATCATCGCCTGTGGTGGGGAGCGCATGGCGCGACCGCGGCGCCGGCCGCCGCTCACCAACCGGGCGCTGTTCTACCGCGATCGCCATACCTGCCTTTACTGTGGCAGCGAATTTCGCACCGGTGAGCTGACCCGCGATCATGTGCACCCGGTTTCCCGGGGCGGTCGGGATGTCTGGGAAAATGTGGTCACTGCCTGTCGCCGCTGCAACCAGCACAAGGGAAACCGGTTGCTGGAAAATCTCGATATGGAGCTGCTGGCGCTGCCATTCTGCCCCAACGCCGCGGAGTACCTGGCGCTGATCAACAGTGAGCGGATCCGCGGCGACCAGATGGAATTCCTGCGCGGGCAGTTTTCCAGCGGGCGCAAGGAAGGCTGGCTGGTCTAGGCCGTGCGGTGTCAGTTGCCGGTCGCGGCACGGATCAGGCCATGCAGGTACTGTCCAAAATCGTGGCCGGCGTTTTCCATCATTTTGGGAAACATGGAAATCGGCGTCATGCCGGGGAAGGTATTGACCTCGTTCAGGTAGATATCACCATCATCGGTGAGGAAGAAATCGATGCGCGACAGGTCCCTGAGTTGTAGCCCGTTGAAGGCTTTGCGGCTGGCGGCCTGGATCCAGCCCAGCTGCGCGTCGCTCAGGCCCTGCGCCTCGACATGGGTAACCGCGCGGCTGCCCTCGGCATATTTCTCCTCGTAACTGTAGAAAGTATCCGAGGGGGCGCAGACCTCGCCGGGCGGAGTGACCACCAGCTCGCCGTCATAGGTATAGGCCGCCACTTCCAGCTCCCGCACTCTCAGGCATTTTTCCACCAGCACATAGGGAGACAGCTCGAAGGCCTGTTGCAGGGCATCGTCCAGCTCCTCCCGCGAGGTCACCTTGTAACAGCCCACGGAAGAGCCCTGGTTGGATGCCTTGACGAAAATCTCTCCCCATTGCTCCAGTGCCATGGTGGCCTTGCCCAGTTCCTCCGCATCGCCACTGCACAGGAACTGGTAGGGGGTGTTGTCGATGCCCAGCGCGCTGAGCCACAACTTGGTACTGATCTTGTTGAAGCAGGTTTTGCTGGCCTCGGGCCCGCAACCAAAATAGGGAATGCCGTAGAGCTCCAGCATCGACTGCAGGTCGCCGGTTTCCCCCGGGTAGCCGTGGATCGCCGGGATCACATAGTGGATTTCGGTATCGCTGTTGCCGTCGTCGCCGCGCAGGTGGCGATCCTGGCCCAGCCGGAAAACGCGTCCGGCAGTATCCGCCAGGCGACCGTTGCCGTCCATCTCCACGGGGATGATTTCCAGGTCGTCGAACGCCTGCAGCTGTCGCTGGATAAATTCCGCGGTACGCACCGATACTTCGTGTTCGCTGCCGCCACCGCCGCAGATCAGCAGGGTATTGATCATCGTTGTATTCCCTGTTTCAGGCGCCCTCAGGGCGCGGTCAGCACCCGGGCGCACTGTTCCGGCATGGGCCGGGGTTTCTTCTTCGGCGCCGGCTCTTCCGGTGCCCGCAGCAGCGCGTAAAACTCATCGCTGAACCACCAGTCCAGGTCACTGCCGCAAGGCGCGCCGCGGGGCGGGCGCTGCGGTTTGCAGTTGGCCTCGCCCTCGGGGCAGGCCAGCCGCACATGGAAATGGTAATTGTGGCCCCACCAGGGACGCACCTTGCGCAGCCACTCGTTGTCCGACCCGGCCATGTTGCACATTTTGCGCTTGATGGTTGGGTGGACAAAAATTCGCTCCACCCGTTCATCTTCCGCCGCTATCCGCAGGATAGACGGAATTCGCTCGTCCCAGTTTTTTTCGATCAGGCGGTGCTGCTCGGTGTCAGCCATGGGGATGGCGGAAATATTGTCGCGCTCCCAGGCAGTCAGCGCCCGCTTCCCGGCGCGCCTGTCCTGCGAATACCAGATGTCCACATCCAGTCCCACCTGGTGGCTGCGGTGCCCGGAGGAAAAGGGCCCGCCGCGGGCCATGGACATATCGCCGATCTGCAGGCGACCCAGGTCCTGCCGGGCCACCCGGCGGGAAAAGTCCTCCAGGAAGCTTACCGTCTCGGGATGGCCGTAATGGCGGTCGCGACCGGTGCGCACCAGCTGGAAGCCCTCGCCGCGCAGGGGCATCTGCCGGGCGCCACTGAGGCAGCCATTGGTGTAGGTGCCGATACTGGCGGGAGACAGGGTGGAGGGCTGCCCCACCTCCTCCCAGGGGTTGCCGCCGGCGGGACCGGCAGCCGCGGGACCGGCGGCCGCGATGGCGCCGCCGAGCAACAGGGATGCGATTTTTCTGGTAAACATAAGCGCTCGAGTGTGGTGTAAGGTACTAAACGCTGATATCAGCGGGCCGCTGAGCGGCCAGATGCAAGGCGCATTTGCGCAGGCGTAGTGGTTCTACGGCAAGCGAATGCAACACCGCAGATGGCTGCTTAGCGGCCCGCCCGAAGGGAGCCCCCCAAATCGCCCACAGCGGCGTTGCCGCTCTTGCAAATGGAACCACCATTCCCTGCGAGCGACGCCTTGCTGTGAACAATTTGGGGGGCTCTGATATCCGCATTTAGTACCTTACATCACACTAGTGCTGACTCCAGAGCACATTATAGAGGCTCCGGTTATCGGGTCTGTGACTTGTCTTTTGTCGCCTGGATTTCCCTGCAGGCCTCCAGTAACGCATCCATCTCCGCATCGGTGCCGATACTGATGCGCAGGTAATCGCCGATGCGGGGCTTGTTGAAATAGCGCACCAGGATCTGCCGTTCGCGCAACTGCAGGTACAGTGACTCCGCGTCGATCGCCCGGGGGCGCGCCAGGACAAAATTGGCCAGCGACGGCACCACCTCAAAATCGAGTGCCGCCAGGTCGGCGGTCACCCGCTCGCGGGTGGCAATCACTTTGGCGCTGGTTTCCCGCAGCCAGCCGGCGTCGCTGATGGCCGCGGCGGCCAGGCGCTGCGCCACGCTGTCGATGGGATAGGAGTTGAAGGAATTCTTGGTGCGCAGCAGGCCCTCGATCAGGTGCGGCTGGCCCAGTGCGTAGCCCAGGCGCAATCCGGCCAGGGCGTGGGACTTGGACAGGGTGCGGATCACCAGCAGGTTGGGGTAGCGGTCGATCAGCTGCGCGGCGCTGTCGCCACCGAAATCGATATAGGCCTCGTCGATCGCCACCACGCGCCCGGACTGCAGCTGCAGCAGCTGCTCGATTTCCGCCAGCGGCAGGAAGCGGCCCGTGGGGGCGTTGGGATTGGGCAGGATCACCCCGGCGGCAGGGCCGGCGTAGTCCTCCACTGCAACACTGAAATCTTCCCGCAGCGCCGGCCGGCGGTGGGGGATGTCGTACAGCTGGCAGTACACCGGGTAAAAGCTGTAGGTGATATCCGGGAACAGCAGTGGCTCGTCGGTTCCGCGGCGGAAGAAGCTGTAGAAGGCGTGGGCCAGCACCTCATCGGAGCCGTTGCCCACGAACACCTGGGCCGGGTCCAGGTCCTCGGCCGCGGCGATGGCGGCACACAGTTCCGTGGACTCGGGATCCGGGTAGCGGCGCAGGGCATCCGGCAGCTGCGGGTCCGCTAGCACCTCCATGGCCCGGGCCGAGGGCGGGTAGGGGTTCTCGTTGGTATTCAGCTTGACCAGGCGCGTGCCGCGGGGCTGCTCGCCCGGCACATAGGGCTCCAGCGCCGCCAGGGCCGGGCTCCAGAAAGGACTGCTCATCACTGTTCCTCCATGCCGGGTTCCTGCGTGGCCTCATCTTCCGTGGCCGGGGACTCCCCCGGCGCGGCGGTTTCCCCGTTGTCCCCGGCGGCGGACTCTTCCTGCGGGATCTCGATATCGTACAGGCCGGATGATTCCGCCAGGAATTCCTGCATCGGCTGCGGTTCGCGCAGGAGGAGATCCTCGTACTTGAGCGTGGTGGATATCTGCGGGATGCCGCTGAATTCGGCCATGCCGGCAATTTCCTCGGCCAGTCCCAGGCCAAGGAAGCCCAGCGGCAGCAGCAGCGAGACGGCCCAGCGCCAGCCGCGGGATATATTCAGCGCCAGGTAACAGGCACACCACAGCATGGTGGGCAGGATCACCGCCAGCACGGCAAAGTTCAGCAGCGGCATGGTCTTGCCGATGGCGAAATTGAAATCCAGCAGGCTGCGGAACCACTCCCAGCAGGTATAGGCCAGGGCACCCAGTGCGGCGATGGACAGGTGGGCAAAGAAGCGTGTGTCGTGGCGCACCACGCGGCCGATAAACGCCCAGGCACCGGCATAGAGCAGCAACCCGGCCAGGCTGCCGATGGCCAGGTTGATGACCGCGGTCCACTCCAGCCGGCCGGCAAAATTCAGGTACGCCAGCAGCAGGGTCAGTACCGCCACCACTGCCAGCAGGCTGATGGCCTTGGCCGGGTGCGACAGCCGCTCCAGTATGCCTTCCAGGGAGTGCAGGGGCACTGCCGGCGGCACCGCCGATTCGGAATGGCTGATGCGCAGGTGGGTACGGCCCACCTGGATCTCGTCACCGGACTCGATCTGGCGCCGGTTCACTTCCTCGCTCTTGATCGAGCTGTCGTACAGGTTGCGCACCAGCTGGGTTCCGTTGACGGTGTCCAGGTCGTGCAGGACAAAACCGCCGTCCTCGTCGCGCAGGATTTCCGCATGGGTGGGATCCGCGTGCACATCCTCGATAATCACATCGTTACCGTAGCCCCGGCCCAGCGTCAGGCGCTCGCCGTCCATGCGGTAGCGCGCCTGCACGTGGCGGGCGCGGTTCAGCTCTTCGATTATCAGTGCCATTGGATCTCGCTCGTAAACTTCTCGGTAAACGCCTCGGCGGATTCCTGGGTAAAGCCGGACAGGGTGAAGTGGCTCACCAGCGCGTTGTTCTCCCGGTCGACGCTCAGGCTCAGGTAGAAGATGTCATAGAGGTCGGGGAAATCCTTGTAGCGGCGCACGCAGTAGCTGGTGCGGGCGATCACCGGTGGCTTGTTGTTCTCGGCCTTGGGTACCCCCGGCCGGCCGTTACGCGGCTGGGCGGTGAATGACTGCTTGCACTTGAAGTTGGTGACATCCTCCTCGCCGGCGTCGTTGCCGGGGAAGAAGGTGCTCATCTGGCGCTCGTATTCGCTGTAGAAACGGGCGGGCAGCAGGTCCTCGGCCTCGAACCAGAAAAACTCGTATTCCACCCGCCCGGTATTGAAGTCATCGGCGAGGAACACCACGTCCTGGCCGGTGCAGCCCTTGTCGATACGCTTGACCGGGTTGTCCTCGTCTTCCTCTGTATTGCCCCAGCACTGGATGGCGGGAATGATCTCCCCGACTACCTTGGCCTCACCCAGGGCGCGCTTTTTCCACTCGGCGCCGAGGATGGCTTCGATGATGCGCTGCTGGTTGGCCTTCAGTTGCTGGCTGGTGACCGCGTGCAGGTCGACGGAGTTTGCCTCCCTGCGGTAGTGGGACAGCAGGCGGGAGAGTTTCTCCACCGGTACCAGGAAACTCACCTGGTTGCCCGCGGTGGCCACGTTGATGCCCACTACCTGGCCGCGGGTATTGATGGCGGGGCCGCCGCTCATACCGGGGTTGATGGAGCCGGCAAAGTGAATGCGGTCGTAGAAGCTGCCGGTGGCAATCCCGTTATAGGTGCCGGGAATCAGGGTCATGCCCAGATCCAGCGGGTTGCCCAGCGAGACGATGGTCTCGCCCCGTTTCGGGGTGTCACTGGCCAGCTGCAGGTGGGACTTGCCGGGCCGCTCCAGGCGCAGGATCGCCAGGTCGTTGATCACGTCGATATCCAGCAGCTTCAGGTTGCCCTTGTCCCCGTCCACCGAAACAAATTCCAGCAGGTACTTGTCCGGGTCGCTGACGGCTTCCGCCACCACGTGGTAGTTGGTGGCCAGCAGGCCATCGGCGGAAATCTGGAAGGCCGAGCCGATCGCGGCCTTGGAATTGGAAGTCTTCTCGATCAGGCGGATCTGGTACAGTGTGTCGCGATAGTCGCTGTACAGTTGCTCGTAGCTCTGCGCCGCGGCGAAACCGGAAAAACAGCACAACAGCAGTATCAGTAGGCGCATGCAAATTCTGGGCATTATGTGTGATTAAATTATGGGCAGAAGGCCGTGGATATTACGGGATATAAGATAGTGCAACAAGCGGCGCCACACAGCCCCCACTGGTAAAGTTATGGCAACAGCAGTCGCCGGCGCAGCCTGTTGCGGTCAGAGGTAATCCGCCACCTGTGGAAATTCCCGCGCCACCCGCCCGTGCACTTGCGTATAAAAACGCGCAAACATGGCGTCCGCATCTTCCGGGGACATAAAGCCCGCGCTGAAGCCGGGGCTGTCCGGGTCCAGGTGCAAGCGGGCGCAGAGAAGCACCTGGGCCACGAGCGGCGCCATATCCTCGTCGCCCACCGAGATGCGCAGGGTGGTGGGATAGATGTGTGCGGCGCGCTGCGCCTCTTCACTCAGTTCAGAGTGGGAGGTGAGTGCCGGGCACAGCACCATGGTATTGGTCTGCCCCAGGCTCACCATCTGGCCGAAGCCGGGCTCGAGCGAATCGAAAAAGCGCTGGAAGGCACCGGTGGGCAGGCCGGCGCCCTCCATATCAATGGTGAACAGCGGCACCGGCAGCCCCAGGTGCAGCAGCTTTTCCCGCAGCGGTGCGTTGGCGTCGTTTTCCAGTGCGTGGCTGTTGACCCGGACCTGGGGGTGGCTGGCAAAAAAGTGGGCCAGGCACAGGGTGTTGATGCACTTCTTCAGCATGCGCATTTCCAGGGTGCGCAGGCCCTCGTGCACCTGCCAGGCCTTGTCCGCATCCAGGAACGCGCCCTTGATGTAATACACATCCCAGAACAGGCATGCGCTCCAGTCCAGCCCATTCGCCGTCTCGCCCTTGGGAATAAACATGCGGTGCGCCGTGCCGATGACCACGCCGGCGGTGGCGGCACCGGTGCCGCCGATATCCTTGGTGTAGGAGTGCAGCACAAAGTCCGGCCGCTCCACCGGGTCGCGCCGCTGCAGCGGCCGGTTGAGGAATGGCGTGGCCAGGGTGGAATCCAGCATGACCGTCAGCCCGCTGCGGTGGGCCGCCGCGCAGATCGCGGGAACGTCGAGCATGGTGCCGTGCGGATTGCAGGGGGACTCCAGGTAGACGCTCATCCGCGCCCCGGAAGTGAGTGCTTCCTCATGCGCGCCGCGCGCCGCCCGCAGGCACTGCTCGAATTCCTCCCCGCTGGTGCCATCGAACCACACCAGCCGGATGGCCAGCTTGTCCTCCCGGGCATAATGGTCCTGCAGTATCTGGTGCACGCCGCCGTAGACGTGGCGCGAGACAACCAGGATATCCCCGTGGCGCAGCTGGTTGGCCAGCAATGCATCCACCGCCGCCATCCCGGAATTGAAATTCCACGCCAGGTAGTCGCCGGCATAGGGGCCGCACTCCAGGCCCACCATGGCGTTGGCCAGCGCGATGGCGGTGGGGTTCAAAAGGCGGGAATAGATATCGTGGCTGGGCTCGCGGCCGCGGAAAGCGTCGCCGATCCACTCGGTGCAGGCGTAGATGTAAGTGGCGGTGCGGGCAATCACCGGGGTGGCGGCAAACACGGCGGGGATATTGTCGAACAACGGGTAGCCGCCGCGAGTGGCGGCATTGAATTCCTGCTGCCCCTGCAGCCCGCGGAAGCTGTCGCGCAGCGGGCCCTGTAATTCGTGCAACAGCTTGGCCAGCTGGAAACTCATAAAGCGCTTGGCGTTGAAATAGGCAATACGGTCGCGCCGGTCCAGGCCGCCGAGGATGCGGGCGCTCTGTGCCACCATAGCGGCGATATTGCCCTGGGCCCGGTACAGTTGCTCCGCCGTGTCCAGCAGCAGCCCGCCGTGCTCGCTGTCCGGGTCGATATGGAAATGCGCCAGTTGCTCCCGCGCCAGGGCCGGGATATCCCCGGCCTGCGAGCTGTTGCGGCGCGGGGACAGTATCCGCGCCCGGTCGATGGATTCGTTCATTGGTCGCCCCTGTGGTCAGAGCCCTTGCCAGCCACAAGCGTAGACCCGCTGACCACAGGCAGTTCGGGCAGCGCGCGGTGGGGATCCCGCCACCGATACCTGTTGCCACCACGAGACAGAGCAATAACAGGGGGCGGCCTGCGGACGACGCGGGATCCCCTGACCGGTTTGTCCTGTGCCCGGCGGGTGTAATTGCCTGTAATTCTGTGTGATCGACCTGTAATGCCCCGGCCCGTAGAGTAGCTGTCATGGTTCAGGGGGGACATTGCCACTGTGATGTGTCCGCGCAGGACGCCCGTTCCCTGACCGCTGTATCCGATATGCCAAGCCCGGGAAACCCGGCGTGGCGCGGAAACCCATTCAGCGCAAGCTGAATCGTCAGGCCGGCCCCGGCTTTCACAGAGCCTTTGAATGCCGGGGTGTGGGGAAGGGCCTGACGCGGGGCAAGGAGGCTCCATTTCGCTCTTGATAGTGTTGTTGTAACCGTCGATGGCTGGGACCATCATTCGGACCGGCAGTAACCTGGTTGCTGCCGGTTTTTTTTTATTTTCACTCACCTACTAGCCTGTATGGGGTGGCGTCCGGAATTACTGCTTCCTGCACGCACCAAAAACCGGCAGTGGGCCGGAGTCCGCTGCGGATGTCAGTGGTCAATTACTAACCTCTACCGTTGGAATCTCTGCGTTATGACCTTGCAAAGTTTGCACTGGCCTTTCTAAAAAGCAGATGTAATCCCCTGTAATTGATTTTGCTTCTGCGATCCCTGCGCTGATGGTACATTGGTGCGCGTGCCGCACGTCACAAAAATTCTGCGAATTCGATACAGGTTCCCTCTTGGCCCAGGCAGCTTTGGTGCCGGGTGGAAGGGCGTGCGGGTTCATCTTTTCTAATGGATAGGGAATTGGGGATAAAACAAAATGAAAGAATGCAAAATCGACGTGCCTGCGGAGGAGCTGGTATCCCGTAACTTTACGGTGACACCGGTGGCCCAGAATGACCAGAAGTGGGTAATCACTGACGACAAAGGGGAAGTGGTTGACGATATCCTGGCCGAATTCAAGAGCCTAAATAATGATGGGCGAGGTTATGGGACTGCCATTCTGAAGTTTACCCTCGAGGGTGCGGGTTGGAGTTGGGACTTCAAGTCGTGTGGCCGGAACCGGATTCCGGGTATCAACTTCTGTAGCCGTCCCAAATCACCGCGCGTGCGCTCAGAGTTTCAAAGTTATGTAGATGAAGAGGATGGACAAGTGCTGTATCTGGAGCTTGATCCAAAGCGTAAGGAGAATGGAGCGCAGCGGCGATATCAGTTCTGTTGGGTGGCGAGACGAAATGGGCATAAATACAAGTCTGAGGATCCGGCGGTTGTGGTAGAGCCTAGTTAATTCTCGTCAATTGCAGAGTTGTTCATTTACTATTTTTGAAGTCTCGGGTAGGCCGCAAAGTTTTTTAAATACAGGTAGTATAAAAAACTTTGGGCCCATCCCGTTTTTTAAAAGTGTTTCAACAAAGTAGTTGGCAGATCTGTATTCATCTGCCAGTAAATATATTTGAGCGGCAGTAAATTTGATATTGGGGTCATCTGGATATTTATTAATAAGCTTGTGTGCTAGTTCAATTGATCTAGATTTCTCCCCAAGATAAGCGGTGGAAAGGGCGTAATACCTCTTCGAGGTCGGGCTGTCCTGCTTCGATGTTATCGATTGTAGTCTTTTGAACGATTCTAGCGCCTTTTCTGATTTGCCAGTTATTAGGTATATTTCTGCAATATTACCTAGTGTGCTTGGATCGTTTTTTGATAGTTTGAGAGAGCGGTCGTAGCTCTGCAAGGCGGCTGTGTAATTTCCTTCAAGAAAGTATGCGGTTCCAATGTTGGTGTACATGTGCCAGGTGCGAAAGCCGTCAGGTATTTTTTTGTAGATGTTTTTGGCCTTTTCATATTCACCTGATTCGAGAAAGATTGCACCCAAGGTTTTATATGAGGTCCAGTGATTTGGGTGTTTATTTATGATTTTGGTTAATTGCTCGATTGAGGACTGATAGTTGCCCATATGGTATTGGTTGAGCGCAATCAGGTAATGGTTTTCTGCTGATGGGTTTAGCTGATTGGCCTGCTTGGCATAATTTAAGCTTTGCTCGTAATTTCCTTGGTTTCTTGAAAATCTTGCTCGTTGGGTTAATAAATGTGCGGATGGGAATCCTTCAGTCTGTAACTCTTTGATTGTGCTATCGAATTTTTCTTCGTCGTTTAGAAAACCTCTTAAGACAAGCTCAAGCTCAAGTATTATTTTTTTGTTGTCGATATTGGAGCCCAGGTTTTTAAGTAACGTGAGGCCCTCAAAGATATACGATCTATCATTAGTGATCGTAAATGTTTGCCAGGAAAGCTTGGTGAATAGTCTGTAAAGGTTGAGGTTTTCAGGGTTTTTGTTTAATAATTTTCTAAGGGTATTAAGGTCTTCTTCCCGTATGTCCTTGTTTTCAGTTCTTGACAGTATGGCAATATATGTTTGGTAATCCGCTATAGAAAGCATTTGTGCGGAATTGGCTGGGCCATGATACTGCTTGTCAAAAAGACTAAGAGCTATATTTGTCAATGAGTAGCTTGATTCCCGTTGCTTGCTCGCCAATAGCGTCATGCCAGCTTGGTTACGTATTTGACTGTCTATCGGCCCAATCCGTTGCAACTCAATCTCACACCGCACCCGCGCACACTCCAGCCGCGCAAACAGCGCATCCGTCACGCCCTTGTCCCGCAATGCCTGCAGTTGTGCGTCAAAATCCTGCCCCTCTTTCGGGGTAAAGCTCACCAGCGCGCTGGCTTTCAGTTGTGAGACGGAATTCATCAGCGCCTGGCGCACCATGGTGGCGGTGAGGGCTTTGGCGTTGTCCTCGCCACGTACCTCGCCGCTGATTTCCACCGGCATGACGGCGATATATTGCGGCTCCAGGCGGGTGGCGTATTCCCAGCCGAAGTAGCCGGCGACGGTGAGGGCGCCCAGGGCGGCGGTGTAGCCGAGCCGTTTGTACAGCTTGCGGCGCTGGCTGGGGGGCTTGCGCAGCAGGGCGGTGACGGTGGCGGAGAATTCGTCGCTGTCGGTGTCGGCGGCCTGGTGCTGGTGCAGGAAGGCCAGCGCCTCGTAGACCTGCTGGGCGGATTCCGGGCGTGCCCCGGGCTGCTTGGCCAGCAGGCGGTCGAGCAGGGCGGCCAGGGGCTCCGGCAGTTCGGGGCAGGCCTGCTGCGGCGGGATATGCGGTTCGTGAATTACCTTGTGGGCCAGTGCCAGGCTGCCGCCGTCGCCCTTGTCGAGCGGGCGGGCGTTGCACAGCAGCTGGTAGGCGATGGCGCCCAGGCTGAACAGGTCGCTGCGCGGGCACAGGGTCTGGCCCTGCAGCTGTTCCGGGGACATGGCGTCCACGGTGCCGGCCACATGGTCCTCGCGGGTGATATCGGTACTTTCCTGCTGCAGCGACTTGGCGATGCCAAAATCGGTGATCTTGGCCGTGACCCCGCCGGTGCCGATGGCCAGCAGAATATTGTCCGGCTTCAGGTCGCGGTGGACGATGCCCAGGCTGTGGGCCTCGGACAGACCGCGGCAGATCTGCATCAGCAGGTCCAGCTTCTCCCGCAGGGTGGGGGTGCGCTCGCGCATCCACTCCTTGAGGGTGGTGCCCTCCACGTACTCCATTACCAGCGCGATATCGCCATCGCGCTCGATCACGTCGTACAGCTGGACAATATTGGGGTGGTTGAGCTGGGCCAGCAGGCGGGCCTCGGAGCGGATGCGGGCGCCGGCGGACTCGGTGGTGGCGTCAGCGCGCAGCTGCTTGATGGCCACCGGGCGCTGCAGCTGGGTGTCGCGGGCCAGGTACACCACGCCCATACCGCCGGCGCCGAGCGCGCGCTCGACCCGGTAGCGACCGAGCAGGGACTGTGGTGGTTCGGCGATTTCCATGGCCATTTATTCTTGTTGGAGACGACAGGTCCGGTACATCCCCGCCCTTGCAGGCCGTGCTCCTGGTTGCCTGCGGGCGACTTGGCAGCAGTGTACCGCTTTTAAGATGGCGGTACTATTTCCTGTTCCTGTTCCTGTTCCTGTTCCTGTTCCTGTTCCTGGCCGGGTACTGTTGTGTTTCTTTGCTTTTCCTGTGGCGGCGCCCCGGCGCTAGCCCTGGCCCCCGGTGGATTGGCCCCGCGCCATGCGGGTGGGTTCCTGTTGCCGCGGCTGGCACAGCACCGGGTGCTCCTTGCGCAGCTGGGCGAACTTGCGGTTGCTGCAGATGGGCGCGAAGCGGGCGGTGTTGTACCAGATGGGCGAGAGCCCCTGTTCGAGGGTTTTCTGCACGTGTGCCCGGGTGGAGACCAGGTCGCCGCTGGCGATGTAGACCTGGGCGCGGGCGTAGTTTACGTAGAGGTCATCCGGGGCGGAACGGCGAATCTGCATCAGGGTGCTGATTGCCCTGTCCGGCAGCCCCAGTTCGGCATAGGCGCGGGCGCGCATCAGCAGCCCCTCCCAGTCGTCTCGCCCTTCTGTCAGCGACAGGGCTTTCTCTGCCAGTTGCCGGGCCTGGTCCGGCTTTCCCCGGACACGGGCGATCTCAGACTGGTACAGCACGGAGTCGGCATCCCGCGGTGCCCGTTCCGATACGCCGGCGAAGCAGGCCTGGGCCCGCTCGAACTGTTTCTCGATGTAATAGGCCAGGCACAGGTTGTAGGTATCCATGGTCCCCAGCTGGCCGGTACCGGCATTCTGCAGCAGGCGGATGGTCTCTTGCGGGCGTCCACTGTCGAGCTCGTTGGCGGCCAGCAGGGAGATCACACTCATGTTGTTTTCGTCGATCTCCAGAGCCTCCAGCAGCAATGGCCTGGCGTTTTCCATGTCGCCCTGGGTGCTCAGGGTCAGGGCTTTCTGCACCAGGTAGCGGTGGCTGGTGCGCAGTTCCAGGGCCTTGTTGATGGCAGCCAGGGCCTGGTCATACTGCCCGCGCTGCTGGTGATAGTAATTGAGCATCTGATAGTAGGTGGCGCGGTCCGGCAGGCTTACCCTGAGCTGCTCGAGCAGTGCCTCGGCGCGGCCGGGGTCACTGTCAGCGATGGCCAGGCGCAGTTCTGCCAGCAGCAGGTCCGGGTGGTTGCTGACCTTGCGCGGGGCCAGGGTGAGGAAGTCCCGCAGCCGGTCGAGGGCGTCAATATGGCGCGTGTTGAAGCGCTGGTCGATCACCAGCTCGCTGTAGAGCTCGTAGAGGGGCGTGAAGGTTGGTGCACGCCGTTGCAGTGCCTCCAGGGATTCCAGTGCCTCGGACAGGTTGGCGTCGTTGGAGCTGCGGTCGTACAGGGCCAGGTAGCGCTGGTAGTCCGCTTCGGTGATGTTGCCCTGGGCCCGGTCGTCGCGGGGGGGGTAATCCCGCAGCAGGTAGTTCAGCTGCTGCATGGTGCGCGTCCGGGTTTCCAGCCCCTCGTTGATATCTAGGGAGGCGGTACGGTTGCTGATCACGGCCAGGCTGTCGGCATCGATCAGTTCCAGGGAGACCTCGCACTGCTGTCCCTCGCAGGTGAGGGTCGGGTGCAGCAGCAGATCGGCATTCAGCGCCTCGACCTGGTCCTGGAGTCGCTCGCCCACCAGCTGCTCCGATTCCGAGTAGGGCACCAGTAGCAGCCCCTCGCGATTGGAGAGCCCCTGCTTGAGCGCGCTGAGGATATTATTGCCCAGCAGGCGCTTTTCCCGTGTCCCCAGGTTGGCCTGGTGTGGTGCGAGGATTGCCAGGTACTCGCCCTGTTGCTTGTCGGTCTCGGGGATCAGGGTGCTCAATGAGGCCAGGGTCACCGCGGCGGCCACGGCGATTGCGGCCCCCAGCAGCAGCGGTTTGCGCTGGCCCTGGCGGCGCCGGGCCTGGGCGTGAAAGCTCTCGGCGGTAATGGTGGCGGTATGGCTGATGGTCGAGGCCGCGGTCGCCGCATCCAGGGTGGCGCGAATATTGTGCAGTTCCTCGGCGACAGCCCGGGCGCTCAGCGGGCGCTTGTCGGGGTCTTTCTCCAGCAGCCGGTCGAGGAGTTGCGACAGTACCGTGGGCAGCTCCGGATTGAGTTTCTGCGCCGGCGGGTGCCCGCTGTTGACGATGCGGTCCACGATGACAAAGGCGCTGTCGTGGTCGCCGAACGGGCCCTGGCCGGTGAGCAGGCGGTAGGCGAGCACGCCCAGGGCGAAGAGGTCACAGCGGTTGTCCAGCGGCCGTCCCAGGGCCTGCTCCGGCGACATGGCGCCCCAGCTGCCGGCCACGTGCTGTTCGCGGGTAAGGTCGCTTTCCTCGCGCCAGTTCTTGGCAATGCCGAAATCGGTGATCTTGGCGGTGTTGTCCCGGTCCACCAGGATATTGTCGGCTTTCAGGTCCCGGTGGATGATGCCGATGCTGTGGGCGCGGGCGAGGCCGGTACAGACCTGGCCGAGAATATCGAGTCGTTGTGCGAGGCCGGGAGCCCGCTCGCGCTGCCACTGGGACAGGGAGCAGCCGTCGATAAACTCCATCACCAGCGCCATTTCGCCGGCCTGCTCCACCACATCGTAAATTTGCACGATATTGCTGTGGTTGAGTTGCGCCAGCAGTTTGGCCTCCTGGCGGATGCGCAGGTGCGCCGTATCACTGGAGGGGTTGCGAATCAGCCGCTTGATGGCCACCCGGCGCTGGAGGTGGTCATCGATGGCGAGATACACCACACCCATACCGCCGGCACCCAGCTGCCCGGTGATTCTGTATCGGCCGATCTGTTCTGGTTGTTCTTCTGACATCACGATTCCGGGGAATGGCCCTGTTCCTGCTGTCTGCCTTCCCTGACGATCAGTTGTTGTCGTTGTTTTTTCCGGCGGCCCGAATCCCTTTCCCTGGGCCGCCGTCGAGGATCAGGCGGGCTCGGTGATATGCCCGGCCCGGGACTCGCGCTGTGAGCCCTTGTAGATCTCGAAATTGCTGCACCCCAGGCGGATCTCCCAGGAGCGCCGTTCCACCAGTCCCGAGGTGTCGATGGCGTCCGGCAGCGCTTCGGCGATCTGCTTGCGGGCGCGGAAGATCTGGGTGTTGAGGTGGTTGACGGTAATGCCCAGCTCGCGGGTGGCTACCTGGATGGAGACCCAGCCCTGGGACTCCGGGTCGGCGCCGCGCTCGATATCCACCATGCGTGCCCGCGCCAGGTACAGCAGCAGGTAGTGGTGGATACGTGCGGGTAGTGCCACCTGCAGGTCCCCACGGCGCAGTTGCAGCTGCACATGTTCTTCGTGGTGGCTCACAGAGAAGCGCAGCTCGAACTCGCAGATGGTCATCTGCTGCATGGAGAGTTCCTTGGTCGCGCCCTGGTTATCGGGCAGGAACAGCTCCCAGCTGTGGTGGCCGCAGTCGATACGCTCGCCGTGGTCGACGGCGATGGCGCTTTCGCTGCCCCTGGAATTTCCGGTGAACTCATACAGCCACTGGCCGGAAATGGGATTGAAGTGGAGGCTGGCGAGGGGCTCGCGCTCGTCCGGCAACAAGTGGTATTGCTCGAGGTTGAGGGCATCGCCCGACTGCAGGTCGATCAGCAGGTTTTCCGGTCCATCGAGGTTTTCCACTATCCAGGCCGGATTGGTGGCGCGGCCGAAACAGATTTTGTCCCCCTGTTCCAGCTCGTAATTCCTGGCGGGCACCAGCTGCTGGCCATTGAGCCAGGTGCCGTTGCGGCTCAGGTCGCGAATATTCCAGTGGGTGCCGGTCCATTGAATGGCGGCGTGGATGCCTGAAATCTCGGCGCTGGTGATGCGGGTATCCACAGCACCGTGGCGACGGCCGACGGTGTGATGGGCCATCAGGTAGACGGGGTGCTCCCTTTCCGGGTGCTGCAAACAAGCCATCTTAAATTGTCCCTTTCCCTGCGGGGTGTTTGCGTTTCTGGCGCAATCTCAGGACAGGCAGAACTTTCGCCTGGCACAGGCCCCGGTCCGGGAGTTGGGCTGATTTCGCCAGGCGCCCTGGGAGAGTCGCACACGGCACTACCCCCTTTCCCGCTTGCTGGTGGCTAGCGGTGCGAGAGGGGGTGGCGGTTATTCTTGCGACAAGTCCCTTGTTTTTTGGTTTTTACGCCGTGTCTTGAGTAAGTTAGCGCTAACTTAGCCGTGTCGCGCCTTTCTAATTTTGTGGCCTCATTTATACCGATCTGCGGTGTAAATGCAATGATTGCGTGCCACTCCCGCAACACCTGTTCAAGGATTGCGCGGATGCCGGGGAGGCCGCCTGAAAAAGCGGCGGAATTGGCGCCTGAAGACAAGCGTCCCGCCGCGGCAGCGGGCTCACGAGTCGTCCTTTTCGCCTTTTTCCTGTGGCTGGTGCCGGTCCAGGTCGCCGATGTCGAGTACTGGTGAGGCGTCGATATGCTCTGCGTCCATCATCAGTGCCACCCGTTGCAGGGAGGAGATGATCATGGACTGTTCCCATTCGCGCAGGTCGCGGAACTGGCGCACGAAGTGCTCCTGCAGCGGGGTGGGGGCGTCGCGGATAAAATCCATGCCCTTGTCGGTGAGATAGGCGTGCACCTTGCGCTTGTCCTCTGATGAGCGCTCACGGTACACCAGCCCGCGTTTTTCCAGCCGGTCCAGGATTGTGGTCACCGTGGCCTGGCTGAGGCTGATCTCCTTCGCCAGGGCGCCGATGGTGACCTGGCCCTTCTCCCGGATGGCCTGAAGAAGCAGCAGTTGCGGCGCGGTAAGCCCGGCGGTCTTGACCAGTTGCTTGGAGTGCAGGTCAGTGGCGCGGATCAGGCGGCGCAGGGTAATCAGTACTTCTTCAATCTTGTCCATCAGTAGCAGGCTCTGCAGTTCTCGGCGGGACATCCGCTCGCGCCCGACTTTATGCGCCGCTGGCGTTTTGTCAATCCTTCCGTGCACGCGCTCGCCACGGGGCTGCGCGCGCCGGTCATATTTGTGCTCAACGGGCTGTGCTATATCCCTATCTGTGCTCTCTGGAAGCTCCTGCTTGGCCAGATTTTGTTCAGTCTCCATGGGTTTGGTCTTGCGGTCTCGTATTTGTTTAGAGTACTATGCAAAAAATTGTTTAGAGCAGTAAACAATTAATTTAACAAAAGGTCAAATATGGCCTGCAAGGCCGAAATTGCGTGGCACCGCGCGTTTTCAGGGTCTTTTAATACAATTTGATGACTAAAGGTATTGATTTGAGCGCCACAAGCGTAGCCAACAATCAGGGCGGGGGTTCGGGAGACAAGGCCGAAGAGTCCCCGGAAGACAAGGTCCAGGCGCGGCAGGATTCCACCAAAAGGGAAGCCCTGCTGCGCCGGCCGGTCAGTGAAGACGGTGCCGACGTGCACCGCTTGATCCAGCGCTGCCCTCCACTGGATGAAAATTCCGTCTACTGCAACCTGTTGCAGACCAGCCATTTCGCCGACACCAGTGTCGCCGCGGAGGTTGCCGGGGAACTTGCCGGCTTCGTCTCCGGGTACCTGGTGCCGTCGCGTCCCGACACTCTCTTTATCTGGCAGGTGGCCGTGGCCGAGGAAGGTCGCGGGCAGGGCTTGGCCGGCCGCATGATCCGCGAGATCCTCGGTCGCGAGGCCTGTGCACAGGTGCGCTACCTGGAGACCACCATCACGCCCGACAACGAGGCCTCCTGGGCCCTGTTCCGCGGCCTGGCCCGCAAACTGGGCACCGAGTGCAATGAGTCCGTGATGTTTGACCGTGAGCGTCATTTCCACGGTCAGCATGACAGCGAGATGCTGCTGCGTATCGGCCCTTTTACCGGGACCGGCAGCTGAGGCGGTAACGGTATGCAGTCCATACCGGGCAAGAGTTGAGTTTTCCCAAGTCCTGAGATCAGACAATTTACCAATCAAAGGTTGACAACATGAAAGTTTTTGACGAAATCGAATCGGAAGTCCAGAGCTATGCGCGCGCTTTCCCCCGGGTGTTCAACAAGGCCCAGGGCGAGTACCTGTATGACGAGGAAGGTAACCAGTACCTGGATTTCCTCGGCGGTGCCGGCACCCTGAACTACGGCCACAACAACCCGGTCTTCAAGGAAGCACTGCTGGAGTACATCCAGGCCGACGGCATCACCCACGGCCTGGACCTGCACACCAAGGCCAAGGGCGAGTTCCTGGAAGCCTTTTCCGACAAGATCCTGAAGCCGCGCGGCATGGAATATGTCATGCAGTTCACCGGCCCGACCGGCACCAATGCCGTCGAAGCGGCAATGAAGATCGCGCGCAAGCTGAAGGGCCGCGAGAACATCATCTCCTTCACCAACGGCTTCCACGGCTGCAGCCTGGGCGCCCTTGCTGCCACCGGTAACTCCCACCACCGCGGCGCCGCCGGTGTGAGCATGAGCGGTATCACCCGCATGCCGTACGAAGGTTATCTGGGTGACGACATCGATACCACCGCTTACCTGGACAAGGTTCTGTCCGACTCCTCTTCCGGTGTGGACCACCCGGCTGCGGTAATGGTCGAGACCGTGCAGGGCGAGGGCGGCATCAACGCCTGCAGCATGGAATGGCTGCGCAACCTTGACGCGGTATGTAAGAAGCACGACATGCTGCTGATCGTCGATGACATCCAGGCGGGCTGCGGCCGTACCGGTGCCTTCTTCAGCTTTGAGGAAGCCGGAATCTCGCCGGATATCGTCACCCTGTCCAAGTCCCTGAGTGGTTACGGCCTGCCGTTCGCGGTAGTGCTGATGCGCCCGGAGCTGGACCAGTGGAAGCCGGGTGAGCACAACGGTACTTTCCGTGGCAATAACCTGGCCTTCGTTACCGCCAAGGCTGCCATCGACCATTACTGGAGCGACGACAAGTTCGCCAAGGATGTGCAGCGCAAGGGTAAGTATATCGAGGAGCGCATGGACGCCATCGTCGAGAAATACGGTGATGGCAACATGACTACCCGCGGTCGCGGCATGATGCGTGGCCTGAACTGCATCAGCGGTGAGCTGGCCGACCAGATTACCAGCGAAGCGTTCAAGCACGGCCTGGTGATCGAAACCAGCGGTGCAGACGACCAGGTGGTAAAAACCCTGTGTCCCCTGACCATCAGCGATGAAAACCTGAAGCGTGGCCTGGATATCGTCGAAGCGGCGGTAAAGAAAGTCCTGAAGGGCCAGGATGTGCCGGAAGAGCACGATTTCTTCGCCGAGGAAACCGACGAAGCAGATAAGAAATCCCTGGCTGGCGCCGCCTGATCGGCGCCCATGAAATTTTAGTCCTTAACGTAATTTGATGAGAGACCAGCAATGATTGTCAGACAGCTGCAAGAAGCAGAGAAAAGCGACCGACGTATTGTTTCCGAGGGTTGGGAGAGCACCCGCCTGTTGTTGAAGGCCGACAACATGGGCTTTTCCTTCCATATCACCACCATTTATGAGGGTGCCAACCTGAACCTGCACTACCAGAACCACCTGGAGTCTGTGTACTGCATGTCCGGCGAGGGTGAAGTGGAAACCGTCGAGGATGGCAAGGTGTACCCGATCACTCCGGGCACCATCTACATCCTGGACAAGAACGACAAGCATATCCTGCGCGCCAAGAAAGAAATGAAAATGGCCTGTGTTTTCAATCCGCCGCTGCACGGCAAGGAAGTGCACAACGCGGAAGGCGCTTACGAACTGGACGCCGAAGAGGTATCCGACAAATAAAGATGTTGCGAGGTTCGCACCGGCGCCCCCACTAGGCGCCGGTTCACTTACATCCAGAGACAACATCTACAGGAAGACCATGAAAGAACACACGGTGGAAAAAATTGGCGGCACGTCCATGAGCGACTATGCCGCGGTGCGTGACAATATCGTTCTCAAAAACCGCAAGGCCGCGATGGAAGGCGTGTACCAGCGCATCTTCGTGGTATCCGCCTACGGCGGTATCACCGACCTGCTGCTGGAGCACAAGAAGTCCGGGCGCCCGGGTATTTTTGCGCTGTTCGCCGATGCCAACGAAGATCGCAGCTGGTCCGAGGCCATCGAGGGCCTGCGCGACCGCATGAAAGAAATCAACGCATCCCTGTTCAAGGACCCGGAGCTGCTGGCGAAAGCCAATGACTTTATCGGTGAGCGCCTCGAGGATGCCGAGCGCTGCCTTGGTGACCTGGAGCGTGTGTGCCAGCACGGTCACTTCGCACTGGAAGGCCACCTGAATACTGTCAGCGAGATGCTCGCCAGCCTGGGCGAAGCCCACAGCGCCTGGAACACCGCGGCACTGCTGCGCGAGGAAGAGGGCATCAATGCCCGCTTTGTGGACCTTACCGGCTGGCAGGACAGCGACCACCTGACGCTGGATGAGCGCATCCAGCGCGCTTTCAAGGACATCGACATGTCCAGGGAGCTTCCCATCGTCACCGGCTATGCCCACACCGCCGAGGGCCTGATGAACACCTTCGCCCGTGGTTACAGCGAGATGACGTTCAGCCGAATCGCGGTCATCACCGAGGCACGTGAGGCCATCATTCACAAGGAATACCACCTCAGCAGCGCCGACCCGCGCCTGGTGGGTGAGGAACAGGCGGTGCCAATTGGTCGTACCAACTACGATGTGGCCGACCAGCTGGCCAACCTGGGCATGGAGGCAATTCACCCGCGTGCGGCCAAGGGCCTGCGCCAGCAGGAAATCCCGCTGCGTGTCATGAATACCTTCGAGCCTGAGCACCGCGGTACGCTGGTTACCGGTGATTACGTCAGTGAGACGCCCTGTGTAGAGATCATTGCGGGACGCAAGAACATCTATGCCGTGGAGTGCTTTGATCAGGACATGATGGGCCTGATGACCAGCTACGATCGCAGCATCAACGATATCATCGCACGCTTCAAGGGCAGTGTGGTGACGAAGGACATCAACGCCAACACCATTACCCACTTCATTGCCAATAACCTGAAGACGGTGAAGCGCATCCGCAGCGCAATCTGCGAAAAATACCCGGATTGTGATATCCAGGTGCGCAAGGTGGCAGTGGTGTCCGCGATCGGCAGTGATATGAAAGTGCCGGGTATGCTTTCCCGCGCCGTTGCCGCGCTGGCCCGTTCCGGAATCAGCGTGCTGGCTGTCCACCAGTCAATGCGCCAGGTGGATATGCAGTTCATCATCAATGAGACGGATTACGAGGAAGCGGTCAAGAGCCTGCACCATGCGCTGGTAGAGGTATATGACCACGGCGAGGCGATATGCGCGGCCTGAGTGCATGGCTGATGCTGGCGGCGGCGTTGCTGCTGCCGCTGGCGACCAGCGCCCAGCAGGAGCCGCAAGGCAACGAGGACGTTGATAAGACGCAGCGGGCCGCCGAGCGGCATGTCGACAAGCTGCAGGAGCCGCTCTATACCCCGTTTGTGGAACGCTATGTGCTGGACGAGCTGAAACAGCTGCGCAAGGACATGGCAGACCAGCGGGTGGCGATCACCCAGGAAGTGGTGGATCGCCAGATCAATGCCGCCGACAAGGCGATTACCTATGCCACCGATACGGTGACTTATTTCTTTTACCTGATCGCTGGCGTCAGCTCCATGCTGGTGCTTGTAGGCTGGACCTCGATCCGCGATATCAAGGAAAAGGTGCACAGCCTCGCTACCGACGAGGTAAACAAACTGGTCAGCCAGTACGAAGAGCGCCTGCGCAGTATCGAGGAGCAGCTCAGCGAGAAGACGCGGCATATCGAACACAACCGCGATGAAATCGAGCTGACCCAGGAAATCCAGTCCCTGTGGCTGCGGGCCGGTCGCGAGCACACGCCCGCCGGTAAAATTGCCGTCTATGACCAGATCCTGGGACTGCGCCGCGACGACGGCGAGGCCTTGACCTACAAGGCCGATGCGGTGCTGGAGCTGGGTGAACCCCAGTGGGCCATCAACCTGTGCCTGCAGGCACTGGAAATCGATCCCGAAAACGGAAACGCCTACTACCAGCTGGCCTGTGCCCATGCGAGCCAGGAACAGTGGGAGGAGGCGGTGTCCAACCTTGCGCGGGCACTGGAGATCTCCAGCGCGTACCGGGATGAGGCGATGGACGATCCGGCACTGGACGGCCTGTTCGAGTTCCCGCCCTTTGCCGAGCTGATGGGGATCCAGAACGTCAGTGCGCAGCCCGCGGACACCAGTACATCTGGGGGACAGGCAAACAGCGCCTGATTGCCTTTGATGCCCGGTGGATTCACACTGATCCTCCGGACGGTTCCTCCCGGCGACCGCCGGGAGCAGCCCGCCTGACAATAATAACGACCGCAAGGAGTGGCCCGTGTTACTCAGTTTCCTGTTCTTCCTCGCCCTGTTTGCCGCGATCGGTGTCAGTTCTTTCCTGCGCAGCCGCGGCACCAAGCACGATTACTACCTCGCCAGCAGTGATGTGCCGCCGTTCCTGGTGGGGTTGTCCGCTGTGGCCACCAATAACAGCGGCTATATGTTTATCGGTGTGATCGGTTACACCTATGCCACCGGCCTCGCGTCCATCTGGCTGATGGTGGGCTGGATACTGGGGGATTTCCTCGGTTCCATGTGGGTGCACCGTTCCCTGTGCCGGGCCACCCGGGAAACTGGTGAGAGCAGTTATGCGGGCGTGATCAGCTACTGGAACGGCAGCCGCTTTTCCACCTGGCAGCGACTGGCCGGCGTGCTGGCGCTGATGTTCCTGCTGGCCTATGCCAGTGCCCAGCTGGTGGCGGGCAGCAAGGCCCTGTATGTGCTGCTGGACCTGCCGATCTGGAGCGGCGCGGTAATCGGTGGCGTAATTGTGGCGGCCTATTGCCTGGCCGGTGGTATCCGCGCCTCTATCTGGACGGATGCGGCCCAGTCGATCGTCATGATCATTGCCATGGGCATCCTGCTGTTTGCCGCCACCCAGTCAGTTGGTGGCCTGGGGGCCGCCTGGAGCCAGATGGGCCAGGTAGAGGGTTACCTCAACTGGTATCCGGAAAATATGCTGCTGCCGGGTCTGGCCGGCGGGGTGGTTTTTGCAATCGGGTGGCTGTTTGCCGGCCTGTCAGTGATTGGCCAGCCCCATGTCATGGTGCGCTTTATGGCGCTGCAGGATGAGAACCGCATGATCCATGCCCGGTGCTGGTACTACCTGTGGTTTACCGCGTTCTACTTTATGGCCACCGGGGTGGGGATGCTGGCGCGGATCATGCTGAGTGACCCGGGTAGCTTCGACGCCGAGCTGGCACTGCCGATGATGGCGCAGGAACTGCTGCATCCGGCCCTGGTGGGCCTGATCCTGGCAGGTGTCTTTGCCGCGACCATGTCCACGGCGGATTCGCTGGTGCTGAGCTGCTCCGCCGCACTCACCCACGATATCCTGCCACACCGTATCGACCGTACCTGGATGCTCAAGGCCGCCACCCTGGGGATTACCGTTGCCGCGGTGGGGTGGGCACTGCTGAATAAACAGAGTGTTTTCAGCCTGGTGGTGATGTCCTGGTCGGCCCTGGCCTCCGCTTTTGCACCGCTGCTGATTGTGCTGTCGCTGGGCGGGCGCCCATCGCAGCGCGTGTATATCGCCATGAGCGTGGTGGGACTGGCGACGGCCCTGTTGTGGCGCTACGGGCTGGGCTGGCACAGTCATATCTACGAGGGGATGCCGGGCATCCTTGCGGGCCTCGCCGTGTATGGCGGCTACCGCCTGCTTGAACGGGCGCCGCTGGCCAGCGAGGCCAGCGCCTGACCCTGTACAGATATCTTCCTGGCCCGGCTCGCGTCGGGCTTTTTTATGGCTGGCCAGGCTGAGGAAGGGGGCGAACTCCGGTACGCGGTAAATACCAAGCCGTGGAATGCAGAGGTATGCGTGGGACGTTCACATCCAAACAAAAAAGCCCGGCGTTGCCGGGCTTATGCTCTATTGCTGCGTGGTTGCAATCAGATGCGGATACCTTCCACGTCCAGGATCATCTCCACGGTCTGGGACGCGGGGCCCAGGTCGTACATGATGCCGAAGTCCTTCAGGGCAAACTCGGTGGTGCCGGTAAAGCCCTGGCGGTAACCGCCCCACGGATCCTTGCCTCCGCCCACGTGCTCGACGTCGATGACGATCGGCTTGGTCACGCCGTGCAGGGTCAGTTCACCACTGAGTTTACCCTTGCCCTCGCCCACGGGCTCATAGCTGGTGCTCTTGAAGGTAGCGGTGGGGTACTTCTCCACGTGCAGGAAGTCCTCGCCGCGCAGGTGCTTGTCACGCTCGGCATGGTTGCTGTCGATGCTGGCTACATCGATCTGCACATTGACGGAGGAATCGGCAGGTTGTTTCTCGTCGTACTCGAAGGAACCGCTGAACTCGTCGAACCTGCCGTACAGCCAGCTGTAGCCCAGGTGCTTGATGCGGAACTGGACAAAGGCGTGAGCGCCCTTGGTATCAATCTTGTATTCGGCTGCCTGGGCGGTGGCCCCTACCAGGGCTGCGAACAGGAAAATGGCGATTTTCTTCATGGGTTGGTCCTTTGTCTTCTTCGGTTATTGGTACAAGCAGTGGTTACTCGATCGTTTGTGCCGCTCCGTCCATACCTGACGCGTTACGCGGACGACTGGGTTGCGGATTGCTGCTGCGGCCCAGGATGCGGCGCAGGGTGTCATCGCGGTCGATAAAGTGGTGTTTCAGCGCCGCCAGTGCATGTAGCGTCACCAGCGCCATCAGGGTCCAGGCGAGCACCTCGTGAACTTCTCCCGCCAGGTCCTCCTGGTTGGCCAGCCCCTGCAGGGTGGCGGGAACCTCGAACCAGCCGAAAACGCTGATCGCGCGACCGTCCGCAGTGGAGATCAGGTAGCCGGAAATCATGATGGCCAGTAACAGCAGGTAGAGCCCGGCATGCGCCGCCCGTGCAGTGAGTGCCTGCCAGCGTGGTGTGCCCGGCAGTTCCCCGGGATGGGGGTTCAGGGCCTTCCACAGGAGGCGCACCAGCAACAGGGCCAGCAGCAGGATACCGATGCCCTTGTGAATTTCCGGGGCCTGGCGATACCAGGGGTCGTAGTAGGACAGCTGGCGCATCCACCAGCCCAGCGCGAACATGCCAATGACCGCGGGGGCCATCAGCCAGTGCAGGCCAATGGCCACCCAACCGTACTGTTGCTCACTGTTCCTGGCTGCCACAGTTGCCTCTCCCTGTGTATCGATACCGTGGTGCAGCAGCCGACAGCCGCCGGGGCTACAGCCCACGTTATTGTGATGGAGGGAGTGTAAATAAATTGCGGCAAAACCTTCCAGCGAAAAAAGCTGGTGTAACCTTTCGATTTATTAGAAGCGCTGCCGGACCGGGCCCCGTTAACCGGCGCCAGTGGCAGTCAGTGGGGTGTGCCGCGGAGGCCTTCCCGCTGGGCGGCATCGAGGACGCGCACCAGGTCGGCGCGGTCCACCCCGGGGGAGCGCCGGGCAAGCTGGTCAGCCAGCCAGGAAGTGGAGTGGTGATCGCCATCCAGGGCGAGTTGTTCCAGCTGCCAGATAACCCGCAGCAACAACGGCGTTTCCAGGATATGGGTGTCCCCATCCTCCTGGCTGGAAAAAAGGTGCGGTTCCAGCTGTTCCAGGTCCTGACGCCGGACCATCAGTTCCGCCAGGGTGGGGTACCAGCGGCTGCTGAATGGTTCAGGCTTGTGGCGCTGGTCAAAGGTGATACGCAGGCGGTCGCCGCCCGCGTCCTCCAGCAGTGGCGTATCCTGCTCGAATGCGGGCAGGGCCGGGTGCTGGCGCAGGATGTCGGCAATTGCGCGCCAGTCACTGTGGTCTTCCGCGCACAGTCGCAATGGGGTGTCGAGGCTGGCGACCTCGGGACGGCCGATATAGGCCACCTGCTGGCCAGGCCGGTACCAGTACAGGTCCAGCTGGTGCTCCTCGGCGAGGTCGGCGAGGTCGGCGCTGGTGAGCGGCTCCTCCGAGAGCGCGCTCAGGTGGTCGACGGCCTGCTGCACGCTGAGCCAGCGCTTGCGGTGAAAATGCTTGTGGGTCGGTGTCACCATTATCTTCATCTTCCCCCGGAGCGGTATACCGGTGCGCGAAATCCGAGTGCAGGAGCAAGAATTTTAGCAGTTACGCGGCATGTCCTGCCGTCGAAGCCGGCGCCAGTGCCACCATCACAGCCAGCCTTTCAGCTTGAAATACAGGTACGGGGCCACCCCCGCGAGGATCATCAGGCCCAGTGCAAAGGGATAGCCCAGCACCCAGTCAACCTCCGGCATGAACTCAAAGTTCATGCCGTAAATACTGGCGACCATGGTTGGCGGCAGAAACACCACGGCAGCGATCGAGAAAATCTTGATGATCTGGTTCTGTTCGATATTGATAAAGCCCTGGGTGGAATCCATCAGGAAGTTGATCTTGTCGAAGAGGAAACTGGTGTGGGCGGTGAGGGTGTCGATATCGCGGATAATGTCGCGAAAACGCTCCTGTTGCTCACCATCGATCTGCATATGCCGCTGCAGGAAAGTGATGGAGCGGCGGGTGTCCATCAGGCACAGCAAGACCTTACCATTGCTGTCCTCCACCTTCGCCAGCTGGTCGATCGCGTCTTCGAGTTCTGCGGCTTCGTCTTCCAGCACCATATAGCTGACTTCACCGAGCCTGAGGTGGATATCCTCAAGGGCATCCGCCAGGTTTTCCGCTTTCTGCTCAAAGACTTCGACAATCAGTTCCTGCGCGCTGCGGGCCTCGACGCCGCCGCGGCGGGCACGCATGCGCAACAGGCGGAAATCCGCAAGCTCGCAGTCGCGGACGGTGATCAGCCGGTCTGGCTGCAGGATGAAAGCCACGGTTGAGGTGTTGTGGCGGCCCTCGCTCTGGGTCAGGAAGAGGGAGTGGATATGCACGCCGGCCGCGTCGACAAAGTAGCGCGCTGAGGCCTCGATTTCCTCGACGTCCTCGGATTCGGGCAGCTCGGTGCGCAGCAGCTGTTCCAGCAGTTCCCGTTCCTGTTCTTCCGGTTCCTGGATGTCGATCCATACAGCTTCGGCCAGTTGCCGTGGCTCCGGCGGCGTGGCGGGGGCCGCTTCGTTGATCGTGCCGCGCCGGATATCGAAAAGTCTCAGCATTGCCCCCACCTTATGGCGTTCATGTAAACCCAATGGTTGCAAGCCGGGAGGTGCAAATCAATCCCTCATTCCAGAGTGCCCTGTGCCGTTTCCTCTCCGCCGTTCGCGCCTACAGAAGGTAGGGCAACTGTGAGCGGATTTCGTCGGCATCGGAAGATACCAGGTTCTTGCCGGTCTCACCGGCAATGGTGGCACGTGTGGGCGAATCGAGCTCCTCGCGCAAATTCCCTACCATCTGTGGCTCGGCCACAATGTAGAGCTTTTCGTAACGCCCCTCCTGGCGTCCCCGCTCGAGGGCGTGGGCGAGTTCCTTGGCAAAGCGGCTGCCGGCACGGTTGTGAAGCTCTCGCGGGTTTCCCATGCCGTGGCGTCCCTCGCCGCTACTATCGTAGGCGCGACCAGGGCCGTCAGAGTAGAGCTCCGTGCCTTTCATGCGTGCCTCCGGGTAAATCATGCCTTCCACCTCATGAAGGCCCCCCGAGGCATTGGCCGCTTCAAAAAGGCGCGCGTGCGATTGGTTGGCTACAAGCACCCATGCAATTGCCATGGCAAGTTCCTCACTTGTTGGTGTCTCCTGAAATATTAGTTGAATGCGACGTCAGAAAGACGCGATTAAACATATATCCGCAGGTCTTTATAGATTGTTTTCGCATAATAAGCCTGCTTTCCAGGTGTGAAGAAAGTCACCGACTGGTGGCCTGCAGACCCTACCGATCCGACTCTGGCTCGCTAAAATTTGCACGCATGACCGGGGTTTCCCCGCGCAGCCTTGAGGTGTTGCGGGTGATCGCGGCCATTCCACTTGAGACGGCTTGCTGGAGGTTCTGCTATGAGCTTGGTACCGAGGGGATCACTACTCGATCTCGACAATATATTCGACCAGTGGATGTCGCCATCCCGCGCAAGTACGGAAGGAAAAGAGGGCTTTTTTTCGCCCCGTATCGACATCAGCGAGACTGAGGACAGCTATGTAATCAGTGCCGAAATTCCCGGAGTCAACAAGGATGATATCAGCGTGACGCTGGAAAACGGTGTGCTCACGCTGGAGGCTGAGGTTCACCGGGAAGAGAAGGAAGAGAAGGCCGGGCGCGTCATCCGTGAGGAGAGACGCTACGGTAAGTACATGCGCAGCTTCAATCTGGGCAATGATGTCAGTGAGGAGGAAATCGATGCTAGCTTCAAGGACGGGGTGCTCAAGTTGATAGCGCCCAAGCGCAAGGAGTCCGAGCCGAGCCAGCACCGGATTGAAATCCACTGACCCGAGGGCCGTTGACGGCGCTTGTCAATTTCGTTTGTAAACCCGGGGTCGGCGCTTCCTCGTAGTGGCGCTGACGCCTGGACCGGAGGTTCCCATGAAAGTAAAAGAGGCAATGCACGAGGGGGTAACCTGGTGCTCACCGGACACGCCGCTGTCCGAAGTGGCAAAGATACTCCGCGACGAGGATATCGGCGCAGTACCAGTCGGTGAGAACGATCACCTGATCGGGATGGTCACAGACCGGGATATCACCTGCCGCGGCGTGGTGGAGGGCAGTGAACTTTCCTCCTTAACCGCCCGCGATGTCATGACGGAGGGGATTGAATGGTGCTGGGAGGATGACGACATGCACGAGGTGCTGCACAAGATGGAGTCATTGCAGTTGCGCCGGATGCCGGTGATGAACAGCGAAAAACGCATGGTCGGTATCCTCAGCCTGGGAGATATTTCCCACTCTCTCGCCCACGATCAGTGTGGCGAATTCGCCTCCTGCGTCTCTGCCCACCACAGCTGAACCCATGCCGGGCCGGTATCCCCCCTGATTCGGTGGGGAGCCGGCTGCCGGTATCTTGCAGTCATCGTTGCACTTCCCGAAAGCTGGCCCCCCCGGCAGCCGGTTGCCAGGGACATCGCGCTATTGCTTCCGGCCCAGGGTCGCCCGTCCGGGCTGTCGAGTTGGCAGTGGCGGGATGCCGGGTATAATGCGCGCCGCTTTCGCCTGGCAGCCTGGCCAGGATAATCGAGGAACCCTGAGTGATGAATGAACAGCAGCTTCGCCAGCGCAGCGGCGACCAGTGTGAGCTTTGTGGGGATGGCAGTGAGCTGGGTGTTTACAGCATCCCGCACTCCGAGGGGCGGGGGGATACCGATATCCTGGTGTGTGGCCGGTGCCGGGCACAGCTGGAGGGCGGGCAGCCCCTGGACAGTGCGCACTGGCGGTGCCTCGGCGACAGCATGTGGAGCCCGGTACCGGCGGTGCAGGTGCAGGCCTGGCGACTGCTGAAGCGGCTCAGCGGTGAGACCTGGGCACAGGACCTGCTGGATATGCTTTATCTCGAAGACGACCTGCGCCAGTGGGCCGAGGCCGGGGCCACTGTCGCCGAAGAGGAGCGCGTGGTGCAGCGGGACTGCAATGGGGTCGAGCTGTGTGCCGGCGATACGGTCACCATCGTCAAGGACCTGGACGTAAAGGGTACGAGTATTGTTGCCAAGCGGGGCACAGCAGTACGCGGTATCAGCCTGACCGATAACCCGGAGCAGATCGAGGGCCGGGTCAATGGCCAGCGGATCGTGATCCTGTCCAGGTTTGTCAAAAAGACCGGTTAGCCCGAATAGCGGCCCCGTGACATACGCCTGGAGGACCCCGGCGTGGGGCGCTCCTCTTCCAGGATGAGTTGCCCCCGGTACATTTTTTTCGTGTGCTGTCGCCCGCGCAGCGAGGGGTCGTGCCGTGAAAGCTCCTCGCCGTAGATCATCGAATATATATCCCGGTTTGGCGTTTCCTCCAGAATCGGCTGGCCGCGATACAATCGTGGCGCCGGTTCGTCCCCGGTCAGGAAGGGGGTGCCGCGCAACTGCTCCAGCTGTGCAATCATACGCCGGGTATCCTCGTCCACGGTGCGGTGCTTGGCCCGGGCAAGGTGCTGCTCAAAGGCGAATTCGGAAAATCGCAGGCTGACATCGAACTCCGCCTGCAGGCGCTTGCGCAGTTTGCGCAAGAGTGTGAGCGCTTCCGCGCTCATCAGCCAGTGGTGATTGTCCATAGTGGCCGCTCCTCTAATTGGTGCCGAAACTGGTTGGTGCCGAAATTCCGCTGCTGCGAGAATCCAGAGCAAATTCCAGGCCATCGGCCCAGGTGCTTCTCACCACGCCGTTTTGCCGGAAGCGCGGGCCG
The DNA here is from genome assembly GCF_021729035.1 of Microbulbifer sediminum. GTDB lineage: Bacteria > Pseudomonadota > Gammaproteobacteria > Pseudomonadales > Cellvibrionaceae > Microbulbifer > Microbulbifer sediminum. Next base: position 540,784 of record NZ_JAJSAP010000001.1, on the reverse strand, counting down.
GGGGATGCACCAGCGTGGACCAGATTGCGGCCAGAGGGCCCCATAAAGTGCGGCGCGGCATAATATATTGAATTTTCTCTGCTGCTTGCCGGTGTCGGGTGGTGAGAGACAAGAAGGATCGCGAATAGAACCAATGAGACCCAATTACGAAATTCGCAGTGGTGCCCTGGCGGGCTTCAACCAGTTGGTCCCTCACCTGGGCGGTGATCCCTCCACGCTGCTCGCGCGGGTCGGGCTGCCGGAAGACTGTATGCGGCGACCGGACCTGCTGGTGCCCATCGCTACCCTTTGCCGCCTCCTGAACATCTGCGCGGAGGAATTGCAGTGTCGCGATTTTGGCGTGCGTCTGGCCTCCATGCAGGGGATGCGGATGCTCGGCGCAGTGGGCCAGCTGCTGGACAACCTGGATATTGAAACGGCGCTGGCGGTGACCCAGCGCTATATGGCGTTGCACAACCAGGCCGAACACTGGCGGATGCGGATAGAGGGGGACCAGCTGATTGCCGAGCGCCATGATCATTTCGAGGCACCTATCGATGCGCGCCAGTACCGCGAGCTCTCCATGGCAGCCTGCTACCGGTTGATGCAGGACCTGGCGGGCAAGGACGTGCGGCCCCGTATGGTGACTTTCCGCCAGGAGCCGGCCGCCGACCCGCAGCGCCACCGGGACTTCTTCCATACCGAGGTACTCTTCGGGCAGGAGAGCGACAGGCTTGTCTTTGATGCGGATATTGCCCGGCGCCCCGTCTGTCCGCCCGGCGACAGCCTGTTGCGGTATTTTCAGGAATTTACCCGCCAGTTACTGGCCGAACACCAGGATAGTGTTGCCGCACAGGTGGAAACACTGATCCTGCAGACCCTGGGGGCCCAGCGCCACAGCCTGGCCCAGGTGGCCCGCCTGATGGGGGTGCCCGCCAGGACCCTGCAGCGGCGGCTCAGTGCCGAGGGGACTTCCTTCAAGCAGCTGGTGCAGGATGCGCGTATGCAGACAGCGCGCTGGCACCTGCGCTCTTCCAGCATCGATATCAACCTGCTCTCAGCCACACTCGGCTACACGGATATCAGTGCCTTTTCCAAGGCTTTCCGCGCCATCCATGGCAAGTCCCCCCTACAGTGGCGTAAACAGCAGCGCGAGGCCGGCTGAGACTGTCGCCATCCTCTGGAACCATTAACGGAATGGCGCGCCAAATCACACGTAAAGGCGGTTGACCCGCTTATCATAAGCTGGCGGTACGGCTTTGCCGTGCCCGCAGACCAACGAATAACCATCACAGGAGCACGCATGAGCGCAGAGCCGATCCAATGCAAGGCCGCGGTGGCCTGGAAAGCGGGCGAGCCGCTGAGTATCGAGACGGTCGAGGTAATGCCGCCGCAGAAGGGCGAAGTTCGTATCAAGCTGGTGGCCACCGGGGTTTGCCATACCGATGCATTTACGCTCTCGGGCGAGGACCCTGAGGGCAACTTCCCGGCCATCCTCGGCCATGAGGGCGGCGGTATCGTCGAGTCTGTGGGGGAGGGGGTGACCAGTGTCGCCGTCGGGGACCACGTGATCCCGCTGTATACGCCGGAGTGCGGCGAATGCAAATTCTGCCTGTCCGGCAAGACCAACCTGTGCCAGAAAATCCGCGAGACGCAGGGCAGGGGACTGATGCCGGACGGCACCACACGCTTCTCTGTCGACGGCAAGCCGGTTTATCACTATATGGGCACCTCGACCTTTTCCGAGTACACGGTATTGCCTGAGATCGCCCTGGCCAAGGTGAACCCGGAGGCCCCGCTGGAGGAAGTCTGCCTGCTGGGCTGCGGCGTCACCACCGGGATGGGCGCGGTTATGAACACGGCGAAAGTGGAAGAGGGGGCGACCGTGGCCATCTTCGGTCTGGGGGGCATCGGCCTGTCGGCGGTGATCGGCGCGCGCATGGCCAATGCCGGGCGCATTATCGGCATCGATATCAATACGTCCAAATTCGATCTGGCGAAAAAGCTGGGTGCCACCGACTGCATCAACCCGAAGGACTACGACAAGCCCATTCAGGAAGTGATCGTCGAGCTCACCGACGGCGGTGTCGATTACTCCTTCGAGTGCATCGGCAACGTGGAGGTCATGCGCTCGGCGCTGGAGTGTTGCCACAAGGGCTGGGGTGAGTCGGTGATTATCGGTGTGGCCGGCGCCGGCCAGGAAATCTGCACGCGCCCATTCCAGCTGGTGACCGGGCGTGTATGGCGCGGCACCGCCTTTGGCGGGGTCAAGGGGCGCTCTGAGTTGCCGGGTTATGTGGAGCGTTACCTGGCCGGTGAGTTCCCGCTGGAGGACTTTATCACCCACACCATGCCGCTGGAAAAGATCAACGAGGCTTTTGACCTGATGCATGAAGGCAAGAGCATCCGCAGCGTCATTCATTTCGAACAGTAGCGGGGGCGTCACCGATGAGTCTTGAACGGATCAGCAGTACCAAGGTATTTGACGGCCGGCAGGAGCAGTACCGGCATTACTCGCAGGCGCTGGACTGTGAAATGCGCTTTGCGATCTTCCTGCCGCCACTTTCCGAGCGGATGGAGAAAACCCAGCGCTTCCCGGTGCTCTATTGGCTGTCAGGGCTTACCTGCACCGATGAGAACTTCAGCCAGAAAGCGGGCGCACAGCGGATGGCGGCGGAGCTGGGTATTGTCCTGGTGATCCCGGATACCAGCCCGCGTGGGGACGATGTGCCGGATGACGACGGCTACGACCTCGGCCAGGGGGCCGGCTTCTACCTGAACGCGACGCAGGACCCCTGGAAACGCCATTACCATATGTATGACTATGTGCTGGAGGAGCTGCCGGCGCTGGTGGAAGACAACTTCCCCGTGACCGACCGGCGTGCCATTGCCGGGCACTCCATGGGGGGGCACGGTGCGCTGGTGCTGGCACTGCGCAATCCGGGGCGCTTCACTTCGGTATCGGCTTTCAGCCCGGTCGCCAACCCGATCAGCTGTCCCTGGGGGGAAAAGGCGTTCAGCGCCTACCTGGGCACCGACCGCAGTAGCTGGGAGGAGTACGATGCAACGGTCCTGCTCAGCCGGGCCACTGAAACACAGCCGATCCTGGTTTCCCAGGGAGAGGACGACGAGTTCCTGGAGACCCAGCTCAAGCCGGGTGCGCTGGAAGCCGCAGCCGAGGCTGCCGGTTACCCGGTGAAAGTCGAGCACCACGCTGGCTACGATCACAGCTATTACTTTATCGCCAGTTTTATCGAGCAGCACCTGCGTTTCCACGCCGATTACCTGCTGAAGCCGGAGGGGTGACTCGTCACCCTTCCCGCCCGACCTGCCCGGCAAAGTGCCCGAGGCGCCGGTGCGTAACGACAGCGCGGCGGTGCCCTGACGCTCCGGGCTGCTATCCTTCGGTGAGCGGACCGGTCCCCCGCGGTCAGCCGACGAGACGCTTGTGGCGGGTCCAGGGCGGGCACTTCAGGGATGGCCCGATAATTCTGGCCGGATGGAGCAAAGTACAATGGCGGAGAGCTATTCGTTCAGCTGTGACTGCGGTGCGGTGGAGTTTACCGTGAAGGGCGCGCCGAAGGTGCGGGGCTTCTGCCATTGCGCTGACTGCCGCAATTTCCTCAAGGTCCCGTACCATTCTGTGGATGTCTGGGAGAAAGACCAGCTGACAGTGGGAAAAGGCGCGGACAGGCTGGTGGAATTCCAGCATCCCCACAAGAAGATGAAGAGATTCTTCTGTTCCGAGTGCGGCGATACCCTGTTCAACAGCAACAGCGCCGACTGGCGGGTGGTATCGCAGCTGCTGGTGCGGCGCAATAATGGCGGTGAACTGCCGGATACCCTGGCCCCGCAGAATCACTTCCACTACGGAGAACGGATCGTCGATATTGACGACGACCTGCCCAAGCGGGCATAGCGCTCACACCTTTTCCATACCGGGTGTTATCAGTTGCCGCTCCCCCAGGGGGCGGGCGGCAGCGGGACTTCCCTGTCCAATCCGAATTCCACCCGGAACCGGCGCCCGCCGGGACGGGTCAGTTCGTACGCGAAGGTCTTCCCCGGGTGAATCTCCATTGCCCAGGTATTGTCGACCGAGGCTGCCAGTCCTTGCCGTTTGAACATCGCAACGGATTCCTTATCCACGGGAAACTCCTGCCGTTTCGCACTACCGGCATCGTTGCTATTGCCGCCGTACATGGTGACCGGGTCGGCGGAGCCATCTTTGTGGCGGTGATCATGCTTGAGGCGCAGGCCGGTATCGGTGCGAGTCAGGATCCAGGTGCGGGAGTGGTCATCACCGACATGGAAGGGAATGCGCAATTCCCGCCGGGGCTCGTCACAGCCGCGCACATGCATGACCAGCGTCTTGCCGGCAAACGGGTCCGGTTGTCCGGTGGCGGGGGCATTGGCAACGATCTTGCCGGCAAAAGCCTTACCACAATATTCTGCGATATTGGCAAGGAACTGGTCAGCGGGCTGTCGGGGCTTGCCTTCCTGGCCGCAGCCTGTGAGGCTGAAAATGGTTGCTGCGATACAGCAGGCTACGATTGTCTTCCGTTGCATTGTTATTTTTCCCGTGCCGGTGATTTACCGGTGTGTCAGCCCGGTTCGCTTTCATCGAGAATCTGCTGCAGCTGCTGCTCGAAAGTTGCCACCTCCTGGGCACCGCTGATGGCATATTGTCGGTTGAAGACAAACAGTGGAACCCCCTGTACGCCCTGGCCCGCGATCAGCTGCTCCAGCTCGCGCACCGTATCCGCGTAGGCCTGCTGCTCCAGCAGCTCTCGTGCGCGATCGGCATCCAGGCCCACATCCCGGGCGGCCTCTACCAGTACAGCGGTATCGCCAACATTTTTGCGCTTGCCAAAAAAGTCCTCGAACAGGCGCATACTGAGCGCATTCTGCTTGCCCTGCTCGGCAGCCCAGTGCAAGAGCTGGTGCGCATTAAACGTGTTGTACATGCGCATATCGTCGCTGTAATTGAAGGTGAAGCCCACATCGGCGCCCAGGTCGGTGAGTCGCTGGCGTGCCTCGATACTCTCCTGCGGCGTGGTGCCGTATTTCTCGGCCAGGTGCTCGCGCAGGTTCTGTCCCTCTTCGGGCATCTGCGGATTGAGCTCGAAGGGCAGCCAGGAGATGGTCGGATCAACCTCGTATTCGAACCGTTCCAGCGCCTGCAGCAGGCGGTAATAACCGATCACGCACCAGGGGCAGACGACGTCTGAAACTATTTCAATCTGTAGGGGTAATTTCTTCATGGTTGAGCCTTCTGTTTCACTGGCGGGGCGACAGCCAGGTTCGTGCCTTTCATTCCACCAGTGTAGTTGGGGGCCTTGTGCGGGACTTCAATGGCAGTAGCGCAATTTACCCGGACACTGCCTGGGCGATCAGCAGCAATCCCGAGGCCAGCAGCAGGCCGCGGCAACAGAGCATGAAATGTCGATCCTGTATTCGTCCCTGGATATGCTTGCCGAGCCAGGTGCCGAGGAAGGCCACCGGCAGGAGCAGCAGCGACATCAGGAATACATCCGCCCCCCACTCGCCGGTCAGCAGGTAGGGCACCAGCTTGATGACATTCATGGTGCCGAAGAAAATGCCGGCAGTGGCCAGCCAGGACAGTTTCGGCAGCTGGCGGGCGATCAGGTAGATGTTGATAGGCGGGCCGCCGGCGTGAATCAGCGTGCTGGTCAGGCCGCTTATTGCGCCCCACAACCAGCCGGCGCCCTTCATGCCCCCGAGTAACGGGGCCAGTCCATGCCAGAGCGCAAATACGATAGAGATGCCCCCGAGCGTGATCCGCAGGGCCTGTTCGGGCATTCGCCCCAGCATCAGGCCACCTGCGGCGATGCCGAGCAGCGCCGCGGGCAACACGGCGCGCAGGTCTGTCCAGCTGGCGTGGTGCCGGTAGTACTGAACGGTCTTTACATCCATCACCAGTAGCAGCGGCAGCACCAGGAACACGGCCTGGGGGATGGGCATCACCAGTGCCAGCAGCGGCACCGCCACGACGCCGGCACCGCCCGCGAACCCCGACTTGGAGATGCCCGTCAGCACGACCCCGGCGATGGCCAGCAGCCAGAATACTGGATTGCCCGCCAGTGCCTCCATCAGTGATCTCCGGGCAAGTCGAACCAGAGTGCCTCAAAGCCGCCGGGTCCGGCGGTGATCTCCCGTTCACGCTGTGCTTTCATGCCCAGGCCATCCCCGGGTGCGAGTGTTACGGCGTCTGTGCTGGCATGGCCGTCAATCACATGCAGATACCCCTGTCGCTCACCGGTGCCCAGCGCCGCCGCCTCACCGGCGGCGAGCCGGAGCCGGTACAGGCTGGCGTCCTGGTGAATGCGCAGGCTCCCATGGCGGCCATCGGGCGTTACCAGCGGAGTCAGCGCTCCCTGTTGCGGGATGTTTGCCTGCTCGTACCCAGGTTCAATGCCGGTCACCGCGGGCTCAATCCAGATCTGCAGGAAGCGCAGGGAGTCGGTCTGCGAAGCGTTGAATTCCGAGTGCTGAATCCCGGTGCCGGCAGACATACGCTGTACTTCACCAGCGGGCAACAGGAAGCGGTTGCCGAGGCTATCGCGGTGCTCGATGGCACCCTCGAGCACGTACGAGACAATCTCCATATCCCGGTGCCCGTGGGCACCGAAGCCCATGCCGCCACGGACCTGATCGTCGTTGATTACGCGCAGCACGGAAAAGCCCATATGGCGCGGATCGAAGTAGCTGCCAAAGGAAAAAGAGTGGCGACTATCCAGCCAGCCAAAATTTGCGCGTCCGCGCTCGTCTGCTTTCCTCAGGTAATCCATCGCTTTTTCCTCGCCGTAACCCAGGGATAGCGTGAATCATAAGGGGCGGCCGTGTGGCTTTAAATCGCATAAATCCTGCAGGTTTGCTGGATTAAATCGAACGGTCTGCTGTACTTGCGAGGATCGTTTGAACTCGACCGCAAAGAAATTTAAGGTCACAGGACTTATTCCTGACAATGCTTGAAGGAGGATCCAGATGGCGGAGCGAAAGGTATTATTTGTGCTCACCGGCCACGACCGACTGGGGGACACCGGGGACAAGACCGGCTTCCACCTGTCCGAGGCCGCACAACCCTGGAGGGTCCTGCGGGAAGCGGGCTTCCATGTCGACTTTGCCACGCCGGATGGCGGCGAGGCGCCGATCGATCCCGGGAGCCTGGACCTTGATGACCCGGTAAACCGGGAGTTTACCGGGGACGCGGACGTAAATGCCAAGCTGAAGCGCACCCCGGCATTGAAGGACCTGGATCTCACAAGCTATGAGGCCCTGTATTTCCCCGGTGGCCATGGCACCATGTGGGACCTGCCGGACCACCCCGACGTGCAGGCTGCGATTCGCCAGGTGTACGAAGCCGGCAAGGTCGTCGGTGCCGTTTGCCACGGGCCCGCAGCGCTGGTGAACGTGAAGCTGGACGACGGCAGCTGGCTGGTGGAAGGCAAGACGGTTTCCGCCTTTACCGATGAGGAGGAGAAAGCGGTCGAGAAAGACGGCATTGTACCTTTCCTGCTGGCCTCGAAGCTGAAGGAGCGTGGCGCCACGCACGAGAAGGCGGAAAATTTCCAGAAATCGGTGTCCGTCGACGATCGCCTCGTGACTGGCCAGAACCCGGCTTCGGCGAGGGGCGTTGGTGAGGCGATCCGGGATCGCGTGCGCGAACTCACCGGAGACTAGCAGGCGACACGGGCACTAGCTGTCACTTTCGTGCGGGCTGTCAGTCAGCAATTCCCTGATCTGCCCGCGCAGCCAGCGTCGCAGCGGATCCCGGTGGGTTCGCTGGTGCCAGGTCTGGACTACCTGTACGGGTTCCAGGGGGATTGGCACTCGGTGGATCTCCAGGTCCGGGTAGCGCTGCGTCGCTTCCCCGGCAATCGAGCGCAGGCAGGTCAGTAACAGATCACTGTTGCGTACCATTGCCGGAGGCGCGAGGAAGCTGGAAAGGCCCGCCACCACCCGTCGTTTCTCCCCCCGCTCCTGCAGGGCGCGATCGACAATCCCGTGCAGGTCGCCGGTGAGGGTTGTCACCAGGTGCGGGCATTCCAGGTATGCCTTCAGCGTCAGGCGCCTGCCAATCCGGCTGTTGTCCCGCGCCGCCAGGACCACAAAGTCCTCGGAGTGCAGTGCCTGCTGGTAAAAGGTCGACGGCAGGCCGGTGTAAAAGCCTGCGATGGCAATATCGCAGGCGCCGCTCTCCAGTTCGCGTGCCGGTAATTGGCCGCGGGTGTTGTGGGTCACCAGTTGCAGCCTGGGCGCCAGTTCCGAAACCCGCCGGATCAACCCCGGCATCAGCAGCTGTTCGATATAGTCGGTGCCATAGATATGCACTGTGTCCGGTAGGGACAGAAAATCCTCATCGGCGCCCTGGTAGAACCCCTCAATCTGGTCCACCAAACGTGTCACTTCCGGCGCCAGGGCATGAGCCCTGGGGGTGGGGGTCAGGCCGCGCGCCGCGCGCACAAACAGCGGGTCACCCAGCTCATCGCGCAGTTTGCTCAGGCGGTGGCTGAGCGCTGGCTGGCTCAGCGCCATACGCCGGGCGGCGGCGGTCAGGTTCTGCTCTTCATACAGCACCCTGAACAACACCAGCAGGTTGACGTCGCGGGTAGAGATATTCATGTATTGGATTGCTATGTCAGGTGGGTTTCTGCGTGTGGATTACAGCAGTGTCCCAATTGGTGGTCAATGACGCGACCGTGAGTGGTGGCACTGCCCCGCTTTCCTCCACCGGCAAGCTCCTGCCAGTTGACTCCGGCGAACTGGCTCGACCCGCACGAAGCCTGGCCGCAGAAACATGATCACCCGGACGGGGCCTTTTGATCTCTAATCATGTTCTCCCCGATTGCCGGCGCTCCAGCGACACAAAGCTTTCAGTGCAAAATAATTTGCCTTGATCAATTTTTGCACTAATTGTGACGGGTATTTGTCTTTCTCCCGTAAATTTGCAAAAATTCGCCGCAAATAAAGGCAATGTGCTGACTGTAATCGCAATGCCTACCCTGTCTTTAGCCTCGCGAAGTGTGTTTTTGGTCACTTCGATTCGGGCAATTATCCAAAAATAATTACACCACAAAACTTTTTAAGCGAGATGAGAGTGCCGGCACACAGTGCGCGGGCCGGTGCATCTACATCCGCTGTTGCCGGGGGCCGCATAACGGTTGCCGGGAATGGCCCGCATGACGCGGGCGGCGATTTTCAACGATTGAAATCAACCTAAGGAAAGCAAGGAGAACTTTGTGTTCGAGAAAAATAAACTGCACAGCGCAGTCATCGCCGCGTCCGCGGCGCTGTTGGGCAGTACGGCAGTAGACGCCGCTCCCAGGCAGATTGAACAGGTGACGGTTACCGCCACCAAGCGCTCTTCAAGCGCACAGGATATCCCGGTAACTGTCCAGGCACTGGGGGAGCAGAACCTGGAAAACCTCAACGTCACCAACTTCGACGACTATATCCGCCACATGCCCAATGTGACCTCCGGCGGTCGCGGCCCGGGCCAGTCATCCATCTACATCCGCGGTATGGCCACCGACACTATTGCTACCCAGCTGTCCCAGGCGAATGGCACCGCTCCCAATGTGGCCCTGTACGTCGATGAGGCCCCGGTCAGCGTCGGCGGGCGCAACCTGGATGTCTATGTGACCGACATCGAGCGGGTGGAAGTCCTCAAGGGCCCGCAGGGCACCCTGTTCGGCGCCAGCTCCCAGGCCGGTACCGTGCGCCTGATCACCAATAAGCCGGTGATTGACGAGTTTGAATTGGGTGTTGAAGCGGGCCTCGCCTCCACCAAGGACGGCGAGATGTCCGATACCCTGGAGTCGGTGGTCAACCTGCCGCTGGTGGAAGGCAAACTGGCCGCGCGTGTTGCCGCATACCAGTCCAATGAGGGTGGCTACATCGACAACGTGGCCGGCACTTACACTCCCGATCCGGAAGTGAACCCGGCCTGGGCTGGCCTGCCGGTAGAGAGCGCCACCAACGAAGACCTGGTGGAAGAGGATTTCAACGACGCCAGCTATCGCGGTGCGCGGATCGGCGTCAAGTACCTGATCAACGACAACTGGGAAGCCCTGGTCCAGCATACCCACCAGGACCTGGATGCGGACGGTGTCTTCGACCACGACCCGGAAGATGTGGGCGACCTGGAAGTGCAGCGCTACTTCGAGGATTCCCTCGAAGACAGCTTCGACCTCACCAGCTGGACCCTGGAAGGCCGCCTGGCGGCACTGGACGTGGTTTATACCGGTGCCTACCTGGACCGCGAGGTGGAGCAGTCGATGGATTACACCGGCTACAACGATGTCGGTGGCTACGTGGCTTACTACACCTGTGACTATGTCGACAGCTGCTACGATCCCACCAAAGGTTATGTCGGCCTGGTGGAAAACACCCGCACCAGCCACGAGCTGCGTTTCTCTACGCCGGAAGAGCACGCCCTGCGCCTGACCGCCGGCGCCTTCTATGAGGATGTCGAGATCCTGGACCGGGGCAACTTCGTCTACAACTCCATCATTGACCTGGGCTTCCCGGAAAACTACCCGCGTGGCTGGTCCCCGGACACCCTGGATCCCAACAAGGCCACCGTCATCGACCCGAGCGCGCGCCCGGCCGGCGTGGCCTTCTTTAACGACATCACCCGTACGGAAGAGCAGCTGGCCTTCTTCGGCGAGCTCTCTTATGACCTCACCAACGAGCTGACCGCTACTGTAGGCCTGCGCCAGTACGATATTGACGTGGAACTGCTGGGCTCCGCCAACTCTTCATTCGGCAACTCGCCGCAGTTCAGCGAAGGTGTCGACCTGGACCTGTACGGTGACAACCTGGATTCCAAGTGGGCTGAAGCAGGAGTGGAAACGCCGCTGAACGAGAGTGACGTGATCACCAAGTTCACCCTGAGCTACACGCCCAGCAGCGACGTGCTGCTGTATGCCACCTATTCTGAGGGCTTCCGTCCGCCCGCCTTCAACCGCGGCGGTGGTAACGGCAACGAAACCACCACGGTGCCATACACTGTCACCACCGACACCGTCGACAACTACGAGGCCGGCTGGAAAACCAGCCTGATGGACTACAGCCTGCAGTTCAACGGCAGCATTTACCAGGTGGACTGGTCCAATATCCAGACTTCGGTATTCGATCCGAGCGTCTACTTCCTGTTCTACCTGGATAACGCTCTCGATGCGAAAATCCGCGGTATTGAAGCCGACGTGACCTGGCTGCCCACGGACAAGCTGCAGATTATCGGTGCCTTCTCCTACAATGACACCGAGATCACCAAGGTACCGGCCAGTGCCGTGAACGTGGCGCCGGAAGGTAGTGAGCTGGCTCTCTCTCCGCCCCTGCAGATGAACCTGCGTGCGCGTTATGACTGGACTGTTTCCGGATTTGACGCCTACTGGCAGGTGGGTGCGCAGTACAGCGATGAAGCGTGGAGCTCCATCGTGGTGCAGCCTAACGATCGCTTCCGCCAGGATGCATACACCACGGTAGACGCATCTGTTGGCCTGCGTGAGATGAACTGGGGTGCCGAGTTGTACGCCGAAAACCTCACCGATGAGCGCGCGGAGCTGTTTATCAACACGCTGGATAACTCCAAGCGCATTACCACTAACCGTCCGCTTACCATGGGCGTGCGGCTGACCTATGATTTCTGATCACTGATTCTGGAATCAGGGCCGGGTTGCGCTCCCCAGGCAGGGGAGTGCAATCCGGGTGGGTAGCGGATTCTCCTTTACGCTAGTGCGTTGCACATGGCCAAAGGCGAATCCCCTGCTTACCCCAGCCCGGCTTTAACCGACTGCCACTGACGAGTATTTTCCGTGTCTACAGACAGACAGGCCGCACAACAGACTTCTCCCATGCCGGACCGCGCCGACCGGGATTCGCTCCGTGAGGTTCGCAGCGCAATGAAACAGCAGGAATTCAACCGGGCGAGGGGCCTGGTGGAAAAGCTCGCTGCGGAATATCCCCGGGATACGGAAACGCTGTATATGCTGGCTGCCTGCCAGCGCTATCTGGGCGAGTTCTCGCAAGCGCTGGAAACCCTGGATCAAATACTGGCCCTGGACGATCGCAATGCAAGGGCGTACCAGGAGCGGGGGCACAATTTCACCGGGCTCGATGATCGACCGGCGGCCGTCAGTGCCTACCGGCGGGCGGTGGAACTGAACCCAGCACTGCACGCCAGCTGGAAAGGCCTTGCACTTGGCCTGCGCCAGGCGGGAGAGCAGCAAGAGGCGGAACATGCCCTGCGCCAGTTCCAGCACCTGCAGAAGCTGCCACCGGAGCTGGCCAGCGCCGCGAGCCTGTTATATGAGCGCAAGCTCCACAAGGCGGAGCAGATCTGTCGCGGTTTCCTCCAGCGCCACCGGCATCATCCCGAAGCCATGCGCCTGCTGGCACTGGTGGGTGCCGAACTGGGAATCCTTGACGACGCGGACTTCCTGCTGGAAAGCTGTCTCGAGCTTTACCCGGATTTCCACCAGGCCCGCTTTGACTACATCGGCGTATTACGCAAGCGGCAGAAGTTCGCCGCGGCACTGGCCCAGGCGAAAAAGTTGCGCGAGGGCCAGGGCGGTCGCCAGGCTGATATCCTGTATGCCACCCAGAGTGCAATGGTGGGCGATTACGACACTGCGCTGGCCATCTACGACAGTATCGCGGCAGAAGAACCGCAACTTGCCAATATTCACCTGCAGCGCGGCCACACCCTGAAAACCATCGGTCGTGCAACAGAGGCCAACGATGCCTACCGTGCAGCCTATCGTGCGCGAGAGGATTTCGGCGATGCCTACTGGAGCCTCGCCAATATGAAAACCTACCGTTTCTCCGATGACGAAGTGGAGCGCATGCGCACACTGCAGTCCCGGCCGGAGACCGCCCTGGAGGACCGCTATCATCTCTGCTTTGCCCTGGGGAAGGCGCTGGAGGATCGCAAGGAATTTGCTGAAGCGTTCAGCTTTTATGAGCAGGGTAATACGCTCAAACAGCAGGAGTGCCGCTACAGTATGGGGCATAACCGTCGCGATACCGATCTCCAGATCGAACACTGCACTCCAGAGCTTTTTGCCCGCAATGCGGACAGCGGCTGTCCTGCACCCGACCCGATATTTATCGTGGGCCTGCCCCGTGCCGGCTCGACCCTGATCGAGCAGATCCTTTCATCCCATTCGCAGGTGGATGGCACCCTGGAGCTGCACAATATCATGGCGGCAGCTCGCCGCCTGGATGGCCGCCGACGCGCCACCGAGACGCCGCGCTACCCGGCGGTTTTACATGACCTGGACTCCGGGCAACTGCGCGAGCTGGGTGAGCGCTATATCGAGGAGACGCGGATACACCGGAAAGCCGCGCCGCTATTTATCGACAAGATGCCCAACAACTTCCGCCACATCGGCCTGATCAAGTTGATGCTGCCCAACGCAAAGATCATCGATGCCCGTCGCCACCCAGTGGCATGTTGCTTCAGCGGTTTCAAGCAGCTGTTTGCCGAAGGGCAGGAGTTCACGTACGGCCAGGAAACTGTCGGGGAGTATTACCGGGATTATGTGCGACTGATGGACCACTGGGACCGGGTTCTGCCGGGGCAGGTGTTGCGTGTTCACTACGAAGCGGTTGTCGATAATCTGGAGGGCGAGGTCCGGCGCATACTGGAATTCTGCGGACTACCTTTTGAAGAAGCCTGCATCGAATTCCATGCTACCCGGCGCGCCGTCCGCACACCAAGCGCGGAGCAGGTGCGGCAGCCAATTTACCGAAGCAGCACCGAACAGTGGCGAAACTTCGAGAACGAGCTGTCCTCGTTGAAGGCGATACTGGCCGATGAGCTAGCGCGGTATCCGCATCCCTGATTTTGCCGGTTGGCTGTGGGGCCTGGTATTGCAACAAACCCGGCTTGATCGGGTGGGCTGGGCAGGGAGTGGCTAACCCGGCTGGCGGGCCCGCATAGCGAGCGTCGCCACGGCTCTCCCTGCAGTGACGACCATGGTGAGCTGCTAGCAGTCGGTATCTTTGGCTTCGACGCCTTCTTTTACTTCCTCGCAGGCATCCTCTACCGCATTGCCAACGTCCTCGACTTTCTCGTCGATGGTTTCACCCACTTCCTCGGCATCGGTATCGCGGTCACAGCCGGCGATGCCCGCGCCCAGTAATGTGGCGAAAAACACCAGTGCCAGTTTCCTGCTGATAACCATATTTTCACTCCTCGATTGGTTAACAAGTTTATGGCGGTCACGCTCCGACAAAGTGCGGAGTCGTTTAGTTCCCGACTCTTCACCATGCTGGCAATCATCGGTGTGGCCCGCCAGCCCATCGCGCAACGGATGGCGCTCAGCGAGTCCCCTTGCGAGGGGGGGGGTTGAAAATGGGCGCTGCCACCCTCATGCCGGGTAGTGTGCGGTGAATTTTGCTTATCCGGGATTGGCGAGTGCTCGAGCACATTGCCCTGGACCGGAAACCGGCCGGGGCTGTCTCGGCCTGGGAAATATTACCGTCGAACCCACAGAGTTTTCAGGCAGGGGGGAATATTTTTTCATATCGTGTCAGTGTGCGGCCGGTGGCTGTGCTACTGCTACAGCTGCTTCTGTTATCGCCGGCGGTTCTGTCGGAGGAAAGTCCGACCCAGTCCGAAGGCCTTACTGGCGGCACGGTTCCCGCTGTCGCAGCTGCATCGCGCGTCGCAGGCAACGGGACACCCAGCGGCGGTGAATCCAGTTTGTCCCCTGGCCAGATCGACCAGTTGGTTGAGTTGCTGGAGGATCCTGCCCAGCGCAAGCAGTTTCTGGGTAACCTGAAGCGGCTTCGTCAGGCCAGCCAGGCTGGCCCGGGCGAGGGTGCCCTCAAGATCAGTGATGCTTTTGCTGTAGATGATGTTGCTACCGAAATAGTCAGGGATTATTCATCATTCCTGAATGGGATTGGCCTTTCTGCCAATGAGGCTGGGCGAATCCTGCTGATGATCATTGCCTCGGTAATTCTACTTGTAGGCGTCACCATCAATAACCGCGTAGCTTCATTTGTCGATGCAAAGTTGTGGCCCGGACGTAAGCGGCTGGGCATCGCGCGTTCGCGCTATTCTGTCCTGTTTCGGTTGCAGCGCTGGCTGGGTTACGCCATGGCGGTGATCCTGTTCGGCTATACCGGGGTGGAATTGCTTGGCGGGGCGCTGGGTGAGCTGGTCTCCAGGGAGGCCCTGCGCAATATGGCCCAGGTCACTCTGTCACTGTTTCTGGTGCTCGCAGTGTTTTGTGCACTGTGGGAAACGATCAACGGGGTGATCGAGCACTATTTCGGTGAGCAAATGCTGTCAGCCAATGCCCGCGTGCGAACACTGGTGCCGTTGATCCGCAACCTGCTGCTGTTCGTACTGACGGTGATGACCGTGTTGACGGTCCTGTCCGAATTCGACGTTGATGTCATGCCCCTGCTGGCCGGTGCCGGTGTGTTTGGCATTGCGATCGGTTTCGGCGCCCAGACCCTGGTCAAGGACTTTCTCACTGGTTTTACAATTCTGCTTGAGGATCTCTTGCAGGTGGAAGATATCGTGACGGTAGGCGGCCGGACCGGGGAGGTCACCAATATTTCCCTCCGGAAAATCGAGTTGCGGGCGCTGGACGGCACTGTGCACACCATTCCGTTCAGTGAAATCTCCGTAGTCGATAACATGACCAAGCACTATAGCTATTACATGCTGGAAATCGGTGTGGCCTATCGCGAAGACACCGATGAGGTCATCGACTGCCTGCATGCTGTGGACGAGGAGCTGCGGCAGAGTGATGAATTTGGCCCGTTGATCCTCGAGCCACTGGAAGTGCTGGGTGTGGATGCATTTGAGAACAGTGCGGTCGTAATCAAGGCCCGCACGAAGACGCGGGCGCACGAAAAGTGGCACGTAGGAAGGGAGTTTAACCGCCGCATCAAGCAAAAGTTTGACCGCGAGGGGATTGAGATTCCGTTCCCACACCAGACGATCTACTTCGGCGAAGACAAGTCCGGCCAGGCGCCGCCGGCAAGGGTTGCCCTGCGGGATCGGGCTGCCGGGGACAGGCGGGTCGAAACCATGGCGAGGGCCGGGAATGATTGATGGGGCAGGCCGGAGCCTGTGACGCGCCGGGCGGAGCCCAGGCTGGCCATCGCTGGCTGTCTCGATCGCGCCTTTCCGTGTTTGGTACTTGCGTTTAGAATCCCGTACAGGTGAGATTCTGCCGCAACGAGAAAGACGCAATCGGGAGCCCCGTATACTTATGAAAAAACAGATGTTGTTGCTGCTTGGCTGCCTTGTGGCCGGGCATACTTCCGCAGATTCGTTGTCGATCGAGAGAATGTTCTCCGATCCCGCTCTCGACGGATCCTCGCCCCGCGCATTGAAATACTCTCCCGATGGCAGCCGTGTCACTTTCCTCAAGGGGCGTGAGGAGGATTACAACCGCTATGACCTGTGGGAATACAACCTACAGGCGGGTGAAACCCGGCTGCTGGTCGACTCCGACACGTTGCACAAAGGTGAGGAAGTTCTCTCGGACGAGGAGAAGGCCCGTCGCGAGCGCCAGCGAATTTATGGCAGCGGCATCATGGAGTACACCTGGTCCCGGAAAGGCGATGCCCTGCTGTTCCCGCTGGCCGGTGATGTCTTCTATTATGACCTCGCCCGCAAATCTGCCCGCCGCCTGACCGACAGTGATGCGTTTGAAACCGATGTGCGGGTCTCGCCCCAGGGGCGCTATGTCTCTTTTATCCGCGACCAGGATATCTTTATCGTCGACCCGCAGACCGGCCGTGAACGCCAGTTGACCCACGACGGGGAGGGCCCGGTGAAGAATGGCATGGCCGAGTTCGTTGCCCAGGAGGAGATGGATCGCATGACCGGCTACTGGTGGTCACCCGATGACCGCCATATTGCTTTCCTGCAGGTGGACGAGTCTCCCGTCGACGAAGTCACTCGCAGCGAGATATACGCCGATCGTATTGACATGATCCAGCAGCGCTACCCTGCGGCCGGGCGCCCCAATGTGTTACTCAGGCTAGGCGTATTGAATGTCGAGAGTGGGGATGTCCAGTGGATCGACCTGGGGGAAGAGCGGGATATCTACATACCGCGTGTGGAATGGGCTCGGGATAACCTGCTCAGCTACCAGTGGCAGGATCGCAGTCAGCAAACCCTCGAACTGCGCCTGGTGGACATTAACTCTGGCAGCACCCGTACGCTGGTGGAGGAGAACAGCGATACCTGGGTGAACCTCCATGATGACCTGAAGTTCCTTCGAGACAGTGACCTCTTTATCTGGTCCTCCGAGCGCGATGGTTTCCGCCACCTCTATCTCTATAACCTCGACGGGGAGCTGGTGCGCCAGCTGACACGGGGCAACTGGTCGGTGGACGCACTCGAGGCCGTGGATGAGAACAGCGGCCTGATCTACTTCACCGGGCGCAGGAGCACGCCGATGGAGCGTCACCTGTATCGTACGGGCCTCTCTGCGGATGCCCCGATCGAGCAGGTATCAAAGCGAAATGGCATGCACAGCATTACCTTTGCCGATAACGCCTCGGGTTATATCGACAAGTTTTCCAATATCACCACGCCGTCGCAGGTAAGCCTGCACAGCGCCGGGGGCCGGCAGGTAACATGGCTGGAAGAAAACGCGGTTGAAAAAGGGCATCCGCTGTATCCCTATATGGAAGACTGGATTGTGCCGGAATTCGGCACAATCGAAGCGCCACAGGGGCACCAGCTCTATTACCGCCTGTACAAGCCGGCGAATTTCGACTCAACGAAAAAGTACCCGGTAATGGTATACCAGTACGGTGGTCCGCATGCCCAGGTGGTGACCAACAGCTGGGACCGGCTGTTTAACCAGTACATGGCGCAGCAGGGTTACGTTGTGTTTTCCGTAGATAACCGCGGATCTGCCAACCGTGGCACCGAGTTTGAAAACCCGATCTACAAGGCGATGGGGTCGGTGGAGGTCGAGGACCAGGTTACCGGAGTGAAATTCCTGCGCTCCCTGCCTTATGTGGATGAAGACCGGATCGGTGTGTATGGCCATAGCTACGGTGGCTACATGACCCTCATGAACATGTTCAAGGCCGGCGATTACTTCCAGGCCGGCGTCTCCGGTGCGCCGGTAACTGACTGGGGCCTCTACGATACACACTACACCGAGCGCTATATGGGCAACCCCAACAGCGATGCGTCTGCTTACGAGGCGTCCTCGGTGTTTCCCTATGTTGATGGCCTGCAGGGCGACCTGCTCATCTACCACGGCATGGCCGACGACAATGTGTTGTTTACCAATACCACCAGGCTGATCAAGGTTTTGCAGGATAAGGGCAAGCAGTTCGAGTTGATGACCTATCCGGGCAAGAAGCACAGCCTGCGCGGCAAGCAAACGCGGATACACCAGTACACCATGATCAGGGAATTCTTTGATCGCCACCTGAAAACCGACGGCTGAGAGCCGGGAGGGACTGCCGTTGATTGACAGCGTGCGGCCCCGCCTTCCTGTCACAGGTGGTAAGTGCAACATACGAGCCGGGCAATGCCCGGCTTTTTCATGCCCGCTGTTTTCATGCCTGCTGCCTGCTGAAGGCACCGCTCCGGGAGCAGTGATAAGCCCTGGGAAAATATTTCCCCTGATTGCATATTCTGGTTTTTTGTTCTGGCTGGTGGCGGCAAACAGGGCCGTTAAAGTGACTGAAAATTCATAAAAGTTTTATTGCTATGCCATTCTGGCAGCGGGCTATAAAGTTTGGTTATATTCCCTGAATTCCAATTTTCCCGCGCCCCAACTACCGGCGCTACCGGGCCCTGGCCTGGCAGAGCACCGGCGGGCCGGTGAAGATGTCCACCAGGTCCAGAAAGAAAACCATGGAACGACAATGACAGGCAGGGCTACCAGGCTACTGCTGGCGGCAGTGCTTTTATTGATGTCTCGCCCCCTACTGGCGCAGCAGCCAGTGGAGTTCCGGCCCCTGGGTGTCGCCCATGGCTTGGATGTAAAGGTGGTGCCGTCCCTGCTGGTGGATCGTGCCGGCCTCCTCTGGGTGGCCACTCGTGAAGGCCTGTTCCGCTACGACGGCTATCAGGCCCGGTTGCTGCCGGTGGGCGTGGGAGGGGCAGGGAGCCTGCCCGATGATGATATCCGCAGCCTCTATGAGGACCGGCACGGCCATATCTGGATAGCCAGTAATACCGCTGGCCTCAGCCGTTACGATCCGCAAACGGGCAGGTTTCGCCATTTCCGGCACAGGACCGGCGACCCGCAGACCCTCAGCCACGAGAGCATCTACGGCATGGCTGAGGACGCCAGCGGTGACCTTTGGGTCGGCAGCCAGATAGGACTGAACCGGCTGGATCCCGAAAGCGGCCTGGTCGAGCGTTTCCTTCACGACCCTGCGGATCCCCGTTCAATTGCCCATGACTATGTTTTCACGGTGCATGCTGATCGCGACGGGGCGATCTGGATTGCCACCGTGGGCGGTGGTGTCAGTATCCGCCGGCCGGGACGCGAGGGCTTCGATCGTATTGACCTGTCCGCCCGTACGGGAGGTCCGGCCGGGGTCAATGATGTATTCGGGCTCGCCGAGGCGAGCGACGGCGCCATGTACGCTGCAACCCGCAATGGGCTGGTGTTTATCAGTCCCGGTGCAGGCGAGATCCGGCATATACCGATAGCGCCGGAAAGCAGTGTAGAGCAGGTGATCACCGACCTGGCCTGGGGACCCCGGGGTCGCCTCTGGATGACAACCATGACCTCAGGGGTTCTGGTTTACGATCCTGAAGGTGGCGGGGTGTATCCGGCAAACCCGGAATCGCTTGGCCTGCCTGGACAGCTGCCATCGCTGCCACAGATGAACCTGGTAATCAGTGGCCAGCGCATTTTTGTTGGCACCTGGGGGGGTGGCGTCCATCTTGGATGGTTACCGGAAGAGCCGTTCGTCTTCCTCAATGCCGACGCGGAATCCAGTAATTTCCGCAACCGCAATGTGACGGCAGTTTTTGCGGATAACGATGAGCGCCCCTGGGTCGGGACCTTTGGTGGTGGACCGCAGCCTTTGTCCCCTGACCGGAAGCAGGTTGAGCGGCTCCAGGATGTGCCGAAGGCATTGGCGCATGATGGGGTGATCGCGATTACCCGTAGGCGGAATGGGGACCTGGTGGCGGGAACCAATCACGGTTTGTGGTTCCTGCCAGCGGGCGGCAAGTCCGCCGAGCTGGTCACTGCGGATTCCGGTCGTGGGCTGGGGCAGGGGTATGTCACCAGTGTGACCGAGGACGAACTGGGCGCATTGTGGGCCGGTGTAGGCGGAAGTGGCTTGTACCGGCTTGCGCCGGCGGGCAAGCAGTTCGAATCCTTCTCCCATGTCCCACAACGGGAAGAGTCCCTCAGCGGCAATTATATTTCCGGACTTCTGGCGCTAGGCGACCGCCTGCTCCTGGTCGGTACCCGCTCGAGTGGGCTTAACCTGTGCCGGACGGACCAGTGGTCCTGCCAGCGTTATGGCGTGGTGGATGGGCTGGGGCACCACAGCGTAACGGGGTTGCATCGTTCGGGGACCGGGGACCTCTGGGTAGGGACGAATGGGGGTGGCCTGCACCAGTTCACACTGTCCGCGACCGGGCGATTGCAGCTACAACGTCGCTGGACCGAGCGGGATGGTCTGCTGAGTGACAATGTAGTGGGTATTGTCGAGGATGACGACGGCTCGCTCTGGATCAGCTCCCGGGATGGGCTGACACGGTTGCAGCCGGCCACTGGGGCATTGATCAACCATGTTGCCGCGAGCGGGTTGCCGGTCACGCAGTTCAATGTGCGGGCCACTGCGCGCGATGAGGATTACTTGTACTTCGGCGGGCTCGGCGGCGTGGTATTGATTCCGCCTGGTACCCCGATGCGTGAGCGGGAACCCAGTGCTGTCCGGCTGATTGAATTGACCCAGCCGGATGGTCACGGGGGCCTCAGGATACAGCCGGCATCCGCACTGACAGAGTATTCAATTAATTGGGGTGAGATGTTCTCGGTCTCATATGCGGTACTGGATTACGCGCGTGGCAGGCACGAGTACCAGTACCGGTTGAGTGATGAGGTTGACTGGCAGGCTGTGGGCGACCGGCACTTCGTTACCCTGCTGGAATTGTCGCCCGGCTCTCACCAACTCAGGATCCGGGGGCGGGATACCTACGGTAACTGGAGTATCTCCCCGGCCCTGGAACTCGAAGTCATACCGCCAATCTGGATGACGGCAGAATTCCGCATCGGAGGCCTCTTCCTGTTGGTCATCGGGACCTGGAGGTGGCACCGGCACCGGGTGCGTGGCTTGCGCCGCCGCAATCGCCAGCTGGAGCAGCTACAGCAGGACAAGGACTATGCACTGCAGGAAGTAAAAGAGAGCCGTGAGGAGCTGTCCCAGGCCCACTCCGGCCTGCGCAACCTGACACGCAGGTTACAGACCGCCAGGGAAGAGCAGCGACAGGAGATATCCCGGGAACTGCACGATGAGTTGGGGCAGACCCTGACTGCAACCAAGATCAGTCTCCAGCGTGTAGGGGGAGCCACCGATCCGGGTGCAGCACAGGGGTTGCTCGGTGCCCCGCTTACCATGATCGACCATATGATTGCCCAGGTAAGGAATATTTCCCTGAGCCTGCGGCCGCCGCTACTTGATGAAGCCGGGCTGGTTGAGGCGCTGAGAGTGCACCTGGATTCGGTAAGCGACCGTGCGGCCATACCGATCGGGTTGAAGGCAGATAGTGAACTCTCCTCGATAACCGCTGAGTTCCGTATCACTATTTTCCGTTTGGTGCAGGAAGCCGTGAGTAACACCATCCGGCATGCGGATGCGAGTCGTATCGACGTCAGGCTGCGGCACGATGGGCAGTGCCTTACCGTGGAAATCGAGGACGACGGCTGCGGGTTCGAGCCGTTGGAGGTGTGGAGGCGGGCCCGGCGCGGTGAGCACCTGGGCCTGCTGGGTATGCTCGAGCGGGTACATGGCGTGGGAGGGGAGATGAATTTCGATTCCAGTCCCGGCGCTGGATGCCGGGTCACTGCAACAATACCGGGCTGAAACATGCAGAAAACCTCATATGGTCAGCAGAGTACCAGGCGTATCCTGTTGGTGGATGATCACAGTTTGCTGCGTGCGGGGATGCGAGCCCTGTTGGACGATATGGCCGGCATTGCGGTAATCGGTGAAAGTGGCGATGGCCTGGAGGCCCTTGAGTTTATCCGGCGAGATCCCCCGGATGCCGTTCTCCTGGATGTGTCGCTACCTGGTATGAACGGGCTCGAGGTGGCTCGTTACCTCAGCCAGCACTACCCCGATGTGAGAATCCTGATCCTTTCCATGCATTCGGGGGCAGAATATGTTGCCCGTGCGCTGAATGCCGGCGCACAGGGTTACCTCTTGAAGGACTCGGCCTTCGACGAACTGGCAGAGGCCCTGAAGGCGCTGTTTGCCGGACGGGAGTATCTCTGCGCCGCAATTGACCGCGATGTAGTGGAGCGTTTTCTCGCTACGGGCAGCGATGCCATTTCCGCTGCGGAAGTTCTGACACCCCGCCAACGACAGATCCTGCAACTGATCGCGGAGGGGCGTGGGCCGCGGGAAATTGCCGACAGACTGAATGTCAGCGTCAAAACCGTTGAGGCCCACCGCGCGCAACTGATGGATCGGCTGGGTATCCACAATGTCCCGGGCCTGGTTCGCTTCGCGATCCGCATCGGGTTAGTGAATACGGAGTCCTGAATCCAGCGGCGCCCTGTTACCGTGCCGGTAACACCCATATGGGAAAATTCTGCACCGGGGCCATGCCGCCAAAGCTTCGAAAGTGTGACGCAGTTCGCGTCGGTTTTAATATCGGGGAATCCCCGATACCTCATCCCAACCCCTCTCCTTAACGTGAAACTGTCGCCAGGCAGGGACCCATACAACCCCGCCCGTGATGCAAACAATAATGAGAGGAAATCATCGTGTTAGGTAAAGTCCAACGGTGCCGCAAGCCGCTTGCCGCACTACTCGCCACACTCGTGGTGGCCCTGGTTGCGCCAGTCGCCAGCGCTATGAAACTCAAGACCCAGAATCTCACCCAGTTGATTACCAGCTCCGAAGCCATTGTCTCGGGTACGGTGAAAAGCGTGTCTGACGGCATTGACGCTGTCGGCATTCCCTACACCGAGGTCACCCTGCAGGTAGGCAGTGATGCGAGAGGCCAGATAGAGGAAGGCAGTGAATATACCTTCCGCCAGTTCGGTCTGCTGAGACCCCGTACGATGGCCAATGGTCACCAGCTGCTGGCAGTCTCACCGGAAGGTTTCCCGCGCTGGAATGAGGGGGAGTTCGTGGTTGCGTTCATGCATGAGAAAGCTGGCCGTACCGGCTTGCAGACTACTGCCGGCATGGCCCAGGGCAAGTTCAGCGTGATCAACGGCAAGCTGACGAACCAGTTCAACAACGCCGGCCTGTTCGACAATGTGGAAATCAACCAGCAGCTGTTGAGCCCGGAACAGCAGAACATGCTGACCTCGCCCGGCGCGGTAGATGTCGTCCAGTTTATGGACCTGGTCGGCCGTGCAGTTGCTGAAGACTGGATTGGCAAGGGGGCGATGAAATAATGAAACTGAATAACCTGACCCTCGCAATTGGCCTTGCTGTTGCGGCGACATCGGCGCAGGCGGCAGGCCCGCTCTACACCACTGATGGCGAAAACCCCCAGCCCCTCAAGTGGGACACCAGCAAGGGACCCATCCCGGTATATACCGACGGTGGTGAGGCCTTCACCTGGAACTACGATGGCACGCCGTTCCTGTCCATCGACCGTGCCAACGAGATCACGGCCCACGCCTTTGCCAACTGGAGCGACGTCCCCACCTCCACTTTCTCCGCCGAGATCTCCGGCACCATCGAGGAAAAACTGGGGATCGCCGACGTGACCGGTGCTAACGCCACGGAGATTTACACCAAGGAAAATGGCTACGGTTTCTGGGTCCTCTACGACACCGACGGTTCCATCCTGGAAGAGTTCTTCGGGGTGCCGAAAGAAGCGGTGCTGGGCATCGCCTTCCCGGAGTGGACCGATGGCAACGGTACCATCATCGAGGCAACCGCGGTGATGAATGGCTGGAACGTCTGGAACTCCGATACCGAGGGCAACAATGTGGCCGGCGTGTTCACCCATGAGTTCGGCCACGCCATCAACCTCTCCCACTCGCAGGTGAACGGTTCCCTGGCGTACATGAGTTATACCTACAACCCGAAATACCCGGGTGTCGCTGGTTGCGGGCTGGACCCGATCCACCGCTGGGATTACCCGGCTTTCTTCGGGGCCAATAACGCCAGCCCGGATATCATCGAGACGATGTTCCCGTTTATTGACCACAGCGGCCAGGCTGGTGCCGAGCAGAGTACTGTGGAGCACCCGGATGATATTGCGGCGATTTCCAACCTGTACCCGACCGCTGACTACGCCTCCAGCACCGGCACCATCACCGGCGTGCTGCGCCTCAAGGATGGCAAGACCGAATACAGTGGTATCAACGTCATTGCCCGGAACGTCAACAACCCGATCTACGATGCGGTTTCTGACATGAGCGGTTCGGCCACCCAGGGCAAGTTGGGTCCCGACGGTCGTTTCACCATTCGCAACCTGACTCCGGGTGAGCAGTACGTCCTGTACCTGGAGGAGATCACCGCGGGCGGTTACCCGACTTCGCGTACGCGCCTGGTATCCCAGGCCGAATACTGGAACGCGGCCGAGGGCACGGATCCGCTGGCGGACAATGCCTGTGACGCGACCCCGATTGTGGCCGAGGCGGGTGTGACCAAAGAAGCCGATTTTTACTTCAACGGCTACGAAAAGGGTGTCCAGGTGACTCCGCTGGTGTCAGCCTTTATTCGCGACATGGCCAAGGGCGGCAAGCGTGCCGCGGGCCAGGCGGGCCCCACGGCGTTCCTGTGGGATGATAAGAAGGGCTACAAGGTCCTGCCGCCGGAGTTCGTGCCGGCCAATGGCGCCCTGAACCGCAACGGGCAGAAAATGCTGGTGCAGAAAGACTTTACCGGCAACGGCATCCAGGAGGCCGCCATCTGGAGTGAGCAGGGCGTTACGCCACTGGGTGACCTTAACGGCAACAGCTGTGGCGGGGGCTCGGTAACCGGCGTGACCGCCACCAGTGGCTGGGCCCTGGACGACAAGGGTGAAACGGCTGTGGGCCTGGCCTACAAGGATCTCGATGGTGACGGTAATTGCCAGAAGTCCTACAGTGGCGAGATCGTGCCCTTTATCTGGGATGAGAAAGGCGGTATGCGGGAGCTGGATACCGAGGGTGTCGACTGGAATCGCACCCAGTTTGTCCGCGCCCATGCGATCTCCGGCAATGGCGAAGTGGTCCTCGGCTCCAACACCCACCAGAAGGCGGTCGCCTGGGTCAATGACGGTTCGATGATCGACCTGCACGGTGCCTTTGGTGCCTACGAGGCGTATGCCACCAGCCAGGACGGTAGCAGGGTCGCCCTGTCCACCCGCGACGGGGTCCAGCTCTGGAATCCGGCCAAGGGTACCGGTGCCGATTCACTCACCAATATCGGCTCCCTGCGCTGGTGCGCGGACATGCCGTTCTACTTCTTTGGCTACAACTATTGCCAGTTGCTGACAGAAGAGGAGATCACCGAGGCTGTAGGCCCGATCCCGATGACCGTGTTCGACATGAGTGATGACGGCCGCGTTGCCATCGGCCGTGCCGGTAACTGGCGTATGGGGCTCGCAGGCGGCCTTTGGGTCGAAGGAATTGGCTGGATGGAGTTTGCCGACTTCCTGAAGAAACAGGGTGTAGTGGAAATGAACTCACTGCCGATCAATAACCCGATCTCTATCAGCGCATCCGGGACGGAAATCGTTGGGGGGCTGGCTGGTATCCAGTATTCCTGGAAGGTCGACCTGGACCAGGCCTACGTCTGCAACGAAGGGGTCTCCGAGCAGGTCGGTTTCCCCGGCGGTTTGCGCGAGGCAGTGAACGCGGGTGCTGAGGTCGGTCGCTGCGAATTCATAGAACGATAATAACTATTCCTCTCTTCATATTGAGCGGGGCCTGGCCCCGCCTTTTTGCGTTATGGGTATGGGAGGAGGTTTGGGGCCGGGGCGGTAATTTAGGGGAATCCCCTATGTATCGCGCAGGGTAAAAGCCCTAGCCTATATACCGTGTTCGGGCCGGAGGGTCCGGACCCGCTGGAGGTAATTCTCGATCGAAAATAGATGCGGCAGGGATGGTGGTACCCCAAGACCACTTCCCAGGGCCACGCCTTCTAAAAAATATTGATCGGAACGCAATTACGATTCAGTGATTCCCTTGAGGCGTTGATGGCGGGGCTTGTCCCCGCCTTTTTTCCCGGAAACCTTCCCGGGGGTACTCGGCTGCCGCTGTTCCCGGCAAGGGGCGGATTCCCGTCGACCCTGTATTGGGGGTGCCCCGGTGCGGTTCTGAAATCCTTGTCTCTATCCTATGTGGGTCCCGGCTGTCTGCCGGCGATATGTCCAAACCAGGGTAAGTGCTGAATATTGACGGCAGGAATCCAGCGGGGCTGCATGTTGATGATCACACCGCTCCTCCTCCTCCTCCTCCCAGGCTGCCGACGCTGGAGTGGAACAAGGTAGGTTTGCAGAACAACAGCAACCATCTTCTCCCTGATGCCGGGACGGGGCATGGTCCTGTTGTTTGGGTTCAGCCGCTGGGTTAATGGCGTGGAATTCAATTATCGGAAAATCCAGACGCGGAAAGCTTCCTTTCAGCCGGCGATTGCCCGCATCGCAGGCACAGCATTCCTATACTGCTTTCCTCGTGCTTTTCATTTGCCAACACAATAAAGAGGACTGGCAGCATGGCGCTCTGGAAACCCGATCCGTCCTTCTATCCTTCTGCCAAAATGGCGATGCAGGCGCCGCCGGAGCGGCATGCCTATGTGGCTGCCCTGAATATCGGCCGTAACGACCAGCCTGACGGTATCCGGGTGGTGGACCTGGACCCGCATTCACCCAGTTACGGTGAGGTTGTGCACGCCCTGGACCTGCCACACCTGGAAGACGAATTGCACCACTTTGGCTGGAACGCCTGTAGCTCGGCACTCTGCCCCTACGCGCCACATCCCCACCTGGAGCGGCGTTACCTGGTGGTGCCCGGAATCCGCAGTTCGCGGCTCTACATCATTGATACCAAACCTGATCCGCGACGGCCGCGGATCGCCAAGGTGATCGAGCCCGAGGAAATGATGGCCAAGTCCGGCTACAGCCGCCCGCATACGGTGCACTGTGGCCCGGATGCCATTTATGTAAGCGCCCTGGGGGCTGCCAATAGCGATGAGGGACCCGGTGGCATATTCCTGCTGGACCACTTCAGCTTCGATGTCATCGGTCCCTGGGAAATAGAGCGAGGGGACCAGGAGCTGGCCTACGATTTCTGGTGGCACCTGGCACAGGACGTCATGGTGACCAGTGAGTGGGGCACACCGCGCCAGTTTGAGAATGGACTGGTGCCGGAGGATCTGCTGGGCCAGAAATATGGTCACCGCATTCATTTCTGGGACCTGCGGAAACGCAAGCTCAGCCAGACCATCGATCTGGGCAAGGAGCACCAGATGGCGCTGGAACTCCGGCCCGCCCATGATCCGCGCAAGACATACGGGTTTGCCGGGGTTGTCGTCAGCACCGAGGATCTCTCTGCATCCATCTGGCTCTGGCACCAAAAGGATGGCCTGTGGCAGATGGAAAAAATCATTACCATCCCGCCGCAACCCGCCGACGCCGATGAGCTGCCCCCTGCGCTCAAGGACTTCGGCGCAGTACCGCCACTGGTAAGCGATATCGATCTGTCGCTGGATGATCGCTTCCTGTATGTGTCCTGCTGGGGGATCGGGGAGTTGCATCAGTACGACGTGTCGGACCCGTTCAAGCCCAGGCTCGCCGGAAAGGTGGCAATCGGCGGTATCGTCAACAAGGCCCCCCACCCGAAATCCACCGATCCACTGCTGGGTGGGCCGCAGATGGTGGAGATCAGCCGTGACGGCCGCCGGGTCTACTTCACCAATTCGCTCTACAGCAGCTGGGATGACCAGTTTTACCCGGACAAGATGGGGGGTTGGATGGTGAAAGTGGACGTGGACCCCGATGGTGGCATCCAGCTGGACCCGGATTTCTTTGTGGATTTCGGCGAGACCCGGGTGCACCAGGTGCGACTGGAAGGCGGGGACGCCTCGACCGATTCTTTCTGCTACCCCTGATGACGGCGTGGCGGACCAGATGCTAGGCCCCGTTGGCCCGTGGCTGGCCATGATCGGCTTCGGTGCCTTTCATGGCCTCAACCCGGGCATGGGCTGGCTGTTTGCCCTGTCACTGGGGTTGCAGCAGCAGCGCGAGCGGGTTATCTGGCTCTCCCTGATACCCATTGCCGCCGGGCACGCCCTTGCAATTGGCCTGGCGGTAGTGCTGGTGCTGTTAGGCTTGCGGGTGGTGTCGCTGGCTGCCCTGCAGTGGATTACCGCGGGGGTGCTGCTGCTATTCGGTCTGTACAAGTTGTTCAATTACTATCGCCATCCACGCTGGGTGGGTATGAAAGTCGGGGCGGGGGACCTGTTCCTCTGGTCTTTCCTGATGGCCACCGCGCACGGTGCGGGTCTTATGGTGGTGCCGGTGCTGTTGGGGGTTGCCGGGAGTATGGAGGGGCACGCCGCACATACCGGCCACGGCGAGAGCGGTGGAGTCGCAATGCTGGTGGCAGTAGCCCTGCATACCGCTGCCATGCTGCTCGTGATGGGGATCACTGCCTGGTTTGTGTACCGGAAGTTCGGCCTGGCCATCCTGCGGCAGCGCTGGGTCAATTTCGACCTGATCTGGGCCTGTGCGCTACTGGTGGCCGCGGCCATTGCAGCGCTGATGGCGCTATAAGTGCCGCCGCTCTCGTCCTGCGCTCACTCATACCTTAAACAGCGACATGGCCCTGACCTTTCTTGCGCCTGCGGTCCAGGCCGTCATCGTTCGCCCTGTTTCAGTGGGCATCCTGAGAGGCTGCCTGTCCGACACCTGGGCCGTCGCCCTGGTTTCCCGGTGTTTCCCCGTTCCCGCACGTCCAACTGCTCACAGATGGATATTCATGTCGGTAATCCGCCGATACAGCCGGTCTTTCATATGGGCCCGCTGAATCTTCAGTGAGTTGAAATGCTGGTCATCGGTGGCGACACCGCGTTCCTCCAGGCCCCGTATCTGCTTATCCAGCCTGTGGTAGGTGTCGCTCTGGGCCTTGAAGTCCAGGTCGACTTCACTGAGCCGGCGGATGGTTTCTGAGTGCTCGGGAAAGTCCGCTTCCAGAGTATGGGGAGCAATGGCCATTGATCGACTCCTGGCTAATTTTTAATCTGCCACAGGATTTATTGTAGTTGCAAAGGGTGACAGCGGCCCCATTGTTAAAGCGAAATGATAATAATTTGCAAAAGCGTTTACGGTTTACTAAGATGCCCGCCGTAACAACAGGGACACAACAAGGGGAGCAGATTGTGGGCACTGAAAATCCAACGGGGATGCGTCGCACGCTAATCGCAGCGGCACTGGTCGCGATCAACGGCACAGGGACCGGCCTGGCCTTGGCCGAGGAGGCCACGGAAGACCAAAAGCCGTCACAGGCGGCGCTGGAGCAGGTGGAAGTAACCGGGGAAGAAAGGGGCACCTACCTGCCGGGGGAAATGGATACCGCGACCGGGCTGGGGCTCACCGCGCTTGAGACACCGCAGTCTGTCTCCCTGATCAGTCGTGCAGTGCTGGATGACTTCGCCATCGACAGCCTGAATGAGGCGCTGGCGACCAGTCCGGGCATCATGGTGGAAAGTGTCGAGACGGATCGCACCTACTACACCGCCCGGGGTTTTGATATCACCAATTTCCAGCTTGACGGGGTTGGTGTTCAGGCCACCTATGGCAACCAGAATGGTGAAATCGATACCGCTATCTACGAACGCATCGAAGTCGTGCGTGGCGCCAGTGGCCTGATGGCCGGTGCCGGTAATCCCTCTGCCACCATCAATATGGTACGAAAGCGTCCCACCGATGAGCTGCAAATGGTCCTCCGTGGCACCGCCGGCTCCTGGGGCAAACGACGTGTGGAAGCAGACCTGAGCGCACCCCTGACAGGCTCATTGCGGGGGCGTTTTGTGGCTGCCAGTGAGAGTCGCGATTCCCATTTGGATCGCTACGGCATCGACAAGAACGTCGCCTATGGTGTGCTGGAGCATGAGCTGGGCAGCTCGACACGCCTCACCGGCGGGATCAGCCACCAGGAAAGCCGTGCCAACAGCCCCCTGTGGGGGGCGCTTCCATTGACCTATAACGACGGCTCTCCCACCGACTACGACGTCTCCGCGAGTACCTCGGCGGACTGGTCCTGGTGGGATACTGTCGACACCAGTGCATTTGTAGAGCTGCAGCACGAGTTTGCCAACGGCTGGCAGGCCAGCGCCTATTACAATCACGCGGAGATCGACGGAAATAGCGAGCTCTTCTACATGTACAGCCTGCCTGACCCGTCCACCGAGGTCGGCCTGATCGGCTACGCCAGTGAATATGGCCTTGATGAGCAACAGGACCTGTTGGACCTGCGCCTGAGCGGAAGTTTCGCTTTTGCCGGTCGCGAACACGAATTGTTGTTCGGCTATACAGCGGCCGAGGGCAGTGTGGAGGACTACTCACTCTACGACTATGCCAACGGATTCCCGGCCATCGGCGACTTTACCCAATGGCAGGGTGATACCCCGGTACGCCCGGTATTCACCGATGGCCTGAGTGGCAGCGACTGGACCGACCGTCAACAGTCGCTGTACGCCGCCACACGCCTGAAACTCACCAGTGCACTGTCACTCATAACCGGTGCGCGGGTCACCGACTGGGACAGCGAGGGGGAGAGCTACGGTGAAGACCACAGCACCGAGGCGTCCGGGGAAGTGCTGCCCTATGCCGGGCTGGTTTATACCTTCGCGGACCAGTACTCCGCTTACGTCAGCCATACCGGGACTTTTATGCCGCAGCGGGATATGGGGGCAGACCTGAATCGCCTGGCGCCGGCTGAGGGCAATAACAATGAATTCGGCCTCAAGGGTGAATTCATGGATGGAAAACTGCAGGCATCAATGGCCGTGTTCCGGGCAGAGCATAACAATGTTTCGGAATCTGCCTATTTCGACGCGGAGCTGGGGGCAACCATCTACGAGGGTCGTGATTATGAAAGCCACGGCTATGAGCTGGAGTTGATCGGTGAGTTGGCGCCGGGGCTGCACGCTTCCCTTGGCTATACCGACCTGCAAATCGAAAACCGGGAAGGCGAGGAGACGCGCAACTTTGTACCCGGGCGGGTACTGCGAGCCTACGCCAATTACCGCCTGCCGATGCTGGAGCGGCTGAAAATCGGTGGTGGCATTAACTGGCAGGACGATATCGAACGGACCACTGCCATCGGCGCCACGGTCAGGCAGGATGCCTACGCGACGGTCAGTGCCTTTGCCCGGTACGCCGCGAGTGAAAACCTGACCCTCTCCCTGAACGGCAACAACCTGACAGATGAGAAGTACCTCAACAGCCTCTACTGGGACCAGGCATTCTACGCGGCACCGCGAAATTTCAGTGCTTCAGTGAGCTGGAATTACTGATACGGCGCGGTCAATTCAACCCCTGGCAGCTGGGCGAGGGCGACGGCTCGGGCCGTCGCCCGTCTGTGTGTTAAAGGCAGGCAAAGAATGAATAAGATCCTGTTCAAGCTTCATAGCTGGATGGCGCTGGTGGCCGTTGTCCCGCTGTTGGTCATCTGCCTCACGGGCAGCATCCTGGTTTTCAAGCATGAGATCGATGCGCTACTCATGGAGGATCGTGTACGTGTCGATTCGGCGGGGAGTGAACGACTCGGGCTGGATGACCTGCGCCAGGCCCTGGAAACGCAGTTGCCGGATTACGAGATTGTCGGCTGGACCCTGTTCCAGGACCGCAATCGCGCGGACCTGGTCTACATGATGGCGCATGGGAGCAGCGAGTGGCGTTACGCGCTGCTAAACCAGTACAGCGGCGAGGTACTTGCCCGGCCGGTCGGGCTCACCCACTATCTGACCGACTGGCTGCTGGACCTGCACTACACCCTGCTGATGGGCGACTGGGGGATGCTGGTCAGCAGCATCTTTTCCATCCTTCTCTGCCTGCTCGGTATTACCGGCCTGGTGTTGCACCGGAAGTTCTGGAAAAACTTCTTTACCCTGCGCTGGAAGGCGCGGCTTATGGTGTACTTTTCCGACCTGCACAAGATGAGCGGGGTGATCGCCTCCCCCGTGCTGCTGGTGCTTGGTTTCACCGGCGCCTGGTGGAATATCACCCACTTTGCCCATGAGCTGGGGGAGCATGCGGAAGGGCAGGGGCATCATGTGATGGAGGGGCGCCTCTACGATGGCCGCCTTTCGTTACAGGCCCTGCAAGACGATGCCGTCCGGCGGGTGGAAGGCTTTGAGGCCACTTATATCACCATGCCCTGGGAGCCGGGTGTCAATATTACTTTCTGGGGCGATGTCCCAACCGGAAACCCGCTGTTGAGCCAGTATGCCAGCAGTGTGACCTACAATGCGCGCAGCGGCGATTTCATCACCAGTTCTGATATCCGCGACGCGGGCTTCGGCGCAAAGTTTGTCGACAGCTACCGGCGATTGCACTTCGGGAACTTTGCCGGCCTGGCCAGTCGCATACTCTGGTGTGTGATCGGGCTAAGCCCGTTCCTGCTCGCGATAACCGGCCTCTACCTGTGGTCCAGGCGACGGGGCAAGCGTCGCTCTGCCAGGGCAAAGCGACGCGCGTGCCGGCTGGGCGGCGGGCAGCTCAGCCCGGCTCGTGGGCAGGGCTGAACTCGACAATCTGCTGGTACAGCTGATCCTTCATCTGTACCCGCATTTTCTTCAGTGCGTTGTAGTTCTGGTCATCCGTCGTCACGCCTGAGGCCTCCAGCCCACGTATCTTTTTGTCCAGCTGGTGGTAGCGCTCACTCTCCAGCTTGAACTCCAGGTCCTCCCGATAAAGCTGCTTGATCTTATCCGCGTATTCCGGGAAGTCTCGCTCGAGAGTGTGGGCTTCTATAAACGGCATACTGATCTCCTTGTTGGTGCAGCCGCCAGCTGCGCGAGTCTTGTGTCAGGCCTGGCGGCAGTCTATGTCGGCAGGTCGACTTGTTGGTTCCAAGTCGTGCCAGCGATGAATGATTCGGTGCCAGTTTTTGCTCAGGATCGGCTCATTGATGGCTTTGGTGGTAGGGGGTGTCTCCCCTCCAATTGCCTACCATATAATCTGTGACTAGGATGTCGTCGAAAATATCCTGAAATTCCCCGGGAATTGCCGATGAGACTCAATGCAGATTTCGGCCGGCGCGCGGTGGTGCTGCCGGGAGACTATGAATGGAAACCGTCCCCGGTGCCGGGGGTGGAGAGAATGATGCTGGATCGCATTGGCGAGGAGGTTGCGCGGGCCACATCCCTGGTGCGCTACGCGCCGGACAGCGAGTTTCCTGCCCACGAGCATGGCGGCGGCGAGGAGATCCTGGTACTGGAGGGGGAGTTCGCCGACGAGCACGGAACCTACCCGGCCGGTACTTATATCCGCAATCCCATTGGTTCCAGCCACAGCCCCCGGGTTGGCGCCCGCGGCTGCGTAATATTCGTAAAGCTTCACCAGCACAGCGACAGTGAGCGGGAGCGCGCCGTGATTGATACACGGAGACGGCAATGGGAACCGGGGCCTGAGCCGGGCCTGGAGCTGATGCCCCTGCATGAGCTGGACGGCGAGCGGGTGGTGCTCGTGCGCTGTGCCCCTGACCGGGAGTTCCAGGACCGGGCTTTTGCCGGGGGGGAGGAAATCCTGGTGCTGGAGGGGGCCCTCTACGATGATCACTGCGCCTATCCCGCCGGTAGCTGGATCCGTAACCCGCCGATGGAGGCGCATCCGTTTTTTACCCGGGAGACAGGAGCGGTGATTTACCGTAAGACGGGCCACCTGGGCGACCTGGCCGGCCGCGAATGAAGTTGGCGGGTCTATGCGACCCGCTTTTCCAGCAACTCACCAATGTACATTTTCAGGTAAGCAATGGTGGCGCGCTTGGACTCGCTGGTCATCTCCCCGGTAATACGGCCGTAAAGCGTATAGGATAGCGACCAGAGTGTGTGGCTGATGCTGATGGCAACCAGGAAGCGGCTGTTCCAGTCATTGGAGTCCGGTAACTGGAATTCCCTTATGCAGCTATCGTACAGGATCTGTGCCAGGCGCTGGTTGTTCGACAGGATCAGGTCTCGAATAGCCCAGCTGGCATCCGGGCCAAACCGCAACTTCTGCATTGAAGTGTTGGATTGGTAGTAGGACAGGGCCCGCTCGCAGACAAGGCATACCAGTTCCTGCCAGCTGCTGAACTCAGCTCCCGCCGGCCGAAAAGCCTCCTCATGGAAGTTGGTTTCAAAGTAGCGTTCGGCCAGCGCCGTAAGCGCTGCGTCCTTACTGGGGAAAAAGTGGTAAATGGAAGCCGTCGGGACCCCGGCAGCATCGCTGAGGTCGGCAAGGGTAATCTCGCTGGCCTCCCGTTCGGAGAGCAGTGTCTCCAGGTTGTCCAGTAGCTTCTCGTATTTTTCCCGACCATTCTTCCGCTGGGGTTTGCGGGGCAGGGCAATGCTGCGCTTGGTCTGGATTAGCTGATCAGTATCACTCAATTCCATACTCCAGTCTCTCACCATTGGTTATCCGTTCCGCCTGGCTTAAGTCATTTCCCGGGGGAAATGCTTTACGGAACGGGTGATCAGGCGCTTCAGGTAAGCATTGGGCCACGCACGCGTGCTGCGCGTTTTATAGGGAGGTATTCCGGCCCCGCTCAGTAAAGCGATCAGCTGAAACAGTGCTCTCGATATTTATGCGCAGGGGGCTGCCCGACAACACTGGCTGCTGGGTGGGGGAGTGATAACTTGTCGTTGATATGGTTTTTCGCGTCCATTGCTCTAACTATATTTTTTTGGGTTTTATCCCCTCCGATTGCTCGGCCGGGATTGCAGGTGAAAGTGATCCAAAAGCTGGGCTTTCACCGGTTTCTCTCTTGAAGGTTTTATTTTTTATTATTCGCCGGATTGTTTTTGATTTTATATGGCGGTTTTTATTTATCATTATTTCAAGAGCTTGAATGGTATAAAGTTTTATTGGCGTTGGAAAGATTGTTATCACGCTTTTTTTGTGAGCGATGTTGCATTGGTTCAATGAATTTGATGTAAGTCTCAAAAACAATATTTCCTGTGGCGAGAAGTCGAAATATCGCCGCCTAAGTCGAACCTTTATTCAGTTTGCTTTCGGGTGTGTTTAAGGTACGGCGGCGGCCTTTGGTGTGAATTGCCAGTCACCCAAAGAGGTCAGTTCCCCCCTTTCACCCATGCAGGAGGGTAACCGGGGAATGCCGGAAATCGGCACCAGCACGGCCGGTGTTTTCGAAGGTGGGGCTGGTGCGGCTGGTACCAGGGTGACGGATCGCGGGAAATGGGGCCCAGGATCCGGGCCCCGGAAGGAATTGTTGTTAGTGGTACTTCAGTGCTGTTGCCTTACCGAGGAAGACCCGGTAAGCCAGTGCGGTGTATGCGATGATGAGTGGGACCACTATTACAGCACCGACAAGGATAAACGTCAGCGATTCGGTGGCACTTGCGGCTTCCCATATATCGAGCTTGCCGGGAACAATTTCGGGGAAAAAGCTGAATGCGAGCCCGGAGAAGCAAAGCATAAATATGGCCACGGTAAGGAAGAATGGCACACGGCAGTGCCGGTCGTTTTCCTTTGGCATGCGCTTCAGAAGCCTGTCATTAAAGACAAAAATAGCAAAGCAGACTGTCGGGATCAGCAGCACAAACATCACCAGGGGATAGGTAAACCAGCGGTCAAATACTCCCGGGTTAACCAGCGGGTTCACCATTGACACCGCCACCACGCCGAGGAAGGTTGCCCGGCCCGCGCGCCGCGCCCAGCGTACTGCGCGTCTTTGCAGCTCGCCCTCGGTTTTCATCACCAGCCAGGCGGCACCGACATAGGAATAGGCTGCGGTGACTCCCAGGGCGCTGAGGCAGGAGAACAGCAGTGCGTTCCAGTGGCTGTCGAACCCCATCACATACTGCCCCAGCATATAGCCCTGGGTGAGTGTGGTCAGCAGTGATCCTGCCTTGAAGGTTCGGTCCCAGGTAAGTTTCAGGTCGACCGCTGCCTTGGCGCGGAAGTCGAAAGCGACCCCGCGCATGATCAGGCCTATCAGCATCAGGGCCGCCGGAATATAGAGGTGCATCAGGATCATGCTGTGGGCTTCGGGGAAGGCGATCAGCAGAATGCCCACGGCGAGTACCAGCCAGGTTTCATTGGCGTCCCAGAAGGGTCCGATTGAGGCAATCATGGTATCCCGCTGCGCCTCATCTCTGGATTGCATGGGCAGCAGTATGCCAACGCCGAGGTCGTATCCGTCCAGGATGGCGTAGATCAGTACCGCGAGGCCCATAAGCCCGATAAAGATAATCGGCAGCCATTGGGCGTAAGTCAGGCTCTCGTTCAGGATTTCGGCGTTCATGCTGCACCCTCCTCGGCGGATCCCGGCAGGCCGCTGGTGGTGCCCTCGGAAGACGGCGACTCGGTCTCGAACTCTTCCACCTTGACGGCCTTGAGGGCCATGACTTTCAGCGTGTGGATATAGGCATACATCAGGATGACGTAAACCGTCAGGTACAATGCCAGTGAGAAGCCCACATTGGTGGGGGCCAGGGGTGTTACCGCATCGGCGGTTCTCAGGATCCCGGTAACCAGCCAGGGCTGGCGACCTATCTCTGTGACATACCAGCCGGCCAGGACGGCGGCCCAGCCAGAGAACGTCATACCCACCAGCACCCGCAGCATCCAGCGAGGCAGCTCCTCTCTTTTGATCAGCAGGTAACAACCGGTCCAGGCGGTGAGCAGCATCAGGATCCCCATGCCCACCATGATGCGGAAACCGAAAAACAGCGGCGCAACCGGGGGGTGGTTACCCTCAAATTCATCGAGGCCACGGATCTCCCCGTCCACCTCATGGGTCAGGATAAGGCTGGCCAGGTGCGGCACAGCGATCTCCGCGTGGTTGGTGCGCTCCTTTTCGTCAGGGATCGCGAACAGCAACAATGGCGCACCGCGTTGCGTTTCCCAGATTGCCTCCATGGCGGCGACTTTCTGGGGTTGGTGCTTGAGTGTATTGAGCCCGTGCAGGTCGCCCACATAGGCCTGGACTGGGGCCAGGATCGCCGCAATAACCAGCCCGGTTTTCAGCGCCAGGCGTGGCGCCAGCTTTTCGTCCCCCTTGAGAATGCGGTACGCAGAGAGCCCGGCAACAAAAAAGGCGGCGGTAAGGCCGGAGGCGAGCATCATATGGGTATAGCGATAGGGGAAGGATGGGTTGAAAATAACCTCGAGCCAGCTGGTGGCGTGGATTACACCGTCACGTATCTCGAAGCCCGCTGGTGTCTGCATCCAGGAGTTCAGTGCCAGGATCCAGAATGCGGAGAGAGAGGTGCCGATGGCTACTACCAGGGCTGAAACTGTGTGCAGCCAGCTGGGCACCCGGTCGATACCGAACAGCATGATGCCGAGGAATGTCGCCTCGAGGAAAAACGCGGTAAGCACCTCGTAGCCCAGCAGGGGGCCGGCGATATTCCCCACGTTTTCCATAAAACCGGGCCAGTTGGTGCCGAACTGGAAGGACATGGTGATGCCGCTGACGACACCGAGCGCAAATGTCAGGGCAAATACCTTTACCCAGAAACGGTAGGCGCGCATCCAGACGGGATTGTCGGTCCGGTCGTAGCGCAACTTGAAAAAGAACAGTATCCAGGCGAGTGCCATGGTGATGGCGGGAAAGAGGATATGGAAACTGATATTGGCGGCGAACTGTATTCTTGACAGGACCAGGGTATCTAACATGGTTACCTCGGTAGATGATGGGCACCCCGAGGCTAATAGGATAGATGCTCTGGCGCGCCCTGATAGTAAAAGGTCTGCACAAGGGAGGATGTCAGTCCCCGGCGCCGGAGGTTCCTCCTTTCAGCTTTTCCCGCAGGTCGAGGAGCCGGCTGAGGCCGGAACCCATTTTCATCAGTCGCAGCAGGTCGTCCTCCCCGAGGCGGCTCAGTGTGGTGGCGAACTCATCGAGCAGTTCCAGCAGGGCGTATACCTCCTGCATCCGCTCCTGGGTGCGCTTTTCCTCTTCATCCTGGGCGTCGTTCAGTAGTAACTGCCGCAACAGGGAGAGTGTGGGGTCGAGCTCGCGCTTGCGCCGTTCCTCGAACACGGTCCGTGCCATATCCCAGATGGAGCCGGCGGCGGTGAAGTAGTCCTTGCGATCCCCGGGACGATGGTGCAGTTCCACCAGGCGCCAGGCCTGCAGCTCCTTGAGCCCCATGCTCACGTTACCGCGGCTGATTTTCAGCGCCTCTCCCAGCTGGTCGGCATTGAGGGGCTCGCTGTGGATGGTCAGTAAGGCCAGCATTTGGCCGACCGTGCGATTGAAGCCCCAGCGGCTGCCCATCTCGCCAAAGTGCAGCACGAATGCCTGGGACTGACTGGATAGTTTCATTACTTTTTGAGCTTTCAGAAATTTCTGAAAATTGTAAAGGCAAATTGATGTATGTCAACCCGCGTATCATCCGGTGATGGTAGGGCTCAGAGGCTTTCTGTGGCGAGATCGAGCCAGTTGTCCGGGACGATAAAGCCGCGAACCGCCTCGCCTGTCTCATTCTGTGCCGCGACACAGACGGGCCCGCGGCTCCCTTCTTCCCGCAAGTTGGCAGCGAAGGCCTCGCAGCTTGCTGTGTCGGTAACCAGGTAGCCTCGTTCCGCCAGCCAGGCTCGCTTCGGCAGGCGAACCCACCGGTAGGGCAGTGCGGCAAAGTGGAACAGGAACTCGTCCGCCGGCGCCCACCAGTAGTGCGCGGTGGCTGGATTGATGGTCCGGTGCAGGGACGTGTTGCCGTCGTCCAGGGGGCGGAACAACCGGCCCGGCATCAGTGCCCACTGGCGCTCGATGCATATCCCCTGCTGTGCCAGCAGTTCTGCAGCGGCGGGCTGCCGGATCAGGGGCAGCTGGTGCTCGCGCATCCTCGCCAGCTTGATATCGAGCCTGTCCCGCAAGCCCGGCCCCACCCAGAATTCTTCCTGCACCTGCAAGTAGAACTTGACCGCAATTTCCCAGTGCTCGGTGAGGCCGCTGGGGTGGTGCCGCACGATAAAGTCCAGTTCTCCCAGGGTGCGGCCACCCGCGCGCAGGGGCAGGTTGCGGTGCAGTAGCCGGTAGTCGGGGTGGTGGGTGAAGGCAAAGGCCCAGAGGTTTTCGAAATAGGCGCCGAGTCGACTGGCCGATCGCTGCTGGTCGGCCCGGTCGAGCGTCCCTTGCAGTTGCGGCGCCAGCTGCCGGGCAATGTCGTTGCGGGAGAAGTAATCGGCCAGTTCGGACTGGCGCTGGGGGGGGAGCCACGGTAACCCGAAGTCGCCGACGATGTTCTCCGCGCCCAGCGCCCAGATCAGGTTGGCCCAGTGGTCTGGCGTTACGGATGATTGTCTTGCAAGCATCTGCTCTCCATTACGGGGGTGGTACAGGCTCTGGGCGGACACTTTGCCCCGGCAATTTTTATGGCGCGGACGTGCCAGCGCTGTGCTAGGGTTTGGGCAACCAGAATTACATAATAACGAATGGAGCTGCCTGTGGAATCCGGACCAATGATTTCGATCGGCCTGCCGATCTCCCTGTTTATCATCATGATCGGCATTGGCATGACCCTCACCGCGAGGGAGTTCCACCAGGTAACGGTAAAGCCTGCGGGATTGCTTCTGGGCACGATTGCCCAGATCCTGGTAATGCCGCTGGTCGCCTTTGCGTTATGCTGGCTCCTGGGGCTGCCACCAGCAATTGCTGTGGGGTTGGTGGTTATTGCCGCCTGTCCGGGGGGCACTACCTCCAATCTTTTCACTCTCCTCGCCCGGGGCAATGTGGCGTTGTCCATTGTGCTGACAGTGTCGGCCAGCCTGATCACGGTCATGACCCTGCCGATATTCACCAACTACGCGCTGCAGCTCTTTATGGGAGCGGAGCGGGAAATCGTGCTGCCCTTTGGACGCACGGTGCTGATGCTGTCGCTGATCGTCCTGTTGCCGGTAATAATCGGTATGGGCGTCCGTGCCTGGAAGCCACAGCTGGCCGCCCGTGCAGAGAGCGTGGTCAGTATTTTCGGCGGCCTGGTGCTGGCGGTGTTGGTTGTCGCGCTGGTATACGGTATCCGGGACCGCTTTCTGGAGCTGCTGGCCCAGGCGGGTCCCTCGGCCATTGTGTTGAACCTGACCGGTGTCGCCCTGGGGCTGCTGACCAGCCGTGCCTGCGGGCTGTCCCGGCGCGAGGGGCTCGCTGTGGCCACAGAACTGGGCATCAAGAACGGTACCCTGGGGCTGATGGTCACCCTGACCCTGTTGCACTCCAGCGAGATGTCGGTGCCCTCGGCGATCTATGGCGTATTGATGTTCCCCATCGGCTTCCTGCTCGCGGCCTATGGCCGGCGTGTGATTCCATCAGGCAAGCGGGCTGGTAGTGAGGAACCGGTCGAACCGGCGGGAGCCGGTTGATTCCAGGGGGCTTTTCCTCTCGGCAGCGGGTCAGTCCAGCTGCCTGATATAGGCCTGCAGGCGGGTGGGGTCAGGGATGGTCAGGCGACCGTACTCGAACTGGACCAGCCCCCGGGCCTCGATAGTTTTCAGTACCCGGTGCAGCCCCTGCCGGGTCATCCCCATCATATTGGCGAGCAATTCCCGGGTCATGCGGAAACTTGTCGCGCCACTGGCGTCGCTCACCGGGTTCTGCATCTGTGCCAGGAACAGCAGGCGCCGGGCGATGCGCGCCTCGGTGCCGCGCAGCACATCATCCTGGATGATCGACATGGCGGCCCACAGGCGCCGGCTCACCAGGTCGAGGGCCACCGGGTAGGCCTCGGGATACTGCGCCAGCAGTCCGCGTAAGGCCTCTCCGGCGACATCGACCACCTCGCAGTCCTCGTGCGCCGTCGCGCCAAACACCCGAGGCATGCCGGGGGAAAATACCGTGTCACCGAACCAGGCACCCCTATCAAGCAGGGCCAGTGTTGCCTCGCGGCCCTCGGCATTGCCGGAGCAGATCCGTACCCGCCCCGCCGCCACGATTGACAGGCGGCTCTGCAGTGAGCCTGCCGGATAAATCTCCTGCCCCGCAGGATAACGGTGCAGGCGCGCATGGCCGGCCAGGGAGTGCCTGGCGGTATCAGGCAGGCCGGCGAGCAGGGGGCAGGCGTCGAGAAATGGCAGCAGTTCAGTCATCCGCCAAGTGTAAACAAGTTGACAGTGTTGGTGGCAGATCGATTCCTAGAATGCAACCGGCTGATAACAACAAATACTGAGCGATAGACGGAGAAGTGCAATGCTGGATTCAATACCGTCCCTGCAGGGCAAGGTCAGCGACGAGGAGTGGCAACTGCGTGTCGAGCTGGCGGCGGCGTATCGGCTGGTTGCCCATTACGGCTGGGATGAGCTGGTTTTTACCCACCTGTCAGCCCGGGTGCCCGGCCCCGGGCATCACTTCCTGATCAATCCCTTCGGGGCACTGTTCGAGGAGATTACCGCGTCCAGCCTGGTCAAGATCGACCTCGATGGTGAAAAGGTGGAGGACACCCCCTTCCCGGTCAACCCTGCGGGCTTCACCATTCACAGTGCCATCCACCAGGCCCGCGAGGATGCCCAGTGTGTGATGCATACCCACACCACCGCAGGGGTGGCTGTGGCTGCCCAGAGCGAGGGCCTGCTGCCGATTTCCCAGCAGTCCCTGTTCCCCCTGTCGGGTCTTGCCTATCACGATTATGAGGGTATCGCTGTTCGGGACGATGAGAAGGTCCGGCTGGTGTCTGATCTGGGCAGTGCCAATTACATGATCCTGCGCAACCATGGCCTGCTTACCTGCGGCCCGACCGTGGCTGATACTTTCCTGGCGATGTTTATTCTGCAGCGCGCCTGCGAGATCCAGGTGGCGGCACTGGCCGGTAACCAGCGCCTCACGCCGGTCCCGCAACCGATTCTCGACAAAATCCTGGGTGAGGGCGACAGGGTCACCAGCAGCCAGGGTGGCAAGCTCATCTGGCCTGGCCTGTTGCGCAAGCTGGATCGCATGGACCCGAGCTACCGCGATTGAGACTCAAACGAACGCCAGCCAGGAGAGACCCGATGGGGCAGGAAGTTCAGCAACAGGCACAGTTTACGCATATGGAGCATGGCACGGCGGAGGACTGGCAGGTGATCGCCGATGCTTTCGGTCCATACGCACGGCAACTACCGGAGCGGATAATTGACCACCTGAAACTGCTTGAGGGTGACTGCGGCGGCTTCCCGGTGGATCGGCTGACCCACTGCCTGCAGGCCGCGACACTGGCCTACCGCGACGGCAGGGACGAGGAGTATGTGGTATGCGCACTGTTGCACGATATCGGCGATACGCTGGGTAGCTATAACCATGCCGATGTGGCTGCGGTGTTGCTGGAGCCGTTTGTCAGTGAAGCCAACCACTGGATGATCAGGCACCACGCGATATTCCAGGGCTACTACTTTTTCCACCACCTGGGCATGGACCGCGAGCTGCGTGAGCAGTATCGCGGCCATCCCCACTACGAACGCACGCTGGAATTCGTATCCAGGTACGATGCCCCTGCATTCGACCGGGACGGTGAGACCCTGCCGCTGGAATTCTTTGAGCCTATGCTTCGGCGGGTCTTCGCGCAGCCCAGGAAATCCCTTTACAGGAAAGCGGTGGAGACCATCGCCCGATCGGGCTGAAACGCTACTTTTCTCGCTCGAACATGGCCATGGACTCGACGTGCGTGGTCTGGGGGAACATGTCCATCACACCGGCCCGTTGCAGGCGGTAGCCAAGCTTCTCCAGCTCTGCGGCGTCGCGGGCGAGTGTGGCCGGATTGCACGAAACGTAAACG
This sequence comes from Microbulbifer sediminum, assembly GCF_021729035.1. Classification (GTDB taxonomy): domain Bacteria; phylum Pseudomonadota; class Gammaproteobacteria; order Pseudomonadales; family Cellvibrionaceae; genus Microbulbifer; species Microbulbifer sediminum. The sequence goes on along the minus strand of NZ_JAJSAP010000001.1, from coordinate 497,719 downwards.
ATCCTGCTGGCCTGGAAGCGCGCCAGCTCCCGCACCACCTCGATGGCCCCCGTGCGCGGCGGATCGATCAGAACCTTGTCGAAGCCGGCCCTGGCCCAGGGTTTTGCACTGATATCCCTGGTCAGGTCGGCGGCGTGAAAGGTGACATTGTCCAGGCCGTTTGCGGCGGCGTTTTCCCGACCGCGGACCAACAGTGCCGCCTCACCTTCCACGCCCACCACCGCTGTCGCCCGGCGCGCCAACGGCAGCGTGAAATTCCCCAGCCCGCAGAACAGGTCGAGCACCCGCTCACCGGGCTGGATATCCAGTAATTCCACAGCACGTTCAACCATCTGCCGGTTGATGGCGAAATTCACCTGGATAAAATCCAGCGGGTGGAACCCCAGCTGCAGGTCAAATTCGGGCAGCCGGTAGTGGAGGCGTTCTGCCCCGGTACCCGGCCAGAGCCGGTGGACGCTGTCGGTATCACCCGGCTGCAGGTAAAGGTGGATGCCTGCCCGTTGTGCGAATGCCAGCCACTGTTGCAGGTCTGCCTCGGGCAGGGGGTGCTGGTGGCGCAGGACCATGGCACTGGCGTCTTCCCCGATGGCAACTTCCAGGTGCGAAAAGCCGGCACGGCTTTCACAGTGGCCGATCAGCTGTGTTAGTGCGGGCAGGTGCCGGGTAAAGTCGTCCGGCATGATCGGGCACTCGCTGATAGGGGTAAGCTGGTTGGAGCGTTTTTCGCGGAACCCCAGCACAACGCCACGGCTACGCGAGGCCCGGATACCCAGTCGCGCCTTGCGCCGGTAGCCGTAGGGGGCCGCCACCAGTGGCGGCAGTATTTCGGGCACAATAATGCCCGCGAAGCGTTGCAACTGGTCCAGTAGTATCTGTTGCTTGGCAGCGATCTGGGCCGGTGCCTGCATATGCTGCAGGGCGCAGCCCCCGCAGGCATCAAAATGAGCACAGCGTGGGACGCAGCGATCCGGGGATACCTCGATAACTTCCCGCGCGACACCTTCGTCGAACTTCGAGCGGCTGGCGGTGTAGCCGATCCGCACCGTTTCCCCCGGCAGGGCGTTATCGACAAATACGGTTTTTCCCCTTACGCGGCCGATTCCGCGCACCTCGTGGCTGAGCCGTTCGATTTCGACCGTAGGGGTGCCGGCCGGCAGGCGCTGGCGCCGTCTCTTCATGCTGTGTACCGCTGTGTTGATCCGCAGGGGGCAAGGGCGCCATGATAGGCAGCGCCGTCCCGGGTGTCACGGGTGCGACCCGTCCGGCACGCGCGCCAGCAGCAGCCCGCCGGCGACAAAAAGTACGACCAGCGCCAGCATCGAGTAACGCACATCCCCGAACCAGGCCCCGAACAGGCCGAACAGGGGCGGTCCTGCCAGGGCCGCGAACTTGCCCATCAGGTTGTAGAAACCAAAGAACTGCCCGCTCTTTTCCACCGGGATCAGCTGTGCGTACAGCGAGCGACTCAGTGCCTGCACACCGCCCTGGACCAGTCCGATCAGGACGGCGATGGCGAAGAACTCCCATGGGTATCGGATAAAGGCTCCCCAGGTACAGACGATGGTATAGACCCCGAGACCGATATAGATCCCGCGCCGGGCACCAATGCGCGCCCCCAGGTAGCCGAAGGCCACGGCGGCCGGGAACCCCACGAACTGCACCAGCAGCAGCGCCAGGATAAGGTGAGAGCGCTCAAATCCCAGGCCTCGTCCGTAGGCCACTGCCATCCTGATGACTGTGCCGACCCCGTCGATGTACAGCCAGTAGGCCAGCAGGAAGGTGGCCACCGGCCGGTAATGCGGCAGCATACGCAGTGTGGCCCGCAGCTGGGCGATGGCCTGGCGCCAGGCCGGCTGGTTACCGCTCGCCACTGGTTCAGGTTCCGGAACCCACATCAGCAGTGGCAGAGAAAACAGTGCCCACCAGAGCGCGGTCACAATAAATGCGGCCAGCGCCGCGGTAGTGCTGTCAGTGAAGCCGAACAGCTGTGGCTGCAATGCTGCCACAACACAGCCCAGATAGAGCAGGCCGCCCCCCAGGTAGCCGAGCCCGAACCCCAGCCCGGATACCGCGTGCCACCGCGATGGCGGTGCCACATGCACCAACAGGGCGTCGTACAGGAGGTTGCCGCCGAGAAAGCCGACAGTGGCGCACACAAACAGCAGCGATGCGGCCAGCCAGTCGCCACCGGGCACGCGGGCGAGCAGCGCCGTGCCCAGTACACCGCACAGGGCAAACAGGCACAACAGGCGCTTGTGCGCGCCTGCGCGATCCGCCAACGCTCCCAGGAATGGGGCGCTGACAGCGATGACCAGAGACGCTGCGGCGTTGGTCCACCCCAGGCGCAGGTTGGCGGTTTCCGCCGAAACGCCGATATTCCAGAAGTCCTGGTACAGCAGTGGGAAGAAACCTGCGAGGACGACGGTGGCAAAAGCGGAATTTGCCCAGTCGTAAAAGGCCCAGCTCCATATCCGGCGCCGGTTATAGGGCGAAACCGGCTGGCCCGCGGTCTCCACGATGCCCCCGGGCTACCACTTCAGGCGCAGGCCGAAGATCACCGCTGCACTGACACTGTCGCCGAATTGTTCCAGGCTGCTGGACAGGTTGAGCTCGCCGTAGACGGAACAGTGATCACCGCACTCCTCGTATGAGGCGCCCAAGGCGACAGTCCCAAACCAGTCATCCGGTTCCTGCTCCAGCAAGGTTTCCGAGACAGTCACCCCGCTCTCATCGCCAGCGTTGTAGATAATGCTGGGGGTGAAATAGAGGCTGTATCTCTCCAGCTCCCGGTTACCAAACATGTTGGTCCCAGCCTTGCGTCTTGATACCCGCTCTTCAAAGGCTGCCCCGAGACGGAGACTCAAACCACCGTTGTCCACATCGGTGACATGCACATCGTAGACATCGCGAAAGTCGTCGGCATCCTCGTTGCTGTAATTCAGCTGCAGCTGGGGAGTGACGGAATAGTGGTTGCAAAGCTTGAAACTTCGCCCGGCCTCCACCGAGAACCCGTAGCCGAATGCATCACGGTCTTCGGGCAGCCGTCGCAACCCCCCGGCACGCAGGTCGGACTGGAACCAGTTGAGGTAAACCTGCGAGTCGGCGTAGGTGCCGTCGGTGCCATACCAGGTAAAGGTACCCGTAACACCGAACTGCTCGGTATCAATAGTCCCATGGCCAAAGAAAGACGTGATGTCGGTGTCGGCCTCGCCGTAATGCAGGGCAATCCCGGCGATGGGGGCGCGGCCGTAGATGTCGTAGTGGAGGGGAACATCCAATCCCAGCTGGACCAGCCAGCGATCCTGCTCCCACTGGCTGGATGTGGTGGTGAGGTCTGGGGCCTCTTCGATATAGCGGGTCTCCGCGCGAATCCATGGGCCACCGCCGTCGATGGTACGCTCGCGGGAGTCGACGTAGTCAAAGGAGCCGATATCCCAGTAACTGCTGCCCATCCAGAAGCGGTTGCCCAGCCGCTGGCGCAGGGTAGGTGCCTGGTTCAGCGAACGCAGAACCTGGGCATAGGATTCGTAGACCACTGCGCCTGGCTGCCAGCGCGATCTTTGTTCAATCGAGTTCCCACGCGGAAACTCCAGCGATGACCGCAGGTACCAGTTGCCGTCCTGGGGATCTGATAATGCATTGTGGTGCAGGGTATAACCGTAGGCGCCGGCTATCACCGCCGGGTAGCCGTCCAGACTCACGTAGTCGCCATCAAGGACCAGTGCATCCCCGGGGGAGTCGCCGCCGATCTCGACGATGCGGATGCCGTCACCAGTCGTTAACGCGCCGAGCCCCCCGAGGTTTTTTATTCGCAGCGTAGTGCGTCCAGTCAGGGCATTCTCTATTCGCAGCACGTCAGCCGGGGAAGAGTCGGTATTCAGCTGTGCGTCCAGCCACAAGCGGCCATTGCGACCGATAAAGCTCCCGTAGTGTCCGCCGCTGTTGCGCACCACCGAGACGGTATCGAAACGGTTATTTTGCAGGTTCACGGTGCCGGCATTGGCGATATTGCCAATCAGGGTGAATTCGGCGGGGTCGAACTCCACCAGCCCGCCCCAGAACACATCGAGCCCGAGATGGTTGCCATCCACAAAGCCGCCCCCCACCTCCAGGCCACCGACAAAAATTATTTTTGAGCTGCCCTGTACACCAATGCGTTCCCAGTTCCGCAACAGGCTGCCATCGATCGTGTGATCGAGCTTGAACAACAGAAAGTCGATATCGCCATCGTCGGGACTGTGATCGTCACCACCATCCAGCACCGCATCGCCCTCGTAGGCATAGGCATCTATTTCTACCGTATCGGAACCGGTGCCGCCGCGAAACTCGAAAATGACACCTTCATCCCAGTAAAAAAAATCATCGCCGGCACCGGCGTCGATAAATTCGTATACCAGGCCACCATCGAGCAGGATATAGTCGTCACCTGTGCCGGTATTCACTTGCAGCGCGAGACCGTCCAGGATCTCGACGGTGTCATCGCCCGCTCCTGTGTCGATGCCGCTTCCGTTGAAGAAGTCCCCTACCACGGATTCGCGGCTGTTGAGGATGACGGTATCGCGACCGTCACCGGTGAAGACACCGCCTTCGATATCTGCCCCCAGGATATTGACCTGATCGTCCCCCTCGCCGGCATCCACGACATTGATTGTGCCGCCGAGTAGCTCCAGGGTGTCGTCACCCTGGAGTGAGGACACATCAGCTCCGTCCGCATCGTTGTCTTCATCACAGGTGATCAGGTCATTACCTGCGGTACCGATATTGTCCGGGCTGCAGGTCGCCCAGCTGCCCGATGCTGCGGTGAGCAGGCCCAGGGCCAGCAGCGGGTAGCCCAGGAAGCCCCGGGCACGGGTGATTTTTTTGTCTTTACGTTTGCCTTGTGCCGGCTCAATGTGCTCGATCACCGATATACCTGTCGTTATCCGGAGTCTGTGGCCACCGGCTTGCGCGCCGGTCCCGGTGATTGCTAAAACTTGTAACCGATTGCGAAATTGACTACCCAGGGGTCGTAGTCGAAGTCTGAATAGAGGCGGTCATTGCCGCGTCGGGTGCGGTAGCGAATATTGGCGTTGGTATCCGACTTGAAATAGACCAACGCAAAGTTAAGAAGCAGCGGCATGTCTCTGACCGGTGTGTAATCCACGCCGATCTGGCCCGCGGGGCCCCAGGAATGCCCCAGGGTGAGGTCTGCGGGACCCGTGGCGAGCCCTGCATCGACAAGGTAAGCCGCAAAGTCCCCATCAAGCCGGTCATCGTGATAGTCGGTATAGTTGATGCCCAGGCCAAAGTAAGGGCGGGCCTGGCAGGAAGCGTCCAGCGGGTACCAGTTGACAAAGGCGTTGGATGAGGTCGCCTCGAACTTGCCCAGGTCAATGGTGTTCCTGCCGGGATAGACGTAGAAGTTACTGAGGTTTACATCGTATTCGGCCCCGTCGATATACATCAGCTCGATGCCCCAGTGTTCCATGGGGCGCCATGCGCCGGAAATATGCCAGGTGGTTTCGCTGTCGAATTCCCACCGGGTGCGGTAGAGGTCGAATGACTGCAATACGGCGAACTTGAGTTGGCTGGAGCGGTCATCGGGATGAATGTAGGAGCCGCCGATCCGGAGCATGAAATCGCCCCAGCCGATATGATGCCACTCCTGTGGCCTATCCAGCACTTCCGGCTCTCCCGCCGGCCCGGCGGCAGACAGAGATGGGAGCAGGAATATTGCGGCGAGCAGGGTCTGGAAAAGTTTCATCTCGGGCTCCATCCGGGGAACGTCAGGCTTATTGGTTTCCGGCCGGGTGCGCGCAGCCCGGTTTACGATTGCCTGGATTGTGCGGACACCGGCGGATGATTTGTCGCTTTCACCGGTGAGGCAATGGACTGCCGCCACTGAACATTTACATTAGCACGCGAATTTCACCCTGCACCCGGAGAGAGGAATCACGCGCTGTCGGTTGCAGGAAGGACAATAGGGTGGGGTATCTCGCCCGGGGGAAAATAAAAAAGCCCCGCAGTGCGGGGCTTTGGAGTGGTGTTTCGCCGGCACTTACCAGATGGTGACGCGGTCCTCTTCCGGCAGGTACATCTTGTCGTCTTCTTTTACGTCAAAGGCGGCATAGAACCCGGAAATATTCGGCAGCACACCCAGCACCCGGTATTTCTTCGGAGAGTGCGGGTCGGTCTTCAGGCGGTTACGCAGCGCCTCATCCCGGGTCTTCCCGCGCCACACCTGGGCCCAGCCCATAAACAGGCGCTGGTCACCGGTAAAGCCATCGATCACCGGTGCCTCTTCGCCCTCCAGTGACATCTGGTAAGCCTTGTGGGCAATACCCAGGCCCGACAGGTCACCGATATTCTCGCCGAGGGTCAGTTCACCGTTGATGTGGTCGCCCTCCAGCGGCTCGAAGGCGTTGTACTGGTCGACCAGTTTGCCGGTAAGCTGCTCAAAGTTGGCGCGATCGCTGTCGGTCCACCAGTTATTCAGGTAGCCCTGCCCATCGTATTTGCTGCCCTTGTCGTCGAAACCATGGCCGATTTCGTGGCCGATGACCGCACCGATGCCGCCATAGTTAACGGCGTCCTCTGCCTCCATATTGAAGAATGGCGGCTGCAGGATCGCGGCCGGGAACACAATCTCGTTCATCGGCGGGTTGTAGTAGGCATTGACCCGCTGCGGGTTCATATGCCATTCACCGCGGTCAATGGGCTGGCCCAGCTTGCCGCGCTCGTAGGCGTTTTCGAAAGCGCGGGCCGCGATCACGTTCCCTACCAGGTTATCAGCGCTGACCTCGAGCGCACTGTAGTCACGCCACTCGTCCGGGTAACCGATCTTGGTGGTGAAGTTGGCCAGCTTGTCCAGGGCCTGCTTCTTGGTCTCCTCGCTCATCCAGTCCAGTGATTCGATGGAGTCGCGATAGGCCGCCTTGAGGTTGTCCACCAGCTCCAGCATGCGCGCCTTCGCTTCCGGGGGGAAATGCTTTTCCACATAGCGCTTACCCACCAGCTCGCCAGCGGAGCCATTCACGAACTGCACCCCGCGCTTCCAGCGCGGCTCCATTTCCGTCACGCCGCGTACGGCGGTGCCATAGAAATCGAACCGGGCCTGCGCCAGTTCGCCGTGCATGTATGGGGCCATGGCGGTCAGCAGCTTGATCTTCAGGTAGCGCTTCCAGGTCGCCAGGTCGGTGTCGGCGATAACCTGGTTGGCGGCCTCGAAGTAGTCGGGCTGGCCAACGATCACGCTGTCGAGGGCATCCAGACGGGCTTCGGGCAAGTAGGCCTCCCAGTTGATGGCGGGCATCAGTTCGGCCAGCTCTGCGAGGGTTTTCTTGTTGTAGGTTTTGTCCGGGTCGCGGTTTTCTACACGGGTCCACTGGTGCTTGGCAAGGCTCTCTTCCAGCTGGTAGATAGCCTCTGCCTGGGCCTCGGCGTTCTCCAGGCCGGCAATCTGCTGCACCTTGACCAGGTAATCCCGGTAGGCCTGCTGTAGTTTCTGGCCCTTTTCGCTGTCGTCAAAGTAGGAGTCGCGGTCAGGCATACCCAGTCCGGACTGCCAGAAGTATGCGGTGTAGGATTCGACATCCTTCACGTCCTGGTTAATAAACACCCCGAATGGGGCGTCGTAGCCGATGCTGTCGGCGTAGGCAAAGTAGCGGGTCAGCTGGTCCCGGTCTTCAATGGCATCGATCCTGGCCAGCTCGCCGGCAATGGCCTGCATACCCAGCTCTTCAACCCGCTCCTCATTCATGAAGCTGTTAAACAGGGCCCCGATCTTTTTGGCTTCGGGCGTCTCGGCATGCTTGCCGGCCTCCTCGATCAGTGCCTTGACCCGCTCGGTGCTCAGTTCCGCCAGCTGGTCGAAGGTACCCCAGCGGGACTTGTCGGCGGGGATTTCGGTCTTCTCCATCCAGCCGCCGTTAACATAGGCAAAGAAATCATCCTGCGGGCGGACCCGGGTATTCATGGCGTCCAGGTCAATACCGGAGCCGAGCTCGGCTTGCGGGGCGCTCGCCTGCCCGGCGACAGCCTGTGCCCCGTCAGTGGCATTCTGCTGCCCGGCAGTGGTGTCCTCTGGCTTCGAACAGCCGGCCACGGCGCCGGCAATGGCGAGGGAGAGAATCAGTTTTTTCATACTACGGCCTTTCGCGGTCTGTTTTTTCCCATGGGATAGTAAGCGTTGGCGCCATTCGCGGGCAACCGGCCTGCGGCCAGTGGTAACCCTGGAACGGTGTACAGAGGGAGGGCGTTTGCCGGCAATGCGGCATGAATCGAAAAGCCCCGCACGGGGCGGGGCTATAGGGTCTTTCGGGCTGCGCCGTTGGCGGATCAGTCCGGCAGGCGGAAAGTGATCGGCACGGAGAACTCGTAGTCGTTCTTCGCCAGTGCCGGCGGTACCTTCGGGTAGGGCGACGCGGCCTTGATCGCAGACAGGGCGGCCTTGTTCAGGTCGTTGAAGCGGGACGCCTGGACTGTCTGGATGTCACGCACGCGGCCAGATGGATCGATAGTGACCCGGATACGGATGCTGCCTTCCTGGTTGCGCTCCAGTGCCCGCTGCGGATACTCGAGGAAGTCGTAGGTGTGGCGCAGCAGCATGGAGTGGTAAATCTGGCGAGCCAGCAGCACATCTGCAGTCAGGGGCTGGTCGTCCTCCTCCTCGGCCTGCTCGGGTGCTGTCCGGGCGGGTTTGGGCTGCGGACGTGGCTGGGGCTTGCTGGCGGGCGCCGGCTGTTGTGCTTGTGGCGCTTGCGGTTTGCTCTCTATCTTGGCGAGCGTGGGTGGCGGTATGGCGGCCGCTACCTTGGGCTTGGAGGGTTTCGGTTTTTCAGCGACGGCCTCAGTCTCCGATTCTGCCTGTTCCTCCTCCGCGTCGTCTTCCTCACGAGCTTCAGTGAGTTCCAGGATCCTGGCATCGGTGGGTTCCAGCTGCTCAAAGCGTGCCAGCAGGCCGGTGTCCACATCGCCGGAGGCCAGCAGGCCCTCGCGGAATTCCGTGGAGGGCGGCACCGGGCCGACCCATGAGCGGAGCAGGGTGGTAAAGAACTTGCGGTCCGCGATCTTGCCCAGCCGGATGCCATTCAGGGACACCGTGCTGACGCCGGACGCGCCGTCGAAATCAACCCGCAGCTGATCACCTTTCTTGAACCGGCCGGAGAACAGGTTGGCGAAGGTCACCATGTTGTCGGCCTGGGCTGTCAGGGCGCTGCCGGCATTGTTAATGGCGATAGCCTCCATCCACTGGTTGCGCAGGCGGCGTGCGGAAACGCTGTCGGCGACTACCCGGATTTCCAGCCGGCGGGTGGTGTTCTCATCGAGAAGCACGTTGGCGCTGTCGGCAAGTGTGTCGGAATAGACAGCGGCAATGTATCGATCCTTGTTGAATTGTTGCTCAAGTGCGAGGCCGTTCAATAACGGTGCAGCGCTGGCGGACACTGCCGCGGCAAACACCATTACAGCGGTGATGAATTTTAAAGATTTCATTTTATTTTGGTGTCTGTCTTTCCGGATGGGATTAATCCGTAGGATAGGTTACTTTACGCTCTCCTCCCCCGAAGTGCGTTGCCCGGTAAACTATTGTCCTACTCCGATCATTCTGAGAACGCCTTGGTAGTACAAACCCTTTAATTGGTCCAGGCTGTACCTAACTCTACTTCAACTGCAATGGAGTTCAAGTCTAAAACGGGTAGAATGTCTCGTTTTTCCGAAATTGCACTTGCAGCGGGGAGACAGTGATCATAGGGACAGTACAATCGGGTTCAGTCCGGTTGTGGTCCGGTAGGAAAGAGGGGCATGGAATGCGTGTTCTCTCTGGTGGGATTTTCGACAGTGCGCTTCCGCGCGCCCAATACACATGCAGCGATAACGCTCTCTGAAAGATTTCTTTGTAAAGAACCCGATGGAAATAAAACCACTCAGTGACTACCCACGGGAGGCAGTAGACCGCCTCCTGAACGTCATTCATTTGTTTCGTGACATTCGTGCGGCCAGTGACTGGCAGTATGACGTGGTGCTGCAGCGTTCGCGGCTGGTGGGCCTGGCCCCGGGTGAATTGCTGTTGGCGGAGGGGGATGTGGACCAGTGGGTATATTTCCTGTTGCGGGGGGAGCTTGACGTTCACATTGATGCGGAAGATGACGAGACCGTGCACTCCGGCCGGCCCCTGGCGGTGATCCGTCCCGGCGAGGTATTCGGGGACCTGTCTATGCTGCTGGCGGAGCCCCGCACCGCCAACGTGAGTGCCGCCCCGGCGAGTAGGGATACCCAGGTTCTGGGCGTAGACTGCACCCTCTTTGGCGACCTGGATGATTTTTCCCTGCTGCACCTGTCCACCAAGTTGATCTTTTACCGGAACATGGTGCATTCCCTGCGCTGGAAGCTGGAGGTATACCGCTCCAAGTACCCGGATCACCAGCTGGCCGACAGCCATCGTCGGCTCAAGCTTTATACCGGCCCTAAAAACAGCCGCGATGAGTTAATGGCACTCGCCAACCAGGCCCGAGCCCTGGCGCGGATCCTGCTGGACTGGAATGCTGAATTCGGCAGTGGCCAGCTGATGGATGAGGAGTCCGGTATGTCCGACTTCCTCGAGTCCATGCTCTCCTGATCTGAATCCCTCCCTGCGGGGTATCTATGGGCGGGAATCCCGCCAGCGTGTCCCGCCAATCCCTTCATTGAAAACTGCGTGCAGGTGGCACGCCGCCGCTGGCTGAATCGCCATTGCGGTACGGCTGTCGCTATTTCGGGCCCGTCCTCCCGGTGTATTCTGGGAGGCCGTAGCGCCGTGCTTGTGGTTTTCGTAATCCGGCAGACGCGAACAGGCGGGCGGCCACTATAATCCAGCTCCCGCCAGGGGCGGTTTCCTGTCAGGTTTTCTGATCGACTTTCTTTGAGGATGGCTTACGCAATGAACTCCCTGATTGAGATCTGGCGCCATAAAAACTACCGGACAGCGCTGGTCGTTGCCGTGGTGGCGCTGTTGTGGCTGGCGAGTGGCCTGCTTGGTTCCGGTGAACAGGGGGAGTCGCCCGCGACAGATGGCGCAGCCGGAGGGAAGGCGGCCCCGGTCAGTGTGCGCGCGCGTCGCCTGGAGGCCCGGCCCTTTACCACCCGCGTGACCGTCAATGCCCGCACTGAGGCGAACCGCAGTGTGCGGTTGCGGGCGGAACTCGATGGCGTGATAACGGGCCTGCCGGTCCCCGAGGGGCGGTCAGTGGAGAAGGGGGATGTGATCTGCCGACTGGAGGCCGAGGACCGACCGCAGCGGCTGGAGCGTGCCCGGGCCGCCCTGCGCAAGGCCGAACTGGACTTTGCCGCGACCCGTCGACTGCGCGAGAAAGGGCTCCAGTCCGAAGCCGACCTGGCCCAGCAGGAGATGGCCCTGGCCAATGCCCGCGCCGAGTTCGAGCGCGCCCGGGTGGAAATGGAGAACCTGGAGATTCGTGCGCCATTTGCCGGTGTGATCAATCAGCGGGCGGTGGAACTGGGGGATTACATTCGCCGCGGTGAGGAGTGCGCCACTTTGCTCGACCTGGACCCGATCCTGGTCGTGGGCGAGGTTTCCGAGGGCGAGGTGGGCAGTCTGTCGCCCGGCGCCCCGGCCGCGGCCGAACTTCACCAGGGCCGGGCGGTTGAGGGGCGCCTGCGCTATGTCAGCCAGGAAGCCCACACGGTTACCCGGGCATACCGGGTGGAAGTTGCGGTGGACAACGGCGACGGTGGGTTGCGTGCCGGGCTGAGTGGTCGGCTGGTGCTGCCCACCGGCGAGGTCCGGGCGCACCTGATCAATTCCTCCCTGCTGGCCCTGGATGATCGCGGCAAGCTGGGGGTGCGCCACCTGGACCGCGAGAACCGGGTGCAGTTTGCCAATGTGCAGCTGGTGGGCGACGGTAGCGAGGGGGTTTGGGTCACCGGGCTTCCGGAAGAAACCAACCTGATTACCGTAGGCCAGGAATACGTGACTGCCGGGCAGGTGGTGGCGGTGACGCAGGAGGATGGCCAGTCCGCCCTGCCGCCCCCGGCGCCGGGCTCCGGCCTGCCAGCCGTGCGGCAGGTCGCAGACCCGGTGACCCCTGATGGAGAGGGTAACCGCCCATGAGTATCCTCGACAGCGCAGTTTCCCGCGCGCGCAGCACCATCAGCCTGATGCTGCTGGTGGTACTGGTGGGGATTGTCGCGCGCCAGATGATGACGATTGAGACCAACCCGGAGGTAAACCCGCCATTTGTGATCGTGCAGGTGCGTCACGAGGGCATTTCGCCCGAGGACGGTGTGCGCCTGCTGGTGCGCCCGCTGGAACAGGAAATCCGAGCGCTGGAGGGCGTGCAGGAGATGATCGCCACTGCGCGCGAATCCCTGGCCTACCTGGTGGTGGAGTTCGATACAGCGGTTCCCGTTGACGAAGCCCTGGACGAAGTGCGCAACGCCGTGGACCGGGCCAAGGCCGAGCTTCCCCGGGACGCGGATGAGCCGATCGTGGAGGAGGCTGCCGCACAGCCATTTCCCGCCATCGTGGTGACGCTGGCAGGGGAGGGCGTGGGCGAGCGGGTGCTGCTGCAGAGCGCGCAATACCTGCAGCGACGCATCGAGAATATCAGCGAGGTTCTCAGTGCGGACCTGCGCGGCAACCGCGAGGAGGTGATGGAAGCCATCATCGACCCGGTGCGTCTGGAGCACTACCAGATTACCAGTGGCCAGTTGATCAATGCGGTGGTGGGGAACAACCTGCTCATTCCCGCCGGGGAGCTGGTGACCGAACGCGGCCGCTTTTCGGTCAAGGTGCCGGGCCTGATCGAGACCGCCAGGGATGTCTACGACATCCCCGTGAAGTCGTCCCCGGACGGCGTGGTGACCCTGGGAGAGGTCACCGATGTGCGCCGCACCTTCAAGGATGCTTCCAGTTACACGAGCGTCAATGGCCGCCCGGGCCTGGCCATCAATGTGGAAAAGCGCAACGATGCCAGCTCGGTGGCGCTGGCCGACCGTGTCCGGGAGGTGGTCAACGGGGAACTCAACAGCCTGCCACGTGGGGTGGAGGTGAATTTCGTTTTCGACCAGTCCCGCTTCGCTCGCGACATGGTCAGCGAGATGGAAGGCAATATCCTGACCGCGATGTTGCTGGTGATGATTATCGTGGTGGCGGCACTGGGGCTTCGCTCCGGACTCCTGGTCGGGCTCGGTATTCCTTTTTCCCTGCTGTTCGGCTCCATTATCACCTGGTACCTGGGTTACTCATTCAATTTCATGGTGATGTTCGGCATGCTGCTGGCACTCGGTATGCTGATCGATGGCTCCATCGTGATCACCGAATACGCCGATCGCAAAATGGCGGAGGGGATGTCGGCACGGGTTGCCTACACCCTGTCGGTGCGGCGGATGTTCTGGCCGGTGGTTGCCTCTACCGGCACCACGCTGGCGGCTTTCCTGCCGATCATGTTCTGGCCCGGGGTAGTGGGTGACTTTATGCGTTACCTGCCGGTGACCGTGTTTGCGGTACTGGCGGGCTCGCTGCTATACGCACTCTTCTTCGCCCCGGTGTTGGGCAGTCTGTTTGGCAAGGGCAACCTGGACAGTGACACCCAGCACTACCTCAAGCAGCTGGAGACCGGCCAGCCCGCTGAGCTTTCCGGGGTGACCGGGACATTCGCACGTACCCTGGACGCCCTGTTGCGTCGTCCGCTGCTGGCGTTTTTCGGTGCCGTGGGGATACTGGCTGGCATTCTTATTGCGTATATCTTATTCGGGGCGGGGGTGGAGTTTTTCACCGATACGGAAGAGCAGTACGGCAACGTGGAAGTGCGCGCACAAGGCAATCTCTCGGTTGCCGAGCAGCGTGCGCTGGTAGCGGAAGTGGAAAAAGCCGTACTTGGGATCCCAGAGGTGCGCATCGTATATACCGCGGTAGGTTCCGGCGGACTGTCCGGCAACCGCGACCGCGCACCAGACCAGATCGCCAACATGCTGGTGGAACTCTACCCGGCGCAACAGCGGGAGCGCCGCAGCCGCGATATCTTTGCCGACCTGCGCGCGCGGACTGGCAACTTCCCCGGTATCAAGGTGACGGCCAACGTATTCGAGGGAGGGCCTCCAATCGGCAAGGACATCGTGCTCGAATTGCGCGGGCGGGATTACGACCAGCTGTTGGCGGAAACCAGGCGCCTGCATCACGCGCTGGAAAGCCAGTTCGAAGGGCTGCGGGACATCGTCAATACCGCACCGCTGCCGGGTATCCAGTGGGAGGTACAGGTGGACCGGGCCAAGGCGGCGCTCTATGGCGCAAACCTGACCGAGGTCGGCCGCGCGGTGCAACTGGTTACCACCGGTGTGCGGGTGGCCGAGTACCGTCCGGACGATAGTGACGAGGAGGTGGATATCCGTATTCGCTACCCGGAGCACGCACGGGGTATTGCCGCACTGGACCGGTTGAAGGTCAATACGCCTGATGGCGCGGTACCGGTGGGCAGTTTTGTGCGAACACAGGCGCGTCCCAAGGTAGACAAGATCGAGCGGATCAATGGCGTTACCCGGATGCAGGTCAAGGCGGACACCGAGGAGGGGGTGCTGGCCGATGACAAGGTAAAGGAAATACGCGCCTGGCTGGAGAAGAACCCGGTGCCTGCCGATATCGAACTATTGTTCCGCGGTGCCGATGAGGAGCAGAATGAATCCCTGGCCTTTCTCGGGGTGGCGTTCCTGCTGTCACTGTTCCTGATGTTTATCCTGCTGGTGACGCAGTTCAACAGCTTTTACCAGTCGCTGTTGATCCTGTCATCGGTGGTGATGTCGACCATCGGGGTATTACTGGGCCTGCTGGTCACCCAGACCACATTCAGCGTCATTATGACCGGTGTCGGCATTGTCGCCCTGGCCGGCATCGTAGTGAATAACAATATCGTGCTCATCGATACGTATAACTTTGTCCGGAATAGCGAGCCCGGGCTGTCACCTGCCGCCGCGGCGGTCAAGGCCTCGGGGCAACGCCTGCGCCCGGTATTCCTCACCACCGCCACCACGATCCTTGGGTTGCTGCCGCTGGCCCTGGGGGTGAGCGTGGATATGCTTGGCCGCGATATTGTGGTGGGCGGGGTGATTGCCTCCTTCTGGGTACAGCTGGCGAGTGCCATTGTTTATGGCCTGACATTTTCCACACTGCTGACGCTGGTGGTGACCCCGATCATGCTGGTGCTGCCGGGACGCCTCCGGGAGGGGATTGCCGCGTTTTCCCCGCCGCAGATCCGCGGGGCCCAGTGGGGCGAGGAGTAGTGGCCGGTCATGGAGGAGCAACATATCGACATGGGGCGGGAGATGACTGAAACCCGGTGGCCCACACAGGTAATTGTGCAGGCACAGGCGCTGGCGGCGGCGCTGGACGGCGAGATCCAGCAGTTTATTGCTGCGCAACGGTTGCCCGGGGCTTTCCGGAAAGTGATCGGGGACTACTACTTTCCGCTGGCAGTATGGCTGGCCCGGCACCAGCAACACCGGGGCAGCCCGCTGGTTGTTGGGTTATGTGGCGGGCAGGGATCGGGTAAGTCGACCCTGACGGCCTTCCTCCAGCTGGTCTGGCAATCGCTGGGTATAAAGAGTGCCGGGTTTTCCCTCGACGATATTTACCTGACCCGTAACGAACGCATGCAGCTGGGCCGTCGGGTGCATCCCCTGCTGGTGACCCGTGGCGTGCCAGGTACCCACGATGTGCAACTGGGTATTGAGACTATCGACCGGCTCACCCAGCGCGCGGGCACAGGGGTGGCGGGTGAAGAGGTGCCGGTACCCCGTTTCGATAAGGCCATTGATGACCGGGCTCCCCGGGATAGCTGGCCTCACCGGCAGTCCCCGGTGGATATCCTGCTGTTCGAGGGGTGGTGCGTCGGTGCGCTGCCCTGGGAGGATAGAGAAGATCCGGTTAACGAACTGGAACGGCAGGAGGATCCCGAGGGTGTATGGCGGGAATATGTGCGAGCCCAACTGGCTGGCCCCTACCGCGAGCTGTTTTCCCGCCTCGACCTGCTGCTGATGTTGCAGGTGCCTGATATGGAATGTGTGCTCGAGTGGCGACGATTGCAGGAAGAGAAGCTGCGTGCGGCGACCGGTGGTGGCATGAGTGATGCGGCGGTGAACCGGTTTGTGCAGCACTACGAGCGGGTTACCCGGTACTTGCTGGAAGAGATGCCGCAAAGGGCGGATTGCGTCCTGCAGCTGGGGCGCGATCACCAGGTCTGTGGGTTGCGCCTAAACCGCTGCGGAACGGAGTGCTAGAGAGCCCGGAACCCTTCGCATGAAAACGCAAAACCCCGGCCTGTAGCCGGGGTTTTGCATTTGGGCGGTCTGCCGCTGGCGCCTACCCGCTTCCGGGGGAGCCTATGGCCTGCCTTACTTGGACTTGGGCGGACGACCCGGTCCGCGTTTGGCGGCGGTCTTCTTGGCAGCGGCTTTTTTCGGGCGGCCGGGACCGCGCTTGGCAGTAGTGGCCTTCTTCTTGGTGGCTGCCTTTTTGGTAGTGGCCTTCTTGGTAGCGGCCTTCTTGGTAGCGGCCTTCTTCGGGCGGCCCGGACTTTTTTTGGCGGCTGTTTTAGCCTTGGTCTTGGCTTTGGCTGCGGCCTTCTTGGCCTTGGTGGCAGCTTTCTTCTTCGCTGCAGCGGCCTTTTTCTTCTCTGCAGCAGCCTTTTTCTTGGCGGCGGCGGCGGCCTTTTTCTTCTCTGCAGCGGCTTTTTTCTTGGCGGCGGCGGCAGCTTTCTTGGCTTCAGCAGCGGCCTTTTTCTTGGCGTCAGCGGCCAGTTTCTTGGTAATGGCGGCCTCTTCCTTGGCTACGGCTTTGGCCACTTTGGCTGCCTGCTTGTTGTCTTCCTTGATGGTGGCCAGCTGGGCCTTGGCCTCCTTGGCTGCCGTCTTGGCATTGTCAGCAGCTTTCTTGGCGGCGGCGGCGGCGGAGCGGGCAGTAGCCAGCTGGCGCTGCTGGGCCGCGGTCTTCTTTTTGCCGCGGACAGTTTTCAGTTTGGTCTGTGCAGTAGCGGCTTTCTTGGCCGCTTTTTCGGCGTCCTTGGCCAGCTTGTCGGCAACTTTTGCCGCGTCCTTTTCCTGCTTTTCGCGGGCTTTTTCCAGTTTGGATTTCAGTGAAGCCAGGTCTGCTTCCAGCTTGGTTACATCACTGATTGAAGCAGAAGCTTTGTTACGTGCAGCCATAAAAGATCCCTGTAATTAAATTTGTTGTGGACGAAAGAATTTCATCGCGCTAATTGCAGCGTATTTATATAATCGATTGCAAGTATTTTTGGGCCAATATGACCTTTTATGGCTAAATTTAAGGGATTTATTACTTTCATCGCCTTCACCTGGCTCTGGGGCTGCGGTTTTTTCGCAGTTGACCAGTGGATTGCCCGTGGGGAAATTGCCTGGCTGGGCATGTTATTGAGCAGCTGGGGATTACCGGTATGGTTGTTACTGCGCTACTGGCGACCGCAGAAATTCAGGGCGGATGAGCGGGAATCGGGGGGGCTGACGGCAGTTTTGTCAGGGTTGGCAGTTGTTTTACTTACTGATACCGACATCGGGCTGGCCCTCTACTTGTCGATTCTCAATCTCGGGTTGGTATTGCTTTACCTTTTCCATTTTTCCTCCCTCCACCATCCGCCCCTGCCTGTGCCGGGCGACCGATTCCCCGCGCTCGCGGTTGCCGATGGGCACGAATGGCTGGTGGCTGAATGCCTGCGGCAGCAGCACCTTTCCGGGGCGTTGGTGATCGTGTTGCGTGGCAGCTTTTGTGCGAGCAGCCGTGAGCTCCTGGCCGACCTGCCTTCCCTGGCCCCGGCGCTGAAAAAATACAATATGAAGCTTGTGCTGGTATCAACGGAGCCGGAGGGATATTGGCCGGAGCCGCACATGCCCGACAAAAACCGCCACTACATGGTTACCCTGGATGCTTCCGCCGACGATAACCGGATCTGGACCGATACCGGGGCGGTGCCCCTCTGGGTGCGGCTGCTTGGTGTGAGGCGGGCGGGTCGCCGCCGGCGCTCCGGAATTGGTGCCTGCAGGCCTTCATACTGGCTGCTGGACCGGGACGGATACGTGTTGTGGCGTTTTGTCCCGGATAACTACCGCAAGCCGCCCCCTATCCAGCTGCTGCGCAGCCAGCTGTCACGCATTGATGATGTTTGAGTTGCGTTCGCTGAGCCGGGCCCTGCGGTGGCCCCGGCTGTTGGCGAGCCGGGGGGAGGGCGACTAGAGTGGGCCGTAGGGAAGATAGCGATTGTCGGAGTGCTCGCGAATCCACAGCAGCTGGTCGCGACTGAGGGCAGCCTTACGGCGACGCAGGGACTTGGCCAGCGGAATAACCGGTGATTCGGCACCGCCATCCCATCCGGGTAGTTGCATCTCTGCCAGGGTAAAGAAGCGGATCAGGTCCCAGATTTGTTCGTTGTCCAGCGACTCACAGGCTCCCAGCCACTGGCTGGCCGGCAGGCGCATCAGGGCCGACGCTTCCAGGTCCTCCCGTGCAAGGCTGTCCGACAAGCGCTCGTTGCCCTGCACCGCGCGGATAAATCTTTCCAGCTGTGCAGGATCTATGGCGATTTGCCCATCGCTGTTTCCCGTCGTGCTTTCCGGCTCCCAGGCGCCAATGCTCATATCCGATCACCTCATGATTCTGATGCCGTTCGTGGTAGGGCATTATAACGGGGCAAATCGCTTTCGTCGGGGGGGGGGGGGCAGCGAAGACTTGTGCCGGGCTGCCAAAATTGCGTAAATCTATCCTGGCCGGGCTCGGCTATCGCCATCCCGTGCTTACTGTCGCTGACGACCTAATAAGAGAAGAGAGAAAATAGATACCATGCAGTTTATTGCCCAACCCCTGCCCGCCCGGAAGCGGGTGGCCCTGGTTGCCCACGACAACCGCAAGCAGGCGCTGATCGACTGGTGTCTCCAGCACCGTGCACTGCTGGAGCAGCATGAACTGCTGGCAACCGGAACCACCGGTGCGCGAATCGAGGCTGCCACCGACCTGGCGGTGGAGCGGCTGTTCAGCGGCCCGCTGGGCGGGGACCAGCAGCTGGGCGCGAAGATCTGCCAGGGGGAGATTGACCTGCTGGTGTTTTTCTGGGACCCGTTTGAGCCCATGCCCCATGATCCGGACGTCAAGGCTCTGCTGCGGATCGCCGCGGTCTGGAACATCCCGGTTGCCTGTAACTCCAGCAGCGCTGATATGATGGTACAGTCGGCCCTCATGGACCGCAGCTTCGAGCGGGAGGTTCCGGATTACCAAAGCTACCTGGCGGCCCGCTAGCGCAATTTTTATCCAAAATGGCGCTGCAATAGGCTGCAATCGGCTTTAACTGCTTGATTTGGAAGGATCTTTTCCTTACGGTGAAGGTTTGACTTGCAAAGATCGCCATTTCGCGGCAATCTTGCCCACCTGATCAGACCGGTCAATCCGGCGCCATTCGCATTAGATAATTGTACGGTGTTTTATGAGTAGACGACGCGGTAAGGCCGTAGAAGAGGAAAAAGCAGATATCGACCTGACGCCCATGCTGGACGTTGTGTTCATTATGCTGATCTTCTTTATCGTGACGGCGTCCTTTGTGAAGGAGAAGGCGCTGGATGTGAACGTGCCCGATCCGAACGAGACAGAGCAGACTCCGCCGGATCCCGACAAGCAGAATATCCTGCTGACCGTGGATGCCAACGACGATATCTATATGGGCGCCAGCCGCGTTGATTCCCGCGCTGTCCGTGCCCGTATCGCCCAGTTGTTCGCCGAGAACCCGCAGGCGATCGTGATCGTCCGTGCACATAACAAGTCCAGTGCCGACACTTATGTGACCATCGCGGATGCGGCCAAGGAAGTGAATTCCGGTATCCAGGTATCCCTGGTGCCGTTCGGGGACTGATAATTCCCGAAATTATCGCCCGGAGCCTTTCCGGGCAACAAAAAGCCAGCTGA
Organism: Microbulbifer sediminum; assembly: GCF_021729035.1. GTDB lineage: Bacteria > Pseudomonadota > Gammaproteobacteria > Pseudomonadales > Cellvibrionaceae > Microbulbifer > Microbulbifer sediminum. The sequence continues at coordinate 477,792 of NZ_JAJSAP010000001.1, read as the reverse complement.
TGCTGGCTTTTTTTATGCCTGTTAACAGGCGGGCCTCTCACCGGCGCAGCGGCACCGGTGATGGGTGGGCGGTGGTCAGAATTCCGAGCGAATGGCCCAGAGGTCCGGGAACACCGGCTGGAACAGTGTGCTCTGCAGGTAGCCGACGCCGCTGGAGCCGCCGGTACCCATCTTGGCGCCGATGGTCCGCTCCACCATTTTTACATGGCGATAGCGCCACTGCTGCAACGAAGTGTCGATATCCACCAGAGCCTCGCAGATCTCACTGATCAGCGGGTCGTTGCGGTAGACATCGATCAGCACCTTCTGTACCGCACTGGACGGCTCGGCCACCTGGCTGAAGTCCCGCTTGAGTACGCTGTCCGGGATTGAGTGTCCCTCCTGGGCGAGGAAGTTCATAAACGCATCCCACAGGGTTGGGGCTTCCAGTCGCTTCTCCAGGCGCGCACGATGCTCTGAACCGCGGGGGTAATTCTCCAGTTTCCTGGCGTCCTTGGCGCCGTAGAGGAATTCCAGCTCCCGGAACTGGTAGGACTGGAAACCGCTGGCGCTGGAGAGGCGATCACGGAAGGAGAGGAATTCCAGGGGAGTGAGAGTCTCCAGAATATCCACCTGCTGGATCAGCGTGCGGTAAATGGCATCAACCCTTTTCAGGGTATGCAGGGCACGGTACTTTTCGCCGGCATTGAAAAGCCCAATCAGGAAATCGAGCTCGTGTAACAGTTGCTTGAACCACAGCTCATAGCTCTGGTGGATCACAATAAACAGCATTTCGTCGTGTTCCGGGCCGTCCGAGAGTGGTTGCTGGCACTGGAGCAAGTCATCGACTTTGAGGTAGGAGCTATAGGTTACGGTCATGGAATCTGCTTAGCCTGTTCGGGTTTTAATCAGCGGTGAAACCAATTGTTCTTAATATGCCGCGGATCAAAACTAAAATTGCGAGATAGAACTTAGTTTTGGGCACATTATAAGCTCTGGAGCGGTGCAAATGAAAAACACTGCATTGAATCTGTGGATCGATAATGTCGCCCCTCCGCGGCAGTCTCATTGAAATGGCACGCAGGAGCGCTCCCCCCTCCGCCAGGGCTTGACCGTAGGAGGCGGGACGGTCGCGACCGATTCCATCGGTGGAGTTGGGGCTGCAGCCTACCGAGGCCGTTGGCACCCGGCCTGGAACTGTCCGGGCATGGCCGCCGAAAGGCGCCACCCCGTGGCCGGTGAGCATAGTCAATGCCTGTTTTCGTGCCCGGTCCTGGTTGCGAAGTGAGCAGCCACTGACTGGTGTCGCCCCTGTGGGGGGCGTTTGGCGTTGTTGCGGTGCCTCCGGTCAACGGATGTGGTCGATTCGGGTCTCCCAAGCCCCGGCCCAGAAGCTAAGATGGTGACATTATCGCGGCGCCGGGCCCCTCTTTGCCCGGTGCCTGTCCACAGACTGTAACCGGAGATGCCCATGGAGAGCACATGTGCAGAAATCCAGGCGCAGGTCACCGACCGCGTACTGGAAATCACCATTTTGCGCCCCGAGCGCAAGAACGCCCTGACCATGGCCATGTATTCAGCCATGGCCGACCTCTTGAATAGCGCCGCCGGTGACCGCGATATCCGCGTGGTCATCATCACCGGCGGGGAGGGGGTGTTTACCAGTGGTAACGACCTGATGGACTTCCTGGGTGGCTCGGCCTCCAATGAGGAATCGCCGGTATTCCAGTTTATGGTGGCCCTGTACAACTTCCCCAAGCCTGTGGTGGCAGCCGTCAATGGCCCCGCAGTGGGAATAGGCACCACCATGCTGCTGCATTGCGATATGGCATTTGCGGGGGAAGACGCGCTGTTCCAGATGCCTTTTGTGAACCTGGGGCTTTGCCCGGAGTATGCGTCCAGTTACTTTATGCCGCGGATCATGGGGCATGCCCGGGCCGCGGAACTGCTCCTGCTGGGCAAAAAATTCGGTGCGCGGGAAGCGGTTGAACTGGGCATCTGTAATGCTGCAGTGCCACCTGACGAGGCGCTGCCACGGGCGCGCCAGGTGGCCGCGGAACTGGCAACCCGTGCGCCAGAGGCCGTGCGCCTGAGCAAGCAGCTGCTGCGGCAGGGTACACACGACAGGGGGCTCGAAGTGATCCAGGAGGAGGCAGGCCATTTCCAGAAGCGCCTCCAGTCCGAGGAATTCAAGGAGGCCGCCACCGCCTTCATGGAGAAGCGTCCGGCTGACTTCTCCCGATTCTAGCGCTCAGGCGGCCGGTTCTGGCCGCTATCCGGGGCCACTCCTGTGCGGGGTGGCCCTTGTGTCAGGCCGGGTCGCTGTTGCGAATAAAGGTCGGTGCCTCATACGCACTGTAGTCGACTGACTCATTCTGCCAATTCAGTGGATTATCCTCACGCCGTTCCCGGATGGTCTTACCGAACACGCTGAAGTGGGTTTCCTCCATCAGCGCGGTCAATTCCCGGTTATCGGTGAGGCCGAAAAAGACACCGGCCTGCATAAAGCCTTCCAGGCGGTGGCGATCCGATGCCGGCGTTTTATAGCCGCTTTTGGACGCGGAAAACATGCGCCGCAGGCGCGACTCCACTTCAGCGAGATACTGGTCCCTATCCATTCCTCTAACCTGTCTTATGGGGCTCAGGAGGCGTCAAAAAGCGCCGGCTCAGCGGAACTTTACTGCCGTACCACTTACGCTGACCATCATCATGGCCCCGTCAGGGCCGACCACCTCGTAATCGATATCGATACCGACAACGCCATCGGCGCCTAGTTCGCGCGCCTGTTCCTCCATTTCCTTGAACGCGATAGCCCGGGCTTTACCCATTTCCTTTTCGTAGGCCGCTGCGCGGCCACCCACGAAATCGCGAATTGCCCCGAAAAAGTCCTTGAAGACGTTGGTACCCATAATCGCCTCGCCAGCGACCACATCGAGGTATTCAGAAATTTGCTTGCCGTCGACAGTAGAAGTGGTTGTTCTGAGCATTATTGATCTCCCTGCAATCGTCCCGGTCGAGGTTACCCCAGCTACCCCTTTTCCGTCGACGGGTCGGCGGTAGATGCCGCGACTGGTCGTCGGTGCCAGGGGCCAGGCTCCGAAAATTCGGGGCCAGCTTATAAAAATTGAGAACCAGGTTCCATGAATGGGCGCCACCACCACGCCAGCATTCAATATCTTTTGGCTAGGCACAGCTATCATGATGCTAATCGCCCCAAGGCTGGACGCAGGGAAGTGCCATCATGCCAAGGTTATCACTCGCATTAGCCGCTGTTGCGGTCCTTATTTTTGCGACCGGTTTACTGGAGATGCAGTCTGCCCCGGGAGGGGATTCCGCAACTGACCCCTCGGGCCTGTCGCTTGTCGCGGGGCAGGGCAACGGCAAGGGGCCCAAGAATGAACCCTGCACATGTGACGATGGTAGCGGAAGCGATAACATCGACGCATCCCTGCGTGTGCTGACGCGCACCAACGGCGTCTCGCCCGAGACGATCTATTTCTCGGCCCAGGACTCTACTGACAGTACCTGCGTGGATCTTTCCGGCGGCGCTGATCCGGTTGCCTGTGCTACCGGCCAGTGGCTCGCTTTCCATTTTAATTTTGATGATCCGGAATCCGGCGAGTTTGACACCACCATGAGAAGCCGGAACCAGCAGGTGGGGTCGAGCCCCAGGGCACTTCACACCTTCGTCTGTACCCCGTCCAGCAGTCGCTATGTCGCCGGTGTGTGCGAGTACAATGTGGGCGTCAGGGTCCAGAATCCGCATGGAGACTTCGAGGACGCCTTTGTGACAGTGCGGGTCCAGTCCCAGGAGGCCTTCTACAGTGCCGGGGACACGGTTTGCGTTTCCCCGGCCGGTGACTACACAGGGTGCCCTGCGGGGGCGACGCAGCGGAACCAAGTGCCCGCTACCGGAGAGTATGCGGGCAAGCGGGTGCTGCTCCATGCGGGAGAAGAATTTGGCCGGATATGCACTGATTACAGTGAAGCCGATGTCACCATCGATCGCTACGGCCCGGGCGAGCGCCCACTGGTTGAGGAAGTCCGTATAGGGGTTGCTGGTCGCTGCGGTGACCGCAGCCCCACTTCGGCACAGGCCGAGGGCTACCCGCAGCTCCTCCGGGATGCGGAGGGCAATGTTGTCCAGGGCTGGAGTTACAATGTCACAGTTACTGGTATTCGTGCTGGTAACATCAGTGGGGGAATGGCGGCCACCCTGGTCACTGTGCACGATGTCGATATGGACTGGTCGGAGACAGGTCGCTACTGGGGTAGCTTCAGTTTTACTGCCCAGACCAACTACTGCGGTAAAAACCCTGACATTCTGGATTGTTCGCTGCTGCACTGGCCATACGGGATATTCCTGTCCGATTCGGTGCTGAAAAGTCACCCGGATAACCTGCCCAACGTCAACATCGGTTGCATGGACAGCTGCCAGATGGTTAACGGTGGCATGATTGGCAACGATGTGACCACCGCGCTGGAGCATAATGCCCGCTTTATGGGCGTGTGGGGCCTGGTGGTGTCCAACGTCTGGCATCGGGGCAACCACATTGGTGGGCGTGGCGGCAAGCATCGCCTGGCCCTGCGTGGCAGTGGTGGCCTGAAAAACCTCAATACCACAAAAAACCCGGAGGACTTTTCCGGCACCGACCACCTGCGCACGGGCGATGTCAGTAATCACTGGGCGCCGAGGTTTAATTTTGTCGTGGACAGCTTATTCAATGACACCATGCTGATGCCGGAGCACGATTCGGCCGCTTTCGTTGAACTGTCCTCTGGCTATCTCTACTCCGGACTTTTCAACAGCCGTTTCTTTGCCGATATGGTGGACACCGCGGCCGCCCAGGTCCGGGTGGGCGGTGTTGATATCGTCATGCGGGGTAATCACTACCAGGATGTTAATCCCGAGTGCCGACAGGACGACGGCGAACTGCACGACGAGACGCAGATCTTTACCGACTCCGAGGGATGTACGCCGGTAAGCTCCGGCGATGCGCCGGCGCCCGATGTGCCGGGCCGCTGAGGACTCACTGACGGGGCAGGAATGGCCACGGCTTCTGGTTCAGTAGGTCGGCGTCAGGAATATCTCCCTGATTGTATTTCGTGAGTGGGCACTGACGGCAAAGAGCACCGCGTCTGCCACGTCTTCCGGGGCCAGCTTGTCCGGCTTCGGTTCATCGAAGAACGCCGTATTGACCATGCCGGGCGCAATGACGGTGCAGCGCCCGTCCCACTCGGCCATCTCCTCGGCAAGATTTGCCCCAAACCCGTGTACAAACCACTTGGAGGCGCCGTAGATCGAGCCCTTGAGCGCAGTGCGCCCGGCCTGGGAACCGGTCATGAGGAAGTGCCCCCGTGTTTTACGCAGGTGCGGCAGGGTCAGCTTGGCTGTCCAGAGCAGCGCGCGGATATTGACGTCAATCACCTGTTGCCACTCCTCCGGGTCGCCCGCTTCGGTGCCCGGCTGGGAGATGCCGGTGCCGGCGTTGGCAAATACAACGTCCAGCCGGCCAAACCGCGCGATTGCGTTATCGACCACCTTCTCGAGCTGGTCAAACCTGGTGATGTCGGCCGGGACCGGCACTGCGTTATCCGCTCCCAGCTCCTCTACCAGCGAAGCCAGGGCCTCTTTGTTCCGGGCAGTCACAACCACCCTGATGCCTTCCTCCACGGCCCTGCGGGCGGTTGCCCTGCCGATGCCGCTCGAGGCACCGGTGATTAACATGACTTTGCTGGCCACTAATGACCTCCTTGCTGGGTTGGATGAATGATCAGTTTCCACTCAAGACATAAAATCCCGGCCATCTTAAAACCTGGCGCTTGAATGTGTAATGACCGGTGGGTGGCCTGGGGCGGCCCGTGCAACCGACCTGGCATCGCTCCCGCGCTGTCCGCAAATGGTGGCAGCCCGCTACTCCACCCATGGCGCCGGGCACCATACGCTCGTCTGGCAAGTCGTATGCCGGTAATTGTTGCCGCCTGTGACAGGATAGTGCAGGACGTGTGGGGAAACATGGGCTTACAGAAGGGCGCCCCCCGGCAACTACCGAAGCCGGACTTGCCAGGGGGCAGGCTGAGTTCGCCAGCCGGTATCTCTAGACGGCGATTCGCTCGGGCCGTGTGGACGATTCAGCCTGCTCAATCTGCAGTAGAATGCCATCCCAGAGCCGGATTCTTCCCTTTATCGCCTGTTCCGCAGCCCTGAGCGCACGGGTCCGGGCGTGTTCACACCCCCCTATCAGGCTTTCGAGAATTTTCTGTGCGGCAGGGCCATGCTCATCCCCGTCAAGATCAATGTGTCTCTTCAGATAGTAGGTCATGCGGGGAACGCGGCTCTCATCTACTCCCCACTGGCTCAGGAGCTGGGTGAACATTTCGGGGATGGCGTCTTCCCGACCGTAGAGAAAATTTGCGGCAACCTCTTCATCGCCACCATCTAAAGCAACCTGGATATTGGCCCGCACGAACTCCCGGACGAAATCCGGTGTGTTGGCCTCCTCTAGGGCGGCCTCCAGGTCCTGGCCCCGCTCCAGCGCCGCAATGAATGTGAGGAAGCAGGATGCATCCGCCTGGATTTCCTCCATGGCTTCCAGATACATTGTCAGGTGACTCGCAGGCTGGCCGTCAAAATTCAGGTCAGTTTCCTCGTAAAATACGATTTCATTGATCAGCCGGGCAGCGAAGATATTGTCCGGGTTTTTCCAGGGGAGGGAGACGCACGTCAGGGAGTTCTGCAGGCGTTTCACGAGAGTCATGAAATCCCATACCGCGAATACATGGATGCCCATGAACTCGCGCAACTGGTCAAGGGTGGTAATACTTTGGTAGAGCCGGTGGTGTTGGAGGGTTTCAGTGACGGATTGCAGCTGATTTTTCATACACTTCTTTCCTTGTCTTATTGCTTTTGAACCAAGGTGTTTCGCGTACAACAGTGTTGTATGTCGTTGTGTCTGGCTTTCACATCGCTCATGGGGCCGTCTGGCGCGGCCTGTAATTACTAGTGACGAGCGCTTGCCCGAAGTGTTTACCCCTTGCCCTCCTTCTGCTGTGTAAATTTACCCTGCGTAAATCGACGCTGGTGTTTCGTATATGTGAATGGGGCTTGTAATGTGGCGGTTTGGGATCCGCACCACCTGCGAAATGCTTGGTCCGGGAGTGCAATGACCTTAGCGCCAAATTCATCTTCACCGCTCGAGAGTCTCCGACTGTCGAGCACGCTGCAACAACTTTTTTTCTTTAGGTAAAAAAAAATTGCTACGGTTCACACTTTTAGTGAAATTTATTTTCTTTCGCTGGTGGGGCAGGTAGTGTGGCTTTAGCTGTAGCGGGTTGATTGATGGTGGCTGCGGTCGAGTGGCGTATACCGGCACAGGAGAGGGAAGGGCTTTTGCGTGGATCGTCTGGATCCATCTGCCGCGCACTTCTGGAACTTGGCAGAAGACTGCTGGTGAGCTTAATACGTTAGAGCGTAAGTGGTCGTGATTGGCAGCCATTAAAGTGCTGCGTGGCATATGGTTGACAGGCCGCCATCACGGTATGCATCTCAGGCTTCATTGACAGTGTCGAACCCAGGACTCCCCAGGCAAGTCAGTTGCCAGGGAGGAAATTATCTGGGGAAACCACTGTCAACTTTTGAATGTTTGCTCAAAAAGTGCCCGGGCCAGGATCCTAATCGACCAGTGCGAACTCTATTTTGCGCCGCTCCATATCGACGCGCACGACGCGCACTTCGAAGACATCGCCAATGGCAAAGCTCGTATTGCTGCGCTCGCCGGTAAGGCATTGCCTGGCTGCATCAAAGTGGTAATAGTCCTTTTTCAGGGTCGTTACGTGTACCAGGCCTTCGACCTGAATCTCGTCAAGCTCGATAAACAGGCCAAAGTTGGTGACACTGCTCACATGGCCATAGAAGGTGTCACCGACAAAATCCTGCATAAATTCGCACTTCAGCCAGGCCTCTACATCCCAGCTCGCCTTGTCGGCGCGCCGCGAGGCATGGGAACAATGTTCCGCAAGGGTTTCCACTGTCGGTTTGTCGTACGGGTAGCTCTCCTGGGGGGCGAGCGGGGCAGCGCTAGCGAAACGCTTCACCGCTCCTTTGTCCGCGCCGAAGATGGCTTTAAGCTGCTGGGGCAAAGTAGCGCGTTGCTTTGGCTGGCGGATCACTGAGCGAATGGCCCTGTGCACCATCAGGTCCGGATACCGCCGAATGGGTGAAGTAAAGTGCGCGTAGGCGGAATAGGCGAGGCCAAAATGGCCCCGGTTATCGGGGCTATACTCGGCCTGGCTGAGAGACCGCAGCATCATGGTGCGGATGGTTTGCGCATCGCTGCGCTGGTCTACCTGGGTCAGTAGCTGGTCGAAATGTGCGGGGCGGGGCTTGTTGCCGCCGGCCAGCTTGAGTCCCCTGGCGTGAAGGAAGGCGCGCAGGGCCGTCAGCTTCTTGTCTTGCGGGCCTTCATGTACCCGGTACAGTGTCGGCATCTTCTGTTGCTCGAGGAAGTCTGCGGTCGCCACGTTAGCGCTCAGCATGAACTCCTCAATCATCTTGTGCGCGTCGTTGCGTATGACAGGCTTTATACGTTCAATCTTGCGGTCTTCCGTGAATTCAAATTGCACTTCAGGTTTTTCGAAATCCATTGCGCCGCGTTTTGTCCGGGCTCTTTTCAATGCCGCATACAACTGGTGGAGGGCGAGGATGTGCGGTGCCGTTTCCCCAAGCTTGCGCGCGGTCTTGCGACCCAGGCTTGAATCCGGTGACGTCAGGAACGCGTTTACCTGGTTATAGGTGAGGCGGGCATGGGAGTGGATAACACCTTCTGAGAAGGTGTAACCGGTCATTTTCCCGGACTTGCTGATGGTCATCTCACAGACCATAACCAGCCGGTCTACCTGTGGATTGAGCGAACAGAGTCCGTTTGAGAGTGATTCCGGCAACATCGGTACCACGCGGCCGGGGAAGTACACGGATGTTGCGCGCTTCCGGGCTTCCTGGTCGAGCGCACTGCCGGGGGCGACATAGTGCGAAACATCCGCAATTGCTACGAACAGGCGCCAGCCACCGGACGCAACATTTTCACAGTAGACGGCATCGTCGAAGTCTTTGGCGTCCTCGCCGTCGATAGTTACAAATGGCAGTTTTCTCAGGTCGGCACGATGCAGCTTGTCTGCCTCGGGTACCTCACTGCCCAGCTTTTTCGCCGCCCGCAGGGCATCCTGCGGCCAGCTGTGGGGGATGTCATGGCTGCGGATTGCCACGTCGATCTCCATGCCGGGCCCCATGGAGTCCCCCAGCACCTCTGTTACACGCCCGAAGGCATTGTAGCGCCGGCTCGGGAACTCGGTGATATCTACGGAGATGTACTGCCCTGGCTTTGCGCCCATCAATTCGTCACGGTCGAGGTCTATCTCGTGGGCAATGCGGCTGTTTTCCGGCTTGAGGAAATAGTGGTCATCCTCAAACTGCAAACGGCCCACAAGCTGCTGGGTATTGCGCTCAATGACATTGACAATAACGCCGAGCTTGCGACCGCGCCGGTCGGTACCGCTGATGCGGGCCTGCACACGGTCACCGTCAAAGACAGTCAGCATTTCGTTGTCCGATAAGAACAGGTCTTCTTCCAGTGCATCGCTGCTAAGGAAGCCGAAACCATCCGGGTGGCCGATGACACGGCCGCTTACCAGGTCCTCTGCTTTAACCAGGCTGTAGCCCTTGCGGCGGTCAAAGGCAATTTGTCCGTCACGCTCCATTGCCCGCAACCGGCGGCGCAATGCCTCTTTCTGTTCATCGCTGTTGAGTTCAAGGACTGTTGCCAGATTCTCACGGTCAAGGGCTTTTTTATTGTTCTCGAGCAAGCTCATAATGAACTCGCGCGCGGGAATTGGGTGGCTGTATTTTTCAGCATCGCTGGGATTAAACGCAGCTACTGGGGCTTTTCTCATAAAATTCTCTCGGGAAAACCGCCAATAAAATTGCGCTTGGTGAGAACTTGAGTGATGTGGCAGGGCAGATCAGGTGTTACTCGGCAAGGTATACAGGCGGAATGGCTCAAAGGTGTTGAGCGGGTGTTACTAGTGGCCATTCAGACTGTCACCAGTCTGAAGGCCGGTCTTTCAGGTTGGGAGACCCGGAGGTTGCCTCTCAACCGGGGTGGCATCCGGGCCACCCAGCAGTGGACCTTTGCAGGGCCGGCTGTAAATGTGAGCCTGTTGGCTCAGACACAAACAATGTTTTCAGCTTGCGGGCCTTTGGGGCCCTGGGTTACGGAGAACTCAACAGCCTGGCCTTCGGCCAGGGTTTTGAATCCTGAGCTGACGATTGCGCTGAAGTGTGCGAACACATCAGGGCCAGACTTCTGTTCAATAAAGCCAAAGCCCTTGGATTCGTTAAACCACTTAACGGTACCGGTCGTTGAATTAGACATGGTGATTTCCTGTAAACAACTATTGATCAGCCTTTATGGGGCGCGGGTAGTAAAAAAAGACTGGAATTTAGATGCTGCAGGACGAAGAAATACAGATGCGACGAAACTGAGGATTTAAACAAGAGGCTTACTTTTAACTGTAGGCACTGTAGGGCCTCTTGAGAAGCAAGTCAAAGGTTTTTTGGGGGCTGAATCTTGGGATCCTGATGCGGCATGAGCTCCCGTTCCGGGTAAATATTCCGATATTTAGCATCATTGGAGTTTTCTGTGCTCTTCATAAGTGGTCGCCAGGTCAGGGGATAGGGGTAATCGCATGAGTGATTCGTAGCATTGCTCCTCAGCCGGGGTCACCCTCGATTGTATTGATTCGCGTTCGCATATGGATTTAACCCGGTCGCTTTGCCTTCCCCTCATTTCGTTAGCCGTTGCGGCAGGGATGGCGGGAGTCGAAATCTTTCTGGTAGGCCCGTAGTTACTGAGGTTGTAGTGGTGGTTTTCGTTGGACCCCACAAATAACCCCACCGCTTAAGCAATGTGCTCGTATAGGTGCGGCTTTCGGTTAGTTCATTCTCATCATTAGCCTGTCCAAATCATTCGTCCTTTTTGGGCTTCGCTTCCTTATCGGCGCCCTTGCGGTCATAGGCGCCGAACAACTCTGGATCGAGGCCTTTGCGGTCAAAGATTCCCTTGAGGGCGATATTTCCTATCTGGGGGCCCTCCTTGGTCATGGTCACCCACATGATGTGATCCACGTTGCCGGGTCCCTCTTGGTGGAACGAGGCACCGGCGGGGCCCATCGTGATGTGCTCGGAACCATCGAGTAAATCGTAGTCGTAGTAATGCAGGTGGCCGGCGAGAAAGGTGTGCTTGCGAGCCTTGAGCATGTTCTGGATCGCCTTGAAGCTGACGGACGCATTCTCCCAGGCGGGTTCATGGAGGAACAGGAAGGTCCAGCGCACGTTCGGGTTGTCAGCGAGAGTCCTCTTGATCCACGCCACTTGCTTTTCGCCAAACTCGACGGGCTTACCGAGTGCCGCGACCACCGCCTCGTCAGCCATGAACTCAGCCAGCATCTCCTTGGCCCTGGCGGGATCTTCCACCTGCAGCCTGTTGTACAGCTCCAGCTTTTCCCTCATGCCCTCGGGCGCCGCGCGCGGCGGGTCTTCGCTATCAAGAACCATGAACAGGACATCCTTGTAGACGAAGTGGTAGTAGGTGGCACCGTGCCTATCCTTCCAGACCTGCTGCGCGGTCTTGTTTGCGATGTCGTGGTTACCCGGTGTGCGGAAGAACGGCATTTTGAGCTCGCTCAACATCTGGTCGACTTCATCCCACTCGGCATTCAGTTCCCCCTTGTCGTCACTGTATCCCTCGATCAGGTCACCGACATTGATGACGAACTCGGGCAGCAGCAGATTGAGTTGATTGATGGCGAGCTTGAAGGTGCCTTCCTGGTTGGCTCCACCGGTCCGGTCGCCGATGACGACGAACTGGAACTCGGCGGGATCTTTCTGAATCGGCTGAGAGGTCCAGGGCGTGGCCCCAGACAGTCGTTCCTTATCGTAGGAAAACCCATCCGCTCTTTCCTCCGCCCAGAGGCCTGGAGATAGCATTGCGACGGCGACTGCGATACTTAATGATGTAAGCTTCATGCCTTTGTTCGGTCCTTACTCTTCATGTGTCATTGAGCGGGCATGTTCGGCGCGTCGTTGAGTCTGGGCCCAGCCATAATGCTGGACCGTGGCTTTTTACGATCGCGCCAATGCTCGCAATGTTCTTTGCGGCACCAGCTGGGTAGCTGCGGATTCGGACGTGTTGTGATTGTCCAGATGAGTGATAGCAGGTTTACGAGAAGCTGCGATGACAGGCTGTGGAAGGCGCCAAAACTGGCGCTGTTGTTGTTTTTTGGTGGACTGAAACGTCCTCCTATCCATTGCTCCTGGTGTTAGTCAGCAATTTTATTGACAACAGGCTCTGCCCTGGGATCTCTAGTCCATTTTAGTCCTTTCCTTTAAAACTGGAATAATTGAAGCCAGATTGGTGTTTGGCATGAATAAGCACTAACGCAGCTGTTTAACCAGGCTGGGCAACTGGAATAGCCGATGCTGGGAGTGTTCGTCGCTGCGCTCCTCACCCCTGCGGGCAGCCCTGCGGCCGTTTTAACGCGCTTCGCGCGTTGATCGAACCTGGGCGCTTTAGCGAGTAGCTTCGTCAGAAAATGGAGTAGGGCTTTGGTAGTCTGTGGCGGCGGGAGTGACTCGGCGCTTTGCGCCTCACCCCTTCGGGGCGTGCGGCTGTCTTGATGCGCATGCGCGTATCGATCGAACACGGGCGCTTTGTGAGCAGCTTCGCCAGAGAATGGGGTAGGGTTCTGGAAGTCTGTAATGGCCGGAGTGATTCGTCGCTCTCGCTCCTCACCCCTACGGGGCGGCCCTGCGGCCGTCTTAACGCGCGTTGCGCGTTGATCGAACCCTGCGCTAAGCGTTCCCTTCCCGACAGCTCTGCCAAAATAAAAAAGGCCCGGCACCTTGCGGTACCGGGCCTTTTAATTTGGTGGAGATGGCGGGAGTTGAACAGTTGCGCTAACCCTATGATTGTTAACGATAATCTGATGTTGAATTCTTGAAACCCGTCATAAAACCCGTCCGCGTGGGAAGCGTGCTCTAGAAACGCGCCGCCCAAATGGGGTTTTCTCTCTCGTTTGACCTCATTTAATCTAGGGAATAACAAATACAAGATTTGCGCCGGAAGCCGACGCTTAGCTCATGAGTAGAAAAACCATGTCAGAAAAAGATCCTTGTGTAATCTGCACAACCAAATTTGTCGAGACAATACCTCCAACGGGTGACCATGTTCACCAGAAATGTCCGCGTTGCGGTGAGTTTAAGGTCACGGGTAGCGCTTTAGCGATGATGGGAGCCGGGTTAGGGGTTGAGAAGCGTGCCAAGTTGTCTGGCTGGGTGTTTTCGCAGTGGAGGGCTGGCGCAATTCCGATGATTACGACAAGCAACCTAAACCAGATTTTAACGCGATCTATCCCGTCAGTAGAGGAAAGGGCAATTCAGCTCCTGGTTGAGGGTAGTCGAGACCTTAAGCATTTGGGGGCACATTTTAATGTGCTGGAGCCACGCTTTCTTGCGGCGACTTATTCGGCCACTAGGGAAGACGTTATCTTTCTTTTGAAAGTGTTAGAGCAGCAGTACCTAGTTAATAGCGTCACGATGGATGGGGAGTGTGAAATTACGCCACCAGGGTACATGAAGCTTGATGAGCTGAGAGTGCCTGAATCCACCTCGTCCCAAGGGTTTGTTGCTATGTGGTTTTCGGACGACCTAAATACCGCATATAGCGATGGTTTTGAGCCGGGAGTGTTCGGTGCGGGGTATGACCCTCTGCGAATAGATAAAGCAGAGCATATTAACCGAATCGATGATGAAATCATCAGGCAAATCAAGGCGTCCAGGTTTGTTGTTGCCGACTTCACCGGGCATCGAGGCGGAGTCTACTTTGAGGCGGGTTTTGCCTTGGGGTTAGGACTGCCGGTTTTTTGGACTTGCCGGCAGGACCATATGGAGGAACTTCATTTTGACATTCGGCAGTTCAATTGCATTTTTTGGCAATCTTCCGATGAACTTGCTGAGCGCCTAGCAATAAGGCTTGAGGCCGTACTAGGGCCGGGGCCCAACAAAAGCTAAAGCCGACTGTCTGTCGCTTTCCATGTGAGTAAGTGGGATGAGTTAAATTTCCCTCCTACGCATGGAGTATATCGCTAACTTATTGATTTATCAGAGTTTAATTGGTGTTGGTTAGCTCTGTTAACTCCAAGCCTTATTAGTTACTTTACGGTGACTATATGAATAGTGGCTTATAGTGCCGAGATGATGGTTAATGGTGTCTGTAGTTTCGCAGAAGTTTCTCTTGCAGCCGTGCGCTCATTTTGTAAACAGGGAGTCATGAATGGCAGTAATCGACCTTTATTCAAAGAGGCAGAAAGCTCTAAAAGGTGAAGTTCAGGATGTATATTTATATGATGAAATTCCTCAATCTTTAAGGGTTCAAATCACATACATATGGTCCGATACCCTGGGAAATGAGCAGGATTACTGGCTCCAAAGCGAAGTGAAGGAAGTGTATCGGCGGATTGTCAATCGACTTTGTAGAGAGTATGGCGTTTATCAATTGCCACATTCGAGGCCGGTTCGGCCTGAAGATAGGATGTATTTGGAAGAGCTGCGTGATTTCTTCCTAGAGGAAAAGGATGTTGATAGGGTCCTAGATGTAGTAGAACAAACATTTAAGATGATGTTTATACTTCCAAGGGTATACAGGCATAAAGGGGTGGATCGGATCAGGGAGCGAGTACGATTTGGTATTGAAGAGCTGAACAAACGGTTCAACGAGCATGCCATCGGGTTTGAGTTTGTTTCAGGTGAAATTGTACGAGTTGACTCTGCCCTTATACACTCAGAAGTAGTTAAGCCTGCGCTTCGTTTATTGTCGGAAAGGGAATATTCTGGATCCCAAGATGAATTTCTAAAGGCATTTGAACACTATAGAAAAGGCAACAATAAAGAAGCTCTGAATGACTGTTTAAAGTCTTTTGAGAGCACAATGATAGCGATTTGTAACAAAAGAGGCTGGGAGTTGCCAAGCAAGATTACTGCAAGATCATTAATCAACGTTTGCTTTGAAAATGGTCTTATACCAGCTTTTTGGGACCAGCATTTTTCTTCTCTTAGGAGTATGCTTGAAAGTGGGATCCCTACCGGGCGTAATCGCTTGAGTGGGCATGGACAGGGAGAGGTTCCGACCGAGGTGCCGGGATATCTTGTAGCTTTTATGCTACATATGACGGCCTCAGCCTTGGTGTTCTTGGCTGAAGCCGAAAGAAAAATTTAGTTTTTGGCAGTTTTAATAACAGGGTGGGGGACTGCTACTGGATGGATTCTATCAAAACAGAATTACATCATGATGTAAGCTACTACTAGAATAATCACTTTATTCTGCAACGTACCCAATTTTCAGGTAGCTCCGAAATTGGCAGATTCATGCTAAAGCGTAACTCAACGCTTTAGCATGAGATTCCCATTCCAACAGGAAAAGCTAACTATTTTTCTTGCTTTTTAAGATATTTTTCTACTGCTTTATCCAGTTCAGACATACTGATTGGCCGTTCCTCATAGCCTATTTTTTCAGCTATATCTGCCAGCGAAACAGATCCCTCAGAAATTCCTACCTTTTGGGCCATTTCTCCAAGACTAATGGGTTTTTCGTTGCTCATTTTTTCTCCATTTTTGATTTATAGTTTAACTTCTTGTCAAGTCAGTATACCAAATTGTATCGGGCTGATGTCTACGTGATTAGTGTTCTCAATGTGTGTTTGGGATGGGCTCAGGTTGGTCATTGAGCTTAGTAAATGTATTTCTATTTGATTGATATTGTTCCATATTTCTAGGGTTTATTTAGACGATTGGGTGTTTCGTGTTCGTGAATAACCAACCACCAACCCCCTCAAAAAAATCCTCATGAATAGCGATAGTATGCGCTGCTGCGGACCCGTGAGCGCGGACCCGCGGGAAGGACCCGCGCCGCCCAGGGGAGGTGGCGGTGTAACCGGCGCGCACCCTCCTGCCAGCCCGCCCCACTGGATAAATACCCTATGGGTACATGGTATATATCTAGAAAGGTGTCCGTGTGGCGGCCTAGGCAGAGGGCAAAAATTGCAAATATAGGGCCGTGTGGCGGCCTAGGAGAGAGCGAACCGTCATGCGATAGGGCCGCACGGTGGCCTAAGCCTAGGCCGTGTGGCGGCCATCAGAAAATCGAAAGCTGTCACCCGTGGCCCTTCCAACTGTTTGGAGCGGTCACTGTCGCCGTCAGTTCGTGCTTGCCCGCGCACTCGTCGATTGGGCGCCAGCTCAGTGCGTAGAGGCTGGCCAGATTAGGGCGGCGGCCCTGGCGAGTCTGGATTAGGAAGCCGGTGGCTAGCAGCTCCCGTAGCGCTTTCTGTAGTTGGTCATTGCTGGTCCAGCCATGTGAGCGCATAATCGAAAAAGAGGCGCACAGATCGCCGTTATTGCGCCCGTTGTACTGCGCTGCCAGTGGGAACAGCAGGGCCTTGGCTCGGGGGGAGAGCGCGGCAAAGTTCGGATGATTCAGCATGTGCGCGGGGAAGGCGGCAAACTTCGGGCCGCCCGGTTTCCGCGAGCCTTGCTTGTAACCCTTGGCCATTACTCCCCCAGCTCTGTCGCGGAGCTTATCCGCGGTGACTGCGCCACGGAAGCGCCAACGGATACTGGGCTGCCGGCCGGCGCTCGCTGTAGCAGCTGCGTTGCCAATGGCCGCACTTCCCGCTCGCTTCTGGCCTCCACCGCCGTGGGGAGAGTTATTGTCTGCTCTATCTCGACCACAAATCTCATGGCGCACCCCCAAGGCGGGAAGGGGTCTGGGAGGCAATGCACAGCCGCCGGAATAGTGGTTTCCAGCGCTTTTCTACCCCTTGGGTGGCCCGGCCTATTGCTGACGCCCCTCTACCCCCTATAGTCCCCTGTATTTTCTCAACGCCGCCAGGCTTCACATACTCCAGCATGTACACGCAAACCGGCTCGCCTTTCAGGTAGGTGCGCTTAGCCCGCCCGGGATCGAATGGGCAGATAGGCGCGTTACAGCTGTCGAACTTGGGGCACTTCATGGGGACATCCCCCGGCGCTTACGCATTGTGAAAACTCGCTGCCACGCTTGTGCCTGTTCTTCCTGCCCCAGCCAATAACGGGCAACACGGGTAGGGTGGCCGTGCCAGCCGGGGACGCTTTCATACCTCACCCGGTAGGGAATGCGCAGGCCGTGCTTAATCTCGCTCATGGTACTGGGGAGGCAGTGGTCGTTAACCTCCCGTTCTGCCTCAAAGCGGTTGAAGCTGCGGCCGTTGGCCAGGTAAGCCAAAACTCTCTCCAGTTTGGTCGGGTCTTTCGGAGTGCTAATATTGACCTTGCTATCTGCTGTATCAGGGCCGCCCTGTGCCGGGGCGGTTCTGTTTTCTTCCATGGCCGCCCCCTTAGTTCTGAGATTCTGCGATTAACTTCTGTTTTAGCTCCAGCAGGTAGGAGCCTTCCCACACCGTGGTTTTTGGCCCCAGACGGATACCACGTTGAGCGCGGCCGGTCTTGCACCAGTGCCACCAGGTGGAAAGGCCGATACCAAATAGCCGGGCGCACTCTGGTGCCCGGTACATAGCGGCGGTGTTGATTGTTTCGGGTAGTTGGTTGCTTGGTTTCATGTATTAGCCTTTTCAGGTTTGGGTAAGGTTGGCTAATACGAATTCTTTACAACGGGCGGCCTCGGCGTAATGGGGCTAAGAGCAAGAATTCACTGAGCTTAGCCCCAGGCCGCTTAGACGTGGCGATATTCCTAGCGCTCGGGTACAGGGTACTTGTCTTTATGGGCGCTTCTTATCGTGTCCCTTACTGTTCCCTCATCAACCGCCACCCCCAGGAGCACCCGCGAAAGGGTGGCAACAATGTCGTAGCGGGGGCCGCCTAGCTGCTTGGTGAAGTGCGTGCACATCCGGCTGGCGAAGATTCTATAATCCAGTCCGTGGCCTTTGTCGCGCAGGAATATCGCCGCCTCATAGTCATTCTTTTTGGCGGTAATCGCCTGGCCCAGCCTCTCCAGCAGGTCAGAAATAAACGGGGGGTTCTGGCAAAGGAACAGCCCGGGTTCTCGATGGCCATCAATATCGGAATCCTGATACCCCGGGGTGAATGCTGTGTAGTAATGCCGGTCAATTGCGTCTTCAAACTCACAGGGCTCCATGAGGTCCCAGGCTGTTTCGTCCACTTCGTACTTGCGGAGAAGTGCGGAGAGTTCACGGACCTTATCGGCAATTTCACTGGGTCTCTCCTCTATGTCTTTGGCGAACTTGTCCCAAGGGGAGCGACCAAAGAGTGCCCAAAGAACACAGCGGAAGACTCCGTCGTCCCAGCCTTTACGAACGCCGCGAGGGTCGCCATAGGATCTCTCGAGCCTGCGCCACACCGACTCCATCTCTGGGTCCCGGCATAGCTTGGTGATGACCGGTTCTAGTTTTTCCTTGGGGTGGTTGTACTCCAAGAGGAGGCCGCAGCCACCCCCATAGGGTCCGCTTTTCCATGTGGTCCCGTCATTGCCATGTGTGATGCGTTGGTAGTGGGTGCGGATAGCGGGTGGTACCCAAATGGGCAGCTTTTTGGTTGGTTTCATGCTCTCCCCCTTCCGTTGTTGCCGATAGTCCGTACTGAGGCTAAGGGCGAGGAATGATCCTCAGTTCCCTACGGTTCCGAATTGGGCTGTAATCACGTTTTCGGCCTCCGTCTGTACTCGAAGGTTGTCGAGGTAGTCCGCCCACTTCTGCATCATTGCCGCCCGTTGAGGTAGGTGCTTGGTGCGGTTGTAGGCCCGCCCCAGGGTATCTTTCACCTCGTGGGCTAGCTGGTGCTCGATGTAATCCACTCGGAAGCCCAGTACTTCATCAAGCAGGGTGCGGGCCATCGCGCGAAAGCCGTGGGCGGTCATGGTTTCATTGTCGTAGCCCAGTGAGCGTAGGGCCGTCCTGACCCCGTTGTCAGAGAGGGGGCGGCTCCGGCCCCTGGCTGAGGGGAAAACATACTTGCTGCGCCCGGTGAGGGGCTCCAGGTCCCGCAGGAGCGCCACGGCCTGGTCCGCTAGTGGAATGATGTGCGGTTGGCCCATTTTCATTTTCTCGGCGGGTATCTCTACCTGACGGGCCTCCCAGTTGATTTCCGACCATTCCAGCTTACGTAGCTCGCCGGGGCGGCAGAACAGCAGTGGGGACAGCTTGAGGGCTGCTCTCACCACGGGGGTGCCCTGATACCCATCTATGGCAACCATGAGGCGGCCCACCCCCACAGGATCGGTAATCGCGGCCAGGTGCTTTTTCTTGGTAGGGGTGAGGGCGCCTGTCAGGTCGGTGGTGGGGTCGCGGTCGGCTTTCCCGGTGGCCACGGCGAAGCGGAATACCTGGCTGGCTACCCGCTTCACGCGGTGGGCGGTTTCCAGGGTCCCCCGGCTCTCGATCTGGCGTAGGCAGCGTAGGACTTCGGGCGGAGCGATCTCAGCAATGGGGCGCTTCCCAAGATACGGGATCAGGTCCCGGTCGAGAGCGAGGTTTGCCCGGTCCCTGGATGACTTCGACAGATGGGCCATCCGGGCCGCAAACCATTCCTGACTGACAGCAGCAAAGCTGTTCCGGTTGGCTTCCAGGGCGGATTCCTTATGGGCGCGCCTGACGTCGCGGGGGTCTACGCCTTCGGCCACGTGGCGACGGGCCTCGTCGCGCAGTTCCCGCGCGCGCTTTAGGGTCACATCAGGGTAGAGGCCCAGCGCCATCTCCGGGCGCTTGCCGTGGAGGCGGAAGCGGAATACCCAGCGCTTGGCGCCGGTGGGGGTGACTTCGACGGCTAGGCCCTTCTCGTCGGCCTCGATGTACTTCCTGTCGCGGGGCTTGAGCGCCCGTAGCTTGGTGTCTGACAGCGGCATGGCTGCGGCTTCCGTGCTGATTTGGACGGGTTGGACGGGGGCGCTGGGCTCAACCCGTCCAATAACCCGTCCAGAAACTCCTAGATTTGGGCGGGTTGAATTAGATTAACTGGGATAGGCCAGATAAGCAAAAGCCCCGAAAACACTGGGCTTCCGGGGCTTCTTGAGTCTGTCTGAGACAGTTGTTTGGTGGAGATGGCGGGAGTCGAACCCGCGTCCGTCAGCACTCTGCCATGAGCTCTACATGCTTAGGTCCATCTATTGATTTAGCCGCATACAGCCCGATGGGCAGGACGTAATTGGCGAGCCTGTTAAGTTTTTAACCCATCCCCGACAGGCGCGGTTCAGGGCGATCCAGTTCTGTATGACAGCCATCAGCGCGGTACTGGAACCTTGCTGAAGGCTGCTAAGGGACGAACCCTTAGTTAGTGCTTCACAGGCTGCTTACGCAGCGAGTTGGGCACCGTAGTTGTCGTCGTTGGCAACTAATAGATTGCAGCTTTGGATTTACGTGATTGGCTGCCATCACGGCATGCACCCATGGTTTCGTCACCGGCGTCGAATCCAAGTCATCCCCGATGCAAAACCCTGTGTGGTCTAAGACTTAGTATACCGGATTTTGTTCCCGGACAATATGCCCCGACACGACCAGACTGTGAAGATGGTCGCGGATGGCCAGTTACGGGCGGCCAGTCGCGACCAGAAAGTCATCAGCCCAGCAATACCGATTGGGCGAAGGCGGCCAAAATCAGCAGCGGGCACACGATCCGCACGTACCAGGGCCAGATCTTCCAGAACAGGGTTCTCTCGATGCCCTCGTGGCCCTTCTCCAGCTCGGTGAGGAGCTGGTCACGGCGCCAGATCCAGCCGGCAAAGATACACAGGGAGACGCCCAGCAGGGGCTGGCCGTACTCGGTGCTGATGCTGATCACCAGCCCGAACAGGGTGTCGAAATTGAAGATGATCAGGCTGCTGATGGCGAAGATGACCAGCCCGACGAACATGGTCGCCCTCTTGCGCCCGAGTTTCAGGTTCTCGATGGAGAAGGCAACGGGCACTTCCAGCATGGAGATGGAGGAGGTCACCGAAGCGATGGTCATCAGGGCGAAGAAGGCGATGGCCACGAACAGGCCGGCGGTGCCCATGGTGTCGAACAGGGCCGGCAGTACCTGCAGGATCAGCCCCGGCCCGGCGATCAGCTCGCCGCTCTCGGAAAAGATCTGGGTGCCCGCTTCCTGGGCCACGTACATGGCCGGCAGGATCAGCAGGCCGGCAGTGAAGGCGATGCCCACGTCAATCAGGGTTACCAGGGCCCCCAGCCGCGGCAGGCTCTCCTGCTTGCTCAGGTAGGAGCCGTAAATCAGCATGGTGCCCACGCCCAGCGACAGGGAGAAGAACGCCTGGCCCATGGCGGACACCAGCAGCTGTGGCGACAGGTGGCTGAAGTCCGGCATCAGGTAGACTTCGAGGCCGGTCATGGCGCCGGGTTGGGTCAGTACGTACATGATCAGCAGCAGCAGCAGGATGATCAGTGCGGGCATCAGCAGGGTGGACCAGCGCTCAATCCCTTTTTCCACACCGCTGGCAATGATCACCATGGTCATGGAGCTGAACAGGGCGGTAAACAGAAGGTTGCGGGCTGTGCTGCTGCCGGTCAGCCACTCCGCGGTGCCACTGGCCCCCCATAATTCAGCAAAGGGCTCGACCAGGTGGGCGAACATCCAGCCGGCGACGATGGAGTAGAAGCTCAGGATCAGGGAGGCCACCACGATGCCACCGAATCCGGTCAGGTTGGCAAAGAAGCGGCTCACTGGACCAATCGCCACGCCGCGCAGGGCCTGGACCATATTGCGGCGGGCGTGGCGGCCGATAGTGAGTTCGGCCATCAGGGCCGGGTAGGCGAGCAGGAAAGCCAGGACCAGGTAAACCACCACAAAGGCGGCGCCGCCATTGTCGGCGGCCTTGGTGGGGAATCCCCAGATGTTGCCCAGGCCTACGGCGGAACCCGCCGCAGCCATCAGGAAGCCGATGTTGGAGCTGAATTGTCCTCTCGGTGCACTCATGAGTAACCCTATAATTATTTTTCTATCGGGCGCCGGCGCCCTACTACTTGTGTTCGGTGCGCATCAGGCGCTGTTTCTCGCGGTTCCAGTCACGCTTCTTCTCGGTTTCGCGCTTGTCGTGATGGGCCTTACCCTTGGCGAGGGCAATCTCGCACTTGATCAGGTGCTTCTTCCAGTACAGAGCGGTGCAGACGACGGCGTAGCCCTTCTGGTCCACAGCTGCAATCAGCTTGGCCAGCTCCCGCTTGTTGAGCAGCAGGCGGCGCGTGCGGTCAGGCTCGGTGACGAAATGGGTGGAGGCGCTGGGCAGTGGCTGGATACGGGCACCCAGCAGCCAGGCCTCGCCATTCTTGAAAATGACGTAGCTGTCCGTCAGCTGGGCCTTGCCCTCGCGACAGCTCTTTACTTCCCAGCCCTGCAGCTCCATACCCGCCTCGAACTTCTCCTCAATGAAGTAATCGTGGCGCGCCCGCTTGTTGAGGGCGATGGTGCTGGAACCGTTTTTGGCTTTCTTTTTGGCCATAAATACAACTGATGCTTGGTTTCTAGAAAAAACTGTGCCCGAAGTACTTCTCGGCTACCGTGTTGATGAACACCAGCAACAGGATCAGGGGGATAAAGGTCCCCAGGGAGAAGTTGACGTACTTCTGGGAGAGGCTGCCGGCAAAGCTGGGGTCACCCTCTTGCAGCTCGCGGTCGAAATTGGCCCGCTTCCACTTGTAGATCACGAAGAGGCATACCAGCAGGCCGTTCAATGGCAGGATCGTAGAATAGAAGATCAGCTCTACCAGATCAAAGAAGGAGACGGTATTGCCGGCAACCTGCATGAACTCGGTGAGCCAGCCTACCATGCCGAATGACACTGCGCAGGCGATGGCGAGTATGAACTGCACACCGGCAATGCTGTAGATGGCCTTCTTGCGCTCCATGCCGCGCTCGTCACACAGGGTCGCTACCGGCACCTCGATAATGGACACCAATGAAGTGATCGCGGCCACCAGCACCAGGAAGAAGAATACCGCCGCGAACGCGCTGGCCCCGAAGTAGCCGATACTTTCCTGCAGGGCGAGGAAGATCTTCGGCAGGAACAGGAAGATCATGCCAGCGGAGGAATCGCTGAGTTCGGTGGGATCGATCTGCGGGTTGAAGTGGAAAATGGTGGGCAGGATCAGCAGGCCCGCGGTGAACGCCACCAGGGTATCGGTCAGTGCCACGGCCTTGGCGGAGCCCGGGATCGAGTCGCGCTTCTTCATATAGGAGCCGTAGGTGATCATGATCCCCATGCCCAGCGACAGGGAGAAGAAGGCCTGGGCCATGGCATTGTTGACCACCTCTGCGTTGAGCTTGGACAGGTCGGGTGTCAGGTAGTACTTCACGCCCAGCATGGCGTTTTCCTGGGTCAGCACAAATACCACCAGGCCCAGTAGCATCACGAACAGCATCGGCATCAGTGTCTTGGCGGCGCGCTCGATGCCATCCTTGACCCCCATGGCGAGGATGCCGTTGATGGCCAGCATCAGCACCACGAGGTAGGCGAAAACGATCGGGGAATTGATGAACTGGCCGAAATGCTCCCCGGCAGCCAGCTGGTCCAGGTTGCCGCCCAGGGTCGCCACCAGGTAGCCGAGTACCCAGACGGTAACGACCAGGTAAAAGACGGCGATCATGAAAGGCGTGATCAGGGCAAACCAGCCGGGGATGCGCCAGCCGATGGAGCCGCCCGAGACCTGGCGATAGGCGCCAACCGGGTCCTTGTCACTCTGACGGCCGAGTGCCAGCTCTGCCATCATCACCGGCAGGCAGATAAGGAATACGAACAGGGCGTATACCAGCAGGAAGGCCCCGCCACCGCTCTTGGTGGCGGCGACCGGGAAGGCCACCAGGTTGCCGATTCCCACGGCGGAACCCGCCGCGGCGAGGATAAACCCCAGTCGCGATCCAAAATGCTCTCTTGCTGCGGACATAGTACTCTCGCTTGCCTGTTATTCTTGTCTGTACATCGCCGGCTGCGGCGACCAACCGGGCGCCCCGGTCGGGTAAAGCTGCGATTGTTGCAGGAATTGACTTGCTTGAGTAGCGTCGACTGGCAAAATTGCCGGCTATCCGCGCGGAAATGGCAATGCGGGCGGCAGTATTGGAACGATTGGAAAGCATGGCAGAGATAGAGCGCAGCGCACTGGTGATGTTCAGTGCAGAGCAGATGTTTGACCTGGTGAACGATGTGGAGCGCTACCCGCAGTTCCTGCCGGGTTGCAAGGCTGCTGAAATTTTACACAGCGACGAGAATACCCTGGAGGCGCGGCTGGAGCTGAGCCGGGCCGGTATTCACCAGAGTTTTGTCACCCGCAACCGGCTTGAGCGGCCAACGCGCATGACCCTGGAGTTGGTGGACGGGCCTTTTGAGCACTTTGAAGGGCTCTGGCACTTCTCGCCGCTGGCGCACGACGCCTGTAAAGTCAGCTTCTCGCTGTCGTTCCGGCTTCGCAATCGCCTGGTGGCGGCGGCTGTGGGCAAATTGTTCAGCGAGTTGGCCAACCAGATGGTGCGGGTCATGTGCGAACGCGCCGAGCACGTATACGGGAAACCCCAATGACCGATATCAAGACGATCGCCGTGGAGGTGGTTTACGCACTGCCACATGAGCAGCGGCTGGTCAGCCTGCTGGTACCGCCCGGTACTACCGCGACCGAGGCCCTGGTGCGCTCCGGCTTGCCGGAAGAATACCCGGAAATCGACCCGGCCACTGCAAGGCTAGGGATTTTCGGCCAGGCCCTCGGTACCAAGGGGCTGGCGGTTGCCGACCAGTACGAACTGAAGCCGGGCGACCGGGTGGAAATTTACCGGCCATTGATCGCGGACCCGAAGGAGGCCCGCAAACAGCGCGCCGAGAAAGCCAGGCGCAAGGCACAGGAGGCCGGCGGCAGGGGGGAGTGAACAACAGGCTGCGCCCCGCCAGGAGGCAGCGGTTGGCGCCGCCGGGAAATGGGGTTACTGCGGCCAGCCCGCCGGTTGCCAGTCGCCACTGGTGGCAATCAGCAGGTCGCCATTGAAATAGACGGAAAGCTTTTTCTGCTCGACCTCACCATCCGGGTCGCGCACGCGATTCACGTAGTCCCAGCGGTTGGCGTTGAAGGTATCCTCCAGCAGCGGCGTGCCCAGCACAAAGCGCACCTGCCGACGGGTCATGCCCGGCTTGAGCTGGTCCACCATCTCCTGGGTAATGATATTGCCCTGCTGGACTTCAATCCGGTGCACGCCCGGGAACTGGAACAGGCTGCAGGCGCTGATCAGTGCACAGAGACCGGCGATGGCGAGGGCTTTCAGGGTCGTTGGCATTCAATGCTCCATTGTTATCTCGATGCTGGCGGAACCGGCTTGCCTGGCCGGGATCTGTCCACCTGAGTAAAAGGTAGGCGCCCTGCGGTGCCGAAAGTTCCCGTTGCCGGCGCTGAATCCCCTTTTGTTCCGAGGGATCAGGCGCGCCGGCCCCGGACCTGGTGGCACCGGGGTTCCGCTGGATACGCTCGGCGTGGATAATACCGCAAGAGTTGGCGAGCTGACAGACACCGGAGCGCATGTCGCGCCCGATCAGGCCGGTCCCCTCCGGACCGGCAGCAGGCTGTATCGCTGAAACAGAAGAATTTTCCCGGGAAACTGATCCATGTCGAACGAAAACCAGGAACTGCGCAAGGCCGGCCTCAAAGTGACGCTGCCGCGAGTGAAAATCCTGCAGCTGCTTGAGAACGCCAGTGAGCAGCACCTGAGCGCTGAAGATGTCTACAAGTTGTTGCTGGACGCCGGGGAGGATGTTGGCCTGGCGACTGTCTATCGTGTCCTGACCCAGTTCGAAAGTGCTGGACTGGTGATGCGCCACAACTTCGATGGCGGGCACTCGGTGTTCGAGCTGGACCGGGGCGATCACCACGACCATATGGTCTGCACCGATAGCGGCGAGGTGATTGAGTTCCATAACGAGGAAATCGAGCGCCTGCAGCAGCAGATCGCCGAGGAGCACGGCTACGAGCTCACTGGCCACAGCCTGGTGCTGTATGTAAAGAAGAAGGAAGCCCAGGGGTAGCAACCGGTTGCCCGCGGGGTGCGAACCCCGTAACTGGCCCGCAGCGCGGGCCGTGCTGTCTCCGCTTCCGGTCAGGCTGGCGGGGTATAGAGCTCCGGAAACTTGCCGATCTTGTCTGCGTAAAAGTCCTTGAACCGGGCCAGTTCAGCGGCCAGGTTTTCCCCCATCTCGAGGGCGGGTCCCAGGCCCACTTCCTTCTTGGCAAAGTTGATGAAGCCGCACACGACCGGGACGCCGGCACCGCGGGCAATGTGGTAGAAGCCGGTTTTCCAGCGCTCGCCACGGCCGCGGGTGCCCTCTGGCGGCACGGCAACAATCAGTGATGACGCCTTGTTGAACTGGTCCACTGTGGCCTGCACCAGGTTGTTGGCTTTGCTGCGATCCACGGCGATGCCGCCGAACCAGCGCATGGTGCCCCCCAGCGGAAAGCGGAACAGCTTGTCCTTGCCCATCCACTGCGGGACCACGCCCAGCTTCAGGGCGGTCAGGATGAAGTAATAACCGTCCCAGTTGCTGGTATGCGGGGCACCCAACAGCACATATTTCTTCAGTTTCATTGCCGACTGGTCGGCGACGACACGCCAGCCGTGCAACTTGAGCAGCAACTTCGCCACCTGGCGGAGCACGGGGGTCACGATCGGTGTGTTGAAAATGGTTCTCTGCATAAAATCAGCCGCGTTGAACATTGGCGCGGCAGTATAGTGTCGTTTTCGCCGCCATTCCCGGTTAATTGCGGATTTTTCATTATAGATCAGCCGTATTTAACCGACCCGGAAGTCACTGCAGGCCGGGTCCGCCATGCGGTTACGCACGGGACAGCATTTCCTCGGCATGGGCCAGTGACTGGGTGGTGGTTTCACCGCCCAGCATGCGTGCGATCTCCTCCCGTCGCTCGTCACCCTTCAGTTCTCGCAGGGCCACGAAAGCCGCGTCGCCGTCGCTATGCTTTTCCACCAGGTACTGGCGATGGGCGCGTGCTGCGACCTGCGCCAGGTGGGTGACACAGATAACCTGGCCGGTGCGGCCATTGCGGCCCTCGCCCAGCTGTCGCAGCAGGCGCCCGACCACATCGCCGGTTGCCCCGCCGATACCCACGTCCACCTCGTCGAACACCAGGGTGGGGGTACGGGAGGTCTGGGCGGTAACAACCTGTATCGCCAGGCTGACCCGCGACAGCTCGCCCCCGGAGGCGATCTTGCCCAGCGGCCGCGCGGGCTGGCCCGGGTTGGTAGCGATCAGGATCTCAATCTCCTCCAGGCCGGTTGCCGTGGGCTTGTCCTGGGGTTGCAGGGCCAGCTCGACGCGGGCGTGGGGCATGGCAAGGTCCGCGAGCTGTGCATTGACGGCCGCAGCCAGTTCCCCGGCTGCACCGGCGCGCAGCTCGCCCAGCTTGCCGGCGGTGACACGATAGGCCTGTTCCAGCTCCCGGCATTCGGATTCGAGTCGGTCCAGGGCATCCGGGGCGCCGATCTCGTCCAGTTCTGCCTGCAGCTGTTCCTGCAGTGCCGGGAGTTCCGGGGGTTGTACACGGTGTTTGCGCGCCGCCTGGTAGATGGCGCTGAGCCGTTCTTCTACCTCGGCCAGGCGTTCGGGATCCATCTCGAAACGGTCGATATGCCGCGACAGGGTGCCGGCGGCCTCGTCCACCTGGATGCGGGCGCTGTCGAGCATCTGCGCCACTTCCGTCATTTCCGGAGACTGCTCCGGCATCGCGGTCAGTAGTTGCAGGGCCCGGTGCAGGTGCTCCGAGATATCCCCCTCGCCGCCGGTGAGCATGGCCGCCAGTTGGTAACTGCCACTGAGGATCTGGCCGGCGTTGGCCAGCTGGCGCTGCTCGCTTTCGAGCTGCTCGATCTCATCCGGCTGCAGGTCCAGCTGCTCCAGCTCTTCCAGCTGGTATTGCAGCAGCTGGCGCCGCGCCTCGGTTTCCTCGGCACTGTCTGCCAGGGCGCGGTAGCGACGATACTGGTCCTGCCAGGTCTTGAAGCGGATGCGGGTTTCGGCGGCCAGGTCGCTGGCACCGGCGAATTCATCCAGCAGGCGGCGGTGAGTCTCTTTTTTCAGCAGGGACTGGTGTTCGTGCTGGCTGTGGATATCGATCAGTTGCTCTCCCAGGGCGCGCAGCTGCAGGAGTGTCACCGGCTGGCCATTGATATAGGCCCGGGAGCGGCCATCGGCACTGATGGTGCGTCTCAGGATCACCTCGTTCCCGGTGTCCAGCTCCTGCTCTTCCAGCCAGGCATTAGCCTCGGGGTGATCGCCGATATCAAAGGTCGCGTGAATGTCAGCGCGTTTCGCCCCGGCGCGGACCAGCTCGGCATTGCCGCGGTCGCCGAGCGCCAGGCCGAGGGCGTCGAGGGTGATGGACTTGCCGGCCCCGGTTTCGCCGGTCAGGGTACTGGTCCCGGAGCCAAACTCCAGTTCCAGCTGGTCCACCAGGGTGAATTGGCTGATAGACAGGTGCAGCAACATAGGGATCGCTTCTGGCTCAATTGTTATCTGTGTATTTATACAGTAATTGGCGACAGGTAGCTACCGCCCAGCCCCGACATTACAGTGCCGGGGAGAGTGGTCAACCGTCCCCGGTACGGTGCTGCGGGGGTATATTGCGGGTGCTTGTGCCGATCCCGTGGCGAGTTTCCCCGATAACCCCTTGAACTGCAGGGGCAAGGCCCCATATACACCTCCACTGTCCGCCCGGCGGACAACATATCAAACCAACTGACAGTCGACGCGACGGAGAGAGCAGTGGCCAGAGAGCGCAGCGAAGAAGATCAGATTGAAGAGGGGACGCCGCATCCCGAGGCGCTGACCGCCGAGGAAGCGGCAGCCGTGGAAGCCCGCGCGGAAGCCGAGGTGGAGGAGCCCACCGCGGAAGAGCAGCATGAGGCAGAGGAGGCCCTGCACGCGCAGCCCGAGAGCCCCGAAGCACTGAAAGAGGAAATCCTGGGCCTGCAGGAGCAGCTGGCGATCCAGAAAGATCTCGCCATGCGCGCCCAGGCCGAGGCCCAGAATGCGCGCCGCCGCGCCCAGCAGGACGTGGAGCGGGCGCACAAGTACGGCCTGGAGAAAATGCTCCAGGACTTGCTCCCGGTAGTGGACAACCTGGAGCGGGCCCTGTCCAGCATCGACCGCGAGGACGAGGCCAACAAGGCAGTTATCGAGGGGATCGAGCTGACCCACAAGTCCTTTGTCGACACCCTGGCCAAGCACTCTGTGGAAATGATCGACCCGGCCGGAGAGCCGTTCGACCCGGAGCTGCACCAGGCCATGACTCAGGTACCCAATGGGGATGTGGAGCCGAATACCGTCCTCGATGTATTCCAGAAGGGCTACGTACTGAATGGTCGCCTGTTGCGGCCGGCGATGGTGGTGGTGAGCAAGTCCCCAACCTGAGTCGGCGCCCCAAACTGAGGCAGTGGCCCGCTGGATCGGGCAGGCCTGTTGGAGGATCGGGCACAAAGCCCCTTGAA
Organism: Microbulbifer sediminum; assembly: GCF_021729035.1. GTDB lineage: Bacteria > Pseudomonadota > Gammaproteobacteria > Pseudomonadales > Cellvibrionaceae > Microbulbifer > Microbulbifer sediminum. The sequence continues at coordinate 448,238 of NZ_JAJSAP010000001.1, read as the reverse complement.
ATTGTAAGGCCGGCACCAATATAGCTGGCAACAGAGTTAAAACTTGCGCTTCCCCCGGTAGCGGGCGAGAGGCGACAAAAAGTGAGGAACATACTTATGGGAAAAATTATCGGCATCGACCTGGGTACCACCAACAGCTGTGTGGCAGTCCTGGATGGTGACAAGGCGCGCGTGATCGAGAACGCGGAGGGCGATCGCACAACCCCGTCCATCGTGGCGTTCACCGATGACAACGAGATCCTGGTGGGCCAGTCTGCCAAGCGCCAGGCGGTTACCAACCCGCAGAACACCCTGTATGCGGTCAAGCGCCTGATCGGCCGCAAGTTCAAGGATGACGTGGTGCAGAAGGACATCAAGATGGTGCCCTACAGCATCGTCGAGGCCGACAACGGTGACGCCTGGGTAGAAGTGAAGGGCGACAAGAAGGCGCCGCCGCAGGTTTCCGCCGAAGTGCTGAAGAAAATGAAGAAGACCGCCGAGGACTTCCTCGGTGAGACCGTCGACGCTGCGGTGATCACCGTACCGGCTTACTTCAACGATTCCCAGCGCCAGGCCACCAAGGACGCCGGTCGCATTGCCGGCCTGGACGTGAAGCGCATCATCAACGAGCCCACTGCCGCTGCGCTGGCCTATGGCCTGGACAAGCAGGGCGGCGACCGCACCGTGGCGGTATACGACCTGGGTGGTGGTACCTTCGATATCTCCATCATCGAGATTGCCGATGTTGACGGCGAGAAGCAGTTCGAGGTGCTGTCCACCAACGGCGATACCTTCCTCGGCGGTGAGGACTTCGACCTGCGCCTGATCGACTATCTGGCAGAGCAGTTCAAGAAGGACCAGGGCATCGACCTGAAGGGCGACCCACTGGCCATGCAGCGCCTGAAGGAAGCGGCCGAGAAAGCGAAGATCGAGCTGTCCTCCAGCCAGCAGACTGAGGTGAACCTGCCGTATATCACCGCGGATGCCTCCGGTCCCAAGCACCTGGTGGTGAAGCTGACCCGCGCCAAGCTGGAAAGCCTGGTGGAAGAGCTGGTAGAGCGCTCCCTGGGTCCGGTCAAGACCGCCCTGGCGGATGCCGACCTGGCGGCCTCCGGTGTGGACGAGGTGATCCTGGTGGGCGGCCAGACCCGTATGCCGCTGGTGCAGAAAAAGGTTACCGAGTTCTTCGGCAAGGAGCCGCGCAAGGACGTCAACCCGGACGAGGCGGTGGCCATGGGCGCTGCGATCCAGGGTGCGGTACTGGCCGGTGACGTGAAAGACGTACTGCTGCTGGACGTTACCCCGCTGACCCTGGGTATCGAGACCATGGGTGGCGTGGCAACCCCGCTGATCGAGAAGAACACCACCATCCCGACCAAGAAGTCGCAGGTGTTCTCCACCGCCGACGACAACCAGACGGCGGTGACCATCCACGTGGTACAGGGCGAGCGCAAGCAGGCGTCCGAGAACAAGTCCCTGGGCCGCTTTGACCTGGCCGACATCCCGCCGGCGCCGCGCGGTGTGCCGCAGATCGAGGTCGCCTTCGATATCGATGCCAACGGCATCCTGCACGTACACGCGAAGGACAAGGCCACCGGCAAGGAGCAGTCCATTGTGATCAAGGCTTCCTCCGGCCTGAGCGAGGAAGAGATCGACAAGATGGTGCAGGACGCCGAGGCCAATGCCGAGGCGGACAAGCAGTTCGAGGAGCTGGTGACCACCCGCAATACCCTCGACGGCATGATCTCCGCCACCAAGAAGACCCTGGAAGAGGCTGGCGACAAGGCCACTGCCGAAGAGAAGTCTGCAATCGAGGCAGCCATCTCAGAGGCCGAGGAAGCCGTGAAGGGCAACGACAAGGACGCCATGGAAGCGGCCACCAACAAGCTGACCGAGGCCTCCGGCCCGCTGGCGCAAAAGATGTATGCCGAGCAGGCGCAGGCTGCCGAGGGCGCCGCGGAAGCCGAACAGGGTGGCCAGCAGGCCGGTGGTGACGACGCAGTGGACGCGGAGTTCGAGGAAGTGAAGGAAGAGAAGAAAGAGGACAAGTAAGCCCTCCTTGTGCACGGGCGGCAATGGGTCGCCCATGCAAAGACAAACCTTCGAGGCGTGGCGGCAATTCCATGGAACAGGCCGCCGCGCCTCAGTCAGTTAAGACAGAACATACTTTTTATGTCGAAGCGCGATTATTACGAAGTCCTTGGTGTCGATCGGGACGCCTCTGATAAAGACCTGAAGAGGGCCTATCGGCGGGTGGCGATGAAATTCCACCCGGACCGGAATCCCGACGACAAAGAGGCGGAGAACAAGTTTAAAGAGGCCAACGAGGCCTACGAGGTCCTGTCCGACCCGGAGAAGAAAGCTGCCTATGACCAGTTTGGGCACGCCGGTGTGGAAGGCCAGATGGGCGGCGGTGGCGGCGCCGGTGGCTTCGGCGGGTTCTCCGATATCTTTGGCGACGTCTTCGGCGATATCTTTGGTGGTGGCGGTGGCCGCCGTGGTGGCCCGCAGCGGGGCTCCGACCTTCGTTACGACCTGGAGCTGGATCTCGAGGATGCCGTACGCGGCACCACCGTGAAAATCCGCGTGCCAACGCTGGTGGGCTGCAGTACCTGTGACGGCTCCGGGGCGAAGCCCGGCTCGAATCCGCAGACTTGTGGGACTTGTGGCGGGGTAGGCCAGGTGCGCATGCAGCAGGGCTTTTTCGCCGTGCAGCAGACATGCCCGAATTGCCGTGGCCGCGGCACCATCATCACTGACCCCTGTGGCAGCTGTCACGGTGCGGGCCGGGTCGAGGAGACCAAGACCCTGTCCGTGAAAGTCCCCCCCGGTGTCGACAGCGGCGACCGTATCCGCCTGTCCGGTGAGGGTGAGGCGGGCCCCGAGGGCGGCCCTCCCGGCGACCTCTATGTGCAGGTGGTGGTCAAGGAGCATGAGCTGTTCCAGCGCGACGGCAAAAACCTCTACTGCGAGGTGCCGATCAGCTTTGTCACCGCGGCCCTGGGCGGTGAAATGGAAGTGCCGACGCTCGATGGCAAGGTAAAACTGAAGATCCCGGCAGAGAGCCAGACCGGCAAGCTGTTCCGTCTGCGCGGCAAGGGTGTTACCCCGGTGCGCGGCGGTGCCCCGGGCGACCTGCTCTGTCGGGTAGTGGTAGAGACGCCGGTAAACCTGAGCGCTCGCCAGAAAGAGCTGCTGGAGGAGTTCTCCGGTACGCTCAGTGAGAAGAAAAACTCACCCCGGCAGACCGGCTGGTTCGAGGGCGTGAAGAATTTCTTCGGGGATATGAAGCTTTAAGCCCCCCTGTCTTGCCACTGATACCCCTTCCGGCTCGTAGCGTATGCATGCAGGCCGGGGGGGGCTCACATTTCCGCCAGCCGCCGGCGAAACTCCTCGTGGTACTCCAGCTGTAGTTCCTTCAGGGATTGCAATTGATCCTCGTCCAGGATGTCCACCAGCTGCGCGCGGGTTTCGGCACGGATGGCGATCATCTTTGCATCAATTTCCTCCCGCTGTTTCTTTGTCAGCTCGGGCGCTTCCCCGGACAGAAAACCATAGCTCTTCAGCATTTCCTTCTTGCGCCGGAAGTTTTCCTGCAGGATAGGCAGGACTGTCTCCTCCTGCTCGGGGGTCAGGTTGAGTTTCAGGGTTACCCAGTCGGTGACGTCGTCGTATTTTTCCCAGAAGTCCTCGCCCAGTCCCTTATCTTCCCGGGCGCAGCCTCCGGTCAGCGCCAGCAGTAGGGCCAGTATGGCCAGTGAGCCTGCGTAGCTTCTGAGTGAGGTGGGTTCTGGCTGGTGCATGGCAGTGTTCTCCCGAATGTCTGCTGACAAGTCTAGATGGCATGGGAGTCGAGGGCGGGGCACAGGCGGGGGAGTCAGCCTGGTGAATCGGCACAACGGATACAGCGGGTGGTCGTGGGGTCGGCCTCCAGCCGGGCTGCCTCGATGAGCTCGTCGCAGACGAAGCAGAAGCCGAAATCGCCGCTATCCAGGCGCCGCAGCGCGCCGGCGATTCCCTGAAGCAATCGCTGGCGTCGCCGCTCGGAGTCGAGCGCAATCTGTTGCGCCTGGAGCGCCTCCATGCGCGACAGGCGGCCGACGCTGGACTGGTCCAGGGTGACCGTCTGGCTGCCGCGTTGCGCCGTTTCCTCCAGGGACTGCAGCTCCTCCTGCAGCGTCTGCAGCCGCTGGCGGAATCCTGCGAGTTGGGATTCGTTCATGCACTGGATCCATTTTTGTTGTTATAAAGGTCAATACTACTACAGCAAAGTTTCGGCGCCGGGGTAGAATCCGCGTCTTTCATTACGGCAGTCAGAAATGGAGGAAAGATGACAGTCAAGGTAGGCGTGACGGGTTTTGCAGGGCGTATGGGGCGTGCGCTGGCAGAGGCGCTGGCGCAGGCGGACAACGCGGAGCTGTCCGCGGCAATCGTGCGCCCCGGGTCCAGCCTGGTGGGTTCCGATGCGGGAGAGGTTGCCGGCCTGGGTCGGGTGGGACTCCCTATCACGGACAGCCTCGAAACCGCCGACTTTGATGTGCTGATCGATTTTTCCGCCCCGGCTGCAACCCTGGCCAACGCGGCTTTCTGTACAGGGCAGGGTAAGCCGATCGCGATCGGTACCACCGGCTTCAGCGACGAGGAAAAATCCGCCCTGCTGGCGCACGCGCAAATCGTGCCGCTGTGCCTGGCCAGCAACTTTTCCACCGGCGTCAACCTCTGCTTCAACCTGCTCGAGACTGCGGCCCGCGTCATGGGAGATGAGGCCGATATCGAGATTGTCGAGGCCCACCACCGCCACAAGGTAGACGCCCCTTCCGGCACTGCCCTGAGCATGGGCGAGGTGATCGCCGACACGCTGGGGCGCGACCTGCAGCAGGTGGCGGTCTATGGTCGCGAGGGGCAGACGGGGGCGCGCGAGCGCGACACCATCGGTTTTGCCACCGTGCGCGGCGGCGACGTGGTGGGTGAGCACTCGGTGATGTTCCTGGCGGATGGTGAGCGCATTGAAATCGGCCACCGGGCCAGCAGTCGCCTGTCGTTTGCCCGCGGCGCGGTACGCGCAGCGCTCTGGTTGCTGGGAGACCAGCAGGAGGGTGGCCGGGCGCCCGGCCATTACGATATGCGCGATGTACTGGGACTGAAAGTCGGTTAACCTGACCGGCACTGAAATTGAGAAGCTACCGGGATAGGAGTTGGCGTTGGAACATAAACTGATTGTTGGCAGCGAGGAGTGGTGCAGTTTCCCCGGACTGGGAATCCCCGCGATCAAGGCGCGAGTTGATTCTGGCGCCAAGACCTCGTGCCTGCACGCCTATAACATTCACACCTTCAAGCGCGATGGCGAGTCCTGGGTCAGTTTCGAGGCTCATCCGCTGCAGCACCAGCGCCGCCCCTCCGTGCGTTGTGAGGCGCGCCTACTGGACAAGCGCACGGTGCGGAGCTCTTCCGGCGAGTCGGAGAAGCGCCCAGTGATCCGCACTTCCCTCTCGATCGGCGGGAGTGTCTGGGATATCGAGCTGACGCTGACCAACCGGGACTCCATGGGGTACCGGATGCTCCTGGGCCGCGAGGCGATGATGGGCCGGATGATGGTGGATCCGGCCGAGAGTTTCTGCCTCGGCGATATGCGGGTCAGTGAGCTGGAGGAGTACTACCGGGACGAGCACCATATGGCGGGCACGGGCCTGCGCATCGGGGTCCTGGCGTCGAACCCCGACCTGTACAGCAACCAGCGGATCATGGAGGCGGGCGCCGAACGCGGGCACCGCATGAGCTTCCTGGACATTCGCCAGTGCTACATGAAGCTGGATCCCAGCGAACCCGAGGTTCATTACCGGGATGGTCGGATTCTCAACAACCTGGACGCGGTGATTCCCCGCATCCGCCCGAGCCAGACCTTTTATGGGTGCGCCCTTACGCGGCACTTCGAGAGTCTCGGGGTGTTTGCCCTCAATGGCTCGGCAGCCATCAGCCAGTCGCGGGATAAGCTGTTCTCGCTCCAGTTGCTGCAACAGGCGGCCCTGAATATCCCCACATCGGGCTTTGCCAACTCGCCGGTGGATACCAACGAGCTGATTGAAATGGTTGGCGGCGCCCCGCTGATCGTGAAGTTGCTCGAAGGTAGCCAGGGACGCGGGGTGGTGCTGGCCGAGACGCGCAAGGCGGCCGAATCGGTGATCAACGCATTCAAGTCCCTCAAGGCCAACCTGCTGGTGCAGGAGTTTATCCGCGAGGCCCAGGGCAAGGACCTGCGCCTCTTCGTGATCGACAACAAGGTGGTGGCTTCCATCCAGCGGGAGGCGGCGCCCGGGGAGTTTCGCGCCAATATCCACCAGGGCGGGACGGCTTCGGTGGTGAAAGTCACTCCCGAGGAGAAGCGCCTGGCGATAAAAGCAGCCAAAACACTGGGCCTGAAAGTGGCGGGTGTCGATATTATCCGTTCCAAGAAGGGGCCTTTGCTGCTCGAGGTGAATTCATCTCCCGGGCTGGAAGGGATTGAGAGTGCCACCCGCAAGGACGTGGCCGGCAACATGATCATGTCTATTGAAAAGGCGCTGAAATGGCGCCCTTCGGCCCCGGTCAATGGCGTCGGCGCCGACACGGCAGGAGAGGGGGCTGGTTGACGGCTGCCTCCCCTGCCTGCCCGGACGGGCATTGCCGGCACACTCCTCTTCCCGCCTCTTTGGCGAAGCCCTGTCCGCGATACTAATCTGGTGTTGAGAGGCGTGGGGATGCGAGGGTTGCAGCGCTCCCGGCGCCAGGTGGCGTGATTCCGCGCCACCGAGACCGATAACGCCACGTGAGCGGGCATGAAACGAGATCCCCACCTTTCCTACCGGCGCCTGGCAGTGCAGCTGCTGGGCCACCTGTTACTTTTGCTGCTGCTGCTGGTAATCCTGTCCGCGGGCGCCGCCGCGGCTCCCTCCCGGCTATCGGACTCCGAGGCCGGCCGGCGCCTGATGATCAACTATATTATCCATTTCGCCCATCACCTCCAGTGGCCGATCGAGGTCTTCACCGGCACCGGGGCGCCGTTTCGAATCTGTCTCCTGGGGCAGCAGGAGCTGCGCGCGCCGTTAGCGGAACAGCTCAAGTACCACCGGGTGGACGGGCGGCCGGTGGAGGTCACGGAGCTGCCGCCGGACGAGAAGCTGCAGGCGCGCCGCTGCCAGATACTGGTGCTGGGGCGAGTCTCGCCGGACTACTGGCGCGAGCTGGTTCTGGCACTGGAGTTCTTTCCGGTGCTCACGGTCAGTGATACCGAGGGCTTTATCGCCGCCGGGGGCATGATCGGGTTTGTGAGGCGCGGGCCCCAGGTGGCCGTGCGCCTGAACAAGACGGTATTTGATCGCTCCGACCTCAGGATAGGCAGTAGCCTCTTCCGGCTGACCAGCGGAGCGGATTAGGGCGGACTGGCGTATTTTTATACTGGCGTTGCGGACGCATTTCGAGTAGAATCTGCGCCCGGTTTGGGCATGTCGCGCGCTCGATGCGCGCCGGACAGTCAGTCCCATCAATGCCGGTGGCGAGCGCCGGCCACAGTGTGAGAGCTGCGCGTGAAGAAATCCTAAAAAGCGAGATGAAGCAGGAGTTTCATCTCGCTTTTTTATAGGGGCCCGCTTCCCGGGTGCCCTTTCCAAGGACAGCGCTGCTACCCGGGCGCCGTCGGGCCCGCCCGGGCCAGCTTGGAGCAGTATCACCGCGTCTCACGTCAAATCCCGCCCGGAAGCAGTTCTGAAGATTGGAGATCAAGTTGACTAAAGCTGTCCCCACGCCGGAGCCCCAGATGCCCAGCACCCTGATGGAAAGTACTACGCCGGCCCTGCTAGTACTCGCAGATGGCAGCGAGTTTCACGGGCGCGCCATTGGCGCTCTCGGCAGCGCCGTCGGCGAGGTGGTGTTTAACACCTCCATGACCGGTTACCAGGAGATCCTGACCGATCCATCCTATGCACGCCAGATCGTCACCCTGACGTATCCGCATATCGGCAATACCGGAACCAACAGCGAGGACGAGGAGGCCGCAGATATCTGGGCCACCGGCCTGGTGATTCGCGACCTGCCGTTGCTGGCCAGCAGTTTCCGCAACGAGATGTCACTCGAGAACTACCTGCGTGAGCGCAACGTGGTTGGCATCGCCGATATCGATACCCGCCGCCTGACCCGCCTGCTGCGGGACAAGGGTGCCCAGAACGGTTGCATTGTCGCCGGCGATAATATCGACCGGGACGCAGCCCTGGCCAAGGCGCGCGAATTCGCCGGCCTGAAAGGCATGGACCTGGCCAAGGTGGTATCCACGAAAGAGCCCTACAGCTTTAATGAGGGTACCTGGGAGCTCGGTCAGGGCCACAAGGCTGCGCCGGCGGCACAGCCGTATAAAGTGGTGGCTTACGACTTCGGCGTGAAACGCAATATCCTGCGCATGCTGGTGGACCGGGGCTGCGAGTTGACCGTAGTGCCCGCACAGACACCGGCCTCGGAAGTGCTGGCAATGAATCCCGATGGTGTTTTCCTGTCCAACGGGCCCGGCGATCCCGAGCCCTGCGACTACGCCATCAAGGCCATCCGCGAGATCCTGGATGCGGGAATCCCCACTTACGGCATCTGCCTTGGGCACCAGCTGCTGGGCCTGGCAGTAGGCGGCAAGTCGAAAAAAATGAAATTCGGCCACCACGGTGGCAACCACCCGGTGAAGTGCCTCAAGACTGGCCGGGTGATGATTTCCGCCCAGAACCACGGCTTTGCCATTGATGGTGATTCGCTGCCGGAGAATGCCGAAATCACCCACGTGTCCCTGTTTGACAATACCAACCAGGGAATCCGGCTGACTGACCGGCCTGCGTTCAGCTTCCAGGGGCACCCCGAAGCCAGTCCCGGGCCGCACGATGTGGCGCCATTGTTCGACCAGTTTGTCGAAATGATGGAGACGCGCCGCCAGGCGTGAAAAGGGGCGGCTGCGGCCGCCCGCGGGGCACGTGCATAGCGCACTGACTGAATTTTGAATTGACCACCACCGGTGCGGCCGGTGCGAGATGGAAGAAAGATGCCAAAACGCACAGACATCAAAAGTATTCTGATTATTGGTGCCGGTCCGATCGTGATCGGGCAGGCCTGTGAGTTTGACTACTCCGGCGCCCAGGCCTGTAAGGCGCTGCGGGAAGAGGGCTACCGGGTAATCCTGGTGAACTCTAACCCGGCAACCATCATGACTGACCCGGCCATGGCCGATGCCACTTATATCGAGCCGGTCGAGTGGCGCAATGTTGCCAAGATCATTGAGCAGGAGCGGCCTGATGCCATCCTGCCTACGATGGGTGGCCAGACCGCACTTAACTGCGCGCTGGCGCTGGACAAGCATGGCGTGCTGGAAGAGTACGGCGTAGAGTTGATCGGGGCCGATAAGGAGGCGATCGAGAAAGCCGAGGACCGCGACCTGTTCGACAAGGCCATGCGTGCCATTGGCCTGGAAACACCGCGGGCCAAGATTGTCCATTCCATGGAAGAGGCGATGAAGGTGCCGGAGGAGTTCGGTTTCCCGGTGATCATTCGCCCGTCCTTTACCATGGGGGGCTCCGGTGGTGGTGTGGCTTACAACTGGCCCGAGTTCGAGGAGATCTGCAAGCGCGGCCTCGACCTTTCCCCCACCAACGAACTGCTGATCGATGAATCCCTGCTCGGCTGGAAAGAGTACGAGATGGAGGTGGTTCGCGATAAGAACGACAACTGCATCATTGTCTGTGCCATCGAGAACTTTGACCCCATGGGCGTGCACACCGGTGACTCCATCACCGTGGCCCCGGCACAGACGCTGACCGACAAGGAATACCAGCTGATGCGCAACGCGTCGCTCGCGGTGCTGCGCGAGATCGGCGTTGAAACCGGCGGTTCCAACGTGCAGTTCGGCGTCTGCCCGAACACCGGGCGCATGGTGATCATCGAGATGAACCCGCGGGTGTCCCGCTCCTCGGCCCTGGCCTCCAAGGCGACCGGATTCCCGATCGCCAAGGTGGCGGCCAAGCTGGCGGTGGGCTACACCCTCGACGAGCTGCAGAACGAGATTACCGGTGGTGCGACCCCGGCCTCGTTTGAGCCCAGCATCGACTATGTGGTTACCAAGATCCCGCGCTTCACCTTCGAGAAATTCGGTGAGGCAGACGCACGCCTGACCACACAGATGAAATCCGTGGGCGAGGTGATGGCGATCGGCCGCACTTTCCAGGAATCCATGCAGAAAGCACTGCGCGGGCTGGAAGTGGGCAGTTTTGGCCTCGAGAGCAAGATTGACCCGAACGAGGAAGGGGCGCAGGAGCGGCTGCGTCGCGAGCTGTCCGTTCCCGGTGCCGAGCGTATCTGGTATGTGGGCGATGCCTTCCGCATGGGCATGACGGTCGAGGAGGTTTACGAACTCTCGGGCATCGACCCCTGGTTCCTGGTGCAGATCGAGGAACTGATCAGGATCGAGGAGCCGCTCAAGGCCCTGCCCACGTCCGCCCTGACCACTGAATATATGCGCTTCCTGAAGCGCAAGGGCTTCTCCGACATGCGCCTTGCCAAGTTGCTGGGTGTGAGCCAGAGAACCGTGCGCGAGTTCCGCCACAAGCTGGGAGTGTTCCCGTCCTACAAGCGCGTGGATACCTGTGCGGCAGAATTCGCCACCTCCACCGCTTACATGTACTCCACCTATGACGAGGAGTGCGAGGCGAACCCGTCCGACCGCAAGAAAATCATGGTGCTGGGTGGTGGCCCGAACCGTATCGGCCAGGGCATCGAGTTCGATTACTGCTGCGTGCACGCCGCACTGGCCATGCGCGAGGACGGTTACGAGACCATCATGGTCAACTGTAACCCCGAAACTGTCTCCACCGATTACGACACCTCTGACCGTCTCTATTTCGAGCCGGTGACCCTGGAGGATGTACTGGAGATCGTGGCCAAGGAAAAGCCGGAGGGTGTGATCGTGCAGTTCGGCGGCCAGACCCCGCTGAAACTGGCGCGCTACCTGGCAGCGGAAGGGGTGCCGATTATCGGCACCACCCCCGAGCAGATCGACCGCGCCGAGGACCGCGAGCGCTTCCAGCAGATGATCATGCGCCTGGGGCTGAAGCAGCCCAAGAATGCCATCGTGCGCTCCGTCTCCGAAGCCATCCAGGCTGCCAAGGACGTGGGTTACCCGCTGGTCGTGCGCCCCTCCTATGTACTGGGTGGCCGGGCGATGGAGATCGTCTACAAGGAAGACGAGCTGCTCAACTATATGAAGGAAGCGGTACAGGTATCCGACGACTCGCCGGTTCTGCTGGATCACTTCCTCAATGCCGCCGTCGAAGTGGATATCGACGCGGTGTCCGACGGCCAGGATGTGGTGATCGGCGGTATCATGCAGCATATCGAGCAGTGCGGTGTGCACTCCGGTGACTCTGCCTGCTCCCTGCCGCCCTACGACCTGCCGGCCGAGGTGCAGGACGAGATGCGCGAGCAGGTCAAGGCCATGGCCCGGGAGCTGGGCGTTGTCGGCCTGATGAATACCCAGCTGGCCTGGCAGGACAACGAGATCTACGTGATCGAGGTAAACCCCCGAGCTTCACGAACAGTGCCGTTTGTCTCCAAGTGCATCGGTACCTCGCTGGCCAAGGTGGCCGCGCGCTGCCAGGCCGGGATCAGCCTGGCAGACCAGGGCTTTACCAAGGAAATCGTGCCGGACTACTTCTCCGTGAAGGAATCCGTCTTCCCGTTCAACAAGTTCCCGAAAGTGGATCCGATCCTCGGCCCGGAGATGAAATCCACCGGCGAGGTGATGGGCGTCGGCGCCACCTTTGCAGAGGCCTTTGACAAGGGGCTGCTGGCCGCCGGTGACACGCTGCCCGAATCGGGCAAGGTCTTCATCTCGGTACGTGACTTTGACAAGGAAGCCGCGGTCAACGTGGCGCGGGACCTGGTCGGGCTTGGCTTTGAGCTGGTGGCTTCCCGCGGCACGGCGAAAGTATTGCAAGACAGCGATATTCCGGTTACAACCGTGAACAAGATGAGCGAGGGCCGGCCCCATATCGTCGATATGATCAAGAACGACGAGATTGCCCTGGTGGTGAATACCACTGAGGGACGCCAGGCGATCCGAGACTCAGCGGATATCCGTCGCAGTGCGGAAAATCACCAGGTGTGTTACACCACCACCCTGGCGGCGGCCAAGGCTATGTCGTTGGCTATGCAGCAGGGTGAGCCGCTCCAGGTACGCCGGTTGCAGGACCTGCACCAGCGGGTGGTTAAGCTGCCGAAATAAACCCGGCACTGCCCAGGAGCGGCCGCCGGCCAAAACCAAACAGCGATATACCGACCGGGCTTCCCCCAGGGGAGGCCCGGTTCTCTAGTAATAAAAATTGGAGGTCCCAACTTGAACCGGGTACCAATGACTGTCGAGGGCGCCGAAGCCCTGCGCGCTGAACTGGAAAACCTGAAGAAGGTAGAGCGCCCCGCCGTGGTCCAGGCGATTGCCGAGGCCCGTGAACATGGCGACCTGAAGGAAAACGCCGAGTACCACGCGGCCCGCGAGAAACAGGGTTTTATCGAGGGACGTATCCAGGAAATCGAGGCCAAGTTGTCGCACGCGCAGGTCATCGATGTTAAAGCCATTGAGCCCAGCGACAAGGTGATTTTCGGCACCACGGTGACCATCATCCACATGGAAACCGATGAGGAAGTGACTTACCGCATCGTCGGCGATGATGAAGCGGACGTAAAAGTTAAGAAAATTTCGGTCAATTCCCCGATTGCCCGGGCCCTGATCGGCAAGGAAGTGGGGGATGTTGTCGAGGTGCAGACCCCTTCCGGTGCCGTGGAGTACGAGATCGAATCCGTCGAGCATATTTGATGTATTGAACGGAAAAACAAAAAAGGGCGGCTTTCGGGCCGCCCTTTTTATTTGGGAGTGTGCTTATCTTACTGGAAGACAATAGCGTTGTTGAAGGCACCAATCTGGGTGACACGAGCGAACTCGTTCAAGCCAAACTGACCGACCAGTGCGTTATTGCCGAGACCTGTCTGTGAAGTGATTGCCAGGTGGCCGGCACCAATCTGCCCAACGTATACGTCGTTGGCGATACCAACCTGTCTTTCAAAGGCAGCGTTGTTGAAGCCTGCCTGAGAAATATCTGCCTCGTTGGCGAGGCCGCTCTGCGCGATGGTCGCATCGTTACCGAAACCGAACTGACGGGTATCGGCATCGTTGAGGATACCGTTCTGGGTCATGTTCGAGGTATGGCCAAGCCCGCTCTGTAGCGCGTCGGCGTTGTTCAGGATACCGCTCTGGTTGATATTGGCGCTGTTGAAGAAGCTGAATACCTGGGTCACGGAAGCCGAGTTTAGCAGGCCGGACTGGTTAATATTGGCGCTGTTGCCAATACCCAGGGTCTGCACTGTGGTCGCACTGTTGAGAGCCCCTTGTTGCATGTGCATGGAGTTGCTGCCCAACTGGAGAGACTGAACTGTCAGCGAATTGTTGAGCAGGCCACTCTGCACGCTATTGGCGGAGTTACCGGCGCCGAAGGTCTGGAATGCGGCGGCATTGTTCAGGGCGCCATCCTGTACCTGGGTGATAGAGCTGTTGAACTGCACAGACTGGGTCGCCGTGGCATTGTTGAAAAAGCCGGACTGGTCCTGCGTGATCGTGTTGTTCACCGTCAGGGGACCGGTCTGGGTGGCGACAGCGTTGTTGCCGACTCCTGACTGATTCTGGTTGGTAGTATTACCGGCGGCGAAGGCAGAGCCGCTGATGGCAAACACGAGTGCGGCGGCGATCGGGGTTAACGTCTTCATGAGTTTCTCCATTACTGCATTGAACTACTGACGTTTAGGAATACCGGCATTTGACACGCCGGACAGGATGGCACCTAGGTTAGTACCATATCGGGTGGCAGCCTCTGGCTATCCCTTTCCATTTAGGAGGCGGGCCTGGGCTGAATATCGGGCTCGATGCGGGTTCGGCAACGTGAACGCGTAGGATAGGAAAATCAGGATGCGGTGAATTCTGAAGATCTTGATTCATTGGAAAGTACTACTCGATTCTTCAATGAATTGGTCGATATTTGATCTCTGGTGTATGAAGTGTTGTTGCTGGCGCGGAGCCACGCCATAGGAGAGAAGTACGGAATCCACCGGGAAGAAAGTTTGAGTTTTGGAGTAAGCACGCGACACGCTGTATTTCCCCCATTTTCGGGTCCCGGGGACTTAGATCTTCATCGTCAGTTGGGGATTCCGTGCCGGGCACAGTGATACCGAATTGCGGGTGGCGTCCCGCTAGAGCAATGCACAACCGGGTTTTCAGGATCTGGATTGCATCCGTTGCAAGTGACAACTCTGTGCGCTGCTTGTCTTCACTAGCGTTCTGGTAGCAGAGAGAGTAACAGCTGGAGCGATAATGGCCCGCGGCCTGGTGCAGGCCGCGGGATAGCCGGCAAGCCTACTGCAATACAATCGCCGTATTGCCGCTGCCGGCCTGGTTGACGATTGCCGTTTCCGAGTAACCGTTCTGGATGACTATTGACTCGTTCATTGCACCGGCCTGGTTGACAATAGCCTGGTGCCCGGAACCTGATTGTATTATATCAGCCACGTTGTAATAGCCGTCCTGGCTTATACTCGCGTGGTTGTACCAGCCTGACTGCAAGATATTGGCATCGTTACCAAAGCCACTCTGGTAAATGTCGGCCTCGTTGAAACCGTCGCTCTGGTTAATCGTCGCCTGGTTATAAATGCCGTCCTGGGTGATATCGGCATAGTGCCCGGTGCCACTCTGGAGGATATACGCCTCGTTGTCTGTGCCGGACTGGTGGATGTATGCCTCGGAATCGTAGCTGGTGTACTGCCCGATGTAGGCGCCGTGGACGTAACCGCTCTGCTCGATCACGGCGATATTGCCCTGGCCGAGATACTGGTGGATTTCAGCATCGTTGTTGAAGCCACCCTGCCGGATGACCGCAGTACTACCCTGGGTGGAAACCTGCCAGGTGGAGGCATTATTAAAGGCCCCGGACTGGTAGATGGTGGTAGTATTGCCCGAGCCATCGAGCTGCAATGAGTAGGCCTCATTCAGAGCCCCGTCTTGGACCTGGTAAATAGTACTGTTACTTTCGTTTTGTTGGACGGCTTCAGCGCTGTTCATATCGCCGGACTGCGCCTGGTCAATCGTATTGCCATAGGCGCCGGCGTCTTCCTGGTCGGCCACTGCGTTATTGTTAATGCCGCTCTGTGTCAGAATCGCAGTGTTGTTCTCCGCCAGGACAAGCCCGCTGGCAATACAGAGCGTAGCTGCGGCAATCGGAGTAAGTACTTTCACTGGTAGCTCCTCTACTTCTTACCTCAAAGGATCTCTTCGTGGCGGTTGGTCTCTACCTCCTGGCCTTGTGGGCCAGCTTGCCTCACTATAAAGGGGCGGCCATACTGGCCGCCCCCGGGGCTCCGGTTTAAGCGATACGCTTACTGGAGAATAAAGCCAACGTTTCCGAAGCCCGTCTGGGTTGCGACTGCGGTTTCGTTGAAGCCGATCTGGGTGGTGTCGTGGAAGTTGAAGCCACCAACCTGGGTAGTTGTGGAAGTGTGGAAGGCGCCGAACTGGTTGGTGTTGGCTGTATTGGCAAAGCCAAACTGGAATTCCGCCGCAACATGGCCGAGACCTACTTGCGTGATATCCCCGACGTTCAGTGCACCGACCTGAACCTTCAACGCAGAGCTGCCGATAGACCCCACCTGGTTAATGTTGCCAGTGTTGAAGAAACCAGACTGGATGATGTCCGCGTCGTTAGCCAGTGCGAAAGACTGGTTGATATTGGCGGAGTTTCCGAAGCCACCCTGGAGGATATCGGCGCTGTTAAATGCGGCGACGGTTTGCAGGATGTTACCGAAGTTCGCAGCACCCACCTGAGTGATGCTGGCGCTGTTCAGCAGGCTCAGGATCTGAGTTACCACACCAACGTTGACGAGACCCACCTGCAGCATATTGGCGCTGCTGAGCAGTGAGGCCGCCTGGGTGGTAACGCCCACGTTGGCTGCACCTACCTGGGTGATGCTGGCGCTGTTGAGGGCACCTGCAGCCTGGGTGGAAACAGCGGTGTTTACAACGCCCACCTGGTTCTGGTCGATGACGCTGAAATCCTCGCCTGCGGTCTGCACGGCGACTTCCACGTTGAAGAAGCCGAGCTGGTCCTGCAGGATCAGGTTGTTGTCCACGCCGGGACCCACCTGGACGGCGCTCTGGAAGTTACCGACACCGGTTTGTTGCTGGATGGTGGTGTTGTTGGCTGCGAAAACACTGCCGCTGGCGGCGAGAAGTACTGCTGCGGCGATGGGGGTAAACGTCTTCATTGAGTTGCTCCTTTACTTCAGACGTTGATAAAACCGGCACGAAAATGGCCGACTTTCGATGGTACCTGTCCTCGTACCATGTCCTGCTTCACCGTCCTCGCAACAGTACGTGCCTGGCACTGTAATTGCGCTGCGTAGGGTCCGGAAGAGTCCACCTGGCCAGGCGAACCGGTCCTCTCCTAATATCCGCTTTGGTACTGTGTCGATCGTTTGGCGCGGCAGCTCATGCCGCTCCGCCAATGCCTGGTCCCGATTGCGGGGCCAGTTTGGCGATCAAAACAACCTGGACAAATGTACCCGCTCTGTTGCGACGGCAAAAACTAAGGTTGATCAGCAAATCATCTTTTTGACTGAAATGTGATCGGTTGATTGTCAGTGTTGTCGGGCGATGGGTAAGTCGCTATGGGAGGGAAGTGTCGAAAGACTAGGAAGAAAGTTCGTTTTTTGAGCAGTATGATCGGGGAACGGCCGCTTTGGTTGAATCAAGCGCAGCTCGAGCGTTATTTTGGCGTGGCTCTTATTCCGTTGCCCCCCCGAAAATCGAACGGAGCGTAAAGGAAAGGTGGGTTATTGTGACAGTGATACTGTATTGCCCCCACCGGTCTGGGTAATGATCGCAGTCGCGGAGAATCCCTGCTGTAGCAAGCCTACGTTATTCTGGTTACCGGACTGGGATATGATCGCCAGGTGACTACCCCCCTGGCCGAAGGTGCCAGCCTGCTGCAGGGTGACAGCGTTGAAATTCCCGCCCTGGGAGATGTCCGCACTGTTGTACCAGTCGCCCTGTTCAGCCAGGGCCCGGTTGGCGATACCGTCCTGGGTCACATCGATATCGTTGAAGAATCCGTTTTGCCCGGTGTCAGTGAGGTTTGACTCTCCGGCCTGGCTCTCCAGCGCGCTGTTGCCCACTCCGGACTGCTCGATGTCGGCATTATTGTCGGTGCCGCTCTGGGAGATAAAAGCCATACTGATGTAACTGTTGTACTGCAGGATACTTGCGTCCAGCAGGATCCCGGACTGGTCGACCTGGGCCCTGTTACGGACCGTCAGGGTCTGGCGAACTTCACCATTGTTAGACAGCCCACGTTGGCGTGTGACCGAGTCACTGCCATAACTGGCCAGTTGCACGGTTATAGCCTTGTTGCGCCCACCCAGCTGTAACTGGGTATTGGTGTTATCGTCTCCATATTGCTGTAGGGAATAGGCCTGATTGAGAGCGCCCTCCTGGAGCTGAAGGATTTCACTGCCCTGCTCACTCTGCTGTACTGCGTAGGAGCTGTTGTAGGCGCCGTCCTGGTCCTGGGTTATGGTGTTCCCCTTGGCAGTGGAGCGTCTCTGCTCGGCAGAGGCGAAGTTACCCGAGCCGCCCTGCTCCTGTTCGATACTATTGTTCTGCGCCGAGGCCAGAGATGCAGTCATCAATGTCATTGAAAAAAATATCAGGCCTTGAGTATTCGTCATTCCGGGACCCTCGACTGCATTCAGCCGTTCAGTTGTATTGATTGACGACAGTAGTGATAGACGTTCCCTGCTGGGACACAGAGGTGCTCAAGCCATTACCGCTCTGGTAGATATCCACTTTATGTGCGGCGCCCAGTTGCTCGATGTTGGCAGAGTTCTGAATGCCGAACTGGGATACATCTGCCTGGTGCCCAAATCCCAACTGGTCCAGTTGAATAAGGTTCTCATAACCTGCCTGCAAGAGGTAGGCAAGGTTGAGGTCACCAATCTGGCGGATGATCGCCGCATTATCGATGCCGGACTGGGTTACGGACAGGAAATTCTGGTTGCCCTGCTGCAGGGCCGAGAGAAAATTAAGAACACCAACCTGGCGTCCGTCCAGAGTGTTCAGGCTGCCGTCCTGGACAATGACGGCCAGGTTGGCGATGGAAACGGCCGTTGCAGTATCCAGTTCACTCTGCGTAGGCAACTCGGCGGCGACTTGCAGATCCTGGGCCTGTATTGCCGCACTGGCAAAAAGTAATCCGGTTAGGACGAAAGAGAGAACCCGTGGTCCGGCCGGTCGCCGGTTTACCCGCAGGGAGAAAAATTTCATTCGTCTATCTCATTTTAGATTAACAGGCGGTCATGCCGCCTGGATGTCACATAAACCTGACCGGTTCATTCAGGTAGTACTGGAGAATCTCGCTGTTGATGTCATCCGGGTTCTGCAGCGCCCAGGAGTTGGCCACGATCCCTTCACTGATCAGGTGGATTACGGCCGACTCCATCGCCGACAGTGTGGCCAGCTGCGCAGGCTCGTTACGGGTCATCCCGGCTTCCATTTCCAGTAGTCGACGGAAGCTGACAAAGCGGTAAACATCGGCGCTGATGGCTTTCGAATAAACGGTTTTTGAGGTCAGCACCGAGTGGAGTACGCGACCGGAGCGGATATCAATTGCCCGTAGATTGACGGTGACCTGGTCGACCCGGTACTGGTCGTCAAGCCCGATACCAAAGTAGCGAGCGCCGGCACCGCCGGTGCGTATGTTGGTATCATATGCGACGATCCCGCCCTCCAGTAAGACGTTTGCTGCGACGAGACTCGGCAGCGGATGGCTATTATTTGCAGGTGCTTCCGGCTTGTTCTGGGCTGCCCGGATTATCTTTCGCTCGGTCAACAGGTTTTGCAGTCCCTCCCGTTCCAGCGGGATAAACCAGCCAGACTGGTTTAGCACATCCATCAGCATCGATGCGCCACCCTGGGTAATGGCGGTCGAGAAGCTGCTGGACGGCTGTGGCTTGTATTGGCCTGTCTGGTCGCGAAAGTTATAAACAGCGACCAGAATTTTTCCTTTTGGTGCGGGGAGGTTCAGGAGGTCCCGGAACGTCGCGTGCCTGGGGGTCAGGCTGGCATCGTGACGACCCGGTCCAAACAGGCTGTCACTGGTACCCTTAACCAGCGTGCAGCCACTGAGAGTTGTAACAAGCGCCAATAGCGCCACGCCATACTTACCAATTATTTTTCGCATAGCACATCTCTCCTGTAGAGGATCGCGAATTATTAAATTTATCTACGACTGGGCCAGGCAGTGCTCAGTTTGTTGGATTCAGGCCGCTTACGATGATTTCGCTGACGTCACCGGTTTCCCGGTCAGTTACCAGCACGGTCAGGACACCGTCGGTATCGACAATTTGTACAATAAAGTCGTCGGTAATCAGCTCCCCGCTGTTGCCGTTGCCGACATCCGTTAATAGTTGGTTGAGAAGTCGTGTCTCGAGGGAATCTGTAAACCGGTCCAGGGCGCTGGGCTGTTCGTACAGGTCTTCCGGACGATCCGGATCTTCGTTGTCATCCTGCGCCTGTGCGTTTGACAGCAGGTAGCTGCCGTTTAATGGATTGCCGCCGAAGTTGGGGTTGACCGGCTCGTAGATCAACTCGGTGGCCAGGGCGGTGCTGAAGCTTGCTGTCAGGACAGGGGCCAGGAAGCAACAAGACAGATATTTTGCTTTCATTAGAATTCATCCTTTCCCAAATCAAAGTGGTCTTCCAGTGCCTGGCGCAGCTTTTCCTTCTGCACCATTTCGTGAATTTGTATGGCGGCCTGTTCGGCCTGCTTTTGTACATCGGCATTGCTTGGCTGGAGGAAGCGCCGGTATACAACCTTGTAGTTGTAAGTTACCCAGATCAGGTTGCCCCATCGTGCCGAGGGTCGCTCGCGAATGGTCAGGTTGTATTGCGCGTCCGGATAATGGTAGTTCCGGTATTCACTCATGTAGCGCGCAAAGTCATGGCCCGTTCGTGTGATCGTCTGGTCAATATTAAAGCCGCTGATTTCATCCTCGAGACGACCATCGGATTCTTCCAGGGTGCCGGCCCTGACGGTCTCGTCCAACTCGTCATCCTGTGCCAACGCCGGGAGGCCCAGGAAGATGGTCAGTACCACCGGCACTAACTTCATATTCGTTCACCCTCCAGGTGCAGCTTTGCCCAGTTGCTGGCCTGGAGCCGGTTTTTCACCCCAATCTTCCGGAATATGTTGTAAATATGGTTCTTAACGGTGTGCTCGCTCAGGTGCAGCCGTGCCGCAATCACGCTGTTCGATTCCCCGGAGGTTAACTGCGCCAGGATTTCCTGTTCCCTTCGAGTCAGTTGAGGGCTCTGTGGCGCCCCAGTTATTTCGCGGTAATCTTCCCGCAGGGAACCTCGGAGACGCTCCACCAGAGTCTCCTGGCTAGAGCGTGAATCACAAATGAACCTGATGCCGCGACTGCGAATCTGTGCTGACACGCTATCACTGAGGTTTGGTGGGTGGTTGATCAGCAGGATTTTGGGGTGGTTCAATGTCAACAAAAAATTGAGGGCTTGTCCCTGGTGCTGGGTGCCGGGAATCTGCGAACCATCAAAAACGATGGCAAAGTAGTAAGGCAGGCAGTGACGTTGCTTGCCGAATTCTGCCTTTTCCCACTGGTATGGAATGGATCCGGAAATCAGAGAGTACAGCAGCTCTCCATGCAGGCCGGAGTTGCTGTAAAAAAGAGCCGGCACAGAATTTTCCATCACTTCTCCTTGAACTCCGTTTCTATCTTGCGTGGTGATCAACAGCAAACTGCGAAGTTGAGCACCTGAAGATGCCTATCACGCGCATGAGCGTTACCAAAAATTAGTAGGTCAAAAAGCTTAGCGGGTGAGAAGTTAGTATGGAGTGTAGACGTTGCCTGCCGGTTTGCGAGTGACACTGCCTTACGGTGGAATAATGCTTTGGTCTAAAAACAGATTCGTTAGCCAGAAAGGTAATAGATTGCCTGTCTGCATAAACCGTCAGCTTTTCTTGCTGCTCGAGTGGCGCATTAATCGATATTCTGCCGCTTTTTTCTATTGTCAGGTGCGGCAGGAAAATAAGGTGGTGGTTATCGGGGGAATCGAGAGGGGCTGCCCGACGACCTCCGTGGGCTACCCCGGCCGGCTATCTTCCTTCGATGGAGGTTGGGAGCAGGTATCTGGGGCAGTTGGGGCCCCTGGTGGGTGAGTTGGTGCACATTGATTGACTGCCGCGGGCGGTATTGCGACCTGCGACACTGGTTCGAGGCGTCAAAGTGTCGTATTTTGACGTCCTGAGGTGTCTACCGAGCTTCCTGGCGATACTTGGCCCACAATCATTTTTGGTCAATTTTTAGCCAGTCGAACACAGGAGAGAGCAAGTGACGGAAATAACAGACAGTCTTCCGCTCTGGTTGTGGTTCATCCTCGTCCTGGTGGCCTTGTTCGTGGCACGACGACCGGTGCACCAGGCGATCAGTGCCCTCGGGCGCTTTTTCCACCAGTCCCTGCGCCTGGGCGCAAGTGCGGTTGCCAGTGCCGAGCGGCGCTTGCAGGAGCGTAACCGGGAGGTTCTGCTGGCGGCAGGGCAGGAGGCCGCCGAGCGCTATGTAGAGCGTGAGTTCGATCGGATCGAGGCGACCATGAAGCGCGAGCTGGCGCAGTATCCGGCTCTGCACCGGCGCCTGTGTGAACAATTGACGGCAATTGACGAAGATTATGTACGCAGTGCGGAGGTGCCGCCGGAGCCCACCAACTGGGCCAAGGCCATCAAGGC
Organism: Microbulbifer sediminum; assembly: GCF_021729035.1. GTDB lineage: Bacteria > Pseudomonadota > Gammaproteobacteria > Pseudomonadales > Cellvibrionaceae > Microbulbifer > Microbulbifer sediminum. The sequence continues at coordinate 426,369 of NZ_JAJSAP010000001.1, read as the reverse complement.
GGTGTCAGAGATCCCCGCAAAACAGGATCCGGTAGTGGGGGATGTTCTGGAGATCATCCACCAGTCCATGCGCAAGTCAGAAGCCAAGGCGCTGGAGGCATACCGCGAGTCGGCCCGTGAGCGGCACCAGCTGTTGAAGCGGATGATGCCCCACTGGCGCTCGATCCTGAAAAGCCTCGGACGGGTAAACAAGCATGTTGAATCGGTTATTCGGCGTGCGACCGCCCTCGACGGCCATATGCGTCGTTATGAGGAGATTCAGCAGGGAACCGACCGTGCGCTGCGGCGCCTTTCCTCGTCCTCCATGAGCCAGTTCTTTATTTCGGCGTTTGTCCTGGTGATTGCCGTGGGCGGTGCGCTGATCAACTTTCACCTGATTGCGCGACCAATGACCGAAATGGTCGGTGGGACCAGCTATATCGGCAGTTTCAAGGTGGCCGATATTTCCGCCCTGGTGATTATCCTGGTTGAAATCACGATGGGGCTCTTCCTGATGGAGTGCCTGCGGATCACGCGGCTGTTCCCGGTGATCGGCTCGCTGAACGACAAGCTGCGGACCCGCATGATGTGGGTGGCTTTCGCGCTGCTGTTCTTCCTCGCCTGTGTGGAGGCTGGCCTGGCATTTATGCGCGAGATCCTGATGCAGGAGGACCTGGCTGTCAGTGCCCAGTTGCGCGGCGAGGAAGTGGCTGCCACTACCGGGGATGTCTACTGGATTACCACCGCCGCCCAGATGGGCCTTGGCTTCATCCTGCCGTTTGCGCTGACGTTCGTGGCCATCCCGCTGGAAAACTTTATCGCCTCAGCGCGTACCGTGATCGGGGTGCTGACCGCATTGTTCCTGCGTACCCTATCGGTGATCCTGCGCCTGCTGGGCACTGCTTCACTGCGCTGCAGCGCGATGCTGATCGGGCTCTACGATATCGTCATCTTCTTCCCGCTGTGGCTGGAGGCCCGTTTCGAGCGCTGGCGCGAATCCGGCCGTGGTGCCAGGGCCGTGGAGGAAGCAGGATGAGCTGGAAACGGAACTGGCGTGCAGCTGTCGCGCTTTTTATCATCGCCACAAGCGTCGTGCTGGGCGGTTGCGGTGAGCCAAACGCTCACAAACGGGGTGTCTATATGCTGGTGGATACCTCGGGTACCTATAGCCGGGAGCTGGACAAGGCCCAGCAGGTGATCAATTACACCCTGGCCAGGCTGCAGCCGGGGGATACATTTGCGGTGGCCAGTATCAATACGGCAAGTTTCAGTGAGAAAAATATCCATGCCAGGGTGACGTTTGATGACCGTCCCAGTGTCACCAATCGCCAGAAGCAGGCATTCCAGGAGTCCGTCGCCGCATTCGTTGACGACGCACAGCCGGCTGAATACACGGATATTACCGGCGGGCTACTGCAGGCGATCGAGTTCCTGAATGAAAAGGACCCGGGGCACAAGACCATCCTTCTCTTCTCTGACCTCAAAGAGGAAATCAAGTCGGGCTATAACCGGGATGTGCCGCTGGACCTGCAGGGCTTTGAGCTGATAGCGCTGAACGTGACCAAGTTGCACAGCGACAATGTTGATCCGAACGAATACCTGGACCGTATCGCCGGGTGGCAGCAGCGGGTTGAGGAAACAGGCGGCACCTGGCAGGTGGTGAATGACCTCGGGCAGCTGGAAACAATCCTGCCCTGAGCCAGTCGCAAACCGTGACTGTCCTTTGTCGAAGTAAGGGAGTTTGCTGCCGGCCATGATTTGGTACCTGCTGTTTTTTTTCTTGCTGGCGATGCTCTGGCTGTACGCCCGGGGGCACCCGGCGTCCCCGTTGACTGTTGAGCTGCCTGATGGCCCCGGCCCTATGGTCATTGCCCACGGTGATGAGCGGGGCGAGGGCCTGTACCCCGGCAATACGCTTCTTTATATGCGCGAGATGGCGCGTCTGGGGGTGGACGCCATTGAGCTCGACCTCAACCTGACCAGGGATGGCCGGCTGGTCTTAATGCATGACACAGAGCTGGACCGGACAACCAGTGGCAGCGGCCGCTTGATCGACTTTACCCTCGACGAGCTCCGGCAGCTACAACTGGGAATCCACTGGACCCGTGATGGCGAGCACTATCCCTATCGTGAGGCGCCGCTGGCGATCTCCACGATCGACGAAGTGTTCGAAGCCATACCCGATATCCCATTGATTATTGAATTGAAAAACGATGACCTGGCCGCTGCCCGGGCCATGTGCCGTGCCATCAGGAAAGCGGGCCAGCAGCGGCGGGTGATTGTATCGACCTTTCACAAGCGCGTGATCGATGAATTCCGTCGAATCTGTCCCGAGGTGACTACCGGCGCTGCCCTGGGGGACGCGCTCCTGTTTTACGTTGCCCAGCTGCTGGGGCTGCACAGGCTGCTGCGGCCACGCTACCAGACCATGCAATTGCCCATGCGTTATTTCGGCCTGCCAGTGATCGGACCCCGGTTCCTGCGGGCCGCCGCTTCCCTGGGGCTGCATGTATCGGTATGGACCATCAACGAGCCCGGGCAGATGTCCGCGCTGGCGCGGCTCGGCGTGGATGGAATCGTCACCGATCGGCCCGACATCCTCAGGAACCTCAACCGGGCTGAACCCAATAACAAGCAGGAGGTGAATAATGCGTAGATTTGCCAAGGTTGCCACCGCCGGTTTTTTCGGCATGCTGGTGAGCGTCAGTGCGCCTGTGTCAATGGCACAGGATCGTTTTGCCGATGTGGAAATCAGCAGCCAGCAGGTGACCGATAAGATTCACATGCTCCAGGGAGCGGGCGGGAATATTGCGGTGTTCTCGGGTGAGGACGGTACCTTCATGGTCGATGACCAGTATGCGCCACTGACAGGACGCATTCGCGCCGCTATCGACAAAATCAGCGATAAACCGGTGCGGTTCGTTGTTAACACCCACTGGCATGGTGATCATACCGGCGGCAATGAGAATTTCGGTGAGGCGGGCGCCCTGGTGGTGGCACATGAGAATGTGCGCAAGCGTATGAGCACTGAACAGTTCATGAAGGCATTTGGTCGCAAGGTGCCTGCGTCACCGGTAGAGGCCCTGCCGGTGATCACCTTTACCGATGCCACCACCTTTCACTGGAACGGCGATGACGTCCATGTGCAGCATGTCGATCCGGCGCATACCGACGGGGACTCAATCGTGCATTTCAGGAATGCCAATGTCATTCACATGGGCGACACTTTCTTCAACGGAAGTTATCCGTTTATCGATCTCTCCTCCGGCGGCTCTGTGGATGGAGTGGTGGCCGCGATGGACAGGGTTTTGGCCCTGGCAGACGACAAAACCAGAATCATTCCCGGGCACGGTCCCCTCAGCGACAAGGCTGAGTTGAAAGCCCAGCGGGACCTGCTGGTGCAGCTGCGCGACCAGATCCAGGCGCTGGTGGACCAGGGGATGAGCCGCGAAGAGGTGATCGCTGCGCAGCCGACCCGGGAATACGATGCAGAGTACGGGCAGGGGTTTATGAAGCCGGGTATCTGGACCGGTATCGTCTACGATTCCCTTGTGCGGTAGTGCAGGGGCTTGCTGGCGAGGGAAATGGCGGCAGTAGCCGCCATTTTTTATCTAGCTCTTGATTCGGTAGCCGGTGCGGAATATCCACCAGATGCCAGTCAGGCACAGTAGCAGGAACAGCAGCGTCATGCCCAGGCTGACACCCACGTTGACATCCGCCACTCCGTAGAAGGCCCAGCGAAAACCGCTGATCAGGTAGACCACCGGATTGAACAGTGTCACCTTTTGCCAGAAGTCCGGCAACATATTGATGGAGTAAAAGGCCCCGCCGAGAAACGTCAGTGGGGTTACCACCATCAGCGGTATGATCTGCAGTTTCTGGAAGTCATCGGCCCAGATACCAATGATGAAGCCGAACATGCTGAAAGTGACTGCGGTCAGCACCAGGAAGGCGAACATCCAGACTGGGTGCAGGATGTCATAGTCGACAAAGAAGCGGGCGGTGAGCAGGATCAGCCCGCCTAGGATGATCGACTTGGTGGCGGCGGCGCCCACATAGCCGGCCACTACCTCGAATGCCGAGACCGGTGCGGACAGGACTTCGTAGATGGTGCCCGAGAACTTGGGGAAAAATATCCCGAAAGAGGCGTTGGATATGCTCTCACTCAGGAGCGACAGCATGATCAGCCCCGGAATGATAAAAGCACCGTAACTGACACCGTCAATCTCGCCCATGCGCGAGCCGATCGCCGCGCCGAACACGATGAAATAGAGGGAGGTCGACAGCACCGGTGAGGCAATACTCTGCATCAGGGTGCGCCAGGTGCGAGCCATTTCGAACTTGTAGATGGCGCGAATTCCATACCAGTTCATGGGTTTGACTCCTCCTCCATCGATTGTTCGCGGGCGCCTTTGACCAGTCCGACGAAAATTTCCTCCAGCGAACTCTCGCGGGTGTGGAGGTCGCGGAAATCAATATTGGCATCATTGAGCCGGCGCAGGAATTCGGTGATGCCGGTATCGTCACTCCTGATATCGAAGTGGTAAATAAGCTGCTGGCCATCGTCGCCCAGCTCCACGCGCAGACCGGCCAGGGCCTCGGGTAGTGCATTCATGGGACGGGCCAGTTGCAACCGCAGTTCCTTTTCCCCCATTTTCTGCATCAGGGTGCGCTTGTCGTCCACCAGCACCAGGCGCCCCCGGTTGATCACGCCCACGCGGTCGGCCATTTCCTCGGCTTCCTCGATGTAATGGGTAGTGAGGATAATCGTCACCCCGGATTCCCGCAGCCCATGTACCATCTGCCACATATCCTGGCGCAGCTCCACATCGACACCGGCAGTGGGCTCGTCGAGAAACAGGATCTTGGGCTCGTGGGACAGTGCTTTGGCGATCATGACCCGGCGCTTCATGCCGCCGGACAGTGCCATAATTCGGCTGTCCTTTTTCTCCCACAGGGACAGCTGGCGTAGCAGCTTCTCGATATATTCGGGATTGGGTGCCTTGCCGAACAGACCGCGGCTGAAGTTGACGGTAGCCCAGACACTCTCGAATGCATCGGTGGAAAGCTCCTGCGGAACCAGCCCGATCTTGCTACGGGCGGCGCGGTAGTCGCGGATGATATCGTGCCCGTCCGCCAGTACCGTGCCACTCGATGGGTTGACGATGCCGCAGATGATACTGATCAGCGTGGTCTTGCCTGCACCATTGGGGCCGAGCAGGGCGAAGATCTCTCCCCGCTGTATATCCAGGTCGACATCCCGCAGCGCGGTAAAGCCCCCCTGGTAGGTTTTGCCAACACCCCTGGCAGTAATAATGGGTTCCACAGAAACTCCTTGCTTGTGGGTGGCTTGTTTGGGATCCGTCACTTCTGGATCCAGGGCCCGCGCGGGCTGGCCGCCTGTGCCCTGGCTGCCCAGCGCACCGTCAGGCGCAATATGGCCTTGCCGATCGCCGCCGTGATTCGCTGAAACCGTTCACGGGAGTTTACCGGAGCCTTCCCTGCCTGTCCGGAATCCTCCCTGTTTCCCCTGTCTGATGCTGGTGCTGCCGGTATCCCGTTGCGATCCCGCTTTGCACTATTTTGCCCCTGTTTGTGTGGGCCTTTTGAGGTAGCCATACCTTCCATCATATCGTTGTTCTCCATGTCCTTGTCATCTGGTGGGGAGCAGTGTAAAACCTCAAGTTAACTTGAGGTCAACGCTTGATATCGTTCGCTTTCGGGTGGCAACTTTAAGTGCCGCCTGGCTATCCATCGGGAGAGTATCCATGAAAGACAGGCCCTCGCGCGTCGCACGGGAACTCGGTGTCGGGGAGGTGGCCCGGCGCAGTGGGGTGGCGGTGTCCACCCTGCATTTCTATGAAAGCCGGGGGTTGGTCAGGAGCTGGCGCACCGCCGGCAACCAGCGCCGTTACGGCCGGGATGTCCTGCGACGGGTGGCGGTGATCAAGGTCGCGCAGAGTATGGGAGTTTCCCTGGCGGAAATCAGGGCAGCACTGGATGCGCTGCCGGACGGGCGTACGCCCAACAAGCGCGACTGGCAACGGCTGTCAGCAAAGTGGCGTGCAGAGCTGGATCGCCGCATTGAGCAGCTGCGGGGCCTGCGGGATCGACTGGATGGCTGTATCGGTTGTGGCTGCCTGTCATTGGAAACCTGCCCGATGTGGAACCCCGGCGATGAGGCAGCTAAAGAGGGGGCCGGGCCCCGCTTGCTCGTGCGGGAGTAAGCGGGCCCGGGGAACGGCCGCTGTCAGTCGAACAGCTTATGGTAAAACGCCATGGCGCCGTTCCAGGCATCGCGCCGCGCCTCATCGCTATAGGCGAGCGGAATACCAAACTTTTCCCCCCGCGCGGTGGCCGCCGGGTTGGTAAAGCCGTGTTTTACGCCCGGGTAGCTGGTGAGTTCGAATTTCACCCCGGCGTTCTGCATCTCCTCGACGAACGCGGCTACCTGCTTCGGTGGGATCATGTCGTCGGCGCCGCCGGTATAGACCTGCAATTGCGCCTTGACGCTGCCGGGCTCCACCTTGATATCGCTCTCGAGCGCGCCGTGAAAACTGACCACGCCCTGCAACGGCAACCCCAGGCGGGCCATATTCAGCGCCACTGCACCGCCGAAACAGTATCCCTGCGCGGCGATACGTTGGGGATCGACAGTGTCATGTTGCTGTAGTATCTCCATCGCCTTGCGAAAACGCTGTTCGATGGCGCCGGGTGCCTCGAGCGCGGCATTCATCAACGCGCCGGCGTCGTTGGGGTTGTCTGCCTGCTTGCCAGTACCGAACATATCCAGGGCGAAGGCGGTATAGCCGGCGGCGGCCAGTTTGTCGGCCTCCTCACGGACAAACTCGTTGTGTCCCCACCATTCGTGGATGACCAGAATGCCGGGACGCTTGCCACTGGTAGTGTCATCAAAGGCCAGATAGCCGGTGAATGATTCGCCATTCACCTCATACTCGATGCTCTCACTGTGCATACGGGCTCTCCTCAATCGATGGGTGTAAAGGGAACAGGCAATGCTCTGTAAGTTGTCCCGAATATCTGTAAGTTGTCCCGAATATATGTGGCCCGATCCCGGAAACTCAACTCCCCGACGGCGATCCCTTCAACTCAACGACGTTGCCTTCCGGGTCGTGAATATAAATTGACGGCCCTCTGCCTCCGGCGCCGTAGCGGGATGCCACCGGGCCCGCCTCAATATTCCTGGCGCGCAGGTAACGGATCAGGCTGGGGGCATGAAACGGTTCGATATGCAGGCACAGGTGATCCATGTTGCGGCCCTCGTGCCCCGGCGCTGCGCCTCCGGCACGTCCGAGCTCGCTGTCCACCGGCACCAGGTCGATGAGGCTGTTGCCCGCGCGCAGCTGGTGGAGACCGATCTGCAGTTCCTCTCGCTCGAGGCTGCAACCCAGCACATCGATATAGAAAGCCAGCATCGCATCCAGGTCGGAAACCCGCAGGACAATATGGTCGATACGCTGGATACGAAACATCGCGCCCTCTCCGTGCCCCTTAACCCAGTGGCGCCCGGAACGGCTCGATGGTGACCCAGTCCCCGGTGTCGCGATCGCCACTTTCCCGGGCGAGCACGATAAAACAGTTCGCCCGGGAAAAGCCCGACAGGATATGGCTGCCCTGCAGGCCGCTGCTCTCCACCACCTGCAGGCCATCGGTGTCGCGGTATGTGTAACCGCGCTGGTAATCGGTGCGTCCGGGTGCCTTGCGAATCGGGTTGAGCAGACGCGCCCGGCCCTGGAATGGCGGCGTGCGCTCCCCATCGACAATGCCCCGCAGTTTTTCCAGCGCTGGTATGACCAATTGGTAGAGCGTAACGAGGGCGGAGACCGGATTGCCCGGCAGGCCGAAAAACAGGGTTTCCCGCCCGGCTTTTGGCAGCCGCCCAAAGGCAAAGGGTTTGCCGGGCTTGATCGCCAGTCGCCACAGGTCCAGTTGCCCCAGGTCTTCCAGCACCGCGCGAGTGTAGTCTGCCTCCCCCACCGACACACCGCCGCTGGTGATGACAATATCCGCGCTGTCGCGGGCTTTCTCGAGGCCCTCGCGAATGGATCCCGGGTTGTCCGGGAGGCAGCCGATATCGACGGTCTCGATCCCCAGTTCCCGCAGGGCAGTGGCCAGCGCGATGCGGTTGCTGTCATAAATCTCCCCGTGGCTGAGGTCCGCCGGCGGAGTGTCCAGTGGTCGCAGTTCGTCGCCAACAGACAGGAGCGCTGCGCGCACCGGGCGCATTACCACCAGTTCCCGCACGCCGGCCGCGGCCAGCAGGGCGATATCGGGGACCGTGACAGGTCGGCCCGGTGCCACCAGGCTATCCCCGCAGCGAACATCCTCGCCACGGCGTCGGATGTGCTGGCCGGCAGGAGTGTCCTGGCGAGGGGTGAGAGTGTCACCATGCAGGTCACTATGCTCCTGCATCACCACCCGGTCTGCGCCCGGGGGCAGGGCAGCGCCAGTGGTAATTCGCACGCACTCCCCGTTACCCAGGCGGCCGGCAAAGGGATGCCCAGCCAGGCTCCTGCCGACCAGTGCATAGTGTGCCGCCTGGCCGCACAGGGCATAGCCGTCCATTGCCGAATTGTCGCATGGGGGCAGGTCAACCTGTGCGGTGGCGCGTTCCGCCAGGATGCGGCCGCAGCACTGTTCCAGTGGCAGGAGCTGGGTTTCCTGCAGGGGGGCGATTGCCTGCAGTAGTGCCTCACGGGCCTGCTCGACGGTGATCAGGTCCTTTGCCAGGCAGGTATCGATGGTCATAGTGAGATTTTCTTTGCCTGTTTGCGTCTTTATATCGTTGTTCCCATGACCATAGCGCGAATATCGATAAAAGAGAATTGGCTGCTCAGGCCACGTCCCGGGCGGGGTCGCGCAGTAGTGCCGCCAGCTCGGGTTTGCAGGAGCCGCAATTGGTGCCGCACCCCAGTTGACGCCCCAGTTCCTCCACGCTGGCCGCGCCGGCATCGATGGCCTGCTGTATCTGGCTGCGGGATACCTGCATGCAGCTGCAGACGATGCTGGTTGCCGGAGCAGCGTTGCGCAGTAACTGGGCCGGCTTTTCGGGCAGCGGTCGCGCCAGCCATTGTTCCATGTTCCTGCGGTCCGGCAGCTGGCGCCAGTGACTGGTACTGAATATCAGCAACTGCAGTGAATCCGAATATACCAGCCACCGTTCCGCCTGGGGCAGCTGCAGGCGTTGCCGGTGCAGCTCTTCAGCGCCCCCCGGGACCAGTTGTCGGACCAGGTCATGGCAGTCCGGGAGACGGGACAGGGCAAGCTCGTAACGATAGCCGCCCGTGCAGGGGACCCGGTACCAGTGCAGCAGGCCGCAGGAGGCTGTCATCTCGTCCAGGTGCTGCTGTAGCCGCGCTGCCGTGTGTCGGGGGCAGACCAGGCTGAGGTAGGCCTTCACCGCGAGCGGCCGCAGCTGTACCGGTACCTGCTTGAGTTCTGGCTGCCCGGAGTGGGGGTCGGTCACGGCACCCGCCAGGGCACTGACACGGCTGAGACCGGCCAGGCTCTCGCTCCAGTGAATTGGCGCAAACAGCTCGCCGACTCTCTGTGACGGGTCTACCAGCGCGCGGGCGCGCATCCGGCCGTGGGCACTGTGGATTTCCACCAGCTGGCCATCCTCCACCTGGTAGGCAATGGCATCTGCCGGGCTCAGCCGGAGTTCCGGCAGCTCGGCATGGTCGAGCAGGTTCCGCGCGCGCGCGGTGCGGGTCATGGTGTGCCACTGGTCCCGCAGGCGCCCCGAATTTAACCACAGGGGGAAGGACTCGCTGCGCCGCTGTCCGGGTGCCCGGGGTTCGATTGCCACAAAACGCGCACGCCCGGAACTGGTGAAAAAACGCCGGTCGGTGAACAGCCGGGCGGTGCCGTCAGGATGATCGCTGTTGACCGGCCACTGCACAGGCACCAGCTGATCGTACTGGCGCTGTGACAGGCCAGCCAGCCCGGAAATATCGAAGGCCCGTTCCCCGTCGTTTTCAAAACCGGACAGGCCCGCGTGCTCGCGGAATATTTCTACCGGGTGTTGGTAGCTGAAGGCGTCGCCATGGCCAAGCCGTGCTGCCAGGTCGCAGATAATCTCCCAGTCGTGCCGGGCTTCCCCCGGCGGTGGCAGGAAGCTGCGCTGGCGGGAAATACGGCGCTCGGAGTTGGTCACGGTGCCATCCTTTTCGGCCCAGCCGGTGGCCGGGAGTAGCAGGTCGGCGCAGCGCGCGGTATCGGTGTCGTCCACACAATCGGACACTACTACCAGCGGGCATTGCCGGAGTGCCCGGGTCACCCGTTCAGCATCGGGCATACTGACGGCAGGATTGGTGGCCATAATCCAGATGGCCTTGATATCACCGCATTCCACTGCGCGAAACAGGTCCACGGCTTTCAGGCCCGGCCTCCGGGCGATATTTCCGGTCCGCCAGAAACGGCCCACCCGGTCGATATGGTCACCGCGGAAATCCATATGTGCGGCGAGCATATTGGCGAGCCCGCCCACTTCACGGCCTCCCATGGCGTTGGGCTGGCCAGTAATGGAAAACGGGCCGCAGCCGGGGCGGCCGATGCGACCGGTGGCCAGGTGACAATTGATGATGGCGTTGTTCTTGTCGGTGCCACTGCTGGACTGGTTGATGCCCTGTGAATAAAAACTGACTGTCCTGTCCGAATCGGCGAACAGTTGGTAAAAGGCTCGCAATGCCCCGGCCCCGAGTCCGCATGCCTGGGCCGCTTTTTCCAGCGGCCAGAGTCGGGCTGTAGCCAATGCCTCATCGAAGCCAAGGGTGTGTTGTTCAATGAATTCCTGATCGAGGCAGCCTCGCTCGGCCAGGTAATGCAGCAGCCCGTTGAACAGGGCCGCGTCGCTGCCGGGAGCGATCGCCAGGTGCATGTCCGCCATATCGCTGGTGGCGGTTCCCCGGGGATCAATGACCACCAGCCTTGTCTGCGCGGCCTGCATGCGCTGGAACAGTACCGGGTGGGTCCAGGCGGCATTGGAGCCCACAAGCACCACCATTTCGGCCTGCTCCAGATCCTCGTAACTACAGGGTACGGCATCTGCTCCCAGTGCGCGCCTGTAAGCTGCCACAGCCGAGGACATGCACAGCCGCGAGTTTGTATCCACATTGCCACTGCCAATGAACCCTTTCATCAGCTTGTTGGCAACATAGTAATCCTCGGTAAGCAGCTGGCCGGAAAGGTAGAAAGCGACGGAATCCGGGCCGTGCGCGGCGATCGTCTCGGCAAAGCGGCTTGCCATGAAAGCCATGGCGGTATCCCAGTCACAGTCTGTTCCGTGCAGGCGCGGGCGCAGCAGGCGATCCCGCTCACCCAGTGTCTCCGCCAGGGCCGAACCCTTGACACAAAGGCGCCCGTGATTGGCAGGGTGCTGCTCGTCACCTGAGATGCTGGCCCGCGTCCCGGCATTGCCCGCCTTGACGGTTGCCGCTACCCCGCAACCCACGCCACAGTAAGGGCAGGTGGTACAGGTCCGCTGTGCGCGGAGCTGTTCACGCAGGGCCATGGTCAGGTTGGTTCCGGCATGGGGATGATGACGACAGTGTCGCCGTCAAATGCGGCGGGATAGGTGGCGAGGCGGATTTCCGGGTCCTCGAGACACTGTCCGTCACGCAGGCGAAAATGCTGCTTGTAGAGTGGGGAGGCGACCGTCAGTTCACCCTCCACTTCTGCGATGAGGCCCCGCGCAATCACACCGGCACCGGCAATCGGGTCCCAGTTGTCAACAGCGTAGAGTTGCGGGTCGCTATCGGGAATAAAAAATAAGGCGATGCTCCTGCGGGGCGTAGAGGGCCCGGTGACAGAAACACCGCCTGCGAGAACGCACACTCCGGATTCGGCAACCAGGTCTGATCGCTGGCAAACCGGCTGCCACGGAGTGGGGTTTATGGCAACTTCAGTCATTATTTATACTCCAGAATGCAATGATTGTGCAGCAAAATTCGATATTTAATTTATTTGCGCCATACTGGTGCGGTTTGCTCAGGGGATATCCCGGTCAGGCGGGCTCGGCAACCTTCACTATTTCCGCTTCCCGTGCGGGGCGTGGCTGGCCCCGCTCCTCGACAAAAACAATGCGTTCGTCCTGCTCTTCGGTATTCACAAACTGGCGGAAGCGCTTCAGCATCTCCGGATCGTTGATGGCAGTTTTCCACTCGCATTGGTAGGTGCCGACCACATTTGCCATCTGTGCCTCCAGCTCCTCACCCAGGCCCAGCTTGTCCTCGATGACAACCTCGCGCAGGTAGTCCAGCCCCCCCTCAAGGTTTTCCATCCAGACCGACGTGCGCTGCAGTTTGTCGGCGGTTCGGACATAAAACATAAGAAAACGGTCGATATAGCGGATCAGGGTCTCGTCATCCAGGTCAGTGGCGAAGAGGTCTGCGTGGCGTGGGCGCATACCGCCATTGCCGCAGACAAACAGGTTCCAGCCATTCTCTGTGGCGATGACCCCCACGTCCTTGCTCTGGGCCTCGGCGCATTCGCGGGTGCAGCCGGATACTGCCATCTTGATCTTGTGCGGTGAGCGCAAGCCCTTGTAGCGGTTCTCGATATGCAGGGCCATGGCCACGCTGTCCTGTACACCAAAGCGGCACCAGGTACTGCCCACACAGGATTTCACTGTCCGTAGGGACTTGCCGTAGGCGTGCCCGGTTTCGAAACCGGCATCGATCAGTTCCCGCCAGATGTCGGGTAACTGCTCCAGCCGGGCACCGAACAGGTCGACCCGCTGTCCGCCGGTGATCTTCGTATAAAGGTTGTATTTTTTCGCCACCTGCCCCAGCACGATCAGTTTGTCGGGGGTGATCTCTCCTCCTGGTACCCGGGGAACCACCGAATAGCTGCCATTTTTCTGCATGTTGGCCATGAACGTATCATTGGTATCCTGGAGGCCGACGTGGGGCCTGCGGTGGATATGGTCGTTCCACAGGGAGGCAAGAATCGAGGCCACTGCGGGCTTGCAGACTTCGCAGCCGTGACCGTTACCATGTTGCTCCAGCAATTGGCTGAAAGTGCGGATTTCCTCCACCTGCACAATATGGAAGAGTTCCTGCCGCGTGAACTCGAAGTGTGGGCACAGGTGGTTGTTGACCTCCATGCCGAGCGCTGCCAGCTCCTCGTCGACAATGTTTTTCAGCAGTGCCGAGCAACCGCCACAGCCGGTGGAGGCCCGGGTGGCATCCTTCACCTCGCCCAGAGTGCAGCAGCCGCCCTGTACCGCGTCGACAACCTGTCCCTTGCTGACGTTGTGACAGGAGCAGATGGTGGCGCTGGCGGGCAGGGACCCGGCGCCCAGTGCCGGGGGCTCGCCATCGGCGGCGGGGAGGATCAGCTGTTCGGGGTGCTCCGGCAGGTCGATATCGTTAAGGTGATATTGCAGCAGCTGATCATAATCGCTGGTATCACCTACCAGAACCGCGCCTAACAGTTTGCTACCCTCAGCATCGGTAATCATGCGCTTGTAGATGCCGTGCTGCTCGTCGACAAAAGTGATTGCTGCGGCACCATCTGTGCGGCCGTGCGCATCACCGATGGACCCAACCTGGACGCCGAGCAGTTTTAACTTGGTGCTCATGTCGGCGCCGGTGAAACTGGCACTCTCACCGCACAGCTGCGCGACGACATTGCGAGCCATGGTATAGCCGGGAGCTACCAGGCCGAAAACCCGGCTTTGATACAGTGCGCACTCGCCAATCGCAAAAATATCCTCATCGGACGTTCGGCAGTCCTCGTCTATCACAATACCGCCGCGTTCCCCCAGTTCCAGGCCGGCGGTACGTGCCAGCCGGTCCTCGGGACGGATGCCGGCTGAGAACACGATCAGGTCGGTCAACAGTTTCCGGCCCCCCTTGAACTGCATACGCAGGCGCCCGTCGCACTCTTCGATCAGCTCGGTGGCGGTGCCGGTGTGCACGGCGACGCCCAAACTCTCGATTTTGTTTCTCAGTACGTCGGAGCCGCCTTCATCCAGCTGTACAGACATCAAGCCCCTGGCGAATTCAACCACGTGGGCTTCCAGGCCGAGTTCCTTCAGTGCATTGGCCGCTTCCAGGCCCAGGAGGCCGCCACCGACCACTACACCGGTACGGGCATTTTCGCTGGCGGCCCGGATTGCATCCAGGTCCTCGAGTGTGCGGTAGACAAAGCACTTTCCGTGCTCGTGGCCGGGAATGGGGGGAACAAACGGGTAGGAACCGGTGGCGAGGACCAACCGGTCGTAGCTTCTTTCCTGGCCGCTGGCGGAAGTCACAAGACGCTTTTCCCGGTCGATGGCCACCGCGGTCTCATTCAGCAGTAATTCGTAGCCCCAGTCCCGATACTGCTCGACCCTGCCCAGGGCAAGGTCGTCCGCAGTGCGCCCGGCAAAGTACTCGGACAGGTGCACCCGATCATAGGCGGGTCGGGGTTCGGCACAGTAAATCGTGACTTCGAACAGCTCCCGCTCGGGCCGGGTGGCCAGCTGCTCGAGAAAGTGGTGGCCCACCATGCCGTTGCCGATAACGATCAGTTTTTGCTTAACCATAATTCCTGCCGTGTTTTATCTGAATGATCCGGCAGGGGGGAGGGACGGGTGATGTGGGCACGGTCGCTGCCCCTTCTGCCGAAGGGTTCAGGCGCCGTTGCCTCGTGGGGATTCTCTGAGTTTGTATCCTTTGAGATTCAAGGATTGTGCCAAATTAATTCTCACGGCCGATGGGGCCTTCGCAGGAGAGCTGCGTGAAATTGTGCGGCAAACTGGTGCGTAACCCCCGGGACTGCCCCGTGTTGGTGCTGTCGGGTGCCGGCCAGCACAGCAGCGGCATTTATTATCGGGTGTAGCGGGTGGCGAGAAGGGCTGATCCGTACTGGCGGGCTGGGGCCGTATAAGAAGGCCCCGGTGTAACGATGGCTGCCACCGGGGATATCATGTATGGGGCGAGCGGGCCCGGTTGCTACTGATGTAATCCAGCGTCTGCTGGTAGAGTTCTTCTCTGAAGCTGTCGCCGGCCTGCGTCTGCAGCGGTGAGAACCTGTTGCACAGTTCCAGCAGTTGTTCGGCCTTCGCCCGAGTAGGGCGCCCGCAGTCGCTGCCGGTATGGGCGAACAGGTGCCAGCCGGGGTTGGCCGCAGGTGGCAGTCCGCTCTGCCAGTGCAGCTGGTCATTCAGCGACGGCGCCAGGTGGTCGGTGTCCAGGTCGAGGTAATGCTGCTGAGCCATCAAGGCCACGGCATCACGACGCTGGGTGCGGTCGGCAAGCCACGTGCAGGCCTGCAGTAGTGAGGCGCGAAGTGCCAGGTGCGTTTGCGGATGGGTCTCGTGCCAGCCGGAGGTAACCGCGAGGACTTTTTCTGGCATGGCCGGCAGCAGTGCATTACAGGCCGCTACGATCACGCCCAGTCCCTGCCGCGCCGCGATGGTATTCCAGGGTTCGCCCACGCAGTAACCATCGATATCGCCGCGCTGCAGTGATGTCACCATCTGTTCCGGCGGCAGGATATGGAGCTGCAGGTCGTGATCGGGATCGATGTCCGCCAGTCGCAGCCAGTGCCGCAACTGGAGGGTGTGGCTGGAGTAGGGATATACGGTCGCCAGTTTCAGGGGCGGGGCCGAGGCAGGTCGCGACTGCAGGAAACTTCGTAGCGCCGAGCCTGTGGTGCGGCTGTTGCAGTTTTCGTGATTCAGCCCCAGTGCCTCGAATAGCTGGCTCGATAATGTGATGGCATTGCCGTTGCAGCTCAGGATCAGCCCGGTGAGCAGTTGCTCCTCGCAGTGCGGCAGGGCCTGGTCCAGGGTCAGAGGCATGGGCGCGAGCATTGCCGCGGCATCGGCGGCGCCGCTGATCAGGCGATCGCGCAATGTTGCCCAGGAGGTTTCCCGCTGCAGTTCCACCGTCAGGCCGAAGCGGGCAAAGAATCCCTGTTCCTGGGCCACCACCAGGGGGGCGCTGTCAGTTAGCCGCAGGTACAGCAGCTTGATGTTTCGCTTTTCCAATAGCAGTGGGGAGGCTGGGGTCATGGCTGGGACTGTAAATGGTTGATGATCTGTTCCGCCACCACGAGCATGGTGGAGTTGCTGTTCATGGCCAGGTTGCGCAGGGTTTTGTGAGCCGTCTCTTCATTGAGGTTTTTTCTCGCCATCAAGAGCCCCTTGGCCCGCTCGATGGTCTTGCGTTCCTGTAACTGTTGCTGGGTCTTTTCCAGCGACAGTCGCAGTTGCTGGTAGCTGCGGAACTGTGCCATGGCAATTTCAATCGCCGGGGTAACCCGCTCAGCACACAACCCCTCTGCCATGTAGGCACTCACTCCGGCCTCGACCGCACTGGCGATGAAGTCCGCTCCGCCGCGGGCGGAGAACATTGCCACCGGTGTCGGGTTCTGGCGGTTGATGATTGACAGGCTCTCCAGGATGTCCCGGTCCGGTGACTCGATATCGATCAGCACGATGTCCGGGCGATGACTGTCCACCTGTTGCAGGAGCCCGGCAGCACTGTTCAGGTGCACAAGCAGGCGGTAACCGGCAGCGCGCAGTTGCCGGCAGACCATTTCTGCTCGTTCGGGCCGGTCATCGACCAGCATAATGCCAAGGGGCTCGCTCATTGGATCAATTGGTATCTTGTCGTCATGGCGGTATCTGTTTGTCGATTCCGCGTTCCTGTGAACACGCCGTTGCAAACACGGTGCCAGAGGCTTCACTGGTTGCCGGGAGCCCTGTTCCTTACCGGAACCGCGCGAGGCGGAGTGTGACCTGTCCTCCCGGTGATGATGTTTGCGACCACGGATTGGCGCCCACAAAAAAGCCCGGCGATAAACCGAATTATCACCGGGCTCCGTTGCCTGCTCTGGGGTAATCAAGAATCATACCAGTCGGCGAAATCTACCGGATTCCATGGTTTGAAGTCAGCAAGCCGTGCTATTTTTGTTCACCAGAAAGCTTTAGCGCCTGATTTTGGTGCGAAAACGGCCGTTGGATGATTCCTGGGGCAGCGGAGGCGACACCGCGGAGCCATGAACGAGGTGCGGATATCCCCGGACCTTCCCTACGTATACCCACAGGGAAGCGGATGGCTTGGGTAGGAGTACCAGAGGATTGTCAGGAAGATTCGCGCGCCACCCAGGCTAGCCGCTTTCACCCAGTCTGTGGCATAAACATTGCGTGCTACCGAGCAGGGTACCGTCCTCAGATGGCCGGGCCCCAGGAAAAAGAAGCAGGAGTAATACCCGGGCAAGACAGGCAACGAATACAGACTACAAACACCGAGCCCGTCGCTCTAAGTCCATCCTGCCCCGGCGCCATAGCAAGCGCAGGGGCCTGGGGCCTGGATAGGAGCGGCGGGCCGTGCCCCCCGGCAGTCGGATTCCCGGACCGGTTGGGTCACCAGGGTCGGCGGGAGAAATCCTCCGGCCTCCCGAGAGCCGGCAATACCTGCGGGCTCGCTGACTTGGAAAGGCGTTTGATGCTTACAGATAACCACGGCCGCCGGTTTTACTACCTGCGGCTATCCGTCACTGATGCCTGCAACTTCCGTTGCAGCTATTGTCTGCCCGATGGCTACCGGGCGATGGACAATGCCCCGCACCTCAAGCCGGCAGAGGCGGCAACGGTGGTGCGCGCCTTTGCCAGCCTCGGCACCAGGAAAGTACGCCTGACCGGTGGCGAGCCCTCCCTGCGTGCGGACCTTCCGGAAATCATTGCCGCCAGCAAATCCACACCGGGTATCCACCGGGTTGCCGTCACCAGTAATGGTTACAAGCTCCCGCGGGTGATTGACCGCTGGCATGATGCCGGCCTGGACCAGTTGAATATCAGCATCGATACGCTGGATGCCGGGGAGTTCGCCGCATTCACCGGCCACGACTGCCTGCCGCGCGTGTTAAAGGGAATCGAGCGGGCGCGGTCACTGGGGGTGGAAGTCAAGGTCAATGCGGTGCTGTTACAGGGTGGAGCTGACCGGCGTCTGCGCGCGTTTCTGCATTGGTTGCGGGAAACCCCCGTGACGCTGCGGTTTATCGAGTTGATGCGCACCGGGGACAACCGCGATTTTTTTGCCAGCAACCACGTCCGTGGGGAGGCAGTGGAGCGGGAGCTGGTGGAAAATGGCTGGCAGTTGGTGCCCCGTTCCGAGGATGCCGGTCCGGCCCGGGAATACAGTCACCCCGATTATCTTGGCCGCATCGGCTTTATCACGCCCTATAGTGAGGATTTCTGCAACAGCTGTAACCGGCTGCGCATATCGGCCCAGGGGCGGCTACACCTGTGTCTGTTTTCCGAGCACGGTATCGACCTGTATCGCGAGATTACTACCGGGAATAGCATTGCCCTCGCGGAGAGAATCCGTCGGGCAATCGGCGAAAAGGAGCCGAGTCACTACCTGCAGCAAGACAGGGTAGGCGCCACACGAAACCTGTCTATGCTGGGAGGCTGAGGGGATCGCTGTGGATACCGTTACCATTTGCCCGGTCGTGCTGGCCGGGGGGGCTTCGCGACGCATGGGACGGGACAAAGCTGCGCTGCAACTACCCGGGGGCGAGACGCTGCTGGAGCGGGCCCTGAGGCTGTTGGCGGAGTTGCGACGGCATGTGTCCGCGTGCTGGCTCGCGCCGAGGGTCAGTGGTGCGGCTGCGGGCGGGCTGGCGGATATTGGCACTTCGCGGGGGCCGGTCAGCGGCCTCCACGCTGTTGGCGAAGCCCTTGCCTCCGAGCGGGATACCGCTGCAGCTACGGCGCAGACGATGGCGATCCTCGCCATTCCTGTCGATATGCCCCTGCTGGCAATTCCCCCCCTAATGCAGCTCTGTCACTCGGGTATGGCCGGGAATGCCCCCGCGACCTGCTTTGCCGGGCTATGGCTGCCACTGTGGTTGCGCGTCGATAACCGCACGCGCGATTACCTTAAGCGAGTTGTTTCTGGGGAGGGGGACGCTTCCCTCAGGCAGCTGGTGCATCAGCTGGGTGGCGAGCAGTTGGCGGTGGGCTGGAGTGACTGGCAAATGAATATCAATCGACCGGCAGAATTCGACCGCCTGCTACGGGGCTGGGATACTTCAGCCCGGGAGATAGGTGCAACACTGGAGAAAACAGATGACTGAATCCGCCCAGGCACATACCACAGGAGACCGGGACGCGGTGTCCACACCACTCAACGTTGCGGTACTGACTGTGTCAGATACACGCACGGAGGATACGGATACTTCCGGGCAGTACCTGGCCGAAGTGCTGCGGGCTGCAGGCCATAACCTGATGGACCGGAAAATCGTGCAGGATGATATTTACCAGTTGCGCGCCCAGGTTTCCCAGTGGATAGCGGACCCTGCGATACAGGTGGTGCTGACCACCGGCGGTACCGGTTTCAGCGGCCGTGACTCAACCCCGGAGGCCCTGCAGCCACTGTTCGACAAGCGGGTAGAAGGGTTCGGTGAGCTTTTCCGTGCTGTCTCCTATACGGAAATCGGGTCTTCCACGATCCAGTCTCGTGCGCTGGCGGGCCTGGCCAATAACACGTTGGTCTGCTGTATGCCGGGTTCCACCGGTGCCTGTCGCACTGCCTGGGAGCAGATCCTCAGCCGGCAGCTGGACTCGACTTACCGGCCCTGTAATTTTGTCACTCACCTGCTGCGGGGATAGGCCGATGCAATTAACCCATCTGAACCAGCAAGGCGAGGCCAGCATGGTCGACGTCACCGACAAGGCTGTTACTGAGCGACACGCCCGGGCTTTCGCTGAAGTGCATATGAGTGAGCAGGCTTACCGGCAGCTCAGTGAGGGAAACAACCGCAAGGGGGACGTACTCTCGGTCGCGCGCATTGCGGGTATCCAGGCAGCAAAGAAAACTGCGGACCTGATCCCCCTGTGCCACCCGCTGGCGCTTAGCAAGGTCCAGCTGGATTTCACCCTGGACCCGGACCAATGCCGGGTGCTCGTGCAGAGCTTCTGCCGCCTGGCAGGGCGCACCGGGGTGGAAATGGAGGCCCTGACGGCGGCATCAGTGGCGGCGCTGACCATTTATGACATGTGCAAGGCGGTGGATCCCGCTATCACCATCGGCAATATCCACTTGCTGGAGAAGGCCGGGGGCAAGCGCGGCCACTGGCATGGCGCCGGGACCGCAACGGCTCCGGCAACCGCGGAGGAAAACTGATGATCCGTATCCTTTTTTTTGCCGGGTTGCGTGAGCAGCTCGACTGCGACGGGCTTGAAATCCCCGCAGCCGGCCTCCGGGATGTTGCCCGGGTTCGGGCAGCCCTGGGGCGACGGGGGGAGCGTTGGCAGGTGGCACTGCAGCGCCCGGACCTGCAGGTGGCCGTCAACCAGGCTCTGGCTGCCGATGCCAGCCCGGTACAGCCCGGCGATGAAGTCGCCTTCTTCCCGCCAGTGACCGGGGGGTGAGAATGTCAGTGGAGGTGGCGGTGCAGGAGAGTGCCTTTGATACGGGGGCCGAGTATGCATCCCTTCGTGCGGCCAACCGCACCGATGGTGCCACGGCAATCTTTGTTGGCTCGGTGCGCGATTTCAATAACGATGGCCGGGTTATGGCATTGACGCTGGAGCACTACCCCGGCATGACGGAGAAAGTGCTGGCGGATATCGGAGAGCAGGCCCTGCAGCGCTGGTCCCTGGGGCGCGTGCGCATCCTGCATCGTGTAGGCCAGTTGGAGCCCGGCGAAGATATAGTGTTTGTCGGGGTCACCGCGCCCCACCGGCAGTCGGCGCTGGATGGTTGTGGTTTTATTATCGACCTGTTGAAGACCGAGGCGCCATTCTGGAAGAAGGAAAGCAGCGGCAGTACTGCGCATTGGGTGGAGGCGCGCGTCAGCGACCGGGATGCACTGCAAAAGTGGAAATGAATTAATGGCACTAATGGCATAAATATCCATAACGGGTGGTCGGTGCCAATGTGTCCACCGGTCACCCTGTGTTGAAATAAATGCCATCCTGGCCAGCTTAGCCTGCCAGAAGCCCTGTTTTCTTCGTGAGGGCTCTCTTGCTTTTACGGCCAGCACCCTGTCGTTCGGTGCTGTTAAAGCCGCTGTCGATCAATATCAATCGCAATGGTTGATTCTGACAGTCACAGGTGAAAATGCTGGTTTGTCGCGGGGACTATTGACCACAGTGATACCCGGCTTCCGTCTCTTTTGTTTTCATAAATTTTCCTCCGTGGTTAGAATCAACCACAGCGATGTCCTCAAGCGGACCAGTTGGTTTCCCGTAAGACAGCATTTATGGAAACTGCGGCTGGCCAGCAGGTCGACTTGATATGTTTATAACAATGACAGAGGGAGTAACGCATTGATCATAGCCATACCAAAAGAATCCGCACCCGGGGAGGCGCGGGTTGCGGCTACGCCGGAGAGCGTGCGCCGAATGCAGGATCTGGGTTTTTCTGTTGTTATCGAAAAAGGAGCCGGGGCCGCGGCGAGCTTTGCCGATGCGGTTTACCGCGAGGCGGGGGCGGAGATCCGGGAAGACACAGCGGCCTGCCTGAAGGGTGCGGGCCTGGTTTTCAAGGTCCAGGCACCCACCGATGAAGAAATTGAGCTGATTCCCTCTGGTGCGACGCTGGTCGCATTCCTCAAGCCGGCGCAAAACGAAGTGCTACTGAAGAAGCTGGCGGAAAAAAATATTAATGCCCTCGCTGTGGAATCTGTGCCACGGATTTCCCGTGCCCAGAAAATGGATGCACTCAGTTCCATGGCAAATATCGCCGGTTACCGGGCGGTCATCGAGGCTGCACATAATTTCGGGCGCTTTTTTACCGGACAGATTACCGCTGCGGGCAAAATACCCCCGGCCAAGGTGCTGGTGATCGGCGCTGGTGTGGCCGGGCTTTCCGCTATCGGGACGGCCAAGGGAATGGGGGCCATGGTGCGCGCATTCGATACTCGCGCGGAAGTGCGCGAGCAGGTGGAGTCAATGGGAGCCGAGTTCCTCACCGTGGAAGTCGAGGAGGAAGGCTCGGGCCAGGGTGGCTATGCCAAGGAAATGTCACAGGCATTTATCGATGCGGAAATGGCGCTGTTCCGGGAACAGGCGAAAGAGGTGGATATCGTCATCACCACCGCGCTTATCCCGGGCAAGCCGGCCCCGAAACTGTGGCTGGCGGATATGGTCGACAGCATGGCGGAGGGTTCCGTGGTTGTGGACCTGGCTGCGGAAATGGGTGGCAACTGCGACTACACGGAAAAAGATGAGAAAGTGGTGAAAAGCGGTGTGACCATTATCGGTTACACAAACCTGCCCAGCCGGGCTGCCACCCAGTCTTCGAAACTCTACGCCACAAACCTTACCCACCTGCTTACCGAGCTGGCGCCGGAAAAGGACGGCGAGATCAATATCGATTTCGAGGACGAAGTGATTCGCGGGGCGACCGTGGTCCGGGAAGGGGAGATCACCTGGCCGCCGCCCGCACCCAAGGTGTCGGCGCAGCCGGCCCCGGCCCCGGAGAAAAAAGCTGAGCCGGAACCGAAAGCTGAGGAGAAAGGCGAAAAGAAAAAGTCGCCGTTGGCGATCCTGGCCTTCTGGGCAATCGCCGGTACATTGCTGTTGTGGCTCGGCAGGGTAGCGCCGGCAGAGTTTGTCTCACACTTTACGGTCTTCGTACTGGCGATCTTCGTGG
The DNA here is from genome assembly GCF_021729035.1 of Microbulbifer sediminum. Classification (GTDB taxonomy): domain Bacteria; phylum Pseudomonadota; class Gammaproteobacteria; order Pseudomonadales; family Cellvibrionaceae; genus Microbulbifer; species Microbulbifer sediminum. The sequence goes on along the minus strand of NZ_JAJSAP010000001.1, from coordinate 403,771 downwards.
GCTGGCAGGTTATCTGGAATGTGACCCATGCCCTGCATACGCCATTGATGAGTGTGACCAATGCCATTTCCGGCATTGTCGTGGTGGGGGCCCTGCTGCAGGTTGGAGCCACGGGTTCCGGGTTGGTGACATTGCTGGCGTTCATCGCTGTACTTGTGGCCAGTATCAATATCTTCGGTGGGTTTTTTGTGACCTATCGCATGCTGAAAATGTTCCGGCGTTGATCGGGGAGGAGAATAACGATGAACGGTATGATTTCGATGGCTTATCTCTTCTCCGCGGTGATGTTTATCCTGAGTCTCGGTGGCCTTTCCAGTCACGAGACCGCTCGGCGGGGCAATATCTACGGCATGGTGGGTATGGCGGTGGCGATTATTGCCACCATCGCGGGTATCGTGACCGGCGCCTACTGGATGGTGGCCATCGCCATGGCAGTGGGGGCGGTGATCGGTATTTTCCTCGCCCGGCGTGTGGCCATGACCCAGATGCCACAGATGGTGGCATTGCTGCACAGCTTTGTCGGCCTGGCTGCCGTATTGATCGGCTGGGGCGGTTTCCTGGATCCGCGCCTGAACCTGACTGGCGCCGAGCATATTGTGCACAACACGGAGATTTTCCTGGGCATTTTTATCGGGGCCATCACACTCACCGGCTCACTGGTGGCATTTGGCAAGCTGCAGGGCATTGTTTCCGGCAAGCCTCTGATGCTGCCGGCCCGGCACTGGCTTAACCTGGCAGCGATACTGGCCTGCGTTTTCCTGGGTTGGTTGTTTATTCCTGCCGAGCTGGGTGCCGGCACCGTCCTCAACCTGCTGATCATGACATCCATTGCGCTTTTGCTGGGCGTACACCTGATCGCGGCTATCGGTGGCGCGGATATGCCAGTGGTGATCTCGATGCTCAACAGCTATTCCGGCTGGGCCGCAGCCGCCACCGGCTTTATGCTGAGCAATGACCTGCTGATTGTGGTGGGCGCGCTGGTAGGCTCCTCCGGTGCCATCCTAAGCTACATCATGTGCCGCGGTATGAACCGTTCCTTTATCAGTGTGATCCTGGGTGGTTTCGGTTCTGATGGTGGTGAAATGGCCGGGGACGAAGTCGATGGTGAGGCTGTGGAAACCAGTTTTGATGAGTTGGCGGACGACCTGGATGCTGCCGACAGTATTATCATCGTGCCCGGCTTCGGGATGGCGGTAGCCCACGCACAGCAGGCGGTAAGTGATCTGACTGACAAGCTGCGGCGAAAAGGCAAGACTGTCCGGTTCGGCATCCACCCGGTTGCGGGTCGGTTGCCCGGCCATATGAATGTGCTGCTGGCCGAGGCCAATGTGCCCTACGACATCGTGCTGGAAATGGACGAGATTAATGACGACTTTCCTGATACGGACCTGGTGCTGGTGATCGGTGCCAACGACACGGTCAACCCTGATGCCGTGGAAAAGCCCGGGTCGCCCATTGCCGGGATGCCGGTGTTGGAGTGCTGGAAAGCCGGTAAGGTAGTGATACTCAAGCGTTCCATGGCCTCCGGTTATGCTGGTGTGGCCAACCCGCTGTTTTACAAGGAAAATGCCCGAATGCTGTTTGGAGACGCGAAAGAGAGCCTGCAGGCGGTATTGGGTAAATTGTCCTGAAAAAGCGGGCGGCGGGGCCGCCCGGCGATAACAGACTGAGCGAATAAGAATAATGCAAATCCCGAGTATTTCGATCGGGGCCGGGTTACTCCGGCCCCTTTTTATTGGGCTGGTCTGCCTGGCGAGTGGCTGTGGCAACGGCAGCAGCGGTGGCAGCGGCGATTCTTTCGCTCCCGAGCCGGCTGCAGCTGATGGCAGCACTGACAACAGCAGTACCTGGGAGCCAGGTGTTTTCCTGCCCGCCGAGACTTTCGCCAATCGCTGCGAGTCGCCGCGGTCCGGTGCCGGCTTCCCGGATGTCGCGGGCACGGCCCTGGACGAGAAGAACTGGTTGCGGTCCTGGAGCAATGACCTGTACCTGTGGTACGACGAAATCGAGGATCGTGACCCGGCGGATTTCGGGGTCCAGGAATACTTCGACCTGCTTGTGACCAATGAACTCACAGATAGTGGTGCCCGCAAGGACAATTTCCATTTCTACCTGCCCACTGAGGATTGGCTTGCCCAGTCCCAGTCGGGCGTGTTCCTCGGCTATGGGCTGCAATGGGCGTTACTGGAGACGCGGCCACCGCGACACGTCGTCATCGCCTATACCGAGCAGGCGGGGAAGCCGGTGGGGGCCGAACGTGGTGCCCGGGTGCTTGAGGTGGATGGTATTGACCTGGTCAATGCCGATGATGACGCAAGTATCAATGCGCTCAATGCGGCGCTGTTTCCCGAGACTGACGGTGCGCAACATAGCTTCACGCTCGAGTACGTCGATGGCAGTGTAGGGACAATTACCCTGACTGCGGGCACCTTCGAGACGGATCCGGTGCAGTTCATCAAGGTGGAGGACGCGGCTTTCGGCCGCCGTGTCGGCTATATGCTGTTCAACGATCACATCGCCATTGCCGAGAAGCAACTGGTGGAGGCGGTGGAATACCTGGACGGCCAGAATATTGATGAGCTGGTACTGGACCTGCGTTATAACGGTGGGGGCCTGCTCACCATGGCCAGCCAGCTGGCCTATATGATCGCCGGTGATGTGCTCACCGCCGGGCAGACTTTCGAGCAGATGGTCTTCAACGACAAGCACCCGGAGACCAACCCGGTCACCGGCCAGCCGCTGGATCCAATGCCCTTTATCGGCGTTACGGGCAGCGGCGGTGAGCTGCCGCAGGGGCAGCCGTTACCAACCCTTGCCCCGGCGCTGGAGCGGGTATTCGTGCTCACCGGCGGCGCTACCTGTTCCGCCAGCGAAGCCATTATCAACGGCCTGCGCGGAGTTGACTTCGAAGTCATTCAGGTTGGTGGGCAAACCTGCGGTAAACCCTATGGGTTCTATCCCACGGATAATTGCGGCACCACCTATTTCACCATCCAGTTCACCGGCGTGAACGCCAAGGGCTTTGGCGAGTACTCGGACGGCTTCGTGCCCAATGGCAGCGGCAGTGCCGGCGTGCCGGGTTGCGCCGTCCTGGATGACTTCTCCCGGCCGCTCGGTGATCCCTCTGAGGCACGTTTCGCCACGGCGCTGAACTATATAGAGACGGGAAGCTGTAGTGGGTCCCTGGCTTCAGGCTATTCCAGCATGGGCGATTCCGGGATGCGCCTGCAGGGCTCGGGGCAGAGCGTGTTCAAGTCTATGTGGCGGGAAAACCGTATTGTGGGAGGAATGTGAAGATGCGCAAGCCATCCACCATTACAGGGGGGCTGCTGGCACTGGCGCTGGCCGGCTGCAACTCCCCCCTGGCGCGGGGCGGGGATGTGCCGGCGGTACGTGCCACCGTGACCGGGGCCGGTACCGCCGAGTTGCAGGAGGCAGTCAGTGAAGCGCTTGGCGATGTGCCGGTGACGCTCTCCGAGCGGGCATTTGCCGACAGCAGCCTACTGATTATCGAGCACAGTCCGCCGCGCAGCCTGCAGCAGCCCCATCCGGGGGGGCGGGAAATGCAGCCGCCGGTGCGCTTCCGTCTGTGGCTGGGAGACGGTCACTGTTGGTTGCAGCGCCTGCCCGACGGCGAGCGCCGCCGTTTGGCGGCAGTCAGCTGTGTGCCGGAACAGGCCGCAGAGTAGGGGCGGGCGTTTAGCGGAGCAGGTTAGAGGTATGGGCCTTGGGTTTTTCGGCCGCCCGGAAAATCAGCGCGATCTTGCCGATCTCCTGGACCAGTTCAGCGCCACTCTGCTCGCATAGTTCGCCGATCACCTGGTGGCGGAGGTCGCGGTCTGCCACCATCAGCTTGACCTTGATCAGCTCGTGGTCATTCAAGGCCCGGTCGATCTCCTCCATCACGCCTTCACTCAGCCCCTTGCCCGCCACAGTCACGACGGGCTTGAGGTTGTGGCCCAGGCTGCGCAGGGATTTTTTACGCTCGGCAGTTAAAGGCATACAATACTCCATTACCACTGGGTATCCGTTGTGGATACCGATTATAGGAGCGGCCCGTGGCCGCGATCGGTGCCGGGTTAGCAAGCCCGTGATCGCGGCCACGGGCCGCTCCTGCGAAAGCTGTTGATATACCAGGCATTGTAACCGATGGGCCGATCCAAAAGCAGCCACCGCTGGCTGCGCGAACACTTCAATGATCCCTACGTCAAGCAATCCCAGAAGGAGGGTTATCGCTCCCGGGCCAGTTATAAGCTGCAGGAGCTGCAGAAGAAGGACCGCCTGATCAAGCCGGGGATGACCGTGGTCGACCTGGGTGCTGCGCCGGGTGGCTGGTCCCAGGTAGCCATGGAACTGGTGGGTCATAAGGGGCGTGTGCTCGCCTCGGACATCCTGCCCATGGACCCGATCGCGGGAGTGGATTTTGTCCAGGGGGACTTTACTGAGGAGGCGGTCCTCAACGAGCTCCTGGCGCGCCTGGGCGAGGATAAGGCCGACCTTGTGATTTCCGATATGGCCCCCAATATGAGTGGAGTGCGGAACGTTGACCAGCCGGCATCCATGTATCTGGTGGAGCTGGCAGTGGATATGGCCCGGCAGGTGCTGAAGCCCGGTGGGGCATTCGTGGCCAAGGTGTTCCAGGGCGAGGGCTTTGACGAGCTGATTCGTGACCTGCGAGCTACCTACAACAGTGTCGTCACCCGGAAGCCCGGCGCCTCACGCCCCCGGTCACGGGAGGTGTATGTGGTGGCCCGGGGCTTCAAGGGAGATCGGTAACGGGGCTGAAGAAGGACGCTTAAAAGGCTTCTGACCAGCCAGTCCCTTCTTTAGGGTGCCCCGTCTGTGGTATAAGCGGGACCTTGTACGGTGTGCTGCGGAACACTCGGTCAACGCGCTTATCATACCTATACTGGTGTGGTGAATAAGGGCGGCCCTCTGGACGTTGGAGAGTGCGGCCCCGGCCAGCAGCGAGCGCCGGACCCGGGATTGAGCCCGGCGGGTCAGCCAGACCCGTGCGGAGGCAGGATTAGTAAAGCAAGAGGGTGATCCCTTTGAATGATATGGCAAAGAACCTTGTACTGTGGCTGATCATCGCAGCGGTGCTGTTGATGGTGTTCCAGAACTTCAAGCCCCAGTCCAGGGATGAGTCCCTCAGCTACTCAGAGTTTGTGCGCGATGTGCAGGCCGGCCAGGTGGAGAGCGTGGTCGTTGATGGCCTCGTTATTACCGGTGAGCTGGCCGATGGCAAGCGCTTCAAGACCATCCAGCCGCAGATCATTGACAATGAGCTCACCAATGAACTGGTGCGCAACGACGTGAAGTTCGTCGGCCGCGAGCCGGAGTCTCCCAGTATCTGGCAGCAACTGCTGGTGGCCAGTTTCCCCATCCTGATCATCATTGCCGTGTTCATGTTCTTTATGCGGCAAATGCAGGGGGGCGCCGGGGGGCGGTCCGGACCCATGGCATTTGGCAAGAGCAAGGCCCGCCTGCTGGGCGAGGACCAGATCAAGACCACTTTCGCCGACGTGGCGGGCGTGGATGAAGCCAAGGAAGATGTGCAGGAGTTGGTGGAATTCCTGCGCGACCCCACCAAATTCCAACGCCTGGGTGGCGCCATTCCCCGTGGGGTGCTGATGGCGGGACCGCCCGGTACCGGTAAGACGCTACTGGCCAAGGCCATTGCCGGCGAGGCCAAGGTGCCATTCTTCTCCATCTCCGGTTCTGACTTCGTCGAGATGTTTGTAGGTGTGGGCGCCTCACGGGTGCGGGACATGTTCGAACAGGCCAAGAAGCAGGCCCCCTGCATTATCTTCATTGACGAGATTGATGCCGTGGGCCGCCATCGTGGCGCCGGTGTCGGCGGGGGCCACGACGAGCGCGAACAGACCCTGAACCAGCTGCTGGTGGAAATGGATGGCTTCGAAGGCAATGAAGGCGTAATCGTGATCGCCGCCACCAACCGTCCCGACGTGCTGGACCATGCACTGTTGCGCCCCGGCCGGTTTGACCGCCAGGTGTTCGTGGGCCTGCCGGACATCCGTGGCCGTGAGCAGATCCTGAAGGTCCATATGCGCAAGGTGCCCGTAGCCGATACCGTCTCCGCACAGACCATCGCCCGCGGTACCCCCGGTTTCTCCGGTGCCGACCTGGCGAACCTGGTCAATGAGGCGGCCCTGTTCGCGGCCCGTGCCAACCGTCGCACCGTGACCATGGAAGAGTTCGAGCGCGCCCGCGACAAGATCATGATGGGCGCCGAGCGCAAGTCCATGGTGATGAGTGAAAAGGAGAAGGTGAACACGGCTTACCATGAGGCCGGGCACGCCATTATCGGTCGCCTGGTGCCTGAGCACGACCCGGTACATAAGGTCACGATCATTCCCCGCGGCCGGGCGCTGGGGGTGACCCAGTTCCTGCCGGAGGAAGACAAGTACAGCATTTCCAGGCGCGCCATCGAGTCGCAGTTGTGCTCCCTGTTCGGCGGTCGAATTGCTGAAGAGATGACCCTGGGTGCCGACGGTGTCACCACCGGGGCCTCCAATGATATCGAGCGCGCCACTGAGCTGGCCCGCAATATGGTTACCAAGTGGGGCCTGTCCGAGAAGCTGGGTCCGCTGCACTATGGCGAGGATGAGAGTGGCCAGCCCGGTGCAGGCAACCCGGTCTCGGGCAAGACCTCCAACGAGATCGATGCCGAAGTGCGTCGTATCATCGATGATTGCTATGACCGTGCCAACAAGCTCCTGGAGGAGAATCGCGATATCCTCGAGGCAATGAAAGATGCCTTGATGGAATATGAAACGCTGGACGCAGAGCAGGTGGATGACCTGATGGCACGGCGCAAGGTGCGCCCGCCCCGGGATTGGCACGACAATGATTTTGGCTCCGGCGGCAGTGGCCAGACCGGCGATACCGAGGCGAACCGCGATCCATCCGGTGCCGATGAGGGTAACCCTGTCGGTGGCCCACTGAACGGACACTGAGGTCTCTTGAGGTTGCGAAAACCAGGGTTCGCCCTGGTTTTTTTTATGGTGACTGGTGACGGCGGGCGGCAGGGCCCGCGCAACGACAACTGGGGGGAGCATGCAGCTTGAGTGTGCAGGGCAGGTCCTGGACCTGTCCCGTCCGCAGGTGATGGGGGTGTTGAATACAACGCCGGATTCTTTCTCGGACGGCGGGAGCTACTATCGATCAGGCCGGCTCGACCTGGGAGTTGCACTGTCCCGTGCCGAGCAAATGCTGGAGGAGGGTGCCGCCATTATTGATATCGGCGGTGAATCCACCCGGCCAGGTGCTGAACCCGTCAGTGAGCAGCAGGAGTTGGAGCGGGTCGTGCCCCTTGTGGAGGCGATCAGTTCCAGGCTCGGGGCGCTGATCTCCGTGGATACAAGCACGCCCGCGGTCATGTCTGAGTCAGCAGCCGCCGGTGCCGGGATGATCAATGATGTGCGCGCCCTCGCGCGCCCCGGTGCACTCGCGGCGGCAGCAGCTACCGGGTTGCCGGTATGCCTGATGCATATGCAGGGCCAGCCCGGTAGCATGCAGCAGCGGCCGGAGTACCGCGATGTGGTGAGTGAAGTCGGTGTTTACTTGCGCTCGCGGGTGCAGGCTTGCGAGGGGGCGGGGATACCCCGCAGTCGCCTGGTGCTGGACCCCGGCTTCGGCTTCGGTAAGACCGATGAGCACAATCTCGCATTGCTGCGGGGGCTCGACCAGTTGGCTCCGGCCGGAATCCCGGTCCTCGCGGGGCTGTCGAGGAAGTCCATGATCGGGCGCCTGTTGGGTCGAGAGGTGGGCGAGCGACTACCCGGAAGCCTGGCGCTGGCCATGTTGGCCGCGCAGCGCGGCGCACAAATTCTGCGTGTGCATGACGTGGCCGCCACTGTAGATGTGTTGTGTTTACAGCAGCTGGTGGATTGCCCTGGACAGTAACCTGGGCCAGCTTGAGATGAATTAGGAAGAAGAGAAGTTTTCAATGACGAGGAAATATTTTGGTACCGACGGTATTCGCGGGCATGTGGGAGAGGGGCCCATCACGCCGGACTTTATGCTTCGTCTGGGCTATGCCGCCGGCAAGGTGCTCGGGCAGTTGCCCGGGGCAAAGCGGGGCGGGCACCGCAGTATCCTGATTGGCAAAGATACCCGCATCTCGGGTTATATGTTCGAGGCCGCACTTGAGGCGGGCCTGATCAATGCAGGCGTTGACGTGGGCCTGCTGGGGCCCATGCCAACCCCGGCAATCGCTTACCTTACCCGCACATTCCACGCGCAGGCGGGTATCGTCATCAGTGCCTCTCACAATCCTTACCAGGATAATGGCATCAAGTTCTTTAGTGCTGACGGCAGTAAACTTCCGGATCAAGTGGAGCTGGATATCGAGGCCGCACTTGACCTGCCCATGGAGACCGCAGCGGACCTGGGTAAGGCCTGGCGCATCGATGACGCTGCCGCGCGTTATATTGAATTCTGTAAGGCTTCGACTCCCTGGGGCTTCTCCCTGGAGGGCCTGAAAATCGTGCTCGATTGCGCCAATGGTGCCACCTACCATATCGCCCCCAAGGTGTTTCGCGAGCTGGGTGCCGAAGTGGTCGCGGTGGGCGTCAGCCCTGACGGTCACAACATCAACCTCGACTGCGGTTCCACCAGGCCCGCCCTGATGCTGGAGGCGGTCCGGGAGCACGGCGCCGATCTCGGTATCGCCTTTGATGGTGACGGTGACCGGGTGTTGTTCGCGGATCGCAACGGCGAGCTGGTGGATGGGGACCAGTTGCTGTTCCTGATCGCCATGCACCGCCAGCAGTTCCTCGGCGGTTGCAGTGGTGTCGTGGGCACCCAGATGAGCAATTACGGGTTTGAGCTGGCCCTGCGCGAGCGTGAGATCCCGTTTGAGCGGGCCAAGGTCGGTGACCGCTATGTCCTGGAGAAAATGCAGGCAAACGACTGGAAGCTGGGGGGAGAATCCTCTGGTCATATCATCTGTGCTGACTCCACCACCACTGGTGATGGCGTGATTTCAGCACTGCAGGCCCTGCGCGCCATTACCGATTTTGGTGAGCCGCTGGATCAGCTGAAGGCCCGCATGAAAATGCTCCCGCAGCATATGATCAATGTGCGGCTGGTCCATCGTGATGGGGTGCTGGAGCACGAGGATGTTCGCACGGCCGTCACTGAGGTGGAAGCCGAACTGGCCGGTCGGGGACGCGTGCTGCTGCGCCCCTCCGGCACCGAACCGCTGATCAGGGTCATGGTTGAGGGCGAGAAGCGGGCCCAGGTTGAACAGCTGGCGGCGCGTATTGCTGAAGTGGTACAACGGGTAGGCAACAGCTGAGCTGATCCCGGCCGCTGAGCGACATGGGCCGGGAAAATCACCGTTATATTTAGGTTGTATGTTGGCGGCAATATCGCTAAGATTTGCGCCCCTTGAAGGAGCACACATGCCGAGTTCGCTGGTAATAGCCAATTGGAAAATGCATGGCGACCGCGCGTTTGCGGAGGCCTTTTTCTCGGCGCTGGATCTGACCGGCGTGGCTGCGGATGTGGCGATTTGTCCGCCTTTCCCGTACCTCTCTCTGGTGGCGGGCCGTGTGGAGCAGGCGGGCTTCGGGCAGTTGGCTCTTGGCGCACAGAGCGTCTGTGCGGAAGAGGGGGGCGCATTTACCGGTGAGGTGTCTGCGGACATGCTGGTTGATTGTGGTGTCCGGTACGTCATAGTCGGGCACTCCGAGCGTCGCAGTCTGTACGGGGAAACCAGTGAGCTTGTGGCAAGGAAATTTGCCGCAGTGAAGAAGGCTGGTCTGGTCCCGGTGCTGTGTGTCGGTGAGACCCTGGAAGAGCGCGAAGCCGGGCGCACGCTGGAAGTGATCAGCGGGCAGCTGCAGGCGGTCGCGGACTGTCTGGGTGTTGAGGCCTGGCGTGGCGCGGTAGTCGCTTATGAGCCAGTCTGGGCAATCGGAACCGGCAAGACTGCCGCTCCGGAGCAGGCTCAGGAAGTGCATCGCTTTATCCGGGAGCGCCTGGGTGAGGCAGGCGGGGATACCCCGTTGCTCTATGGTGGCAGTGTCAAGAGTGGCAATGCCGAAGCGCTGTTTACACAGCAGGACATCGACGGCGCGCTGGTTGGTGGTGCCTCACTCGATGCGAAAGAATTTGTTAGCATTTGCCGGGCGGCGGGATAATAACCCCGTTCACTGGCGGCGAAATGCAGAATATTGAATAATTGGGCCTGGCGCCCGAACAGTGGGTTTCCTGAAAATGGAAAAATTGGTTTTAATCTTTCACGTCCTGACTGCGCTGAGCATCATCGGCCTGATCCTGCTCCAGCAGGGTAAAGGTGCCGAGGCTGGAGCCTCTTTCGGTGCCGGCGCATCTCAGACGGTATTTGGTAGCCAGGGTAGTGGAAACTTCTTTTCCCGCCTGACAGCCATCATGGCAACGGTGTTCTTCGTGACGAGTGTCGGCCTGGCAGTTCTGGCCAAGCAGGCTTCAGAAGCCAACGTTGATGCCGACCTGCCCGAGGTCCCGGCAGCAGTTGAGCAGCCGGAACCGGCCGATGATCTCCCGCAGATGGAGAGCGATGTGCCGCAGGTGGAGTCCGACGATGCAGGTGAAGTGCCTTCGGCAGGAGAGATCCCGCAGGAGTCTGGTGAGGCCGCCGATGAGGTTCCGCAGGCGGAAGGCGAAGAAGGCCCGCAGCAGTAAGAGTATTGATTTTTTTGCCCAGGTGGTGGAATTGGTAGACACGCTATCTTGAGGGGGTAGTGGCCTATGGCCGTGCGGGTTCAAGTCCCGCCCTGGGCACCACATTAAAGACCAGAGAGATCTGGCAGCATCAGAAAAGCCCCGCACTGCGGGGTTTTTTTTGTTCTGCATGCGGCGGTGGCGGGTTGAAGTGCGTGCGCTGCGGGGGCGCGGTTCCCGATTGGGCCTGATTGCCTCAAGCGCTTTGTCTCTCGCGCCCGCGGGCTGCGGTGCCGGGCGACACTCTCATTGGAGGTGGGGCGCTCATGTGAGCTGGCGCATGCGGAAGGCCAGGCGTCCGCTCTGGCCACATGCTCTGCCGGTATCCAGAAGACGGCTTGCCGGTGGGCGCGGGTTTGCCGTGAGCAATTTCGATCTTCATGATCGGGCTGGATGCATTTCCGCCTTTCCGCCTGTGCCGTAATGAATGCGGGGTCCGGCTGCAATGTGACCCGTAACACTTTCTGCCGACGCATAAGCCTGGAGTGGAAAATATCCCGGTTTTTCCTCTCGCCACGCGCCGTAGTGTGAGCCAATGCGCGGGCCGGGGCCGCTCCATGGCCTGAATATCCGAGATTTGACCTGCCTCACATTTGCCCGCCCCCCGATTGCCATACAATCTCGCTGACCGATTGCCCCCTTATTCTCTGGGGGTTCCAGCGGCTACAGTCAGGCCGCGACATCACCGACGCTCGTTGTCAGCGGTAGGGTCAGAGGTAGGTATCATGAGCAGAATTCTTAAATTGACAGTCTTCATGCTGCTGGCGTCAGTCGGGTATGCCCAGGAAGTTAGCCGGGACGATATCCGCGGGCTGGATGAGCAGATCCAGGACGTGAAGAAAGATGTGATCAACCTCACGGCAGAACTCTCCCAGCTCGAGGAAAAGCTGCTTTTCCCCTCCAATACCCAGGCCTCCTTCTTTGTCTCCATGGCGGAGCCGCGAAACTTCAACCTTGAATCCGTAGAGCTGAAGCTTGGCGGGGAGGTGGTTGCGCATCACCTCTATACCTTCCGGGAGATAGAAGCCCTGCAGAAGGGGGGTGTCCAGAAGATCCACGTTGCCAATGTCCAGTCGGGGAGCCATCCCCTGCAGGTCCGGTTTATCGGCAAGACGAGCTCCGGCCGTGAAGTGACCGGTGAGGCGAGCTACGCAGTCGAGAAAGAGGTCGGTCCCAAGTTTGTCGAGATCAAGATTGCTGGTTCCGAGTCCGCGGTCAACTTCAAGGACTGGTAAGCATGTTTCCCCGTCTGGTACCGACCCTGATCGGCGCTGCCCTTGCGTCGCTGGCGGTTGCCCCCGCCGCAATTGCCATCGATCGATCCCAGGATGAGCTGAAAGACCTGTTCTTCGGTGCGGCCATGTATGAGGCCTACCAGGATCACTATTTCGACGCAATCGTCGACCTGGACACTGAGCTCGATCAGTATCGTCGACTCGACCAGCCCGAGCTGGACCCCTTTACGGCCCACTATGGGCAGGCTGAGTTCTCAGTGGGGGACCTGGAGCTTTCCTACCGGATGCACCAGGAAGCGGGGCGCGCGATCAAGGCAGTACTGGAAGCCGATGTGCCACAACCGGTGCGGAATGAGGCCGCCTACCGGCTCGCCCGCATTCATTATCATAAGCAGCAGCCGCGAAATGCCCTGCACGCACTGCAGATGATCGAGGGACGTGTCCCTGAGCGGGTGCGGGCAAAAGAGCGTTTCCTGCGGGCCCGGGTGTACATGGAGCTTGGCCGCTTCTCCGAGGCGGTGGAACTGCTTGAGGACCTTAAAGGAGAGGAGGGGCTCGCTGGTTTTGTTGAGTATAACCTGGGCATCGCCCTCCTGAAGGCCGGGGAGCAGGCTGACGGTATCGCTGAGTTGACCGCACTTGGCAAGCGACGCAGTCCCGACAGCGCCAAGCAGGCGCTCTACGACAAGACCAACCTGATGCTGGGTTCCCGTCTGATGGAGGCGGGAGAGCTCGAGCGGGCACGCCCCTACTTCGACCGGGTTCACCTGGATGGCCCATTCTCCAACCGGGCTCTGCTGGGGGCCGGCTGGGTCGAGGCGCGTGCGGGACGCTATGATCGTGCACTTGTGCCCTGGAAGATTCTGCAAAAGCGGAAAAAAACCGACGCCGCGGTTCATGAGGCGCTTCTCGCGGTGCCCTTCGCTTACGGCAAGCTGGATGTGCACAGCACGGCGGCCGTCAATTACGGTTATGCGCTGGATATTTTCGGCAACCAGATCGATACCCTCACCCAGTCAATCAAAAGTATTCGCTCTGGCAAGTTTCTCGAGGCCCTTCGCCGCAAGGAGGCCGACCAGGTGAAGAACTGGGTAGTGACGCTGCGCAGCATTCCCGGTGCACCGGAGACCCACTACCTGCTCGACTTGATGGCCTCAAATGACTACCAGGAGTTCCTGCGCAACTACCGGGATCTGAACGATCTGTTTGAGCGCAATGAAAAGTGGCTGCAAAGCCTGTCGGCATACGAGGATATTATTGCGCTGCGCCGGGGCTATTACGAGCCGCTGCTGCCGGGCCTGGACGAGAAGTTTCGCGCGCTGGACGCGCGGATCAAGCTGCGAATCGAGCAGCGCGATAGTTTTGCCAAGCGTATCGACCAGATGCTGGTAAGTCGTCGACCGGAGTTCCTGGCCAAAACCCCGGAGCGCAAAAGCCTGCTCCGCTTACAGCAAATCCGGGCAACACTTGACCGGCAACCGTCACTTGCGAGTGAGGAAACCGAGGACCGTGTTGCGCGCCTCGAAGGGGTACTGGAATGGCGCCTTGCGACAGAGTACGACGCGCGCCTGACCGAGGCCTACAAGAACCTGCAGAAGCTCAATACCGAGATCGAGAAGCTTCAGGTCGTATACAACTCTTACGTCCGCAGTCGCCAGGCTGCCACCCACAGTTATGTGGGCTATGACAAGCAGATCTCATCATTGCGGGCACGAATCGAGCGGGTGCAACCTCGGATCGAACAGTTGATGGCCCGCCAGGGCACCATGCTCGAGCAGATGGCCATCAATCAGCTGGAGGGCCGTCGCGCCCAGCTGGAGGAGTACCAGATCAAGGCGAGATTTGCCCTGGCAGACAGTTATGACCGTGCGAATGAGCTGCAGGAGCAGCGTGAAGACCAGCGTCTGATCGAGCAGTACGAGGCTGAGCAGGCTGGTCAGTCCATGCAGGAAGAGGCCACGGAACAACCCATCGATGGTGAACCGCTGCCCCAGGATACCCCGCCGGAGCTTGAGCCCGCGTCCACGGACGGGGAGGCTGCCCAGTGAAGGAAGCGAACGTTTTGAAAATGAGGCCGGTCGTAGCGGCTATGCGCGCGAGACAGTTCGCTGGCACCACCGGTGCAGCAATGCTGCTGGCATTGCTGGGCGGCTGCGCGGTCAACGACAGCCAGACCATTGGCAGCCTGCAAGATGTCGATATCGAAATCAAGGAAGAGAGGATCGAAGGCAGCCTGGAAAAAGCCCTGGCCAGTTACCAGAAGTACCTGCAGGAAACCCCGGAAACCGCCTTTACCCCGGAAGCGATCCGGCGGATTGCGGACCTGAAGATCAAGCAGGCGCACCGTGCCGAGGCGCGCTCGCTCGGCGAGGACATCGCGGCCTCGGGCGGTTCCGGCAGTGGCGCGGCAGTTTCTATCGATGCGAAAGGTCGCCGCGAGGGCGGTCGCCTGATGGCGCCGGACACAGGAACAGCTCCGGCGGCCTCAAGTGCACCGGCGAAGGCATCGGGTATCGCCTCGCGGAGCGGGGAGTCAGACCAGGCTTTTGAGGCCCGTGCCAGTGCCGGCGTGGAAATTGCCACCGATAACTCGGCGGTGGCCGTGCCCGGTGATAACCCGGACGCAGTGCTGGCAGCCAATGCCATCGAGGCTATTGGCCTGTACAAGCAGTTGCTGGAGAAGTACCCGCACTACGAGCGCAATGACCAGGTGATGTACCAGCTGTCCCGGGCCTATGAAGAGACCGGGCAGATCGATGAGGCGGTGGATGTCCTGCGCCAGATGGTTGCGAAGTACCCGCAGTCCCGCCATGCCGACGAAGCCTATTTCCGCCTGGGTGAGTACTACTTTACCCGCAAGAAATACCTGGATGCCGAAGAGTCCTATGCCAAGGTTATCGCCATGGGTGAGGCGTCGAGCTTCTACGAGATTTCGCTCTACAAGCGGGGCTGGGCCTTCTTTAAGCAGGAGCTGTATGAGCGCGGCCTGGATGACTTCATCGCCATGCTCGACTACAAGGTGTCACAGGGGTATGACTTCGAGCAGGAGGCCAACGACGTTGAGCGCAAGCATATCGAGGACACCTTCCGTGTCGTCAGCCTCAGTTTTTCCTATCTCGGTGGTGCTGAAGCCATCGTCGACTACTTCGAGCGCAAAGGCGCCCGGGATTACGAGTCCTATGTCTACAGCCAGCTCGGTGAGTACTACCTCGACAAACGTCGTTACCAGGATGCCGCGCTAGCTTACAACACCTTTGTGGAGAGGAATCCGCTGCACCGGGTTGCGCCGGACTTCTCTATCCGGGTCATTGAGATCTACCAGAAGGGTGGCTTCCCACGCCTTGTACTGGAGTCAAAGAAAAGCTTCGCCAACACCTACGCACTGGAAGCGGAATACTGGACGGTATTCGATATCAATGAATACGGTGAGGTCGTTGAGTTCCTGCAGGCCAACCTGATTGACCTGGCGGGGCATTATCATGCCGCTTACCAGAACAAGCGGCTCAAGGATAAAAAGGCAGAGCATTACCGTGAGGCTATCCACTGGTATCGCAGCTACCTGAAGTCTTTCAGCGACAAACCCAAGGCGCCTGAGATTAACTTCCAGCTGGCAGGCCTGCTGCTAGAGAACCGCGACTTCCGCCAGGCCGGCGTAGAGTATGAACGGACAGCCTACGACTACCCGACACACAAGCGATCCAGTGAGGCGGGTTACGCAGCTGTATATGCCTATCGCGAGCACCTCGCCAACAAGCTGAAGGATGCACCGCCGGCGCAGCAGGCGCCATTCAAGCGGGAAATTATTCGCTCGTCCCTCAAGTTCGCCGAGACCTTCCCGAAACACAAGGATGCCGCCCAGGTAATGGTCGGTGCGGTGGAGGACCTGTACAGCCTCGAGGACTACGCCCAGACGATCGAGCAGGGGCGGCTGCTGCTGGAGCGGTTCCCGCAAGCCAAGCGGGAAATCCGCCAGTCGGCCTGGTTGGCAGTCGGTCACGCATCGTTCGAAACCGCTGCGTTTGCTGAGGCTGAGGCCGCTTATAAGCAGGTGCTCACGCTTACCCCGCCGGATTCAGAAGATCGCGCCGGTTATATCGATAACCTTGCGGCCTCGATCTACCAGCAAGGTGACCTGGCACGAAAGCAGGATGATCACAAGACGGCCGCGGGACACTTCCTGCGCATCCGCAAGGCCGCGCCGGGGGCCACTATCCTGGCCACCGCTGAGTATGATGCGGCTGCCTCCCTGATTGTCCTGGAAGACTGGATGCAGGCCGCTGCAGTGCTGAAAGGGTTCCGGCAGCATTTCCCGCAGCACGAGCTGATCAAGGAAGTGACCAAGAAGCTGGCAGTCGTGTACCAGGAAAGCGGCCAGCTGATGCTGGCGGCAGCGGAATTCGAGCGTATCGAACGCGAATCCGAAGACGAGGATGTTCGCCGCGAGGCTCTCAACCAGGCTGCGGACCTGTACAGTGCCGCGAAGCGTGATGATAAGGCTCTGGAAGTACTGCGACGTTATGTACAGCTCTTCCCCTCACCAATGGAACCGGCGCTTGAAACACGCCAGAAGATCGCGGACCTGCACAAGGCTGCGGGAAACCAGTCTGCATACATGGATGAATTGCGTCAGATGGTGAGGATTGAAGCGCAGGGCGGCAGTCAGCGTAATGACCGGACGCGCTACCTGGCCGGTAACGCTGCGCTGGTCATTGCCGAGCCAAAATATGACGCCTTCACCCAGATCAGGCTGGTAGCGCCGATCGAGCAGAACCTGAACCAGAAGCGCATCCGCATGAAGGCGGCTATCTCTGCCTATTCCGACCTGATTGACTATCAGGTGGCGGATGTTACGGCGGCAGCCACCTTCTACCTCGGTGAGATCTACCTGCATTTCAGCAAGGCGTTAAAAGAGTCGGAGCGACCAACCAATCTCTCGCCGCTGGAACTGGAAGAGTACGAGCTGGCCCTGGAAGAGCAGATTTATCCGTTTGAGGAGAAAGGTATCTCCGTCCACGAAAAGAACGTGGAGCTCCTGGGAATGGGAATCTACAACACCTGGGTGGAACAGAGTATCGAGCAGCTTGCGACTCTGGTGCCGGCGCGTTATGCGCGACCGGAAGAAGCCGGGGACTACCTGCCGACGATTGTACCCATTCCGGAAATACCCGCGCCGGAGCTGGCGGAGGGAGAAACCGCGACCACCGGTGATGGTTCAGCTACTAAGTTCACGCAGCCCTCTCCTGATCAGGAGGGGACTGATGGCGAAGAGTCGCCGGCCGCGAACAAAGACGTGGCCCGATCTGCCGGGGATGAGACCGGCACGCAGACCGATGATCGTGAGTCATGATGGCTGTTGGGGCCACAGGCCGCCGGCTTCACCGGCGCGAGGGGGAGGTAAGGTAACCATGTGGAAACTGTCAGGCAAAGCGGCAGCCCGCGCCCTATGTATCGGGCTGGTGATTTTTCTGGGGGCCTGTGCTGGCGGGCCTGCCAAGACCGGCAAGGTTGCCGATTACACAAAGGTGCGGGTTGCCGGTGGTGTCAGCCGGGATTTTGAAGAATCTCTGCAGTTGCTCCATGCCGGGGAATACCAGCAGGCGATCTCGCTTCTTAATGACGTTGTCGAGCGGGAGCAAAGGCTTCCTGCTCCCTATGTAAATCTGGGCATCGCTTACTATAAAAGTGGTGATCAAAAGCACGCGGAAGAATCCTTCCTTAAGGCACTGGAAATCGATCCCGTTCATCCAACGGCCAATAATGAGCTGGCAGTCCTCTATCGCAAGCAGGGCCGCTTTGAAGAGGCCCGCAAAATCTACACCGACGCTATCTCCAGCAATCCGGAGTACAGCCCGTTAGTTAAAAATTTAGGCATTTTGTGTGATCTCTATCTGCAAGATCTCCAGTGTGCTCTGGCACAATTCGACCAATACCTGAAATTAAATCCGGATGATCAGGAAGTGACCATCTGGATGGCGGACCTCAAGCGGAGGGCTGGACGATGATTTCCAACAAATTCCTTTTCCGGTGCTTTTTCCCGATGGGCCTGACTTGCGTGCTGGCCGGACCAGTAACCGCGCAGGAGCAGCAGTCCGGGAAAAAAGTAGATACGGAGGTGAAAGAGCTCTCCGGTATTTCCATTATCGGTAACAAAGAGGCCCCCAAGTCTCTGTACATTGTGCCCTGGAAGAACTCAGAAGTGGGTGTGGAGACCGAGTTGGTTTCCAGCCTGATGGACGACAGCCTGAAGCCGCTGGACAAGGAAGTGTTTACGCGCGAACTCGAGTTTTACGAGCTCAGTCTTTCCGACGAATAAAATAGCCTGATAAGCACGGAACGCCTGTCAGTCTTTCCATTAAATTAAAATCGAAGCTTACCGCAGTATTTTCAAGAGGGTTAGTGATGGACTTTTTCAACAGCGTAATCGCGTTCTTCCAGACTGGTGGTGCATTTATGTACCCCATTCTCGTGGTCTTCGCGCTGGGGGCCGCGGTGGCCGTTGAGCGCTATATCCGCCTTGTATACGAGCGGCACACCAATCGCGCGATGTGGGACAAGGTGCAGCCCGTCCTGGCCTCCGGTGACTTTGATCGCGCCCGAAACCTGGTCAAACAGGATGACTCCGGCGTGAGCAAGCTTCTGTCGATGGGGCTTGCGCGCCAGGGGGCCGTCCGCCGTCGTGAAGATATCGAAATCGCGATGGAAGAGAGCATGATGGAAATCATTCCACAGCTGGAAAAACGTACCCCGTACGTGGCGCTGTTTTCCAATATCGCTACGCTGCTGGGCCTGCTGGGTACCATCATGGGCTTGATCGAAGCCTTTACTGCGGTAGCAAATGCAAACCCGGCGGAAAAGGCAGACCTGCTTTCTGCCAGTATCTCCGTGGCGATGAATACCACCGCCTTCGGCCTGATGGTCGGTATTACCCTGCTGATCGTCCATGCCCTGCTGAATTCCCTTACCGGTGAAATTGTCGATAGCCTGGAAATGGTATCCGTTAAGGCGCTGAACATTATTTCCATCTCCACCCGCCGTCGCGGTGAGGTGAAAAGCGAAGAGAAGACGGCCGATTCCCCTGAGGATTCTGTCAATGCTGAGGAGGAAAGCGCAGCTGCAGACACTGGTGAGCCTTCCAGTGCTGAGGACGCAACAGTCAAGACCGAAGAGCAAGAAGATGTAGCGGAAGTGGAAAAAGCGTAATGAGAAGAGGGCGCCACGGGAGAAACAAAGAAGCTCCGGAACTGGACATTACCGCCTTCCTCAACCTGATGGTGGTGCTGGTACCGTTCCTTTTGGTGTCGGCGGTCTTCTCCCGCGTCACTGTTATGGAGCTCAACATGCCGTCCGGGGCCGGCGGCGGTGCGCCGGACGACCCTGTTGTGACAGTAGAAGTGGTAGTGCGGAAGGATCGCCTGGAAATCAGTGATGGCGAACAGGTCATCGCGCGGTTCCCCAACCTGAACCAGGACGGAGAATCGGCGGCTGACAACAGCGCGCCAACCGCAGTCTCCGGTGAGGACCTGGAGCAGGGTGATGCAGAACTGCGCCAGACCGAAGAGATCTACGATCTGGCAAAACTCAGTGAATTCCTGCTGAAAGTAAAAGGTAACTACCCGGAAAAAACCGATGCGATGATCCTCATGGAGCAGGATATCGCCTATGAGTACCTGGTTGGGGTGATGGATACCGTTCGCGGTGCGGAAGTGCGTCGCGAAGGTAGCGACCCTGATGATCCGGAATCGGTGGAACGGGTTGAGCTGTTTCCGGATATTTCAATAGGAGATGCGCCGTGAGACATGAAAGCCGACGCATGAAACGCATGTCCCGGAGCCGTCGCCGGAAGGCACCGGGAATGAACCTGACATCACTGATGGACGTTTTTACCATCCTGGTGTTTTTCCTGCTGACCAATACATCGAGTAACGAGGCCCTGGATCCGCCGAAGGTGATTACACTGCCTGACTCAGTGGTTGAGTCAAAGCCGCGCGAGACCGTCACCCTGATGGTGACTGATCAGGAGGTGCTGGTTGAGTCCAAGCCGGTGATGAGCACCGAGGATCTGGTCCAGAGTGAGTCGACCGTTGTCGAGGCCATCAAGGAGGCGATGGTAGCGGAAATGGATAAAGCCCTGAGTGTCGCACAGGCTGAGGCGCAGAAGGCACAGGGAGAAAGTGGCGAGGCAGTGGCGGAAGCCACTGAGCAAGCAGCGGCAGAGCCTCCGGAAGTCAATATCCTCGCGGACCGGGGCATCCCCTTCAACCTGTTGAAGAAGGTCATGTCCAGTTGTACCGAGGCCGGCTATACACGGATTTCTCTGGCGGTTATTCAGAAAGCATCTCAGGGTTAGTGGAAGTTCGTGAGTAATTTAGACCAACAAAAGCAGGCGATCAGCGGCGAGCTGGAAGAGATTCGCCAGCGGATTAGCGGACTTCAGGATGAGCAACGCCAGATAGAGGCGAAGCTTGCCGACCTGTCCGCTGAATCTGAGCAGCACCAGTTATTGGCTGATATCACTGCAAAGCTCGCCCGACTTGATGAGATAGGGAAGGCGACGCTGTTCTGGGATAACGATTACAGCGAGAGTGCCTCCCGAGCGGTCGTCGAGCGCGCCCGGCGCAAGGTTGATGTCTATCATACCAACGTCGAGATGCTCGAGGAGCGTCGGCGGCGGGTGCAGGAGAAAATCGAGCACGACGAAGAGGAGATCCTGCATCTCGACGAGCGTGCCGAGCAGCTCCGTCGTGCGGAAGAAGACAAGCAATTTGAGTTCGAGGTCACCCGTGAGCTTGAACTGTCTGACAGTCGTGTGCCGGTCATGCCATGGCATACG
Organism: Microbulbifer sediminum; assembly: GCF_021729035.1. Taxonomy (GTDB): domain Bacteria; phylum Pseudomonadota; class Gammaproteobacteria; order Pseudomonadales; family Cellvibrionaceae; genus Microbulbifer; species Microbulbifer sediminum. The sequence goes on along the minus strand of NZ_JAJSAP010000001.1, from coordinate 382,972 downwards.
GCGAGTGAGGACGATCGCCGCTTCCGTCGTTGTGTGCTGGTAGCCCTTCTCCTGGCTTTGTTCCTTGGGTATACCATACCTATGTGGACGGTTCCCGAGCCGGAGGATGAAGTGGTCGAGATTCCCGAGCGCCTGGCGAAGCTCGTGATTGAGAAGAAAAAGAAACCCAAGCCGCCGCCCGAGCCGGAGCAGCCAAAGAAGAAGGAAGAGAAGAAGCCCGAGCCCAAGAAGCAGAAGGTGGCCAAGGAAGAGCCCAAGCCGACCAAAGCGGAGAAGAAGCAGGCCAGGAAAAAGGCCGAACGCTCTGGGGTACTGGCATTCAAGGACAATTTCCAGGACCTGATCGAGGATGACCTGGACAATCGCCTGGGTGAGCGAACCCAGCTCAGTACAGCGGGTAAGAAAGAGAACAGCAGTCAGCGTTCCCTTATTACCGCGGCGGCGAAATCTGATAGCGGTGGTATCGCCAGTGCCAATATCAGCCGCAACGTTGGTGGAACCGGATCGTCAATGGAGGGCGTGGCCTTCTCGCGGGTGGAGAGTTCCATCGGTAGTGAGGGTGACTTCGCGGGAGAGGAGAGACCTCTCAGCGATGGCACAGGCCCGTCCCGTACGGATGAGGAAATCCAGATTGTCTTTGACCGTTACAAGGCCGCCCTCTACCGAATCTATAACCGGGAGCTGCGCAAGAATCCGGCTCTGCAGGGCAAGATGGTCCTGAAACTGACGATCGAGCCGGACGGCTCCGTATCTGCGGTGAGTGTCGAATCCAGTGATATGGATTCCCCGGCGCTCAACAGCAAGATCACGGCGCGGGTGAAGCGGTTTAACTTCGGTCCCAAGGCCGGGGTGCCGACAATCACCATCCTGTACCCGATCGACTTCCTGCCGGCAGGGTAACCCTGCCAACGCTTCCCTCCTCTTATGTGGGGGGGAGCGTTGCGGGCCGGCTCTTGCCGGCCCCTCTTTTTACTTCCCATCCTGTTCCTTTTCTTGCCTTCCCTATATGTTGCGCGCATCCATGTGAGAACTGCGTGGCAAAGATACCAAAAAAAATTCCACAAAATTTTATTTAGACCTGCTTCACGGCCCGGTGGTTCCCCTGTAGATAGAGTGCGCGCTCTGGGCAGGGCGAGCCCGGCTTCCGCACCTGTTGGGTGTGCGGATGGAAAGCGATTTTTTTTGGCTTTGAAGGGATTCCGATGTTGTTTGATGTGGCGGGTCAAGACTTACTCAAGAATGTATGTGCCGGTATATTCCTGGCGTGCCTGAGTGTGACGCTTCCTGCTGAGCGCGCCATGGCTGACCACAACTGCCCCGTCAACAGCCCGGATAATCCGGCAGGTTTCAATGTCGTGGAGCATCGCTTTTCCCAGAGCTGGTGTACGCTCTGTGGCGATGGGCAGGTGACCATTGAGATCAACGTGCCCAGTGGTATTCGGGGCTTTAACCAGCACATCGAAAACCTGGTGGTAACTGAAAACCTTGGTGCCAGCGGCCTCGAATATATTCCCGGGTCAACGTCGGTCAGCAGTGGGCTGGTCCTTGGTGAGCCGACGGTCGCAGGCAACACGCTGACCTGGGATGCCTCTGACCTGTCTGCGCTGGCCTCGCGCGATGAGGGCAGCAGCATGACGATTACTTTCGGTGTCCGAAGTCGGGATAACCTGGAAGAGGACATCGTTACTGCCAATCGTTTCATCGGAGCAGAGGCTTCGTTCGATTACTGTTCCTTTCCGCGTGAAACCGATCGGGACATCATTGAGCTGGACCTGCGCGAACCTGTTCCCCAGTTGATAAAGCGAGGCAGGAATATAGACGCGGCGCAGGCCAATTACACTAATACCGTATACGGCAACATCAACGATGATGTTGTCTGGCGTGTGAACATCCGTAATGCCGGCGATGGGGATATGCAGGATGTGCGGTTTGATGATCTGATGTCCAACCCCAATATGGATATCACCCATGTATGCCCGACAGAGGGCGCCGCGCTTGCCATTGCCAACAATAACGGTGCAGGCTCCGCTCCCGGGTGTGAGGTTGCCTCGAACACCATCAGTGACTTTGCGTTGGATACGCCTTTTGCCAATGGTGGTAGTGATGCCAATGGAGCCGCGATTGACGTTAGCGCCGGGAGTAGCCTGAACGTCTACATCGTTGGTAAGGTAAATACCTCCTGCAGCAATGGCACCAATACTGTCAATGATTTTGAGTGGGGTTGCGAGATTGACGGCAGCACCGGTATCGGTGGTATTAGCCAGACATCTTCCGGTGGTGGACCTTACAGCGCCACCGCCCAAATGCGCTCGGTTTCCTCCGGCGACCTGACGATTATCCGGCAGATTACCGGTACAAATACTGCCCAGCCACTGGGAACAAGTGGCTATGTGACCCTGACGATCCGTAATCTTACCGGTGGATCGGTGCGGGATATTGATTTCATAAATGACCTGCCTGCCGAGTATGTGGTCGATACCAGCTACACTCCGCGGATTATCGCTATCAACAGGGGGGTTGGACATGCGGGCAGATACGCAGCTACTTTCGCCGGTATGGTCGATACCCTTGAATGGCGAGTCGGGTCGACCTGGAACCGGTGGGAGTCCGACCCGCTGCGAAACAACGCCCCCGAATTCCGTCTCCTGAGCAGTACTACCAACCCGGATTACCCGGACCAGCAACATATGCTGCGTCATGGGGATGAAGTCGTGATCCGGTTCCGGATCGTGACGACGGAACCCGATTTCTTCGACAAAGTCGCCAACCTCGATGTCGACGAGGAAACTGCCGGTGATAACACTGACCCCAACAGCAATATAACGCTTGCCGAACCGAATACGCTGACTGCGAGCTTCAGCGATTTCTGCACCGGTACCACTCGTGCTCAGGTCGAAACGGACGCTGTCACGCCGGATCCGGAGGATCTGGACATCACGACGGTCTATCCCCTGTACATTGTGCGTGACAGCGGGACCTCACCGCTGACGGTTGATATCACCAATAATGGTGGCCACCAGGCCGATGATTACTTCGTTTACGTTTCATTCGGCCAGGCGATGACAGTATTGGGTAATGACAGGAACTGCAGTGCTGTAGGTTTCCCGCCCGCACATCCAGTGTGGAATGACCCGGACTATGTCCCGGAGTCTGCTTCTGTTTACCGTTGTACTGCGGAGGAGCTGGGTGTGATTCAACCGGGGAGTACCGAGCGTATTATTTTCCAGGTTGAAAAAAATCACGCTGCGACGGAGGATGACCTCACCTTCCGCGCCGACCTGATCGGTGAGATCACGCTGAGTAATGGCACATCTCTGGATTTTCCCGACCCCGCAGACCTGAACGGAGACCCCGGTACAACCCCTTCCCGGCAACAGGCAAATAACTACTCCCTGGATGGTATTCGTGCGCGGGTACTGGGCTTTAACCTGGTGAAGAAAGTAAGGGGCCAGTGTACCGAACTGAACGAGGCCGGCTTTGCCAATGAGGACGTCATCATCGGTGAGGACTGCAGGGTGGAGTTGCAGGCTGGTGGCTGGTTCGGGTTTGAGACGCCAGGCTATACCCTGATTGAAGTCAACAATGTCTCCTTCGGAGATGACTTGCCCGATGGCCAGGGATACATCTCAGATAGCCCCCTGGCGTGCAGCGATGTGTCGCTGCCGGATGTGGCGTCCCGTTGCGTCGATCTTCGGGCCAGCAATAACATCAATGAACTCGGTGGACTCAATGTGGAATTGAGTGAGACCGACCCTTTGTGGCAGGTTGACGGAGTAGTCGACCAGCGTGATCGGTGGTTCCTGAACGACCTGACCACCCGTATACTCAACGATCCGGTTGATTCGGTCTCTACGCCAAACCAGCATGGCGCTGAGAGCACAGATTTCGGGCGCGCAGCCTTTGCCGCGGTTTTCGAAACCGAGGGCGTGCAAGAAACCGTTGTGGTGGATAACGCAACGGGCGTCCCAGTAGATATTCCCGGATATCCGCCCGAGGCGGACTGGCGAGTAGACCTGACCGTTACCGAACCGTTCCTCGAGGTAGAGAAGCAAGTCTGTAACGAGGCACTATATGGCCTCGGGACCGGCTGCAGTAACTTTGTCGACCTGACAGATGAGGGGCACCGGGACCAAACCTATATTTTCCGACTTAGAGTGACCAACCGGGCCGCCGATAATGGCGTTGATCGTGCGCCCGCGTACGATCTGGTTATTACCGACACGCTTGATGGCTCTGGCCAGATGTGTGTCGAGGGGCTGGATGCCGATGGACTGGACAACGATGGGGATGGTGTTGCCGAGACAATTGGCGGCGACGATGGCCTGGTAGGCCTGGCAGCAAACCAGGATGACTATGACCCAGCCGTGCATTGCGCAGAGAACGGTAGCCCGGCGGTAATCACTTTCTCTTACAACCAGTCCGCGGCCCTGGAGCGCCTGAACCCGGGTGAGTCCATAGACCTTTACTACCGGGTGAAGCCACACCCGACCGTGGCGCCACAGCAGCTGTTTACCAACACGTTTTTTGCCCGTTACGACAGCCTGGAAGGGGATTCAGGGAATCAGAATGTTCCAGGGATCGATAGTGACTCTGACAATGACGGCCTTGCCGATGGCACACCGGAGATCGGTCGTGCCCGCCACTATCGCTCTGCCGACGCCGAGGCGCAGATGCGCATTATCGAAGTCCAGGCGCAACCCAAGGCAGCGCTGGCGCTCTCAAACAGTGCGGCAAGTGGGTCCGGACGAGATACTGCGGTTGTCGGCGAGGAAATCCACTACCAGCTGACTACGCAGGTTCCCGCCGCCAAATTACGTAACTTTATTATTCGGGATGAGCTGCCAGCCGGGATGCGCTGTGTTGATGCTCCGGTTGTTGACCTGGATGCCGCCCCATACGATGTGGCGGGCTTTATTCCCGGGGGGGAGATTACGCCCACCTGTACCAGCACCGGCAGCAACGACTATGTGGAGTGGGATTTCGGAGACCAGGAAGTGACGATGGTTTCCGGTAGCCTGTTTGATTTCCAGATTGAATTCGTCGCCCGTATCGAAAATAGCCAGTTTACGAATGATGGCGATGTCCTGGTCAACGGCGGTAGTGGCACGGTAGCAGACGCGCGCTATATCGACCGGGCAGGAAACCTGGTGGTCGTTCCGTTTGCGGCCCACGAAGTAGAGATCCTGGAGCCGGCGGTCACACTGACCAAGTCCTTTTCCGTGTCGGAAGCCGATGCTGATGATGTACTGACAGTGACGGTCACTGCAGAAAATACCGGTTCTGCGACCGCCTATAACCTCCAGGTACTGGACGACCTGACTGACAGCAGGCTAATTTTTCTTGGAAATATTGGCGGTGCGGATCCGCCCGAGAACACTGACACCACAACGGTAGGGAACAATGCGCCGATATTCAGCTGGAGCCCGGCGAGCGGCGGCTATTCGATCCCTCCCGGGGAGCGCAGGAGCTTCACATTCGACATCCAGGTCGAACAGGATGTAGCGCCCCATGAAATTCTCGACAACACCGCCGAGGGTCGCTGGCAGTCACTGCCGTCGAGGAATGTCGCGCTGAACCCGGCTGGTCAAATTGGCGAGGATGGTGCCGCCGACGGTATGCGAATCGGCGTTCTGCCCAATGCCGGCGATGTGACCAATGACCATGAAACCACCGCCGCAGCTCAGGCTGAGGTGCCGCAACTGGTATTGTCCAAGTCCGATCTTTCCCCCACAGTCGTTCCGACGATCGGGGCTCACAAACAGTTCCAGGTTGAGGTGCGCTTTCCGGAAGGGATCAGTGAAAGCGTCACGCTGACGGATCAGTTGGGCACAGGCTCGGCAAGCTATGTGCTGACACACAATGCCGATTATGACATTGCTTACGAATTTGTCGGGATTGACGCAATCAACGGGCAGGCACCGGCAGAGGCCGCATTCAACAGCCATCCTGGTAATAATTCCTCTGGCAATGTCACCTGGGATATCGGCGAGGTTGAGACCGGGAGTGAAAATGATACAGCGGGTAACGCCATTGAACCGGCCATTCGCATTACTTATTTCGCCCGGGTCGATAACGAGATCGTCTCCGCCGATGCGGGGGACTCGCTGCAGAATTCCGCCAACCTGACTTACCTGGATGGTGAAACTGGGGCAACCCGAAACCTTGCGGACAATACCCCGGTTGTTACTGCGGTCGAGCCGCGGCTTGTGATCACCAAGACCGTGACCAATACCACTGGCGCCCCCGGCCTGGCACAGGGCGGCGATGTGCTGGAGTATGTCGTTACCGTAACCCACAGTGAATCGACGGCGGATGCATTTGACCTCAATCTGGTCGACGATCTGCCGCCGGAAGTCCAGCTTGATGGCAGCTTCACACCCACGGCCACTGTCGATGGCAATCCGGTAGCTGGCTTCGAGCCCGTGCCTGCGGGTGCGCCCGGTGGCCCACTCAACTGGGGCCGTGATAACGGTGACAATAGCCTCGACCTGCCGCTTGGCAGCACCCTGCAGCTGACGTACCGGGCCACTGTGGAGTCTGTCTTTGGCCAACCGGTGGTCAACAGTGTCCTGCTGGACTGGACATCGCTCGATGACAGCGAGTCCAACGACACGGTTTACGAGCGCCACGGCATTGGTTGCCCGATTACCAGTGCTCCCAACGATTACTGTGCGGGTCCGGCCGAAGCCCCGCTCAATACTGAAGACAATACCGGCCTGGAAAAACGGGTAGTCGCCGACAGCTACGATGATCCCGCCGACAGCATCCTGCGGGTGGGGGATACTGCGACTTATCAGCTTCAGGTAAATGCTCAGCCCGGTACAACCAATGCGGTGAGCGTTACGGACGTCCTGCCCGCAGGACTCACCCTGGAATCCTTTACCATCAACGGTGACGATACGGCCCCGTACAGTGCCGGAGGTGGTTACAGTTATACCGATATCCCCGCTGCAGCAGTTCCCGCGCCCGGTGCTACAGGGACACTCGAATGGAACCTGGGGGATATCACGCGGGAGCTGGGTACCGCGACTCCTCTGGTAATCGAGTATGTGGCACGTGTCACCGAGAACAATGGTATCCCGCATGCGGCCAGCACCCCACTGACCAATACCGCGAGCCTGACCTACACCGACGCAAGCGGCAACCCGCCGGCGAGCGACCCACGGCTCGAGAGCAGCGCCACGGTTACGGTGGTGCAGCCCCTGCTTGATAGCCTGGAAAAGATTGATCGCGATGGGCGCAGTAGCCCATACGTGGTTATGGACCTGGCCAACGAAGTCATGCGGTTCCAGCTGCGGGCGTGTAATGCCGGTGACGCACCGGCTTATGGCCTGCAGTTGACTGACGATCTGCCGATGGAGATGGACGAGGCCTCGATCGAAAACCTGGATCTGCGCATCGCTGGTATATCTCTCGATCCCGCCGATTACAGTTATACCGCCCCGGCTGCACGGGGCGATGACATGATCTTCGCACTGGATACCGCCGTCGACCCGGGGCAGTGCCTGGAGATTGACTACGATATCGGTTTCTATCCCGATGTGGGCGGTGGGCAGAACTGGATCAATACCTTTACGGTGGATGAATACTGGTCCCTGCCGCCCCGCAATGCGCAGCAGTACAGCCCGGTGGTTGTACCCTTGCCCTACCAGATGAATACTGCTCCCACGAGTGTGGACCCGCTGCAGAAAATCCTGCTGCAGCCGGGAGACGGCACTGCGGTGGTGGGCGAAGAGGTTGTATACCAGCTGTTGGTGCCGGCCAGCGACAGTGCCTCGGCCATTTATGACCTGGTGATTACCGATACCCTGGATCCCGCGCTGGAAATCACCAGCGTTACTGAAATCAGCGGCAACGGTTTGGCTCTGGATGACAGCAATACCAGCGGCAATCGCCTGGACCTGCGAATTGGCCTGTTGCCCGCCGGGACACAGGCCCAGATTGAGATTCGCGCCCGGGTGGCCAATAACAGCACCGCCCAGGCCGGATACAGCTTCCAAAACGTGGCCAGTTATACCTATGCCGAGTTCGATGGTGGTCCCGCCATTGATGGTGGTGCAGGAAATTCGAGTTCGCTCACCATCATCGAGCCGGCACTGGCGCTGGCAAAAAACATCGGCAACCAGACCAGTCCCGGCAGCGCGCCGGATGCCGGTGATATCCTGCGGCTGACACTCGATATCAGCGAAGCGGGTGGTGCAAACAGCGCCGATGCACTGGACCTGCGGGTAAGCGAGCAGCTGTCCCCGGGCCTGGAGTATGTCAGTGGCTCTGCCTCTTTTGCCGGTGCAGGCCTGGCCGATCCGGTGGTGACCGGTGACGGAGTCGCTGTGCCCCAGCAGCTTACCTGGGATCCGGGCAACAGCGACCTGGATATCGCTTCCGGTTCGACCGCACAGCTGTTCTATGATGTACGGGTGACGGATTCCGTTCTCGCGCTGGCTGACCTCACCAGCACCAGCCGCATCGAATGGACCAGCCTCGACGACGATAACAGCGGGCCCTATGAGCGCAATGGCACTGGTTCCCCGGCGCTGAATGATTACTTAATCGGTGGTGAGCTGGCCAGCCTTCCCGCCGCCAATGACAGCTTGCTTGCCAAGAACCGCATCAGTGACAGTTTCAACGCCGCCGACAGCCAGCTGCGTGTGGGTGACCTGGCGGAGTATGAGTTGCGCGTCAGCCTGCAGGAGGGTAGTCACCCGAATGCCGTACTCACTGATACCCTGCCACAGGGCATGGTGTTCGCCGGCACCCTGGCGGTGAATGGTGATACCAGTGCACCGTTTGCTGCGGCTGCGCCCTTCAGCCATAGCGATATCGGCGAGCCGGTCCAGAGCGGCGATCCCCTGGCCGGCCCGACCACCGTTAGCTGGAATGTCGCGGACCTGGTAAATGCCGGTGATAACGATGCAGCCAATGATGAATTCGTCATCCGCTACCGTGCGCGGGTGCTGAACCAGGACGTTCATCCCTGGCCGGCCAATAGCACGCCGCTCGACAACAACGTCGACTTTACCCGTGATATCACTGGTGGCAGCGATAGCCTCACCGACGGTGAAACACTGGACCTGCTGCAGCCGGACCTGGCTGTGGCTGTTACCTCCAGCCCGGCCGATGGTGCCACCCTGGCGCCCGGCGACACCGTCGACTATACCGCTACCGTCACCAATAACGGCTCAGCGCCAGCCTATGACCTGGTCTTCCGGGACCTTATCCCGGTGGGGCTGCGGCAGGGTGGTGTCACCGTGCAGTCAACCAGTGTAAATGGAGCCGCCGCCGCTAACCTGGCGCCTGCCTATGATGCCGCTACCGGTGAAGTAACCTGGGACTTTGGCGAAGGCTCCGGTTATGCCATCGCACCCGGTGAATCACTGCAGATAACCTATCGGGTGGAGGCAGATGGCAACCTGGGTGCCGGGTTGTCGATCCAGAATGGGGCTTACGCCGAGGTGTATTACTCGCTGGATGATGATGAGCTGCCGGTTCTGTCCGGACTGTCAGTTGATGTCGACATGCGCGAGGATTACGGTCCCACCGCACCTGTCGGCATCCAGTTCAATACTCCCAGTGCCGAGGACCTGCTGATCGAGAACACCCAGCCGAATGCCTCGATTGGTGAGCCTTTTGCCTATCGGGTCACTATCCCGGGTACCGGCCAGGGCGCCGCCCTGAACGACGTGCGGGTGCTCCTGGACCTGGGTGCTTCTTCAGCGGACCTGGTATTTGTCGAGGCAGTGAAGGTGTCTGGCAGCGCGAATTTCTCGCCGGTGAATACCGGCTCGGCAACTGACCTGGTGATCGAGGATATCGCCAACGGTATCGATGTGCCGGCCAACGAGACTGCAGTCATCGATGTGATCGTGCGCCTGCGCGACAGCAGCCCACCCAATGTGGATGGCCTGGCCTTCACCAATAGCGCCACTTATCGCTATAACTTCGAGAACGACAACGCTGCCGCGGGGCAGGGCACCGGTGGTGGTAACACCACCGCCGAAATGACAGTGGTCGAGCCCACTGCACTGACACTGGACAAGTCGGGCCCGGCCAGTGTGCAGTCAGGCCTGCCGGGGACTTTCGTGCTCGATGTGCACAATGCCGGGACCGGCCCGGCCTGGGGTATCAATATCACCGATATTCTGCCGAGCCCGGATCCGGGCGGTATGTGCGAGACGCCACCGGAAAACGTCGTGGCGGAAATTGTGGATGCCGGTGGCAGCCCGCTGGTCTCGCTGGCCCCAGGTACTGACTTCACTACGGCCTTTGACGAGGCGACCTGTGTATTGACCATTGCCACGGCTGGCAGCAATGCAATGGTGCCAGCGAATCACCACCTGCGCTTGAGCTATGGCGTATTCCTGGATGCCGATACGCAGGATGGTGCCGACCTGGTTAATGTCGCCGGCGTTGAGCGCTGGTACAGCTGGGACAGTGCCGCCCCGGATGCGCGTGAGTACACCCGGCCGGCCCCCACTGACGGAACTCCCGGTCTACTGGATCATGAGGATGCATTCACCACTGTTGCCGCGGTGCCTAATGTGGCCTTTGCCAAGGTGGTGGAGAATATTACCCGTGGTGAGAGTCCTGCTGTCACGGCGAATCCTGGCGATGTACTGCAGTACACACTGGTTTTGCGCAACCTCGGTGGCCTGGATATCAGTGAGGTAGGAATCACTGACGACCTGGATCGGCTCAATGCGAACGCGCGGTACCAAGCGGGTTCCCTGAAACTGGTCAGCTTCCCCGCAGGAGCGGATACGTCCAATACCAGTGCTGCAGGTGGTTCTGCAGGCAGCGGCATGCTGGACCTGCGCGACCTGGTGTTGGGCGCGCAGGGGTCCGGTGCAGACCAGGTCGAAGTGGTTTACCAGGTAAGCCTGGCTCCAGTTATCGACAATGGCACAGAGGTACTGAACCAGGCCCGGGCACTGCTGCCGGGGCAGGAACCGGTCGACAGTGATGACCCGAATGTGAACGGCACGGATGATCCCAACGTAGCGGGTGACGAGGATCCGACCCGGGTAGTGATCGAATCCGCTCCGGACCTGGTGGTTGAGAAAACCTCAGTGGATATCAGCGGTGATGCAGACCTACTGCTGGCCGGAGATACCTTGCGCTACACCCTGCGGGTGCGGAATACCGGCGACGAGGATACCGGCGAGGCACTGTTGCGGGACCAGGTGCCTGCCAACACTACTTATGTGGCGAATTCCACCACACTGAACGGCGCGGCGGCAGCAGATGTGAGCGGCTCCTCGCCCCTGGCACTCGGGATGTCGGTCGCTTCGCCGGGATCGGGGGAGGGGACGTTGCTTGCCGACCCGACCGGATCTGGCGCTGGTGAAGCGTTAATCACCTTTGACGTGATCATCAATGACGTCAATGACGGCACCATCATCTCCAACCAGGGTTTCCTGAATGGCGAGGGTGCTGCCAGCGGTGCCTTCGAGGAGGTGCCTTCCGATGATCCAGGCACCGATGCACCGCTGGACCCGACAATCGATATTGTCGGTGATGTGCCACTCTTGGTGGTGCAGAAGAGTGTGGCAATCTCGGAAGATAATCTCACTGCGGGTATTGTCGATCCCGGAGATTCACTGCGCTACACCATTACCGTCAAGAACATAGGCGGCGTGGATGCCACCGAAGCCGAGCTGACTGACCTGATCCCGGCCAATACCACCTACGTGGCCGGCAGCACCACGCTGAATGGCATTGTGGTTAGCGACAACGTTGGCGGTGAAGCGCGTCTGGCCACAGGCCTGCCAATTTCCTCAAGAGACCTGACCCCGCCCCTGCCCGGTGTGGCCGAGGGCGTGATCAGCTCCGGGCAGGCTGCCACCATCGTCTTTGATGTGACGGTCGATGTCGGTACCGCGACAGGGACCGTGATCCGTAACCAGGGCAGCGTAGCCACGGTGGAACTGCCAGGGACATTGACTGACGCCGATGGTAACCCGACCAACGGCGCCCAGCCGACTGATGTGGTGGTGGGGGATGCGCAGCAGCTCTCGATCACCAAGGAAGTCGCCGTGGTGGGTGGCGGCGCGGCCGAAGCCGGGGCGAGGCTGGAGTACCTGGTGCGCGTGACCAATATAAGCGCGGTTCCGGCAAGCCACGTGGTCATTGCCGATGACCTGCTCACAGCAGGTGAGGGTGTGCTGACTTACGTTGCGGACTCCGCCTTGCTCAATGGCCAGCCGGCGGGCATCTCCGTGAATGGTTCCGTTATCACCGCCGACTTTGGTGCAACCTCCGGCGACCTCGCGGCTGGTGATTCCGCGACGCTGCGCTTCCAGGCAGATCTGGGGGCAGAACTCGAAACCGGTTACACGGTTGTGAATACCGCCATGGTGAACTGGAATGATCCTGCTTTGGCCGAGCAGGCCAGTGTAACCATCGATGTGGGCGGCACGCCGGGAATCGCCAACCTTGCCGGCTACCTGTGGCGCGATACCAATTTCAATGGCCAGCGGGATGCCGAAGAGCCATTGTTGCCCGGCTGGACAGTGGAGCTCTATTTCAATGACGCCATGCAGGAGACACTGCAAAGCGATGAAGATGGATTCTTCATATTTGATGGCCTGGTGCCCAATGGCGCCGGCGGTGCCGGTTATGAGCTCCGCTACATAGCTCCCAATGCAGGTTCCAATACCGCTTCGCTGGGCAATGCGGACTCGGACTTCACCGACGGTCCCCAGCAGATCAGCGAGATTTTTGTGGCATCCGGTTCCAGCCCCCAGGACCTCAACCTGCCGCTGACACCTAACGGGGTGATCTACGATTCCGTGCTGCGTGTGCCAGTGTCCGGTGCCGTGGTTACCATGCTGCGCGCCTCTTCAGGGGCGGAACTTCCGGACAGCTGCTTCGACGACCCGAAACAGCAGGGCCAGGTGACCCTGTCCGGTGGTTACTACAAGTTTGACCTGAACTTCAGCAGTGCCGGTTGCCCGGCGAATGCCGACTACCTGATCCAGGTGGAGATGCCGGGGGATGGCTATGTTGCCGGCGAGTCGGCGATCATCCCGCCGCAGACCAATGTGGACACCGCGGGCTTCGATGTGGCGGCCTGCCTGGGTAGTGGTGCGGACACCATTCCGGGTACGGCGGATTACTGTGAGGCGCAGGCCTCGGCGGCACTGCCAGCGCTGGATATCGATGCACGCAGCCCGGAGACGGACTACTACCTGCGCCTGACGCTGGACGACAACCGCATCCCGGGTGAGAGCCAGCTGTTCAACAACCACATCGCGATCGACCCGCAGCTGGAAGGTGCCGTGTCGATCACCAAGACGGCGGCGATGCTGAACGTCACCCGCAGCCAGCTGGTGCCGTACACCATCACCTTCAGCAACACCACCGGGGTGCCGCTGACGGACCTGCAGCTGGTGGACTTCTTCCCGGCGGGCTTCAAGTACATCGCCGGGTCGGCCCGCGTCGATGGCGAGGCGATTGAGCCGGAGGTTAACGGGCTGCAGCTCAGCTGGTCTGGCCTGCGTGTGGATCCGGAGCAGACCCGTACGGCCAAGCTGTTACTGGTGGTTGGTTCCGGTGTGGGCGAGGGCGAGTACGTCAACCGGGCGCGGCTGTTCAATGGCCTGTCCGGCCAGCAGTTGTCCGGCGAGGCCTCGGCCACGGTGCGGGTGATCCCCGACCCGACCTTCGACTGTACCGATGTGATCGGCAAGGTATACGACGACAAGAACATGAACGGCTACCAGGATGCCGGTGAGGGCGGTGTACCCGGTGCACGGGTGGTGACGGCCACCGGCCTCAATGCCACCACCGATGCCCACGGCCGCTTCCATATCACCTGTGCGGTGGTGCCGAACCAGGATCGCGGTTCCAACTTTGTGCTGAAGCTCGACGATCGGAGCCTGCCGAGCGGTTATCGTCTCACGACAGAGAACCCGCGGGTGCAGCGCGCCACGCGGGGCAAGATGATCAAGTTCAACTTCGGCACCAGCCTGCACCGGGTAGTGCGCCTGGACCTGGCCGAGGCGGTGTTCGAGCCGCAGACCACCGAGCTGCGCCCGCAGTGGCACTCGCGCACGGAACTGCTGCTGGAAAAACTGGCAGAGGCGCCATCGGTGCTACGCCTGTCCTACCTGGCCGAGAACGAGGATCCCGCGCTGGTAGAGCGTCGCCTGCAGGCGATCAAGGCGCAGGTGGCCGAGGCGTGGGCGGCCGAGTACGGCGACTACGAACTGACCATTGAAACCGAGGTATTCTGGCGGCGCGGTGCGCCCCCGGGCAAAGGCGAGGGAACAGGAGGATGGGAGTAATGTCCTCTATGAATAAGAAAAGCGCAGGGGCCGGCCTTCCGTTGCGCCCGCTGGCACTGGCCTTTGCCGCGCTGGCGACGATCCCGCTGCAGGCGCAGGACAGCGCCGGGGAAGTGCAACCGGCCGTGGAGCCTGCACCGGTGACCGAACCGGCCTGGTGGGAAGTGTGGAAACAGGTTCCGGGCCTGACCACGGATGTGGAAAGCACCGCGGAGTACACCGAGCAGCCGGTGGGCAACAATACCGAGACCATGACGCTGGGGCAGCCCCGGCGCCAGTGGGTGCAGGATGCCTCGATGTTCGTGGAGGCGATGGAGCCGGTGGTCGAGGAAAATGTGATCGGCCCGCTGGTGTATGAAAACGTCGATGACGAAGTCGGCGAGGAAGCGGTTGCCGCTCTCCGTGAGAAGCTCGATACCCTCGGCGAGGTCCACAACCTGCGCCTGCACTTTGTCGGTCATACCGATGCCGGCTCGCTGAGCCAGCAGGAACTGGCGGAGTACCTGGACAAGGAGGAGCTGTCCCGCGCGCGGGCGAGGTTGGTGGCGGAGTTTATGCAGCTGTCACTGGACCTGCCGGAGGACGCGGTCAGTTATGAAGGCCTTGGCGATGCCGAGCCGGCAGTGGAAAACATCACCAGTGTGGGGCGGGCGCAGAACCGCCGGGTGGAAGTGCGTCTGTCCTACGACGAGCTGGACGAAGCGGCGCAGGCGGAAATGGCCCGCGCCCAGGCGCTGGACCTGAACCGCATCAAGGTGTGCCGTCAGGAGACCGTGTGCCGGCTGCGTTACGCCGACGGCAGCGACCAGCGTGCGCGCATCAAGAACCTGGTCTCGCCGCTGCGCTGGGAGCCGGGCCAGGTGGACCTGCCCGAGGCGTTTGTGCGCCGTATCCGCGAAGTGCGCGCGCAGATGGCCGACCGCAAGAACCTGGTTGTGCACTTTGTCGGTCACACCGACGGCCAGGCCCTGCCGGAAGGCCCGGCGGCACTTTATGAAAACCAGATGGCCCTGTCGCAGGCGGAAGCGCGACGGGTGGCGCTGGCGGTGCGCGATGCGCTGGGCCTGCCCGGTTACGCGGTGACCTTCACCGGCAAGGGCGCCAGTCAGCCAGTTGCCGCCAACGATACCGCCAAGGGCCGTGCCCTGAACCGCCGGGTGGAAGTGGAGTTCTGGTACGACGACCTGATGGAAACCACCGGTGACGGCATCCAGGCCTGCCCGGAGAATGCCGGCGCCGAGACCATCACCATTGCCCACGAGTCCCCCAATACCACACTGCCCACGATCCGCTTCGAGCAGGGCGACCCGGTGATCTCCGACGGCCAGCTGGCGGCGATCCGCAGTGTGATGGGCGAGGTGGCCGACAAGGCCAATGTGCGTGTCAGCTTCGTTGGTTACACCGATAACGAGCGCATGGAGCGCCGTGAGGCGATGGTCTATGGCGATGACGTGGGCCTGTCCCGTGCCCGCGCGCGGCGGGTGATGGAGCAGGTGCAGCAGCGCCTCGGCCTCACCGGTGAACAGGTGGCGTTCGAGGGGCGCGGCTACGTGCAGTCCGACGATGTGGTGTCCACCGGCTTTATTGAGATGGGTGGCGCCCGTGTGGAAGTGCAGGTGCTCTACGACGAGCTGGCGGTGTTGGCGGAACAGGATCGCCTGGCCATCGAGCGTATCGACCGCGAGGCGCAGGCCAACAACCCGTACGCCCTCAACCTGATGCGCATCACCGTCGACGGCAGCCCCGAGTACGATCCCTATCGTAACTCTGCGGACCTGCAGCGCTGTACCGACCTGGCGCTGGAACAGGCCAATATCCAGTTCCGCTTCGACAACCAGAAAATGACGCCGCGGCTCAACGTCAGCGCCTGGCCCACTACCGTGCGCTACGCCGATGACCCGGAAACCGAGGTGGACGACAGCCGCGTCGAGTTCAAGAGCTACACCAACTATCCCGCCTTTATCGAGCGCGCGGAAGTGCGCGTGTTCGAGGAAGAGCAGTCCGTGCGTGACGAGCCGGTGGCCGTGGTGCCGCTGGATGTCGACGGCCGCGGCACCTGGAGTGCCGACATGGAGGCGTTCGAGGCGCCGCTGAAAAAGCTCCAGTACCTGCTGCGTGTCTACGACGAGGACGGGCGTTATGACGAGACCCGGCCCCAGACCCTGTGGCTGGTGGACCGGCTGGATCCGCCACAGCAGGAAGCCGACCCGGAGGAAGAACTGCTGGTGGGCTACGGTGAAAACCGCCTGGCCCGGCAGGGTATCCCGCTGAACGGCAACTCGGTGCTGGTGAACGGTGCGCAGATCCCCGAAGACCACACCGTGTGGGTGGCGGGGCGCCCGGTGCCGGTCAGTGACAGCGGCGAGTTCGTGGCCGAGGAAATCTTTACCCGCGGCCTGCACACCGTGGAAGTAGCGGTACTGGATGAGCAGGGTAACGGCGAGCTGTTCCTGCGCGACCTGCGCTTCCGCCGCAACGACTGGTTCACCGTGGGCATTGCCGACCTGACCATCGGTATCGATGATACCAACGGCCCGGCGGCGCTGGTCACCGGTGACGAGACCCACTACGACAACTCGGTGAGTTACGACGGCCGCCTGGCGTTCTACACCAGCGGCGACTTCGGTGAGGGCTGGAACCTGTCCGCCAGTGCCGATACCGAGGAAGGCCCGGTGGATGAGCTGTTCTCCAACTTTATGGAGAAGTCCCCGGACGCGCTGTTCCGCCGGCTGGACTCGGACCTTTATTACCCGACCTTCGGTGACGACTCCACGGTGGTGGAAGATGCACCGACCTCCGGCAAGTTCTACATCAAGCTGTCCAAGTACGATGACTACGGCATGTGGGGTAACTTCAAGGCCTCCTACACCGACAATGAGCTGGCCCATGTCGACCGCGCGCTCTACGGTGCCAATGCCCACTACGAAACCGACGACGTCACCAGCTTCGGCGAGAAACGCTTCGAGATCGACGGCTTCAGTGCCGAGCCGGGCACCGTCGCCGGTCGCGATGAGTTCCGCGGTACCGGTGGCTCGCTCTACTTCCTGCGCCACCAGGATATCCTCGCCGGCTCCGAGCGGGTGCGGGTCGAGGTGCGGGACAAGGACTCCGGCCTGGTACTGGGGGTCAAGAACCTGACCCCGGTGATCGACTACGACGTGGACTATATCCAGGGGCGTATCCTGCTGAACCGCCCACTGTCAGCCATTGCCAATGACAACCTGCTGATCCAGGACGGTTCCTACAACGGCAATCCCCAGTACCTGGTGACCCGCTACGAATACACCCCGGGCTTCGAGGAACTCGATACCCTGGCGGTGGGTGGTCGTGCCCACTACTGGCTGGGGGACCACGTGAAACTGGGCGTGAGCGGCACCCAGCAGGATGAAGAGGGCAACGAGTCCTCCCTGCAGGGTGTTGACCTGACCCTGCGGGCCAGCGCCGGCAGCTGGATCAAGATCGAGTCCGCCACCAGCGAGGGCAGCAACCTCGACAGCGTGTCCTCCCTCGATGGCGGCTTCAGCTTCAACCAGTCGGGCAGCGACGGCTTCAGCGATATCGACGCGCTGAACCCGGACCCCCAGGCTGCCGCCAACAAGGTTGAGGGCAGCCTGCACCTGGGGGATGTGTTCGAAGGAGCGCGGGGTACCGGAACCTTCTACCACCAGGAGCGCGAGGCGGGCTTCGCCGCGCCGGGCCAGTTGGTGAACCAGGACACCACCCAGAGCGGTGCCAGTGCCAACCTGCCCATCGGCGAGCGCTTCGATGTGGGTGTGAAGGCGGACCAGCGCGAGCAGGAATACGGCCTGCAGACCTCCGCTGTGGACCTGTCCGTGGGGTATCGCATCAACGAAAAATGGCGGGTGACCACCGGTGGTCGCGCCGACACCCGGGAGGACTACTCGCCGGTGGTGGCGCCGACCCAGACCCAGGGTGACCGCACCGATGTGGCGGTGGAAGCGGCCTACAACTCCGGTGCCGACTGGAGCGCGTTCGGCTTCGTGCAGCGCACCATGGAAGTGACCGGTAACCGGGATGAAAACAACCGCGTCGGCTTCGGCGGCGCCTACCGCGTGAGCGAGCGCCTGACCCTGGACAGTGAACTGTCCGAGGGGGATACCGGCACTGCGGCGCGCCTGGGTACCGATTACCTGGTCAGCGATCGCACCAACGTCTACCTGAACTACACCCTCGACAACGAGCGCACCGATACCGGCGTGCGGGCACGCAAGGGCAACATGGCCAGTGGCTTCCGCAGCCGCTACTCCGACAGCCTGAGCGTCTACGGCGAGGAGCGCTACACCCACGGGGATGTCTCCACCGGCCTGACCCACGCCCTGGGCATGGAGCTGGCCCCGAGCGACCGCTGGCATTACGGCACCAGCATGGAGGCGGGCACGCTGGAGGACCCGCGCACCGGTGCCCAGACCGAGCGCCGCGCCGTGGGTGCCAACGTGGGTTACAGCACCGAGGCTGTGCGCCTGTCCTCGGCCGTGGAATACCGTACCGACACCATGGAAACCCCGGTGGATGCGGATACGGTGACCGAGTCCGAGCGCCAGACCTGGCTGCTGAAGAACAATGCCAGCTACCAGCTCAACCCGGACTGGCGCGTGGTGGGCAAGCTGAACTACTCCGACAGCAAGAGCTCCCAGGGACAGTTCTACGACGGCAAGTTCACCGAGGCGGTAATGGGTTATGCCTACCGTCCGGTGGCCAATGACCGGCTGAACACGCTGCTGAAGTACACCTACTTCTACAACGTGCCCACCGCCGGTCAGGTAACGGTGGAGAACACGGCGGCGGAGTATGTCCAGAAGAGCCACATCTTCTCGTTGGACGCGAGTTACGACCTGACCCGGCGCTGGACCCTGGGAGCCAAGTACGCTTACCGTCTGGGCCAGCTGAGCCAGGACCGGCAGGAGCCGGAGTTCTTCGACAGTCGTGCGAGCCTGTATGTGTTGCGTGCGGACTGGCACTTCGTGAACGAGTGGGACCTGTTGATCGAGGGCCGGATGCTGGACCTTCCGGATGCGCAGGACCGTCGCAGTGGTGCATTGCTGGGAATCTACCGGCATGTTGGCAAGCACCTGAAGGTAGGTGCGGGCTACAACTTCACGGACTTCTCGGATGACCTGACGCAACTGGATTACGACAGCCAGGGGTTCTTTATCAACGTGATCGGCAAGCTCTGAGGGGGCGGGTCCCGCGGGACCCTCCCTGCTTCCCCTGGTTGGCCAGGCTACCAGCTTTTCTCGTTCACGCTACGCCTTCCCGTAGCTCCTGGAATCGGGTTACCTTCATTCCTTCTTGTCCCTTCCTGCCAGGAGGCAAACCTGGTTTCAGGTTCCTTTCCTGTGAGGTCGTATGAATCTTGTTCGCAATGGATAAGTTTTGTTCGCCCTGAGGCCTTTGTTTCCTTAAGAAAGCGCCTGAAGTGTCTTTGAGAACTGCTTGGCAATCCTCAAAAAAATTTGTCTTGGGCGGGGTAATTTAGACCTGTTTCACGGCCAGTTTTTTCTTCCCCCGATAATGTCCGAAAACCGGGCAGTGTCCGTCCAATTTCCTTTGCAGGGAGCGGGCGGGCAAAAAGTAGACACTCCAGTGGCGGCTGAAAGAAACGATGATGTCAGAAGTAATGGGACTGAAATCTCTGAATAAAGGGCTTGCAGGGTTTTTCCGCAGTTGCAGCTCCTTGCTGTCGCGTGTCGGCTCGCCCCTGATGCTGGCTATGCTGGTGTCCCTGCCTTTCAGCCAGGTGGTGTTGGCAGATTCATTCAAGGTATCGGATTTCGAGACGGTGCCTGGCAGCCCGGGCACCCCTGAAGGCTGTGTAATCGATGGCCCCTTTGAAACCACTACGGACGGCACCAACCGCACCATGGCGCCGGACGATCAGCTTTCCATCGATCGCTCCTGCACAATCAAGAACTTCAGTTGCGATACCCCGCTGAATTCGACCCTGAACTTTGCCGGCGCCCCTGCCGGCACCCTGGTCGTTTTCGACAGTGTCTGCTACGGGGGCAACTTCGCCTGTGCCAATGTCGACGGCAGCGTCTCCGTGTGGGCGGTGAACGGTTCGGACTTCAGCTCTGTTCGCGAGGGGTGCCAGAATCTCGTGATTCCAGTAGAGAAGATCGAGAAACAGGCCGAGGACCTGAACGGTAACCCGATTTCATCGGTCACTATTGGGGTTCCATTCGTCTACACCCTCGATGTGCCGGTGCTCTATGATCCCGTTAATGGCACAGTCCTGGAGACGGCCGGTTCACTGAATGATATCGATTCCATCAGAATCTGGGATGACCTGTCTATCGGCACCCTGGGTGTGGACCTGAGCCTGCTGGATATCAGGGCTTATTACGAAGATACGACCGGTGCCACGACAGAGATGTCACCAGGGGACTATTCCGTCAGCAACAGCGGCAACCCCAATGACCCGGGCGTACTGACTTTCGAGATCCGCAATCCCTCCCTGCTGCCTGCGGGCGCCCAGGTGCACTTCGAAATCGAAGTGGTGCTGGATGAATCCGGGATCAATGAGATCGGCAAGCCGTTTACCAACGTTGCGGAGTGGGAGTTTGCCCGGGTGATTGACGGTACCCGGTACGATCCGCTGCCGGGTGAAAACGGTATCGCCCAGTTGCTGAGCATCTCCAGTCCTGAGCTGGTGATGAACAAGAGTACCAGCGCCACAGCGGTCAACTTTGCGGATACGCCGGAATTCACCCTGAACGTGCAGAACGTTGGCGGTGCACCGGCCTGGAATATCGCAGTAGAAGACGAGCTGCCGCTCGGAATGCGGGAGTTCGATCCAACAACAGCACCTATTACGGTGACCAAGGCCGGTGTCGCGCTGACAGAGAGCACCGACTACCTGGTAGGTTACGATCCGGCGTCCGGCCTCCTGACCCTGGAGTTGCTGGATCCGGCGGGTGGGCTGGCGCCGAACGAAATACTGGCGATTACCTACAGCAGCCAGCTGGACTCGCCGGCGGGCGACCCGCCTGCGAACGGGGACCAGCTGACAAATGTTGCCGCGGCGGTCGCCTGGTACAACGATTCAACGGCCAATAGCAGTCGCGTCGGTTATGTGGGGCAGCGCACTGATGGCACCGTGGGCACCGATGACGAACAGGATGCGGCAACGATTGAGGCCGCCCTGTCCGGTTACTACTTCGAGAAGACCGTCAGTAACGTCACCACCGGAGAAACCCCGACGGTGACCGCTGCGCCCGGTGACCGGCTGCGCTACCGGTTGCGGTTGTTTAACCTGGACCAGGATATTTATAACGCGCAGATCACGGACCAGCTGGACCCGACCAAGTTTGACCTGGCTTCCGCTACCGTCGACCAGGCCACCTGTCCCGCCGCTGCCACCTGTGCTTTTGATGGCTCGGGCCTGCTCTCCATCACCGGGGATCTGGATGTGCTTCCCGGCACCACGCTCTCGTCTATCGAGGTGGCTTTTGAGGTAAATACGCTGGGCTCGCTGACGAATGGCGAGGTGGTCAGTAACCAGGCCCAGCTGGAAGCCGCAGACGCAGATACCGGCGGGAATTCCCTGTCCGCGGTCAGTGATGATCCCAACGATGCAGATGGTGTGGTCAACCAGGCGGATCCCCAGGGGGAAACGGCGAACCCGACCGATATCACCATCATTTCACCCGGCCGACTGATCAAGGACGGCCCGGCGGACACCAGCGTCGCCATTGGTGAGGTGTTTGAATATACCATCACCGTCCCGAGCACCCTTGTCGGCGCACCGCTGTATGATGTGCATGTGCTCGATAGCCTGCCGCCCAACCTCGAGTTCATCGGGGCCACCGCCCTTGTCGGCGGTACCACCTATCCCCTTGCCAACACCGGCACTGCCACCGACCTGGTGCTGGAAGAGACCGTGACCGGGCTCGATATACCCGCAAACGAGCAAGCGCTGGTCACACTGCAGGTGCGGCTGAACAACCAGATCGACAACCAGGAAACGTCCGCGCCCTTCGTCAATACGGCCAGTTACACGTACAGCCGCACCCAGGGTGGCCCCCAGACTGACAATGCCGGGACAGAAGACTCGGCACCCGCCGTGACGATCGTGGAGCCCGACCTGACTGCCCTCAAGACAGTGACCAATGTCACCCGTGGCGGCAGCACCCCTGCGCAAGGCGGCGATACGCTCGAATACACCATTGAGCTGGCGAACGTAGGCAGCTCGACGGCCCACGACGTATCCATCACTGACATCCTGCCCGCGGGGCTGGCACCGGAATCGGGGTCCGCCCAGATTACCCTCGGCGGCACCACGACATCTGTAGATCCCGGGATCAGTGGCAGCGTGCTGACCTGGGGGCGCGTCAACGGGGACCAGAATCTGGATGTTCCGGTGGGCGAAACCCTGACACTGGTCTACCGGGTCAATGTCAGTGGCGTCGACGGTAGTGACCTGGTGAATAGCGTACTGGTCGACTGGACCTCCCTCGACGGTGCCGATATCGAGGAGCGGACCGGCAGTGGCGCCCCGAACGAGACGTCGCTGAACGATTACTTCATCACCGCAAGCAGCACCCTGGGCAGCATCGACACCACCAGCATTGCCAAGACGGTGGTCGATGACACCTGGAACAGCGGCATCGCCACCACCGCCGATACCAATGCCCGTGCCGGTGACACCATCACCTACCAGCTGACCCTGACCCTGCCTGAGGGGGTGACACGGGATGTGACCGTTACCGATGTCCTGGACCCGGGCCTCGCATTTGTCGAGGTGGTCAGCATCAACGGCGTTACCAGTGCCCCGTATACGAGCAACGGTGTGTTCAGTCATGCGGACATCCCGGCAACTGATGTTCCCTCGGCGGACCAGACCGGCACCCTGACCTGGATCCTCGGTGATATCACCAACACCGCGAACAATGATCCGTCCGATGACCAGTTCGTGATCGTGTATCGCGCGCGGGTGCAGCACGGTGCCGCGGAGGAGCCGGCGCCGACGCCGACCAGCGCCATCCTCAACAACCAGGCTACCCTCGGCTACACCTTCGCCGATGGGACTGTCACTACGACCGCGCCCGACGGGGCCAGTGTGGAAGTGCTGCAGCCGCAGATCACCGAACTCACGAAAACCGGGGTAGTGGTGCCGGATGATGGTGCCACCATTGGCGATGGCCAGTCAGCGGCCACGGCCTACGTGGTGGATCTTGCCAACGACACCATGGATTTCACCCTGCAGGCCTGTAACGTCGGCGATGCTCCGGCCTATGGAGTACAACTGGCCGACGACCTGCCGGCGGAGCTGGATGAAACATCCATCAATAGCGTGACCGTGGCCATTGATGGCGCGGCCCTGGCTGCAGCTGATTACACCTACACCGCACCCGCCGCCCGGGATGGCAGCATGGTATTTACGCTGGATGTCCCGCTGGAGGCATCCAGCTGTGTGACGGTAGGCTACAGCACCGGCTTCCATACCGATCTCGCACCGGACCAGGTCTGGTCCAACATGGCCAGCCTCGACGCCTACTGGTCGCGGGAGACCCTGGACAGTGCCAATGCGCGCGAGTACATCGCCATCAATCCGGTGGCGTCCGACAGCGTATGGATGACCAACAGCTTCGAGGTGGCAGCCCCCACCAAATCCGTGTCGGTATCCGAGGCGACCATCGGCGAGGAAGTGGTGTATACCATCACCGTACCGGGCACGCCGGTGAACGCGGAGCTGAGCGGGGTGACCGTCACCGACCTGCTCGATCCGGCACTGCAGTATGTCGATGCCACCGTGGCACTGGATGGCAGCGCGCTCGGTGTCGCTCCCAGCCAGAACGGCCAGGAACTGAGTTGGGCCATCGGCGCCATTCCCGCCGGCCAGCAGGCGGTGATCACCCTCACCACCTGGGTGGCGAACACCCAGAACGTCAATGCCGGTATCGCGCCGGTAGGCAATTCTGCCTCCTACACCTACCAGTCGGGAGGCGTGGAGGTCGATGGGGGCAGCAGCACCCCGGTGGAGTTCACCGTGGTGGAGCCGGACCTGGCGATGGCGAAGGACGTCGCCAACATCACCAATCCCGGCCAGCCGGCGGCGAGTGGCGACGAGCTCGAATACACCCTGACCCTCACCAATAGCGGGACTTCAACGGCCTTCGATACCAATATCGCCGACACGCTGCCGGCGGAGCTGAGCTTTATCGATGGCTCTGTCAGTGTAACCCTCGATGGCGGCGCGGTGGCCGGCTTCAACAGTGCACCGCAGGTTAGCGGGGACACACTTACCTGGGGCCGGGAGAACGGTGATACCTCACTGGCGATTCCGGCGGGCAGTGTGCTGGAGCTGACCTACCGGGTGACCGTGGATACCATCACCGCGCAGGATATCGTCAACAGTGCGTTGGCAGACTGGACCTCGCTGGATGGTACCTTCGCGGGCAATCGCGAGCGCACAGGGGACGGCTGCCCGAATATCACTGCACCCAACATCTATTGCACCGGGGCACAGAGCGGTCTGGGGGTCGACTACAGCATCGACCTGACCAAGGCAGCCACCGGCGACAGCTGGAACGGCGATGGCAATCTCCGTGTGGGTGACACCGTCGAATATGCCCTGACGCTGGCCCTGGTGGAAGGCACCCACAACGACCTGGTACTCAGTGACAGCCTCCCTGAGGGCATGGCTTTTGTGGAGATGGTCAGCGCCGACTACTTCGGCACGTCGCCCGCGACCTTGCCCGCACCCGATGTAAGCGCGGACCTGCGCACGGTGACCTGGACGCTGGACGAGGTGACCAACCCAGTGGACGGGGACCCCGCCAACGACTACCTGACGATCGTCTACCGCGCGCGGGTACAGAACGGCGATGTGCTGAGCCAGGAGCCCACCACCCAGTCACTGACAAATACCGTGACCCTGAACTATCCGGTGGGCGGTGTCCCGGCAGCCCCGCTGACCGCCAGTGAGACAGTGAGCGCGCTGCAGCCGTTGCTGGCAGTGAGCAAAGCCGGGGTGACCTCCGTTGACGGCGACACCGTCATCCAGGCTGGCGAGACCGCCACCTATACCGTCGATATCACCAACAACGGCGCCGCACCGGCTTACGACACGGTGTTGGTTGACACGCTGCCGGTGGGCCTGCGCCAGGGCGGCGTCACGGCCGTCAGTGCGACGCTGGTCGGTAGCGGTACGAACGTTGCGGTGACGCCGACGTTTGACCCGGCCACAGGCGCGGTGACCTGGGACTTCGACCCGGCGACCAACGCTGCGATCAACCCGGGCGAGACCCTGCGCGTAGTCTACGAGGTGACGGGTGACAGCGACCTGGGTGCGGGTATCACACTCACCAACACCGCACAGGTACAGCGTTATTATTCCTTCGATAATGCCCTGCCGCCGGCCAACAGCAGCGTGGGCTGGCGCGAGGAGTACGGCCCCTCCGAGGTGGCGACATTCGATCTGACCACACCGGTGCCGGGCGTGCTGGGCAAGTCCACGGCCCAGGATACCGTCGCCATCGGTGAACAGCTGACTTACACGATTACCGTACCTGAGGTCCCGGTCGATGTGGCGCTGCAGGATGTACGCGTTCATGATGACCTGTCGGCAACCGGTGTCGACCTGGGCTTCGTTTCCGCTACCCTGGGGGGTGTCGCCCTCACCAATACCGGCACCGCTGACAGCCTGGTGCTCGTTGATAACAGTGGTGGTATTGATATTGCTGCCGGAGAGCAGGTCGAGGTCCTGGTTACCGTCGAAGTACTGAATAGCGCAACCAACCAGGCCCGCACCGAACCGTTTGTAAACCACGCGTGGTACGACTACGACAATGGCTCCGCGCGCCTGGGTGACGATGCCAGCACCGGCGCGGATGCGAACCCGGTGACCATCGTTCACCCGGAACTGGTGGTGGAAAAGACCGGTCCCCCATCGATCAGTGTCAGCACACCGGAAAACTTCACCCTGACCGTGGAGAACACCGGTGCGTCCAGCGCATGGAACGTGACCCTGACCGACTGGCTGCCCAACCCGACTCCGGGTGGCATGTGCGATACCCAGCCCGTCATCCAGACGGCGGCAATCCAGAAAGCGGATGGGTCTACCATTGCCCTGGCGGCGGGTGATTTTGCCGTGAACTTTGCGGCCGGTACCCCGACCTGTGAGTTCTCCGCGACGCTGCAAACCGATGACGCCCTGGCGCCTGGAGATCGACTGACCCTGGCTTACCAGGTGGCCCTGGATGAAGACAACATTCACAACAGTACCCTGGTGAATATTGCCGGCGCCACCCAGTGGTTCAGTGCCGGCGCATCCTCTTCCGAGCGCTTCGCCTACCAGCGCCAGCTTACCGACGGTACGCCGGGTGTGGTGGACCACGAAGACAGCCACGAAATTGTCGTCGAAGGGGCGGTGCTGGAGACCCGCAAGACGGTGTTCAATGTGACTACCGGCCAGTCTGGTGCTACCGCCAGTCCCGGCGACACACTGCGATATACGCTCGAGATCCAGAACATCAGTGATGTGCCGCTGAGCGATTTCACCCTTGTGGATGAACTGGATCGCCTCAATGCGACGGCGATGTTTGAGCCGAATTCCATTAGCAATGCACAGACATCAAGCGGTGCGATAACTGTCACCGCTGATGGCGGGGCCAAGGGTACCGGGCTGCTGGAAGTCAACAACCTGCAGATCGATGCTGCCGGCCAGGCCAATGACACGGTGACCGTGGTTTTTGAGGCCACCCTCGCGCCGGTAATCACCAGCGGCACCGTGGTGCTGAACCAGGCAGAGTTGAGCCTTTCTGGCGAGGTCTTCGGTGTGAGCGATGACCCCGCGATTGGTGGCACCGAGGATCCGACCGAAACCCTGATCAGTTCTGAGCCATTGTTCGAGGTGGAAAAAACCTCGCAGGATCTCACCGCAGACCCGGAGGTACTGCTGCCGGGCGAAACCCTGCGCTACACGCTCACCGTGACCAATATCGGTGGCGAGGACGCCATCGATATGGTGCTGCGCGACCAGGTGCCGGCCAACACAACCTATGTCGCCGGCTCCACCACCCTGAACGGGGCCGTGGTGGCAGATGCGGGCGGCACCACGGCACTGGCCGCCGGAATGCCCGTCAGTTCCCCCGGCGAGGCGGACGGCGTGTTGCTGGCAGACCCCACCGGCTCCGGTAATGGTGCGGCAGTGGTCACCTTCGATGTGATCATCAATGACGTCAACGAGGGTACCCTGATTTCCAACCAGGGTTTCCTCAACGGCGGAGGTGCGGGGAGCGGCTCGTCGTCGGAAACCCCGTCCGACGACCCGTCCACCACTACCGTGGATGACCCCACTGTCGACGCAGTTGGCCAGGTTGCGTCGCTGCGCACCCAGAAGACTGTAGCCATTTCGGAGGATCTCACTACGGCGGGAATCCTCGATCCGCTCGACACCCTGACCTATACCATCACCGTCACCAATATCGGCGGCGTGGATGCGACCGGTGTCGTGTTGACGGATGAACTGCCGGCCAATACCACTTACGTGACGGGTTCCCTTGAAGTCAATGCCGTTCAGGTGGATCCGCTGGCGACAACGCTGCCGCTGGCCGGCGGGGTGGCGCTGCCCTCCGATGGGGCAGTTCTCGCCGTGGATGAGACGGTTACCGTGACCTTCGATGTGACCGTTAATGGCGGTACCCCGGCAG
This sequence comes from Microbulbifer sediminum, assembly GCF_021729035.1. GTDB lineage: Bacteria > Pseudomonadota > Gammaproteobacteria > Pseudomonadales > Cellvibrionaceae > Microbulbifer > Microbulbifer sediminum. Next base: position 355,014 of record NZ_JAJSAP010000001.1, on the reverse strand, counting down.
GGACGGTCATCAGTAACCAGGGCGAGGTCACCGCCGATGACCTGCCGCTTACACTGACCGACGCCGATGGGAGTCCCTCCAACGGTGCCCAGCCCACCGAGATAGTGGTTGGAGATGCGCAGCAGCTGTCCATCACCAAGGAAGTCGCCGTGGTCGGTGGCGGTGCCGCCGAGGCCGGCGCCACGCTCGAGTACCTGGTGCGTGTGACCAATATCAGTACGGTACCGGCCAGCAATGTCGTCATCACCGATGACCTGTTGGCAGCGGGCGACGGCGTACTCACCTATGTTGAAGGTTCCGCAGCACTGGATGGACAGGCTGCGGGTATCAGTGTGAATGGTTCTGTAATCACCGCCGATTTCGGCACCGCCTACGGTGATCTGGCGGCGGGCGACTCTGCGATCCTGCGTTTCCGCGCCCAGCTGGGTGCGGAGCTGGAGATCGGCAGCACGGTCCTCAACACCGCTTTCGTGGAGTGGAATGATCCCGCCAGTCGCGAGGAAGCCAGTGCCGCGATCGATGTCGGTGGTACGCCTGGAACGGCGAACCTTGCAGGTTACCTCTGGCGGGATGTGGACTTTGACGGGGAGCCCGATACCGACGAAGAGCTGTTGCCTAACTGGACGGTAGAGCTCTACCGGAACAATGCCCTGCTGGAGACTGTGCAGAGTGATGAGGATGGCTATTTCCAGCTCAGTGGCCTGGTACCCAACGATATCGACGGTAGCGGCTATGAACTCCGTTACATAGCTCCCAATGCAGGTTCCAATACCGCTTCGCTGGGCAATGCGGACTCGGACTTCACCGACGGTCCCCAGCAGATCAGCGAGATTTTTGTGGCATCCGGTTCCAGCCCCCAGGACCTCAACCTGCCGCTGACACCTAACGGGGTGATCTACGATTCCGTGCTGCGTGTGCCAGTGTCCGGTGCCGTGGTTACCATGCTGCGCGCCTCTTCAGGGGCGGAACTTCCGGACAGCTGCTTCGACGACCCGAAACAGCAGGGCCAGGTGACCCTGTCCGGTGGTTACTACAAGTTTGACCTGAACTTCAGCAGTGCCGGTTGCCCGGCGAATGCCGACTACCTGATCCAGGTGGAGATGCCGGGGGATGGCTATGTTGCCGGCGAGTCGGCGATCATCCCGCCGCAGACCAATGTGGACACCGCGGGCTTCGATGTGGCGGCCTGCCTGGGTAGTGGTGCGGACACCATTCCGGGTACGGCGGATTACTGTGAGGCGCAGGCCTCGGCGGCACTGCCAGCGCTGGATATCGATGCACGCAGCCCGGAGACGGACTACTACCTGCGCCTGACGCTGGACGACAACCGCATCCCGGGTGAGAGCCAGCTGTTCAACAACCACATCGCGATCGACCCGCAGCTGGAAGGTGCCGTGTCGATCACCAAGACGGCGGCGATGCTGAACGTCACCCGCAGCCAGCTGGTGCCGTACACCATCACCTTCAGCAACACCACCGGGGTGCCGCTGACGGACCTGCAGCTGGTGGACTTCTTCCCGGCGGGCTTCAAGTACATCGCCGGGTCGGCCCGCGTCGATGGCGAGGCGATTGAGCCGGAGGTTAACGGGCTGCAGCTCAGCTGGTCTGGCCTGCGTGTGGATCCGGAGCAGACCCGTACGGCCAAGCTGTTACTGGTGGTTGGTTCCGGTGTGGGCGAGGGCGAGTACGTCAACCGGGCGCGGCTGTTCAATGGCCTGTCCGGCCAGCAGTTGTCCGGCGAGGCCTCGGCCACGGTGCGGGTGATCCCCGACCCGACCTTCGACTGTACCGATGTGATCGGCAAGGTATACGACGACAAGAACATGAACGGCTACCAGGATGCCGGTGAGGGCGGTGTACCCGGTGCACGGGTGGTGACGGCCACCGGCCTCAATGCCACCACCGATGCCCACGGCCGCTTCCATATCACCTGTGCGGTGGTGCCGAACCAGGATCGCGGTTCCAACTTTGTGCTGAAGCTCGACGATCGGAGCCTGCCGAGCGGTTATCGTCTCACGACAGAGAACCCGCGGGTGCAGCGCGCCACGCGGGGCAAGATGATCAAGTTCAACTTCGGCACCAGCCTGCACCGGGTAGTGCGCCTGGACCTGGCCGAGGCGGTGTTCGAGCCGCAGACCACCGAGCTGCGCCCGCAGTGGCACTCGCGCACGGAACTGCTGCTGGAAAAACTGGCAGAGGCGCCATCGGTGCTACGCCTGTCCTACCTGGCCGAGAACGAGGATCCCGCGCTGGTAGAGCGTCGCCTGCAGGCGATCAAGGCGCAGGTGGCCGAGGCGTGGGCGGCCGAGTACGGCGACTACGAACTGACCATTGAAACCGAGGTATTCTGGCGGCGCGGTGCGCCCCCGGGCAAAGGCGAGGGAACAGGAGGATGGGAGTAATGTCCTCTATGAATAAGAAAAGCGCAGGGGCCGGCCTTCCGTTGCGCCCGCTGGCACTGGCCTTTGCCGCGCTGGCGACGATCCCGCTGCAGGCGCAGGACAGCGCCGGGGAAGTGCAACCGGCCGTGGAGCCTGCACCGGTGACCGAACCGGCCTGGTGGGAAGTGTGGAAACAGGTTCCGGGCCTGACCACGGATGTGGAAAGCACCGCGGAGTACACCGAGCAGCCGGTGGGCAACAATACCGAGACCATGACGCTGGGGCAGCCCCGGCGCCAGTGGGTGCAGGATGCCTCGATGTTCGTGGAGGCGATGGAGCCGGTGGTCGAGGAAAATGTGATCGGCCCGCTGGTGTATGAAAACGTCGATGACGAAGTCGGCGAGGAAGCGGTTGCCGCTCTCCGTGAGAAGCTCGATACCCTCGGCGAGGTCCACAACCTGCGCCTGCACTTTGTCGGTCATACCGATGCCGGCTCGCTGAGCCAGCAGGAACTGGCGGAGTACCTGGACAAGGAGGAGCTGTCCCGCGCGCGGGCGAGGTTGGTGGCGGAGTTTATGCAGCTGTCACTGGACCTGCCGGAGGACGCGGTCAGTTATGAAGGCCTTGGCGATGCCGAGCCGGCAGTGGAAAACATCACCAGTGTGGGGCGGGCGCAGAACCGCCGGGTGGAAGTGCGTCTGTCCTACGACGAGCTGGACGAAGCGGCGCAGGCGGAAATGGCCCGCGCCCAGGCGCTGGACCTGAACCGCATCAAGGTGTGCCGTCAGGAGACCGTGTGCCGGCTGCGTTACGCCGACGGCAGCGACCAGCGTGCGCGCATCAAGAACCTGGTCTCGCCGCTGCGCTGGGAGCCGGGCCAGGTGGACCTGCCCGAGGCGTTTGTGCGCCGTATCCGCGAAGTGCGCGCGCAGATGGCCGACCGCAAGAACCTGGTTGTGCACTTTGTCGGTCACACCGACGGCCAGGCCCTGCCGGAAGGCCCGGCGGCACTTTATGAAAACCAGATGGCCCTGTCGCAGGCGGAAGCGCGACGGGTGGCGCTGGCGGTGCGCGATGCGCTGGGCCTGCCCGGTTACGCGGTGACCTTCACCGGCAAGGGCGCCAGTCAGCCAGTTGCCGCCAACGATACCGCCAAGGGCCGTGCCCTGAACCGCCGGGTGGAAGTGGAGTTCTGGTACGACGACCTGATGGAAACCACCGGTGACGGCATCCAGGCCTGCCCGGAGAATGCCGGCGCCGAGACCATCACCATTGCCCACGAGTCCCCCAATACCACACTGCCCACGATCCGCTTCGAGCAGGGCGACCCGGTGATCTCCGACGGCCAGCTGGCGGCGATCCGCAGTGTGATGGGCGAGGTGGCCGACAAGGCCAATGTGCGTGTCAGCTTCGTTGGTTACACCGATAACGAGCGCATGGAGCGCCGTGAGGCGATGGTCTATGGCGATGACGTGGGCCTGTCCCGTGCCCGCGCGCGGCGGGTGATGGAGCAGGTGCAGCAGCGCCTCGGCCTCACCGGTGAACAGGTGGCGTTCGAGGGGCGCGGCTACGTGCAGTCCGACGATGTGGTGTCCACCGGCTTTATTGAGATGGGTGGCGCCCGTGTGGAAGTGCAGGTGCTCTACGACGAGCTGGCGGTGTTGGCGGAACAGGATCGCCTGGCCATCGAGCGTATCGACCGCGAGGCGCAGGCCAACAACCCGTACGCCCTCAACCTGATGCGCATCACCGTCGACGGCAGCCCCGAGTACGATCCCTATCGTAACTCTGCGGACCTGCAGCGCTGTACCGACCTGGCGCTGGAACAGGCCAATATCCAGTTCCGCTTCGACAACCAGAAAATGACGCCGCGGCTCAACGTCAGCGCCTGGCCCACTACCGTGCGCTACGCCGATGACCCGGAAACCGAGGTGGACGACAGCCGCGTCGAGTTCAAGAGCTACACCAACTATCCCGCCTTTATCGAGCGCGCGGAAGTGCGCGTGTTCGAGGAAGAGCAGTCCGTGCGTGACGAGCCGGTGGCCGTGGTGCCGCTGGATGTCGACGGCCGCGGCACCTGGAGTGCCGACATGGAGGCGTTCGAGGCGCCGCTGAAAAAGCTCCAGTACCTGCTGCGTGTCTACGACGAGGACGGGCGTTATGACGAGACCCGGCCCCAGACCCTGTGGCTGGTGGACCGGCTGGATCCGCCACAGCAGGAAGCCGACCCGGAGGAAGAACTGCTGGTGGGCTACGGTGAAAACCGCCTGGCCCGGCAGGGTATCCCGCTGAACGGCAACTCGGTGCTGGTGAACGGTGCGCAGATCCCCGAAGACCACACCGTGTGGGTGGCGGGGCGCCCGGTGCCGGTCAGTGACAGCGGCGAGTTCGTGGCCGAGGAAATCTTTACCCGCGGCCTGCACACCGTGGAAGTAGCGGTACTGGATGAGCAGGGTAACGGCGAGCTGTTCCTGCGCGACCTGCGCTTCCGCCGCAACGACTGGTTCACCGTGGGCATTGCCGACCTGACCATCGGTATCGATGATACCAACGGCCCGGCGGCGCTGGTCACCGGTGACGAGACCCACTACGACAACTCGGTGAGTTACGACGGCCGCCTGGCGTTCTACACCAGCGGCGACTTCGGTGAGGGCTGGAACCTGTCCGCCAGTGCCGATACCGAGGAAGGCCCGGTGGATGAGCTGTTCTCCAACTTTATGGAGAAGTCCCCGGACGCGCTGTTCCGCCGGCTGGACTCGGACCTTTATTACCCGACCTTCGGTGACGACTCCACGGTGGTGGAAGATGCACCGACCTCCGGCAAGTTCTACATCAAGCTGTCCAAGTACGATGACTACGGCATGTGGGGTAACTTCAAGGCCTCCTACACCGACAATGAGCTGGCCCATGTCGACCGCGCGCTCTACGGTGCCAATGCCCACTACGAAACCGACGACGTCACCAGCTTCGGCGAGAAACGCTTCGAGATCGACGGCTTCAGTGCCGAGCCGGGCACCGTCGCCGGTCGCGATGAGTTCCGCGGTACCGGTGGCTCGCTCTACTTCCTGCGCCACCAGGATATCCTCGCCGGCTCCGAGCGGGTGCGGGTCGAGGTGCGGGACAAGGACTCCGGCCTGGTACTGGGGGTCAAGAACCTGACCCCGGTGATCGACTACGACGTGGACTATATCCAGGGGCGTATCCTGCTGAACCGCCCACTGTCAGCCATTGCCAATGACAACCTGCTGATCCAGGACGGTTCCTACAACGGCAATCCCCAGTACCTGGTGACCCGCTACGAATACACCCCGGGCTTCGAGGAACTCGATACCCTGGCGGTGGGTGGTCGTGCCCACTACTGGCTGGGGGACCACGTGAAACTGGGCGTGAGCGGCACCCAGCAGGATGAAGAGGGCAACGAGTCCTCCCTGCAGGGTGTTGACCTGACCCTGCGGGCCAGCGCCGGCAGCTGGATCAAGATCGAGTCCGCCACCAGCGAGGGCAGCAACCTCGACAGCGTGTCCTCCCTCGATGGCGGCTTCAGCTTCAACCAGTCGGGCAGCGACGGCTTCAGCGATATCGACGCGCTGAACCCGGACCCCCAGGCTGCCGCCAACAAGGTTGAGGGCAGCCTGCACCTGGGGGATGTGTTCGAAGGAGCGCGGGGTACCGGAACCTTCTACCACCAGGAGCGCGAGGCGGGCTTCGCCGCGCCGGGCCAGTTGGTGAACCAGGACACCACCCAGAGCGGTGCCAGTGCCAACCTGCCCATCGGCGAGCGCTTCGATGTGGGTGTGAAGGCGGACCAGCGCGAGCAGGAATACGGCCTGCAGACCTCCGCTGTGGACCTGTCCGTGGGGTATCGCATCAACGAAAAATGGCGGGTGACCACCGGTGGTCGCGCCGACACCCGGGAGGACTACTCGCCGGTGGTGGCGCCGACCCAGACCCAGGGTGACCGCACCGATGTGGCGGTGGAAGCGGCCTACAACTCCGGTGCCGACTGGAGCGCGTTCGGCTTCGTGCAGCGCACCATGGAAGTGACCGGTAACCGGGATGAAAACAACCGCGTCGGCTTCGGCGGCGCCTACCGCGTGAGCGAGCGCCTGACCCTGGACAGTGAACTGTCCGAGGGGGATACCGGCACTGCGGCGCGCCTGGGTACCGATTACCTGGTCAGCGATCGCACCAACGTCTACCTGAACTACACCCTCGACAACGAGCGCACCGATACCGGCGTGCGGGCACGCAAGGGCAACATGGCCAGTGGCTTCCGCAGCCGCTACTCCGACAGCCTGAGCGTCTACGGCGAGGAGCGCTACACCCACGGGGATGTCTCCACCGGCCTGACCCACGCCCTGGGCATGGAGCTGGCCCCGAGCGACCGCTGGCATTACGGCACCAGCATGGAGGCGGGCACGCTGGAGGACCCGCGCACCGGTGCCCAGACCGAGCGCCGCGCCGTGGGTGCCAACGTGGGTTACAGCACCGAGGCTGTGCGCCTGTCCTCGGCCGTGGAATACCGTACCGACACCATGGAAACCCCGGTGGATGCGGATACGGTGACCGAGTCCGAGCGCCAGACCTGGCTGCTGAAGAACAATGCCAGCTACCAGCTCAACCCGGACTGGCGCGTGGTGGGCAAGCTGAACTACTCCGACAGCAAGAGCTCCCAGGGACAGTTCTACGACGGCAAGTTCACCGAGGCGGTAATGGGTTATGCCTACCGTCCGGTGGCCAATGACCGGCTGAACACGCTGCTGAAGTACACCTACTTCTACAACGTGCCCACCGCCGGTCAGGTAACGGTGGAGAACACGGCGGCGGAGTATGTCCAGAAGAGCCACATCTTCTCGTTGGACGCGAGTTACGACCTGACCCGGCGCTGGACCCTGGGAGCCAAGTACGCTTACCGTCTGGGCCAGCTGAGCCAGGACCGGCAGGAGCCGGAGTTCTTCGACAGTCGTGCGAGCCTGTATGTGTTGCGTGCGGACTGGCACTTCGTGAACGAGTGGGACCTGTTGATCGAGGGCCGGATGCTGGACCTTCCGGATGCGCAGGACCGTCGCAGTGGTGCATTGCTGGGAATCTACCGGCATGTTGGCAAGCACCTGAAGGTAGGTGCGGGCTACAACTTCACGGACTTCTCGGATGACCTGACGCAACTGGATTACGACAGCCAGGGGTTCTTTATCAACGTGATCGGCAAGCTCTGAGGGGGCGGGTCCCGCGGGACCCTCCCTGCTTCCCCTGGTTGGCCAGCCACTTGCAGTGAAGCGCGGGTGCCTGGCCCGGCTACCACCCCGCCAGAACAATTTTCCCGATGGTGCTCCCGGCTTCAATCTGGGCGTGGGCCCGGCGCAGGTTGGCGGCGTTGATTGGCTCCAATACCTGATTCACCGTCGTTTTCAGCACCCCCTCATCCACCAGCCGTGCTATCCGGCCGAGAATTTGACCCTGGCGGTGCATGTCCGCTGTGCGGTACATGGAGCGGGTGAACATGAATTCCCAGGCGAAGCTGGCGCTCTTGCGCTTCAGCTGGTTGAGGGCCAGTGGTTCGCGGTTGTCCACGATGCTGCAAATATGTCCCTGGGGCGCAACGGCACTGGCCATTGCCTGCCAGTGCTGATCGGTGTCGTTAAGGCAGAGGATGTAATCCACCGTATCGAAGCCGTGTTCCTGCAGTTCGCGGTCGAGGGCGTGACGATGGTTGACGATATGGTGGGCACCAAGTTTCTTGGCCCAGATGCTGGACTTGGTGCGCGACGCTGACGCAATTACCTTCAGGCGGGCTACGTGCCGCGCCAGCTGGACGGCGATGGAGCCCACTCCACCGGCGCCGCCGATGACCAGGATGCTTTTGCCGGCGTCCTCGCCGGTGGTGGAAATCCCCAGGCGCTCGAACAGCGCCTCCCAGGCGGTCAGGCCGGTCAGGGGCAGTGCGGCTGCGGAGGTGAAGTCGAGAGTTTCGGGCAGGTGTCCGGCGAGTCGCTCGTCCACCAGGTGCATCTCGCTGTAGCAGCCGGGCCGGGTGATGTCGCCGGCGTAATACACCCGGTCCCCGGGGCGGAAGCCCTCCACTTCCTCGCCGGTATCAATCACCTCCCCGGCGGCGTCCCAGCCGAGAATGTGCGGTGTTTCCGACGGTTTCACGGCCCCTGTTTGCGGGGCCCGCACCTTGGTGTCCACCGGGTTGACGGCAATCGCCTGTACCGCGACCAGCAGATCGCGGGACCCGGGGCGCGGTCGATCCAGGTAGACGTCGACAAGTGATTTCTCATTTTCAATTGGCAGGTACTGGTACAACCCGATCGCTTTCACTGGCGCTGCTTCCTTTCTGGCTGGTATGTGGGCGGTCGCCGCTGGGAGGGAAAGTCACTGGCCCGTGTCGGCCCTTCTCCCTTGGCTCGCCCATCGTCCGGCAGCCATCAGGTTAGCGCCGTGAGGTCCGGCATTCCAGTGGTTAGCGAGCGCCCGGTGGCAGCCGGGCAGGGCTTCGTAAGGCGGGCAGCGGCCCTGGCTGATCTACCGAATTCGCATCCCTATCCGAAAGGAAGCGGCGATTTACTGATCGCTACCGATACCATGTATGCAAATGCTGTGCAGGCACATACTGCGGCGAGCAGGCGCTGTCCGTTATCGCGGGCGACCCTTAGGGTGGCGGCGCCGAAGAATATATAAAGCAACAGTCCGCCCATTTTGGCCTTCAGCCAGGGTTGCTCCAGTGGAAGCCACTGGTGCACGTACAGCAAAAAAAGCGCTGAAATCAGCAGGGCGGTGTCGAATATGTGGGGCAGGGTGCGCGCCGCCTTTCCACTGGCCCAGGCCTGGCCTGCAAACTGCCCGCCAGTCCGTAACAGGAAGCCGCTGAAAGACAGTACCGCGAGCGAGACGTGCAGTGTTTTGAGGGCAGTGTAAATCATCCGTCAGCCAGGTTTTGAACGGTTTGGCACTGGACAGCTCCGGGCTCCAGGCCATGATACATTGGCGCCCATTATACCCGTGTGGGAGCCTCTTGACAGAGAAGCGAAGCCTTCTCGCTTTCTTGTGCTCCAAGCTCCCCTTCGGTACCGGCCGTGCCATTCATTGCGGTGTGCCGGGCAGCGAGCCGTTGCAATGATACACTGGCAACAGTCTAGGCACCGGGACCCGCAGTCCGAGCGGTTTCCACGGGGTGAAGTGGAAACCGTGGCCGGAAAGGCCGCCAGGGTCACGTAGGAACATCGTTGGCTTCCCGACCCTGGAAAGGCGCTCAATGTGAAAAGATAGCTGTGGCCGCTGGTTTTATTACCTGCGCCTGTCCGTGACACGGAGCTGCCACTTCTGCTGCAATGACTGCTTGCCCGGGGAGTGGCTGTGGGCGATCGTTCGACGCTGAAAAACCCCACGGTGACGGAAGGTGGCATCGTGGTCCGCGCCTTTGCCTCTCTCGGCCGCGAACAGCTGTGCTTGACCGGTGGCGAGCCCTGCCTGTGCCGGGCCGGTGATTGATGCCGGAACCTCCTGGCAGGACGCACGGAGGACTCGTTGCGCACTGGCGCGACCTGTCCTTTGCCCTTCGGTGAGCCCCCTGTATGCGGAGAGGGTGACGGGCGGTCACAGGCCCGCAGGCAAGGTGGCTTTCCAGCTCGACTCCGGTGATATCAGTCTCAGCGTCGAGTGACCCGATCTGTAACAATCCCGGTGTCGGTAACAACTCTGATGGTGAATCGACGTGCGCAGTCACAAAGAACGTATCCGCTACAGTCGCCAGATCATGCTGCCGCAGATGGGTGAGGCGGCCCAGGAAAAGCTCACCGCCGCCAGGGTTATGGTGGTGGGGATGGGCGGCCTCGGTTGCCCGGCTGCGCTGTACCTCGCCGCGGCCGGCATCGGCGAGTTGCACCTGGTCGACGGCGATGAGGTGGAGCTTTCCAATCTCCAGCGCCAGGTGCTGTACAAGACCAATCACCTGCACAAACCGAAAGTACAGGTCGCCGCCCAGCAGCTGCAGGCCGCCAATCCGGGAATCCGGATCCATACTCACATGGCCATGGCCGATGAGGGCTGGCTGCTCGAGCGCCTGGCCGGATTCGACCTGGTGCTGGACTGCACCGACAACATGAGTATACGCCACGCGATCAACCGCACCTGCCGCGCACGGGGGGTGCCGGTGATCATGGCCTCGGTGCAGGGTTTCTCCGGCCAGCTGGTGAGCTTCGATTTCCGCCGGGCGGGATCACCTTGCTATGCATGCGTTTTCCCGGAGGCGGAGCGCGAGCCCGCGGGCAATTGCCAGACCAGCGGTGTGATCGGGCCCGCGCTCGGTGTAGTCGGCAGTGTACAGGCGCTCGAGGCCATCAAGCTGCTGGTCGGACTGCCGCTCGGCAGCCTGGATACCCTGCAGGTTTTCGAGGCGGAGCGCCTTGAATGGCGCAGCCTGGGACTGGGAAAGCAGCGCTGCGCGGAATGTGGCAAAGAGTCCGCCGCCAGTAGCCCGGATCTGCGGCGGCATGGAACCACCGCTGGCTGAGCTCCGGCCGGGCAGTCCGGCGCGTGATAATTTGCTTCCGGGGATTTGGTTCTATAATAGGAACCGGGGCGCACAAGGCAATGTGAAAATAAATGCCAGACAAGGGTTGACGCAACCGGGTCCGTTCCCTAGAATGCGCAGCCTCTTGAGCGGTTGGGGCAACCCACCGCAGGGAAGCCGGAAGTACCAGAGCCGGTTTCCTGAGAGTTGATGCGGGGTGGAGCAGCCTGGTAGCTCGTCGGGCTCATAACCCGAAGGTCGTAGGTTCAAATCCTGCCCCCGCTACCAAATTTGAAACGTTGGGTCTAGGCCCGGCGTTTCGCGTTTGAAGCCCCGGTCAGGGGCTTTTTCGTATCTGCAAGATACGGTTTCCGAATGGGCCGGAAGTAGGCGCCGCGGTTTGTCATTCGGACCGTGGTGCGGGCTTCCCAGCCCATTTTTTGTTTGTGGGGTACGTCGGTGTGCTCCACCTTAGTGGCGGCCCCCGGGCCGGGCTGGAAAGCAGCACCCGGCGGCCCGCCGAAGAGTGTGGTGATTAGAATGGCGACCAAGCGCGAACAGCTGGAAGAACTTCTGGGTCCGGTAGTGGCCTCGCTGGGCTGTGAGCTCTGGGGTATCGAATACCAGACCCACGGCCGCAATGCGTTGTTGCGGATTTATATCGATTCCGAGGATGGGATCGCGGTGGAAGACTGCGAAAAGGTCAGCCGCCAGGTCAGTGCCGTGATGGATGTGGAAGATCCCATCACTGGCAAGTACACCCTGGAGGTGTCCTCACCGGGAATGGATCGCCCGCTTTACCGCCTGGACCAGTACGAGCGTTTTGTCGGCGCCCAGATTGAGGTGCGCCTGCGCATGCCGCTGGAAGGGCAGCGCAAATGGCGCGGACTGCTCGCGGGCGTAGAGGGTGAGGAAGTTGTGCTGCGTGTCGACGGCGAGAACGAATACCTGTTGCCGATTGACAGCATCGAGCGGGCCAACATCATTCCCCAGTTTACCAAGTAACTTTTCAGTCATTTTTAGTAGGCGCCTGAGCGCAGGCGATGTTAGGGGCACAGCTGCATGAACAAAGAGATCTTGCTGGTAGCCGAGGCGGTTTCCAACGAAAAGGGCGTCGACCGGGATATTATTTTCCAGGCGATTGAGGTGGCCCTGGCAACCGCTACCAAAAAACGGTACGACGAGGATTCCACCATTGAGGTGATCATCGATCGCAGAACTGGCGACTATGAGACTTACCGCAGCTGGGAAGTCGTGGATGACGATACCCTGGCAGAGCTTGGAACCCAGTTCACGCTGGAGGAAGCACACGAAAAGGACCCGGAGCTCAAGGCCGGGGATGTGTACCGCGAGCAGGTGGAAAACGTGGAGTTCGGCCGGATTGCCGCGCAGACCGCCAAGCAGGTGATTGTGCAGAAGGTCCGTGAAGCTGAGCGCGCCAAGGTTGTGGAAGAGTACCGCGACCGGGTAGGCGAGCTGGTCAGCGGCACGGTCAAGAAAGTCACCCGCGACTTTATCGCTGTGGACCTGGGCAGTAATGCCGAGGCCCGCCTGCCGCGCGACCAGTTGGTGGGGCGCGAGATTTTCCGCCTCGGTGATCGGGTGCGTGCGATCCTGCTGGAAATCCAGCCGGAAGCCCGCGGCCCGCAGCTGATGCTGAGCCGTTCCTGCCCGGAGATGCTGATCGAGCTGTTCCGCATCGAGGTCCCGGAGATCGCTGAAGAGGTGATTGAAATCAAGGGTGCAGCCCGGGATCCCGGTCTGCGCGCCAAGATTGCGGTCAATACCAATGATGGCCGTATCGACCCCGTGGGTGCCTGTGTCGGCATGCGCGGTGCGCGTGTACAGGCGGTTTCCAACGAGCTTTCCGGTGAGCGTGTGGATATTGTCCTCTGGGACGAGAATCCGGCCCAGTTTGTGATCAATGCCATGGCCCCTGCCGAGATCGAGTCCATTGTGGTGGACGAGGATGCCGGCTCCATGGACGTGGCGGTGGCAGAGGAAAACCTGGCCATGGCCATTGGCCGCAGTGGCCAGAATGTACGCCTGGCCTCGGACCTGACCGAGTGGCAGATCAACGTGATGAGCGTTGAGGAGTGGCAGGCCAAGCAGGAAGCCGAGTCCGGCAGTATCATGGAAACCTTTATGGAACGCCTGGATATCGATGAAGATGTCGCCGGCGTGCTGGTGGAAGAAGGTTTCACCACCCTGGAAGAGGTGGCCTACGTGCCCATCGAGGAGATGCTGGGCATTGAAGGCTTCGACGAGGAAATCGCCGAGGAGCTGCGCGCCCGTGCCAAGGACGCATTGCTGACCCAGGCCCTGGCCTCCGAAGAGCAGCTGGACGCGGCCGAGCCGCAGGAAGACCTGCTGAACATGGATGGTATGGACCGCCAGCTGGCTTACCAGTTGGCGAGCCGTGGCATCGCCAGCATGGAAGACCTGGCCGAGCAGGCAGTGGACGACCTCCTTGACTTCGAGGGTGTCGACCAGGAGCGCGCTGCTGCGCTGATCATGAAGGCGCGTGAGCCCTGGTTTGCCGACGACAGCGGCGAGCAGGCGTAACAGCGCCAGACGGTAGTAGAATAGCCGGGTCCGTTTGGCGGGCCCTATGGAATGCTGTCATGTAACAATTGCGGGTAATTCAGATAGAACCCCTCCGACCAAGCGAATTTTAGGAGAGAGAATGGCCGAAGTAACAGTTAGCGAACTCGCGAAATCGGTTGGTGCCACCGAGGACCGTCTGCTGAAGCAGATGAAGGACGCGGGTTTGCCCCAGACCTCTGCCGACGCCGTGGTGTCGGATGAGGAAAAGCAGGTCCTGCTCAACTTCCTGAAAAGCAGTCACGGGGAGCAGAAGGCTTCTGCACCACGCAAGATTACCCTGAAGCGCAAGACCACCACCACGCTCAAAACCGGCTCTGGCACCGGCCGCAAGACCGTGAATGTGGAGGTGCGCAAGAAGCGTACTTATGTGAAACGCCCGGAGGCCGAGCAGGCCGCTGAGGCGGAACGTGAAGCCCAGCGGGCAGAGCTGGAGAAGGCACTGGCGGAGCAGGCGGAGCAGGAACGTGCGCGCGCCGAGCAGGCGGAGGCCGAAGCCGAGAAGGCCCGCATCGAAGCCGAGGAGGCGGCTGCAGCTGCAGCGGCCGAGCAGGAGGCGGCCGAGGCCGAGGCTCCTGCCGCCGAGGCCGAAGCTGAGCCCGAGCAGGCCGCGGAGCCCGCCGAGGAAAAGCCCCAGCCAGCAGAGGAAGCCAAGCCGGCCCCGGCCCGCTCGACGTACGTTGATGATATCGAGGCGATGCGTATTGCCGCGATGGAGCGTCGCAAGGAGCAGGCCGCGCGGGAAGCCGAGGAGCTTGAAGAGAAGAAGGCACGCGTCGAGGAGGAGCGCCAGCGCGCCGAGCAGGAAAAGCAGGAGCGCGAGCGCAAGGCCAAGACCGAAACGGTCAAGCCGTCCCTGCGTCGCAAGCTGGAGGCGACCCCCACCGTCACCGAGAAAGAGGAAGACGAGCCGCGCAAGCGCCGCGGTCGTCGCGGTGCCAAGGGTGGCCCGAAGAAGTCCAGCAAGACCGCGCTCTACGAGCAGGCACTGGAAGCGTTTGAGGATTCGGAAAGCGAGAAGCGCAGCACGCGCTCCCTGTCCCGCCCGACGCTCAAGATCAAGAACACACATGGGTTCAAGAAGCCCACGGGAAAACAGGTGTACGAAGTACAGTTAGGCGAAACCATCACCGTCGGCGAGCTGGCCAAGCAGTTGAACATGAAGGCCGGTGAACTTATCAAGCGCCTGATGAAGATGGGTGAGATGGTTACGATCAACCAGGCGCTGGACCGCGAGACCGCCACACTGATTGTTGAGGAGCTTGGCCACAAGGTGGTACTGCGCTCCGAGAACGAGCTCGAGGAGAGCCTGGTGGCCCAGGTCGAGCAGGTGAAGGGTGAGGAAGTCTCCCGTGCGCCAGTGGTGACCGTGATGGGCCACGTCGACCACGGCAAGACTTCCTTGCTGGACTATATCCGTAAGACCAAGGTGGCCTCCGGCGAGGCCGGTGGTATTACCCAGCATATCGGTGCCTACCGGGTGCAAACCAGCCAGGGCGAGGTCGCCTTCCTGGATACCCCGGGTCACGCCGCATTTACCGCGATGCGAGCCCGCGGCGCCCAGGCCACTGACGTGGTGATCCTGGTGGTTGCAGCGGACGACGGCGTCATGCCGCAGACCGAGGAGGCCATCCAGCACGCCAAGGCGGCGGGTGTTCCGCTTGTGGTTGCCATCAACAAGTGTGACAAGGAGGGGGCCGACCCCGACCGGGTCAAGAATGAACTGGCGGCCAAGGATGTGATTCCCGAGGACTGGGGTGGTGATACCCAGTTTATCGAGGTGTCCGCGCATACCGGCCAGGGCATCGACGACCTCCTGGAGGCAGTTTCCCTGCAGGCAGAGATGCTGGAACTCAAGGCCGAGGTAGGTGTGCCCGCCCGCGGCGTGGTGATCGAGTCGCGCCTGGAGAAGGGGCGTGGTGTCGTCGCTACCCTGCTGGTACAGAGCGGCGAGCTGAAGCGCGGTGACATTGTCCTCGCCGGCCAGAGCTACGGCCGGGTACGCGCCATGACCAACGAGCTGGGCAAGAGCGTGAAAGAGGCGGGCCCCTCCACCCCGGTGGAGCTGCTGGGTCTCGACAGTACACCCAATGCCGGTGACGAGTTCATGGTTGTTGCAGACGAGCGCAAGGCCCGCGAAGTGGCCGAGCAGCGTGCAGAGAAAGAGCGCCGCGAGCGTATGCAGCGCCAGCAGGCAGCCAAGCTTGAAAACATGTTTGCCGACATGGAAGCGGGGGAGAAAAAAGTCCTGCCGGTGGTCATCAAGGCTGACGTGCGCGGCTCTCTGGAAGCGATCCTGTCCGCACTGGCGGAAATCGGTAACGAGGAAGTTTCGGTCAACGTGGTATCCAGCGGCGTCGGCGGTATTGCCGAAAACGACGTCAACCTGGCGCTCACCTCTGGTGCGATCATTATCGGCTTTAACACCCGTGCCGACGTTGCGGCCCGCAAAGTGGCGGAGACCGAGAATGTGGAGATCCGTTACTACAGCGTGATCTACAATCTGCTGGACGAGGTCAAGCAGGCCCTGTCGGGGATGCTGGAGCCGGAAGTACGCGAAGAGATCGTTGGCATTGCCCAGGTGCGCGATGTCTTCCGTTCGCCCAAGTTCGGTGCTATTGCCGGTTGCATGGTCACCGAGGGTACGGTTTACCGCAACAAGCCGATCCGTGTCCTGCGGGATAACGTCGTGATCTACCAGGGCGAGCTGGAATCACTACGCCGCTTCAAGGACGACGTTCAGGAAGTCCGCAACGGTATGGAGTGTGGTATTGGCGTGAAAGACTACAATGACGTCAAGGCCGGCGACCAGATCGAGGTCTACGATATCGTCAAGGTTGCCCGCGAGCTCTAATGCCGTGGCAGTCGGGCTGCTACCCGCCTTTCGCCGGCCGGCAGCACCGATACGACTCCACCCTGTCATCCCGGCTGCTGCCGGGATGACGTTTTATGCCAGCCATTTTTACAGGTAACCAATGGCAAGAGAATTCCACCGCGCCGATCGAGTCGCTGACGCCATGCGTCGCGAGCTGGCGCAGCTGATCCAGCGTGAAGTGCGCGACCCGCGCCTGGGCATGGTAAATGTCAACGATGTAGAGGTAAGCCGTGACCTGGCGTCGGCCAAGGTCTTTGTCACCTTTGTCGGTGAGGACGACAGGAGCAAGATCAACACCTCCATGCAGGTGCTGAACAAGGCCGCGGGTTTCCTGCGCAGCCAGCTGGCCCGCGAAATCCAGATGCGGACAATCCCGCGGCTGCAGTTCCGCTATGACGAGACTTCCGTCCGCGGCCAGGAGTTGTCGGCATTGATCGAGAAGGCGGTAAAATCCGACCGCAGCCATCACGCCGATGACGGTGGCGATGACGAAGGGGACGGCAAAGAGTAATCATGGGCCGCAGACCAAAATGGGGCCGTGCGGTTAACGGCGTCCTGCTGCTGAACAAGCCTGCCGGAATCACCGCCAACGACGCTCTCCAGAAAGCCAAGCGACTGTTTTTTGCCAATCGTGCCGGGCATACCGGTGCGCTGGACCCGCTCGCCACCGGCGTGCTGCCAGTATGCTTTGGTGAAGCTACCAAGTTTTCCCAGTACCTGCTCGATGCCGATAAGCGCTACCGGAGCACCTTTGTTTTCGGGATGCGTACCGCCAGCGGTGATGCTGACGGCGAAGTGATTGCCACGGCAGACGCCTCAGGACTTACAGAGGCCGATGTGCGCGAGGCAATGGTGTCGTTCCGCGGCCGTATCCAGCAGGTGCCCTCGATGTACTCTGCCTTGAAGCACAAGGGGCAGCCCCTCTACAAGCTCGCCCGCCAGGGCGTGGAAGTGGAGCGTGAACCGCGAGAGGTGGAGATCTTCGAGTATGAGTTGCTCGCGTTCACTCCCGGTCCGCAACCCCGGGCCGAAGTGGAAATCCACTGCTCCAAGGGCACCTATGTCCGCAGCCTGGCGGAGGATCTGGGAGAGGCCCTGGACGTGGGTGCTTACGTGGAGAAGCTGCATCGCAGCGCCGCCGGCCCCTTCGATGAGGCCGATGCCCTGACCCTGGATGAGCTGGCCGAAGAGCGCGGTGAAGGCCGCGCCGAAGAGCTCGACCACCACCTGCTGCCGGTTGATGCGCCCGCTTCCGGGCTACCCAGTCTCACGCTGCCGGAGAACACCGGCTACTATGTGCGCCAGGGACAACCTGTCATGGACCTGCAGGTCTACCGTATCGGCCAAGAAGGTGATATGGTGCGCCTCTTCCTGGAAACTGGCGAATTTCTGGGCGTTGGAGAGATTACCGACGACGGGTGCGTGGCACCGCGTCGACTGGTAAGTGGCAAGTAGCCACAAAACCGACTAGCTGGTCTGTAAATATGCACGGGCCAGCCGAATCATCAAAGCATATTACGACGAGGTATTTCGTTATGGCACTGTCAGCCGAAGAAAAAACCGCAATCCTGAAAGAGCACGGCCAATCCGAAGGCGATACCGGTTCCCCGGAAGTCCAGGTGGCCCTGCTGACCGCCAACATCAACAAGCTTCAGTCTCATTTTTCTGAGCACAAGCAGGATCACCACTCCCGTCGTGGCCTGATCCGCATGGTAAACCAGCGCCGCAAGCTGCTGGACTACCTGAAGAAGAAGGATCTGAGCCGTTACGCACAGCTGATCGCCAAGCTCGGCCTGCGTCGCTAAGACCCTGGAATGCCCGCCACCTGGCGGGCATTCTTTTTTTACCCTCTTGCTGGAGGGAGACATTTTTGTCACCTTTCAACAGTCGCGTTGGGAAGCCTGGCCTGCAAGAATGACTGGCTGGGCTTTTCAGCGTTTTACCGGCCCCAGGCCGGTAGCGCGGCGCAAGCTGTGCCGCAGTGTCCGAGGCTCGATGGCAATATTCGAGCCACATGTAGGGGTTACTGGAATGGGCCAGTAACCGACAGGAAATAGGAAAAAAACGTGAATCCAGTAAGCAAGACATTCCAGTACGGACAACACCAGGTCACCATCGAGACCGGCCGCGTTGCGCGCCAGGCTACCGGTGCGGCGCTGGTCACCATGGGTGAGACCGTGGTGCTGTGTACCGTGGTAGGTGCCAAGGAAGCCAAGCCGGACCAGGCTTTCTTCCCGCTGTCCGTGCACTACCAGGAAAAGGCCTATGCGGCCGGCAAGATTCCCGGTGGCTTCTTCAAGCGTGAAGGCCGCCCGTCCGAAAAAGAGACCCTCACATCCCGCCTGATCGACCGCCCGATCCGTCCGCTGTTCCCGAACGGCTTCATGAACGAAGTCCAGGTGATGATCACCGTCCTGTCCGCCGAGAAGGACGTGGATCCGGATATCGCCGGTATGATTGGTACCTCTGCGGCACTGTCCGTATCAGGCATCCCCTTCGGTGGCCCGATTGGTGCCGCGCGCGTGGGTTATACCCAGGAAGACGGTTACCTGCTGAACCCGGGCTATAAGGCCCTGGCCGCTTCAGAGCTGGATATGGTAGTTGCCGGTACCAAGGACGCCGTGCTGATGGTCGAGTCCGAGGCGAAAGAGCTTCCGGAAGACATCATGCTGGGCGCAGTGCTCTTTGCTCACCAGGAGATGCAGGCCATCATCAAGGTCTGCGAGGAGCTGAAGGCCGAGGCCGGCAAGCCCGAGTGGGACTGGCAGCCCGAGCCGGAGAACACCGAGCTGAAAGCCGCCCTGGAAAGCCAGTTTGGCGAAAAAGTGGCCGAGGCCTACCGCATTACCGACAAGCAGGCCCGTACCACCCGCCTGGGCGAGCTGCGCAACGAAGCCGCCGAAACCCTGGCTACCGAAGAGGTGGACGAGGGCACGGTGAAGAGCTACTTCGGCAAGCTTGAGAAAAAGACTGTCCGCGGTGCCGTGGTACGTGGCGAGCCCCGGATCGACGGCCGTGACACCAAGACTGTGCGCCCGATCAGCGTCGAGGTGGGCGTCCTGCCCAAGGGCCATGGCTCGGCCCTGTTCACCCGCGGTGAAACCCAGGCCCTGGTGGTCTCCACCCTCGGTGCGACCCGCGATGCGCAGATCATCGACGCGCTGGAAGGTGAGCGCAAAGACTACTTCATGCTGCATTACAACTTCCCGCCCTATTCCGTAGGTGAGGCGGGTCGTGTCGGCGCTACCGGTCGCCGCGAGATCGGCCATGGCCGACTGGCGCGCCGCGGTATTGCCGCAGTACTGCCGAACCCGGAAGAGTTCCCCTACACCCTGCGTGTGGTTTCCGAGATCACCGAATCCAACGGCTCCAGCTCCATGGCTTCCGTATGTGGCTCCAGCCTGGCACTGATGGACGCCGGTGTACCGCTGAAGGCACCGGTGGCCGGTATCGCCATGGGCCTGGTGAAGGAAGACGAGGGCTACGCGGTACTGACCGATATCCTCGGTGACGAGGACCACCTCGGTGACATGGACTTCAAGGTGGCCGGTACCGCTTCCGGCGTGACTGCCCTCCAGATGGACATCAAGATCGAGGGCATTACCGAAGAGATCATGGAGACCGCCCTGGAACAGGCTCTGCACGCGCGCCTGCACATCCTCGCGGAAATGAACAAGGTGATTGGCGAATCCCGTGCAACCGTGAACGAGAATGCGCCGCGCTACGCGACCCTGAAGATCCACCCGGACAAGATCCGTGACGTGATCGGCAAGGGCGGTGCCACCATCCGCTCCATCACCGAGGAAACCGGTGCCTCCATCGATATCGAGGACGACGGTTCCGTGAAGGTGTTCGGTGAAGATGGCGAGAGCCTGGAAGCGGCGGTGACCCGCATCGAGGAAATCACCGCGGAAGCCGAGATCGGTGCTATCTACGAAGGTACCGTGGTACGGATCGTGGACTTCGGCGCTTTCGTCAACTTCCTGCCGGGTAAGGACGGTCTGGTGCATATCTCCCAGATCGCTGAAGAGCGCGTCAACGCGGTCACCGACTACCTGAGCGAAGGCCAGAAGGTATTCGTCAAGGTACTGGACGTGGACCAGCGCGGCCGTATCAAGCTGTCCATCAAGGAAGCAAATGCGGATCGTGCCGAAGCGGAAGGTTCTGCTTCAGAAGAGGGCTGATGCCCAGCCCTGAGCATTGAGCGGTGCGGCCCCGGCCGCCACCGTCGAGCGAAACCCCGGCCAGGCCATGGTCGGGGTTTTTTAATGCCTGTCGATTTTCAGCGTCTGCCTGATTGTGGATCCGGGACACGCCTTGTCTATGATGTCCCCGATCAACAAAGTCTCTCCCTTGAAGTCTTGTACGATCGTACGTATCAAAAAGAAAGATCCGGTCTGGCTCTGCGGGCCCGCTGGCAGGAATAAACCGGGAATAATTGCCTGTCTAACCTGCCATTTCGAATCAAATAGAATATTTTTCCGAATTTTTTATCATTTTTCTGTCGCGATCTCTTAAAAAAATCCGCAGAATGCATCGAGGAATAAGATATTCCTCAGTTTTAATTGAGCGTACATAAAGTATTTGGTTGTCCCCGACACTGCGAGTGGGGTTGTGGTACGCAGGCGGGGTGATCGCACTGGTTGTGATCCGGGAAGGATAGCCCGGGGAGGCGGTGCGAATGATCAGGGCGGAAGACCGTTCCAGGAAATAAAGATAAGACAGTCTGGGAGACTCACTCATGTTCCACAAGAAAAAGCTCAGTAGCAGCCTGGAGTCGCTGAAAGGTGCCTCCAATCTCGCGCGTGCCGCTGCCATCACTGCGGGGGTTATGTTTTCCGCTACTGCGATGGCGCAGCAGGTCGGCAGCATCGAGGGCCAGGTTTTCCTCGATGAAGGCGTTGAGGCCGAAGGGGTTACCGTCAAGGCCACCAGTAGTGTAATGCCGCGCGGCCGGACAGCGACCACTGACGAGGATGGTGAGTTCCGGCTGCCTATGCTGATTCCCGGTATTTACCAGCTGACCTTCACTTCTGCAGACGGGACAACGCGCACTGTGCAAGCGGAGGTATTGCTTGACCAGATGACGATGGTAGACATGAGCCTGACGCCCCAGGTAGAAGGGGACCTCGAACAGGTGGTGGTCACCGGTGAGGCAATTACTGTCGGTGGTAACTCCTCGCTGTCAGATGCCATTGGGGCGGATGTCATCAAGGGCCTGCCCGTCGGCCAGGACCTGAGAGACCTGATCAAGCTGGCCCCCGGTGTACAGTACACCCAGAACTCTGTTCGCGGTCCCAGCGCCGGGGGCAGTGGTCAGGACAATGTCTACAATTTTGACGGTGTGAACGTGACATTGCCCATGTTCGGCACCCTGTCGGCGGAGCCCTCCAGCCAGGATGTGGAGCAACTGTCCGTTGAGCGGGGTGGTGCGCGAGCGATAGGTTTTAACCGCTCAGGTGGTATCACTGTCAACACCAAGACCAAGTCCGGTACTAACGAATACAAAGGCAGTGTGGAATACAAGTTCCAGACCGCCGATATGCGCGAAAAGACGGAGGAGGGCACCAAGGCCGAGACCGACTACAGCTGGATGACTGCGAACGTGGGCGGACCCATTATCGAAGACCAGCTGTTTTTCTATGGTTCGTATTATGGCCCGCGCGAATCCCGTGACAATAAAGAAACCGCCTACGGACCGACCAAAGACTACTCCAGTGAGCGTGATGAGTATTACGGTAAGCTGACATGGGCGCCGATTGAGGATGTATTGCTTAACGCGGCTTACCGGACTTCAGACCGCGTCAATGAAGGCGCCTCTATCTCATTCGATGAAGCGGATTCGGTATCGGTAGGTGAGGAATCCGGCCAGGATATCCTTTCCCTTGATGGCTCCTGGATTATCAACGACGCGACCACGGTAAGCTTCCAGTACAGTGATTACGCGCTTGAAACTGCTGGAGTTCCCGATACCCGCCTGGGTTTACAGCCCGCGATTGGGCAGATGCTTGATATTGCCAGCCTGGACCAGTCGGGCTATTTCAATGTGCCTGATTTTCGTGATAGCGACTCTGGCTGGAACGCCGCCGTAGCACCTTATATCAACCAATATGGTTATGAGGAGAGCGGTATGCGTGTTGGTGGTGGCGGTGTTGGTGCTTACTACCAGTCCAACGTGCAGAACTTCTATCGTGAAAGCTTTGAAATCGCACTGGACCATACCCTTGAGATTGGCTCCACCTCTCACGAGATCCATGTTGGGTACCAGTGGGCAGAAGGGCACGAGGAGCTGGCCCGCCTGTCTAATGGCTGGGGTTCGATCAGCGTGATAGATGGAACAGAGGATGTTAATGCCCCGGACAATGCGCGTTTCCGTGCTTATACCGAGCAAATGAGCTTTATCGGTGAGGACGGTGGAAGAGTGCCACCCATCGACTCCTTCACAGAGACCCAGAACTTCGAGGTTAACGACTCGATTGCCTGGGGGGATTTCACCTTCGACGTAGGTTTCCTGATCAGCCAGGACACCCTGTATGGTCAGGGACTGCGCGAGGCGAATACCATTTCAGGTTACGAGGCCGCGCCGGGTAACAAGTACGAAATGTACAAGGTTGATTGGAAGGATATGATCCAGCCGCGACTGGGTGTTACCTGGGCCTACAATGGTGTCGATACTGTGTTCGCCAGTTTCGCCCAGTACAACCCGGCGGCCTCCTCCCTTGCCCGTGCAGCTTCATGGGATCGCAACAGCCGCGCGACAGTGGAGGTTTACTGGGATGAGAGCGGCAATTACATCAGCTCCACCCCCCGTGCAGGTTCATCCGGCAAGCTGTTTGCAGATGACCTGGATCCCCGCAGGGTTGACGAGCTGACCATCGGTACAACCAAAGAGTTCGACAATGGCATCAGCCTGCGTTCACATGTGCGCTACCGCGAGGGCTCACACTTCTGGGAGGATACATGGAATGGCTCGCGTACCTATGGTTGCTACGGTCCCGAAGGCAACCAGACCTGTGTGCCGGATGACATTGCCGCAAAAGGTTTCTACATCCCTGACCTGGATGAGAAGCTCGAGCAGATCGGCAGTGGTTCAAGTTACGTGATCGCCGAGCTGGATGATGCTTATACCAAGTACCTGGAGTTCAGTCTTGAAGCCTCCTGGATGGGGGAACGTACTTACCTGAACGCCTCCTACACCCGCAGCCGTTATCGTGGCAACTTCGACCAGGACAACACTACCTGGACCAACGATGCCAATACCTTTATTGGCTCCTCGTACCTTGCGGATGGTGCTGGTCGTCAGATCTGGGATAACAAAGACGGTACACTCCGTGGTGACAAGCCAAACCTGCTGAAGTTCTTTGGCCAGTACACCCTGGATTGGAAGGCTAATGTCGGTGCCTACTTTGTGTATCAGTCTGGTGAGCCCTGGGAGGCCTGGGATGGTAGCGTCTATGGGTATTCCAGCTCCACAAACCGTTACGCCGAACCGGCGGGTAGTCGCCGCACTGACAGCCACTGGCAAATGGACCTGAACTACACCCAGAATTTCAATGTGTTCGCTGATTACACCCTGAAATTCCGTGCAGACCTGTTCAACGTGTTCAACCGCCAGACCGGTTACAACATTGATCCCGAGGTGGGCTACTTCGCGTTTGGCGAGCCGCGTAGCTACTATGACCCGCGCCGCCTGCAGTTATCGCTTGGAATGGATTTCTAAGCCCCAGTTTTCCGCTTTGAGCGGGAATGCTTGAACCCAATGCCCCGGCTCGCCGGGGCATTTTCGTTTGTCCCAGAGCAATCCCGGCTCCAGTCCGTTAGAATTCCGGTAAACAATAACGGGAGAATCAGCCCTTGGTGAGTTTCTGGCTGCTGGAAGTCCTTCTGGCGCTGGCAGCACTGCTGGTTGCCAGCCAGTACTGGTATATCGCGCGCGATCGTTGCCAGTCGCCGTCCCTGCTGGTGGTGGCGGGAATGTCCCTGCTGGCGATGGCGGCGCTGGTTGGCGCCTATCGCTACAGCATAGATCCCGGTGTCACCGGGTTGCACCGGGTCTTGTCCGGGCTTTCCGGGCAACTGACTTTCCTGCTGTGCGGGCTGGCGCTGCTGTGGGTCGCCCTGAAGCCTGATCTCGGCTACCGGAGCCGGCCACCAGCCTATGCCGTGCTTACCCTGGCGACAGCGATCGCAGTATTGCTGATGACCGAAGCCGCTCCCGCCCGCCGTCTGTTGAGCCTGCTGGGGCTGGTGGCCTGGTTGGCCGCAACACTGATTGTTCGTCGGCACGGGCGGCTACAGAAACTGCCATTGTGCCTGCTGGCCTGTGGCCCGCTGCTGGTGGTGATGGCAAGCCAGCTGGTGGGTACCAGTCATGTAAAACTGCTGGGAATGCCCCGGCTCAACTGGTTCCACCTGTTGCTGGCGCTGGCAGCGCTGACGCTGCTCTGCGCACGGCCACTGTTCGAGGAAAGGAGGCTTGGTAATGGATAAAGCACACTGGGAACTGGAAG
Source organism: Microbulbifer sediminum (assembly GCF_021729035.1). Taxonomy (GTDB): domain Bacteria; phylum Pseudomonadota; class Gammaproteobacteria; order Pseudomonadales; family Cellvibrionaceae; genus Microbulbifer; species Microbulbifer sediminum. The sequence goes on along the minus strand of NZ_JAJSAP010000001.1, from coordinate 330,132 downwards.
GAGGGTGTCACTGCGGTGCTGTCAGGTTCCAAGCGCGAATACCGCGCCGTCCGGGGGAGGTGCTGGTCGCCCACGCATGTAATTGCTCCATGTGTGAAATGGTGGGTTTCCAGCACCTGATCGTGCCCGCTGCGGCGTTCGAGCTGCTGCAGGGAGAGGGCGACCTCACCTGTTACATATTCAATTCCGGTGTGGCCAGACACTATTTCTGCCGCCACTGCGGGGTGAAGTCGTTCTATATTCCGCGATCCAATCCCGACGGTTACAGCATCAACCTGCGCTGCCTGGATAAACAGCCCGAGGGCGTAAAGGTGGAGCCGTTTGATGGCCGGAACTGGGAGCGAAACGCCGGCGCCCTGGCACATCTCAGCAGGGACTGAGATAACCGGCCGGACAGATTAACCGGGACAGTTCCTGTGTCCCGCGAGGATAGAGAGGAGGTGAGTGCGCAGTGAGTGAGCAGGTACAAACCGGTGGTATCACCTATACCGACAGCGCTGCCCTCTATGGCAAGCCGGGCCTGGATCTTGTGCTGGTGGAAACCGATCGCTGCCGCGCGGTGATTGCCGTGCAGGGAGCACAGCTACTGGAATTCCAGGCACTGGGGCACGAACCGCTGTTGTGGCTGAGCCCCGCGGCGGTGTTTGAGCCGGGCAAGGCGGTGCGGGGTGGGATTCCCCTGTGCCTGCCGTGGTTTGGCGTTCACCCGGAACCCGCCAGGCCCAAGCATGGACTGGTGCGTACCAGGCCGTGGAGGCTGGAGGCTTCCAGAGAGCGGCCAGATGGCACGCGGGAGTTGGTGTTTACCTACCGCCATGACGGCGATGCCGATTTCACTCCCTTCCTGTGCAGTGTCACCATGGAGTTGGGCAAGAAGCTGAGATTGGTCCTGGAGCTGGAGAATACCGCCGATGAGGCGGCCAGGTTCAGCTGGGCCTGGCATAGCTATTTTCCGGTCGACAACGTGCACGATATCCGGGTGCTCGGGCTCGAAGAAACAGATTACCTGGATAATACCCGCGGGCTGCAGCGGGCCAGGCAGGAAGGCGCCGTCGGCTTTCCCGGCGAGGTCGACCGGGTCTATGAACATGCAGGCGATACCCAGCGGATTGAGGCGCGCGCGCCCATTCAGGCGCACAGTGGCGAATGTCGGTCTGTTATTGCCTGGAACCCCGGCGCCGGGCTGGCGGCCACGCTTGCAGACGTGGGTGAGCACTACGCGCAATTCGTGTGCGTGGAGCACGGTAATGCCTTTGCCAACAGCTGGCAGCTGGGCATCGGCGAGCGTCGTACCGCATGGCTGGAACTGGAGCGCGAGTAAATGGTTACTGCGACTGCAAGGGCTGAAGAACGGGAGCAGGCGGGGTTGCTGCACGCCCTGTTACTGGACGGGCGCGGCGGCGGCCGTGCCCTGGATTGGGCTGAAGTCGAGCAGTGGACCCCGGACCAGGGCTGCCTGTGGCTGCACCTGGACTACACCGACCGGGGCGCAGCCGGATGGTTGCGCTCCCGGGACGATGTGCCTTCGCTGGTGGCCGAGGCCCTGTTGACCGAGGAGACCCGCCCGCGCACCACTTCAATCGATAATGGATTGATGGTGGCATTGCGCGGGGTGAACCTCAATCCGGAGTCACAGCCGGAGGACATGGTATCAATTCGCCTGTGGGTGGAAGAGCACCGGGTGGTCAGTACCCGCAGGAGGCGCCTGCTGTCGGTAACCGAGCTGCAGGAGCAGCTCCACAGTGGGCGGGGTCCCCGCGACAGCGCCGGCCTGTTGGTAGAACTGGCGGACCTGCTGGTATGGCGCATGGGTGCGACGGTGGAATCCTTCGAGGATACCATCGACAGCCTTGAGGACCGGGTGCTCAGTGACAGCAGTGCGGCCCTGCGGGTGGACCTGGCCCAGCTGCGCAAGCAGACCATCACCCTGCGTCGTTACCTGTCACCACAGCGGGAAGCGCTCGCCAGGTTGGTTCAGGAGAAAGCCCCATGGATGCGGGAGAGCTGCCGGCTGCAACTGCGCGAGGTGAGTGACCGCCTGCTCCGGCATATCGAGGATATCGATGCTGTGCGCGAGCGCGCCGCGGTCACACAGGAAGAGTTGATGAGCCGGATCTCTGAGCAGCTCAACAGCCGTATGTACGTACTTTCCGTCGTTGCCGCCATCTTCCTGCCGCTGGGGTTCCTGACCGGGCTGCTGGGGGTGAACGTGGGCGGTGTTCCCGGAGTGGAAAACCCGTCGGCATTTTACCTGTTCAGCGGCCTGCTGGTCGTGGCAGTAATCGTCCAGCTTGTCATTTTTCGCTGGAAAAAATGGCTGTAAAACGAAGGGGCGATTGAGCTGCTGAACTACGTCCCCGGGGCTGAAATCGGTCAGCCGAACACTGTGACAGTCTGCCGAGAGAAGGCGACGGGCTTGCCATCCGGGCTCCAGAGGCGAGCCTGGGCGACGCCATAGCCGTCAGCGGCCTGCTCCACATCGGCCAGGTATTGCCACCACCCTCCGCAGGTGGCTGCCGGCAGTGGCTCCATAAATTCCAGTGTCCAGGTCAGTGAGCTGGCCGGGGCCGGCTGCTTGAGCATGGGCAGGATGGCCGGTGGCCAGGCGTCGATCAGGGCAAGGAGGTGCCCGATGTCGACCTTTTGGTTGGTTGCCTCTTCCCCGCGGAAGCGGACCCAGCCGCCAAACCGGTTGCTCGCGCTGCCGCTGAAGGGCATATCCCCTGCGGAAATCCGGTAGTCGAATTTTTGCGTGAATTCCGGAACCAGGCCCTCGATATACGGCAGGGACTGGAGCTCGTCGGGGGCGACAAAATGCGGGGCCGTGTCTGCGGGCACATGGATGCTGGAATCGCGGCCGCTGCCAAAGCTGGCAAATGCCGCCAGTACCACGGCGCCGTCCTGCTCCATTCTCGCTTCCACCTGGCTGACCGATCGCCCGGCGCGCAGTATTTCGCCCTTCATTGAAACCGGGCCCGCGGCCACAGGCGCGACGAAGGAAAAGGTGATCGAGCGCAGCGTACTGTCGGCATCGACCTGAGCGGCCATCTGCTCGTACAACATGGCTGCCACCAGGCCACCAAAAGTGGCGCGTCCCTGGGCCCAGCCCGCGGGGATTTCCGCTGTGGTGCCGGCTTCGCGACACTGGGACATCAATACATCGAATTCCATCGGCTTTACATCCGTTTAACCAAAGGTGTGGCTGTCATCGGGAAAGGTACCCGCCTTCACGTCCTCGGCATACTTGTGCAGTGCGCCAGGAATATCCCCCGCTTCCACCAGGAAGTTCTTCGAGAACTTGGGCGGCTTCTCTGTCAGGCCAAGGATATCGTTGATCACCAGCACCTGCGCATCGGTATCCCGGCCCGCGCCAATACCGATGGTGGGCATCGAGACGGCGTCAGTAATGCGCCGAGCCAGCGCGGAGGGCACGCATTCCAGTACCAGCAGGTCGGCACCGGCTTCGTCCAGCAGCGCGGCATCACTGAGCATGGTGCCGGCCGTGTCCTCATCTCGGCCCTGTACCCGGAATCCGCCCAGCTTGTGCACTGACTGGGGTGTCAGGCCGAGGTGGGCGCAGACGGGAATGCCGCGGTCTGTCAGCATGCGCACGGTCTCCGCCAGCCAGGCACCTCCCTCGATTTTCACCATATGGGCGCCGGCCTGCATGATACGGGTGGCATTGGTGAGTGCCTGTTCCGGGGTCGCATAGGTCATGAAGGGCATATCCCCCATGATCAGCGATTTTTTGTTGCCGCGGGCCACCGCTTCCACGTGATAGATCATATGGTCCATTGTCACCGGGATGGTGCTGTCGTAGCCCAGTACGGTCATGCCGAGGGAGTCGCCAACCAGTAACACCTCGACCCCGGTTTTCTGGGCCATGGCCGCCATGGGCGCGTCGTAGAGGGCTACCGTGATGAATTTCTCGCGTTCTGTTTTCATCCGGCGCAGTGTCTGAACCGTAACCGGCTTGGCCAGCTCTGAGAGTCCGTAAGGCATGTGATCAGTTCCCCGGGTTGTAGTAGTGACGGCCACTGGTGATATTCAGCATGTATTCCACAAGCCGGCAGTAGTCATCCTGCCGACTGACGATGTCGATATCCTCGCTGTTGACGATCAGCAACGGCGCCTCGTCGTAGTAGTGGAAGAACTGGGTGTAGGCCTCATTGAGGGTGGCCAGGTATTCATTACTGATGGACTTTTCGGCGGCCACACCGCGGGTGCGGATGCGTTCCTGCAGAACGTTGAGGGGTGCCTGCAGGTAGATAACCAGGTCCGGTTTGGGGGCCTGCAGGGTCAGGTGCCGGTAGACCTGTTGGTAGATCTCCAGTTCATCGGCATCCAGGGTGACCTCGGCAAACAGCTGGTCTTTCTCGATCAGGAAGTCGGAGACGCGCACCGGATTGAAGATATCGTCCTGGCGCAGGGACTGGATCTGCTGCGAACGCTGCAGCAGGAAATGCAGCTGGGTGGGCAGCGCGGCACTCTTAGGATCCCGGTAAAAGCGTTCCAGGAACGGGTTTTCCTCGGGCAGTTCCAGCAATGTATCGTAATTGAAGGTGGCGGCGAGTTTTTTCGCCAGGGTGGTCTTGCCCACGCCGATATTGCCCTCGACAGCGATAAAGCGGGGCGGGGCGGTGCCGGAGATATCGGGTTCCATCGGTGGCGGGGTCTCAGTTTCAGTAGACACCGTGCTCTACTCCTTTTTCTGTTATTCCGTCCTCGTCAGCGCAACCGGGTCCGGCCGGGTTGCGCCTTCAGAGTTTTTCCAGGCGGTTTGGCGGGCACCGTTGCAACAGTGCGGCCAGTGATTCACCTGTAGGCAATACCAGTGCCGGGGCCAGCTCTGCCAGCGGCAACAGTACAAAATTCCTTTCGGCCATACGCGGATGTGGCACGTGCAGGCGCTCGGTATCAAGTATCTTCTCGCCAAACAGCAGGATATCCAGGTCGAGCGTGCGTGCCCCCCAGCGTATTTCGCGCTCCCGCCCCTGTCCTGCCTCGATTGCCTGCAACTGGTCGAGTAAGCCGTGCGGTGGCAGGACGGTTTCGATCTCCGCGACCGCATTGATGTAATCCGGCTGCTCTCCCGGCCCGACCGGTGCGCTGCAATAAAAACTGGAGCAACGCAGCAGGCGCGTGCCAGATATGCTATCGATAGCGGTAAGGGCGGCATTTAGCTGCCGCTGCGGATCTGACAGGTTGCTGCCGAGCCCGATATAACAACGCGGCATCGTATTCAGTCCTGGCGTGGCTCGGAAGAGCGTGGCTTCCGGCGGCGACGCCCACCACGGCTTTTGCGACCACCTCCGGGGCGCTGCACCTTGCGCACCATCTGTTCGCGCCCTTCAGCATCGGCCTGCTGGAAATCGGTCCACCACTGGCCCAGTCCCGGAGGGATCTCTCCGGACTCCTCCCGCAGCAGAAGGAAATCGTACGCGGCACGGAAGCGTGGATGTTCGCTCAGTCGCTGCGCGCGGGCGCCGTTCCGACGGGGCAGGCGTGATTGCATCTCCCAGATCTCCCGCATCGGCAGGGAGAACCGCTTGGGAATGGCTGTATGCGCAAGCTGGGCACCGATCACCTTCTGTGCGGCACCGGCCAGCGCGGGGACCGGCGGTGTTCCCTTGTCGACCAGGCGTTGCTGCTCCCGATTGACTGCGGGCCAGAGCAGGGCTGCGTATAGGAAGGCAGGGGTAACGCGCTTGTCGGCGCGAATACGGTCATCGGTGTTGCGCAAGGCGATGCGGGTCAGCTCCAGGGCTGTAGCATCCCCGAGCATGATGTCGTTCTCCGGGAACAGGTGCTGCCACAGGCCATAGTCACGCAACAGCTCAAATGTCTGCTCCCCGTGGCCGCTCATCAGCAGCTTGAGTACTTCGTCGAACAGTCGCGCAGGTGCAATATTGCGCAGCAGCGGGGCCAGTTCGCGGAGCGGGGCAGCGGTATCGGGCTCGATCTGGAAACCCAGTTTGGCGGCGAAGCGGATAGCCCGCAACATCCGCACCGGATCTTCCTTGTAGCGGGTTTCCGGGTCACCGATCATCCGGATCAGGCGGTCCTCGATATCGCGGACCCCGCCTGTGTAATCGTGGATCTCGAACCCGTTGGTGGTGTAGTAGAGGGCGTTTACGGTGAAGTCACGCCGCACGGCGTCGCTCTTCAGGTCACCGTAGACGTTGTCCCGCAGCAGCATGCCGTGTTCGGATTGCTGTGCCTCGTGATCCTCGCCCTCACTGTGGTGGCCGCGGAAAGTGGTTACCTCGATGATCTCGCGACCGATCCGGGCATGCAGGATACGGAACCGGCGGCCGACGATTCGGGAGCCGCGGAAGAGCTTTTTCGCTTCCTCCGGTGTCGCATCGGTGGCCACATCAAAATCCTTGGGGTGGCCGCCTAGCAGCAGGTCGCGCACGCCGCCGCCAACGATATAGGCTTCAAAGCCCGCATCCTGCAGGCGCTTCAGCACTGTCAGGGCTGCGCGGCTGATATCGCGCCGGGACAGATTATGGTCGCTGCGCTGGATAATGCGCAGGGTGTTGTTGCTGGCCGGCTTACGCCAGCGCTTGATACTGCTGATCAGGGAATTGAGCATACGGCTGTCTGTCTTGACTGCTGCCAACTGGTTGGCGATAGATCCCGTCTGGATTGACGCGCGAATTCTACCACAGCCGCAGACCGGCCCGGAGCTAACTTAAGCAGGGGGTATCAGTGAGGATACAGGGTGGTGGCGGTGCTGGGTGCAACCGCCCCCTTACAGGCAACTCTTTTCCAAGTGAGAAAGGAGTAAAGGGATTTATTGTTATGGCTATGAAGGCAGCGGCTTCCTTGCGCTATCAATTTGCTATCTAGCAAACACCCTCTCCCAGGTACAATCAGTCAGTTTGTAACGCGCTTGTGGTTATTTTTGTTCTGCTTTCGTTATTTTTATTGTTTGTTGTTATTGTTGTTCAGGTTTTGGTCACTCTTTGCTTTTATTGTCGACCGCCCCTTTATTCTTATTGTGTTTCGCCCACTTATTGTCAGTTGTTCTTAGGGCTTAAACAGTCATTTATTTTTATTCTTGGCTGTTCTTCATTGTTGTACTAGCAATAAAGCATTTAGCGTGCCAACTTTTAAAAACCCTTTAATATCAATAACTTATGTTTTTTGTGGTTGAATGGTACGTCAGAAAGGCCGTGGGCAACGTTACGTAAGTCGCCGTAGTTGTTACGGAGGGTGAGAACGCGGTAACACTTTTCGTGCTGCCGGTGGGAACTTTCCGGCCAGGGAGTGATCTTCGGCGGCGACGCCAGGGCATGCGGGGTGGCAGGAAAGTCAGGATTGGCGGTGCGCAGACTGCCTGGTCTGTGCGGCGGGGGCAGGGCCGCTGCTGCGGCCCGTAAAGCGGGGGCGGCGAGGTGGCTCGTCAGGCTTCGGCGGCCGCGCGGCGGGTCTTCTTGCGCGGGATGCCCAGTTTCTGCCGGCGCTCCCACAGGCATTTGCGACTGACGCCCAGCTTCTTGGCCAGCTCGGTCTCGCTCATGGTGTCCTGGTGCTCAAGGACGAAGCGGGCGAAGTAATCCTCCAGTGACAGGTCCTCGCGGGGATCGGAGTGCAGGCTGCGGGGCCGGCGCTCCGGGTCTGCCTCGTCCACCGGGACCAGGTCCAGGTCGATATCCAGGGTCTTGTGGTCGATCTCGGTGCTGTTGTCCTCGGTGAGGATCACGGCGCGCTGGATCGCGTTCTCCAGTTCCCGGACGTTGCCCGGCCAGGTATAGGTGGTTACCGCCTGCACCGCCTCCGGGGAGAGCTTCAGGGTTGCCCGCCCCACCTTGGTGCAGAACTTCTGCAGCAGGTGCTCTGCGATGGCCAGGACGTCCTTGCCGCGCTCCCGCAGCGGCGCGAGGGTCATCTGCACAACATTGATGCGGTAGTAGAGGTCCTCGCGGAATTTGCGCTCGGTGGCGAGCTGGCGCAGGTTGCGGTGGGTTGCCGCCACCAGGCGGACATCCACCTTGCGCGATTCGATGGCACCGATCGGGCGTACCTCGCCCTCCTGCAGTACGCGCAACAGGCGTGCCTGGGCTTCCAGTGGCAGCTCACCGATCTCGTCGAGGAACAGTGTGCCACCGTCAGCGGCGGCCACCAGCCCCTCGCGGGCGGTCTGGGCACCGGTAAAGGCCCCTTTTTCGTGGCCGAACAGCTCCGCCTCGATCAGGGTGTCGGGGATTGCAGCACAGTTGACCGAGATCAGGGCTTTGTCCGCCCGGCGGCTCTCCTCGTGGATAGCGCGGGCCACCAGTTCCTTGCCGGTACCGGTCTCACCGTGGACCAGTACCGTGGCATCGGTTGGGGCCACTTTGTGGATGCGGGCATAGAGCTCGCGCATGACCGGACTGGTGCCGATCATGCCCGAGATGGTCCTGCTGGGGGCCTGCTGGCCGTTACCGACTGCGCGGCTCTGCTCTGCCTTGCCGATGACGCGGCGGACAGTGGCGATCATCTCGTCATGATCGAAGGGTTTGGCGATATAGTCCGCGGCACCCATGCGCATCGAGTCCACGGCCGAGCGCAGGCTGGCATAGCTCGTCATGATCAGTACCGGGACATCACCCGCCAGCTTGAGCAGGTCGGTTCCGGGGGCGCCGGGCAGGCGCAGGTCGGAGATGATCAGGTCGACTTCCCCGAGGCGGTACTTGCTGGTCGCCTCACGCACGGAGCCCGCTTCACTCACCCGGTACTTGTGGCGCTCCAGCAGCTTGCGCAGCGCGGTCCGGATGATGGCTTCGTCTTCGACGATCAGGATGTGGCTCATTTGTTACGCCTGGTTACAAAGTGCTCAGGTAAAGGCCTAGTTTTACCCGCGAAGCGTTTCGATGCAACTCAAATGGGGCTGTTTGGACCAAGTTTGCACGAATTTTGCCCAGATTCATGCCCCGGCGACATTTATCTTGCCAGCGGCAACTGGACGATGAACTTTGCTCCGCGACCGGACTCCGGGTCGGCGGGGCTCACCAGTTCCATCTGCCCCTCGTGCTCCTCGACAATGCTGTAGACCATGGCCAGACCCAGCCCCGTCCCCTCGCCGGGTTCCTTGGTGGTGAAAAACGGCTCCAGGATACGCTCGCGATGGCGCGGCGGGATTCCCGGCCCGTCGTCGGTAACCGATACACAGGCGTAGCCGCGTTCGATATACCCCTGGATGCGAACATTGCCACCATCCGGGCTGGCGTCGCGGGCATTGCTGAGCAGGTTGATAAAGACCTGGATCAGCCGCTGGTTGTCGCCCGGGGCCACCAGGTCTTCCGGTACTGTGTTGGTGAACGTCACCTGGGTCTTGTCCCGCTGTAGTGACAGCAGCTGCACGGCTTCCTGTACGGTGGCATAGAGATCCACCGGGGCGCGCTCACTCTCCTGCTTGCCACTGTGGGAGAAGTTGACCAGGGACTGAACGATCCGGCTGATGCGCTGGGTCTGGCTGAGTATCTGGTCAGCAGTATCCCTGACCTCGTCGTTGTCAGACTCGAACTGCAGGTTCTGCGCCAGGCAGGCGATACCGGTGACGGGGTTACCCACTTCGTGGGCGACGCCTGCTGCCAGGCGACCGACCGAGGCCAGGCGCTCGCTGTGGATCAGCTCCTGTTCCAGAACCTGGGTCTCGGTAATGTCCTCAACCAGCAGCATCTGGGCGTCACTGCGCTCCCGGCGCCCGCGGGGGCTGGCGCTGCTCCGCAGGCGGGTTTTGTGTAGGTTCAGCCAGTGGCTGTTACCGTCAATTTCCACCAGTTGCTTGAACCGGCTGCCCTCGTCGGAGGCGGCAAAGTCGCGCAGCAGGCTGTGCCAGGGCTCCGGCAGGTAGTCCAGTTTGGCGCCCAAAACATCGCCGGCGGCGATCCCGGTGACATCCTGCATGGCGAAGTTCCACAATAGGACTTCCCCGTCACTGCCCAGTGTGCACGCTGCCAGCGGTAGTTCCTCCAGCATCTGCCGGTGATACAGGCGCAGGTTGTTCAGCTCGGCCGCGAGGCCGGTGAGCTGGTTCTTGTACCGACCCAGGCGCGATTCGATCAGGTGAATATCCCTGGTGGCGGGCTGGTCGCTGTTCTTGAACGGAATATGCCGGTCGATGATCTGGCCGGCCAGTACTCGCCCCAGCAGCCCGGACAGGTTGGCCTCGAGCTTGTTGCGCAGCCGGCGCAGGGCATAGGGGCGGCGCTCATCTGCGGGCAGGCGCAACTGTCGCAGGGCCTTGTTGACTTCGTGGTTCGCGGTGGCGGAACCGAGGCTCTCCGCCAGGCGCAGCCGGAAATCGGCGGCGGACTGCACGTCCAGTTCCAGTCTCAGCGCCTGGCTCAGGGTGTCGTCACTGCACAGGTCGGCGGCGTACTGCTCCATGTTGGTTGCGGGAGCGAGCAGCGAGAGTACGACAAACAACAGCACATTGATCGCCAGCGACAGGGTGGTTACCTGGGTCCAGATGGCCATCCCCAGTGGCAGCTGCAGGTCGGTCCCCGGCAGGGTGAATCCATCGATACCGAAGATAGACGGCAGTAGCAGCCCGCCCCCCCAGACCAGCATGCCGGCCAGCATGCCGGCAATAAACCCGCGGCGATTGCCCCGCGGCCAGTGCATTACCGCGAATATGCCGGGCAGGAACTGCAGGGAGGCGATGAAGGCCATCAGGGCCAGGTCTGAGAGGGAGAGCCGGTTATCCAGCAGCAGGTAAAACGCGAAGCCGGCCAGGAACAGTGCGCCTACCAGCGCCCGGCGCAGCCATACCAGCTGGCGGTACATATTGTCCTCGGAATGCCAGCGCGTGCCGGGCAGCAGCCAGTGGTTCATCACCATGGTGGACAGGGCCAGGGTAATCATGATCAGGGCGCCGGTGGCGGCCGAGAGCCCACCGACGAATGCCGCCACCGTCAGGAGGGCCGAGCCGCTGGCCCGGGGCACGGCCAGGGCGAAGTATTGCACCGGCTCGGTGACGTCCAGCGCAAAACCCGCCCACATGATGGGGAAGATCGGCAGGGCCATCAGCAGCAGGAACAGGGGGAATCCCCAGCTGGCGATGCGCAGGGTTTTCTCCGCTGAGCGCTCGGCGATACTCAGGTAGAAGATGTGTGGCATGGCCACCGCGGTGGCAATGAACACCAGCAGCAGGGTGTGGGACGAGCCCTGCTCGATCGGGCTGTAAAGGAGCTGCTGCATGTCGCTGTTTTCCACCAGCCACTGGTCCAAGCCAGCCATGCCGCCGAACACCCCGAACACGGCATACAGGCCCACCGCCAGCAATGCCAGCAGCTTTACCGTTGATTCGACCGCCATTGCCGCCACGAGGCCGGTGCGACGTTCCCGGTTGGCACCATAGAGCGCGGTGAACACCGCCAGCAGCACACAGTAGAAAAAGGCGATCAGGTTCTTGGCGCTGATGCCGGCGCCCGGCAGCGCCAGCGCAGCGACGCTGTCACTGGAGAGTAGCGCAAGGGTTTCGGCCACCGCCTGGATCTGCAGGGCGATCAGCGGAAGAAGGCCCAGCAACATAAAGAGCGTGGCCAGGGTACCGGCGCCGCGACTGTGATAGCGAAATACCAACAGGTCGGCGGGCGAAGTGAGCTGGTAGCGCTGCGCCAGCCGGGCCAGGGGCTCCAGGGCCACTGGCGCAAACAGGAACATAGCGCCAGTCCCCAGGTAGTAGGCGAGTACCCCATAGCCGTGCTGCCAGGCCAGATCCACCACCCCATAGAAGGTCCAGGCGCTCAGTGAGACTCCCAGTGAGAGCACATAGACCAGCGGCCGGCGGACCCAGCGCGTCGGCAGCCAGCCTTTGGAGGTGGCGAAGGCGACAAAAAACAAGGTGGCAATATACGCCACCCCGATCAGCGCGATGTGGACGATTTCAAATGTCATTGGAGCCGCGCCTGAGCTGGATAAACAGGGCCAGCAGGATCAGTACGAACCAGAGGATGAAAGGGCGGTACCATGCCCCTGAAGGGTTGATCATCCAGGTGAACACCGTGGGGGAGAAAACGTAGCCCACCAGTACCAGCAGGATTAGCAGTGTGCGATTACTCATGGTTGCGCCCGGGCAGCGGTGGATCCGGTGGAAGTTGGCGGCAGAATGTTAATTGCCGGTGTCCGTCTGTGCAATCGGCGCCGGTTCCCGGTTGCGCCGGTCCACCTGGTGTCGCTGCCAGCGGGCGGAGGCCCAGTGCAGGATGGCCACAGGCGTTTCAGTCTGCAGGTCCGGGGGCACATGGAAGCCCAGAAACCCAAGGGCCTGGACCAGATTGGCCGATGGGCGACGGTCATCCAGTGCTGGCGCGTGATTCTGTTTGCTGAGTTTCTGCCCACCCGGATTCATGACCAGCGGCAGGTGGCCAAATTGCGGCACAGCCGCGCCCAGTATGCGGAACAGCCGTTGCTGGGCACCGGTGGTTTCCAGCAGGTCGGCGCCGCGCACGATATGGGTGATACCCTGGTCGATATCATCCACTACCACGGCCAGCTGGTAGGCATAGAGTCCGTCGCGGCGGCGCAGGATGGTGTCATCGATAATCGCCTGGTGCTGCACGCCGTGCCAGAGGTCCTCGAACCGTTCCTCCCCGCCCGCGCACTTGAGGCGCACGGCGGCAGGGCCCTGTTCCTCGCGAGAGGCACGGCAGCCAGTATTGTCGTGGCCGCCACGGCGACGGATCTGCGACCTGGAGCAGTGGCAGGCATAGGTGAGTCCCCGGCCGGCCAGTTCCGCCAGTCGCTCGTCATAGCGTGAGTGGCGGCGGCTCTGCCAGGTAACGGTACCGTGCCAGTGCAGGCCGTGGGCATCGAGTGACCTGAGGATCCGGTCGGCGGCACCGGGCTCTTCCCGGGGCGGGTCCAGGTCCTCCATCCGCACCAGCCAGTGTCCGCCATGGGCGATGGCATCCAGGTAGCTGCCCACTGCGGAGACCAGTGATCCCAGGTGCAGTGGTCCCGTGGGTGAGGGCGCGAAACGGCCAATGTGGCGTGTTGGAATCGTCATGGAGAGGATAGGGGGTGCCGGCGCCGGTTGCCGGGAGCGCCGGCGCGGGCAACGGGGCGATCACCGGGATCGCCCTCAGGGGCTGGGCGGCACGCCTCAGCCGGAGATCTGCCGTTCCTTGATTTCCGCCAGGGTCTTGCAATCGACGCAGAGGGTGGCGGTTGGGCGCGCCTCGAGGCGACGGATCCCGATTTCCACGCCACAGGCCTCGCAGAAGCCATAATCGTCCTGGTCAATCAGCTCCAGGGTGGCGTCGATTTTCTTGATCAGCTTGCGCTCGCGGTCGCGGGTACGTAGTTCCAGGCTGAATTCCTCTTCCTGGCTGGCGCGGTCCGCCGGGTCCGGGAAATTGGCTGCCTCGTCCTTCATGTGGGAAACGGTGCGGTCCACTTCCGCCATCAGCTCGGCTTTCCACGCCAGCAGCAAGTTGCGGAAGTGCTCCTGCTGCTTCTCGTTCATGTACTCTTCGCCCTTTTTCTCCTTGTAGGGCTCAAAGCCGTGCAGAGATTCGGTGCTCGCAGCAGTTTTGGGCATAGTCGTTGCCTCTCTTTCTATACGGGCCCCCTGATATGAGGGCTGTACCACCAAATTCAATATGTCCCGTCCCGCGCCTGCAATTCGCGTGAGGCTGGACACTAGCCTAGACCGGATTTCACCGGGTTGATGCATTTTTGACCTTGCTGGCGGTTTGGTAACCATCCGTGGAGGTGCATCGGACCGGTGAGCGGCAGGCTGCTCCTGTCTCGGTGCCATACCCCGGGCGACCGAGAGCGAGGAAACTACCAAATCTCTGCAGTTCGCGCCACAAAATGTTGTCTGGTATTTTGTGGCGCAAGAATTATCCGCAAAGGTCCTGCTGTGAAGTTTAATCCGCCACTGGAACGGGGCACGCTGCTGCGTCGCTACAAGCGTTTTCTCGCCGATATTGAAACAGAGTCTGGTGATTTTTTGACCATTCACTGTCCCAACACCGGCTCAATGAAGAATTGCTGGGTGGAAAACAGCCCCTGCTGGTATTCCGACTCGGGTAATCCCAAGCGCAAGTACCGGCACACCCTTGAGATTACCACCACGCCCGAGCAGGCCCTGGCGGGGGTCAATACCGGACGCGCCAACGGGCTGGTCGAGGAGGCGATTGCCGCCGGGATCGTCACCGAATTGCAGGGCTACCGGGAGGTGCGGCGGGAGGTACGCTATGGCGCGGAGAACAGCCGCATCGATATCCTGCTGTCCGGCGAGCCGGGAGACTGCTATGTCGAGGTAAAAAACGTCACCCTGGCGGAGGGAAACCGCGGGTTTTTCCCTGACGCAGTCAGTGCCAGGGGCACAAAGCACCTGCGGGAGCTGCAGAAGCTGGTTGAGGATGGTACGCGTGCGGTGCTTTTCTACTGCGTCCAGCACTCGGGTATCGAGAGCGTGGCCCCGGCGCGGGCAATAGACCCGGCCTACGCAGAGGCGCTGGACGCGGCGATCACCGCTGGGGTCGAGGTTGTCGCCTATCGCGCATGCCTGGGAGCGGGAGAGATCGCCCTGGCTGAACCGGTTCCCTTTTCGACGGAAAGTTAAAAGGCATGTGAGCCCGGCATTGCCGGGCTGAATTCGCCAGGGTGAGAAGATGGCGACGGGGCCGCGGGATCAGTCCGCCAGGATAACGTACAGCCCCTCAGGGCTGTGCTCTATCGGCACCGGCGTCAGCGCATCCCCGGCGCATGGGCCAGCGATGCATTCGCCTGACTCGATCAGGAACAGAGCGCCGTGGGAGGCGCACTGGATCAGCGCGCCGTCCGGGTCCAGGAACTGGTCCGGTTGCCAGTCCAGATTAATGCCCTGGTGGGGGCAGGTATTTTTGTAGGCGTAGACCTCGCCGTCTTTCATCACCGCAAAGACATTGTCGGTGCCGGCGGCAGTGTCTCCCAGGGAAAAACCCTTCGACTGCCCCTCGCCCAGTTCATCGTAACGACAGAGAAAGTATTTCTTCACAATAACCCGTTCACTGGTTTTATCTAGTAGCCGCTGGTGCCGGCTTATTCAGGCGCCACCAGTGTAATCGAAGTCCGGCGCTCCTGTCCGTCGCGGAGGAAATCCAGGCGCACACGGTCGCCGGCCCGGTGCTTTTCCAGGGCATTCAGCAGGTCATCGTAATTGCGCACCGGCTCGTCACCGATTCCGGTGATGACATCACCCAGCTGCCAGCCGCCGCCCTCGGTGCGGAATACCCCGCGCAGCCCGGCCTGTTCCGCCGGCATCCCGGGCGCGGTACGCAGGACAGCCACGCCCTCGAAACCCAGACGGCTGGCCCACTGGTCCGGGGCCGATTCGATGCCCAGTACCGGCCGCACCAGGCGGCCGTGGGCGATCAGCTCGGGGACGATCTTCTTCACCGTGTCCACCGGGATGGCAAATCCGATTCCCACACTCGTGCCGCTGGGGCTGTAGATGGCGGTATTTACCCCGATCAACTCACCGCGGGAGTTCAGCAGCGGTCCGCCGGAATTCCCCGGGTTGATCGCCGCATCTGTCTGGATCACGTTGCGGATGGTGCGGTCGTTGGCCGCGCGGATCTCGCGGCCCAGTGCGCTGACCACGCCGGTGGTGAGCGTGGTGTCGAGCCCGAAGGGATTGCCGATGGCCAGCACCTTGCGACCCACCGACAGGTGACTGGAAGTACCTGGTACCAGTGGTGCCAGCTGTTCCGGAGGCGCTTTGATCCTGAGTACGGCCAGGTCCTTTTCCGGCGCGGAGCCCACCAGTTCCGCTGGCCATTCGGTGCGGTCCTGCAGGGTGATGGTCACCTTGCGGGCACCTTCGATAACGTGGAAGTTGGTGACAATGTGGCCCTGCAGGTCCCAGATGAACCCGCTGCCCGCTCCTTTGGGCACGGTATGCAGGCGCAGGCTCCAGCGATCCCGCACCAGGGTCTCGTTGGTGACGTAGACCACCGACGGACTGGCGAAATTGAACACCTGCATGGTGTTTTTTTCATCATCGGTGGAGAAGGGCGGCAGGTCAGTCTTCGCCCCTGCGAAGGTGGGCAGGGCGAGCAGGGGAATGGCCAGGAACAGGGCAACCAGTCTTTTCATGGTCAGGCTATCACTGTCAATCTGCTGTGGTTCCGGTCGCCCGGCGACCGGTAGCGGAATACGGCGCATTCGCGGGAAAGACCGCCCCTGCGCCGCGGCGGCTGTTACCAGGGCGGCATAGTGCCGCCCGGATTGTTACCGATTTTGCAGGGCGAGGATTCGATCCTCAAGCGGCGGGTGGCTGGCCATCAGGGCGCCCATATTGCCGTAGATGCCAAAAGCCTTCATGTTGCTGGGCAGCGGTTGCTCTCGCCCTGACTCTGACTCGGACTTGATGCGCATCAGGGCGGCAGCCATGGACTCGCGCGTGGTCAGGTTGGCACCGGCGGCATCGGCGCGGTATTCGCGGCGGCGGCTGAACCAGGCCACCACCATCATGGCGAGGAACCCGAACAGGATATCCATGATGATGGATGTCACGAAGTAACCAATACCCAGGCCCTGCTCGTTTTTCAGCACTACACGGTCGACAAAGAAGCCCACCAGGCGGGCGAAGAACATCACGAAGGTATTCACCACACCCTGGATCAGGGCCAGGGTCACCATGTCACCGTTGGCGACATGGCCGATTTCATGCCCGATGACAGCCCGGGCCTCGTCACGGCTGAAACGCTGCATAAGCCCCGCGCTGACCGCCACCAGCGCGCTGTTACGGTTCCAGCCGGTGGCGAATGCGTTGGCCTGCTGCATGGGGAAGATGCCCACATCGGGCATGCCGATACCGGCCTTCCCGGACAGCTCCCGCACGGTTTCCACCAGCCACTGCTCGTCTGCCGTCTGTGGCTGGGTAATGACCTGGGTCCGGGTGCTCATCCGCGCGATGGTCTTGGACAGCAGCAGGGACACCAGGGCGCCGCCGAAACCGAATACGGCGCACAGGGTGAGGAGGCCGGACAGGTTCAGGTCGACGCCGTTGGCGGCGAGAATGCCCTGGAAGCCAAACAGGTTGAAAATGATCCCGGCCAGAATCAGCACGGCCAGGTTAGTCAGTAAAAACAAACCAATGCGTAACATCGGCTCACGCTCCAGTAGTAATCCTTGGGAACAGTGTAGATTGGGGCGCTGCACGTGATTGCAAGATTCACCCGTGCCGGAGCGTGCCCACCGCCCGGTTTAAAGCACCGGGGGTCAGTTCTGGCCCTGCGCGGAGAGGGCGCGATCCGCCTCTTCGGCCAGGCGCCGTTTCAGGTCGGGATCCAGGTCGTTCCAGTGCACGTCCAGCAGTGCTCCCTGCAGTGCATAGAGGAGTACGCGGGAGGCATTGATGCCGCGGCCGCGAATACTGGTAAATGCCTCCACTGGGCCGACCCGGCGCAGGTCATCACAGGTGCGGATACCGATGGAATGAAGGATGTTGACTGACGCGAGTCCGAGGTTCTTGAGTTTGAGGAGCTCTGACTGACTCGGGTGCATGTTGATCTTCCCTAGTAGATGCGCCACTTTAATTGCGGTGCCCGGACTGCTGCACCGGTAAAGCACGGATTGGCTCATTCCTTGAACCGGGTTACGCAAAATAGCATAAGTGGATAAACAGCCGAAAGTTAATCAGTAAAAGGAGTAAGCAACTTTTTTCAATTACGTGTCATTTTTGAAACACGTAACTTGTCCTCTGGACCTCTACTGACTTTTGATACAGTTGACCGCTGGAAATGTAGTAAATTTAGCTGGATTTCAGCGGGATTCAGGCCATAAACGCGGAGCAGGTGATGTTAGATGCCGCGATTGAGCGGATGTTGTTCGGGCTGTCCGACGAACATGTCATTCTTGAACCGGTCTCAGGGCAGCTGCTGCACCCTGAGGCCCTGGTGGCGTTCGATCGCCTGCGTGAAGATGCCCGTGCGGCGGGCTTTGAACCGCGGGTGGTATCCGGATTCCGCGATTTCGAGCGCCAGCGCACCATCTGGAACGGCAAGGCCGGTGGCCTGCGCCCCCTGCTCGACAGTCGGGGGGAGCCGCTGGACGCGGCCGCGCTCTCGCCGCGGGAGCGGGTTTACGCCATCCTGCGCTGGTCGGCGCTACCGGGAGCCTCGCGGCACCACTGGGGCACCGACTTTGATGTGATTGATGCCGCGGCGGTGCCGGACGACTACCGCCCGCAGCTCACACCCGACGAGGTGGATGACCGGGGCGTTTTCGGGCCCTTCCACCGGTGGCTGGATGAGCGCATCGCGGAGGGGGAAGCCCACGGCCTGTTCCGGCCCTATGCCGAGGATCGTGGGGGGATTGCCCCGGAGCGGTGGCACCTCAGTTACGCGCCCAGGTCCCGCGAACTGGATGACCTGCTGACACCGGATGCCCTGCGACGCCTGTGGGAACAAAATGAGCTTGAGCTTGAGCTGTGCGACACTGTTTGCGCGGAGCTCGATGAGATTTACCGACGGTTTATCCGTGTACCGCCGGACTGCTATCCGGACGCCGGGTGAGAGAAATATGGGAGAGGGCAACGTTATCAAGGGAACAGGTAGGCAGGATGAGGAGGCGCGTGACGTCTGGGGCCATATGCGGGCTGAGGCGCAGGAGCTGGCAGCGGGAGAGCCGGTACTGGCGAGTTATTTCCACAATACCGTATTGCGACACAAGTCGCTGGATGACGCCCTGGCCTACCAGCTCGCCTCAGTGCTCGACCATAACGCTCTGACCGCCACGGCGCTGCAGGAGGTGATCGCCAGCGCCCTGGCGAACGACAAACAGATATCCCGCGCCATGCAGGAGGATATCTGTGCCTGGTACGACCGTGATCCGGCCTGCGAGCACTACCTCACGCCCTTCCTCTATTTCAAGGGGTTCCATGCCCTGCAATCGCACCGGGTGTCGCACTGGCTCTGGCAGCAGGACCGCCGCACGCTGGCGCTCTATTTCCAGAGCCGGGTATCGGAACAGTTCGCGGTAGATATCCATCCGGCGGCGCAGTTTGGCCGCGGCATCATGATCGACCATGCCACCGGGCTGGTGGTGGGGGAGACCTCGGTAGTCGGGGATGATGTATCCATCCTCCACTCGGTGACCCTGGGCGGGAGCGGCAGTGGTGGCGGTGATCGCCACCCCAAGATCGGCCGCGGGGTCATGATCGGTGCCGGCGCCAAGGTGCTGGGCCCGGTGCATGTCGGGGAGGGGGTAAAAATTGCCGCCGGGAGCCTGGTCCTGGCCGATGTGCCGGCCCACTCCACAGTGGCGGGCGTGCCAGCGCGCCAGGTGGGGGGCAGGTCTGCTGCCGATCCGGCCTACACCATGGACCAGACGCTGGATTCTGACGACTGAGCACCAGAATACTGCGCCCGGGCCGGGATAATAGCGACAAGAACAAGCAACACTGCACCATAGGGGATTAGCAAGCCATGTCAGAATCTCGCTACAGTTTGATATTCCGCGGCGACCTGGTGCCCGGTTTTACCGCCGCCGACGTCAGGGCCAACCTGGCGCGCCTGTTCAAGGCGGGACCGGAAACCGTGGAGAAGCTGTTCAGCGGCCGACCGCTGGCGATCAAGAAGAACCTGTCCGAGACCCAGGCCCGGCAGATGCTGGCGGCGCTGGAGAAGGCCGGTGCACAAGCCTCGCTGAAGGCCGAGGGCCAGCCGGAAGCTGCCAGCGCCACGTCCCGTGTGGCCCCGGGTGCCGGCGCGGCACAAGAACCGCAGCCCCGGTCCGCTGCGCCGTCCGCGCGACAGGGGAGTCTCAGTATCGCGCCGATGGAGGGCAACCTGGTACGGGACAGCGAGCGCCAGCGCAGCGAAGAAGTCGCCGTCGAAACCGGGCACCTGAGCCTCAAACCCCAGCAGGGCAACCTGGTAGAAGAGGGCGAGCACCGGCGCGCGCCCGCCACGCGAGTCAGCGTGCCGGACTGGCAGCTGAAATAGAACTGTTCCGCGGGTGCCCCCAGTAACGAAAAAACCGGCCGATTGGCCGGTTTTTTTTATACCTGGGCGGAGTGGCGTGTTCAGCCTTCCTCTTTCAGGTAGCGCTCGCGGGAGGACATGACCTCGGCGCGGGCGGCGTCGGCGTTGTCCCAACCGTCTACCTTCACCCACTTGCCGGCTTCCAGCGCCTTGTAGTTCTCGAAGTAGTGCTCGATCTGCTTAAGCAGCAGTTCCGGCAGGTCGCCGATTTCCTGTACGTGATCGTACAGCTTGGTCAGCTTGGTGTGTGGCACCGCCAGCAGCTTGGCGTCGACGCCGGACTCGTCGGTCATCTTCAGCACGCCAATCACGCGGGAGCGGATCACGGAACCCACCATTACCGGGTAGGGTGCCACAACCAGCACGTCCAGGGGATCGCCGTCCTCGGACAGGGTCTGCGGCACGTAGCCGTAGTTGGCCGGGTAGAACATCGGGGTGGCTACGAAACGGTCCACGAACACCGCGTCTGCATCCTTGTCCACTTCGTACTTGATCGGGTCGTGGTTGGCCGGGATCTCGATGATGACGTTGATATCGTTGGGCAGGTCCTTACCTGCGGAAACCTTGTCGAAGCTCATTGCTGTTCCTGATTAAAAAGTGGACGAAAAATTGGGAGGGCGGATTATAAACCCTGCGCGGCATCGCTGAAAGCGCCACGGCGCCACCGGGACGTACCTGGCCCGGCAGTCACAGGACGGCTCCGCATTGACTATGCTGTTAGCGAGATACCCGCTGGTGGATAACAACAATAGCGAGGCCCCCGATGCTCGACCCGAGCCAGACCCCCGGATTTTCGCCGCGAGAAGTACGGACTGCCGCCCAGGCCCGGAAAATTGTCGAAGAGCGCCAGCTGACCCACGTCAAGGTGGGGTTGTTCGACAACGACGGGGTGATGCGCGGCAAGTATATGAGTCGCGACAAATTTTTCTCCGCCCTGGAACACGGCTTCGCCTTCTGCGACGTGGTGCTGGGCTGGGACGTCAAGGACCAGCTGTACGACAACGCCAGTTATACCGGCTGGCATACGGGCTACCCGGATGCCCCGGTGCGTATCCTCCCGCACACCTGCAGGGAGATTCCTTTCGAGGACGGTATGCTGCTGTTCCTGGCGGAGTTCGACCGGCAGGCAGAGGCCGTCTGTCCCCGGGGCATTCTGCGCCGGGTGGTGGAGCGTTGTCGCGAGGCGGGTTTTGAACCGTTCGGGGCGCTGGAGTACGAATTTTTCCTGTTCGACGAGACTCCGAATTCAGCCCGCGAGAAGGGCTTCCGCAACCTGAAGCCGTTTACCCCGGACTGGTTTGGCTATTCGGTCATCCGCAACTCAGTCCATTCGGAACTGCACCGGCAGATACTGGAGCTGGGCGAGCGAATGGATTTCCCCATCGAGGGCCTGCACACCGAGACCGGGCCGGGGGTGCTGGAGGCGGCGATCGCCGTGGATGAGGTGGAGGCTGCCGGGGACAAGGCGGCACTGTTCAAGACCTTCCTCAAAGTGCTGGCCCAGCGCAACAGCCTGATGGCGACATTTATGGCCCGCTGGTCCGGTGACTACCCCGGCCAGAGCGGGCACATCCACCTGTCGTTACGGGAGCGGGACACGGGCAAGTCGGCTTTTTTTGACCCGGAGAAGCCACAGGGCATGAGCATCGTGCAGCGGCAGTTCCTCGCCGGGCAGCAGCGGCTGATGCCGGAGCTGCTC
Organism: Microbulbifer sediminum; assembly: GCF_021729035.1. Classification (GTDB taxonomy): domain Bacteria; phylum Pseudomonadota; class Gammaproteobacteria; order Pseudomonadales; family Cellvibrionaceae; genus Microbulbifer; species Microbulbifer sediminum. Next base: position 308,457 of record NZ_JAJSAP010000001.1, on the reverse strand, counting down.
GCCCTGATGGCCCCCACGGTCAACAGCTACCGCCGGCTGGTGCCCGGCTTCTGGGCGCCCACCGGCGCCACCTGGGGCGTGGAAAATCGCACTGCCGCCCTGCGTGTGATACCCGGCAGTGACAAGTCCCAGCGGCAGGAATACCGCCTCGGTGCCGCCGATGCCAATCCCTACCTGGCACTGGCGGCGGCGCTGGGGTCCGGGTTGTACGGCATCCTGCAGGGCTGGGAGCCCGGTGACCCCGTGGCCGGTAACGCCTACGCGCTCGAACAGCCGGACGAACTGGCGCTGCCGCGTACCCTGTGGGAATCCGCGCAGCGGCTGCGAGCGTCCGCCGCCGCCCGGGAGTTGTTCGGCAACAGCTTTGTGGACCATTTCGCCGCCAGCCGTGAGTGGGAGGAGCGGGAGTACCGGCGCCACGTGACTGACTGGGAGCTGGAGCGCTACTTCGAAATTATCTGAACCGGGCCGGGCACTGAAGCCGTTGCCGACCGTCCCTGAGAGTGATCGGACCCTGGAATCCATGCAAAAACTGCAATGTATATCCCCTGTCGATAATGCCGTTTATGTCGAGCGCCCACTGGCGGCGGCGCAGGAAATCGGCGCGGCGCTGGAGCTGGCCAGCGGGGCGCAACCGGCCTGGGCCCGCACGCCGCTGGCCGAGCGGGTGGCCATTGTGCGCCAGGCGGTAATGTTGACGGAGGATCGCCGGGAGCAACTTGGGGAGGAGCTGTGCTGGATGATGGGGCGGCCCATCCGCTTTGCCAGTGGCGAACTCCTCGGCTTTGCAGAGCGGGCCAACTACATGGCGGGAATCGCGGAACTTGGGCTGGCTGAAATCCGCCTGCCGGAGAAGCCCGGATTCACGCGGCTGATCCGGCGCGAACCCCTGGGCATCTCGCTGGTGGTGGCGCCCTGGAACTATCCCTACCTGACAGCGGTGAATGCGGTGGTGCCGGCGCTGCTGGCCGGTAACGCGGTACTTCTCAAGCACTCCGCGCAAACGCCGCTGTGCGCAGAGCATATGGTGGAAGTGTTTGCTGAAGCGGGATTGCCACAGGGGGTATTCCAGTACCTCCACCTGTCCCACGCCGATACCGAGAGCCTGGTGCGCGCCCCGGAAGTGGACCATGTAGCCTTTACCGGTTCGGTAGCCGGTGGCCGGGTGGTAGAGCATGCTGCTGCAGGTCGCTTTATCCAGCTCGGCCTGGAACTGGGCGGCAAGGACCCGGCCTATGTCCGCGCCGATGCAGACCTGGACCACGCTGTAGCGGCCGCCGTAGACGGTGCTTTTTTCAATTCGGGCCAGTCCTGTTGTGGCATCGAGCGCATTTACGTTCACGAGTCCCTGCACGACGCCTTTGTCGAACGTGCCGTGGCCACAGTGCGTGCCTACCGGCTGGGCCGGCCCGATGATCCCGAAACCACCCTGGGCCCGCTGGTGCGTGCCGAGGCAGCGGACTTTGTCCGCGCCCAGGTGGATGAAGCCATCGCCGGTGGCGCCACCGCCCATGTCAATCCCGCTTCCTTTGCCGAGGACCGGCGCGGCACCGCATACCTGGCGCCGCAGCTGCTCACCGGGGTCGACCACGGGATGCGTGTCATGCGCGAGGAATCCTTCGGCCCGGTCGTGGGGGTGATGCCGGTACGGGACGACGCCGAGGCGCTGGCATTGATGAACGACAGTGATTTTGGGCTCACCGCCGCGATATTCACCACGGACGAACAGGCGGCGCTGGCGCTGGGAGAGCGGCTGGAGTGCGGAACGGTGTTCATGAACCGCTGCGACTATCTCGACCCGGCACTGGCGTGGACCGGCGTCAAGAACTCCGGTCGCGGCTGCACCCTGTCCGGTATCGGCTATGAGCACCTGACCCGTCCCAAATCCTTCCACCTGAAGCGACAGCCCTGAGCACCGAGGTGTCCCATGACAACCCCCCCTCTCTCCGTCGACTGGAACTACCCCACCGCCATGCGTGTCGGCCCCGGGCGCGTGGTGGAATTGCCCGGTGCCTGCCTCGAGCTGGGTATCCATTCCCCCATGATGGTCACGGACCCGGGACTGGCGGACCTGCCCATGGTGGAGAGCGCGCTGCGAATCTGTCGCAACGAAGGCCTCAATGTCGCAGTGTTTGCCGATGTGAAAAGCAACCCCAACGGCGCAAACGTGGACAGCGGTGTGGCAGCTTTGCGCGCCGGCTGGCACGACGGGGTGATAGCGTTCGGTGGCGGTTCGGCCATGGACGCGGCCAAGGCTATCGCACTGATGGCGGGGCAGCGGCGGCCACTGTGGGATTTCGAGGACGTCGGCGATAATTTTCGCCGCGTGGACGAGGCCGGCATGGTGCCGGTGGTTGCCGTGCCCACCACTGCCGGCACCGGTTCGGAAGTGGGGCGCTCATCCGTAATCACCGATGAGGTGGCCCGGGTTAAGCGCATCATTTTCCATCCGAAGATGCTGCCGGCAACCGTAATCCTGGACCCGGAACTGACAGTCGGGCTGCCCCACAGTATTACCGCCGCCACTGGCATGGATGCGCTCTCGCACAACCTGGAGGCTTTCTGTGCCCGGGGTTATCACCCCATGGCGGAGGGCATCGCACTGGAGGGGATGCGGCTGGTCCAGGAGTACCTGCCCCGTGCGGTGGCGGATGGGCGTGATCTCGAGGCCCGCCAGCAGATGCTGGTGGCATCCAGCATGGGAGCCACGGCCTTCCAGCGGGGACTGGGGGCCATGCATGCGCTGTCCCATCCACTGGGGGCGCTTTACGATGCCCACCACGGTCTACTGAATGCGGTCCTGATGCCCTATGTGCTCCAGGCGAATCGCGCCGCGCTGGAGGAGCGCATGATCCGCCTGGCCCGCTACCTCGACTTGCCCCAGCCAGGCTTTGCCGGGGTGCTCAACTGGATACTGGCCCTGCGCGCTGAAATCGGTATCCCTCACAGCCTGGAGGAAATCGGGATTGGTAGCGAGCAGGCGGAGCAGGTGGGCCAGATGGCAGTGGCCGATGCGGCATCGGCCGGGAACCCGGTGGCGCTCGATGCGGCAGGTTACAGTGCAATATTGGGACAGGCCTTGCGGGGCCTGGTCTGAGCAATAGTGGCATCGGAATCCGGGGTCTGCTTTTATGCGTATCCCCTCAACAGAGTTTACGAAGAAGGAAAAGTGAAAATGCGCTGGTTAATGGTTGTGCTACTGCTTGTGACCGCGGCTGCCCCGCTTGCCCAGGACGACACCAAGAGTATCCGCACCGCGGTCTTCGCCGGCGGCTGCTTCTGGTGTATGGAGCCTCCATACGACAAGCTCGAGGGTGTGCTGGAGACCACCTCCGGCTATAGCGGCGGCAAGGTGGAAAACCCAACCTATGAGCAGGTATCCAGCGGTCGCACCGGCCACGCCGAGGTGGTGCAGGTGAAATATGATGCGAGCAAGGTCAGCTATCCACAGTTGCTGGCAGTATTCTGGCGCAACGTGGACCCCTTTGATGCCGGTGGCCAGTTCTGTGATCGCGGCAACCAGTACCGCAGTGCCATTTTCTATGCCAACGAGCGCGAGAAACGCCAGGCGGAGGAAAGCAAGCAGGCTCTGGAGGAAAAACTCGGCAAGAAAATTGTTACGGAGATCGTTCCTGCGGCCACCTTCTACCCGGCCGAGGAGTATCACCAGAACTATTACCAGCGCAACCCGGTGCGCTACAAGTTTTATCGCTACCGCTGTGGACGTGACCAGCGGCTGGAAGAGGTGTGGGAAGCGTCCTGACCGTTAACCTGGATTTGTTGATGGAGAGCCCGCAATACCGCGGGCTTTTTCACATTGTCAGTCACCGGTCACGCATATCGTGGGAATTGCTCCGCACGGTAACCTCCTGTACCGCAATTCTTCATCTTATTCTCATCTGTTGTTATAAATCTGCTGCCATCCTGTCGCGTTTCCGGAAACGGTCGTTCCGGAAATCCATTCTTTCAGGGAAGCGATCAATTGCATGCTCGAAGCTGAAGGTGAGGGTGGCAACCCCGATCCAGCGAGCCCAGCTTCCACTGTACGAGAACGACAGGGATAACCTTAATGAAACAGTTCAAACGGGCATGGCTGCCCACTTTACTTCTCGCCAGTACCCTTCCCGGTGTGGCTTCCGCGGACCTGCTGATTTCCGAATATATCGAGGGCAGCAGTGACAACAAGGCACTGGAAATCTTCAATGGCACCGGTTCACCGGTGGATCTGGCGGACTATGCGGTGAAGGTCTACTTCAACGGTTCCGCCCTCCCGGGCGCCAGTGTGCCGCTGGCCGGCACCCTCGCCGACGGGGAGGTGTTCGTGTTTGCCCATCGCGATGCGGATGCGGCCATACTGGCGCAGGCGGACCATACCTACGGCGGTGGCCTGTTCAATGGCGACGACGCCGTGGTGCTGAGCCGGCTGGGACAACCGGTGGACGTGATCGGCCAGGTTGGTGTGGACCCTGGCAGCCAGTGGGGTGACAGCGCGGTGGGTACCCAGAACCAGACACTGCGACGCAACGAAGGGGTGGCCAGCGGCCGCAGCGACGGCGACACCGCTTTTGACCCGGCCCTCGAGTGGTCCAGCGCCGGGCTGGACAGCTTTGGTGGTCTCGGTGGGCACGGGGGGTCAGGCGGGGGAGGCATTGCATTGGGCCAGTGCGGCGAGTCCGCCACCCTGATCAGCGCCGTGCAGGGTACCGGTGCCTCCAGCCCGCTCGTCGGCGAGCGCATCGAGGTAGAGGCTGTAGTGGTTGGGGAGTTCCAGAATACCGCGACTGCACTGGGTGGCTTTTTCCTGCAGGAAGAGGACGCTGACCAGGACGGACTCGATACCAGTTCTGAAGGCCTGTTCGTTTATGACAACGGGGTTGGTACCGATGTGCGACTGGGTGACCTGGTACGGGTCGGTGGCGTGATTACCGAGTATTACGGCTTTACCGAGCTGACCGGAATCGACGGTGTGAAAGTCTGTAGCAGCGGCCACAGTGTCACCGCTGCACAGCCGGTATTGCCGTTCGCCAGCGGCGATGCGCCCGAGCGCTTCGAGGGCATGCTGGTGGAGTTTCCGCAGGACCTGACCGTCACCGGCAATTACGACCTGGCCCGTTACGGTGAAGTGGAGCTTTCCTCCGGCCGCCTGTTTATTCCCACCAATGTCGTCGAGCCCGGTTCGGCCGCCCTTGCCCGGCAGGCCGCCAATGACCTGAACCGTATCCTGCTGGATGACGGTTCCACGGTGCGGAATCCCGCAGTGATTCCCTATCCGGCGCCGCAGCTGGGCGCGGACAACAGCCTTCGCGCCGGCACAATGGTGAGCGGCCTGCGTGGGGTGATCGGCTACGGTTTCGATGCCTATCGTGTCCACCCGGTAGAGGCGCCACGGTTCAGTGACACCAATGCGCGAAGCCCGGCGCCTGAGCTGCCGGGGGAGGGCAGTCTGCGGGTGGCCAGCTTCAATGTGCTGAATTACTTCAATGGCGACGGCAAGGGTGGTGGCTTTCCCACCGACCGCGGTGCCGATACCCTCGAAGAGTTCCAGCGGCAGCGCGAAAAAATCATTGCCGCGATCCACGCCATGGATGCGGACATCATCGGCCTGATGGAAATCGAGAACGATGGCTACGGGCCCGGGAGCGCCATCCATGACCTGGTCGACGGGCTGAATGCTGCCACTGGTGCGGACACTTATGCATTTGTCGACCCGGCCACGGCGCAGCTGGGAGGCGACCAGATTGCGGTGGGCATCGTCTACCGCAGTAACCGGGTCCACCCCCTGGGCCCGGCCGTTACCCTGGACAGCTACCCGTTCGATGACAGCAACCGGCAGCCGCTTCTGCAGGCATTTCAGGAGCTATCCAGCGGCGGAACCCTCGCCGTAGCCGTCAACCACTTCAAGTCCAAGGGCAGTTGCCCCAACGACGGCAGCCTCAATGATGACCAGGGGGATGGCCAGGGCTGCTGGAACCTGGTCCGCACCCAGGCTGCCGATGCACTGGCAAGCTGGCTTGCCGCAGATCCCTCGGGCACGGGCACGGAAGGCGTGCTGGTCATTGGTGACCTGAACAGCTACGCCAGGGAGAACCCCATCACCACCCTGGAAGATGCGGGCTATACCGATCTGTTGGCCGGTTCTGGTGGCGGCGAGGCCTATTCCTATGTCTTCGCCGGCCAGGCGGGTTACCTGGATCACGCCCTTGCCAACGCCGCCCTGGCGTCATCGGTTACCGCGGCCACCATATGGCCTGTCAATGCCGACGAACCGCGGGCGCTGGACTACAACACCGAGCATAAAAGTGCGGAGCAGATAAACACTTTCTATCGCGCCGACCCCTACCGCGCCTCCGACCACGACCCGGTAATCGTGGAACTGGACCTGCCCCGCGCCAACAGCGCGCCGCAGGCCGATTTCGCATTCGATACCAGCAAGCGCCATGTCCAGTTCACAGACCGCAGCACAGACGTGGATGGTGAAATCGTCCGCTGGCAGTGGATGTTCGGCGACGGTGCAAGCAGCAGCGAGCAGAACCCCAGGCACCGCTACACGGTACCTGGGGAATACACCGTAACCCTGCTGGTGGAAGATAATCTCGGTGCCAGCACAACCATTGTCCGTAAGGTAGATGCGCCGGATGGCAAAGACACGCAACCGCTGGCCTTCCGGTTACACCGGTTCCTGAGCTGGGTGTGGGTCAGCGCCCGGACTAAGGGGGCGCATGGGCGGGGCTACAGGTGGAATTTCGGTGACGGCACTGTAAAGCAAGGCACCGGCGGCTGGCATCGCTATGGCCAGGGCGGCAGCTACCGGATTACCCTGGTCGCCACCGACGACACCGGCCGCGAGTTCTCGGCCAGCCGGCCGGTCACCATTCCCCATATGGGGTGGTAGCCAGTATTCCATTGCATCTCAGAGAGAACAGAATAACAAAGGGGCCCTCCGGGGTCCTTTTTATTGCCCGGCAATGGAGCACCTGGGTTTGTGGGTTTTTTTTGCAGTGGGTCAGATAAGGGTGTAATCGCGTGTAATCGCTCAGGAGAGCGATAAAAGTGACTGTCGGACTGACTTATGGCTAGATATGGACACCAATGGTTAGATATAGACACGCATGCCCAGATATAGGCATATGGGCAGGTATGATCACGCCATTGAATAAACTGTTAGGTAGCCTATGAGAGTATTGCTCGCGTTCATATCAGCAGCAGCATTTCCAGCTTTGCTGATGGTCGTATGTTATCTGTACGGTCAATTTCAAATATTTGAGGCCGATGATCCATATATATGGGTTCGCACAAAAAATTTCGCTGTGATTTGCTTTTTTGTGTCCGGTGGATTTGTGTTGTTGCTTGGTTTGCCTGCCTATTTTGTATTGCGCAAGTTTCGGTTGGTTCGCTGGTGGTCGACTTTGGGTGCTGGTTTTTGTTTGGCCGCAATGCCAATGGCAGTCTTGACTTGGCCTCTAAAGTATTCAGAGCTTAAAACAAGCGCGTCTGTAAATGGCGTGCAAACAATGATGGATGGTGTACCCACGCTAGCTGGCTGGCTTCAGTTCACGCAGGGTGTTCTTTTTCTCGGGGTGTGCGGCCTTGTGGGCGCTTTAGCGTTCTGGCTAGCCGCCCCTAACAAGTTTAGGTAAGGGACGCAGTAAACTGCTGATCTGTGGGCGTCATGCGTAAAAAAGTAACTCAGAGTAGATCAGAAGTTGATGTTTTCGACGACGAGGAATTCATAAAATTACAAAAACCGGAGTGAGAAAAATGGAAAGTGAAAACAGCTCGGTTGACAGAAGGGTTATTTTGTCCACTTTGTGGGTGTTTTATATTTTAAATATTATTTATGCTGATGTATTAAACCTGATGGGAGGCGAAGCGAGCACAGGCGGCGAAGACGCGGAGTTGATTAACAGTTTAACTTCTCCTGAAATGCTGCTTGGTGCTGCCATTTTCCTTGAATTGGCGATGGTTATGGTGATTCTTTCGCGCGTTTTAAAACATGGAATAAATCGTTGGGCAAATGTTGTAATAGCTACATTACATGCCCTTGGCTTACTGGCATCGGTCTTAGTTGGAGATCCAGCGATATTCTATATATTTTTCGTGTTAGTTGAAGTTACAACTCTTTTGTTTATCGTGTGGTATGCATGGAGCTGGAAGCGGGTTGGCTATACCTCACCTATTTGCGCATAACAAGGACAAGCAGGTCGTGGCCTTTGGCCACGGGACTCGCTACGCTCGCCACTGTTCTGAGTGTTAGGTGCAAGACTTACCCACATTTAGTAGACACCCTGTATAGTGAGGCTTCGGCCTGGCAAAGTTGCGGCCCATAGCGTCCTAATGGCCGTTATGGCTGTAACCTGACCGATTTGAGTAGTGTGTGACAGTTCTGCCAGAGTCCTGCCAGCACATTTGCCATTTATAAATTTGGGAGCTGTATGAACAAGAAATATCTCGGTGTCGTACTGATGGTCGTAGGTGTCGCGGCGGTCATATGGGGGTACAACATTTACGATTCGGCCAGTTCCGAGCTTACCCGGGCGATCACCGGCGATTCTCCCGCGGAAGCCTGGGTGGGTATGGTCGGCGGTGCTATCTGTTTTGCCATCGGTTTCCTGAGGGTGAAGTGAGGCCTTGGTGGCTGTCTGCCGGATGGCCACGTCTTTCTTTTTCCTGCTTCCCTCTGCCGATGCCCTCGGCGCGGGGCTGGCTGCGTCACCTGCTGAACTGGCCTGTTACTCCTGGGGTGCGGGTAGGGCTGGCCTTACCTGAGCCGGAGTTGCTACATGGCCAGAGGGCTGGGGATCGCAGGCTGCTGGCATAGCGGTCGCTGGTTCTGTTCCTGACGCGTGTGCAGCGCCCGGGGCACTGGCTTTGAGCCGGGGCTGCCGGGGGCGTTATTCTGTGCGACTACCGTTATCCTTTCGTTTATCAGGAGTCTCCGTGCAAGCCTATTCCCTGCTCGACCTGTCCCCGATCACCACAGGCGGCGACGCCGGCCGGGCGCTGCGCAATTCCCGCGACCTGGCGCGACACGCGGAGGCGTGGGGCTACCGGCGTTTCTGGATGGCCGAGCACCACAATATGCCCGGGGTGGCCAGTGCGGCCACCGCGGTGGCACTGGGTTATGTGGCGGCGGGCACAGAGAAGATCCGCGTGGCCGCCGGCGGGGTGATGCTGCCCAACCACGCGCCGCTGGTGATCGCCGAGCAATTCGGTACCCTGGCTGCCCTCTACCCTGAGCGGGTGGAGCTGGGGCTGGGGCGGGCGCCGGGAACCGACGGCGCCACCATGATGGCGCTACGGCGCGACCCGAGCACTGCCGCTGACCATTTTCCCGAGGACGTGCAGGAGCTGCTGCACTATTTCGAACCGGAGCAGCCGGGGCAGAAGGTACGGGCCGTACCCGGGGCCGGGCTGCGGGTGCCGGTCTGGCTGCTGGGTTCCAGCCTGTACAGCGCGCAGCTGGCGGCGGCGCTGGGTTTGCCGTTTGCCTTCGCCTCCCATTTCGCCCCGGCCATGCTGGACCGGGCGCTGCACCTGTACCGGGAGCAGTTCGAGCCGTCGGCGTACCTGGATGCCCCCTACGCCGCGGCGGCCGTTAACGTGTTCGTGGCGGATTCCCGGGCGCAGGCGCGCCGGCTGATGACGTCGGTTGAGCAACAGTTTATTGCCCTGCGCCGTGGCACGCCGGGGCCACTGCAGCCGCCGGTGGAAGACCCGGAATCCATCGCCCCGGCGGCGGAGCGGCGCCAGGTGGCGCAGGCACTGGCGGAGACCGCGGTGGGGAGCCGGGAAGGCGTGGCCGCCTTTATCGACCGCTTCCTCGAGCGTACAGGGGTGGATGAGCTGATCGTCACCGGGGCCATGTACGACCATGAGGCGAGGTTGGAGTCTTTCCGTATTGCCGGGGAGCTGCTGGCGGAGCGGGTGCGCCCGCCGGCATAGGAAGACCCCAAAACGGAAAAACCCCGCTGTTGCGGGGTTTTCTCTACCAGGGGCCGAAAGAGCCCTGGCGTCAGCCTTTGAAGGTCTCTTCCAGCTTCTTCTCGACCAGTTGCTTCTTCAGGCGCGCATACTGGGGCACGCCGTCCTTGTAGGGTGGGTAGTCCTCGCCCTGGATCAGCGGCAGCAGGTAGTCGCGCCCGGCCTGGGTGATGCCGAAGCCGTCCTCGCTGATGTACTCCCTGGGCATCATCTTCTCGACGTTGGCCACCTCTGATAGCGGCGCCTCGCCGATGGACCAGCCATATTCCGGGCCGCTGTCGCGGAGGATACAGGGCATAATGGCGTTCTTGCCGTTCAGTGCCATCTCCACTGCGGCGTGGCCCACGGCGTAGGCCTGGGCCACATCGGTGGCGGAGGCGATGTGGCGCGCAGCGCGCTGCAGGTAGTCGGCCAGGGCCCAGTGGTATTTCAGGCCCAGCTCGTCCTTGATCATGGTGGCAAGGGTCGGCGCCACGCCGCCCAGCTGCTTGTGGCCGAAGGCGTCAGTGGTGCCGGCATCGGCGAGGAAGGTGCCATCGGCATACTGGGCGCCCTCGGAGGCCACCACCACGCAGAAGCCCTTCTCGTCCACGGTCTGCTGTACCTTGGTCAGGAACTTCTCCCGGTCGAAGGCCACTTCCGGCAGCAGGATGATGTGCGGGGCGTCGCCCTCATGTTCCTGGGCCAGGGCGCCGGCGGCGGCGATCCAGCCGGCGTGGCGGCCCATCACCTCGAGGATAAATACCTTGGTGGAGGTGTCACACATGGAGGCCACGTCCAGGGCCGCCTCCTTGGTCGATACCGCCACGTACTTGGCCACTGAGCCGAAGCCCGGGCAGTTGTCGGTGTGGGGCAGGTCGTTGTCGACGGTCTTGGGAATATGGATGGCCTGGATGGGGTAGCCCATGGTCTCGGACAGCTGGGAAATTTTCAGGCAGGTATCCGCGGAGTCGCCGCCGCCGTTGTAGAAGAAGTAGCCGATGTCGTGGGCCCTGAATACCTCGATCAGGCGCTCGTATTCGGCCCGGTTGTCTTCCAGGCTCTTCAGCTTGTAGCGGCAGGAGCCAAAGGCGCCGGACGGCGTGTGGCGCAGGGCGGTGATGGAATCCACGCTCTCCAGGCTCACGTCGATCAGCTCCTCGCGCAGGGCGCCTAAAATACCGTTAAGGCCCGCGTAAACCTTGCCGATCTGGTCGTGGTGCTCGCGGGCGGCCTCGATGACCCCGCAGGCCGAGGCGTTGATCACGGCGGTAACACCGCCAGACTGGGCATAAAAAGCGTTCTTCTTGGGCATGGTCATCCTACAAACGGGCTGAGACGGGCAAATTGCGGGGCGGATTCTACTGGAACGGGGTTGCATTTGCACAGGAATCCGGGGGATTTGACAATCACGGGCGCAGGACGGCGTGGTAAGCTTGCCCGCTTTCGCGACCAGCACGAGTCATCTTTTACAGTATGCATATTCACATTCTAGGCATCTGCGGCACCTTCATGGGCAGCCTGGCCCAGCTGGCGGTGGCAGAGGGACACAAAGTGACCGGCAGCGATGCCAACGTCTACCCGCCCATGAGCACCCAGCTGGAGCGGGCGGGGATCCACCTGACCGAGGGTTATGATCCGGCCCAGCTGGAGCCGGCGCCCGACCTGGTCATCATTGGCAATGCGCTCTCCCGGGGTAACCCGGCGGTGGAGGCAGTACTGGACCGTGGCCTTCCTTATACCTCCGGGGCGCAGTGGCTCTGCGACCACTTCCTGGGCGGGCGCTGGGTGCTGGCGGTATCCGGCACCCACGGCAAGACCACCACCGCCAGCATGCTGGCGTGGGTGCTGGAACACGCGGGTATGAAGCCTGGCTTCCTGATCGGCGGAGTGCCGCGCAACTTTGATGTGTCTGCGCGCCTCGGCGAGAGTTCCTTCTTCGTGGTGGAAGCGGATGAATACGATACGGCTTTCTTCGACAAGCGCTCGAAGTTTGTCCATTACCGGCCGCGGACCCTGGTGATCAACAACCTGGAGTTCGACCACGCGGACATCTTTGACGACCTGGCGGCCATCCAGCGCCAGTTCCACCACCTGGTCCGCACTGTGCCCGGCAATGGCCTGATCGTGTCGGCGCCGGACGAGGCGGTCGAACAGGTCCTGGAGCAGGGCTGCTGGACCGAGGTGCAGCGTTTCACCTGCGAGGGAGAGGATGGTGTGCGCCTGGGGGACTGGTGCGCAGTGGATATCTCGGCTGACGGAACTGCCTTTGCGGTACAGTTCCGCGGGGCCGAGGTGGCCCGGGTCGAGTGGCCCTATACCGGCCTGCACAATGTCCGCAATGGCCTGGCGGCGATGGCGGCGGCACGCCATGTGGGCGTCGACCCGGCCGTCGCAGCGGAGGCATTGCAGCGGTTCGAGGGGGTCAAGCGGCGCATGGAGTGCCTGGGACGTATCGGTAATATCAGCGTCTACGATGACTTTGCCCACCACCCCAGCGCGATCGAGACCACGCTAAACGGCTTGCGGGCCAAAGTGGGCAGTGACCGCATCATTGCCCTGATTGAACCGCGCTCCAACACCATGCGTATGGGAATCCACCAGGGCAGGCTCGCCAAGGCCTGTGCCGGTGCCGACCTGGTGCTCTGGTACGAGCCCGAGGGTATGGACTGGTCATTGGGTGATGTTGTGCACCACTCCCCTGTGCCAGCCAAGATTTTCGACAACATAGAGGCTGGGGTAGAATCCGCCGTAAATCTGGCCGAACCGGGCAGTCACATCGTGATCATGAGTAATGGCGGCTTCGGTGGCATACACCAGCGGCTGCTCGCGGCGCTGGAGCAGAAACACGGCGGCGCAGCAACTTGAGGGAATCCGCTTTGTCCCAGGACCAGTTCAGCAAAACCGTCACCCTGGCGATGACCGGTGCCTCCGGGGCGCAATACGGGCTGCGGCTGCTGCAGTGCCTGCTGGCCGCGGACTGCCGGGTGTGGCTGCTGCTTTCCGATGCGGCGCGGGTGGTCATCGATACCGAGACCGATTGCCAGCTGCCGGGAGGCGGCGAAGCCGAGGTGGAAGCCTTCCTGGCCGCTCGTTACGGTGCGCGGGAGGGCCAGCTGAAGCTGTTCGGCAAGCGGGACTGGTTCTCACCGGTGGCCTCGGGAACCGGTGCCCCGGCCAGCATGGTGATCTGCCCGGCGAGCGGTGGCACCCTGTCGGCCATCGCCTGTGGGGCGTCCAATAACCTGATCGAGCGGGCTGCGGATGTCGCGCTGAAAGAGCGGCGCCAACTGGTGCTGGTGCCCAGAGAGGCGCCGTACTCTGAAATCCACCTGGAGAATATGCTCAAGCTGACACGTATGGGCGCCACGGTCCTGCCCGCCAGCCCGGGCTTTTACCAGCGGCCGGCTACGGTGGAGGACCTTGTTGATTTCGTGGTGGCGCGCCTGCTGGACCAGCTGGGGCTGGATCAGGCCCTGCTGCCGCGCTGGGGCGAGGAAGGCGGGCAGTGAAACCCTCGGTGACCATTCATTACTGCGTCCAGTGTAACTGGATGTTGCGTGCCACCTGGATGGCGCAGGAGCTGTTATATACCTTCTCCGACGACCTGCAGCAGGTAGCCCTGCAGCCGGGCAGCGGGGGTGTGTTTGAGATTTCCGTGGAAGGCCAGCCCATCTGGGAGCGTGTCCGGGACGGGGGATTCCCCTCCCCAAAGGAACTTAAACGTCGGGTTCGGGATCTGTTGTTCCCGGGCCGGGACCTGGGGCACGTGGACCGCTAGGTGGTGCACAGCCCGGCGGTTTCCGTACTGATATCAGCGGGTGGGAACCTGTTACTACGATTACATAGCGAAAACTTATGCTGTCTGCTTTCAAGACCTTTTACGAGAAGCTGGTAACCGGGCGCCCAAAAACGGTGCTCGCGCTTGTGGTATTGCTGACGCTGGCCGCGGCGGCGGGCCTGCCGCGCTTCAAAATCGATGCCTCGGCGGATTCCCTGACCCTGGAAACCGATGATGCGCTGGATTATTACCGCAAGATCTCAAAGCGGTACGCCACCGGTGATTTCCTGGTGGTCACATACAAGTATCGCCACGGCGACCTGTTCCAGGATGAGTCCCTGGCGACCCTGCGCAGCCTGCGTGACGAGCTGGCACAGGTCAGTGGTGTCGAGAGTGTGCAGACCATTCTCGACGTTCCGTTGCTCTACAGCCCCAAGCCCGCCATCTCCGAGCTCTCCGATGGCATCCGCACCCTGTCCATGCCGGGTACCGATAAGGACAAGGCGCGAGAGGAATTCCTGTCGAGCCCGATTTACCGCGACCTTATCCTGAGCCCCGATGGCCAGACCACAGCATTGCTGGTCAACCTTGAACTGGACCAGCGCGGCATTGAACTGGTGCGCGAGCGGGACGCCCTGCGGCGCAAGCGCAATGAGGAGGGCCTGACCGAGGCCGAGGCGGCACGGCTGGAGGAAGTGAGCGAGACCTACCTGCAACACCGCACCCAAGAAGACCTGGAGTCCCGGGAGCGGGTGGAAGAGGTTCGCGGGATCCTGGATGGTTACCGGGGAGACGCGGAGCTGTTCCTCGGCGGTGTTTCCATGATCACTGCCGATATGATCGCCTTTATCAAAAGCGACCTGGTGGTGTTCGGGGTGGGTATCCTGCTGTTCATCATCGTTACCCTATTGATCATATTCCGCCAGGTGCGCTGGGTGCTGTTGCCCCTGGCAACCTGTATCACCACCGCTGTGATCATGCTGGGCCTGCTCAGCTGGCTCGACTGGCGCCTGACAGTGATTTCCGCCAATTTTGTCGCGCTGCTGCTGATTATTACCCTGGCCATCACCATCCACCTGTCGGTGCGTTACCGGGAGCTCGTCGCGCAGAACCCGGACTGGTCCCGGGAGGAGCTGGCGCTGGCGGCGGTGCGGTTTATGGCCAAGCCCTGCCTGTATACCGCCCTGACTACTATCGTGGCCTTTGCGTCGCTGGTGGTGAGCGGAATCCGGCCGGTGATTGATTTTGGCTGGATGATGGTGATTGGCGTGTCCCTGGCGCTGGTGATGTCGTTCCTGATTATCCCTGCAGCCTTGATGCTGCTGGCCAAGCGCAGCGATGGGGTCAGCCAGGATAACTCCCATGCGTTTACCCTGTTGTTTTCACGCTTTGCCGAGCACCGCCGCGGTATCGTGCTGGGTATTGCCGCAATAGCGGCCGTCGTCAGCGTGGCGGGGGTCACCCAACTGCGGGTGGAGAACCGCTTTATCGATTACTTCGACAGTTCCACCGAAATCTACCAGGGGATGCTGGTGATCGACCGGCGCCTGGGCGGGACGGTGACGTTGGATATCATCCTCGACAAGCCTGAGCAGCAAGAGCCCGCCTTTGAGGGGGAGGAAGATCCCTTCGCCGTCGAGGGGGGCGATGATTACGCTGAGACAGAGGATCCCTTTGCCGCTGACGACCCCTTCGCAGCGGAAGGGCAGGGCGTACAGGACAGCTACTGGTTTAGCGTGGCCGGTCTGAACAAGATCGAGAAGTTGCACGATTACCTGGAGAACCAGCCCGAAATCGGCAAGGTGCAGTCACTGGCGACCCTCTACAAGGTGGCGCGCGACCTGAACAATGGCCCTCTGAACGATTTCGAGCTGGCGGTGGCCCGGACTAGCCTGCCCGAGGAAATCAGCGACGTCCTGGTGGAGCCTTACCTGTCCCTGGAGCATAACCAGGCGCGGATCACCCTGCGGGTGATGGAGACGGACCCGAACCTGCGCCGGGATGAGTTGATCCAGCGCATCTACGACTATGCCCACAACGACCTGGGTATTGCCCCCGAGAATATCCGCCAGACCGGCCTGCTGGTGCTGTATAACAACATGCTGCAGAGCCTGTTCAAATCCCAGATCCTGACGCTGGGAGCGGTTTTTATCGGTATCCTGTTGATGTTCCTGGTGCTGTTCCGCTCGCTGTGGCTGGCAATCATTGCATTGATCCCGAATATGCTCGCGGCCACCGTGGTGCTCGGTGGTATGGGCCTGGCGGGTATCCCGCTGGACATGATGACCATCACCATTGCCGCGATTACGGTGGGCATCGGTGTGGATCACGCGATCCACTACCTGTACCGGTTCCGTGCCGAATTCGCCAAGGATGGGGACTACGTGGCGACCATGCACCGCAGCCATGCGACCATTGGCCGGGCCATGTTCTATACCGCCATCACGATTATCGCCGGTTTCTCTATCCTGGCGCTGTCGAAGTTCGTGCCTTCGATCTACTTCGGCCTGCTGACGGCGCTGGCGATGTCGGCTGCCCTGCTGGGGTCCCTGACCCTGCTGCCGTTGCTGCTGTTGCTGATCAAGCCGTTCTCGGCGCCGGAGGCGCGGGGAAAGCCGGCAACGGCGACTGAGGGGGAAGGTGAGGCCCGCGCGGTCGTCGAGTAACACCGGCACAGGCCGGGCCTGTGCCGTCCTATGACGCTGGGGACGGTGTTTATGGCAGGTTTCCGGGCAGCTTGATGACCCGGAGGGGAATGTTAGCGGCCTTTAGAGATGGCGGGCGTGGCGAGGTGCTTGCGACGGCACTGGCCCAGTACCAATGCCGTCCCGGTTCGCTGCCTGGGGGGAAGTGGATAGTTGCCCCCGGCAGGAATGCCAATCAGTCGGTGCGACTGGTGACCTCTACCAGGTGGTAACCAAACTGCGTCTTGATGGGGCCGAGCACTTTGTTCAGCTCACCGGTGAATACGGCCTCATCGAATTCCGGCACCATCTGGCCCTTGCTGAATTCACCGAGGTCACCGCCATTGCGACCGGAGGGGCACTTGGACTGCTCCTGGGCGATGCTGGCGAAGTCGGCACCTCCTTCGATTTTCTTCTTGAGTTCCTCACATTTTTCTTCCGTCTCTACCAGGATGTGGCGCGCTGTGGCTTTCGGCATGAGTATGTCTCCGGTTTTGGTCTGAAAGGTTGACGATGATACCCGACGCGATGGGAGCTTAGCAGCCGCTGTTGCAAAATCACCTGCGGAGTTGTCCTACTGACCGGACATGGCGGCGAAAGTATTGCACTGGTTGACATCCCCGGAGGTGAAGCCGCGCTTGAACCAGTACATTCGCTGTTTGGCACTGCCGTGGGTGAAAGCATCCGGTGTTACGGCCCGGCCGGAACGACGCTGGATCACGTCATCGCCTACGGCCGCGGCTGCGGCCAGGCCCTCCTCGATATCCCCGGGTTCCAGCATCTGGCGGTCGCGATGGGCATAGAAGGCCCACACTCCGGCAAAGCAGTCGGCCTGTAACTCCAGCATCACGGATAGCCGGTTGGCGGTGGCGTTGTCTGCCCGCATACGTAGCTGCTGCACCTTCTGCGAGGTGCCCAGCAGGTTCTGGACATGGTGTCCCACCTCGTGGGCGATCACATAGGCAAAGGCGAAATCACCGGGGGCGCCCATGCGCCGGAGCGCACCGAGGAAATCGAGATCCAGGTAGACCTTGCCGTCGCCGGGGCAGTAAAAGGGCCCTACAGCGGAAGAGCTGGTGCCGCAGGCGGAGCGGATCATGTCGTCGTACAGGACCAGCTTGGGCGGAGCGTAACGGGAGCCCGCGGCCTGGAACAGCTGCCCCCAGGTATCCTCAGTGTCGGCGAGTACGACCGAGACGAAGTCAGCTACCGTGTCAGTGCCCCCGGGCGCTCCGGACTGTCCCTGGCCGCTGTCCTGTCCCGGCGGGGCTCCAGTGAACAGCTGGTTGCCGCCAAAAAAGTAAAGCAACGCCAGCACCGCCAGGATCACCCAGCCGGTCTTGCTGCGGAGCAGCAGGGGCGCGAGGGCCAGCAGGTTACCGAGGCCGCCGGGGCTGCCAGCACTGGATTCACCGCGGCGATCCTCCACGTTGCTGCTTCTGCGACCCTTCTGCCAACGCATGCAGACTCTCCACAACCACTTTTCCTTGAGTCTAGACCAGGTGGCACAAAATTCTTTTTCAGGTATGGGCTGGCGTCTGCGAGGTGTTATCTTTGAAGGAGACCACGGACCGGAGTGAGAGCCCGTTTTGCAGCAGATCCCCCTGTTTCCCCTGCGCGTTGCGCTGTTCCCTGGCGTGACTCTGCCACTGCGCATCTTTGAGCAGCGCTACCTGCGCCTGGTGACTGAGTCGCTGAAGTCAGACAGAGGCTTCGGCGTTGTGCTGATCCGCTCCGGTGGCGAGGTGGGGCGGGCCCAGATCTGGCCTGTCGGTGTGCAGGTGGAGATTGTCGACTGGAGCCAGGGGGATGAGGGCTTGCTGCACGTCGATGTGCGCGGTGAGCGCCGTTTCCGGGTGCTGGATACCCGCCGCGACGAGGATGAATTGCTGCTGGGGGATGTGGAGTGGTTGCCCGATCGGCCGGAGCAGCCGGTGCCCCCGGAATGCGATGGCCTGCTGGCGATGCTGGAGGAGCTGAAGGAGCACGCCGCCATGCTGTCGTTGAAATTCTCCCCGGTAGACTCCGCCGATGCCCTTTCCTGGCAGCTTGCGCAATTGCTGCCACTGGAGGACAGCGTCCGGATAGAGTTACTGTCCACAGAAGATCCCCTCGAGCGCCTTGCCACCATCGCCTCCAACCTGGATCGCTGGACCCGGGAGTAGCCCCGGGCCTGCCGTGTTTTAACTCCCGCGCCCCGATTGGCCGCATTCTGCCGCCGGTGCGTTATACTGCGCGGCCCTATTTATCAGCGGTCACGAAGCGATAAGCACGGAGAACCACAGTGAACAGTGTCAGTACGCCAGCCACCGGGCAGCAATCAGCCGAGGAACGCATCGCCGTGATGGGGCGCGCCGCCCGTGCGGCGTCCCGCTTGATGGCCCGGGCGGGCACCGCCACCAAGGATCGCGCCCTGCATGCCATTGCAGCCCGGCTGGATCGTGAGCGAGAGGCGATCATGGAGGCCAATGCACGGGATATGCAGGCCGGCCGCGACAGCGGGTTGGACGCCGCACTGCTCGACCGGCTGGAGCTGAATGACGAGCGCATCGATGCGATGATTCGCGGCCTGCAGCAGATTGCCGAGCTGCCGGACCCGGTGGGGGAAATCCAGGACATGTCCTACCGCCCCAGCGGTATCCAGGTGGGGAAGATGCGGGTGCCGCTCGGGGTTGTGGGCATCATCTATGAATCGCGTCCCAATGTGACGATCGACGCGGCCAGCCTGTGCCTCAAGTCCGGTAATGCCACCATCCTGCGGGGCGGCAGTGAGGCCCTGCATTCCAATGGCGCCATCGCCGCCTGCATCGCAGCCGGCCTCAGTGAGGCGGGCCTGCCGGAGACTGCGGTACAGGTGGTGGATACCGCGGACCGCGCTGCGGTGGGCGCGCTGATCAGCATGCCCGAATACGTGGACGTGATCGTTCCCCGCGGTGGCCAGGGCCTGATCGAACGTGTCAGCCGGGATGCCCGGGTGCCGGTGATCAAGCACCTGCACGGGGTCTGCCACGTGTACATCGACGATCGGGCTGACCGGGACAAGGCATTCAATATCGCCCTCAATGCCAAGACACACCGTTACGGTGTGTGCAACGCCATGGAGACCCTGCTGGTGGCCGACGCCGTAGCGGACGAGGTCCTGCCGCGGCTGGCGGCGGCCTATCGCGATAAGGGGGTGGAGCTGCGCGGCTGCCCGCGTACCCGGCAGGTGCTGGGCGACTGTGCCGAGGCAAGGGATTCCGACTGGAACGAGGAATACCTGGCGCCGGTGCTGGCGATCCGCGTGGTGGCGGACCTGGACGATGCCATGGAGCATATCGCCCGCTACGGTTCCGGCCATACCGAGGCCATTGTCACCGAAGACTACAGTCGCGCCCGGCGGTTCCTCGCCGAGGTGGATGCGAGTTCCGTGATCGTGAATGCCTCGACCCGGTTCGCCGATGGCTTTGAATACGGCCTGGGGGCTGAAATCGGTATCAGTACGGATAAGATTCATGCCCGCGGCCCGGTGGGGCTGGAGGGCCTGACCTCGCAGAAATGGATCGTGCTGGGCGACGGGCAGGTTCGCCAGTGATCCAGCACACAGGTGGAGCCGCCGGGCAGTGACCGGGGAACCAGGCATGGAGGGTAAGCGGAAATTGCACGCTGTCGCACTTTTCGGAGGCACCTTTGACCCGGTGCATTTCGGCCACCTGCGCATGGCGCTGGAACTGAAAGAGGTGCTGGGGGTCGACGAAATGCGCATGTTACCGAGCCATCGCCCGGCACATCGCGAAACGCCCGGGGTCTCCGGGGCGCACCGGCGCGAAATGCTTGCCATCGCCCTGCAGGGGTGCCGCGAACTGCAGCTCGATGAGCGCGAACTCCGGCGGGGTGGCGACACCTTTACCGTGGATACGCTGGAGGAGCTGCGGGCTGAGATGGGGCCGCGAGTGTCCCTGAGCTTCTGTATGGGGCTGGATTCACTGCTCACCCTGCCGTCCTGGCACCGTTGGGAGCGGTTGCTGGAGCTGGCCCACCTGGTGGTGGTGACGCGCCCCGGCTGGCAGCTGCCGCACCGGCACTCCGGGCCCGGAAGCGAGGAAGTGGCAGGGCTGCTCGAACGTCACGCCGGCGACATACATGACCTGCTCAGTGAACCAGGCGGGCGCCTGGTGGTGCGCGAGCAGACAATGTTGCCGATTTCGGCGACGCGGATCCGCCAGCTGGTAAGGGACGGGCGCTCACCGCGCTTCCTGCTCCCGGCGGCGGTCTTACAGTACATTGAGGATAAGCAACTCTATACAGGAGCCGGCGGTAGTGCCGGCCAGATTTAAGGTGTTATGACAGAGATAAAAGATATTGCCGTAACGGCTCTCGAGGACCTGAAAGGCCAGGACATTGTGGCACTGGATGTGTCGGCACTGAGCGACGTGATGGACACGCTGGTGATCTGTACCGGTACTTCCAACCGGCAGGTGAAGTCATTGGCGAACAACGTGGTGGATGATATCCGGGAGAAGGCCGGTATCCGGCCGATCGGCGTCGAGGGCCTGGAGCAGGGCGACTGGGTGCTGGTGGATTACGGCGACCTGGTGGTGCATGTGATGCAGGCAGAGACGCGCAGCTTCTACGAGCTGGAAAAGCTCTGGTCCATGACCCCGGCATCCCGCGACGGCCAGCAGTGAAGATCCGTATCCTGGCCGCTGGCGGCAAGATGCCCGGCTGGGTGCAGGAGGGCTACAGCGAGTACGCCCGGCGCCTGCCGCGGGAAATGACCCTCGAGCTGGTGGAAATACCGTTGGGCCAGCGGGGCCAGAAGAATTCCCCGGCAATGGCCGACAAGGCGCGGCGCAAGGAGGGAGAGGCCATGCTGGCGGCGCTCGGTCCACGGGAGCACGTGGTGGCGCTGGATGTGCTGGGCAAGCCCTGGTCTACCGAGCAACTGTCCCGCCAGCTGGCGGACTGGCAGATGCTGGGGGAGAACGTGAGTCTGCTGATCGGCGGTCCCGACGGGCTGGCCGATGAGGCGCGGGCGCGGGCGCGGCAGCGCTGGTCTCTCTCTCCGCTGACGTTGCCGCACCCACTGGTGCGGGTGGTGCTCGCAGAGCAGCTCTATCGCGCCTGGACCCTGCTGACCGGACATCCGTACCACAAGTGACCCCTGGCCGTGGTCAAGCGGTCGGGCCAGTGTTGATTACTGCCCATTAATCGCTGGTCAGTTGTGATAATGTATGCAAAATAGACAATTTTTGCGCCACTTACCCTGAGTATCGCCAGCGAATTTCCATGGTCGAAGATCTGCAACTCAAAGACCGCCATACCGAGCAGCGGTTGTTCCGCCATCGTATGCTGGTGGCCCTGGCGGGTGTGGTCGCGTTGCTGTGCGTGCTGGTGGCCCGTTTCTACCACCTGCAGGTGATCAATTACGAGGATTACCGTACCCAGTCCGACGAAAACCGCATCCAGGTACGGCCCGTGCCCCCGACCAGGGGCCTCATCTACGATCGCAACGGTACTATGCTGGCGGATAATCGCCCCAGCTACACCCTGTCCCTGGTGATGGAGCGGGTGTCCGACCTGGATGCCACCCTGGAACTGATTGGTCAGCTGGTGCAGCTCGACGAAGGCGACGTTAATAAGTTCCGTGATCGCCTGGAGCGCCGCCGCCCCTTCCAGCCGATTCCCCTGCGTTTCCGCCTGTCTGAGGAGGAAATCGCCCGCATCAGTGTCAATGAGTTCCGCCTGCCGGGTGTGTCGGTGGAGGCGGAACTGGTGCGCTACTACCCCCTCAATAAGCTCTTTGCCCACAGTGTTGGCTATGTAGGCCGCATCAACGACCGCGAACTGGCCAACTTTACCGACGAGGATGTGCGTCGCTACCGCGGTACCCAGAGTATTGGTAAGGTGGGGCTGGAACGCTCCTACGAGGATGTGTTGCTGGGGGAAGTCGGCTACGAGAATGTCGAGACCAATGCCCGTGGTCGGGTACTGCGTGTACTGGAGCGTCACGACCCTGAACCAGGCAGTGAGCTCACCCTGCACCTGGATGCACGCCTGCAACAGGTGGCCTCCGACGCCCTCGGGGAAAACCGGGGGGCGGTTGTCGCCCTGGATGTGAAAAACGGCGGGGTACTGGCCTTTGTCAGCAAGCCATCTTTCGATCCCAACCTTTTTGTGACCGGTATCAGTTTCAAGGATTACCGGGCCCTGAGTGACTCCCTCGATGTGCCCCTGTTCAATCGCGCCCTGCAGGGCCAGTACCCGCCGGGATCGACGCTGAAGCCGATGATGGGGCTTGGAGCGCTGGCCGCCGGGGTGATTGACCGGGAAACCAAGGTCAAGGACCCCGGCTTTTACCGGCTGCCTAACGACAAGCGCCTTTACCGGGACTGGAAGCGCTGGGGCCACGGCAAGGAGGTGGACCTGATCCAGGCGCTGACAGAAAGCTGCGACGTCTACTTCTACGACACTGCACACCGCTGGAACATCGATGGCATGCACGATATCGCGACCAGCTTCGGCCTTGGTAGCAGGACGGGCATCGACCTGCCCATCGAACGCCCGGGCCTGTTCCCGTCCCGGGCATGGAAGCGCGGTGCCCGCGGTATGCCCTGGTTCCCGGGGGACAGCCTGAATGCCGTGTTGGGACAGGGCTTTGTGCTCGCCACCCCCCTACAGCTGGCAGTGATGACCGCCACAATCGCCAGTCGTGGCACCCACTTCAAGCCGCAGGTGGTCATGGCGGTCGACGGTATTGAGCAGCCACCGGAGGTGCTGCACCACGTCGAAGCCAGCGAGGAAAACTGGGACCTGATCTTCGAGGGCATGGAGTCAGTCGTCTACGACACAAAGGGCACCGGTAAAAGGGCCGGTAAAGACCTGGATTTCCGCGTCGCCGGCAAGTCGGGTACAGCCCAGGTGGTAGGTATTGCCCAGGGGGAGCAGTACGATTCCGAGGCGCTGAAGGAGCGGCACCGTGACCATGCTCTGTTTATTGCTTTCGCCCCCGTGGATGATCCCCAGATCGCCGTCGCGGTGCTGGTGGAGAACGGCGAAACCGGCGGCGGCGTTGCCGCGCCGGTGGCGCGTGAGCTGTTCGCCGATTGGATATCGCGGCCGGTCGAGGAGACCGCACGCGCTAGCGCAGAAAAGCGGGAGGAGGTAGTCAGTGGCTAGTCGTGATTTCATGCACCGCCTGCCGGATTCCCACAGCAGCCTCAGCCGGCCGGTGAGCCTGTCGCGGCGGTGGCATATCGATGTGCCGCTGCTGGTGTTGCTGATCATCCTGTGCGGGACCGGCCTGGTGGTGTTGTACAGCGCCTCGGGAGGGGAGTTTCACCATGTGCGCCGGCAGGCGATCTTTATGGGTATTGCCTTCGTGGGCATGCTCGTGGCCGCGCAGATTCCGCCGGATATGTACCGGCGCTGGTCACCCTGGCTCTATGTCGTCGGCTGCTGCCTTCTGGTGTCGGTGCTTTTTATCGGGGTGGGGGCCAAGGGCGCGCAGCGCTGGCTTGAAATCGGCGGCTTCCGCTTCCAGCCCTCGGAGGCGCTCAAACTGGCGGTGCCAATGTCCGTGGCGGCGTTCCTGCACAAACGCACGCTGCCCCCGTCATTGGTCAGCATTGCCGGCGCCCTGGCGATTGCGGCGATTCCCGCGGTGTTAATTGTGCAGCAGCCGGACCTGGGTACTGCGATCCTGATTGCCGCTTCCGGGGTGTTTGCGCTCTACCTGGCGGGCCTCGGCTGGCGCATGATCGGCGGCGCCCTGCTGGCGTTGCTGGTTGCAGCCTGGCCGATCTGGCTGTGGGGGCTGCGGGATTACCAGCGCCAGCGTATTCTCACCCTGCTCAACCCGGATGCGGACCGACTCGGCGCCGGCTGGAACATTTTCCAGTCCAAGGCCGCGATCGGGTCCGGTGGCCTTTATGGCAAGGGCTACATGCAGGGAACGCAGTCGCAACTGGATTTCCTACCCGAGAGCCACACCGATTTCATCATCGCGGTGCTGTCCGAGGAGTGGGGCATGCGTGGTGCATTGCTGCTCCTTTTACTGTATGTCCTGATCATTGCCCGGGGGATCTATATTAGTTTTATGGCCCAGGATGTATTCGGGCGATTGTTGGCGGGGAGTATTACGCTGACTTTCTTTGTCTATGTATTTGTGAATATCGGCATGGTGACCGGATTGCTCCCGGTGGTGGGGGTTCCCCTGCCATTGGTGAGTTACGGTGGCACCTCTGTCATCACGCTGATGGCGGGCTTCGGTATCCTCATGGCCATAGGCACGGAAAGGCGGCGGGTGTCGTTTTAGTGCCGTCAGCGGCCATCATCGGGTGGCCTGCTGAATCAAATAAGAACTTGGAAGTAGAGAAGCACTATATGAGAACAGGAGCGGCTGTTTTGAAGTGGACCACAGGATTACTGGCAGGGATGGGCCTGGTGCTCGCCGCATGTGCGCAGGAGCCCGGCCATGCGGATAACCCGGAGGCCCAGGCTTTTGTCGAGTATATGGTGTCCGAACACGATTTTGACCGCGAGGAACTGTCCCAGCTGATGCGCGAGGCCAAGCGCAAGGACTCGATTCTCAAGGCGATCAAGCGCCCGGCGGAAAAGGCCAAGCCCTGGTACGAATACCGCAAGCTCTTTGTCACGCCGCGCAGTATCAGCGGCGGCGTGGATTTCTGGGATAAGAATGCCGGTGCACTGGCCGAGGCGGAAAAGCGCTACGGTGTGCCGGCGGAGATGATCGTCGCGATTATCGGTATCGAGACCCGCTATGGCGGCAATATGGGCGGATATCGTGTACTGGATGCCCTGGCGACGCTCGCCTTCAACTATCCGCGTCGCTCCAAGTTCTTCACCAAGGAGCTGGAGAATTTCCTGCTACTGACCCGCGACCAGAATATGGATCCCCGCGAGCTCAAGGGCTCCTACGCCGGCGCGATGGGCTTCGGGCAGTTCATGCCATCCAGCTACCGTGCCTATGCGGTGGATTTCAACGGTGACGGGGCAGTGGATATCTGGCGCGATACCGAAGATGCCATCGGCAGTGTGGCGAACTACCTGGCCCGGCACGGCTGGTTGCCCCGGGAGCCGGTGACGGTGCTGGCTAACCCGCGTCCCAACGCGGACATGACCATCGTCAATGACTCGCTGGACCCCAACTGGACCGTCGGCCAGTTGGCGGAGAAGGGGTTCCCGGCCACTACCCAGGTGCGGGATGACATGGCGGCCAATGTTTTTTCGCTGCAGACCGAGCAAGGCAAGCAATACTGGATCGGCCTCAAAAACTTTTACGTCATAACACGCTACAATCGCAGCCGCCTGTACGCGATGGCCGCCTACGACCTGGCGCAGGAGATCGTCAAGGCACGCGGCGGGCGTTCCTGATTGCGCCGGGGCTACTGTCCCGCAGCCCGTTACGCCTGGCTTGGCCAAGCCGGGTGGGCGGGATAAATGCGCTGGCAAGTGAACCAATTGTCTGAATAAGAATCAATCAAAGCTGATTTTCTTCTTTGCTTTCAAACCTATAAGTAGCGGGGTGTGCGGTTGGGCACCGTAACGGGGGGACCATGTTTGTTAATTATTCGCGAATTGCAATAACCATTGCCGCGCTGGCGGTTGTGGCCTGCAGTCATCAGGCCCACAAATCGGCGCGCAAGCCGACACAGGGGCCGGCACCGGACACGATCAAGGACAGCGGCCCGCTGCGGCCGGTGAATATGCTGGCGACGCCGGAGCCCACACCGGTGAAGGAGCCCATCGGCAAGGCGGGTAATAAATCCCCTTACGTTGTAAACGGTGTGAGATACAGCGTCCTCCAGGGCGTCAAGGGCTACAGTGAGCGTGGCCACGCTTCCTGGTATGGCACCAAGTTCCACGGCCGTCGTACCGCCAATGGTGAGGTGTACAATATGTACGCCATGTCCGCGGCACACAAGACCCTGCCGCTGCCCAGTTACGCCAAGGTGACGAACCTGGAAAATGGACGCAGTGTTATTGTGCGGGTCAACGATCGCGGGCCATTTGTGCCGGGACGGCTGATTGACCTGAGTTACACCGCA
Organism: Microbulbifer sediminum; assembly: GCF_021729035.1. Taxonomy (GTDB): domain Bacteria; phylum Pseudomonadota; class Gammaproteobacteria; order Pseudomonadales; family Cellvibrionaceae; genus Microbulbifer; species Microbulbifer sediminum. Next base: position 281,983 of record NZ_JAJSAP010000001.1, on the reverse strand, counting down.
GCACAGAAACTGGGTTACATCGACAAGGGCGTGGCCCGGGTGGAAGTGGTGGCGATCGATCCAGAGACGCTGCCTTCTGCGAGCGATACGCTGGTGCGGGAAAAAGATGTCGCCGCCAGGGAAGCCCTGGCGCAGGACGCCAGCTTCAAACTGCCCGAGAATACTTTCCTGCAAGTGGGGGCATTCAGTGATGCCTCCCAGGCCAAGCGCATTCGCGGGCAAGTATCGGCCGTGGTCGACTATCCTGTATCGGTCAGCCCGGTTCAGGCCCAGGGGAAGACGCTGTATCGCGTGCGTATTGGGCCAATTGCCCAGCAGCGGGCGCTGGTGGCCCTGCGTGAGTCGGTAGAGGAAAATCGCCTCGGCACCCCCCAGGTCGTATATGACTGAGTGGCGCGGCCATATTTGTCGCCCACGGCGTTCAGCCGGGCCGGGTATACGGCCCGATTCGGATGGATATCAAACTGACATGAGGAATAATGAGACTTTCAGCCATGCTTAAACGCCTTTTTGCCTGCCTGCTTCTGATGTTGACCACCGGCGTTGCTCTCGCTGAACAGCCGCTGATTCCCGCGCCGCCGCAGCTGGCTGCAACCGCTTACCTGCTGATTGATGCCCATACCGGCCAGGTGCTGGTAGAGCACAATGCGGACAAGCAGGTGCCGCCGGCCAGCCTGACCAAGATGATGACTGCCTACATCGTATCGGAGGAGATCGAGAAAGGCAGCATCAAGGAGACCGACCTGGTACCCATCTCGGAAAAAGCCTGGAAGAAAGGTGGCTCCAAGATGTTCGTCAAGGTTGGTGACAAGGTGCCGGTGATCGACCTGTTGCGCGGCGTCATCATCCAGTCCGGGAATGACGCGAGTATTGCCCTGGCGGAGTACGTATCCGGCAGCGAGGAAGTGTTTGCGGAAGTCATGAACCAGCAGGCCGAGCTGCTGGGCATGCGCGACACCCACTTCAAGAACGCCACCGGCTGGCCGGCAGAGGGACATATGACCACCGCGCGCGACCTGGCGACCCTGGCGCGGGCGTTGATCAATGATCATCCCCAGCACTACCAGCTCTATTCCGAGAAGTACTTCAGCTACGCCGGGATTAACCAGCCCAACCGCAACCGCCTGTTGTGGCGGGACAACTCGGTTGACGGTATCAAGACCGGTCACACGGAAGCTGCGGGTTTCTGCCTGGTGGCATCTGCGCAGAAGCGTGGTATGCGCCTGATTTCCGTGGTACTGGGTACTGATAGTGATGACAAGCGTGCCGCCGAATCCCAGAAGCTGCTGGCGTATGGTTTCCGCTACTATCAGACGCACAAGGTATACAGTGCCGAAGATGTCCTGCAGAGTGAGCGAGTCTGGGGCGGTAAGGAGCCGCAGGTGGGCATCGCTGTGGAGAGCGACGTGTTTGTTACCATTCCCCGCGGTGGTGAGGAGAGCATCAAGGCTGACCTGATTATCGACGGCGAGCTCGAGGCCCCGATCCAGAAAGGCCAGCCGCTGGGCAAGGTGGTTGTGACCCTTGATGGGGAAACCGTCGCGGAAGTGCGTGCGGTGGCCGCTGAGGAAGTGGAACAGGCCGGTTTCTTCAAGCGTATGTGGGATGCCCTGAAACGCTTCGTGATGAGCTTCTTCTAGTCATTTGCCCAGATCCCGCACCCGTCCGGGGTGCGGCCGGATTCGGCGGGCAGGAGTAGAGAGTCCGCCGTTCCCGGTGACATTCTCGCCGCCGACTGTGCGGTTCCCGCCAATATCTGTGATCCCTGTCCACTCAACCGCCGGGGCTGTATAATCGCCGCCCGGTCACTGCTGTGTTTATTTAATGTGCAATTGAGTGGCCGGGAGAGAGTGGAATGAGTCAAGATCCAAACCAGCAGCCCCCGAAAATCGAGTTTCCCTGTGAAGACTATCTGGTCAAGGTGGTCCGGGACTCCGATGACCAGACGCACGAGTTCGTACTAGAGGTGATGCGTCGCCACGCCCCGGGCCTCGATGAGGAGCGCATCACGCTGCGGGAGAGCCGCAACGGCCGCTTTACCTCCATGACTTTCTATATCCTTGCCACCGGGGAGCCCCAGTTGCAGGCCCTGTTCGATGAGCTGAAGGCCCATCCGTCGGTCCATATGGTGATGTAATGACCAGGGTATGTAACCTCGGCCGTCGTGACTACGAGTCCGTCTGGCAAGCAATGTCCCGCTATACCGACTGCCGCGATGAGCACAGCGCGGACCAGATCTGGTGTGTCGAGCACGAGCCGGTATTCACCCAGGGCCAGGCGGGCAAGGCCGAGCACCTGCTCAATACAGGCGATATCCCTGTGGTGCAGGTGGACCGCGGGGGGCAGGTGACCTACCACGGCCCGGGGCAGCTGGTGGTCTATCCGCTGCTGGACCTGCGGCGGATCAAAGTGGGGGTGCGGGACCTGGTCTCGGGCCTGGAGCAGGCGACGGTCGCCATGCTGGCCGAATACGGTATTGCGGCGGCGCCCCGGGCCGATGCGCCAGGTGTCTACCTCTCCGATGGTCCGCGGGCCGGCAGCAAGATCGCCTCGATCGGGCTGCGGGTGCGTCGTGGTTGCAGCTTTCACGGGATCGCCATCAATATCGATATGGACCTGGCCCCGTTCCTGCGGATCAACCCTTGCGGTTACGCGGGCATGCAGATGGTACAGATGGCCGAACTGGTTCAACCGACGCCTGCCTGGTCGCAGGTGGCGGACATTTTCGTGCGCGAACTGCTTCGTGCACTGTCGCTGCCGGAGGCCGACTGGCAACCGGTGGACGAGCAAATTTTTGCGCGTGCAAGCGCCCCTGAAAAGGGTAAAGAGGAGCAGGAAACGAGCAATGGCTGACAATTCCAAACCTGAGAAGCCCGACCTGGTACCGGTCAAGCGGACCCGGCGACTGAAGCAGGGCGAGAAACTGCGCGACGGCGACAAGGTGGAGCGCATCCCGGTCAAGGTAATTGCCAGTGACCAGGTGCTGCGCAAGCCGGACTGGATCCGGGTGAAAGTGCCCGCCTCCAGGGAAGTTGAGCGGATCAAGAAGATCCTTCGCTCGCAGAAACTGGCCACTGTCTGTGAAGAGGCTAGCTGCCCGAACCTGCACGAGTGTTTCAGTGGCGGCACCGCCACTTTTATGATCATGGGCGAGATCTGCACCCGCCGTTGCCCCTTCTGCGATGTGGGCCATGGCAAGCCCAACCCGCTGGACCCGCAAGAACCGCAGCACCTGGCGGAAGCCATCGCCGCGATGAGCCTGCGCTACGTGGTGATCACATCTGTTGACCGGGATGACCTGCGCGATGGCGGTGCGCAGCACTTTGCCGACTGTATCCGCACGGCGCGCGAGCATTCGCCGGACCTGCAGGTGGAGATCCTTACCCCGGACTTCCGTGGACGTATGGATGTGGCACTGGATATCCTGGAAGCCGAGGCGCCGGATGTTTTCAACCACAACCTGGAAACCGTGCCGCGCCTGTATCGCGAGTCCCGCCCGGGTGCCAACTACAAGTGGTCCCTGAAGCTGTTACAGGAGTATAAGAAGCGTCGCCCGGATGTACTGACCAAGTCGGGCCTGATGGTGGGCCTGGGTGAGGAAAAAGAGGAAATCTTCCAGGTGCTGGATGATATGCGTGAGCACGATATCGATATGCTCACCATCGGCCAGTACCTGCAACCCAGCAAGGAGCACCTGCCGGTTCAGCGTTACGTGCATCCCGACGAGTTCGAGGAGTACCGCCGCTATGCTGAGCAGATTGGTTTCAAGCATGCGGCCTGTGGACCGCTGGTGCGTTCCTCCTATCATGCCGATAAGCAGGCGCACGGAGAGAAAGTGGGCTGAGAGCCCGCTTTTCCCGCTGCATCGAAGGGCAGTGCCTTGTGGGCACTGCCCTTTTTATTTGTCCTGCCCTTTTTATTTGACTTGCACGTGGGCTTCCCGCCCTGCCCGGTGGGTAATTCACCGGAGGCTGTGTCACCGCTCCGCTTAACATCCGGTTAAGAGGCTGTTTGGCAGGGTTTTACTCTAAATAACCCTCACCTGCCCGATAAAGCCCCGGTCCGCTGACCGTTTGCTTGATCTTTACACGTGGAAACTGTTTGCTAGAGGGCTGCCGCAGTGAACGATGTTGCCGCGGCATCAGGTAGCGCGACGCTGCCGGAACGTCCGATAAGAACACATAAGAGATCAACGCATGAAAAAGCTTACCTCACTGGCTGTCGCCGGCTTGCTCGCGGCCTGCTCCGGGGAGTCACCCGAGCAATCACGGGTGATGGACAGCGAAGAACTGGCGGGCCAAGCCGTCGCCAAAGTTACTTACCCGCAAACCAGGAAGGGGGAAGTTATCGATACCTATTTCGGCACTGAGGTGGCAGATCCCTATCGCTGGCTGGAGGACGACCGCAGCGAGGAAACCGGGGCCTGGGTTGAGGCCCAAAATGCGGTCACCTTCGAGTATCTCGAAAGTATCCCTTATCGCGAGACACTGAAGCAGCGCCTGGAGTCCCTGTGGAATTACGAAAAAGTGGGACGGCCCTTTACCGAGGGGGACTACACCTATTTTTACCGCAATAACGGCCTGCAGGATCAGTATGTGGTGTGGCGCCGCAAAGGCCATGGCGAGGCGGAAGTCTTCCTGGATCCAAACCAGTTCAGTGAGGACGGCACCACTTCGCTCTCCACCCTGAGCTTCTCCAAAGATGGCTCCATTGCCGCCTATGCTATTTCCGAAGGCGGCAGCGACTGGCGCAAGATCATTGTCATGGATGCCGAGAGCAAGGAAGTACTTGAAGAGCCGCTGGTGGACGTCAAGTTTTCCGGTATCTCCTGGAAGGGCAATGAGGGGTTTTACTATTCCAGCTATGACAAGCCGGAGGGGAGTGAGCTATCCGCCAAAACAGACCAGCACAAGCTCTACTACCACAAGCTGGGCCAGCCCCAGTCAGAAGACCGTCTGGTGTTTGGTGGCAGCGCGGAACAGAAGCGCCGTTACGTACAGGGCTATGTGACAGAAGATGATCGCTTCCTGGTAATCTCCGGTGCGAAGTCCACTTCCGGCAATGACCTCTTTATTCGCGACTTGTCCAGAGAAAATGCACCGTTGGTGCCAGTGCTCGAGGACTTCGAGTCCGATACCTACGTGATCGACAATGTCGACAGCAAGCTCTACCTGGTGACCAACCGCGGTGCCCCCAACAAGAAAGTGGTCACTGTGGATGCGTCTGCGCCGGGACCGGGCAACTGGGTGGATTTTATTCCCGAGACCGAGAATGTGCTGACTGCTTCCACCGGCGCTGGCTATTTCTTTGCCGAATATATGGTGGATGCCCTCTCCAAGGTCTACCAGTACGACTATGAGGGAGAGCGTGTGCGGGAGATTGAATTGCCCGGGCCGGGCAGTGCCTCTTCCATTAGCGGCAAGCGCGAAGACGACGTGCTCTACTACTCATTCACCAATTACAAGACGCCTTCCACGATTTTTGCGCTGGATGCCGATGAGGGCGAATCCACTGTGTACCGGAAGTCCGGTGCAGATTTCGACAGCGATCGCTATGAGTCCACCCAGGTTTTCTATACTTCTGCGGACGGCACCCGGGTGCCCATGATGATTACCCACAAAAAAGGGCTGGAACTGGACGGCAAGAACCCGACGATCCTGTACGGCTACGGCGGCTTCAATATCAGCCTGACCCCATCGTTCAGCATTGCCAATGCTGCCTGGTTGGAGTTGGGTGGTGTCTACGCAGTACCCAACCTGCGCGGCGGTGGGGAGTACGGTAAAAACTGGCACAAGGCGGGCACGAAACTGCAGAAGCAGAATGTGTTCGACGACTTTATCGCTGCAGCGGAGTTCCTGATTGAGAACAAGTACACCTCAAGTGACTACCTTGCGGTTCGCGGTGGTTCCAATGGTGGCCTGCTGGTCGGCGCCGTCATGACCCAGCGCCCCGACCTGTTCCAGGTTGCGCTGCCGGCGGTAGGGGTGATGGACATGTTGCGTTATCACACCTTTACCGCTGGCGCTGGTTGGGCCTATGACTATGGCACCGCCGAAGACAGTGAGGAGATGTTTGAGTACCTGAAGGGTTACTCCCCGGTTCACAATGTGCAAGCGGGTGTGCAATATCCGGCGACGCTGGTGACCACGGCTGATCACGACGACCGCGTGGTGCCGGCCCACTCCTTCAAGTTTGCGGCACAGTTACAGGCCAAGCAGGCCGGGCCTGCCCCGACGCTGATCCGGATTGAGACCAAGGCGGGTCATGGGGCGGGAACGCCGGTTTCAAAGAGTATCGAGCAGTATGCGGATATCTTCAGCTTCACCCTGTTCAATATGGGGATGAATTCCCTGCCAAACTGAGCTCGCTATTAAAGTGTCCCTCCCAAAGCCCGGCATCGCCGGGCTTTTTTGTTGCCATTGCGAACCTGCCTCGCAGCGACGTGGCCGGGGCGGCCAGGGCATCTGGGACAGGCACCGAGGATTGTGCTTATACTTGGTGCTGGACCGGCAACGGACCTGAAAAACAGTGATGCTGTAGCCGCGAATCCCAGAATAAACACAATAATGATTGTGAGGTGCCCGGTATGACTCCCGAGGAGAAGTATGCGCGCCTGAAGGACAGGCAGCCCCTGGATATCCTTTACCAGCGTGAGCGGGAGCACCCCGACCGCGTTTACCTGAGACAGATGCAGCAGCGCCGTTGGCGCGAGTACACCTGGGGTGAGGTGATGGACCGGGTGCGGCGGATTGCCACTTTCCTGCGGTCGCACTGTGAGCGCGGTGACCGGGTCGCCATCCACGCGAAGAACTGCGCTGACTGGATCCTGGTTGACTATGCCATCATGTTGGCAGGGATGGTGAGCGTGCCCCTTTACCCGGGCCAGTCCGCCGCCTCCATGCAGTATGTGTTACGGCATTCAGAGAGCAGGCTCCTGTTCTGCGGGGCCAGCGATGATAACAAGGCTCTCGCCGATGTGGCGGTAGCACTGCCCTCAATAGCCATCCAGCGCTGTGAGATCGAGTGTGATTACTCGCTGGAGGCTGTGGTTGCCGAGCACCCGCCTATGGTTGAATCGCCGCTCTATGACCCGGATGAGGTATTCACCATCATGTACACATCCGGTACCACCGGTAACCCTAAGGGAGTGATGCACACCTGGTCCGCTATTACCTTTGCAGTGCCGAATATGGTGCGGGGCTACGGCTACGACGAGAGCGATCGTTTCTTCTCTTACCTGCCCCTGGCCCATGCCGCGGAGCGTATTGTGGTGGAATTCCACAGCCTCTACTCGGGTACCCCGGTTCACTTCCCTGAATCCCTTGATACCTTCCTCGAGGATCTCCAGCGCACCCGCCCGACCCTGTTCTTCTCCGTGCCGAGGCTGTGGGCAAAATTCAAGGAGGGGATTGACGCAAAGCTCGCGCCATCGGTGCAGCGATTCCTGTTACGAACTCCTCTGGTCAGCCGTTGGTTCAAACAGAAAGTGCAGCGGGGGCTGGGCCTCGACCAGGCGCGTATGCTGGTTACCGGCGCCTCTCCCATCTCAATCGACCTGCAAAACTGGTATCACCGTATGGGGATGATGGTCGCCGATGGTTACGGCATGACCGAGAACTTTATCTATGGCTGCAACACTCACATGGGGGAGACACCGGTCCCGGGTACTGTGGGCAAACCGTTCTGGGACTGCGAGGTCAAGATCTCGGCGCAGGGCGAGGTCCTGTTCAAGAGCCGAGCCCTGATGAAGGGCTATTACCTGGAGCCGGAAAAGACTGCGGAAGTGCTGCGCGACGGCTATTACCATACCGGCGACGCAGGTTTTATCGATGATTCCGGCTTGCTGCATGTTACCGGCCGCTTGTCCGATACGTTCAAGACCAGCAAGGGCAAGTTTGTGCAGCCGGCAGAACTGGAAAACAGGTTTGGGGAGAATGCCTTGCTGGGGCAGGTTTGCGTCCTGGGACATGGTATGGATCAACCGGTCATGCTCGCCAGCCTTTCCGAGATGGCCCGGAAGCTTTCGCCCGTGAAAATTGCGGAAGAACTCCTGCAGACTCTTGATGATGTGAACCAGCAGCTCCAGCAGCATGAGCGGCTGCGGGCGATTTTTATCACCAGCCGGGACTGGACGCCCCAGAACAACCTGGCTACACCAACCCTGAAAATCAAGCGAAAGGCGCTTGAGGCTCAATACCGGCCGTGGATTGAAAACAACCAACAGCAGGTTGGGGTGATCTGGGAGGACTCCGAACCGGATAGGGGAGAGGCCGGCGGGGCCCGGCTCGGCGAACCTGGGATAGCCGATTGACATCGGTCGGCCCCTATCTCGCAGACAATCGAACATACGCCTGCCAAGACTTGCGCGACTTCACCTGCACGACGTCGATGGGGGGGATTGAAGATGGTGTTGTGCGCTGGAGGTCCTGGAGAAAACTCCAGGTTATATCGCGGATATCGTGGAAGCAGACGGTGCTGCCGCCTGATCAACTGTCCCGCGTGTCGCTAACACCGGGGCCCCATGTCCCTGTGCTTTTGTTCGCCGGAGGAGAGCCAGTATTTTCCTCAGCCAGCCACGTGAGGGTACCCCCGGCGTGGTGGCGGAAAGCAAGTTTGAAAATCTTTCCCCGGGGAACGGCTGGCGACAGGTCGCGGAGAATTTCCAGCCGCAACTCGCCCCGTGCCGGGTTGATGTCCACCAGGGCCGCATCGGTGAATTCAAAGTAATCCCCAACCAGAGGGAAAAGTGCCTTGAACAGGCTCTCCTTGGCAGAGAACAGCGTTATGGTGCCCTGGGCCCGACCGGCAAACACGCTCGCCAATAGATCCGCCTCCTCTTTGCTGGCAATGGCCGCCAGAAGCTCCTCGCACCCGTGCCGGGGATGGAATACCTCAAAATCGATTCCCAGCATGGTACTGGCGCCGGCCACGGCACAAATGGCGCGGTCCTCCGTGTGGGTGATGGAGCCACTGAAGCCAATGGGCCACACCGGTTGCCCGTGGCTGCCGATACCGATGCGGCGCTGCATCGAGCCCAGGCGGTACAGCAGCTGTCCCGCCAGGTAGCGGCCGGCGAGAAATTCTGCGCGACGTTGCGGTCTCGCCGTTGCGAGGGAGCGGGGAAAGGGCACCTGCAGGTCCCGGTAAAGCCGGTCTTCGTAATGGGTGGTAGCAAAGGTGATTTCAGCACAGACCCCGGAAAAACCCGGTAACTCGACAGTCGCTGCCGTTCCGGCAAAGTCCCGGGCAAATGCTCCGTGGGCAGCAGTCCTCTCCATGCTGTTGTCATCCCTGCCATTGTGTATTGCCGCCTGCCGGCGAATTGGTGCCAGCAAGCATGGATTTCACCACAGATTCACCCGATGGGGAATTTTCTGCAGGTGGGCGGGTGTCGCCCGGGACTCGGGCTGGGGAGGTGGGCCCGCCTGGCATGGCCGCAGGCGGGGGCATCGTGAAGCGGTGTCAGTGCCGGGCGCTGTAGGTCAGGCAATTGACCGAGTTACCGCTTTTGCCTACCTGGATACTGTCAGCCGAGCACTCGAAATCGTCATTGTGACTGCAGTCGGTCACCTTGCAGGCACCAACACCGGCGGTGCGGTCACTGTCGGTGTGCTGCGAATTGTCGAAAAAAGTGTCGCAGCCGGGGTTCGCGCCATCGCCGATGGTGATCGCGCGGGCGTGACAGGCGTCATCTGTGTTGAATGCGCACTGGGTAACGGCGCACTTGGCGACTTCCGGCATATCGGTGGCGATGATCATCTCGGGCCTCGCTGTGGTTTATCGGGCTTCCGCAAGCCTGGTTCAGGGAGCCTAGTCGAGTGTGGGACCCTGTCAAATCTGCTGCCGGCACTGCCGCCCGGCGTCGTTATTTCAGGGGGCTATCGATAGCAAGCCTTTATTCCAAAATTGAATCAATTTTACCCTTTAAATAGCGTCATGCCGATCGCAGGTGGAGTGACGTAGACGAAAGTCATACGAAGAGAAGGAGTTTTTATGATTCCGCACAAGACGCAGAGACTGACGAGCGCTATCGGAACCACTCTCGGAGGTATTGCCGCGGGAGCTGCCGGACTCGTGTTGTCGATGCCCGCGCTGGCGGCGGATCCCTACAAAAAGCCGGATGACAGCTGGATCAGTATCGCCGGCGAGGTGGTGAACGTGGAGGACGACCGTTTCTCCCTCGATTTCGGCGATGGCGCAGTTGTCGTCGAGATGGATGACTGGGACTGGTACCCGGAGGGCCGTGCGCTGCTGCCGGGCCAGGAGGTGATTGTTCATGGCCGGGTGGACGATGACCTGTATGAGCTGCGTACGATCGAGGCGAGCAGCGTCCATGTGGACAGCCTCAACAGCACTTTCTTCGCGAGCGCCCTGGACGAGGAAGATATTCCCAGCGTTTATGTGGGCAGCTACTTCTCCTTCCCGCTGGTCGAGGGGCGGGAAATGAGCCTCACGGGGATCGTAAAGGATGTCGACGGTCGCGAGTTCACCCTGGACACCGGTGTTCGTGAAATGCGTGTCGATACCGTCGGTATGGGCTACGACCCCCTCGATGACGAGGGCTTCCAGCGGATCGATGCCGGGGACTTTGTGAGCGTCTCCGGTGAGTTTGACCTCGGCTTTTTTGAGGAAAATGAGATCCGTGCCGACCGGGTACTGAGCCTGAGTCCCGAGGAGCGCGACTGACCTCAGCGCGCGCACTGGAGGCCCGGGCCTCCAGTCGCTGCAGGCTCTCAGGGGATGCCAGTCGGCATCCCTTTTTTTTGCCGGCTCAGTGACGGGTGCTGTAGGTCAGGCACTCCACCGAGTCGCCGCTCTTGCCCACCTGGATACTTTCCGCCGAGCACTCCAGGTCTTGATTGTGGGAGCAGTCGGTCATCTTGCAGGCGCCGACCCCCGCGGTGCGGCTACTGTGGGTATGGTTCGAGTTGTTGAAGAAGGTATCGCAGTCGGGGTCCGAGCCCTCGCCGATGGTGATGGCGCGGGCGTGACAGGCATCATCTGTGTTGAAGGCGCACTGGGTGACGGCGCACTTGGCGACTTCCGGCATATCGGTGGCAATGATCATCTTGGCCTCGCTTGGCTGCTTCCGGGGCGGGAGTGGGAGATATGTTGGAGCCTAGTCCAGCGAACCGGCTTGTCAAAGGTCGCTGGGGCAATCCTTGCGACCATTCGCTAATAGCTTCCGCCCCCGGGCTTCGGTTATAAAAGAAGTCGATGATTTGGGCGCTTCCCCGCAATTGGTGAATTGAGAGATGATCGGCAAACCCCTCCTGTTGTTGCTTGCCCTGGTATACGTTGCGCTGTTGTTTGCGGTTGCCTGGCGTGCTGATCGCGGGGGCGAGGCGGGTCGCTTTCGGCCGCTGGTCTACGGCCTCGCACTTGCGGTCTACTGCAGTTCCTGGACCTTCTTTGGCGGGGTGGGGCAGTCCACGGCCAGTACCTGGAGCTACCTGCCAATCTACCTCGGCCCCATCCTGCTGTTTGTCTTCGGTGGGGCCTTCCTGCGGCGCCTGCTGGTGGTGGGTGAGCGACAGAAAGTGACTTCGATTGCCGATTTCATCGGTTCGCGCTACGGCAAGAGTCGGGGCCTGTCGGCGCTGGTGGCGCTGCTGGCGATCGTCGGCACCCTGCCGTATATCGCGCTGCAGCTGCGTGCGGTGGCCATGGCCTGGGATACCGTCGGTGGTGGGGAGGGCAGTGAGTTCGTGAATCTGGATACAGCGCTGGTCACCGCGGTGCTGATGGGCCTGTTTGCAGTGTTTTTCGGCACGCGTCACCTGGAGGGTCGCGAGCGTAATCGGGGCGTGGTGGCCGCGATTGCCCTGGAATCACTGGTGAAACTGCTGGCCTTTGCCGCAGTCGGCGGCTTTGCCTGCTGGCTGTTGCTGGATGAGACGCTGGCTCTGGGGACGGTGCTGGATCGCCGCTGGGACCCGCTGGTGGTGGATGCCAATTTCCTGACCCAGACCCTGTTAGCCACCGTCGCGATCATCTGCCTGCCACGGCAGTTCCACATGGCCGTGGTGGAATACCAGGGGCCGCGGGACCTGCAGGCCGCGCGCTGGCTGTTGCCGCTTTACCTGGTCATGTTCTCTGTCCTGATCCTGCCCATCGCGATGGCCGGCCAGCCGCTGCTGGCCCAGGGAATGGCGCCCGACAGCCTGGTGTTGACCCTGCCCATGGCGGCGGACAGCAATGCCCTGACGGCGCTCGTCTATCTCGGCGGCTTCTCCGCGGCCACCGGCATGGTTGTGGTGGCCGCAGTGACCCTGGCGATCATGGTTTCCAATGAGCTGGTGGGGCCAGTCTGGCTGTACCTGAGCCGCTACACCCGGCTGTCTGCGGTGTCCTTTGGTAATTACCTGCGCCAGGTACGGGCTGCCAGCATCATGCTCCTGATGTTGATGGGATGGGGAGTACACCGGGCCATCACCGGCCTGGATACCCTGGCCCCCATCGGCTTGCTGTCCTTTGCCGCTGCGGCGCAGCTGGCGCCGGCCCTGGTGGCGGGACTCTACTGGCGCCGTGCCCACCGCAGCGGCGTCTGGGCAGGGCTTTCTGCCGGCTATGCGCTGTGGTTCTATTGCCTGGTGTTGCCGGCAATTTTCCCCGGGGCCAGTTGGGTGGAAGCGGGGCCCCTGGGGATCGGCTGGCTGCGCCCACGGGAATTCCTCGGGTTGTCGGGGCTCGATAGCCTGAGCCATGGTGTCTTCTGGAGCCTGCTGGCCAATATCTCACTGTTCTGGCTGGTTTCTCGCCGGTGTCGCCAGGGGGCCCGCGACCGGCGACAGGCAGAGCTGTTCGTGGGCAGTGGCGAGACAGTTCGGGATGAGAGTGTCGAGCTGGCGCCCACCAGCATTCCCATGGGGCAGCTGTACAGCCTGATGCGCCCCTTCGTGGGAGCGGGGCGCCTCGACGGGATCTGGCGGGGCTTTGAGCACCGCTCGGGGCAGCGCCTGTTGCCGGACGACCTGGCGCCGCGGTTCGCGGTGCGGGAAGCGGAGGGGGTACTGGCCGGCGTAGTGGGGTCTGCCACCGCTCACCAGGTGGTGGAGTTGCTACGGCGCAACCGGCCCCTCAAGGTGGAGGATATTGCCCGGCTGGTGGATGGAGCCTCGGAAAAGCTGCGCTTCAGCCAGGAACTGCTGCAGACCACCGTAGAGACCATCAGCCAGGGCATCAGCGTTGTGGATGCAGACCTGCGCCTGGTGGCGTGGAACCAGCAGTACATCGAGTTGTTTGAGTACCCGCCGCGCCTGCTGTATATCGGTTGCCCCATCGAGCGGCTGTACCGGCACAATGCGGAGCGCGGGCTCTACGGCGACAACCCGGACGACCTGGAGGCCCAGGTGGTGCGACGGCTCGACCTGCTGCGGCACGGCAGCGCCCACCGGTTTGAGCGGCGCCTGCCCAACGGCACCATCGTCGAGGTGCGCGGCACTCCCATGCCGGGTGGCGGCTTCGTTACCACTTTCACCGATATCAGTGATTACCGGGCCGCAGTGGATGCGCTGGAGGAAAACCAGCGTACCCTGGAGCAGCGGGTGGAACAGCGCACCGCCGAACTCGCCGACCTCCATGCCGCCAAATCCCGCTTCCTGGCCCACACCAGTCACGACCTGTTGCAGCCGATTAATGCCGCCCGACTGTTTATCGCCTCGGCGCAACAGAAGGCAGCCCGGGAAAACTGGCCGCAGGCCATGACCGATATTGCCGGCATCGACAGTGCTTTGCACTCCGCCGAACAATTGATTGGTGCGTTGAGGGAAATCAGCCGCCTGGACTCCGGTAAGCTGACGCCCAATCGGGAACACTTTCCACTGGATGAGTTACTGGCAGCCCTGGCCACCGAGTTCGGGGCCATTGCCGTGGCGCGGGGTCTGGAATTCCACTATGTGCCCTGCAACGCCTGGATCCACAGTGACCGGCAGCTGTTGCGGCGGATCCTGCAGAATTTCCTGGGCAATGCGCTGCACTATACCCGGCGCGGTCGGGTATTGCTGGGGGCCCGCCGCCGGGGGGGCGAGCTGGAAATCCAGGTCTGGGATACCGGGCCCGGTATCGCCCCGGAGGAGCAGGCCCGGATTTTCGACGAGTTTGTACGTCTGTCGGCCGCCGAGCGCGGCGCCGACAAGGGGCTCGGCCTGGGGCTCGCGATTGCCAGTCGCAGCGCCGGGCTGCTGGGGCATCCCATCGACCTGCGGTCGCAACCGGGCCGCGGCGCCATGTTTTCGATCCGGGTGCCGGTGGGCAGCGCCTCGGTGGGCCCGGCGGCATCACCGGAGGCGGCGGGGAATACAGAGCCGGGTGGCCTCCGGGGCCTGCGGGTGCTGTGCATCGACAACGAGGATGCAATCGTGCGTGGAATGCAGAGCCTGCTCGAGGGTTGGGGCTGCCAGGTAACAGTGGCCCACTCCCGCGAGGCCGCCCTGTCGCATGGAGCACTGGCCCCACCACCGGACCTGGTGATCGTGGATTATCACCTGGATAACGGGGAGACCGGCGTCGCCGCATTCGAGGCCCTGGTGCAGCTGTGGGCACAACGGGTACCCGGGATACTGATCAGCGCCGATATCTCGGGCCAGGTGCGTGACAGTGCCGGTATGGCCGGGCTCCATTACCTGCCCAAGCCGGTCAAGCCGGCGGCTTTGCGCAACCTGGTGCGACGGCTCAGGCGGGTTCAGGCTGTCGTGGCGGAGGGGTGAACTGGCCCGGGGGCTCGACATCCAGGCTGTTCAGGGCGAGCACGGCCTGGGTGCGGGAATTGACGCCCAGCTTGCGGAACAGGGCTGTCAGGTGCGCCTTCACAGTCGCTTCCGTCACATCCATTTCGTAGGCGATCTGCTTGTTGAGCAATCCCTCGCCGAGCATGGTGGCGACACGGAACTGCTGCGGTGTCAGCGTGGCGACCACGTCGGCGACGGCGTCGGTGGCGGACTCCTGCCGGGCGCAGAGCGCGGACATGCCTTCCGGCAGCCATATCTCGCCAGCGAGCACCTTCCCGATAGCCTCGGCAATGGTGTCCACCGGCGCGGACTTGGGCAGGAAGCCGCAGGCGCCGTGGTCGACCGCCCTGCACATCACCTCCGGTTTCTCGTTGGCGGAAACCACCATGACCGGCAACTGGGGGTGTTGGCCGCTCAGGAAGGCCAGCCCGCTGAAGCCGTGGGCTCCCGGCATATGCAGGTCGAGCAGCAGCAGGTCACAGTCGCCGTGCTCTGTCACGCATGCCTGCAGGCTTTCCATATCGTGCGCCTCGTATAGTTCCGCCTGGGGAAAAATCTGGCGAATGGATTGCTGCAGCGCACCGCGGAACAAAGGATGGTCATCGGCGACAATAAACTGGCGCCGGTCCGGGTGGGAATCGGATTGGATGCCCATAACTCCCTCATCATCATCGTCTGGGCTCACGGGGAGCCGTTTTAATTATTATGCCTAGTGTACGACGGGGCCGGGTCTTTTGGCCCAGGTTATGCCTCAGGATCGTGACCTTCAGGGCTATCGCAGTCGCCTCCTGCCTTCTTCGGGGATGGAGGCGGCGAGGTCGACAACCGGGCGGCGTTGTCCGGCCGCCCGGAAGGGGACTCCACCCGCCCCTATATAACCTATCAGCTGGACCCGCTCAGGCGGACTCTGCCAGGCGCTGGTGGTTATCGAGCAGCTGCGCTACCACCGAAGGATCGGCGAGGGTGGAAATATCCCCCAGCTGGTCGGATTCATCCGCAGCAATCTTGCGCAGGATGCGACGCATGATCTTGCCGGAACGGGTTTTCGGCAGGCCCGGTGCCCACTGGATAACATCGGGGGTGGCGATGGGACCGATTTCACTGCGGAGCCAGTCGCGCAGGGCGCGGTGCATGGCTTCACTGGGCTCCTCGCCGCTGTTCAGGGTGATATACACATAGATCCCCTGGCCCTTGATCTCATGGGGGTAGCCCACCACGGCTGCCTCGGCGACCGCAGGGTGGGCCACCAGTGCGCTCTCCAGTTCCGCGGTTCCCATGCGATGCCCGGAAACATTGAGTACGTCGTCCACTCGCCCGGTTATCCAGTAGTAGTGGTCATCGTCCCGGCGCGCGCCGTCCCCGGTAAAGTACATGCCGGGGAAGGTGCTGAAATAGGTGTCGACAAACCGCTGGTGATCGCCGTACACCGAGCGCATCTGCCCGGGCCAGCTGTCGAGTATGACCAGGTTACCCTCGGCGTTGCCTTCGAGCTGCCGGCCTTCGCCATCCACCAGCGCGGGTTGGATCCCGAAAAAGGGCCGGGTGGCGGAGCCGGGCTTCAGGGGGGTGGCGCCGGGCAGCGGGGTCAGCATGATGCCGCCGGTTTCAGTCTGCCACCAGGTATCCACAATCGGGCACTCGCTGCGCCCGAAGCTGCGGTGGTACCACCGCCAGGCCTCCGGGTTGATGGGTTCGCCGACGGTACCCAGCAGGCGCAGGGAAGAAAGGTCCGCACCGGCAGTGGGCTTTTCGCCCTCGGCCATCAGTGCCCGGATGGCAGTGGGGGCAATGTACAGGATGTCGACCTGGTGTTCGTCGACCACCTGGGCCACGCGCCGCACATCCGGGTAATTGGGTACTCCCTCGTACATGACCGTGGTACCGCCATTGGCCAGTGGCCCGTAGATCACATAGGAGTGCCCGGTGATCCAGCCCACATCCGCGGCGCACCAGAAGCGCTCTCCGCGACGGTAGTCAAAGACGTATTCGTGGGTGAGGGAGGCATAGGTCAGGTAGCCGCCGCCGGTGTGGAGCACTCCCTTGGGCTTGCCTGTGGAGCCTGAGGTGTAGAGGATGAAGAGGGGGTCCTCAGCGCCCATCTCCTCGGCCGGCGAATCGCTGTCCTGGGACCGGACCAGGGTGTGGTAGTCGACATCGCGGCCGGCCTCCAGGGAGGGCTCCCCGTCGGTACAGTTCACCACCACCACGGTATCCACGCGGGTCTCGCGACAGAGGTCCGCCGCCCGGTCCACATTTTCCTTCAGCGGCACTGACCGCCCCCCGCGCCGCCCGGCATTTGCCGTAACAACCACCCGTGACTGGCCGTCGTCCATACGCCCGGCCAGCGCCTCAGGGGAGAAACCGGCGAACACTACCGAGTGGATGGCCCCGATGCGGGCACAGGCGAGCATGGCGACTGCGGCCTGGGGGACCATCGGCAGGTAAATGGTAACCACATCGCCGCGTTGTACACCCAGGGATCTGAGTCCGTTGGCAAAACGGCATACTTCCTCGTGCAACTCGCGGTAACTGATCTCGCGGCTGACCCCGGGTTCATCCCCCACCCACAGGATCGCGGTGTCGTCCCCGCGTTCGGGCAGGTGGCGATCCAGGCAATTTGCGGCCACGTTCAGGGTGCCGTCGGCAAACCAGCGGATATGCAGGTCATCGCGGGCGAACGAGACATCCCTGACCTGGGTGAACGGTTTGATCCAGTCGAGACGCCCGCCCTGCTCTCGCCAGAACCCCTCATTGTCCTCTATCGAACGCCGGTACATTTCCCGGTAGGCATGGTCGTCGAGCAGGCTGTTCCAGGCATACGAATCCGGTACGGGGTAGAGCGTTGGTTCTTTCATCATGCGCGCCTCGGTCTGGTTTGATCACATTGATCACTGCGGATTTATGGATTGCTGCGCATTTTGTCACCGCCCCATTGCAGTCGCGTATTAGACAAAAGTCGAATTCGCATAAGGGCGAAAGCCCCGCGCTGCCCGTGAGCACCTAGACATTGGTCTAATCCGGGGCATGACTTAGACCAATGGTTAATACCCCCGATTGCCGGGGCAGGTTTTGATACTGGCTGTCAGCAGTCCACTCAAACAGCGATGAGGGAGAGGTAATGACCAGAACAACAAATAAATTCGTGGCTCGCCTCTCGGCGGGCCTGCTTTATTCGTCCGTTGGCGCGCTGGCGCTGGCCCAAACGGAGTCGCCCACCAATGAGGAATTGCAACTGCGGATCCAGGAGCTACAGGCACAGGTAGCGACCCTCGCAGAGCAGGCGCGGGAAGCGCGCGACCGGGAGGCGCCGGTGCGGGACCCGGAGCCCACGCAACCTGCCGATGGTGAGACACAGCTGGAGATTGGCGGTTACGTGAAGCTGGACAGCGCCATCAGTGACTATTCCGATGGCGCTGCGGCCACTGCCGGTATCGGCGAGGACTTCCTGGTTCCCTCCACTATTCCGGTGGGGGGCGAGAGCGGCGCTGCCAAGTACAACGCCCACGCCAAGTCCACACGGTTGTTCGTGAAGACGCGAACGAAGTTTGGTTCGGGGCAGGTCAACACGCACCTGGAGATCGATGCCATGGCCAGCGGCCAGGGCGATGAGCGGATCAGCAACTCCTATGCGCAACGCCTGCGCCATGCCTATGTCGACTGGCAAATGGCGGCAGGGCGCTCCCTGCTGGCGGGCCAGACCTGGTCCACCTTCTTCAATGTTGGCGCATTACCCGAGGGCATGGACTTTGTCGGCCCGGTGGGTACGATTTTCGAGCGCCAGCCACAGCTGCGATATACCCACGGTATCGGCAGTGGCAGCCTGCAAGTTGCGGCGGAAAACCCGGCCACAACGCTGTACAGCGGCACGGAAAACCCCTACGACGACAACAGCACCCCGGACTTCGTGCTGCGCTACAACAACAGCGCCGGCGGCTTGAGTTATTCGGTGGCGTCGATGAGCCGCGAGCTGGCGTATGACCGGGATACCGGCCAGGAGTCGCGCCGGGGTTTTGCGATCAGCCTGTCCGGTAAGTACCAGCTGGGGGCAGACGACATCCGCTTTATGTACAGCTACGGCAATGCGCTGGGCCGCTATATGGGACTGAACAGCTACCGTGCCGGGATCATCGATCCGGAGGGAGACATCGAGCTGATCGACCAGTCCGGGGGCTTCGTGGCCCTGCGGCATTTCTGGAGCGAGAAATGGCGCTCCAACCTGGTTCTGTCGATGACCAGTGCCGACAATCCGGAGCTGGTTACGGACACAACCGCCGCGGAGTATCGCAGCGCCCACCTGAACCTGCTTTACTCACCCTTGCCGCAAATGACACTCGGCGGCGAGTACATCTTTGCCAGTAAGCAGCTGGAAAACAGCAGCGGGACACTGGCCGATGATGAGGGCGACTTGCAGCGAATGCAGTTTTCCGTCAAATATGCCTTCTAGACCCGGAAAGTGATAACAATAAACCTGGAGATCAATCATGAGTTTCGAAAGCGAAAAGCATGCAGAGGACTACTGGAAAGAGAACCTGCGCCTGATGTTCACCCTCCTGGCTATCTGGTTTGCCGTTTCTTTCGGTTGCGGAATCCTGCTGGTCGATGAATTGAACGCCATCCGCCTGGGCGGCTTCAAGCTCGGCTTCTGGTTTGCCCAGCAGGGCTCCATCTATGTGTTCCTGGCGTTGATCGTGGTGTATGTGATCAAGATGAACAAACTCGATCGCAAGTACAACGTGCATGAGGATCACGAAGAGCCGCAAGAGCTCGGTGAATCCCTCGAAGAAGAATACACACACTAGGAGCGGGTCATGGATATTCAAACTCTTACATTCATTATCGTGGGGCTGACCTTCGCCCTCTATATTGGCATCGCCATCTGGGCGCGCGCCGGCTCCACCCGGGACTTTTATGTCGCCAGTGGCGGCGTTAACCCGGTGGCCAATGGCATGGCCACCGCAGCGGACTGGATGTCGGCGGCCTCGTTTATCTCCATGGCTGGCCTGATCAGTTTCATGGGCTACGACGGAGCTGTTTACTTGATGGGCTGGACCGGTGGCTATGTGCTGCTGGCGCTGTGCCTGGCGCCCTACCTGCGCAAGTTCGGCAAGTTCACGGTGCCGGCTTTTATTGGGGATCGCTACTATTCGAATACCGCGCGCACCGTGGCAGTGATATGTGCTGTATTCGTGTGCTTTACCTACGTGGCGGGCCAGATGCGCGGCGTCGGGGTGGTGTTCTCCCGTTTCCTGGAAGTGGATATCACCGCGGGAGTGATCATCGGCATGGGTATCGTATTCTTCTATGCGGTGCTGGGCGGCATGAAGGGCATCACCTACACCCAGGTGGCCCAGTATTGCGTGCTGATCTGTGCCTACCTGGTTCCGGCTATCTTTATTTCCATCATGATGACCGGACATGTCATTCCGCAGCTCGGTTTTGGTGCTGAGCTGAATGACGGTTCCGGAACCTACCTGCTGGACAAATTGGACGGGCTATCGACGGAGTTGGGTTTTGCCGAATACACATCAGGGACCAAGAGCACCATTGATGTATTCTTCATCACCGCAGCACTGATGGTCGGTACTGCCGGACTGCCGCACGTGATCGTGCGCTTTTTCACGGTGCCCAAGGTGCGTGACGCGCGCAAGTCTGCAGGTTGGGCACTGCTGTTCATTGCATTGCTCTACACCACTGCACCGGCGATTGCCACATTTGCCCGGGTAAACATGATCGATACGATCAACGGCCCGGATGCGCAGGGCACCGCTTACGAGGAGGCGCCGAGCTGGATCAGTAACTGGGAAAGCACCGGCCTGATCAGCTGGGAGGACAAGAACGGCGACGGCAGGATGTTTTACTCCGGCGATGAGCGCAACGAGATGGATATCGATCGCGATATCATGGTGCTCGCCAACCCGGAAATCGCCGACCTGCCGGCCTGGGTGATCGCCCTGGTGGCCGCTGGCGGTGTCGCCGCAGCCCTCTCCACCTCCGCCGGGCTGCTGCTGGTGATCTCGACATCGATCTCCCACGACCTGTTGAAACGGAACCTGATGCCGCATATCAGTGACAGGCAGGAGCTGCGTTATGCGCGTATTGCCTCGGCGGTGGCCATCGGTATCGCCGGCTACCTGGGAATCAATCCTCCCGGCTTTGTGGCGCAGGTGGTGGCGTTTGCCTTCGGGCTTGCGGCATCGTCTTTCTTCCCGGCGATCATCCTGGGTATCTTTAGCAAGCGGATGAATAAGGAAGGGGCGATTGCAGGTATGGTTTCCGGTATCACATTTACCGCGGCCTACATCATCTACTTCAAGTTCATCAACCCTGGGGCGAACACCCCGGATAACTGGTGGTTTGGTATCTCACCGGAAGGTATTGGTACCCTGGGTATGCTGTTGAATTTCGCGGTGGCGATTGCAGTGGCCCGTTTCACCGCCGATGCGCCCAGGGATGTGCAGGCCATGGTGGCTGATATCCGCTTCCCGAAAGGGGCGGGAGCAGCAAGCGCTCATTGATAAGGGGCTTGGGGGAGCGGGTCGGTAACCGGCCCGCTCAATTCGGCTTCACTTTCCTTCACCACCGTGGCGGGCCCGGGACCTCCCCGAAGACGGTCCGCCTTTTTTCTCGGCTGTTAGGTCGGCTTTGCCTGGTGGCTGGGATCCCGCCACTCCATGACCAGCACCATCTCGTCCTCACCGGGAATCCGGGCTTTCCTGACTCGCTCCAGTCCGAGCTTTTCAAGTAGCCGGATGGATGGCTGGTTATCCGGGTTGACGATGCCCCGCACCACGGACAAGCCGAGGCTGTTACGGGCGAAATCCATGACGGCCACAGCGGCTTCCCGCGCATACCCCTGGCCTCGGTACTCTGGCAGGAAAGCGAAGCCGATATCCGGGAAATCGAGCCATTCCCGCTTGACCAACCCGCACATGCCAATATCCCTGCCGTCCCGCAGCATCACCCGGTACATGCCGAAGCCATTCTGGCGATAGGAAGGTAGTAGTGTCGCCTGCAGGTATCCGCGCGCCTGGTCGACTGTGCGGATTTCGCGGTCGGCGACGTTGCGGATAAAGTCGGGGTCGTTCAGTACGGCGAGGACGGGCCCCGTGTCTTCCCTGGTAAACTCCCTGATCAGCAGTCGGTCAGTCTCTAGAATAGTCATGCCAGGGGCTCCTTGTGAAAGGAAGACATTCTGCATGACCCCGGCACCATTGTCAGCGCAAGGTGTGCAGGAATTGCAGGTGGCGCTCGTACTGTGACAGCACATCGGTCAGGAGCTGGTCCCGGGTCCAGCCCATCACATCGTAGTCCTGGCCACCCTCGCGGAGATGGACCTCGGCCCGGAAATACTTGTCTGGCGAACCGTCATCATGTCTATCGTCAAGCTCTGCGTCCGGGTTACCGGCATTTGGCCTGAGGTGCGCCTTGGGATGGATGCTGTAAAGGAAGTCCAGTTCCTCCCCCTGCATAACCTCCAGCTGAACGACAGAGTTGTCCAGCTCTGACACCCGTGCTGAGAAACCATTTTTTTCCATCTGTGCGGCGAAGTCCTGCAGAGCCGGCTGGCCCACCTCGGCGATGTACTCATGTACTTCCTCCAGGGAAGGGAGCTGCACCAGGTTTTTCAGGCGCCGTTCCCAGGAAACCGGGTTGCGCGCACTGACCGGCGCTACCGGCGCACTCTGGGCATCCCGTTTGGCGGTATCGGTTCGTAGAGCCTTGATCAGCCCGTAGAGGGCCACCAGAAGAATCAATGAAAAGGGCAGGGCACTGGTGATCGCTGCTGTCTGCAGGGAGGCGAGCCCGCCTGCCAGCAACAAGGCAATGGCCACCACGCCGATGATCGCTGCCCAGAAGATCCGCTGCCACACCGGTGTGTCGTCGCGGCCATGGGAGGAAAGCATGTTCATCACAAGGGCGCCCGAATCCGCCGAGGTGACGAAGAAGATCACCACCAGGATGATGGCCAGCATGGACAGGAAACCGGACATGGGAAACTGCTCGAGGAACTGGAACAGGGCCAGCGACTGGTCCTCCTGGATCATGTCGGCCAGCGACTGCAGCCCCTCGTCGCGGATCAGGCGGATAGCCGAATTGCCGAACACGGTGAGCCACATGATGGTAATCAGCGTGGGCATGAGCAGAGTGCCGATGGCGAACTCGCGGATGGTTCGGCCGCGGGAGATTCGGGCGATGAACAGCCCCACGAATGGCGACCAGGACATGCACCAACCCCAGTAGAAAATGGTCCAACCTCCAATCCAGTCGGTGGGGGCATAGGCATAGAGGTTGAAGGTGCGATTGACCAGCACCGACAGGTAGCTGCCCACATTCTGCACGAAAGCCTGCAGCAGGTAGACAGTGCTACCCAGCACCAGCACCGTGAGCATCAGGACTGCGGCCAGGCCCATGTTCAGTTGCGACAATCGCTTGATACCGGCGTCCAGGCCCACTACCACTGAGATGGTAGCCAGGGCCGTGGTCACGACAATCAGGATTACCTGTACCCCTTCTCCTACCGGCACGCCGAACAGGTGGTTGAGCCCCGAGTTCATTTGCAACACCCCAAAGCCGAGGGTGGTGGCGACACCACAGACGGTACTGACAATCGCAAATACATCGACGGCATGGCCGATAGGTCCATGGATTCGCTCGCCGATCATCGGGTAGAGGGCCGAGCGGAGTGTCAGTGGCAGGTTGTGGCGATAACTGAAGTAGCCCAGGATCAGCGCGACCCCGGCAAAAATTGCCCAGACGTGCAGGCCCCAGTGAAAGATACTGAGTACCAGCGCCTGCCGCGCCGCCTCTACGGTGCCGGTATCTGCATCCGGGGGATTCAGGTAGTGCATCACCGGCTCGGCCACACCGAAAAACAGCAGCCCGATACCGATACCCGCAGAAAACAGCATGGCCAGCCAGGAGGTGAATCCGTACGCCGGTTTTGCGTGTTCGGGTCCCAGCTTGATATCCCCCAGGCGGGAGACCCCCAGCACCACCACCGTGATCAGGAGGATGGCGACGATCAGGACGTAATACCACCCCATGTAATCGACGATGGCCACCTGCATGGCCTTGAAACGCTCAGTCGCATCCTCGGGGAAAAATACCGCGTAGGCCACCAGTAACAGCAGGATACCGGTGGAGGTATAAAATACCGGGGGATCGAAGCGGGCCTGGCCGCCATCAGTTGTACGGAGCTTCATACGCAGAAACCGAAAATTTCAGCCCGGCGGGCGCCCGCGGTATTGCGGACCGGCCAATGCTTTCAGCATAGTCCGCGCGCTCGCGGGCCGTCGCCGGGATGCTCCGGTGACGGCCCGGTAGTCTCCTGTTTAGCGGAGCGTATGCAGGAACTGCAGGTGGCGTTCATACTGGGATACCATGTCGGTCAGTAACTGGTCCTTGGTCCAGCCCATGGCATCGTAATCCTGCCCGCCTTCGTAGAGATGAACCTCTGCGCGAAAATAGGTGTCGGGGGAGCCGTCATCGTGAGTGTCATCCAGCACCTGGTCGGCGTTGGTGGCATCGGGTTTGAGTGTGGCCTTGGGGTGCAGTCCATAAATGAAGCTGGTTTCTTCACCCTGGTGGACTTCTATCTGCACCCACTCGTTTTCTCCCTCGGAAACCGTGGCGTCGTAACCATTTTTCTTCATCTCCTCTGCGAACTCGTGCAGGGCGGGCTTGCCGGTTTCGCGGATGAATTCGCGTACTTCTTCCAGCGAGGGCAGCTGCAGGGCGTTTTTGAGGCGACGCTGCCATACGACCGGGTTGCGCGCGCTGATCGGAGACACCGGTGCCGACTGGGTAATGCGCTTGACCGTATCGGTGCGCAGGCCGGAAACCAGCCCGTAAATGGCAATCATCAGGATCACCGAGAAAGGCAGTGCGCTGGCGATTACCGCTGTCTGCAGCGAGCCCAGGCCGCCGGCAAGCAACAGGGCAATGGCTACGGCGCCGATCAGGAAACACCAGAAAATACGTTGCCACACGGGTGTGTCGTCACGACCGTGGGACGACAGCATATTCACCACCAGTGCGCCGGAATCGGCGGAAGTGACAAAGAAAACCACCACCATGATGACGGCGACGAGGGAAAAGACACCGGAGAAGGGAAACTGCTCCAGGAACTGGAACAGTGCCACCGACTGGTCCTGCGCCACCACTTCACCGAGTTGCGTGAGCCCCTGGTCGAGGATCATGTGGATCGCCGAGTTGCCGAAGAAAGTCATCCACACCAGTGTCACTGCGGCGGGAACCAGCATGGCGCCCACCACGAATTCACGAATGGTGCGTCCACGGGAAATCCGCGCAATAAACAGCCCCACGAATGGTGACCAGGACATCCACCAGCCCCAGTAGAGAATGGTCCAGCCACCGAGCCAGTCTGTGGGGTTGTAGGCGTACAGGTTGAAGGTCTTGCTCACGATCACCGACAGGTAACTGCCGAAGTTCTGCACAAAGGCCTGCAGCAGGTAGACGGTACTGCCCAGCATCAGCACCATGACCAGCAGGAGCCCGGCGAGGGTCATGTTCAGTTGCGACAGGCGCTTGATGCCGGCATCCAGGCCCATCACCACAGAGATGGTGGCCAGGATGGTTGTGATGATGATCAGTACCACCTGGACCCCGTTCCCTACCGGCAGCCCAAAGAGGTGGTTGAGCCCCGAGTTGATCTGCAATACCCCATAGCCCAGCGTTGTTGCCACACCGCAGACGGTACCCACAATGGCAAAAACGTCTACCGCGTGACCGATGGGACCATGGATGCGCTCACCAATCATGGGGTAGAGTGCCGAGCGCAGGGTCAGCGGCAGGTTATGGCGGTAACTGAAATACGCCAGGATCATCGCGACGATGGCGTAAATGGCCCAGGCGTGAAAGCCCCAGTGGAAAAAGGTCAGCACCATGGCCTCACGTGCCGCTTCCACCGTGCCGGTTTCACCGACCGGGGGGCTGAGGTAGTGCATGACCGGCTCGGCCACACCAAAAAACAGCAGCCCGATGCCCATGCCGGCACTGAACAGCATGGCAAACCAGGAACCGAAACCGTAATCCGGCTCGATGTGCTCCGGCCCCAGCTTGATTTCCCCCAGCTTGGACAGCCCGATCACGATCACACTGACAAGAATGACCGCCACTACCAGGACGTAGTACCAGCTCATGTTGGTGACGATCCACGCCTGCACATCCTTGAACAGGGCGGTCGCTCCCTCCGGGAAAAAGACTGCATAGGCGACAAGGAGGAGGAGCACGGCGGTCGCCGTGTAGAATACCGGGGGGTCATAATGGCCCTGGTTCCGGGGTGTGCTTTCGGTCATAGCGCAGTTACCACCTGAATTTGCCGACACTTGGAAGGTTAAATTTTGCGCCTATCGGTCTCAGCATAGACAATAAAACCCTATATAAAGGCGCTAAATAAGAAGCAAGTCTGACATGTTAAAAGTTTCTAGCAAAATCGCGATTCCGCTCGACGAAATAGAGATGCACGCGGTGCGTTCCCAGGGCGCGGGTGGCCAGAATGTCAACAAGGTCGCCTCGGCGATTCACCTGCGTTTCGATATCGCCGCGTCGTCATTGCCGGAAGAAACAAAGGCGCGCCTGCTGGCACTGGGGGACCAACGTATCTCCAGTGAGGGTGTTATCGTGATCAAGGCCCAGCGTTTCCGGACCCAGGAAAAAAACCGGACCGATGCACTGGAACGGTTGGCGCAACTGATCGGCCGCGCCACGCGCCGACATAAGAAGCGTGTTCCCACCAAGCCAACGCGGGCCTCGAGGGAACGCCGCCTGAAGCAGAAAACCCGCCGCGGTCAGGTCAAGTCGCTGCGGGGCAAAGTAAGTGATCACTGATCCGCGGTATCACCGCTGATCGGCAATGGACCAGGAGAGGAAATCCCATGGCAACCAGATATTCCGCCGCAGACCTGCACGAATTTGCCACCCGCCTATTCCAGCGGGCCGGGCTCGCACCGGAACGGGCCGCGGTGATGGCGAACATTTTCCTGCAGGCAGACCTGCTGGGGTTCACCACGCATGGCCTGAATCGCGTACCCCACAACCTGGCCTGGCTGGAGAGTGGCGAATCACGGGCCGAGGGCGAGCCGCGTGAACTTGCTGACCGAGGCAACTGCTTCAACTGGGATGCCGGATTCCTGCCCGGACCCTGGGTGCTGTCCCGGGCCGTGGGCCTTGCCCTGCAGCGGGTGGAGGAACACGGGGTGGTGACCGCTACGATTCGCCGCAGCCAGCACATCGCCTGCCTGGCAGCCTACCTGCCACCAGTGATCGAGGCGGGTTGCGTGGCCATACTTACCTGCTCGACCCCGGCGGAGAACACCGTGTCGCCGCAGGGTGGAAGGGCGCCGCTGTTTTCCGCCAACCCGCTGGCCTTTGCCGCCCCCGCCGGTGAGTACCCCCTGTTGTTCGATATCAGCATGTCAGTGACGGCCGGCGGCTATGTGGCCCGCGCCGCCCGGGAAGGAAAGAAAATGCCCCAGCCCTGCCTCAAGGACAGCGAGGGCCGGCTCTCTGACGATCCGGCAGCTTTCCAGAATGGGGGCAGCATCCTGCCGGTAGGTGGCGCCGATCACGGTTACAAGGGTGCGGCGCTCAGTGCAATGCTGGAAGTCCTGTCCATGGGCCTGGGCGGCTACGGCCGTGCCGATGCAGCAGCAGCCGGGGACGATGAGGCCAACTCGGTTTTCCTGCAGGTGATCGACCCGCGTGCCTTCGGTGCGGAGGCGGATTTCCTGCGCCAGACCCGCGCCCTCTGCCAGCTTTGGGAGGAAAATCCCAGTGACGGGGGAGGGGAGGTGCGGGTGCCGGGCCAACGTGCCTGGCGAGCGCGGGCCGGGCAACTGCGCGACGGGGTAGCGCTGTACCCGTCGATTATGGAGGACATCCGGCCCTGGGCGGAAAAACTCGGTGTCGATATGCCCCGTCCACTGGATTGAGGCGCAGGCAACACCATGATCAAGTCTGTTGGTAATACACCCATTGGCCCCGTGCATATGGCGCGCTGCCATTGCGGGGCGGTGGAACTGGAGCTGCAATTGCCGGAAGGGCTGGTAAACCCCCGGCGCTGCGACTGCTCCCTGTGCCGCCGACGGGGTGCCATCATGGCTTCAGTGCCGCTGGCGGGTATCCGGGTTCGCAAGGGCGCGGCGGACCTGCGGTTGTACCAGTTCAACACCCGCACGGCGAAGCACTATTTCTGTGGCCGTTGCGGTGTGTATACCCATCACCAGCGTCGCTCCAGCCCGGAAGAATATGGATTCAACGTGGGCTGCCTTGACGGCGTCAATCCAGCGGCGCTTGACGAAGTCCCTACCAATGATGGTGTCAATCACCCCGCAGACCGATAGGAGCAGCATGCAGGAGATAGCACAGGTCCTCGATTTTATTGTCGAGATCGAGAAACTGAAGGATGTCACGCGCAAGACCCGCCCGGTAGGGCTGGACCGCTATGAGAATTCCGCCGAGCACAGCTGGCATGTCTGCCTGGCGGCACTGATGCTGAAGGACTACGCGGATGATGCCATCGATATCGACCGGGTGATCCGTATGTTGCTGATCCACGACCTGGGGGAAATCGATGCCGGTGACAAGATAATTTACGCCAGCGAAACCGCCGCACAGAAGGAGTGCGAAGCGGCCGGCGTCCGGCGGCTGCTGGAGATGCTGCCCAACGGGCGTGGCACCGAGTACTTGCGCCTTTGGGAAGAATTCGAGGCGGGGGAGACTGCCGACGCCCGCTTCGCCCGCGCGGTAGACCGTGTGCCGCCGCTACTGCACAACCTCCACGGTGGCGGCCACTCCTGGCGCGAGCACCGGGTACCGAAAGAACGGGTGCTGGAATTGAACAGCCGTATCGGCCTTGGCAGCCGCGCCCTGTGGGAAGAGATGGAAACGCGCCTGCGCGGTGCGGTAGAGGACGGCCTGCTGAAGTAAGGAGTTACTCCGGCAGGCCATTCCCGGGCATGTGGCTCACTGGTAGGGGGAGCGGCGCTGGACTTCCTGGTACTCCGCTTCGCGCATGGCCAGCTCGTGCTCCAGGTCCTCGATTTCTATACCCAGCTCTGTGTGGCGCTCCTTCAGGCGGGCGATGTCCGCCAGCAGGGTGATACGCTCTTCGCGGGTCGCCTCGTCGCTGATCAGGCGGGCACTCATATCCGTAATATCATCGAGAATATGTTCCCGCTCCTCGGCGCGGTCGCCAATTGCCCCGGCGACACTGTTGACCGCTCTGCGGGCCACATACAGCTCCCGTCCGGCCTCATAGGCGTGGAGGAACAGCCCTTCCAGGTCGGCGGGACAGACGCCGTTGTAATTGCCCCCGGCACGGCCCAGGCGGAAGCCGCGCATTTCCGTGCAGTAGTGTTCCAGGCCCTCGTCGCGACCGGCACGATAGGCGCTGGTATCCGGTCGCACGCCGTGTTCGGCACAGGCCTCGCGGCGCCGGCCCAGCTGCGCGATCGGCTGGCCTGCGGCGCCGTCCTCAAAGCCTAACCCGTGCCAGTCAGCCACCAGGCATTCCTCTTCACTCATGGTGGCGCAGCCACCCAGCCACAGTGCCAGCACGCTGGCAATGCTTATCCGTACAAGAAATTTCACGATTGCTTCCCGTTCGCGATGATTACCGCGCCTAAGGTACCGCATTCATCCTGTCTGCAGCCTGAAGCTGACGCGCAGATTGTGATGCGTGTCACGAAATTGCTGCGTGGGAATCGGCTTTGGGCTTGCCCGCTGGTTCGCGCCCGCCGGCGTCAGCCGCTCGCCAGACGAGTACGAAAGTGCCGTTTGCAATCCGGGGATAAATCGGGGCGCCAGAATCCACTAGTAAACGCCCGAATTGGCGCCAACTGGTACTAGGATTGGATGGCAAATCAAGAAGAAGCACAAGCGAGAGGATCCACGGATGAACGAATTCGTCAGCATGACAGCTCTGGAACTGCTGGAAGGCTATCGGGACAAGTCTTTTTCCCCCGTGGAAGTCACCAGTGCGTTGCTGGAACAAATCGAACGCTGCAATGAGGCGGTAAACGCCTATTGCCTGGTGGACCCCGAGACGACGCTGGAATACGCGCGCGCGTCTGAGCTGCGGTACCAGGCGGGGGAAACCCGCGGTGCCCTGGATGGTGTCCCGGTGGCGATCAAGGATGTATTCCTGACGCCCATGTGGCCGACCCTGAAAGGCTCGAAAACTGTCAATCCGGAATCCACACTCAACAAGCAGGCTCCGTGTGTCGCGGCACTCGACCGCAATGGTTATGTGCCCCTGGGCAAGACCACCACACCGGAGTTTGGCTGGAAAGGTGTCACCGACAACCCGATCGATGGCGTTACCAGTAACCCATGGAATACCGACAGGACCGCTGGAGGCTCCAGCGGCGGCAGCTCGGCGGCGGTGGTACTGGGCATGGGACCATTGGCGCTGGGGACGGATGCCGGCGGATCGATTCGGATCCCCGCGGGTTTCTGTGGTCATGTTGGCCTGAAACCCAGCTTCGGCGAGGTGCCCCACTGGCCCGCCAGCCCCTTCGGTACCCTGGCCCACGCCGGCCCCATGACCTGGACCGTGGCCGATTGCGCGCTGATGATGAACGTGCTGAGCGAGGCTGACGACCGTGATACCAATGCCATCCCGCGCCGTAACATTGATTACCTCGCGGCGGTGCAGGGAGAGCCCGGCGAGTTGCTCAAGGGACTGAAAATCGCGTTCAGTGCCACCCTGGGTTATGTAAACGTCGAGCAGGAGGTGGAGCAGAGCGTGCGCGATGCCGCCCATGTACTGCAGTCCCTGGGTGCGGAAGTGGTTGAGGTGGCGCCCGGGTTTGACGATCCGCTGGCCGCGTTCGGCCACCTGTTCTACGGCGGCGCCGCCAATGCCCTGCGCGACCTGGGCAAGCGCCAGCGGGCGGAGATGGACCCGCAACTGGTGGGGGTATCGGAAAAGGCGGCGCAGCTGTCGATGCTGGACTACCTGGGCGCGGTCAATGAGCGCATGGCGTTGTGTGAGCGGATGGTGACATTCCACCGCAAGTACGACCTGCTGCTGACGCCGACACTGCCGATTACCGCGTTCAAGGCCGGGCGTGAGGTGCCCGAGGACTGGCCCAGCACCCGCTGGCCGTCCTGGACACCGTATACCTATCCTTTCAATATGACCGGCCAGCCCGCCATTTCGGTGCCCTGTGGTTTTGCCAGTGACGGTCTGCCGATCGGCCTGCAGTTGGTGGGGCGGCGCTTTGACGATGCCACGGTACTGCGTGCCGCGCAGGCCTATCAGCTGGCGAATCCCCTGACAGACCGCCGCCCGGCTCTGTTCCACCAGGGCGTCGAAGCGGGGGCGCAGGTATGAGCAGGCTGGATTTCGATTTCTATGAGTCGGAGGACCCGGTCTGGAACCCGGCGCTGCTGACCATACCGGTGCCGGGCATCCGCAAGATGGTGAATCTGGCTTCCACTATGGATGATGTGATCCATTTGTCCATCGGCCAGCCCGATGCACCGGCGCCGCCCCATGTGATCCAGGCCACCGTAGACGCGCTGGAGGCTGGCCAGACCGGCTACACAATGGACGCGGGTCTGCCGGAACTGCTGGAGGCTCTGGCGGAGTACAACGGCGAGCGCTACGGCCGCGCCATCTCCCCGGAGAATATCCTGGTTACCACCGGTGCCACCGAGGCCATTTACCTGGCACTGACTGCGGTATCCGCGCCGGGGCGCGAATTTATTGTGCCCGATCCAGCCTTCATGCTGTACGCACCACTGATCAGGATGAATGGCGGTGAGGTCAGGTATATTCCCACCCGGGCGGAGAACAATCACCAGCTGGATCCGCAGGAGGTGATCGACGCGATCGACACCAATACCCACGCGATCATCCTCAATTCACCCAGCAACCCCACCGGCACTGTCTATCCCCGCGAAACCGTGGAAATGATCGTGCAGGAGGCCGCTTACCGCGGCATTTATGTCATCAGTGACGAGGTCTACGATCACCTGGTTTACGATCGCGATTACGCCGGGGTGCTGTCCTGTTGCTCCGACCTGGATCATGTGATGATCATCAGCAGTTTCTCCAAGACTTTCAGCATGGCGGGCATGCGAATCGGCTGGCTGATCGCCAGTCAGGGGGCCATCCGCAAGTTGCGCCGCTACCACATGTTCACCACCACCGTGGCCAACACCCCCTGCCAGTGGGCGGGCGTTGCCGCCCTGCGCGGTGACCGCAGCTTTATCAGGGACATCATCAGTACTTACAAGGCACGCCGGGACCGCCTGGTGCAACTGGTGGAGCAAACCCCGTTCCTGGAGGGATACGTTCCGGATGGTGCCTTCTACCTGTTCCCGGCGCTGCCGGAGGGGGTCAACGGCAACAATGTGGCCCTGCGGTTGCTGCGGGAGACCGGTGTGTGCACCATTGCCGGGGACACCTTTGGCGAGTCCTGCCGCAACGCCCTGCGCATCAGTTACGCCACTTCCATCGACCAGATTGAGCGGGCGTTCGAGCGGATTATTCCGTGGATGGAGAAGCAGGATTTTGGCTGAATCCATACTTGTCTGAAGTAATGGATGGTCATTGAGGCGTGCGAATGCTTCCTCCCCCCCTCACACCCGAACAACTCTATCGGCAGTGCCCGCTGGAGTGGCTGCAACTGGAAGCCGAGCCGGACGAAATCGCCAAAACCCGGCCCTTCGGTCAGGACCGCGCATTGGAAGCGCTGGAATTTGCCCTGGACATGTCTGGCCGAGGCTACAACGTTTATGTTGCCGGCTCCGTGGGGCTCGGCAGGCATGCGCTGGTGCAGAGGCTTATCGGCGACTGGGCGCAAAAGCAGAAACAGGCCGACGACCTCTGCTATGTGCATAACTTCGGTGCAGACGACAAGCCGCGGGCCCTGGTGCTGCCCGCCGGCACCGCGCGCCGGCTGCGGCGCGATATCGACAGTCTTATCGAGCACCTGCTGACCGCAATTCCCGATATTTTCAAGAGCGACGAGTATCGCACGCGCCGCGACGAACTCAAGCAGCGGGTGGAGGAACGGGAGGAACATGCCTTTACCGACCTGGTGGAGCGGGCCAGGGCACTTGGCATAGGGGTGGTGCGTACCCCCTCGGGTTACACCATTGGCCCCCTGGAAGACGATGAATTTATCACCACTGAGGAGTTTTCCGAGCTGCCTGAAGAGGAGCAACAGCAGCTCACGGAGAATATTGAAAAGGTTAACGCCGACCTGAAGGAAACCCTTGGGCGCGCCCTGCGCTGGCACGAAAAGCTGGTCAAGGAACTAAAGCTCCTGGACCGCGAATTCCTCCATCTGGTTCTGGATGAGCCTATTGACTGGTTGCGCAAGCGCTACCAGGGCCTGGAGCAGGTGCAAAATGTTCTCGAGGACATCAAGCGGGGCGTCATCGAGTATGCTGATGACTTCCGCAACGCTGGAGAGCAGCTTCAGAAAAAGGGGTTAGCCCCGCAAAAGCTGGCTCGTGCGCGCGAATTTATCCGTTTTCATGTCAATATCCTCGTGGACAACGGTGATATCAGTGGTGCGCCTGTGGTTTACGAGGACAACCCCACCTATACCAACCTGCTGGGGCGTATCGAGCACGAATCGCAGATGGGTAACCTGACCACCAACTTCAACCTGATCAAGGGCGGTGCCCTGCACAGGGCCAATGGTGGCTGCCTGATCCTGGATGCGCACCGACTTCTGATGACGCCATTCGTGTGGGAAACCCTGAAGCGAGCGCTGCGCTCGCGGAAGATCAAAATCGAGCCGCTGGAAACGCAGCTGGGATTGCTGTCCACCACTACCCTCGAACCGGAGCCAATTCCACTGAGTTTAAACGTGGTCCTGATCGGCGAGCGTTGGCTCTTTTATCTGCTCGAGGCCTACGATCCTGAGTCCCGACAGCTGTTCAAAGTGTACGCCGACTTCTCCGAGGACACAGCGCGTGAGCGTGAAAGCGTGGCAGCTTATGCTCGGCGTACGGTCGCCCTGGCGATCGGGGAGAACCTGCGGCCGTTGTCGGCCGAAGCAGTGGCGCGGGTCGTGGAGCATGGGGCGCGGCTGGCCGGGGACGCAGAAAAGCTTTCCCTGCATAGCGAACGCCTGGCCGATCTGTTGCGCGAGGCAGACTACTGGTGCCGACGCGAGAACAGTGTGCGCGTGGAGAGATCGCATGTGCAGAAAGCCATAGACCAGTGCGAGTACCGACTACGCCAGCGGCAGGAGCGGCTGCAGGAAGCCATCGCCCGTGACATCCTGATGATTGACACCGCGGGGGAGCAGGAGGCACAGATAAATGGCCTGTCTTTAATTCAGTTCGGTGATATTGCCTTCGGTCATCCCACACGCATCACTGCCACCGCGCGCCTTGGCAGCGGCAAAGTAGTGGACATAGAGCGGGAGACAGAACTGGGTGGTCCCCTGCATTCCAAGGGCGTACTGATCCTCGGCGCCTTCCTCGCCAGCCGATACGCGCCTTCGCAGCCTTTGTCGCTCGTCGCCACCCTGGTGTTCGAGCAGTCCTATGGCCCCATCGAGGGTGACAGCGCCTCGCTCGCCGAACTCTGCGCGCTCCTGTCCGCGGTGGCTCAGGTACCCCTGCGCCAGAATTATGCGGTCACCGGGTCCGTCGACCAGCTGGGCCGGGTACAACCGGTGGGCGGCGTGAACGAGAAAATTGAGGGCTTCTTTGACGTCTGCAAAGAGCGCGGGTTAAGCGGCGAGCAGGCGGTCATTATTCCCGCAGCCAATGTGCAGCACCTGATGCTGAAGAATGAAGTGGTCGAGGCGGTACGCGCGATGCAATTTTCTGTCTATGCCGTACAGGACGTGGACCAGGCGCTGGCCCTGCTCACTGGCCTGGAGGCAGGCTGCCCCGACGATCAGGGCATGTATCCGGAGAAATCCTTCAATGGGCGGGTGCAGAAGCGCCTGCGTGATCTTGAGGACAGCCGCCTGCGCTTATTGCAGCGGGACCTGGAACAGCTGGAAGCAGGAAAAACAGACAAAAAAGGTGGTTCAAGGCGTACGTGAAGGCTACTTCTACCGAGAGGCCGAATGTCAGGCCCGGGGCAGTCGGGCGGCGGGATCTCTTTTTTTGGTTGTCTTTTATGTCATGGCTGTCATTGAATTTTTTCATGCCTGATGTGCCCTCGTGACTGGGGGCGGGGTTTTCGGTCAATTCGGGGATGGGTTTTCCGCACCAGCCACGACCAGAAGATGAGCCTCCGCATTATTTCTTTTAATTTGTAATGGTGGCCTCAGTTGGCGGGTAATTCAGTATCACCTGTAACAAGTTTTTCACCTGAGCCACTGGATTTTTGTCAATTGTCCTGAAGCATTGCTCGCTATGCCTGGTTTGCATAACCTGATTGCCCGATAAAAGTGCAGTCACAACAAATGACTGCCTGAATCATAATCACCGCACGTCCTGCCGGATAGCTGGTGGCGTGGGAGTCGGTGGCATAACCATAAAAACGATAAACGAGAGAGGACGGTCCCATCATGCGTAGATATTCATTCAAGCCGTTGTCACTGGCGATTGCCGCCGCCCTGGCCGTGCCGGCCTCCGGGGCTTTTGCCCAGGAGCAGGAAGACACCACGCCCAGTGCAGACAACCGTGTACTGGAAGAAGTGATTGCCACCGGTACCCGTCGGGAGGGCACATTACCCACCGAGACCCTGTCCCCTGTGGATGTGGTCGGTGGAGCGGACCTGGCAGACCAGGCGAGCTTTGACCTGACCGAGTCACTCACCAAGATTGCACCTTCGTTCAATACCCAGCGCTTCCCCATTGCTGACGGTACCGCGTTTATCCGCCCGGTGACACTGCGCAACCTGTCGCCGGACCAGACCCTGGTGCTGGTGAACGGCACCCGCCGCCATCGCTCGGCGCTGGTGAACCTGCAGGTGGCGCCACTGGGAACGGTAAACCAGGGTGCCCAGGCGGTGGACTTCTCGGCCCTGCCGTCCGCGGCGATCGAGCGGGTGGAGGTGCTGCGTGACGGCGCCTCGGCCCAGTACGGCTCTGACGCCATTGCCGGGGTGGTGAACGTCATCCTGAAGGACGATGCCGAAGGCATTAACGTATCCGCCCAGACCGGCGAGTACTTCGCCGGCGACGGTATGCGCAACAGCGTCTCCGCCAATGCCGGCTTCGCGCTGGGCGATCGCGGTTTCGTGAATGCCACCGTCGAGCACTCGACTGCAGACAAGACCTGGCGCGGCGCGGCCCGCCCGGACGCCGAGTACGTGGGCAGTATTGTCGGTGAAGAGCTGGTGCCGCTGGAGGGGCTCGGCCAGCGCTGGGGTGACCCGGAGGTGGAGACCACCAAACTGTTCGTGAACACCGGCTATGACATCAACGACAGCGTCGAGCTGTACGGTAACTTTGGTTATTCCGATAACCAAACTATTTCGGATTTCTTCTACCGCGGTCCGGTTCTGGATCCGCAGTATGAATTCACCGCCCGCGGTACACTGCAGGTGGATAGCGATGGCGACTTCATGCCGGATGCCGCGCCCCAGTCTCTGGTCGACGATATCCTCGGTCAGGGCCTGAGTCCGTCCGACTACCTGGTATCCGATGCGTCCAGCCCCAGTGGCTATGTACTGCGGAACCCGATCTATACCATGTTCCCTGGCGGCTATAACCCGCAATTCGGGGCCGATATCACCGATATGTCCGCTGTATTCGGGGCACGCGGAGAGCTTGCGGGAGGCATGACCTGGGACGTGCGTGCGCGCACTGCGGAAAACGAAGTCGCCTACGTGCTGAAAGACTCCATCAACCCGAGCCTGGGTGCGCTCTCGCCCACGACTTTCAATCCGGGGACGCTGACGCAGGAAGAGACCAGCCTTAATGCTGATTTTGTGAAGCCTGTCGAGCTGGGCGTATTTGCCTCGCCGCTGAACGTGGCCTTCGGCATGGAGTGGCGCCG
Source organism: Microbulbifer sediminum (assembly GCF_021729035.1). Taxonomy (GTDB): domain Bacteria; phylum Pseudomonadota; class Gammaproteobacteria; order Pseudomonadales; family Cellvibrionaceae; genus Microbulbifer; species Microbulbifer sediminum. Next base: position 245,299 of record NZ_JAJSAP010000001.1, on the reverse strand, counting down.
GGAGACCTACAAGATTGGCGCGGGCGATGAGGCTTCGATTGTCTCCGGTCCTACAGCTGCCCAGTTCGGGGTCGGGTCGGACGGTTTCCAGGGCTTCCCGGTGGAAGCTGCCGGTAGCTACGACAGTGACAGTGTGGCGACTTATGTGGACCTTGAGGCGGACATCACCGATCGCCTGACTGCGGGTGCCGCGCTGCGCTACGAGGACTTCGACCAGTTCGGTTCCACTTCAGACTGGAAAGTATCTGGCCGATATGATTTCTCCGAGGCCTTTGCCCTGCGTGCGACCATGAACACCGGTTTCCGCGCGCCGACCCCGGGCCAGGTCAATACCCTGAACGTGACCACCACCGCGGATGCCAGCGGGAACCTGATTCCCAACGGCACCTACCCGGTCGATCACCCTGTAGCCGAAGCCCTGGGTGCGGTGCCTCTGGCCCCGGAGGAATCCTTCAGCTTTACCCTCGGTGCGGTCATCAATCCGTTCGATAACACCAGTGTCACTATTGACTACTACAGCATCGATATCGAGGACCGCCTGGCCCTGCGTAACAACACCATCGGTGCGGAGCAGGTTGCTCAGCTCAGTGCAGTCGGAATTGAGAATGCGGCCTTGCTGGAAGGCAGCAACGCCAACTTCTTCGTCAACGCCTATGATTCCGAGGTCAGCGGTATCGACCTGGCGATCACCAGTGACTTTGAGGTGGCGGGCAACCTGCTTGTAGTGGACCTGCGTCATAACCACAACCAGCAGGAGGTCACGGACGTTGCCCCGAACACGATCAACGATTTGCGCGTGTACGACCTGGAGAACCAGGTGCCGAGCGATCGCACTACGCTGACGTTCGATTACGACACTGGCGGCCTGGTGAACGGTTACCTGCGTTTCAATCGCTTCAGTGACTGGGAGTCTACAGGCGGGTTGTTTGGTTCCGCACCGGCGACCTACAGCAGTGAGGTACTGACAGACCTGGAGGTGACCTTCAACCTGGCCGAGAGCTACAAAGTAGCAGTCGGTGGGGAGAATATTTTCGACGTCGAGGCGGATGAGGAGGCGGACCCGACCCTGCAGTTCCTTGGTGTACGCCAGTCTCTCACCTCACCCTTTGGCTTTAATGGCGGCTTCTGGTACCTGCGCGCGAGCGCACAGTTCTGATCCGCCCAGTTGTAAGTAACAAAAAAGCCGGCGCTTGCGCCGGCTTTTTTGTGCGTCCTTGTTTTGGAGAAGTGATGCCAAAAAAGGCTCAGACTGGGCCCGCGGGCCGTGGGTCCTGCTCCTCATCATTGAGGAACAGCACCTCGGCGGTGCGGGCGGCGTTGTAGTTCATCATCAGTTGCGGTTCGTCGGTGAAGACGCCATCGGCGCCCATGGCGGCGACCAGGTGCAGGTCGTCAAGATTGTTGACGGTGAAGACGTAATTTCGCAGGCCACGACGCCTGGCGTCGGCAATCAGCTTAGCATCCACAAAGTCCAGGCTCAGGTGCATGGAGTAGGCCTGTAATGGCTCGGCACAGGCTGCCAGGTCCAGGGGAATGCTGCCCAGCAACACGCCGCGGCGCACATCCGGGAGCAGCTGCAGGCTCTCGTAAAGTTGCCGGTGATCGAAGGAAGACACCAGGTATTGCTCAAAGCTGGCGCCGGTATCGCGCACGTAGGCTTCCAGCTCCTCGGCCACCAGCGCGGCGCAATTGGGCCCCTTGATTTCAATATTGAGCTGGCAGTGGTTGCCCACTGTTTCCAGCACCTCACGCAGGGTGGGAACGCGCCCGCCGCAGGGCAGCAGTTTCTCGCGCAGGGCGTCGGGGCACAGGTCGGTAAGCAACTCACTGCCGGCGATCAGGCGGCCCAGGCGCCGGTCGTGCTTGACGAGCAACTGGCCGCCAATATTCCAGATATCGATCTCGATACCGTCCACGTCGAATTCCAGTGCATGCTCGATCGCCTGCAGGGTGTTCTCGGTGGCTTTCTGCCGGTAGCCCCGGTGGGCGAAGCAGAAGAGGGTGCCGGGTGTCTGCATAATTTGGTGCTCAAAAGTTGCTCACTACACACTGTGCCCCCGAAAGTATGACTTCCGAGTGACAGATGAGCCAAGGGGAATTGGTACGGATTCCAGGACTTTTGGCGGCTGAAGAGTCGCTCAGGCGCGATTCGGAACCGGTCAGTCCCCGGCCAGTGCGCGGTAGCGGCCGCGATGGAATACCAGGGGCTCGCCGCCACTGGCCCTGAAGTCCAGCACTTCACCCAGCAGGATGGTGTGGTCACCGCCCTCGATGCACTGGGCCAGGCGACAGTGGAACAGGGCTGCACAGTCATCCAGTAATGGAACCTCATGCGGGCCCGGTTGCCAGTGCACCTGGCCGAACTTATCGGCGCCACGACCGGCGAACAGGTTGGAGATATGCTGCTGGTCGGATTTGAGGACGTGTACGGCGAAGTGGCCTTCGGCGGTGAAGGCATCGTAGCCCAGGGACTGCTTGTCGATACTCCACAGGATCAGGGGTGGTTCCAGCGATACCGAATTGAAGCTGTTCACGGTCATGCCTACAGGCTGGCCGGCCGCATCGGTGGTGGTCACCACGGTCACGCCAGTGGCGAATAGCCCGAGCGTATCGCGCAGGGCGCGGTCCGGCTGGCTCGCGGGTGAGGTCGCTGTGGTGCTGTCTGTGGTCATACCGTCGTTTAAAAAATGAACAAATTTGGGGTTGGCGGCCATTCTACGCGAAAAACGGCTGTATTGCGCGTTTTGCAACTTGCGGCAAGTCATCGCTCCCGGGCGGGCCGCCTGTGGCGGCCCGCCCGGTGATTGACCTAGCGGTCGCTGTCCATCAGCGGCGCGCAGTCTGACACCAGCTGGTCCCGTGCGGTGATGCGGGACCCGGTGAGGGCAAAGCCCAGCAGGCGGCCGTCACTGTTGCGGAATTCTGCCTGGACTCCGTCACTGTCTGCCTGTACCTGCCAGTCGCCCTCGGTTCCGTGGGGCGGAGGGCACACCGTGACCGGTCGCAGTGTCGTCTTCACCGCCACCGGGATGACCCCGTAGTGTACGGGCCTGGGCTCACCTGCGAGGGTCTGCGCCAGTGCCCGGGCGCAGGCCATCAGGGGAGCCACGAAATAGAGCTGGTGGCCGTCGACCTCGGCGCAGTCGCCCAGGGCGAAGATGTTGTTGTCACTGGTACGCAGGTGGCGGTCCACCCGGATGCCCCGGCCAACGTCCACGCCGGCCATTCTTGCCAGGCCGGTATTGGCCTGTAGGCCCAGCGCCGCCAGCGCGATATCCGTCTCCAGGGTCTTGCCATTGTCCAGCTTGGCGCGCAGGCCGGTTCCGTTGCGGTCCAGACGGTTCAGGCGGCTGTTGGGATGGAAGCGCACTCCGGCACTTTCAAGCTTGCGCCGCAGGTCGCGACCGGCGGTCTCCGGCAGCAGGGTGGCCAGGGGCCAGGGCAGCGGGTCGACCACGTTCACTTCGTAGCCGGCCTGCACCAGGTCGTTGGCAAACTCGCAACCGATCAGCCCGGCGCCCAGCAGCAGCACGCGACGCCTGCCCGCCAGCGCGGTTCGGAATCCGTGGTAGTCGTCGAGGCTGTTGACGCGGAACAGGCGGGCCAGGCCATCGCCCTCGATGGCGGGCAGGGGACGGCAGCTGGCGCCGGTTGCCAGTACCAGCCTGCCGTAACGCAGGGTGGCCTGATGGCTGCCGTTGGCCGGAACCAGGGTCAGGATGCGCGCCGCTGCGTCGACATCATTGACCTGGGTATGCACCAGTACCTCAGCGTCCAGTTCCTGTGCCATCTCCTCGGCGGAGCTGTTGGCCAGCTGCTGGGGGGTCTTGCCGTGGGCCAGCGAGGCGGAGAGCAGTGGCTTGGAGTAAAAGGTGCCGTCATCCGCGCTGATCATTACGAGGGGGGTGGTGCGATCCAGCTTGCGGAACTCGCGCGCCAGGTTGTAACCGGCCAGGCCGGTACCGACGATGACCAGGGGATCGGCGTCGCTGTCGATGATTGCGGCCGGTGCCGGTTCGGCCGCTGGTGCCTCTGTGCCATCGGCTACCAGGACCATGTCGAACTCTTCCTTGCCCACGCCGCACTGTGGGCAGCACCAGTCCTCCGGGATATCCTCCCAGCGGGTACCGGGGGCAATGCCGTCCTCCGGCCAACCCTTGGATTCGTCGTACACCCAACCGCATACCATGCATTCCCAGATGCGGGTGCCCGGCTGTTTGGCGCTGGGCTGCGCTGGCGCAGACGGGCGCGTTCCTGTGTCAGGCGTGGTGTCAGGGGCCGGCTCGCTGGCAGCCTTCACTTCGAGCATGACGAAGTCTTCCTTGGCCGCGCCGCACTCGGGGCAGTTCCAGTCTTCCGGGATGTCCTCCCAGCGCGTGCCCGGGGCGATGCCGTCTTCCGGCCAGCCCTTGGACTCATCGTAAACCCAGCCACAGATCTGGCATTCCCAGACACGGTATTCAGTCATTACTCCCCCGACTTGATCATGCGTGTATGCGGTGTATGGCCGGGATTAACCTGGTACAACAGGAGGGCACTGCCGGCCCCGGGCCCGGCCCGGAAAGCATTGCAGTGTAAGGAAAATTGGCGGTTAAGTCTGCTACTCGACGTCGCGCTGGGCGATATTGGTCAGTGCGCTGTGATAGACCTCGGCAATCTCACCCGGGTGGATGACAGAAATTCCCAGGTCGTGCACCAGGCCGTCCCTGAGGCCGTAGACCCAACCGTTGACGGAAAGCTGCTGGCCACTGCGCCAGGCATCGCGGACGATGGTGGTCTGGCAGACATGAATCACCTGCTCGAGCACGTTCAGTTCGCACAACAGGTCGATGCGCTCTTTTTGCTGGAACAGGTCGACCAGGGTGTGGTGCTTTTCCCGCACGTCCTGGATGTGGCGCAACCAGTTGTCGATCAGGCCCAGCTGCTGGTTTTCCAGTGCCGCCTGGACGCCACCGCAGCCGTAATGGCCGCAGACAATGATGTGCTTGACCTTGAGAATCTCCACCGCGTACTGCAGCACTGAAAGGCAGTTGAGATCTGTGTGCACCACCACATTGGCCACATTGCGATGCACGAACAGTTCGCCCGGCAGCAGCCCGACAATCTCATTGGCGGGCACGCGGCTGTCTGCGCAGCCTATCCACAGATACTCCGGGGACTGCTGCTTGGAGAGTTTGAGAAAAAACTCCGGCTCTTCCCGTCGCGTGGCCTGGGACCATTGTTGGTTGTTTTTTAGCAGGTGTCTGAGCGGATGCAAGATGGTATCCCGGTATGAAGGGTTGCCGACCAACTGGTCGCGTAGAGAGGAGAGGATAGCCGGTTTGCCCGGCACGGCCAAGTTGCGCGGCTGCTGCCGGGGGCCTGAATCTGTTAAGCTGCGCCGGGTCCGGTTATTGTGATGCATGCAGCCAGTGCTGCCGCTACCGGAGCGAAAGCTTCCCACCATGAGGGTTTTGTCATTATGGCCCGACGTCGCCCAGCCCGGCTTTCCCTGCGCACTCGCCGCCGCGCCTTCCGCGCCACGCCTCTCTGTCGCCAGCGCATTCGTGTTCGCTGGCTGTTGAAACAGCGAACGCGTGTTCGCAGTTACAAGCGGTTGTTTCGTGAAGACCAAAACGGCGAGCGGAATGAGAATGATGCCGGTTCCTGACCCCTGCCCAGGGCTCCACATACCGGCCGCTCACAGGAAACAAAGCAATTGCCACCAGTAAGGAGAAAGTGATGACCAGCAACCAAACTGAAGCTGCAGCGGCGCCGGCCGCATCTGTCGAGGTCTGCCTGGCGGATTACTCTGACCAGCGCCAGGGGGCGGATATCGTGGCTCTGATGGATCACTACTCGCGCGACCCTTTTGGGGGTGGCGAGCCGCTCAGTGAACACTGCCGCGCGGAGCTGGTGCAAAAGCTTGCGGAATTTCCGGGGGCTTTCAGTGTGCTCGCGTACAGCGCGGGACGGGCGGTCGGGCTGGTCAATTGCTTTACCGGTTTCTCCACCTTCAAATGTGCGCCCCTGGTCAATATCCACGATGTGGTGGTGCACCGCGATGCCCGGGGTGCCGGTATCTGTGCGGCCATGCTGGAGCTGGTGACAGCGGAGGCGCGTGCCCGCGGCTGTTGCAAGCTGACCATGGAAGTCCTGGAAAAGAACCTGCCGGCGCAGACGGCCTACCGGAAGGCAGGCTTCAAGCCCTACATCCTGGATGAGTCCCATGGCGCGGCGCTCTTCTGGGAGCGCTACCTCTGATGCCTGAGATGCCGGAAAGCGGTGTATGCGAATGCACTCCCGGCAATGCTCATTCCACCGGGCGCGGAGCTGTCTTTCCGGTGGGCGGTCGCCGTTCCCGGCCAAGCGCATAAAGCGTGATAGAGGCGACCAGTGTGGCGCCAACCAGCAACCCGGCCAGCGGGGCGGCGGGTGCCCAGTGGTATATCCAGCCGCCCAGGACGAAACCCAGTGTATAGCCGCCGGTATGCAGCGCGGTGAGGCGGCCGAACTGGCGGCCGCGTCCGGAATGGTAATGAGCCGCGATGAGTGCGGTATAGCCTGGGACCAGCAGGGCGGTGCCGGCGACGAGCGTGAACAGCCCCAGTAACGCTCCCCGGTTGCCCAGGGCCGCGTTGATGATTGCTGCGCCCGCCATAAGCAGCACCGCGCCCAGTGCCAGGACGGTGCGAGAATCTGCCAGCTTATTTACCAGGGTTGATTGAACCACAAAACCACAGCAGGCGGCGGCAACCAGCAACAACGCCGTTGCCGACGCAGCCTCTCTGACCCCAAGACCGTAAAAATCTGATAACACCGGGCCCAGTGCCAGTTGCAGTTGTCCGATAACGGTGGTGCCCAGCAGGGCAATTGCAAACAGGGACAGAGGGGGAAGGCCGCTGTGGACGGCTGGCGCCGCACTGCCGGGAGCGCGGCCCGATTCCCGGTCGCCCGGTATGGCCAGCAGGCAAAACAAGGGCAGCAGGACCAGCCACCCCAGTGCCCAGAGGCCCCCGACGGCGAGTCCCGCCAGTGCGAGCACCGGCCCCAGCCCCCGGCCCAGGTTTGCCGCCGCCGAAAGAGAAACCAGTGCCGGGAGTTCCCGGCCGCGGCCGGCGTATTCGACAGTCCAGGCCTGGCAGGCCGGGTAAATCCCGGCTGCGCAGCAGCCGTAGAGCGCCCGGCTGAAACCCAGCAGGAACAGGGCGCTGGTACCGGCAACTATTCCCTCAGCCAGCATCACCAGCAGGGCGACAAACAATACCTGTGCCAACAGGATCCCGTACAGGCCGGCCAGCAGTATCGGCCGGCGGTTATAGCGATCGCTCGCGTGTCCCCAGGCCGGGGAGGCGACCATCAGGAACATTGTCCCCAGACCCATGAGACTGCCGATTGCCCCAGGGCCGAGGCCGCATTCCCGGGCGATCACCGGTACCAGTGACAACAGGATCACCTGAACAGCGCCCTGGCTGGCTACGACCCACCGCAGCCTGGTCGTCCCATTGTTACCCCTGTTACCCCTCATCCCGACTACTCATCTCCATTGTTTGGGGGCGGCGCATTGTGGCCGCCACGTAGGTGTTGTCTGCAGGCTCCGGAGGAAAAATTTTCCAGGAGCCGTTGCATGGAGTGAAAATTACCTGCATGATTTTACGAATGCAAACGATTATTGTTTAGATTAATGGTTTATTGCCCGGGAACTGTGCCGGTCAGGGCGGACGCAGTCTTCCTGCCTCCGGCCTGAGCTGAAGCACAGGTCGCGGAACAGGAAGCCGGGGATACAGGAGTTATCATATGCCTGAGGTGATGCGGGGTTCACGGCAACAGCGGGAAGAGGGAGTGGCAGGAACCGGAAGCCCGGAAGCTGAAAGGTTGTCCGCCAACAGCTTCTTCAATGCCCTGTTGCGGGAAAGCGGCGCGGGACGCTGGTACAGCGGTGAGGATATCGAAGTCCCCGATCCGGTCAGTGTCCCCGCAGTGGCTATCGACCTGAAGGAAAGTAATGCCCGGCTGTGGATTGGAGTTCGTTATCGCAGCCTGGCGGGGCGACACCAGTTTGAATTGCCATTGCTGCTGGAGCGCGGTTGCAAGCGATGCGAAGCACTTTCCCTCGCCGAAGTAGCGGTGCTGGTGGCACGGGAAAAAAAGTTCTTCCCAGAGGCGGCACCTGATTCCCGGCAGGAATTTGTTGAGCGCACTTCAGCGAGCGTTCGCAACATGGCGCTGGCACTGGATGCCCGGCAAGGGGACCTGGCACGAATATTCCTGGCGCCCCTGGATTTTGCCGATGCCGAGCAGGCATTGCTTAGTGGGCATGCAATGCACCCAACCCCGAAAAGTCGTGAGCCCATGACCGACGAGGAGGCCGGGCTTTACGCCCCCGAGTTTGGCGGTGATTTCCCGTTGCAGTGGCTGGCAGTGGACCCCGGGCTCCTTGGTGGAAAGAGCGGTACCAGTGAGCCAGCGGAAAAGCTTGCTTACCGTCTCTGGCGGGAGGAGGGCAATGGTCAATCGCTTCCCGATGGATATATTCCGTTTCCGGCGCATCCCTGGCAGTGGCATAACCTGCGTCGCGACGCCCGTGTCGGTGCATTGCTCGATAGCGGTGGACTTGTGGTGCTGGGCCATGGGGGCAGGCCGTGGCGCGCCACCTCTTCGTTGCGGGCGGTGTACGGCGAGCACAGCCCCTTTATGTTGAAATTTTCCCTGAGCCTGCGCCTTACTAATTCCCTGCGCACCCTGTTGCCGAAGGAAATGGCACGGGGACTGGAAGTTCCCCGGGTACGCAGCACGCCGGTGGGACGAGAGTTTGCTGCGCGTTACCCGGCATTTACCGTACTGGCGGAACCTGCCTACCTCCTGCTGCGTGACGTCCAGGGAGAACCCATCAGCGAAAGCCTGGTGCTGTTCCGGGAAAACCCCTTTCTCGGGGCCGGCGCCCGTAACGCTTGTGTCCTCGCCACCCTGACCCAGGACCATCCGGGGCAGGGGCACTGCCGGGCGGCGCAAATGATCCAGCGACGGGCGCTGGCCCTGGGATTATCCCGGGCGGAGGCAACGCGCGAGTGGTTCGGGCGCTTCCTCGATGTGGTGATCGAGCCGCTGATGATTGCCCAGGCCGATTACGGCCTCCTGTACGGCGCCCACCAACAGAACCTTATTATTGCTTTTGCCGATGATTTGCCCCGGGCGGGATTTTTCCGGGACTGCCAGGGCACAGCCTACAGCCCACTTGGGAAAGCACTCCTGCATCCCTACCTGCCGGGCCTGGCCACCGACAGTGAGAATTTGCTCGATGAGACTATGGCCAATCGCCTGTTTGTTTATTACCTGGTGGTCAACAGCTGTTTTGGGCTGATCGGCGCCCTGGGCGCTGCGGGGCTGTTGCAGGAGGCTGCATTACTGGAGCAGCTGCGCGGTCGGCTGCAGGAACTTGCCCGCGGCCCGCGCCGGGACCCCACATGCCTGGATTATCTGCTTACTGCGGGCCAGCTCTGGGCCAAGGGCAATTTCCGCTGCGCCATGCGCGGTATGAATGAGACCACCACGGACAATCCACTCGCGATCTATCACCAAATGGATAACCCGTTGCTGGAGCCTGCATCAACCGCGGGAAGCACGGGCACATCAACCAGCCAATAAACGAGATAAGGAATTCAGCATGAACAGCCATTGGGCGGTGGCCAAAACAACCGTTACAACTACCGATTCCCGGGATTGGGAGGAGTCCGGAATTTCACCTGACGGGCGCAGCTGGTATCGCCGAGGCAGTGAAATTTCCTGCGAACTGGGCGCGGGCCGGCAACTCAAAATCACACTGGATATGGACCAACGGCGGGCATTTTTCAGTGATTCCGGGAATGTGGGAGTGGGCACGGAAGCCGGCCGGATTGACTCCTGGATCGACTGGTTGTTCGCGCACTACCGGAGCCTCGAGAGTATTGTCCTTGATGGCAACCTGGTTTCGTCCCTGGGCAAGGCGGTCCGGTCGATTACCCGCGCCCGGTTTTTCCAGGATGCCCGCTGCTGGTACCGGGGATCGAATGGGGGCAGGCTGCCCCTGGAATGGGCTGCGGGGGAGGTTGGGAGTCCCCCTCAACCCTTGCGCCCGGCGATTCCGGCGGGAGAGGTCTTCCGGCGGCACTGCCATGAACTGGGAATGGATTTCAGTCTGCGCAGGATCGATCCGGCCCTTGATACCCGGCGTTTTGTCGACTGGATGAACCAGCCCAGGGTGGCGGAATTCTGGGAAGAGGAGGGCAATGCGGAGAAGCAGCGGCGATATATCGACAAAGTGCTGGCTGCGCCGCACAAGGATCCCCTGATCGCATCGTTTGACGACCGTCCGTTTGCCTACTTCGAACTCTACTGGGCAATGGAGGACCGGCTGGGCGAATACTATGATGCCCAACCATTTGACCGGGGACTACATCTTCTTGTCGGCGACCCCGCATTCCTCGGTCGCCACTATGCCTATGCATGGCTCGATTGCATCTTTCATTTTATGTTCCTGGACGATACCCGCACCACGCGCCTGGTGGGGGAGCCGCGCGCCGATAACCGGGGCATCCTCAAGTATGTCGAAAGAATGCCGGGGTGGCGCAAAGTAAAGGAGTTTGACTTCCCACACAAACGCGCTGCGCTGGTTATGGGGGAGCGCGATGCGTTCTTCCAGGGCATGGCTGGAGGTGACCACTGTGACTGAAGCTGACACGAAACTTGTGCCGGCACGGCTGGTAGAGAATGACTGGGATCGCGCAAATAGCGCCCTCACTGCCAAGTCCCTGGGAGAGCTCTGCTATGAACAGGCACTGCTGGCGAAGCGACAGAGACGGGGTCGATATTGTGTCGTGCTCTCCTCGGGAGTGCGCTATGAATTTTCTGCACGCGTGTCGATCTGGGGATGGCTGGATATCGACTACAACAGTGTCGAACGGGTGACCGTTGGGGGGCGCCGGAGAGCTGTCGACGCGGCCCAGTTTTTCATTGACGCGGGCGAGGACCTGGAGCTGCGGCCGGCCACTCTCGGAAACCTGCTGCATGAAACCGCCAACACCCTGGCCGCGGATATGGCCCTCCTGGCGGCGCGGCGAGGCCTCGATGCAGATACCCTGGCGCAGCTTCCGGATGAGCAACTCCAGTGCCTGCTGGATGGACACCCGAAGGCGATTGTCAATAAAGGCCGTATCGGCTGGGGAGCCTGGGAATATGCCCGTTACGGCACCGAGTCCGGTGCCGCCGTGCGGCCGGTGTGGCTGGCGGTAAAGGCCCGGCTGGCAGTCCACAGCCGCAGTGGCGACTGGAACTGGCAGGAACTGCTGGCGCAGAGCCTTGATGATGGGGAGTCAGAACGCCTGACCGCGACCTGTCTTTCCCTCGGCATCAGCTGGGGGGAATACCTGCCATTGCCGGTTCATCCCTGGCAATGGCACCGGTATGTCCGCCACCAGTACGCCGCAATGATTGCCCGGGGCGATATACGGTTGCTGGGTGAGTTCGGCGATGAATATCTCCCGCAAGTGTCCCTGCGCACCCTGTCGAACCTGCAGCGGCCGTCGGCATTACATCTCAAACTGCCGCTGACAGTGCTCAATACATCCTGCTACCGCGGTATCCCCGGCCGGTACATGGAATGTGGGCCGGCCCTTTCAGAGTGGGTGCAGGGCCTGTGCGAGCACGATCCGCAAATGGCAAGCCGGGGGACCGGGGTGATGCGGGAGGTCGCCGGCATCCATCTGCCTCATCCACATCATGAACAGGTCATGGGTACACCTTATCGCTACCGTGAGCTGCTGGGCGTGACCTGGCGCGAGAGCGCCAGGGCAAAGTGCGCGGCCGGAGAGCGGAGCCTGCTGATGGCATCACTGCTGCAATGTGATGAAGACGGCAGATCCGTTGTTGCGGCTCTCATCGATTCCTCCGGCCTGGAGGCAAGGCAGTGGCTGCAGCAGTTGTTTGAAAAGGTCGTCATACCGCTTTACCACCTGCTTTGTCGTTACGGCGTTGGCCTTGTAGCGCACGCGCAGAACCTGACCTTGATAGTGAACGATGCAGTGGTAAAGCGCGTGCTGCTGAAAGACTTCCAGGGCGACCTGCGCCTGGCAGAGGGGAACTTCCCCGAGCGTGACTCACTGCCGGACAGCGCTGGCCGTGCACTTGCCCGGTTACCGGCAACACACCTGCTTCACGACCTGTATACCGGCCATTTTGTCACCGTGCTGCGCTACCTGTCGGCGCAACTGGAGCAGGAGATTGCACTACCAGAACGAGACTTCTATCGCCTTCTGGCGGGAGTATTACGGAATTACCAGGAAGAGGCGCGGCGACAGTGGCCCGGGATGCGGGAGCGATTTTCCCATTTCGATTTGTTCCGGCCCGACATGGAGCGTGTGTGTATCAATCGTGTTCGCCTGCAGCAGGGATACGATGATACCCATGAGAGACCCGTGCCTGTACTCGGCACACCCCTGCAGAATCCTCTGTGGCTGGTGGAACAAGAAAACGTTGATCACGGACTTCAATAAGGCACTACTATGGACACCCCTCTCGACCTGGCCGGCATCGGCGCCGGTCCCTTTAACCTGGCTGTGGCGGCACTGTTGCACCGGCAACCCCTCGCTTACTGCTTTTTCGACCGCAAGCCCAGTCACTCCTGGCATCCGGGTTTGATGCTGCCCGGAGCGGAACTGCAGACATCGTTCCTGAAAGACCTTGTGACACCAGTGGATCCTACCAATCCTCACAGTTTTCTCGCCTACCTGGTCGCAAGGCGGCGATTCTATGATTTCCTCAATGCTGACCAGAAGGCTGTAGGCCGGCGGGAGTTTGCCGATTACCTGGGATGGGTTGCCGGACAACTGGTCGACTCGAACCGGCTGCAAATGGGCTCCGACGTACAGGAAGTGCGCGACCGGGGAGATTTCTTTGAGCTGGAGCTCGAGGTTTCCGGGGCGCGAAAGACAGTGCCCACGCGCAACCTCTGTATTGCGGCGGGCAAGGAGGCCTATGTGCCTGATTGCGCCCGCCCCCTGCTCTCGGACCATTGTTTCCACGCGCTGGAGACAGGCTTGCGTCAACCGAAAGTCGAGGGCCGACGGGTGGCTGTTGTGGGTGGAGGCCAGACCGGAGCGGAGCTGGTGCTCAACCTGCTCGATGGCCACTGGGGCAAGCCGCAGCAGGTCCAGTGGGTTTCCCGGCGCCAGAACTTTCTCCCCCTCGATGAATCGCCCTTCACCAACGCCTGGTTCACCCCCGATTACGTGCATGTTTTCCACCGCCTGCCGGCGCTGCGACGGGAGGGCCTTGTCGAGGCACAGAAGCTGGCATCTGACGGGATCTCTACCACGACCCTGAAGGCACTTTACCAGCGTTTTTACCAGCTGGTGCACCTGGACGGGGAGGGTGACCGAATTGTGTTACTGCCGGGGCGTGAGTTGCGCGATATCTCCCGCACAGGTAGTTACGAGCTGGGCATGTTCAATTCCCACGCCGGAGAATTGGAGAGCTGCCGTGCGGACCTGATTATCCTCTGCACCGGCTTGAGGGAAATGTTGCCGGATTGTCTGTCGACCCTGCGAGACCGTTTCGCGATGGACGGGCGGGGACGTCTGGTCCTGAGTGCTGATTTTGCCGCGGACCTGCAGGATGCTGGCGAGCGCCAGGTCTATGTGCTCGGCAGCGGCCGTTACACACATGGGATCGCCGAGCCACAACTCAGTCTCGCCGCGTGGCGCGCTGCGCGGGTCATCAATGACCTGATGAATCGGCGGATTTACGATACCGGGCAGGCAGGGGGAATCCTGCAGTGGTCGACGCGGGAGGAGATGGTTTCTGCCGTGGCCTAGAAAAAGTTTATCCCGGCCAGCTGCGTCCGTGGTTCTATTGCCGAATCCGGATCCTGTCGATCGCCAGCTTTGTAATCGCAATACGCATGATGAGCGGGCTGCACCAAGCTGGCGCAAATACTACTCTGGGTCCCCTGTCGCGCCAATCGCGGCGCTTTTCTCTCCCCATGTGCAATACTTTTTTTTGCATGAGTCCGGTGTATTCACAGGGTTGTGATCACAGGGCATGGAGGAGGTTAACAATGCGATTGAAATCAAACCTGGCGCAGGGACGCTATTACTACAGCTGCGACGGCCGTGAGATGCCGGTGCGGGATTACTGGCAGCTGGGTGAGGATGAGGAAGGGCGCCAGGTTCTGATTAGCCAGCGCCTGGTGGGATCCGAGCGCTTCGGGCTGGAGGTTGGTGCAGTGCTGGACCGGGGCCTGGTGACCGAGTGCCAGCTGAGCTGGCACGACGAGGTGGACGAGGTCACCGCCCACTACCGTTTGCTGGGGAAGAGTGGTGGCGACCCGGTGCTCGGTGACGATATCGAAGCGCAATGGACCGGTCCCAATGGCCCGCAGGAGGCGCGGCTCAGTGGCTGCGCACGGCTGCTGTTTCCCCTTATGCGAATCTTCATGGGCCCGCTACTGCTGAAACTGCAGCAGTCCGAGCGGGGACTGGAAGTGGTTTCCCCCGATATCGTTGATCCCTCGCAGCGGGGTAAGCTGCTCGCGCCCCGCGTCAGTCACAGGACAGCGCGGCTTATGTCCAGTGTCGGCGCCAACCAGGGTACCCATGAGCTGGGCCCTGATGTTGTCGGCTATATCTACCAGGGCGACGAAGCGGAGCGCGACGCGCATTGTTACGTCGACAAGCGGGGACTCCTGGTCGGATATGACTGGCCTTCCAGCACGGGCCGCTTGTGGCAGGTCAGGCTACGGGACCTGGAGTGGTCCGGTGCGTTCGGCGCGCTGGTGTGATCGTCACTTCCAAGCGGTTCGAACGTACCAGGTCTATTATTCGGAGGGTGTCCGGGCTTTAACAGGGAGTAAAAGCCGTGTCGTATGCCCCCAGGGATTCGCGGGCAGCCTGCCTCATAATTCTGTTTTGTCTCGCAGTGCCATTTGCTTCCGGGCAGGAGTCCCGCGCTGTGCGTGAGGACTGTATTCCCTCCGTCGCCAGCCCCGGGGGGATGGATTCCGGGGAGCAGGGGCAGTGTGCCGAAGACGTCACACCGCCTCGCCCGGGGCCGGGCCAGCGGGAATTGCCTGTCGCTACCGAGGGACCCATACGCCCCCATGCGAGCGACAGGGTAGAGGCGGTTCGGGAGGCCGCACGCAACCGGTTTTCTCTCGCCTCGCATAAGGTGAATTACGTCCTGCCGGCCTCTTACAACGAGGCTCTCAGCGAGCAAGCCGGTCCGCGCGGGCAGGCATACCGGGACCTGGAAGTGCAATTCCAGTTGTCCGTGCAGGTGCCGGTATGGGGCGGATTCCTCGGGGAGTCCTCCTTTGTCAGCCTGGCTTATACCAATCGCAGCTTCTGGCAGGCTTATAGCAGCTCGGGACCCTTCCGGGAGGTGAGCCATGAGCCTGAGGTGATCGTGACCTGGCTCAGCGACTGGAAACTTCTCGGAGTTCGCTGTGTGGCCAGTCAGGTGGGCGCCAGCCACCAGTCCAATGGTCGTGGCGATGAGTTCTCCCGGGGCTGGAACCGGGTGTATGCAAACTTCATGTTCGAACGCGGCGACTTCTTTCTCAACTTCCAGCCCTGGTACCGCCTGCCAGAACCCGGTTATGGCAATCCCGATATCGAGTTCTACCTCGGGCATTTCCAGCTGCACGGTGGCTACCGTGCGGGCAGCCACAGTGCGTCATTTGTCGTGCGCAATAACCTCCGCTCCGAGAATCGAGGTTCTGTAGAGCTGCGCTGGAGTTTCCCAATTGGCGGCCGTTTGAACGGTTTTGTCCGCTACTTCAACGGTTACGGTGAGACCCTGGTGGATTACAGCCGGATGCAGGAGTCCCTGGGGGTCGGAATTGAGCTGGCGCGGGGGCTCTAGGCTCGATAATTAAAAGGATTTCGATGTCATGTCTGGGCCTTGGCGAAAGGGGGCCGGGCCACCGGGAGTAGGCTGTTACCCCGTGTGCAACGCAATACACCAAACGAGCCAGCTTGCGGCGGTTATTGTTTTCCCGGCGGCGAACACGTGTATCATGCCGACAGCAGTTTAGCGGCGGTTGCCGGCTTTGATTACGGGAGGGGAACTTGTCGGAGAGTCGATTTTCGCTGGGTCTGGCGACGATTCTTTTGCTACTGGGCGCGGTACCCGCGACAGCGCAGCAGGAGGGAGTCATGGAACCGGGGCGACTACCGGATGATAACAGGGCGGCCGGCGGCGCTGAGACTATGGGTGCCAATACGGAAAACGCCGGTGCCGACAGTGTGTTTTCCGAAGAGCTGACCATTGAGGAGCGTGAACAGGCGTGTCTGCGGGAGCAGCTGCTGGTGGCACCCGCGAGTATTACGCTGGAGGAAATGCGCCGTTTCTGTGCCACCCGGGCGCGGGAAGCTCCGGAGGAGCGGGAGCCGCAGCCTGTGTTTGGCACCGTAGCTGAACCCCCGCCGGGAGAGACAGAAACCACTGTGGCGCCAGAGTCCAGTAAGGCGGCCCAGGCGATTCGCGATGCTGCCAATAACCCTTTTACCCTGGCCTCCCACAAGGTCAACTATCTGCTGCCGGTCGTCTATAACCCTGCGCCGAATGAGGCGGGGCTGGAGGAATTCCCGGTCGAAGGCGTGGCTATCGACCTGGATGAAATTGAAGTGCAGTTCCAGCTCTCGGTCCAGGTTCCTGTCTGGCGAGGCTTCCTGGGCAAGGCCTCTTTCATGAGCCTGGCCTATACCAACAAGAGTTTCTGGCAGGCGTATAATTCAGATGTTTCCTCTCCCTTTCGTGAGACCAATCACGAGCCCGAGCTGATCGTGACCTGGCTCAACGACTGGTCCCTGTTCGGTTTCCAGAACGTGGCCAACCAGCTGGCGCTCAACCACCAGTCCAATGGCCGCACTGATCCCCTGTCGCGCAGCTGGAACCGGGTTTACGCGAACTTATTCTTCGAGCGGGACAATGTCATCGTCAGTTTCAAGCCCTGGTATCGTATTCCGGAGGATCGGGATGACGATGACAACCCGGATATCGAGGCCTACCTGGGCCACTTTGAACTGGCGGGGACCTATAGCGGGAGTGGCGGCCACAGTGTGTCCGTGATGTTGCGCAACAACCTGCGTTCGGATAACCGGGGTGCTTTTGAGTTGCGCTGGGGTTTTCCGCTGGGCAGCCGGGTACGGGGATTCGTCAAGTATTTTACTGGTTATGGGGAAAGCCTGATCGATTACGACGAATCGGTGAATACGCTCGGCATAGGGTTTGAGCTGGCCCGGGGCACGCAGTAACGGGCAGCCCCGGGGCGTGGCAACAGGGAGGCTTTTGACGGATACTGGGGGGGCCCGGATACCCGGGCCCACCGGCAGGGTACAAGCAAGAGGAGCGAGCATGGGATTTGAAGACACCTATCGTCTCAGTGCCCACGCCGTCATTACCAATGAACTGGGTGAGGTACTGCAGCTCAGGGCAACCTACGCCGATCGCAACTGGGGCCTGCCCGGTGGGGCATTGGATCCGGGCGAAACGATCCATGAAGCGCTGTTGCGGGAATGCCGGGAGGAACTTGGGCGGGAGGTCCGGATCGACTACCTGAGCGGCGTGTATTACCACCGGGTATATCGCTCCCATGTCTTTATCTTCCGCGCTCACTTTGCGGATCACGGCGCCATAGCCCTTTCTGACGAACATTCCGAGCTGGCCTATTTTGCCGTGGATCAGCTTTCACCGGTGCAGCGGCAGCGCGTACAGGAGTGCCTGGCCTTCGATGGTCGGGTGCGCAGCGACAAGTTCTGACCCCCCAATTGCTGGCCCCCCGGGGCTGACGCGACTTTCACCTGGTTCCTTTGCATACCCCTTCGCTCGTACTGAAGCCCTGAAAAATCAGTAAGTTAAGTCCGTGAGCGACATCCGGGCAGCGCTTCAGGGGCTATGCTGATGGGGTGAGTTACCCTATTGGACCGCGAGTATGCCTGACCTGGGCAATCTGACTGAACGCCGCCAGCCACTGGAGTGCAGGGTCGTGCTGATCAGCCCGGACTCGCAGCTGGCGGGGGACTGGGTTGAGGCACTGAATATAACCGCCGCCCAGCATGAGAACCCCTTCGGGCTGCGCTTCGAGTCAGTGCCGCTGCCCGGGGTCGACCGGATGATGCGCGAAGAGACCCACCTGCAGGCCCTGATTGTCGATGCCGGGATAGAACCTGCCGGCCTGGCTTCGGCAGAGCAGCTGGTGGACCGGCTGCACGGGTTCCGGGCGCAGCTGGACATCTTCCTGGTCGCACAGGATTGCTCCCTGTCAGTTTCTGCCCGCCAGCGCTTTGACGAGTTATTCGACCGGCGTGAGGGCAACTTCAACCAGATGTTCCGGCTGGTGCAGGCCTTTATCGCCCGCCGTGCCTCCACTCCCTTTGCCGATACCCTCAAGGCCTATGTCTTCAGTGCCCGTGATGCGTGGCATACGCCGGGCCACTCCGGCGGTGACAGCCTGCGTAACAGTCCCTGGGTCAGTGATTTTTACCGCTTTATGGGGGAGCATATCTTCAATACGGACCTGTCGGTGTCGGTACAGGTGCTGGACAGCCTGCTGGAGCCCCACTCGGTCATCCAGGAGGCACAGGACCTGGCCGCCAAGACATTCGGCGCCGAACACACGTTCTTCCTGACCAACGGCACTTCAACGGCCAACAAGGTAGTGATCCAGCAGGTCCTGGGCGGTGGGGGCAAGATTATCGTCGACCAGGCCTGTCACAAGTCTGTGCATCACGCCATCGTGATGAACCGCTGTGAACCGGTGTACCTGAAGTCCACCCTGCACCCACAGTACGGTATTTACGGACCGGTGCGTCGCGCGGACCTGGAATGGGCACTGGAGGAGCATGGCGATGCCCGGCTGCTGGTAGTGACCTCCTGTACCTACGATGGACTTCGCTACGACCTGCAGCCCATCATCGAACATGCCCATCGCCAGGGAGTGAAAGTACTGGTGGATGAAGCCTGGTTTGCCCACGGCTACTTTCACCCGGAGCTGCGTCCCACCGCACTTGAGTGTGGCGCTGACTATGTCACCCAGAGCACCCACAAAATGCTGTCGGCCTTTTCCCAGGCCAGCATGATCCATGTGCAAGACCCGGATTTCGACGAGTTCCGGTTCCGGGAAAACCTTAACATGCATGCCTCCACCAGCCCCCAGTATGCGATGATTGCCAGCCTCGATGTGGCCCGCAAGCAGATGGCAATGGAAGGCTACAGCTGCCTGCGACGCTGCATGCTGATGGTGGACAAGCTGCGCCGGGCCCTGGATGAAACCGGTGTCTTCCGCGCCCTGGACCTCGATGACCTGATTCCCGCGCCGTTGGCAGGTGACAACATCCGGCTGGACCCGACCAAGGTGACTATCGATATTTCCGCCAGTGGCTATTCGGGCAAGGAAATGCAGATCCGGCTTTTCGACCAGTACGGTATCCAGGTGGAGAAAACCACCTACAACACGGTGAGCGTGCTGGTGACGCTGGGCAGCACCGAGAGCAAGCTGCTGCGACTGATTCATGCTTTCAAGCAGCTGGCGCAGCACCAGCGCCGCCGTCCACACATCGGCAGCCCCCGGCGCCTGCCGGAATTCACCCGACTGACCTGCCTGCCCGCGGATGCCTATTTCTCCGACGCCGAGGAGTTGCCGCTGATGGATAACGGTATCCAGGCCGAGCGACGCCTTGTCGGACGTACCAGTGCTGACGAAATAGTGCCTTACCCGCCCGGAATTCCGGTGCTGGTGCCGGGGCAGGAAATATCCGCCGAAATCGTCCAGTTCCTGCAGCTGTTGCTGCAGGCCCAGACTGCAACCGAAATCCACGGGCTGATTTTCCGTTCTGACGAACCCCTGTTGCGGGTGGTGCGTGAGCGACCGCCCCTGGAGCCCGAATCGGGTGAGAGTGAACCTCCGGCTGAATAGTCACGTATTCCGGGTACACTCCAGGGCAACTGGCAACAATTGCGAGAGAATCAGGAGGTCATGTGGCAGACAGGCCCCACGCCGAGCCGGAATCCATCCTCGTGGCCGGCGCCAGTGGCGGTATCGCGCACGCATTACTGGAGGAAGTTGCGGCCCGCTGGCCTGGCGCGCAGCTGCTGACCACCAGTCGTGAACAGGAGCTGGAAACCGATATCGCGCACCGGCACTGCACGGTGGAGCTCTCGGAAGCGGATTCGGTGGAGGCTGTGCGAACATTTCTCCAGCGGCAGGGGCCGGCACCGTCCTGGGTGGTGCACTGCTGCGGTATCCTTCACGACGACAGCCATGGGCCGGAAAAATCCCTCGCTCAGTGCCAGGATGACTGGCTGCTGCATTCTATGCGCATCAACGTACTTACCCACCTGCACCTGGCCCAGGCTGTGGCGCCACTACTGAAAAAACACCGACCATTCCTGTGGGCGTCACTGTCCGCCAAGGTTGGCAGCATCGAGGATAACGGGCTGGGGGGCTGGTACAGTTACCGCATGAGTAAGGCCGCCCTCAATATGCTGGTGCGGAACCTGTCAATCGAGTGGGGGCGCAAGGTGAATGAGTGCTGCGTGGTTGCGGTACACCCGGGCACCACGGATACCGCTCTGTCAGGGCCGTTCCAGGAAAATATCAGAGAGGACAAGCTGTTCAGCCCGGCAACCAGTGCCGGGCGTATAGTCGATGTACTTCAGCAGCTCAGCCGGGATAAAAGCGGCAGGCTGCTGTTCTGGGATGGAGGGGTTCTGCCCTGGTAGTGCCGGTCAGGAAAGCAGGGGGTTGCCGCGCTCGATAATCCTGTTCGTGTCCAGCCCGATGGGGAGGGTGCCGGTGCTGTGGGCGCCGTCGCTATCCAGGCGGGACGCAATAAAAGCCTCTGCCACAGCGCTGTCGCCGCCCTGCACCAGCAGGTGGGCCTGCATGGTCAGGGCCAGCCTGTCCACCAGGTGGCGTGCCCGGTACTCCAGCTGGTCCAGGTTGGCCAGCTCGTTTTTCAGGTTGGTCACGGCGCGGTCCAGGTGGCCGTCGGCGCCGGAGCTTCGTTCCAGTTCGTCATACCAGGCCAGCAATACTGCCGGTGTCTTGCCGATCGCACGGAGCACGTCCAGTGCCTGGATATTGCCCGAGCCCTCCCAGATAGCGTTGATGGGGGCATCGCGATACAGGCGTGCGGTGACAAAGTTTTCCACTACGCCATTGCCGCCAAGACACTCCATGGCCTCGTAGGCGTGGTGCGGTGTGCGCTTGCAGACCCAGTATTTCCCCACCGCCGTGCCGAGGCGCATCAGCAGTTGCTGCTGCTCGTCGTCCTGGTGATCGAGTGCTTGGGCCATACGCATGGTAATGGCGATCGAGCCCTCGACTTCCAGTTGCAGGTCCGCCAGGACATTCTGCATCAGTGGCTGGTCCAGCAGGGTCTTGCCGAATGCGTTGCGGTGTGCGGCGTGGTGAATTGCCTGCACAACCGCCTGGCGCTGGCCGGCGGACGAGCCGATCATGCAATCGAAACGGGTGGCGGAAACCATTTCGATAATGGCGTTGACTCCGCGCCCCTCCTCGCCGATCAGCCACCCCAGCGCGCCGCGCATTTCCACCTCGGAAGAGGCGTTGGAGACATTGCCGGATTTGTCTTTGAGGCGTTGTACCTGCAGTGGGTTCTTGCTGCCGTCCGGGCGCCAGCGCGGCACCAGGAAACAGGACAGCCCGCCCGGTGCCTGCGCCAGCATAAGGAAGGCGTCGCACATGGGGGCGGACATAAACCACTTGTGCCCCACCAGTTCATAGGCGTTCAGGCTGCCGTCACCGGTGAGCCGCACAGCGCGGCTGGTATTGGCTCGAACGTCCGAGCCTCCCTGCTTTTCCGTCATGCCCATACCGATGGTGAGTGCGGCCTTTTCGGTGTAAGGACGGTTGCTGTAGTCATAACCGCGGGCGGTAACCTTGGGAAGCCACTCGGCCGCCAGGTGGGGATTGAGCTTCAGTGACGGCACTGAGGCAAATGTCATGGTGATGGGGCAGCCGTGACCCGATTCCAGCTGGCTGTGCAGATAATACTTGGCGGCGCGTGCGACGTGTGCCCCGGGCTTGGGATCTGTCCAGGGCGCACTGTGCAGGCCCTCGCTCAGGGCCAGTTGCATCAGCTGGTGGTAGGCCGGGTGATAGCGCACCAGGTCGACGCGGTTGCCGGTGCGATCATGGCTATCGAACCTGGGCTTGTTCTCGTTGGCGAGAAACCCCCGCTCAATCATCTCCGGTCGCCCGCAGACCTCGCCATAGCGCTGCAAGTCATCCTCCGCCCAGTGACCGCCGTTGTGGTTGACGGCATCACGCAGGGCAGCGTCGCCGGCAAACAGATTGTGTCCTGCCAGCGGTGGCGTCTGGTTGGTGACTTCGTGGGTACTGGCTGAGTCGGCGCTGGGATCCACTTCGCGCATGAAACACCTCGGTGGTAGTTGGTTTTATTCTGTGTCGCCCCGGACCCGGCAGGGGGCAACCTATAATCTAGCCAATGTAGCCCCGGCCGGGGTCAAAGCAAACCGTAAATCCTGCCAAAGCCGGTGATCTTTTATATGCCGGCAGCGAGCAGGCAGGGAAGGCAAGAGGAAAAGAGCAAGCGAAGGGGAACCCGACAGCACAAACCGCAGAAATCAGAGGCTGCGCCGTCCGGACAGGTTGATGGTCAGTTCCAGCAGGCCGGCCCAGGGATCCTGGTCGCGGCTGCCCTTGATGGCACTGTCCACCGCCCGGGCCCGTAACAGCAGGCCTTCCAGCTGGCGCCGGTGCAGGCGGGACAGTGCGGACTGTACCAGCGGCTGGCGTTTCTGGATACGCACCAGGCGGTTAATAGGCTGGCCCTGGTCGAGTTTCTCCCCGATATCCAGCAGGCTGCGGATTTCCCGCGCGATGGCCCAGAGCACCACCGGCGGCTCGACACCCTCGGCACGCAGACCCTGGAGCGTGCGCACCGCATTTTCTGCATCCCCGGCCAGGGCCCGGTCGATCAGGCCGAAGACATCGTAGCGTGCAGAGCTTGCGACGGCGTGGCGCATGGTATCGGCAGTGATCAGGTTGTCGTCGCTGAGGAGCTTGAGCTTGTCGATTTCCTGTCGCGCCGCCAGGAGGTTACCCTCGACGCGCTCGGCGAGAATCTGGATGGCTTCCGGCTCCGCATCCAGTCCCGCCGCCCGCAGCCGCTGGTGTATCCAGCGCGGCATTTCCTGCGTGTCCACCGGCCAGACCTGCAGCAGTACACCGCGCTGGTCCAGCGCCTTGACCCACTTGCTGTTGAGCTGCGAACGGTCCAGCCGCGGTAGTACCAGGAGTAACAGGAGGTCCTCGCCGGCGACGCGGGCAAATTCCTGCAGGGCCTTGCTGCCCTTGTCGCCGGGCTTGCCGTTTGGCAGCCGTACCTCGATCACTTTTTTTTCCGCGAACAGGGACATGCTACCGGCCGAGGCCAGTAGCTGGCCCCAGTCGAAATTGGCCTCGGCATGGAGCAGCTCGCGCTCACCGAATCCCTGCTGGCGTGCTGCGGCACGAATACTGTCACAGCACTCCTGCACCAGCAGAGGCTCGTCGCCGGATACAAGGTAAACAGGGGCCAGGCCCTGTTTCAGGTTTTGCGGTAACTGTCTGGGATTGATGCGCATTGCGGCCTTTTGCCCCTCAGTAAGAGCGGTCTTCGGGGCTGGCATCCACATCGATGCGGCGCAGCCGGTCGATAATGCGGCCGATTAACTCTCGACGCATCTCGTCACGCAACAGGCGTTCTTCCTCGCCCTTACTTACCACTTCGTTGTCATCCCACTCGAGAGTGCGGTAGACATCTGCCGCGGCATTGTTGAGCAGTACCCGCCCATTGCTGTCTCTGACGCTGTAAATCGCGCTGGTAATCAGTTCATATTCCGAGGCGCGGCCCTTGGCATCCACGGACACCGTGCGTTTGCGTTCGATTTCTTCATGGATGATGAGGGTATAGTCAGCCAGCTCCGGCGACTCCGCCATCGGCAGGCCACCGGACTGTAGCAGGCGAGTCAGCCGCTTGGCGATATCACTCTGGGTGTCCTCCGCGGTGATATACAACTGGCTGCCGGGCGGGAAGTTCTTCGGTGCGCCACGCAGGTGCCAGCCACAGGCGGTGACGGTGATGGCCATCAGGAAAACACTGAGCGAGCGTAAAAAAGTTCTTATCATTGTTTATGGGAATAAAATTGCAGGTTGAGTTTGCGTGGTCGCTCGCCGCCGGTAACGGCCTGTACCCCCGGCGCGTCGCCGAAGACCAGGCGACCGTCGATGATCGCGATAATCTGGTGAATCTGCCGGCCGGCCCCCGGGAGCTGCATCTGTCCGCTGCGCATCTCGACAACATCGATATCAATTTCCCGTGCGGCTCTGCCATCGTCCAGCGCCAACGGCTCCCCCAGGCGGTAGCGCCCGGTAGAGACCATATCCATATTCATGGCATCAGTGCACTGGGGGTCAAGGTAAAACCTTGAGCGCGCCCTGTATTCGCCTGCGTCGTTGAATTCACTGGCGATCCGCACGTACTTGCCCGATGCCGCTTTGCACTGGCTCAGCCATTTGCCTACCAGCTGCTGGTCAAGGCGTCCTGCGTGAGCGCCGGCTGCCACGAAGGCTGAGGCCAGGGTAACCAGGAATCTGTTCATTGTCGTGTCCCCTCGGGTATGCAAGTCTGCGAATGGCGGCGGTGCCGGGGTTGCCGGACCGCCGCGCGTTTATCCGCAGGCTGCCTATTTGGCAACGACGTTGACCAGTTTGCCCGGGACGACAATCACCTTGCGCACCACGGCATCGCCGATGAACTTCTGTACGTTGTCATTGGACAGCGCCAGCTTCTCCAGGGTTTCCTTGTCCACATCTGCGGGGACTTCGAGCTTGGCCCGTACCTTGCCATTTACCTGCACAACCAGCGTTACGCTGGACCGTACCAGCGCCTGCTCGTCCACGCCGGGCCAGGGGGCATCCACCAGGGCAGACTCGTTACCCAGGGCCTGCCACAGTTGGTGGCAGATGTGCGGGGTGACCGGCGCCAGCAGCAGTACTGCGGCCTCCAGCGCCTCGCGCTCCACTGCCAGGCCCTGTTCGCTGTCGCGCTGGGCCAGCTTGCCCACCTCGTTGAGCAGCTCCATCACTGCAGCAACGGCGGTATTGAAAGTCTGGCGGCGGCCGTAGTCATCGCTGACTTTCTGGATTGTCTCGTGAGTCTTGCGACGCAGCTGCTGTTGCGCATCACTGAGGCTGCCGGTATCGATAGGTGCCTTGCTGCCGCCGGCGGCCATGTGGCCGTGCACCGTCTTCCAGAGTTTGCGCAGAAAGCGGCTGGCACCCTCTACGCCTGCATCGTGCCACTCCAGTGTCTGCTCGGGCGGGGCCGCGAACATGGTAAACAGGCGTACCGTGTCGGCACCATACTGTTCCACAGCCGCATGCGGGTCGATACCGTTGTTCTTGGACTTGGACATCTTCACCACGCCGCCGGCGATGACCTCATCACCGCTGGCGCGCTCCACGGCCTTGACCGGCTTGCCTTTGTCATCCCGCTCGACGTCGACGTCGGCCGGGTTGATCCAGGTCTTGTGGCCATTCTCTTCCTTGTAGAAAGACTCGGCCAACACCATGCCCTGGCACAGCAGCTGCTTGAAGGGCTCGTCACTGCTGACCAGGCCCTCGTCGCGCATCAGCTTGTGGAAGAAGCGCGCGTACAGGAGATGCAGTATGGCGTGCTCGATGCCGCCCACATACTGGTCCACGGGCAGCCAGTAGTTGGCGCGTTCCGGATCCAGCATGCCTTGCTCAAAGTCGGGGCAGGTGTAGCGGGCGTAGTACCAACTGGACTCCATGAAGGTGTCGAAGGTGTCGGTTTCCCGCTCCACCGGGTTGCCATTGAGTTCGTCCTTGCGCCACTCCGGGTCCGCCTTGATTGGCGACTGAACGCCGTCCAGCTCCACATCCTCCGGCAGCAGGATCGGCAGCTTTTCCGAGGGCACCGGGATTTCGCCGCCATCGGGCAGGTTGAACATGGGAATCGGCGCACCCCAGTAGCGCTGGCGCGACACTCCCCAGTCCCGCAGACGGAAGTTGGTGGTGACGCGGCCTTTGCCGGCGGCTTTGAGTGCATCGGCGATGGCATTGAAGGCGGCCTCGAAGTCGAGGCCGTCAAAACCGCCGGAGTTGACCAGCACACCCTTGTCGACGAAAGCCTCACTCTCCAGGTCAACGCTGCCCTCCTCTGCGGGTGCCACCACCTGCCTGATGGGCAGGTGGTACTTGCGGGCAAACTCCCAGTCACGCTGGTCATGGGCGGGCACCGCCATCACCGCGCCAGAGCCGTAATCCATCAGTACATAGTTGGCTACCCACACTGGTATCTCGTCCCCGGTGATGGGATGGATTGCCACGAGGCCGGTGTCCATGCCGCGCTTTTCCATGGTGGCCATATCGGCCTCGGACAGGGATTGCTTCTTGCACTCCCCGATAAAGGCCTGCAGTTCGGGGTTGTCCTCTGCCAGTGCCAGGGAAATCGGGTGCTCGGCGGCCAGGGATACATAGGTGACGCCCATCAGGGTGTCCGGACGCGTGGTATAGACGTCGAAGTGATCCACATTGGCGATGGTCCGGGGCAGGGCGAAGCTGAGCTCTACCCCCTTGCTCTTGCCGATCCAGTTGCGCTGCATGGTGCGAACCTGCTCCGGCCAGTGGGGCAGTTTGTCCAGGTCATCCAGGAGTTGCTGGGCGTAATCGGTAATTTTGATAAACCATTGCGCCAG
Organism: Microbulbifer sediminum; assembly: GCF_021729035.1. Taxonomy (GTDB): domain Bacteria; phylum Pseudomonadota; class Gammaproteobacteria; order Pseudomonadales; family Cellvibrionaceae; genus Microbulbifer; species Microbulbifer sediminum. The sequence continues at coordinate 218,536 of NZ_JAJSAP010000001.1, read as the reverse complement.
CTCGCGACGCTCGACCGTGGTGCCGCAGCGCCAGCAACAGCCATCCTCCACCTGCTCGTTGGCCAATACGGTGGCGTCGTGGGGGCACCAGTTCACCGCGGAATTCTTCTTGTATACCAGGCCCTTCTCATACAGGCGGGTGAAGAACCACTGCTCCCAGCGGTAATAGGATGGCTGGCAGGTGGCCAGCTCGCGGGACCAGTCGAAGCCAAAACCCAGCGCTTTCAGCTGGCCCTTCATGTATTCGATATTGGCGTAGGTCCACTTGGCCGGGGCGGTCTTGTTCTGAATCGCGGCGTTCTCCGCCGGCAGGCCGAAAGCATCCCAGCCCATGGGGTGCAGCACGTTTTTACCCTGCATGCGCTGGAAGCGCGAGATCACATCGGTAATGGTGTAATTGCGCACGTGGCCCATATGCAGCTTGCCGCTGGGGTAGGGGAACATCGACAGGCAGTAGAATTTCTCCTTGCTCGTGTCTTCCGTCACCTCAAAGCTTTTCTGCGCTTCCCAGTGCTGCTGGGCGGCGGCTTCGACTGCGGCGGGGTTGTACTGCTCTTCCATCGGCGGGAACCTATACTCTTGTGACTTGTGATTCATGTCTTGGTCAAATAGCCACCAGCCGGATAGGCTGGCAAACGCCGAATTATATGGGGGATACCATGACGAAGGAACCGAAGTTACCGCAGGAAGATGATCTGACGGATGAACTGCGCCGTGATCTGGAAAATATGATCGAGGATGAGCTGGCGGTAGAGGACCTGACCGCCAACAAGGCCGCTTTCCTGCGCGCCTGGCTAAAAGATGACCTGCATCGGGCTGTGGAGTACTTGCGGGGCCTGGGCGGTGAGCTGCAGACCCTTGAGGAGCGAACCGGCGACTGGCTGCTGGATGCCGCCGATCCCACGGAGACAGCCTGGCCCAACCTGATGCGCTGTATTCGCAGTGGCGAGCCCTGGGCGCTTGCCGGCGAGATTGTCGGGCCGGACGAGGAGCTGCAGTGCCTGGGGTGCGGTTACCGTGCCCTGCCGCCCCGCGGCAGCCAGATTACGCCCTGCCATCGCTGTGGCTATGGCTGCTTCCGCCAGATCAAGGGTGGCCTGCAGGAATAATGGAGTTGCATACTATCCTGACGGCGCTGGTCCTGCCGCCGCTTGCACCATTGTTGGGCATGGTGTTGGCATTCGTATTCTGGTGCTTCCCGGATTCTTCCCCTGTCGCCAAACTGTCACTGCCCCTGGCTATGCTCTCCTTCGCCACATTGTGGGTCTGCGCGACTCCGGCATTCTCCGGCTGGCTGGGTACGCAGTTGGTCGGAGAGCGGCCCGGGAACCAGAGTGTGCCCCAGGCCGTTGTGGTTCTGGGGGCCGGGCGCTACCGGGATGCGGAAGCTGACAGCGAGCGCCTCTCGGCGACGAGCCTGGAGCGGGTCGCCTGGGCCGCCCGGCACGCTCCCACGGAGCTGCCTTTGCTGGTGTCCGGTGGGCGGGTATACGCGTCCGAGCAGGCATCCGAGGCCGACCTGATGGCCGGGTTCATACAGAATGTGCTGCAGCGGCCGGTAACCTGGCGCGAGAATTGCAGCCGGACAACGGCGGAGAATGCTGTCAACAGTGCCCGGATCCTGCACGATTCGGGGGTGGAGAGCGTAGTACTGGTCACCCACTGGTGGCATATGCCCCGGGCGGCAAAGGCCTTCGCCCGGGCTGGCCTGCAGGTACAGCCGGAGTCGGTGGGTAGCGCCGGCGAGCTGTTGCCGCGGGCCCAGGAGGGGCTGCTCTACTGGTTACCGAGCGCGGCGGCCCTGCTCCGCACGCAGGTGTACTGGCGGGAGCTGCTCGGCTCGCTGTGGTATTACTGGACGCCCCTGCCGCCGGGGCGTTCCTGCTGAGGAACCAAACGCAGAAGGCGGACTCCAAAAAAGCGGTCACAAATCAACCTTGTCCGCAAGAGTGGGCCCCACTAAGATGTCCGCCTCACAGTGGTCGCCAGGACACTCCAGGCAGGATTGTTTGGTGTTGCGGCCAGAGTGGGCAGTGGCAATAACACTAAGAATAACCGAGGTACTCCCGCGATGATGGACATTCCCTCATCCTTCTCACCGCTTCAGCTGCATAACCGGCTGAACCGTCCCGTATGCCTGTCTATCAGGCGCGTCGAACGCGAGGGACGCCAGCTGATTTTCCTGGCTGCCACCACCAGTGGCCTGATCAGTAAGAACTTCGAGACCTTCGCCGGACAGATTGTGCGCGAATTCCGGCTGGACCCGGCGGAGACAGACTTCATCGAACTGCGCGAGAGCGGCGATGAGCGACAGCTGGTCCGCTGGCACGCCCAGTGGGTGGGCTCGGCGCCCATGGAATGCCATGCCGAGGAAGTGGTAGCTGAATCAAGCCGCCGCTATCTCGAGGCAGCGCTCGAGGTATGCACGGAGGCAGCCTGAGGCCCCGGCCAGGACGGGAGCGTCCGGTTTCTCTTGTCTCAGGCCCGTGCCTTGCTGGCGTGTCCGTTTTGCAGCAGGTCTGACAGGGCCTGTTCCAGAGTTGGGAAGCGGAAGCTGTAACCGCTATCCAGCGCTACCCGCGGTTCCATTTTCTGGCTGGCGAGCAACAATTCCTCGGCCATCTGCCCGAACATCAGTTTCAGTGCCCAGGCGGGCGTGCGCAACAGGCATGGCCGGTGCAGCTGTTTGGCCAGCAGGCGTGAGAAACTGTTGTTGGTAACCGCCTCGGGTGCGCAGGCATTGAAGGGAAGGCAGAGGTGATGATCGATCGCGTGTAGCATCAGGCCGACGATATCCTCTTCATGAATCCAGCTCATCCAGTGCTCGCCGGAGCTCATGGGGCCACCGAGCCCGAGGCGGAATGCGGGCAACATCTGGGCGAGCGCGCCGCCGCGGATCGACAGGACAATGGCGGTGCGCATTGTCCCCACGCAGATTCCTGCCTGCTGCAGGGGCAGGGTGGCGGCTTCCCAGTCGCGGCACAGCTGGGCCGCGAAGCCGCCTCCCGGGGAGCTGGTCTCCCGCAGCAGATCACCCCCGCGGTCTCCGTAATAGCCTACCGCCGACCCGGACAGCACATATCTTGGGCGCTGCGGCTGGGCCAGCGTCCACTGCACCAGCTTTTCCGTGGTCTCAATGCGTGAGCGGCGGATCTCCTCCTTGCGCTTGCTGGTCCAGCGGTGGGTGATTGGCTCTCCGGCCAGATTGACGATCACATCCACCGGACTCGCCACTTCCTGAAGCTCGCGACAGCCCCGTGCTGATTCGCCGCAGAGTGTGTGGACGCGCTCCGGGTGCCGGCTCAGCACGGTCAGCGTATTTCCCCGTGCCAACCAGTGCTGGCAGAAGAGGCGGCCGATCAACCCCGTACCGCCAGTGATTAAACAGTGCATTTGGAGGGCATCCTTGCCGAAATCCAGTAAGTGAATGAATTGCCTGGGTTCGTCGCCCGCGACTGCCCGCCGGCGGGCAGGGCAGCGAATACATAGTAGCAGCCGGCCTGCCTGGCGGTTTGTGGAAAATATGCCGAGTCTAGGTCAATTGTGCCAGGCCCACAGTGATTTTCCACGCCGAATGGAATGCCGGCAGGGCAGATTACTGCATCGGGGTGCGGCCGGCAGGCCAGGCAACGGCAGGCACACGGACAATACGTGTTCCCGGCGGGAGCAGCGGCTCGGGGCAACAGTGGCTTGCTATAGTTCTCCTTAGGGCCAGCGGAGTGGCTCAACGCAGCTGAAGAAGGTTTTGCAAGGATGCAGGGCAAGATGATCGCCGCGGCTTTTGCCGCGCTCTTTTCGCTGGTTACCCCCGCCGCTTTTGCGACGGAACCGCTGCCGGACGGGTTTGGCGTCAGTGTGGGTAAGGCCTTCATGACCGGCGAAATGACCTCGGCGGCAATGTCTTTCCGTTACCGTCGTTGGGAGGCTGGAGCCTTTATCTTTGGATACGGGGACACCGATGACGGCCCCCAGGAACGACTCGCTTATGCTGCCTCTGTCTCGCGGCTCTTCCGTCCGGGCTGGCAGTTTTGCCGTGCAAGCCTTTACGGCCGCGTGGGGGTCGCCTATGTCGACGGTTCTCCCCTCGTGGGACACTTCAACTTCAGGACCGGGGTGGGCGCCGACTTCGACGGGTTTGCTCTCGAGTTGATGCATTATTCCAGTGCCAGCCTCACCCCCCTGAACACGGGAATCAACCTCCTGGAGTTCCGTGTGCCCTTTTAGTCCAGCTGGTCCACGGGTTGCTCGCCCAGAACGGCGCTGGACAAGGGCAACCGCTGGCGCTGCAGCATCACTGCGCCGGTAAGCATCACCGCGGCCAGAGCCATTACACCGATTATGCCGAGCACCATGAATGGTGTGGCTCCCTCCATCGCGGTGACCTGGCCAATCATATTGGCACGCTTGAACTGTGGCAGCTTGTCTGTGATCTCTCCCTGTGGGTTGACGATGGCTGTCACCCCGGTATTGGTACCCCTCACCAGGTAGCGACCGGTCTCCAGGGCACGCATCTGTGCCATCTGCATATGCTGCAGGGGCCCGATGGAATCCCCAAACCAGGCGTCGTTACTGATGGTCAGAAGTACCTGGGAAGCGAGCGCTGATTCTGCCACCAGCGACGGGTAGACAATCTCGTAGCAGATCAGCGGTGCCCAGGTGAGGTCGCCGGCTGCCAGGGGGGGTTGTTCTTCCGGTCCCGGCCGGATGAAGGAGGTGGGCAGGTCGAAGAACTCGATGGTGCCGCGGATCCACTCCTCCAGTGGCACATACTCCCCGAAGGGCACCAGGTGACGCTTGTGATACACGTGGGGATTGTGCCCGAATACGGCAGCGGAGTTGTGCACTACACGCAGCCCGTTGTCGACGCGATCGTAGAGTACACCGCTGATCAGGTCGACGCCCGTTTCCTCGGCATTGCGCTGCAGAGTCGACATCAGGTTGGGGGCCTGGCCGTAAAGAAGCGGCAGCGCGGCCTCTGGCCACACGATCACTTCGGCACCGCTGTCTGCGAGAGCCTGGGTGCCAGCCTGGTAGCGATTGATGGTCTCGGCGCGAAACTCCGGTAGCCATTTCTTTTCCTGCGGAATATTGGCCTGCACCAGGCCCACTGTTACAGGTTCTCCGGCAGTGTGCGTCCAGTCAACCTGGCCTAAAAGGGCACCCACCGGCCAGGGAAGCAGGGCGGCTGAAAGCAGCCCGACGCAAGCGCGGCGGGTGAGCGGCAGCGGGCGACCGGCCACCAGCAGGGCAATGACAGCGGCGCCCAGTGCCAGCAGCAGGCCGATTCCGAAGACGCTGAGTACCGGTGCCCAGCCGGCCAGCCATGTGTTGGTATGTGCATAGCCGGCATACAGCCAGGGAAACCCGGTAAACAGCCAGCTACGCAGCCATTCCCCGAGAAACCACAGGGCCGGGAAGGCCAGCGCAAACGCGGGCGTGCGATCGGTAAAGCGGCCCAGGAACCAGAAGGGAGCCGCCAACATGGCGGACAGGATGGCGACAAAGCCACCGGTCAGGAGTACGCCCAGCGGCATGGAAGAGCCGCCAAACTGGGTAATGGACACGTAGACCCACGACCCACCACTAGCGAAAAGTCCCAGTCCGAAACAAAATGCCAGCCAGGCGCTACTGCGCCCCTGCAGCTGTCTGCCCCCTGCCCGGTGTAGCACCAGGCCGGCAAATGCAGCCAGCGACAGCAGGCCACAGGCCCAGAAATTGAAGGGCGCGAATGACAACGTCATGAGCGCGCCCGCAGCGGCACTGGCCAGGGGGTAAATGAGTTTGCGCATGGGTTTTCGGTTCACTACTGGCCGCGCGGGATTATTCCGCGTCGGTGTCCGGCGCCTGCTTGCGGCTGACTCGCAGCAAGTGCACCTGGCGGTTGTCAGCATAGAGTACCCGGAAACGGAACTCTCCCAGCTGGGTGATCTCATCGCGTCCCGGCAGGTGGCCGAAGGACTGCATCACCAGGCCGCCGACGGTATCGAATTCCTCATCGCTGAGTTCGCTATCGAAGTACTCGTTGAAATCCTCGATCGGGGTAAGCGCCTTCACGATGAAGTCGTTGTCGCCCACCTTGCGGATAAAGCTGTCTTCCTCTTCCTCGTCGGTCTCGTCCTCGATCTCGCCGACGATTTCCTCGAGGATATCCTCGATGGTGACCACACCGGAGACACCGCCGTACTCGTCGATCACCACGGCCATATGGTAGCGGTTCTCGCGGAATTCCCGCAGCAGGATATTCAGGCGCTTGCTCTCGGGAATGATGTTGGCGGGACGGATGATTTCCTCGAGGCTGAAGTCCTGAAGGCCTTTCAGGACCAGTGGCAACAGGTCCTTGGCCAGCAGGATGCCCCGGATATCGTCCACACTCTCGCCGATCACGGGAAAGCGGGAATGCCCGGATTCAATGATTTTGGGCAGGAATTCCTCCGGGGAATCCTGCAGGCTCACGACCACCATCTGTGAGCGTGGAATCATGACCTCGCGCACCTGCTGGCTCGATACGTCCAGGGCGCCCTCGATAATGGAGAGCGCTTCGGCGTCCACCAGCTTGTTTTCCGCGGCATCCTTGATGATGTCCAGCAGCTCGTCGCGGGACTTGGGTTCGGCGGAAAAGGCGCCAAACAGTTTTTCCAGCCAGTTTTTCTCCCCCGATCGGGGCTTGCTGGAGGATTGACTACTTGGGGGTTCGTCAGTGGTCATGGATGTGGCCATGCTCCGTCTTTCTCTCTCTATACCCTGTACATTAGTCGTACATCAGGACCGTCACCGCAACAGTTGCGGGGCGGTATGTAGGCTCCATTGCCCCGGGGACACGCTCACTCCGGGCAATCCTGCGATCGCTCCGGGTCGCGCCCTGCCAGGGGACGATACGGGTCCGGGAAGCCCAGATCCCCGAGTATCCGGGTTTCCAGGTTTTCCATGGTTTCGGCTTCGGCATCCTCGATGTGATCGTAACCGAGCAGGTGCAGTGTGCCATGGACCATCATGTGTGCCCAGTGCGCGAACAGGCCTTTGTGCTGCTGTTCCGCCTCTGCGGCGACTACCGGTGCACAGATTACCAGGTCTCCGAGCAGTGGCAGGGCAAGATCCGGGGGCAGGTCCGCCGGGAAAGAGAGCACGTTGGTGGGCTTGTCCTTGCCGCGGTACTGCAGGTTCAGCTCGCGGCTTTCCGCCTCATCAACGATACGCACGCTCAGCTCTGCACTGTCGCGCTGCTCACCAAGGGCGGCCGAGGCCCACAGCGCGAGCTGGTCGTCGGTGGGCAGGGGGGTACAGCGGCTGGGCCGCTGCACGTCCAGCTGGAGGTCAGTCATGGGAGGCGTTGATCATCCGGTCAAGCCGCGTTCTCACCGGGATTCCCGGTGACTTGTCCGGCACGGGCCTCTCGTTCTGCCTCATGGACATCGTAAGCCTCGACGATACGCTGTACCAGGGGGTGGCGTACCACGTCTTTGGCCCCAAAATGGGTGAAACTGATGCCGTTGACCTTGCCCAGCACTTCGATTGCATGTCGCAGGCCTGAGGCCTGGCCGCGAGGCAGGTCGACCTGGCTGGGGTCGCCGGTGATCACTGCGGTGGAGCCGAAGCCGATCCGTGTCAGGAACATCTTCATCTGCTCGCGAGTGGTGTTCTGGCTCTCATCCAGGATCACGAAGGCGTTATTCAGGGTACGACCGCGCATGTAGGCCAGGGGGGCCACCTCGATGACATTGCGCTCGATCAACTTGCCCACGGTCTCAAAGCCCAGCATCTCATACAGGGCATCGTAGAGGGGGCGCAGGTAAGGGTCTACCTTCTGGCTTAAATCGCCGGGCAGGAAACCCAGCTTTTCACCGGCCTCGACGGCAGGGCGTACCAGCAGGATACGCTCCACCTCGTCCTTCAGCAGGGCCTCAACGGCACAGGCTACTGCCAGGTATGTCTTGCCGGTACCGGCCGGACCAATACCGAAATTGATGTCGTTGGTCTGGACCGAGCGCACATAGCGGCGCTGGTTCAGTCCCCGGGGGCGCACAGAGCACTTCTTGGTGCGAATCAGCACCACCTGTTCGGACTCTCCCGCATCGCTGTCAGGGGAAGCCTGTTGCCGCAGCTCCTCAACGCCCGATTGTTGCAGGGCGAGATGGATTTCCTCCGGTGTCAGGTGGTCGCGGCTGTCTGTTTCGCGATAGAGGAAACTGAGCAGCTCACCGGCGGCACGCGCAGATTCTGGTTCGCCGTAGAACGCGAACTCGTTACCGCGGTTGCGGATCTCGATGTCCAGTCGTTGTTCTATCTGGCGCAGGTGTTGGTCGAATTGGCCACAGAGGTTGGCCAGGCGGCGGGCGTCATTGGGCTCAAGGGTGATGCTGTGAGCGAGGGTATGTGTTTCCAAATTGGGTTCCGTGCACCTTTCATCTGGGATTTCATTGCTAGGGTATACCCATTTTCCCTGTATGGGAAAGGGCGGGCTGTGACGAATCGGTTCTAACCTTTTAAAGCCGTTATAACACGGTGGTATTACAGTCGCGGGTGCGTGCCTTGGTCCTGCGGCTATCCCGCAGGAGCGGCCCCGGCCGCTCCCCGGCAGTGGCTGTGGCCCCCGGCTCAGGACAGGGGGCCATCCAGTTCCGATGCGACCATGGTACCGCGCAGCGAGTTGGGCAGTGCTTCCTCAATGACCACGTCGGCGAATTTGCCAATCAGGGCCATATCGTCGGCACGAAAATTGACCACTCGGTTGTTTTCAGTCCGGCCCTGCAGCTGGCCCGGGTCCTTCTTGGATACACCGGTAACCAGTACCCGCTCGGTATTGCCCACCATGCGGCGGGCAATCTCGGTTGCCTGCTGGTTGATGCGATGTTGCAGCAACTGCAAACGTTGCTTCTTCACTGCCTCCGGGGTGTCGTCCGGCAGATCGGCGGCCGGGGTTCCCGGGCGGGCGGAGTACACAAAGCTGAATGAGATATCGAAGCCGACATCCTGGATCAGCTTCATGGTGGCCTCGAAGTCCCGCTCGGTTTCGCCGGGGAAACCGACGATAAAGTCGGAGGAGAGACAGATATCCGGGCGGATTTTCCTCAACCGGCGGATCTTGGACTTGTACTCGAGCGCGGTATGGCCGCGCTTCATGGCCATCAGGATACGGTCTGAACCACTCTGGACCGGCAGGTGCAGGTGGTTGACCAGCTCCGGAACCTCCGCATAGACATCGATCAGGGCGTCGGAGAACTCCACCGGGTGGGAGGTGGTGTAGCGGATGCGGTCAATGCCGTCGATGGCCGCTACATAGGTGATCAGCTCGGCGAAATCGACCACCTGGCCGTCGCCGCCGGTGGCCCGGTAGGCGTTCACGTTCTGGCCCAGCAGGTTTACCTCACGTACGCCCTGGTCGGCCAGGTGCGCCACTTCCTCGAGCACGTCCGCTACCGGGCGGCTGACCTCCTCACCGCGGGTGTAGGGGACCACACAGAAGGTGCAGTACTTGGAGCAGCCTTCCATGATGGAAACAAAGGCGGTGGCACCATCGGCCTCCGGTTGCGGCAGGCGGTCGAACTTCTCGATTTCCGGAAAGGTAACATCCACCACCACGGCGCCGTTCTTTTGCTCGCGGGTCTGCATCATCTCCGGTAGCCGGTGCAGGGTCTGCGGGCCGAAGATCAGGTCGACGTAGGGCGCGCGTTGGGAGATGGCCTCGCCCTCCTGGCTCGCCACACAGCCGCCCACGCCGATGATCAGGTCGGGATTCTTTTCCTTCAGGTGCTTCCAGCGCCCCAGCTGGTGGAACAGTTTTTCCTGAGCTTTCTCGCGAATGGAACAGGTGTTCACAAGCAGCACATCGGCATCTTCCGGATCATCGGTCGGAACCATGGCGTGGGATTCGCCGAGCAGGTCGCGCATACGCGCCGAGTCGTACTCGTTCATCTGGCAGCCGTGGGTCTTGATATAGAGCTTTTTCACCGAAGTGTCGGACATAGCAGGCCTGGTTAAAAACTGGTCAATTCAAAGGGCGGGCATTATAGCGACCCGCGCCGGCACTGCATAGATGGTAGAAGGGCTAGTACTATATGTGGGACTGCGGACCTGTGCTATTCTTGCGCGCTTTTTCCGGCACCGCCGGCTGTAACCTGTATCTGGCGCACGGCGCCCTCCCAGAGAAGCGTATGGCGAATCCGATCTACAAAGTCATTTTTCACAACCAGAACCAGGTGTATGAACTCTACGCCCGGGCCATCTACCAGAGCGATATGTACGGTTTTATCGAGGTGGAGGAGTTTGTCTTCGGCGAGAAGTCGCAACTGGTGGTGGACCCCAGCGAAGAAAAACTCAAGTCCGAGTTCGCCTCGGTCAGCCGTTCCTATATTCCCATGCACAGCATTGTGCGGATCGATGAGGTGGAAAAGGAAGGCACCGGCAAGATTGTCGAGGTCAAGGGTGACAAAGTCACCAAATTCCCTTTCCCCGGTCCCATGCAACCGCCGCACGACGGAGAGTAAGTGTCCGGCGGCACAACTGTGCCGCCGCTGCCTGCTTTTCCACGCTTCCTCCCCGCCCCGCACGCACTTTTCGACAGTCCAGGGCAACCGGTCACCGCGACACCGGCGGCGGAATCGACTCCATGCCGCTATTGGGCACTATCCTTTAAAAATAAGGGATGCGTGCGTCGCGCCACTCCAGATACCGGCCCCCCTTGTCGGCCCCTCGGTCTCCCGGCGCCACGCTGATACCTAAATGTATGGATGTCTTTTAGGTGACGGATATGGCCTCAATACCTGCGACCAAGGCTGCCATCTCGACTCTGAAGATTGAGCAGCGTGTCGAACGGGATGTCAAAGCAGGCATTCCCGAGTCAGACCGGAACAGCCACACCGAGAGCGAGGAGAGCCTCCGCTCTTACGTTACCAGCGAGATTATCGGTCGCGTTCACCGCGAGCGCCAGGCTGCCCTGGACGAACAGGCCGATCGCCGTGGTGAGGCCAGGATCCGCCAGCACTACCAGGAACTGCGCAATACCGGCAGGATTATTCATCAGCGGCTGACAAACCGGTTCTCACTATTGAGTCGCGAACTGGAAGCCGCAGCCGCCACTGTATCGTCGACTCGAATGGACCTGGAGATCTTCAGGCTGCGCAACGGCCTCACCCGCGATGCGGAATACCGGGAATCCAGGATCCTGCACTACTCTGTGATCTTCCTTGTGGTGATTCTCGAAACTGCCCTCAATTCATTTTTCCTGTCGAAGGGGAGTGAGCTGGGTCTGGTCGGTGGCTTTTTCCAGGCGCTTATCATTTCCCTGGTCAACCTGGGGTTCGCCGGATTCCTGGCGTTTACGCTGCGCAACCTGTTTCACGCCAGTATCCTGCGAAAGGGGCTGTTCCTGTGCCTGTTCCTCGGCGCGACAGCGCTCACCATGCTGTTCGTGCTGGGGGTTGGGCACTACCGGGAGGCGCTGGAGTCCGACCCGTTCGCGGCATCCGGCATGGCAGTGGCCAGCCTCTCGACCCAGCCGCTGGCCATCCGGGACTTCAACTCCTGGATCATGGTGATCGTCAGCGGCATGGCGGTGATGCTGTTGGTGGCCAAGCTCTTCCTGGTTGACGACCGCTACCCGGGCTACACAGCGGTTACGCGTCGGCACCTGGATGCAAGGAAGCGCTGGCTGCTCTGCTGTGCGGATGCCTTCCAGAAGGTTAACAGGGAGGCGGAAGAGACGCGGCGGGAAGTATCCGAGCGGGAGCAGGGCATTCGTTCCGAGTTTATTGAGTTCAAGGCAAGCATCGAGCGCAGCGAACACATCCGGCGGCAGTATGAGGAGGATATCGTCAAGGCCCAGGGGCTGCTGGACGAATTGATTCGCTATTACCAGTCCCATGCCGAGCGCATCACCAACCGTCGTGCCGCCTATTTTGGCAAGCTCCTGCAGGTGGAACTCGAGAAGCTTCCCCAACTCAATACGGCGGGGCTGGAGCAGCACCGGGAAGACCTGACGTGTTTCGAGCGAGTGATGGCCGTGCTCGACGAGGAGTACGCTGTAGCGATGGATGCAATTGGCCAGAAGCTCGAGAGTATCAGTGAAGAGATCAATACCACCATTGAGCGGATAGAGCGGGACAGGGGCCTGACCGGAGTGTGATGAAAGAAATACTTGGTCGCCTGTCCGGTGACGACAAGAAAGGACTACTCGTGGCCGCGCTCGGTGTGATGATCCTTGTTGCACTGGCGATGGTCGTGGTGCGGGTCACGTCGTCACCGGAAAATGACTATAACCGTCAAACCCTGTGCAACAAGAACCTGTCGCGCTCCACTCACCATGTCTTCATTGTAGATGTTTCCGACGCCTTGTCGGACTACCAGAAGCGCTTCCTCCGCAGGCATATTTCCGGTGTCCTCGAGCGGGCACAGATCAATGACCGGTTTACGCTGTTTGTCCTGGATGAGAAGTACCAGGGCTTGTCAGAATCCGTGGTGGATGTATGCAAGCCGGAGTCGGCCGACGCGATTAGTGCCCTGACCGCGAACCGGACTTTTGTGGAGCGACTTTACCTGGAGCGGTTTGAGCGCCCGCTGGAACAGGCGATTGCCGCGGTGGTTTCCGCGGGGGACCAGGATATGTCGCCGATTTATGAGGCCCTGTCAGATGTCGCGGCCCTCGACCGCCTGGACGGCCATGCGCAGGAGGTTCAGCTCACAATTGTCAGCGACATGATCCAGCACTCGAGAGCGGGCTCAGTATTCAGCAGTGGCTCCGCGGCTATCGATAACCTGCCATTGATCAACCTGAGAAGGGCCCGGACAACCGTACTCTGGCTGGACCGGGAGAAATACCGCCAGTACCAGACCTCCGAGCTCCAGCGCAGCTGGCAGGACTACCTGGCCAGTGTCTCGCGGTTCGAGCAGATCGAGCGTGTGCGGGATTGATTCAGCCAGGCCTTCTGACAGGTTTTGACGCGAATTCCTCGCGGTGTCCGGATACGGCGTCAGCGTCTATACCGGGACTACTTGCCGCTGATATGCCAGTAGCCTGGCCACGCAACATAACCGTCAACAAATCGCCCCCTTACTGTAAAAATAGCCCGGCAAGGTAACCCAAACCGCCGCAGGGGACCTTGCCATGAGTAACCGCTACCGCGCACTGTGGATTTCCGATGTTCATCTGGGCAGCCGGGACAGTGAGCCCCGGCGGCTGGCCGATTTCCTTGCCCGGCACCGGGCCGATACTGTGTACCTGGTGGGCGATATTTTTGACATGAAGGCGCTCTCCCAGGGGAAAGGCCGCTGGTGCAGGGCCTCCACACTGCTGCTGGGGGTGCTGTCCGAAATCAGCAGCACCACCCCCGAGGTTATTTATGTGCCGGGCAATCACGATGCACCGATGCGCAGCTGGGCCGGCAAACAGCTGGGGAATATCCGCATCGAGCGGGAATGGGTGCACGAGGCAGCCAGTGGCAAGCGCTACTGGGTGACCCATGGGGACCAGTTCGAGCACGATATCAGCATCAACACCGTCAGTTACCATATCGGCGACCAGGGCTATTACATGATGCTGCGCTTTAACCGCTGGATTAACTACTGGCGCAGTCGTTTCGATCTGCCCTGGTGGTCGCTGGCAAATCATGTGAAGAATCGCATTACTGCCGCGCGTCGGATAATGAACCGGTTTGAGGAGGTGGCCATCAGCGAGACCGCCCAGCGTGGTTATGACGGCGTGATCTGTGGACATATTCATCGCGGCACCGTGCGTGACGATTGTGTTGGCGACCACCTGGTGACCTATGCAAATTGCGGCGACTGGGTAGACTCAATGAGTGCGGTGGTGGAACAGCGCGATGGCACTCTGGAGCTGCTCCACTGGCGGCGGCCCCCCAGAATCGCCCATATCATGACTGAGGTAGTGGCAGCATGATTCAGCTGGACAGCCTTGTGGCGAACAACCCCTGGTTCAGTTCCGCCCCGCAAACGGCGACAAGACGCCTGGCCTTCGCCACGCTGAAGAAAATATGCCGTGAGGAAAAGTTGCAGGCATTCGGCCGTCTGTATCCCCATCTCGGCGGGCTGGACTTTATCCGGCAGGTCTTCGCCCATTTTGAGTTCCACTACAACCTGTTTCCCGGTGAGCTTGACCGAATACCTTCAACAGGTCCGCTGGTAATTGTCTCCAACCATCCACTGGGCAGCCTCGACGGCCTGGCCCTGATCGACATGGTGGCTCGGGTTCGTGGTGACGTGCGGGCCGTGGCAAGCCAGCTGCTGTGGAAGATCGAGCCGTTGCACCAATATCTGTTGCCGGTGAACAATTTCAACGGCCACACCCGGCGGGGGGATATAGAGCGGATCCATGAGCATCTCGGGCAGGGCGGGGCCGTCATCGTGTTTCCCGCCGGTGAGGTATCGCGCATGACCCCAAAGGGCGTTCGCGATGGAAGGTGGAACCCGGGTTTCATCCGCTTTGCTGCCAGGGCCGGCGCCCCGATCCTGCCGGTACAGGTTCGCGGCCGTAATTCACTGTGGTTTTACGGCCTGTCGATGGTCAACAAACCTCTTTCCACTCTGTGGCTGATCCGCGAGATGTTCAAGCAGGCGAGTGGCAGTATCGATATCCGGATCGGCAGCCCGGTCGAGGCAGGTTATTTCTGCCAGTGGCCGCTGACACCGCGGGCTCAGGGGCGCCTGTGGCGTAAACACGTTTACCAGTTGCATCACTCACCGCTGCCGCTGGGGCCGGAGCCGGTCGCGGCGGCGGAATCGCCGGAGCGGGTGGCGGACGTCATCGGGCGGTGCCAGGTGCTGGTGCAGCAGGGGGACCTTTCGGTTCGGTTATATCGCCGGCGGCCGGAATGCCCGGTGATGCGGGAGCTGTCCCGTTGCCGGGAAATTGCGTTCCGGGCTGTGGGAGAGGGAACCGGCCTGTGCCGCGACTGGGATGCGTTTGATGCGCATTACGACCATCTCCTGCTCTGGGATGCAAAGGCCAGTCAGATTGCCGGTGCCTATCGCCTGGCCAGCACCAACCGGCTTCAGCCGGACCAGGTGTACAGCTGTACCCTGTTCAAGTACCCGCGCCCGCCCCGGGAGTGCCTGCCCGGTTCGGCAGAACTGGGGCGCAGTTTCCTGTTGCCCGAATACTGGCGTAGTCGCGGCCTGGACCTGCTGTGGTGTGGTATCGGCAAGTGGATCGCCGGCAATGGGGTGCGCTACCTGTTTGGCCCGGTATCCATGCCTGGCACCTTCTCCGTGCGGGCCAAGTCTGCCATCGTGCGCTATTTCCTGCATCACTATTCCCCCGACGCCCCCCTGGGTGACGCGCGCCTGCCGTTTGCGGAGATGTGTGAAGACCTGCCATCGCTCAGTGGCGATGCCGGGCAGGATATGTTGCAGCTCAAGCTGATCCTGAAGGAAGAGGGGGTGGTGCTGCCACCCCTGTTCAAGAAGTACACCGCGGTCACGGTTCCGGGAGGTACCAGCTTCCATGCCTTTAACGTGGACCCGGATTTCTGCGGTTCGGTCGATGGGCTGGTAGTGGTGGATGTGCAGATGATGGATCCCAAGTTCGCCCGGAGATACCTGGCCGGGTGATTGGGGCGGTGACCCGTGGCATAAAAAAAGGGACGCAAAATGCGTCCCTGTTTACCGGTGATTGGCAGTTCCTGTTGGCAGACGGAATCAGGCGTGCTTCAGCTGCTCGCGGACGCTGGCCAGCTTGATGCACAGGACCAGCACCGACATGGCGGTATCCAGCTCCTCCAGCGGAGGGAAGCTGGGTGCGATGCGGATATTACGGTTGTCCGGGTCCTTGCCATAAGGGAAAGTGGCGCCGGCCGGGGTGAGCTTGACCCCGGCGCCGGCCGCCAGCTTCACTACTTCAGTGGCGCAGCCGGGACGGGTATCAAAGGAGATAAAGTATCCACCGTGGGGCGCTTCCCATTCGCCCAGGTCCGAATCGCCGAACGCCTCCTGCAGGTGTTTCAGCACACACTCGAATTTTGGCTTGAGAATATCGGCATGCCGCTGCATATGCTCCTTGAGCAGCGTGAATTCGGGAAACAGGCGTGAATGTCGCAGCTGGTTTACCTTGTCCGGGCCAATGGTCATGGCCTGCATCTGCTGCCTGAGCGAATCCAGGTTGGCGCGGCTGGCGCTGACAAAGGCGACGCCGGCGCCGGCATGGGTGACCTTTGAGGTGGAGGCAAACTGAATCACCGAGTCGGCAGTGTCATTCTCGATGGTCGCCGAACGGATGCTGGGCAGGTTGATATGCTGGTCCAGGTCGTGGATGGCATAGGCATTATCCCAGAATATCCGGAATCCCGGGTTTGCCAGCTGGCCCAGCTGGGCCAGGCGATTGACGGTATCCTGGTCGTAGGTGACACCGGTGGGATTGGAAAACTTGGGTACGCACCAGATACCGATGATGTCCTGGTCTTCGCGCACCAGCTTTTCCGCTACATCCATATCCGGCCCGCTAGCGGTCATGGGCACGTTGACCATGCCGATACCCAGCTGCTCGCAGATTGAAAAGTGACGGTCATACCCCGGCACCGGGCAGAGGAACTTGGGAGCCTGCAGTTCACGCCAGGGCTTGGTGCCGGCATACCCGAACAGGTAGCCGGTCAGGACCGCATGGTACATCAGGGTCAGTGAGCTGTTGCCACCCGCCATTACCTCTTCCGTAGGCACCTGCAATATATCGGCACCCAGGGCGCGGGTGCAGGGCAGCCCGTCCAGGCCACCATAGTTGCGGGTATCAATGCCGTCCGGCGAACGGTAGTCACCATTGAGGATGCCGTCCAGCTTGTCGGAGAGGTGCAGTTGCTCCGCGGATGGCTTGCCGCGGGTCAGGTCCAGGTTGAGCTCATGTTGGCAGATACGCTGGTACTGTGCCTCCAGTTCCTTTGCCCATTGCTCTAACTGATCGCGTCTGGCGGAGTCGATTTGCACGTTCATCCCTCATGTAGCTGAAAACTGAGGTGGCGAGCTTAGCAGGCCAGCCCTGTGGTCGTCAGCAACTATTGCTGGCCGGTCGTTCGTTTCAGTTGTAATTATTGCGCGCTGAGCGCGCGAAAGTCCCCGGCGTATTTGCGCAGTTCCCGGGTCAGGTGGTTACGCTGTTTGTCGTCGATGGTAGCGAGGATCTGTTCCCCCAGTTCCCGCGCGCGCTGTTCGCGCATCTCCTGCACCAGCCGGTATTCCGGCGACCAGAGTTGCTGGGGATTGTCGATCAGGTCCCGCAGCTGTTCCTGGTAACCTTCCGGGCGGCGCCACAGCAGATCGATAAAGGCGGACTGCCACTTTTCCCGCTGCCGGTCGCGCAACAGCGGGTTGTAGGCGACCTGGTGAACCCAGCTGGCGATCAGCTGCTCCTGCTCCTCGCGCAGCGATCCCAGCCAGCGCTCACTCTGCTTGCGGATGCGCTTGCGGCGCCTTTTTTCCACTTTCTCAGGGCTTTTCTGCCACTTTTCCAGGCTTTCTTCACGCTTCTCGCGCATATTCTCTGCCAGCTCACGCACCTGCTCGCGAGACAGCGTGGCACTCAGCGGCATCAGCAGGTTGTAGAGCTGGGCGCTGGCTGTCTCCCAGAATGCGGTCAGCTCTGCCTCAACTGCGGGCAGGTCTGGCGGTCCGAAGTCACGGGATTCGACGCGTGTGGCCAGTTCATCCAGGTAGTCGGCATAGCGGGGCAACTGGGTGCGGCGGTGCCAGGTGTGGAATTGGTCTAGTGACTGTCTCAGCATCAATTCCTGCTCGTCACTGAAATCCACATAGTCATCAATCTGCCAGCGCATCCAGCGGTCAAGCTGGTTGTAGGCAAACTGGATACTGGAGCAGCTGGCCAGTAACAGCAGGCAGCTGAGAAGGAGCGCCGGCCGCCGCCACGGGCCAGGACGGCAGCATGGCCCGGCCTTACCGGGTGAGGAGTCAACGAGACCGTACATTTTCACGCCTTCTGGTGATATCCCGGCTCAGCCGCCGTGGACATTCGAGACCGCTTCAGAATACAAGTCTATGCAATCGGGGGCGGGGCGAGCGCTGGCCGGTCGTGATGAAGTGTTCAGACACGACCCGGCCCCCTGCACTCACTTACGCGGGCTGCAATGGCGTGGATTCGTCGGCACAGGCAACCGGGTAGGAGCTACCGGATCCATACCTCCACTCTGCTGTTCTTGAATGGGGCCTGCCCGGCGTTTGCGGCGAGGGGGGCAAAGGCACCGAGCGCCAGTATATTGATGTTACGGATATTGTGTTCCCGCAGCAGGGCGCCGCGTACTTTCAAGGCTCGGAAGCGCGAAATCAGGCCCGTGACGTTGCTGTTGGCCCCCTGGTCGGAGAAACCCACCAGGGTGAGGTCGAGCTCGCGTCCGGCCTGCTGCAGATATTCCTCCAGTCGTCGCAGGTCTTTGCGGGCGCGGTTGTCCAGTTCGGCACTGCCGTTGGCGAAGCGGAATGAAATGCTCAGCCGTCGCCCTTCGCGCATCAGGGCCTGGTATTCCCCGGGGGCGTTGGGATAGGGCAGTACGTCCAGGGTGACTGGCGAAAGGTTGATAAACCCACTGTCGGCCACCAATTCCTGGCCAGCGGTTGACTCCACAAAGCGCAGAAAGTCTTCGACCTCCGGTTGGTGGCGGCCGGGGTTGCGATAGAGGTAGAGGCGGCGGGTGAGGGGGAAGTCCTCGGTGGCCACGATGCCAGGGTCGGGTACCATCGCGACCAGCTTGCCGGCCTTGATCGCCACTTTTTTCACTTTTTCGGCATCTGCGAATGGCAGGTAACCGATCGCCCCGGGGCGGGACAGGACCATCCTGTGGGTTTCGGCATTGCCTGACACCTCGTAGACATGGGGTTCGGCCTGCCGGCTGCCGCCAAAAACTTCCTTGTCGAAAGTGGCGCGGGTTCCCGAGTCGATATCGCGATGCAGCGGCTGGATGGGCAGGTCGGCGCCACCCAGATCCCGCCAGTTGCGGATGTCACCGCGATAGATGCGCTGTAGCTGCTCTATGGACAGCTGCTGCAGCGGATTCATCGGGTGTACTGCCACCACCAAGGCGTCGAGGCCAATGACATGCTCGGCGGCCCCACTGGTCATGTCCCCAAGGCGCTCCAATCGCTTCACTTCCCCCGCTTTTATTTTCCGGGAAGCCATGCCAATGTCTGCTGTTCCTGCGTCCAGGGCCTTGAATCCGGTACTGGATCCCAGGGCGATGATCGGGATTTCAACACGCCGGCCCGCCAGGTCTGCGCTAATCCAGTGGCGCTCACTGGCGCTGCGTTGCTTGATGTTCGTTGCGCCGCGGCTTTCCAGGTAGCCCCGAACCAGCCCGGGAGCCAATTCTGCACCAATGGTGTTGGAGCCTGTGAGCCGGAACAGGGTCTGGGTCTCTGTAGCGAAGGACGGAAGTGTCCAGAGAACCAAAAGCAGCGCCAGTCCCCTATGCGTGAAAGCACCCATCAACAAACCTCTCTATCCTGCTCAATAGTCCCGGGCAATTCCTTTCCCCGGTGACTGTGGCAGCCGGGAGGCGGCGGCTGTTATCGCAGAAAAATGTGACAGGATTGTTGCAGTAGGGGCGTGCTGGATCACGCCGGCAGCACAGAGAGGGCGCATAAGGTGCAGTTTGCCGTCTGAAAGCGGAATTTTTCCCAAAAAGGGGATGACAACGCTGTCATCCGTCCTGTAGTATGATTTTTATCGTATGGCACCGGCGCCACGTGCGCCCTTCCTGTCTCCGGGGAATTTGGGTAGGGCAGGTGATGGATACATAACAAAAGAGATTCTTAGAGGCCGATTCAGATGGTTGCTTCGAGACACAGCGAGCCCCTTTGCATAGGTATCGACGGCGGCGGCAGCAAATGTCGCGCCTCGGTCGTCGATAGCGACAACCGTGTGCTGGGCACCGGCGTCGCGGGCCCCGCCAACCCCCTGCACGGATATGCACAGACAATCGACTCGATCGTGCGCTCCGCTTCCCTCGCCCTGGCCGACGCCGGGCTCTCCCCGGACTTGTTGGGCGAGCTGGTGGCTGGTGTCGGGCTGGCCGGGGTCAACATGCCCAGCCTTTACAACAAGATGGCCTCCTGGTCACACCCGTTTCGCAAGATGTACCTGACCACCGACCAGCACTCGGCCTGCCTGGGGGCCCACCGTGGCGGGGAAGGTGCGGTGATTATTGCGGGCACCGGTTCCTGTGGTTATGCCTGGGTCGGTGGGCGGGCAGAGGTACTGGGTGGCCACGGTTTCCCCCATGGGGACAAGGGCAGTGGCGCCTGGATGGGGATGGAGGCGGTCAAGTACCTGTTTTTGGCCCTCGACGGGCTGGCTGAGGAGTCACGGTTGAAGGGTGAACTGCTGCGCGCCCTGGGCAGCAGGGACGCCAATGACGTGTTCGAAAAGATTGGAGGCAAGTCTTCCAGTCATTACGCTCGATTGGCAGTGCAGGTAGTTGAGTGCGCCGAGGCCGGTGACCCGGTAGCCAGCGCGATCATGCGTGATGGTGCCGGTTATATCAGTGACCTCGCGGATAAGTTGCTGGAATTCAACGCGCCGCGCCTGTCGATCATCGGCGGCCTGGCCCCACGTTTACAGCCCTGGCTGGCGCCGCATGTGGTGGCGCGGCTGGCGGATCCATTGGATCCGCCAGAGATAGGCTGCGTGCATTTTGCACAGCAGTCGATGGCGGCGGACATCAGCGCCGGGGAGCCGATCGCGGAATCTGAGGGGAAGGCCCTGTTCGGTTAACAAGCAGAGAAGCTCGAGAATATTATGACTGCAGGACATCGCGCCGAAACAACACAGGTGGGCAGCACCATGGTCAAGACGGTTATGGAAACGGAGGCCCGTGAGGCGCCCGACCGGATCGCCGAACAGTTGCAGGTCAATGCCGGGGTCATGGCAGAGCTCGGTGAGAGACTGCGCCGGCAACCGCCACGCTTTGTCATGATTGTGGGCCGCGGCTCTTCGGATCATGCCGGGGTGTTTGCCAAGTACCTGATAGAAATCGAGACCGGTGTACCTACCTTTGCCGCGGCCCCATCGGTTTCCAGCGTCTACGGTCGCAAGCTGAAACTCCAGGACGCGCTGGTGCTGGTGATCTCCCAGTCCGGCCGCAGCCCGGATATCCTGGCGCAGGCCCGGATGGCAAAGGAAGCGGGGGCCTACACCGTGGCACTGGTGAATGATGAATCAGCGCCGATCAAGGATATCGCCGACCTCACAGTGCCGCTAAAGGCAGGGCCGGAAAAGGCGGTCGCCGCCACCAAGAGTTACCTGGCCACGCTGTCGGCAGTGCTGCAGCTGGTGGCCAACTGGACCGAGAGCGAAGAGCTGCTGGCCGGGGTGGATGCATTGCCGCAGGTCCTGCGCGACGCTGTCGACGCGGAAGTCCAGCTGCGCCCGGAGGATCTGGCCGCGGTTAAAAACCTGGTGGTGCTGGGGCGCGGCCCCGGTTACGGCATTACCCGCGAATTGGCACTGAAGCTGAAAGAGGTCTGCAACATCCACGCGGAATCCTTCTCCAGCGCGGAGTTCCTGCACGGCCCGGTGACTCTGGTGGAGCAGAAGCTCACCGTGATTAATGTGCCCATCGAGGACGAGTCCTTCCAGGCACACAGTGAACAGATCGCCGATATCATCCGCCGCGGTGGCACCCTGATTAACCTGCATGTGCCCAGCCAGGGCGTGCACCCGCGCGTCGCGCCCCTGGCCTTGTTGCAGCGTTTCTATATCGATGTGGCCCATGTGGCGGTCAGTCGCGGGATCAACCCGGATGAGCCCGCCGGCCTGAAGAAAGTCACCCAGACGGTCTGATGACGGGACGCAGCAAGCAGATGGGGAGATGCCCGTGAACCAGGTTCTGGTAGCCGAAAAGTTATTTGACGGCGAGCGGTTATATAGCGATTTAACCCTGCAGATCGACGGCGAGGGCCGGATTTCCGGTCTGGGCGGTAGTGTACCGGGGGGCACACAGCGCTTGGAGGGCCTGCTGGCACCCGGCCTGGTGGATGTCCAGGTCAACGGAGGCGGAGGCGTATTGTTTAACAATGAGCCCACCGTGGCATCACTGGCCAAAATGAGCAGCGCCCACGCGCGCTATGGCACCACCGGTTTTATGCCCACGCTCATCACTGATGAAATCGAGGTGATGCAACTCGCTGCCGATGCCGTGAGTGAGGCGCTGCGTGAGGGCGTACCGGGGGTGCTGGGTGTGCATTTCGAGGGGCCACACCTGAGTGCGCCCAAGAAGGGTACCCATGAAGAGCGTTTTATCCGGCCGCTTACTGACGGGGAGCTCGCCATTTACGCCCGTGATGACCTGGGTATCAAGATGGTCACGCTGGCGCCGGAAAATGTGGCGCCGGAGGATATTCGAAAGCTGGTGGACCTTGGGGTGAAAGTCTGCCTTGGCCACTCTAATGCCGATGGCGCTACCGCCGCTGCGGCACTCGAGGCCGGGGCCACCGGCTTTACGCACCTGTACAACGCCATGTCGCCGTTGCATTCGCGCGAGCCGGGCATGGTGGGCACGGCCCTGATCAGTGATCAAGCCTGGTGTGGCCTGATCGCGGACGGCCACCACGTTAGCCCGGAGGCAATGACGCTGGCCCTGAAGGCCAAGCCGCGCGGCAAGGTCATGCTGGTGACCGATGCCATGTCTCTGGTGGGCAGCGAGGAGACCAGCTTCCCGCTGTTTGACCGCACTGTGGTGCGCGAGGGGGATCGCCTGACCTCCAGCACCGGGGAGCTGGCCGGCTCGCACCTGGATATGATCAGCGCGGTGCGCAACATCCGCGACTGGTGTGGTGTCGAGTTGACCGAGGCCCTGCGCATGGCCTCGCTCTATCCGTCTCAGTTTCTCGGTTTCCCGGGCGGCCGGCTCAAGGCGGGTGCGCGCGCGGACCTGATTTTATTGGATGGCGATGTCCGGGTTAAGAAAACCTGGATTGCTGGAAAGGACGTGTTTTCTGCCCAGTAAACAGACGGGCAATTATAACGATAAAAGGTGCTCCCTATGGAAACTGCAGTTCTGAGTCAGAACGAACCCCGCAGCAGCCTCTTGCCAATGGCAATCATCGGTATGCTGTTTTTTATTTTCGGTTTTGTGACCTGGCTGAATGGCTCGCTGATCCCGTTTCTCAAGGTGTTGTGCGACCTGAATGAGTTCCAGGCGCTGTTCGTTACCTTCGCGTTTTATATCGCCTACACCGTCATGGCCCTGCCCATGTCCTATATCCTGCGCAAGACCGGTTACCGCGACGGCATGGCGATCGGGCTGGCAATCATGGGGGTGGCTGCACTGGTTTTTATCCCGGCTGCGCAGACGGGTAGCTACCCCATATTCCTGTTGGCCCTGTTTGGCCTGGGTGCGGGCCTGACGATTTTGCAGACCGCCTCCAATCCCTATGTAGTCAAGGTGGGCCCGCCAGAAAGTGCCGCAACGCGTATCGCGATAATGGGCATTATCAACAAGGGCGCCGGCGTCCTGGCACCGATCGTGTTTACCGCACTGGTGCTCTCTGGCCTCGTCGATTTCAATACCGAGTCGATCTCCCGGCTCGGTGAGGTGGAGCGTGTCGCGCGCCTGGAAGAGGTTTCTGGCCGCCTGGTCATGCCCTACGTGTATATGGCGGTCCTGCTGTTCCTGCTGGTGGCCCTGGTGAAATTTTCCGGGCTGCCGGATATCGAGGAAGAGGAAAGTAAGGACAGCGAGACGAAATCCGGCATCCTGCAGTTTCCCCAGGTGGTGTTGGGGGCGCTGGCACTGTTCACCTATGTCGGGGTGGAGGTGATTGCCGGGGATACCATTGGCCTCTACGGCGAACGCCTGGGGCTGGCGAATTATGCATCCCTGACCTCCTACACCATGGTCTTCATGGTAATCGGTTACCTCATCGGTGTGGTCGGTATCCCGCGTTATATCAGCCAGCAGCAGGCGTTGTTGGGCTCCGCGGTTGCGGGCAGCCTGTGTGTTATCGGAGTGCTGTCCGGTTCATCGGAGAGTACAGCGATCGCCAGTGTGTTGTGGGGCTGGTCGGGTATCCCCGTGGTGCCGGACACCGTGACGTTTGTCGCCCTGATGGGCCTTGCGCATGCCCTTTGCTGGCCCGCGATCTGGCCGCTGGCGCTGGAGGGGTTGGGCCGCTTCACCGCCCAGGGCTCCGCGCTGCTTATCATGGGTATCGCCGGTGGTGCGATTGTCCCGCTGGTATTCGGCAAGGTGGCCCACTTTGCTGACAATACCCAGGTGGGCTACTGGGTGGCCCTGCCCTGCTACCTGTTTATCCTTTTCTATGCCCTGAAAGGGCACAGGATGCGCAGCTGGAGCTGACCCTCGTCAATCAGTTTGTTTTCTCATCGTTGTAACCTTTGGTTCTCGTGACTTGGCCCTCCCTGTGAGGGCTTTTTTGTACGTGCCGGTTATGTCTGCGTGCGCAAACAGGGGGCAGCGGGGCGGGCAAGGGGGGGGAACTTAAGGGCGCAAGGCCGGGGCGGGCTAAATGAGCTTGGGGTGGCGCCGGGCCGCCCGGCGCCATGGGAAATGGCATTTACTCCGTGGGGGCGGGGCCGCTGGAATCGCGAACCACCAGCTCCGGTATGAACTCCCGCTTGATGCCCGCCTCTTTGCTGGCAGAGCCGCTTTCGGTGGCGGTATGGCCCCGGGCCTTGCTTAACACCAGGGCGGCCGCGCACTTGGCGATTTCGTTGTTGGGCTGGTGTGCGGTGGTGAGCTTGGGCCAGGTCTGGCGCGAGAACGGGCTGTCCTCGAAGCCAACGATGGAGAGCTGCCCGGGAATGTCGATGTTCATCAACCGCGCAGCAAACAGCGCACCAGCCGCCATTTCGTCGTTACTGGCAAAGATGGCGGTGGGCGGCTTGTCCAGGCTCAGCAGCTTCTTGGCCCCCTGTACACCGGAGTCGAAGGAGTATTCCCCTTTCAGGACCAGGTCTTCCTCGACGGGGATGCCTGCCTGCTCCAGGGCCTGCCGATACCCCTCGCGCCGGCCGTAGGTGGAGACATGCTCCTCCCCTCCACACAGGAAGCCGATACGCTTGTGGCCCAGTTGCAGGAGATGTTGCGTCAGGTCAAAAGCCGCTGCAGTGTCGTCCACCTGAATGCAGTCCTCAACGTCCTCGAGGTCGGCGGTCTTGGAGACGATGCGTACGTAGTCGACATTGAGCCGCTTGAGGGTGTCGATGACCGACTTGGTCTCCGAAAATGGCGGGGTGAGTACCAGGCCGGCCACTTTCGAGTGCAGGACCAGGTCTTCCAGTTCCTGGTGCACCGACTCGGACTTTGAATTGCTGGGATGGATCAGCAGCTCGTATCCCCGTGCCTTGCACGCATCCAGGATGCCGTTCTGCATGTTGATGACGTAATAGGCGTTGGGGTTGTCGTAGATCAGGCCAATGGTATAGGCCCGTGAACCGGCGAGGTTGCGCGCCGCCAGGTTGGGCTGGTAGTGCAGTGCCTCCACTGCCTCCTGCACTTTCTTTCTCGTGGCGGGGCGTACCGAAGGCTCGTTGTTGATCACGCGCGAAACCGTTTTTATGGATACGCCGGCGCGGGCGGCGACATCATTGATGGTAACTTTCATTGGCGGCGGTCTTGTCCTTGGTCCCGATGTGAGGGACTTCCATTCCGGGGCCATCCCCCTTGGGCGGCGCAGTCCCCCAGTCTACCAGCAATTCCCGGGTGCTTCGCGCCCGTCGCGCATGGCCGTGGTGAGTGCCCGGCGGGCATCGAGAACAGGCCTGGGGCAGGTGTGAAGCCGGGTTTGTGAAGTAATACTACAAAAAAGGCGCCTGTCGCCTGTCGGAGCGCATGACTTTTCGATAATATGACAGCGTTGTCATTGTTTTCACTGGCTGTCCGTTGGTGTGGGTTGGCCCGCCGCAACGCAGGAAAGGCGAAAATCCTGCACCCGGAGTCGGGGCAGGTAACAATCAATAAGGGGATCATTATGGATATCACGGCCTTGCCGGTCTGGAAGAAATTACAGGATCTTGCCGGGGGGATGCGAAGCCGGAAGTTGGCGCAGATGTTTGCGGAGGATCCCAAGCGCGCCGAGCGCTACTCGCTCGAGACACCTTACTTTCTAATGGATTATTCCAAGAACTTCATTGATGAGCAGGTGTTGCAGGCACTGCTGGAGCTTGCGCGGGAGACAGACCTGGAGGGCTGGCGGGAGGCTATGTTCCAGGGGGAGTGTATCAACCGCACCGAGGGTCGCCCGGTTCTGCACGCTGCCCTGCGGGGTTCTGTAGGTGAGTCTGTCACCAGTGCTGGTCAAATTGTGAGCAGGCAGGTTGAGGTTGAGCTGGAGCGCTTGAAAGAGTTTGTAAATTTACTACATAATGGCGGCATTCGCGGATGCGATGGCTCCCCTATTACCGATGTGGTGAATCTCGGGGTGGGGGGCTCGCACCTGGGGCCGCAGATGGCGGTGGAAGCGCTCAGGCCATATTGGCAGGGCGGTGTCCGGGTCCACTTCGTTTCCAACGTGGATGGTGCCCAGCTGCAGAACACGCTGGAGGGGTTGCGGCCGGAAAGCACGCTCTTCCTCGTGTCGTCTAAAACTTTCACCACCATCGAGACCCTGACCAATGCCCGCAGTGCGCTGGCATGGCTCGGGGATCTGGCGCCGGAGGCTGAGCTGCTGCAGCGCCATTTCGCGGCGGTGACAGCGAACCCGGAACGGGCACAGGAACTCGGTATTGCCGACCGGTTTACTTTCCGCTTCTGGGACTGGGTCGGTGGGCGTTTTTCGCTCTGGTCCGCCATTGGTCTGCCGGTGGCGATTGCCATCGGTTTCGGGGGCTTCCGCGCACTGCTGGATGGCGCCGCCAGTATGGACCGGCATTTCCGGGAAGTACCGCTGGCGGAGAATGCCCCGGTGCTGCTGGCGTTGATGAGCCTCTGGAACTGCACCTTTATGGGGTGGCCCGCCCTGGCTGTGCTGCCCTACGAGCAGGCACTGCACATGTTGCCGGCGTACCTGCAGCAGGCGGAAATGGAGAGTAACGGTAAATCTACTACCAGAGCGGGGGAGGAGGCAGCGTACGCTACCGGCCCCCTAATATGGGGGCAGCTGGGCATTAACGGCCAGCACGCTTTTTACCAGTACCTTCACCAGAGCCCGGAAGTGGTTCCCGCGGACTTCATCGGCAGTGTCCGGCCAGGGCACGGTCTCGAAACGCATCACGAGATTCTCCTGGCGAACCTGTTGGCACAGAGCCAGGCGCTGATGAGCGGTGTAAGCCGTGAGCGTGTTGCCGCGGAGCTCAGAAATAGTGGGCTTCCGGCGGAGCGGGTAGAAGAACTGGTGCCATTCAAGGTGCACCGGGGCAATCGACCCAGCAACACCATTCTGTTGCGGGGGCTGGATCCGCAATCGGTGGGGGCCCTGATTGCGCTATATGAGCACAAGATATTTTGCCAGGGTGCAATCCTGCAAATTTATTCTTTTGATCAGTGGGGCGTGGAACTGGGTAAAGGCCTTGCATCGGCACTACAACCAAAGTTGCGAAGTGGCGACCTGGCGGGCGAGGACGGTTCGACCGCGCGCCTGATCGAGTACTACCGGCGGAAGAACCCGGGGGAAACCCTCAAGGTTGCCGGATAAATACACAATAGAGCAGAAAGTTTATGGTACACAGCAAGGTTCAAGCGGTTACCGAACGGATTATCGAGCGCAGCGAGCAAACCCGTGCGGAATACCTGGCGCAGGTCGAGAAGTCACATATCGAGGGGCGCGCTGCCAGTCATCTGTCATGCGGTAACCTGGCGCACGCGATTGCGGCTTCCAGCCAGGAAGAGAAGAACCTGATTGCCTCCGGTCGTGGGCCGAACCTGGCGATCGTCAACGCATACAACGACATGCTCTCGGCCCACCAGCCCTATGGTGCCTATCCAGATCTCCTGAAAAAAGCCGCCGCGCGCAATGGCGCCACTGCGCAGGTTGCCGGTGGCGTGCCGGCCATGTGCGACGGGGTTACCCAGGGCCGCACCGGGATGGAACTGAGCCTGTTTTCCCGAGATGTCATTGCCATGGCTACGGCCATCTCCCTGTCTCACGATGTGTTTGAGGGCAGCATGTTCCTGGGGATCTGTGACAAGATCGTTCCGGGACTGGTGATTGGTGCGCTGGCCTTTGGCCACCTGCCGGCGATATTTGTCCCGGCCGGACCCATGCCATCCGGCCTTCCCAACCCGGAAAAAGCCCGTGTGCGCCAGCTGTATGCGGAAGGCAAAGTAGGGCGGGAGGAACTACTGGCAGCCGAGAGCGCCTCATACCATAGCCCGGGCACCTGTACTTTCTACGGTACGGCCAACAGCAACCAGATGCTGGTGGAGATCATGGGGTTGCAGTTACCCGGCAGTTCCTTTGTCAACCCGGGCACGGAACTGCGCAACGCGCTGAACGACGCGGCCGTCAAGCAGCTGGTCAACATCACCGAGCCCAGCCAGCATACCCCGATTGCAAAAATCCTCACCGAGAAAACCTTCGTCAACGGTATCGTTGGCCTGCTGGCTACAGGTGGCTCCACCAACCACACGCTGCACCTGGTAGCGATGGCGCGTGCCGCCGGTATCCAGATTACCTGGCAGGATATGGCCGAGTTGTCGGATGTTGTACCGCTGATGTGTCACGTCTACCCGAACGGTGTGGCCGACATCAACCACTTTGCTGCCGCCGGCGGGATGCAGTTCCTGATTCGTGAGTTGCTCAGTGCCGGGCTGTTGCACGATGACGTGCACACGGTGCTGGGCAACTCGGGACTGAAACCCTATTGCCACGACCCCTTCCTCAACGATGACAAGTCCGGTTTGGTCTGGCGTCCCACGGTCGAGGAGACCGGCAACCCGGACATTATCCGCCCGGTCAGCGATCCCTTTTCCCAGCATGGTGGCCTGCAGCTGCTCGAGGGCAACATCGGCCGCAGCGTGATCAAGGTATCTGCGCTCAAGAACGACCAGCTGAAAGTGAAGGCTCCGGCGATTGTCATGAATGGCCAGGACGAGTTGTTGGAGCGATTCAAGGCCGGCGAGCTGGAAAAGGACTTTGTGGCAGTTGTTCGCTTCCAGGGCCCGCAGGCCAATGGTATGCCCGAGCTGCACAAACTGACCCCCACGCTCGGAGTGCTGCAGGATCGCGGCTTCAAAGTGGCCCTGGTCACAGACGGTCGCATGTCGGGAGCTTCCGGCAAGGTTCCGGCAGCGATTCACATGTCCCCGGAGGCTGCCGACGGCGGCAACATCGCCAAGATCCGCGACGGCGACATCATCGAACTCGATTCGGAGGCGGGAGTGCTGCGCGTGCATGTAGATGATGCCGAACTGGAAGCCCGTGAACCGGCGGAGCATGACCTGAGTGCCAACGGCCGCGGGATGGGGCGCGAGCTCTTTTCCAACCTCCGGGCGCTCGCCAGTGGCGCTGAAAGTGGCGCGAGCGTGCTCTATTAACCGGTTCCGGCGCGGAGACCTAACTCTTACAGGATGGCAGAGCAAGAGATATGAATAAGCCTTTTGACTTGGTGTTGTTTGGCGGCGTGGGCGACCTGGCACTACGCAAGCTGATTCCGGCCCTGTACCGCGCATACCTGGAGGGTGGGCTGGCAGACGGCTCCCGCATCCTGCCAGTGTGTCGTCGCCAGGAGGATGTCGACAATTATCTGGACCTGGCCCGTGAGGCATTGAAAACGCATCTGCGGGACGGCGAGTACAGCGAGTCGGTGTGGGAGTCATTCAGCAGCCTGCTGCGTGCGGTGGCGCTGGATATTGCCAAGCCCGATGAGAAGTGGGACCAGCTCGGCGATATCCTTGGCTCCGACCAGGATCGCGTGCGGCTGTTTTACCTGGCGATTCCGCCGGCGGTATTCGGACCGTGTTGCGAGAACCTCTCGGTCAAGGGACTGATTCACGAGCAGTCCCGCGTGGTAGTGGAAAAACCGCTGGGTTACAACGCCCAGACCTCTGCCGAAATCAACGGCAAGATCGGTGAATACTTCCCTGAAAACCATATCTTCCGCATCGATCATTACCTGGGTAAGGAAACGGTCCAGAACCTGCTGGCACTGCGATTCAGTAATGTGCTGTTTGAGCACCTGTGGGATGCCAGTGTCATTGACCACATCCAGATCAGTATCGCCGAAACCGTAGGGCTTGAGGGAAGGGCCGGGTTTTACGAGGAAACCGGGGCCATGCGGGATATGGTGCAGAACCACCTGCTGCAACTGTTGTGCCTGATTGCCATGGAATCTCCCAACAGCATGTCTTCCAAAAATATCCGCACGGAAAAAATCAAGGTGCTGGAAGCACTGCGCCCGCTTGTCGGGGAAGCAGTGGATGAAAATATTGTGCGTGGCCAGTATGTGGCCGGGGGGCTGGGCACCCAGCTGGTACCCGGTTACCTGGAGGAGCTGGATGCTGCCTCCAGTAACACGGAAACATTCGTAGCCATCCGCGCCCATATCGATAACTGGCGCTGGGCGGGGGTTCCGTTCTACCTGCGTACCGGGAAGCGGATGGAAAAGCGCTGTGCGGAAATCGTGATCCAGTACAAGAATGTTTCGCACCGTGTCTACGGGGAAAGCGCCGGCCAGGTAGTTCCGAATCGCCTGGTAATCCGCCTGCAACCGGAAGAGAGCATCAAGCTGGTTCTCATGTCCAAGAAAATGGACAGCCTGGAAATGGAGCTGCAGCCAGCGGAACTCAACCTGTCCCTGTCGGAAACCTATGACAGCTTCAAAAGTGATGCCTACAAGCGCCTGATGCTGGATGCGGCGGCGAATAACTCTGCGCTGTTTATCCACCGCGAGGAAGTGGCGGCGGCCTGGGCCTGGGTCGACCCGATCATCGATCACTGGCGCGAAACCGGCAGCCAGCCGCATCTTTACCGCGCGGGTAGCTGGGGCCCCAAGGCCGCCAGCGAACTGCTGGAGGAAGATGGGCGGCACTGGTTTAACGCCCAGTAGCGGGCTTGCCGGCACGGACAAGCAATCAACTGAAATGAGACCACTCGGGGCCAGAAGCCATGATGGTAGAAGAAAAGTTTTATTCGGATCGCGAACGCCTGGTGATGGCGCTAGCCAATGATTGTGCCAGCGCCCTGCAGCGCGGAATCAAGGAACATGACCAGGCGACTTTCCTGGTGTCCGGCGGCAGCTCGCCGGAAGCGGTTTACCGCGCCTTGTCGAAGCGACCGTTGCCCTGGAAACAGATCAATGTGGCGCTGGTGGATGAGCGCTGGGTTGAACCTGGTGAGAACGGCAGTAACCACACTTTTATCCAGAAGAGCCTGCTGCAACACAATGCCGCCGAGGCGCCTTTCCTGGGTATGAAAAATGCGCACCAGAGCGCAGCGGCGGGCCAATCGGACTGCGAGCGCGCTTACGCCGAGTTGCCGCGACCCTTTGATGTATGCCTGCTGGGTATGGGCAGCGACGGGCACACTGCCTCCCTGTTCCCGCATTCCGAGGGACTTGAGCAGGCACTCGATCCGGATGCAGAGCAACTCTGCCGGGCAATCACGGCAAAGCAAAGCGAAGTTACCGGTAGCCATACCGAGCGCATGACGCTGAGTCTGTCGGCAATCCTGCAGTCGCGGGATATCAAGCTACTGATCACCGGCGACGAGAAGCTGAAAGTTTACCGTGAGGCCCTGCTCGGGACAGATGAACTGGCGATGCCAATTCGCAGCGTCCTTCGCCAGGGACGGAAGCCGGTGACTGTCTACTGGGCGCCGTGACCGGCAGAAAATCCTGCCACCTGAGATACACAAAATAACTGGGATTGATTGATGCAGAACAAGTTAGGAGAGGTGCTGGCGCAGGCTGGAGTAGTGCCGGTACTGGTAATCGACGACGCGAAAGAGGCATTGCCACTGGCCCAGGCCCTGGTCGAGGGAGGGTTGAATGTGCTGGAGGTGACCCTGCGCACAGAGGCCGCGCTGGCGGCTGTAGAGGAAATCGCCAGGCACTTGCCAGACGCACATGTGGGCACGGGCACTGTCCTGAACGCGGACGACCTGCGCCGCTCTGTGAATGCCGGTGCGACATTTATGGTGAGCCCGGGTGCCACTGAGAAATTGCTGGATGCAGCCGAGGATTACGCGGTACCCCTGTTGCCCGGGGCGGCCAGTCCGTCTGAGGTAATGCGTCTCTATGAGCGCGGCTATCGCTACCAGAAGTTTTTCCCGGCCCAGGCCGCCGGCGGCGTGCCGATGTTGAAATCCATCGGTGGACCAGTTCCCCAGGTACAGTTCTGCCCAACCGGTGGCATCGGTCCGGCAAATGCGGCGGATTACCTTGCTCTGGCCAATGTGGTCTGTATCGGTGGTTCCTGGATGGCCTCACCGACGCTGGTGAAAGACAAGAACTGGAGTGAGGTGACACGGCTTGCCCGTGAGGCTGCGACGCTGGCCAACTGACAAATTATGCTGGCGGGACTCGAGACAGCCCGCCGTGAGATACGCAGGAACAAATTCAATAATCGAGGCTTGGGATATGAAAATCAGAATTGCGATCAATGGCTATGGCCGCATCGGGCGCAACGTTACCCGTGCGATCTACGAATCGGGTTACAACGACAGGCTGCAGCTGGTGGCCATCAATGACCTGGCTCCGGTGGAATCCAATGCGCACCTGACTCGCTTCGACACCATTCACGGGCGTTTCAACACGCCAGTCAGTGTTGAGGGTGATGCACTGCTGATCGGTGGGGACCGCATCCAGGTGTGTCAGGAGCGGGATCCGGCCCAGCTTCCCTGGAAGGACCTCGGCGTCGACCTGGTGCTCGAGTGCACCGGTCGTTTTACTGGCAAGGAAGCGGCTTCTGCGCATATTGCCGCAGGTGCCAAGGCGGTATTGATTTCCGCTCCTTCGAAGGATGCAGACCTCACTGTGGTTTACGGCGTAAATGACGACAAGCTCACCGCCGAGCACACGGTAGTTTCCAATGCCTCCTGCACCACCAATTGCCTGGCCCCGGTGGCCAAGGCGTTGCATCGCGAGCTGGGTATCGAGCGCGGCTTCATGACTACGGTGCATGCTTATACCAATGACCAGAACACGCAGGATGCGGTGCACGCGGATATCTATCGCGCCCGTGCCGCGGCGGACAATATGATTCCGACCAAGACCGGTGCTGCTGCAGCGGTGGGCCTGGTGCTGCCGGAGTTGAAAGGTCGTCTCGATGGTATGGCTGTCCGGGTCCCGGTTAGCAATGTATCCCTGGTGGACTGCCAGTTCATCGCCGGCCGTGACACCACCGCCGAGGAGGTCAACCAGATCATGCAGCAGGCTGCGGAGGCGAGCGGCGGCGTGCTGACTTATTGCGACCAACCCCTGGTTTCAATTGATTTCAATCACACTACTGCTTCCAGCCATTTCGACGCCAACCATACCCGGGTGAGCGGCAACCTGGTGAAAGTGATGGCCTGGTACGACAACGAGTGGGGATTCTCGCATCGCATGCTGGATACCAGTCTCGCCATGGCCGAGGCACTCAAGCTCAGGCAGGCCGCTGCAGAGACAGCCTGAGGCCGGCAGCAGCAGTAACAAGTCCGCGTAGCGGTAACTACAGTCTTTGGAAAACGACAGTCTCTATATGATCCGACACACAAAAATCGTTGCCACGCTCGGTCCCGGCACAGACAAGCCTCATGTAATCGAGGAGATGATCCGTGCTGGCGTCAATGTGGTGCGCCTTAATTTCTCCCACGGCAGTGCCGACGACCATCGGCGTCGCGTCGATGAGGTACGCAGTGCCGCGGCCGCCCAGAACCGCCTGGTGGCGGTTCTGGGAGACCTGCAGGGGCCGAAAATCCGCATTGCGCGCTTCGCGTCGGGCAGTGTCTGGCTGGAGAATGATGCCGAGTTCACCCTCGATGCGGACTGTCCGCCCGAGGGCGGGGATGAATATCGCGTTGGTGTCGACTTCCCCTCATTGATCGAGGACTGCCAGGCAGGCAATGTGCTGTTACTGGATGACGGCAAGATCCGCCTGGAGGTAACCGGGACAACACCCACCAAGCTGTTCTGTCGTGTCCTGCAGGGCGGCAAGCTCTCCAATAACAAGGGTATCAACCTGCTGGGCGGTGGCCTGTCCGCACCGGCACTCACGGAAAAAGACTATCGTGATATCAAGCTGGCGGCAGAACTGGACGTGGATTTTCTCGCGGTCAGTTTCCCCCGTTGCGCGGCGGATCTGGAAACTGCGCGTGCCGCCATGGAGGAGGCCGGGAGCCAGGCGGCAATTGTCGCCAAGGTGGAGCGGGCTGAAGCAGTTGCGGACGACGAAACCATGGACAGCCTGATCCTGGCCGCCGATGCGATCATGGTGGCCCGTGGTGACCTGGGTGTGGAGATCGGGGACCCGGCACTGATCGGTGTGCAGAAAAAACTGATCAACCGTGCCAATGCCCTTAACCGCGGTGTTATTACCGCCACCCAGATGATGGAGTCCATGATTACCAGTCCCACGCCCACGCGTGCCGAGGTCATGGATGTGGCCAATGCAGTGCTGGATGGTACGGACGCAGTCATGCTGTCCGCCGAGACTGCGGCGGGTGATTATCCGGTGGCGGCAGTGGAATCCATGGGAGAGGTGATCGTGGGGGCCGAGCAATACCTGGGTAGCGTGCCGCGCCCGGTGGTTGAGCGAGGGGCATCTGATCGTATCGACACCGTGATTGCACAGGCTGCTATCGACGCGGCGGCACGAGTGGAGAACCTGTGCGCTATCGCGGCCCTGACTGAATCAGGCCGCACGCCGCGTCTGATGTCGCGGGCCACGACCCGGCTGCCGATCTACGCCCTGACCCGTCACCCGCGGGTGGCACGACAGCTGGTCCTGTTGCGAGGAGTGGAGCCGGCCGAATTCGACCCGGCGCCGGTGCCGCTGGGCCACCTGACCGAATCGATTATCGAGGTGCTGAACTCCCGGATCGACCTGCAGAAGGGCCAGCGTATCCTGATTACCCAGGGCGAGCGCCTGAACGTGGGTGGCCACACCAGCTCCATGCGGATCAAAGAGATTGAGTAATTCTTGATCGCTCTTCCCGGCCGGGTGCAAAAGGATTTGCGCCCGTTTGGCCCTGCTATTCAATGTTTTCGACGAAAAACCTGCCGTTTTACCTCCCTCCGGGTTTACCTGCATCAGTTTTGCCTGCCGCTTTTCCCTGTTTGTAAGTGACTGAGGCAACAAGAATTTTTATTCGGGATGTACGTTATTTGGGCGGTTTCTTGCCCGGATTGGCCGGAATTGACCGCTGTTTTACCCGCGAAGCAGTAGCTTTTTAATTTCTTTGTGTGTATCTTCGATAACTGCAGATGACAGCGCTATCATAAAACGGAATGACAGCGCTATCATTTAGGCGGTACAAGGTGAAAAAATTATTAACCAGCCTTCATATCAATAAAAAGGAAGGGGAAATTCGATGCTAAAGCGCAATCAACTTGCACTTTCCATTAGTGCGGCCGTGCTCAGTGGTGGCTTGATGTCACCGCTCGCCGTTGCCCAATCTGGCCAGTCCCTTGAAGAGATAACCGTGACTGGTATTCGCGGTTCTCTGCAGGATGCACTCAGTACCAAGCGCGATTCCAATGCCATCGTGGACGCGATCTCTGCAGAGGATATCGGCAAGTTCCCGGACAAGAACGTTGCCGAGTCCCTGCAGCGCGTCCCGGGCGTGACGATCCAGCGCCAGTTCGGTGAAGGTGCGGCAGTGTCTAT
This sequence comes from Microbulbifer sediminum, assembly GCF_021729035.1. Classification (GTDB taxonomy): domain Bacteria; phylum Pseudomonadota; class Gammaproteobacteria; order Pseudomonadales; family Cellvibrionaceae; genus Microbulbifer; species Microbulbifer sediminum. Next base: position 182,831 of record NZ_JAJSAP010000001.1, on the reverse strand, counting down.
CCGCGGTGCCGGTAACGACCTGACCCTGACCACCCTGAATGGCCAGAACGTGGCATCCACCGGCTGGTTCGTGCTGGAGCCGGCCAAGCGCAGCTTCAACTATGAGCTGCTGCCGTCTGAACTGGTAGGCGATATCGAAGTCTACAAGAGCTCCCAGGCAGACCTGGCCGAGGGCGGCGTCGGTGGTACCGTGGTGATCAATACCCGCAAGCCGCTGGACCTCGATGCAATGACCCTGCACGGCGCTGTTGAAGCGTCTTCCCAATCCGATTCCGATTCCACCGACCCGCAGTTCTCAGGCCTGGCCAGCTGGAAAAACGACTCCGAGACCTTTGGTGTGCTGCTATCCGCCGTATCCCAGGAGCGCCAGCTGCGGCGCCAGGGCAACGAGGCGTTCTGGGAGTGGGGCGCAGGCCCGGTGGCATTCGAGCAGGAGCGTAACCGCTCTGCGATTAACGCCACTTTCCAGTACCAGCCGACCGAGCGCCTGGATATCGTTTTCAATGCCATCGACATGCAGATGGAAGCGGACAATACCAACTATGCACTGTGGCTGACCCAGGGCAACTGTGGCTGGTGTGGTGTAGAGGTTGACCCGGCTGACCAGCTGAATGGCACCACTGCCCGCGGGCCGCTGAACGTCGCCTTCCTGCAGGCCCGGCCTCGTGAAGCGACCATGAATTCTGATGTGTTCGACCTGTCCACCACTTATTCCGGTGACTCATACGAACTGAGCTTTCAGGCTGGCCGCACCACGTCCAGTGGCGGTACGGATTTTGAGATGGTAGTGGACGATGGCTCCGGTGGTACCCCGATCCCGGGTGGTACTTACGATTTCTTTGGCGGTGGCCAAAGCTGGGACCTGAATGGCTTTGACCTGGCTTCCTACGACCCGGGTTCTGTCGCCATGGGTACCGGGGCTAACTTCAACGCTACGCCGAAGACCGATGAGGAGTCTTACTTCCAGGCGGACGTCGAGTTTGATGTTGAGCTGGGCCTGATCAACAGCATCAAGACCGGAATCAAGACTGCCGACCACAATGCCACCAGTCGTCGCTACGAGTTCCTGCAGGATCCGGACTTCGACACGTCCATTTCCACTGCGGAAGTGCTCGATGGCACCATCGACGCGGGAGCCGGCGGTTACTCTATCCCCAAGCTGGACGCCGGTGCGCTCAAGGCCTGGGCACGCTCCTCCATCGTGGGCAAGATCGAGGATCTTGGCTCCTACAGCGAGATTGACGAGACCAACGACGCTTTCTACGTAATGGCAAACTATGCCGGTGACCGGGTACGGGGCAACTTCGGTCTGCGCTATATCGCGACCGATGCCACCTCCACCTATTACCTTGACGGGCAGCGCACCGAGACGGGTGCGGACTACTCGGAGCTCCTGCCAAGCTTCAACCTGGCCTACGACCTGACAGACGAGGTCATCCTGCGTACCTCTGCCGCCAAGGTGATTGCTCGCCCGCAATACGTCGACATGTACGTGAACCCGAATGTGCTGGGTGCGGACGACGAAATCGACAACAACCAGATCTGGGTAGTGGGTAATGTTGGCCTCGAGCCCTATACCGCCAACCAGTTCGACCTGGGTGTGGAATGGTACTTCGCCGATGGCTCCCTGCTGTCCGGTGCAGTGTTCTACAAGGATGTGTCCAATTTCGTGACCATCAGCGAGTACGCCGCCGATGCCAGCGAGATTCCCTTCGACCTGCCAGCCAGTGAAGAGGCATTCGGCTGGATGGTACAGGAGCTGGATAACGGCGAAAGTGCTGACATTACGGGTATCGAGCTGGGCTACCAGCAGGATTTCGGCAATGGCTTCGGCACCATCGTGAACTACACCTGGACTGACACCTCGACTGCCGAGGATACCTTCACCGACGGTAACCCGTTCCTGAGCGACAGCTCCGAGAATGTCTACAACTTGACCGGTTACTACGAGAATGCCATGTTCTCGGCGCGTATCGCCTACAACTGGCGCAGTGAGTACATGATTCGTGAGTCCGGTTCCTACGGAAACCGCCTGCACGATGACTTCGGCAGCCTCGACCTGAGTGCCGTCTGGCACGCGACTGACAATGTCGATGTAAAGCTGGATGTCAACAACCTGCTGGCCGAGGAGTCTGTACAGCTGGGTAACAATGCCGAGCAGGCGCCGGGCAGCGGCTTTACACCGGGCTTCCCGCTGTACGAGTACGAGACTGCTCGCCGGGTGAACCTGGGCGTTTCCGCCAGGTTCTGATCCGGAATCTGGTAGTATTGGTGGTAACGGAAAAGGGAAGTTTACGCTTCCCTTTTTTCGTATGAAAAATATACTAGCGGATCATCCGACAGAATAACTAAGTAACATTGATGGTGTTGTATGACTAATAAGCAGTCACCCAAGATTGTTCCCCTCCAGAGCGACGCTCACCGTGACCTGAAGGTGCGTGAACTGGGTAGTTTTGGCCATGTCAAGAACAGTCACATGGTGCCGGTCACGGCCCACGAGTTTACCCGGCTGGGAGCCGAGTACCCGATCGTATTTGTAAAGAACTCTGAAACCGGCCAGTTCCAGTCAGTTGCCCTGCTGGGCCTGAAGGTCGGCGAGAACCTGTTCGTGGATGGTGATCGCTGGCAGGGGGTCTTCGTGCCTGGCAGTATCCGCAATCACCCCTTTGTGCTGGCGCCGAGTGGCCAGGGCGAGGACCAGCTGGTCGTGGGCATCAATGAGGACAGCTCCCTGGTCAGCAAGGAAGAGGGCAACCCTCTGTTCGAGGAGAACGGGGAAGAGAGTGAATACCTGAAGGCCAAGAAAGAGTCGCTGATCCATTACCTGGAGAGCGACCAGATCACCCGTGCCTTTGTCCAGGTCCTGGTCGATAAAGAGCTGTTGACCCAACAGTCCGTTTCGGTCAATGCGGGCGAAGAGAAAATCAATCTCTCCGGCCTGTATATCGTCGACGAGAAGAAGCTCAATGAGCTGGGTGACGAGGACTTCGCGGATTTCCGTAAGCGTGGCTTCTTGCCCGCACTCTATGCCCAGCTGGGCTCACTGCATCAGCTGTCAAAGCTCGCCAAGATGCAGGCCGGCGCCTGATCCGCCAGCCTGAATCAGCTCATGGACAAAAGTCACGCGTCCGGTGAAATACGACATGTGCTGGTAGTTGGAGGGGGCACGGCCGGCTGGTTGTCGGCGTGCCACCTCGCTCGCAGGCTTTCCCCGGATAATCCCGATGGTGTCCGCGTCACGTTAATCGAGTCCGAAAATATCCCCACCATTGGTGTCGGTGAGGGCACCGTGCCTGCCATCAGGCAGAGCCTGAATTACCTCGGTATCAGTGAAAGCGAGTTTATCCGCGAGTGTGATGCCACCTTCAAGCAGAGCATCAAGTTTGTCGACTGGGTGCGATCCCCGGGCCAGCCTGGCCGGCGCTACTATCACCACGTGTTTGATTACCCCGACAGTCACGCTGGCGACCTGACGCCATACTGGCTGGCGCAGGATGGGGCTGTTCCTTATGTGGATGCCGTTTCGGTGCAGGGCAGGGTCTGTGACCGGGGACTGGCGCCCAAGGATATTACCCAGCCCGAGTACCAGGGATATACCAGTTACGCCTATCATCTGGACGCAGCCAAATTTGCCCGCCTGCTGACCCGGCACGCAGTGGAGAAACTGGGGGTACGGCACCTGACCGGCAATGTACTTCGGGCCAGGCTGGCTGAAAATGGCGATATCGCAGCGGTAGAAACCGATAAACACGGTGAGATTTCCGCAGACCTCTTTGTCGACTGCACCGGGTTTTCCTCCCTGTTGCTCGGGCAGGCGATGCGGGTCCCCTTCACGGATAAGTCTGGACAACTGTTTGCCGATTTCGCCCTTGCGGCCCAGGTGCCCTATGGCGAGGAGCGTGCACCCATACCCAGCCACACCATCGCCACAGCGCAGGAGTCTGGCTGGATATGGGATATCGGCCTGCCGCACCGCAGGGGGACTGGATATGTCTACTCCAGTGCCCATACGGATCACCAGAGGGCGGAGGATGTGTTTCGCCAGTACCTGGGTAGTGCCGGTGAAACGGCGCAGGTACGCCGTATTCCCATGAAGGTAGGTTACCGGGAGCGCTTCTGGCAGGGTAACTGTATAGCCATCGGGCTCTCCCAGGGCTTTGTCGAGCCGCTGGAGGCGACGGGGATCCTGGTCTACGACGCGACGGCGCGGATGCTGGCGGATACCTTCCCGGCCAACCGGCACGTCATGGGTATTGCTGCGGACCAGTTCAACCGGCACACGCGCAACGCCTGGGACCGGGTTATCGAGTTTATCAAGCTCCACTACTGTATTTCCCGCAGGGACGACAGCGAGTTCTGGAGGGATAATCGCGATCTTGCATCCATCCCCGACAGTTTGCTCGAGAAACTGGAGCTCTGGCGGTTCCAACCGCCCACCGGGTATGACTTTCCCAGCAAGCTGGAAATTTTCAACCTGCCCAACTACCTGTATGTGCTTTACGGCATGGAGTACGGCACCTCCTTGAATACTATCCGTGGCCGGTACGGCGCGGGGGGGCAGGCAAACGCCCGTTTTGCCGAAATCGCGCAGCTCGGGCAACAGTTGTGTGAACACCTGCCGCAGCACCGCGAGCTGATCGAGAAAATCTCCCGCTTTGGCCTGCAGGCTGTCTAGTCAAAACTATGTCCGTAAATCCCATGAAAGTGATCAACATTGTCGGCGGGGGATCTGCCGGCTGGATGACGGCCATCTACCTGAACCGTTACTTCAACCAGGCCCGGAAGAATTTCTCGATCAATGTCATCGAGAGCCCGGATATCGGGGCAATAGGTGTCGGTGAAGCCACGGTCCACAGTATTCGCTTCTTTTTCGCCGCCATGGGGCTGGATGAAAAGGAGCTGATGGCCGAAACCAATGCCACGGTCAAAACCGGCATTATGTTCCGCAACTGGAAAAAACCGGTCGGGGCCAGGGTCCATGAGTACTTCCACCCCTTTGACCAGCAGCAGCCGGGGGGATCGATCGATATTTCCTCTGCCTGGCTGCTCAGTGATCGCGCCGGTAGTGAACGCTACGATGAAGCTGTCAGTATCAATTCCCACCTGATTACCGATGGACTATGCCCCAAGGCCCCCAGGTCGCCCGATTTTGGTGGCGTCACGCCCTACGGATATCACCTCGACGCCACCCTTATGGGGCGCTTCCTGCGGCGCAAGGCGGTCGAGGCGGGGGTCAACCATATTGAGGCGACGGTTTCCGATGTCGTGGTTGGCGATGGGCAGATCCGGAGCGTTGTGACTGACTCCGGATCAATTTCCGGGGATCTGTTCGTCGACTGCACGGGTTTTCGGGGACTCCTGATCGACCGCCTGAAGGCCGACAACTGGGAGTCCTTCGCAGATGCGCTGCCCTGTGACAAGGCCGTTGCGATCCAGAGAGCCCTGCCTGGGGACGGGCGGCCACGCCCCTATACCGTGGCCACCGCCCTCGATCACGGCTGGGCCCGGCAGATTGACCTGACCAGCCGCCAGGGCTGCGGTTATGTCTACGACAGCAAACGACTCACTCCATCCCAGGCTGAAGCCGAGTTGCGTGACTTCCTGGGGCGGGATTCAGAGTTCCTCAGCTGCAACCACCTGGACAAGCGTGTTGGCCGGCGGCAGGACTGCTGGGTGGGCAATTGTGTCGCAGTGGGGCTCGCCGGAGGTTTTATCGAGCCGCTGGAATCCACCGGGCTGCATATGATTCACCTGGGGGTTGGCCTGCTGGCAACGCACCTCGCCGGGGGAATGGATGTGCCCCCGCTGCGGGAGGCCTACAACGCCAGGATGCGCGGTTTCTACGAGGACCTGAAGCAGTTTATTGTGCTGCACTACGCGCTGACTGACAGGGACGATACGGCGTTCTGGCGTGCGGCAGCGTCAACATTGTCCCGTTGCCCGTGGCTGGAGCAACAACTGCGGGTCTGGGAGCACAAGATCTGCGAGCACCAGGACTTTGCCGGCAGTTTTGCCAGTATCTTTACCGACATGAATTATCGCTATGTTCTCTATGGTATGAACCGCTACCCCCGCCTGACGATGTCGCTCGATGAGCGTGATTCGATGGGGATATTCTCCCGCTTTTCCGCCCAGGTGGGCCAGGTATTGCCGGCGTGCCAGACCCATGAGCATTTTCTCGAGACGGTGCGCCAGGACATGGCCGGAGGTGACGGTGTTCAGTAAGCGCCGCTCCGGCTCCTTCCTCTGGGTCTGGTATACCGGGCTGGCCCTGTTCTATGCCGTATGGGCCCTTGTTGTTTTTGGCCAGGGAAAGCTGGACGTTGCGCTCGAGCACTGGCCCATGGCGCTGGCCATGGCCTTCGGCAGCTATGCAGCGGGTTCAACCCCCATGGGAGGTGGAACCGTGGGGTTCCCGGTACTGGTGCTGCTGTTTGATATGCCCGCCAGCCTGGGGCGGGACTTCAGTTTTGCGGTCCAGTCGATCGGGATGGTGAGTGCCAGCCTGTATATCCTCGCCCGGCGGCAGCCCCTTGCCTGGGCGATGCTGCGAGGCGCATTGATGGGGGCGCTGGTGGCGACGCCGGCCGGTATCCTGTTGTTTGCCCCGCTGGTGCCGGATCTCTGGGTCAAGCTGGCTTTCGCGATCCTGTGGGGGAGTTTCGGTATCCTGCACCTGTATCGCCTGCGGGAAATTACCGCCCACGACCACACCGGTGACCCGGATTGCCCCCTCGACTTCCGGGTGGGCCTGCTGTTGGGCGGGCTCGCGGGTTTCAGTGCGGTGGCGGTGACCGGGGTGGGGATCGATATGGTGATCTATGCCGCACTGGTGCTCCTGAGCCGGGTAGATCTCAAGGTGGCCATTCCCACGTCGGTGGTGATCATGGCGTTCTCCTCTGTGGTTGGTGTTGCAGTGAAATCGCTGGCTGGCGACTGGCAGCCCGACGTCTTCGGTAACTGGCTGGCGGCGGCACCGGTGGTCGCCCTGGGGGCACCGCTGGGTGTGCTGGTGGTGAGCCTGATCGGAAGGCGGCCGACCCTGCTGGTGGTGGCCTTGCTGTGTGTGGTGCAGTTCGTCTGGACCTGTGTGGCGGAGCGGGCGACATTGGGTGTAACAGGTATCCTGGCTGCGATCGTGGCACTCCTGCTGTGCCTGGCTGGCTTCGAGTGGCTGCGAACGCTGGGCCTGCGCCGCGAGGCCCGGCGCCACTCCCGTGCTCGGCGCGCCGGCGGGCCGGATAAGGAATCCCCGGCAGGGCTACCTGTGGCGGGGCTGGCGATGGAAAGTCGCTGACCACAGGCGCTCCGATCACTGAAAGCGGCTCGACAGGGCCGCTTTTTTTATGGGCGTTTTCCCCATAGTGCGTCACGGGGCGAAAAAGGCGAAATAAGTGCAGTGCACCGGCATCGCGACGTGCGCAAATCGATGCGTGAACCTGCGCCTTACCCTCCGATCACAAGGGCCGCCCCTACAGGACGCTTGCGTAGGGGCGCACCTTGTGTGCGCCTGGCCAGGCTCGAGAAAACCCGGGATACAGGGGTGCATAGCGCCGGGTGTTTATACCGATGCGGTGAAACTGGAGATTGGAGAGAGAGGAAAATGGCTGGGGCGGTAGGATGAGCTTCGCCTGTCGGCTCGCTGGTCTCCGGCGGCTGCGCCGCCTGCGGCTCGAACCGGTCTTGTTCCGGAGGTGTGTATGTGTCTCGAGCGGGAGGGGGGAAAATGGCTGGGGCGGTAGGATTCGAACCTACGCATGACGGGATCAAAACCCGCTGCCTTACCGCTTGGCTACGCCCCAGTTACAGGGATGCGAGAATGGGTACTCGCAAGTTGAAAATGGTAGCAAGGGGGAGACTTGAACTCCCGACCTCAGCATTATGAGTGCTGCGCTCTAACCGGCTGAGCTACCTTGCCACTGTCTTTCAATGTGTGTCTCGGCTTAACCGAGGGCGCGCATTATCGGGCGCCGGGGAGGGGCTGTCAACCCCCGATTTTCGTTTCTTTTCAGTAAGTTAGCGAATTGGGCGATTTATATGCGGTCGCTGCCAGCCGCTGTCACAGGGCGCCTGTCGGGCTGCGACCGCCGGGCGTGAAATGGTCAGCGTCCGCGCCCGATTGCCGCGAACAGGGAGCCGCAAACCACCACGCCTGCACCCACCCAGCTCACCCAGTTGAGGGTCTCCACTTCAATATAGTCCGGCCAGACGGTGCCGATGGCGCTGCCGATCAGCAGTGTCATCAGGGGCACCAGGGCAAGGGTGGCGCTCACCCGGGAGGCCTCCCAGTTCCCCAGCGCCTTGGTAAAGGCGCCGTAGGCCACCAGGGTGTTGACGGTCAGGAACAGGAGCAGGGCCCATTGCACCGGGTCCAGGCCGGTTACGCTCAGCGGGTCTGCGCCGGGCAGGAAGCACAGGGTGCCGGCGATGTAGATCAGCACCAGCAGGTCCTGTGCGCGGGCGCGGGACAAAATCTTCTTCTGGAAAAAGCCATAGACGGCCCAGCCAACCGCGGCCAGCACAAACAGCGCCAGGCCCAGCAGGTAGTCGGCGTCCTCGCCACGCAGCAGCTCTGGCAGCCTCTGGTTAAAGAACAGCGGCAGGCCTACCAGTACCATCAGCACTCCCAGCCACTGGCGCGGGGAAAAATGCTCACCCAGCCAGATGACGCTGGAGGTGAGCAGTAGCAGGGGCGCCAGCTGGATGACGATCTGGGCCGCGCCCGGGGTGATAAAGCGCAGGCCTGAGGCGTACGAGAGGTAATTGGTCAATAGCCCGGCCACTGCCAGGAGGGTGAGGGGCAGCAGTGAGCGTTGGAACAGCTGGCGCAGGTTCAGTCGACGTTTCCACTGGTAGTAGCCACCCGCCAGCACAGCGGCGCCGGCAAAGCGGAACCAGGTGGCCGTGGTGGCCGAGATCTCGTCCAGCAGTCCCTTCAGGGCAATGGGCAGGAGGGCCCACATAAACGCGGTAATCAGGGCCAGTGGCAGGCCGATGCGCCAGTTGGATTCCATCATGGGCAGTTACCGGGGCGGTTGCGCCGGCTGCGGCCGGCAGGGAGAGAGTGGCCCGCCGCGCTGGGGGCGGCGGGCACGGGGTCAGACGTTGAAGCGGAAGTGGATCACGTCGCCGTCTGCAACCACATAGTCCTTACCTTCCAGGCGCCATTTGCCCGCCTCCTTGGCACCGGCCTCGCCGTTGTGGGTGACATAATCGTCATAGCTCACCACCTCGGCACGGATAAAGCCTTTCTCGAAATCGGTGTGGATCTTGCCGGCGGCCTGGGGCGCGGTGGCTCCCAGCGGGATGGTCCAGGCGCGCACCTCTTTCACGCCAGCGGTGAAGTAGGTGTGCAAGCCCAGGAGGTCGTAACCGGCGCGGATCACACGGTTCAGTCCCGGTTCTTCCATGCCGAGCTCCTCCAGGAACTCCTGCTTTTCGTCGTCGTCCAGTTCGGCGATCTCGGCTTCCAGCTTGTTGCAGATCGGGACCAGCACGGCATTCTCTTCAGCGGCGATGGCGGCCACGGCGTCCAGGTGTGGGTTCTCCTCAAAGCCATCCTCGTCCACGTTGGCGATGTACATGGTGGGCTTGACGGTCAGGAGGCTCAGCTCCCGCAGGTTAGCCAGCTCATCATCACTGAGGCCAAAGGAGCGCAGCGGCTTGGCCTCATCCAGGTGCGGCAGGATCTTCTCCAGCAGCGCTTTCATCTTGATGGCGTGCTTGTCCTGTCCCTTGGCTGCGCGGGTATAGCGCTGAAGTGCCTTTTCCACTGTATCCAGGTCGGCCAGCGCCAGTTCGGTATTGATGACTTCAATATCGGCCACCGGGTGCACCTGGTTGGCCACGTGAATTACGTTATCGTCCTCGAAGCAGCGCACCACGTGGGCGATAGCGTCGGTTTCGCGGATATTGGCCAGGAACTTGTTGCCCAGGCCCTCACCCTTGGAGGCGCCGGCAACCAGGCCGGCGATATCGGTAAATTCCATGGTGGTGGGGATTACCTTCTGCGGTTTGACGATCTCCGCCAGCTTGTCGAGGCGCGGGTCGGGCACCGGTACAACGCCGGCATTCGGCTCGATGGTGCAGAAGGGGAAGTTCTCGGCGTCGATGCCCGCCTTGGTGAGGGCGTTGAACAGGGTGGATTTGCCCACGTTGGGCAGGCCGACGATACCGCAAGTAAAGCCCATGGTCTGGTTCCTGTTTGCTCATTCAGCGATGGGTCGCAGCTGCACCCATGCGGTGGATTGTGTCCGGGAAATCGATCTGGTGATCTATTTGGCGGCCGCTTTGGTGGAGTGCAGTTCTTTCATGGCGGCGCCCCAGTCGCCCGCGGCGGCTGTGGGGGTAATGTCCACGGCCCGGTCGATGGCTTCTGCCAGTTGTTCCTGTTCGGAGCGCGGGGCCCGTTGCAGGACGAACTTGACCACTTCGCGGGCGCTGCCCGGGTGACCGATGCCCAGGCGCAGGCGCATAAAATCGCGGCTGTTGCCCAGGGCGGAAATGATATCCCGCAACCCGTTGTGGCCGCCGTGGCCGCCGCCGGATTTCAGGCGAGCGGTGCCCGGTGGCAGGTCCAGCTCGTCATGAGCGACCAGGATGGCTTGCGGGGGAATCTTGAAAAAGTTCGCCAGCGGGCCTACTGACTGGCCGCTGCGATTCATATATGTGGTGGGAATCAGCAGGCGAATATCCTGCCCACCGATACGTACCCGGCCGGAGAGGCCGTGGTACTTGCTGTCCTGCGCGAGCTGGACGCCGTAGCGGCGTGCCAGCTCGGTGACATAGTCGGCACCGGCGTTGTGGCGCGTCCGGTCGTACTCGGGACCCGGGTTGCCGAGCCCCACGATCAACTGGATGGGCGTGTCCGGTGCCTTCGACAAAGCGCTTACTCTTCGCCGCTTTCGCCTTCGGCCGCTTCGCCTTCGCCTTCTTCGGCTTCAGCTTCAACAGCGCCGCGGGGCTTGTGCACAGAAGCAACTACCAGGTCGTGGTCTTCGCCGTGGCTCAGGTCCACAGACTCGACGCCGGCCGGCAGTTTGATGTCGGAGATGTGGATGGTACCGTCCAGTTCCAGGTCCGCCAGGTCCACTTCGATGAACTCCGGCAGTTTGGAAGCCGGCGCGCTGATGTCCAGCTCGGTCAGGGTGTGGGAGACGATACCGCCCGCCTTGACGCCCTTGCAGGTGTCTTCGTTCAGGAAGTGCAGCGGCACTTTCAGGTGAACCTTGGTGTTGGCGGATACGCGCTGGAAGTCGGCGTGCAGCAGGATCTGCTGGGCCGGGTGACGCTGCAGGTCACGCAGGATCACGGTCTCTTTCTTGCCTTCGATATCCAGGGTCAGGACGGAGGAGAAGAAGGACTCGCTCTCCAGGGCCTTCCACATTTCGCGGGCCAGGATGGAGATGGAGGCGGGCTTGGCCTTGCCGCCGTAAACGATGGCGGGTACACGACCTTCCTCGCGACGCAGGCGGCGGCTCGCACCTTTCCCTTCGTCGCTGCGGACGTTGGCGTTCAGGATGAAATCAGACATGGGTTAGACCTCTGGTTGTCTGTCCAGAGCGACCTGCGACCGGACCGCCCTGGCATTGCTAAAAGATGGGCCCGCAATCAATACGGTTGGGCCCAATAGTAAACGCCCGGCCATGGCCGGGCGGGCGCGTATTCTAAGGGAATCGCCGCGGCAGCGCCAGTAGCGGTGCCCCCTTGTTTGTCAGTATCCCGGGATCGCCGGGATACGGTCCCGTCAGGAGCGGAACATGGCTGACAGGGATTCCTCATTGCTGATGCGGCGCACGGACTCGGCCAGCATGGCGGACAGGGTGAGCTGGCGAATCTTGGGGGCCCGCTGCATCTTGTCGCCCAGGGGGATGGAATCCGTGACCACCAGCTCATCCAGCACCGAGTTGTTCAGGTTGTCGATTGCCGCCCCGGAGAGGACCGGATGGGTGCAGTAGGCCACCACTTTCTTGGCGCCGTGCTCTTTCAGGGCATTGGCGGCATTGCACAGGGTGCCGGCAGTATCCACCATGTCGTCCACCAGCAGGCAGGTGCGGCCGTTGATTTCACCAATGATGTTCATCACCTCGGCGACGTTGGCTGCGGGGCGGCGCTTGTCGATGATCGCCAGGTCGCAGTCGAGGCTTTTGGCCACCGCCCGGGCGCGCACGACGCCGCCAATGTCCGGAGAGACCACTGCCAGGTCTTCGTACTTCTGGCGCTCGATATCATCCAGCAGCACAGACGAGCCGTAGACGTTGTCTACAGGTACGTCGAAGAAGCCCTGGATCTGCTCGGCGTGCAGGTCCACGGTCAGAACCCGGTCGATACCGACGCTGACCATCATGTCTGCCACGACCTTGGCAGAGATGGGGACGCGCTGGGACCGCACGCGGCGGTCCTGCCGGGCGTAGCCGAAGTAGGGCACCACCGCGGTGATACGGCCGGCGGAAGCGCGGCGCAGGGCGTCCACCAGCAGGATCAGTTCCATCAGGTTGCGGTTGGTGGGCTGGCAGGTGGACTGGACTACGAAAACGTCGCGGCCCCGTACGTTATCGGTGATTTCCACCGCAATTTCGCCATCCGAAAAGCGTTTCACCACGGCCTCGCCGAGGGGGATTGCCATCTGGTCGACAATTTTCTGCGCCAGTTCCGGGTTGGCATTGCCGGTAAAGACCATTAAGTCAGCCACTGCGTGTACCTTTTGATCCGATGATTGTTGATGTGGTTGAAGTTTAGATGCCTGCGATTGTGAAAGCTTGTAGCGCGCAGTAGCGTCACCTTTATGCTGTGGCGGCACAGGCGCCGCGGGGGAATTTGAACATCAGTTCCGCACGGCACCGGGGGGTACCGCTTACAGGCCAGTCTGGCAAGCCTGTCATTGTCCAGCGAAAACACAGACGTTTCCGCTGAAGCTGAACAGTGGCTGGGGCGGTAGGATTAGCTTCGCCTGTCGGCTCGCTGGTTTCCGGCGGCCCTGCCCGTGGACTCGTTCGTGCTCGGGGCTTCGCCCCGCCGTCCGTTTACTTCTACTCCGGCGCCCAAACTTGCTTCGCAAGTTAGTCGGCTCGAACCTGTCGAATTCCGGAGCTTCGATCCGCTGCGTGCGAATCGGAAAATATGGCTGGGGCGGTAGGATTCGAACCTACGCATGACGGGATCAAAACCCGCTGCCTTACCGCTTGGCTACGCCCCAGTGGTTCGCGACCGTCAATCAGCTGGTCACCTTCGCGAGTTGCTCGTGGACAGGGGAGGTATTCACCCCTGTCGCGGCAAAGCCTAGCCATCCGGCCGGTAATTGGCCCAGTACCCGTTGTGCCTTACCGGCATCCTCGAACGCTGCGAAAACGCAGGCCCCGGTGCCCGTCAGTTGCGCACTGGCAAACTGCTGCAGCCACTCTCTGGCCGCGCGCACCTCGGGATAGAGCTCTTCAACCAGGGGCTGGCAATCGTTGCCGGAATGTCTTTCCAGCCAGTGACCGTCAAGCCGCCTGTCGCGAAGGTGCGGTAATGTAATTGCGGCGGAATCTCTTGTCAAACGGGGGTGCCGGAAAACCGCTGCGGTACTGACGGAACAGCCCGGTATTACCACAACATAGTGCCGGGTTTCCGTGTGTACGGGGACCAGCTCTTCTCCCACACCCTCGGCCCAGGCAGTGTGGCCGCGGACAAAGACGGGCACATCGGCGCCGAGTTGCTGCCCCAGGTCCGCCAGGGTGTCGATGGAGAGCCCACATCCCCAGAGGTGGTTGAGCCCCAGCAGGGTGGTCGCTGCATCACTGCTGCCGCCGCCAATGCCACCGCCAAGCGGCAGGCGCTTGTGGAGGTGGATATGTACGCCGTTACTGGCGCCGCAATGTTCGCGTAACAGCAGCCCCGCCCGGAAGATCAGGTTGTCCTCAAGGGGGATGTTGCCGGCGTCGCCACCATCGGATGACAGCGTGATGTCATTGTCTTTCGTGCGGGTGAAAGCCAGTTCATCGCCGAAATCCAGGAGCTGGAACAGGGTCTGTAGCTGGTGGTAACCGTCGCTCCTGCGGCCGAGGATACGCAGCAGCAGGTTAAGCTTGGCGGGAGCCGGTAGTACCAGGTCTGCCGGCGGCCGGGTGATCTGTGACTCTTCCTGGGGCATAAGGAGCGGGCAATGCCTGTGTGGTAAAAGGCGCAATCATAGCGCCTCCCGAACCACGGCGCATGCGCCGGGAGTCAGGTCTGCCACTCCTTGATGACCAGGGTTACTTTCACCGGTCCCGCGGCCTGGTTGGTGCGGGCCTTGATACGGGTGGGCAGTGTGTAGCGCCCAACCCGCTGGTAATCACTGAACTCCAGCTGCCAGCCGGCCTGCTGGAGGGCTTGTAGCTGGCCCGCGGTATCACGCTTCTCGCCGGCCGAGCCGCCCGGTGCCGGCAGTCCCCGGACCCAGTAAAACATCTCTCGTACCGGGAGGGGCCACCCCAGCATCTGCTGGGTGAGCTGGGCCGGGTTCGAGGCGCGCATGGGCGGTTCGCTGCCCCGTTTCAGGCTGACACTCCCCGGGTTACCCGTGATCACCGTGGCGCCGGCCCCCAGGGGGCCGCTCAGGTGAATGCGGTAGTTGCTGTCTGACTGCTGTTGCCAGTTGATATTGGCGCTGCCGTTGTCCGTGGGGGAGCGTACCCCCAGCTTGCCGGCGATGGTGAAACTCTGCAGTTGCTCAACCGGCTGGCTGCCGGTACCAGGTACCGGGAGGCCGGTTCCCTGCTGTCCGGCGCAGGCGCCCAGCAGCAGTGCCACCAGTACGGTGGCGAGGTGTGGGAAAGGGAATTGCCCCCTGTCAGCTATCCGAAACATGCTGCTCCATGGCTTCTCTGATCCGCAGCCGCTCCATCGCAGCCGGGATGATCTTGCTCTCCGGGTTGATCTCGAGGCCGCGCTCCCAGACTTTTACTGCCTGTTCGCGATTGCCCTGCATCCAGAGTACCTCGCCCAGGTGGGCGGCGATCTCGTGGTCGGGCAGTTTCTCCAGAGCCTGCTCCAGGTACTTGACGGCCTCGGCGTGATTACCCTGACGGTACTCCACCCAGCCCATGCTGTCGATAATGGCCGGGTCGTCCGGACGCAGCTCCAGCGCCTTCTCGACCAGTTCCCGGGCCTCGTCCAGGCGGTCGTCATAGTCCGTCAGCTTGTATCCCAAGGCGTTGAGGAGCGTGGCGTTATCGGGGTCGCGTGCAATCAGTTTGCGCATCCCCTGCTCGAATTCAGTCGCATTGCCCAGCTGTTCATTGACCAGGGCCTGGGTATACAGCAGTCGACCGCTGTCGCCGTGGTCCTGGACAGCCAGGTTGAGCAATTGCAGGGCCTCTTCCGGGCGGTCGTGGCGGCGCAGCAGGTCCACCTCCACCAGGTAAAAATGCTCGGCCTGGTCCGGGTGGCGCTGGCGCAGCTCGGCGAACCAGTCCCGGTTGTCGCTGGAGAGACCGTTGGTTGCCAGCAGCTCGGTGCCGCGCTTGATGGCGTTGAGATAGTCGTTGCCGGGGCCGACCTGGCGGTAGTGGGCCACCGCCTGCTCAAAGTGCTGCTCCTCCTCGGCGATGCCTCCGAGGTAAAAGTGCGCGGCGGATTCGTGCTCCTGCAATTCCAGCAGTCGTTCGAACAGGGGCTTGGCCGCTGCCAGGTCCTTGGTCTCAAAGCGGATCAGCGCCAGTGAGAGGATCAGGTTGCCGTCCCGGGGGCGCTGCCGCACCAGCTCGGTGAACTGCTTTTGCGCCCGCTCCAGGTCCTCGCTCACCAGCAGTCGCGCGTACTGCAGGCGCAACCGGCTCTCCTGCGGGTAGAGACTCACCAGCTTCTCCAGCATGGCAAGGGCTTCCGCCTCCTTCCCCTGGTCCACCAGCAGGTGGGATTCCAGCAGGGGAGGGTCGAGCAGGTCCGGGTGGCGCTCCTGGACCCGCCGCACGATGGCCAGGGCCTGTTCGTAATTTTCTGTCGCGCGCAGCGTCATGGCGTGGGCCAGGGCGGCCTCGGGATTGTCCGGGTACTCCTCCGATAGGCGCCGGAAGGTCGGCTGGACCGACTCGGTCAGCTGCCGGTTCGATACCGCGGTGGCGGCCAGGGACTGCAGTGGCGCATCGCCGCCCAGGGCGAGGGCCAGCTCCGCATGCTCCAGCGCGGTGTCCAGTTGCCCGGCGAGGGTCAGTTCTGCGGTAACAGCCAGTTGGGCCTCGGCATTATCTGGCTCCAGTTCGGCCCACAGTCGGGCAGATTCCAGTGCCGCCCGGCGGGCGTTGAGGAAACGGGCGATGCGCGTGGCCCGCGCTGCGATGCCGGCATCGCGGGTGTGTGCGGCCTGGTGGTAGTAATTGGCCAGGGCAACATCATACTGTTCGCGATTGCCTGCCACTTCTGCGACCAGCAGTGTGTAAAAGGTTTCGATGGGGAAGGCGCGGGCCTCCACCGGCTCCGGGGCAGGGGCTGCGGGGGTGGCATTGGCGCTGGCTGCCTCTCCGGCCGGATTTTCCGCTGTCTGCTGGGGTCCCTGGGCGCAGGCTGCCAACAGGCACGACGCGGCCAGTACGCAGGCCAGTGGGTGTCGGGACAGCGGTCGAATCCGGTGGTTGGGGGAGAGCCGAGGTGCGGGCATAGGGGTATCCATACGTTGGCGCCGCGCCGGGACGGGCGCGGAAAGCGTGATCCGTGTGTCGGTAGCCGTATAATTCTAGTCCCGAATGGCCCTTCGGGCTTTGCTTCCGCCGCCATCCCGGGCAGTGGAAGGAGCCCCGGCGCTTGCAAGGCGGGCTGCGGGGCCTGAAAATGCGCCACCCTGACAGCCGTTGCGACCGGGGTCGGTACGACTGTGGACTGAGACAGTCGGGCGGCCCCACTTGTTCATTGCCAGCGAGAATTTATGCCGATCCTTGCCCTGGGTATCAATCACGACAGTGCTCCAATCGAGGTGCGCGAGCGGGTGGCTTTTGCCCCGCAAGTGATGCCGGCGGCACTGGAAGAGGCGCGCGCCGCGCTCGACTGCCCGGAGCTGGCCATCCTTTCCACCTGCAACCGCACGGAAATCTACGCGGACACGGATCCCGACCAACTGCTGGCATGGCTGGCGGCGTACCACGGCGTGGCGCTGGAACAGCTGCTCGGCTGTAGTTATCGCTACACCGGAGAGGATGCCGTGCGCCACATGATGCGAGTGGCGTGTGGGCTGGACTCCCTGGTACTGGGTGAGCCGCAGATCCTCGGGCAGATCAAGTCGGCCTACGCCGTGGCGCGGGAGTCAGGCAGTGTCAGTAGCCTGCTGCACAGTGTCTTCCAGCAGGTGTTCGCAGTGGCAAAGCGGGTGCGTACGGAAACCGCGATCGGCGAGAACCCGGTGTCCGTGGCATACGCCGCCGTGTCCCTGGCCTCCCGCATCTTTACGGACCTCTCGCGCCAGACTGCACTGCTGGTCGGTGCCGGCGAGACCATCGAACTGGTGGCCCGTCACCTGCTGGAGCAGGGGATAAGCCAGCTGGTTGTCGCCAACCGCACGCTGGACCGGGCCCAGCAGCTGGCCGAGAACCTGGGTGCCGAGGCGATCCTGCTGGCTGATATCCCCGAGCATCTGCCGCGCGCAGATATCGTGATCAGTTCCACCGCCAGCCAGCTGCCGATCCTCGGCAAGGGCGCGGTGGAGACAGCCCTGAAAAAGCGCCGGCACCGGCCGGTATTCATGGTCGATATCGCGGTACCGCGCGATATCGAGCCGCAGGTGGAACAGCTGGATGATGTCTACCTGTACACGGTCGACGACCTGCGCGGTGTGATTGACGAAGGGCGCCGCTCGCGTGAGCAGGCTGCCCGCGCCGCTCACGAAATTGTCGAGCAGGCGGCGGCGGAATTCATGCGCCAATATCGCTCGCGGGGTGCGGTGGAGACTATCCGCTCCTATCGCCAGAAAGCACAGGAAATCGGCGACGCGGAACTGGACAAGGTACTACAGCAGCTGGACAAGGGCGGCGATCCGCGCCGCCTGATGCAGCAGCTGGCGCGTTCCCTGACCAACAAACTGATCCATGCCCCCACGGTGAACCTGAAGCGCGCGGCCGAGGGGGATCCCCAGCGCCTGCGGATTGCGCGGGAAATCATCGGCCTGGAGACCCCGGCCACGTCGGAGCCGCCGGGCGGCAAACTGGAAAGCACCAAGAAGGACGGATGAAAGACTCGTTACTGAATAAACTGGAAAACCTTGTGGAGCGCCACGAGGAGGTTTCCGCCCTGCTTGGCGATGCCGAAATTATCAGCGACCAGGCACAGTTCCGCGACCTCTCGCGCGAGTTCTCCGAACTGGAAGAGGTGGTGCAGTGTTACAGCCGCTACCGGCAGCTGCAGGAGGACATGGCGGCGGCGCGGGAAATGCTCGACGAGAGCGATGCCGAAATGCGCGAGATGGCCCAGGAGGAACTGCGCGAGGGCGAGGCCCAGCTGGAGCCACTGGAGCGCGAGCTGCAGGCATTGCTGCTGCCGCGCGACCCCAATGACCGCAAGAATGTCTTCCTGGAAATCCGCGCTGGCACCGGTGGTGACGAGGCGGCGATATTCTCCGGTGACCTTTTCCGCATGTACTCACGCTACGCGGAAAAGCAGGGCTGGCGTATCGAGATTGTCAGTGACAATCCCGGTGAGCACGGCGGCTACAAGGAAATCATCACCCGCGTCAGCGGCGAGGATGTCTATGCCCGGCTCAAGTTCGAGTCCGGTGCCCACCGGGTACAGCGAGTACCGGAGACTGAGTCACAGGGGCGTATCCACACCTCGGCCTGCACTGTGGCGGTAATGCCCGAGCCGGATGAGCAGGATGCGATAGAGATCAACAAGGCCGACCTGCGCGTTGATACCTACCGGGCTTCCGGTGCCGGTGGCCAGCACGTCAACAAGACCGATTCCGCAGTGCGCCTGACCCATATCCCCACTGGCATTGTGGTGGAGTGCCAGGACGAGCGTTCACAGCACAAGAATCGCGCCAAGGCCATGGCCCTGCTGCAGGCACGGCTGAGCAGCGAGCAGGAGGCGGCCGCCGCGCGGGAGATCTCCGACGCACGGCGCAACCTGGTGGGCAGTGGCGATCGTTCCGAGCGCATCCGCACCTATAACTTCCCGCAGGGGCGCGTGACCGACCATCGCATCGGGCTGACGCTCTACAAGCTTGACGAAATCATGCAAGGTGGCCTGGCAGAGGTGATTGAGCCCTTGCGCACCGAGCACCAGGCTGATCAGCTGGCGGCGCTGGCGCAGTAAAGCCATCCGCGCGGCGGCCGGGTTGTGTATGTCTTGTAACCGCCGCCTCCAACACGCGTGACGTCAGCACTAAGGAAGAGGGGGCCATGGCCACCATCAAGCAGAATCTCGCCCGCAGCGGTGAGCTGGAACACAGTGACAGTGCGCGACTGGATATCGAGGTCCTGCTCGCGCATGTGCTGGGCAGGAGCCGGACCTGGCTCTACACCTGGCCGGAGCATCAGCTGGCACCGGGTGAGCAGCGACAGTTGGACGAGCTGTTGGTGCGCCGGGCGGCCGGGGAGCCAGTGGCCCATATCATCGGCCGGCGCGAGTTCTGGTCGCTTGACCTGAAGGTCGACGCCTCCACCCTGATCCCGCGCCCGGAGACGGAACTACTGGTGGAAACCGCGCTGGAGCTCTGCCCCCGGGAGCACCTGCAGGTGCTCGACCTGGGTACCGGCAGCGGCGCCATCGCGCTGGCCCTGGCCAGTGAGCGTCCGGGCTGGCACCTGCTGGCCGTGGACAAATCTGCCGAGGCTTTGACGCTGGCGGAGGAGAACCGGCGGGCACTGGGGCTCGGGAATGTCGAGTTGCTGCAGAGCGACTGGTTCAGTGCAATCCCCCCCCGGCAATTTGGCCTGGTCGTTAGCAATCCCCCCTACATTGACGCCGCCGACCCGCACCTGGAGCGGGGCGATGTGCGTTTCGAGCCACGCTCGGCGCTGGTGGCGGAACGGGCCGGACTCGCCGACATCGAGCGCATCGCCACGGGCTGTGGGGCCTACCTGGAGGCCGGTGGCTGGCTGGTGGTGGAACACGGCTGGCAACAGGCGGCCGAGGCGCGCAGAATATTTACCGCGGCGGGACTGCGAGAAGTATCCAGCCGCGACGACTACAGCGGACGGGGGAGGCTCACCGTGGGGCGGAAATAGCCCGCCGGCCTGCCCCCAGTTCGATCGACACTGAAGCCAGGCAAGGAAGTATTGGCCATGCATGAACATGCACATCATCATCACGGCAGCGGCCACCTGCGTCCCCTGATCTGGGGGCTGGTGGTCACTTTTGCTTTCGCCCTGGTGGAAGCGGTGGGGGGCTGGCTGTCCGGGTCACTGGCTTTGCTGGGTGATGCCGGGCATATGGCCACCGATGCCCTGGCCCTGGCTCTGGGCGCAGTGGCGGCACTGCTGGCGAAGAAGCCGGCGGACCGGCAGCTGTCCTATGGTTGGGGACGCGCCGAGGTGCTGGCAGCTGTGGCCAACGCGGTGTTCATGCTGGTGATCATTATTGCCATCGCGCTGGCGGCCATCGATCGCCTGCGCGCGCCACAGCCGGTGGAGGGTGGCATGGTGATGCTGATCGCCGCCATCGGCCTGGTGGTGAACCTGGTGGTGGCCTGGATACTGCACCGAGGCGAGCAGACCCTGAATATCCGCGGTGCCCTGCTGCACGTGATGGGCGACCTGCTGGGGTCGGTGGCGGCGCTGGTGGCGGGGGCTGTGATTCATTTCACCGGCTGGACGCCGATTGATCCCCTGCTATCCCTGCTGATCTGTGCGCTGATCCTGGTTTCCAGCCTGCGCCTGCTGCGGGATTCCGTCGATGTGCTGATGGAGCGGGTGCCGCGGGAGCTAAGCCTGCCGGTAGTGGGCAAGGCCCTGGTGACGGTTGAGGGAGTGCGTTCGGTACACGACCTGCATATCTGGCGCCTGGACTCGCGCACGGTGTCACTGTCGGCGCATATCGTGGTGGATGACCTGCAGGCCTGGCCCGGGGTACTGGAAAGATTGCGGGAAATGCTTATCCGGCGCTTTGATATCGACCATATCACCCTGCAGCCGGAGCCGCTGGGTGAGCATCATATCCACGTGGTCGATCGGGTCTCCGGCCAGCCCCGCGAGTGATTGCGGGGCACTTCGCCGGTTCACGCATGGTCTGTCAGTCGTCCTCGCCCTCCGGGCTCACCGCCTGAGGCTTGGCCATATCCTCGGATACCGGGCCCGGGTCGGCGGACTCCTCCTCCAGTGTCTTTTCCCCGGCGGATTCATCCGCGGGCTGGGTTGCGGTTTCCTGCTGGCTGGAGTCCAACCCGGCAGCAGTCTTCTCGGCCGCGACTGCGGTCACTTCCTCCGGTGGGCTGATCTGCTCCTGCGGTGCCTGGATGCCGATGTGGTAGGCGGCAAAGCCGGGCTGCACCACCTGGTTCAATGCCATGCCGAGTATCCGCCCGTTATGCTCGGAGCGGATTTCCGTGCGCACATTGGTGATGGGGTTGGTGATGGTGCCCAGCAGGTCGCCTTTGCTGACTGCCTCACCGAGTTCCACCTCGCTGAAAATAATGCCGCCGGTGGTGGCGCGCTGCCAGGTGGAGTTGTAGTACACCGGCTCGGGATCCCCCCACAGGCGGAACTTGTTCACCATGCCCAGTTGGTTCAGCAGCGTACGGATACCTTTTACGCTGTGGCTCACCGAGGTCTCATCCAGCACCATGGGAGCGCCGGCCTCGAGGGTGACGGTGGGGATGCCGGCTTTCACGGCCGCCCGGCGCAGCGTGCCCTCGGCGCCGTCACTGTGCAGCACCACGGTGGAACCGAAGCCCTTGGTCATTTTCACCACCTTGGGATTCCTCAGGTCACCGCGCAGCTGGGGCAGGTTGGTGCGGTAAAAGGAACCGGTGTGGAGATCCACCACCGCGTCACAGTGCTGGATCACTTCGTTGAAGAAGGAGTGGGCAATGCGGGATGCGGATGATCCGTCGGGGTTGCCGGGAAAGTGGCGGTTCAAATCGCGGCGGTCGGTCAGGTAACGGGAGCCGCGGTGAAAACCCTGCAGATTCACGATAGGGACCCCGATTACGGCACCGCTGAGACTGGCCGGCTCCAGGTTGTACAGCACCCGGCGGACGGTCTCGATACCGTTCAGCTCATCGCCATGGACGGCTGCGGTCAGGCACAGGGTGGGGCCGGGGTTGGCACCGTTCACGACCAGCACCGCGGTATTGCTGTAGACACCCTCGAAGTGCTGGCTTGGGGACCAGGCGAGACGGGTGGCTGTAGCCGGCGGCACCTCGGACCCCAGCAGTCGCAGCGGCTTGGCGGTTTCGGGCTCCTCTGTTTCAGTTTCTATGGCCTTGTCGCCGGTGTCTGCCGGCTCAGCCGATGGGGAGGCGGCCCCGGCAGCGGGCGCTTCCTGCGAGTCCGGCCCTTTTCCGGGTTCTTTTTCCGTCGGCTTGTTAAGGGGCTCCTCGGTCGTGGGCTCGTCCAGCTTCAGGTTTTGAGCCTTGGGCAGGGGCGGCTCCTGGGGATCGTCCGGGTCCTCGGTCAGTGCGAGGGCGAGGGATGATGCCAGGGCGGTAGCCAGGAAAACGGCGTGGCGGGAATGGCGCATTCTCGAGCGCAGGGGCATGCAGAAACTCCGGTCAATGGTTGTGTTTGTGGCAGGGGTAAGCGACCCCTGCCAAATTTGGAGCGCGAGTATAGCGAAAGCGTTCCCTCAGGTTTGCGCGCCACTTGGCGAAATATCCAGGCGCTTCCCGCGATCAATCGCCCGGCCGCTGGTGCGCCAGAGACGGGCACCGAGCAATACCGAGGCCACCCCGAGACCGATACAGATACCGGCCCAGTAGCCGTATACACCCCAGAAGCTCTCACCCAGCCACCGGGCGCTGGTCAGGCCCACCAGCCAGTAGGAGAGTATCTGCATATACATCGGCACCCGGGTATCTTTATAGCCACGTAATGCCCCCCAGGCCATCGCCTGGGCCACATCCACCAGCTGGAAGGCGGCGCACAGTAGCAGCAGGTTGGTGGCTATGGCGATGATATCCACTTCACTGGTGTAGAGGGATACAAACGGGTGGCGGAGCACGATCAGCACCACACCAGTGGCCAGGGCGTACAGGAGGCCGCCGGAGACCCCCACGGTACTGGTGAAGCGCGCCCGTTTCGGGCGCCCCTGTCCCAACAGCTGCGCCACGCGAATACTCAGTGCCTGGGCCAGCGCCAGGGCGACCAGGTAGAAAATAGAACCGATATTCATGCCGATCTGGTGGGCGGCCACGATCGTGGCGCCGTACGGAGCCAGCAACACCGTGAGGCTGGCAAAGAAGGTGACTTCGCTGCCGGCACCGATACAGATCGGCAGGCCCAGGGCCAGCTGGTGGCGCAGGGTGGGCCAGTGGGGCCGCGGCAGGGCAAAGCGCAGGTCGAGTGCGCGATAGGCCGGGTCATTGTTGGCATGCCAGAACAGCGCCAGAGCGATTGCCCAGCTCACCAGGCCGGTGGCCCAGCCACAGCCGGCACCGCCCAATGCGGGCAGTGGTCCCCAGCCAAAAACCAGCGCCATATCCAGGGGGA
The DNA here is from genome assembly GCF_021729035.1 of Microbulbifer sediminum. Classification (GTDB taxonomy): domain Bacteria; phylum Pseudomonadota; class Gammaproteobacteria; order Pseudomonadales; family Cellvibrionaceae; genus Microbulbifer; species Microbulbifer sediminum. The sequence goes on along the minus strand of NZ_JAJSAP010000001.1, from coordinate 159,240 downwards.
TATTCAGCACCGCTGCCGCCAGGTAGATACGCATGACCGCCCGGACCTGGGCCATGCCCTCGCAATAGCCACGCAGTGCCGTGCCCAGTGCGAACGGCAGGGTGGAGGTGGCGAGTGCCAGCAGGTAGTGCTGCATCACCCTGCGCACCGGCTCCTCGGTATCGATCCAGTGGCTCCACCAGGGCACAGCCAGCAGGGCTGCCACCACCACCAGCCCGCCCGCCAGGGCGATCCAGAATGCCTGTTGCAACTCCGCTGCCGCGCCGGCCTCATTGCGGCCGCCGCGCAGGTGGGCCACGACGGGTGAAACCGCGGCCAACAGCCCCATCAGGGTCACGGCACAGACTGCCCAGATGCTGGAGCCCAGAGCCAGTCCCGCGAGGTCCACTTCCCCCGCGCGCCCGGCCACGATGGTATCGGTGACCCCCATGCTGATAACCGCCAGGTTACTGACCACCAGGGGGCCACCCAGGGTGGTGATGCGGGAGAATTCGGTGGCGGTGGCCCGTTTGTAAATCTTGAACATGGCAGAGCGCCGCTGGGCTACCTTAATCCGGTGTGTAAGAGTTGGGCCTGGCGACCGACCAAGCGCAAATAATCCTGGAAGAGGGAGCAATTATGGAGGCCTCATCAGGCTGGTTCAATCGCCTGTACGCTGGCTTTGTGCGTCTGGCGCGCACTGCTGACTGGCTGGGTCCACTGGCCCTGCGCCTGTTCCTTGCCCCTGTCTTTATCCTGGCCGGGATGAACAAGCTGGGGCATATTGGCGATGTGGCCGCCTGGTTCGGCAACCCGGACTGGGGGCTGGGCCTGCCGGCGCCAATGTTGCTGGCGTGGATGGCCGCGTTGACCGAGTTGCTGGGGGGCATTGCGCTACTGCTGGGGCTTGGAGTGCGCCTGGTGGCCATTCCACTGATGGTGGTCATGGTCGTGGCGGCGGTTACCGCACACTGGCAGTACGGCTGGCACGCACTTCCCGAGCAGACCCTTACCATGCCCTGGGAGTGGCGGGAGGACTTGATTGAAGAGGCCTTGGTGCGGAAGGAGAAGGCGGTGGAGCTGCTCAAGGCGCACGGCAATTACGGCTGGCTGACCGAGGCCGGCAACTTCACGGTACTGAAGAACGGGATCGAGTTTGCTGCCACTTACTTTGTCATGTTGCTGGCCCTGCTGGGCTCCGGCGGCGGGCGCTTCGTGAGCCTCGATTACTGGCTCTGCCGGCGCCGTGTAGGCGGCGAATGACCCCGAAAACGCTGCGGGGGGTAGTGTACGCCTATAGATGATATACTCGCCGATTATTTGACCGTTTAAGCGAGTATTTCACTTGATAGGAAAGTTGTTTCGCCGTTCATCTGCCGATGCCGCAGGTGCCAATAACGATACTGACAGCGGCCCGGACACCAGCCGCCAGCGCGGTGATTCCGACAAGCGCGCCCGCAGCCAGCAGAGTGCCGGCGACAGTGGCAAGCGCGAGCGGACCACCGAGTCCCGCGAATCCCGGCGTCCCGCCGGGGACAGGGACCGGGCGAAATCCCCGGATGGTGGTGACGGTAAGTTGCGGGGCGGCAAGGGAAAAAGCCGCAAGGCGCAGCCGGTGACCAAGTGGTCCCTGGACCAGTTCCAGGTGCCGGAGGAAGAGGGCAAGGTGCGTTTCCACGACCTGGACCTGCCTCTCGACCTGATGCACGGGATCCATGACCTGGGATTCCAGTACTGCTCGCCGATCCAGGGCCGCTCCCTGCCGCATACGCTCAACGGCCACGACCTGGTGGGCAAGGCGCAGACCGGAACCGGCAAGACCGCGGCCTTCCTGATCACCATCATCGACGACCTGCTCAAGCACCCGTTCGAGGGCGAGCGTTATGCCGGCGAGGCGCGCGCGCTGATCATTGCCCCGACCCGGGAGCTGGTGATGCAGATCGCCGACGACGCCAAGGCCCTGTGCAAGTACACGGACCTGGAAATCCACACCCTGGTCGGCGGCATGGACTACGCCAAGCAGCAGCGCAACCTGAACGAGCGCTTCGTGGATATCCTGGTGGCGACCCCGGGTCGCCTGCTGGATTTCGCCAGCAACCGCGATTGCTATCTCGACCAGGTGGAGATCCTGGTAATCGATGAGGCGGACCGTATGCTGGATATGGGCTTTATCCCCCAGGTCCGCCGGATCGTGCGCCAGACACCCCGCAAGACCCATCGCCAGACCATGTTCTTCTCCGCGACCTTTACCCCGGAAGTGGATTCGCTGGTGGAGCAGTGGACCGAAGAGCCGGTGGTGGTGGAAATCGAACCAGAGCGGGTTGCCACGGATTCGGTGGATCAGCGCGTTTACCTGGCGGCCAGCGAGGAAAAGTACACCCTGCTGTACAACATCCTGCAGAGCGATGAGGTTGAGAGCCTGATCGTGTTTGCCAACCGCCGCGACCAGTGCCGGCGCCTGCACGAGAACCTTGAGGCCCACGGCTTCAGGGCGGGCCTGTTATCCGGTGAAGTGGCGCAGAACAAGCGCGTGCGCACGCTGGAGGACTTCAAGTCCGGCAAGACCAAGGTGCTGGTGGCCACCGATGTGGCCGGTCGGGGTATTCATATCGACGGCATCAGCCACGTGGTCAACTTCACCCTGCCGGAAGAGCCGGAGGATTACGTTCACCGGATCGGCCGTACCGGCCGCGCGGGCAAGACCGGTACCTCGATCAGCTTCGCGTGTGAGGATGATGCCATGCGCCTGGAACCGATTGAGGCGCTGCTGGGGCAGAAGCTCAACTGTGAACAGCCGCCGCTGGAACTGCTGGAGGAACCGCCAAAGGTAAAAGTGAAGCGCAGCAGCGGTGGTGACAGCCGGGGCTCCCGCGATGGGCGCGGTGGCCGACGTGGCGGGGGTGGCCGCGGGCCGCGCCGCTGATAACCGAGGTATTCCGGCAGCACCGTCGAGGTGAATCGCCGGGAACCCCAAGGCCGGTATGATGCCGGCCTTTTTTTGTTGATGATGGATAATGGGTAATGCCGGTGACTGACTGGCACGATTGCCCCTTCACTGCCACTAGAAAAATAATGCGTACCCTCTATCTTCATATCGGTTTTCACAAGACCGGCTCCAGTTCACTGCAGCTGGCCCTGCATCGGCACCGGGCCCCGTTACTGGATGCTGGCGTTGAGTTTGTCGCCCTGGGCAAGAAAGGCAATTCATCGGGAGCCATCGAAGTGGAGGCCCGGGAAGAGGGACTGGAGTTTCACCTCAATGACCGCTTCCGGCAGTTGCTGGCGTCCAGTCGCGGCGACACAGTGATTGTCTCGGCCGAGCATCTATCTTTCCTGTACCGGGGCGCGGACATCCGGCAGGTGCGGGACATCTGTGCGGAACTCTTCGACCGCACCGTAGTAATTGCCTACCTGCGACGCCAGGACCTGCACGCCCGCTCATTCAAGCAGCAGGGCGCGCGCGGCTGTGAGCGTGGGCGCAGCTCCTCCAGCAAGCTGCTTGGCCATGATGAGGGAGCGCTGCCTCCCCTGAACGCTCCAGTGCGGACCTACTACGACTATTTCGCCAAGCTGCAGCAATGGGAAGCATGCTTCGGGGAGGAAGCACTGGAGGTGCGGGAGTTTGAGCCCGGCCGCCTATGCGGTGGGGATATTGTCACCGACTTTATGGGCCTGGTCAGTAATGGTGCCGAGATTCCACCCTTGCGGGTGAATGAGGGGGTGGGGCGACGTGAGTTCCTGCTCACCCACAAGCTGATCGAGTTGGGGGTGGCGCCTGACGATATTCGCCGGCTGAAGCCGGGAATGCGTGGTGACGATTCCCGCGTGGCTCCCGCCCGTGACAATGCCCGGGCTTTTTTCCTGGCGTTTTCGGAGTCGAATCGCCAGCTTAACGACCATTACCTTCGCCACGCTTCGGGGTTGGCGTTCAGCGACGATTTCTCTTCCTATCCGGAGGTCGGTAATGATCACCTCTCCTGTGCTGATCTTGCGCAGTGGTCGGCAGACCTCTTTGCCGCGGGGCTGCAGAATCCGCAGGGGCTGAGGGACGCGCTGCTGGCAGATTGCCTCCGGTCACTGGCTGGAACCCCGGGGCTGGCCACCAGAGTCATAGGCGAACTGTATGGGGCCATGGAGTGCCTGGCCCATACCGCCCGTATCGCGCCGGCCAGGAACCCCTGGTGGCGACGGTTGAAGAGGAAAAAGCATAGCGGCCGGTAAATACCGGCGGCGACCGCAGGGACTGCATCGGGGGATCCGCGTGGGGATCCGGGAAAACGATAATCAACCTGGTTAACGATGACAGTGAACAGTGGTTACCGCCGCGATATTGACGGGCTGCGGGCGCTTGCGGTGTTGCCCGTGGTTTTTGCCCATGCGGGCCTGCCGGGCTTTTCCGGCGGTTATGTGGGGGTCGATGTATTTTTCGTGATCTCCGGTTACCTCATTACCGGCATCCTGGTGCGGGAAATTCGCCAGGGCAGTTTTTCCCTGGCCAACTTTTACGAGCGCCGTGCGCGGCGAATCCTGCCTGCATTGTTCGCCATGCTTACTGCCTGCACGCTGGCCAGCTGGTTCGTGTTACCGCCCGACCTGCTGGAGGGATACGCCAGATCGCTGCTGTCAACAATACTGTTTGCCTCCAACATCTGGTTCTGGCGTAACAGCGGCGATTACTTCGGTGCCTCGGCAGAGTGGGAGCCCCTGCTCCACACCTGGTCGCTGGCGGTAGAGGAACAATTCTATGTTTTCTTCCCCCTGTTGCTGTGCCTGTTGGCGCGGCGGAACGGCCGGATACTGGCTGTTGTTGCGGGACTGTCGTTCGCCTCGCTCGGTGCCTCTGCCTGGGCGACCCAGGCCCTGCCATTTGCGAATTACTTCCTGACCCCCACGCGTATCTGGGAGCTGGGCCTGGGTGCCCTGCTCGCCATGGGAGCCATACCCCACTGCCGGCGCCGAGTCGTGCTGGAACTGGCGGCTGCTGCCGGGCTGGCCGCCATCGCCTACAGTGTCGTTGCCTATGACGAGGCGACGCCATTTCCCGGGCTTGCGGCATTGCTTCCCTGCGGTGGAGCGGTGGCGCTGATCTGGGCCGGGGGCCAACAGCGAGTGTTGGCAGCCCGTCTCCTGTCGCTGCCAGTATTTGTTGGCGTGGGACTGGTGTCCTATTCACTCTACCTGTGGCACTGGCCGGTACTGGTCTTCACGCGCTTTGCCCTCGGCGGCGCGGAATTGCCGCTGCTGTCCGCGTTGCTGGCGGTGGGCCTGGCTGCGATCCTGGCATACCTGAGCTGGCGCTGGGTTGAAAAGCCGTTCCGCCGCCGTGGTGGACGCTGGGACTCGCGCCGGGCGATCGGCCGTGCGGCCGGTGCTGCGGCCCTGGTATTGGTGTTGGCCGCTGTAACCATTAACAGTGGCAAGGGCTTTCCTGGCCGGCTGCCAGCGGACCTGTTGGCGGTATATACCGAAGCGGTGGAGCGGACTCCCCGGCAGGAGCGCTGCATGGGCCGGCTTCCCGGGGAGGGCTTATGCCGTTTTGGGGACAAGATGGCAGGGGATGCTGCGGATGTGCTGATCTGGGGGGACTCCCATGCGGGGGCCTTCCTGCCGGGATTTGACCTTTGGGTACGGGAGCGAAGCTTGACCGGCCTGGCGGCGGTCAAGTCTGCCTGCCCGCCACTCCTCGGGGTGGTGCGGGCGGACAAGGGCAGGTCCCACCGCTGCGACCGGTTTAATCAGCAGGTGATGGAATTTCTCGAGGCCCGTGACGACCTGGGTACGGTCATCCTGGTGGCGCGCTGGGCACAGGCTGTCGAGGGCACACCGGCGCCGGGGGAGGGCGGTGACAATGCAGTACTGGAGCGTTCGGGCGATGCCCGGGAAGGTGATGGCGACAGCGATCAGGCCGGTAACGCAGCGGTGGTACGCAAGAGTCTCGCCGACACCGTGCGGCGTATCCGGGCCACCGGGCGGCGGGTGCTGATTGTGAAGGGCGTGCCGGAAGTGGGCTTTTCCGTGCCCCTGGCGGTGATCAACGCGGAATTTATCGGCACGTCGCTGGAGCGTGCACCCACGCGGGAAGAAGTCGAGCGTCGCAACCGGCGTGCCAATCTTATTATCGACACCATTGCCGAGGAATTGGGGGCGGAGCATGTCAGTCCCGTTCCGGAGCTGTGTACATCCGATTGCCAGATTCAGGAGCGCGGGGTGCCACTCTATCGCGACGATGACCACCTCAGTACCTACGGCGCACGCAAACTGGTTCCGGGATTGCTTGACCTGGCACTGCACGAGCGCCCGAGCCGGGGCTGAGCCTGGGGGGGATACACCAGCCTCCTCTTCCAGGATCCAATCCCGGGCCCCTGCGGGTCCTAAAGCCGATATAATCGCGCTCATGTTGGAGTTACCCATCAATGCAGCCCTGCCGGATCTCCTCGCGGCGCTGGCAGGCCACAACAATGTTGTTTTGCAGGCGCCTCCCGGCGCCGGCAAGACCACTGCTGTCCCCCTGGCCCTGCTGGGCTGTGAGTGGCTCGCGGGCCGCAATATCATCATGCTGGAACCCCGCCGACTGGCTGCAAGAACGGCGGCGCGGCGCATGGCCTCCCTGCTCGGGGAATCGGTAGGACAGACCGTGGGCTACCAGGTGCGGGGTGAGCGACGTGCCGGTGCCGGCACGCGGATCCTGGTTGTCACTGAGGGTATTTTCACCCGCCTGCTACAGTCGGACCCGGAGCTGGCGGGGACGGCACTGGTCATCTTCGACGAATTCCACGAGCGCAGCCTGCAGGCGGATCTGTCGCTGGCCCTTTGCCTGCAATCCCAGGAAGTCCTGCGCGATGACCTGAAACTGCTGGTAATGTCGGCGACCCTGGATGCGGCGGGCGTGGCACAGCTACTCGGCAATGCACCGGTGGTGAGCAGCGAGGGGCGTAGTTACCCGGTAGAGATACGCTACCTGGCTCCCCGTGAAGTGGTGGAAGAGCGGCGCCAGCTGCCGGCACTGATGGCCCGCAAGATCAGCGAACTGCTTGCCGAGAGCAGCGGCAGCCTGCTGGCCTTCCTGCCTGGCGTGGGCGAGATCCGCAGGGTGGAGGCGCTGCTGGCAGAGAGGGCAGGGGATGAAGCCTTCAGTGGTGTCGATATTGCCCCTCTTTATGGGGACCTGGGGCGGGAACAGCAGGACGCAGCCATCGCTCCCGCGCCGGAAGGGCGTCGCAAGATAGTGCTGGCCACCAATGTGGCGGAAACAAGCCTCACGATCGAGGGTATCTCGCTGGTGGTGGATTCCGGCCTGATGCGGGAGTCCCGTTTCGATCCCAATACGGGCATGAATCGCCTGGAAACCACCACCATTTCCCGTGCGTCCGCCACCCAGCGCCGTGGCCGGGCCGGTCGCCTGGGACCGGGTACCTGCCTGCGACTGTGGAGCGAGTCCCGACACCAGGGCCTGCCGGCCAAGAACACCCCGGAGATCCTGAACAGCGACCTGGCGCCGCTGGTGCTGGAGTTGGCGCAATGGGGGGTGTGCGACCCGGACGAGTTACATTGGCTCGACCTGCCACCGCCGGGGCCGCTGGCCCAGGCCCGCGACCTGTTGCAGCGGCTGGAGGCTCTCGACACCGAATTGCGCATTACCCCGCATGGCGCCGCCATGCTGGAACTGGGGACCCACCCGCGGCTTGCCCATATGATGCTGCACAGCCGCGACTGGAACATGCAGCGGGAGGCCTGCCTGCTCGCCGCGCTGCTGTCTGAACGGGATATCTTTCGCGGCGACCGGCGCCTGGACCGGGACCTGCATCGGCGCATGGAGTGGTTACTGGAGGGCGGCAAAGCGGGCGGAACTGTGGATCGCGGTGCTGTCCAAAGAATCCGGCAGCAGGCCAGGACCTGGGAGTCACAGCTTGCCCGAATGGTGGGATCCGCTGCGGGGACGGGGGGGGTATCCATCGATCCGGCCGACCGTACCGGGCTGTTGCTGGCGCTGGCATACCCGGATCGCATTGCCCGCAATCGCCATGACCGGGACCGCCGGTTCCTGCTGGCGAGTGGCCGCGGGGCGCACTTCTCCCAGGATGATGAACTGGCTGTAGCCAATTACCTGGTAGTGGCGCAGCTGGACGGGCAGGGGCGCGACGCGCGTATCCTGCTGGCTGCGCAGATCCCCGGTGAGCTGCTGCCGGAATACTTCCCCCACCTGGTCAAGCAGGATGAGCAGGTCCGCTGGGACGACAAGGCGGGCCGGGCCGTTGCCAGCGTGCGTACCTGTCTCGGCCGGATTGTGCTGGAGGAAAAACCGGCTGAAAATATTTCTCCGGACGCACTCAGCCGTGCATTGCTTGACGTGGTCCGGCAGAAGGGGCTGGGGCTGCTGCCCTGGACTCGCGAGGCGAATGGGCTTCGCGCACGGGTGGAATTCCTCCGCGGCCAGATTGAAAATCATGCTGATCTGCTGGCAGGCCTGGCCCTGCCCCGGTGGGATGACAGCAGCCTGCTGGATAGCCTGGAAGACTGGCTGTTACCACACCTGGTAGGGATACGCAGCCTGGAGCAATTGTCCGGGCTGGACCTTTATGGGATCTTGCAGGGCCAGCTGGACTGGCCGGACCTGCAGCAGGTTGGCGAGCTTGCGCCCACGCATGTTGCTGTGCCCAGTGGCTCGCGGATTGCAATCGATTACGATGGGGATATCCCGGTGCTGGCCGTGCGTCTGCAGGAAATGTTCGGGCTGGCAAAGACTCCGGCAATCCTTAAAAGCCGGTTTCCGCTGATGATTCACCTGCTGTCCCCGGCGCAACGGCCGGTACAGGTCACCCGCGACCTGGCCAGCTTCTGGGAAAATACCTACGCGGAAGTAAAAAAAGAATTACGCATCCGTTACCAGAAGCACTACTGGCCCGATGACCCGCTCAGCGCACAGGCCACAAACAAAACCAAAAAACGTATGTGACCCGGTTACCTTCCGGTTCAAACGGGGGGCGGGCCAGCCACAGGAGGGAAGTGCGGGTGATGAACAGGGGTACGGGCACCATTGTCAGCTGGGATGACTCGCGGGGTTACGGCTTTATCGAACCGTCCGCCGGCGGCAGGCAGTTGTTCCTGCATATTCGCGACTTCAGCCGGCAGCATCGCCGGCCACAGAAGGGGCTGCCGGTGGACTTCACGATTTCCGCCGACAGCCGGGGCAGGCCCCGTGCAGTCCGGGTGCGCCCCCGCCGCGGGCACCGCCGGCCCGTTACTGCGGGCGGGCGGCCCGGTCGCACGGTTCTCCTGTGCCTGGTTTTTTACGTCGTGTTGTCCGCCCTGGTGTTTGCGGGCAAGCTTCCCCCGCTGGTGCCATTCTGGTTTGTGGCCCTCGGCCTGCTGACATTTGCGCTTTACGCGAAAGACAAGTCGGCAGCTCGTAACGGCCACTGGCGCACACCGGAAAACACCCTACACCTGTTGTCACTCGCTGGCGGCTGGACCGGCGCGCTCGTGGCCCGTGAAATGTTCCGGCACAAGACATCCAAGGTTTCATTCCGGGTTCTCTTCTGGCTGACCGTGCTCGGCAATCTGGCGGCGTTGGCATGGCTGTTGTCGCCATCCGGCAGCGCGGCGTTGGCGCAAGTGTGGGAAGTGTGGCGTGCACTCGAGTCTGTCACTGGCTGAAGGCGGGGCGTCCCGGCTGGGTGCAACCGGATGAGTGTAATGGCGTGTGATAGCCGGTGCTTGCACTCTGGCTGCGATTCGTTTTTGCTTGCAGCTGTAAGTCTGGCGTGGCTGCGCTGCTCGTGACCAGCAGGAAGTATCCGAAAGCCAATAACAATACCAATACCAATACCAACAAGAGCGGGTACTTGCCATGCAATCCCCTGCCTCCCCATTAGCCTCTATTGACCCTGTCCCCGCCCGCCGCGCGGTAGAAGTGGCAGGTACCCCGGGGAGGGAGACAGGTACCGGTGGGCTTTGCCCGCGGCCCAGTGCTGGTCATCGTGGGCCTGGACCGCGTTCGCGACTTGTCATCCCCCGCGCGGTGTGCCCGGGAAGGTCTCGGCCAGACCGGTCCCGACTACTTCTTCGCCCGCCATTCGCACTCTTCGCAGGGAAACCCCATGTCCCTCCGGCAAGCTGTCCGGCGGTTGTCGCACTACTGAATCCATTCTGTCGCTGGCTCGCGGAGGTGAAGGCGCGACGTGGGGACTGGTGGCTGAGTTACCTGTGAGTACCGGCTGAGCTGGTTTAAGGGGCAGCTTGTAGAGTGCTGTTGCCAACCTGATAAAAAAGAACAAACCCGGAGGATGCCATGCGCCTTCCCAGATACACCGCCCCTAAACTTCTTGCATTGATTACGGTGCTGGCCGGGTGTACGCCGACAAAGATTCACCTGCACACCAAATACCTGAGCGAAGACAGGTTGATCCGGGTCACTGAATCCCTGGAATCGGCTGGTTTTGAAGTCGTTCCCCGCGACAACCGGCACCCGGCGGCATTGCTCGGCAGTATCCTGGTATACCGGCCGGACCGGCTTTCCGAAAGGGAGGTTGCCAGAGTGACTGAAGCGGTTGCGAATAGCGGTTTTTTCCTCAATGGCGCCTACCCTGCGGAAGTCGGCGGCCATCATTACACCGAGGGCAATATGGGACTCTACCTGGTCGATGCCGACACGCAGCAGGTCGCGTGGGATGCGCCCGGGTATGAGGAGGTTGAGTTTTCCATTACGGATTTTGAGCTCAAGAGCACCGACTGCGAACGTCGCTACCTGTTCAACTTCCAGGGCGGTGGCGAGCTTGAACTGCGGGCGCTATCGAGCGGCGAGAACCCCGAGAGAGGGCTGCGCTGGGAGCAGGAAACCGCCGCGTCGGTCGCGGTGTATGATGGGCAGCAAAAATACCTGTTTCGCTACCTGCGCTACCAGCGCGGCGGAACCAGTAATGGCAGGGAGGTCCGGGATTATTTTGTCGAGCTTGAGCCCGAAGGGTTATATCCGCTGCCGTATGCCTGCAGTTTCCGTGCAAAGCTGAGTGCGCTGGTGTACTAGCGCCGGGCTTGCGACTCGGTCCAGAGGTTAAGCGGGCGATGCAACCGGCTACGCAGGTCATGTGGGCCGGTGATTCACAGGTGAGGATACGGATATAAAAATGGCGAGCTGTTCAGCTCGCCATTTTCGATTCCCTTGCTTACCGGGGTCAGTCCATATAACTCTCTACCGGCGGGCAGGAGCAGATCAGGTTGCGGTCGCCATAGACATTGTCGATCCGGTTGGATGCCGGCCACACCTTGTGCCCTTTCAGCCACGCCGCCGGGCGGCCGGCCACATCGCGGGAATAGCCGTGGGCCCACTCGTCCACCATCACATCCTCGAGGGTGTGCGGGGCGTTGTGCAGCGGGTTGTCCTCCGCGCTGTACTTGCCATTGGCTACATCTTCCACTTCCTGGCGAATGGTGGCCATGGCGGTGACAAAGCGGTCCAGTTCCTCACGGGATTCACTCTCGGTGGGCTCGATCATCAGGGTGCCGGCAACCGGGAAAGACATGGTGGGCGCGTGGAAACCGAAATCCATCAGGCGCTTGGCAATATCTTCCTCGGTGATGCCTGCAGACTCCTTCAGTGGCCGCAGGTCTACCAGGCACTCGTGGGCAATAAAGCCGTTAGTGCCGGTATACAGCAGGGAGTAGTGCTCGCTCAGTCGCTTGGCCACGTAGTTGGCATTGAGGATGGCTACCTCGGTGGCGCGCTTCATGCCGCTCTTGCCCATCATGCGGATATACATCCAGCTGATCGGCAGGATGCTGGCGGAGCCCCAGGGTGCCGCGGAAATGGTGCCATTGGCCGGATCGGTCTCGGGTACCTCGCTCACCGGGTGGCCCGCCAGGTAAGGCTTCAGGTGCTCACCCACGGCAATCGGGCCCATGCCGGGGCCGCCGCCACCGTGGGGAATACAGAACGTCTTGTGCAGGTTCAGGTGCGACACATCTCCGCCGAATTTGCCCGGTGCGGCGACACCGATCAGCGCGTTCATGTTGGCGCCGTCAATATAGACCTGACCGCCGGCGCTGTGGATCAGCTCGCAGACCTCGCGGATGCCCTCCTCGAACACGCCGTGGGTGGACGGGTAGGTGACCATCAGCGCGGCGATACGGTCGCCGTGCTCTTCCACCTTGGCCCTGAGGTCATCCATGTCCACATTGCCCTTGCTGTCGCAGGCAACCACCACCACCTTCATGCTCACCATCATGGCAGAAGCCGGGTTGGTGCCATGGGCGGAGGCGGGGATCAGGCAGATGTCGCGCTGGGTCTCGCCCTTCGCCTCGAAATACTTCTTGATTGCCACCAGGCCGGCATACTCGCCCTGGGAGCCGGCATTGGGCTGCAGGCTGACGGCGTCGTAGCCGGTACAGGCGGCGAGCATCTGCTGCAGCTGACGGAACATCTCGGCGTAGCCCCGGGCCTGGTCGGCGGGGGCAAACGGGTGGAGCTTGCCGAACTCCGGCCAGGTCACCGGGATCATCTCCGCGGTAGCGTTCAGCTTCATGGTGCAGGAGCCGAGGGGAATCATGGAGTGGTTCAGGGCGATGTCCTTGGACTCCAGCATCTTCAGGTAACGCAGCATCTCCGTTTCGGAGTGGTAGGTATTGAAGACCGGGTGGGTCAGGAACTCGCTATCGCGAACCAGGGCTGCGGGAATACCCAGGGGGCCCTTGGCGGCGATCTCATTGTCGAGTTCGTGCAGGTCCAGGCCGTGCTCGCCACCGGTGAAGGCCTGCAGGATGTCGGACACATCGGTAAGGCTGGCGGTCTCGTGCAGGCTGATCCCCAGAGCGTCCTGGCCGACCTTGCGCAGGTTGATGTCCGCATCCAGTGCTCGCTGGTAAATGGCATCACGCTGGTCGCCAACAGTCACGGTGAGGGTGTCGAACCAGCTCTCATGGGTCAGGTTGAAGCCCTGTTTTTTCAGGCCTGTGGCGAGGATGTCCGCCAGGCGCTGGATACGAGCGGCAATGGTCCTCAGGCCGTCGGGGCCGTGATAGACGGCGTAGAAGGCGCTCATCACTGCCAGCAGTACCTGGGAGGTACAGATATTCGAGTTCGCTTTCTCGCGACGGATATGCTGTTCGCGGGTCTGCATGGCCATGCGCAGGGCGCGCTTGCCCTTGCTGTCGACGGAGACGCCAATGATGCGGCCGGGCGCGGAGCGCTTGTAGGCCTCACGGAAGGCGAAGAAACCCGCGTGCGGGCCGCCGTAGCCCATGGGAATACCGAAGCGCTGGTTGCAGCCCACCACTACGTCGGCACCCATCTCGCCCGGGGCCCTGAGGGCCACCAGACTCATCAGGTCGGCGGCAACGGTTACCAGGCCGTTGGCCTCGTGTACCCTGGAAATAATATCTGTCAGGTCGCGGACCACGCCGGTGGAGCCCGGGTACTGGAGCAGAGCACCGAAAAGCTCGGGCGGCAGGTCCTGTTCGGGATTACCCACCACGACCTCGAAACCGAAGTGTTCGGCGCGGGTCTTTACCACCGCGATGGTCTGCGGGTGGCAGTCTGCGTCCACGAAGAAAACATTGGACTTGTTGCGCTTGGCCTGGCGCTTGCACATGGCCATGGCCTCGGCGGCAGCGGTGCCCTCATCCAGCATGGAGGCGTTGGCCAGTTCCATACCGGTGAGGTCCATGATCATCTGCTGGAAGTTCAGCAGGCCTTCCAGCCGGCCCTGGGCGATCTCTGGCTGGTAGGGGGTGTAGGCGGTGTACCAGCCCGGGTTCTCCAGCACATTGCGCAGGATGACATTGGGTGTAATCGTGTCGTGGTAGCCCATGCCGATGAAAGTGCGGTAAATTTTATTCCGCTGGGCCAGCGCGCGCAGCTCAGCCAGCGCCTCTTCCTCGTTGACCGCATCGTCCAGGGCCAGTTCGTCCTGTTTGCGAATTGAGGCCGGGACCGTTTTCTCGATCAGTTCATCCAGGCTGGCCACGCCGAGCGTTTCCAGCATCTCTTTGATCTGCGCCTCGTCGGGGCCGATATGGCGGTGAATGAAGGCGTCGTGTTGTTCCAACTGCAGCAGAGATGGCTGGGTCATAAACGTCGTTTCCTGTATCGCAGGGATAGGTCGCTGGAATAGCGCCCGCCGGCGGGGTCTGGCACCGGTTTAAAAAATAGCAGAGCGGCCCGTGCGCCAATTGCGCACCCCTGTTGTGGGTACGGCGCGGGATCGCTGCGCGGCGGATGGCCGCGGTGCCACGGGGAGTGGCAGCCTGCTGCTCTGGGCGCTTGTGGGCCTCGTGAGCCGCGCGCATCTTAGCAATCGCCGGCCTGCCCGGCAATCTGCGGATCCGCAGCGCTGTCCGTGCTATTTTGCGCAGGATTTTGTGATTTAAATCCAGAATTGCCTGGATTGGCGGTATTTTTAACTGCCCTGGCCGGATCCCGGGGATAGGCGGGGCGGGACGTCGATCATACTTGGAAGTGTGGGGGACGCCGGCATCCGGCTCCCTGCAGGAGGTTTTCGGCAGCGAAGGCCGTAACAGAGAATAAATGACCGGTTGTGGATTGACCGGCGGGGGCACCGGGCCCCCAATAATCAATACTGAGGCAGAGGCGGGAGTTGCGAAGGAGATGCAATTACACAGTCTGCGGGTCAAGGTCGGCGTGTGTTCCCTGGCACTGGTCATCGCCATGTGTCTCTTTTTTATACTATTGGACCACCGCAGCCTCGAGTCCCTGCTGGAAAAGAATCGCCAGAGCCGTTATCTCACCTACCAGTACCAGATTTCCGGTCTACTGAAGCAATCCCGGGAAGACCTCAACCAGCTCACCGACCTGTTCGTGCTGTGGCGCGGCGGACTCGCCCCCAATTCCGATATCCTGCACAAGCTGTTTGACCAGCAGTGGGAATACCTGCGCGATAGCTGGGGGCTGGAATCGCTCAAGCTCTACAGCGCTGATCAGCGACCGCCGCGGGTGTGGGGTGCCGCCACCCGGCGCCTGACGCCGGAGCAGGTGCGCGATGTCATCGTCAGTGGGGAGACCCGCGAGACGGTCTACTGTGCCGCGACCTGCGTGCAGAGCCTGGTGATGGGCATCACTGCCGGGGACCTGTCAGAGGACTACGTATTGCAGGTGGACCGCTCCCTTGCAGATGAGTTATTGGCCTTCCGCCAGATTACCGGTTCCGATATCGGCATCCTGTCCTCGGCCCTGGTCGACAGTGAGAGGCGGGCGGATGCCTACCTCGGCGGATGGGGCCGATCTGTCATTGCCCTGACCTCGAGAGGGAGGCTGATGCCGCTGTTGCGGGAGGTGGCGGCACAGGAGGAACACATGCCGGAGCTGCGGTTTTCCGGCAGTTACGATTACGGCTCCGCCAGCTACGATGTCCGGACCTTCCCGTTGCAGGAGGGCAATGCCAGTGGGGCACAGTTTGTCATCATTGACGATGTCACCGCACAGGTGCGCCATATCGAAGACTCGCTGAAACTCCTGTTCTGGTTCGCAGCCCTGGGATCGGCCACATTTATTGCCGCCCTGGTGGGAATGCTATGGCGACCGATTTTCCGGCTGCGGCGCCTGGCCGAGGCGCTGCCATTGCTCAGCGACGGCAATTTCGAACAGGCGCGACAGCTGATCCGCCCGGTGCGCAAGCCGCGGTCCCATTTCGATGAAATTGATGTGCTGGATTACACCGGGCTTGCGGTATGCGACCAGCTGGAAGTCATGAAGGAAATTGTGGCGCAGAATACTGCCGAACTGGAGCATATCGCCATGCACGATACGCTTACCGGCCTCGCCAATCGCCATGCCATCGTCGACAGGCTGGAGCAGTACCTGCACAGCGATTCGCACCTGGAATCCACCGGTTATGTTTTCTTTATTGACCTGGACGACTTCAAGCGAGTCAACGATTCACTGGGGCACCAGCGTGGTGACGACCTGCTGCGAGTCCTGGCCCAGCGACTGGTGAGTAATGTGCGCCAGGGCGACATGGTGGCCCGCCTGGGAGGTGATGAATTCTGTGTGTTCGTGCCGTCTGCAGAGGGTGATGATGCCTGTCGGGTGCTGGCCGAGAAGTTGCTGGGAGTGGTGGCGCAGCCGGTAAAGATTGGCGACCAGGTGCTGCGGGTGACGCTCAGTATCGGTATCGTTGCCATTCCCGAGCATGGGCAGACGCTCGAGGCCATCCTGCAGCGGGCGGATGTGGCCATGTACCATGCAAAGTACCGTGGCAAGAACAATTACCAGCTTTATTCCGAGGAACTCGCGTGTATTGAGCACCTGTCTACCGGGCGTCGGCGCGGACGGGTGGCGACAGCGATTGCCGGCAATGATAATAAGGCCTGAATAGCATACTGCCCTGCTAATCCGGGCTGCCCGTGGCCACCGTGCTGCCCGGGAGTGTTTTCCGGCGCCAGTTGGCACCATTCTCCCCTAACGCCCGTCGCGCCATATTCCCTCTTCGTCTATGTTTTATGTAAGCGCACAGTGAATTCCTGCTCCGCGGGGATGGCCCAAACATAAATATGACGCCCTGCCAGTGACCGGTGGGCAGCGAGAATATCGACGGAACGTGAACAATGGCATGCAGGATTTATCTCGCCAGCGACCAGCTGCTGGTGAATCACCTCTACACCCTACTGGAGAAATCCGGTATCCGGGCCCTTACCCAGCAGGCAGCGGTGGATGTCCCGCAGGAGGAGTCCGGGCCGGTAGCCTGGTACTCGGAACTCTGGATCATGCAGGACGGCCAGCTGGCCAATGCGCAGGAATTGCTGCGCCAGGCACTCGACAGTGAAGCCGCTGCACCAGCCTACCCGGTTGTCCTCCAGCCGGATCCTGATCCCCAGCCCCTGCCGGCGCCTGACTTCAGGACTCCGGCGCAACTGTTCTGACAGATCCTCTCCAGTATTTTGTCCAGCGACACATATGGGGTTCCGGGGCTAATTTTTCCCGGCGCTGTGCAGTAGCGGTCGCAGTGTACGATCCAGTTGCTGTGACAGGGGGGCGTCACCGCGAATGCCCAGTTCCAGCAGGCGAGACTTGTCCAGCTGGCAGTTTTGCGGGCGCGGCTCCGCGAACCGCGGGGTGCTCTCGGCACTGATGTGGCTCCCATCCAGTTGCAGGATATCCGCGATCATCATCGCCAGCTCGAAGCGGGTACAGGCGGTATCCCCACTCCAGTGGTAAATGCCCGAGAATGAGTGCAGTCCGTGCCCGTGCAGCAGGCACCGCTCCAGCACGGTGGCGACCTCTTCCACACTGGTCGGGTAGCGCGTGGCCCAGTCATCAAGGGCTATTGGTGTGCGCTCGACGATAGTGTCCAGCAGTGCCGTCACCCCCGATTCCCGCGTTTGTTCTACCGGCCCGAATAACAGCGGCAGTCGCAGTATCCAGTGCCCGCGATGCGCGAGTACTGCCTCTTCGCCGGCGCGCTTGCTGCGGCCATAGAAATTGATCGGGGCCGGTGGGTCGTCGACGCGATAGGGCGGGGCAGTACCATCGAACACATAGTCGGTGGAGATATACACCAGCTGCGTACCGAGGTGGCTGCACGAACGTGCCAAGTGTGCAGTGGCATCCACGTTCAGGGCCCAGGCAGTGTCGGGCTGTCTTGCACAGCGGTCCGGCCAGCGCTCGGCCGCACAGTGGATCACTACATCCGGACGGAGGTCCTCCAGCACAGCGAGCACCTGCGATGGGCAGGCGAGGTCCAGGGACAGCAACCCCGGACCGCGGCGGCTGTGGGCTGTACCCGTCACCTCCCAGTCCCGGTTGCCTGCCAGTTGCCGGTATACGCTCCGGCCCAGCAGGCCGGTGGCGCCGGTCACAAGAATTTTCATGCAGTTGGACCTGTCGCGAGATGCTTTAAGTCCGCACAGAGTGCGGGTCTGGCAAGGAGTGCGAAGCGATCCGGGCGGGAGCGGGGCCCCGCCCGTGAAGCACTACATCTTTTCCAGGACCTCGATACCCAGAAGGTCCAGGCCGCGGGCGATGGTGCGGGCAACCAGGTGGCACAGCTGCAGGCGGCTGTTGCGCTGCGCCTCGGGTACCCCATCCTTCAGCACCGGGCAGGCCTCGTAAAAGGCCATGTAGGCGCTGGCCAGGTCGTAGAGGTATCCGCACAGCACGTGTGGGAAGGTGTCCCGGGCCACCTGGTCAAGTATCTCGCCGAACTGGTTCAGCTTGACTGCCAGCGCGCGCTCTTCTGGGGTCTCCAGGAGGATATCCCCGGTGAGTGACCCCGGCTCGACCCCGGCGCGACGGAAAATACTGCGTACACGGGTATAGGCGTATTGCAGGTAGGGCGCGGTGTTCCCCTCGAAGCTGAGCATGGCATCCCAGTTGAAGACATAGTCGTTGGTCCGCGTCTTGCTCAGGTCGGCGTACTTGACCGCTCCGATGCCGACAGCGCGGCCTATCTCGGCGCATTCCTGCGGGGCCAGTTCCGGGTTCTTGTCCGCCACCAGCTTTTGCGCACGCTCCACTGCCTCATCCAGCAGTGCCGCGAGTTTTACCGTACCGCCGGTACGGGTTTTAAACGGCTTGCCGTCGTCACCCATCATGGTGCCGAACGCACAGTGCTCCAGTGTCACGGAGTCATCCACGAACCCGGCCTTGCGTGCAGCGGTGAAAGCCTGCTGCAGGTGCAGGGACTGGCGTGCGTCCACCACGTACAGGATACGGTCGGCCGCCAGTTTGCCGGCGCGGTAGCGAATCGCAGCCAGGTCGGTGGTGGAGTAGAGGTAACCGCCACCCTTTTTCTGGATGATCATGGGGCTGGGGTTGCCTTCCTTGTCGGCCATCTCCTGCAGGAAGACCACAACCGCACCCTGGTCTTTCACGGCAATGCCCCGGTCCAGCAGCTCCTGGACCAGTACCGGCAGGTCCTCGTTGTACTGGCTCTCGCCGTAAACGTCGCTGCGCTTGAGGGTGACATTCAGCTTGTCATAGATTTCCTCGCTGTGGCTGATGGAAATATCGATGAACTGTTGCCACAGCTTCAGGCAGTCCGCGTCGCCACCCTGCAGGCGCACCACATACTCGCGCGCGCGGTCGTCAAAGCCCTCTTCCTCGTCAAAGCGTACCTTGGCCTCGCGGTAAAAGGTTTCCAGGTCTGCCAGCGCGACCTCGGCATCATTGTTTTCCAGCTTGTCGGCCAGGTGTGCCAGCAGCATGCCGAACTGGGTGCCCCAGTCTCCCATGTGATTCTGGCGGATAACCCTGTGGCCCTGGAATTCCAGCAGTCGAGCGAGGGCATCGCCGATGATTGTGGACCGCAGGTGACCGACGTGCATTTCTTTCGCCAGGTTGGGGTGGGAGTAGTCGATCACCACGTTCTGAGGCTTCTCCACCGGCGCGATATTCAATCGAGGGTCACTACCGGCTGTGGCCAGGTTGTCGGCCAGCCACTTTTCACTCAGGTGCAGGTTGATAAAGCCGGGGCCGGCCACTTCGGCCCTGGCGATCATGTCGCCGCGGTCCAGCTGTTCGACAATCTGGCTGGCCAGCTCCCGCGGATTGGTGCCCATGCGCTTGGCAGCGGCCATGGCGCCATTGGCCTGGTAGTCGCCGAATCCGGCTTTCTTGGCCTGCGCCACCACCGGGCCGCATTCGGCGGGAATGCCGGCGGCCAGCATGGCGGCCTGGACTTTATCGGAGAGGAGCTGGCGAATATTCATAGGGCGATTGGACTTCTGCTGTGTATTGTAGGGAAACGCGCGATTTTAATGGGCGGGGCCGGCTTTGCAACTGGACCCCGTCGCCGTCCTGGCGGCGCTGCCCTAATGGTAGCGGTTCCGGCCACGGTGCCGGCGCCCATGCGGCTGATGGTATGATATGGCGAGAGCAAGGGGGGACTGGTGAGCAAGAACACACTCTACTGGCATGACTACGAGACCTGGGGTACCGATCCCGGCGCAGACAAGCCATCACAGTTTGCGGGAATCCGTACCGACGAGGAACTGAATGTCGTCGGTGAGCCGCTGATGCTCTATTGCCGGCCCGCCAGTGACTGCCTGCCCCAACCCATGGCGAGCCTGGTGACGGGAATCAGTCCGCAGCGGGCGCTGGCGGAAGGTGTGCCGGAAATCGACTTTATCCGGCGGATCCTGGCGGAACTGGGCGCGCCGGGCACATGTGGCGTGGGATACAACAGCCTGCGCTTCGACGACGAAGTCACGCGCCACACCCTCTATCGCAACCTGCTGGATCCCTATGAACGCGAATGGCGCAGTGGCAACAGCCGCTGGGATATCATCGATATGGTGCGACTTGCCTATGCCCTGCGTCCGGAGGGGATCGAGTGGCCCCGGCGCGAAGACGGGGCGCCGTCCTTCCGGCTGGAGGAACTGACTGCCGCCAATGGCATTGCCCACGAGGGCGCCCACGACGCCCTGTCGGATGTGCGCGCCACCATCGACATGGCGCGCCTGGTGCGCGAGCGCCAGCCCCGGCTGTACGATTATGTATTCCGCCTGCGCCGCAAGCAGGAGGCGGCAAAGCTGGTCGACCTGCGGTCGCGCAAGCCGCTGCTGCACGTGTCCGGGAAGGTCCCTGCCAGCCAGGGCCACATTACCTATGTACTGCCGCTGGCGAGCCACCCGGTCAATCGCAACGCCATTATTGTCGCGAACCTGGCCATGGACCCCGGGCCGATTCTGGAACTGGACGCAGATGCCCTCCGCGAGCGCCTGTACACGGGGCGTGACAGCCTGGGCGAGGGAGAGTTGCCGGCAGGCCTCAAGCTGGTACACCTCAACCGCTGCCCGGTCCTGGCGCCCCCCAATATGCTCGACGACCGTCGCGCTGCCGAGCTGGGCCTGGACAAGGCGGCCTGTGAGGCCAACTGGCACCGGTTAAAGGACGCCGACCTGGCGGACAAGCTCCACCGGGTATACCTGGACAGCGAATTCCCGCGCCGCGATGTGGAGGCGAGCCTCTACGACGGTTTCCTCGACGATGGTGACCGCGACCTCTGCCGGGAGCTTCACCGGGCTCTCGCGGAGCGTGGGCCCGAGGCCCTCGCCGGCCAGGTACCGTTTGCCGATGGCCGCATGCCAGAGCTGCTTTTCCGGCTGCGGGCAAGGAATTTCCCCGAAACGCTGTCCGCCGACGAGCAGCAGCGCTGGGAGGAATGGCGTTACCGCAGGCTGACTGACCCGGATGCAGGCGCCAGCATCACTCTGGAAGCATATTTTGAGGAGATCGCCGCGTTGCGCCAGCAGTTCCCGGATCGTGCCGGGCTGCTCGACCAGCTGGAGGCGTGGGGGGATGGCCTGCTGACCTGACGGACCGCAACCGGTCCCGCCCGCGGGCAGGTGGTTTAATACCCGCTATTACCCCCGGCGGCTATTCTCGGGCGCGCCGCGCGGCTAGAATACGCCCCCGGTAAAGACTCGCGCCCAAGAGGCGCAGCAATTGGAGTAACAATGGACTTTATCGGAGCCAATATCCTCTCTGTGAGCCAGTTCGAGCGGGCGGATATCGACCGCATTTTCACCGTGGCTGACAGCATGGGCCCCTTTGCGCGGCGGGAGAAGGTTACCCGCGTACTGGAAGGGGCCATCCTCGGCAATATGTTCCTGGAGCCTAGCACCCGCACCCGCCTCAGCTTCGGCGCGGCCTTTAACCTGCTGGGGGGGATGGTACGGGAAACGGTGGGAATCACCGCCAGTGCCATGGCCAAGGGCGAATCCCTGTACGACACGGCGCGGGTTCTGTCCGGCTATAGCGATATCATCTGCATGCGTCACCCGCAGGCCGGGTCGGTGGCAGAGTTCGCCGCTGCCAGCCGGGTGCCGGTGGTCAACGGCGGCGATGGCGACAATGAGCACCCCACCCAGGCGCTGCTGGACCTGTACACCATCCGCAAGGAGCTGGCGGGCAAGGGGCGTACCCTCGACGATTTCCGTATCGCCATGATCGGCGACCTCAAGCACGGCCGCACGGTGCACTCCCTGTGCAAACTGCTGTGCCTGTTCGACAAGGTCCAGCTGACGTTTATCTCCCCGCCGGAACTGGCCATGCCGGAGGCGGTGGTGGAGCAGCTGCGCGCTGCCGGCCACCAGGTGACGGTCACTGACCAGCTGGAGGAGTCGATCGGGCACGTGGATATCGTCTACTCCACGCGAATCCAGGAAGAGCGCTTTGCCTCCCAGGAGGAAGCGAACCTGTACCGCGGCCGCTTCCGCCTGAACCGGGAAATCTTTACCCGTCACTGCGAGCCCAACACCGTCATCATGCACCCGTTGCCGCGGGATTCCCGCGCCGAGGCCAACGAGCTGGATACGGATCTCAACGAACACCCCAGCCTGGCAATTTTCCGCCAGACCGACAACGGCCTGCTGGTGCGCATGGCCCTGTTTGCCATGCTGCTGGGTGTTGAGGGGGATGTGGACAAGTACTCCCGCCCGGTACGCTGGCACAGCCGCCGCAGCCCCATCTGACTGCGTGCTACCCGGTACCCGGCAGGCGTTACATGACGCCCGCCGGTTGCCGACGGTGTATTCCCCGCACACGCGATTTTCACTTCCCTGGACCGTTACCGGTGCCGCCGGACGCAGTGCTTCCCCGTTCCCCCGGCTGAACGGCAGGGCGGACATGGCGGGCGACGGCGGGCCGATATTTCTGTTAACCTGCAGGTATAACAACTCTCGCATCCAGGATCGATGCCATGCTGAAGCGGTTATCAGGAGGTTTGTCCGGAGTGCCCCTGCGGGCGCTGTTACTGTTGTTTTTTGCCTTATCCACGCCCCTGGCTGCAGGCCAGCAAGAGGTGGAGGAGTTTGTTAAGGGGCCCCATGTGGCCCGCTTTGCCATCGATGGCGCCATTGGTCCCGCTACCACTGACTACCTCACCCGCGCCATGGATGAGGCGCTGGAAAACGGTGCCCAGCTTTTCCTGATTCGCATGGATACCCCTGGCGGCCTCGATGCCGCCACGCGGGACATCATCAAGTCAATCCTCGCATCCCCGATACCCGTGGCGACCTATGTTCACCCCTCCGGTGCGCGAGCCGCCAGCGCCGGCACCTACATCCTCTACGCCAGCCATATCGCCGCCATGACGCCGGCCACCACCCTGGGGGCGGCGACGCCGGTACAGATGGGGGGGGCGCCCGGGCAACCGCAGCCGGGCCAGCAACCACAGGGGAGTGACGGGGCCTCCAGTGGTGACAGTGACGATACCGGGAAGCAGGATCCGGGGGCGGAGAAAAAGGAAGGGGAAGCGCCGAAGCCCGGTAGCGCCATGGAGCGCAAGGTCATCAATGACTCGGTGGCCTATATCCGTGGATTGGCCAACCGCCATGGCCGCAATGCCGACTGGGCCGAGAAGGCGGTGCGCGAGGCCGCAACCCTCACTGCTGGCGAGGCCCTGGAACAGAATGTGGTGGATATCGTGGCGACAGATACGCAAGACCTTTTGCGGCAGCTGGGCGGACGCAAGGTCAAGCTGGAGGCGGGCGAGGTCACCATTGACGAGAATATCGAAAATGTCCGTGTAGAGGCTTACGAGCCCGACTGGCGTAATAAGTTGCTCGCCCTTATCACCAATCCGCAGGTGGCCTACATACTGCTGCTGGTGGGGATTTACGGGCTGATTTTCGAGGGCTACAACCCCGGTGCCCTGGTGCCGGGGATTGTCGGGTTGATCTGCCTCCTGCTCGCGTTTTACGCCCTGCAGGTGCTGCCGATCAATTATGCCGGCCTGGCGCTTATCATCCTGGGGGCGCTGTTGATCGTGGCAGAGTTCTTTATGCCAAGTTTCGGGGCCCTGGGTATCGGCGGTGTCATCGCTCTGGTGATTGGCTCCGTCATGTTGATCGATACAGATGTCCCGGGGATGCAGGTGTCACGCAAACTGATCGGGGCAATCGCCGGGGTGAGCGGCCTCATGCTGCTCGGTTTGCTGATGGCGGTGGGGCGCAGCCTGCGCAAACCCCGGGTTGCCAGCGACGAGGCGCTGGTGGGGCGTGAGGCCACCGTGGCCGAGGTGCAGGGGAATGACATCCTGGTGCATGTGGGTGGTGAGATCTGGCAGGCGGAGAGTGACACAACCGTGATCGCTGGCCAGCGTGTGGTCATTACCGAGCAGCACGGTCTGCGGCTGCGGGTCCGGCCGGAATAGCATAACAACGCGATAGAGACAGGAGTCCAGAATGGTCAGTTATTTCATGGGGTTGCTGATTGCCGCGGTGGTATTGATCCTGATGTATGCCATCCGCATCCTCCGCGAGTACGAGCGCGCCGTGGTGTTTTTTCTCGGCCGTTTCCAGGCGGTCAAGGGACCGGGCCTGATCATCATCATTCCGGTGATCCAGACCATGGAGCGGGTCGACCTGCGTACGGTGGTGATGGATGTCCCGACCCAGGATGTAATCAGCCGCGACAACGTGTCGGTCAAGGTGAACGCAGTGGTTTACTACCGCGTGATCGATCCCCAGTCCGCAATCATCAATGTGGAAAATTACCACGAGGCGGTCAGCCAGCTCTCCCAGACCACGCTGCGCTCTGTTCTCGGCAAGCACGAGCTCGATGAGATGCTGTCGGAACGGGACAAGCTCAATGTGGATATCCAGAAGATCCTTGACGAGCAGACCGACGCCTGGGGCGTCAAGGTGACCAATGTAGAGATCAAGCATATCGACCTGGATGAGAGCATGATTCGTGCTATTGCCCGTCAGGCGGAAGCCGAGCGCTCGCGCCGGGCCAAGGTTATCCACGCCGAGGGTGAGGCCCAGGCGGCCCAGAAGCTGACCGAGGCAGCGGACCAGCTGTCACGCAATCCCAACGCGATTACCCTGCGTTATATGCAGACCCTCATCGATATTGCCGGTGAACATAATTCCACCATCGTTTTCCCATTGCCGATGGACCTGATCCAGCCGCTGATGAAAAACATGATGACGGGGCAGCAGAAGGCGGAATCATAGCCCGGCCGGCCTGACAGCAGCAGCTCAATTCGGCGCTGCTGAGGGCCGCAGGCATAACAGGGTACGGCGGAGGTAACCGGGTGGATCTGGATTTCCTACAGTTCAGTAATACTTTCCTGCTGCTGCTGGTACTGCTGAATCCATTTGTCCTCAGTGTTTACCTGCTCGACCTGATCCGCGGGCTGGACCTGAGGATGTTCTCCAGTCTGCTGTTGCGGGCATTCCTGATCAGCCTGGCAGTCTTCCTGGCGTTTGCCTGGTTTGGCGAAAAAATATTTGACCGGGTACTGCAGGTCCGCTTTCTCGCCTTTATGATTTTTGGCGGTATTATTTTCCTGATTGTGGGAATACGGCTGACCCTGGGAGTGGGAAGCCCGATGCAGAGTATCAACCTGCACTCGCATGAAGTCGCAGGGGCCATTGCCATGCCGTTTGTCGTCGGTCCCGGTACCATCAGTGCTGCTGTGCTGGCGGGCAGCCGCCTGGGTGCCGCGGGTGGGACGGTGGCGATAACCCTTGCCCTGGCCGTGGCGCTGGCAGCCCTAATCCTGTTGAAAATGCTTTACGACTGGGTGCAGACGCGCCACGAGCGGTACGTGCGCAAGTATATCGAGGTGGCGGGCAGGGCGACTGCCCTGTTCACCGGTTCATTTGGTGTGGATATGATTCTCAAGGGGGTCGAGCGATGGTGGGAGCTGATGGCCTGAACCACCACCGCAAGGGCTGTGGACCTGCAGCGAGGTCCCCTAGAACAGCAGTTCCAGTAGCTTTTTGCTGGATCCATCCCAGCCCTCGGTTGAACCGCCCCCTGCCGCCTCGTGCACTGCATTGCCGAGCAGCTTACCAAGTTCCACTCCCCACTGGTCGAACGGGTTGATCCCCAGCAGGCAGCCGCCGACAAAGACCTTGTGCTCGTAGAGTGCCAGCA
Organism: Microbulbifer sediminum; assembly: GCF_021729035.1. Lineage (GTDB taxonomy): Bacteria > Pseudomonadota > Gammaproteobacteria > Pseudomonadales > Cellvibrionaceae > Microbulbifer > Microbulbifer sediminum. The sequence continues at coordinate 133,424 of NZ_JAJSAP010000001.1, read as the reverse complement.
GGGCGCCCAGGTGATATGGGTCGAGCTTTTCCACCACCAGGGTATTGCTGGGGCGATTGCCGGGAATCACCTTGTGCGGTGCCAGGGCATGTGCCTCGCGATGGGTGTAGCCCTGGTCCTCCAGTTCCTGTCGGGCCTCGTGCAGGCTCTTACCCCGGAGCAGTGCCTGGCTCTGGCTGATACAGCAGGAAAGCAGCCAGCGGTGCTGCTCCACCAGGCCGGATGTCGGCTCCCGGATGGCGATGAAGTCCGCCGGGATGATATCGGTACCCTGGTGCAGTAGCTGGTGGAAGGAATGCTGGCCATTACTGCCCTCGGTGCCCCAGATCACGCTGCCGCTGGGATAGTGCAGGGGATGCCCGTCCCGGTCTACCCGCTTGCCCAGGCTTTCCATATCCAGCTGTTGCAGCCAGGCGGGGAACTTGGCCAGTCGTTGTGCATAGGGCAGGACCACCTGACTACCGGTACCCCAGCACTGCCGGTACCAGAACTGAATCAGCGCCATCAGTACCGGCAGGTTGTCCGACAGGGGGGCAGTGGCAAAGTGTCGGTCCATCGCGTGCCCGCCGTCCAGCAGGGCCTCATAGGTTTCGTAGCCACAGGCCAGTGCAATGGGCAGCCCGATGGCCGACCAGAGCGAGTAGCGGCCGCCGACCCAGTTCCACATGGGAAAGATGTTCTCCGCCGCAATGCCGAAGTCCTGGGCTGCGACGATATTGCTACTCACGGCGACAAAATGCTGTGCCAGCTGCTGCTCGTCGCAGCCGGCATCCAACACCCACTGGCGGGCCGCCAGGGCATTCTCCCGGGTTTCCAGGGTGGAAAAGGACTTCGATGCAACGATGAACAGGGTGTTTTCCGCCGGCAGGCTGGCGAGTGTATCGCTCAGGTCGGCACCATCGATATTGGCGACAAAATGCACCTTGAGGCTTTCCCTCTGCCACGGGCGCAGGGCCTCGACCACCATGCGCGGGCCCAGGTCGGAGCCGCCGATACCGATATTGACCACGTGACGGATAGGCTGGCCACTGAAGCCTGTCCAGGCTCCGCTGTGCACGCGTCGGGTAAAGCTTCGCATCTGTTCGCGGCAATCGGCCACTGCCCGTTCATGTTCGTTGGAGGGGGCTCCCTGGAAACGCAAGGCGGTATGCAGCGCGGGGCGATGCTCGGTATTGTTAATGTTGGCGCCCGACAGCAGCGCCTTGATTTGTTTCTCGAGCCCGCACAGCTCGGCGTACTCCAGCAGTTGTCGCAAGGTCTGGTCCTGCAGGTGGTTCTTGCTGTAATCCAGGTAAACCCCCGCGGCGCTGCAACTGAGTTGTTCGGCTCGCCCGGGATTGGTTTCAAACAGTCTCCGCAATGACCATTTCTGTTCACGCTGGTGAGATTGCAACTGGTCGATGGCGGCGGAGCGGCTGGCCGTCACGGTTTCGGCTGTCATGTTATCCCCGGATTACTGGACTTTATTGCTGTTTCCCCTGCAGTGGAGTAAGCCGTCAATGGCGACCCGCCAACGACAATTACCGGCACTGCGACGGAATTTTTCGCGTCAATGCTAGCGCTAAATGAAGGGCACAGCCAGTACCTGGTGACGGCTGCGAAGGTGAAGCGATCAATCCAGCTGTTATGGGGGGAGGGCAGGGCCAGAAAAAGCAAATGCCGCTTCGAAAAGCGGCATTGCTAAGTTTGCCGAAAGTAGTCTTACTTGACCACTTTCATGCAGCGCACATTGTCGGAAGCCATCCAACAATCGGCATCCGCCGGGCAAGCCATTGAGAGCGGGATTTGTTCAGAGCCTGGAGGGCAGGATGCCGGTGGCGCAGGTGCCGCACAGCAGCCCGCCAAAACCAGTGCACTGATAATTCCCATTAGGTACTTGGCTGGAGTGAAATTCATCCCCTTACTCCTTTCCGTTGATGTCAGCCATTAGCATAGCCAATAAAACGTCACCTGTTTGGTCTGCTTTGTAAAATGATGTTCTACAAAGAGCCGCCCTTTGGAGTGTAATAGGCGGGCGGGAAAAATAGCTGCCACTCGTCAACTCAGGATAAACAGGACGCCAGTTTGGCGCTGAAAAATACCTATATTTAAAGGCTTTCCTGCCATTTGCTGGCGCAAGCTATTGCAGGGCGCGCGAAATTTTTTTTCAACACCGTTAAAAACTTTTCTGCTTGATGGCGCGAAGCGGTTTTCTGCGCCGAACCTGTTGTTGTAATGAGAGTGCTTACCCAGAAATGTGCTTGGAAAGTTGCGGGAGAAGCGGCTGCACACGAAACTGCCATGGTCCGCACACCACGGTGCGCCTCACATTATGCGGTTAACCTTAGCCGACCCGCTGGTAACGATTGATTCTGGGATGGGATGCGGATGCCAGGCGTGGCCTGCCGACAGGGGGAAGTCCTGTTCAATGTGTTGGTTCCGGGCCGTGGAGAAAGGCGCCGAAGGCCCGCGCCAGTGACTCGGATCGGTCCGGTGAGCGCAGTGCCTCCAGCAGTGCTGCCCGCGTTGCCGGGAGAAACATCAGGTCGGCCAGCAGCAGGTTGAAGGTTTCCTGTTTCTGGCTGTCGGCGAGCGCGGTTACCCACAGGGCTGCCAGCCCGGGATCCTCCAGGTCATGCGGGCAGCGGCTGCCCACGGCGGCCAGGGTTTCTCCGGCCCGTGCCTTGTCACTGCGCAACAGGCGCTCGAGGAATTCATGTCGCAGGCCCCGGGCCCGGGAAAAGGACAGCCCGCGCACGGCCGCGGCCAGGATGGCTGCTTCCGGTTGCTGGCGCTGCAGTTCAGCGTCAGCCCGCCGGGCAATGGCTGCGGCGAGCCGGTGGTCGATAGCTTCACTTTCCAGGCACTGGCAGAGACTCACGAATACCGGTGCCGCTACCCGTGCCATGGCCTCACCGAGCAGTTGCCCGTGTTCTTCCCAGCGCGCGCTGACGTCGGCGATCCCCTGCAGGCCCAGGTGGTTCCAGGCTCTGGAGTCAGGGGCGCGTAAATAAGACAGGGCACTCTGGTAGTGGGCGCTGGCGGGACGCTGGAGTAGCCGGGCCGCCCGGGCATGGAACGTGGCCTGGCGTTCCGGGGGGGGCGAATAGACCAGGCCGCTCTCCGCCAGTACGTTGCCCAGTTGCTCGCCCGCGTCCCGGTCCTCTCCCCCGGTGAGTTTGCGGTTCAGCAGTGCCAGGAAATTATCCCTGGCCGCCAGTTGCAGTTTGCCCTGCTCGTCGAGGGGCAGGCGCAGGAACCATACTGCCGGCTCGCCACCTTCCTCTGGCCACAGCAGTAGCCCGGCCCAGGCCTCGCGTAAATACGGGTGGGGCCAGGGAGCGTCGCCCGCCTCGAATGCCTCGGCGGCATTCCCGGGCACGGAGCGGACCCGCCGGCCCAGGTCGAACCAGCGGAGCTTGAAACGGGCCTGGGTGATCAGGTCGCTAAGGGTGCCAGGTACGTTGCTGTCGGTCATCCCGGTTTTTCCATGGCCAAAGTGGCAATTATTTCGCGGTTTGCGCCGTTGGCGTTGCGTCCAGTGGCAATTGCTTGAAGTGTGTCCAGCCGTAGGCAATCGCCAGCAGCGGGCACAGGATATTGAACAGGGCGAACGGTGCGTAGGTGAAAGTGGCGATACCCAGGGTGGCGCTCATGTAGGCTCCGCAGGTATTCCAGGGAATCAGTACCGAGGTGATTGTGCCGGAGTCCTCCAGGGTACGGGAGAGGTTGAGCCCGTGCAGGCCCTTTTCTGCAAAAGCCTCGCGGAACATCCGCCCGGGAATAATGATAGCCATGTACTGGTCACCCGCCGCCGCGTTCATGCCGAAACAGGTAAGTACGGTGGATGTTACCAGTCCGCCCACGGTCTTCACCCGCGACAGGGTCCAGTTGACGATCCGCTCCAGGAACCCGGCGCGCTCCATGGCGCCGCCGAAGGCCATGGCGGAAATGATCAGCCAGATGGTGTTGAGCATGCTGCTCATGCCGCCCTTGGAGAGCAGGGCGGCCACATCCTCGTTACTGGAGCTGGACTTGTAGCCATCAAACAGGCTGTACCAGGCACCCTTTAACGCCGCCAGCGGGCCCTCACCGCCCAGACGGCGGGCGGTTTCAGGCTCGAAGATCAGGGCGATCACGCAACCCACCAGGGCCCCGATGATCAGGGTCGGGTAGGCGGGCACCTTGCGCCAGGCCATAAACAGCAACAGGGCCAGGGGAAGCATGCTGACCAGGGATATATTAAATTCCTCTTGCAGGGCACCCAGCAGCAGCTCGATATCCTCTGCCGAGGCCCCTGAGGCATCGACGCGCAGGCCGATGATGGAGAAAACCACCAGCGCGATGATAAAGGCGGGCATGGTGGTCCAGAGCATGTTGCGGATATGCAGGAACAGGTCATTGGACGTCACTGCCGCCGCCACATTGGTGGTATCTGAAAGGGGCGACATCTTGTCGCCGAAGTAGGCGCCGGAGATCACCGCACCGGCGGTTATCGCCGGAGACAGGCCCAGTGCGCCGGCAATACCCATCAGGGCCACACCCAGGGTGCCGGCAGTGGTCCAGCTGGAACCGATACTCAGGCCCACAATTGCACAGATAATGCAGGAGGCGGCATAGAACCACTGCGGAGACAGTATCTGCACGCCGTAATAGATCATCGAGGGCACGGTGCCCGCGAGGATCCAGCTCCCAATCAGGGCGCCCACCGCTAACAGAATCAGGATGGCGCCAAACACCAGGCCGATGCCATGTAGCATGCCGCCTTCCATATCGTCCCAGCTATGGCCATTCTTCATCCCCATCAGGGCGGCGATGCCGGCACACAGCAGCAGGGCAATCTGGTTGGGACCGTAGGAGGAGTCTGCGCCGTAAAAGAACACTGACAGTGACAGCAATGCGATCAGGATCAGTAACGGTATCAGGGCATCCAGCAGGCTGGGCTGCTTGGTTGCGGAGGAACTGGACTCGGTCAAGGTTGGGCTCCTAAATCTGCTTCACGGGCCTTTTCAGTGGCCATTCTCATTATCGTTGTCGGGCGCCGGCCGGCGCGAAGCACTCTATTCTCACGGCTCCGGTGCGAGCTGTCCACACCGGCCGGTCGCGGCCGGTGCTGGCAGTTCGGCGGCGCTTCCGGTATGTTCTGCGCCGGCCGGACTGTAGTGGGTTCCGGAAAGACCGTACCCGACCGGCTCGCGGGCCGGTCTGGCATCAATAAGAATGAGCCCGAGCGCACCGGCACCCGGTGGCAGCAGATGGCAGGTAGTGATTTCATGAGAGCAAGTGAGTTGGATCCCTCGCAGTTTGAGGATATTCGCCCCTACCGCGACGACGAGGTGCGCGACGCCCTCAAGCGCCTGATCAACGACCCCGAGATGTCCCATGCGGCGGCACACTTCCTGGTGCCGAAGCTGGCGAAGCTTGAGGGCCCGATCGCGTGGCTGGTGCGCCAGTTCCTCCGCTTCGAGTTCCGCAAGGCGCGGGATGTGCGCGGTGTGCAGGAGGTGGTGGCCAAGTACCTGGATATGGTCGTGAACCGTACCAGCGACGGGTTGACCATTTCGGGCCTGGATACCCTGCCCAAGGATCGCGCCTGCCTGTTTGTCAGTAATCATCGCGATATTGCCATGGATCCTGCGCTGTCCATTCTCTCCATGTACAAGGAGGGACACGAAACAGCCCGGATTGCTATCGGCGACAACCTGCTGACGAAGCAGTTCGCCACCGATATCATGAAGCTCAACAAGTGCTTCACCGTGAAACGCAAGGCCAGCAACCGCCGCGAGAAGCTTGAGTCAGCGACCAAGCTGTCCAACTACATCTATCACTCGGTGGTCAATGAGAATGAGCATGTCTGGATCGCACAGCGGTCCGGGCGGGCCAAAGACGGCCTGGATCGCACCAACCCGGCACTGGCGGCCATGTTTGCCATGACCAAGGACCGGGAAACCCCGTTTGCCGACTTCTGGCGCAAGCTGCATATCGTGCCGCTGGCCATCTCTTACGAATGGGACCCCTGCGACAGGCAGAAGGCGCGTGAGCTGTATTTCGCCGAGCACCCGGAAGGTTACCGCAAGGCCAGGCACGAGGACCTGAACTCCATTGCCAAGGGGGTTGTGGGCCAGAAGGGGCATGTGCACGCTGCGTTCGGCACGCCGATCGAGGGTGAATACCACGATGTTGGCGCCCTTGCCGAGGAGATCGATCGCCAGGTGATCGGCAACTATGTCCTGCATCCCACCAACCTCATCGCCTACCAGATGATCTACGGCGAGGTGCCGGATTTGCCGGTGTCCTGGCCGGCCCGGCCCTGGAGCCCGGACGAATACACTGAGACCCGGCAGAAGTTCGAGGCCCGCATGCAGCGCATCGACGAGCGCTGGCGCGAGCGCGCGATCCGTGGCTACGCCAACCCGGTGGTGTCAAAGCTTGCCTACCTGTGAACCGTTGCTGCGGTGGTGGAGTGCGGCGATTGCTTGCGCGATAATGCCGCTTTCTGACCATCCACCAGCTGTCGGTTCCCCCACACTGTGTTAAGCAAAGAAGACAAACAGGTCATCCAGACTGCCTATAGCGAGTTCCTGGCCGGGCGCGAGCTTCGCGCCCGTTACGGGCAAAAGCTGATGGTGGCGGCCATCGCCCGCACCCTGGGGGGTATCGAGCAGGATGCCACTGGTGAGCGGGACAGCGGCAAGACTGACGGTGAGCATATCTGCGTGGTAGAGGCCGGCACCGGTACCGGCAAGACGGTCGCCTACCTGCTGGCGGCTATCCCGCAGGCCCGGGCCCAGGACAAGAAGCTGGTTATCTCGACCGCGACTGTTGCTCTGCAGGAGCAGATTATCCACAAGGACCTGCCGGAGGTGGCCCGTCACAGCGGCCTGCAGTTCGATTTCAGCCTTGCCAAGGGCCGCGGCCGCTACCTGTGCCTGAGCAAGCTCGACCAGTTGCTGGCAGAGTACAGCGGCAGTGGGGTGGGCACCAGTATGGGGCTCTATGAGGACGAGCTGCCCCGGGTCGATGAGACCGGGGTAAAGCTGTATCAGGAAATGGCGGAGAGCCTGGCCAGCGGCCGGTGGGACGGGGACCGGGACAACTGGCCGGATACCATCGAGGTGGCCGACTGGAGCCGTGTAACCACCGACCATCGCCAGTGCAGTGGACGGCGCTGCCCGCACGTGGGCAACTGTAGCTTCTTCCGCGCCCGTGAAAACCTGGGCAAGACTCAGGTGATCGTTGCCAATCACGATCTGCTGCTGGCCGACCTGGCGCTGGGGGGCGGTGCCATACTGCCGCCGCCGGAAGAAACCATCTACGTGCTCGATGAGGCACACCACCTGCCGGACAAGGCGCTCAACCACTTCTCCCATCACAGCCGGGTCGGGGCCTCCACCGGCTGGCTGGACCAGGCCAACAAGAATCTCGGCCAGATGCTGGGTGAAATTGGTGATGGTGCCGAACTGGATCGCTGTGGTGAAGAATTGCCGGGGTTGCTGACCTCGGCCAAACAGTCGCTGGAACAGATGTGGCCGCTGCTCGAGGAGACCTGCGAGTTCGAGGACGAGCGCGGCAATACAGTCAAGCACCGTTTTGAGGGCGGGGTGGTACCGGAGTCGCTGATGCGGCTGGCGGAAACCCTGCGCGACGACTTCGACGAACTGGAGGCGGTGCTGGGCAAGATGCTGCAGGCCGCCCAGAAGCTGTTGGAGGATCCGCACAGCCCGGTGCCTGCAGTGGACCTGGAGCGCTGGTATCCGCTCCTGGGGAGCTGGTACGGGCGCGCCGAGGCCAACCTGCAATTGTGGGCCAACTACTCCCGCCCGGATGCCGAGGGTGCGCTGCCCCAGGCGCGTTGGGTGACGCTGGTGGACTGGGGCGGCTCGTTCGATTTCGAGGTCTGCAGCTCGCCGATTCTGGCGGGCAAGACACTCGAGTACAGCCTCTGGCGGCGCTGCTACGGCGCGGTGCTGACCTCTGCCACCCTGACTGCGCTGGGGCGCTTCGACCGTTTCCGGATGCGCGCCGGCACACCTGACAATGCCACCTATGAAGTGGTGCCCAGCCCGTTCGATTTCTCCCGCGCAACGCTGCAGGTGCCGGCGAGCGCCGTGGATGCAGGTAATGCCGACCAGCATACGGATGCGGTCATCGATACCTTGCCGGAATTGCTCGGTGACAGAGGGGGTGCGCTGGTGCTGTTTTCGTCCCGTCGCCAGATGGAGACAGTCTACGAGTCGCTGCCGGGCACCTGGCGCAACCGCATCCAGATGCAGGGCCAGCGCTCGCGCCAGCAGCTGCTGGAGATTCATCGCGAGACGATCGATGGTGGTGGGGCCAGCGTGCTGTTCGGGCTCGCCAGCTTTGCCGAGGGGCTCGACCTGCCGGGCGACTACTGCCGCCACGTGGTGATTGCCAAACTGCCTTTCGCTGTGCCCGATGCCCCCATTGAGGCGGCGCTGGCGGAGTGGGTGGAGGCCCGTGGTGGCAATCCATTCATGCAGATTACCGTTCCCGATGCGGCAGTCAGGCTGGTGCAGGCCTGCGGCCGCCTGTTGCGCACCGAGCGGGATGAGGGAACTGTCACCCTGCTGGACCGGCGTATCGTCACACGTCGCTACGGCCGCGCGATGCTGGATTCCCTGCCGCCTTTCCGCCGCGATATTCACTAGAAACCCGGTGGTCGATTGAACATAACTGAACAGACGGAGTCCCCTATGAGCAATATTCACGTGGAAGTCGCGGACCAGTTATTGCAGCTGGAGGCCGAGTTGCGGCGACTGGGGCTCTGGCAGGCTGAGGCGCCACCGGCGGAGGCCCTGGCCAGCAGCCAGCCGTTCTGTGTGGACACCCTGACCCTGCCGCAGTGGCTGCAATTCATTTTTATCCCGCGTATGGCCGGGTTGGTGGAGGCCGGTGGCCCTCTGCCGGAGAAATGCGGCACGGCGCCCATCGCCGAGGAGTTCTTCCGTGGACGCGACGATGGTGGACGCCTGATCGCGCTGCTGGCAGAGATGGATGCGCGCCTGGAGCGGGGCTGAGTGCCCCGGACGGCGCCGGCTGCGGGCAGGTACACGTCACAACCTGGGTGCGAACGCGGGCGCTAATCTGTTCAGTTAAGGGCTGGATGCGGTAGTATGTTTCGTTTATACCAAGCCGGACATGGATTCTCCGGCCGAATAAGAAACAGGGACAGGAAATTGCGATCGTCGCACAGGTTGGCCGAAAGGCCCTAAGGTAGTAAGCAAAAATGCGGTTTTTTCCCATTTTATGTCTGTTGCTGGCCTCACAATTAATCGTGGGATGCGAGTCCTTCACGCTGCGCGGCCCCTGGTCTGAAGAGCCCGGTACGGCCATCCCTGAGCAGCGCTCTGAAGAGACCGGTCCGGCGTTGGATGCCGCTGCCCAGTGCCCGGAGCCCCAGGAAGTGGTGTGCGCGGAGCCGGAAGTCAAAGTCGTGGAGCGGGTAATCGAACGGACCTACGAGAAAGTAGTCGAAGTGCCGGTTGCCAAGGACAAGCTGGTTCTGGGAGATGTGGAGGTCGTGGCTATCGAGCCCGGTGGCGTGACCCTCAAGGCCCTGATTGACACCGGCGCTCCTACCTCTTCCCTGAGTGTGAAAGAGCTCAAGCCTTTCGAGCGAGATGGCAAGGACTGGGTCCGGTTCCAGCTCGCAGCACCGGGAGATGATGAACCTGTGACCGTGGAGCTGCCAATCAAGCGCCACGTGCGTGTGGAACGCCCTGGTTTTGGTAGCCAGCGCCGCCCGATCGTTAACATGAGCCTGACTGTCGGCGAAGTCACCCACATGGTTGAGGTTAACCTGGCTGAGCGCAACGGGATGGATTACCGGCTACTGGTGGGGCGCAATTTCCTCAAGGATGCCGCTGTCGTTGATGTCAGCAGGCGCGAAGTACAGGGCGAGCCCAGGCTTCCCGTCTCAAAGTAATACTGGCTAGCATTTTGGCGGCAGCCGCGCCCGTCCCGGCGCCGCCCAATCATGAAATATGGGGATTGGCGGATGTCGCCACGCGCTCAGGTATATATTCTCGCTGCATTATTCGCGCTGATGGGCGCGGCTCTCACCATTTACAAGAACCGCGAACTGGGTTTCCCGCTCCTGCCGGGAGAGTACCGCACTGTCTGGACCATTGAGGCGAAGGTGCGTTTCAACGCCGATGGCGGCCCGGTCAAGGCCTCTCTCACCCTGCCGCGTGAACAGCGCAACATGGAAGTGCTGGGGGAAACCTTCAGCTCCTCGGGTTTCGGGTTCAATGTCATTCGTGACAACGACGAATATCGTGCGGTCTGGTCCCGGCGTGACGCCAGCGGCAGCCAATCGCTCTTCTACCAGCTGGATGTGCACCAGACGCCCGGTGCGGCACTGGAGCAGCCCCTGGACCTGAGTACCGAGGTGGACAAGCCTTTCCTTGGGGCGCGGGAGCAGGAGGCGGTACGCCAGGCCATTTACTCCATGGTGGAGTCTGCCCGGGAGCGCTCCTCGGATACGGAGACGTTTACCACCCAGTTGCTGACCTCCCTCGGGGATACGCGCAACCAGGACCGCAACCTGATTTTCGGTTACTACAAGGACCGCTCCCTGGTGGATGTGGCCCTGCTGATGCTGTCGGCTGCGGAGATCCCCGCGCACCGGATCCGTGGTCTTTACCTGGAGGACGACCGTCGCCGGCTGGACCCCGAGGACCTGCTGGAAGTCTTTGACGGAAAACGTTGGGTCGTCTTTGAGCCTCGCAGTGGATCACCGGGCGTGCCGAAGAACTTCTTTATCTGGCAGCGGGGTGGAAAGAGCCTGCTGGATGTCGAGGGCGGCAGTGATTCGCGCGTGACCTTCTCGGTCATTGCCAACGATGTTCCCGCCCGCGAAGTGGCGATGCTCAGTACCAGCAATGAAAAAGAAGCGCTGGTGGATTTCTCTATCTACAGCCTGCCGATCGAACAGCAGAGTATCTTCAAGCTGATCCTGCTGGTACCTGTGGGGGCCCTGGTGGTGGTCCTGTTGCGGGTGTTTGTGGGTATACGTACTTCCGGTACCTTTATGCCGGTCCTGCTGGCCATCGCCTTTATTGAAACCCGGCTGTTGACCGGCCTGGCGATTTTCGTGCTGATCCTGGTGCTGGGACTCTGGGTCCGGTTTTACCTCAGCAGGCTCAACCTGTTACTTGTGGCGAGGATCGCCGCCGTCGTGGTGACGGTGGTGATATTGATGGCGGCGATCAGTGTCGTCAGCTACAAGCTGGGCATCGAACAGGCCCTGACCGTGACCTTCTTCCCGATGATCATCCTGGCCTGGACCATCGAGCGGATGTCCATTGTCTGGGAAGAGGACGGCCCCTACGAAGTGGTGGTGCAGGCCGGCGGCAGCCTGCTGGTGGCGGTCCTGGCTTTCTGGGTAATGACCAACCGCTATATCGAGCACTGGACCTTTAATTTCCCGGAGTTACTGCTGGTGTTGCTCAGCCTGATCCTGATTGTCGGCAATTACACCGGTTTCCGTCTCGGTGAACTGATGCGCTTCCGGCAGCTGGTGCGGTAAATGAACACTATCTCCCTCTCCCGGATCGGCGCCAAGTTGCGCGGTGGCCTGGTTTCCCCGTCCGCATTGCGGAAGATGGGGGTGCTGGGGATGAATGCCCGTAACGTGAACTATATTGCGCGGTATAACGACCGTCACCTGTACCCAATTGTCGACGACAAGCTCAACACCAAGCGGGCGGCCCGCCGGGCGGGAATTGCGGTGCCAGAGCTGATTGCAGCTTTCGAGACCCAGCCGAGCCGCGCCCGGGTGATGGAAGTGATCGAGCCGCTGTGGCAGTTTGTGATCAAGCCGGCGCGGGGCTCCGGGGGCAAGGGGATCCTGGTCATCGTGGGGCGCGAGGGCGATGAGTACATAAAACCCTCCGGCGCCAGGGTAACGGCGATGGATATCCTGCGCCACGTCAGTAACATCCACAGTGGCCTCTACAGCCTGGGCGGCAAACCGGACCGGGTGATGATCGAGGCGCTGGTGGATTTCGACCCGGTTTTCGATAATTACTCTTTCGAGGGTGTGCCGGATATCCGCGTTATCGTGTTTCGCGGCTTCCCGGTGATGGCCATGCTGCGCTGCTCAACGCACGCTTCTGACGGCAAGGCAAACCTGCACCAGGGTGCCGTCGGGGTGGGGATTGACCTGGCCACCGGACGCAGTTGCCATGCGGTACAAAATGGGCTGCGTATCAAGCAGCACCCGGATACAGAGATGCCCTTTGGCAAGTTGCAGGTGCCGGGATGGCGGGACCTGTTGCGGCTGGCTTCCAGCTGTTACGAAATGACCGGCCTCGGTTACCTCGGTTGTGATATCGTCCTGGACCGGAAACGCGGACCGCTCCTGCTGGAAGCCAATGCGCGCCCCGGGCTGGCGATCCAGATTGCGAACGGTGTTGGGCTGCGCAGCCGGCTGCGGGTGATTGAGCAAATGGACCTTGAGGGGCTCGAGCGCAACGTGGAAGAGCGGGTTGCCTATTCGGTGCAACAGTTTGCCGCGTCCTGAATCGTGACCGGTCGGGGCTGGGCCAGCCGTTGATGGCGGGAGGGGCCCGATGCACCTTGGCATCAGACGGCAATAAAAAAGGGCGATCCGGAGATCGCCCTTTTTTGTGCGCGGCTGCTACCGTGTCAGGCGGTGGCAGGACAAAGGTGGAACTGTTCCATCATAATTTGGAGCCGTTTGCGCTGCATCTTGAGGCTGTACTCCAGCTCTTTGACACGGGTACGAATCGCAGCGCTCTCCCACCTGGCCAGCAGGCGTTCGCGGGCGTTTTCATAGCGGCGCGACTGCAGTTCCTTCCATTCGCCCAGTGCGGCGGAAAACTCCTGGGCTTCCTTTTCCAACAGCTCGCGCCAGCTTTCCTTATGGGTGGATCCCTGCAGTTTCTGTTCGGCTCGCTTGAACTGCATGGTGAGCATGGCGCGCTGGATGCGTATATCGGACACCGTCTTCAGGTTGCGCGCCAGGCCAAGCCAGCTTGCCGAGCGGATCAGCCACTTGGTGGGATCCCAGTGGTACCAGCGAATGCCATTGCGGTAATCCGTCTGGAAGATGTGGTGGTAGTTGTGGTAGCCCTCGCCAAAGGTGAAAAATGCCAGCAGGTCGTTGTCCCGCGCGGTATTTTCGTCGGTATAGGGGCGGCGTCCCCACATGTGCGCAAGGGAATTGATGAAGAAAGTCGTGTGGTGATTGACGACAATCCGCAGGATTCCCGCCAGCAACATCATGCCGATAATGTCCCCCGTGACCCAGCCAAGCAGGAAGGTCAGGCCCACGTTCATCGCCAGCGTGATGGCAATGTAGTGGTTGTGCTGCCACATGACGATCTTGTCGCGCTGCAGATCCTTGGCGTTCTCGAAATTCTCGCGGCCGCTGGGGTAGTCGCGCAACATCCAGCCGATGTGGGAAAACCAGAAACCGCGTCGGGCAGAGTAGGGATCCTGGTCGTTGTCATCGACATGCCGGTGATGACGGCGGTGACTGGAACCCCATACCAGTACGCTGTTTTGCAGTGCGGCGGCGCCGAACAGGGCGAACAGCAGGCGCAGGGACCAGTGCGCCTCATAGGTGCGGTGCGACCACAGGCGATGGTAGCCGGCCGTGATGGACAGCCCGCACAGGGCACCGTAAACGGCGAACGCGAGCCACTGGTACCAGTGATAGCCGACCAGAAGCCCGTAAAGCGGTACCAGGATCAGGGCCGCGAGGGCAGTGGTGGCGAAAAGGATAGTGGTGACCCAGACGCGCGGGGCCTCGGATACTGCATTCATAGAACAACCTTACATTGTACGCTACATCCAGCCGGACACCCTGATGCATCAATCACTGCATAGCGCCGGGCGATGCTTAAATATATATGCCAGGCGTTGCAAAGGTGTCGCTGCTGGCTCGATGCTACCCGATCCGGGGTTGCATGGCACGTCCCTGGAGGACGGTTTGCGAATTGTGGCAGGTATCGGGTCATCAGTGCCTGATTTTGGTGCGTTAGCCTCAATTCTGGGGCTGAATTGGTTCAAAACACCGTCCTCTGAGGACAAAACCTTCGTCATTCAGGGTTAGCAGGGATGGGGATAGGCCGATCACCCCCCGTTTTTGTAGGCGGACGCGCTATACCACCGAAAATGAAAAGTTGGCATAGGGGTTGCATTAACCAGATTGCGAGCGGCCGAGAGGCCCTCGCTGCGGGAAACCATCACGGGGTTTATGGCAAAGCTCTTACTGCGTGACTTCCCGTTTTCTCTCATCATCGCTGATTCAGGCCCCGCATTGCGGGGCCTTTTTTTGCCTCGGGCAACATCTCCGGGCGCTGCCGCTTATCGAGTTGATCCCCGACCAGGCTTTCCTTCAAGACGGATAAGTGATTCACTTCCGGTAAAGCCCGAATAACAAACTGCGATGTGCCCGTAGCCATGTCCGTCGAAGTGACCGATTTTCCCCTGCAGCTGTTCCCCCGTGGTGCAGACCCCAGCGTACCGCCGGGACTGGTGCGGCGCCAGATTATGCATATGCGCCAACTCCTGCGGGATGTGGACTGTGGGCTTTGGGAGTGGCACCCCGGTACTGGTCACGGCAGCGCGTTCGGTGATATCTGGGCGCTGTTCGATCAGGATCGTGCTGCAGCCCTCGACAGTTTGTGGGGCGGCGAGGAACTCACCCCCGTTCACAGCGGCGACCGCGAGAAACTGCGTGCCGCCCGGCGTCGGTTAGTGCGAAGGGGGGGCGCATTCGATATCACCGTGCGCGTATTCGCCCGTGACGGACGGCAGCTCTGGTTGCGCTGGTGGGGGCGCAGCGTTGCGGATGCTTCCGGCAGTACCGGTGACGGCGCGATCATTATTGGTGGTTGTGCCGATTTGACCGATCTCCTGGCGATGCGGGAGCAATCTTATGTGCAGGGGGAGCGGGCGTTCTGGACCCTGGCCGCGGTGGGTGATGGGTTGTGGGATTGGGACCTGCAGGCGGATGAAGTGGTTATGGACCGGGCCTGCTGGACCATGTTGGGGTACGACTGCGACCACGCAGATACTGATGCCCGCAGCGCCCTGAAACTCTGGAAATCGCGAATCCTGCCGGAAGACCTGGCCCGCGCCGAACAGGCGTTCCGGGATCACGTCACCGAACAGTTACCCCTGGATGTGGAGTACCGGCTCTGGCACCGCGACGGTGGCGTAATCTGGGTGCGTTGTCGCGGCCAGCTACAAACGAACAGCGAGGGCAAGCCGGTGCGGGTATTGGGACTGGCCCAGGACGTCACCGGTTATCGGGAGGCACAGCTGCGCCTCGAGCGCGAGCTGGAGAGCAAGCGCAAGGAGAGCGCGGTGCGGGCGGAGCTGTTGCTCAGTCTCAGCCACGAGCTCCGGACACCACTGAACGCAATCCTGGGTTACAGCCAGATGGTCGAGCTGGAAATGAGTCTCAACCCCGACCAGCGCCAGCGCCTCGGAGAAATCCGTCGCGCAGGGCAGCACCTGTTGCACCTGGTGGGTGACGTACTGGAGCTGGCCCGTATTGACAGCCAGCGCCTCGCGCCATCCATGGAACCTATCAAGCCGGCCGCTTTGGTAGAGGACTGTAAACGCTTGCTGGAGCCGCTGGCGGAAACGCGCAAGGTGAGCCTGATTTTCGAACCGTTGGGCTGGGAGTCGGCATACATCTGTGCAGACCCGGTTCGTTTCAAGCAGGTAGTCCTGAACCTGGCCGGTAATGCGGTCAAGTACAACCGGGAAAATGGCAGGGTTGTCATCAACTTCTCCCCACTGGCGGATGGGTGGTTGCGGCTGAGTATCCTGGATACCGGCAAAGGTATTGCCGAGAACCGTCGCGCCGAGGTGTTCGAGCCATTCAACCGGCTTGGGGCGGAGCGCGGGCAAATAGAAGGCACCGGGGTGGGACTTGCAATTGCCAAGCGCCTTACTGAGGCCATGGGTGGGCGTATCGACTTTGACAGCCACGAGGATCAGGGGTCGATTTTCTGGGTTGATTTTCCGCTGATTGATGCGGCACCTGAGGTTATACAGATGCCTGCCCACACCCACACCGCGACACAGCTACCCCCGTGCCAGTTGATGCTGGTGGACAATCGCCCTTCGGAGCTGGAGCGGTTGCGTAATCTACTGGTCGACTCCTCCCAGGTGCAGCTGGTCGGCGCAGCAGATGCGGTTGAGGCCATTTTCATGGCTCGGACCCGAAGCATTGATGTGGTTCTATTTGATTCCGGTATGCCGGGAATGTCCGCGGATGATATGCGGGCGATCCTCAGGGATGACCCCCTGACTGCCAATATCGCGTTTATCCGGGTAGGGGCGTCGGGCGATGGTAGTGGCCAGGATTTCCTGCCAGCGGCTTTTGACCTGGTGCAGCTATCGCGGCAACTGAAGCGACAGCTATCATCCTGAGCTGGTTTTTGTGGGGATTCGCTGGAAATTCTAACGATCTGAACGCAGTTCCCGGTGAGGGCTGTCAAGAGTAGGGGCTGGAAACTATTGTTTTCGTCATCACGTCACGCTGACGACCGACTGAACAGAGATGCACAGGTTGCGCCACTGTGGGAGAGTGCGCTGGCACTTGCATTGCTCAGTGCGGCACTAGTCGTTTTCTGTAAAAAAACGCTGAGTGCAGAGGATGGCGCTGCCTTTTTGTGGTTGGCAGATTCCGTAGCAATTGCTTACTTCTACCGGCGCCCCCCGCGGCACTGGCCGGTACTGTTTGCCAGCTTCTTTTGCGCCTCATTCTTCGCTGGCCTCTGGCTTGGCCTGGAGTGGCTCTCTGCATTTGAGTACACCCTGGCGAGCCTGGCTGAGATTATGGTTGCCGCCACCCTGCTTCGCCGCTTTTTCCCCGGACACGATTATTTCGATGGCGTCCAGCGATGGCTGCGCTTTGTGTTCCTGTCAGCGATCGTACCGCCGCTCTCCAGTGCGGGCATCGGTTCCTATTTTGTGGCGCAAAATACAGGGGCGACCTTTGTTGAGATCTTCCCCTTCTGGTATGCAGCGGATGCCATGGGAATCCTGATCCTTTTGCCGATCCTGTTGCTATCCAGGGACGCGATTGCGCGCACCAGGCGCAGCGCCGCTGGCTGGGGTTGGTGGGGGCAGTTTACCCTGGTCAGTGTTGCCGTCACCGCATTGAGCGTGACCCTGCTTGAGTACAAGGCCTACCCCTTTGTGTTTGTCTCCCTGGCCCTGGTCTGGGCCGCCACTGTCCTGAACCTGTTTGCCAGCCTGGTGGTGATCTGCACAGTGACAATTGCCATGGCGATCCAGTTGACAGGGGCATCAGCCTGGCCGTTGCCGGCAGCACCGGGCGATGACTTTCCCCAGTTCAGCCTGGTACTGGCCACCTTTGCAGCGGTAACGCCCGCCTATCTGGTCTCGGTATATACCAATATCGAACGACGGCGGAGCGCCCGCGCGGTGGAGGTGGAGAGCAGCTTTCGCCAGGCGGTGGAGAATTCCCGAATCGGTATTCTGCTGGTCTCTCTGGAGGGAGAAATCCGCCAGGTGAACCGGAGCTTCTGTGAATTTCTCGGCTATCGGGAGGCGGACTTGCTCGGAAGGAACGTGCTTGATCTCACCCACCGGGATGACCTGGAGCGCAGTCGGGGGTTGCTGGAGAGGTTTGTCCTGGATGGCAGTCAGCCATTCTGCCTGGAGAAGCGTTACCTGCATCGTGAGGGGCACCCCGTATGGGGTGAGCTGCGGGCTTCGGTGGCGCGCAATATCCGCGGGCAGGCGCTGTATATCCTGGCCCAGGTAGAGGATATTGACTGGCGAAAGCGCAGCGAAAGAGTGCTGGTTGAAACGAAGGAGCGCCTGCAGGTCACGTTGGCCTCCATCACCGATGCCGTGATATCCACAGATGCAGAGTTACGAATCAATTACCTGAACCCAATGGCCGAGAACCTGACCGGCTGGCTGAACCAGGATGCGCAGGGTAGGCCGCTGGACACTGTCTGCCAGATCGATGGTGATGACCAGGGCCGCAATATCGCCACCTCCCTGGCGCAATGCATGGAGCAGTCCAGGGTCGTATTCGGGAGTGGGGAATCTACCCTGATGAGCCTGTCAGGGCACCGGTACGACATCACCTGGTCAGTATCACCGCTGCGGAAACACGACGGAGACCTCCTGGGCGCGGTCCTGGTGATTCAGGACGTGAGCGAGCAACGGGAGCTGATCCGACAGTTGAGTTACAAGGCTTCCCACGACGACCTGACCGGCCTTCCCAATCGGGATGCCTTCAAGCGCGCCCTGCAGGAGGCAACCCTGGAAGTGACCGAGGGCAATGCCTGTCACGCGCTTGTATATCTGGATCTCGATCGCTTCAAGCTGGTAAACGATAGTGCCGGTCATATGGCCGGGGATGAGTTGTTGCGGGAAATCAGCCGTTGTTTACGTTCCTGTCTGCAGAAGTCAGATAGTGTCGCCCGGTTGGGAGGGGACGAATTCGGACTCTTACTGAGGTACTGTGACCGCGAGCGGGCGCGACAGCGCTGCGAAGCCCTGCTCGACCAGATCACTGCCCTCAGGTTCCCCTGGAACAACCGCGTCTATGATGTGGGAGCCAGTGCCGGTATTACCGAGATCAACAGTCGCAATTATCACCTCGGCGACCTGCTCAGCCAGGCTGACGTGGCCTGTTTTTCGGCCAAGCGGACGAGGCGTGGCTCCGTCATGACCTACGGCCTGGGCGAGAGTGCCGCAGCCGACCAGCACCGGGAGATCCTGATGGCCTCGGTGATTCGTGACGCAATTGATCGTGGGCGGTTTTACCTGGACATGCAGCCTATTGCGGAAGCCTCGGATACCGATCGCATCAGCCACTATGAGTTTCTGTTGAGAATGCAGGACGATACGGGGCACCTGCTGATGCCGGATTCTTTCGTGCCCGCGGCAGAGCGCTACGGCCTGATGCTGGCGATCGATCGCTGGGTTGTGGACGAGACCCTGGTGAAAAACGCGGAGGCAATTGCTTCTGCCGGCTTAAATTTTGCCCTCAATATCTCCGCCGATGCCCTCGGTGACGAGGGTTTCCAATTCTACCTGCTCGAGGTCCTGGAGCGGACGCCCGTGCCCCGGAACAGGATCAGTTTTGAGATTACCGAAACCGCCATCATAAGTCATATGGCCGGTGCCAGCCGCTTTGTCGCTGAGCTGCGCAAGCTGGGTTGTCGCATCGCGCTTGACGATTTTGGCAACGGTTTAAGCTCCTTTGGTTACCTCAAGTCCTTCACGATTGACTACATCAAAATCGATGGCAGCTTTGTCCGCCAGGTGGAGGAAAACTTCGTTGACCTGATTATCGTCGAGTCCATTCACCAGATAGCCCAGCGCCTTGGTGCCCGTACTGTGGCTGAATATGTGGAGGACGAGCCGACGCTGCGGCGGATGGCCGCACTGGGGGTGAACCTGGTGCAGGGATACCATGTGGGTCGCCCGCAGTCGCTAACGGAATTCCTGTTCGATTGGCAGCCCGGGAAAGCCGGAAAGGGAGGGCGCGAGACGGAAACTGCCTGAGGCTGCCCCGGGTGCAGGTTGCCTCCGGGGCGTGGGGTTCCCGGGCCAGCAGTAAGGCCCGGGGTGTGATCGGCAGGTCAGCGGACCTGGCCGAGGTGGCGCCCCACAATCTGCAGCAGCGGCTTGAAGACCTTGGGGCTGGCACAGACCAGGTGACCGCTGTCCAGGTAATTCTCACCACCGCGGAAGTCGCTGATCAGGCCCCCGGCCTCCTTGACCAGCAGTGAACCCGCGGCGATATCCCAGGTGTTCAGGTACATTTCCCAGAATCCGTCAAACCGGCCCGCCGCCACATAGGCCAGGTCCAGCGCGGCCGCGCCGGGGCGGCGGATACCGGAAGTCTGTCCGGCAATTTCCTTGAGGGCGGCCAGGTAAGGGTCGATATTGTCGAACGCCGGACCGTTAAAGGGAATACCGGTACCGATCAGGGCGCCGCGCAGGTTCTGGCGGTTGGTGACCCGGATTCGGCGTCCATTCAGTGCTGCACCGCGACCGCGGCTGGCAGTGAATTCCTCGCGCTTGATTGGGTCCAGCACCACAGCGTGCTCGATGCGGCCGCGGTAGCGGCAGGCGATGGAAACCGCAAATTGCGGGATGCCGTGAATAAAATTGGTAGTGCCATCCAGCGGATCAATAATCCACTCGTAGTCTGGCTCGGCACCCTCATGAAAGCCGCTCTCTTCGGCGCGGATACTGTGCCGGGGGTAGGCCTTACGAAGGTGGTAGATGATTTCCTGCTCACTGGCGCGGTCCACTTCAGTGACGAAATCATTGCGCCCTTTTTCCTCGAACTTGGTCACGTCGCGCTCCCAGGCGCGCTCGATCAGTTCTCCGGCCTTGCGCGCTGCGCGCAGGGCAATATTCAGCATGGGTTCCATAACTTGTCCGCACTAAGTGGTTGGGGAGGTTAAAAAGCGGGAGATGCATGACTTTTGAGTCACGAAGTCTCCGGGGCCGGGCTGGCCGGCCGCGGCGGATTGTAGGGATTCTTGGCCAGATTTGCTACACTCGCGCGCCCGCAACAGCCCGGATTATTTCTTCAGTATGGCCAAGTCCCCCAACGATACTGCCGCTCCCAGTGCCCTCGACAACATACGCGTGGTGCTGGTGAATAGTGCCCACCCGGGTAATATCGGCGGTGCCGCCCGAGCCCTCAAGAACATGGGTTTGAAGCAGTTGTACCTGGTGGCACCGCGGGAGTTTCCCGCTGCCAATGCCATCTGGCGCGCCGCGGGTGCGGCGGACCTGCTGGAGACAGCGGTGGTGGTCGACACCCTGGAGGAGGCTGTGGCCGACTGTGGCCTGGTGGTTGCCACCAGCGCCCGGGAGCGGCGTATCCCCTGGCCGTTGCTCACGCCCCGGGAGTGTGGCGAGCGGGCTGTGGTGGAGGCCGCCACTCACCCGGTTGCGCTGGTTTTCGGGCGCGAGGACCGCGGGCTCACCAATGAGGAGCTGCAGGCCTGTAACTTCCATGTGCACATTCCCGCCAATCCCGAGTATAGCTCCCTGAACCTGGCCACGGCGGTGCAGGTCCTGGCCTACGAGGCACGTGTGGCCGCCCTGGAGGCAGAGCGGGGCGGGGCATTGAGCTATTCCGACTGGGATCGGCCGCCGGCCAAGGCGAGCGATATGGAGCTCTATTTCGAGCACCTGCAGCAGTCGCTCGGGGAGCTCGGCTTTATCGACCCTGATAACCCCCGCCAGACCATGACCCGTCTGCGCCGTCTGTTCAGTCGCGTCCGTCCCGATGATATGGAGTTGGGAATCCTGCGCGGCATGCTGACAGCAATCCAGAACTATATTTACCGCACGGGTGGCAAAGGGCGCCCGGACAGTAAGTCGGGAGACGATTCCCCGTCGAGCTAGTACGAGATCCGGCGGGCCCGCTCATTGCCCAATACCCGACTGGACTGAGTGGTTATATACTTGACTGAGTTAGTTGGTTATTCCATACTCGCGCCCCGTCGAAAGGGCAATGGATCAGTCGGGAGCTGACATGCGTTTGACAACCAAAGGCCGTTACGCGGTCACAGCGATGCTGGATCTGGCGTTGCACGCCGATCGCGGCCCGATCAGCCTGGCAGATATATCCAAGCGCCAGGGTATCTCCCTGTCATACCTTGAACAGCTATTCTCCCGGTTGCGCCAGTCGGGGTTGGTGTCCAGCGTGCGCGGCCCCGGAGGCGGCTATCGCCTGGCCCGGGCCGGAGACGATATATATGTGGCGCAGATCGTTGATGCGGTCAACGAGTCAGTGGATGCCACCAGCTGTGGTGGCAACAGCGACTGCGCCGGCGGAGAGCAGTGTCTCACCCACTATCTGTGGTGTGACCTGAGTGAACAGATTCACAGCTTCCTGAGTGGTATCAGCCTCACCAACCTGGTGGCGCGGGCCGAAGTGCAGGAAGTGGCGCGGCGCCAGGATATGCGTGAGGCGGCGCCGGAAGAGAAAGTGGCGGTTATCGGCAGCCTGCAGTGACAGCAGGCTGGCGGGCGCCCGGATGTAAACCCGAGAGCACACGCGAATCGACAGACCCAGTGCGCGGAGAGAATTGAATATGAAGCTTCCCATTTACCTGGACTACGCTGCTACCTGCCCGGTGGACCCGAGGGTCGCTGCCAAGATGGCGGAGCAGCTGACGATGGAGGGTAACTTTGGTAACCCGGCCTCGCGCTCTCACCTGTTCGGCTGGAAAGCGGAAGAGGCTGTGGAGGAAGCGCGTCGCCATGTTGCCGACCTGGTGAATGCGGACCCGCGCGAAATTGTCTGGACCAGCGGTGCCACCGAGTCTGACAACCTCGCCATCAAGGGTGCGGCACACTTTTACCAGGGGCGCGGCAAGCACATTATTACCTCCAAGATCGAGCATAAAGCTGTGCTGGATGCCTGCCGACAGCTGGAGCGCGAGGGGTTTGAGGTTACCTATTTGAATCCGCATCCGGACGGCATCGTCTACCCGGAGCAGGTTGAGGAGGCGCTGCGGGAGGACACCATTCTGGTGAGCCTGATGCACGTCAACAACGAGATCGGCGTGATCAATGATATCGCCGCAATCGGTGAGATCTGCCGGACGCGGAAGGTGATTTTCCACGTGGATGCCGCGCAGAGCGCCGGTAAGCTGCCGATCGACCTGGCGGAGATGAAAGTCGACCTGATGTCTTTCTCCGGCCACAAGATTTATGGCCCCAAGGGTATTGGTGCCCTCTACGTACGCCGCAAGCCGCGGGTGCGGATCGAGGCGCAGATCCACGGTGGTGGCCATGAACGCGGTATGCGTTCGGGTACCCTGCCCACCCACCAGATTGTGGGTATGGGGGAGGCGTTTCGGATTGCCAAAGAAGAGATGGCGGCTGAGAACGAGCGCCTGGTGATGCTGCGCAACCGCTTCTGGGATGCGATCAAGGATATGGAGGAAGTCCATGTCAACGGCTCCTTTGAGAAGCGCGTACCCGGCAACCTGAATGTCAGTTTCGCCTTTGTAGAGGGTGAGAGCCTGATTATGTCCCTGAAGGACTTGGCGATCTCCTCCGGTTCGGCCTGTACCTCAGCGAGCCTCGAGCCGAGTTATGTACTGCGTGCGCTGGGTGTGAATGACGAGCTGGCCCACAGTTCCCTGCGCTTCAGCTTTGGTCGCTTTACCAGCGAGCAGGACGTGGACAATGCGGCCGCCGAGGTTCGCAAGGCGGTGGAGAAGCTGCGTGAGCTGTCACCACTGTGGGATATGTACAAAGACGGTATCGACCTCAATTCCATTGAATGGGCCGCCCATTAACGCACGTGAATGATTCAGGAGAATAGCCATGGCCTATAGCGACAAAGTTATCGATCACTACGAGCACCCGCGCAATGTCGGCCGTATGGACGACAAATCCGACAACGTGGGGACCGGTATGGTCGGCGCCCCTGCCTGTGGCGACGTGATGCGCCTGCAGATCCAGGTGAATGATCAGGGCATTATCGAGGATGCCAAGTTCAAGACCTACGGCTGCGGTTCAGCCATCGCCTCCAGCTCACTGCTGACTGAGTGGGTGAAGGGCAAGAGCATCGATGAAGCGGAGCAGATCAAAAATACTGCTATTGCTGAAGAGCTGGCGTTGCCGCCGGTGAAAATTCACTGTTCCGTACTGGCCGAGGATGCAATCAAGGCCGCAGTGCGCGATATTCGTGAGAAGCGCACTAGCAAGGTGAACGAGAGCGCGGCCAGCTAAGCAGTAAGGCGACTTTACTATATGGCAATTACCATGACAGAGGCGGCGCGGGCGCATATCGAGCGCCAGCTCGCCAACCGCGGCAAGGGCATTGGCATCCGCGTGGGTGTCAGGACCGCTGGCTGCTCCGGGATGCAGTACGTACTCGAGTTCGTGGATGAGGCCAATGCCGAGGATGAAGTGTTTGATCACGAGGGGGTGAAGCTGATCGTGGATCCCAAAAGCCTCGTGTATCTGGACGGTACCGAACTCGACTTCGTCAAGGAAGGATTGAACGAGGGCTTTGCCTTCTCAAACCCCAATGTGAAGAACGAGTGCGGCTGCGGCGAGAGTTTTCACGTGTGAGCCTGGCGTTGCCGGGTTGATGGGCCGGGTGCGTCACTGCACGCCGGCCTTTTTTATAGGGCCGGGTGATGCGTGAGCCATCCGGGCCGTCACAGCGGGGACCGGGAATTCGATGAGTGAGCAGCGTAATTATTTCGAGATTTTTGGCCTGAAACCGGGCTTCAGTGTGGATCGCGAGGCCCTGGCGGGGCGTTATCGCGAACTGCAGCGGGAGTTTCACCCGGACAAGTATGCTGCGCGGTCCGACCGCGAGCAGCGGCTGGCCCTGCAGTATGCCGCCCGGATCAACGAAGCGTATAACACGCTGCGTGAGCCAGTCGCGCGGGCCGGTTACCTGCTGGAGCTGGCCGGCGTCGAAATCAGTCCCGAGCAGACCACTGCAGATGCCGAGTTCCTGATGCAGCAGATGATGCTGCGGGAGCGGCTCGAGGAGGTGCGCAGTGAGTCGGACCCCGGTGCCGCGCTGGAGGCGCTGGAGGCTGAGACTTCCGGACTCTTTTCCGCCGAGCAGGAGAAATTCGCGCAACTGTTTGCTGGTGGGGAGCTGGAACGGGCCAAAGACTCCCTGCTCAAATTGCAGTTCCTGCGGAAATTGCAGCACCAGGTGGAAGAGCTGGAAGAGGATCTGCTGGGGGATTATTGATCCTGCGGATCCCACAAGATCGACGACAAGTGCACGGCTGCGCCCGGCGGGGTGCGGGAAGCGCCTGTTGACCGCCCGGCTTGATACAGGGCATGCACGAATGAAGTCACCGAAAGCGAGAATGAGTTAGCAGATGGCATTACTGCAGATATCCGAGCCCGGACAGACTCCCGAGCCCCACCAGCGCAAGCGCGCCGTGGGTATCGACCTGGGTACGACCAATTCACTGGTTGCGACAGTGCGTAGCGGCAGTGCCGAAGCGATCGAGGCGGAGGGCGACAGTGTCATCCTGCCGTCTGCGGTCCATTACAGCGCGGATGGGGCGGTGACCGTTGGTGCTGCCGCACGGGAGCGCGCGGGGGCTGACCCTTACAACACAATGCTGTCGATCAAGCGTTTCATGGGGCGGGGAATCGGCGATGTTAAGAGCTTCGGCGAGCAGTTGCCGTACCGTTTCGTGCAGTCCGCAGATGAGGCGACCAAGGGCGGTATGGTGGCGATCGAGACTGATTCGGGCCCGGTGAATCCGGTCCAGGTGTCGGCTGAGATCCTTAAAGTGCTGGCGGAGCGGGGCAGAGCGGCCCTGGGTGGAGAGCTCGACGGTGCCGTGATTACCGTACCTGCCTACTTTGATGATGCACAACGGCAGGCCACCAAGGACGCCGCGCAACTGGCGGGCTTGCATGTGCTGCGGCTCCTGAATGAACCCACAGCCGCGGCCGTGGCCTATGGCCTCGACCAGGGTGAGGAAGGTGTCATTGCGGTTTATGACCTGGGTGGCGGCACCTTTGACATTTCCATCCTGCGCCTGTCCCGTGGCGTATTCGAGGTACTTTCCACTGGCGGCGATTCCGCCCTGGGTGGCGACGACTTCGACCGTGCCATCGCCGGTTGGATCGCGGACCAGGCAGGGTTGGGCACGGATCACGACGTGATTGCCCAGCGCGCGCTGCTCGATCGTGCCTGTGTCGCCAAGGAGGCGCTGGCAGAAAGGGAATCGGTGGCAGTCGAGTACGGTGACTGGCACGGGGTTCTCGACCGCGAGGGCATGGCAGCGCTGCTCGACCCGATGATCGATAAGACGTTGCGCGCCTGCAAGCGCGCCCTGCGCGACGCAGGTGTGGCCGCGGAAGAGGTAAAGGAAGTGGTGCTGGTGGGTGGTTCCACCCGCACCCTGCGAGTGCGGGAGCGGGTTGAGTCATTTTTCGGCCGCGCGCCCCATGCCGACATCGATCCGGACCAGGTGGTGGCAATCGGTGCAGCGCTGCAGGCCGATGTGCTGGTGGGCAACAAGTCCAGCGATGACCTGCTCTTGTTGGATGTGATTCCGCTGTCGCTGGGCATCGAGACCATGGGCGGCCTGACGGAAAAGCTCATTGCCCGCAATACCACCATCCCCGTGGCCAAGGCGCAGGAATTCACCACCTTCAAGGATGGGCAGACAGCCATGGCCATCCATGTGGTGCAGGGTGAGCGGGAGCTGGTGCAGGACTGCCGTTCCCTGGCTCGCTTCGAGCTACGTGGCATCCCACCGATGACCGCGGGCGCGGCCCACATCCGGGTCACTTTCCAAGTGGACGCCGACGGGCTGCTGTCAGTTACCGCGATGGAGAAAAGCAGCGGTGTGAGCGCCGATATCACCGTCAAGCCGTCCTACGGGCTTGAGGATGCCGATATCACGCGGATGTTGCAGGATTCCTACACGCACGCGGAAGAGGATGTCGCGGCCCGCGCGGTCCGGGAGGCCCGGGTAGAGGCAGAGCGTACGCTCGAGGCGTTGCTTGTGGCGTTGCAGGAAAATGGTGCCGAGCTTCTGGATGAGGGCGAGCTGAATGAGCTCGAGAAGGCCATGGAGGCGCTGCGACTGGCCCATAATGGCGGTGATGCCGATGAGATCCGCCGGCGGATCGAAACCCTGAATGATGTCTCCGGGCCTTTTGCGGCACGGCGAATGGATGCGTCCATCAAGCGCGCCATGCAGGGTCACACGCTGGATGAGTTCGACCAATAACATTTTTTCGCCGGGTGGCGGGTAACCGTGCCAGGCTGGCCGGGCGTTATCGTCCGGAATTGAGACCATAGCGAGTTAGCGAACTATGCCGAAAATCGTATTTTTGCCCCACGAGGAGATCTGCCCGGAAGGCAAGGTTGTGGAAGTGGAGAGTGGTGTC
Source organism: Microbulbifer sediminum (assembly GCF_021729035.1). Classification (GTDB taxonomy): domain Bacteria; phylum Pseudomonadota; class Gammaproteobacteria; order Pseudomonadales; family Cellvibrionaceae; genus Microbulbifer; species Microbulbifer sediminum. Next base: position 106,514 of record NZ_JAJSAP010000001.1, on the reverse strand, counting down.
AGTGTCTGCGATGCGGCGCTGGCCAACGGCGTGGAAATCGAGCATGCCTGCGAGAAATCCTGCGCCTGTACCACCTGCCATGTCATTGTGCGTGAGGGCTTTGACTCCCTGGGGGAGCCGGATGAACTTGAGGAAGACCTTCTGGACAAGGCCTGGGGCCTGGAGCCGGAGTCACGACTGTCCTGCCAGGCCATCGTCGACGATGAGGACCTGGTGGTCGAAATTCCCAAATACACGATTAACCAGGTATCGGAAAAGCACTGACCAGAAAGTCAGCGACTTTGACGCAGCAGCGGAGGCGCACGCATGAGGTGGACGGATATCAACGACATCGCCATTGAGCTGGTCGAGGCACACCCGGAGGTGGACCCCCTGCGGGTGAACTTTGTCGACTTGCGCAATTGGGTGATTGAGCTGCCGGGATTTGACGATGACCCGGCCCGTTGTGGTGAGAAGATCCTGGAGGCCATCCAGGCGGCCTGGATTGAAGAGGCCGACTGACCCGTCTGTCAGCGACCACCAAGGGGCCGCGGAAATAGTACAAACTTCATGCAGTTGTGCGTATAATCCGCCCGCCGCGATCAGGTGGCCGGCTTTGCCGGACCAATGAGTCGCGGCGCCGGCGGCCGGGTGTGTTACCCGGTCGTGACTGCAAGGAATTCAAGGAAGAGCGACCGCGGTTGCTCTTTTTGCTTTTAAAAACTGTCAATTGGAGAAAAACATGGCCCTGGAGCGCACTCTTTCCATCATCAAGCCGGACGCGGTAGCAAAGAATGTTATCGGTGAAATCGAAAGTCGTTTCGAAAAGGCCGGTCTGCGTATCGTCGCCATGAAAATGCTGCACCTGAGCCGTGAAAAGGCCGAGGGCTTCTACGCCGAGCACAAGGAGCGCCCGTTCTTCAAGGACCTGGTGGACTTCATGACTTCAGGCCCCGTCGTGGTGCAGGTACTTGAGGGTGAAAATGCCGTTATGGCCAACCGCGACCTGATGGGTGCCACCAACCCGCAGGAAGCCGAGGCTGGCACCATCCGTGCCGATTTTGCCAACAGCATTGACGCCAACGCCGTACACGGTTCCGACTCCACCGAGTCGGCCGCCCGCGAGGTCAGCTATTTCTTCGCCGACGAAGAAATCTGCCCGCGCGCATAAGGCCGCACTCGCGCCGGCCTGCCCAGGCCGGCGCAATCCACTCCCCGAGGTGAATCCATGACCCAGGCACAAACCGAAAAAGTGAATCTGCTCGGCCTCTCGGTCGATAAGCTGACCGCGTTCTTTGAGTCGCTGGGCGAGAAGCGCTTCCGTGCGGTGCAGGTGCTGAAGTGGATTCACCAGAGCGGTGTGGACGACTTTTCCCTGATGACCAATGTCAGCAAGGCCCTGCGCGAGAAGCTGGCCGAGGTGGCGGAGATTCGCGCACCAGAAGTGCTGGGCCAGTGGGACTCTGCGGACGGTACCCGCAAGTGGCTGATCAAGGTAGACGGCGGCAGTGCCATAGAGACCGTTTACATTCCCGACGGTGAGCGCGGCACCCTGTGTGTTTCCAGCCAGGTGGGTTGTTCCCTTGACTGCAGCTTCTGTGCCACGGGCAAGCAGGGCTTCAACCGGGACCTGAGTGCGGCGGAGATCATCGCCCAGGTCTGGATTGCCTGTAAATCTTTCGGCCAGCTGCAGCCCAGGGGGCCCCGTAAGGTGACCAATGTCGTCATGATGGGCATGGGGGAACCCCTGCTCAACTTTGACAATGTGGTGGATGCGATGAACCTGATGATGGAGGACAATGCCTACGGTATCTCCAAGCGTCGCGTCACCCTGAGCACCTCGGGTGTAGTGCCCGCCCTGGATAAGCTGGCAGACGTGACTGACGTGAGCCTGGCGATCTCCCTGCATGCGCCCAATGATGAGCTGCGCAACGAACTGGTGCCGATCAACAGGAAGTACCCGATCGCCATGCTGTTGGACAGCGCCAAGCGCTATATCGAACGCATGCCGGACACCCACCGGAAGATGACCATCGAGTACACGCTGATGCGGGAGGTGAATGACCGCCCCGAGCATGCCCAGCAGCTGGCGGAGCTTCTGCGCGATGTGCCGGTCAAGATAAATCTGATACCCTTTAACCCGTTTGAGCTTTCGGACTACCAGCGCGTGAGCAACAACGCTTTGCGACGCTTTCAGCAGATTTTGCTCGACAAAGGCTTTACCGTAACTGTGCGCACAACCCGTGGAGACGATATCGCGGCGGCCTGCGGCCAGCTGGCCGGGACGGTCAACGATCGCACGCGGCGCGCCGAGCGCTACCGGAATGCAGCACAACCGGTGCGCATCGTGGGTTGAGGGGGTACGGCCGGTCCCTGTAAAGGGCAGCAGCCGGTCCCCGGCGCAAAGACTATAAAAACTACAGGTGATGTTGTGTTGTCGAAACTCTTTTCCCTGCCGCTGGCGGGGGTGATCCTCAGTGTCTGGCTCAGTGGCTGTGTAACCACTGGCATGCCTGATCAGGGCGAGGTCAACCTGGACAAGGCTCTGAAGACCCATGTCCAGCTGGGCTTGCGCTACCTGCAGACCGGGGAAAACCGGGAGCTGGCTCGCTATCACTTCAACAAGGCGCTGGACCTCGGGCGCCGTGATCCCCGCGCCCATCACGGTATGGCGCTGCTCTACCAGGCCGACCAGGAGTTCGAGGTGGCCGAGGAGCACTTCCGCAAGGCATTGCGTTACGGTGACGATTTCTCCATGGCGCACACCAACTACGGGGTGTTCCTCTACCAGCAGGAACGTTACCAGGAGGCCCTGGAGCAATTTCGCATCGCCTCCGAGGATCTTACCTATCGACGTCGCTCCTATGCCCTGGCAAACCTTGGGCGCTGTGCGCGGGAGCTTGGCCGGGACGAGGAGGCTGAGAAGGCCTACCGCCGTGCGCTGGCCCTGGATGACGACTTGCCCCAGGCGTTACTGGAGCTGGCGGAACTCAAGTTTGACGCCGGTGCCTATACAGAGGCAAAGCACTACCTGGATCGCTACAGTGCGGAAAACCGGCAGATACCCCAGTCCCTGTGGTTGGGCATTCGCCTGGAGAAGATATTCGGCAACCGAGACAAGGAACGCAGTTACGCCCTTGCCCTGAAAAACCTCTATCCCTATTCGGCGGAAACGCTCAAATACCAGAAGATGAAGGCCAATGACGGTTAACCAGTTCGAAGCTGATCAAAAGACCGAAGAATCCAGCGGCACCCAGCAGGTGTCGGGGGATACGCCGGGTACCCTGATTCGCCGCGCCCGCGAGGCCGCTGGGCTCACACGCGCCGAGCTCTCCGAGCGCATGTGCTTTATCGGCGACAAGCTTTCCCTCCTCGAGAACGATGATTACGATCGCCTGCCGGCAGCCCTGTATATCAAGGGCTACATCCGTAACATCGCCAAAGAGCTCAATGTCGATGAGGCCCCGATCCTGAAAGCCTACTCCGGTTACTGCGGAGAAGAGGAAGAAAGCCGCGCGATCCTCGATCATGTGCAGCGGGACTCGGTGGCCGAGCCAGGCGGCCGGAGCAAATTGCCGGGCCTGGCACTGTTGCCACTTATCGCGGTGGCCGGTGTGTTCTGGTGGATGAACGGTCGCGATTTTACACCGCCGGCCGTCGTTTCAGCCGGGGTGACCGGTTCTGCCGCTGAAACCGCTGCTGAGTCGGAATCCGTGGAAGACCTTGCGGCTCCCGCCGGACCGGCTGAGGAGAGGGGTGCTACTGCTGCAGGCCAGGTCGCGGTCGAAGACGAGCTGGTTGAGGAGTCTTCCGGCGATATCGGTGCAGGCGCCGACAGTTCCTCTGCTGTGGCAGTGGCGGCCAGTGCGGATACCGTGGATACGGATGCACCCGACGGTGCTGGTCAGGCAGGAGTCGATGCCCCGACGGCTGCGGCTGTGGGGCGGGCGCCGGAGCCCCAATCCACCGCACCCGCTGAGGAGGCCGCTCCTGAGCCGGCTGTGGCGGTAGCTGCGTCACCCGCCACTGATGAAGCGGCCGGGGATAGCGTGAATGAAACCTCCCCAGCCTCCGCGACCGAGGCCGCAGCGGCAGCGGCTGCCGAAGCTGCAGCAGAGCAGGCGCGCCTGCAGCTCAGCTTCGCCGAGGAAGCCTGGGTTGAGGTGAAAGATGGCAAGGGCAGTGTATTGGTGGCCAAGTTGCAGCCCGCCGGTTCCGAAGTGGATCTTCGCGGTGAGCCGCCGTTTCGGCTGATGTTGGGCAACGCCGCGGCCACCGAAGTGCGCTTTGAGGGCGAACTGGTTAACAGTGACCCCCTTGGTAACCGCCGTACCCGCCGGATCACAGTCGGCGACTAGTTCCTATCCTGCCTGCATGGCGCAATCCTGGCAGGATTGCGCCATGCAGGGGCCTGTCCGGGCTGAGCCCGAGGGCTTCGTAGCCCACCGTGACTGCTCCAGTCACTGCCATCGAATTTACGGTGAACAGGCCCTATAATTCCCCCCTCTGATTTTCACTCTGCGAAACTGCCAGGTCAGCCCTATGCAATTCGAGTCACCTATTGTCCGCCGCGTCTCGCGCCAGATCATGGTCGGCAATGTGCCCGTCGGTGGCGGAGCGCCGATTTCCGTACAGAGCATGACCAATACAGATACCTGCGACGTCGATGCCACGGTCGAACAGATCCGGCGGCTCGAACAGGCCGGTGCCGATATTGTCCGTGTGTCCGTGCCCAGCATGGATGCCGCTGAAGCTTTCGGCGAGATCAAGAAGCAGGCCGGGGTACCGCTAGTGGCGGATATCCACTTCGACTACCGCATTGCCCTGCGGGTCGCTGACCTGGGCGTGGATTGCCTGCGTATCAACCCGGGTAACATTGGCCGGGAAAAGCGCATTCGGGCGGTGGTGGACAAGGCACGAGACCTTGGTATCCCGATTCGGATTGGCGTCAATGCCGGGTCGCTGGAAAAGGATCTGCAGAAAAAATATGGCGAACCCACCCCGGACGCGCTGGTGGAATCCGCCCTGCGCCATGTGGACATCCTTGACAGCCTCGACTTCCAGGACTTCAAGGTCAGCGTCAAGGCATCAGATATTTTTATGGCCACGGCAGCCTACCGCAAGCTGGCCCAGCAGATTGAGCAGCCCCTGCACCTGGGGATTACCGAGGCCGGTGGCCTGCGATCCGGTACGGTAAAATCGGCCATCGGCCTGGGGGCGCTGTTGTTGGATGGCATCGGCGATACACTGCGGGTGTCCCTGGCGGCGGATCCGGTAGAAGAGGTGAAGGTCGGCTGGGACCTGCTCAAGAGCCTGCGCCTGCGCTCCAAGGGGATCAACTTTATCGCCTGTCCGAGCTGCTCGCGCCAGAATTTCGACGTAGTGAAGACCATGAACGAGCTGGAGACGCGCCTCGAAGACGTCACCACGCCGCTCGACGTTGCGGTGATCGGCTGTATCGTCAACGGGCCCGGAGAAGCCAAGGAAGCCGATATCGGCCTCACCGGCGGCACGCCGAGCCATGCCATTTACGTGGATGGGCAGCCCGATCGCAAGTTCAAGAATCACAGCCTGGTGGACGACCTGGAGCGCCTGATCCGCGAGAAAGCAGCGGCCAAGGAAGCGCGCGATGCGGATATTATCGCCAGGTCCTGACAGCCCGGCAGCCTGCAGGTGCGACCGTTAAAAGACCCGGCAGGCGGGAAATATAAACTCGAGATAATCAGTTAAGGAATACCGTTGAAACAGCTTCGCGCAATTCGCGGCATGAATGACCTTTTGCCGGGGGACTCGCCCACCTGGCAGTACGTGGAAGCCACCCTGAGCGAACTTTTCGGGCGCTACGGCTATAGCGAGATCCGCACGCCCCTGCTGGAAGTGACCCAGCTTTTCAGTCGCGCGGTCGGGGAGGCCACCGACATTGTCGAGAAGGAAATGTACACCTTTGATGACAAGAGCGGTGACAGCGTCACCCTGCGTCCGGAGGGCACCGCCGGCACGGTCCGCGCGGCGATCCAGAACAACTTGCTGACGACGCCGCAGCGCCTGTGGTATTTCGGCCCCATGTTCCGCTACGAACGCCCGCAGAAAGGTCGACTGAGGCAGTTCCACCAGTTCGGTGTCGAGGTGTTCGGTATCGAGGGCCCGGATATCGATGCCGAGATCCTGATCATGACCGCGCGCCTGTGGCGCCAGCTGGGTATTGCCGACCACGTACAGCTGCAGCTGAACTCACTGGGCAACAGTGAAAGCCGCGCCGCTTACCGGGAGGCGCTGGTGGCTTACCTGAACCGCCACCGCGAGCAGCTCGATGAAGACAGCCAGCGTCGCCTGGAGCGCAACCCGCTGCGGATCCTGGACAGCAAGAATGCCCAGACGCAGGAACTGCTGGCCGATGCCCCGTGTCTACTGGACTTCCTTGACGAGGAATCTGCAGCGCACTTTGGCAGCTTGCGCAGTATGCTGGATGCCGCCGGTGTCGCGTATGAGATAAACCCCAGGCTGGTCCGTGGCCTGGATTACTATGGCAAGACCGTGTTCGAGTGGGTTACCGACAGCCTGGGCGCCCAGGGTACGGTCTGCGCCGGTGGGCGCTACGACGGGCTGGTTGAGCAAATGGGTGGCAAGTCCACCCCCGCGGTAGGCTTTGGCCTGGGTGTGGAGCGCCTGGTCTTGTTGCTGCAGACACTGCAGGTACTGCCTGAAGCCCTGGAACAGCAGGTGGACGCCTACCTGGTTGCGGTGGGTGATGTACAATCGGCCGCTCTGGCAGTGGCTGAGCAGGTTCGCGACAGCTTGCCGTGGCTGCGCCTGCAGACACACTGTGGCGGCGGCAGCTTCAAAAGCCAGATGAAAAAAGCGGATCGTAGCAATGCGGATTACGCCCTCATTATCGGTGAGGACGAGGCAGCGGCCGGGCAGGTCACAGTCAAGTTCCTGCGCGCCGATGCCCCCCAACAGACAGTGGCCGTTGATGAACTGGCTGCGGTGTTGCAGGGCTGAATAACAGAATCGAGCAGGAGTGGTTCCCGGCTGCGAGCGAATTGCGAGCGCCGACACCGGGCGCTCCTGCCGGAAGTCTCAAACAATCACAGGAAAGACGAGTTACCCCATGGCTGACCATATTACCGAAGAAGAACAAATAGAATCGCTGAAACGCTGGTGGGCAGAGAACGGCAAGGGTGTCGTCACCGGCGTGGTACTGGCCCTGGCAGGGTATTTCGGTTACCAGTTCTGGCAGACCAGCGAGCGCACATCCGCCGAGGAAGCATCCAACCTGTATCAGGGCTTTTTACAGGCTGCCACGGCCAACGAGGGCGAGCCGGATAACAAGCAGCTGACCACGGCCAAGAGCCTCGGGCGGCAGCTGAAGGACGAATTTGGCAGCCGTGTATACGCGTCCCAGGCGGCCCTGCACCTGGCTGCTGTTGCTGCCCAGGGAAATGACCTGGAAGAGGCAGAAAAGCAGCTGCAGTGGGTGCTTGATAATACATCTGAGTCATCTCTCGAATTTGTCGCCAAGCGTCGCCTGGCGGCGGTCAAGGCCGCACGCGGCAAGCCGGACGAAGCGATGAAACTGGTCGAAGGCAAGGTGCCCGAGGCGTTTGCCGCGCTTTACGCCGAGACCCGTGGTGACATCCTGTTGCAACAGGGCGACGAGCCGGCAGCGAAGGCCGCCTATGAGGAGGCACTGGCCAGTTTGCTGCCGGAACAAGCGAGCAGCGCCCAGTTGCTGCGCCTCAAGGCGGAAAGCATTGGCGCCTCAGAGACGTCAGGCACTGGCGAGGCAGTACCGGAAGAGACAGAAACCCAGCCGGCACAGGAGAGTGACGAGCAATGAGACACCTTTCCCGCGCACTAAACCGCGCAGTCGCGGTGGCACTGGCTGCGGCACTGGCCGCCTGTGCCTCAAATGAAGAGCAAGAGGACACCGACCCGCTCGAGCTCACTGAATTCAATGAAACAGTGGAACTGCGGGAAGTATGGTCGCGTAATATCGGTGATATCGACGTCAAGCGCTATGCCATGCTGAGGCCGGCCATTGGCGATGGCCGGATCGTGGCCGCCAGCAGTGATGGCGAGGTGAGCGCCTTCACCCGGGAAACCGGTGACCGGCTCTGGGAGACCGACCTCGATGTGCCGCTGAGCGGTGGAGTGGGCGTGGGCCTGGGGCTGGCAGTGGTTTCCGATTACCGGGGACGTGTGGTGGCCCTGAGCCTCAACGACGGCTCCACCGTATGGGAGCGCCAGCTCTCTGGTGAAGTGGTGGCAGCCCCTGCGGTCGGATCCGGTTCTGTGGTGCTACAGACTGTAGACGGCAAGCTTTACGGCCTGGATGCCGGCAGTGGTGATGAACTCTGGCAGCACACTACGTCGCTGCCCGTATTGACCCTGCGGGGCACTGCGGCCCCGGTAATTTCCGGCGGCCTGGTGTATGCGGGCCTGGACAACGGCAAGATGATTGCCCTGGATGCCCGTGACGGTATCCCACGCTGGGAGCAACGGGTGGCAATCCCGCAGGGCTCCGCCGAGCTGGACCGTGTGGTGGATATCGATGGCTCGCCGCTGGTGCGGGGCGACCTGGTGTTTGCGGCCAGCTACCAGGGCCGCGTAGTGGCCCTGTCGCGCCAGGATGGCCGCGGCCTGTGGGCGCGCGACGCCTCTACTTACCACAGCGTTGACGTGGGGGCCGGCAATGTATACTTGAGCGATGCCTCCGGCAGTGTCTACGCCTACAATGTGGGCAATGGGCAGATTGCATGGGGTAACGACAAGCTGCTGCGGCGCGAACTGAGCGGCCCCGCGTATTTCGGCGACACCGTAGTGGTGGGTGACCTGGAGGGTTACCTGCATGTGCTGGAGCCCAGTACCGGTGAGCTGATTGGGCGTGAGGCGATCGACGGCGATGCCGTGCGTATCCCGCTGGTGGTGGATGGCGACCTGCTGTTCGCCCTCTCCGATGGCGGCGAGCTGGTGGCACTGCGCCTGGAGCGCCGCTAGGGGCAGCAGGGAGCGGGTTTGCGCCCGGTCATTTGCTCAGAACATTAACGAGCCTGCGCGCAGGCGAACCAATCTTCGCCCGCGACCCGCGGGCGTTTGCATTTTCATATCAGGCTGAAGCCGGAATCAGTATGCTGCCAGTAATCGCCCTGGTCGGGCGCCCCAACGTGGGCAAATCCACCCTTTTTAATCGCCTTACCAAAAGCAGAGATGCGCTGGTGGCGAACTATGCCGGCCTTACCCGTGACCGCAAATACGGTGAAGCCGAATTCGAAGGCAGGAAAATGATCCTGGTCGACACCGGCGGCATCAGTGGTGACGAAGAGGGCATCGATGCCGCAATGGCCGAGCAGTCCCTGCAGGCCATTGAGGAGGCCGATTTTGTGCTGTTCCTGGTCGACTGCCGTGCGGGCCTGACGCCCGCAGACGAGATGATTGCCGAGCAGCTCCGCACCCGGTCCAAGCCGACGTTGCTGGTGGCCAACAAGGTCGACGGTGTCAATCCGGATATCGCTCTGGCGCCGTTCTACGAACTGGGTATCGGCGAGCTCTTCCCCACCACGGCCACGCACGGACGTGGCGTGCGCAGCCTGATGGAGCGGGTGGTGGAGGGCCTGCCTGTGCCGCAGGGGCCGGAAGAGGAGGATGAGGCGAAGGGCATCAAGATTGCCATCGTCGGGCGTCCGAACGTGGGCAAGTCCACCCTGGTCAATCGGTTGCTGGGTGAGGACCGTGTGGTGGTGTACGACCAACCGGGCACGACGCGGGATAGCGTTTATATCAACTATGAGCGTGACGACAAGTCCTACACCCTGATCGATACCGCGGGGATCCGCCGCCGCAAGAACATCAGGGAATCGGTGGAGAAGTTCTCCATCGTCAAGACACTGCAGGCAGTGGAAGACGCCAATGTGGTGGTGCTGGTAGTGGACGCCCGCGAGGGCCTGGTGGACCAGGACCTGCACCTGATGGGCAGCGTGATCCAGGCCGGGCGGGCACTGGTGGTGGCCCTTAACAAGTGGGACGGGCTGGACCCGGACCACCGGGACTTCGTGAAGACGGAGCTGGAGCGGCGCCTGCGCTTTGTGGATTTCGCCGACATCCACTTCATCTCCGCCCTGCACGGCACCGGGGTGGGTCACCTTTACGAATCCATTGAAGCCGCTTACCAGTCTGCCACTGACAAGCTGTCCACCAACCACCTGACCAGGATCCTGCAGTGGGCGGTGAGTGAGCACCAACCGCCGCTGGTGCATGGCCACCGGATCAAGTTACGCTATGCCCACGCTGGTGGTATGAATCCGCCGGTGATCGTGGTTCACGGTAATCAGACCGAGCACGTGCCGTCGCATTACGTGCGCTACCTCGAGAAGACTTTCCGCAAGGCGCTCGAGCTGCACGGCACGCCGGTCAAGATCGAGTTCCGCACCGGCGAAAATCCCTACGCCGGCAAGAAAAACAAACTGTCCGACCGACAGAAAGCCAAAAAGCGGCGCCTGATGAAGTTTGTGAAGAAGAAAAAATAGGCCGCGACGCGGTTGAATTTACGCCCCTCGGCCGCAGGTGTATTCACGGACAGGGCAATCGAAAAGGAGAACGCCATGCTGGAGCTGAAAAACCCCGCACTGTTACGCAAGAAGTCCTACGTGGGCGGTGAGTGGATCGATGCCGATTCCGGCTCGACGCTCGACGTCACCAACCCGGCCAATGGCGAGGTTGTCGCCAGTATCGCGGATTGCGGTGCGGCGGAAACACGTCGTGCGATCGAGGCGGCGAGTGATGCATGGCCATCCTGGCGCGATGCCACCGTCAAGGAGCGGGCAAAAGTCCTGCGACGCTGGTACGACCTGATTCTCGAGAACGTTGACGACTTGGCCCTGATCCTTACGACCGAGCAGGGTAAACCACTGGCCGAAGCCCGGACTGAAATCATCTACGGCGCCAATTACCTGGAGTGGTTCTCGGAGGAGGCCAAGCGGATCTATGGCGACGTTATCGCCCCGCCCGCGAATGACAAGCGTATCGTGGTGATCAAGCAGTCCGTCGGTGTGACCGCTTCCGTTACCCCATGGAATTTCCCCAGTGCCATGATCGCCCGCAAGATGGCCCCGGCGCTGGCGGCCGGATGCCCGTTTGTGGCCAAGCCTGCGTCGGAAACACCGCTGTCTGCCCTGGCCCTGGCCGCGTTGGCGGAAGAGGCCGGCGTGCCGGCGGGCGTATTCAATGTGGTTGTGGGCAAGAGCTCGCGGGAAATCGGCGCGGAAATGACATCCAATCCGCTGGTGCGTAAGTTCACCTTTACCGGATCCACCGCCGTGGGCAAGAAACTGCAGGCGCAGTGCGCGGAGACCATCAAGAAAACGTCCATGGAGCTCGGCGGCAACGCGCCCTTTATCGTCTTTGACGACGCCGACCTGGATGCTGCGGTCAAGGGTGCCATCATCTGCAAATACCGCAACGCCGGCCAGACCTGCGTGTGCGCCAACCGGATATTTGTGCAGGAAGGCGTCTACGATGCCTTCGCGGAAAAGTTTGCCGCCGCCGTGCAGGCCCTGAAAATGGGCGATGGTACGCAAGATGGCGTGGACGTTGGCCCGATGATCAATCCCAAGGCGGTCAAGGATGTCCAGGCCCTGGTGGAGGATGCCACTGCGAAGGGTGCCCAGGCAGTTGTCGAGGGCGGCCCCAGTGAGATGGGCGCCTGCTTCTACGCCCCCACCGTGCTTACCGGCGCCAACGATAAAATGGAGCTGTTTAAGGAAGAGATCTTCGGTCCGGTGGCGCCCCTGTTCAAGTTCTCCACCGAGGAAGAAGCAATCAGGCTCGCCAACGACACCGAGTTCGGCCTCGCCTCCTACTTCTACTCCCGCGACATCGGCCGCATCTGGCGTGTCAGTGAAGGGCTTGAATACGGCATGGTAGGCATCAATGAGGGGATTATCTCCAACGAGATGGCCCCCTTCGGTGGCGTCAAGGAGTCCGGTATGGGCCGCGAGGGCTCCAAGTACGGTATTGATGACTATATCGAGATCAAGTACCTGTGCATGGGCGGCATTGACCAGTAATCATCCAGGCATTCCCCTGTCCCTGTTCCGCGGGTGGATTCAATCCGTGCGGATGGGGCAGGGGAGCCGACGGTAGCCGACTGCAAGGGAATACCGCAATCGACGCGTCCATCCAGCTCAATCCCATCGCCACTGTCCACTCCTGTTTCGGCGAGAAATTCGGTGTGCCACGCCAGCCCCTGCTGGCTGATGCCAGCCGTGCGGCCATCGAGCTGTTGCCGCCCTTAAACACTCCCGATGCCGTGGCAGGGCTGGAGGAGAACACCCATATCTGGGTGGTATTCCAGTTCCACCAGGCCGCCGGGCAATGGTCGGCCAAGGTGCGCCCGCCGCGCCTGGGGGGCAACAAAAAACTCGGTGTACTCGCCACTCGCTCGCCGTTTCGCCCGAATAATATCGGCCTGTCGGTGGTGCGGCTGCTGGAAGTGCGTACCTCGCCGAAAGTGGAGTTGATCGTCGGCGGTGCCGACCTGGTGGACGGTACCCCGATACTGGATATCAAGCCCTACATTCCCTATGCCGATGCACTGGTAGAGGCACAGAGCGCCTTTGCCGGTGATGCCCCCGCTCCGGTGACGGTGGATATTCCCCGGGAGGTTCTCCAGGTAGCCAGTGATTACCGCGATGGCTGGGGTACCGACCTGCCACTGCTGATTCGGCAGGTGCTGGCGCAGGATCCCAAACCGGCTTACCAGAAACCGGAACCGGATCGCATCTACGGAATGAAATTGTGTGGCTTTGACCTGCGCTGGCGCTACTCGGGGGAAGGGAAGATTGAAGTGCTTGCCCTGGAGCCCGGTGGCGACAGCTGACTTGCAGCTCTTGGGCCAATCCATTTCAATGGGGTTGCCGTAGGTAAAACCCATGAAATCCGCGTTAAGCGGTCCGTCGATCGGGAGAGCGTCGCCCGTGCGATTCCTGCGCAGTATCGCAATAATTCTTGTATCGGTTGCCCTGTCAGCAATCGCTTCCCCCGCGTTCGCCCAGGATACCGCCAGTGGCGATCACGTACGCGTGCGCTGGCTGGCGCCCGATACCTTCGCCGCCGGTGAGACCACTACCATCGGTTTCTACTTTGAAGTGGACCCCGAGTGGCATGTCTACTGGCGCAATGCCGGGGACTCCGGCGCCGCACCGCGCTTCGATACCCGCTCCGAGCGTGCGACTCTCGGCCCGATCCAGTGGCCCTTCCCGGTCCGGCTCCCCATTGAACACCTCACCAACCTCGGCTATGCGGGCGATGTAGCCTATCTCTTTGAAGTGACGCCCGTCGCGGACGCTGGGCGTGTGGATCTCCGTGCGGACCTCGAATGGCTGGTGTGCAAAATCGATTGCATTCCCGGTTTCGGTTCCATGACCCTGGATCGGCCGGTGGCGGAATACGCGCAATGGGACGAGCGGGATCTGGCCTTGCGCGAACGGTTCCTGGACCGGGTCCCCGCCAACGCCGCCCTCAGCCCCTGGCGCGCGGAGCGACTGGCCGAGTTACCCGCGGGTGGGCTTCAGCTGACACTGCGCGATACCCGTGGCGGGGAGGCGCGGCCACCGGCTGTGTTCCCCCTGGACGGTGGGTTGTTGGCCGCCCGGGCGCCTCAGGTGGAGGCCGATGGCAACCGGGTGCACTACCGTTTTGATCGGGTTCCCGGTGCCCCGCTGCCGGAGGCGACCGGCTTCGTGGTCGCGGACGGTAAGCGCGCCTGGCAGTTTAACCGTGTGCCGGTGGGGGCCCCGGTGCCCGCGGCCCCGCCACAGGCCCTGTGGCTGTTAGTGCTGGCGGCATTTGCCGGTGGTGTAATCCTGAACCTGATGCCGTGTGTTTTCCCGGTGCTGTCCATCAAGCTGTTTGGGCTGGTGAATGCCGGCGCCGGTGCGCCCCACCGGCTGCGCGAGGGACTGCTGTACAGTGCCGGCGTGATGGTGACATTCGCCGCCCTGGGGGCCCTGCTGCTGGCACTGCGCGCCGGAGGCGCCGCAATTGGCTGGGGCTTCCAGTTGCAGTCCCCGACGGTGGTACTGGGCCTGATCCTGCTGTTCTGGCTGATGGCGCTGTCATTCAGCGGCGTGCTTGAATTTGGTCACCGGCTGATGGACCTGGCCGGGAGTACCCGTGGGGGCTCCTTTGCCACCGGAGTGCTGGCGGTATTCGTCGCTGCGCCCTGCACCGGGCCCTTTATGGGAGCGGCGCTGGGCGCCGCGTCGGTGCTGCCAGCTGTGTCCGCCATGGCAATCTTCCTCGGCCTGGGTGCCGGGCTGGCGGCACCGTTCCTGCTGCTCTGTGCCAGTCCTGCGTTGTTGAAGCGCCTGCCGGGACCCGGCCCGTGGATGGATACGTTGCGACAGTTCCTGGCTTTCCCGCTCTACCTCACGGTGATCTGGCTGCTCTGGGTCCTGGGACGGCTAATGGGTGACAGCGGCTGGCTGATCGGCTCGCTGCTGCTGGTGGCGGTGGTTTTTGCCCTGTGGCTGGGGCGGCGTTTCACATTGTTCGGCCCGGGCACCGGACGGTTCGCCGGCTATGCAATATTTGCCGTGGCCACAATCGTCGCCTTCGCGGCCCTGCGGGCCCCGCAGCACGCCACGCCGGAACTCGCCGGGAGCGAATGGCAGCCCTATGATCGTGCAGCCATCGAGGCGGCGCGTGCCGACAACCGCCCGGTGTTTATCGACTATACCGCCGCCTGGTGTATTACCTGCCAGGTGAACAAGAAGCTGGTACTGGAGTCGGAAACTGTTATGGAGCTGTTCCGCACCAATGATGTGCTGCTGGTGCGCGCCGACTGGACCAACCACGATCCGGAAATCACCGCGGCACTGGGTGAGCTGGGGCGCAATTCTGTGCCGGTCTACGCCTGGTATACCCCCGGCGCCAGCGAGCCGGAGCTGTTACCACAGATCCTGCAGGAGCGAATGATCACGGCGCTCTTCAATAACGGGGGATCACTGACCCAAACCAAAGAGAACGACACACCATGAACGGTAAGCGCATTGGGGGTAAGACGTTTGGCAAGGCACTGTTGTCGATGTTCCTGGCGGCCCCGGCATTGGCCCTGGCAGTAGCCGTACCGGGCGAGAAAGCACCGGATTTTTCCGAAGTGGATGCCAGTGGCGCCAAGCATTCCCTGGCGGACTATAAAGGCGAATGGCTGGTGATCGAGTGGTTCAACAAGGACTGCCCCTATGTCCGCAAGCACTATGGCAGTGGCAATATGCAGGCCCTGCAGAAAAAGTACACCAGTGAGGATATCAAGTGGCTTACGGTGATTTCCTCGGCCAGGGGAAAGCAGGGGTACCTGGAGCCCGCGGCGGCACTGGAGGTGGCAGAGAACCACAACCTCAATGCCTCCGCCCCCTTCGTGCTGGACAGTGACGGCAGCATGGGCCGTGCCTATGGCGCCAAGACCACACCACATATGTTTATCATCAATCCCGAGGGCGAAGTGGTTTATGCCGGGGCCATTGACGACAACGACTCCGCAAACCCGGCCGTGATCCCGCAATCGAAGAATTTTGTGGCTGCGGCACTCGATGCCTCGATGAAGGGAGAGGGGATCGAGGTTGCTTCTTCCCGCGCCTACGGCTGCTCGGTGAAGTACTGAAGGGCCCGGCTTTGATAATTTTGGTGTGCAGCTTGTGAAGGGCGCTTTCACCCGGATTGCTACAGCCTTTCGCAGCCTGGCGGGATTTGCGTTGCTGGCGGTACTTGCGGTGTCCGCAGTCGGTCTCTACCAGCAGCGCGATATTCCCCGGGAGCAGGCGCCGCCCCTGGTGGGGCAATCCATTGGCGGGCAGGTGCTCGACCTGCAGCAGATGGCCTCCGATGGCCCGGTGCTGGTGTATTTCTGGGCCACCTGGTGCGGCTATTGCCGTGTCGTGTCGCCGGCCATCGCCGACCTGGCCGGTGAACACCGGGTAATCACCGTGGCATTGCAGTCTGGCTCCGCGGAAACGGTCTCCGACTACCTGCGGGAAAATGACCTGCAGTTTCCCACCATCAATGATCCCTCTGGCGCAATCAGCGCCGCATGGGGGGTGCGCGTCACACCCACCATCGTGATTGTCGACAGCCGCGGCGAGGTGGCCTGGGTGACATCCGGCACTACCACCAAATGGGGCTTACAGTGGCGCCTGGCGATGACTGACTAGGGCAATGGACCTTGTGAACGTCATGTAACGTTTCGCGTCTCGCACCAGGAATTGTCAATGCGGTTAGCGGGATCGGCACTTCCGGGCATGTGCATTGGCGTCCAGAATGGAGGTCGCCGCGCTGGCCTGGCTCCGAATTCACTTGCCCTGTTGAGGTCATTTGGGAGTGGCTGGTAAAAAGACTTAGAAGCAGGAAAGGGTGCCCGGTGTCCGTCAGAGACAGTTTCCGCTATTGCGATCTCGATGCCATTCGCGTGGGGCGTTTCAACCTGGGGGTGAATACCACCTTTGTGGTGTACCGGCTGGGCGGCACCGTGATCGATACCGGCCCCAGTAACCAGTGGCGCCATGTACGGCCCTTTATCCGCCAGCGGCCGCTGGAGCAGCTACTGCTTACCCACCACCATGAGGACCACAGTGGCAATGCCGGCGCGATCCAGCAGCTTACCGGCGTGCAGCCGCTGGCACCAGGGCCGACGGTGGAAATCCTGCAGCGTGGTTTCCGTATCCCGCCAATCCAGAAGCTGTTCTGGGGGGCGGCGGGTCGGGTACAGGCCCGCGAGCTGCCGGACAATATCTCTATCAATGGTGAGACGGCAGAAACGTTATATACGCCGGGTCACGCCAGGGACATGGTCTGTTACCTGTTGCCCGAGCGTGGCTGGCTCTTCAGTGCCGACCTCTATATTGCGAACTACCTGAAATTGTTGCGCAGTGACGAGCATATCCCTACTTTGCTGGCCAGCATTCACCATGTTCTGGCGCGGGAATTCGATGTGATTCTCTGCCCGCATCGCGGTGTGGTGGAAAACGGCAGGCAGCGATTGCGGGAAAAATACCAATACCTTCTTGACCTGGCTGCGGATGCACAGCAGTTGCAGGCAAAAGGGTTGACGCTCGATGCCATTACCCGCGAGTTGCTGGGCAAGGAAGACCTGGTGGGAATTATCAGTCGCTACAATTTCAGCAAGCGCAACCTGATAGCCTCTTCGCTTGAGGTGGACCTGGGACAGTACCGTTAATCACTGCAAGTCGGGACAGGCCTGATCCATTTCCAGAGCCTGCCCATCGCTTTGAATCCTGGATATTCGCTAGCCGCACCGCCAACGGTGCGGTCGGTTTTGCCTACGGGCTGATAAAAATGGCCCGCTTGTAGAGCCACCGCAGGACCAGCCACTGCAGCAGGATCACACCAGTGGCGATGACCAGGGCTCCCCATGCCTCTGGCAGCACTCTGGCAATACCACCAAACAAGCCCTCGCTGGTGTACCCCCAGTTCACCAGGCTGGTGCCCAGGTAGACCAGGATGGCATTCATACCAATTACGGAAAAAAAGACGGTAAATGCGTGCCATCCTATAACATCCACCAGCAGGTAAAAGGTTGCCAGCAGTAACAGGCTGCAGCCAACGGTGATGAGCACGAAGGAGCCGGTCCAGAGTTCCTTGTTTACCGGGTACACCCAGTGCCAGAGACTGCCACCCAGAAGTAATACAAAGCCACCAGCCATGAGCCCCTGCAGTATCCGGCGGTGATTGCCGGCGTGTGTTTTCAGCCATTGCCCGGCGAACACACCGCCGAGGGCATTGACCACGGCCGGGATTGTCGATAGCAGGCCCTCGGGATCATAGGCGCGGTTCTGGTAAGTAATCCCGGGCAGGCAACACTGGTCGATCCGTGCATTGATGGAACCCTCCGGGGTCATGGAGCCGAAGAGAGCCTGCAACAGCCAGTAACCCAGCAGTATGGCCGTGGCCATAATGTATTGGTTCCGGGCAGTACAGTGCCAGACGATCATGGCGGCAAAAAACCAGGCAAAGCCGATCCGGGCCAGCACACTGGCGTAACGGATTTCCCCCGGATCTGCGGGAATACCGGTGCCCCAGCCGTGGTTATAGATAATCCCCATGGCCACCAGTACCACCAGTCGCTTGAAGGCCTTGCGATATACCGGGCGGCGCTCGTGCATCGGTTGCCCCCGCAGGGACTTCCCGGCCAACCCTAACGTGACGCCGGACAGGAAGATAAACAGGGGAAAGACCAGGTCATAAAAGGTAAAGCCGTGCCACTGGGAGTGCTGCATCTGGGCATCACCGAAAGCGAACAGCGACCAGCCGGTGATGGCCAGCAGTGGCAGGAACAGGGCCTCGCCACCGATAATCCAGAACATATCGAATCCCCGCAGGGCATCCACCGAGGCGAGGCGTTGTTTTTTGGTTGTCATGGGTACTGCTTGAATAGTTGCTTCATTCTTCTGTAGGAGCGGCCCATGGCCGCGAATCCTTCAAGGGTGTGCTAGAAACTTTATAGGCCGCAGGGGGATTCCAGCTCCGGTGTCCGCGGTGGTACGGTATCTTTATAGGCAACCTGCTGTGTGCGCAGCTCTGCCACTGCCTGCTCCACTTCTGCAGGGCTCAGAGCCCGATCAGTGACATGGTAGACCCAATCCACATCCTGCTGGTAAACCCGCCATTCACTGGAATCGATCAGACCCTCCTGGGTGAACCAGAGATTGAAGTTGACTGACATGGGCTCTTCCGGGTACACGTGCCCGCTGTGCTCTGCGAATTGTTCCCCATCGACGAAATAGCGCACGCGCTCATCCGCCACCTGCAATACCAGCGTGTGCCAGCCGGCAAAACTGCCCTGCTTTATGGTGTATTCATTGTCCTTGGTGAAGGGATTCAGCTTGAAGGTCTCCCAGCTGGTGGCGAACAGGCCGTGGTCCTCCTCACCCCAACCACCGTTGGCCAGGTACTCGAAATCCATTTCACTGTAATCCGGGTCCATGGGAGCTTCGAGTGGGCTGATGGTGTAGAAGGTCTCGATAATCTGGTCTCCATCCGGGCCGCTGGTTGGCTCATCACGGAAGAAAACCCTGGCAGCGTAAGTACCCTCGCGATATTTACGCTGGTGGCAGAATTGGGTGTGCCTCGTGTTTTCGCCAGTGCCATCGGTGTAGGAGGTCATACGTAGCAGGGTATTCTCCGTGTTTTCCGGATCGGCAAAGAACGAGATTCCATCGCCGGACCAATGGGCGCCATCTACGCCCGGGTGACCGGGCTGTCTACGGAAACGCCAGCCATTTTCGAGCAGGCTGCCGACGGTGTCGTAACTGAAATCGTCGAAAAGGATTCCGGGCTCCCAGGAATGCTCCGGAGCACATGCTGCCAGCAGGGTGACTAGAGGAAGATAGCGCAGTCTCATCTTTATTCTGTTTCCTTCCGCTTTATTGATCGCTTTCTCTCGGATTTTCGGGGCCATCCCGGTCGACCTGTACCGGTAACAGGGAGCTGATGAAAAAAGCCCCGGCGGGCCGGGGCAAAGATAGGAGATAAGTCCTATACAACAACCACAGAGAGAATATCAGTGGGCCATTGGGGAAGTTATGTCACAGTTCGCGTTCGCAATATGCCGGGCTCCCCTGTGACCGAACTTGCCGCGCGGCTCTTTATTGGGGCGGCGAGCCGCCGTTTGTCAATCAGTTCAAGTTACAGAGGTAAGTCCAGCTGCCATCCGCCGTGCCGGGTCCGGAATTGGTCCACCAGTTTGCCTCGTAAACATTGTCGTTATGAATGATCCGGTCACTGCTATTGGCGTGGTCACCATCCGGCCAGTCCGGGTAGGTCACCAGCCCGCTGGTATCCACGCCGCTGTCTACGCAGCTGTCACCGTTACTGCTGCCGTCACCACTACCGTCACTGCCACCGCTACTGACAGTGCCCAGCGGCAGGTCCGGGTACTCGAAGGCCAGTGCGTAGGTAGTGCCGTTGACCGTCGCGGTGTACGCCTGGGGCCCGGATACCGGCAGGTAATAGTTCAGGGTGAGCTCCCAGCTCTCACCATCGGCCAGGCTCTGCCAGCTGGGCAGCGAGAAACGCACACGGTGGAATTCGTTTTCCAGCCCGCCCACGTTACCGCCGCCGGTATTGGTGCCGTCCTCAATCACTTCCAGCCCGGCACCACTCTGGTCGGTGATGACGTTGGAGGTCGCCGTGGGCATATCGAATTCGATCACGGTGCCACCGGGAAGGGTTCCGCCAGTGTTATTGGTGATAACCAGTGACGGGTTGAGGGGGTAATTCTGGTCACCGAGCTTGAAGCCGGTGACTTCCATGGCGATATCCAGTGCTTCCGCGGGCAGCGGACGATCGCTGCGCAGTTCCCGGTAGGGCGCGGCACTGGCAAAGCGGTCGTAGGCGAGCGTGGTGAGGGTGTCGCCCATATAGTACTCGCCAGTGGCCGCATTCCAGTCATAGTCACCGGCCAGCTCCCAGAACATGATCCCGCCGACACCCTGGTCGATCACGTACTGCACCTTGGCCGCCATGGATTCCTCGTCCTCGGTGGAGAGAAATACATCCTTGGTGTCGTTCCACAGCCAGGGGGCCTCGGACACACTGTCATAATTGCGCACATAGGTGCCCATCAGCGCGTCTGCCGGATTAGTGGCGGGGTCCAGGCCGTAGTCGTCCAGGTAGCTGCCGGCGATACCGTTCTCGAGGTTCCTGGCATGCCACATGGGGTTGGAGCCGGCGCCCATCTCGTTGCCGTTCTCGTCGAGGTCGTGCCAGAGGTTGTCTATGCCCAGTGCGCCGTCACCGCAATCGGCGGCTCCACCGGTTCCCTCGGGGCATTGTGTCTGGTCGGGCAGCGCCGCCGTCCCACCAAGGCCACTGTCGCCGCCGGTGACACCCTGCCAGCCGCGGGTGTAGTAGGGGATACCGATATTGATCCGACCCGGCGACATGGAACCGCGGAAGTATTTCACCGCCCAGTCGATATTCAGGTAGCCGATACCGCCATACTGCGAAGTGCTGTAAACACTGGCCGCAGCCAGTTCCGGGTCATTGCCGTTATCGAACAGCGCTGAATTGTGGCCCACGTACTCGTTCCAGGCCCCGTGCAGGTCATAAGTCATGATGTTGACGTAGTCCAGGTACTGGGTGATCGGCATGGTTTCCATACCGCGCAGCAGGTAGCCGGACGAGGGCGAAGCGATTGTGAGCAGGTAGTGGGTGTCGTCCTGTTCCCCGGCAATATCCAGCTTCTGCCTGAGTACACGCATCAACTCCACGTAGGACTTCATCAGTGATCCGCGCAGGGGGTTGGCCACACCGAAATCCAGGGGGTTGCCGGCGTCGTTCATGGAGGTGGGATACTCGTAATCGATATCCACGCCGTCGAAGCCATACTCGCGGATAAATTCCACCGCCGAGTTGGCAAAGGTGTCGATGCCGGCATGATTGATGGTGCCGTCCGCATTGGTGGTCATGGTATAGAAACCACCGTTGTCCACCCGATCGCCGAATTCGTTGAAATAGCCACCGGTCTCCGCCCAGCCGCCGACGGAGATCAGGGTTTTTACCTGCGGGTACTGTTTCTTGAACTTGCCGAGCAGGTTGAAATGGCCCTGGTAGGCAAACTCCGGATCCATTTCCGCACCATCGATGCCCGGCCAGGTCATACCGGTGGCGGGGTTGTCCGGGCTGGAGGTATTACCGACGGATACCCGGTTAGAGTCATCAATGTGGGCGAACGCATAGTTGATATGGGTGATCTTGTCCCACGGAATATCGTCCACCAGGTAGCTGGGCTGCCCGTTCGCACCGTTACGCCAGCTGGTGAAGTAACCGATGATCCGGCGTGGATGATCGCTCCCCATGGCTTCGTGGCCGGTGGTGGTGTAGATATCACAGTAGTCCGGTGCGGTGCCCGGGGTGGTGAAGAGCCCATCGGGACGGCAGGGATGCCCGGAAGCCACCGGCTCGCTATTGACGGTAATGGAGACCGGAGCGGAGTCGGTCCACTGGCCGGCACTGTCGTAGGCCCGGGCATAGACCGGGGAGTTGCCGGCAACCGCGGTCCAGTCCACCGCGAAGGGAGCGTTGCTGTCCTCACCCACCTCCTGCCCGGCGACAAAGAATTCCACCCGGGTAACGTCACCCTCGGTGTCACTGGCGCTAGCGGCCAGGTTAACCGTCACCCCTTCATCAAAGGTACTGCCCGCGGCGGGCGAGTCCAGCGTGACGCTGGGCTTGTTGTCCACATCGGCTGCGCTGATGGTTACCGGTGCCGAGTCGCTGGATTGGCCATCATTGTCGGTGGCGGTAGCCATAATAGAGTGGCTGCCGGCAGTGGCGATCCAGCTGGTAGCAAACGGGGCGCTGGTGTCGCTGCCGATGCTGTTGCCATCGATGAAGAACTCCACAGCGCTGATGGAACCATCACTGTCTGAGGCCGAGGCGGCAATGGTGACGCTGTCGCCGGTGGTATAGCTGCCGCCGTCCAGAGGCTCACTCAGGCTGACCGAGGGTGGTTGGGGGCCGCTCTCGACCGTGATGACAACATCGTCGGTGAGAACCTCCTGACCGCTTTTGTCCTGGATACGGGCGCTGATAACCGGGGAGCCAGCCACCGCAGACCAGGTGGTGGAATAGGGGGCGCTGGTATCCGATGCCACCAGGCTGCCATCCACGTAGAAGTCTACCTGGGCCGCCTGCTGGTCATCGCTGGTAGCCACAGAAATGATAACGCTGTCATTTTCGCTGAAGACAGTACCGGTCGCCGGCGCGGTTATTGAGCCTACAGGCAGGGGATCTGAGGTGCCGTCACAGGTTCCGAGCAGGGACCACTCCTGGTATTCGCCAGAAAACAGCTCGGGATCCTGGTTGCGGGTCCACCACTTGGCCTCGTAGGCACTGGCGTTGTGCTGGACCTGGTCGCCGCCCACATAGGCGGTGTCAGTATTCCAGTAGGGCAGGCTGGTACAGTCCAGGGCATGGACCTGTCCCGTCCCGAGCAAGGCGACGGTGAGGGCGCCGAGCGCGATTGGCTTGTGCATGATTTTCACCTTGAGGTCTTATTTTTATCGATCTTCCAATGAATCACCGAACGGTCGATGCCGCTGCCGCCAAATGACACCGCTGTCAAAATAGCAACCGGCACTGCGGCTGGCAACGGTGAACCGTCACAAAAGCGCAACAGTTGCGGATTCTGCCGCCTCATGGAGGTTTTTGGGATACGGGTCACATTGGGGTGGGCCAGATACGAGCGGTTGGTCAATACAATGATCGATTCGTAGGCACCCCAAGCCAAGCGTTTGGTCCGGTGCCCCAAGTCGGCGCGTGGCAGGTGTTGCCAATCCTGGAACCTGGCCCGGTCGCGAGACCGGGCTACGGCGCCAACGGCCCGCTGTGCCCCGGAATTTTCAATAGTTGGACCAGGAGGTTTAAGAGAGACAGGCATTACCGGACGGGTATGTATCTGGTCCCTATGGAATGGGATCAACTGACAAAGTTGTACCGGGATAAAGCCGATGGGAGCAGAGAGCGGAAAGCATTCTCAGTGGAAGTATCGGGAGAACGGGATTGCAAAAATTGTCACGCTTTTTGCATTTGCTATCGGTCGACTCTGGCACGATGCGCCCGTGCGCATCGTTCACAACAATAACTTACGGAAGCTCCTATGAATAAGACCACAAACCTGAGTACACCGACTCTGCTGGCAGCAGCCATTGCCGCCGCCAGCAGCCCAGTATTCGCCCAGGATACGGACACACGGGTGATGGAGGAGGTAATTACCATCGGCACGCGTGTTGAGGGTCGCACCGCGACCGACTCGGCGGTCCCTATTGATATCATCAGTGGCGACGATTTCATGAAGCAGGGTGATACCGACCTGAACTCGCTCCTGCGCAACGTGGTCCCTTCCTACAACGTCAATACCCAGCCCATCAGCGATGCCGCCAGCCTGGTGCGCCCGGCCAACCTGCGAGGACTGGCTCCCGACCACACCCTGGTACTGGTAAACGGTAAACGACGTCACCGGGCGGCCGTCATTGCCTGGCTGGGCAACGGTGTTTCCGATGGCGCCCAGGGCCCGGACATCTCACAGATCCCGGCCATCGCGCTGCAGCAGGTGGAAGTACTGAGGGATGGCGCGGCGGCCCAGTACGGTTCCGATGCGATTGCCGGTGTGATCAACTTTGAACTCAAGGACTCCCCCGACGGGGGTAGCGTCGAGGTCAAGGCTGGCCAGTTCTATGAGGGCGACGGCCGCCAGTACACCGTATCCGGCAATTACGGTATGCCATTTACCTCCCAGGGCTTTGCCAATGTGAGTTTCGAGTTCGGTGCCCAGGAGGATACTGATCGCAGTGTCCAGCGTGATGACGCTGCCGCGCTTATTGCCGCCGGCAATACAGCGGTGGTTGATCCTGCACAGGTTTGGGGGCGTCCGGAAATCAGCGATGACCTGAAGACCGTGGTCAACATGGGAGTCGAGCTGGGTGGTGGCAAGGAGTTCTACGCGTTCGGTAATTACGGCACCAAGACTGTCGATGGCGGCTTCTATTTCCGCAACCCTGAGACCCGCAGCGCGGTCTTCGCCAATGGCGCTGACCCGTTGATCGGTGACCTGGATCCCAGCAATGGCCTGGACAACTGTGCCGGCTTCAGCCATGCCGATGCGCTGGCCAGTGCCGAGTGCTTCTCCTTCCAGGAGATCTTCCCCGGTGGCTTCACCCCGCGCTTCGGTGGCGAGGTGACCGATCTGGCCGGTGTCACCGGTGTCCGTGGTGAGATGGCCAATGGCTGGGCGTACGATATTAGTGCCGGCCTTGGTTACAATGATGTGGATTTCTTTATCTACAATACGGTGAATGCCTCTCTCGGGCCCCAGACCCCGACAGCATTCAACCCGGGTGCCTACACCCAGCTGGAAAAAAACTTTAATGTGGATTTCGTCAAGGGTTACGACGTGGGGCTGGCCTCCGAGCTGAGTGTGGCCACCGGTTTCGAATGGCGCGATGAGACATTTGAGATCACCACAGGTGACCAGGCTTCTTATGAAATCGGCCCGCTGGCATCGCAGGGATTCAGCGCCGCATCCAATGGGTTCCCTGGCTTTGGCCCCCTGGCCGGCGGGCAGTGGAGTCGCTCCAACTATGCGACGTATGTGGACCTGGAGGCAGATGTTACCGAGGGCTGGTTGCTGGGCCTGGCCCTGCGGGTCGAGGACTTCGAGGATTTCGGTACCACTACTAACGGGAAGCTGGCGACCAACGTTGATATCACGGACAGCTTTGCCCTGCGCGGCTCCTGGAGCACCGGTTTCCGCGCCCCCACCCCGGGGCAGTCAAACGCGTTCAATGTTTCCACCGAGTTTGACCTGGCCCTGAATGACCTGGTGAACAACGGCACTATCCCCTCCACCAACCCGGTGGCGTTGTTGCGCGGTGGTGAGCCACTGGACCCGGAGAAGTCTACCAACTGGACCCTGGGTGCGGTCTTTACCGTTGGAGCGATCGATATCACAGTGGACTATTTCAATATTGAAGTTGAGGATCGTATTGCACCGTCCCAGCTGTATTCGCTGACGGAGGCCGAAGTGGATAGCCTGGTGGCTTCCGGTGTGACCAGTGCCGCCAACCTGCAGAACTTCCGCTTTTTTACCAATGACTTCGACACCACAACCACCGGTGTTGATATTGTGGCGACATACAGCACCGATATGATCGGCGACAACACCGATATCAGCCTCGCGTATAACCAGACCCAGACAGAGGTGGATAAGTTCTCTCCGGAGACGATCGATGCCACTCGCATCCGGGAGCTGGAGGAGGGCCTGCCGGAGAGCCGCTGGACCCTGTCCAGTAGTACCGCGGTCGGCAGCTGGGGTTTCCTTGGGCGAGTCAGTTCCTATGATGACTGGTTCGATTCGGAGGATGGGCAGGTTTATAGTGGCGAAGTGCTGGTGGATGCGGAGGTTTCCTATGCATTTACCGACCAGGCTTCTGTCATTCTGGGAGCGCAGAACCTGTTGGACCAGTATCCCGAGGAGAACCCCGGGGCGGCAGGTGGTGTCGGTAACCAGTACAGTCAGTTCTCGCCATTTGGATTTGAGGGCGGATTCTACTACCTTCGCACCCGCTATGAATTCTGATCACAGGTGGTAGGCACAAAAAACCCGCTGTTCGCAGCGGGTTTTTTTACAGTTGCTGAGGGAAATTACATATCCCAGAGTGAATTCGTGGCCATAGATAATGTGATGCGTTCCTTGTCCTGGATCTGCTTCAGGTCCTCAAATACCTCTTTGACTTCCGCAGACTCAATGGCCCCGTAGACAGCCTGATACAGGTCGGAAAAATAGCGGTCCACTTCACGCCCGAGGTTGTTGATCTCGCGAATATCGGGTGGGTCGCTCAGGTTGAGGTTCTTGATAAAGTCCCTTGCCGATTCCTCATGCGTGTACTGTAGCCAGGTTTTCATTACTTTTTGCTTGGCGACTTCGCCGTAATTGGCCAGGTTTCTTGCCATGCGCTGCTCGTGTTCGAGCATATGCTTCAGCAGCAGTTGGGTGCGGTTGTCCTCGGCTTTCTCCAGCATACTGCGGTAGAGATCGGCCATGTCGAGGTGGAATTTCTCGGCGTCCTTGAGTACTTCGTACGCCTGCTTGAATGTTTTCATAGGCTCGCCTTTATAGATCTTGGTATTGTTATCGGTTAACGGCAATAGGCTGCATCTGACTTTCCCAGTCGACTAGCCCCCTAAACCTTTCTCCTCATGTACCTTTATAGTGCATTTATCCAGTTGATCAAGAGCTGGGGAAAAATGCCGAATAGAAGAAGGATCGCGGTCAGGCTAACCACCAGCAGTTGCCCCGACACTGCTACCTGGATGGCCGCGGGCTGCACATCCCGGGATTCAGCGTCCCGCTGCAACATGACCAGTAACAGGCGCAGGTAATAGTAGAGACCGAGCGCGCTGCCGATGACTACTGTCGCTAACAGTAGCCACATCTGTCCCTGCACACCGGCCGCAAACACATAAAATTTTCCAATAAAGCCGATGGTCAGGGGAATTCCGGCCAGTGACAGTAGCATCAGGCCAAAGCAGCAGGCGAGCCCCGGCGAGCGCCAGAACAGTCCGCGGTAGAACTCTACCTGGAACGGGTCTTCACCTGCGTTACCGATTGGCTGGGGCCCACCCGGGATCGAAGGCTGTGCGGCGTCGGCCACCAGGCTGGCCACGGCAAAGGCCCCGGTCGTAGTGAGTACATATGCCACCAGGTAATAAATCACGGCCTCCTGGCCAAAGGCGCTGGCACCGATCAGGAAGGCCACTATGAGGTAACCGACGTGGGCGATGGATGAGTAGGCAAGCAGGCGCTTTACATTACCCTGTTGTAGTGCCAGCAGGTTGCCTACCAGCATGCTTGCTGCGGCCATCACTGCCAGCATGGTGGACAGGATAGGCAGTGAAAACAGGTCGACCTGGGTGAAGAACCTCAGGATCAGTGCCACGACGGCGCCCTTGCTGACCGTCGCGATCAGGGCTGTTACCGGTGTGGGCGCCCCCTGGTAAACGTCCGGGGTCCAGATATGGAAGGGCACCAGGGACAACTTGAAGGCTACGCCGATGAGTAGCAGGGTCAGTCCGCCGGTAAGGATCCCTCCGTTGGGGCCGGCTTCCCGCAGTGCCGCGGCCGCGGCACTGAAATCGAGCGCCCCGCTGGCGGCAAATACCAGCGCGATGCCAAACAGGCTGAGGGCAGTGGACAGCGCCGACAGCAACAGGTATTTCATTGCCGATTCCAGCGACAGCAGCTGGTCCCGTTGCGGCGATTCGTCGCCGATGACTGCAAACCCCAGCAATGGGTACAGGGCCAGTCCCATCAATTCCAGGGACAGGAACAGGCTGGCGAAGTGACTGGCGCAGACCAGGCAGCAGGCGCCCAGTATTACCAGCAACAGCAGGATGTAAAATTCTTCCGGAAAGCTCCCCGCAGCGTGGCTGGCACCCCGTGACTCCAGGTGATGGAACGCCAGGATTGCCACTGCCAGGGCCGCCATTACCATCAGTACACAGAAAAAAAGTGCCGTGTGGTCGATGCTGAACAGGCTGGTTACGGCAAGGATACCGCTGGCCGGCAGCGCGGTACCGACCGAGAAGCAGGCCCAGAGTGTTGCTGCCAGTATCGCCACCGTCGTCACCAGTGCTGCGCGGTGACCCCGGCGAAAGGACACCTGTAGCATCAGCAGGACGATACCTGCGGTCAGCACCAGCAGCGGCAGGATGGCGAAGAGTTCCTCTCTGGTCATGGTGTTTCACCTTTGTGCTTGGCAGCAGGCCAGTTGGCGGCGGTAGCCGGGCGGGTGGTGCTGCTGTTCGTGACGGCAGCTTCCCTCGCGGTGACCGGGGCCAGGGAGCGGGCGATGGCCGGTGCCGCAGTGTCGAAAACCGGCTGTGGCCGCAGCCCCAGGAAGACCAGGAAAACTGCCAGCACCAGCATTGCCAGTGTCTCGCGCAGGTTCAGGTCAATAAGAGCCTTCTGGTCTGCGGCCGAGGTGGTGCGGCGGGACTCGCCGAAGAAGGCCCGCTGCATCATTGCCAGCGCATAGAGCGCGGCACCGACCATGCCCAGGGCCGCGAAAGCAGTGGTCCAGTGGTCCACGCCGAAGCTGCCCAGCAGCACCAGGAATTCGGCGACGAAGTTACCCAGCCCCGGCAGTCCCAGCGATGCCACGGCGAAGAAGAGGGCAATGGCGGACAGTCGGGGCAGCTCGGTCCACAGGCCTCCCATCTGCTCCATGTTGCGAGTGTGCAAGCGGTGTTGCAGCGCACCCACAATCGCAAACAGGGCAGCAGTGCTGAGGCCATGGGCCACCATCTGCATGACTGCCCCCTGGATGGCGACGGTATTCAACGCATAGAGGCCCAGCAGCACGAACCCCATATGGCTCACACTGGAATAGGCCACCAGGCGTTTCATATCCCGCTGGGCGAAAGCCAGTATCGCACCGTAAACCACGCTGATGGCACCGATCGCCATGGCGACGGGGGCGAACTGGACCGAAGCCTCGGGAAACAGCGGCAGGGTAAAGCGGAGCAACCCGTAGGCGCCCGTTTTCAACAGGATGGCGGCCAGCAGGATACTGCCGGCGGTGGGCGCCTGGGTGTGGGCATCCGGCAGCCATGTATGCAGCGGGACAGCGGGCAGCTTGACCGCGAAAGCGATAAAGAAACCGAGCATCAGCCACCAGGCACTGGTCGATGGGAGCTGCGCACCGAGGAGGTCCTGGTAATTGAAGGTCACCTGGCCACTGGCGTTAAAATGGATGTAGACGAGTGCGACAATCGCGATCAGCATCAACAGGCTGCTTGCCTGGGTAAAAATAAAGAACTTGATTGCGGCGAAGATGCGTTCTTCGTGTCCCCACACGGCGATCAGCATCAGCATGGGAATCAACATGACTTCCCAGAAAAAGAAGAACAGGAACAGGTCCAGTGCGGTGAAGACCCCGACCACGCCGGCCAGGGTCCACAGGTAATTGAAATAAAAGAAGCCACGGCGAAAGCGGATATCACTCCAGGTGATCACCAGTCCGAACAGCCCCATCAGCAGGGTCAGGGCCAGCATCAGGAAACCCAGCCCGTCCACCGCCAGGAAAAAACTGATCCCAAACCTGGGGATCCAGGCCACCTCTAGGCTGTGCCACCATTGGTGAGCGGTGCCGGGTGTCGCGCCGCCCCACAGCTGTACCAGCAACACGAGGCCGACAACCAGGCTCGCCAGTGTCAGCCAGCGGCTGGCGCCTGGGCGGAATCGCTCCGCCAGCCAGGCCACTATGCCACCGAAAAAAAGTACCGCAATGATTGCTGCGAGAGTCATAGCGCCACCAGGATTGCGAGGAACAGGATGGATCCGCCCACCAGGGAAGCCATGTACCAGCGCACCAGGCCATTCTGGGTCTGGCTTGCAAGAAGGTGTAACTGGCGGCTGAGGGCAGCGGAGCCGCGGTAGGCGGCATCGACGATGTCATTGCGGTTGATGCGCGCCACGGATACCAGTGGTTGGACCAGCAACCGGTTGTAAAGCCAGTCGAATCCCCAGCCGCGGAACAGGAAGCGCTCCACCGGAGTGATCGGTTCCTGTGCGCGCTGGCCGCGGGAGAACAAAGTCCAGGCCACCATGATGCCCAGTAGCGGCATGGCTATGGCGATGGCTTCAATGAATATCGACGGATGCCCGCCTTCCGCTGCCGGGAAGATATCCTGCAGTGGCGGTGCCAGCAGGCCGCCGCCGAGCGCCAGCAGCGCCAGTACAACCAGCGGTACACTCATGACGGGGGTGTTGGCATCCCCGCAATGGGCGGAGGCCCTGCCTTCGTCGCCAAAGAAGACCAGGAATAACAGCCGGAAACTGTAGATACCGGTCAGCAGCGCCCCAATGGTTCCCGCCAGCCACAACAGGTTGAAACCGCCGGAAGCCTCCCATGCCTGCAGGAGGATCTGGTCCTTGCTGTAGAAACCGGAGGTAAATGGCAGTGCGGCGAGGCAGGCGCTGCCGACAGCGAAGCAGGCAAAAGTCAGCGGAATCTTCCGGCGCAGTCCGCCCATGGCGGAAATATCCTGTTCATGGTGCAGGCTGAGAATCACCGAGCCGGCGGCGAGGAATAGCAGGGCCTTGAAGAAGGCGTGTGTCATCAGGTGGAAGATAGCCCCGGACCAGGCCCCCACACCGAGGGCGAGGAACATATAGCCGATCTGGCTGATGGTGGAATAAGCGAGCACCCGCTTGATATCGGTCTGGACCAGTGCGCTGAAGCCGGCAATCAGCAATGTCAGTGCGCCGACCCAGCCCACAGCCATCATAGCGGTATCGGATACCGCGAACAGGGGGTGCATACGGGCAACCAGGTAAACCCCGGCGGTGACCATGGTGGCAGCATGGATCAGCGCACTGACCGGGGTTGGGCCCGCCATGGCATCCGGTAACCAGGTCTGCAGCGGCAATTGTGCGGACTTGCCCACGGCGCCCCCGAGTAACAGCAGGGCCGCCAGCGTCAGCAGATTATTATCGGCCGCGCCAGCGGCTGCAGCATTCAGGCTGGCGATATCCAGGGTGACAAACTCCCGGAACAGCAGGAACAGACCAAGCGCCATGGCCGTATCACCAACGCGGGTAACGATAAATGCCTTGCGCGCTGCCGCACCGTTTTCCGGGTTACGGTACCAGAAGCCAATCAGCAGGTAGCTGCACAGGCCCACGCCCTCCCAGCCGAGGTAGAGCAACACCAGGTTGTCGGCCAATACCAGCAGCAGCATGGCGCATACAAACAGGTTCAGGTAGGCGAAATAGCGCCGGTAACCGGCGTCGCCGCGCATATAGCCCACTGAGTAAAGATGGATCAGGAAGCCCACGCCGGTAATCACAAGCAGCATGACCTGGGTGAGCCAGTCCACATGGAAGTTAAATCCCAGTGAGAGCCCACCGGTGGCCATCCAGCTCCAGCCTGCCACCTGCACACTCGCGTCCGGGTTACCGATAAATACCGCAAACAGCAGCGCCAGTGACAGCAGTGCGGCGATCGCCACACTGCCGACGCCAATACTGGCAACGAGTGCCCCCGGGATCTCCCGCCGGGAGACCAGCGGAGCCAGTGCCAGTGCCAGGAAGCCCAGCAGGGGAAACAGCGGGATCAGGCCGATGGCATCTTTCATGGCTAACCCCGCATCCAGTTAAGTTGGTCGATATCCACCGTGTGCCGGCGACGATAGAGTTGCAACACCAGCGAGAGGGCGATGGCGACTTCGGCTGCTGCCAGGGTTATCACAAAGATGAACATGACCTGGCCGTCTGTGGTTCCCCAGTGCGCCCCGGCCACCACAAATGCCAGTGCAGCGGCGTTAGTACAGATTTCGATGCACATCAGCATGAACAGGATATTGCGCCGCACCAGCATCCCGGCCAGGCCCAGGCAGAACAGGATGGCCGCCAGTGCCAGGCCGTGGTACATGCCGCCCTGGGAAAGTGTTTCACTCATCATGGCTCGCCCCCATGTCCGCGGTGGGTTTTTGCCGCGCCAGGTGGAAGGCTCCGACCAGCCCGGCCAGCAACAGCATGGAGGCCAGCTCTACCGCCAGCAGGTAGCGGCTGAACAGTGATATACCCACCTCCCTCGCGCCTACATAGCTGATTTCGGCGGTCCCGGCTCCATTCGCAGCAGTACCCTGGCCGGCCAGCATCAGCATCAGCACCAGCTGGACCAGCAGGATGCCCGACAGTATGCCGGGACCCACCCAGCTTCCGGGCTGAAGCCAGGTGCTCTCCTGTGCCACGGCCGCATCGCCCTGGTTGAGCATCATGATGACAAACACCATCAGCACCATGATTGCGCCGGCATAGACAATGACCTCCAGTGCCGCCGCCAGTGGTGCGCCCAGCTGGAAAAAAATCACTGCCACCGCGAGGAGGGAAACGATCAGGTGCAGCAGCGCGTGGACCGCATTGCGGCTGAAAATCACCATTGCCGTAGCGACGACGGCAACTGCGGCAGTGAGGTAAAAATAGACTGGATACATGCCTTTTCCCTCGGTTCAGGTTGTTATCCTTTTCGGTCTTCCCCTGTGGGAAGCCCTGGCAGCGGCTATCAAAGGTTGAGGCTGCGCACATCGACGGGCTCTGCCTCATTGACAGCCTCGCCCTTGTCCTTGCCGGAAATTGACATGCCCGCGACGCGATAAAAGCTGTAATCGTGATACTTGCCCGGCCCGCTGATCAGCAGGTCCTCTTTCTCATAAACCATATTCTGGCGGTCGTACTCGCACATCTCGAAATCCGGCGTCAGCTGGATCGCGTAAGTGGGACAGGCATCTTCGCAGAGCCCGCACATGATGCAGCGGGAAAAATTGATGCGGAAATACTCTGGTCGCCAGCGTCCGTCCTCGTCCTCGGTCTTCTGCAGTGAGATGCAGTCCGGCGGGCAGGCGACGGCGCAGAGGTTACAAGCTACGCAGCGCTCGTCACCGTCCGGATCCCGGGTGAGAACAATCCGCCCCCGGTAGCGCGGAGCCAGGTAGGGCTTTTCATCCGGGTATTCGACAGTGGCATTGCGACTGAACAGGTGACGGAAAACCAGCCACATACTGCGCAATTGACTTGCAATCATCGCTCTTGCCTCCTTTTCGCGCCCTGCGGCAGAGTGTCTCGGCGGTGAATTATCCGAGCCATAGCAATACCCCCCCGGTAGCCAGCAGGTTTGCCAGTGCCAGTGGCAGCATGATTTTCCAGCCGAACTGCATCAACTGGTCGTAGCGCGGCCGCGGTATGGCGGCACGCAGAAGGACAAAAATCATGACCAGGAAGCCGGTCTTGAGGAAGAACCAGACAACTGGTGGCAGCCACGGACCGAGCCACCCACCCAGGAACAGGGTAGTGACCAGCGCGGAAATCAGGATTACCGAAAGGTATTCCCCCACGAAAAACATGCCGAACTTCATGCTGGAGTACTCGGTGTGGAAACCTGCCGTCAGTTCGTGCTCGGCCTCGGGCAGGTCGAATGGCAGGCGATGGCTCTCGGCGATACCGGCGATAAAGAACACGAGGAAACCAATGGCCTGGGGCAGGATAAACCAGCCACCCTGCTGGGCCAGCACGATCTCACGCAGGTTGAAACTGCCCGCCATCATCACCACGCCCATCAGGGAGAGGCCCATAAACACTTCATAGGAAACTGTCTGCGCCGCCGCCCGCAACCCACCCAACAGGGCATACTTGTTGTTGGAGGCGTAGGCGCCCAGGATCACGCTGTAGACCGCCATCGAAGACATGGCCAGGAAGAACAACAGGCCGACATTCAGGTCGATCACGCCCACCATTGGCGCTACGGGAATGACGGCGAAGCCCAGCAGCATCGACGCCATGACGATCGTGGGGGCGAGGATAAACACCGGCCGGTCGGCGAAACGCGGAATGAAATCCTCCTTGAAAAAAAGCTTGATCATATCCGCCACGACCTGGAACAGTCCGAACGGGCCCACCCGATTGGGGCCCGGACGGTCCTGCCAGAACCCCAGCAGGCGCCGTTCGCCCCAGGTCAGCAATGCAGCGAGTAATACCGCTGCGCCCAGCACTCCGAAGATATTTGCCAGCGAAACCCAGACAGTGGTGCTCATAGGCTCTCTCCCGGTTCGACCGGCTCAGGGTTTTCGATGCGCACGATTTCAGCCGCTGCTGGTAGCATGGCACCCAGGTCCGGTGCCGCCCGCAATCCCACCGGGATGCCGATTACCCCCGGGGCGATACGGTCCGAGACTGACGCGGGCAGGGTGATCTCGGCACCGGACATGCGCAGCTGCAATCGCCCGCCCGGTTCCAGGCCCAGCGCGCCGGCATCCGCGGTATTGAGTTGTGCACAGGGGCCATCGGCAAGCCCGGCAATGGCATCGCTGTAATTGCTCAATTCCCCTGAGCCGAACAGTTGCCACGTGGGGACCAGACAGAATTGGCCGGGCTTTTGTCCAGCCCTTTGTTTCGCCAGCAGCACCGGTATAGCTGTCGGCTCACGCCGCAGGCGTGGGATAGGTTCGCGCCCCCGGCGCGGCCCGCCGACACCCTGCTGGAACTTGTGGATGGCCTGGTTGGAGTTCCAGCCCGGCGACCAGATATTGGCCTGCAGCGGCGTGGCGCCCGCGTACTGCACGCCCTCCATGGTGAAACTGAAGGGGGAGTCGGGGTCTGTCAGTGGCGCCTGTTCGGCGACCTGCCAGTGGGCGCGGTTGGCGGTTCGGCCGCTGGCGCGATGGCTCTGCCGGGCGAGCTTCATACCCTCGATGCGGAAATTCTCGTCGGGGCCGGTCTCCGGCAGGTCCCGGAAACACGACACTGCAGCGGCAATCGCCGCGGTGACGTCGTGGCAGTGCTTCCATTGGCGCAACAGCGCGGCAGGACTGTCCATCCCCACATCGCTGCAGGCCGGATCATTGACCGCGTCCACCAACCAGCGCCAGCTCTCCTGGATATAGCCACTGCCCTCGTAGACCATATAGTGGCGTTGCAACATGCCCGAGCTATTGACCAGGGTTCCCTGGGATTCGGGCGTGGCGGAGGCGGGGAATACCAGGTCGGCGCGACGGCTGCAGGGTTGCAGTAGTGAGTCGAACAGTACGACTTCTGCAGCGCGGTCGAACAGCGACTCCACGTCCGCGGCCGGCAGGCGCCGGTAGAGGTCGTTCTCCAGTAGCAACAGCGTTACCGGCGGATCCACGGAGTCGCGCTGGCGCAGTTCCTCCAGTAATTGTTCCAGGCCACCCTCGCCGGGCCCGAAGAACTGTGCCAGCCCGAGGCTGTTGGTTTCCGGGCAGGTGAGGTAAGTGGCACAGGGGGCCCCGTGCCTGTCGGCAAGCGCCGCCGCTACTTGCCCGGCCGCGGCCAGGATATCCGGTTCCTGGCTGCCACAGCCGGAAATGACCAGAGGGCGCCTGGCCGAGAGCAGGGTCTCCGCCACCTCCTCAAGCAGGTGCTCCAGTGCGTCCGGAAGCGGTGTACTACTGCTATCTACCCCGTCTGTGGTTGTGGGTTGGTCAGTGGCGCTGATTCGCGCCGCAAGTTGTTCGGCAAAGCTTACGATTGCGGCGGGCGATGCCAGGCGCTGTGCACGGGCGATATCCTCCAGCGATGCGGGCGCGCTCGAGGCGAGCACAAAGATCGGGTTGTTTTCACCGCGCAACTGCCGCACGCAGGCGTCCTGCCACAGCGGAATCTCGAGTTGCCGTGCGTGATCGCGCTGGTTGTTGCGCGCAGCCTGGCGCAGGGCGAGTGCGACCCGTGGTGCAGTGCGGCCGATATCCTCATCGAGTACCAGTATTACGTCGGCGTCCTCGATCTCGGGGATGGTCGGAATGGAGATTCTCGGGTCACGCTGGATGTGGTCCAGGGTATGCAGCAATTCCAGGTCTCGGGCGCTCAGGCCGGCAAAGAAATTACCGGGTCCCACCAGCTGGCGCAGGGCAAAATTGTTTTCCAGCGAGGTGCGCGGTGAACCGATACCGACCAGGCGGCGACGTCCTCGCTGGCTGTCGGTGATGACTGTGGCCAGGTGCTCCAGGGCCGCCGGCGGTTCTATTTCCCGGTGCAGCTTGTCATTGCGCCTGCCGGTGGATTCGATGACCTGTTCGCGGCGGGCGATCAGCACGTTCTTGATCCGGAGGTCGCTGTTGGCATACTCGTAGCCAAAGCGCCCGCGATCACAGATAAAGTAACCGTTGGTGTCGCGGTTGTAGAGGTTGACGACCCGCCGCAGGTTCTCATCGCGACCGCTGAAATCCATGCGGGCCCCGGGCGCGGTATTACAGCCCACACCGCAGTGTTCACATACCGACGGCGCTGTCTGCAGGTCCCACTTGCGCACGAAGTGGCGACTGAAGGTCTGGTCGGTAAAAACACCGGTGGGGCACACTTCGACCAGGTTGCCACTGAAGCCGCTTTCCAGTTTACCGTCACACTGGCGCCCGAAATAGACCTGGTTATTGCGTCCAAGCGCCTCCAGGTCATCGCCGCCGGCATAATCCCGGTAAAAGCGCACACAGCGGTAACAGGCTATGCAACGGTTCATTTCGTGGTTGATGAATGGGCCCAGGTACTGGTTGCGATGGGTACGCTTCAGGCCGCGAAAGCGCCGATACGTATGCCCGGACATCTCGGTCATGTCCTGCAGGTGACATTCTCCCCCCTCCTCACAGACGGGGCAGTCGTGGGGGTGGTTGGTCATCAGGTCCTCGATGACTGCGCCGCGGAATTCCCGTGCCGGCTCGGCGTCGAGACTGTAGATTCCGCCGTCGCGAACCTGCGTCATACAGCCCATCACCAGCTTGCCCTGCGCATCATCGCTATCCTTGTACTCGATGATCGCGCACTGGCGGCAGGCGCCGACCGACCCCATGGCCGGGTGCCAGCAGAAATAAGGCAGGTTCAGCCCCAGTGACAGGCAACTGGCCAGCAGGTTCTGGCCCTCTTCCACCTCATACTGCCTGCCGTCTATGGTTATGGTTGGCATGGATTGCAGTTCCCCGGTTTGGGCCTACACGGCCAGCGGAATGTTTTGCCGCTCCAGGTCGTAGGGGCAGCAGCCGCGGCTAATATGGTCATTAAAGTCCTGCTCAAAGAGCTTCAGTGCGCTCAGGATCGGTGCCGCAGCGCCGGGTGCCAGCGCACAGAAGGTATTGCCCGGGCCCATTCTCTGCGCCTGCTCCCGTAGCAGTTCCAGGTCTTCGGGCTGCGCTTCACCGCACTCGATCCGCGCCAGTAGCTTGACCGCCCAGGGCAGTCCATCCCGGCACGGCGTGCACCAGCCGCAGGACTCGCGGGCAAAGAAGCGGGTCAGGTTGAGCACCAGCCCCACCGGGCAGGTCTGATCATCAAGCACGGTGATTGTCCCGGTGCCCATGCGGCTGCCTGCCTTGCCCACGGTATCGTAGTCCATGGGCAGGTCCAGCTGGTCGGGGCCGAGGAAATCTGTCGAGCCCCCACCTGGCAGGAATCCACGCAGCTTGAGCCCGTCCTGCATACCACCGGCGTGCTGCTCGATGATTTCCCGGATTGGTGTGCCCATCGGCAGCTCCCAGGCACCAGGATTTTTCACCCGGCCACTGGCCCCGAAGATCTTGGTGCCGCCATCCTCGCCGCGCCCCAGGCCTTTGTACCAGTCCACGCCCAGTTCGATCAGGTGGGGGATATTGCAGAGCGTCTCGACATTGTTCACCACCGTAGGTTTCCCCCACAGGCCGCTTACCTGGGGAAACGGGGGTTTGGCACGGGGTATCGCACGCTGGCCCTCCAGGGCGTTGATCAGGGCAGTTTCCTCACCGCAGATGTAGTTGCCGGCACTGCGATGGACGTGAAATTCCAGCTGGAAGTCCGTACTCGTAATCTCTGTACCAACAAGCTTCCTCGCGCGCGCTTCTTCTATCGCCGTCTCCAGGCGAGCAGCAGCCAGGTGGTATTCACCGCGGATAAATATATACGCCCGGCGGGCACCGATGGCGAAGGCGGCAATGGCCATGCCCTCCAACAGCAGGTGAGGGTCGTTCTCCATCAACAGCCGGTCCTTGAAGGTACCCGGTTCCATCTCATCGGCATTGCACACTAGGTAGCGGGTCGGTGGGGCTTTTTCGTCGCGGGGAACAAAGCTCCATTTCAGCCCGGTATTGAAACCGGCACCACCGCGCCCCCGGACCCCGGCATCCTGGACCGTCTTGATGATATCGTCCGGCGACATCTGCAATGCCTTGCGCCAGCCTCGATAACCACCGTTCTCGAGATAGCGCTCGAGCGTGGTGGCGATCCCCTCGGTGCCGATATTCTTAGTCAGCGGATTGGTCAGCATGGTGTTTTTTCTTTTCCAGGATGAACTCGTCCAGCTTGTCAGCGGACATGTGGCGGTGCATCTCCTCACCCACCATCATTACCGGGGCCTTGTCGCAATCGCCGAGGCAGGGTGTTTCCAGCAGGGTAAAGATCCCGTCCGGAGTCGTTTGCCCCGGGCGGATGCCGAGTTGTTCTTCCAGGTGCCGTTGTAGTTTTTCACACCCCATGATCCAGCAGCTGGAACTTTTGCAGAGGAAAATCACTTCTTTGCCCACCGGTTGCCGAAATATCAACTGGTAGCAGGTGGCAATACTCTCCAGTTGCGTAGGGGAGACCGCGAGGTAATCTGCGATTGCGTACAGGGTGTCGTCGGAAATCCAGCCGCGGTGCTTCTGTACCACCCGCAGGGCCTCAAGGGCCACCGAGTCCCGGTCCTCGTAATGAGAGAACTCGCGATCGATATCACGCTTTTCTTCTGCGGTAAGGCTGCGCCCTGCAGAGCGAGGGTCGGTATCTTGTTGCTCCATTACTTCAATTGTGTCCGCTGCGATGGTGCTCGACATGGTGTTTCCTCTACCGGTCGCTAACGATCGACATCCGCCATCACAAAATCGATGCTGGCGATAATGGCAATCAGGTCCGCTACCAGCAGCCCACGGGATATCAGCGGAATCATCTGCAGGTGCGGAAACGAGGGCGTTCTTATTCTCGTACGGTAGGCATTGGTGCCACCGTCGCTGATAATCTGGTAACTGTTAATCCCCTTGGTGGCTTCCACCGGGAAGCAGGTTTCCCCGACCGGCATCACCGGGCCCCAGCTGTTATTCACAAAATGCTGGATCAGGGTCTCGATATCCTGCATGGTCCGCCCCTTGACCGGCGGCGTGGTGAGCCGGTGATCGGACTTGTAGGCGCCGCCGGGCATGTTGTCGAGGCACTGCCGGATGATGCGCAGGCTCTGGCGTATCTCCTCCACGCGCACGCGGCAACGGTCGAAGCAGTCACCGCCGTCGAAGGTGGGGATGTCGAATTCAAACTGGTCATAGCCGCAGTAGGGCCGCTGCTTGCGCAGGTCCCACTCGTATCCTGTGGCACGCAGTCCCGGACCGGTAATGCCCCATTCCAATGCCTCTGCGCGGTCATAGACGCCGATACCCCGGGTGCGCTTCTGCAACAGCTTGTTGTCGATCACCATGCCGTCATACTCGCGCAGGCGGGCGGGCATGTAATCGAGAAACTCGCGGATCATTTTGTCCCAGCCCTCGGGCAGGTCCTGGGCCACGCCGCCGATGCGGAACCAGGCGGGGTGCATGCGTCCACCGGTGATCGCCTCGACGATGCCAAACAGCTTTTCCCGATCGACAAACATGTAGAACACCGGGGACATCTGCCCAACGTCCTGGGCAAAGGTGCCGTAGAACACCAGGTGACTGGCGATGCGGAACAGTTCGCACATCATCACCCGTATTACCTGCGCCCGTGGCGGGACCTCGATACCGGCGAGCTGCTCCAGTGCCAGCACATAGGGCAGGTTATTCATCACCCCGCCGAGGTAGTCGATGCGGTCGGTATAGGGAACATAGGTATGCCACGCCTGGCGCTCGGCCATTTTCTCGGCACCGCGGTGGTGGTAACCGATATCCGGTACCGCATCGATGATCTTTTCCCCATCGAGTTGCAGGGCCACGCGGAAAACACCGTGAACGCTCGGGTGGTTGGGCCCGAGGTTAAGGAACATGAATTCTGAACTGTCGCTGGCCCGGGCCATGCCCCACTCCTCGGGCTTGAAAAGCAACGCTTCCTGCTCACGGCGCTGCTTCTCTGCAGACAGGGCAAAGGGTTCCACTTCGGTGGCTCGCGCGTGGTGGTCCTTGCGCAATGGATGCCCTTCCCAGGTTTGCGGCATCATGATGCGCCGCAGGTTGGGGTGGCCGGCAAACTCAATCCCGAACAGGTCCCAGGCCTCGCGTTCATACCAGTTGGCATTGGCCCAGATTGATGAAACCGACGGGGCGGACAGCCGCGATTCGGGTAGTGCGAGCTTTACCCGGATAAACAGGTCACGAGAGAAAGAGAGCAGGTGGTAGACGACGGTGAAATCACTTTCCGGCTGCCGGCTTCCACCGTCACCGCGATGGCGGCGCTGGCGCTCGTCGATCGCGCTGAGATCGTAGAGCATACTGAAGGGGCGGGAGATTTCCTGCTTCAGGAAACGCAGGAACGGTAACAGGTTTTCCTGGCCCACCCAGAGTGTGGGCAGGTCGGGGCAGTCCGGTTGCAGCCAATAGCTGTGCAGGCGGTGTTCACGCTCCAGGTCGGCGACAAATGCCTTCGCCGCCTCCCGATAAGGGCTGGCCCGGTGAACGCTTTTTGCTATTACGCCGTCCATACGGTCTCTCTGTTGTTATCGTTTTCCGTGCCCTCGTGGCAAGGAGCTTCTTTCCCCGACCAGTTGAACCCGGTGGCGCTGCAGGCGGTTCAGACGGTATCCGGTGACCTCAGCTTTTCCGCGCGCATGCGCTCTTCGCGATGGATATCCCGCTGGCTGGGCCTTGGGGCGGGGCGCGGTCCCTGTTCATCAATCAGCCAGCTGACCGAGCGCCGCTGTGTCTTGATGGATTCCTGCAACAGTGTCAGCCCCTGCATCAGTGCTTCCGGCCGCGGTGGGCAGCCGGGCACATAGACGTCCACCGGAAGGAAGCGGTCGACACCCTGCACGACACTGTAAATGTCGTACATGCCGCCGGAGTTGGCACAGGAGCCCATGGAAATTACCCAGCGGGGTTCCATCATCTGCTCGTAAAGGCGCTGGATTACCGGTGCCATCTTGATGAACACGGTACCGGATATCACGATCAGGTCGGCCTGGCGCGGAGTTGCACGGATCACCTCGGAACCAAAGCGGGAAATATCGTGGCGGCTGGTAAAGGCTGTGGCCATCTCCACATAACAGCAGGAGAGTCCGAAATTAAATGGCCACAGGGAGTTGGCGCGGCCCCAGGCCACCAGGTCCTCAAGGCGGGTGAGGAGAACATTTCTGTTGATCTCCTCTGACAGCAGCTCGCTCTCGGTACGGCCGGTATCCGCGGCGATCAGGTCACTGTTCTGTTGTGCTTGGGTCAGCTTCCAACGCATAGCCTTTCCTCAGCCGTTGGTTGTGGGCTCTTCCGGTAGTTCCCGCTGCTGGAGGCTCAGTTGTTTACCGCCCCAGTCCAGTGCGCCCAGTCGCCAGAGGTATAGCAGGCCCACGGCAAGGATCAGGATGAATATCGCAGCTTCGATAAAACCGGTAATACCGGTTTCCCGGAAGGCGATGGCCCAGCTGAACAGGTAAATGGCTTCCAGGTCGAACACGATGAAAAGGATGGCAACCATGTAGTAGGACACGGAAATACGCAGGCGCGCGCTGCCCTGAGAGACGATACCGGATTCATAGGGCTCGTCGGTGGCGTTGTCCCGGCGTCTCTGCCCGAGGACATGGGAAAGACCGAGCATGACGCCGATCAGGGCAACAACGGCCAGGCCGTAAACGAATAGTGTCCAGATTTGTGGGTCGGTCTGCTCTGCAGGGTTCAACTGAATTCTCCCCGTTACTCGTGCGGGCACAAACTCGCCCGCGGTTCATCGCTGAAACCACCTGGTGACTACTGCGCAACCTCGGAGACAAGTGGAAAAGTACGCTGCGTGCGGCAATTCGGTGCCGGATTCCGGGGCCCATTATTGTTTGTTTCCGGGGTCTCCAACTGATACGGCGCCAGTCGTCGCCGTTTTTTTTCAGCGCTGCCAGTTATATAAATGCTGGAGAGGAAGAGCGCCAGTAAATGGCTGGAACGATTGAT
Organism: Microbulbifer sediminum; assembly: GCF_021729035.1. Taxonomy (GTDB): domain Bacteria; phylum Pseudomonadota; class Gammaproteobacteria; order Pseudomonadales; family Cellvibrionaceae; genus Microbulbifer; species Microbulbifer sediminum. The sequence continues at coordinate 64,340 of NZ_JAJSAP010000001.1, read as the reverse complement.
TATCAGGTTTTTGTTTCTTATACATTTGTATTCTGTAAATTTAGGTGACATCTCTCGCCCCCTCGCCCAATCCCTGAATTTCCCCGTACCAACTCCGGCCTTACAAGAGCGATCAAATGAGCCGGTATCCATCTCAGGCAATGCGCGCAAGTACGCTATTCGTGGCCCTCTGTTGGCGGTGATATTACATCGTTGCCGACGGCACGCAGCCGGTTTCCGGGTCCGGGGTGCGGGAAAGAAAAAAGACGATGGCTACCCTGTTCCTGCAGGGCGTTACAGGAAATATGTTCCGACCGGAAAAAAGGTAATTGTCAGGTGCCGGGCCGGGCCGGGCCGGACCGGGCGGGGCAGCGCTGGGCTACAACGGAACATGACCAGCAGGTTCCTGGATGCGTCGGTAGGGGAAGGAGACCGGCAGAAAAGAAAACGGCGCCAGGTGGCGCCGTTATTCTGGTGTGGGTCAGAGCTTGCTGATTTCCTCAAGCTGTTGCTCCAGGCGCCGGCGTGCGCCCTGCATTTCCTCAAGCTTGCCGCGCTCCTTGTCGACCACAGCTGCCGGAGCCTTGTCGACAAACTTGGGATTGTTCAGTTTGCCCTCAACGCGCTGGAGTTCCTTCACAAGCTTGTCGATTTCCTTTTGCAGGCGTGCGCTCTCCGCTGCCACATCAATCAGGCCCGCCATGGGGACAAGCAGCTCGATGTCGCCGGCCAGGGCGGTGGCGGATGCCGGTGCCGCCTCGCCAGTATTGATCCAGCTGATGGATTCCAGGCTGGCCAGCTTTGACAGGAGTGCATGGGCCCTGTCCAGGCGTTCCCGGTCCGCCTCCGTACCGCCGCGGAGGATGAGCGGGACTTTCTTGGCCGGGGAGATATTCATCTCGCCGCGGATATTGCGCACACCCTCGATTACCTGCTTGAGGGCAGCGATGGCCGCTTCAGCCTCACTGTCGATACGGTTTTCATCCGCTTCGGGGTAGGGCTGGAGCATGATGGTTTCGCCGCTTTTGCCCGCCAGGCCCTTCACCCGCTGCCAGATTTCCTCAGTGATAAACGGCATCAGCGGGTGCGCGAGGCGCAGGATGGTCTCCAACACACGGATCAGTGTGCGGCGCGTGCCTTTCTTCACCGCCCCGGAAGCGGAATCGTCCCAGAGCACCGGCTTCGACAGCTCCAGGTACCAGCTGCAGTATTCGCCCCAGGTGAAGTCATACAGCGCCTGGGACGCAAGGTCGAGCCGGTAGGCATCCAGTGCCTCGCGCACGGTCCGCTCGGTGCGCTGCAGCTGCGAAATGATCCAGCGATCGGCCAGTGACAGTTCAAAGTCACCGCTGTTGTCCTGGCCGCAGTCATAGCCTTCGCAGTTCTGCAACACATAACGGGATGCGTTCCAGATCTTGTTGCAGAAGTTCCGGAAGCCCTCGATACGGCCCACATCAAACTTGATGTCGCGGCCGGTGGAGGCCAGGGAATAGTAGGTGTAACGCAGCGCGTCGGTACCGTAAGCGGCGATACCCTCCGGGAATTCCTTGCGGGTCTGCTTCTCGATTTTGTCGCGCAGGTGTGGCTGCATCATGCCGGTAGTACGTTTCTGCACCAGGCTTTCCAGGTCGATGCCGTCGATCAGGTCGATGGGGTCAAGCACATTACCCTTGGACTTGGACATCTTCTGGCCGTGGCTGTCCCGCACCAGGCCGTGTACATACACGGTATGGAAAGGGACCTCCTTTTTGAAATAGAGGGTCAGCATCATCATCCGGGCTACCCAGAAGAAGATGATGTCAAAGCCGGTTACCAGTACCGAGGTGGGGTGGAAGGTTTTCAACTCCTCGGTGTCCTCAGGCCAGCCCAGTGTGCCGAAAGTCCACAGGCCGGAGGAGAACCAGGTGTCGAGCACGTCGTCATCCTGGCGCAACTCGATATCGCCCAGCTCGTGCTTTTCACGAACCTCCTTTTCATTGCGGCCCACGTAGACGTTGCCGTCGTTGTCATACCAGGCCGGGATACGGTGACCCCACCACAGTTGGCGGGAAATGCACCAGTCCTGAATGTCCCGCATCCACGAAAAATACATGTTCTCGTAATTTTTAGGGACAAAGTTGACACGGTTGTCTTCCACTGCCTTGATGGCCTCATCGGCCAGGGGCTGGGTGCGCACATACCACTGGTCGGTGAGCCAGGGTTCGATCACCACGCCGGAACGGTCGCCGCGCGGCACTTTCAGCGTGTGCGGCTCCACTTTTTCCAGCAGGCCCAGCTCATCCAGGTCGTCTACCACCTGGTGGCGTGCCGCGAAGCGTTCCATGCCGCGATATCCTTCCGGCACATTGTCGTTGAGATTGGCGTCCGCATCGAGAATGTTGATCATCTCGAGGTTATGGCGCTGGCCCATCTCGTAGTCATTGAAATCATGGGCCGGGGTAATCTTCACGCAGCCGGTACCGAACTCGCGGTCGACATAGTCGTCGCCGATGATCGGGATTTCTCGATTCGCCAGGGGCAGTTTGATACTTTTGCCAATCAGGTGCTGGTAGCGCTCGTCCTCCGGGTGTACCGCCACCGCAGTATCGCCCAGCATGGTTTCGGGGCGGGTGGTGGCAACCACCAGGTGGCCGGATCCGTCTGCCAGCGGGTAGCGGAAGTGCCACAGGTGACCCTGCTCCTCCTCGTTGAGCACTTCGAGGTCGGAAATTGCGGTGTGCAGCTTAGGGTCCCAGTTCACCAGGCGCTTGCCACGGTAGATGAGGTCGTCCTCGTACAGGCGAACGAACACTTCCTGCACTGCCTTGTAGAAGCCATCGTCCATGGTGAAGCGTTCGCGCGACCAGTCAGGGCTGGCGCCCAGGCGGCGCAACTGGCGGGTGATGTTGCCGCCAGACTGCTCCTTCCATTCCCACACCTTCTCGATGAACTTGTCACGGCCCAGCTCGTGGCGATCCTTGCCCTCTGCTGCCAGCAGGCGCTCCACGACCATCTGGGTGGCGATGCCGGCATGGTCGGTGCCCACCTGCCAGAGGGTGTTGTCGCCCTGCATGCGGTGATAGCGGATCAGAGCATCCATGATGGATTCCTGGAAGCCATGGCCCATGTGCAGGCTGCCGGTGACATTGGGCGGCGGGATCATGATGCAGTAGGGATCGGCGCTGGTGTCGCCGGAGGGCTTGAAGTAGCCGTTCTCCTCCCAAGTCTGGTACCACTGCTGTTCGATGGCGTTGGGCTGGTATGTCTTGTCCATGCGCGAGGGGAAACCTTCTGTTGACTGACGGCGGGCGCCGGTGCCGGGCCGGGAAACACCCGTTCCCGGTGATTATTGTGGCAGACGTAGACGCGGCGCCAAAAAGGCGGGAATTATACCGCCGGGGCGGGGGCCGGCAAAGTTATGGGCGGCCCCGATTGTGGAAAATGGCGGGAAGGGGGTGGTGTGGGCCCGGGAGGGGCGATGGCCAGCTGCGGCAGTCAGCGCCGGCGCATCAGCTCGTCGACCATGACCTCGATACGTGCACGCAACTGGCGTTCCAGTTCCGGCAGCTGGCGGGCCACCAGCTTTTCGATCAGCTGCTGGCGCTGCATTGCCCTGGAGGGGCGCTCATTCCCTGGTCCGGGCGCCGGTACAGCATCCCCGGTAGCTGCCTCACTTTGCTCGACCTCCAGGTCCGCGGGTCCGTCGGGGTCCCCGGCGCTGATTGGGCTGTCAGCTTCCGGAGAGGGGGCATCCGCGGCCGGGCCCGGCATGGTCTCGGTCTCTTGCGAGCGGGGTACCCGCCCCCCGGTCAGGCGGGCACGGATGTGCGCGGGCAGAAAGGGGTTTTCCATTCCGGCGGTGTCGGAATCGGGGTCACCGAACAATTCCTGTTGCTGCTCGCCGCCCGTTGATCCGGCCCTGGCCGGGTGGGCTCCCATTTCTCCGGGCAATGCCTCGAGGGGGCGCAACAGGGCCCGCTCGGCGGCGCTGAGCTCGGTCGAGATTCCGGGTGCTGCCGGTGGCGGCGCGACAGGGTCGGCCGCCAGCTCCTCTTCCACAGGATCCTCGTCCTCGGGGGAGAACAGTGTGGGCAGGTCGGCGTCTTCCAGGGGCTGCAGCCGGGGGCGGGAGGGTCCCGGCCGGTCGGGGGAGGCCGGCGGAGCACTGGGAGGCGGTTCCGCCACCTGGTCAAGCAGCGGGATATCGCCGAGCTCTTCGCTGCCCAGCAGGTCGCGGATCGAGTTCAGCTCGTCCAGCAGTTCCCTAGGCTCACCGGAGCCGGCTTGCCTGCGCTGCTGCTGATGCCGCTGCCCGCGCTGCCTGTTTTTGTTCTTTCGACCGGACATGGTGTGGCGCTGTTGCTGTGGTTAGTTGCTGCCGATACGGTGGGATTGTAACGGATATCCCCGGTCGCGAAAGTGACTGAATCGGGATCGTGAGCGTGCGAGTGATTCCGGCTGCTGCACCACGATTTCCGCCAGGCGCTCGAAGCGGCTGAACCAGGCGGGGATTTCTGTGCACAGGTTGATCAGCAGTCCGTGGTGAAGGCCCGGGTCCTCACCGCAATTGATCTCCACCGCGGCATGCTGCTCACCGGCCTGCGGGGCGTGGGGCAGGAAGCTGTCTTCACGGAAGGTCCAGAGCAGCTCGTCCAGTTGCCCGGCCCGGGTGCGGTCATCGACGGCCAGCAGGACCCGCATGCCGGCCCTGAAGGCCTTTTCTGCCAGGCGGCACGCAAAGACATCGCCCTGGTGGGGCTGGTCTGAGGAGAGGACATAAAAATCGATACGGGTCATTGCTTTCCGGTGATCGGGTTCTGGGACCAGGGGCTATTGGTGGATAAAGGGCCCCGGCGTCGGGTGCCCTGATCGAATATCGCCGGGCCAGGCCCGGCGAGGTCTTATTTGCCCAGCAGGTATTCCAGCAGCAGTGGCACCGGGCGACCGGTGGCTCCTTTGCTGGCGCCGGAGTTCCAGGCACTGCCGGCGATATCCAGGTGCGCCCAGGTGTAATCCTCGGCGAAACGGGACAGGAAACAGGCGGCGGTGACCGAGCCGGCCTCGCGGCCGCCAATATTCTGCATGTCGGCGAAGTTGGAATCCAGCGCCGACTGGTACTCATCCCACAGGGGCATCTGCCAGGCACGATCGCCAGCCCGCTCGCCGGCGGCGACCAGGGCGTCTGCCAGCTCCTCCTTGTTGGCATACAGGCCAGTGGCATGGTTGCCCAGGGCGATGACACAGGCACCGGTCAGGGTGGCGATGTCGATGACCACGTCGGGCTTGAACTTGGCCGCATAGGTCAGCGCATCGCACAGTACCAGGCGTCCCTCGGCGTCGGTATTGAGGATCTCGATGGTCTTGCCGGACATGGAGGTAACCACGTCGCCGGGCTTGCTGGCGCGGCCGCTGGGCATATTCTCTGCCGCGGCTACCAGGCCCACCACGTTGATTGCCGGCTGCAGTTCCGCAAGGGCATTCATTACGCCGAACACACTTGCCGCGCCACACATGTCGAACTTCATTTCATCCATGGCCATGCCGGGCTTGAGGCTGATGCCGCCGGTATCGAAAGTGATGCCTTTGCCCACCAGCACCACGGGCTTGTCGCTGGCCTTGCCACCTTTGTAGTTCATGGCGATCAGGGCCGGTGGCTCATCACTGCCCTTGGCGACGCTCATGAATGCACCCATGCCCAGTGACTGCATCTTCTTGGCATCAACAACACTAGTGGTGATTTTTGTGTGTTTTTTCGCCAGCTCTTTTGCCTGGCCGGCCAGGTACATTGGTGTACAGATGTTGCCCGGCAGGTTGCCGAGTTCCCGCGCGACGTTGCTGCCGGAAGCCTGCGCACCACCGAGGGCCACGCCCTGCTGCGCTGCTTTCAGCGCCTTGCGGTCCGGCGCGTGGACCTGGAACTTGGCCAGCGGATTGGGCTTGGCCTCACTCAGGCAGCGGGTGAACTTATAGGCAGCCAGCCCTGCGGCCAGTGCCAGTTGTTGAGCCTGCCAGCCGATATCGGCGTCGGTAACTTCTACTTCGGTGAGATAGCTGGTGGCATCCTTGAAACCCTTGACGGCCTCGGCACTGGTGCGCGCGATTTTGCGGAATTTCGCCTGGTCCAGCACGCCGTCGCCGGTGCGCACCAGCAGGACCCGGTCCGCCTTGCCTTCTCCCGGAGTGAGCAGCAGGGTGCTGCCGGGCTTGCTGTCGAGGTCCCCGCGCTTGAGGATCCGGCCGATAAAACCACCGGTCTCACCATCGAGACTGCTGCCGCTGGCGGTCAGCCGGTTCTTGCTGTCTGCGGCGAGAATTGCGCAGGCGCTGCGCTGCTTGGTGATATCAGAGACCTTGGCGGTGAACTGCATCATTCCTTTCCTTTTTACTGAAAACTGGATCAATGTCCCCGAACCGAGACATTGCTTGCGATTTTGGTGATAATGCGCCGCTCAAGTTTAACCCGGTAGCGCTCGTAATGCTTAACTGGGTTTGGCACTTGTTTAAATTTTGTCCGGCCGTACGCACTGCTGTTACCAAGGAAACCATTCGCCCTGTGATTATTTTCCGCTATCTCTGCCGCGAGCTGCTTTTTGCCACGCTGGCAGTCAGCGCTGTTCTGCTGCTGATGGTGATGAGTGGTCGCTTTGTAAAGTACCTGGCGGAAGCGGCCGCCGGGGACCTGTCCGCCGGTATCCTTTTCCCGGTGATGGGCTACCGCCTGCCGGGTTTCCTCGAAGTCCTGCTGCCGATGGGGTTCTTCCTCGGCATCCTGCTCGCCTACGGGCGACTGTATATCGAGAGTGAAATGACGGTGCTGCACGCCTGCGGGTTCAGCGAGCGGCGCCTGCTCACCTATACCCTGGCCCCGGCGTTGCTGGTGGCGCTGGTGGTGGCCTCCATGAGCCTGTACCTGACGCCCACCGGGCTGGAGCGTTCCTCCGGCCTGCTCACTGCCGACAAGTCCCGCAACGAGTTCGATCACCTGGTGCCGCGTAAGTTTGTTGCCACAGAAGGGGGCAGGGCGGTCTACTATGCCGACTCACTGAGCGATGATCGCTCCACCATGAACGAGGTATTCCTGGCCGAGCTGGGCTCAGCCAGGGCGCAGACAGAATCCGATTACCAGGTGGTGATCCTTGCCCGTGAGGGGGTGCAGCAGATCGACCCGGAGACCGGGTTACGCTACCTGGTACTGCGCGACGGCTACCGCTACGAAGGGGTGCCGGGGCAGCGCGACTATCGGCTGATGAAGTTTTCCAGCTACGAGACCCTACTGGAAATGCCCCGCCTTCGTGAGCGCGAGAGCGACCGTATCGAAAGCGCTGCCACCCTGGACCTGTGGCGCAGTGATAAGCCGGAGGAGCGGGCCAACCTGCACTGGCGTTTCAGCCTGCCGGTGCTGGTCCTGGTGGTGGCAGTTCTGGCGGTCCCCCTGAGTCGTACCAACCCGCGACAGGGGCGCTACCTGAAAATGATCCCCGCGGTCCTGCTGTACATGGTTTACCTGTACAGCCTGATCTGGGTGCGCGGTGCGGTCGAGGATGGTGATATCGCCAATCCGGCAGCCCTCTGGCTGGTGCACCCACCCTTCCTTATTCTCGGCCTGCTGTTGCTGGGTGGTGGCAGGTTCCGCCGTTGTCCGAAACGCAGTGGCCGGTCCGGGGGGGGAGGTTCGCAATGATGGGTAAGCTCGACCTGTACATCGGCCGCACGGTGGCGGCGGCGATCGCTGGCGTGCTGCTGGTCATCCTTGGCCTCGACATGATTTTTGCCTACATCGATGAACTGCAGGACATCGATGGCAATTATCAGCCGGCTGACGTGGTGAAGTACCTGCTCTGGACTGTCCCCGACCGGATCTACGAATACCTGGGGTTCGCCGCGCTGGTGGGCTGCATGATCGGGCTGGGCACGCTGGCAGGCACCAGCGAACTCACCGTGATGCGCGCGGCGGGGGTTTCCATCGGCCGACTGGCGTGGGCGGTGATGAAGCCGGTGCTGATCCTGATTGTACTGGGGCTGGTGCTGGCCGAGTTCGTTATCCCGCATACCAGCCAGACGGCGGAGACGCGCAAGGCGGTAGCGCTGGGTGAGTTTAAGCGCGGGGGCCTGGAGCAGGGGCTGTGGATGCGCGAGGGTGGGGAATTCGTGCATTTCAACGCCGCGATGCCCGGGGGAGACCTCTATGGTGTCACCCGCTATCGGTTTGGCAGTGACCGGGACCTGGAGCGGGTGACCTTCTCTGAGCGCGGTCACTATGCCAGCGAGGAGTGGGAGCTGGTCAACAATCGCTCGACCCGCTTTACCGAAGAGCAGGCAATTGCGGAAACCAGCGAGAAGCAGGTGTGGGAGACGGATGTCCAACCCGAACTGTTCTCACTGGTGGTGCCGCTGCCTTCGGACCTCTCCCCGCGTAACCTGTGGTCCTACGGCCGCTTCCTGGATGGCAAGGGGGAGGATGCCAGCCGCTACTGGCTGGAGTTCTGGAAGAAGCTGTTGCAGCCGCTGACCATTGCCAGCCTGGTGATGGTTGCCATCTCCTTTATCTTCGGTCCCCTGCGGGAAGTGACCACGGGCCTGCGGGTCTTCACCGGGGTGATGGTGGGCATCGTGTTCCAGACGCTGCAGGATATGCTTGGGCCCTCTTCCCTGGTGTTCGGTTTCCCGCCTTTTGTCGCCGTACTGGTGCCAATCCTGCTGTGCTTCGGTCTCGGCGTGATGCTGCTGAAGCGGGCGCGCTAGTAGTAGCGGCCGCGCCCCGGTTGCTACTTCTTCTTCTTCGGCAGCAGGCGCACTTCGGTGCCGGACAGCAGGTCGTGCCAGCTGGCACGGTCCGCCCGGGTCCAGGCCCAGAAGTAACCCGCTCCCAGGCAAGCCAGTGATATCGGTGCCACCAGGGCACGGACGGCGCACTGGCGCCAGCTCAGCTGTACACCACCCTGACTGGCGAGTAACAGTCGCCAGGCCCGCATGCCGATGGTCTGTCCCGCAGCACGCCACGACCAGATGAAATAAGCTGCGATCACCGCCAGGGCACCCAGCCGGAACAGTGGTTCGTCGCCGCTGACACAGGGCGTTGAATAATCCTGTGCGCCGGGCTGGCAGTCGAGCCCGACCACCGCAGAGGCCACCAGCAACGCGATAAAGCCATAGACCATCAGGAGGCCGGCAATGATCAGGGTGTCATAGAGTAGGGCGGCCAGGCGCCGGCCGACACCGGCGTGGGGGAGATCACTAAAAGTTGCAGGGGTGGTAAGGTTGCTCACGGCAGGCTCCGCCAGATTGGACTGGCGGAGATTCTAACAAACTGCCGCTCTGATGTGAGTTTTGGAGTGTCCTCAGAACTCGTACTCAAAGCTTACCTTGAACTTGTCGTCTGACAGGCGCACATCGTAATCCATCGACTTGCCGATGCGGCCGTGCCCGGCATTGGAATAACGCAAGAGCGGGTTGGAAGAGTTGCGCTTGTTCTGCTCCCGGTAGGTGTCCCAGCCCATTTTCAGGATCTGGTTGAGTGCGCGGCCACCCATGGTGGGCTTGAATTTGTCCGGATGCGTATGCATCTGCAGCCACTGGTAATTGAGCTGGCGCTGGACGTTACTCATGGAGTTGTTGCGCAGATTGTCGGCGGCCTGGTAGAGCGCCGTATTGTCCAGTGCAAATGCACTGTCGACGAAAAAGGCGTTATCGGCCTGGAGGTTGAGAGCGTTACTGGAATCGGGAATAAAAATATCGTCGGCGAAGCAGGTTGCTGGGAGCAAACACAGGCTCAGCACCGCTGTCAGGTGCCTGGAGGTACGGAAACGAATACTGCAGAGTTCCATTGGATCTACCCCGAGGGTGTCTGTTTTTCCTGTACGGTTACTGAACAACCGCTGTAATTATTATGGCTCACCCGGAACACCCCGATGTATCTCACAGAGCCGCCAGCGGTTGCAACGAAAAATCGTGGATGGTTGGGTTTGTTTGGTCATTCTCTCTGCAGCCCGCGCCATTCCTCACCTCTCACAGTGTTGTCCAGTCCTGCGCGACGGTGGGGTGCAAAGCGTCAAAGTTTTTTATGGCGGCGAAGTGGCGTTCTGATCTTTTTTATAAAAACATGATCTAGTCACCATGACCGCCAGACACTAAATTCAACGGACTATCCGACCCGTAGTTAAGAGCTATCAGGTTGAGATGTGTTGACAGCGCTGTCTTTTTCGCTATCTTGGCCGACAACGACAATAACCAATGAGAAGCCCATGGCCCTTTTCCGCCCTGCCAGATTCCTTTTCCCCCTGTTCGCCGGACTGCTTGCTGCCTCCTGTAGTGATCCGCACATGCCTTCAACTGGCTCCGGGTTCCCAGCGGCATCACGCATTGCCGAGAATGTCGAGGTTGAGCAAGCGGTGCTGGTGAATTTCCAGGCCCTGGGCGATGAGTTGCGGGAACGCTGCAAGCGGGCCGGGGGGAGCGGAGCCACCTGCTCTACTTACCGGATTTCGTTGATCAACAGGGGGAAGGGACCGGCCATCGCACCGGGCGTGGGGGACTGGACCCTGTATTTCCACAGTGTCCGCCGGGCGCTGGCGGTGCTGAATCGCGACGACCTGGTGCTGGAGCACGTCAAGGGCGACCTGCACCGGTTGCGGCCCACATCGGCGTTCAGCGGCCTGGGCGAGGGCGAGTTACTGGAAATCGACCTGCTGGCAGAGCACTGGCTGCAGGCAGAGTCTGACCTGATGCCACGGATGTTTGTGGTGGACGGCGACGGCCGGGCACGGGTCATTGCGTCCACAGACAGCGATGCGGTCGATGGCCTGGTAGCACCCATCAACAGCCATCACCCGGACAACTGGAAGCGCACCGCCGGGGATGCCAGTACACTCGCCACAGCCGCGACGCGGTATGCGGAGTTCTCCGCGGTCGCCCACGGGGCCGCCGGCGATTGGCGCCACCGCATGATTCCGCAGGCGCAGAAAACGCGGGTTACCGGTAGCCCGCTTGCGATCGATGCCGGCATTGTGGTGGATGCCACCGCGCTGGCACCTGGGACTATCACGGCTGTTCAGGCGCGGGTGCGGCAGTTGGGGTTGGGTGCTACCGGAGAAGCAGCCTATCCGGTGACAGTGGCGATTGTGCCGGGTGACTTTGATGACGGCCGTTCGGGGGCCTATCGGCTGGATATTCGCAGCGATGGCGCTGAGATCGTCGGTTTTGACGCGGCCGGGGCTTTCTACGGTGTCCAGTCACTGTTGGCACTGGCGGACCCGGCAAAGGCGACGCTGCCCCGGGTGGTGGTGGAGGATGGGCCACGTTTTCCGCACCGTGGCATGTTCCTGGACGTGGGGCGCAATTTCCACAGCAAGGAGCTGGTCCTGAAGCTGCTGGACCAGATGGCCGCCTACAAGCTCAACCGCTTCCACTTCCACCTGTCCGACGACGAGGGCTGGCGGCTGGAAATCCCCGGCCTGCCGGAGCTCACCGATGTCGGCGCGCGGCGCTGCTTCGACCTGGCCGAGACCCGCTGCCTGCTGCCGCAGCTGGGGTCTGGGCCGGATACTGACAACAGTGGCAGTGGCCACTTCACGGTGGGTGACTATATCGACATCGTGCGCTTTGCGGCTGCGCGGCACATCGAGGTGATCCCGGAATTCGACATGCCCGCCCACGCCCGGGCTGCGGTCGTGGCAATGGAGGCGCGCTATCGCAAGCTGGTGGACGAGTCACCCGGGCGGGCCGGGCAGTATCGTCTTATCGACCCGGAGGATGATACCCGCTACCTGTCGGTGCAGTTCTATGACGACAGCTACATCAACCCGTGTATCGAATCCACGTACGCCTTTGTCGGTAAGGTAATGCGTGAGGTACAGGCGATGCACCGGGAAGCAGGCCAGCCACTGCGCAGCTGGCACTTTGGCGGCGATGAAGCGGTCAACATACTCGCCAGCGATGCCTTCGAAGCTGCGCCCGGCACTGATCCGGACAGGGGGGACGTGCCCGCGGCAGCGCGCCGGCAGCCCTGGTCGGGCTCGCCCCAGTGCGAAAAGCTGGTGGCCGGTGGCGCGGTGGATGGTATTGATGACCTCGGCGCCTATTACGCCAGCCGTGTCAGCCAGCTGGTGGCGGACGCCGGGATCGAGACCCTGGCCGCCTGGAATGACGGGGTGAAGAGTGTCGCTGATGCGGAGGCCTCGCTGGCCACGGAGGACAACTATGCCAACGCCTGGGCGCCGCTGTTCTGGGGCGGGGGGGACGAGAGCGTTCACCTGGCGGAGGCTGGTTTCGACGTGGTGCAAGCGCATTCGGATTTCCTCTATTTCGATATGCCCTATGAGCTGGATCCGGAGGAGAGCGGTTACTACTGGGCATCACGCGGCACCGATACACGCAAGACTTTCAGTTATGCCCCCCTGAACACCGCGCAACTGGCGGAGATCTCCCTGAACCGCGATGGCCAGCCGTGGTCTGCCAGGGCCCCGGCGGCGTCTTTTGCCGAGCGGGTGCGAGGGGTGCAGGGCCAGTTGTGGAGTGAGGTAGTGCGCACCGACGCGCGGGTGGAATACATGGTATTCCCCCGCCTGCTGGCACTGGCGGAGCGCGCCTGGCACCGGGCGCCCTGGGAACTGCCGCTGGAGGCGGGCCAGGAGTTCTCGGCCGAAACCTCCCGGGTTGACCGCCGGGCGCTGGCTGAGGACTGGCGGGGTTTCGCAGCCGTGCTCGGCCAGCGCGAGTTGCCCAAGCTGGACCGGGCCGGTGTCGGCTACCGGATCCCGGTGCCGGGTGCCATTGCCCGGAACGGCAGGCTGCACACTGCCATGCCCTTCCCGGGCCTGCCGCTGGAGTATTTCGATGGTGAGCAGTGGCAATCACTGGCCACCGGTGCGTCAACTGCTGCGGGGGGGGTGAAGGCGGTGCGTGCGCTCAGCGCTGACGGGCGCCGCGAGGGCCGCGCGGTGTCCCTGCCGGCAATCGCGAGCGGGGATGCTTCACCGGCGGTCGCGGGTGACTGATCCCTTTCGCTGGCTGTCCGCTGAACAGCGATCCAGCGGACCGTCAGCTGGCGCGACTGCCCACAAGTATCAGTGAGGCGGGCTGTCCGGTCTCCGGGTGCAGGGGTTCGCGCAGTGTCACCCGTTTCAGCCCGTGGCGCTGGAACAGTTCGACCCAGCTGGCGATGGTGCGGAAATACCAGGGGGCGGGGTCCGAAAACCCGCTGCCAAACCCTGCCCATGAGCCCGGCCGCCAGCCATCCCGGTAGGGCGCGTCGCCACAGGCGGCGGCCGGGTGCAGGGTCTGCACCACCAGGCGGCCCCGGCCCTTGAGCAGCCGGGGCGCACTGGCGAATACCTGCTCCACCGACTCCTTGCCCAGCAGGGAAAAGTTACAGGCCAGGGCGTCGAAGTGCCGTCCCGGATAACCCGATTCGAGCGCCGTATAGGAAACCTGGCGGTAGGTCTCCAGTGGACCGGCCCGCCGGCGGGCTGTTTCCACCAGGGCCGCAGTGGCATCGATACCCCACACGTGTACGCCGTGCGCAGCCAGTACCCTGCCCAGCCAGCCCTCCCCGCAACCGATATCGAGCACGCTCCCGGGCCAGTGCTCGAGCAGGGCGGCTACAATCTCTGCATCAGTGACCAGCTTGCGACTGACTATCTCGCCCGTATCGATCGCCCGGGTCCAGGGTGCGGCGTTGGTTTCCCAGCTCTGCAGGATCTTTTTATCGCTGAATTCGGAATCGGTCATGGCTGGTGTTCCACTCGCCTTGGAGAAGGGGCGCGCCAAGTGTACCTTGAGGGTGAAACAGGGAATAAGAGAGAAACAATAAATGTCCCGTCAGATGGTCTTTGATTATGTCATTGTCGGCGCCGGTTCCGCTGGCTGTGTGCTGGCCAACCGCCTCAGTGCCGAAGAACAGAACCGGGTCTGCCTGCTGGAAGCGGGCCGCCGCGATCACAGCCTGATGATCAGTGTCCCGGCCGGTATCAATTACCTGGTGCCGGGCCAGCGTTACAACCTGCATCACCACACCGAGCCACAGCAGCACCTGAACGAGCGGCGCCTGTTATGGCCTCGCGGACGCACACTTGGCGGCAGCAGTGCCATTAACGCGATGATCTACATCCGCGGCAACGGCGCTGATTACGATGCCTGGGAGGCCGCCGGTAACCCCGGTTGGGGGTGGCGGGATATGCTGCCGTATTTCCTGATGGCCGAGGGCAACGAGCGCGGCAGCGATGCCCACCACAGCGGTTATGGCCCCCTGTCGGTGTCGGACCTGAAGTGGAAGAGCAAGGCGGGTGGCGCATTTGTGCGCGCAGCGCAGAAAGCGGGCCACCGGCTGAACAACGATTTCAATGGCTCGCAGCAGAATGGCGTGGGATTTTACCAGGTGACCCAGCGCCGTGGCCGTCGCTGTTCTTCTGCGGCGGCTTACCTGCACCCGATCATCAATCGACCCAACCTCCAGGTGCATACCGGTTCTCAGGTGGCACGGTTGCTGTTTCACGGGGACCGGGTGACCGGTGTGGAGCTGCTGGATGGCAGGCGTATCATCGCCAACCGGGAGGTAATCCTGAGCGCTGGCGCCATTCAGTCGCCCCAGCTGCTGCAGTTGTCGGGCATTGGCGATGTCGCCGAGAGCAAGCGGCTGGGCATCACGCCACAGGCGCACCTCCCGGGGGTGGGGCAGAACCTCCAGGACCACCTGGATATCACGCAGGTGGTGGAAGCCAATGCACCGGTAACCTTCTCCAATTCACCCTGGCCGATGCTCAAGGCCGCACTGCGCCTGCCGGAGTTACTGCTGCTGAATCGCGGGCCTCTGAGCAGCAATGTCGCCGAGGCGGGAGGCTTTGCCAGCTCCAGCCACGCCGGCGGTCATCCTGATATCCAGTTCCATTTTTGCGCTGCGCCTCTGTTCCAGCACGGGCTGCAGAAACCCGGTGGTTATGGCTACTCACTGCATGCGTGCGCCCTGCGCCCGGCGAGCCGCGGTACCATCTCCCTGGTTTCCCGCGATCCGGCGGCAATGCCGCGTATCCAGCCCAATTACCTCAGTGAGGACGTTGATCTGGACGTAATGGTGGAGGCCTTCGAAATGGCGCGGGAGATCCTCTCCCAGGCTGACATGCAGCGCTACCAGAAGCGGTGGTGGAGTCCGGCAGAGCCCCTGGCGACGCGGCGAAAGATAGAGGCGTTTATCCGTGAAAACGCCGAGAGTATCTATCACCCCGTCGGCACCTGTAAAATGGGGGATGATGACATGGCGGTGGTGGACAGTGAGCTGCGGGTGCGAGGCGTTGGTGGCTTGCGGGTGGTTGATGCCTCGATCATGCCCACCCTGGTGAGCGGCAACACCAACGCGCCGGTTATCGCGATTGCAGAAAAAGCCGCGGACATGATCCTGCAACGGGAGCCCGCCCGAAACCGTCCTGCTGAGGTAAAAGAGACAGAATGATCTGGTTGTGCCCCGTATGTCACACGGCGATTGAAAACACCCGTGAAAGCTGGCGTTGTACCAATGGCCACAGTTTTGATCGCGCCCGTGAGGGGTATGTCAACCTCCTGCCGGCGAATCGCAAGCGCAGTCGGGAGCCGGGTGATTCCGCAGATATGCTGCGGGCACGGCGCCGTTTCCTGGAGGCGGGCCACTACCGCCCCCTGGTAGATGCGATTAATGGGTTGCTACCCTACCGTAGCGGGCGGCAGCTGCTGGATATTGGTTGCGGTGAGGGATTTTATACCCGGCAGCTGCGCCATGCCGGCTGGCCCGCTGGTGCGCTCGGGGGGATCGATATCTCCAAGGCTGGCGCACGCATGGCTGCCAGGTCGCAGCCGGGCATCCAGTATGTGGTGGCCGGCAGCTATGCCATCCCGGTGCAGACGGACAGTGTCGACCACCTGCTGCGGGTATTTGCCCCGGCGGCGGACAGCGAGCTGCAACGCGTCGTGAACCCGGGGGGCACCCTGCTGGATGTGGCGCCGGGGCCGGAGCACCTCTGGTCCCTGAAGCGCGCGCTCTATGCGGAGCCGCGGGAGCATGCGCCGCCGAAGCCCGTCGAGGGCTTTGCACCGGAAGTGGAGATGCGCTGCAGTTTCCGGCTTGTACTGCAGGGCGCCGGCGCTGTGGCCGACTTTCTCGCCATGACCCCTTTTGCGTGGAAGGGCGACAGCAGCGCGCGAGAGAATCTGGAGCAGCGCGACTCCCTGGAACTGGAGGCGGATTTCGTCCTGCGCCGCCTGGTTTGTAAATCCTGATTGAGAAACGATGGCGACACCGAAAGATTACACCTTTATGCGGCATGCCCTGGAACTGGCCCGCGTGGCCGCGGAGCGTGGGGAAGTACCGGTGGGCGCGGTACTGGTGCGTGACGGCCAGGTAATCGGCGAGGGCAGCAACCGCCCCATAGGCAACTGCGATCCCAGCGCCCATGCGGAAATCGTCGCCCTGCGCCGGGCAGCGGAAAAGGAGCAGAATTACCGGCTGCCAAAGACAACTCTCTTTGTCACCATCGAGCCCTGCACCATGTGTTTCGGGGCCATGATGCACGCCCGGGTGGGGCGACTGGTCTACGGTGCCAGGGAGCCTCGCGCCGGCGTGGTGGAAAGCCAGCTGCAGCTGGGGGAGGCCGGCTTCTTCAACCACCGCATTGCCGTGGAGGGCGGGGTGATGGCAGAAGAAGCGGGTGAGCTGGTACGGGAATTCTTTCGGGGCAGGCGCTGACATGCTGCTTGCGTTCGTCATCAATTGCGCCCTGGTAGCGACGGTGGTGGTCATTCACCACGAGGCACTGAATGGCCTGTTCCGCCTGGGGCAGAAGATTACCCTGCACCGCAACCTGGCATTATTGATGGGAGTGTTCGGCGCGCTGATTGCCCATGTAATCGAAATGTGGCTGTTCGCGCTCGGTTACTATTTTATGGTGCGCTCGAGCCATTTCGAGACGCTGGGGGGGAATTTCGACGGCTCCCTGATCGATTGCGCCTATTTTTCCTTCACCACCTACACCTCACTGGGGTTTGGCGATATTGAGCCTTACGGCCACCTGCGCTTTACCGCCGGCCTGGAGGCTCTGACCGGGCTGGTGATGATTACCTGGACCGCATCTTTCATGTTCCTGAAAATGCAGAAGTACTGGGTAAATCGGGAAAACCATAACTCCCAATGAAGAGGAGTAGAGTTCGCCTGTGCTGACAGTTGCCTGCCCCATGCCCTAATATCCTGACGAATAACCAGCCCTTGGCAGTGCGGAACTGCCTGCGAGACCAACACCAGAGAAGTTATGAAACCCGGATTTATCAAGATGGCCCTGATCCTGGGCCTCCTCAGCTGTGTCGGTCCGTTTGCGATTGATATGTACCTGCCCGCCCTGCCACAGATCGCGGTGAGCCTCAAAGCGCCGGTGGAAGCGGTCCAGTACACGCTGATGTCATTCTTTGTGGCCTTCGGTGTGTGCCAGCTTTTTTACGGCCCGGCCTCGGATATGTTCGGGCGCAAACCACCGTTGTACTTTGGCCTGGGACTGTTCCTGTTGGCATCTCTCGGCTGCGCTTTTGCGCCCACGATCGAATGGCTGATTGCGCTGCGGTTCCTGCAAGGCGTGGGCGCGGCAGCGGTAATGTCCATCCCCCGGGCGATTATCCGCGACTGCTATACCGGCAACGAGGGCACCCGCCTGATGACCACGGTGATGCTGGTCATCTCCATTTCGCCGATGCTGGCGCCGCTGGCGGGTAGCGCGGTGATCGGGTGGCTGGGCTGGCCGTCGGTGTTTATCGCGGTGGCCCTGGCGGCAGTGGTGAGCCTGGTACTCACACGCTGGAGCCTTGAGGAGACTCTGGTGCCGGGGAACCGCGTGCCGTTCCGCATGTCGGCCATGCTGGAAGCTTTCGGTGTGCTGTTCCGGGATCGTACCTATATGGGCCTGACGCTGATCGGTGGGCTGGGAATGTCGAGCTTCTTTATTTTTATCTCCACCTCTTCGTTCCTGTATACGGAGTACTACGGCCTCAGCCCCACCCAGTTCAGCCTGGCCTTTGCCCTGAACGCGCTGGGCTTTTTTACTTCCAGCCAGTTTGCCGCCACCCTGGGGGAGCGTTACGGGGCCCAGCCGGTGGTCAGGGTTGCCGTGGCGGGCTTTGCGCTGGCTTCACTGGTGATGGTCGGCCTGGTCAGTGCTGGCTTCAATAGCTTTGCATTACTGGTCACCCTGCTGCTGACCGGCAACACCTTCCTGGGACTGGTGGTGCCGACCTCCATGGTGCTGGCCCTGGATGACCACGGTCCCATCGCCGGCACTGCGGCCGCTCTGGGTGGCGCCATGCAGATGCTGCTGGGGGCGGTGGCGATCGTGCTGGTCAGCCTGGTGTTTAACGGAACGCCGGTGGTCCTCGCGGCCAGTATAGCCATCTGCTCGGTGCTGGCTGTGATTTTGTCAATCACAACGCTGGGCAAGTCGGCAGAACCACAAATGGCCGGCACCTGACCTGATAGAGGAAGGTGGTACGTGCGGCAGCGCTTAATGACTGCTGCCGACAACGTGGTAAGCCGCAAGGGAAAAGCTTTGAATAATTGGGGCAGAGTAAAATTATCCCGTGTGTTGCATGAAGCCCCCGGGAGGCAATGCAAGTGGTCGTACCGGGGGCCGGGTGAATGACTGCCAGAGCCCCCTTTATGATGGATTTTGACTATCAATCCTTCAATATTTCACGCGCGGCATTGTGCCCCGGTACACCAGTCACACCCCCGCCCGGGTGGGTGCCCGAGCCGCACAGGTAGAGCCCCCTGATCGGGGTGCGGTAATCACTGAAACCCATAAAGGGCCGGTTGCACCAGAGCTGGTCGAGGCCCAGGGCGCCGTGGAATATATCCCCGCCCACCAGGCCGAACTTGCGCTCCAGGTCCAGCGGTGAGTGGATCTGCCGGGCAATGACCGAGTTGCGGAAATTTGGAGCGTACTCTGTGACCGTGTCGATGATGGTATCCGCGGCCTGCTCGCGGTAATCGTCCCAGTCCTTGCCTTCCGGCAGCTCCGGCGCGAATTGCTGGCAGAACAGGCTGGCCACGTGCTGGCCGGCAGGCGCCAGGGTGTCGTCGACCGTGGACGGAATCAGCATTTCCACAATGGGTTTTCTCGACCAGCCGAATTGTTTCGCATCCAGGTAGGCCTGTTCCAGGTACTGCATGGTGGGGCCGATCACGATACCGGCCTGGTGGTGTTGCTGCAGCTGTGCGCCGGGACGGCAGGTGAAATCGGGCAGTTCAGACAGGGCCACGTTCATGCGGAAAGTGCCGGAGCCCACCTTGAAACCCCGCACCCTGCGCTGGAATTCCGGGTCCAGGTGCTGTTCGTCGACAAGCTTGCCGAACAGCAGCTTCGGGCCCACGTTGGAAACCACCTTGTGCGCATGCAGTACCTCACCATCGGCGAGTCTGACGCCCTTGGCCTGGCCCCCATCGATAATGACTTCTTCCACCCCGGCTCCGGTAACCACCTCGACGCCGAGGCGTTCCGCCTCTTTCAGCATCGCCTGGGTGATGGCCCCCATGCCGCCGATGGCGTGGCCCCAGGCTCCTTTCTCGCCATTCACTTCACCGAAGACGTGGTGCAGCAGTACATAGGCCGAGCCCGGTGTGCTGGGCGCGCCGTAGTTGCCAACGATGGAATCGAATGCGAACGCCGCCTTGACGTGGTCATTCTCGAACCAGGCGTCGAGCACGTCGGTGGCGCTCTTGGTGAACAGGTCCAGGGCATCCCGGCGCTGCGCCATGCTGAGTTTTTTCGCACGCATCCCGAAGCTGCCGGCGCGGACCAGGTCGGCCAGCCCACCGCCGACGTTGGGCGGGGTGCGTAACAGCTCTTCCCTCAGCACATCGGCCACGGTTTCCAGCATCTCGTAGAACGCCGGCAGGGCCGCGGCATCTTTTTCGGAAAATCGTGCTATCTCTGCCCGGGTATCCTCTGGGCTCTTGTAGAACGACAGGCTCTCACTGCCGGAGAGGGGGAAGAAGTTGGACTGGGGACGCAGCTTCACCTGCAGCCCGTGCTCGTGCAGGTTCAGGTCGCGGATGATTTTGGGGTTCAGCAGGCTGACCGTGTAGCTGGCCACGGAGTTACGGAAACCGGGGTGGAACTCTTCGGTAACCGCCGCGCCGCCAACGATATCGCGGCGCTCCAGCACCGTCACTTTCTTTCCGGCGCTGGCCAGGTAGCAGGCGCACACCAGGCCGTTGTGGCCACCGCCGACGATCAGGATGTCTTTCATTGTTATTCTCTGTACTGCATGGCTGTAGTGAGGTTATGCCAAAGTTGCCTGGAAAAGTGAAGGGCGTCCGCCTCCGGTGCTGATGTGAGAGGCTTGCAGGGAGGTATACCGCGTTCGTGCAGCTACAACAGAATGGCTTGTGCAGTCGGCATGGTCTATACCTGATCCCGGGGCACTCCCAGCCTTCGGCAGGTCCTGCCGGTCGCAAGCGCCGGTCTATGCCTAGTCATTTTTGCTGGCGATATAGGTCAAGGGAAGTTGCACATATTCAAAGAATCGGCGGCCGAGCCGCTCTCCGGCACTGCTGCTCGGGCTGGAAGCGTCGAACAGTATTTCTCCCAGGTTCAGGCCCAGGCCGATATAGAGTTCGCGACGCCGGGGTTCACCCCTGAGTTCTTCGCTAAGTGTAAAGCCCCGTGCATAGTAGCCGCCATGTAATTCAAGGTAGCGGGAAGGAGAGTGCCGCGACAGGCCAAAGCCGCTGAATTTAAGGGCGAGCACATACTTCTGGCCCGAGTAGTCTGAGTGGGGCTTGAACCCGGAGCGATTGCCTGAGGGCCAGTACTCGATGCGATAGTCCAGCTTTTGCCGGAGGCCGGGGATATTGCGCCTCAGATATGAGAGCCCCGCGCCCGTGGTGTTGGCAACAATGTCCTCGCTGGCGAAGCCGTGTTCGCTGGAAAATCCATCGCCAAGCTCCACTAGTAACATGGTTAACCAGGCAAGGGTGGCTGCGGTGGCTTCAGCACCCTCGGGATGCCCGCTCTTGTGGTGGATGGAGTCAGCGAAAAATTCGCTCAGAAGGTAGGTGCCATGGATGTGGCCTAGCTTGTCCATGCCGCCATTGGCGGTATCGAGCTGGAAGAAGCCCTCGCTGGTTGTCTTGAATTCGCTGGATCCCCAGCCCCAGTCCAGTAGCCCAACAGCGAGAGTTGCAGCGGCGACTCCGGTCGTTTCGTATGGTATGGCGGAAAGGTGTTGCTTGAATCGCGCGAATTCGAGCCCCTCCCAGCCGGTGCCAGCTACCGGGTACTCCTGCAGGTAACCAGACCACCCGGAGTACTGTGGCGGCTCTAGTCCACTGTCCAGGGCGGCGCTGTTCCCTCCGGCCATGGTCACATCGACGTGCAGGAGCAGTGCAGCAGGAAACAAAGCTGTGCAAATTATTCTTTTCATTCGTAATTGCCCGAAGAAGCTTCGATGGGGAGCAGGCATAGCAGAGCAATCCCCCCATGGAGTTGGTTACCGTCATGTCCCCAATCTCCTGATCGACATCGCTATCGACATGAACATATTTTCGCCCGCACGGACAAAAAGGCCAAGGCCTTTTTGTCCGTGCGGGCCTCGCAGCCTGGCGGTTGCTTGTTGTTGATTGCGCACCTTCTGGCAGAAGAGGCGCAATCGGTCGAGCCGGGGGGCGGCTCTTGCCGGCCTCTGGTACCAAAAAAAAAGGCCCGCTATTGCGGGCCTTTCTGTTTGGTACCAGAGGCCGGACTCGAACCGGCACGGGTTTTACCCCAACGGATTTTGAATCCGTCGTGTCTACCAATTTCACCACTCTGGCATTGTTCTGTCGCCGTCGGGCCGGCTTCCGCCTGTCGATGGAAGCGCCTCGGTGGGCGGGTGGCACATTATAGCGGGGGGGCTTGGGGGGTCAACCGGATTTGGCGAGGGCAGGGCTTTCGGGTACTCTTCGCGCCACTTCGCAACCACCTAAACTGAAGCCATGCGTCGCCAGGATTTTCACTTCGAATTGCCCGATGAGCTGATTGCCCGCGCCCCCGCCGAGGAGCGGCGCGGCAGCCGCCTGCTGTGCCTGGATGGGCCTTCCGGGGCGGTAAGCCATCGCCGGTTTGCCGACCTGCCGGAACTGGTGAAGCCGGGGGACCTGCTGGTGTTCAACGACACCCGGGTGATCCCTGCACGGCTGTTTGCCCGCAAGGAGACCGGAGGCCGGCTGGAGATCCTGGTGGAGCGGGTGCTGGACGAGCGGCGGGTGCTGGCCCATATCCGTTCCAGCAAGTCGCCCAAGCCGGGCTCTCGGTTGCTGCTGGAGGACGACACGCCGCTGGCAATGGTGGCGCGCCACGAGGCGCTGTTCGAGCTGGAGTTTCCTTCCGAGGGGGTATTGCCGGTGCTCGAGCGGCTGGGTCATATGCCGCTGCCGCCCTATATCGACCGGCCGGATGAAGCGTCTGACCGGGAGCGTTACCAGACGGTCTACAGCCGGGAGCCCGGAGCCGTCGCCGCCCCGACTGCAGGCCTGCACTTTGATGACGAGATGCTGGATACCCTGCGGGACATGGGAGTGGAGACAGCGTTCGTTACCCTGCATGTGGGTGCAGGTACCTTCCAGCCGGTGCGGGTGGACGATATCCACGACCACCAGATGCACAGCGAGGTACTGAACGTGCCGGAATCCGTGTGCCGGGCGGTGGCGGACTGCCGTGCCCGCGGCGGGCGGGTGATCGCCGTGGGCACCACCAGTGTGCGCGCGCTGGAGAGCGCTGCGGCCTCGGGTGAACTGCAGCCCACGGTGGGCGAGACCGAGATTTTCATCTATCCGGGCTACCGCTTTCGGGTGGTGGACCGGCTGATCACCAATTTCCACCTGCCGGAGTCCACGCTGATGATGCTGGTGAGTGCCTTCGCCGGCTATGAGCAGACCATGAATGCCTACCGGCAGGCGGTGAAAGAGCGCTACCGCTTCTTCAGTTATGGGGATGCCATGCTGATCGAGCGCAACCCCGAGGTCAGCGGCTGGTAAGGGCGGGCCTTACATTTGCCCGCAGACCCCCGCTTTCAGAGAACAGTCAGGAGCTTCCTTTGAGCCGCCAGTGCTTTATGCAGTTTGAGTTGGATACCACCGACGGCCACGCGCGTCGCGGCCGGTTGCGCTTTCCGCGCGGGGTGGTGGAGACACCCGCCTTTATGCCGGTGGGCACCTACGGCACGGTGAAAGGCATGCTGCCACGGGATGTGGAGGCGATTGGTGCCCATATCATCCTGGGCAATACCTTTCACCTGATGTTGCGGCCCGGCACTGAGGTGATCGAGGAGCACGGCGACCTGCACGATTTCATGCAGTGGCAGGGGCCCATCCTGACGGATTCCGGTGGCTTCCAGGTGTTCAGCCTGGGCAAGATGCGCAAGATCACGGAGGAGGGGGTCTCCTTCAAGTCCCCCGTGGACGGCAGCCCGGTGTTCATGGACCCGGAAGAGTCCATGCGCGTGCAGCGCTCGCTGGGCTCGGACATTGTGATGATCTTCGACGAGTGCACCCCGTACCCGGCCACGCCGGACGAAGCGCGCAAGTCCATGGAGTTGTCCCTGCGCTGGGCGGAACGCTCGAAGAAGGCCCACGGCGACAGCCCATCGGCCCTGTTCGGCATCGTGCAGGGGGGCATGTACCCGGAGCTGCGGGATGTCTCCCTGCGCGGGCTGACCGGGATCGGCTTCGACGGTTACGCCATCGGTGGCCTTTCGGTGGGCGAACCCAAGGAAGAGATGATCAAGGTCCTCGACCACCTCGCCCACAAGATGCCCGCCGACCGGCCGCGCTACCTGATGGGCGTGGGGAAGCCCGAAGACATTGTCGAGGCGGTGCGTCGCGGTGTGGATATGTTCGACTGTGTGATGCCCACCCGCAATGCCCGCAATGGCCACCTGTTCACGTTCGAAGGGGTGGTCAAGATCCGCAATGCGAAGCACCGGCACGATACCGGCCCGCTGGAGAAGGACTGCGACTGCTATACCTGCCAGAACTTCTCCCGCAGTTACCTGCACCACCTGGATCGCTGCGGCGAGATCCTGGGCTCACAGCTCAATACCATCCACAACCTGCGCCACTACCAGCGCCTGATGCAGCAGCTGCGCGATGCCATTGCCGCCGGGGCGCTGGAGGACTATGTGGCCAAGTTTTATGCAGTCCTGGGGAGCGAGGTGCCACCGCTTGCCGCCCAATCCTGAGACCAGTCCCTGTAGGAGCGGCCGCTGGCCGCGAACGCCGGTCGTGAGTGACCGGTCGCGGCCAGCGGCCGCACCTGCAGGGAGATCCATCTTCCCCGGGGCTGATTTGTACCCACAGGCGATCCCCGTATAATCGGCCCCCGATTCGGTTGCAGTGCCCGCCTTGCAATTCCCGGCATGTGCCCGCATATCTCCCGAAATCGCCAGGCTTTACCGGCCCAAAAGGCCAATTACAACAACGAGAGCAGCATGAATCGCTACCCCATCTGGAAGTACCTCCTGATTCTCATCGTCGTGGCGCTCGGCTTCCTGTACGCCGCGCCCAACCTGTATAAGCCGGATCCGGCGGTACAGATTTCCGGTCAGTCGAGTGCCATGGAGATCGGTGAAAGCGTCCTGGAAGAGGCTCAGGAAGCCCTGGACGAGGCCGGTATCGAGTACTTCGGCGGTGAAGTGGGAGAGAAGGCCGTGTTGCTGCGGCTGGACTCGGTAGAGGACCAGCTTCCCGCCAAGCGCGTTATCCAGGAGAGCCTGGGACACAGTGATTACGTGGTGGCCCTGAACCTGGCTTCCACCACCCCGGAGTGGCTGGCCGACCTGGGTGCCAGCCCCATGAAGCTCGGCCTGGACCTGGCCGGCGGCGTGCACTTCCTGATGGAGGTGGATACCGCCACCATCGTGCGCACCAACATGGAAGGCTACGTGCAGGACGTGAAGGCCAAGCTCCGTGCCGCCGACGCCCGCTACCGCAGTGTGCAGCTGGAAGACGATCGCGAGATTGTTGCCCGCTTCCGCACCGGGGAGCTGCGCAACAAGGCGGTTTCCACCATGCGCAAGGAGTTCCCGGAGCTGCAGATTACCGAGGCCGGCCGTGGTGACAACCTCGAGGTGCGCGCGACCCTGTCCGAGCAGGAGGTCAAGCAACTGGAGGACTACGCCGTCACCCAGAACCTCACTACCCTGCGCAACCGGGTCAATGAGCTGGGGGTGGCCGAGCCCATCGTGCAGCGCCAGGGCCGCAACCGCATTGTGGTGGAGCTGCCGGGCGTGCAGGACACCGCCGAGGCCAAGCGCATTATCGGCAAGACCGCCAATCTGGAGTACCGGATGGAGGCGCGTCCCGACACCCTGGTGACCA
This sequence comes from Microbulbifer sediminum, assembly GCF_021729035.1. Classification (GTDB taxonomy): domain Bacteria; phylum Pseudomonadota; class Gammaproteobacteria; order Pseudomonadales; family Cellvibrionaceae; genus Microbulbifer; species Microbulbifer sediminum. The sequence continues at coordinate 39,028 of NZ_JAJSAP010000001.1, read as the reverse complement.
ACAAGGAATACTTCGAGTATCGCAACGAGCAGCAGCGCCAGGCCTACGGCGGTGCCTGGCTCGAGCGCAAGGTGATCATCAAGGGTGACCGGGTCACCAATGCCCGTGTGGGTTACGACGAGAGCGGCCTGCCGCAGGTGAACATCACCCTGGATGCCCGTGGTGGCGAGCTGATGCATCGCGCCACCTGGAAGAACGTCGGCCGCCGTATGGGTACCCTGTTCATCGAGAGTCGCTTTGAGCCCGAGACAGTGGTGGACGACCAGGGTAACGAGACAGTGGTGCAGAAGCGCACCGACGTGAAGAAGATCATCAGCCTGGCGACCGTGCAGAGTGCGCTGGGCCGTCAGTTCCGCATCACCGGACTGGACAGCGCTGCCGAGGCCCAGGAGCTGGCCCTGCTGCTGCGCGCCGGTGCCCTGGCGGCGCCCATGTACTTCGTGGAAGAGCGGGTTATCGGCCCGTCCCTGGGGGCTGACAACATCCAGGTGGGGGTCAAGTCGGTGCAGATTGGCCTGCTCGCGGTGCTGGTCTTCATGCTGCTTTTCTACCGCGTCTTCGGCCTGGCGGCGAATATCGCGCTGGCGGTGAATCTGGTGCTGCTGGTGGCGGTGATGTCCATCCTGGGGGCCACCCTCACGCTGCCGGGTATCGCCGGTATCGTGCTGACCGTGGGTATGGCGGTGGATGCCAATGTGCTGATTTTCTCGCGAATAAGGGAAGAATTACGCAACGGGATGCCACCGCAGACGGCGATCAGTGCCGGCTTCGATAACGCCTACAGCACTATTGTGGATGCGAACATCACCACCCTGATTGTGGCGGTGATCCTGTACGCCATCGGCTCCGGCCCGGTACAGGGTTTCGCGGTGACCCTGTCCATCGGCATCCTGACCTCCATGTTCAGCGCCATCATGGGCACCCGTGCACTGATTAACCTGTTTTACGGCGGTCGCCGTGTGCAGAAGCTGTGGATCTAGGAGAAGAGGCGACCATGAGCGAAACAAAAGTAGAAGACGGCAAGATCACCGAGTATATGGGCAAGCGCGTGTTTTCTTTTATGCGCTGGCGCAAGCTGGCCGCGGCGCTTTCCATCCTGGCCATCGTTGCCTCGATCGCCGCACTGGCGATGAACGGCCTCAAGTTCGGCCTGGACTTCACCGGCGGTACCCAGGTGGAGGTGGGCTACGAGATTGCACCGCAGATCGAGGAGGTGCGTGGTCAGCTGGTTGACGCGGGCTACGAGGGCGCCACCGTGGTGCGCTTCGGCTCCGATAACGAACTGTTGATCAAGCTGCCGCCGGAGGTGACCGAGAAGCAGACGCAGACCAGTGCCCGCGATGAGGACGCCACCCAGTCCATCGGTGACAAGGTGGTTACGGTACTGCGCCAGAACTCCGACGGCGACGTGGACCTGCGTCGCGTGGAAGTGGTGGGCCCGCAGATCGGTGAAGAGCTCCGCGACGATGGCGGTCTGGGGATGTTGTTCGCCCTCGCTGTGGTGATGGGCTATGTAGCCCTGCGTTTCCAGTACAAATTTTCCATCGGTGCCGTTGCCGCCCTGATCCACGATGTGATCCTGGTGCTGGGCTTCTTCGCGCTGCTGCAGCTGGACTTTGACCTGACGGTGCTGGCTGCGGTACTGGCGGTGATCGGTTATTCGTTGAACGATACCATCGTGGTGGCAGACCGCATCCGGGAAAACTTCCGCAAGGTGCGTAAGGCGGAATCCGAGGAGATTATCGATATCTCCCTGAGCCAGACCCTGGGCCGTACCTTGATGACGTCATTGACGACCCTGCTGGTGCTGTTCGCACTGCAGTTTTTCGGTGGTGAGTTGATCCACAACTTCTCATTGGCCCTGGTGGTAGGTGTACTGGTAGGTACTTACTCCTCCATCTATGTGTCGGCGAATATCCTGATGGCGCTGGGTATCACCAAGGAAGACCTGATGCCGCCAGTGAAGGAAGGGGCCGAACTGGAAGAGATGCCCTGAGGCAATTGATCACGCCGCGGGGCGGCCGATGGCCGCACCCGCAGTGGATGCTCGCTGCCCGGTTACCGGGGGAGCTCAAATTAGGGATCAGGCGCGGGGCTTTTTACCCAGGGTGATGTGCTTGGGTCCGGAGGTGCTGGTCTGTCCGCTTACCCCTTTGGGGACCTGCTGGATTTCGCCACCGGAAGCGAGAAAGGCCTGTACCTGGGCTTCGATACTCTCGCTGGTCTCGAGGGCGGTGGGCTGCTTGCGCTTGGCAGCAGAGGTCGATTTCTTGGCCACTGTCATTATCCGGTTTCTTCGTGAGCGGGCTATTCTACAGCAGTTTGCACAAAAAATCACCTTTTCGCCGAAAGCCACTCCGTTGCGCGCAGTTCGCAACATTTCCTGCCCTGTTTTTTTCCGATCGCAACATAAAAAGCCCGGCGTCTTAGCGGGCGTTTTATTCGGGCCCGAGGGCCCTGAAACCCGGTGGCGGGAGGCTTCTACAGGCCCGCGCCAGGGCCACACGTCCAGGGGCGCGGGGATTCAAGGGCGCGGTCATGGAAAGGCCGCGGTCGCCAGGTCACAAGGGGGCGACGCTCCCGCGGCCGCTATTTCCCGGGGCAACCGGGCACCACCGGTGCCCCGGCGACACCCGGCCAAACAGCACACCGGACAGACGCGGGTCGATCTCCACCAGCGCCCGATTCCAGCCTGCCGTGGCCTCAGCGCCGCAACATGCCGTCGCCCCCTCTCATGGTGACGGGCTGCCGCCCCCGGGCTTGCTGGAGCCCGTGGCCGGGATAGGGTCGCCATTCGTGGAGCTTTCCTGCTGGCTCGACTCCGGGGACTGGTCGCGGCCAGCCCGCCTATTGTTCTCCAGGAAAAACTGCCCCAGGTAGCGGGCGTAATTGATGCCGGTGCTGCTGATGTAGCTGCCGGCCGCGCCCTCGCCCCCGGACCAGGAGTGAGCGACGCCGTCCAGCCAAAGCATGGAAACCCGCCCGTCCTGCCACAATGTTTCTTTAGCCGTGCGTGCGCCATCGGAAATGGTGTTGATGCCTGGCAGGCGGGCCACACCGTAGACCTTGGCCATGCCGCTGGCGTTTTGCTCGTTGTAACAGGCATTAACCGTGGTGTCCTCGGTGCCGTGGGCAATCGAGGCGAGCTGCGTCTCAAGGTGGCCGGCATAGCTGCCGGCATAGTCGCGGCAGCGGCTGGCCACATCCGCCGATTCGCAGGGGCCGAGGGCGCCGCTGGCGCTGGTGCCAATACTGGGACCTGCACTGACGCCGACTCCGGCAAACACGTCCGGTGCCAGGCAGGCGGTCGTGTTGGCAAAACTGGCCCCGGAGGAGAGTCCGGCAATGTACAACTGGTTCGGGTCGATATCCCGCCCGGCGTCACCGGACAGGGCAGTGGCGAGCTGGATCAGGTTCTGGTAGTCGCCTGTTCCGCGAGTCGTGGCTCCCTCCCAGTAGGACCAGCATCCGTAGCCGGCCTTGTTCATGGCCTCGGGAACTGCCACCACCATACCGAACTCCTCCGCAGCGTCTTCCAGGTTGGCGGCCAGGTAGTTATCGATGGGCTGTACGCACCCGTGCAGCATGATCAGCAGGGCCTTGCCGTCGCCGATACTGGAACGGCCGTCCGGGGTGTAGATATGGACATTGTCAAAACCACCAATGGTGGCGTCCTCCTGCCAGTTGCCGGCAGACGCCTCGGCCGGTATGCACAGCGCAGCAGCCAGTGCCGCCGCCGTGCCGCCCCGGGGAGTGGGGATCTTCATCGCATTCACCATTATTTTTATGGAGTTATAGGCGGACCAGACTAGGCGGGCGCTGCCGCGGGGGAAATGGGACTTTGGTTGTAGGCGCTGTGACTGTGGCGCCGCGGCCCGCTCAATCAGTTGAGGGGGTCAAACGATGGTCGGCCCGCGGCTTGGGGGCAGTCGGGTTGGGAAACCGTTTACGGTCTTCGTCGGTGGCCCCGTCCCGGCACTCGCCGCGCAGCGACAGGCGTCCCCGGGTCACCACCCGCTCCAGTTCCATATAACCTTCCTGGCAGTAGCCGGTTTCGGCCAGTTTCGCCTTCACGCCTTCCCGCAGTTTGAGGCTCATTTGCTGCAGGTACTTCTCCCAGATCGCTTCCATACGTGCCTGCCAGTCGGCGCGGTTGCCAGCGTTGCCCGGGGTGCCTGTTCCGCCCCTGCCTTTGCCCGTACTCCGGCTGCGCCCGCGGCGTTCCGGTGGCCTTATGTGCATGGTGTACTCGAACCGCTTGGCGTCGTTGCCGGTGATATGGGTGTCGAAAAACTCCCGCATTGCCCGGTCGTTGTCAGTGGCGCTGCTGCTGCAGCTCGCCGCGCCCACCGCTGTGGTGACAATGGCCAGCAGAATAACTGGTCGCATGGTGATCTCCCCGTTGCTTTGCCTGGCCCGTGCTTGAACGGGGCAGTCTATGGGCAACGAGGGGTTGCTGGTGTTTAGAAGAGAAAAGAAGTGTCAGGCGAGGCGGCGGTCTGTGCCCCCCAGGGGGAAGGCAGGTGCGCAATCAGCCTTCTTCCTGTTCGGTCACCGGGGCGTCTGGTAGGGGCCAGCCCCCCAGTTCGCGCCACTTGTTGACGATACCGCAGAAGAGTTCGGCGGTTTTCTCGGCGTCGTACTCGGCGGAGTGGGCGCTGCTGTTGTCGAATTCGAGCCCCGCGACCTGGCAGGCCTTGGCCAGTACGGTCTGGCCGTAAGCGAGTCCGGCCAAGGTGGCGGTGTCAAAGCAGGAGAAGGGGTGGAAGGGGTTGCGCTTGATACCGCAGCGTTCCACCGCGGCGTTGAGGAACCCCAGGTCAAAGTGGGCGTTGTGGGCCACCATTACGGCGCGGGTACAACTGTGTTTCTTGATCGCCTTGCGAATCTTGCGGAACAGTTCCGGCAGCGCGATTTCCTCGGGCCAGGCGTCCCGGTCCGGCGATTCCAGGTCGATACCGATAAAGTCCAGCGCCGACTGTTCGATATTGGCGCCCTCGAACGGCTCCAGGTGGAAGCTGTGGGTCTCCTCGGCGAACAGGTGGCCGTCTTCATCCATGTCCAGGATTACCGCCGAGATTTCCAGCAAGGCATCGGTACGGGAGTTGAATCCACCGCTCTCCAGGTCCACCACGACGGGCAGGAATCCGCGGAATCGCTGGGCCAGCAGGCTTTTCGGTCCGGTGGGTTCTTCGGCGGGGGTCACTGGGACTCCTTAATCGGTATTGCTTGGTTTTCTGGGGCGGCCCGTCTGCCGGTGGCCGTTTGCTCGTCAGCCTACTCGGCAATCATCTCACAATCGGCACCCGGCATCCGGGCCTTTGCATCCTGTTTCGGCGCTCCGGCGACCAGGTGGTTAAACCAGCCGCCAGTTCAGGGTTTCGCCGGCGGCCAGGGGGACCAGCTGCTCACTCCCCATGGGCAGGCTCTCCGGCAGCTGCCAGGGTTCGCGCACCAGGGTGATGGTGCCCTGGTTGCAGGGCAGGCCGTAGAAGTCGGGGCCGAACTCGCTGGCGAAGGCCTCGAGCCGCTCCAGCTTACCGGCCCGCTCGAACACCTCGGCATAGAGTTCGATGGCGCTGAAGGCCGTGTAGCAGCCGGCGCAGCCGCAGGCTGCTTCCTTCTTGCCCTGTGCATGCGGGGCCGAATCGGTGCCGAGGAAGAATTTCGGGTTGCCGCTGGTTGCAGCCTCGATCAGTGCGGACTGGTGGTAGCCCCGCTTGAGGATCGGCAGGCAGTAATAGTGCGGGCGGATACCGCCCACCAGCATATGGTTACGGTTATACAGCAGGTGGTGGGCGGTGATGGTGGCGGCGACCCCGTCGCGCGCCTTGCCGACGAACTCCGCCGCATTGGCGGTGGTGATATGTTCCAGCACGATGCGCAGGGCAGGGAAGTCCTCGACTACCCGCGACAGGATTTTCTCGATGAAGACCTGCTCCCGGTCGAAGATGTCGATATCGCTGGTGGTGACCTCCCCGTGGAGCAGCAGCTTCATGCCGCACTCCTGCATGGCCTCCAGCGCCGGGTAGATATTGGCGATATCCGTTACCCCGGAGTCCGAGTTGGTGGTGGCGCCGGCCGGGTATAGCTTGGCCGCCACTACGCCCGCCTTGTGGGCCAGCTGGATGACCTCTGGATCGGTTTTGTCGGTCAGGTAGATCACCATCAGCGGCTCGAACGGGTTGCCAGCGGGAATCTGCTCGCGGATGCGCAGCTGGTAGAAGAGGGCATCCTCGGCATTGACCACCGGCGGCACCAGGTTTGGCATGACAATGGCGCGGCGGAACTGGCGCGCGGCATCGCCGACCGTGCGTTCCAGGGCGTCGCCATCGCGCAGGTGGATATGCCAGTCATCAGGGGTGCGAAGCGTGAGTTTTTCCATGGAGGTGTACCGCGGGATATCTTTCTCTGGGCTGTCGGGGCGCCGATGCTAACCGAACCGCCGGGAAATTGCGACGGTGCGATTGCTTATAAAATAACCAGCGCGACCGGTTAATGCAGTGACGTAAGCATAGGTGCTAGTCGATCGCCGCCTGAGGCGCTACAATCGCGCCCCGAATAAGGCGGCGGGACCGCCGACCCTGGGCGCACTTCGAACAATAATTCCCCCCAGAAACACACCATCAGCTCGTATTCGCGGCGCAGTTTGCTGCCCTGCGGGACTATGCATGGTGCCGGTAATACTCCTGGCTGAGGAACACAATGAGCAAGATCGACAAGGTTGTACTGGCATACTCCGGCGGACTGGACACCTCGGTTATCGTGCGATGGCTGCAGGAGACTTACGATTGTGAAGTGGTGACCTTCACCGCTGACATTGGCCAGGGCGAAGAGGTTGAGCCGGCGCGGGCCAAGGCAGAGGCACTGGGCGTCAAGGAAATCTACATCGATGACCTGCGCGAGGAGTACGTGCGGGACTTTGTCTTCCCCATGTTCCGTGCCAACACCATTTACGAGGGCGAGTACCTGCTGGGCACCTCCATCGCACGCCCGCTGATCGCCAAGCGCCTGATCGAGATTGCCAATGAGACCGGCGCCGATGCCATTTCCCACGGCGCCACCGGCAAGGGCAACGACCAGGTACGGTTCGAGCTGGGCGCCTATGCCCTGAAGCCCGGGATCCAGGTGATCGCCCCCTGGCGCGAGTGGGACCTGAACTCCCGCGACAAACTGATGCAGTACTGCGAGCAGCACAAGATTCCGGTGGATTTCTCCTCCGGCAAGAAGAAGTCGCCGTACTCCATGGACGCCAACCTGCTGCACATCTCCTACGAGGGTGGCATCCTCGAGGATCCCTGGGCTGAGGCCGAGGAAGACATGTGGCGCTGGAGCGTCAGCCCGGAAGCCGCACCGGACACACCTACATACATCACCCTGGAATTCGAGAATGGCGACCCGGTAGCGATTGATGGCGAGCGCCTGAGCCCGGCGACCATGCTTGAGCGCCTGAACAAGCTGGGCGGCGCCAACGGTATCGGCCGCCTGGATATTGTCGAGAACCGCTATGTGGGCATGAAGTCCCGCGGTTGCTACGAAACCCCCGGCGGCACCATCCTGCTCAAGGCGCACCGCGCGATCGAGTCCATTACCCTGGACCGCGAGGTGGCCCACATGAAAGACGAGCTGATGCCGCGTTACGCCAAGCTGATCTACAACGGCTACTGGTGGTCACCCGAGCGCCGCATGCTGCAGGCTGCCATTGATGAGTCGCAGGCGGTAGTAAACGGCGAGGTGCGCCTGAAACTGTACAAGGGCAGCGTCACTGCCGTGGGTCGCCGCTCCGCCGACAGCCTGTTCGACGAGCGCATCGCCACTTTTGAGGATGACGCGGGAGCCTACGACCAGAAAGACGCCGAGGGCTTCATCAAACTCAACGCCCTGCGGTTGCGGATTGCCGCGGGCAAGGGGCGAGACTTGATCTAAATCAGGTTTGGCGGGCGAATGATGCGTTTAAATCGTCGCCTGCTGGCGAGCTCTGTCTATCGTGAAGTGGATAGAGCCGTAATACCGAGGGGCGGGCCTGCGCTCGTTTATTGGAACCAAATTCAATAAAGCAACGGAAGTAATACAATGACGACAAGCGTGGTAAAGACTGGCTCATCGCCAGCCTATGACTACAAGATCGTGCGCCAGTTCACCATCATGTCGGTGGTCTGGGGTATCGTGGGGATGGGCGTGGGCGTGCTTATTGCTGCCCAGCTGGCCTGGCCGGCGCTGAACGACCTGTTCCAGCCCTTCACCCACTTCGGGCGCCTGCGTCCGCTGCATACCAACGCGGTGATCTTTGCTTTTGGTGGCAGTGTGCTGTTCGCCACGTCCTATTACGTGGTGCAGCGAACCTGCCAGACCCCATTGTGGGGTGGCTGGCTTGTGCCTTTCACCTTCTGGGGGTGGCAGGTCGTTATTGTTGCCGCTGCAATCACGTTGCCGATGGGCCTGACTTCCTCCAAGGAATACGCCGAGCTGGAATGGCCCATCGATATCCTGATCGCACTGATCTGGGTGGCATACGCGCTGGTGTTCTTCGGCACCATCGCCAAGCGCCGGACCAGTCACATCTATGTGGCCAACTGGTTCTTCGGTGCCTACATCATCACCATTGCCGCGCTGCATATCGTCAATAACCTGGCCATTCCGGTTTACCCGTTCAAGTCCTATTCGATCTTTGCCGGTACCGCCGATGCCATGATCCAGTGGTGGTACGGCCACAATGCGGTGGGCTTCTTCCTGACCGCGGCCTTCCTCGGCATCATGTATTACTTCGTGCCCAAGCAGGCGGGCCGCCCGGTTTACTCCTACCAGTTGTCCATCGTGCACTTCTGGGCGCTGATCTCCATCTACGTCTGGGCCGGTGGCCACCACCTGCACTACTCGGCGCTGCCTGACTGGACCCAGAGCCTGGCGATGATCATGTCCGTGATCCTGCTGGCGCCGTCCTGGGGCGGTATGATCAACGGCATCATGACCCTGTCCGGTGCCTGGCACAAACTGCGCACTGACCCGACCCTGCGCTTCCTGGTCGTGTCCCTGTCCTTCTATGGCATGTCCACTTTCGAAGGCCCGATGATGTCCATCAAGACAGTGAATGCGCTGTCCCACAATACTGACTGGACCGTGGGCCACGTGCACTCCGGTGCACTGGGCTGGGTGGCCATGATCTCCATCGGTGCCCTGTATCACCTGGTGCCGGTGCTGTTCGGCCGCAAGGAAATGTTCAGTGTGAAGCTGATCAATGCGCACTTCTGGCTGGCCACTGTGGGCACCGTACTGTACATCGCCGCAATGTGGGTGAACGGTATTACCCAGGGCCTGATGTGGCGCGCCTTCAATGCCGATGGCACGCTGACCTACAGCTTCGTCGAGAGTGTGATCGCCAGCCATCCGGGCTACGTGGTCCGCTTTATCGGCGGTGGTTTCTTCCTGTTCGGTATGCTGCTGATGGCCTACAACGTGTTCCGCACGGTGACGGAGAAAGAAAATGCCGGCCGTGAAGACAACATCGTGCCGCACGCGCAGACTGCATAAGGAGGTCAGATCGTGAAAAACCATGACATAGTAGAAAAAAACATCGGTCTGATGGTCGTTCTGATCTGCGTAGCCATCAGCTTTGGTGCCCTGGTGGAGATCGTTCCGCAGTTCTTTATCAAGGCCAACAATGAGCCGATCGAGGGCCTCGAGCCGTGGGATCCGGTAGTGCTGGAAGGTCGCGACATCTATATCCGCGAAGGCTGCCACGTCTGCCACACCCAGATGGTGCGCCCGCTGCGCGCCGAGGTGGAGCGCTATGGCCATTACTCCATGGCGCAGGAATATGTCTACGAGCACCCGTTCCTGTGGGGCTCCAAGCGCACCGGCCCGGACCTGGCACGCGTGGGCGGCCGTTATTCCGACGAGTGGCACCGGGCGCACCTGTACAACCCGCGCAATGTGGTACCGGAATCCAACATGCCGGCCTTCCCCTGGCTGTTCGACAATGTTGTCACCGGTGAACACACCGCGGCCAAGATGCGCGCCATGCGTGCGGTCGGGGTCCCGTACACCGATGAGGACATTGCCAAGGCGAGCGAACCCTTTGTGGGGGGGCGCGTGAAGGAAATCGATGCCCTTGTGGCTTACCTGCAGCAACTCGGGGTGCTGGTACAGCAGAAGCGCTAACGGAAAGGCGGTAATAGCTATGGATATTTTGCGTCAGATTGCTGTTGTACTGGGCGCGGTGGCCTTCCTGGCCGTCTGCTGGTGGGCCTTTTCCCCGAAGCGCCGCAAGCGCTTCGAGGAGGACGCCAAGCTACCGTTTGCTGACGAAGAGCTGTCGCAGCGCTCTGCTGAGGCGGCAGATGAAAAAGACACTGAAGAGAATTCGGCGGCAGGGGACCGGCGCGGTTCCGGCACGCCTACCGCAGACAAGAACAAGGGGCAGGACGAAAAATGAGTACTTTCTGGAGTATTTGGGTAATTGTGCTCACGCTCGCCAACCTGGCACTGGTGATCTGGGTACTTTTCGCCAACCGCAAGGTGGCGGTCGATGACCAGCAGGAGCCGGGTAACCAGACGACCGGTCATGTCTATGACGGCATCGAGGAATACGATAACCCCCTGCCGCGCTGGTGGTTCCTGATGTTTGTGGGTACGCTGGTGTTTTCCGCCTTGTACCTGGTGGTTTACCCGGGCATGGGTAACTTCAAGGGTGTGAGCGGCTGGACTTCCGTCGGTGAGCTGGAGGCGAGCCAGGAAAAGGCGCTTGAGAAGTTCGATGAGACTTTCGGCAAGTACGCTGAAATGCCGATCGAGCAGATTGCGGACAACCGCGACGCGCTGAAAATGGGTGCACGCATCTTCGCCAACAACTGTGCGGTCTGCCACGGCGCAGACGGTGGGGGTAACTACGGCTTCCCCAACCTGACTGATGATGCCTGGCTCTACGGTGGCACTCCTGAGAAAATCCTCGAGACCCTGCACAAGGGTCGCCAGGGCATGATGCCGGCGCAGGGGCCCATCATTGGTGAAGAGGGGGTCAAGAATGCTGCTGAATACGTACTGTCCATGAATGGCCTGGAGCACGACGCGGAAATGGCGGCCGAGGGCAAGCAGGTTTTCGGCACCGTGTGCATGGCCTGTCACGGCGCGGACGGCAAGGGTAACCAGGCCCTGGGTGCTCCCAACCTGACGGATAACATCTGGCTCTACGGCAGCAGTCGCGAGCAGATCCAGCATACTATCCGCGGCGGCCGCAGCAACCAGATGCCGGCCCAGAAGGGCAAGCTGCGGGAAGACAAGATCCGCCTGGTGGCGGCCTACGTCTACAGCCTGTCCCGCCAGCAGGAAGCGGCACAGTAACGCCAGTCAACTAATCCAGGCCCCGCATCCGCGGGGCCTTCCAGGACTCGGGCGCCACAGGGACGAATAAGAAAAGCCTCATCGTTTGATACCAGACCAGAGTGCCCGTTCGCCCAGCGCCCGGGTATAAGTGAGGTTCCGTGAGCGATCTGATACCGACCAGGGAAGAGCAGGAAGGCGATGGCGAAGTCCGCTACCGCATGCTCTACGAGTCCGACGACAAGGTTTATACCCGCCATATTCGCGGTTTCTTTACCCGCGTGCGCAAGTACACCGGCCTGCCGCTGCTGGCTGCATTCTTTTTTATCCCGTGGCTGACCATTGAGGGACGCCAGGCGGTCCATTTTGACCTGCCCGAGCGCAAGTTCCACATTCTCTGGACCACTTTCGGTCCCCAGGATGGCTTCCTGCTGGCCTGGTTGCTGATTATTGCCGCCTTTGCATTGTTTGCGGTCACCACCTGGCTGGGCCGGGTATGGTGCGGTTTTACCTGCCCGCAGACGGTCTGGACCATGATGTTCATGTGGGCCGAGCGGGTGTGCGAGGGCGACCGCAGCAAGCGCATGAAACTGGATGCGGCGCCGTGGAGTGCGGAGAAAGTGCTGCGCAAGGGGGGCACCCATGCCATCTGGCTGTTGATTTCCTTTGCCACCGCACTCGCCTTTGTTGGGTATTTTTACGGTATCCGTGACCTGGTCGTGGACCTGGCAACCTTCAGTGCCCATCCCCAGGGCGCTTTCTGGACCGCGTTCTTTACCCTGGCCACCTATTTCAATGCCGGTTTTATGCGCGAGCAGGTGTGCAAGTACATGTGCCCCTACGCCCGCTTCCAGTCGGTGATGTACGACAAGGACACCCTGGCGGTGTACTACGATGCCGACCGCGGCGAAGTCCGTGGCCCGCGCAAGAAGGGCGTCGACTACAAGGCCGAGGGCATGGGCGACTGTATCGACTGCTACTGGTGTGTGCAGGTCTGCCCGGTGGATATCGATATCCGCGACGGCATGCAATATGAATGCATCAACTGTGGCCTGTGCGTGGATGCCTGCAACAGCGTGATGGACAAGATGGGCTACCCTCGCGGCCTGATCCGCTTCACCTCCGAGGACGAGCTGGAAACTGGCAAAACCAACTATTTCCGCCCCCGATTGTTTGGCTATGCCTTCGTGCTGCTGGCAATGATTGGCCTGTTTACCCAGCAGGTGGTGACCCGCAGCCCCGTCGAGGCAGAGGTCCTGCGGGATCGCGGAGCGCGCATGTACCGCGAGTACCGTGGTGACATCCAGAATGTCTATACGGTCAAGATCAACAATATGGACCGTGCTGGTCACGAATTCACCATTCGCGTCGAGGGCGAGGAAGGGTACGATTACTCCCTGCGGATGCCGCGGGAGATCTACCTGCAGGAAGGAGAGATCTATTCCGTGCCCATTCGCGTGAGTGTCCCGAGGGAGCAGCTGAGGGACACCAAGCACAATATCTCCATTATTGTGCAGGCGGTGGACAACCCGGAGCTGATGGACCGGCATCGCACGGTCTTTATCGGGCCGAAGCAATAGGGTCCCGGTACCCAGGTCGGGAAGACCGGCAGTATTTCCTGATTCAAAATGAGCGTAAATGTGACTGAACACTCCCCTAAATCCAGCCCAAGGCCATGGTATCGCGAGCCCTGGGCATGGATGGTGCTGGCACCGCTGATCCTGGTAGTGATTGCCTCTACCGTCTTTGTATCGATTGCCGTGCGCTTTGCGGACGATACGGTCAGTGATACCTATTACAAAGACAGCCGCATGTACCACTTCAGTGAGGAGCAGGATCGCCGCGCGGAAGAGCTGGGCCTGGCCGGGCTGGTGAAATTTGCCAGCGGCGACAAGTTAGTGACCCTGGAGCTGAACGGCGACCTGGAGTACCCGCAACAGCTGCTGCTTACCCTGAGCCACCCGGTGGAAGCCGATATGGACCGGCACATCCTGCTCGAGGCGACCGGGCCCGGGCGCTATCGGGCCAGCCTGCCGAAAGCGCTCAAGCACCGCTGGTACCTGCGCCTGATGCCCGAGACCGACCCCGGCCGGCACTTCGAAGCCGAGTGGCGCCTGAAGGGCGAAATCAATTTTGACCTGGGGGACGCCGCCCCCCTCAATCCGGCCCGCTAATGGCCGATCGATCCTGCTTCCACTGTGGCTTGCCGGTTCCGGCGGGCAGCCGCCACTCGGTACTGATCAATGGGACCGAGCAGCCTATGTGCTGTCCCGGATGCGAGGCCGTGGCCGGTGCTATTGCGGCCGGGGGGCTGGATAACTTCTACCGGTACCGCGATGCGACCAGCGAGCGACCCGATGTTGTGCCGCCGACGGAGCGCTGGGCCGCCTACGACCTGCCCGAGGTGCAGGCTGACTTTGTGCGGGACTGGGAGGGTGACCTGCGTGTGGCAAGCCTGCTGGTGGGCGGGATCACCTGTGCTGCCTGTGTCTGGCTTATCGAGCAGCACCTGGGCAAGATTCCCGGGGTGGAGAAGGTCTCGGTGAATGCCAGTACCCACCGCGCGCGGGTGGTTTTCAATCCCGGGGAGGTGACTCCCGCTACATTGTTCACGGCGTTGGCGGATATCGGTTACCGGCCGGCACCGGCCACTGCAACCGGAAGTGAGCAGTTGCTGCTGCGGGAGCGGCGCACCGCACTGCGCCGTTTGGGCGTGGCCGGCCTGGGCACCATGCAGGTGATGATGTTCGCCATCGCACTCTACTTTGGCGAGAGTTCCGGGATAGAGGCGGAGCTAGAGCGTTATTTTCGCTGGGTCTCCCTGCTGGTGGCGACCCCGGTGGTCTTCTTCGCCGCACAGCCATTCTTCCGCGGCGCCTGGCGAAGCCTGCGTAACCGCCACCTGAGCATGGAGGTGCCGGTGTCGCTGGCGATAGGCCTCGCTTATGTCTCCAGCGTGTATGCGACGGTGTTCGATACCGGTGAGGTGTACTTCGAGTCCATCTCAATGTTCACCTTTTTCCTTTTGCTGGGCCGCACCATTGAAATGCGCGCACGTCACCGTGCCGGGCTCGCCAGTGGCGGGCTGGCCCAGCTGTTGCCGATTACTGCCGCACGCCTCGAGGGCGACGGGGAAGCGCAGGTGCCGGTTGCCGCGCTGCGGCCGGGTGACCGTATCCTGTTACGCCCCGGGGACACCATTCCTGCCGACGGGGAAGTGCTGGAGGGCAGCAGTGGTGTGGACGAGTCACTGCTTAGCGGTGAATCGGCATTGCAGCAGAAGCAGGCTGGCAGCCGCGTTTTTGCTGGCAGCGTCAATGGTGATTCCTCGCTGACAGTCCGAGTCACCGCGGCCGGAGAATCCACCCGCCTGTCCGCCATTGAGCGGCTGGTGGAGCGGGCCCAGCTGGAAAAGCCCCGCCAGGTGGCCCTGGCGGACCGGGTGGCTGGCTGGTTTGTGGCGGCGGTGTTGCTGGCTGCAGGCGGTGCCTTTCTTTTCTGGTGGCTGGTGGAGCCGGCGCGGGCCTTCTGGATCGCCCTTTCGGTGCTGGTGGTCACCTGTCCCTGTGCACTTTCCCTGGCAACGCCGGCGGCAATGGCGGCGGCAACGTTGCGCCTGCAGCAGCTGGGCCTGCTGGTCGCGGGCGGCAGTCTGCTGGAAACCCTGCCGCGCATTACCCGCGTGGTGTTTGACAAAACGGGCACACTGACCCGTGGAGAGCCCCGCATACTGGATATCCGCTGCCTGCGTGAAGGCTGGGATGCCGGACAGGTGCGGGATGTGGCGGCGGCGCTGGAGTCCCACAGCAACCACCCCCTGGCGCGGGCGTTCCGCGCGTGGCGCGGGAATGCAATGGCCTCTGGCGTGCAGGTCCATACCGGGCGCGGGCTGGAGGGATTTGTGGGCGGCAGGCGGCTGCGACTCGGGCGTGCGGATTTTGCCGGGCGGGATGAGCCATTGCCGGCACAGGAAGGCCAGTGGCTCCTGCTCGGTGATGATGACGGCGCCATTGCATGGATAGCCATTGGCGACCGGCTGCGCGGGTCTGCGGTACCGGCGGTTGAGGCCCTGGCAGGTCAGGGACTGGCTGTGGAGTTGCTGAGCGGCGACCAGTCGGCCGAAGTGGCGCGTATGGCACAGGCTGCCGGCATTGACGAATACCGTGCCGGTGCGGCGCCGGAGGACAAGCTGGCGCGGGTACATGAACTGCAACGCAGCGGCGAGCGGGTGCTGATGGTGGGTGACGGGCTCAATGACGTACCGGTACTCTCCGGTGCCGATGCGTCGGTGGCGCTGATGTCCGCCGCGGACCTGGCGCATTCCCGCGCCGATGCCATCCTTCTGCGGGGCGACCTGCAGGTGCTGCCGCAGGCCCTGGCGCTGGCCCTGCGGTGTCGCCGGGTGGTGCGCCAGAACCTGGGATGGGCGCTGGGTTACAATGCGCTGGCGTTACCGCTGGCCGTGTGCGGCCTGGTGCCGCCCTGGATGGCGGCGCTGGGTATGTCGGCCAGCTCCCTGGTTGTAGTCCTCAACGCCCTGCGCCTTTCGCGCTGGCAGCCGCGGGCGGTGGCGACCCGGGTCGGGGCGGAAGTTGAAGCTGTGCTGGACAGCGGGAGGTAAAACGATGGAAAGCCTGTATTTCCTGATTCCCATTGCGATCCTGTTCGTGGCGGCCGCGGTCAAGCTATATTTCTGGGCTGTGAATAACGGCCAGTACGACGACCTGGAAACCGAGGGGCGGCGCATCCTGTTTGATGACGACGATCCGCTCGACCCGACGCGGGCCACGCCCCCCGGGGCATCCAGCGCCCAGCCGGATTCCCGCGAGGAGGCAGAGCGGTGAACGGGGAGTGGGGATTCCTGGCGGCGGCACTGGCGATCGGCTTCCTCGGCAGCAGCCACTGTATCGGTATGTGTGGGGGAATCTCCGGCGCGCTGGGCATGGCAGTGCCCGGTGGCCAGCCGGCGTGGAGCCGGCTACTGGGTTATTCGGCCGGCCGCCTCGCCAGTTACTCATTGATGGGAGCCGTGGCCGGGGCGCTGGGGGCCGTAGCCCTGCCGGCGCTGGGGCCGATGCGAATATTTGCCGGGGCGATGCTGATCGCCATGGCGCTCTACGTGGCCGGCTGGTGGCGTGGCCTGGTGTGGCTGGAAAAGGGTGGGGCACGGCTCTGGCGCCATGTGCAGCCTTTGTCGGCACGTTTGCTGCCGGTGCGCTCCACGCCCCAGGCGGTGGCCCTGGGTTCCCTGTGGGGCTGGTTGCCATGCGGGCTGGTGTACAGCGCGCTGACTTTTGCGCTGGCGCAGGGGAGTGCCCCGCGTGCGGCCCTGGCCATGTTCGCCTTCGGGCTGGGCACGGTGCCGGCGGTTGTCGCCAGCGGCGCGGCGGCGGCGCGGGTCCGCGGCCTGGTGCAGCGACCATCGGTGCGCCTGGTGTTCGCGGGGCTGATCCTGCTGTTTGGTATCTGGACCATCTGGGGCGGCCTGCCCCACGGAAGCCATGCCGGTCACGCTGCCATGTCATCACAGGAATCCCCTGTGCAGGGCGCTGGCGGCCACCACCACCATGACTGACTTCTTCCGGGACTCCGCGGTTACCCGCCTATAGGCTCGGGCTAGGCCCGGTCGACAATCTCGTTGTGCCCGGCTCGTGTGGCGCAGTGGGCACAGCAGAAAAAGTCGCCGCCGGCTTCCATGCCGTGCCCGAGTATGCGGCAGTTGCACTGGGCGCACCGGGGGGCGAGGGCCTGGATCGCGCACTCGAAACTGTCGAATGTGTGGTCCTCGTCGCCGATGGTGATCTTCATGGTCTTGTCGTATTCATTGCCGCAGGTTTCACACTGGTTCACGCTGTCATCCTCCTGAAGTCATACCTCGTTGGGGCCCGGCTGGGCGTGGCTGTTAGTCAAGGGTAGGTGGAATACCCTGGCCCGGGTCTCAATTGGAGGGGCAGCAGCGCCAATTTACGACCGGGCTTCCCCCGGGGAGCCCCCTCGTTCGCCCGCACTTCGGTTTACACTCTACGAGGCCATAAACAAGTCGAGGGATTTGCCATGAGCAAGGGTGACGAGAAAAGCGCATACGAGGACAAAGTCGCGGCGCAGTTGAAGGAATGGAACGCAAAAATTGACGAACTGGAGGCCAGGGCAGATAAGGCTGAGGCGGATGCCAGGATCAAGTACCGCGAGCAGCTGGATGATGTGCGCAAGAAACGCGACGACCTGCGCCACAAGCTGGATGATATGAAGAGCAAGAGCGGCGCCGCCTGGGACGAGGTGAAAGGCGGCGTGGAGCGGGCGTGGGACGAGCTCAAAAGGTCCGTCGACCATGCCCGGGATCGGATGAAATAGCCATCTGCCCCGGGATGGCTCCGGGGGCCGGTCTTCACTCCATTTCGATTCGCAGGGACAGGTCCACAGCGCGTAGGTGCTTGGTGAGGCTCCCGGAAGAGATGTAATCGACATCGAGCCCGGCGAGCTTCTCCAGCCGTGTGTTGTCGACGCTGCCGGATATTTCAATCTTTGCCCGCCCCCTGGCCAGCTCGATGGCAGTGCGAGTGTCCGTATCGGAAAATTCGTCCAGCATGATGACATCCGCACCACTATCCAGCGCCTGGCGCAGCTCGTCCAGGTTCTCCACCTCGACTTCCACCAGCGCGCCCGGCTTGATCACCCGTGCCTGGGCCACGGCCTGGTCAATACCCCCGGCGGCAGCGATGTGGTTTTCCTTGATCAGGAAAGCGTCGTACAGGCCAATGCGATGGTTGTGGCAACCGCCACACAGCACCGCGTACTTCTGTGCACTGCGCAGGCCGGGTATGGTTTTGCGGGTGTCGAGTATCTTGATGCCGGAGTCCCCCGCCAGGCTGGCGTACGCCGATGCCGTGGTGGCGGTGCCGGAGAGGGTCTGGAGAAAATTGAGTGCGGCGCGCTCACCAGTCAGGATGCTGCGCGCGTTACCCTGCAGCTCGAAAATCACCGCGTCTGCCGGAACCTGATCGCCGTCCTGGAAATACCAGTGCAGCTGTAGCGACGCATCGAGCTGGCGGAACACCTCCTCAACCCAGGGGCGGCCGGCCAGGGTGCAATCCTCCCGGGTGATCACCCGGGCGCGGGCCTCCCGGTCAGCGGGGATCAGTTGGGCCGTAATATCCCCATCGCCCACATCCTCGCGCAAGGCAAGGGTGACCAGTTGCTGTAAATCCTCCAATAGGTTGGGGATGGTGGTATCTCTCGGGTGCATAGACGGGACCTCAATCGTGACGGCGCAAGTTTAACAAAATAGCGGGCGTCGGGGCCCGTTGAGGCGAATCCGGGGCTGCGAGTGCTATTGAGGCACAACTGTGACTGGGGTCGCAAATGCAGGTAAACAGTCATTTTATTCCCATGCCCGCGCGCTAGAATGGCCATGAATTCATCGCGCGGGGCAACGGACGCAGCTTCCACCGTGCGAATCACAACCCGGGATCCGATAACAGAGGATTGGCCAGGTCCCCGGTCTGCGCGCCCCGGCGTGAGACCGCGAGGGTGCAAGGAGTGGTAAGCGACGTGCCAATGGAAAAGCCGGACAAGGTGCTGTCTCTCGACAATGCGAGGAGCCGCGTAGAGTCGGGAGAGACTGTCTCGAAAATCAACCCGTCGGGGGCGATCCTCGATGCGTTGACCGAGCGCGCGCGGGAGTTGCTGCTAGGGCAACTGAAGCGGCTGTTCGGGCGTGTTGATGACTCCCTGTTTGCGATGGCCGAACGGGCGCACGGGCAGGCCGAGCAGGATGGCCTGTTCCAGGCCCTGCGATTGTTGCGGGTGGAAAGGCGTAATATCACCCGGCGTTTCGACGAAAATCTCAGCGACACATTCAGCCTCAAGGATATTGGCCCCCCCGAGCGTGAAGCCGACTCTCGCAGCGGGCTGTCGCTGGTGCACAATGACGAACTCGAACAGCTGGTGGCCGTGGATACCATGGTCAACAACGCCAGTCGCGAGTTCTCCCCCATCATTTCCGAGCTTTGCCTGCGTTTTGACACGCTTTACAAGAGCAAGGTTTACGAGAAGAACCTCCCCATCGGGCCTTTAGCCCTCTGCGATGCCTTTGTCGCTGCAATCTGGCCGCTGGATATCCATATTCGCGCCCGCCTGACGCTGCTCAAGAAATTTGAGCTCGAAGTCATGCAGCAACTGGGGCCGCTATATGAGAATTGCAATCGCCTGTTGGTGGAGCGCGGGGTGCTGCCGGATCTTCAACAGCGCCGCCAGGTGAAGAAAGAGCAGGGGGCAGTGCCCGACTCCCCCAGGGAGCGGCAGTCCACGGAGACTGGTAGCTCCCAGGTGGGCACAGCAACTTTGGGGTCCGCGACCGCCCCGGGACTGCGGCCAGGACTGGTTCCGGCCGGCAGCGGTCTCGCACCGATGCCGGTGCCGGACCTGCTGGCTCACCTGGGCGTCCTGCAGGAACTGGTGCCGGGCCAGGAGAATGCGGAGCTCAAGCCCCTGGACGTGGCAGCCTTATTGCAGCAAAGGCTGCAGGACGCCGACCAGGCTGCTTCACTGGCCAAGGCGGACAAGGATGTCATCAAGCTGATGGAGATGCTGTTCTCGTTCATTGTTGAGGACCGTAACCTGGCGGCACCGGTAAAGTCCCTGCTCAGTCGCCTGCAGTTGCCGCTTTTGAAGGTCGCTATCGCCGACCGGACCTTTTTCAGCAAGGCGGGACACCCGGCACGTAAACTGCTCAATGAAATGGCTGATGCAGCCACTGGCTGGCATCCTTCCTCCGATGTCGAGGACGACCCCCTGTATCGGGAAATGCGCGCGGTCGTCGAGCGGGTGACAGCCGAGTTCGACGAGGACGTTGGCCTGTTTGAAGCCTTATTGGATCAGTTCCGCAGTTTCGTGCGCAATCAGCGCAGGCGTGCACAGGTACTGGAACAGCGAATAGTCGACGAGGCAGATGGCCGGGCCAGGGCAGAGGCCGCCCGGGCGAGGGTCGAGGCCGTGATGGAGGCTCTGACCGATGGCCGAGACCTGCCGCCGGTAGTGAGTGACTGGCTGGAAAAGGTATGGCGGCGCACACTGTTTCTTACCTGTGTCAACCTGGGGCCCGACAGCGAGGCCTGGAGCAACGAGGTGCGGACCGTCCGCGACCTGGTGTGGAGTGTGCAGGTACCGATGCCCGACTATGCCCGTCAGCTACAGGCCCTGCTGCCCTCATTGCAGGGACGCCTGCGTGACAGAGTACAGGCCATATCCCTGAACCCGTTTGAGGCGCGGCGACTGTTCGCAGGCCTTAAGGAAATATATCGCTACAAGGTTGATACTGCCCGGGCTGCCATCGAGCGCCGGGAGCATCCGCCTGGGCCTGAACCGCTACAGGGAAGCGACACGGGTAATGCCGGTGACAATCCCACCGAAGCACCGGCCGGGACTGAAGGGCGCGATAACCTTCCCCAGGTGGAGGAACTGGAGCAAGTAGCGGCAGCAGCCGACCCGGTAGAGGCAAGGATATGCGACGACGAGATGCCGGCCCTGCCGGAGGACGACCCTCACTGGATGCAAACGTTTCGCCTCTCCCAGGGCAGCTGGTTTGAGCTGCACCGAAGCGAGGAGGAGCAGTTACGGTGCCGGCTGGCGGCGGTTATCCGGGATATTGAGCAGTTTATTTTCGTCAATCGCAACGGTGCCAAGATTGCGCAGTTCACACGTCTGGAGCTGGCATACGCCTTGCGCCGCAGCCAGCTGATCCCGATGGATGACGGCATGCTGTTTGAACGCGCGCTGCAGTCGGTGATTGGCAGTGGCCGGCGCAAGCGCGACGAGCACGCCTGATCTGCATTTTGCGATCGACCGGGTCGGCCGGCACGCCTGGAGCCCTTACAGGAACTGGGTGGTCACGACGACGCTCGAACACCTGCCAGCCCCCCTTTCCTGTCGGCACTCCATTTCTTCTCTTTTTTCTCAATATGACTGGTACGATCGTGCTAATTTGGCGCCCCAGTTAGTTGCCAGGACTGACTTTACTTCTAAATGTGGAAAAAAATCGACTAACTTGGCGTTAAAGTGCCCCCCCGGACCTTGCCAAACCACCGCCAGTGGCGGATATTTCAAAAGTGCACGAATACCGATAAAAGTGTGACCTGTGTCAGGTTTTTGATCCGGACTTCTTTCTGAAGGAAGACGCGTTCGGGAGCCGGCCCCGATCACCGATATGTAACCCGAAAGAAAAACATTAAGGCCGGGGCCGCGTCCTGCGGAATCCCGGTAAACGGAATTTGCCCGAGTCAGGAAGACGATTTGAGGCCTTTATGAGCACTGATGAATTTCCCCGCGTTGTCAGCTTTTCACCTGGCCAACGTGGCCGCGACGTCGTTCCCCAGATCAAACTTCCCCGCGAGGCCATTGCTGTGCGCGATTCCGCAGTGAGCTGGCTGTTTGCGCGCATGAAGGAAGTGTTTGCTGCAGTTGATGACAGCCTGTTCGAGACGGCGGAAAAAGTGCATCGCCAGGACGAGCAGGACGGTATCTTTCAGGCGTTGCGTACACTGCGGCTCGAACGACATCGGCTGATCGACCGGTTTGTTAACCTGGTGGGCCAGGGCTTCGGGGAAATTGCCGTTACTGACACTGGCGACGGCACCCTGGAGGAAGCAGAGGAATCGGCGGAAACGGGGCTGGCGCTGGTCCAGGATGAAGACCTGGAACAACAGGTGGCCCTGAAAGGCATCATTGCTGCCGCACGCCGGGACCTGGCCAGCCCGATTGCCGAACTGTCGCTGCGGCTGGATACGCTGCTGCCGGTAAAAGTCTACGACACCACTATGCCGCTGGCGCCAGTGGCCATCTGCCGCGCCCTGCGCAAGGCACTGCAGCCACTGGATATCCACCTGCGGGCACGCCTTATCGTCCTGAAAAAATTTGAGAAGCTGCTGGCCTCGCGGCTGGGAGAACTGTACGGCAAGTGTAACCAGCTCATGATTGAGAGAGGGGTGCTGCCCGACCTGAAGGATCCCCTGCTGTTGCGGCGGGCCAGGGCACGGGGTTCGCGTTCAGCGCCGCCAGCAACGGGGGCGGGGGACCGAAATACGCCTGCCAGCCAGGGGGCTCCCGCGGGAACTGCCACATCCGGAACGAGCCATGGGGTTGGCAGTGCAGGCCCCGGTGGCTTCGGGGACGCAGGCGGCGCGCATTCGCCCGGTTACCAGGGCAGTGCCCCGTCCGGTGGCCATGGGCCCGGCGGTGTGCAGGGGGACGGCGGTTACGGCCTGGTGCCGGCGGCCCCGGGGGTCGCTGCCATGGCGACGCCGGACCTGCTTGAGCATCTGGGGCAACTGCAGGTAACCGTGCCGCTGGAGGCTTCGTCTATCGGCTCCGTACTGAATGTCAATACGTTGCTGGAACAGCGGCTGGTGCAATCGCGGCAGAAGGCCTCGCTGGAAGAGCTGGATACCGAAGTCATCCGCATGGTGGACATGCTGTTTTCCTTCATGCTGGAAGACCGCAATCTGGCCGAGCCGGTCAAGGTACAGCTGATCCGGCTGCAGCTGCCCCTGCTCAAGCTGGCGGTGGCTGACAAGACATTTTTCAGCAAGGGCGGCCATCCGGCACGTCGACTGTTCAATGCGCTCGCCGACGCGGCAATTGGCTGGCAGGCCAGGGAAAACTACAAGGAAGATCGCTTTTACCGAGAGGTCTGCCTGGTTGTCGAACGGGTGCTGCGGGAATTCGACAGCGACGAGGGCGTCTTCGACGAACTGCTGGAAAATTTCGATAAGTTTGTCTCCCGTGAACGGGTGCGTGCCCGCATCATGGAAAAACGCACACTCGATGAAGTGCAGGGCAAGGCCCGCATCGAGGCGGCCAAGGCGCGTGTGGGCGCGGTATTTGAGGCGCTGACCGCCGAGCGGCAGCTGCCCAGGATTGTCCATATCTGGCTGAACCGGGTTTGGAACAACGTCTTGTTCCGGGCCTGCCTGAAGGAGGGTACTGACAGCGAGAACTGGCGGCGCAGTGTATTGACCGCCCGGGACCTGGTCTGGAGCGCCGTGGCCCCCATGCCGGAAAGCGGCTTCAAAATGCAGCAGCTGCTGCCGGGGCTGCGCAAACGGTTGCGGCTCGGGGCAGAGTCTCTGTCCATCAACAAGACCGAGTTGCAACGCCTGCTGGGCGGCCTGGATGCGTTTTACCGCGAGCGGCAGAACCTCGCCGACCGGGTCGAGTCCGAGCGAGAACGGCGCACCCGCGAACGCCTGGTGCAGGAGCTGCTGCGTGAGGCGGACAGCGTGATGCAGATCCCGGCGGTGCACCCGGGCGAGGACGCTGATCCCTCACCGGCCGTGGAGCAAGTGGCTTGCGCTGGTACCAGTGAAGAGCAGCTGGCGGCTGTTATGCCGGAGAATGGGGAGCTGGAAGACAGCGAGACAGACCTGCCGGCCCCGGAAGAGCTGGATCGCTTGTCCCGGGAGGCGGTGCGTCCCGCGCAGGTGGACCTGCCGACACTGGCGAACACCGACGAGCACTGGCGCCAGACCTATCACCTCAAGGGCAGCTGGTTTATGTTGCAGCCCGTGGAGGGCGTGCCTGTACGCTGTCGCCTGGCGGCGATCATACGGGACCTGGACCAGTTCATGTTTGTAAACCGCAGTGGCGTGAAGGTGGCGGTCTATTCGCGCCTGGAGCTGGCCCACGCGCTGCGTGAAAGCAACCTCAAGCCTCTCGAGGACGGACCGTTGTTCGAGCGGGCGCTGCGCTATGTCGTCGGCAATATCGGCGAGATTAAGCTTGCGGTTGACGTGGATGCCCCTGCCGGGGAGCCGGTCAGCTAGATACCGGAATACCCGCTACCCCGGGTATCCATATGGCAATGCCCCTGGTGCTTCCCTAGAATGACCTGCAATCCTCGTTAGTGTGCCAGTGAAATAAGGAGGGCAGGGCATGGACGATCAGGTGGAATCCGGCTGGCTCTCTTCCGCCCGCAGGGTACCCAGTCCCCACTGTAATGAGCGCCCCGCCGGGAGTTCGGTAGACCTCCTGGTAATCCACTGCATCAGCCTGCCGCCCGGCCAGTACGGCGGCACCTGGATTGACGACTTCTTCCAGGGCCACCTGGATACCTCGGCACACCCCTATTTTGCAGAGATCGGCGAGCTGAAAGTGTCCGCCCACCTGTTGATCGACCGGGCGGGCGCCGTGACCCAGTATGTGCCATTTGACCGGCGTGCCTGGCATGCCGGGCAATCTGCATTCTGCGGCCGGGAGGGGTGTAACGACTTTTCCATCGGGATTGAGCTGGAGGGGCTGGATACGGATACCTATACCGATGCCCAGTACGACGCCCTGGCCCGGGCCACGGTGGCGATCATGCGTAGCTACCCGGGGATTACACCGGAAAACATCACCGGCCACTCCGATATTGCCCCGGGGCGCAAGCTGGACCCGGGTCCCGGGTTTGACTGGCAGCGCTACCTGGCCGCGGTGGCGGCCCTGCGCCAGACAGCTGACTGAGGCCGGGGATTTCGTAGCGCGGGGCCGTGGTGGTTTTTTCTGGTCGCCCTTGGCGTTATTCTCTGACCTTGGGAGAGCTGCAATCGAGAATAACGTATGGCACTGATCATAGTGTTACTGACCCTGGCGCTGGTGCAGCTGTGGGGCTCCGGTCGGCCGGTGCACCACGACGGCTGGTTTGAACGCTGGCGAGAGAAAATAGCGGGCCTCGCGGCCATGCAACAGAATGCAGGCCTGCGGCTGGCGGCCACGGTGTATCCGGCGGTGTTGCTGGCGGCGGTGCTGATGGTGCTGGCGGAAGTCCTGCTGGGCTGGCTGGGCACCCTCGTATTCGGCGTAATACTTCTCCTCTACTGCCTTGGCCGTGGCAATTTCAACGAGATGCTGTCCGATTACCTGCGCGCCTGGTACCGGGGCGACCTGGAGCAGGCCCAGGCTGCTGCGGCACCCCTGGTACAGGACCTGCACGAGGAGCCGGCCGGCCCGCAGCAGCTGCACGAGCAGGTATTTCGCGGCGCCGCCTACCTGGCTTTCGAAAGACTCTTTGCCGTCCTTTTCTGGTTCCTGTTGCTGGGGGTCCCCGGGGCGTTACTGTTCCGCCTGAGCGCGCTCTATGCTGAGCAGGCGCGGGCCACCGCGGATGAGGGCACCGCATCCCGCTGGCTATGGTTGCTCGAGTGGCTGCCGGTCAGGGTAATGGGCTTCAGCTTTGCCATCGTCGGCAATTTTGCCGGTTGCTACCAGGCCTGGCGCCAGTGCCTTACCTGCCGCGAGCGGGATACGGCTGAGGTCCTCGAGGCCTATCTCGAGGGCGCGCTCGGCGGTATCGATGCCAGCCAGTGCAGTGTCGGCGGGGAAGTGGCCGAGGCCCAGCGCTTCTGTGGCGCACAGCTCGAAGGCCTGCAGGCGTTACTGTCGCGGTCATTGCTGCTGTGGGTGACGGTGCTGGCACTGGCCGTGTTGTTCGGCTACTGAATTTCGGAGTGTCAAGACTGGAGCAATGTTTGGTGAACCAGTGCCAAATTTGAAACTTTGTTCCTTTTTGTGCCTTGACTTGAGCCTGTTAGGGCTCTGATATTGCGGCCTGAATATCAGGGCGTCATAAGAGGGATCCACCACTGGTTGACAGTGGGGACCAGGCGTTCACTACCCTGTACCAATAAAAACAATGAACACTCTAGTGAAGGGCGAACAAATTTCCATGGAAGCAGATACTCTGGAGCCTCCGCTGACCACCGGTGATGGATCTGACCGGGGCCAGCCCCCCAATGCGGCTGCGCTGGTCGGCGGTTTGCGAACCTATTTCCGCAGTGGCACCACGGCGGGCCTGTCATGGCGGCGGCAACAGTTGCGCCAGCTGCGTAAAATGCTGGAGGACAACGAATCCCGCTTTCTGCAGGCGCTGGGTGATGACCTGAACAAGGCGCCGCAGGAGAGCTACATGACGGAGGTCTCCGCTGTCTGCGGTGACATCGATCATGCACTCAAACGACTGAAAAACTGGGTAAAGCCACGCCGGGTATCGACCCCACTGGTGGCCCAGCCCGCGCGCAGTTACGTCCATCCGGAACCGCTCGGCGTGATCCTGGTCATCGGCGCCTGGAATTACCCGCTGCAGCTTTTGTTGTCGCCCCTTGTGCCTGCCATCGCCGCAGGTAACTGTGCAGTGGTCAAACCCTCTGAACTGGCACCAGCCACTTCCGCGCTGGTGGCGGAATTACTGCCCCGATACCTCGACAATGATGCTTTCGCCTGTGTCGAGGGGGCGGTGCCGGAAACCACTGACCTGCTGGAGCAGCGCTGGGATCATATCCTCTACACGGGTGGCGGTCGTATAGGCAAAGTCGTCATGCAGGCGGCCGCCCGTCACCTGACGCCGGTTACGCTGGAGCTGGGGGGCAAGAGCCCCTGTATTGTGGCTGACGATGCGGATATAACCGTCACCGCCCGGCGCATCGCCTGGGGCAAATTCACCAATGCCGGGCAGACCTGCATCGCACCGGATTATGTGCTGTGCTCGAGTACCACCGCGGACCGGCTGGTTCCGGCGATCGAAGCCGAAGTGCGCAAGATGTTCGGCGACGATCCGCGCCAGTCTCCCGATTACGGACGGATCATCAACCGTCGCCACGCAGAGCGCCTGGCCGCTTATGTAAAAGAGGGCGAGGTTGCCTGGGGGGGACAGGTGGATGTGGAAGACCGCTATATCGCCCCGACCCTGCTGCGGGGCACCGGTACCGATGCCCAGGTGATGCAGGAGGAAATCTTTGGCCCGGTATTGCCGGTGATTGAACTGGAGGATTTTCGTGAGGCGGAAGATTTCGTCAACCGGCGCGAAAAACCTCTGGCTCTGTATGTGTTTACCGCTGACAGTGGCACTGCCGATCGCATCCTCAACCGCTGCAGTTCTGGCAATGCCTGCGTGAATGACTGCATGATGTTTATGGCGGTGCATGAATTGCCGTTTGGTGGCGTGGGCCAGAGTGGTATGGGGGCCTACCACGGAGAGCATGGTTTCAAGACGTTCAGCCACTACAAGGCGGTAATGAAGCGGGGTTACTTCCTTGACCTGGACCTGCGTTACGCTCCCTTCAGCCGGCGCAAATTCAAGTTGCTGCGCTGGTTGCGCTGAACGCCGGGCCGCGCCAGGGTGCGGTAGACTATTGAAAGAGCTGGATTACCTGTACCCCCTATGCCTGATAACAACCTTGACGTGCCGGGCAGCGCTGAAGTTTTCAGTGCTGCCCAGGATATCGCGGAGCGGATACATCGCACGCCCCTGATGACCAGCGGGCTGATCGATCGTGCTTGCGGCGCCAACCTCTTTTTCAAGTGTGAACACCTTCAGAAGACCGGTGCATTCAAGGCACGCGGCGCCAGCAATGCACTGTGCCGACTACCGGCCGGTACCACCATGGTGGCGACACACTCCTCAGGCAACCATGGCGCCGCGCTGGCCTGGGCTGCTGCCGCCCGGGGTATCGCCTGCACGGTGGTCATGCCGGAAACCTCGCCGTTGGCCAAGCGGGCGGCGGTGGCGGGATACGGCGCCGAGATTGTTCTCTGTGGCCCCACGCTGGCAGACCGGGAGGCCGCGCTCAGGAAGGTGGTGGACGATTCCGGTGCGCATGTGGTGCCCCCGTTTGACGATCGCCGTATTATTGCCGGACAAGGTACAGTGGCACTGGAAATCCTCGAACAGTGCCGTGAGCGCGGCTTTACCCCGGACATCGTACTGGCCCCGGTCGGCGGTGGCGGCCTTTTGGCGGGCACCGGGCTGGCCATGGCGGCCATGGCACCGGAGGTGCTGGTACTCGGGGCCGAACCTGCGGGTGCCGACGACGCCCAGCGGTCGTTGCGCAGTGGCGTCCACGTCACCTCGCAGACGCCCGATACCATTGCCGATGGGTTGCGCACCCCCCTGGGCGAGCGCAACTTTGCCGTCATCCGGCAGACGGTAAAGGATATTGTTACCGCCAGTGAGAAAAGCATCGTCGATGCGATGCAGCTGTTGTGGACACGTACCAAGCAGCTGGTGGAGCCCTCTGCGGCTGTACCGCTGGCGGCGATCCTGGAACACCCCGCCCGCTTCCGCGACAAGAAAGTGGCACTGGTGCTGAGTGGCGGCAACATGGACCTGGTGCGGGCGGCGTCCCTTTTTGCAGGAGAGGAAAGCGAGCCATGAAACTTGATCTGGACCTTTTGAGACGTCACCGCAGGCAGCTGGGGCGGACTGCTAAACTGGTGGCGGCCGCAGTCCTTATGTTTTTCTCAGCTGCGACAAACGCTGCGGACCTGACTTTGTCTTCCGAAAGCCTCGTCCCCGGGGAGCGAATGCCCCTGGCCAGTGTCTATCATGGCTGTGGCGGGGAGAACCTGTCGCCTCAGTTGAGCTGGAGCGGTGCGCCCGAGGGAACCAGGAGTTACGCCCTGATGGTTTACGACCCGGATGCCCCGACCGGCAGTGGCTGGTGGCACTGGGTCATGTTCAACATTCCCGCCGACACAACCAGCCTGGGGGAAGGGGCCGGGACCCTGAAGAACGGCCTGGTGCCAGAGGCGATCCAGGTGCGCAATGATTACGGCTCACCCGGCTACGGCGGCGCCTGCCCGCCCAGGGGAGACGGCGATCATCGCTACCAGTTCCGCCTTTACGCACTAGGGGTCGAGCAGTTGCCGCTGGATGAAAACGCGACACCGGCCCAGGTGGGATTCCAGGTCAATGCCAACAAGCTGGCCGAGGCGGAGCTGGAAGTGATCTGGGGGCGCTGACGCCAGTGAAGCCCGCCGGGGTTCCCCCGGTCCTGGACCAATCGGCCTGTACGCGGGCTGCGAACCGGAATAAGAAGGACAGCGCATCGGTATGCCAGAACAGACGCTCTCGTGGGGACAGGCACTGCGGGTTTACCTAAAGCCCCGTGTACTGGCGATGTTTTTCCTCGGCTTTTCCGCCGGCCTGCCGTTTCTACTGGTGTTTTCCACGCTCTCGGCCTGGCTGACCGATTACGGCGTCAGTAAGACCACCATCGGTTTCTTTGCCCTGGTGGGGCTAACCTATTCCATCAAGTTCGCCTGGGCGCCGGTGATCGATCACCTGAAACTGCCTTTCCTCACCCGCTGGATGGGCAAGCGTCGCAGCTGGCTGGTGGTGTCCCAGCTGGGTGTTGCCCTGGGCTTGCTGACCCTGTCACAGATCAATCCCCAGCTCGCGCTGACACAGGTTGCGGTGGCATCCGTCATAATCGCCTTCTGCGCCGCGTCCCAGGATGTGGTGATCGATGCGTACCGGATCGAGTCCGTGCGCGAGGAGCTGCAGGGCGCCATGGCGGCCAATTATGTATTCGGTTACCGGGTTGCCCTGCTGGTTGCCGGGGGAGGAGCGCTGTTCCTCGCCGATATCGGCACCTGGTCCTCCTCCTATATGACAATGGCAGCGTTGATGGGCGTGGGTGTCATCACGACGTTGCTGGTTGCCGAGCCGGACCATACCCGTGCCCAGGACCTGGCCGAGCCCTTCGAGCACACCTGGGTCGACCGGATCATGGGCAATCCCCCGCACGGGCCACTGAAAGAGTGGTTTGTGCGTGCGGTAGTGTGTCCCTTCCTGGAATTTTTCCAGCGCAATGGCCGTTTTGCCCTGGTGCTGTTGCTGTTTATCGGTATTTACCGCGTCAGCGACCTGGCCATGGGGGTGATGGCCAACCCGTTTTACCTGGATCTGGGTTTCAGCAAGACAGATATTGCCCAGATTGTGAAGGTTTACGGTTTTTTCTTCTCCATCCTGGGGGCGTACCTGGGCGGGCTGCTGGTGGTCCACTACGGTATCCTGCGGCCCTTGATCCTCGGCGCGGTGATGGTGGCGGCAACCAATGTGCTCTTCGCCAACCTGGCCCTGATCGGCCCGGAGAAGGCGTGGCTGGCACTGGTGATCAGTGCCGACAATATCAGTGCCGGGATCGCCAACACCGTGTTTATCGCCTATCTCTCCAGCCTGGTGAACCAGGAGTACACCGCCACGCAGTACGCGCTGTTCAGCTCACTGATGACCCTACCGGGGAAATTCATCAGTGCCTTCTCGGGCATTGTCGTCGATACCCAGGGGTATGCCGAGTTCTTCATCTACGCCGCGATCCTTGGCGTGCCGGCGATTCTGTTGGCCATTTATATCTGGTGGCGGGATAGCCGCCAGCAGCCTGTCGAATCCACTCCGGGGCGGGGGTAAGAGGCGCGTCCTGCGCCGAAGACCCTGCGGCGCCCGGGCGTTGCTGCCGCCGGCTAGGGTGTCCAGCGATACTGCGCCAGGTCCACCCGCCCGCCGACAAATACCACTCCCTCCTGTTCCAGTCGCTTGCGCTGGTGCTGTGCTCCCGGGTCGGGCAGGGAAATCCGGCCCTGTGCATTGATCACCCGGTGCCAGGGCAGCCGGCTGTCCTCGGGCAGGCGGCGCAGGGTCTGCCCTGCGAGTCGGGCAGCGCGGGGAAAACCGGCCATTTCCGCCAGGTCGCCATAGGTGATCACGCGGCCGCAGGGAACCTCCGCCAGTACACGGCAGATTCTTGATGTGGCATCATAGTCACGATAATGCGGTTTGTTCCCCACTGAAAATTCTCCCGAAATCAATCCCGATAAAAACAAGGTCTATTAGTGTTTGATATCTTGAAACGCATGCCCGTATTTTTGCTGTTCCTGGCACAATTGGTTGCCCTGCCAGCATGGGCCGGCGTACTGACGCTCGACAATGGCGACCGTATTTACGGCGAGCTGGTCCTGGTAGAGCAGGACCACGTGGTCTGGCAGTCCGAGAACTTTGGCGAGCTGCGGATTGAGAAAGCCAAGGTACTCTCCCTGGATACCGACCAGGACCTGAAAATCGCCGGGCGCGAGGAGCCCTGTGCCCTGGCAGGCCACCGCCGCGAACAGTGGGAGCTGTATTGCGACAGCGGCAGCGGCTGGCTGATGGATTTTCCCGCGATCAACCGGGCTGAACCTTACATCAACTACATCGGCAAGCCCTACACCCTGCACGGCAATGCCAGCGCCGGGGGGGTGTTTGAACACGGCAACCGCGAGCGCGAGGACCTGGATGTCAATATTAACCTGGACCTGCGCCATGGTGACTTCCACCACCTGGTAAATGCGCTCTACCAGAGCCAGAGCAACCAGGAAGTGGATTCACTGGAAAAGTACCAGTTGAGCTATGATCTGCGCTGGATCTTTGCCGAGAAATGGTTCGCCGCTGCCAATACCGAGGCGGAAAAGGAAGAGGCACGCAACCTGGACCTGGGTACGACTGTGGGCCTGGGCCTTGGCTACCTGTTCTTCGACACTGAGAAAGCGGCACTGTCCATCCAGGGTGGTGTGAGCAGCCTGCATGAGCAGTTTATCGCTACCGAGCTGAGTGAAGCCCAGGACGACCGTTACGCGGCCGCGCGGGCGGCGATCAACTACCGCTACAAATTTGCCCTGGGCCCGGAGATCTATTACGACCAGGAGATACTGCAGTCAGTGAACAGCGGTGAGGATTACCAGACCAACGTCAAGCTGGGCGTGCGTACTCCGCTGATGGAAAACCTGATGATGGAGATCGCCCAGCACTGGCTGTACGACAATACCCCCTCGCTGGAGAGCGAAAAGGAAGATACCAAGTTGACCATTGGTGTCGGTTACCAGTGGTAGCGTGGTGACGCGCTACCCCGCTTCCCCCCCCCGGGGACACAAACAATAACGAAACGGTAAACGAGGATTATTCATGCAGATCGCAAATAGCGTTGTGGTTATCACCGGCGGTGGCCAGGGCCTGGGGCGCGCCATGGCGGAGCACCTGGCAAAACAGAATGCGCGGCTGGCGCTGGTGGATGTAAACGAGGAGGCACTGCAGGCCAGTGCCGAGGCCTGCCGTGAACACGGGGCCGATGTGCGTACCTATGTGATCAACGTGGCCGACGAAGGTGAGGTGGACCAGGGTTTTGCCCGCATTCGCGACGACTTCGGCGGGCTGCATGTGCTGGTGAACAATGCCGGCATCATGCGGGACGGCATGTTGCTGAAGGTGAAGGACGGCAAGGTGGCAGATCGCATGTCCCTGTCCCAGTGGCAGTCGGTGATTGACGTGAACCTGACCGGTGTCTTCCTGTGTGGTCGTGCCGCCGCCGGCATCATGGCCGAGAGCGGGCAGGGTGGGGTGATCGTGAATATCTCCAGCCTGTCCCGTGCCGGTAACATGGGCCAGACCAATTACTCGGCCAGCAAGGCGGGCGTGGCCACCATGACCGTATCCTGGGGCCGCGAGCTGGCCCGTTACGGTATTCGCGTGGCCGGTATCGCGCCGGGCTTTATCAACACCGATATGGTGGCGCAGATGCGTCCCGAAATCCTCGACAGCCTGGTCAAGCAGGTACCCCTGCGCCGGCTCGGTGAGCAGGATGAAATTGCCTCCACGGTGGCGTTTATCCTTGAGAACGACTACATCACCGGCCGTGTGCTGGAAATCGACGGCGGCGCACGCCTCTAGAGACTGAACAGGCTGCAGCCCCGCTCCGGGGCCAGCGCCACATCCGATAGGGGCGGATCCTGTATCCGCCCCTTTTTATTGTGTGGAACCCGGCGCGCTACTTCAGGAGACCCTGGCGACGCCCCCCTCCAGCCGGTCCGAGAACAGCCACTGCCACAGTTGGATATGTCGCGCGCGGAAGGCGCCGGCGCAGGACAGCAGGTAGTAGCGCCACATGCGATAGAAGCGCTGCCCGTAGCGGTCGGCAAACTGGTCCCAGTGCTGCTCGAAGTTGGCGTGCCAGGCCATCAGGGTGCGGTCATAGTCACTGCCGAAGTTGTGCAGGTCCTCGGTCACCAGCAGCCGGTCGGCGGCATCGCCGATCTGGCCGGCGGAGGGCAGTTCGCCATTGGGGAAGATGTAACGCTCGATCCAGGGATCGGTGGCTGAGTGCCGCTGGTTCTTGCCGATGGTATGCAGCAGCAGCAGCCCGTCCGGGGCCAGGCAGCGCCTGGCCACCTTCATGAAGGTGCGGTGGTTGCGGTGGCCCACATGCTCGAACATCCCCACACTGGCGATACGGTCGAATTTCTGGTCCAGGTTGCGGTAGTCCTGCAGGTGCACGGTGATCGGCAGGTCGGCGTATTGCTCGTGGATCCAGGCCTGCTGTTCCCGGGAGACGGTGACTCCCACGCACTCGACACCGTAGTGCTGGGCGGCATAACTGACCAGGCTGCCCCAGCCGCAACCGATATCCAGCAGGCGCATACCCGGTTGCAGGCCCAGTTTGCGGCAGATCAGGTCCAGTTTTGCCTCCTGGGCCTGGTCCAGGTCCTCGGCGCCACCGTGCCAGTAGCCACAGCTGTACACCATGCGGCGGTCGAGCATGGTCCGGTAGAAATCGTTGCCCAGGTCGTAGTGGCGCTCGCCCACCTCGAAGGCGCGGCGACGGCTTTGCAGGTTAACCAGGTAGCTGCGCAGCAGCCGCAGGGCATTGCGCCAGGGGCGCACCAGGCGGGTCAGGTCGGCGCGCAGAATGCGGAAGAAGAACTGGTCGAGGGCCTGGACATCCCAGTCCCCCTGCATATAGGTCTCGCCCAGCCCCAGGCTGCCACGGGCGAGAATCTCATCCAGTGCCGCTTCCCGGTGCAGCTGCAGGTCCCAGGGGCGGTCGCCGTTGATGCGAACATCGGCTTGCGCCAGGGCCTCATCCAGTAGGTGACGTCTACGTGCCAACACTGGCGACTCCACAATATCCTGTTGGTTGCTCCCCATCTGTGCCTCCATGCTGTTGTTATAGGGTTATCGGTCCGGGTGTGGACCGCCAGGCCTTGAGAAATACCGCGACAGGCCGCATTCATAGGGGGTGTGTATGCGATACCCTGACCCTATCGAAAATAGCAGTTTCGCCGAATCCCTCAAGCGACTGCCCCGGAGGACCCCTATGCGCCCGCTGTTGTTGCTGTTTATTGTCGTGCCAATCATCGAGATGTGGCTGCTGATCACTGTGGGCCGGGAGATTGGCGCGCTGCCGACCATCGGCCTGGTGCTGCTCACCGCCGTCGTGGGGCTGGCCATGCTGCGCCGCCAGGGGCTGTCCACCGTGATGCGCGCCCAGCAGAAGATGCAGGCCGGTGAGCTCCCGGCCCGGGAAATGGCCGAGGGCATCTTCCTCGCCGTGGGGGGCGCGCTGCTGCTGACTCCCGGGTTCTTCACCGATGCGCTGGGGTTCGCCTGCCTGGTGCCCGGCCTGCGCCAGCTTTTGCTGGGCCGCATCCTCAACCGGGTGATCGTGGTGCGGCCCTACGGACCACAGGGGCCCGGGGCCGGGCCCTTCCGGCGGCCGGGGGATGACGACATCATCGAGGGAGACTATTCCCGTGATGACGCCCGTAACGGTTCCCACAGGAAGCCCGGGAGTCGCGATCACGACCGGATTGAGTGAAAAATGTACAGGTCGGTCTCCCTTTGCCGGGCCCGGCCCACGTGAGTTTCCCTGCCGACATCTCTCGGCAATTTTTTTACCCCAGACTGTTGAAATCTCCCTTGCCGCCCATAGATAGGGAGCACCCTGAGAATTTGCCCCGGTTCTGGCGACAGGATCGGGCACCGGGGCCGGAGGTCGAGAGGACCGAGGGTCCCCGGTCTGGAAACCCTAAAAACGACTCAATGGAGAGCCTATCCATGAAAATTCGTCCTTTACACGACCGCGTCGTCGTACGCCGTAAGGAAGAAGAAGAAAAGACCGCTGGTGGCATCGTGCTGCCGGGCGCTGCCAAAGAAAAGCCGAACCAGGGCGAAGTGGTCGCCGTGGGCGAAGGCAAGCTGCTGGACAACGGTGACGTGCGCGCGCTGTCTGTGAAAGTAGGCGACGTCGTGGTGTTCGGCCGCTATGCCGACAGCAACACCCTCAAGGTGGACGGCGAAGAGCTGATCATCATGAGCGAAAGCGACATCTACGGCGTGCTGGAAGGCTAAGCCCAGCGCACTCGATACGCACACAAAGAATCTGAGGAAGAAGAATCATGGCAGCAAAAGACGTTAAATTCGGTGACGACGCCCGCCAGAAGATGCTGGCTGGTGTAAACATCCTGGCAGACGCCGTAAAAACCACCCTGGGCCCGAAAGGCCGCAACGTGGTGCTGGACAAGTCCTTCGGTGCCCCGACCGTAACCAAAGACGGTGTATCCGTAGCCAAGGAAATCGAGCTGAAAGACAAGTTCGAGAACATGGGCGCGCAGATGGTGAAGGAAGTGGCTTCCAAGGCCTCCGACACCGCCGGTGACGGCACCACCACCGCCACCGTACTGGCCCAGGCCATCGTCACCGAAGGCCTCAAGTCCGTGGCCGCCGGTTTCAACCCGATGGACCTGAAGCGCGGTATCGACAAGGCGGTTGTTGCCGCTGTCGACCACATCGCCGGCCTGGCGACTCCCTGTGAAGACAGCAAGTCCATCGCCCAGGTAGGCACCATCTCTGCCAACAGCGACGCCAGCGTCGGCACCATCATCGCCGAGGCGATGGAGAAGGTAGGTAAAGAGGGTGTCATCACCGTCGAGGAAGGTTCCGGCCTGGAGAACGAGCTGGACGTGGTTGAAGGCATGCAGTTCGACCGCGGCTACCTGTCCCCGTACTTCATCACCAACCAGGAAAACATGACTGCCGAGCTGGACGACCCGTTCATCCTGCTGGTAGACAAGAAGATCTCCAACATCCGCGACCTGCTGCCGCTGCTGGAGCAGGTAGCCAAGGCTTCCAAGCCGCTGCTGATCGTTGCCGAAGACGTGGAAGGCGAAGCGCTGGCCACCCTGGTTGTGAACAGCATGCGCGGTATCGTGAAAGTTGCCGCCGTCAAGGCACCGGGCTTCGGTGACCGCCGCAAGGCCATGCTGCAGGACATCGCCATCCTCACCGGTGGTACCGTGATTTCCGAGGAAGTCGGCCTGGAACTGGAAGCCACTACCCTGGAGCACCTGGGTACCGCCAAGCGCGTGACCCTGTCCAAGGAAAACACCGTGATCGTTGACGGTGCCGGCTCCAACGAAGATATCGAAGCGCGAGTCAAGCAGATCCGCGCCCAGATCGAAGAGTCTTCCTCCGACTACGACAAGGAGAAGCTGCAGGAGCGTGTCGCCAAACTGGCTGGCGGTGTTGCGGTAATCCGCGTCGGTGCTGCCACCGAAGTGGAGATGAAAGAGAAGAAGGCCCGCGTTGAAGACGCCCTGCACGCTACCCGCGCTGCAGTGGAAGAGGGCGTGGTACCCGGCGGTGGTACTGCCCTGGTGCGCGCCGTTCAGGCCATCTCCGTCAGCGGTGACAACGAAGACCAGAACCATGGCATCGCCGCTGCGCTGCGCGCCATGGAAATGCCGCTGCGCCAGATCGTCGAAAACGCTGGTGACGAGTCCTCTGTTGTAGTCGACAAGATCAAGCAGGGTGAAGGTAACTACGGTTACAACGCTGCTACTGGCGAGTACGGTGACATGCTGGATATGGGTATCCTGGACCCGGCCAAGGTAACCCGCTCTGCACTGCAGGCGGCTGCCTCTATCGCCGGCCTGATGATCACCACCGAGGCCATGATCGCCGAGATCCCGGAAGAGAAGCCGGCTGCCCCGGACATGGGCGGCATGGGTGGCATGGGCGGTATGGGCGGCATGATGTAAGCCAGCCTTTCCGGCCAAACCCAAAGAAGCCCCGCATTTGCGGGGCTTTTTTTTTTGCCTTTTATAGACAGAGTCGATATCCGGCTTCGCTCTCCTCGACCCTCTCGCCAGGTAAAGTCCGGTCCATTGGGCTGAGTACGCCCTTGCCGCCCCGGTTCACAACATGGGTGTAAATCTCCGTAATGGAGATGTCCGTGTGGCCCAGCAACTCCTGGATAGTGCGCAGGTCGTAACCCGCCTCCAGCAGGTGCGTGGCAAAGCTGTGGCGGAAGGCATGGCTGCGCGCGGGCTTGTGAATCCCTGCCGCCCTCACCGCGCGGTGCACCTGTTTGGCCAGGGCCGATGGATGGAGGTGGTGGCGACGGACTACGCCGGTACGGGGATCGCGGCCGGTTCTACTGGCGGGGAACAGCTATTGCCAGCCGGTCTCGCGGGCTGCACGGGGGTACTTCCTGGCCAGCGCATCAGGCAAGTAAACTTCACCCAGGCCGTCGGCCAAATCCCCGGAGTGCAAAATCTCCACCCTCTGTATCTGCCGCTTCAGTTCCGGCACCAGGGATTGCGGCAACATGGTGGTCCGGTCCTTATTACCTTTGCCTGCACGTACAAAGATGTTGTTGCTACCGAAATCGATATCCTTGACCCGGAGCGAAAGCAATTCGGCGGAGCGCAAGCCCGCACCATAAAGCAGCTGCACCTGAAGCCGGCTGACTCCATGCAGGTGGGAAAGAATGGCCGAGATCTCGCTGCGGCTATAGACCACCGGCAAGCGCCGTGGGGTGCGTGCCAGGGAGAAGGTCAGGTCATCGAGCTTCACCTCAAAAAAGCGTTGGTAGAGGTAAACAAGTGCGTTTAAGGCGATCCGCTGCGTGTTAACCGAGCAGTCCCTCTGTTGGGCAAGATGGGTAAGGAACTGCTCCACTTCTGCTGGACCCATCTCCTGGGGATGCTGCTTCCCGTGGAAGTGGATAAAACGGCGCACCCAGTGAATATAAGTCCGCTCGGTGGCAAACGCCAACCCACTCTCCCGCATATGCAGCCGCAACTTGTCTAAAAAACGGACTGGGCGAGTGGGGACCCTGGGCCGAATGTCATCCATGACCATAATAGAGCTCCTTTTACTGTTTTTATATACAGTATTGGCGCTTCAGTAGGACAGTCAAGCCCGTGTTCAGGAGCCAATGGCTCTTAAACACCGCTAAGCGGGCGCTAAGTGATTGACTTTAAAGGCAGTCCTGTTGAGACTTGTTGCCAAATAAACAAAAAGATAACTGAGACCCAGGCTCGTTTTGACGTAGCTGTCAAAACGCCACTTCAGCTATCTATTTGATATCTTAGAAAAATTTTAGATGTGTGCCAATGCGCGCCAGTGTTCAAGAGCCTGGATGATATAGGGCCACTGGCTTCTGAATAAAACTGTTATGTGCAATCGGTACAAGAAATGAGAATAGTAATATCGTTTATAGCAGCCCTATCGCTAAGCTGCATAAGCCATGCAAGTAGCGGCCTAGAAGGAAGCTGGGAGTGGGAAGGAAATAGTGACAGATATATTTTTGGCATAAAAATCGCAAAAAGTGGCGATCACTTTACAGGCACTTATTGTGCAATAGCGCAGGGAGGCCTAAAGATGGATTGTGGACTTGATGACGAAAAGGAATTTTTGATAAAGGAAGTATCACGCTCTAAGTATGAACTTGAGTTTGAAACCCACTTCTCCGAAAGTAAAGGGCGAGCTTCCCTGTCATTGCAAGATGGAATTTTAACTTGGAGCTTGCTATCCCCACCAGCGGGCGAGCATTACCTCCCCAAGGAGGCAACGCTCCGTGCTAGTAGCGGCACATAACAAGCGGCTGTTGCCGTCCCTGCGGGACTGGGACGTCCTTTCCGCAGCTTCGCAGCTCCAAGTCCGCCCCAAAGCCGGGCGTTATGCATAAGACTTACCCACGTTTAGTAGACACCCTGTATAGTTAGGTTTCGGCCTAACGCGGAGGTGTACCATGGGTAAGAAAAGAACTCAGGCGTATACGGAAGAGTTTCGTAGAGAGGCAGTTAAGAGGGCGGA
>NZ_JAJSAP010000015.1 GCF_021729035.1 Microbulbifer sediminum | reverse complement strand
GACCAATTCCGTGTTGCGTATGGACCCAATCCCCGGGCTTAAACATGGAGGCAGACTTCCTTAGTTGTTATAACGCCAGCCATAAGCGGCGCCCTGAAAAGGGCGTCCGGTGGAGGGCCGAAGGCCCGGAACAACCTTCATGGCCTTGTTAAGTTTTGACCTTGGCACACACATTCCGGTAAAGATCACTAAAGGCTTCAATCTTGTTATCGAACTCATATGTTTTCCAGTACTTCACGCCAGTGTTGACGACGAATCGTTTTAGAACACCTTCCTCCACAATCTCTTCCATAATCGTCATATTTTCCCAAATCATCTTGAAAGGTCTTCTGTCTGGGCTAGTGTAGATTTCGATACCTTCATCGGTCGTCACTATTCTTAAAGATTCGTAGAGCTCTTCAACATCGCCGAAGGAATCTTTGATCTCCATAACCCCGAGATATAAATAGATCAAAGATGGGGTGAGGCAGAAGTACCATGCGAACGGCAAAAGAAGAAACCCGAGGCAACCCGCCGAAATGAATAGGTATCTTAAGCCCCGATCCCACATGGCTCTTTTGCTTTGCTTTAGCGATTCACGGGAGTAACGATATTCCATTCATGCCCCTAAAACTTAACGCCTGCCAGCATGCGCGGCTACGGAATGGAGGCGAAGCCGCAATGCAGTAGACGTCGCCGTGCCTGGCCTTGTTATAAGCTGACTACTCACTGATTAATTTACCGGTTTCCCAGAACTCGTTTATTTTTGCCCATTGCGATTTCGACTCTGGGAGCAGCAATTTTTGCACCTGATCGGGAACATCCGATCCGACGACATTTATGTTTTGTAGATTCTCTAGGATGCCAACGGTGACTGCTTCCCTGACATAGTCATCTCCCTCAAGGTGCCAGCGCTCAATCACCTCAAAAATGTCGGATAGCTCTTGAGTTCGAGATTCTGAAACGAGCTTAGATATGTACCTGGCTAAATCTGATAGCGCCAAGTATTGAGGAAGCTCTTCATCGTCTCCCCATTCGTTGACGAACGCGTTCCAAATCGGCCTGAACCCATCAGAAACAGCCAAAATTGGTTTGAACATCTCATTTCTCGAGATCATATCCCGAACCTTCTTGGCTTATAACGCCAGCCAGCATGCGCGGCTACGGAATGGAGGCGAAGCCGTAATGCAGTAGGCGTCGCGTGCCTGGCCTTGTTAACTCCTACCACCAGAACCATAGCTCGCTCCCAGGAATACCCATAGAAATGTCACCCTTCCCACGCGGAATGCCAGAAATTCTGGCTTTAAGGCTCTCAGCCAATTCGCTAGGAATCGACAAGACTACTCTCTCGGCGTCGCTTTCAATAAGCCACGCCGAACCATGACTAACCACCAGTTTATCGAACGAGTGATGCTTAAATTTGCAATTCGGCACTAGCAGTTGAGCATCTGACGGCCTAGTCAGTTTGACCGTGCGTCTTTTACCCATATCGGCGTCTGCAATTGCTGCCACCAAATGAGCTAGCGACTCTGCCCCATCTTTATCGCAGGTTAAATGCCAGCCCCGATAACTTTTTGGGTTGCCTTCATAGGTCCATATGTAGACCCGGCCCTTTTGTATCCACTCGTTCAGGTGCATATCTAGTTAACGCCGAAGCACAGCGGCGCCACGTCAGTGGCGTCCGGCGGCCGAAGGCCGCGTACTGATGCGTCTGGTTATGTGACTACTATGCACACCATTCTCCTACTGCATCCGAGGATGAAAATCCGTGCATCATGATGTTTTCGGGCGATTCTCCGAAGCCCAAAGCGAACTCATTTTCTGACTCCAGTGTAAGTAGCCAACTATTATCCATGTGCGCGATGGCTATCACTTTTGAACTTTTATACTTCTCAAAATCGTACTCGGGAAAGCAAGCAGAGGTGACAGTAACCGGGATGGGATCAATTACGTGCTCAAAGAGTGCTCGTAATACCTCGGCCAAGTGCTCCTCGTAAGTTTTGCCCTTAGGGGTAATCAGTTGCGCCCCTTCAGCTATGGACTGCTCAATCTTCTTGATCGCTTCAGACTTAGTCATAACTGATTGCGCACTGGTCTTACCCACAAAAAGTAGACACTCTAACTACGCGCATTTGCGCTCATACTCTGCCGGGCTTACATACCCAA
>NZ_JAJSAP010000014.1:2500-5975 GCF_021729035.1 Microbulbifer sediminum | reverse complement strand
TCCATGGCGGCGGCAACTGTTTGTTGGACCAGGCCCAAATCACCATGAGCTTTCTGCGAAGCAGAAACAGGTCATCGGCAGGCATAAAAAAAGCCCTGACCGCGTTAGCGATCAGGGCTTTTGCAATTGAAGCCTGACGATGACCTACTCTCACATGGCGAATCACCACACTACCATCGGCGATGTTGCGTTTCACTTCTGAGTTCGGCAAGGGATCAGGTGGTTCCACAACTCTATGGTCGTCAGGCAAACTGGCTTGGGTTGGCGATGGTCTTACGGGCTGTTGCCCTGCTCTGCCGTGTTACCGCCGTTTGCGTGATCTTCCGATCAACGGTAACCCCAAATAAGTCGGCGAAATATCCTGTAGTAATACACCGCAAGTCGTATGTCTCTTGCTCACAATCCGCTGGTCTCTCCATCATCGATAGATTGGCCAGTCGTTAGTAACCATCTCTGTTGTATGGTCAAGCCTCACGGGCAATTAGTACTGGTTAGCTCAACGCCTCACAACGCTTCCACACCCAGCCTATCAACCTGGTAGTCTTCCAGGGCCCTTTAGGGGACTCGAAGTCCCAGGGAGATCTCATCTTGAAGGAGGCTTCCCGCTTAGATGCTTTCAGCGGTTATCCCGTCCGAACATAGCTACCGGGCAATGCCACTGGCGTGACAACCCGAACACCAGAGGTTCGTTCACTCCGGTCCTCTCGTACTAGGAGCAACTCTTCTCAAATCTCCAACGCCCACGGCAGATAGGGACCGAACTGTCTCACGACGTTCTAAACCCAGCTCGCGTACCACTTTAAATGGCGAACAGCCATACCCTTGGGACCGGCTTCAGCCCCAGGATGTGATGAGCCGACATCGAGGTGCCAAACACCGCCGTCGATGTGAACTCTTGGGCGGTATCAGCCTGTTATCCCCGGAGTACCTTTTATCCGTTGAGCGACGACCCTTCCATACAGAATCGCCGGATCACTATGACCTACTTTCGTACCTGCTCGACATGTCTGTCTCGCAGTCAAGCGCACTTCTACCATTATGCTCATTGCATGATTTCCGACCATGCTGAGTGCACCTTCGTACTCCTCCGTTACTCTTTGGGAGGAGACCGCCCCAGTCAAACTACCCACCATACACTGTCCCCGATCCAGATAATGGACCTGGGTTAGAACCTCAAACATACCAGGGTGGTATTTCAAGGACGGCTCCACTGCAACTAGCGTCACAGTTTCAAAGCCTCCCACCTATCCTACACAAGTAGGCTCAAAGTTCAGTGCAAAGCTGTAGTAAAGGTTCACGGGGTCTTTCCGTCTAGCCGCGGGTACACTGCATCTTAACAGCGATTTCAATTTCACTGAGTCTCTGGTGGAGACAGCGTGGCCATCGTTACGCCATTCGTGCAGGTCGGAACTTACCCGACAAGGAATTTCGCTACCTTAGGACCGTTATAGTTACGGCCGCCGTTTACCGGGGCTTCGATCAAGGGCTTCGCCGAAGCTAACCCCATCAATTAACCTTCCGGCACCGGGCAGGCGTCACACCCTATACGTCCACTTACGTGTTTGCAGAGTGCTATGTTTTTAATAAACAGTCGCAGCCACCTGGTCACTTCGACCGACCTCAGCTTAGGGAGCAAGTCCCATCACCAAAGCCGGCGTACCTTCTCCCGAAGTTACGGTACCATTTTGCCTAGTTCCTTCACCAGAGTTCTCTCAAGCGCCTTGGTATTCTCTACCTGACCACCTGTGTCGGTTTCGAGTACGGTTCGCAATTGCCTGAAGCTTAGAAGTTTTTCCTGGAAGCAGGGCATCAACCACTTCACCTACCTAAGTAGGCTTCGTCATCAGCTCTCAGCCTTAGGGACCCGGATTTGCCTAAGTCCCCAGCCTACAGCCTTAAACATGGACAACCAATCGCCATGCTGGCCTAGCCTTCTCCGTCACTCCATCGCAGCAATTGCAAGTACAGGAATGTTAACCTGTTTCCCATCGACTACGGCTTTCGCCCTCGCCTTAGGGGCCGACTAACCCTGTCCCGATTAGCGTTGGACAGGAACCCTTGGTCTTCCGGCGGGGAGGTTTTTCACCTCCCTTATCGTTACTCATGTCAGCATTCGCACTTGTGATACCTCCAGCAAACCTCCCGGTTCACCTTCAACGGCTTACACAACGCTCCTCTACCATGCACATAGTGCATCCGCAGCTTCGGTTACCAGTTTGAGCCCCGGTATATCTTCCGCGCGGGCCGACTCGACTAGTGAGCTATTACGCTTTCTTTAAAGGATGGCTGCTTCTAAGCCAACCTCCTAGCTGTCTGGGCCTTCCCACATCGTTTCCCACTTAACTGGTATTTGGGACCTTAGCTGGCGGTCTGGGTTGTTTCCCTTTCCACGACGGACGTTAGCACCCGCCGTGTGTCTCCCGCGATTGCACTCCTCGGTATTCGGAGTTTGCATGGGGTTGGTAAGTCGGGATGACCCCCTAGCCCAAACAGTGCTCTACCCCCGAGGGTGAGACGCGAGGCGCTACCTAAATAGCTTTCGAGGAGAACCAGCTATCTCCCGGCTTGATTAGCCTTTCACTCCGATCCACAGGTCATCCCCTAATTTTTCAACATTAGTGGGTTCGGTCCTCCAATTGATGTTACTCAATCTTCAACCTGCCCATGGATAGATCGCCGGGTTTCGGGTCTATTGCCTGCAACTGAACGCCCTATTAAGACTCGATTTCTCTACGGCTCCCCTATGCGGTTAACCTTGCTACAGACAATAAGTCGCTGACCCATTATACAAAAGGTACGCAGTCACCCCGAAGGGCTCCTACTGCTTGTACGTATACGGTTTCAGGTTCTATTTCACTCCCCTCTCCGGGGTTCTTTTCGCCTTTCCCTCACGGTACTGGTTC
This sequence comes from Microbulbifer sediminum, assembly GCF_021729035.1. Lineage (GTDB taxonomy): Bacteria > Pseudomonadota > Gammaproteobacteria > Pseudomonadales > Cellvibrionaceae > Microbulbifer > Microbulbifer sediminum. The sequence goes on along the minus strand of NZ_JAJSAP010000014.1, from coordinate 3,072 downwards.
ACTATCGGTCAGCTGGGAGTATTTAGCCTTGGAGGATGGTCCCCCCATGTTCAGTCAAGATAACACGTGTCCCGACCTACTCGATTTCACTCAATGTGCCTTTTCGTGTACGGGGCTATCACCCTGTATCGCGGAACTTTCCAGATCCTTCCACTAAGACATAAAGAGCTTAAGGGCTAATCCCCTTTCGCTCGCCGCTACTCAGGGAATCTCGGTTGATTTCTTTTCCTCCGGGTACTTAGATGTTTCAGTTCCCCGGGTTCGCCTCCCTGACCTATGTATTCAGTCAGGGATACCTGTAAACAGGTGGGTTTCCCCATTCGGAAATCCCTGGATCAAAGTCTGTGTGCCGACTCCCCAGGGCTTATCGCAGGCTCCTACGTCCTTCATCGCCTCCAGCTGCCAAGGCATCCACCGTATACGCTTAGTCGCTTGACCATACAACACAAACGACTACTAACGACTTTTAACATCCAGATCACTCTGGACGCCGGATTGTGTGCTTGAGAGACACACAATATTGATGTTGAGTATTGTTAAGTACTCAACCTCGCCTTGCAGTGTATTACTAC
>NZ_JAJSAP010000013.1 GCF_021729035.1 Microbulbifer sediminum | reverse complement strand
TCTCTTTTTAGTTTGTCCCATTCTGGACCTCTTTCATAAACAGTAAATACCGTCCACGAAAGTGGTTACAGATCAGCGGCCGAAGCGTAGCGTAGGCCGTCCCGCAGAGGCCCGAAGGGCCGGCGCAAACTGCCTGTGTTTGTTAGTGCTGATGTGCTTGCTATTCATCCGGATACTCGGAAAGGTATAGCTTTATGCCTAGCTTAGACATTATGGACATGGCACGAACGCTCAAAATTGCCCCGCCTCCACACGCGTTTTCTCGCATGCTAAATCCAATATCTGCTATGTAGCTTGATGAAGGTAGCTTCTCTTCATTATTTATAAGCCATTTTTCTAGGCTCTCAATCTGCGCGGGAAGCTCCCACTCTCCTTTTGCAATCCAAGCGATATTCTCATTATCGGATTCACGTTTTACGTAAATTGACAAACTTGAACTCCTAGTGCAAAAACGCCCGGCACACGCGCCGGTTTGGAGCCGCGAAACGGCGGAAAAGCGGTCGCCGTGATGCCGCTTGTTAGCTGGACTGACGCCACAACTTAGATCTGAATTCCTCAGGTATTTCTTGTTCCCATGAGTCGTTGATTCCCATAGATTCGAGGGTATCAAACCACAAGTCTCTTTTGCTCTCGGGCAGCTTCGCACCACACCAGGGGCAGTTATTTATAACTAATTGACTGATGCCATCACCATGAGGAATTGAATACTCATCGAACTTTTCACTGTATCGAATAGCGGCATCGTCACAATCCTTCGGATCTGGATGTTGCTCACAGTAAAACTCAGCATACTGCGCCATATGCACACAGGGGTAATCAGTGACCTTCACGCCCCTCTTTTCAAGAGTTGCAGCGAGAGCTGCATCGGCACATGCTGAGCACGAATGAAGATGATCTAGGGCATTCGCTTTAAAATCCTCACTCACAGTAGCGCGGTCGCCTTCGATCCAATACTTTCTGAATTCGGTACAGTCCATAAAACTCCAGGCAGCTAACGCAGAGCTAAGCGGCGGCTGAAAGCCGTCCGGTGGACGGCCATCAGGCCGGGAACGTACTTAAGCGCTTGGTTAAGTGATCGGGTAATCACGGAGGTAAACCTCATATTGCTGATTCGTGCATACAGGCCAGCGACCGTCTGAAAACTGAAACAAAAACAATCCATTTTCAATCAGCGAGGCGTCTAAGGTGTTCATCATATAACGGACGCCGTTGTTTGATGCTTGAGCAGTCTCAAGCCAAAGAATTGTTCCTGAGCTTCCCTCACTGTTGGTTAATCGAAACTGAGCATGGTGAGCAACGCAGTTCTTAGGTAGCCGATAATCAAACCGCACAGCCACTGCCTGCGAGCTTCCTGGCTGACTCAACAGGAAAACATTGGAAAATGGGCAATCCGCCTTTCCCACGTGTTCAGGCATCAACCTAACCGGCAGCTGATATCGGCCGGACTTAGGTTTAACGAATGGTGATAGGAGTCTCCAGATATTCATCTTCACTTAACGCCCGGAACAGGGGCGACCAATGCTATGCACGTTTTGTGCGAAACTGGGAGCGCAGCGACCCGCACAAAACGTGCATAGCGTTGGGCGTCCCGCGGAGGCCCGCAGGGCCGTAGCATCCTGCTTGCGTTTGTTATGTGAACTCCCCTGCACGCTACAAGGCTCCTAGCCACAGAATAAAAATGGCATAAATGGGGATTAGGGCCTGTAGTACCAGCCCAGCTTTAACTGAAATACGTAAAGCAACCCCTGGGACCAACAGACTAATTGAAGCAAATAGTGAAACCCAGCCAATAATTCTACCAACGCTATGTGGGTCCTGCCGATTAGGTTCTAAGACGCCGTTGAGTGCAAGCCAAGCAGCTATGGCCATAAGCGTAATGCCAAAAGCGATTTCAATAGCAGATACATTTTTTATTATTTTTGAACTATGCATCTCGTACTCACATAACGCCCAGCGCAGGCGCAGCCAACGCGGAGCGCCTTTTGTGTTAATGTTTGAGCGACAGCGAGTAACACAAAAGGCGCGTAGTTTTGGCTGTCGCTCTGCCGCTGCTTGTTAGGCGCTGACACCTAGATTGATAGGAAAAGATTTGCGTAACCTGAGTTTTCATTTAGAAAATCGCGCAAACCTGCTAAATACTGTCTAAGTGGCTCCTCAGGAGCACCATGAAATTCTTCAATTTTTGACCACCTGCCAATTACCCCAGATATTTCGTCGTCATTCAGGCTCTTAATCTTATCCTGGAGCGCTTGAGGGAATGACAAAATGAAGGCACCCCCTTCCGGCGGATGAACGGGCTGGAACCCCTTCATTAACTCCTTATACGAAGAGACACCTAGAAGTTCACCAAGTTGAGATAGCGGGATCATGTCGACATTTTTTGCGTTAAACCACTTGCCGTACGAATACGGATCGTCACTATTCACAACGTCCTCAGGGTCATTTCCTTCGAGGAATACTACATCTGAAATTGGCACTGATCTCTCCTTTTATGTACGCCTAACAGTTTTATTCAGAAGCCAGTGGCTCTATATCTATTCGGCTCTTTATCTCGCAGGAAGGCCGCAATAGCAAACCAAAATGCCCAGTAAAATCAAGCCGATAGCTCATCTTTAAATAGCGTGGGCTTGTGTTAACGAGCCATTGACTCATGTAGACAAGAATCCAGCAGGCTCTTTAACGCTGCCAGCTTCTGAAAAAAGCGACACAGAATCAATAAGTTAGCTGGCGCCTGGGGTTGTTCATGAGCCTATGGCTTCTGAACACGGCACTGATTCAGGCAAGCGGACGCAAAAAACCCCGCACGGGGCGGGGTTTGCTGGCGCAAATGGTACTTATGTGCGGCTAGCTGGAATCAGTGCTCGGTCGGCACGCGTCCCAGGTCGCCTTCCATCTCGGTGGCCAGGAAAGACATGACCACCCAGGCGGCCACGTTCTGCTTCAGGTTCTCCGGATCCACCTTGTCCAGCGTGTCGTTGGGCGTGTGGTGGTAGTCGAAGTAGTCGGTGCCGTCCTGGTACAGGCCGAAGGCCGGTACGCCCTGGGCCACGAATACGCTGCTGTCCGGGCCGCCAGAGGACTTGTTGTTACCGCGTTCGATACCCAGCGGGGCCAGCAGCTGCATCATCTGGTCGGCGATATCGAACCTGGTTTCCGGCAGGCGGGTGTCGAAGCGCCAGATCTTGCCGGCACCGAAGTCGGACTCGGATACGGCGATGATGTTGTCCAGCTCGTCCTGGTGGGCCTCGACGTATTGCTTGGAACCCACCAGGCCGATTTCCTCGGCACCGTACAGGATTACCCGCAGGGTGCGACGCGGGCGCTGTGGCAGCTCGGCGATCAGGCGCGCGGTTTCCATCACCACGGCTACGCCGGCGCCATCGTCCAGCGCACCGGTGCCCTCATCCCAGGAGTCCAGGTGGGCGCCGATCACCATCACCTCTTCCGGGTTCTCGCGGCCGGTGATCTCGCCGATCACATTGAACGAGGGGCCGTCTTCCAGGCGCTGGTTGTGCACGTCCAGTTTGACCTCTACCGGCTTGCCCCGCTCCAGCATGGCTTCCAGCAGGTTCGCGTCCGGCGCGGACAGGGCCAGTGCCGGCACCGGGCTTTCCACATCCTTGATCGACATCATGCCGGTGTGCGCGAAGCGGTCGGAGTCAGTGCCCACAGAGCGGATCATCAGGGCAGCGGCGCCCTTCTCGGCGGCGTTGCGCATACCCTGGCTGCGACCACCGACAACCGGGCCATAGCCCTCACCGGTACGGGTGCGTTCCATGCGCTTGTTGATAAAGGCGATCTTGCCTTTCACCTTGCTGGCCGGCGCCTTCATCAGCGCCTCCACATCCGGGAACTCGACGATCTCGGCGGTAATGCCACCTTCTGGGGTGCCCACGGAGTAACCCAGGGAGGTCACTACCAGGGGCTGCGGAAAGGGCGCGGTGACGCGCGCATGGGCATGGCCGCGGTTCCAGCGCGGCACCTCGATCTGCTCGGTGTAGACGCGGTCGAAACCCAGTTCCTTCATTTTCTCCTGGGCCCAGGCCACGGCGCGGCGGTCACCGGCGGAACCGGCGGGGCGCGGGCCCACTTCCACGGTCAGGGACTCGACGATGCTGTAGGCATCGGAGGATTCCAGGGCGCGGTCACGCAGGACTTCGGCGACCGACAGGTCTTCATCGGAGAGCGGCGCGGCGTGCAGTGCGCTGACCGCAAGGGCCGCGACCAGGCCCCCGGTCAGGGACAGCAGTGGTTTCAGCATGTGGTTATCCTTGGTTACTTCTTCAGGTTGTTCTCGGATTCGTCAGTCAGTAATTGCTCACGTACGTCGCGCAGGCGATCCAGCCCGGCCTCCGTGAACAGGTAGGGCATCTGCCCGGTATATTCCTCTTCCTCGATCTCGAGGCATTGCAGGCGAAGGGCTTCCAGCTCCGGGTCGTGGCGCATCGGGTAGCCGGTCAGCACCCGCCACTCATTGTCGTCCGCCTGCCCCGTAATCACGTCCTCCAGCCCCCGCACAAACTGTTCCCGCTCCATGCGAAAGCGCGGGGTGCGCATATGCATCAGGCCCCAGAATATCAGCGCGAAGGTTACAAATGAAATCAGCAGGGTCAGTACCACCGTCATACGGCGCTCTCTCCGCTTATCCGAGGTTGTCGACCAGCAGTCGCGCCGCCACCGCGATGGTGGCCAGGATGATCACCGGGCGCACCAGCTGCGCCCCCCGCGCGACCACCAGGTTGGAACCCAGCCGGGCCCCCACTGCCTGGGCAGCGGACATACACAGCGCCAGCCACAATAGCAGATGCCCGCCAGCCATAAAGATCACCATCGAGGTGGCATTGGTGGCCAGCACCAGCGGCTTGGTGTGGGCGGTGGCCCTGCGCATGTTGTATCCCAGTAGCGCGGCGAACGCCAACGCGTAGAACGATCCCATGCCGGGCCCGAAAAAGCCGCCGTAAAAGCCGATGCCCCCACCCACAAACAGGTTGAAGGTGCCGTTGCGCATCCGCGGCTGGGAATCCACGTCGGCAATACGCGGTGAGAAGGCAAAATACACCGCGATGGCAATCAGCAGGATCGGCAACAGGACCTGCAATTGTTCGCCACCCAGCCGGGTAACGCTCCAGGTACCCAGCGCCGCGCCGCCGATGGCGGCGAACAGGCCCGGCCACAGCGGCCGCAGGTCCAGGTGGCCCTTCTGGAAGTAGTTGATCGCCGAAGACAGGGTGCCGAACACGCTCTGGAACTTGTTGGTGCCCAGGGCATCCAGCGGCGGTATGCCGGCCCACAGTAGTGCCGGCAGGGTGATCATGCCACCGGCGCCGGCGATGGAGCTGATAAAGCCCGCGGCAAAGGCCACGGCGGACAGTATCAGGTAGGTAACAAGTGAGAGTTCGCTGCCTAGTTCCGCCACGGTGCTTGAGGGTCAGTTGCCCTCGATAAAGTCGGTCTGCTTTTCCGGCCGGCAACCCTGGTACTTGCTGAAACGACGCTGGATCTCCTGCATGTCGGTCTCCAGGTCGCCGGTTGGCCGGTACAGGGAGTCCACCTTGATGCGCTTGTTGGGGAAGTCCCAGGCAATCAACAGGATGGACACGTCCGCCGCGTAGGCGATGCGCAGGAAGCCGGTCTTCCACTTGGCCACCTTCTTGCGCGTGCCCTCGGGGGTGATCGCCATCCACATCTTGTCATTGTTGCGGTAGGCCTTGGACATCTGCTGGGCCAGGCCGCGCGGCGAACTGCGGTCGGTGGGCAGGCCGCCCAGCCACATGAACAGCCGCTTGAAGGGGAAGAAGAACGCCTCCTTCTTCATCATGAAGGAGATTTTGACCCGCAACGCCAGGATCATTGGCATGGCCACCACAAAATCCCAGTTGGAAGTGTGGGGGGCCAGCGCCACCATCAGTTTCTTTTCCGCGGGCAGGTCGCCGTCGAAACGCCAGCCGATCAGCCGGATGAACCACAGGCCGATGCCGCGGGTGAACCCGTTGCCGATCCGGGGGACCTCTTCCGGAATATTCTCAGGGATGGTGCTCACTTTATTGTTCTCTCGCGTTACTGGCTGTTCGACCTTCATTGTGCGTTTCTCTTTCGATTATCCCGCGGCGTCAGTGCTCGCGGGTAGCGTAGAAGCGAATTTCCGGGTAGCGCTCCTCGGCCAGCTGCAGGTTGACGCGGGTGGGCGCCAGGTAGGTCAGGTGACCGGAGCCGTCCAGCGCCAGGTTGGTGCTGGCCTTGCGGCGGAAGTTTTCCAGCTCCTTGGCACTCTCGCTGTCCACCCAGCGGGCGGTGTGCACGTTCACGTTCTCGTAGATGGCTTCCACCTTGTACTCGTCTTTCAGGCGATACGCCACCACTTCGAACTGCAGCACCCCCACGGCGCCGACAATGATGTCGTTGCTGTCCAGCGGGAAGAATACCTGGGTTGAGCCCTCTTCCGACAGCTGCTGCAGGCCCTTCTGCAGCTGCTTCAGCTTCAGCGGGTCCTTCAGGCGGATGCGGCGGAACAGTTCCGGGGCGAAGTTGGGGATACCGGTGAACTTGAGTTTTTCCCCCTCGGTGAAGGTATCGCCGATCTGGATGGTGCCGTGGTTGTGCAGGCCAATGATATCGCCGGCAATGGCCTCTTCCACATGGGTGCGGTCGCCAGCCATGAAGGTCACGGCGTCGGCGATCTTCACGTCCTTGCCAATGCGCACGTGTTTCATTTTCATGCCGCGGCGATAGGTGCCGGAGCAGACGCGCATAAAGGCGATGCGGTCCCGGTGCTTCGGGTCCATGTTTGCCTGGATCTTGAACACGAAGCCGGAGAACTTTTCCTCGTCCGGCTGCACGGTGCGGTCGTGGGTCTCGCGCGGCTGCGGGCCCGGTGCCCATTCCACGAAGCCGTCCAGCATCTCGCGCACGCCGAAGTTGCCCAGCGCGGTGCCGAAGAACACCGGGGTCAGTTTTCCGGCCAGGTAGGCCTCCAGGTCAAACTCGTGGGTGGCGCCGCGCACCAGCTCGATTTCCTCGCGAATCTCGTCGGCGTACTCCCCCAGCAGCTCGGTGGCCTCCTCCGAGTCCAGGCCCTTGATCTGGATATCCTCGGGAATGGTATGGCCCTGGCCCTGCTTGAACACGTGAATGGTGTCGGTATACAGGTTGTAGACGCCCTTGAAGTGCTGGCCCGAGCCCAGCGGCCAGTTGATCGGTGCGGCCTGGATATCCAGTACTTCCTCGATCTCGTCCATTACCTCGATCGGGTCGCGGATATCGCGGTCGAGCTTGTTGATAAACGACAGGATCGGCGTGGTGCGCAGGCGGCAGACGTTCATCAGCTTGATGGTGCGGTCCTCCACACCCTTGGCGCCGTCGATCACCATCAGCGCCGAGTCCACCGCGGTCAGCACCCGGTAGGTATCCTCCGAGAAATCCTCGTGGCCCGGGGTATCCAGCAGGTTGACCGTGCGATCCCTATAAGGGAACTGCATGACGGACGAGGTCACGGAGATACCCCGCTCCTGCTCCATGGTCATCCAGTCCGAGCGGGCGTGCGGGCCTTTCTTGCCCTTCACGGAGCCAGCCAGCTGGATCGCATTCCCGAACAGCAGCAGCTTTTCGGTCACGGTGGTTTTACCGGCGTCCGGGTGAGAGATGATGGCGAAGGTGCGGCGGCCGCCAATGCCCGCCAGGGAGGAACTCTGGCCCATAATTTAGAAAATCGACTCGACGTCTGTACAAAAACAAGGCGCGCATTATACACGGCCACGGGCATGAAAGAGACCGGTCCGCTACACTGCGCGTTTTCCACAGGCATGAGCAACACGGGATTTCGGAGGCTGCATGAGTAGTGAACGCTTACAGGCACTGCGCGGGGAACTGGCACGCCAGCAGGTACAGGGGTTCCTGGTGCCCCGCGGCGACGAGTACCAGAACGAGTATGTGCCCGCTTCCGACGAACGGCTGGCCTGGCTGACCGGCTTTGACGGCTCCGCGGGCCTGGCGGCACTGGCCGGTGAGCGGGCGGCACTGTTTGTGGACGGCCGCTATACCATCCAGGCACAACAGCAGATCGGCGACCAGCCTATCGAGCAGCAGGACCTGAACCAGGAGGCCATCGCCCGCTGGCTCTGCGATAACCTCGGGGCCGGCGATGCCCTCGGTTACGACCCGCGCCTGCATACCGAGCCGGGGCTGGCGCCCCTGGCCAGGCGCCTGGCGGAGCGGGACATCGAGCTCCGGCCGCTGGAATCCAACCCCATCGACGACGCCTGGGCCGAGCGGCCGGCCACACCCTGTGGGGCCGCACGCCCCCACCCGGAGACCTTTACCGGCGAGGACTCCGCCAGCAAGCGCCGGCGAATCGCCGAGCTGCTGGCGGACAAGCCCGTCGACGCCCTGTGGGTGGCCAATCCGGAGGTGTGCGCCTGGCTGTTCAATATTCGCGGCGACGATATTCCCCACCTGCCGGTCGCCCTGTCCTGCGCCCTGCTCTACCGCGACGGCAGCGCCACGCTCTACCTGGCAGAGGCAGCCGCCGGCGATGCGCTGCGCCGGCACCTGGGCAGTGATGTGAGCCTGGTCCATGACAAGGCGGCGCTGTTCGACGCCGCCCGGCGCCAGCATGTGGCAAAGGTATGGGTGGACCCGGGGCTGGCCAACTGCTGGACCCTGCAACAGCTGCGTGCCCGGGAGATGGAATTGCTGCTCGAGCGGGACCCGATAACCGCCGCCAAGGCGCGCAAGAACGCCGCCGAGCTGGCGGGGTCGCAGGCCGCCCACGAGCGCGACGGCGCCGCCCTGTGTGAATTCCTGGCAGAGTTGCCGGAGAGAGTCGCCGCCGGCGATTTTGGTGAGCTGGAGGCAGTGCAACTGCTGCGGGAAAAGCGCGAGCAGCGCGAGGGATTTGCCGATGACAGCTTCGACTCCATCTCAGGCTATGGCCCCAACGGTGCCATTGTGCATTACCGGGTCAGTCCCGAGTCGAGCCTCACCCTGAAGCCCGAGGGCCTCTACCTGATCGACTCCGGTGGCCAGTACCCGGACGGCACCACCGATGTCACCCGCACGGTGCCGCTGGGGGACTTCCCCGAACACGCCCGCGATCACTTTACGCGTGTGCTGAAAGGGCATATCGCCATCGCCAGCCTGCGCTTTCCCGCCGGTACCTGCGGTGAGCAGATCGATGCATTCGCCCGCAAGTCACTCTGGGATGTGGGGCTGGACTACGCCCATGGCACCGGCCATGGTGTCGGCAGCTTTCTCAGTGTGCACGAGGGGCCGCAGCGGGTCGGCAAGGTGAGCACGGGCGTGGCCCTGCAGCCGGGTATGATCCTGTCCAACGAACCGGGTTTTTACCTCACCGGCCAGTACGGTATCCGTATCGAGAACCTGATCTACGTGAAAGAGAGTGAGCGACACCCGGGTTTCCTGGAATTCAGCGAGCTTACCCTGGCGCCGATCGACCAGCGCCTGGTGAACCGCGACCTGCTGACGATGCAGGAACTGGAGTGGCTGGACAATTATCACCGGCGCGTGCGGGAGACACTGATGCCGCTGGTAAACGGGAAGACGCAGGCCTGGCTGGAGGAAGCGACGCGCCCGCTTGCCTGAGCGCCGGCCGCGGCCACCCCGCTCCCTCAGTGGGCCTCCAGGAAAGGCACCAGTTGACCCAGCACCCGTTCACTGCTGATCGGGTCAAACGTGTGCCCCATGCCCGGGATGGCAACAAAGGCCGCCCCGGGAATTTTCTCTGCCGTGTCGCGGCCGTGGGCTACCGGCAGCAGCGGGTCCGCGGCACCGTGGATCACCAATGTGGGGACGTCAATTTCCTGCAGGAGCGCCGAGCGATCGCCACTGGCGACGATCGCCTCGAATTGCCGCACCATGCCCGGGCCGAAGCCGCCGCGGTTGGCGACGCGCTCGACTCTCTGCCGGGCATCGGCTTCGTCGAAGTACTTCGGCGATCCCAGCGCGCGGGATATCGCGACCCCCTTGTCGATTCTCTGCGCCCGGGTCGGCGCCTGCTCAGCGGCACTGGCCAGCGCCTCCAGCGCCGCCGGCTCTGACTCCGGCAGCCCCGGTGCCCCGGAACTGGACATGATGGAAGTCAGGCTGCGCAGGCGCTGCGGATGCTCCACCGCCATTACCTGGACAATCATGCCCCCCATGGAGGCACCCACCACGTGGGCACGCTCTATGTCCAATGCGTCCATGAGGCCGGCGGCGTCCGCGGCCATATCCCCCAGCGTGTAGGCAGGATCCGGGTCCAGCCCCACCTTGTCCTTGACCATGGTCCACCAGACCGGCGGCGCCGACAGCTCGTAGAATTTTTGTGACAGGCCGGCATCGCGGTTATCAAACACTACAACCCGGAAACCGGCATCCAGCAGCCCCTGCACCAGGGTGTCGCCCCAGTGCAGCATCTGCGCCCCCAGGCCCATCACCAGCAATACCGGCTCCCCGTCACGGGGCCCCATGTCCTGGTAGGCAATGGCGACTTCATCAATGGCGGCGAAATGGATCGGGTGGCGATCAAAGGGATTATCGGCCCTGTCATTCTTATCGGCGGCGGCCGGCGACGCCGCACTGGCCAAGCTGAGCAGCAGGGCACCGCAGAGTAGTATCAGCCTGCGCATGGAATCTCTCCTTTTCTTTTTATTGTCCGTGTTTATTGTCCGTGGTTTCGGCACAGCCCGGCGGCCGCCATCACTGGGCCTGCAGTTGTGCCTCGCTGTATTCGTGTTCCTCCACCGTGCGACGCAACCACCACCAGGCCAGTGTGCCCAGCGCCAGGTTGGAAGCCGCCGTGGCAGCAAATAAGCCGGTAATGCCCCACACCTGGTTACCCAGCCACGCCAGGGGCAGGTAGATACCCAGCACGCGCAGGAAGGAAATCAGTGTGGCCGGCAATGGCCGCCCCAGGCCATTAAAAGAGGCGTTGGCGGACATGACAAATCCGTAGCCGGCATAGCTGAACGGTACCAGCGTCAGGTACGAAATCGCGACTGCGATCACGGCATCCGAGTCACTGAACAGCTGTACCAGGGGCCCCGCAGCAAAAAACAGCACCAGCGCCAGCAGCAGGCCGAACCCGATGCAGAAACGTGCCAGCACGCTGACGGTCTCACGCATCCGCGCCACCTTACCCGCGCCCGCGTTCTGCCCCATAAACGGCCCCACGACAGAGGACAGCGCGTAGAACACGATCAGCGCCAATGGCTCAATCCGCAGGGCCACCCCCAGACCGGCCACCGCCTCCGCGCCATGTACCGCCACCAGCGCCACTACCACACCACCGGCCATCGGGATAATGACATTGGTGGCGATGGCCGGCAGCCCCACCTTGAGCACCGTGCCCCACGACTGCAGCAGGGCAGACGGACGCAGCTGCGGTGCCGCCAGCAGGTTCTCCTTGCGGATCAGGAAATAAAGGGCGGCGACAAAACTCACCCCGCGGGCAATTACCGTGGACAGGGCCGCGCCCTGCAGCTCGAGCCGCGGGAAACCCAGCAGGCCGAAAATCAGCAGCGGGTCCAGCACCAGGTTGAAAATCGCCACCGCCACCATGATCCGGCCGGTGACCCAGCTGTTGCCGATAGCCCGCAGGGCCGAGAGGCAAACCATGGGCACCACCGCGAAGGTCGCGCCCAGGTACCAGGGCACCATATAGTCCGCGATCAGCGGCAGCATGCCCTGTTCCGCCCCCAGCAGCCGGAACAGTGGCTTTATCGTGATGAGTCCCAGCGCGCTTACGGCCAGTGCCACCAGGAAAGCCAACAATGCGGCGTCGGTCACCAGGCGGCGCACCTGCTCCAGGTCGCCCGCGCCGTAAGCGCGCGCCACCGCCGAGGAAGTCCCGGCCCCCAGGCCGATGGCAAAGGCGTTGATCACCATCACCACCGGGAAGGTAAAGCTCATCGCCGCCAGCGGGGCGTTGCCCAGCTGTGCCACGAAGTAGGTATCCACCACATTGAAGGACATGGTGGCGAGGATGCCCCAGACCATGGGGAGTGCCAGGCGCTGCAGGTGTCCCGCAACGGAACCTTCGAGGAGGGAGGGATTTTTGCCGGTTAACGCCATGAAATACTCTGGACGCGGCAGGCTGCAGGCCGCCGCGGATACATTGGTTTACGATGAATGCCGGTATTCTAACAGTGTCTCGCCATCAGGCGCCGGTGGTACTCGGCGAGATGCCCTGACGGAGAGATTATTGCCAGGCCCTCTGAAGCGCGCGGCTCATCAGGATGGCATCCTCGCGACCGCCGCCGGCAGCGGGATAGTAATTGCGGCGCACGCCGTCCTCGACGAACCCCAGCCCCGCATAGAGGCCGCGGGCGGCCTCGTTGGAGGCACGCACGTCCAGCAGCAGTCGGCTGGTGCCGTCCGGGAGGCGGTCGATAACCTGTTGCAGCAGGGCGCGGGCGATGCCACGCCGGCGCCAGGCGGGAGCCACCGCCACGTCGAGGATCTCCGCCTCGTCAAACAGTTGCGAGACCACGCAGCAGGCGATCGGCTCGCCCTCTTCGCTTTCCAGCAACCAGGTGGCATGGCCGCCCTCGAGGCTGTCGCGGTACTGGCGCTCGCTCCAGGGATGACTGTGGGCGCTGCGCGCCAGCTCGGCCAGTGCGGCGCAGTCGGCGTCGCAGGCCGCTCGCAGCCGTGCACCGGCGACCGGGAAATCGGCGGGAGGATTCACCGGCTGCGGGTCTGCTCGGGGTAATTCTGCTGCAGCAGCTGCCAGACATCGCGCTTGCGGCCGGGCTCGCGTAGCAGTTCGCTGAGGCTGGGCAGGGCCAGCAGGCGGATACCGTTCCAGCTGCCGGCCTGTTCCTCATCGCCATTGAAGGGAACCGGGGAACAGAACTGCTGCGCCTGGGAACCCATCAGCCAGATGGACTTGACCGGGCGGCGCGCACTGGCGGCCTCCAGCCAGCTGGCACAGGTATCGCGGGCATCGCTGGCTGCGGCCGGGCCGGCAAAGCGGTTTTCTGCCAGCGGCCACCGCAGCCGGTCCTGCTCGCGGGGCAGCTCGTGCCAGCCCAGGGCGCGGACGATATTGTTGAACAGGGCCTCGACGGGTAGCGCCGCTCCGGGCTCACGGCTGTCCACGGCAAGTAGCTCGTCGCCCAGCCACCAGCAGCTGAGGACAAACGGGGCCACCTCCTGGCGCGGTGGCGCCAACTCGGTGGGACGCGCGGGAGCAGGCTCAACCCGGGTCTGCCGGGTGATGTCGCCGACCTCGCGCAGCACTTCCGGCTGCGGCGCCGGCTGCGGTGCGGGGGAAGGTACAGGGCCGGCATCCACCCCGGCGGCGGTAGCCCGCTCTGCCGAGGCCTCCATCAGCTGGGCGGCCGAGCGCGGCAGCGGGCTGTTGACCCGCCGGGACTCTCCGTCCGGTTCTGCTGGCGGCAACAGTGCCTGCCGCGGCTCTGGTGCCAGCGGCATTACAAAGCGCGGCATATAGCTGGTTACGCCCAGCGCCTGCAGGTATTCCGCGCGATGTCGTTCGTGCATCAGACGCCCTTTCTCTTGCTCTCTCCACTGGCGAGCAAGTTTAAGGCATCCAGGTAGGCCTGTGCAGAGGCCACCAGAATATCGGTGTCGGCGCCGACACCATTGACCAGCCGGCCGTCGCGCTCCAGGCGCACGGTCACGCTGCCCTGGGAGTCAGTGCCCTGGGTAACGGCGTTCACGGAATACAGTTTCAGGTCCGCGGCGCTGTTCACCACTGATTCAATGGCCTTGAAGGTGGCGTCCACCGGGCCGCTGCCATCGGCTTCCGCCTCGACCTCATTGCCATCGATCAGGATCTGCATCTGGGCCCGCGGCCGGTTGCCGCTCCGGCTGTGCACATCGATGGAACCGAGCCGGTAGCGCTCCACCGGCTCCTCGGCTCCGGCAATGATGGACTGCAGGTCTTCGTCGAAGATCTCGTGCTTCTTGTCCGCCAGGTCCTTGAAGCGCTGGAACACCACCTGGAACTCGGCCGGGTCGTCAAAGCTGTGACCCAGCTCCTCGTAGCGGGCCTTGACCGCGGCGCGGCCGGAATGCTTGCCCAACACCAGGCGATTGTTGCCCCACCCCACGTCCTCTGCGCGCATGATCTCGTACGTCTCGCGGTGCTTGAGTACGCCGTCCTGGTGGATACCGGACTCGTGGGCAAAAGCGTTGGCCCCCACAATCGCCTTGTTGGGCTGCACCGGGAAACCGGTGATGGAGGAAACCATACGTGAGGTGGGCACGATATGGCTGGGGTCGATGCGGGTCTCCACCGGATAGAGGTCCTGGCGGGTCTGCACCGCCATCACAATTTCCTCCAGCGAGGCATTACCGGCTCGCTCCCCCAGGCCGTTAATGGTGCACTCTACCTGGCGCACGCCGTTCATCACCGCGGACAGGGAGTTGGCCACCGCCAGGCCCAGGTCGTTGTGGCAGTGGGTGGAGAAAATCGCCTGGTCGGAGTTGGGCACATTCTCGATCACGCGCCGGAACATGGCACCGTATTCGCCCGGCTCACCGTAGCCCACGGTATCGGGAATATTGATGGTGCCGGCGCCGGCGGCGATCACCGCCTCGATAATGCGGTACATGAAGTCCGGCTCGGAACGGCTGCCGTCCTCGAGGGAGAACTCCACATCGTCGGTAAACTGGCGCGCGTGCTTCACTGCTGCCACCGCCTGCTCCAGCACCTTTTCCGGCTCCATCTGCAGCTTGTACTTCATGTGGATCGGCGAGGTGGCGATAAAGGTGTGGATACGGGAGGCATTGGCCTTTTTCAGTGCCTCGCCGGCGCGGATGATATCCGGGCCCACCGCACGCGCCAGGCTGCACACGCGGGAGTCTTTCACGGTCTCTGCGACTGCCTGAACGGCATCGAAATCGCCCTGACTGGCGATGGCGAAGCCGGCCTCGATGACATCCACGCGCATACGCTCGAGCATCTTCGCGATGTGGATTTTCTCATCTTTGGTCATGGACGCGCCGGGGCTCTGCTCACCGTCGCGCAGGGTGGTATCGAAAATGACTAATTTATCTTTTTTAGTGTTCATCAGGCTCTCTCCAAGCTATGGCCCGAGGCTAAACAGCCGCTCACAGGCTGTCTACGCATTGACCAACAATAAGTGTGGAATTCTGTGGGACGGGGAAGGAATAAAATTATCTGCCGCCGCCGGGCAGTCGCAGCGAGAAAGCTAGGGCGCGGTAGAGATGCCAGGATTTGAAGTGATTGGTAAACATGACCGTCAGGACGCTGTGTTAACAGCCCGCATTATGCGCCGCCCCTCCCCAGGGGTCAACAACCATCCTAATTATGCGATAAAAAGCAGGATCATAAAGGATGAGCATCCTAAAACTATAAACTATTCAGGCATGTTTACCTCGCTGTAGCTCGAAGCGAGTGCCGCCCCGCTCCCGTGAAGTCACGGGGAGTCGCCAAGCTTTTCAAGGAATTGCCACAACCGGCCGCGCAGCGATGCCACTTCCTCTCGGGTGACTGCCGAGGACTCGAGCTGTTGCTCCACCCAGTGCCGAGCGCGGGGCTTCAGTGCACGGCCACTATCGGTAACCGCGACCAGGGTTACCCGCTCGTCACGGGGGGCCCGCTGCCGGCTCACCAGGCCGCGCTGCTCCATGCGCTTGAGCAGGGGCGTCAGTGTGCCCGAGTCGAGCATCAGGCGCCGGCCCAGGGCGCCGACACCGGAATCCGGGGATTCCCCCCGGGCGGCCGCGGCATCCCACTCCCACAGCACCAGCAGTACCAGGTATTGGGGATAGGTAAGGTCCAGGTCCCGCAGCATTGGCTGATAGGCGCGAGTCATCGCCCGGGAGGCCGCATAGAGGGCGAAACACAGCTGGCCATCCAGCGCCAGCGGGTCCTGGCCACCACAGGGGAATGACGATCCCTCTGTGCCAGGCTGGCTCACAGCAGCGCCTCGATTTCGGCCTCCAGCGCTTCCGGCTTGTCCTTGGGTGCGAAGCGCTTCACCACCTGCCCGTCGCGATTGACCAGGAACTTGGTGAAATTCCACTTGATACGCTCGGTCCCGAGAATGCCCGGCGCCTGCTTCTTGAGTTCACTGAACAGGGGGTGCGCATCGGGACCATTCACCTCCAGCTTCGAGTACAGGGGAAAGGAGACCCCGAAGTTCAGCTCGCAAAATTCCTGGATCTCATCGTCGGTGCCGGGCTCCTGGCTACCGAACTGGTTGCAGGGAAAGCCGAGCACCTCCAGCCCCTGGTCGCGGTATTTCTCGTACAGGGACTGAAGGCCCTTGTACTGCGGGGTAAAACCACACTTGCTGGCAGTGTTGACTACCAGCAGCACCTTCCCCCGGTGCTCCTCCAGGGATGTTTCGCTGCCATCCTGGGCCGTAACGGGAATATTGAAGAGATCACTCATGGCGCATCCTCCTGTTTGCCTGACGCTGAATTCCATGCGGTAAGCCGCTATATGGATTGCAGGCAATTTAATTGTGCACAATGTAAATTGCAAGGGCCCCGCCAATAGCTGCTGCCCGGGAAAGGGGATTGAGCCTTGAGTTGGGCCTCGCGGGGGTTTATCGTGAGAATAATTATCAATAATATTCGCACCCTGTGTTTTCTTTATTTCTTCTTCTGGAACGGATGACATCCATGCGCACCATCGCCCGGCAGCTCCTGCTATGGCTGCCCTTCACCCTGCTTGCTTTCAATGTCCAGGCACAGCCTGCCGCTGGCCTCAGCGAGGCGGAGCTTCGCCAACTGATGCAAATGGCGGAATATATCGGCGTCGACTACCCGGAAGCGGTGGCAGACGGCGAGATCGTTAACACCGGCGAGTACACCGAAATGGAGGAGTTCGCTGGTATCCTGCTGGAGCAGAGTGCGCGCCTGGCGCCCTCTGCCGAGGCAAAAGCAATCGGCGCCGAGGCCACAGCCCTTCAGGGGGCCATCCGCGACAAGGCAGACCTGGCCACGGTGAAAAAGCATACCGCTGAGCTGCGCCGCGGACTGCTCGCCATTTCCCCCCAACTGTCCCTGCCAGCTTCGCTGCTCGATCGCGCCGACAGTAAAGCACTGTACCAGGCACAGTGCGTCGCCTGTCACGGCGCCACCGGTATGGGGGACGGTCCGCTGGCGGGCGGGCTCGAGCCGCCGCCCACCAACTTCCATGACCGCGAGCGCGCGGAGAACCGATCGGTCCTGGGCCTTTACGATGCCATCAGTAACGGTATCGATGGCACCGCCATGGCCTCTTTCAGCGGCCTTACCGATCAACAGCGATGGTCCCTCGCTTTTTACGTCGGTAGCCTGGCATTCGCCGACGCTGATCCCGGGGCGGCCGCGGATACAGCACTGACAATGCAGGACCTGGTGATGTACAGCCCCGAGGTACTGCACGCGGATCGCCCGGGCCTGGAAATGGCGGAGATCGCAGCCCTACGCGCCAACCCTGCAGCACTGTTCAAACAGCGCAGCGACTCACAGGGCACCACCCCGCTGGATACCGCCCGCAAGCAGCTGCAGGCGGCACTGTCTGCCTACCGGGACGATGACTACCAGGCCGCCCGGACCCTGGCCGTAAGCGCCTACCTGGACGGCTTCGAGATGGTTGAAGGAAGCCTCGACTCCCATGATGTCGAATTGCGCAGGTCCATCGAGCAGCAACTGCTTGATCTCCGTGCGCAACTGTCAGCCGACAGCGAACCCTCGCAGGTGGAGCTGCAGGTTGCTGCAATCCTGGCCCAACTCGAGCTGGCCCAGTCGGTACTGGAAGATGGTGGTCTCTCCAATGCGGCACTTTTTATTGCCAGCCTGTTGATCCTGCTGCGCGAGGGCCTGGAAGCACTGCTGGTGGTCATCGCCCTGACCACCATCCTGATCAAGACCGGCCGCAGCGACGCCCTGCGCTATATACACTTCGGCTGGGTTGCGGCCTTTGTTGCCGGCCTCGGCACCTGGCTGGCGGCCCAGCAGCTCGTCACCATCAGCGGTGCAAGCCGGGAAGTAATGGAAGGTGTTGCGGCACTGGTCGCCGCTGCGGTGCTGTTTTACGTGGGCTTCTGGATGCACAGCAAAACCCGGGCGACGGACTGGCAGCGCTATATCCAGGCCAGCATTGATCGCAGCCTCAGCACCGGCGCGCTGTGGGGACTTGCTGGACTCGCATTTATCGCCGTCTATCGCGAGATCTTCGAAACCATCCTGTTCTACCAGGCACTGCTTGCCCAGGCTTCCGGTGGGCAGGGCGGTGTCCTGTGGGGAGGCGTTGCCGGCGGTGCCGCACTGCTGGCGGTAACCGGCTGGTTGATGGTGCGTTATTCGAAGCGCCTGCCCATCGGCAAGTTCTTTGCCACCACCACGTTTATCCTGCTGGCGCTGTCCTTTGTACTGGCCGGCAAGGCCATTGCAGCCCTGCAGGAAGCCGCCCTCGTCAGCATGACACCGATGCCTGTCAGCTTCTCCTTCGAGTGGCTGGGTATTTACCCGACCTGGGAGGGTGCTGGCCTGCAGCTTGTTATAGTGCTGCTGTCGCTGGCCCTTGTGCTCCGCGGTGCGCGCCAGGCGCAGGCGCCAGCGCCGGCACGGGGATAGCGCCCGGGGCAGTATCTGCCCGAATACATGGCCCCTCAGGTAAATCCCCGCTGTGCCTCAGCGGGGATTTTTTATCGCCGCCCTTCAGTCAAACAGCCGACTCCCCCCACCTCGTTACCCCGCCCCCAGTATTCACCGGCAACCGTTATTACAGCCTCTTACAGCTGGTTAAGCTCCCGCCGTAAATATCGTATCGTGCATAGGGTTACGGCTCTTCGGCCCCCACCGGGCCAGGTAGTGAACCCGCAACTGTATCTGGAGACCTGCAATCAAGAGAAAGGAGCCAGGGTGCCATGGCGTCTGTACGGCTGGCTGTCAATGGACAGACCGATATTGGGCTATTCAGGGAAGAGAATGAAGACAGCATCTGTTACCGGGAAGACCCCGACTACCCGTACGCCTATGTAGTCCTGGCCGACGGTATGGGCGGGCACCGCGGAGGCTCGCAGGCAAGTGCCATTGCCACCGAGACTGTCAGCAAGTGCCTGGACAATATGATCACAGGGGACTTCCTGGCCACCCCATCCAGGCAGCAGGAAGAAGCCATTCGCACCACTTTGCTCAGCGCCGTCCACTCTGCTAACCAGCGCATTATCGATGCCAAGGCAATTACCCCCGAATATGCGGAAATGGGCACAACAATTGTTGCGGCAGTGGTTCTGCGGGAATTCCTGGTTGTCGCCCACGTCGGGGATTCCCGGGCCTATCTCTGGACCGGCCAGGGCATCCAACGCCTCACCCGTGATGACAGTTTCGTACAGGAACTGATTGACAGCGGCCAGCTGACTGAAGAGGAGGGGCGCCGCTCCAGATACCGCAACCAGATTACCCGCGCCCTCGGAATCAGCGCCTCGGTCACTCCCTCAATCAGTTGCCGGCGACTATCCGGCTACAACCTCTTACTGCTCTGTAGCGACGGGCTGACCGACTACCTGGATGACAAAAGCCTGGCGCAGATTCTCGACTCGCAACGACCCGCACTGTCATGCACGCGCCGCTTTATCGACGAGGCCAACCGCATGGGCGGCCGGGACAATATCAGCGCGGGCATGATTGAGTTCCAATGTGAGGCAGTCTGACAGCGTTGCTGCAGGTGCCGTTTGCCCTGCTTGAAATGTTGCGGCGCGCAGGGAAGCGCCCAACCTACCGGATTCATCCACAAATCCTGTGCATAGCAACCGCTTCAATTACTGCAGCTGCGGTTACCAACAGAAGGACTGGATAGACCTGTGAATAAGCTATGGGCAGCGGCGTCCTGGCACGCTCTCCCGTCCACTTCAGCAGATAGGGTAAAAATACGCCGGTAAAATGTGGAGCGCCCGACGGTTTCTGCGGTTTATTCACGGCCCTTGCAATCACTGCTTCTGCAGGCAAATAAAAAAGCCCAGCCGCGATAGCGACTGGGCCTTTGAATCAGAGACTCTATGCAGCGGCTAGGCACCTCGCAGTCGCTATCCATGGCGGCGGCAACTGTTTGTTGGACCAGGCCCAAATCACCATGAGCTTTCTGCGAAGCAGAAACAGGTCATCG
>NZ_JAJSAP010000012.1 GCF_021729035.1 Microbulbifer sediminum | reverse complement strand
AGCAGAGTTTATAACAAGGTGGTCAATGGGACGCCAACTATGCTGTGCTCCGTTGCCGCCCATTACCACTGGCGTTAAGAGTAAGACTTACCCACGTTTAGTAGACACCGATTCGCCACCAGATACAGCGCTTCTCCTTTCCGGGATCATTCAATGCCAGGACACCCTCATTCTTCCCACCCAAATATATAAATAAAGGGGCCAATCGGCCCCTTTACTGTCATATTGCTCACCTGCCAGCGGTCTGTTGCGAACCGCCCTTGGGTTTGTCGAACCGGTCCAGGTTCATCACCTTGGCCCAGGCCTCCGCGAAGTCATTTACCAAGCGCTTCTCGCCGCCCTTTGTCGCATAGACTTCGGCCACAGCCCGCAGCTCCGAGTTGGAACCAAATATCAGGTCCACCGGGGTGGCGGTCCACTTGACCTTGCCGCTCTTGCGA
The DNA here is from genome assembly GCF_021729035.1 of Microbulbifer sediminum. GTDB lineage: Bacteria > Pseudomonadota > Gammaproteobacteria > Pseudomonadales > Cellvibrionaceae > Microbulbifer > Microbulbifer sediminum. The sequence continues at coordinate 104,248 of NZ_JAJSAP010000012.1, read as the reverse complement.
TCCTTGCCCTCGTAGATGCCCTCGCCTTTTGAGGACTTGGACCATTCCGTATCCATCGTCAGCAGGTTCACGAAGAAGTCATTGGTCAAGGTACCGGGCTTATCGGTAAACACACCGTGCTTGACGCCGCCCGTATTGGCATCCAGGGCGCGCATGCCACCGATCAGTACGGTCATCTCCGGCACGGTGAGGGTGAGCTGGTCTGCGCGGTCGACCATCATTTCGGTCGGGGGCATGCTGTTATCCTTGCCGTAGAAATTCCGGAAGGCGTCAGCCTTGGGCTCCAGGAAGGCGATGGACTTCACTTCCGTCATCTCCTGGGTGGCATCGCTGCGACCGGGCTTAAAGGGTACTTTCACGTTGTGGCCGGCTTTTTTCGCCGCCTGCTCCACCGCTGCGGTGCCGCCCAGCACGATAACGTCCGCCAGCGATACCTTTTTGCCGCCGGATGCGGATTTGTTGAAGTTCTGCTGGATGCCCTCCAGCTTACTCAGTACCTTGCCCAGCTCCTGCGGGTCGTTCACCGGCCAGTTCTTCTGCGGTTCCAGCCGGATACGCGCCCCGTTGGCACCGCCACGCAGGTCGGAGCCGCGGAAGGTAGAGGCCGAGGCCCAGGCGGTACGGACCAGCTGCGGGATCGTGAGCCCGGAATCCAGGATCTTCGCCTTCAGCTGCTGGATATCCCCGTCACTGATCAGGTTATGATCTACTTTGGGCACCGGGTCCTGCCAGATCAGGTCTTCGTCGGGCACTTCCGGGCCCAGGTAGCGGGACTTTGGCCCCATGTCCCGGTGGGTCAGCTTGAACCAGGCTTTGGCAAAGGCCTCTTCCAGTTCCTCGGGGTTGTTCTTGAAACGCTCGGATATTTTCCGGTAAGCGGGGTCCTTTTTCAGCGCCAGGTCCGTGGTCAGCATCACCGGCGCATGACGCTTGTCGGGGTCGTGCGCATCCGGCACCAGGTTCCTGGCATTTTCATTCTTGGGTATCCACTGGATTGCCCCTGCCGGGCTCCTGACCTGTTTCCACTCGAAGTTGTAGAGGTTCTGCAGGTAATTGTTGCTCCACTTGACTGGGGTTACGGTCCAGGCGCCTTCCAGCCCGCTGGTGAAGGTGTCCTTGCCCTTGCCCTCTCCGCACTTGTTTTTCCAGCCGAATCCCTGCTCCTCGATTGGCGCTGCTGCGGGCTCGGGGCCGACACAGTCGGGCTTGACGGCGCCATGGTTCTTGCCGAAGGCATGGCCGCCGGCAATCAATGCCACAGTCTCCTCGTCGTTCATGGCCATGCGGCCAAAGGAGAGGCGAATTTTTTCCGCCGCGGCCATGGGGTCGCCACTACTGCCCGGCCCTTCAGGATTCACATAGATGAGACCCATCACCGTGGCGGCCAAGGGGTTCTGCAGCTTCCCGCCGTCCTTGAAGCGCTCTTTGTGCTCCAGCATCTTCGTCTCCGGGCCCCAGTACACCAGGTCCGGTTCCCAGTCATCCTCACGACCGCCACCGAAGCCGAAGGTCTTGAAGCCCATGGATTCCAGCGCCACATTGCCGGTGAGTACCATCAGGTCGGCCCAGGACAGCGCTTCCCCGTATTTCTGCTTGACCGGCCACAGCAGGCGTCGCGCCTTGTCCAGGTTGGCATTATCTGGCCAGCTGTTGAGCGGGTCGAAGCGCTGCTGGCCGCCACCGGCACCGCCGCGACCGTCTGCCACGCGGTAAGTGCCCGCACTGTGCCAGGCCATCCGGATCATCAGGGGCCCATAGTGGCCATAATCTGCCGGCCACCAGTCCTGTGAAGTCTTCAGCGTTTTCTCGATATCGCTCTTGACCTGCTTGAGGTCCAGGCTGTTGAAAGCTTCGGCGTAATTGAAATCGCTGCCCAGGGGGTTGGAAGCTTCGCCGTTGGCTCGCAAGGGGGACAGGTCTAGCTGGTCCGGCCACCAGAATTGGTTGGATTTCGGTTTTCCCGGTTGTGGCGGATCTTGCGCCACCACAGGGCCGGTTGACGCCAGTAACGCGAGCGCCAGCGTGACAGCCCCACACAGGGATATCGTTTTATTAGGCATGGCAGTGTCTCCTCCGGATTCGCAGTGCGGAATACCCGTAGGAAATATAAGAAAAATCCAGCGTACTGCAGCAGAAACCGGGGCAAAAAGGTAACTCGGGAAAGAATCAACGCCAATCGATGTTATTGATAAAATCAATGGGTCGATTCCCCGGAGCCAACGGTAAACGCCTGTGCTATCGGGGCAGGCCCTGATCAACGAGTATGGACACCTGTCGGGACACCGGCACCAAAACCGTAAATCACCCTCTGCTCTGCATTGATGGCAGCAGGCTATCCTGCTCCCCTCACCTGATGGCGCAGGTCAGCCCGGTCAATCTTCTAGTATTTATCCAGGCTATCCTCAACTCACGATACCAACCCTCTCGACCGGGCGGGTAATACCATGCCAAAACAGCGCCTTATCTTACTTTTCGATGGGACCTGGAATGATCCCGAGGACCAGACCAACGTCTACCAGTTCTCACGCCTGATCAGGGATTACGATGGCAGCGTGTGCCAGCGGTTTTTCTATGATCCCGGCGTCGGCACTTCCCGACGCTCCAGGTTCCGTGGTGGCGTATTTGGCTTCGGGCTTAGTGAGAACCTGCGGCAGGGGTACGACTGGCTGGCCCGGAACTACACCTCTGACGACGAGATCTGGATTCTCGGCTTCAGCCGGGGCGCGTACACAGCCAGGAGCCTGGTGGGCATGATGCGCAAGTGCGGGCTCCTGCATATTTCCACACCACAGTTGCTGAAGCGCGCGGAGCAGATATACAGGACCAAGGAATATCATCCGGATTCCTGGATATGCCAGCAGTTCAGGCGCCGGTATAGCCAGGATGTAAGGATTCATTTTATCGGGGTATGGGATACCGTCGGGAGCCTGGGAGTGCCCGGTACCTTCCTGTCCGAGAAGGGAAAATTTGCCTGGCATGATACGCAGCTATCCAAGATCGTCCGTTATGCCTATCACGCTGTTGCCCTGGATGAATTCAGGGAAGCCTACAACGTCGCACTCTGGACCCACCCTGAAGGCGATAAAAAAGTCCACCAGGAAGATGTGGAGCAACGCTGGTTTATCGGCGCTCATGCCAATGTAGGAGGGGGATACGGTGACGATCCCCTGGCGGTGATATCCCTGAAGTGGATGCGGGATAAGGCATACGACGCAGGATTAAAGCTGCATGAAGTGCGCTGTAACCAGGATGCGTGGATGTCCAACCCTGTCCCCTCTTTCGATAATTTCCTGCGCGGCGGGTACGCATTTTTCAAACGCCTCTCCCATGGTGGGACCGGGGAGTTTTACCGGCACTTTCATACCGGTGCCAGGGGGCTGCCAGCAGTCAACGTAACGGTTGACGACAGTGTCTGGCTTCGCTGGCATGGCAGTAATGGCCATTACCGGCCCAGGACCCTGACAAACGCCCGACAGTCTCCGCCTGAAGGGTAAAACTCTCCGCATTCCGCTTTAGCCTGTTTACTTGACCGGAAGAACACCATCCCGCTTTTCCTGCCCCCTGGCCAGCAGGGTTTTCAGCCGGACGATGAAGCGCTGTCAAGCATCGCTGATCGGCAGGTAGCCAATGCAACCTGCACAATAATCCAACATTATCGATAAAAATGTTGATATAGGCGCCGATTGTCGACCGAAGCGGAAGTGGCACGTATTCACCGCCCCTGCCAGTGCTATAAGGTGTCCTCGTAAGCACCAGCGCAGGTCGCGTTACACCAGCGCCAAGGGAACAGGGACTTTCCGGGTCCAGGCGCTGCCTAACAGCGCGAACTGCACCCGGTCACCAGCACCCCGCTCCTGTAACATCACCAATAAGAAGGCCACACACGGGAGCGACTACCTATGAGGAAATACCAGCCCCTCATCGCGAGCATCGTCCTTGTCGCAGGACTGGTGCTGGCGGCCTGGGAGCCATCGCTCTCAGCGGAAAGTGACGTGGACGAAGGTCGTTTCACTCCCGACCAGATAGAGCATGGCAGGGTGCTCGCAGGCATCGGCAATTGCGGTACCTGCCACACCGCATCCCCGGACAAACCCTACGCCGGCGGCGTGGACTTCCCGACACCGTTTGGCACGCTGTACGCCACCAATATCACCCCCCACCCGCAACAGGGTATCGGGGGCTGGTCCCGGGAGGCTTTTTTCCGGGCCATGCGCGAGGGGGTTTCCGCAGACGGCTCCCACCTCTACCCGGCCTTTCCCTATACCCACTTCAAAAACATCACCGACGATGACCTGGATGCGCTGTACGCCTATTTCATGACGCGGGAAGCCATCGACTACACGCCGCCAGAGAACGCGCTTCGCTTCCCGTTCAACCTGCGTTTCCTCCAGTGGGGCTGGAAACTGATGTTTTTCGACCCCGAGCCCTGGCAGCCAGACCCGGAACAGGGCCAACAATGGAACCGCGGCGCCTACCTGGCCAAAGGACTGGGGCACTGCAGTGCCTGCCACACCCCCAGGAACGCGATGGGGGCCGAGAAGCAGGACCGGGCCTATGCCGGGGCACTGGTGGACAACTGGTATGCCCCTGCCCTCGACGACAGCCAACCGGTTCCGGTGCACTGGGACAGCGACACACTCTACCAGTACCTGCGCAGCGGCCTTTCCGACTACCACGGGGTTGCCGTGGGCTCCATGGGAGAGGTGGTACACCGGGGCCTGAAGCGGGCCCCGGACAATGATATCCGCGCCCTGGCCACTTACATGGCTTCCCTGTCCGGGGATACACAGCCGGTCAATACACAGGCACGGTCCGCAGAACTTATCACCGCCGCCCAGCAGCGGGCCAGGGGGGACCTCAGCGCCGGCGAAGCCCTGTACATCGGTGCCTGTGCCGCCTGCCATTACAACTCGCCCCAGCAGCCGATGGCGGCACGCGCAGAGTTAAGCCTGAACAGCGCGGTGACCGCGGATGATCCCACCAACCTGATACGGGTGCTGCTCGAAGGTATCGGTACCGAAAGCGGGTCCCCCATCCTGGTCATGCCCGGCTACTCCGGGCTCAGCGACACGGACCTGGTTGAGCTGGCGCAATTCCTGCGGCGGCGCTCTGGCCTGCCGGAATGGAAAAACCTGCGGCAGCGGGTGGCGGAATTACGCGAATTACACCGGCAGGCGCAGGCAGGCACGGCGGAACACACGGGAGAATAGGCATGGCCACAAAATTCAAGATCAACAGCAGGCCCGTTACAGTGGACGTTCCGGGGGACACCCCGCTGCTCTGGGTCATCCGCGATGATATCGGCTTCACCGGCACCAAGTTCGGCTGCGGCATCGGCCTTTGTGGCGCCTGCACGGTGCACGTCAATGGCCGGGCCACGCGCTCCTGCATTACTCCCGTCAGTAGCGTGGCGAACACTGTGGTTACCACCATCGAGGGCCTGGCGGAGAATGGCCATCCTCTGCTGGATACCTGGGTCGAGGCCCAGACGCCGCAATGCGGATACTGCCAGCCCGGCCAGATCATGCAGGCGGCCGCCATGCTCCGGGACTTCCCCGACCCCACCGATGAACAGATCGACCAGGTAATGAGCGGTAACCTGTGCCGATGTATGGCCTATGTTCGTATCCGCGAGGCAATCAGGATGGCCGCGCGCCGTATGCAGGCCGGTGTGCCGGACGACGAGGGCAACACCCGGGAGGCCAGCCATGCTTAAGTACCTGACTGGTAACAATGCTGCGCCATCCGGTGATCGGCACGAAGCGGGACAGGCAACGGACCTGCCCTCCCCCGGGCGCCGGGGTTTCCTTATCGGCATGGCCGGTGCCGCCCTGACGCTGGCCTTCGCCCGCTCACCGCAGGGGCTCGCGAACCCGGCGAAGGCCGTGGCCGAGGGGGCCTTCGAGCCCACCGTGTGGTACCAGATCCAGCCGGACGGACGCATCATCGTCAATATTGCCAAGGCGGAAATGGGCCAGCATATCGGTACCGCGCTGGCACGGATCGTCGCGGACGAACTGGAGGCCGACTGGGCACAGGTGGAGCTGCATCATGTGGACAGCGATCCCAAGTGGGGCTACATGGTGACCGGCGGCAGCTGGTCTGTATGGCAGAGCTTCACCCCCATGAGCCACGCAGGCGCCGCCGGCCGCCAGGTGCTGATCGAGGAAGGCGCCAGGAAACTCGGCGTGTCCCCGGATCAGTGCCGGGCACGCAACAGCCGGGTTATCGCCGGCGACCGCTCCATCAGTTACGCCGATATTGTCAGCGACGGCAATATCAGCCGCAGCTTTACCGACGAGCAGCTGAAGCAGATGCCCATCAAACCGCCGTCGGAGCGCCGCGTGATCGGCGGCCAGGCCCGTGCGCTGGATATTCCCGGCAAGACCGACGGCAGCACCCTGTACGGCCTCGACGCAAAACTTGATGGCATGGTCTACGGCCGCCCCATCATTCCCCCGACCCGTTATGGATCAGCCATCAACGGCATCGACGACAGTGCCGCGAAAAAGATCCCGGGTTACCGCCAGACCATCACGCTGGAGGACCCTTCCGGCACGGTGCCGGGCTGGGCCATGGTGATTGCCGACAGTTTCCACGCCGCCAACCAGGCGGTGCAACGCGTCAAGGTGGACTGGGCTCCCGGCAAGACTTCCGGCGTGGATGAACAGGCACTGCTCGACCATGGGCGCGAGCTGATCGGCGCCGCCGACCAGGGTACCCTGGTACTGGACGAGGGAAACGTGGACCAGGCGTTCAGCGATGCCGCCGATATACTGGAACCCGAGTACATCACGCACGGGGTACTGCACTTCCAGCTGGAGCCGGTAAATGCGATCGCACAGGAGAAAGACGGCCGCTGGGAGATACATACCGGTAACCAGTGGCAATCGTTGATCCTGCCCATCCTGTCGAAGGCGCTCGGGGTTCCCGAGAAACACATTGTCATGCGCACCTATATGCTCGGCGGGGGATTCGGCCGGCGCCTGAATGGCGATTACGCCGTACCCGCGGCCCTGGCGGCCAAGGCACTGGGGCGGCCGGTGAAAATGGTCCTGACCCGCGAGGATGACGCGCGCTTCGACTCTATCCGCTCGCCCTCGGTACAGCGGGTGCGGATGGCGTTCGACAGCCAGGGCAAGATCACCGCCATGGAGCACCACGCCACCGCCGGCTGGCCCACCCAGGTAATGGCCCCGGGCTTTATGGCCGATGGTGTCAATGGCAAGTACGATCCCTTCGCGATCCAGGGCGCCCTGCACTGGTACAGCATGGACGGGCACCGGGTCCGGGCGATTTCCAACGACCTGGCCAACGACACCTTCAGGCCCGGCTGGCTGCGGTCGGTGGGCTCCGGCTGGGTCAATTGGGCGCTGGAGAGCGCAATCGACGAGGCCGCCCACAAGGCCGGCGAGGATCCCCTGGAATTCCGCCTGCGGCGCCTCAAGGCCGAGGGCAGGAATGCCGGCAGTGCCCCCAACTCGGTCGGCGGTGCGGCGCGCCAGGCCAATGTGCTGCGGAGGGTGCGGGAAATTTCTGGCTGGGGCGATGACATGCCCGCGGACACCGGTCTGGGCGTGGCTGCCACGTACGGGCAGGAACGCAATATGCCCACCTGGACCGCCTGCGTTGCGCGGGTCCGCGTCGATCGGGAGACCGGCAAGCCCACTGTGGAAAAGCTCACACTGGTCACCGATGCCGGTACTATCGTGCATCCCGACGGTGCCCGGGCCCAGGTGGAGGGCGCGGCGCTGTGGGGCATGAGCATGGCACTTTGCGAAGGTACCACGTTTAAAGAGGGCAACGTGGCGGACACCAACCTGAATACCTATACCCCCCTGCGTATGCGTGATGTCCCGGAGATTGAACAGGAGTTTGTCGACAGCACGGAAACCGCCGTGGGCCTGGGCGAACCGGCCACCACCGTAGTCGGCCCGGCGATCGGCAATGCCATCTTCGCTGCCGTGGGCGTGCGTATGCGGGAGATCCCGATCCGTCCCGCTGCACTGCTGGCGGAACTGCGGGGCAAATCCGATGCCGAGGGTGCCAGCTAAATGTGCTGAAGAGTGGGAGCTGCGATGTCTGACCGCGTTATTTTTTTTGATGTGATAGAGACCCTGTTCTCGCTGTCTCCCTTGCGCGACCGGTTTACCGAACTGGGCCTGCCCGGGCAGAGCGCACCGCTGTTTTTCGCGCAGCTGCTACGGGATGCGTTTGCACTGTCCGCCACTGGCCAGTTCCAGCCCTTCCCGGCGATTGCCCGCGCCACCCTGGAAGTGCTGTTTGCCAACCAGGGACTTCCGATGGACGAGAAGCACATTAAACCCATCCTCGGTGAATTTTCCCGCCTGCCAGCACACCCGGATGTCCGCCCTGCCCTGGAGCGGGTCCACGCATCCCGGGACACACGGGCTATCCTGCTGACCAATGGCTCGCGGGAGAATACGGAGGGCCTGGTGCAGCGCGCGGGGCTGGCGCCGCTGGTGGACGATATCCTCTCGATCGAGGCGCTGCAGGTCTGGAAGCCGATGGCGGACGTCTACCGCCAGGCCGCCGCAAAGGCCGGAACTACACCTGCGCAGGCCACCCTGATTGCCGCCCACGCATGGGACACCAACGGCGCGCTGGCTGCGGGGCTCAGGGCAGTCTGGGTACGGCGCCAGGACGCCGCCTACCATGCCCTGATGGCACCGCCCCTGGCCCTGGCCGACAACCTGGAGCAGGCCGTCGAGGCGGCCCTGGACGCAGGTTAACCCCACACATTCCCCCCAAGCCCGAATCAATACCCGGGCTTCAGGCACTCAAACTCCCCCGGGGGTTGGCTGCCGGGCTTGGCATTCAGCAACAGGAAGCTCATCACGTGCAGGTGCTCAAAGCGGGACTCGTACGGGGGAAAACTGTCCACGCCGTGCGGAAAGGCGTTCAGGTGGCACCGGGCACAGCTGAACCCTTTCTGCGTGTAGGTTTCCAGGGTGGTGTTCACCAGGTTCTGTACATTCGAGTGCTGGGGCCCGGGGATACCAGGCCCCAGGCGCGGGTTGGGCTCACGCAGGTTCTTGTTCTGGGTACCGATCAGCTGGTAGTAAGACCAGACGCTGTCCCTCAACAGTGCCTGGTACTTGTAATTGACCAGCTGCACATCCGGTGGGATGGGTGTTACCCGGGAAACATTGACCATTTCCCGCTCATCGCGGGGCAGCAGGTCTTCGCCGGCTTTATAGGCCGCCGGAATCACATTGGCCACCCCGCCCTCACCGTTCACCTCGTAACCATTGGGATACCTGGCCGGCCTGCCGTTCTCGCCCCCGGGGTTAAGCGCCGGCCGCGCGGGTTTCGGCAGTGGGTCGAAAAGTTTCCTGCCGATCTTCACGTTGTCGATATGCTCGAAGGTGGACGGCAGGTGGCCGAAGGGCGTCACCCGGTGGATATGGAATCCCACCAGGCCCATGAGGGTTGGTTCACTCAGGGAGCCATCGGGCAACGGGAACTGCAGCACCCGGCGGAAATAGCGACCGGGGACATCCGCATCCTCGCCTTCGGTCTTCAATACCTTCCAGGCTGCCTTCACCTCGGTCATGCCCTGCTGCGCCCAGGGTGGCAGGGGATCGATAAAGAACTCGGTACCGTCGGGGACCGGCTGGAAAAACCGGCTGGCCCGGTCCCCGGGATGCATGGCCTGTGGTGGCGCTGCATTCCTGGCGTTGGCGTACTTGATGTACTTGCCGACTGCCCGCGTCTGGATATCGGCATCGTAGTAACCGAACTGCTTGATATAGGTGAAATACGGCTGGCTCTGGGTCACCTCCACCCGCAGGTAACGCTGGTTCTGGTCCACCACCGGGCCGGTAGGGACATTGGCATTGGTATAGGGCTGGTTGATACCGGGCGCGAATGGCTTACCGTAGGCATAGTCGCCCACGTAACAGGGCGGCGTCGACACACGCTGCAGCCCGGTAAAGTCCGGCTGGCCCCACACCACCGGCCACTGCTGCGGATGCACGAACACCGTCTCCGGGGACATGTAGGTCTCCCAGACAACCACCCGCTCGGGATCTGGCGTGTTGGAGATTGGGGCGAGGCGCGCCCGCGGGTCCGGCTCGCCACGCAGGCCGCCCTCCCGATAGGGCCAGTTCAGGGCAATAAAGCTCTGCCAGGCAAACTCGTAGATGTCCTGCTGGGTCGGTTCATCGGGCGGGGTATGGCCGGGGTCAGCCGGCCGGAAACGCTGGTTGACGTCAAAAGGCATGATCCAGGGCCTGTCCAGCAGTAGTGACTCTGCGGCAACAGGAGGTGAGGCCGCCGCTACTCCCAGAACCAATACCAACCAACCAAACTGTGCCGCCCTGTTCATACGCCGACTACTCCCTGCTTCACCTGGACTGCAACTGGCGCCCCACAGTTAAAGACTAGATCGGGATCGTCACCCTTCCTCATGGCCGGGCGCCATTGGCGTGCTTTTATCCCAGGAGACGCCACTGACAGACTGACAGAAGGACTGCCAGGCTGGCCTCGCTTTCATTTTGCCTACAGCCACCCTGTTACTTACACTGAGCGCCCCGATGGATTTACAGTGCCGGGCAAGTTGCTTTGCGCCCGGCCGGGCCTCGATTGCAGCAACGAATCAATTAGCCATGCGACAACAACCAGCAAAAACTACCGCACAGCCGAAAATTCAGCGGGCCCTGTATATGGCCGTTATTCCCGTGGCAGCGGCAGCCGGGCACCTGGTGAGTTCGTTTTTTGGCGCAGGTGAAGTATCCGTCGCCCCCGCCTTCGCCCTGCTGACGTTTCTGGCCAGTCTCATTGTGTTTGTGGCCAGCTACTGGCTCTATGGCCGGTCGGAACAGACCAGCTATCGGGCCGCCGGCTCCAAACCCCTGCGCCGGGCGGCCTCGCCGGTACTGTGGATGCCGGTGATTGTTGCGCTGCTGGCCACTGTTGCCCACCTGCTGAACCAGTCCTGACGGCAAACAGGCCGGCGGATTCCGGGTGATCCCGACTATACTGGCGTACGTAGCAACGCTGGTGGAAGCGCAGGTGGAAGCGCAGGTAGAAGCGCAGGTGGAAAGGATCGGCAGCAAGAACGCGGGGATACCTTGACCGGCAACAGGTTCACAATGTTTTACGATGGAGGCTGCCCGCTGTGCATGCGGGAGATCCGACACCTGCGCCGCTGGGACACCCACCACCGCGTGAACTTTGTGGACATCAATTCCCCTGGCTTCCCGGAGCGCTACCCGCAGGTGGACCGCGAACGCGCGATGGCGGTACTGCATGCCCAAATGCCTGACGGGCGGGTGATCACCGGTCTCGATGTGACTGTGGAGGCCTGGTCCCGCGTGGGCAAGGGACACTGGGTGCGGTGGTTGCGCTGGAGACCGATCCGCCCTCTCAGTAACCTGTCCTATCGCCTGTTTGCCCGGCACCGGGACCGCATCGCACGACTCCTGACCGGGCAATGCCGCTGCCCCGACGACCACTGCAGATAACCGGGAGATCCATTGGAGTTCACCAGACACTGGCACCGCGCTGATTTCGACCAACTGGACAAACTGTACCGGGTGAACCTGGTCAACAGCTTGTCCGGCTTCAAGAGCGCCAACCTGATCGGTACGGTCGACGCCGCCGGGAACGCCAACCTGGCCATGTTCAGCTCGCTGGTGCACCTGGGCGCAAATCCTCCGCTGGTGGCGTTTATCAACCGACCGGACAGTGTCGAGCGCCACACGCTGGACAATATCCTCGCCACTGGATGGTTTACGGTAAACCAGGTGAACAACGCTATCTGGCAACAATCCCACCAGACTTCGGCCCGCTACCCACGGGAGGTTTCCGAGTTTGATGCCACCGGCCTGCACACCGCGCCCTGCCCTGTGTGCCCTGCGCCTTTCGTGGCCGAGAGCCGCCTGCGCTATGCCTGCCGGCTGGTGGAGCACCAGACCCTGCGGGTCAATGGCACCGTGATGGTCATCGGCGAGATCGAGTACCTGGAGACTGACGAGGCGGCCATCGCGAAAGACGGCTATATCGATATCGAGCGCCTTGGCACGGTGGCGGTGAGCGGCCTGGACAGCTACCACCGCACGCGGCGCCTGGACCGGCTGCAGTACGCCAAGCCGGACCGGCCGGTGCGCCCGCTGGGCAGTGCAGGCAACCGGGACTAACATTGCGCTGACAGCTCATATGCGAGGAGGCGGTGTGAACAAATCAATCTTACTGATGGGCGCCGTGCTGGCACTGTTGCTGGCAGCCGGAGCTGCCGCCAGTCCCCCACCGCTCAAGGACCTGTCGTCGCTCGTGTGGCAGAAGCGGGTACTACTGATTCGCGGCGACCCCGCCACTGCCGGTTACCCGCAGCGGCTGCGTGAGGCGCGCGTCGAAATAGCCGAGCGCGACCTGGTGTGGTTTCGGCTGACCCCACCGGCGATCGAGACCAACTATGCCGGACCGCTGGCACCCGGGTTCGGAGAGGCCCTGGCACAGCGCTATTTTGGCGACGAAATCCCCGGTGCCACAGTGGTCCTGATCGGCAAGGACGGGACGGTGAAGGTGCGCTACCGGAAACTCGACCTTGAGGGACTCTTCGAACGTATCGACAGTATGCCCATGCGCCAACAGGAGATACGACCGTAGCGGACCCGATAGCGCCGCCCGGATGCCGACCGGGTTGCATTGCGTTGCCCGGCGCTCCACTGGCGCGGCCAATCACCGTTTGGCCTGAACAGCCACACAGTGCCCTGCCAACTGGTCCAGCTCGCGCTGGGGATCGTCATCGGTACGCGGCCCGATGCCAGGGTGTTGCTGTATTTCGTGCTCGCTGCGTTGACAGGCTTACTGCTACCTGAAACTGTCAACTACATTAAGCACTACGGGCCCTGCCGCGGGCAGCTGGCATACGGTCGTAACGGAGGGGTGACGCCGGCGCACTCCTGGAACGCCAACCACCTGGTTGGGCACCTGTCGCTGTTTGAGCTGTCGCGCCACTCCGATCATCATTTCCGCGCGAGCCGCTAACACCCGGTACTTCGCTACCACAACGGCAACCCGCAGATGCCCACCGGCTGTCCCGGCATGATGCTGCTGGCAGCCGTGCCCGTGCTCTGGTTCCGGGTAATGGACCGGCGGCTGCAGCAGAACAGGCAACCGGTAACCGGACCCGATATCATGTCGAAAATACACAGAGAAAGGATGCAGCCATGCCAGTCGTTCAGAGAGACAGCCTCGCCCTTCACTACGAGATCCAGGGCAGCGGGCCCGCCCTGGTACTTCTCCATAGTTTCCTGTGCTCGGGCGCCATGTGGCGCGAGCAGGTGGAGGCCCTTGCAGAGCACTACACCGTCATCACCGTGGATATTCGCGGCCACGGCAAGTCATCAGTACCGCAGCAACCATTCAACCTCTACGACCTGATGGAGGACGCGCTCGCGGTGCTGGACCGCGAGGGGATCGACAGCGCCGTCTGGGCGGGCCTCTCCATCGGCGGCATGATCGCACTACGGGCGGCAGTCAAGGCACCACAGCGCGTCGGTGGCCTTATCCTTATGGATACCCACGCGGGGCCGGAAAAAATGCTCAAACAGATGCGTTACCGCCTCATGGTTCTCGCGGCGCGCATCTTCGGGATCCGGTTGCTGTTACCGCAGGTAAACAAGCTGATGTTCGGTAACTTCACGCTCGTCAACAAGCGCGACCTGGTCAATGAATGGCAGGAAGAATTTGCCCGCGTGCCCATGCCTACCATTGCCCACGGCGTCAATGCCCTCTGCAGGCGCGACTCACTGCTTTCCCGACTGGGACTGATAGACAAGCCGACACTTGTGATCGTCGGCGACGACGATCGCTCCCTGCCGCCACACCTGTCCAGGGAAATTGCCGACGGTATCGAGGGGGCGCGACTGGAGATGATCGCCAAGGCCGGGCACCTGACGGCACTGGAACAGCCACAAGCGGTCAACGAAATGATGCTCGAGTTCCTCCGGAAAATCGACGCGGGGGAAGCGACGTCCTCGGCGAGCGAAAATTCCACGCCGGAACATTCCTAGGCTCCCCGCGCGAGTCACCCGGGCCCTTCATGCTGGCGGGCCCTTTTCATTGTATTTTTCAATCGCCCTGATTGCCGGGTGTATGGGAGCGGCCATACGGGGACGGTCTCCAGCAACGCTTTAAGCTGGCAGGGCAGTAATTCGCAGCGTGTCCCGACGCCTGCATTAAACTTTTACATCGACTCTTCGGGAAAATTTTTCTGTTTGCACATGCTCCCTGCAGTTTATTAGGCTACTGGGCACATTCTCCGCGGGCGAGTTCGCACCGTCCGCGAACCCGACACCGACCACTTACTGGAGGTCCAATGTTTGTCGAATCCATCAAGTCACCCGGCCTGGCACAGATTTCCTACCTGATCGGCGATGGCAGCGAAGCAGCTGTCATTGACCCGCGCCGCGACTGCGAAATCTACGCAAAAATTGCCCGCGAAAAAGGGTGCCGCATCACCCATATTTTCGAGACCCACCGCAACGAGGACCTCATTTCCGGCGCCCCCATCCTGTCGGACATCACCGGCGCACCGGTTCACCACGGCCCCAATCCCGCAGATGAAGTCGTCTATGCCGACACCGTTCGTGAGGGCGACTCCTTTTCCTTCGGCCAGATGCGGGTTGTGGTGCTGGAAACGCCGGGACACACCGACGACAGCCTCTCGTTTGCAATTTACGACGACAACTTCGGCGATGAAGCAGTGGGCGTGTTTACCGGCGATGCGCTATTTGTCGGCGACGTCGGGCGCACGGACTTTTATCCCGATCGCGCCGAGGAGGTGGCCGGCAACCTCTACGACAGCCTGAAGAAAATTACTGGGCTTGGCGACCAGGCGATTGTCTACCCGGCTCACGGCGCCGGTTCTGTATGCGGCGACAATATGGCCGACCGGGATTTTTCCACGATTGGTTATGAGCGCCGGAACAACCCGATGCTGGGAATCGAAAAGCGGGACGAGTTCGTAAAGCGTAAAGTCAATGAGCACCACTACCAGCCGCCCTATTTCCGTGTAATGGAGCGCCTGAATCTCGAGGGCGCCGCGCCCGTCGCATCCGTCGTTACCCCCCGGGTGCTGGACATGCAGGCGTTCGAGGAGCTGTCCCGCAAGGCGACGCTGGTGGATGTCCGGGGCATCGCGCCTTTCCTCGGTGCCCATATTCCCGGCAGCCTCGCCCTGCCCGTGGATATGATCACGGCCTTTGCCGGCTGGTTCCTGGATGAAAACGATGAGCTGATACTGGTTGCGGACAGTGCGGCCCAGGCTGAAGAGGCAGCCCGTAACCTGGCGCGTATTGGCTACGACTGCATCCTCGGCTACCTGGATGCCGCCATGCCCGGCTGGGCGGCAGGTGCGCGCCCTTTCGAACGCGTGCAGGTAATCGACGCGGATGACGTGCAGAAAAGGATCGACAAGGGCGAAGACAACTGGGCCCTGCTGGATGTACGTGGCAAGGGCGAAGTGGAACAGGGCATCATCAAGGGTGCCGAGACGATCTATGCAGGCAAACTGCCACAGGAGATGGACAAGCTTGCCCGGGACCGGCATTACACCGTCATGTGCGCCAGCGGTGCCCGGGCCACTGTCGCCGCGTCGGTGTTGCTACGCGCCGGTTTCCAGAATGTCGATGTGTTCCTGGGCTCCATGGGCGCCTGGCGGTCAGCCGGCCACGAGGTTGTCGCGCCCGGCTGAGCCCCGGGTCTGCTGCAGTGGCCAGCGGCTCCCGGCTTCAGGCCGATTCGGAGCCCGCTGCCGCTGCGGCGGCCAGATCGCGGGATGCCGACCCGCTCGCCACCTGGGCACGGGCCGCATTAAAGGCCTGGAACTGCGTCAGGTAAACCTTACCGGACAGGTGGGCGAGGAAACCGGTGCGCTTCAGGCTGTCCATCACCGGGCCCTTCACCTCCGAGAGGTGCAAGCGGATGCCCAGCTCATCCAGCCGGTGGTTGAGGGCCTCCAGCACTTCCAGGGCACTCCAGTCGATCTCGTTGATGGCGCTGCACATCAGGATCACATGGCGCACCTGCCGGTTTACCGCCAGGTCGCTGTAAATGCGCTCTTCCAGGAAAGCTGCGTTGGAAAACATCAGGCTCTCGTCAACACGGATGGTGAGGATCTCCGGCACCGTCAGCACCCTGTGCCGCCGGATGTTGCGAAAATGCTCGGTGCCTTCAACCAGGCCCACCTCGGCAATATGCGGCTTGGAGGTCCGGAAGAGGAACAGGGCCACTGATGCACCCACGCCACAGGAGACCCCTGCCTCCACACCAAAGAGCAAGGTCACCACGATGGTGATCGACACCGCAAAAAAGTCGCTGCGGCTGAAATGCCAGGTCTTGCGCAAGATGGAGAAATCAACGAGGGTAAGGACCGCGACGATAATGGTCGCCGCCAGCGTGGCCTTGGGCAGGTAATAGAGATAGGGCGTCAGGAACATCGCCGCCAGGGCAATGCCAACCGCCGTCATGATGCTGGCCATCTGTGTCACGGCACCCGCATCGAAGTTGACCACCGAGCGGGAAAAACCGCCGGTTACCGGGAAACCACCGGAGAGGCCCGCCCCCAGGTTGGCGGCGCCGAGCCCAACCAGTTCCTGGTTTACATCGATTTTCTCACGCCGCTTCGCCGCCAGGGTCTTGCCCACCGACACCGATTCCACATAGCCGATGATGGAAATCATGATGGCCGGAACCCAGAGTGCCTGCACCAGCTCCAGCGAGGGAAAAGGAACGGATAAATCGGGCAGTCCGCCGGGAATCCGGCCCACCAGGGCCACGCCCCTTTCCTCGAAACCAAACTGGGCGGCAACTGCAATAGTGGCGATCACCCCCACCACCGGGGCAGCCTTTACCAGCATGCCTGCCGCGTGGTCCGAAATCGGCAGTTTACCCAGTAACCGCACGGCGCCAGCGCGCGACCAGAGCAGGAAAGCGACCACCGCCACACCTGTGCCCAGGGTATAGGGGTTCACGCTGTCGAGCCCATGCACCAGGGAAGCCGCCATCTTCGTGACCGTATCGCCCTGGGCATTGATACCCAGCAGATGCTCCAATTGGCTGAGCGCTATTAACAGGCCAGAGGCGGTGATGAACCCCGAGATCACGGGGTGTGAAAGGAAATTGGCCAGGAAACCCAGCCGCAATATTCCCATGAGGGCCAGGAACAAACCTGACAGAATGGCCAGCACCGCCGCAGCCAGCAGATAATCCCCGGTGCCCTGCACCGCCACTTCACCCAGGGCCGCCGCACTCATCAGGGACGCTACCGCCACCGGACCCACCGACAGGGTCCTGCTGGTCCCGAATACCGCGTAAGCAACCAGGGGTACCATACTCGCGTACAGCCCCACCTGGGCCGGCAGGCCCGCCAGCAGCGCGTACGCCAGCGACTGCGGGATCAGCATGATGGTGACAATTATCGCGGCGAGAAAATCCCGGCTGAAACTTGTGCCATCGTAGTCTCGCAGCCACTGGAGAATTGGCAGGTACTTGGAAAGAAAGTTCGGCCCGTTTTGCATGTTCCGGATAATCCGCTATTGATGTTCGACGAATCGCACCGCAGCTCAGGGCGCAAAGGTTGCGACTACGCCGGACACGTCGTAGCCGGCGGCACGTGCTTGCTCCAGTAAATCCCGCGGGTCCTCTCCGGCCAGGCACTTTGCCCCCGCCCAGAGGTTGGAGGAGCGATTACCGGTGCGGCAGAACGCATGGATACGTTGCCCACCGGACAGCACCCGCTGGAATTCCTCGCAGTGTGCGCGGGTCATCTGGCCACGCGCAAAAGGAATGGCCACAAAATCCATGCCCTGCTCCCGGGCTGCTTTTTCGAGCTCGGCAAAGCTAGGCTGGTCTTCGGCTTCGGTCTCGGTACGGTTGCAGACCACCACCTGCACACCCGCATCCGCCAGTTGCGACATGGCGTCCGGGCCACACTGGTCAGAGACGCTGACCTGCGCATCGAGTTGCTTGACTTCCATGGATACCTCCATAGGCGGGCACATGGCCCGCCGGAAATTATGGTTTACGGTTACTGCAGTGTATTCACCGGCACTTTCAGGTAGACGACGCCATTGTCCTCGGCCGGCGGCATCTGGCCCGCACGGATATTGACCTGGATCGACGGGATAATCAGGCGCGGCATACCCAGCGTCGCGTCGCGCTCTGTGCGCATTTTCACGAACTCGTCCTCAGTGACGCCGTCGCGCAGGTGGATATTGCTGCGTCGCTGCTCGCCGACCGTCGTCTCGCACTGGTGCTGTCGCTCCCCCTTCGGCGGGTAGTCATGGCACATGAACATACGGGTCTCTTCCGGCAGTTCCAGCAGATGCTTGACCGAGTGATACAGCTTGCGTGCATCCCCGCCCGGAAAATCACAGCGCGCACTGCCTACATCCGGCATAAACAGGGTATCCCCCACAAACAGCGCATCGCCGATCAGCCACGCCATATCCGCCGGGGTATGCCCGGGAGAGTAGATTACCCGGCCTTCGAGGTCCCCGATTGTGAATGTGTCGCCATCGTGAAACAGGTGATCAAACTGGCTGCCGTCCACCAGGAACTGTTTTTCCAGATTGAATACATCACGGAAGATGGTCTGTACTTCACGGATATGGTCACCGATAGCAATTTTCCCGCCCAGCTGGTCGCGAATATAGGGAGCCGCGGCCAGGTGGTCTGCATGGGCATGGGTCTCCAGGATCCACTCCACCGTCAACTGCTCGGCACGCACGAACTCGATGATCTCGTCGGCACCTTCGGTACTGGTCCGGCCAGAGGGCGCATCAAAGTTGAGCACGGCATCAACCACTGCCGCAGACCCGCCGGCTCGGTCGTAAACGACATAGCTCCAGGTCTCGGTATCCGGATCCAGGAACGGCTTGACGAGGGGTCGATTTGAACTGGCAGTCATTACTGGCCTCCAACTAACTTCTGGGTTACAGCAACAATATACTTTTCAATATATTATAAATCAATATAATATAATCCCGTTAATCATTGTGGCAGCCAGTTGGAAGATCCCATGCCCGATACATCCTCGATCAGCCTCGACAAGATGCGCGCCTCGGCGGGGGATGCCTCTGCCTTGCTGCGCTCCCTGGGCAATCCTGACCGGCTGTTGCTGATGTGCCAGCTGAGCCAGGAAGAGCTCTGCGTGGGCGACCTGGAAGAGCGGCTGGACATCCGCCAGCCAAGCCTGTCGCAGCAGCTGGGCGTGCTGCGGCGCGAGGGCCTGGTCATTACCCGGCGGGAAGGCAAGCATGTGTTCTATCGCATAGCCGACCCGAAGGTCCTGACACTGCTGCAAACCCTGTATGAACTTTACTGTGCGGAGTAACCCAATCCATGACTATTGACTGGAATGCCTTTACCCCCTGGTCAGCGCTTGCCGGCGGCGCGCTGATTGGCCTGGCAAGCGCGCTGCTGCTGCTGGCCAATGGCCGTATCGCCGGCATCTCCGGCATCCTCGGCGGGCTGCTGGCGCGCCAGGCAGGAGAAACCAGCTGGCGACTTGCATTTACCGTCGGCCTGCTGGCTATCCCCTCCCTGTGGCTGCTGTTCGCGCAACTGCCGCCAATCCATATCGAGGCTGGCTACCCGGTGCTGGTCGCGGCTGGCCTGCTGGTCGGCATCGGCACCCGCTATGGCTCGGGCTGCACCAGCGGCCACGGCGTCTGCGGCCTGTCCCGGCTGTCCCCACGGTCGCTGGTCGCCACACTGTGTTTCATGGGCGCCGGCTTTGCCACCGTCTTCGCTGTCCGCCACCTGCTGGGAGCCTGATCCATGAACAAGACAACCATTACTGCCTTCGCTGCCGGCCTGGTTTTCGGTCTCGGCCTGCTGCTCTCCGGCATGGCCAACCCCGAAAAGGTACTGGCCTTTCTCGACCTCGCGGGTAACTGGGACCCCTCACTGGCACTGGTAATGGCCGGAGCCATTGCCGTTGGACTGCCGGTGTTCACCTGGGCGAAAGGGCGGCAGAAATCCCTGCTGGACGAGCCGCTGAAGATACCGACGAGCAACGATATCGACCGGCCACTGGTCGTCGGCAGCCTGCTGTTCGGTGCCGGCTGGGGGCTCGCAGGTTTCTGCCCCGGTCCGGCGGTGGTTGCCACCGGCGCGGGCGAGCTCAAGGCCGTGGTATTCACCCTGGCCATGCTGGTGGGCATGACTGCTTTCCAGGCATTACAACGGCAGCCCCAGCCCGCCTGATAAAGGCCGCTGCCTTCACCCGGGGATCAGGTCTATCTTTGCAGTGGGACTGCGGTAAAGCACCTGGTTCCCCGGGTACCGACAGATAACGGGACAGCGGCAGCATGCGGGCGAGCACACTCGTACCCAATTGGTTGAGAAACTACGAGCGCCAGTGGCTGGCGGGGGATACGCTCGCCGCCGTACTGGCCACCATGATGATTGTCCCCCAGGCCCTGGCGTACGCCGCGCTGGCCGGCCTGCCCCCCCACATCGGCCTTTACGCGAGCCTGCTGCCCCTGCTGGGATACGCCATCTTCGGAACCAGTTCTGTACTGTCCGTGGGGCCGGTCGCTGTACTGGCGCTGATGACCGCCTCCGCCCTCACCCCCCTGGCCACGCCCGGCAGCCCGGACTGGATCCTCGGGGCAATCACCCTGACTGCCCTGAGCGGCATCTTCCTGTTCATGATGGGCCTGCTGCGTATGGGGGCCCTGGCCAACATGCTCTCCCACCCGGTGATCCACGGGTTCGTGTCCGGCGCCGCCACACTGATCATCATCGGCCAGCTGGGTCCCCTGCTGGGTATTGAAGCCGAAGGCGACACCGCACTGGAGATGATGCCGGAGACCGTCGAGCAGTTGCCCTATATCGTCTCCCCCGGCACGATGGTGGGTATCGCGGCGCTGCTCCTGCTCGGTGCGGCACGCCTGTGGCTGTCTTATTTGCTGCGCCGGGCCGGCGTGAAGAAGAAACGCGCCAAACTTATCGCGCGCCTGGCCCCGATGGTGGTTGTGGCGGTGGCGATCGCGCTTTCCTGGACACTGGAGTGGGACCGGCAGATGGCCGTCGTGGGCGCGATCCCCGCCGGCCTGCCGGAAATCGGGCTACCGGCACCGGACTGGGGCATGACTTTCAGCCTGCTGCTACCGGCGCTGATCATTGCCCTCCTGGGATTTGTCGAAAGCCTCTCCATTGCCCATGCAATTGCCCTGCGCCGGCGCGAGCGGCTGGACCCGGATGCGGAACTACGGGGACTGGGTGCGGCCAACCTTTTCAGTGCTTTTTCCGGCGGCTTTGCCGTGACCGGCAGCTTCGCCCGCACTGCGATCAACGAGGAGGGTGGCGCCAGGTCACCATTAAGCGGGGTAATCGCGGCCGCCATCCTGGCCCTGGTCCTCCTGTATGCCACTACCCCCTTCGAAATGTTGCCCCTGAGCGTACTCGCGGCCACCATCATCGTGGCCGCCAGCAGCCTGATCGACATTTCCGGGTTCCTGCATAACTGGCGCTACGACCGCACCGATGGCCTGGCGATGGCCGGCACCTTTCTCGGGGTGGTCCTGTTCGGCGTGGAAGCCGGTATCGGTATTGGGATAGGGCTCTCCTTTGCCACCCTGATCTGGCGCACCAGCCGGCCACACATCGCCGTGGTGGGCCGGGTTCCCGGCACCGAGCATTTTCGCAACGTCCTGCGGCACACGGTCAAGACACAGCCGGGAATTCTCTTCGTGCGTATCGACGAAAGCCTGTTTTTCAGCAATATCAATGCCGTGGAGGAGCGGCTGATGGCCGAACTGAAGCGTAACCGGGAGACCCGTGACCTGGTGCTGATCCTGTCTTCGGTCAGCCGGATCGACGGTACCGCGCTGGAGCGATTACAGCAGATCAACCGCGACCTGCTTGCGCGGGACATCCAGCTGCACCTGGCGGAGGTCAAAGGCCCGGTACTGGACCGCCTCAGCCGCTCCCGCTTCCTGGCACAACTGAGTGGTCGTGTATTTCTCTCTTCCTATATCGCCGAACTGGCGCTGCGCCGGCGCGACCGGCAGGGTGACAGCACCGCCCCCGCCTGAGCACTGTACCCACCGGGCGAACACTGGCAAAATATCCAGTATTTAACCCAGTGGTACCCATGTCTACAGCGCTCACGGAAGAACAGCAGGCTATTGCCAACCATCCCGGCGGGCACGCCAAAATCATTGCCGTGGCCGGTTCCGGGAAGACCACCGCCCTGCTCCACTATGTCCGCAACCGGCTGCTGGCGGGTATCGAGCCGGCGCGCATGCTGGTACTCATGTATAACCGCAGTGCCCGCGAAGATTTCGCCGCGCGCCTGCAGCAACTGGTGGACGGTCCGGTGCCCGGTGTGCAGACTTTCCACAGCCTCGGCTATCGCCTGTACCAGCGCATGATCGCGCGTGGCCATATCGCGCCGGCAAACCTCTCTCCCCTGCCCCAGTCCACCGTGCAACTGCAGGTCTGGAAAGCCATCGAGGATTGCGCACCACCGGAGGAACTGGAGGATATTCGCGCCCGCAAACAGACCGAAGTGGAAGCGGCGGAGTTCTTTATCGACTACACCAAGACCATCCTCACCGGTGACCTGAGTGCATTCCAGGAACTGAAGCTGGGCGATGGGTACATGTATTTCCTGAAGGTTTTCCGGGCCTTCGAGGAATGGCGCCGGGCCCAGGGGGCGGTGACTTACGCCGACCTGATATACGATCCCGCAATCCTTCTCAGCCTCAGCCCCGATATCGCAGCAGAATACGGCGGCCACTATGAGGATATCCTGGTAGACGAATACCAGGACATCAATGAAGTCCAGCATTTCCTGTTGCGAGTGCTCTATGGCAAGTCCGGCAACGTGATCGCCATCGGCGACCCGGACCAGACCATCTATGAGTGGCGTGGCTCAAAGCCTGCCTACCTGCTGAGCTACTTCGACGGCGACTTCCCGCCATCCAATGTTTACCGGCTGAGCCGTACATTCCGCTACGGCCATGCCCTGTCGCTGGCCGCCAACCACTGCATCGGAAACAACCGTGAACGGGCGGATATATTTTGCATCTCTGCGGATGGCGAACGGGAAACAGGAATCGAGCTGGTCAATACGGCACGGGAAACCCGCTGGCTGGTTGAGCACCTGCGCCGCAGCCGCAAGCGTGGCGAGCCGCTGGACCAGGTCGCCATCCTCGTGCGACTGTGGTCGGTGGCGGCACCAATCGAGCTGGCACTGCTGGCGGCGAACATCCCCTACCGCTCTGGCGCCCGCAACACAGTATTGTCGCGAAGGGAATTGCGGCCGCTGTTCTGGGCACTCAATATTGCCTCCGGCCGGTTTGCCGGGCTCACCGTCGCGCGACGCCGCCAGGGACTGTACGAGTGGCTCACCGCACCACATATCCGTATTGCCCGCCGTGTGCTCGAACCCATCTGCGCAGAACTGGCGCAGCAAGACAGCAACTGGGGCAGCCACCTGCAAGCTATCGCACCGGACTCGCTGAGCAAACCGCAGTTGAAACGCCTGCGCCAGCGGGCCAAATTGTTGACGGAAATCGAGAACTGGCGCGGCCTGGCCGGGGAGCTGTTGCGCCGGCAACTGGGCGAGCTGGACTTTCTTTCCGGTATCGCCGATGACAGTTTCACCCCCCAGCAGGGCGAGGAACGCCAGCAGACGGTGCTGGCGTTCTGCCAGTACCTGGACCAGCTGAAACAGCCTCCGGAGCAGGCACTGGGCCACCTGCAGGAATTACAGCAGCAACACCGGGAAGGTACGCAGGGTACCGCGGATGCGGTCCAGATCACGACCATGCACCAGGCCAAGGGGCTGGAATGGGACCAGGTGATCATCCCGTCACTCACCCGGCACAACATGCCCTACCAGCCGCAGCGGGACTTCAGCACACCTGCCTCCCTGGAAAGTGAGCGGCGCCTGCTTTACGTTGCCATGACCCGTGCCCGCCGACATCTTTACCTGCTGGCCCCGGAAACCGCCCCGGAGCAACCAGGTGCCCCCGTTCCCGCAGGGAGGAATGATGAGAAAAGGGAAGGCGACGAGCAGCAGCCATCACTCATGATCGAGGAAATGCAACTTCCCCTGAGCCGCCTGGTGGCAGAGGGACTGCGCACACGCCCGGAGACACTGGCGAGCCCGGTACCGGTCTCGCGCATGGCATTACGGTACATGGAGGCACAGGACTACAACCCGGATATCGAGGCACCACCGGCACAGGTGCGCCGGCCACAGGCCGGGGAAGGGATACGCCACCGCAAGCTCGGCCATGGTCGGGTAGTCCGCTGGGAGGACGACCGGGTGGAAATATTATTCAGCGACCGCCAGTCGCGCCGGTTCGACTGGGATCGGCTGGCGCCGTTCCTGGTGTGACTCCCGCAACGCTCTCCGGCGCCGGATTTCGCCGGCCCCGGTAACCCGCCGGGGATCGGGTCAGTTGCTGTTGTTGGCGGTAGTGTGGGCGAACTGCCGGCTGACGTTAAAGTACAGGTCGTATTCAGCCCCGGATTCGGGGTCGCGCACCTGCATCTTGTCGTATACGCCCTGGCGGTCATAGACAATCGATTGGTCCAACACCTGGAGGCCCTTGAGGCGGACATAACCGCGAAGTTCCGACGTGGTAATGGTATGAAAGGCGCTTTCCTGGCTGAGGCCGTCACCACTACTCTCGATGGCCTCCATCAGCCCCTCCACCATGTAGCGATGGCGATCCTCCCGGGCAAAGTCCGCACTGCGACCGCTACACAGGACACCGATCATGTGCGCTTCAAGGCTCATGTAATTGCCCGCAAGCACCCGATCCACATGCGCCAGGCAGTCGTCGAATTCGGCCTTCTCCACTGCGCTATAGGCCTCCGGCAGGCCCTCCAGCCGCACCCCACCATGGGGGTTGTAGTGCGGCGATTCCACATAGGCACGCCGCAGCGCGTTGAAATCGAGCGTGAAAGAGAGGTTCTTGGCCTCCGCAAGCAGGCGCTGGTATTCGGTCATCGGCATCGACGGCGCCGCCGCCCCGGCATCGGTCGCCACATCCCCGGAGCCTCCAGTGGGCGCACTACAGGCGCTCAGCAGCCCGAGCCAGGCGAAAAGTGCCGACAATAAATAACTCTTATGTGTGCGTATTGCCATTTGCTGATTCCGTTGCCGGTTTAACTCTCAGTCCGAACAATCCCCTGCGTTCAGTCTCTGCCATTTCCACCTGCGGTTGCAGGAACTGGCGCAACTTTTCCTGTTCCCACATTGCATCCTGATACCCTAGCTCGACCAGCTCGCCGATAAAAGGTTTCTCAAACAGCAGGTAACTGGCGGCTGAGGCCCCTCCTCCGGAAGTGGTAGCGCCGGTGGCGCGAAACAGCCAGCGCACCGCCGGCGGCAGGTAGCGCACTTTACGTCCGGCCAGGCGGTCGAGGCTCTGCGATGGCTCGATCACGGCAGAATCGACCGGGCGCAGTGGCGCGAGGCCGGCAAGCTCCTTTTCAGACACCGACTCCAGCAACTGGTTGACGCGATCCAGGTGCTCCAGGTCCCCCTCAAGACTGTCGATAAACGCCGCATTGAAGAGCTGGCCGGCAATCTGGGCAATCGATGGTGAGTGGCGCGGGGTCTTGATCTTGCGCTTGCCCCAGTGCACCGGCGAGCGATTGTCCGATACGCCCACGACAAACACCCGGTTGGCCCCCAGGTGCAATGCCGGGCTGATCGGTGCCAGCTGTCGCACCGCACCATCGCCGTAGTATTCATTGCCGATCTTGACCGTGGAAAATAGCGTTGGGATAGCCGCCGAGGCCATGAGGTGATTCACATTCAGGCGGGTCCGCACACCGTAGCGCCGAAACCGCCGCCACTCGCGCAGGTCGTCGGCGCCCTGGAAAAAGCTCACTGACTCACCGGCGCTATAGGACATGGCGTTGACACAAACTGCCCGCAGGTGCCCGTCATCAATCTTCCGCTGTACATTGTCAAACTGGATCACTTCCCCAATCAGCTTGCGCAGTGGAGAGTTGTCCAACAAGGCCAGGGGCTTCTGCCGCCCGACGCCCTGGTTGAACAGTGAGCGGGAGATGGAAAACATATTACCGAGCAGGCTGCGCCAGCTGCTGCCATAGATATCATCCACCGACAGTCCCAGCCACAGGTCGCACAGCCGGTTTACCGATTCCTTGAAGGTTCCAGGGTGGGACGCCAAGAGGAGCGCATTCACGCCGCCCGCAGAAGTACCGCAGATGATCTGGAAGGGATGGGGGGTATCGTCGGGTACCAGCTCGCCCAGCGCTTTAAGCACGCCGGCCTGGTAGGCCGCGCGCGCCCCACCCCCAGACAGTACCAGGGCACTGGCCTGGTGGGTTAGACGCGGAATTTCTTTCTCTGAGGACAACGCTGCTTACCAAATGACCCAATGTGGGAAAAATTGCCGCCGAACCTCACGGTGCACACAGGCAACATGATCGATTCCTGCTGCCGGACTACAGAGAATAGCAGCAGGCTCCGACGTTTCGATTACCGACCGGGCAAATCGGTCATATTTGCACCCGGCCCTATCCTTCGCGGGCACTAGAGCGTCATATCCACCACGTAGCGACCGATTCCATGGCCCCGGTGCAGGCGTGCGAGGAACTCCGGCGCCTGGTCCAGGGAAATATCCTCGGCGATGCGCGCAAGCTGCTCGCCGATATACCAGTCCCCTGCCAGGCGCTCCCAGACTGATGCTTTTTTCGACAGTGGCAGCTCGACACTGTCCACCCCGAGCAGACTGATACCCCGCAGGATGAAGGGGAATACATTGGCCTGGAACTGGGCGCCGGCGGCCATGCCACAGGCTGCCACCCCGCCCCCGTAGGCCAGGGACTTGATTACATTGAAAAGGGTATCACCACCGACCGTATCCACGGCCCAGGCCCAGAGTGGCTTGGCCATCGCCTTGTTGGCGAACGGCGCCAGCGTCTCGCGATCCAGGACTTTCCATGCTCCCAGCGAAGTGAGGAAATCCGCGGACTCCAGCTTCCCGGTAACCGCCGCAACCCGGAATCCAAGATGCGCCAGCAGGGCCACGGCAATAGACCCAACGCCACCCGTGGCACCGGTAACCAGCACTTCGCCCTGCTCGGGACGGGCACCGGCTTCCAGCAATTTTTCGACACACAGTCCCGCAGTCAGGCCGGCAGTACCCAGTATCATGGACTCCCGCGGCGAGAGTCCCTCCGGCAGGGGAAGGGCCCACTCAACGGGAATGGCGATGCGTTCCGCCAGGCCGCCGGCGGTATTCATGCCCAGGTCATAGCCGGTAACCAGCAGTTGCTGACCCTGACTGAAGGTACCGCTGCGGTCCTCCACCACCGTACCCACCGCATCTATACCCGGTGTATGGGGATACTCCCGGGTTACACCGGGGTTGCCAAAGGCCGACAGCGCATCCTTGAAGTTCAGTGAGGAGTGCGACACCGCCAATTGCAACGGGTGCGCCGGCAGGTCGCTCAATGGCATGTCCACCACCCGCTGGTCGAACTTGCCCGGGGCGACCTCTTCCACCCGGATCGCACGGAACCTTGTTTCCCCACTCATGGGCTGCTCCCTCTCTTCACGTCCACAGGACCGGGACCGGCTGTGGACTTACTGCGCCTGGTGACGCCAGGCCGCCAGCCGGGACAGGAAACGCATCAGCGCGGATTCGATACCGCCCTGTGCGGCCAGCCCCATTTTCTTGGCGATATTGGTTTTTTCCTTGTATTCAACCTGGTACAGCGCGGCCTCGGCCGAGCGACTGGTGAGGTATTCATCGGAGGTCTTAAGCTCATCCACCAGGCCCAGGTCGATCGCACGCTGACCAAACCAGACTTCCCCGGTAGCGACTTTCGCCACGTCCAGGTTGGGACGGTATTCCGCCACAAAGTGCTGGAAGAGCGCATGAATTTCCTCGAGATCGCTCTGGAACTTTTCCCGCCCCTCGGCGGTATTCTCGCCAAACATGGTGACAGTGCGCTTGAATTCCCCGGCAGTAAACAGCTCGTAATCCACATCGTGGCGCTTGAGCAGCTTATTGAAATTTGGCAGCTGGGCCAGAACCCCAATCGACCCCACCATGGCAAATGGCGCAGCGATAATACGATCAGCAACGCAGGCCATCATATAACCACCACTGGCCGCCACCTTGTCCACCGCGATGGTCAGGCGAACACCCGCTGTGCGTACCCGCGCCAATTGGCTGGCTGCCAGGCCGTAGTTGGCCACCATGCCGCCGGGGCTCTCGAGCACCACCAGCACTTCATCGCCTTTCTCTGCCACCTGCAGGATCGCGGTAATTTCCTCGCGCAGGCTGTCCAGTGCACTGGCCTTGATGTCCCCGTCGAAGTGCACCACGTAAACCCGTGCACGCTCATCCCCGGCAGGGACTTGCGCAGTTTTTCCGGGCGTGCCGGCTTCCGCATCGGCCTCGGCCCGCTCCGGCATGTCGGCAATCGGCGGGACCGGCGCTTTACCACCTTTACCCTTTTTCTCCGCCTTGTGCTTTTTGGCCAGCGCCTTTTCCCGCGCCTTCTGTTCCTTGGCCTGCTGCTTCTTGCGCTGATTGAACGTGTGCTTGTCGAGCACCGCGTGTAACAGGGCCTCTTTCATCTGCTCGTAACGATCATTGAGATGCGTCACGCTGATATGCCCCTGCACATGCTCCTTCAGCTGGGCCCGGTTGGCGACAATAAAACCAATGACCACCAGCAGGGCCACCACAATGGTTACTACTTTGGCCAGGAACAGGCCGTACTCACTGAGAAATTCCACTGAAACTCCAGTTTGATCCGTTTACTGCCACTGCTCCATCGCGGAGGTGGCCTGCTTATTGAGTGGTCTCGCCAGCAGCCCGGTATGGGAGATCTTTACCTCGTAGACCGCCCCATCTTCCATCGGCAGGAAAGTTGCGCTGCCGTAAACTGTATCCACCAGTGGCAGGCGCGGGTCAATATCCCGCAACATGCCCCAGACGTCCACGCCATAGGTACTGCCATTTAACTGGTGCACCGTGCGCTGCTTTTCACGCTCATCCTGCAGCGTCAGGTAGCGTCCGCTGAGCCGATCCAGCCGGTACGCCGGCTTGATACCCCAACGGGCCAGTGGCCCCTTCCACTTCAGCATGCGCGCATCCAGCTGCCACTGGTCCCCGTTCAGCTGGAACTCCTGGGTTATACCGTCGGCATCAGCAAAGCTCACCATGAACTGCTGCTCATCGAGCTTTTCGAAAGAGACGGTGCCCACACTGTGCTCTTCGGCCAGGTTACGGTAGCTGTATACGTCTGCCGCCACCAACACGATCATCAGCGCCGCCGCCAGCAGGGCCAGACCGACTGTGCCGCGGATAAACCCAAGTAGCCAGCTGCCTTTCAACAGCACCTTGCCGCCCCAGAACACCAGCAGCAAGGCGAGCAGTGCAATCAGGAATGTGATGGCGATATACATGATTTTCAATGCTCCGTTTAAACTGGCTTTCCGCTTGCCGCGCGCACAAAGCCACGAATCAGTTGCCCCGAGAGCGTCTGCGGCGGCGGTATTTCCGCCGGCAGGTCGCTGTAATGAAACCAGTGCGCCTCGGCAATCTCGACCCGATCCGGCTTGAGCCCGCCGGCAAGCCAGGGCACCGTGTAACCGAGCATCAACTGCCCGGGAAACGGCCATGGCTGGCTGCCGATATAGTGCGGCTGGCCGACCACCAGCCCCACTTCTTCATTAACCTCCCGCGCAACAGCCTGCTCAGCACTCTCGCCCGGCTCTATAAAGCCTGCAAGCGCGGTGAACAGCCCGTGTCGGTGGTGCGAATGCCTGGCCAGCAGGCATTCCTCACCGCGGGTCACCAACATGATGACACAGGGCGAGATCCGCGGGTATACCGATAGCTGGCAAGAGGGGCAAATGCGGGCACGCTCCCCCCGGGGGGAGCAAATGGTGGCAGAACCGCAGCGACCACAGTAGCGGTGATCAGTATCCCAGTTGCCTACCTGCATCGCCCGTCCGGCGAGGAAGAACATTTCCTCCTCCACGAGGCCGAGCAGGGACCGCAACCCGCGCCACTCGCAACCCGGGACATCCACAGCCGCCGACAGCAGGTGCACACCGCAGGTTTGGCCCGACAGTTCGCCGAGATAATGAGAAGCAACCACCAGTTCTGCAGGGACATCCAGGCGGTCGTGGACAAATACCTCGCCGGCGCACAGCAGCTGCCCGCCGGACACATAAATATGGCACGAAAATACCGGCTGGGGACTCAGGACGGCCGCAGGAACAAATTGATGGCTCACGGCATGCGTCTGCTCAGGCAGCCTCTACCGGGTAGCCGAGCGCCTCGAGACTCTCAACAGCGAGCTTCAGGGATTGGGTATCCGCCTTGCGGTGCATCTTCACCTCGCCCAGGTAATACTCAAGGCTGATGATGGCATCGGCAAAGGTATCGAGGGCCTGCTCAATTTCCGGTACGGCCTCGCGCTGCTGCATCACCGTGTCGACGAAGTCGATCAGCCTCTCGGCCACCCCTGAGGCCTGGGTCAGATTTAGCACGATCATGCCACCGCGCACCGAATTGAGAGTGGTGGACACATTGCGGATATGCCCGTAGTCGTACTCAGACTCGGCATAGGAAGCCAGCGCGCGCTTGATCAGGGACAGCCCCGCCTCGGCCTCTTTCAGCACTGCCATCTCGGCCTCTGCCAGCTGGCTCATTTCTACCGCAGCGTCCGCATGGCCGAATTCATCGACATCGATGCTCGAACTCTGCCGCAAAGCGCGGATCGCGTTGTCCACCTGCAGCACCTGTTGAGTGAGCTTTTGCAATGCCGCCTCGCCGGCGCCACCGCTGACCCGAGCCTCGGATCGAAATTCCTCGACGGCCTTGCCCAGGCCCGATCCGACCTTGTGGAAATTAAGCAGCAACAGGATATTGGAAATTTTTCGCAGGTCGCCCATCAGGCCCTCGTCTTCGCACAGACCCGCAACCCCGAGAGTCTCGACATCATCGAGCATGCGGCGCACACCGGAGAGCTCTTCATCCAGGGCGCCCGCAACGGCTGCAATAGCCGTGGCCCCGGGCCCGCCGAGACTGGCGCGCTCCCGCTCCAGCTCCGCCTCACTATAGCCGAGCCCGGATACATTGAACGCTTCAAGGATGCGTCCACCCTGGCCCCGCGGCGCCGACAGGGCAAGCCAGTAGAGACTTTCCTTGAGTAATACGGCCGGTGGCGCCTGGTCCAGAGCCTTGTCCCCGTCCCGCTGCAGGGCGCGCAGGCGGCGATCAAGCATACTGAAAACCATGACCCGGGAACGGCTGATGTGCATCTGGCTTGACGCCATGCCGGCGAGAGCCGCCCCGGCAACGGACCAGAGCTTACCAATCGGGCGGCCGGCTGACACGCTGGCGACTCGCTGCAATGCACGGGCCATCATGGTGTAGGCCGGCTGGCAGGGCTTACCCTGCAGCAACGCCAGCAGCCCGACCTGGTACATATGGCGGAAGCGCCGCACAAAGTTACGCAGGTCCTCTGACATGACCGCGGACGACACCGCACCGGGGACATTGGCATCCAGCCGGCAGCTGAAGAAATGACTCTCGGGCACAGGCGGCTCACTACGCGTCGCCCGGACATGGTTGATATAGGGAATCAGCAGCTCCGGCCGGGCAATTCCCTTGTTCTGCACAAAGTCGAGATAGCGGATAATCACGTAAAACGACGTACTCAGTGCTTCCATCACCTCCGCCGCCGGCTGTTGCGTGCCTGCCTCCAGTTCGTTCAGGGCGCCCAATATTTCCTGCGCCAGCAGCTCGGCTCCTGCCAGCTGGACCATCTGCAAAACACCGCAGATCTGGCGCACAGCGCCGACACAGGACTCCAGAGCCTGGCGGTTGCCCGAGTCCACAGCAAACTGGTCCAGCTGCGCCGCAGCACTGTCGACGGCCGTTACCAGTTCTTCCTTAACCAGGTTCACCGAGGTTACGTTGATGTTGCGTGATTCTGTCACTGCTAAAAGACGCCTTTTATCTCATCAATGTGATTATCATTTGACCAGTCGTGGGCTTCCCGGCCCGTGGAAGCTGGCCAATTTATACTAAACTCATCGAGATTCCACTATTGGGGTGTCTATTTCCATCGATCAATCGACATTTCCTGTGCCGTACCGATTCGCAGGGAAGGGAACCCCTGAAATCCCCGGCTGTTGACGCAGTTTCCACCACCCAGACCAGTCAGCCCCAAACGATACATACAGCGATCATTACAGTGATGCGACCATCGACACCCGCACACCCGCCAGCGGTCCCGGGAAGCGGGAGGGATACGAACTCATGAACCCTTCGCACCGCCCTACCCCTCCCTCCGGCAGATCACCTCACCGCGTACAAGGGGGGCTGGGACGGGCCTTTGCCGTCAATTTCCTCGGGGAAGCGCCGGATTGGTACAAGCTGACGATTGCCGCGTTCCTGCTGGCCAACCCGATACTCCTGTTCCTGGCAGGCCCATTCGTGACCGGCTGGACACTAATCGGCGAGTTTATCTTCACCCTGGCAATGGCGCTCAAATGCTACCCACTGCCACCCGGTGGGCTGCTCGCCATCGAGGCCATCCTGATGGGCATGACCTCCACTGATGCCGTTTTCCACGAGGTCACAGCCAATATCGAAGTCCTCCTGCTGCTGATGTTTATGGTCGCCGGCATCTATTTCATGAAAGGCCTGCTACTGTTCCTGTTCACCCGCATTCTCCTCAAGGTCCATTCCAAGACACTGCTGTCACTGCTGTTCTGTGGTGTGTCCGCTGCCCTGTCGGCATTCCTGGACGCGCTGACAGTCACCGCGGTGCTGATCGCCGTGGCGATCGGGTTCTATGCGGTCTACCACCGGGTAGCAAGCAACCGGCCACACCACCAGGACAGTCATGACCACTCGTCCGACGAACATGTTGTGGAATACCATCGCGAGGATCTGGACCAGTTCCGGGCATTTCTCCGGAGCCTGATCATGCACGGCGCCGTGGGCACTGCACTGGGCGGGGTCTGCACCCTTGTGGGAGAGCCGCAGAACCTGCTGATCGCGGAAAAGGCCGGCTGGGAGTTTTTGCAGTTTTTCCAGCGAATGGCGCCGGTGACCATACCCGCCCTGCTCGCCGGGCTGGCCACCTGTGCACTGCTGGAGAATGTGAAAGTCTGCGGCTACGGCGCGCGATTGCCGTCAGCGGTGCGGGAGGTGCTGGATAGGTACGCCCACGAGCGGGAACGGAAGCGCGCGCTACGCGACGTCGCAGACCTGTGGGCACAGGGCGTCGTGGCGGTGTTGCTGGTGCTGGCCCTCGCCTTTCACGTGGCCGAGGTGGGCATCCTCGGCCTGGTGGTGATTGTCCTGCTGACTGCGGCCAGTGGTGTGGTCCAGGAGCCGCGAATTGGCCATGCCTTTGAGGAAGCACTCCCCTTTACGGCGCTGCTGGTGGTGTTCTTTGCGATTGTTGCGGTGATACATGAGCAACACCTGTTCGAGCCAGTAACCCGCTGGGTACTGAGCCTGGACGAGGAGCGGCAGCTCCCGATGCTGTTTATCGCCAATGGGCTGCTGTCAATGATCAGCGATAATGTTTTTGTGGCTACCGTCTATATCGACGAGGTCAAGAATGCACTTGAGGCGGGCGAGATCAGCCGCGAACACTTTGACAGGCTGGCAGTCGCCATCAACACCGGCACCAACCTGCCCAGCGTTGCAACCCCGAACGGCCAGGCGGCGTTCCTGTTTCTGCTGACATCCGCACTGGCACCACTGATCCGCCTCTCCTACGGGCGCATGGTATTGATGGCGCTCCCTTATACAGTGGTCCTGAGCACAGTGGCCCTGGCCTGTATCGTGTGGATTATCGCCTGAACAGTACGCGCAATACCCCGTATAAGCCGGCTGGGCCAAAAAACGGGCCTGCCGGCCCGCCTTTCACTGCGATTAAAGCCGGCGGTGTCATTTCCAGAAATGCGCACCGGCATTTTTCTGCAGCAACTCAAGCATTTCCTCGTGTGCCTGGAGCTCTTGCGCGGACGCCCCGATCACCGCGAGTGGTTGCCGGTCCGCCGGCAGGCGCCGTACAGCGCCCGGCGCAAACTGCTGGCTGTCCTCGCCCGACTCCCCGTCAGAACCCTGCTCCCCTCCCTGGGAGAGTGCCAGGTCCGTCTGCCCACCGGTCATAGCCAGGTAGACGTCGGCCAGGATCTCGGCATCAAGTAATGCACCGTGCAGGTCGCGCTGGGAGTTATCGACAAAATAGCGCTTGCACAGCGCGTCCAGGTTGTTCTTCTGGCCCGGGTGCTTTTCTCTCGCGAGGGTCAGGGTATCCAGCACACCGCAGTGGGCGGACACACTTTGCCAGCGCGGGCTGCCCAGCAGTTTCAGCTCCCAGTCGATGAAGCCGACATCGAACGGCGCATTGTGTATGACCAGCTCTGCGCCCTCACAGAAGGCCATGAACTCGTCGACAATTTTGGCGAAAACCGGTTTGTCGTGCAGGAATTCGTTGGTAATTCCGTGTACTTCAATCGCCCCGTCATCCACCTGTCTTTCCGGGTTGACGTACTGGTGGTAGTGACGGCCAGTGGGCTTGCGATTGACCAGCTCGACACAACCGATTTCAATAATCCGGTGACCGCTCTTTGGGTCCAGGCCGGTAGTTTCTGTATCCAGGACAACCTGACGCATGTCAGCCCTCCAGTTCGTCTATGCCGCGGTTCGCCAGCTGGTCTGCCCGCTCGTTACCCGGGTCGCCGGCATGGCCCTTGACCCAGTGCCAGTGCACCTCGTGGCCGGCAATTCCCTCGTCGAGGGCCCGCCACAGGTCGGCATTTTTCACCGGCTTTTTTGCCGAGGTTTTCCAGCCGTTCCTCTTCCAGGATTTGATCCAGCTGGTGATACCCTGCCGCAGGTACTGGGAATCAGTATGCAGGTCCACGCGACAATGTTGTTTCAGGGCCTCCAGGGCCTTGATTGCAGCCAGCAGCTCCATACGATTGTTGGTTGTATGGGCCTCGCCACCATAGAGCTCCTTTTCCGCGTCGCCGTGAATCAGCAATGCGCCCCACCCGCCGGGACCGGGGTTCCCCCTGCAGGCACCGTCGGTATAAATTGTTACTTGTTTCAATGTGATTGTTTTCTTCTGGGTTTCAGCGTTTCGAATGGCCCCGCCGTGCGGCCACACGGGGAGCTGAGGGGACCGGGCGCAACGCCGGCTTTCGCTCACCGCGCCACTGTATGCGGAGTGTTCGCATTCGCGCCACTTCTTTGCGCGCGACTATGATGTAAAACCCTCCCCAAGGCAAGTGCCAGCGCGCCCCGAGCCGTTCCATCCAGGCGGTGCGGGCGAGCAGCTCGCGATGCTGCAGGGGCAACCGGAAAAAGCCGCGCTCGACCCTGTTCGCCTGCAGGTCCAGCAGGTTCATCCAGTCTTCCAGGCGGGCGGCGCGGAGGTGGTTCCCCTGTTGCACTGAAGCGCGGGAGAAGATCAGGCGTGACGCCCCCAGCAACGAGAAAGGGTTGAACCCAAGCAGCACCAGGTGACCACCGGGTATCAGTACCCGGGCGGCCTCACGCAGGACCTGGTGGGGATGCTCGGAAAAGTCCAGCAGGTGATGAAGCAGCACGACATCTATGGATTCCGAGGGCAGCGGCAGCTGCTCGAACTCGACCAGGGCTGCGCCTTTTTGTCGCGGCGTGGGGCTCAAGCGAAAGCAGTGGTTGATGCGGCTACAGGCCGCGAAGTCGATGGCATCGGTCACACCCGCCTGCAGCAGGTGATAACCAAACAGGCTTTCGACAAGTGGCTGTGCCAGAGCAAGTTCCTGGGTGAGGATTTCCTGCCCGAGGCCACTCTCAAACCACCGGGCTACATCCGTGCAGGATTGTGCGAGACTCGCCCCCTCAGTCGTACGCCTATTGCCTCGTGACTTTGCCATTGGCTCTCCGAGTGGATTTTTCATTCCTGTCACGGACCTCGCCCGCAACAGGCTTGCACAGCGCCTGAAAAAACGCAAACCGATCCCTTCACGGGGAAGGGCTGGACAACCCTGTGCTCACGAGCACCGCCACGGCATACCCGTTACACTATGTTATCGTTACCAGACCAAGATTAACCGGCAAAAACCATGCTCACAATATCTCCTATTCCGGCGTTTAACGACAATTATATCTGGCACCTGGAGAGGGACAGCGAGCACTGGGTGGTCGATCCTGGAGATGCCCGCCCGGTAATTGACGCCCTCGGCTCAAACCATCTCCACGGTATCCTCATCACCCACCATCACCTGGACCATACCGGAGGCGTGGCAGAGCTGAAGAAGCGCTATGAGTGCCCTGTTTACGGCCCGGGCTCCATCCCGGGTGTCACCGACAACCTCGAGGATGGCGACGAGCTAAGCGTACTGGGGTGCCCGGTAAGGGTAATTGCAGTGCCGGGACATACCCTTGACCACCTTGCATTACTGATGGATGAGAGCAGCGGCGACGGGGTCCACCACCACCTATTCTGTGGGGACACGCTGTTCGCGGGTGGCTGTGGCCGCCTGTTCGAGGGCACCCCGGAACAGATGTATGCTTCCCTGTCACGGCTGGGCGCCCTGCCTCCGGAGACCCTGGTCTACTGTGCGCACGAATACACCCTGGCCAACCTCCGCTTTGCCTCTGCCGCCGAGCCGGGCAACAGCACGCTGCAAAAACGGGTATCGGAGACCGAGACCCTCCGTGCCCACGACCGCGTGACCTTGCCGTCGACGATCGGCGAGGAACTGGCAACCAATCCCTTTCTCCGCTGTCATATCCCCGCCCTTGCCCGTTGTGCCAGCATGCACGGCGCTGACAACAACCCCGGCGAGGTGGAAGTGTTCGCCAGCCTTCGCCAGTGGAAGGACAATTTTTAACCAGGCCAGTCCTCAACCTGGCAGCAAAACAAACTGTATATTCCTTAATCAAGGCAATTTGCGCAAAAACTAGCCAGTTTCCATTGACCGAAACCTAAACAGCTCTTTAGAATCAGGCTATTAGAAACAAAAGCTCAGGCTCAATAGCAAATTAAACGCCTGCGCAACCTGAATACACAAAACTCGCGGAAACCGGCATGGTTCACAAAAAACTGGCCGTTGCTGTATTGGCAGCGACAATGGGGGCCTGCGCGCAGCTCGAAGAGCAAAAGGCGCCGCAGCAAAATGCACCGGACGAGTGGGAAGGAACCCATGCACAGTCAGACAACCCTGTAGACACAGCGCCAACCGTAGAGAAGGCCATGCCGCCGGTGGATATCTGGGACCGCCTGCGTCGCGGCTTTAATCTGCCACGGCATACAGAGCATCCCAAAGTCCGCGATTACATCGCCTACTACTCCCGTAACGAGGGCTATATGGCCCGGGTTACCGAACGGTCGCGGCGCTATATCTTCCACATCGCAGAGCAGCTTGAGGAAGCCAATCTGCCGATGGAACTGGCCCTGCTGCCCATCGTTGAAAGCGCCTACGATCCTTTCGCCTACTCCCACGCGCGGGCCTCAGGCATGTGGCAGTTCATTCCCGCCACCGGTCGCTCGTTCGGCCTGCACCAGAACTGGTGGTATGACGGCCGGCGCGACGTGGCTGCCTCCACCCGCGCTGCCATCAAATACTTTGCTTACCTGAACAACAAGTTTGACGGCGACTGGGCACTTACCCTTGCGGCCTATAACGCCGGGGAAGGCACCGTGCGCCGTGCACGTGAACGCAATGCCCGTCGCGGTAAAGGCACCAGTTACTGGGACCTGCCACTGCCGCGGGAAACGCAGCGCTATGTCCCCCAGTTACTCGCACTGGCAGAAGTAATCTCCCGCCCGGACTACTACCGGGTTCCGCTGCACGATGTGGCCAACGAACCCTATTACACCACGGTCGATGTAGGCAGCCAGATAGAGCTGGCCCAGGCGGCGGAACTCGCAGATATCGAGATTGAAGAGTTGCAGCTACTCAATCCGGGATTCAGCCGCTGGGCGACCGATCCCAACGGATCGCACCAGTTGCTGATCCCCATCGACAAGCGCGATCACTTCCTGTCCGCGCTGCAGGAATTGCCGGAGGAGCAGCGGGTCAGCTGGGAGCGCTATCGCATCGTGCGTGGAGATAACCTCTCGACCATTGCCCGTCGCTACGAGACTTCCGTTGAAGCGATCCGGCAGGCCAACAACCTGCGCGGCAACAACATCCGTGCTGGCAAAACCCTGTTGATCCCGCGTGCAGCCGGCGCCAACGGGCAATACGCCTACGCGCTCGACCAGCGCGTGGGCAGCGGTAAGGGCAGCAGCGGCCAGCGCAAGACCAGCTATACCGTGCGCCCCGGAGATACGCTGTGGGGCATTGCCCGCTCACTCGGGGTCACCGTGCGCCAGCTGTCCAGCTGGAACAATATGTCGACTGGGGAGACCCTGCGCCCCGGGCGAAACCTTGTGGCCTACAGTGGTTCTGGCAGCAGCGCCACCCGTAAACTTTCCTACCGGGTGCGCAGTGGCGATTCACTCTATCGTATCGCCCGCAAATTCAGCCTTGAGATCGACGATATCCTGCGCTGGAACAAGATCAGTAAATCCAGCTACCTCCGGCCAGGCCAGCGCCTGACCCTGTTTGTCGACAGTTCCGCCAGCGGTTGAGACTGACGCTACTACAACGAAACCCGGCACCGCCGGGTTTTTTTATTGTTTGCCCGCCTTGCCCCTCTGGCATTGTGGCAGGTCAGTGCCGCGGCCCAATCTTCAGGCACAAAAAAACCCGGCCTGGCCGGGTTTTTCTCTGATCCTGTGCCGCAAGGCGTCAGTCAGATGCCTCTACCAGTTCGATATCCGCCTGCTCTGCCAGGTAACTTTGCACCGCTGCGAGCTCCGCACTACCGGTCATGGAAGCCAGCTGCTGCAATAGCGCAGAGCGCTGCTCTGGACTCTGGCGGGAGAGGTCCCCTGCCCGCACATCACGCAACTGCAGCACAACCTGGTCACCAGTGTTGGTGCCAAAAGTCTTCACTACTTCGTTTCCGCCAGCGGGGGCCGGCATGGCGAATGCCTGCTCGATAATCTCACCACGCTGGCCAACACCACCGCGGCGGGTCTTATCGCTGGTCTCTAGCGCCAGTTCACGCTCCTCCGCGACTTCGGCGAAAGGCTTGCCTGAGCGGAGTTGCTCACCAATTTCCCCAGCCGTTTTCGCCAGTTGCGCGCTTGCCTTGTCTCGCTTCAGCAGGTCGACAATTTGCTCGCGCACCTCCTGAAGCGGGTAGGTACCGGCAGGCTTGTGCTCGGTTACACGCAGGACCACAGAGTGATCTTCTGTCAGGTTCAGCA
Source organism: Microbulbifer sediminum (assembly GCF_021729035.1). GTDB lineage: Bacteria > Pseudomonadota > Gammaproteobacteria > Pseudomonadales > Cellvibrionaceae > Microbulbifer > Microbulbifer sediminum. The sequence goes on along the minus strand of NZ_JAJSAP010000012.1, from coordinate 64,900 downwards.
CATCAGAGGTGTTGCCATCCAACATTACTTCCGGCGCAAATGCTGCCGCCACCACTTTGTCGTTGGCGGCAATGCCCGGTCCACCCTCGCGACCGAAAAGCGGAACCTGTTGTAGCGGTACACCCAGCTCTTCCGCCGGCCCAGCCAGGGTCTCAGCGTTGTAAGCCAGGTCCGCCAGGCGGCCCAGTGCCGCGACAAATTCCCGTTCCGCCTCGGCATTGCGCAGCTGGGCGGTAATCGCAGCCTCGCGCTCCTCGAATGTCGGTGGCTCGGCACCCTCGACCTCCAGCAACTTGATGAAGTGGGTACCGGCATCAGTGGTCACCGGGCCGGACACCTGCCCGACTTCGAGTTTCGCCAGGGCATCCTCAAAGGCTTCCGGGAAAACGTCCCCGTCGGTGAAGCCCAGGTCACCCCCTTCCTCACTGGAGCCAAAGTCGTCGGAGTACTCCTTCGCCAGCCCGGCAAAATCCTCTCCAGCCTCTATCTTCGCCTGGATCTCAGCGATCCTGGCGTCGTCCGCATCCTCCAGCAGGATATGCGCCGCACGGCGACGTTCGCTGGCCAGGAAACCCTTGGCTTCCTGTTCGTACTGGGCGCGAACGTCCGAGGGAGACACATCGATGTTCTCCGCAAAGACCTCGGGCTTGAGCTCAATGTACTCGATCGCTACCTGTTCAGGACGCTGGAACTGGGCCTGATGCTGCTCGTAGTACTCCTGCACTTCACTGTCGCCGACCTCAATCCCGTCAAGCATGCCGGCCACGGGCAGCACTACATAATCAAAGTCGCGCTCCTCCATGGATATTTCGACAATCTGCTCGGCGTTGGCGCGGGTGGCAAAGGCAGTACCGGAGACGCTGTCGGCATATTGCTGCAAGACCAGGTCACGCTCCATCACCTGCCGGAAGCTGGCCGGGCTGTAGCCCATTCTGCGCAGTGAATCCCGGAACATCTGTGGGTTGAACTTGCCGTTCACCTGGAAAGCGGGAATCTGCACGGTTTCCCGATCCACAGTTGCGGCGCTCATCACCATACCGCTGTCCTGGGCCGCCTGGCGCAGGACCGAGCTGTTGACCAGCTGTTGCAGTACCGGACCGCGAAGGCGCTCGTCTGTGAGCAGGTCCGCAGGGGCATTGTCGCCATACTGGCTCATGATCATGTTGCGGCGATTCTGGATCGCACGCTGCAGATCCAGGTTGGTAATCTTTTCACCATTGACTTCCGCCACTTCATCGGCGGCACCACCACTGGCACCGGTGAAAAAATCAATTCCCCCAATGACCATAATAAAACCAAAAAAACCGGCAACAATAATCGCGGCCGTGCCTTTCAGGTTGTCGCGCATGGACTGAAGCATGCTCAGCTCCGAAAAATAACTCTGTGAAATTTATATGAACCAGATACAAAAAAGGCGCATCCCAGCGATACGCCTCCTTGAAGTTGCGAACCTCTGCGGTTCCAACCCTCTTAGTTTACTGCGTCCTTCAGGGCTTTGCCGGCCTTGAAGTTCGGGATCTTGGCAGCGGCAATTTCGATCGGGTCACCGGTGCGCGGGTTGCGGCCGGTGCGAGCGGCGCGTTCCTTAACGGCAAAAGTGCCGAAGCCCACCAGGGCCACCTGGTCACCTTTCTTCAGGGCATCAGTAATGCTGTCCACCATCGCGTCCAGAGCACGTCCCGCTGCAGCCTTGGGAATATCTGCAGATGCGGCAATTGCTTCAATCAGTTCGGACTTATTCACGCTTAATCCCTCTGTTCTTTTCTAGATATGTGTCGGGGACCCCGTTCCGGGATCCCTCCGCGTTCGAGCCTTGGTTATCGGCGATTTGCGCGCCGATCAATAAGCCACGTGTTATACCAACTGCCCGATAGCGGGTCAAGGAATCACGCGGGTTTCAGGGCAGTTGGGTATAAAAACGGGGCTACTGGCTGGCTGCCAGATTATTTTTTAAGCGAACGCGGAGGACGTTTCAGGCGCCACTCCGCGATCGGCTTTTAGTGGGTCTGCATTTGGCGCTGGGAACGCTCCTCAGCGCGTTTTTGCAGTGCGGAATACTCTTCATCGGTCAGGGACTGGGGCTTGTGCTCCAGCGCCAGGTCGAGTACCTGATCAATCCACTTAACTGGCTTGATCACCAGGTCTTCGAGGATATTGTCGGGAATATCCTTGAGGTCGCGCTCATTGTCAGCCGGGATCAGCACGGTCCGGATACCACCACGGCGCGCGGCAAGGAGCTTTTCCTTCAGCCCCCCGATGCGAAGCACTTCCCCCCGCAGGGTAATCTCACCGGTCATTGCCACATCCGAACGCACCGGGATACCTGTCAATACCGAAGCGACGGCCGTGCACATGGCAATACCCGCTGAAGGGCCATCCTTCGGAGTCGCGCCCTCGGGCACGTGAATATGGATATCCCGCGTCTCATGAAAGTCCGGGGCAATCCCCAAGGACTGCGCACGCGCTCGAACCACCGTCAATGCTGCCTGAATGGACTCCTGCATGACATCGCCCAGTGAACCGGTCTTTATTACGCGTCCTTTGCCCTGTACGGCGGAGGACTCAATACTAAGCAGCTCACCACCCACCTCTGTCCAGGCGAGGCCGGTAACCTGGCCGATCTTGTTCTCCTCTTCCGCACGACCGAAGTCGTATTTGCGCACACCCAGCAAGTCCTCAAGCCGGTCCGGCTCGACAACCGCCTTGCTGCTGGTGGATTCACGCACATGCTCAGTGACAATCTTGCGGCAGATCTTGGCGATCTCCCGGTCTAACCCTCGTACCCCGGCCTCACGGGTGTAGTAGCGCACGATATCGCGCACAGTGTCATCAGACAGCTGCAGCTCATCCTCTTTAAGACCGTTAGCCTTGCGCTGCTTCGGCACCAGGTAACGCTGGGCAATATTGAGTTTTTCATCCTCGGTATAGCCGGGCAGGCGAATAACCTCCATACGGTCCAGTAACGGCCCGGGAATATTCATGGAGTTGGACGTGCACACGAACATGACATCAGAAAGATCGTAATCGACCTCGAGGTAATGATCGTTAAAGGTCTTGTTCTGCTCCGGATCCAGCACCTCCAGCAGGGCCGACGCCGGGTCTCCACGATGGTCCATGCCCATCTTGTCCACCTCGTCGAAGAGGAACAGCGGGTTCTTGACCCCGACCTTCGAAATCTTCTGGATCAGCTTGCCAGGCAACGAACCGATATAGGTACGGCGGTGGCCGCGGATTTCAGCCTCGTCACGAACGCCACCCAGTGCCATGCGCACATACTTCCGGTTGGTGGCGCGGGCAACCGACTGGCCCAGCGAGGTTTTACCCACGCCCGGCGGGCCCACCAGGCAAAGGATTGGCCCCTTCACCTTCTTGACCCGCTTCTGGACTGCCAGGTACTCGAGAATCCGCTCCTTGACCTCTTCCAGGCCGTAATGATCCTTGTCCAGGATCTCCTCTGCCTTTTTAAGGTCATGGCGCACACGGCTGGCCTTTTTCCACGGCACACTGAGCATCCAGTCGATATAGCTGCGCAGCACCGAGGCCTCAGCCGACATCGGCGACATCATCTTCAGTTTTGCCAGTTCCGCACGGGTTTTCTTTTCGGCCTCCGCGCTCATGCCGGACTCAGCAATCTTATGCTCGAGCTCCTCGACCTCATTAGGCTCTTCGGTGATTTCGCCGAGTTCCTTCTGAATGGCCTTCATCTGCTCGTTCAGGTAGTACTCGCGCTGGCTCTTTTCCATCTGCTTCTTGACCCGGCCACGGATCCGCTTCTCTACCTGAATGAGGTCGATCTCGGAATCCATCAGGCCCAGCAGGGTCTCCAGCCTCTCCTTGACGCTGGCGGTCTCCAGCAGCTCCTGCTTCTGCCCCAACTCCAGAGACATATGCGCCGCAATGGTATCAGCGAGGCGTCCCGGCTCATCGATACCGGACAGCGAAGTGATCACCTCATTGGGTACCTTCTTGCTCACGGAGACATACTGTTCAAACTGTCCCATGGCAGAGCGGACCAGCGCCTCTGCTTCTGCTTCCGGCAATTCTTCCGTTTCGAGCGCGTCCACCGCGGCCCGGTAGTGCCCGTCACCCTCGGTAATATCGAGAATATTGACCCGGCGACTGCCCTCAACCAGGACCTTCACGGTCCCGTCGGGCAGCTTGAGGAGCTGGAGCACGCTCGCCACGGTACCGACGCGATATACATCTTCGGCGCCAGGATCGTCTTCAGATGCCTGTCGCTGGGCAACCAGCAGCACCTGCTTGTCGGTGCGCATCGCCTCTTCCAGCGCATCAATGGATTTTTCCCTGCCCACAAACAGCGGAATCACCATGTGCGGATAGACGACCACATCACGCAGCGGCAGCAGCGGAAACTCTTGTTTGGTGTCGGATGGCTGATCCATAGAACTCCTCTCGGCCCGATCACTGGCTATTCTGTCGCGCCACGGATGGCTGCAACTCAATACTTTCTCCGCATCACAGCGGGCTAGGCTAGAGATGGGGTGAAGTTGGCCACATTACAAGGGGCGGTCACGGGAAATTTGCCCTCGCCGCACCGGCCATCCACCACCAAGCCCTGACCGTTAATAATATAGGGACACTCGGGGACTAACGGGAATATATCTCATCAATTCGCAGCCTTGTCGCCGGGACACACCCGATCGCCCGCGCGACCCGGGGAAATACGGACCACCCCTTAGGGAAGATCAATTGGCCATCGCCGTTCTATGGGCATAAAAAAAGCCCCGGATGGGGCTTTTGAGTGGGTTGCGCCAATTACTCTTCCGGCGCCACCTTCTGTGATGCGGGCTCGTTGCTCTCATACACCAACAGCGGCGCTGACTCGCCCTTGATGACCGCCTCGTCAATCACCACTTTGGCGACGTTATCCATCGAGGGTATGTCGTACATGGTCTCCAGCAGCACAGACTCCATGATCGATCTCAGGCCACGGGCACCGGTCTTGCGCTCCATCGCCTTGGCAGCTACCGCGTCCAGGGCGTCCGGGCGGAAGTCCAGCTCAACGCCTTCCATCTCAAACAGCTTGGAGTACTGCTTGGTCAGGGCATTGCGCGGCTCTGTCAGGATCTGCACCAGGGCCGGTCCATCAAGCTCTTCCAGGGTGGCAGTGACCGGCAGGCGGCCAACAAACTCGGGAATAAGGCCGTAACGGACCAGATCCTCCGGTTCCAGATCGAGCAGGATCTCGCCAAAGTTGCTGTTGCTGTCCTTGGACTTAACCTCGGCGCTGAACCCGATACCGCCCTTCTCGGAGCGATCCCGGATAACCTTATCAAGGCCTGCAAAAGCCCCGCCGCAGATAAACAGGATGTTACCCGTGTCGACCTGGAGGAATTCCTGCTGCGGGTGCTTGCGTCCACCCTGCGGCGGAACCGATGCCACAGTGCCCTCGATCAGCTTGAGCAGTGCCTGCTGGACACCCTCGCCGGATACATCCCGGGTAATCGAGGGGTTATCCGACTTGCGGGAGATCTTGTCGATCTCATCAATGTAAACAATCCCCTGCTGTGCCTTCTCGACATCGTAGTCACACTTCTGCAGCAGCTTCTGGATAATATTCTCGACATCCTCGCCAACGTAACCGGCTTCGGTCAGGGTCGTGGCATCGGCAATGGTGAACGGCACATTGAGCAGGCGTGCCAGGGTTTCCGCCAGCAGGGTCTTACCGCTACCGGTAGGGCCAACCAGCAGGATGTTGGACTTGCTCAGCTCAACCTCATCCTTGCTCTTGGTTCCGGACTTGCTGCGGAGACGCTTATAGTGGTTGTAAACCGCGACCGCCAGGACGCGCTTGGCCCGCTCCTGACCGATGACGTACTGGTCAAGGATCTCTGTAATTTCCTTGGGCGTAGGCAGACGCCCCTCGGGGCCTTCCGAACTCTCTTGCACCTCTTCACGAATGATATCGGTGCAAAGTTCGACACATTCGTCGCAGATAAAGACAGACGGGCCCGCGATCAGCTTGCGTACCTCCTGCTGGCTCTTGCCGCAGAATGAACAGTACAGCAGTTTGCCGTTGTCTTCTCCACTGCTCTGGTCGGTCATCAAAATACTCCGTGCTCAGTCGGCCAGCCGGTAATCCGGCTTCTTACGTGGTTCTATAGCAAGATGCTGCCTTTCGGCGCTTTTTTCAAGCCCTTTTGTCATCCGGTATTACGGACGCCAGGGCGGTTCAGATCGCCGGCCACCCGGTCACACCTATTTCTCCAGCCCCTGCCGCCGGGACAGCACATCGTCCACCAGCCCGTATTCACTGGCCTCATCGGCGCTCAGGAACTTGTCGCGCTCAGTGTCGCGCTCGATCTCATCGATGCTACGGCCCGAGTGGTGCGCCATCAGTTCGTTCAGGCGCTGGCGGATCTTGAGGATTTCCTGCGCGTGGATGTGGATGTCACTGGCCTGTCCCTGGGCGCCGCCGCTGGGCTGGTGAATCATTACCCGGGAATTGGGTGTCGCGAAGCGCTTGCCGGTAGCACCGGAAGCGAGCAGGAAAGCGCCCATGCTGCAGGCCTGGCCGATACACATGGTGCTCACGTCGGGCTTGATAAACTGCATGGTGTCATAAATTGACAGGCCGGCAGTCACCGAACCACCGGGCGAGTTAATGTAGAGATGGATATCCTTGTCGGGATTCTCCGCCTCGAGGAACAGCAACTGCGCGACCACCAGGTTCGCCATATGATCCTCCACCGGCCCCACGAGAAAGATCACCCTCTCTTTCAGGAGACGGGAATAAATATCGAAGGAGCGCTCACCGCGGGCGGTCTGCTCTACCACCATCGGCACCAGCCCGGTGGCTGAAGGTTCAATCGCAGAGTGGGAATTTTCAAAACGTGCCATAAATACCGTCGCTTCCTTTTTGGCGTGTAAGGCGAGATGGGCAACTGGCGCGGGAATATCGCCAGCCACTGAAAATCGGGTTTTTCTGAGCTTAACCGGTCAGGCGCAAGAAAGCCAGTCGGCAGAATGAGGGGAAGGGAGGGGGCCGGTGGTCGCAATATGCGACCACCGGGAAGGTGTGAATCAGCCCTGCTGCTGGGGCTTGATCACGTCGTCGTAGGAACTCTTAACTTCCTCGACCTTGGCCTTGTCCAGCACAAAATCCACAACCTGATCTTCCAGGACAACAGACTCCACACCAGAGAGCAGCTCACGATTGTTGTAGTAGTACTCAACTACTTCCTCGGGCTGCTGGTAAGTTGATGCCAGCTCTTCAACCTTGGCCTTCACACGATCGGCATCGACCTTGAGCTCGTTCTCCTTGACGATCTCGCCGACCACCAGGCCCAGTACCACGCGGCGCTTGGCCTGGTCCTCGAACATCGCGTCGGGCAGCATCTTCTGCGCATCCTCAGCCTTGATCTGGCCGCCGAACTGCTGAACCATCTGGTTACGCAGGGTCTGCACTTCACCGGCGATCAGCGCCGACGGGATTTCCACCTCGTGCTTCTCGGCCAGCTGGTCCATTACCTGGGTCTTGACCTTGTTCAGCGCCGCATTCTTCAGCTCGCGCTCCATGTTGTTGCGTACTTCTTCGCGGAACTTCTCTTCTCCGCCTTCCTCGACACCGTACGCCTTGAAGAACTCTTCATCCAACTCCGGCAGTTCGGGCTTTTCAGAGGATTTCACCTTGATGGTGAAGGTCACTTCCGCACCCTGCAGCTCTTCTGCCTGGTAGTCTTCCGGGAAAGTTACCTCGATATCCTTTTCTTCACCGGGCTTCATGCCCAGGATGCCGTCCTCGAAACCGGGAATCATCTGGCCGGAACCCAGGACCAACTGATGGTCCTCGCCCTTGCCACCTTCGAATTCCTCTCCGTCCTTGCGGCCGACGAAGTCGATCACAACGCGATCGCCCTTCTGGGCCTTGCGCTTGGTTTCCTTCCAACCGGACTGCTGCTTGCGCAGCACGTCGATCATGTTGTCGACGTCTTTGTCGGTCACTTCGGCTACCGGGCGCTCGACGGTGATCTCGGCCAGGTCAGCCAGCTCCACTTCCGGGTAGACTTCGAAGGTCGCCACGTACTCCAGGTTCTCACCCGGTGCGGTCTGCTTGGCCTCGATGCTCGGCTGGCCTGCAGGCTTAACCTGCTCCTGCTGCACGGCCTCGTAGAAAGAGCGGCTCATCACCTCACCCAGGACTTCCTGGCGCACACCGGCACCGTAGCGCTGGCGAACAACTTTCATCGGCACTTTGCCCTTGCGGAAACCGTTCATACGTACGGTTTTGGCCGCCTGCTGGAGACGTTTATCCACTTCTTTATCGACGACTTCCGCCGGCAGGTTGACGGTCAGACGACGCTCCAGGCCGGAAGTTGTTTCGATGGAAACCTGCATCTTAATCCTCGTGAGACTCTCTGTAGTCGCGCCGCAGCGCCAGCTCGTGATGGCCGCCGGGCAGCCCCGGCAAACCTCTCTTCCCAGGCGCAGGCCGGGGATAAAACCGCCGAACCCTTTACGCCAAATACAAACAGCCCGCGCCTCGCCACTGATCCAGGGCCGGCAAACGGACTGCGCTTAACATTGCTTGGTGGGGACGGGGAGACTTGAACTCCCACACCTTGCGGCACCAGAACCTAAATCTGGCGTGTCTACCAATTCCACCACGTCCCCGTGGCCACTGTCGCTAACTCATTGATATATATGCATTTTACTGCACTGACCCGTGGGCCCCGCGACAGGGGGAGCAGATTGTGCCACAGGCGTGGGGGCGCTTCAACAAATGCCGGGCCCCCACACTGCCCACCGCAAACCAAAAGGGCGCCCGGCGGGCGCCCTTTCAGGTCTATATCGGCAGCTGAACCAGCCTAGACACGCTCGACGATTGTCGTGATGCCCTGGCCAAGGCCTATACACATGGTAGAAACCCCCAGGTCGCCACCCTCGTTCTGCATGACAGACAGCAGGGTACCGGTGATGCGGACACCGGAACACCCGAACGGGTGGCCCAGTGCAATTGCACCGCCGTAGAGGTTGACCTTCTCGTCCATCTTGTCCAGCAGGTCCAGGTCCTTCAGCACCGGCAGAGCCTGGGCCGCGAATGCCTCGTTCAACTCGACCTTGTCGATATCACCGACGGTCAGGCCTGCACTCTTCAGCGCTTTCTGGGTAGCGGGCACGGGGCCGTAACCCATAATGGACGGATCAACACCCGCCAGGGCCATCTCGCGCACCTTGGCGATCGGCTCCAGCCCCAGCGCCTTGGCCCGCTCGGCCGACATCACGAGCATGACGGAAGCACCGTCAGTGATCTGGGACGAAGTACCCGCCGTGACCTGGCCGTGCTTGGGATCAAAGGCCGGCTTAAGCTGCGCCAGCCCCTCCGCCGTGGTATCCGGGCGGATGGTCTGGTCAGTCTCCACCAGGAAGGGTACGCCGTCCTCGTCGTGCCCCTCGATGGCAATGATCTCCCTGTTGAACTTGCCTTCCTTGGTGGCAGCGGCAGCGCGCTGGTGCGAACGGGCCCCGAATTCATCCATCTGCTGGCGCTGGATACCGTGCATCATCGCCAGGTATTCGGCGGTCATGCCCATGGAGCCGGCAGCCTTGGCCATATGGCGACCCAGCATCGGGTTGGGACTGACATGCTCCATCATATTGAGGTGGCCCATGTGCTCGACACCGCCGACCACATAGACATCCCCCAGCCCGGCGCGGATATTCGCCGCGGCAGTATGCAGGGAGGACATGGAGGAGCCGCACAGCCGGTTTACCGTCTGGGCCGGGATAGTGTGCGGCAGGCCGGCACGCAGCAGGATAAAGCGGGCCACGTTGAAGCCCTGCTCATCACGCTGCATCACGCAGCCCCAGATCAGGTCATCAATCTCAGCCGGATCCAGTTTCTCGTTGCGCTGCAGGAATTTCTTCAGCAGCTCCGCGGACATATCGTCCGCGCGCACATTGCGGTAAACGCCATTCTTGGAACGGCCCATGGCCGTACGGGCGTAATCGACAATTACGGCATCTCTGGGATCTAAACTCATCGAAACTCTCCTCACTTGTCGCCGTAGTAAGTAGTGCCGTTGGCGGCCATTTCGCGCATGCGCTCGGTAGGCTTGTACAGCTCACCCAGCTCGGCGTACTTGTCTGCCATCTTCACGAATTCATCCATACCGACCTTGTCCAGCCAGGCAAAGATGCCACCGCGGAAGGGCGGGAAGCCGATGCCGTAGATCAACGCCATATCGGCCTCGGCCGGTGAATCCACAATGCCTTCTTCCAGGCAACGGGCCAGCTCGGTAGCCATGGGGACCATCATGCGCTCGATAATTTCGTCCTTGTCGAACTCGCGGCGCTCGGCCACATGCGGCTTGAGCAGCTCGTAAGCCTCATCGGTAGCCACCTTCTTGGGCTTGCCCTTCTTGTCTTCTTCGTAGTTGTAGAAGCCCTTGTCATTTTTCTGGCCGTAGCGCCCGGCCTCGTACATGACATCGGATGCAGCCTTGAAGGTTTTGCCCATGCGCTCCGGGAAGCCTTCTGCCATCACTTCCTCGGCATGGACTCCGGTATCGATACCGACCACATCCATCAGGTAGGCCGGACCCATTGGCCAACCCCAGCGCTCCATGACCTTGTCGACTTCCTGGAAGTCGGCACCGTCGCGGACCAGCATGGAGAAGCCGGCAAAGTACGGGAACAGCACACGGTTCACCAGGAACCCGGGGCAATCACGCACCACAATCGGCTTCTTGCCCATCTTGTTGGCGAACGCCACCACGCGGGCAATGGCGTTGTCGGAGGTTTTTTCACCGCGAATAACTTCCACCAGCGGCATCTTGTGCACCGGGTTGAAGAAGTGCATGCCGAGGAAGTTTTCCGGGCGCTTCAGCGCTTCGGCCAGCTTGTCAATGGAAATGGTCGAAGTGTTGGAAGCAATCACGGTGTCGTCACTGACCTTGCCTTCCACCTCGGACAGCACCGAGTGCTTGACCTTCAGCTTTTCCACTACTGCCTCGACCACTACGTCGACGTCGTCGAAGCCGTCGTAGCTCAGGGTCGGCTCGATGCGGTTGAGGGTCTCGCCCATTTTTGCCGGCGTCATGCGTCCGCGATCGACGAGCTTGGCCAACAGCTTGTTGGCCTCTTTCAGGCCCAGGTCGATGCCCTTTTGCTCGATGTCCTTCATCTTGATCGGCGTGCCCTTGTAGGCGGACTGGTAGGCGATACCGCCACCCATGATGCCGGCACCGAGCACGGCGGCGCGCTCAATCTTCTTGTCGGCTTTCTTTTCCCAGCCCTTGGCAACCTTGCCAATCTTCTGGTCATTCAGGAACAGGTTCACCAGCGACTCGGCGGTATCGGTCTGGGCGCACTCGATGAACTTCTGTTGCTCAATCTTCAGGGCCTCATCGCGGTCCACCTTGTAGCCCTGCTCGATGGACTCAACCGCCTTCACCGGGGAGGGGTAGTTGCGCCCGGCCTGCGCACCAACAAAAGCCTTGGTGGTGAAGAAGGCCATCATGGCCTCGGTGTCATTCAGTGGGATGGGCGATTTCTTGATCTCGCGGCGTGCCTGGTAATCCAGCTCGCCATCAATGGCACGACCCAGCAGCTTGAGCGCAGCGTCTTTGAGCTGGTCATTGGCAACCACCGCATCCACGGCGTGGGCGGTCAGCGCCGCATCCGGCTTCTGCTCCTTACCGGCAGCGATCCACTCGGCCGCAACATCCACACCTACCACGCGCGGCAGGCGCACGGTGCCACCCCAACCCGGGATCAGGCCCAGCTTGACTTCCGGCAGGCCAACTTTGCCCTGGTCCCCCATAACCCGGTAATCACACGCCAGGCAAACCTCAAAACCACCGCCCAGGGCGAAACCGTTGATGGCCACCACGGTGGGCACACCCAGGTCCTCCAGGCGATTGAAGTTCTCGTTGTTCTTGTTCATCAGGTCGGCGATGCCTTCCGGGCCGGCCGAGAAAGCGCCGCCAAATTCGGTGATATCGGCACCGACGATGAATACTCCCTTGCCACTGGTGAGCAGCACGCCTTTCAGGCCGTCCGCCGCCTCAATCGCGTCCAGTGCTTCGGAGAGTTCCCCCACAGTCTGGCGATTGAACTTGTTGACAGACTCCCCTTCAAGATTGAAGTTGAGCTCGGCGATGCCGTTGTCCAGCATCTGCACAGTTAGCGCTTTGCCTTTAAATAACATTGATTGACCTCTTGGATTCAGGGCACGGGTCGGCCCGGGGTCGAAGTTTTTCTGTGACCGGGTGAAGCGTACGCCAGGCAGTGACGCCTCACTCCATTTCGGTCAGCCAGCCCTAGTATAGCCAGATTCAAACATTCGTTTGAATACCATTTCTTACAAATTGGATGGCACCACAAGTACCAGAGTTCAGAAATTCACCAACCGACAACGGTGCTGGCGAAAACCGCCGGCGCCAATGGCGAGACCGATCAGACACTGGGCGGTGAATTGGCACTGACGAGAATACAGTCGCAGTCGCCCGGGTTGCGAAAGCGATGGGGCCTGCGACTGCTGAAATAGTAGCCGTCCCCGGGGCCCAGAACGGCGGCCTCGGCGCCCACGGTTACCTCCAGTTGACCAGAGACCACTATCCCCCCCTCCTCGCCGGTATGGCTGAGCATCTCCGGGCCCGTGTCCGAGCCGGCCGGGTAAACCTCGTAGAGTATGGACATCTCGCGCCCCTGGATACCTGAACCCAACAGCCGGTGCTCGACAGAACCGGTACCCATGTCCGGCATCTCATCGGCGCGAAAGAAAATCTGGGAAGAGTCGTCGAACTGCAGGGTAAAAAATTCCGCCAGCGACATCGGGAAGCTGTCGAGCACTTTCCTGAGCGACCCCACGGAGGGGCTCACCCGGTTCTGTTCGATCAGGGAAATTGTGGCGTTGGTAACGCCGGCACGCTTTGCCAGCTCCCGCTGGGACAGGCCGTGCATCCTGCGCACGGCCTTGAGGCGCGAACCCACGTCATCGCCATCCTTGAGGTCCGGCGGTTTTACCGCCGGTTCGCTTTCCGCCATAAGCCACCTCCCTGTTGTGTGGCATCAGTCTACGCCATCCACAACCCGCGGCAACAGGCTTCAGCACATATCATCGAAGGGGTTGTCTGCGGGGAGTTCCACCGGCACCGCGCCCGGGAACGTCATCCTTTCAGCAGAAACCTCGATGGCACTCTCGTCCACGAGCCCCTCGCCGAAGCGGTAAATGGCATTCAGGTCACCCCGTGCCGCCCGACGGTCATATTCCTGCGCCCGCTCAGACACCGACTCATTGCGGTGGCGGGCGGCCGCGATCGCCTTTTCACCGTGGCGCCGGGCCAGCATTTTTTCCACCAGGTGCGGCGCCAGCACACTGGCGGTGGCGTTGTTGCCGCCAAACCCCTTCGAGTTGAGGAATGCGACATCCAGGGATTCCGGCGCCCGTTCGCGATGCTCCAGCGCGATATCCAGGTGCTGGTGATGCACGTCATCCGCCACCCGGTCGATGGTGGTAATCCCCGGCAGGATACCCCGATTGAACATGCCCAGGCTGGTGATCAGCTGGTCGCCACTGGCTGCGGCAACCGTGTGTCCCAGGTAGGCCTTGACCGCGCAGACCGGCCAGCGCTCGATACCGAAGGCGCCGGCGACACGGTCGAAAATAGCGGACTCGGTAACCCGGTTCTGGGGTGTGCTGGAGCCGTGGGCCTGCACGAAGCTCCGCTGGCGCAGGCTTTCATCGCCGACTATCGCACGGGTTTCGGCCAGGGCCCGGGCAACAGTGAGGTAATTACCCGGGCCGGGCGCGGAGATGGACTTCTTGGTGCCATCCGCGTTGACGAACACATTCGCCACGGCGCCGTGGATACTGGCCCCCAGCTGCAGTGCCAGCTCGTCATCCATCAGGATCGCCCACTGGCTGCCCTCACCCAGGGTGAAACCGCAGTTTTCCCCGAACGGCCGGCTAGCGCGGCGATAATCGATCTCACCGGGGAACAGCTTCCGAAGCCCATCGATATTCGCCAGCGCGCCCATGGTCGCATAGCCGTCCACAACCTCTGGCACCAGGGGGGCTTCGGCGGCACCCACCACCGCCACACGCGCGCGGCCATGGCGGATGTCCTCCACCGCTGCGCGCAGGTTGTAGAGGTAGGTGGCACAGGCACCGGCAACAGCACCAGTGGTCCCCACGCTGCCTAACACGTAGGCATTCACAAAGTCGGCGGGCATGCTGGTCAGGCCCAGCGCCAGCTGCTTCGAGCTTACCCGTGTGCCGCGCAGGCGGGATTGCAACAGGCCGCCATTACCGTAGGGGTCAAGCTGGCTCATGGCGGAACTGGCATACACCGAGATCTTGTCCGGGCCGGCGGCGGACACCACGGTGTCCCAGTCAATGCCCAGTGACTGCACGGCATCCGACGCGCCCAGGATCGCCAGCTGCAGGCCTCGGGGGTGAAAACGCGAGTTATATTCCCGGGAGGGCTCGAAGCCGGTCGGCAACTGTCCCGCCGAGGCCACGGGAATCTCCCGGTAGCTGTCCAGCATCACGGACAGGCCGGTACAGCGAACCCGCACCCTGCCCTCGCCCAGGGATTCCACCTGCCAGTCCTCCGGCAGCGGGTCAGGCAGCTGCCGTGCGGTCATCTCGAAGGTGAACCCCTCTGTGTTGCTGAGCTCCGCCGGCTGGTGGTAATGGCACTTGCGGTAGTCGTAAAAGCGCTGCTCAAGTTCCCGCACCAGGGTACCGTCCCGCACCTGCTGCTCCAGCGCAGCGTCCAGCGGCTGCCCCGCGTCCTCAGCCTGGCGCAAGCCCATCAGAGCCGCCAGGTCGGCCAGGATATCCGCGCGCTCAGAAGCACCCAGGCTGTCGAGGACGAGACGGCGATAGCCGCGGTGAAACGAACTGCGTCCGGCGGGATTGAAACCGCCAAAGGCGGTGATGACGGGTAGGCGCTGCATCCTTACCTCCAGCAACAGGGCTGAGAAATTGACTAAATTCGACGGAAGGTCAGTTTAGGGGGTGGCGAATCGGCCTGGTTATGGGCATACTGGCCAGCAAAATTGAGTATCTGGCCAGCGGCATCCCCGGGGCCGGTTTTTTTATCTTTCAGGTATTCAGGGTTCTGGGAAGTAATGCGAACTGTCATTTTTGTACTGATCGACCAGATGCTGGCAACCGGGACCGTGTTGCCGCTGGAGATGCTCCGTGGCGCACAGAGCCGCGCCCGTGCCGAGGGCCTGGACGGCAGGGATACCAACAGTGAGTTGCGCATTCTCACGGTCAGCCTGGACGGCAAGCCGGTTGCCACCCGCTCCGGTTTTCCACTGACACCGGATGCGGCCCTTGCGGATGCACCCGACAGCGACATCATCTACCTCCCTGCCCTGTGGCGCAATCCCCGGCCTGCCCTGCGTCGTTCGGGGCCACTGCTGCAGTGGCTCCAAAAACAGGAGGCCGCCGGCGCCGCCATCAGCGCAGTGGGCACCGGGGTATGCTTCCTCGCGGAGGCAGGGCTGCTCGACGACAAACCCGCCACCACCCACTGGCATTATTTCGAGCGCTTCGCCGCTGACTACCCTCAGGTCAAGTTAAAGCGGCAGTACTTTATCACCCAGGCAGAAAAGCTCTTCTGCGCGGCCAGCGTCAACGCTCTGGCCGATGTCACGGTGCACCTGATCCGGCAACTTTACGGCTCGTCTGTCGCCAGTCACGTGGAGCGCAATTTTTCCCACGAAATCCGCCGGCCATTTGAGGAGATTGCCTACTCGGAGGGCTCGGTACACCTGCATCCGGACGAAGAAATTGTACAGGCACAGACCTGGTTGAAGGAACACTGCAGCGAGGAGGTACGTCTCAGCGAAGTGGCAGAGCACTTTGACATGAGCGTGCGGTCCTTCAACCGGCGCTTCAAGCTCGCCACCGGACAAACCCCGCTGCAATACCTGCAGAATGTCAGGGTCGACATGGCCCGGGAGCTGCTCCAGTCAAGCAACCTTTCGGTCAATGAAATTGCCGAAAAAGTCGGTTACCAGGATATGGGGCACTTCACCGCACTATTCAAAAAATTCCTTGCCACCACCCCCAGCGAGTACAGGACCACTGTGCGCGCCAAGCTCTTCCGGGTAAACACCTGAAACCCCGGGGACCAGAGCGGCGCCCAGGGCCTGCATTGCAGGGTTACCAGCCCGGTCCCCGGCACTATTTGCGCAGAAACACCACATCCCGATCGGCATACTCCAGCCCGGCACCCAGATGTTCCGCAAGCCATGCAAATGTGTGCTTGCTGAAAAAGCAGATATGTGTGGGATCGCGGATATAGTGCCAACTGGCGAATCGCTCCGGCGAGATCACCAGCTTGGTCATCAGCGCGAGCAGCCCACCCTGGCGCAACCTCGACCAGAGTAATTCCAGCACATCACCCGGCGCAGAGAGATGTTCCACCACTTCTGTCGCCACAATAAAATCGAAGCTTTCCTCCAGCACGCTGCTGCCAGGTGCGTAATACGCGTCATGGAGGGCGACGGAGTGGCCGGCCGAGCTCAGCATTCGCGCCAATAGCGGTGCGGGGCCACAGCCAAAATCCAGGCCGCGGGATGCCGGCGGCAGCACTTCCAGCAGCGGGTCGGCGCAGCGGGAAAGGAACTGGCGGTATCCGGAATCGTCCAGGGAATTTTCGTGCAGGTCGTAGTAGGCGCGTTCCGCAGCGGCACTGAGATGAAAGTCGGCAGGCACAAATACCAGTGCGCATCGAGCGCACTGGTGATACGGGCGGAACTTGTCCCGATGGTAGCCCTGCACGGCACCACTGCCGCACAGGGGACATTGCTGAGTCAAGCGATCAAGAGTCAGGCAGCCTGCTCTTCGCCAGCACTTTTCTGGTCGGACTGCAGCAGGCGACCTTCACCGATCTCGATTGACCGGGGTTTCATTGCCTCGGGAATCTCCCGAACGAGCTCGATATGCAACAGCCCATTGGACAGGTTCGCGTCCACCACTCTCACGTGGTCCGCCAGCTGGAAACGCCGCTCAAAATTCCGTGCCGCGATACCGCGATGGAGGAATTTACGCCCATCACCGGAGTCTTCAGACTGCTTGCCGCTCACGGTCAGGCGATTCTGCTCCACCTTGATATCCAGCTCGGACTTCTCGAACCCGGCTACCGCCATACTGATACGATAGCTGTCATCGCCGGTAAGCTCGATGTTATAGGGCGGGTACGCGGGCTGGTTCTGCTCACTGGCAGTCATCCCGTCCAACAGGCTGGCCATGCGATCAAAACCGATGGCAGAACGGTAAAGCGGAGAAAAATCAAAATTACGCATTGTCATATCCTCGAATCAGAGCAATATTCACGATGTGCCCGTCCGTAGACCGGGCGTTGCGGGGGCCTCACTGAGCGCCCTGCCCGTATTACGGATATAGGGGTGCGCGAGCGCATTTCAAGTCTTGGATACAGGGATTTCTATGTCGACGCGGAGAGGGCAAAACGATGGCCGGCTGGAGTCCGGAAACGACACTGCGCGGCTGTTTATCGGAATCCAGCCCGACAGCGCCACCCAGCACTTCCTGGACGGACTGTGCAGTCACGCACGGGGCCTGCTGCCACCTGGCCGGGGCCGGACACGCTGGACCAGTGCCAGCAACAGGCACCTGACACTGGCCTTTCTGGGCGAGACACCCGCGAGCCTGATCCCCAAGATAGAAAGCAGCCTGGTGCAGCTGGCCCATATCGCCAGGCCGTGCTCTGCCAGGATAGTGTCACTTGGGCCCTTCCCTCGCCCCCGGGCCAGCCTGTTGGCAGCAGAGCTTATCAGCAACCCGGATCTCGACAGGCTGCATAACGGCTGCAGGGACCTCATGCGCGAACTGGGCATGAAACCCGAGAGCGCGGCATTCCGGCCCCATTTTACCCTGGCGCGCAACCGCCGGGGGTTTGGCCGCTTCCCTGCAGAGCAACTGGACTTCATCGCCCAACTGAACCACCTGGCCCTCTATCGCAGCGACATGGCGCCTGGTGGCAGCCAGTACACGCCCCTGTTTGAGGTCCTGCTGGACGATCAAGACCCCGCCGATGGAGAGGGCGCCCCGCCCGGTACCGACAGGCAGGCATAAAAAAAGCCCGCGCGATGCGGGCCTTTCGTCGACAATCCCGGCACTCAGTCCAGGTAAGACAGGGCGTACTCCGGGTACATGATCAAGCGCGGACGCGAGAGGCGCCGCGCATCGAGCACAAATACATAATTTTTGCCCGCATCCTCGCCGGGAATGGTGCGTCGGAATTTTAACGTGCTGAACCCGCTGACCTCGTATGTCTGCAAGCCAGCCTCCACAGGCGCCACAACGCGGTACTGGTTATGCCCGAGGAACTCAAAGTCGTGACGCTCACCACGGGAAGACGACAGCGTGAGAGACTTGAAGGTATGCTTACCCTCGCCCTTGCCCCCTTCTTCCATCAGCTCCTTCAGGCGCGCCCGCTCGCGCTTTACATACGCCAGCAGCTCTTCATCGATTTCATCCGGCTTCTGGGTCTGCGGCACATCACTGCTCTCCGGCTCTGGGGAGGCTTTTGCCATGGACGGCTCCGGCAGCTCTGGCTTTTTCACCGGCGCCTGGCTCTTGGCGAGCTTCGCTGCCCGGCGGGATGCCTCGGCTTTTTCCAGCATCGCAGTAACAAGACCATCCACCTTGCGCTTCTGTGCGGCAATACGGTCGCGGCTGCGGGCTATCGCCTGCTCCACTTCCTTTTGTTCCGCCTGCAGCTCGTCGTAGTTTGACTGGATAATCTCCACCCGCCGTGACCGACTGTCCACGCCACGTTTGGCCATTTCAAAGGCGTGTTTCGCCTTGCGTAACTGGCGCTCAGAGTCGCTGTCGCCAACGCGCTTGTGCTCCCGCTCGGCGCGAGTCAACTCGATACGGCTCTGCTCGTAGTTCTCCCGCGCCTCCTCAAGGGAATCACGTGCTTCACCGAGCTTGTAATCGTAGGCCAGGACTTCATTCTCGAAATCCTCGGCTTCAACCATACGGTTTTCCAGCGATTGCTCCATCCGCGCAAGGCGGTTCTTTTCCGCATTCAGCGTCGCCTGTGTCTGGGCGACGGCAGTCGCTCCCCAGCCCAACACCACCGCCAGCCAAAACCACTTGCAGTACCTCGCTACCACCATAATCACGAACCTGTTACCTATTGTTTGCTTCCTGCCCCCGCCTCCCCGCCAGTCAATCGACTAACGCAGCAGCTGCAATAAACAGGCCACTGCAGGAACGCAGTTGCTTACGGGCAATCGCTTGTTTTCCCCAAAATTGGTGCGGCGCCCGCCACGGGCGCCGGCCCGCTATTCTACGCAGCGCCCGCCAGCACTGCAACGACTGGCACCCCGCCGGCAGTCACTGACAGAGGTGCCGTCAACCATCTGTGCGCCAACCCGAGCGGGCTAAATCCAGTCACATTTTTGTGACATTTTTACCTTCGCAACGCTTGATTTTTTTGCTGTCGGGAGCATTATGGGTAACAGGGAGCAAAAAGCTGATCCCGGTTAAATTGGAGCCCGGACGTAAAACACCCTCGGCCGCGCAAGCGGCGAAATAATCGTTGCGAATCCGCTGGCCTCCGGTCCCGATGCTCTCAGCTACTCCCTAAAGGGCGCCCTTCCTTTTATACCCGGCAAACCGCACAAGCGGCCTGCATGGTCCCCTTATAACTGGAGGTAAATGCCCATGAAAATTGCGCCGAACGATAACATCGTGTTCCGCGATATCGACAAGTCCGACGCACTCGCGGATACGGTATCGAAAAAACTGCATAAACTGGAACGTTATTGCGGCGACATCATACAGAGTCGTGTCGTGCTCGAAGCCCCCCACCAGCATAAAAACAAAGGCCGGCAATACCGGGCCTCGGTTGAACTTGCCGTCAGCGGCAGTCCGGTAACCATCAGTAACGAGAGCGACTCCATTCACCGGGCAGTAAAGACCGCATTCGAGTCTGCCGAGCGCTGCCTGAAGGAGCGCAGCAACCGGCGCATTGCCCAACGGCACCAGGGGCCCGCCTGAGAGACCGAAAGGTTTCAGGTCGCCAGAACCTGGGCTGTACAGGCCTGGCTCTAATGAGGACTGACAGGGAAGTCGGCCCCGAGGAAGACACCACAAACTCAACACCCCTCCAACCGTGGCCCCGGGCAAACGCCGGGGGGGGGGGCGACTCCTGAAGGAAACAGGATTCGGTCATTTCCCCCTGGCACCCGATCGTGCCGGCCACGGGCAGGAGGCCATCCAAAAAAGGCGATGCCAAGCATCGCCTTTTTTATTGCCGATGTATCGCGATATCCGGACCGCGCTCTTTTCAGCAAATCACGCAGAAGGGGTACGCATGGTTACAAATTCCTCTGCTGCCGTGGGATGGATACCAATGGTCTGGTCGAAGGTGGCCTTGCTGGCCCCGGCTTTCAGGGCTACGGCCATTCCCTGGACGATCTCTCCCGCGTCAGGCCCCACCATGTGGACCCCCAGTACCCGGTCCGTGCTGGAATCCACCACCAGCTTCATCAGCGTTCTCTCATCGCGACCGCTAACCGTGTGGCGCATAGGCCTGAACTCGGACTTGAATATGGTGACCGGGATCCCCGAGTCCCGCGCCTCCTCCTCGGACAGCCCCACCGTCCCGATATTCGGCTGGCAGAACACCGCCGTGGGGATATTGTTGTAGTCGATCTCCGCCGTTTGGCCGGTCTGCAGGTGCTTGACCAGCGCCATCGCCTCCGCAAGGGCGACCGGCGTCAACTGGGGCTCGCCGGTCACATCCCCCAGGGCGTAGATCGAGCGGACATTGGTGCGGAAATTATCATCGACGGAGATGGTTCCGTCCCGGTGCATCACCACGCCCAGCTCCTCCAATCCCAGTCCGGCCGTGTTCGCCCGGCGCCCGGTTGCGAAAAGTACCGTATCCACATTCAGGGGCGCACCGTCACCAGAGTGCACCATCAGGCTGCCATCATCCTGTTTTTCAATAGCGGTGACCTGATGGTTAAAATGCAGGCGAATTCCTTTTTTGCCAATCTCGCCGCGGGCAAACTCGCGAATTTCCCGGTCAAACCCCCTCAGGAACAGGTCACGGCGATAAGAGAGGTGCGTCTCCGCCCCAAGGCCCGCAAATATGCCGGCAAACTCCACCGCGATATACCCTCCCCCGACCACCAGGATACGCTGGGGGAACGACTGCAGGGCAAAGATCTCATTGGAGGTAATGGCGAACTCCCGCCCCGGAATATCCGGCACAAAGGGCCAACCGCCGGTAGCCACCAGGATACGTTCCGCGCTGTACTCCTCCTCGCCGACGGTGACTGTATGGGGACCGGTTAGCCGGGCACGCCCGTCGAAGGTCTGCACACCGGAGTTGGCCAGAAGGTTACGGTAGATACCGTTCAGGCGATTGATTTCCGCCGCGTTGTTGTCCCGCAGAGTGGCCCAGTCGAACGTCGGCTCGCCGGGCTGCCAACCGTAAGCGACCGAATCCTCAAAATCCTCACTGAAGGCACTGGCGTATACGAACAGCTTCTTCGGCACACAGCCAACATTCACGCAGGTGCCTCCCATATAGCGATCTTCGGCTACCGCTACCCGCATACCGGCCGTCGCCGCCATCCGCGATGCCCGGACACCGCCGGAACCGGCACCGATCACAAACAGATCAAAATCGTATTCTGACAAAACAAACTCCTGCTACTCCTGAAACTGGAAACGCGGACCACCCCGTGTAATGGTCGATCGTAGAATGCACGAACCGGCACAAAACGAACCTAATTGACTTTTGTTTCTTAATAGACGTTGACTTTAGCCTCGCTATTCGATACTTATGAGATGTTTATCACAAAAAGAAGCCTGTTAACGACTAGAAGAAACTATAGGCAGTCCAAAATGTATATTTTTACCTCAGCCTCACAGCGGGTTTTCTGGTTTCTCTGCCTGCTACTGTTTACCAGTGCAGCGAGCGCCAAGGAACACCCTTCATACCTGACCCCGAAATATTGCGACGGCCTGGTGCAACAATTCGTTGACACCGGCATGCGCAGCCTGGGCAAGTACGTCAATAACCACTTTGACCCAAAATATCGCGGGGGCATTCGCAACACCATCCACTTCCTCGAGCAGCGCTCCAGCTGGATCTCGGAGTGTGACGAGTATCTGCAGGACACTGCCAACACCAGTGCCTTCTACAACCGTCAGCTGACCGATAATATCCTGGCCGCTATCGATGGGCTGGCGAAAGAGCTACAGCTTGTTCGCGAGGGCGTGGAGTATTCGGACGAAAACGGCGTAAACAATCCCACGCCCTTTATCAAGGAACGGTACCAGCAGCTCGCGGAACTTGTCGACGAGCATCACACGCGTTACCTGATGAAGAAACAATTCCAGTAAGCGCTGAGGTGCCCTCACCGGCCACTAACCTGGTGGCCGGCCTTCTCCCCGAGGTATCCAGCAAGCGACGACAACTGCTGACCGAGAACCTGGTCTACCGGGCCGGCGATGCGGTCCAGCTGGTTACTGGCGGCTCCCCATACACGATACTCCCAGGTCAGCGTAGCCCCCGCACCACGGGGCACAATACGCCATCGCATCAACCCATTGACCGGCAACCCCTGCAACGGGCCCAGTCCACCGCGCAAACGCACCTCGCGATCGGGCACGGAGTAAATTACCCGCAGGTGTTCCACCGAAGCCCCACCCCAGCGCTCACAGAAACACCCACCGGCAGCCAGATCAAAAGAGAAATTATCCGCGTCCCCCGAGTAGCTGTGATCAGCACTCCACCACTGTGGGAGTGCGGCAAGGCCCGCAAAGACCTCTTCGCTGGGAACGTCCAGATCGACTTCATTGCGGATGGCAAACTCCCCGCCCTCGCTGTGCAAAACTTCTGCGGAAGGGGACGCACATGCAAGGGCAAACGCCCATGCAGCAGCCGCATAACGCAACCTGTTTCCCATATACCGCCCTCCTTTGCCCCTATTGTCCCTGATCATCCCGCGCGCGCCGGGCAGCCAATTCTGCCTCACTGAGCTGCCGCTGCAGGTCTGCGGATCCCGAGCCACCCAGCGCACGCTCCTTCAGGCTGACGGCTATACGGCGCGTCAGCGCCCCCAGGCGCGGCCGCTGCTTCTCGGAAAACGGCACGGGCCGGCAGGCCTGGAGTGTAGCCAGGCCAATCCGCCCCATAAACAGGCTCGCCCCCATACCCTGGCCAAGCCGGGCGGACATGCTACTCAGCATGCTATCCCCGACAAGCTCCGGCCACAGTTCACTGACGGCATACTCACTGGCGCCGCTATAAGCAACCAGGGCCAGCACCTTCTTGAACAGCCTCCACCGAATCACCATTGACGGCCGCACGCCGTATATCTGCGCCACGTCATCGATCATGCGCAGTGATTGTCGCAAGGCCACCAATACGTCGAGCGTGGCAAAGGGACTCAGTCCTACCAGGGCGCCGGTTGTCGTTGCATGACGGACGATCCGGCGCAGGGCCTCCTGGTCAAGAGCCTCGAGGAATGTCACCTCCAGGTGTTGCAGCAACTCGCTGCTGTCGTAATAGTCGGGCGCCCCATCGAGTACCCGAGCCAACAACACCCCCTGGGGTTTGCCGTCAAAATGTTCTTGCAACTGCGCGCGGAATTTTTCGGTATCGTCATTGCTGCGACAATCACGCAACTCCCCGGCCAACTCCTGGGTCTCCTGCAGGCGACGCAGGGGCCGGCCAGCGCGGAAAAACTCCCATACCGAAGCTGCAATCGTCGCCCCCAGCGACAGAATGATTACCCCCACCAGCACTCCCAGTGTCCAGTGGCGCTCCATCGCCCAGCCAAACAACTGGTGCAACTCCCAGGCAACCGCAGATGTCGCCAGAACCAGCCCCGCAGCCAGAGCCGGCTTCCAGAAGCGCAACCGGAAAAAAGGCACGCGCAGTTCGGAAAAGGAGATCCTGTCGGGCAGAGACTCCCCGGTGGTAATCGAGCGAGGCAGTTCCTCATCAGCGTCGGCGATGTCCTCGACCCGGGTGGAAGCCCTCGCGCCAGTCTGCATTTCCGGTTCTTCCACGGGTTCAATTCGGGTTTTGCGGCGGGCCTTGTCCTGCTTACCGTTCATTACAGCCGGTCTCCCAACATCAGGTTCAGTAACGCATCCAGGCGGATATGCGGAATAGTACCGCCGGACGCCATGCCCAGAGGAGGGCGCAGTTGCGGGGGCGCGGCACCGGCATAGTGCTCCCAGCCCTCCTGCTCCTCCGGCAGTCGCGCCAGAATCTCGGCATTCTCGAAGCCCAGGTGGCGCCCCTGAAGGTCGTGCCCCACCAGCATGCGCCGGCCATTGCGCTGGCTCTCGTTCGAGCAACGCACAGCGGCAATTGCTTCACAGAAGAGTGGCAGGCCCTGGTGGCGGGCACCGGCAAACGCCTGCTGCAACTGCTGCCCCAGGAGCTGGCGCAACGCGTCATGGTCAGCGGCCAGAACCTGGTCAACCTTGGTTGCCGCAAAAACCAGACGATCTACCCGCGGCCGCCACAATTTGCGCAAAAGGCCGGTACTGCCATAGCGGAACGTATCGGCAATATGCCCGAAAGCAAGGCGCATATCGTCCAGCGCCTGCTCGCCCGCATAGAGGGTCCCGATCATATCCACCAGCACCAGCTGGCGATCGAGGTGCCGGAACTGGTTCTCGACAAACGGCTGTACCCGCTCTTCCACGTACTGCCGGTAATGGCGTTCCAGGGTCTTGAAATTACTTTCCTCAGGCAGCCCCTCCAGTGCCTCCGGTGAATGGCCGCGGAGGTCAAGCATCGGCAGGACGCTGTGCGGATGATCGCCAGTAAGTGCGCGGCCGGGTTGCAGGTAGCTTAAACGCCGCTCACGCCGGCATTCCAGCAGGAACTGCCGATAGTCACACCAGAGGTTCGCAATTCGGGCGGGCTCGGCGCGGTCGCGGGGATTCAGTGCTGCCAGTTGGGACATTAGCTGCGGGGCCAGGCCAGCTCGGGAGTCAGTGCCAATCAGGTGTGACTGGTGGCGGCACCAGTCCTGATACGACATACCGAGAAGCGGCAGGTCCATCAGCCACTCCCCGGGATAGTCGCGTAACTCAATAACCAGCGTGCGCGTGGTTTCACTCCTGAGCCGGCGTCGATGACGCAAGTGTACGTGCAGTTCCATGGCTGAAACCTCACGGGTACTCTCTGGCCACCGCGGAGGTTGTGCCAGCAGCGCTTCAAGGCATTGGCGGTAGTCAAACAGTGGCAAACCGGAATCCTTTGCCGGCATAATCTCAGCCCCAAGGAGGTCCCCGTTCAGCGCCGGGGCAAAACCCGGCAACTGCGCGCGCTGGGGATGACTCAGCTGGTAGATCAGACTGGTCAGGAGCGTCGACTTCCCCGCACCACTCAATCCCGTGACCCCCACGCAGAGACGACGGTCCAGCAGCCGTTCTGCCGCCCACTGGGACTTCTCCCCGGCCCTGCGCCCCCAGCGGCGCACCTTTTCGCCCAGCCTCGCACGTTTTCCAGGCTCTGCATCACCCATTGTTGTGTCCGAACTCCCTCTCTGCCTCCGCGGCGCTATCGCCGGGATGAACCTGCTGACCAGTCAAGAATAACAGGTCAGGAAAATACCTGCGCCGCGGTATGGCCCGACCGCGCTGCCGTAGTTCATCGGGCACAGGGTCACAATGTAAAAAAGCGCGCAGGTGCACTGCGCGCTTTTCCAAGTGCGGGGGCCTCCCCTGGTCACTCCACCAGGGCGATATCCCCGGACCCCATCACCGAGAAGGACTCCCTCGCAGGCCGGCGCAGCACTATGTCACCCGACCCCATGACAGTGCCCTCTGCATCATCAGATTGCAGGTTGCGACCGAGAAAGTCACCAGACCCCATGATGCTGATAGAGAGCGAAGCGACCTTGCCCCCCACCACCATATCGCCGGAGCCCTTAATCTCCGCGCCAAAAGAGTCGCCAATGACACTGTCCAGCCGGATGTCACCGGAACCCTTGATCGATGCACGGCCCTCGACCGCGAGAACAGTACCCAGCGACAGGTCCCCGGACCCGGTGACAGCGGCCTGCAGGGACTCCGCGGCAACTTTGTCCACCGCCAGGGAGCCGGAGCCCGTTACTTCCAGATCGAGGCTTTCACTCTCCAGCAATTCCGCCCTGGCATCCCCTGACCCGGTCACTTCCAGGGACTCGAGCCGCGGCAGCACGACGCGGTAATCCACGCCCTCACTGTCGCTCACGGTGACGACACCAAAAAAGCGCCGGTGCTTGTCCCGGACGGACAGTTCCAGGGTGTCGCCCCGCACTTCCGCAACCGCCAGGTCCACGATCTCTTTCGGGCCCGAGGCGATCACTTCGAACACCTCTCCCTGCACCACTTCCAGCCGGGAATCGCCCTTGAGTTCAATACGTGTGAACCCCTCGACCGGGAACTGCCTGCTCACATCGTCAGCTCGTGACATTGCAGAAACTGCGAACAGCAGAATCACTGCCAGGCCCGCCAGCGGACGATTCAGGAAAGATTTTGCGGCCATTCGATCCTCTCAAATAATCAGTTTTACCCTGTTAGCCACTATGACGCATTCCACCCGGCCCGCGGATGCAGTGGATGAACGTTTTTTTGGCACAACTGCTGACTCAAGAGTCAACACTGGCTTCGGAGAAACCCAGTTGTACCAGTGCGCCGCGCACCTTCTCAGCCTCAGCGGCCAGGACATCGGCCTCCGCGGGCCGCTGCTTGGAGAAGTCAAAATCGTCCAGGGCATCCACTGGCACCAGGTGGATGTGGGTGTGCGGGACCTCGAGTCCGGCCACCATCACCCCTACCCGCCGCGGCTGATAAACCTCTTTGATTCCCTTGGCCACCCTCTGGGCCACATGCATCAGGTGCGCCGAGAGGTCCTCCGGCACGTCATCCCAGTGATTGACTTCCTCGATAGGGATCACCAGGCAATGCCCGGGCTTGATCGGGCTGATCGTCATGATCGCCACCGCCCGGTCATCGCGCCAGATAAAGTGCCCGGGCAATTCACCATTGATGATCTGGGTAAAAATACTCGCCATGAAACTCCCCTTCGTTGTTACTGGAAATACTGTCCCCCGCTAGCAGTGGTTGCGAATAGGGACGCGCTGTCAGTCAGACTACACAGTCTATCAGCCTGGCCGGATTCCGCAGCCTCCTTTGTAAGAAGCCGGCAAAACCCCTGGGCCAAAGCTGGTGCGGACTTGCCAGTTCGGCGCATGCCTCGTTGGACAACCTTGCCCGGCCGGCCCAGGCCCGAGAACCTGAAGAACAAGATGACAATCTCCGCGGAGTTCGTTGGCAGCCTCCTGCCATTCGCGTACTCTCGCGGCATAAATTGATCCCGCCGGACACAGGCATCCCAATGGGGACGGATGCCGGCCACAGACGCCTGCGGGACGACCAAAAACAGCCTCTCAAAGACTTCAAAACCGGGGGATCCAATGAGCAATCTGCTTGACCAGATTGGCGGCACCAGTGTTATCAACCGCATTATCACCGAATTTTACCAGGCGCTCGGTCGCCACCTCTCAACCTATGAGGCCTGTGACCACCGCAAGCAGCAGGCTCGCCAGGTCCGGTTCATCAGTAATGCCCTCGCCGACAGCCCGGAACCTGTCCGCTCCAGCCGAGCCCGGTTCCTCGCCAGGGGCCTCAACGGTCCCCTCTTCGAAGCACTGCTGGAATACCTGCAACCGCGCCTGGTGGAACTTGGCATTCCGCAGTCCACCAGCAGCGACCTCGTGGAGACCACCGAAGGCCTGTATGACCACTGCGACGCAGGTCTGTCGCTCGCCTGCTGACATCCCCGTGACGCCGCCCGGGCAGACTATGGTTGCGACCGGCCCGGGCGGTCAATACAATACGCGCTTCAAAGCCTTATCTCTCCTTTGCATGGCTTCCGCATGCGGTAAGCGCTACTTCATTCACCCACCTTTCTCAGAGACTTTTCATGAAGATTGCCAACCACTCCGTAGTGGAGATGCACTACACCCTGAAAGACGCGGACGGTACCGTGATCGACTCCTCCGAGGGCCGCGAGCCGCTCAAGTTCCTGCAGGGCGTGGGCAACATTATCCCCGGACTGGAAAAAGAGATGCTGGACAAGGCTGCCGGCGACAAATTTACTGCCGTGATCCCGCCCGAAGAGGCCTACGGCCCGCAGAACCCGGAACTGATCCAGACCCTGCCGCG
Source organism: Microbulbifer sediminum (assembly GCF_021729035.1). Lineage (GTDB taxonomy): Bacteria > Pseudomonadota > Gammaproteobacteria > Pseudomonadales > Cellvibrionaceae > Microbulbifer > Microbulbifer sediminum. Next base: position 36,684 of record NZ_JAJSAP010000012.1, on the reverse strand, counting down.
CACCGCCTTCGGTGGTGTCGACAAGCTGGAAGTCGGTATGGCGTTCCGCGCCCAGAGCACCGAGGGCCAGCCGATTGAGGTGGAAATCATTGATATCGAGGGTGACAACGTCACCATCAATGGCAACCATCCGCTGGCAGGTGTGGAACTGCACTTCGAGGTTGAAGTGGTTTCCGTGCGTGAAGCCACTCCGGAAGAGGTTGACCACGGCCACGTGCACTGATCTTTTCCCGGCGGCTCCTCCGGAGCCGCCACTCTCCCCCTTCGTTTTTCACCCTCCTCCCGACTACCATTGCCAGCTGACGCAAAGACGACAGATTGCCCAGAAAGCCCATGACGGCCGCACTGCCCGATCGAATCATCCTGTTCGACAGCCTGTGTAACCTGTGCAATGGCTGGGTTCGCTTTGTGCTGCAGCGGGACCAATCAGCGGTCTTTACATTCTGCCGCGCGCAATCCCCGGCAGGTCAGCAGCTGCTGGCCGACCTGGGCCTGCCCCTGGATGAATATGAAAGTGTGGTCTACCTGGAGCGGGAAAGCGGCAGTCACCAGCCCTACTTCAAGAGCGAGGCTGCCCTGCGGGTGCTGGGAGGATTACCGGGAGCGGCCCGACACCTCCGCCTGCTCCGGGCAATCCCGCCTGTGATCCGCGATGCGGTATACGATATCATCGCGCGCAACCGCTATCGCCTGTTCGGGCGGCGCGCAACGTGCCGGCTGCCAGGCGAAGCAGAGCAAACCCGATTTCTGGAAACAATCGACGAATGAAGCTGAGTGAGCAATACCTGCAGAGATTTGGCGGGATCGCGAGACTTTATGGCGAAGCGGCATTACCGGTACTGCACAGTGCCCACTGTGTAGTGATCGGCATCGGCGGCGTGGGCAGCTGGACTGCGGAGGCGCTGGCCCGCTCGGGGGTGGGCACGATTACTCTGATCGACCTGGATGATGTGTGCATCACCAATACCAACCGCCAGAGCCATGCGCTGCAGGACACCATCGGCCAGCAGAAAGTCGCCGTGCTCGCAGGGCGATTACGCCAGATCAACCCGGAGATCCGCGTGTTTGAGGAAGAGGACTTTCTGGCACAGGACAACCTTGCTGACCTGATCGACCCGGAATCCAGACCAATCGATGTGGTGATCGACGCGATCGACTCCGCTCGCGTGAAAGCGGCCCTCATTGCTTACTGCAAGGCGCGCAAACTGCGACTGGTCACGGTTGGCTCGGCCGGCGGCAAACTCGACCCGCGCCGTATCGAGTGGAACGACCTGGGGCGCACACTCAACGATCCGATGCTGGCCAAGGTGCGCCAACACCTGTATCGATTCCACAACTTCCAGAAATCACGTAAGCGGGTATTCGGGGTGGATGCCATCTACTCCCCGGAGCAGATGGTCTATCCGCAACCCGATGGCCAGGTGTGTGCCCGTAAAAGTGCCATGCAGGATGGAGTGAAGCTCGATTGCAGCGGAGGCTTCGGCGCCGCCACCATGGTTACCGGCACCTTTGGTTTCGTGGCCGCTTCCCGGGCCATCGAGCGCCTGCTGCAGAAAAAGCTCAGTCGCTGACCAGGGCCTGGATCTGCTGCAGTAGCGCATGAAAGCCGTTGCTGCGGGACTCGCTCAGGTGCCGGGCCAGGCCGAGTTCCCTGAACAACCCGGCCAGGTCGCGCGTGCGAATCTCCCCGGCCTCACGACCGTCCACCTGTGACAACAGCAGTGCGGCCAGTCCCTTTACCACACGACTGTCGCTGTCGAAGGCAAAGTAGTGCCGGCCACCCTCTTCGCGGTGCACCAGCCAGGCGTCCGCTTCACACCCACGCACCAGGTTTGCCGGAAGGCGAATCTCCGGCTTGGCCGAAATCGACTTGCCCCAGCGCAACAGTTCGCGGTACCGGTCCTGCCACGAGCGCTGAGCCGCGAGCCTCTCGAGTTGCAGCGCGCCCAGGGAATCCCGGGACCAATGGCAAGTACCACCTGCCGCACTGGCCAGGGATTGGTCCAGTTGCAGGTAGTCGGCGACGGCCACCAACAGCGCCTCAACGTCCGCATAACTATTGTATGCGGCCAACGAGGCGCGCACTGTGGGCCCGCTGCCGGCAGCGCGCAGCAACGGCTGCGCGCAGTGGCTACCGACACGCACCGCGATATCGCGCCCATCCAGCCAGTGCATCAGGTCGCTGGCGTCCCCGGCCTCCGGTGCAAATGCGGCCACCCCGAGGTTGTGCTGGGGCTGGCTCAGCAGACGCAATCCAGGCAGTGCTGCGATTCCCTCGTGTAGCCGCGCCAGCAGCCCCTGCTCGTGGGCCGCCATGGCCGTGCGATCCTGCTCGCGAAGAAACTCCAGAGTGGCCCCCAGGGCAGCAATGCCAGCGAGGGAGGAAGTCCCCGCTTCAAAACGGTGTGGCAGCCCTGCGTACTGGCTCTGGTACAGGCCTACCTCGGCGATCATTTCGCCACCGCCCTGCCAGGGCACCATGCCCGCAAGGCACGCCTCCCGGCCGTACAGAAGCCCGATGCCAGTGGGCCCATAAAACTTGTGTGCGGAACACACCAGGAAGTCGCACCCGATCGCCTGCACGTCGATCGGCTCATGCGCCGCCAGCTGGGCAGCATCGACCACCCAACGCAGGTTGTAGCCCCGCAGCTGCCGGCGAATCCCGGCCAGGTCCGGTCGCAAGCCTAAAGCGTTGGAGCCGCCACTCAGGGAAACAATACGGGTGCGCGGTCCCAGTACCTCGCCCAGGCGGTCAAACTGGGGCACTCCGGCGGTATGGGGTATATAGCGCAGGTTCAGCCCGCGGCGCGCGGCAGCCATCTGCCAGGGCACGATGTTGGCGTGATGCTCGATCGTCGAGAGTACGATCTCATCGCCCCGCTCCAGCTCCTCGCACAGGCTGAAGGCCAGCAGGTTGAGCGCCTCGGTGGCACCACGGCAGAAGACCACTTCCCGCGGCGATGCCGCATTGAGAAATCCGGCCGCCTGCGCCCGCACCCGCTCCACCATCGCTGTCGCCCGGCGCGCCAACCGGTGGCTCGAGCGGTGGGTATTGGCATTGCTGTGCAGGTAAAACTCTGCCAGCGCATCGATCACTACGGCTGGCTTCTGGGTGGTCGCGGCATTATCGAGATACACCAGGTCGCGATTCTCCGGCTGTGCAAACAGCGGGAAGCGACTGCGGAACGCCTCAGGCGAAAAGGAGGAGCGGGTCATAAGGCGAATAAAAGCTCTGTATTGCGAAATGTCTGCACCGCCACCTCCTCCACGGGAATCCCGCGCAGGGCCGCCAGTGCGACGGCGATATCCGGCAGGTTCTCCGGGCTGTTGCGCTGCCCCTGGCGACCGGACAGCGGCATATCCGGCGCATCGCTTTCCAGCACCAGGCTCTCCAGCGGCATTGCCGCTACCGCTCTGCGCGTCTTTAACGCGCGGGAGTAGGTGATGGTACCGCCGATGCCCAGGTAAAAGCCCAGCTGCCAGTATTCCCGTGCGATTTCCTCACTGCCACTGAACGCATGGATCACCCCTCCCCTGGCCGGGCGGTACTCTTTTAACAGGCTGAGCACCTCCGCGTGGTAGCGGTGCACATGGATGATAAGCGGTAGCTCCAGTTCACAGGCTGTAGCGAGATGCACCCGAAAGATATCGCACTGATGTTCCAGCGGTGTTTCGACACCCCGATCAAGCCCACACTCACCGACCGCCACACAGCGCTCCCGGCGGCCCCACGACGATAGCTGCTCCCGCAGGTCCTCCAACAACAGCTGCTTATCCTGGCCGCCCGGGCCGGCCAAAAACGCCTCCACCCACCAGGGATGGACACCTACCGCCCCATACCAGTCCGGCCGCAACCGCAGGAGTTCGAACAGTGTTTGCCACTGGGAGATACTGACACCGGGTATGACCAGGCCTTTCAGGCCCAGGTCACGGCAGCGCTGCCAGACAGTATCGCGATCACCGGCAAACGCGTCGAAATCAAAATGGCAATGGCTGTCGATCAGTTCCACAGTGCGCCTGTTAATCCATTCGGTTACCAAGTCATTTTAACACGGGACCACACCCCGACGTTGCCAGGCAGACCGACGGGCCTTCTCTGGTTACAATGCACCCGCTCAAGCCAACAATACCGCCTACTGCTTACGCTGGAGACTCCCGTTGATAGAAGCCCTGTTGCCACTGGCCCTGTTTGTGTTTTCCACCAGCATCACACCGGGCCCCAACAACCTGATGATCATGACCTCCGGGCTGAACCACGGCGTGGCCCGCTCCCTGCCCCATTTCCTGGGAATCTGCCTGGGCTTCCCCGCCATGATCATGGCGATCGGGCTCGGTCTTGGCACCCTGTTCACGGAGTTTCCACTCTTGCACCAACTGGTACGCTGGGCAGGGATCACCTACCTGCTGTACCTGGCCTGGGCCATCGCCAGCACCCGCGAGGTGACCAGTGCCGACCGCCGACCACCCTTCACTTTCCTGCAGGCAGCTGCCTTCCAGTGGGTCAATCCCAAAGGATGGGTAATGGCAGTGGGTGCGTTGGCTGCTTTTTCCATCCCCGGTGGCGAGGCCTGGCTCGCCGCCGGCAGGGTCGCACTGGCATTCATCCTTATTGGTGGGCCCTGTATTATCATCTGGCTGCTGTTTGGTGTCGGCATGCAGCGCCTGCTCTCGAACAGCGATCACCTGCGCCGCTTCAATATCACCATGGGGCTGCTGCTGGCGGCCAGCGTCGTGCCGATGGTGTTCGACTAGCCCGGCAAGCAATCATTCTTGTCATGAAAATTTTTTGCCAATCGGCCCTTGAAAATGGGCGGGCCCACCTCAGGTAGAGCCCTGAAGGCGGCAATCCCGTGGCTGTCCATCAGTCCACGGTGCCCGCAGCGGCACTACGCGGCGCGGCAATTTGCTGTCAACAACTCAGTAGCCCCAAGACAATCTCTGTAATACCTGCAGAAGCAATCATTGGGGAACCGGGGCAAGGTGATGGATATCCGCTCAGCGGCCTCGCCACCTTTGCAGCCCTACGACAGAACACTGTCGCACCCGCACCTGAGTGCGTTGAAAATTTCACAGGCCAATAGACGGAGGTAATCTATGCATTGCAGCCGATTTGTGACTCCAGTGCTGGCCGGTTTGGCAACCGTCTCTCTCCAGGCAGCCGCCATGGAACCGGAAGTCCGCGACACGGACCAGGTAAGATACGTTTCCGGTGGCGTTGGCAAGCAGGAACGCCAGGCACTGGACGCCCTCGCCTCATCTCCGGACGGGGATTTCGACACCCGCATCCACCTGAGTGCCAACTCCGGGCACTACCTGGGCGACGCCCAGGTGGAAATCCGGGATACCAGTGGCCACACAGTACTCGATACCCAAACCGAGGGGCCACTACTGCTGGTAGACTTGCCGGCGGGAACTTACACCGTTGAAGCCCGCAATGGTAATCGTACCCAGGGCACTGAGATCGAGGTCGCACAGGGTGGTGACACAACGCCTGTCTACCTGACCTGGGCTATCTGACCCCACGCCGCCCGGGGCCTACCGCAGTCAGGGGGCCCCGGACGCGATCGATTTACCTGCCTCGAGCTCTGCACGGAAGTTTTTCACCATCTGCCTCATAAACAGCCTGGGCGCCAACCGGTAGAGATAGGCTCCCAGTAATGTCATGTCATGGGGGAATAGCCTTTCCTGGCCTTTCCGGTACGCAGCGACGATCTTGGCGGCCATCCACTCGGCACTTCTCACGGCGCCGATTGTACTTTGCTTGTGCTGCGCCCTGCCCCCATCACCAGACAATGCATTACGGTCAATATTGGTGGCGATAAAGCTGGGGTAGACCATCAATACATGGATTCCCTCACCACGCACTTCCTCGCGGAACGTCTCGAAATACTGGTGCAACGCGCTCTTCGCCGCACAGTAGCCCGCCCGACCCAAAACAGGCATCCAGCCGGCCATGGAACTGACATTGATGACACAACCGCCCGCGTGGCGCAGCTGTCCCAGCAGCCCCTGCGCCAACTCCACCGGCGCATGGTAGTCCACCGCCATCACCCGCCGGATCACCGCATTTTCGGTCCGGCAGGCCAGGCTGCGGTGAGTGATACCGGCGTTATTGACCAGGATATCGACCCGTTCGCAGGCTGCTCTCAGGCGCCCTGCAACGCCCGCCACCTCCTCTTCGCTGGAAAGATCCGCAACCCAGGCGCGCGCCCGGACGCCACGCTCCGCGAGCATCGCCACCCGGGCCTCAAGGGCGGGCCCATCCTGGTCTATTAGTGCGAATTCTGCCCGGTAGGTATCCGCCAGTGCCTCCACAATGGCCCAGCCCAGCCCCCCGGCAGCACCGGTAACAACAACTACCTTTTCCACACCGGCGTCGCTCATGCGGGATTCTCCTGGGGTTCCTGTACCGGCTGGACCTTGAGCGCCTCACGGGCGAAGAAGTCGAAGGCCTCGGCCGAGGTCTTCTGCGGGATAAACCCGAGCTCCTCCTTCAGGCGACGATTGCACAGTACAGGCCTGTACTGCAGGAACTTGACCTGTTCAGGCTGCTTGTCAGTGAGATGCAGGGTGTAGCCGGTCCCCAGCAGCATCTTGACCAGCCATACCGGTGGAGTGCGCAACGGCTTGCCCAGGCGTGTGGCGATGTCGCGCGGCGTCAACGCGCCATCACCGGCAAGATTAAAAACACCCTCAGCGCTGCGGTTGACACCAAACTCGATGGCACTGACGACATCCTGGTCCCAGACAAACACAAAGGGCGAATTGTGGCCCCCGGGGTCAAGAATCGCACTGCCGGAGAACAACTCCGCAATTTTGTTATTGGTGGTCGCACCCACGACGGAACAGGGACGGAAAACCAGCTGTTTCAACTTGGGATGCCGCTCACGGTAGGCTGCCAGCATTTCCTCCACGAGCCGTTTATTGTCGGAGTAACCAAACTCCGGATTGCCACGCAGCGGATGATGCTCCTCCAGCCAGTCAGGGTTATCGGCATGGTAACCGTACGCTGCCCCGCTGCTGGTCACGGTCACATGTTCAACACCCGCGGAAAGGCAGGCGCGCAGCACATTTTCAGTGCCCTCCACATCAATCCGGTATTCCGCAGCCCGGTCCCGGCCCGCTGCCATCACTGAGGCCAGGTGCACAACGTGGGTGACAGATTCCGCACGCATCAATTCGCCCAGGGCGGCGTCACAGATATCCAGCTTGAAAATGGGGAAAGTTGCGGGACGAGGATAAACATCCACACCGACTACCGGCATCTCTTTCGCCAGCCGCTCGCCGAGCTGCTGGCCGATATAACCCGATGCACCTGTTACCAGTACTTTCTTGCGCGTCATAAAGCTTTTCTTGTCTCTTCGGTTGAAGGGCGCAGCCAGTTCACACCGCGTCCGGAAAAATTCCAGTAGCCCGCCAGGGCCAGCCCCGCGACCAGGTGCCAGACGCCCCAGAAACCGGCCACGACCAGCATCTCCCCGGCCCCGGGGTAAAAGGTGAAAAGCACAGCCAGCGCCAGCCCGGAATTCTGGATTCCCACCTCCATGGTCACTGCCCGTCGCTCCGCAACCGGCAGCCCCATGACCCGACCGCTGAGATTACCCAGCAGGAATGCGAGCGCATTGTGGGCCACGACCAGGAACAGCACCGCGCCCGCCACCTGCATCGCGGTGTCCCAGTGCTTGCTGAAAGACACCAGTACAAAGAGCAGGAAAACCAGCAGCGATGCACTGCGGAAAAACCGCTCGCTGCGCGTCGCAAAGCCCGGGTAGCGGGCTCCCACAAGCATGCCCAGCAGCATCGGCATCGCCAGTACCAGCACCACCAGCATCACCATGCTTCCGGCCGGCAGGGCAATCTCCTCAAGGAGACCGCGGGTATGGGGGTTCAGGCCACCATACAGGGCAAAGTTGAGAGGTGTCATCACGACGGCTGCAAGGCTGGAGACAGCGGTCATACTGACCGAAGTCGCCACACTGGCACGCCCTATCCAGGTCATCACATTGGAAAAGGTGCCCCCGGGACAGCAGGAGACCAGGATCATCCCCAGGGCCAGCCCTGGACTCACCTCAAACCACCAGGTCGCCAGAGAGGTAATAGCAGGTAACAGCAGGAATTGGGCGACCAGCCCGGTCGCCGGGGCCACCGGGCGCCGCAACACGGCGACAAAATCTGCCGGACGCAGTCCCAGCGACACCCCGAACATCATGAAGGCCAGCACGGCGTTCAGCGTCAATAACGCAGCCGGCGACATCTGGAAGCTCTCCGCCACCCGCACGGTTCCGTCCACTAAACTGCCTCCGCTCGCCCCTGGTTGCCGGCCAAATCGGGCGCCGACAGGTCACGCTGAAGATCGCGGCAATGCCCGCGCAAGGCCTTGAGATACGTATCCTTATGCACGTAATAAGCCATGCGCTCGAGCTTCAGGTAATTCATTCCGCCATCTGCACGGGCGGTGGCCCGCTCTCGCTTGGCGCTTCGGAATGCCGCGGCGGACTCAGCCCCGGTCGCCAGCTGGTGAATGTAAAGTGCGACGAGCTCAGCCTGCTCATTGCGGCCCTCCCAGCCCAGACCTGCTGCTTCCACCATACCCATCACGAACAGGTTGTCGTACTCAGGGTGGAATGCATTCAGGTAAAGACTGGGTGCCATCCCCTGCCAGTTGAGATGCTCGCGATCAATGAACGGATAATGCAGTTTGTAACCGGTAGCCAGTACGATCATGTCGTAGTCGGCAGTGTGGCCATCGGCAAAAGTGACCCTGCTGCCGCTGATAGCAGAAATGTCGCCCCGCGGCTGCACATCGCCGTGGCCGATGTGATGCAGTATCAGCGAATTAATGACCGGATGGGACTCGAACATCTTGTAGTCGGGCTCGGGCAGGCCATACTGGCTCGGTCGCCCGAGCATCAAACGGCTGAGGGCCGCGCTGATGCGTTGCTGAATAAAGCGTGGCAGGCGAACCCTGCCGCCGACCGCGTCGGTCGGCTTGCCGCCAATAAACTTCGGCAGGAAATAGTAGCCACGGCGCAGGCTGATATCCACGCTGCGCGCCCGGTGTGCCGCATCCACGGCAATATCGGCGCCGCTGTTGCCGCAGCCCACCAGCAACACCCGCTTGCCCTCAAATACTGCCGGCTCCCGGTACTCGCTGGAGTGAATCAGCTCACCATCAAAGTCGCCGGGCAGTTGCGGCATATTCGGGTAATGCAGGGTGCCATTGGCGATCAACAGCCCCCCGAAAGTGCGCGTCTGCTCCTCGCCCTTACAGCGCGTGGTGATCAGCCAATCGTTACCGTCCCGCTCACAGCGCACCACTTCGGTATTGAACTCATAGCAGTCGTACAGGCCGAACTCCCGTGCATAGGCCCGAAAATAATGGCGCAGCTCGCTGTGGTGGGGAAAATCCGCCACCCCCTCACCCATCGGGAACTCGGCGAACTCGGTCATTTTCTTCGACGAGATCAGGTGCGCGGACTGGTACATGGTGCTGGTGGGACTGTCGATATCCCAGAGACCGCCAACATCGGAATGAATCTCGAATCCGATACAGGGAATCCCGTATTTGCGCAGGTTGCGCACTGAGCACAGGCCCATCGGGCCGGCGCCAATCACTGCGTAGGGTTTCATTGTTATTGTCACCTCTGTTCCATTGTTGCCGGGGGAACATGCATCGACCCCGGCACATCACCGCAATATACAGTGACAACCCTTCAGGCGTTCGTCATAATCGGGCCATAACTGGTGATTTACGGACAGGCGTGATGTTACGCAGAGATTCAAGAAGTGTCACTTTAAACTATTCCCGCGCACTGGCATCGGCCCTGAACGGTATGGGCAAATCCCTGCCATGTGATGCACGGAACATTCTGGCCGATATTGACCAGCATGATCGTGTTCCCATGGAACGCCAGGAGCAATTGTGGAAATGCCTCGCAGACAGCCATTCGGACCCGCTGCTGGGCATCCGTCTCGGGCAGGCCATCCAGGCCAGCCAATTGGGCCTGGTGGGCTATCTGTTGATGACCCAGGAAAACCTGGGCCAGGCAATTGACCAGCTACTGCAGTATCACCCGCTGGTCGGTGAGGGTGGCCAGTTTGAGTTGCGCCGTGGCGCCCAGCATGTGGACCTGTGCTACCTGCCCAACTACGTCTGCTGCGCACAGCTGCGGGTTGAAACGGTACTGGCCGCCTGCCTCACCCAGATCCGCGAGATGACCGGGGGACAGCTCCGCGCGCACAGCCTGCAACTGGCCTATCCCGCCCCATCACTGACAACCCAGCACCAGTACCAGCAAGCCCTGCAGACCGCCGTGCACTTCGGCGCCCCGGTTTCGGCCATCCGGTTGCGGCCGGAGGACCTCGGCACCCGGCTGGTGGCTGCGGACCATCAGGTAATGAAGCGCCTCAAACCCGAGGCCGATGCGCTGCTGAAATCACTGAATGACAAGAGCCTGCAACTGCGGGTAGCCCACCTGTTGCAGCAGGAACCGCAACTCACGCGGGAACAGGTTGCGAGCCGGCTGTGCATGAGCCCCCGCCACCTGGGACGCAAGCTCACGACGGAAAACGCCAGCTTCAGGGCCATCCAGGACGAGGTGCGCTGCCACTATGCGCGCCAATGGCTTACCGCGGGCAAACGCAACAACTCGGAAATCGCCGCAGCCCTGGGCTACTGCGACGAGAGCGCATTTGGCAAGGCATTCCGGCGCTGGACGGGCACCTCACCGAAGGCCTGGCGCAAGGCGATTCTGGTAGAGCCAGAGCCAGCCTGAACGGCATCGACCGACTTCTCGGGCTGACGGCCCGGTCGTGCCCGGAGTGGCGCCAGCGCAGCCGTGTCGACGCCACAGCATGGCTCGCCCCGCAGTCACGCCGCAGGCGACTCGGCAACAGCGATTGCAGGCCTGCGCTCTGATCGCGACTCACGGGCATATACCCGCTCTCCCCGGATTCCCCGGCAGTGAAGCTTGTTTTCAGGTAGTGGTGCGGGCGCGAAGTTGCTGGGAGCCAGCCTGGTGCAGGGAGAGGATTCACCCCACTTAAACAATATCAGGGGTATACATAAGCGGTATAAGCAGCTGGCCGGCCCCACGGGCATACCGGCGGCAAGCACCGGAGCGAATAGCGACCGGGCTGCTGATGCCCGCTGTTACTCTTGTCGTTGACGCCCCGGTGGGCCACAGCGGCGCCACCGGGGAAAGCGGGGCCAGAACGCCCCAAGGAATCAGAGCGCCGCGGTGCGCTCGGCCCGGGCGGCCCGCAGTGCAGCGAGATCCTCTACCCAGACAATATCCTTCACAGCCACCTGCTCGCCGGTTGCGGAAGACAGGGTGGCGCTCAGTTGCTCCAGGTTGTCGGCTTCCGCGGATACTTTGTTAACCGGCATTTTCAGCCACACCTGGCCCTGCTGGTCGACAACTGTTTCAGCACCCTCGACGTCGGCTGCACTCACGTGGCGATCTACCGCAGAGCTACTGCCAGCGGGCAGGTAGATAGCACCGGTGGCAAAGTCCACGGCGAAGGCCACCACGCCCGGGAGGATACCGAACAGGAGCGCTGCGCCGTCCAGGATAACGACCGTGGGGTCGACGCGACCACCGGTCTGGCCCTTGCGCTCGGGGTACAGGAAGTAACCGCAGGCGGTCAGGTTCATCATCATTACCAGCAGGCAGCTGGCGGCAATACCGCGCTTGGCAGTTTTGTTCATGGTCTCTCTCTCGGTGTTTTATCAGAGTCAGAAAGTGGGCCACATAGCTTACCTAATCGGTACAGCGGCCGAAAGTGGCGCACTCTACCACCTGTGTGCGATACGTCGCAAAGCGGGCATTAACCGCTCGAGCACCGCAGCACCCTCTGCTTAAATGAACCAAGACAATAACAACGAGGACTCTCCCATGTTCCGCCGACTTGCCCTGGGCACCCTGATTATCAGCACCCTGCTCTCCTCTGCCTGCACCGCGCCCGGCCAGACCCGGGATGACCGCCGGCAGCACATCGATCGCACCGAGCGAGAGGTACTGGCTGAGCTCTACCGGCTACAGCCGGACCTCCGCGGTGACGTGGCGGCCGCACCGGGCTACGCCGTCTTCAGCAACGTTAACGTCAACCTGCTGCTTGCCAGCGCCTCCACCGGCTATGGGGTGGCGGTCGACAATCGCAATCGCGACCGCACTTATATGAAGATGGGCGAACTCGGGGTTGGTCTCGGCCTAGGGGTCAAGGACTTCCGGGCCCTGTTTGTCTTCGACTCCCCCGCGGTGATGGAGCGCTTTGTCGAGAGCGGCTGGTCTTTTGGCGGTCATGCGGACGCCGCTGCGAAGGCCCAGGACAAGGGCGCCGCGGTCAGTCGCGAGGTCGTGGTCGACGGGATGCGCGTCTACCAGCTGACCGAGAGCGGTATCGCCCTGCAGGCCACGCTCAAGGGGACCAAATTCTGGAAAGATCCCGAACTGAACCATGACTGACCAGAGTGGTCAAAAGTTAACCATTATGCCGCCAATTTGTGCAGGGGAGGCCACACGCGCGCTACGCCTGCCTAAACTTTAAACAGCACCTGACGCGGAATGTAAGGGAGCAGTACAGAATTTCTGATGTGCGGGATCATGCACTAGTGACCAGGTCGGGACAGTCAGCGGTCGTCCCGAGCGTCGCCGGGAATTTCAGGGAGCAGTAGTCGCTCAGGTGCCGCCAGGGAAGGCAGGGGCGCGGTCTCCAGAAGGGACCGCGCCCTTTTATTTTGCGCGCCCGCTCCCCAGCCGAGGCCCCACACAAGGCCCCGCCCCGCCCCTTTCGGTAAAAAATAGCCTCACGCCCTGTTATCCTTGCCGCGCATATCAGGACTGGAGCTCAATTTTCATGCATATCAGTAGCGCTTTTGACAGCGGCAACATCGAAGTCATCAACAGCGACAGCCGACCGGTTGAACTGGCCATCCGTCGCGACAACAACTCCGATTTCTACCAGTGGTTCCACTTTCGCCTGGAAGGCAAGGTAGGCGAGTCACTGCCGTTCCGCATCACTAATGCTGGCAAGGCCGCCTACCCGGAGGGCTGGGAGAACTACCGCGTGTGCGCTTCCTATGACCGGCAGGACTGGTTCCGCATCCCCGCAGAGTACGACGGCAACACCCTCGACTTTACCGTCGAGCTGGAACGACCGGCGATCTACCTGGCGTATTTTGCCCCCTTCACCTGGGACCGTCACCTGGACCTGCTGGCCTGGGCCCAGTGCCACGACGAAGTGACGCTGGAAACCCAGGGACAGACCCTGGACGGCCGCGACATGTCCCTGCTGACCATCGGCGACGTAGAAAACGCGAAGCACCGGGTCTGGATGATCGCGCGCCAGCATCCAGGAGAGACCATGGCCGAATGGTTTGTTGAAGGCTTCCTGGAAGCGCTGCTGGACGATGCGAACCCGTCAGCGCGCACATTGCTCGAGGATACGGTTTTCCATGTCGTGCCCAATATGAACCCGGACGGCAGCGTACGCGGTCACCTGCGCACCAACGCGGCTGGAGCCAACCTGAATCGCGAGTGGCAGGACCCCAGCATGGAGCGCAGTCCCGAGGTATTCCTGGTGCGGCAGAAAATGCTGGAAGTGGGCGGCGATATCTTCCTCGACATCCACGGCGACGAGGCCCTGCCATTCAACTTCGTCGCCGCCTGCGAGGGCATCCCGGGCTACGATGAGCGGCATGCACAGCTGGAAGAGACATTCAAACGCGCATTTGTGGCCGCGAGCCCCGATTTCCAGACCGAGCGCGGCTACGACCTGGACAAACCCGGCAAGGCCAACATGACCGTCGGCACCAACTGGTGCGGCCACCAGTTCCGCACGCTGGCCCTGACCCTGGAGATGCCGTTCAAGGATAACGACAACCTGCCCGACCCGGTCGAGGGCTGGTCACCGGCCCGCTCCCAGCAGCTGGCACGGGATATCCTGTTCCCGATCCGGGAAACACTCAAGAACCTCCGCAAGGACTAGTCCCGGCTTCTCCGGCCACCTCTCCCACCGGCCCGGCAAAGCCGGTGCCGGTGGGAACAGGACCGGCTCGCGACCGCCCGGCTTCCGGGCGCAGCCACAATCCCACCCACCGACCCCGCACCCAGCCAGCACTATTTACTGCGCACTTCCCCTTTTTCAGCACAGAATCTCTCGGTGCGAGGCGCGCTTTTTGCTAACTTAACTGGTCCAGAATAACTCTCACAGGATGAATTCCATGCAGATAACCACTCTCTGGCGTCGGCTGGGCCTCGCTGTGGCCGTCAGCGGCGCGCTTGCCGGCTGCGGCAAGGACACCACACAGGGCACGGCACAACCAGCAGAAGACCGGGCGCAGGCGGAGCATAGCGCGGCCGCTCAACCGCCACTGGACAAAGACGCACAGGCACAAGTGAATGCCATTGCCGCGGACCTGCACAAACATGTGGCTGTCCTGGCCTCTGACAAATTCCAGGGGCGCGCACCGGCGACCGAGGGTGAAAGCCTGACCGTCGACTACCTTGCCGAGCAGTTCCGGGCAGCAGGCATGGAGCCGGGCACAGTGGATGCACAGGGTGAGCCCAGCTGGTTCCAGCAGGTGCCGGTAGTGGAGATGCAGATTGAATCCACCCCTCTGGAAATAGCGGGAGGCGATTTCAGCAAGTCACTGCAACCCCTCTCCGACATGGTCGCCTTTACCCAACGCCAGACTGACAGCTCCGCGCTGGAGAACAGCGAGCTGGTGTTCGTCGGTTACGGCATTGTCGCGCCGGAGAATGACTGGAATGACTATGCCGGGCTCGACATGAGCGGTAAGACGGCAGTAATCCTGGTCAATGATCCCGGCTATGCCACCCAGGACAAGGCCCTGTTCAATGGCAATGCCATGACCTACTACGGCCGCTGGAGCTACAAGTTTGAGGAAGCAGCCCGCCAGGGTGCCGACGGTGCCATCATCATTCATGAGACCGGTGCCGCCGGGTATCCCTGGGAAGTCGTCAGCGGTAGCTGGTCCGGTGCCCAGATCAGCCTGGCTGCAGAGGACAAGAACCGCGACCGCGTGGCAGTGGAAGCCTGGATGACCGGTGATGCCGCGCAGGAAGTCTTCCAGGCTGCGGGCCTGGACCTTGCCCGGGAAATGGAAGCGGCCAAGACCCGGGGCTTCAAACCCAAGTCACTGGGCCTCTCTGCCAGTGTCCGGCTGGAAAACGAGCTGCGCACCTCGGACTCCCGTAATGTGGTAGCGCGACTGCCGGGCAGCAAGTACCCGGACGAAGCCGTGATCTACACCGCGCACTGGGACCATCTGGGCGTAAACAAAAATGCCGCCGGCGAGGACCATATCTTCAACGGAGCCGTCGACAACGCCACCGGTACCGCCGGCCTGCTGGCGATGGCACAACAGCTCTCCGAACAGCAGGCGCAGCCGGAACGCTCCATTCTGTTCGTCGCGGTCACTGCTGAGGAGTCCGGCCTGCTGGGCTCCAAATACTATGCCGCCAACCCGGTTGTACCGCTCGAGAAGACCGTGGCGGGTATCAACTTCGATGCCATGGGGGTACTCGGGCCGATGCGCGACGTGGTTGTCGTGGGATACGGCAACAGCGAGCTGGAGGAGCAACTGGAGGAAGCCGCCAAACAACAGGGCCGCTACCTGGCACCGGAGGGCCACCCGGAGCGGGGTTACTTCTACCGCTCTGACCATTTCAGCCTGGCCAAAAAGGGTGTGCCGATGCTGTACTTTGATTCAGGTACCGACAGCTTCCAGCACGGTCGCGAGTGGGCGCAGGAAAAAGGCGAGGAATATACCGCCCAAGCCTACCACAAGCCTGGCGACGAGTATGATCCCGAGTGGAACCTGAAAGGCGCCGCTATGGACCTGCAACTCGGGCTTGAGCTGGGCCTGGACCTGGCGAACAGCCGCACCTGGCCGAACTGGTATGAGGGCAACGAGTTCCGCGCAATTCGTGACGCCAGCAGCGACAGCCGCAATTAATACCGGCAGATCCCCAGAAATAAAAGCCCGGCAATTGCCGGGCTTTTTTGTTTGTGCTGGTCGGTTTCAGTTTTTTCTCGTCACCAGCCAGTAGGTCACACCCAGCGCCCCTATCGCAGCGGCAATCGCCACGATCTGCTCGGGGCCGACATCGGCGAGATCCAGCACGATCACTTTACGGGCAATGGCCATCAATGCTGTTGCCAGCACCAGCTGGATGGGAATGACATTGGAGCCCAGGTACAGGCGGATATTGATAAAGATCTCAATCGCGATCAGGACCAGCATGACGGTACCAAACACATCGAACAGGTCCCGGTAGTTCAGCAGCCAGACTGGCTCCGTACCCAGGCGCTCGTAGAGGACATAAATCACGTCCGCTACAGACCACAGGATAACCAGTGACATCAGCACTGCGAGCAATCGCACAGAGCTGCGGATTACCACATGCAGCGCGCGGATGAGCGGATCATCGTGCTCGGCTGGCAGCTCCTGGTGGACCAGCCGATTCCGGTCCTCGGGCTCTTCCATCGGGAAACCCCAATAGCCTGGTCGAACCACAGTTATAGCGCATGCCTGACAACCAGGCTCCGCATTACCCGGCTTCTGGATCAACCAGCTCGCGAATCTCCTCCGGAAAAGCCACCATCTCCTGGACCTGGCGCACTTCGATCGTCTCACCAGAGGTGGCTGGACAGCGCCGGGCCCAGTCTATTGCTTCGTTTTTAGAGTCCACTTCAATTAACCAGAACCCGCCAAGCGATTCCGTCGCGTCGAGCCGGCTTCCTTCCATCACCACCGGTTCACCGCTGGCAAAAGTTACCCGCGCACCCATTGATGGCGGGTGCAACCCCTCTAGGGACAGCAGGACGCCCGCCTCCTCCATTTGGCGGTTGTACTCCATCATTGCAGCTACCCGGTCACAATCCGGCAGCGTGCCAGGCTCCGCCTGCCGGTAACCGTCCGGGATCATCAACAGCATGAATTTCATTGTGGGGGACGCCTCATCAAGCACATACATTGCGCACAATCATTACCTTTCCCCCGGGAAGGCGGAAGCAGTTTCCATTGTTGTCCGGGAATTCAACCAAAAACTGCGGACAACATCCTGCCTTCCGCGTGAAGGGCATACAAAAAAGCCCCGCTGTCACCAGCGGGGCTTCCTGTCCTGTACCCGGGTAGCGACCGGTTATCAGGCGCTCTCCAGGGCCTCGATCTTCTTCATTTCCTCGTCGCGCAGTTCCCGACGCAGGATCTTGCCCACATTGGTCTTGGGCAGCTCCTCACGGAATTCCACCTGCTTCGGCACCTTGTAGGCGGTCATATTTTCGCGGCAATAGGCGATAACCTCCTCTTCGGTCACGGACTCATCGGCCTTCACCACAAACAGCTTGACCACTTCCCCGCTCTTATCATCGGGAATGCCAATGGCTGCGGCCTCGGCAACCTTGTCATGCGCGCTGATCACATCCTCGATCTCATTCGGGTAAACGTTGAAACCGGATACGATGATCATGTCCTTCTTGCGATCCACGATCTTGATATAGCCATCATCCTGGATCTCGGCCATATCGCCGGTCTTCAACCAACCCTCACTGTCGATGGTCTCGGCAGTGGCCTCTTCGCGCTGCCAGTAGCCCTTCATCACCTGTGGACCCCGTACGCAAAGCTCACCCGGCGAGTTGTTGGGCAGGTCATTGCCATTTTCGTCGACAACTTTTACCTCAGTACCGGGTACCGGCAAGCCGACCGTGCCCAACTGCACAGCCTCGGCCGGATTAAAGGAAACCACAGGGGACGTCTCGGTCATGCCATAACCCTCGGTCACTACACAGCCGGTCATCTCTTCCCAGCGCTTGGCGGTGTCACGGGTCAGGGCCATACCACCGGAGGCGGTTGTGTGCAGCTTGCTGAAATCCAGGTCGGAAAAACCGGGGGCACGCATCAGTCCGTTAAACAGGGTATTCAGTCCCACAAAGCCGGTAAAGCGCACGCCTTTCAGGGTCTTCACAAATGTTGGAATGTCGCGCGGATTCGGGATCAGCAGCGAATGGTTGCCGGTCGCAAACAGGGACATGCAATGAATGGTAAAGGCATAAATGTGGTAAAGCGGCAGGGGCGCGATGTAGAGCTCCTCACCTTCCTTGATCGATTTACCCAGCGCTTCACGAACCTGTTCCATATTCGCAACCAGGTTGCGGTTCGTCAGCATCGCACCTTTGGCAACACCTGTGGTACCGCCGGTGTACTGGAGTACAGCCACGTCATCCGGCTTGCACTGAACGTCACTGTGCGGATTCTGCTCGCCCAACCCCATCGCGTCGCGAAAGTTCACCTGGTTGGCAAAGGAAAAGTCCGGCACCATCTTCTTGACGTACTTCGCCACGCTGTTGATCAGCACGCGCTTGAGAGGGTTATGCAGGTCGGCAATCTCGGAGACGATCACCTGCTCTACCCCGGTCTCCCCAATCACCTGGGAAGCGGTATCGGCGATATTGGCCAGCACTACCAGGGCCTTGGCGCCCGAGTCGTTGAGCTGGTGCTTCAGTTCACGGCGAGTGTAAAGCGGGTTGGTGTTTACCACCACCAGGCCGGCACGCAAGGCACCAAAAACCACAACCGGGTACTGCAGGACATTGGGCAGCTGTACCGCAATGCGGTCGCCAGGCTCGAGATTGGTGTGATTCTGCAGGTAGGAGGCGAACCTGGCACTGAGTTTGTTGATATCGCCGATGGTCAGTGTCTGGCCCAGGCAGGTAAATGCCGGCCTGTCGCTGTATTTGGCGCAGGCGTCAGAAAATACGTCGAGTATGCTGCGGTCGATGTCCAACTGTCTTCTCCCAGTCCTGTTGTTGTCGCTTGTCCGCGTGTTTCGTTTCTTATAGACGAAATTCCCTCTCTGAGAGTGCGAACGTGTCGTTATTCTTCGTAAGCTTATGCTGCGGGAAACAGGTCCGCCAGCGCGGCGGCCAGATCCCGGTCACCGGAGTATCTAATGTCTCCAAGAAGAAATGCATGGCGGGCACTGAGTTGCCCTTCCATGACGGCGTCCAGGGTTGTCTGCGACATCTCCAGAATCAGGGCCGCACCCTCAACCTCCCCATACCGGGCAAAAGCCGGTGGCTCACCGGGTTCCTGCGAAAGAATGACACAGAAATCACTGGCGTCCGGTAGCCGGAACTGTACCCGAGTGCAAGGGTGCAAACAAGAGAGGCGGCGCAGCCGCGCCACCACCTGATCTGGCAACTGCATAAAATACCCTGAATAAAAAAACCGCCGGCAGGGCCGACGGTTTTCAGTTACTGCGCGGTTCAGAACGCGAAGTGTTCGGCGTCCAGCTCCATCAGGTTGGCAGCGCCGCTCTTCATCGCCGCCGCGTGGCCCGCGGTCCGCGGCAGGATGCGGTCGAAGTAGAAACGCGCAGTGGCCAGCTTGGCCCGGTAGAACTCCGCATCACCCTCTCCCGCAGCGAGCTTGTCACTGGCTACCTTGGCAGCACGGGCCCACAGGAAACCGAGCACCACGTAACCGGAATACATCAGGTAATCCACGGATGCAGCCCCCACCTCGTCAGGATTCTCCATGGCCTGGGCGCCGACATGCATGGTCACATCACCCCATTCCTTGTTCAGTTCCTGCAGGCGGGTGACAAACGGGGCCAGCGCTTCAGTGTCGATTTCTGCCTGGCAGAACTTGTGCACCTGCTTGGTGAACTTGCGCAGGAGTTCGCCCTGGCTCATCAGGACTTTACGTCCCAGCAAGTCCAGCGCCTGAATGCCGGTAGTGCCCTCGTAAATAGTGGCGATTCGCGCGTCGCGCACGTTTTGCTCCATGCCCCACTCGGCAATGTAACCGTGACCACCGAAGCACTGCAGCCCCAGGTTTGCGGATTCAAAGCCGGTTTCTGTGAGGAACGCCTTGGCGATCGGCGTCAGGAAAGCCAGCAGGTCATCGGCATCCTTCTTGTCCTCATCGCTGCCCTTGTGGGTGCGGTCCACCTGCTGTGCACACAGCGCGACCAGCATGCGGCCGCCCTCGGCAAAAGCTTTCTGGGTCAGCAGCATGCGACGCACGTCCGGGTGCACAATAATCGGGTCGGCCGCCCCGTCAGGGTTTTTCGGGCCGCTCAGGGAACGCATTTGCAGACGGTCCTTGGCATAGGCCAGGGACTTCTGGAAACCGGCCTCGGCGTGGGACAGGCCCTGCAGGGCAGTGCCCAGGCGGGCGGTGTTCATGAAGGTGAACATGCAGTTCAGGCCCTTGTTGGGCGGCCCGATCAGGAAGCCCTTGGCACCGTCAAAGTTCAGTACGGCAGTCGCGTTGCCGTGGATGCCCATCTTGTGCTCCAGGGAGCCACAGGTGACGCCGTTGCGCTCACCGGCAGAACCGTCTGCCGCGGGCAGGAACTTGGGGACGATAAACAGGGAAATACCCTTGGTGCCGGCGGGTGCATCAGGCAGGCGCGCCAGTACGATATGCACAATATTCTCTGCCATATCGTGCTCACCGGCAGAAATAAAGATCTTGGTACCGGAGATGGAATAGGAGCCATCATCATTCGGTTCGGCCTTGGAGCGCAGGATACCCAGGTCAGTACCACAGTGGGGCTCGGTCAGGCACATGGTCCCGGTCCAGGTGCCCTCTACCAGCTTGGTCAGGTAGGTCGCCTTCTGCTCCTCGGTGCCATGTTCCTCGAGGGTGTTCATAGCGCCATGGGACAGGCCCGGGTACATTCCCCAGGACCAGTTGGTGGTGCCCACCATCTCGCTCATCAGGGTACCCAGCGAGGGCGGCAGGCCCTGGCCGCCGTACTCGACATCGTGCGCCAGGGAGGGCCAGCCGGCCTCGACAAACTGCTGGTAGGCTTCCTTGAAGCCCTCGGGGGTGGTGACCTCACCGTCTTTCCAGGTACAGCCCTGCTGGTCACCAACGGCATTCAGCGGTGCCAGGACGTTTTCACAGAACTTGGCCCCCTCTTCCAGAATGGCGTCCACCAGATCCGGAGTGGCCTCCTCGTAACCCAGGGAGGCATAGTGCTGGTCCCAATCGAGCAGTTCGCGCGTGGCGAAACGCATGTCGCGCAGTGGAATCTTGACGTCGGTCATCCTGCTACCCTCAAATTCTCGCTGTATTATTTCGGCCCGGTTATGAAACCGGCTGGTCAGGTTTGTGACTAGAACTCACGATTGGTTCATCATAGTAGCAGGTGCGCAGATCTCTCTATGGCGAAAACCGCCCAAAGCGCTGACAAAAACCGCACACGGGCCCGGCAGTAAAAAGCGGACCTTCAGTCAGCTGCAGCCGTGACCGAAAGGCCGCTTTTGCGATACTCGCCGGGCGTGATGCCCGTCCACTTCTTGAACGCGCGAAAGAAGGCGCTGGACTCGTCAAAACCCAGCATCTCGGCAATCTGCCCGTTGGAAAGGTCCGGACAGCTCAGGTAGTGAAAGGCAGCCTCCATGCGGCACTCGTCTTTGAGCTTCTGGTAAGAAGTCCCTTCCTGCTGCAGTCGCCGGCGCAGCGTCGTGACCGACATGTTCAGGCGCTCCGCCACCACCTCGGCCGCCGGCATGGACTCACTCACATCCCGGTTCAGGATGGTCTTCACCTTGGTCTTGATACTGTTGGCACTGCCATCACTGATCACAAGGTGATAGGGCGCGGTACGGATAAAACCCTCTACCGTCTGCGGGTTCTGCACAATGGGGTAATCGAGGTAGCGGCTGTCGTACTCCAGTGCATTGGAGGGCTGCTCGAACAACAGCTCGCCGGCTTCACTCTGTGCCAGGGTGCGGAACTCCTCCGGACACGGGAAGGAGAAATGCAGCCGCGCCAACGGGATTTCACGCCCCACCAGCCAACAGTAGAAACGATGCCAGACCGCCAGCGTGGTACGGATCACGCCCGGACTGGTGTCTGCGATCAGTCGCTCAAACTCCCCCTCCCCCAGGGAGCTGATCCCGCGAATCGCCACTCGCTCGCGCCCTCCCTGCTGGTCCTCAAGGACCGGTTTCACCTTGAATCCCCGGCAGATTTCCATGAACTCGGCGCTGAGCTGGATAGCCTGGCGGACGGTCGCACAGTTGACCACGGTGAGGCACAGCAGGCGGAAAGAGCCCGAGCGCACACGCCCACCACTGAGCATGCCGAACCATTCGTCCTGGACCTGCCACATGACGCGCTGGTAGAGCCGGCCGTACTTGAGCGCCGAGAACGCCGCCGCACCTTCCAGCTCCCGTTCCTCTATGCCCACCGCGCTGAGCAGTTCCTGCCGGTCACAGCCATGCCTGGCCGCCTCTTCCAGCAAGCGCTCGAGATAGGCAATGGGGATACGGATATCCTCTTCCGTCACGCTCATCTATTTTTTGCGCCTGCGCAGCCAGTTCAGCAGCGCGCCACCGGCAAGGCCCGCAAGAATCAGGACCACCAGGAATCCGAGGAGGATAACCAGATAGGCCAGCACATCCCTGACCGGCAGGTCCCAGGCCCAGATTGCGGCGACGACAAAACCGATACAAGCGATAACGCTGGTGAGAAAAGAGCGACGACGTTTACTGGCCATGGGCATCCGGACTGCTTGATAAACGTGAATACTGGGTCATACCTGAGCGCGGCATTACCATTTAAGGATCGGCAACTATAGCCGGTGCGGCGCAGAATCGTGAGGCATTGGCCCATCGCTGTCAACGCCGCAGGAGGTTCCATGAGCAAGAAATTACTCTATCGGAAGGAAGATCGCGCGACCGTGAGGCGATTGTTCACGTTGATCGAATGCCTCACTCTGGCCATAGCGACCCTGGTACTCTGCCTGATTTTGCTCACCTGAGGCGCCGGGCCGAAAGGCGTGCTCTTTAGTCGCCACCGGGGATGCCGCCCTTGGTCAGCTGTCGCGGATCGAGCAGGCGTTCCAGTTCCTGCGTGTCGAGATCTGTCATCTCACTGGCCACTTCCAGTATCGGGCGCCCTTCCGCGTAGGCTCGTTTGGCAATTTCGGCCGCCTTTTCATAGCCGATTACCGGGTTCAGCGCAGTAACGAGCACCGGGTTGCGCGCCAGGGCCCGCTCAATGTTTTCCCGCTTGACGGTGAAAGAGGCAACGGCCTTGTCGGCGAGTGTCTGAGAGGCGCCGGTCAACAGGCGGATACTCTCCAGCAGAGAGCTGGCCACCAGCGGCAGCATCACATTGAGCTGGAAGTTGCCGCTCTGGCCCGCGACACCGATGGTGGTGTCATTTCCCATCACCCGCGCTGCAACCATCGCCACCGACTCGGCAATGACAGGATTCACCTTCCCGGGCATGATGCTGCTGCCCGGCTGCAAAGCCTGTAGCTCGATTTCACCGAAGCCGGCCAGCGGGCCACTGTTCATCCAGCGCAGGTCGTTGGCTATTTTCATCAGTGCCACAGCCAGCACTTTCAGCTGTCCGGAAAGCTCGACCGCCGTGTCCTGGCAACTGATCGCCGTAAACGTATTGTCCGCCGGGCGAAACTGCTGGGTCGTATCGGCACTGAGTTTTTGGGCAAACAATTCGGCAAAGTCCGGATGTGCGTTCAGGCCGGTTCCAACCGCAGTCCCGCCCTGTGCCAGCTGCGCCAGCCGTGGCAGGGTGGAGCGAATCCGCTGCCGACAATGCTCCACCTGGGTCGCCCAGGCGGAGATTTCCTGGCCCATGGTGATCGGCACCGCGTCCATCAGGTGGGTACGGCCGGTCTTCACTACATCAGCAAGCCCCGCCGCCTTCTCGTCCAGCACACTGTGGAGGAGTCTCAGGGCCGGCAATAGCTGGTCACGTACGGCGAGCAGCGCCGACACATGGATTGCACTGGGAATCACGTCGTTGCTGCTCTGGCCCATATTGACGTGGTCATTGGGATTGATATCGACGCCGCTATCCCGCATCGCGATTGTCGCCAGCACCTCGTTAACATTCATGTTGGTGCTGGTGCCGGAGCCGGTCTGGTAAACATCCACCGGGAACTGCTTTTCCAGCATCGCATCATCGACGGCATTGCAGGCCTCGACAATAGCCACCGCCTGCTCACCGGCCAACAGGCCCAGGTCTTTGTTGGCCTGTGCCGCGGCCTTCTTGATCAACAGGACGGCGCGGATAAACTCAGCCGGCAGCGACTGCCCGCTGACCGGGAAATTCTCCACAGCGCGCTGGGTCTGCGCACCGTAAAGCGCATCCCCTGGTACCCGGACTTCGCCCAGGCTGTCTTTTTCCGTGCGAAAATCTTTACTCATGCGAACCGGTCCCCGACTCGTATTCGGAAAAACTGATACCCGCTTACTCGCCTACCACCACGGTAATTTTCTCGGACAGCACTGGATTGCTGTGCGGAATATGCAGGTGGTTACCGAGTAGTAGCTGCAGGGTGTGCTTACCCGGCGACAGAGTAATCTCGGTTTCGGTCTGGCCACCGCCGAAGTGAATGATATTGTCCGTGGCCGGCAGCGGCTTGTTCATAGAGGGCAACTGGTCTACATCGATCAGCAGGTGATGATGGCCAGTGCTTTCCTTGTCAATGCCAGCCGGGGCAATACCCATGCCCGACAGGCCAAACCTGACGGTGAATGTCTTGCCGACCTTTTCACCATCTTTGGGAGACAGAATATAGGCCCGGGCATCGGCCGGCGCCTTGGACACCTGGGATGCCGCCTTATTGTGATCGTCGGCGTGCAAAAGGGGCGCCGCAACCAGGGCGCCGCCGAAAATCAGGGATTGCAGCAAACGGAAGATCAAGCACTTCATAAAAAGCTCCTAGCCTGGAGATTATTTTTACTGTGCCGCAGCCTCTGCCACGGCACAGCGCGTCAAAGTCGGTTTTCACAGCTTACCGCCCCAGAGACGCAACGCCAAGCCACAATTTATTCAGAAAATGAACCATATTCCGCAAAGAAATAAAAAACCTGGAAACTCATCCCCGACACCAGGAAGCTAGCACAGCAAACAACCATTTGCGTCGCAGGAAAAACAATGAGCGGTAATCCTTGGGCCGGGAATTCTTTTCGGGGAACAGCAGGACACACAACAGGTACAGGAACAGCGTATAACTGATCAGGTATAGATAAGTGAGCAGGTCGATGGTCCCGCTGTGGGAGAAGCGGAATGCCCACCACCAGAAATGCAGCAGATACAGCATGACAAAGCCGACCCAGCCCAGGTGCAGCCAGTAGAGGCGGTCCTCGCGGGGCTCCTCAACCAGGCGCGCCAGGTTACGCAGCAGGTGAGTGAGCCCCAATCCGACGACGATCCCCAGGATGACCCGGATATGAGCGTAGAGGGTTGCGTACGCCGGCAGAGAGCCCTCTGCCACCACTGTCAAGTCCACACCGCGCGGCTGCCCGGAACCACATCGCTCGCGACACCAATGCCAGCGAGTCAGTTAAGCATAGCAAGGTGTGCGGCGTGAAAAGGCGCTCATGGCCGGGCAGTCAGGCAGCGATAGACAGTGGAATGCGGGACTTTCCGGTCAGACGCTGACGCGCCCTTCCTGGGTCCACTCGCAACGCACCTGCATGTCACCACTGCCGGGCTCGTGGTAAAGGCCTGTAGCCTCCCAGGTAAACGAATGGGTACCGGAGAGTTCAGTTTCCAGGTGGACAGTGGCGGATACCCAATACATGCTGCGCAGTAATTCCTCGAACTTGAGGATCCAGTGATTCCATTCGTACTCCACCGCCCGGTAAGAGGCCCCGAAATGGATCACATCGGTCTGGTACTGGGACTGTTTCACCTTGATGGTAGGAATGGAAAACATATCGCGGCAGAGAAAGGGCCACTCGTCGGCACTGGGCAGGGCGAGCACCGCCTCGCGATTTACGCGGCGACGGTCGGAACCCCCGGCAAGGCTGTTGGTGTCCTTGATGCATCCGTAAACAATGGATTCCTGATCACCCTGTACCACTATTGTGTCCCTCAGCACAGCGCAGCCGCGCAATTGTTGCGCGGCCATTTGAGTATTTGCCGGACCACTTTAACGGCGGCCGATGGAAAATACCATAACGATGAGCGTATTTTATGTGCACGCTGACCACTACCGGAACGCTTCAGGCAGTGGAGGGCGACAGTGGGCGGCGACTGCCCGGGAATCAGATCTCAATCCCGCGCCCGCGCAACATTTCCAGGAACTCATCCTCATCAAGCGTGGCAATTCCAAGCTCGCGGGCCTTGTTGAGTTTCGACCCGGCGCCGGGACCAGCCACTACCGTGTGGGTATTCGCTGAAACGCTACCCGCAACTTTGGCCCCCAGCCGCTGCAGGTAATCCTTGGCCTCACTGCGGGATAGCGTCTCCAGTTTCCCGGTGAGAACCCAGGTCTGGTCCGCTAATGGCTGGGCTTCCCCACCGGTCTCCTCTGCGGGCCAGTGCACACCCGCCTGCCGCAGCGCCTCGATTTCTTCCTGGGCGTGAGGCTGGTCGAAAAACTCGGCAACGAAATGCGCCACCACCGGCCCTACATCCTCAACTTCCTGCAATGCTTCCTCGCCGGCCTGCATCAGGGGCTTGAGTTCACCAAAGTGTCGGGCCAGGTTCCGCGCGGTGGCCTCCCCTACCTCACGAATCCCCAATGCATACAGGAAGCGGGGCAGTGTCGTGTCCTTGCTGCGCTCCAGGGCATCGATCAGGTTCTGTGCAGATTTTTCGCCCATGCGCTCCAGGGCTGCCACCTGCCCGACTTCCAGCCGGTAAAGGCCGGAAACCGAATGCAGCAGGCCCTCGTCAACCAGCTGCTCAACAAGCTTGTCTCCCAGGCCATCGATGTCCATGGCCTTGCGCGACGCAAAGTGCTTGATTGCCTGCTTGCGCTGTGCGCTGCAGATCAAGCCGCCGCTACACCGCGCCACCGCTTCCCCGGGGGTCGATTCAACGGGAGAGTCACACACCGGACAGTGATCCGGGAAAACAATATCCTGGGCGTCTTGGGGCCGCTTGCTCTCCACCACCGACACAACCTGCGGGATCACGTCACCGGCCCGACGGATAACCACCGTATCGCCGATCTTTACCCCCAGCCGCTCTATCTCATCGCGGTTGTGGAGCGTGGCATTGGAAACCGTCACCCCGCCAACAAAAACCGGCTCCAGGCGCGCGACCGGGGTGACTGCGCCGGTGCGCCCCACCTGGAATTCCACGTCCCGCAACACCGTCATCTCTTCCTGGGCCGGGAACTTATAAGCCATGGCCCAGCGCGGTGCGCGGGCAACAAACCCAAGCCTGCGCTGCAGCGGGATACTGTTTACCTTGAAGACAATACCGTCGATATCGTAGGGCAGCTCCGCGCGCTTCTCGCCAAGCTTGCGGTGATATTCGATACATTCCCGGATATCCGCCGCCACCGCCATCTCACTGTTGATGCGGAAGCCCCAGCGGTGCAATTGCTGCAGGATCTCACTGTGTTTTTCCGGCAGGCTGGCACCATCAACCAGGCCCACGCCATAGACACAGAGCTCAAGTGGTCGCCGAGCAGTGATACGGGAATCCAGCTGGCGCAGGCTACCCGCGGCAGCGTTGCGAGGATTGACAAACACCTTCTCACCCGCGACGCGGGCCTTCTCGTTCAACTCGGCAAAGCCAGCCTTGGGCATATATATCTCGCCGCGCACTTCCAGCACCGCCGGCACCCCGTTCTCGATCAGCCGCAGGGGCACCGAGCCGATGGTGCGCACATTCTGGGTGATATCCTCGCCGGTAGTGCCGTCACCGCGGGTTGCGGCCCGCTCCAGCACACCGTCCCGGTACAGCAGGCTGATGGCAATACCATCCAGCTTCGGCTCACAGGCATATTCCACCGCGCCCTTGCTATTGAGGCGGTCACGCACACGCCGGTCAAACTCCTGTAGCTCGCTGTCATCGAAGGCATTGTCGAGCGACAACATCGGCACTTCGTGCTGCACCTCGGCAAACTCGGTCAGCGGCTCGGCACCCACCCGCTGGGTGGGAGAATCCGGGCTAACCAGGGCGGGGAATTCCTGCTCCAACTCCTGCAGCTCACGCAGGCGGCGATCATACTCAGCATCCGGTAATTCCGGGGCATCGAGCACATAATACTGGTAGTTGGCACGCTGCAGGACAGCGTGTAACTCCTGGGCGCGTTCGCGTTTTTCGGTGGGAATTTTCTTATTGGTCATCGATTATTCGCTGAGAACACGGAAAGTATCTTGGGCAGGGATTTTACACGTAACAGCGGCCACCGGCCGCACCTGCCGGCATGCACCGGGAAGCGGGCGGGAGCCGCTCGACGATCAGTTGCTTTGCGTCAGGCCTGCGCCCTGGCCAGGGCTCGCCGGCGCTGGAACTCCATCACCCGCTGGCGATAGTGCTCGGCGGTTTGGGCAGTAAAGACACTGCGATTTTCATCCTTCAGTTCACCGCCGAGGTGCTCAGAGATCTCGCGCGACACTGACAGCATCAATTCAAAGGCCTTGATCGCTTCGCCATCGATTGGCAGCGCCAGGAACAGGCTCACACCGGGGGTAGTAAACTCTTCCATCCGCCCCAGGTCGAATACGCCCGGCACCACCATATTGGCAAGACTGAAGATCACCGGGCCATCGTCTGCACCCCCCAGGTGATAGTGGAAAATATCCATATCACCAAAGCGCATGTTCACAGCCATCAGCGCCCGCAGGAGGTCGTTGCCCTCGAACAGGTCGCCATCCGGTGCCATGATATTGATAATCAGCACCTCCTCGACCGGGGACTTGTCCGCACCACCCATTTGCTTGCCTCGGCGATCGGAACCGCCCCTGCTCTTTCCTGGCTGGCGCATGGTTTCATCCTCCCGGGGACGGGGCTCCGGCGGTCTTTTTTTCTTCAGCACTGGCTCGACCTGCTCTTCCTGTTCGGTTTCACTCAGGGCTTGGAGGCTGTCGGCCTCGTCGAGTTCCGGTTCACGGCGGAAGTCTTTGCCGATGGGCTCTTCCACTTCTCCGGGAACAGAGTCCATCAGGGTCGGCACCTGCTCTTCCAGGTTCAGAGAAGCCTGGCGGGGCTCCCTGCTCCTTGCACCACCGGTGCCGCCCTCACCAGAATCTGCATCACCCGCGGCCTCGCTCTTCCCCGGCTTTTCGTCGGACTGGAAGTCCTCCTGCAGCTTGCGGTTTACCTGTAGCGCCTCTTCCAGCGCCCGTCGCTGAACGACACGCACACTGCCGGGCAGCTCACGGGCAATCTGGGCACGCTTGGCCGCCTCTTCCGGATCGAGTAATTCATCCTCACCCCGGCGCGAGCGGGCCCGCGAGGCGGGCGCAGTATCCCGATGGCCTCGCTCACCGTGCATGGCGCGACTCAGGCTACGCTCGGTACGATCCGCATCCCTGTGGCGCACGATCGCGCGGCGCACACCATCCACCAGGGCCAGCACCAGGACCAGTGCGAGAATCGTGATCAGCCAGTTGTCCATATCAGCGTTTCTCCCTTTACGCCCTTATGCGGATGCCAGCTCGGCCGCCTCTTCAACGTCTACCGTTACCAGTCGCGATACACCGGGCTCGTGCATGGTGACACCCAACAGCTGGTGCGCCATTTCCATGGCAATCTTGTTGTGGGTAATGTAGATGAACTGCACGTGCTCGGACATTTCCTGCACCATCCGTGCGTAGCGACCCACGTTGGCATCGTCCAGCGGCGCGTCCACCTCGTCCAGCATACAGAATGGCGCCGGGTTGAGACGGAAAATCGAGAATACCAGCGCAATCGCCGTCAGGGCCTTTTCACCACCGGACAGCAGGTGGATAGTGCTGTTGCGCTTGCCCGGCGGGCGCGCCATGATCGCGATGCCGGTATCCAGCAGGTCCTCGCCGGTGAGCTCCAGGTAGGCGTGACCGCCACCGAACACCTTCGGGAACAGTTCCTGCAGGCCCGTGTTGACCTTGTCGAAGGTCTCCTTGAAGCGTGTGCGGGTTTCCCGGTCGATGCGCTTGATGGCGTTCTCGAGGGTCTCGAGGGCATCCATCAGGTCGCTGTACTGGCGATCCAGGTATTCCTTGCGCTCTGATTCCTGCTTGTATTCATCGATGGCCGCCAGGTTGATGGCGCCGAGCCGGGAAATTCGTGCGGCCACCAGTTCCAGCTCTTCCTGGACCTGGCCAATGGTCAGGTCACCCGGGAGTTCTTCCAGTACCTGGTCCACGTCGTAATCGGATTCACGCAACTGCTCAACCAGGCCGTTGCGCTGCACCTCGAGGGTCTGGGCGCCCAGGCGCTCCTGTTCGAGCTGGGCGCGCACACCCTGCAGAGCCGCCTCTACCTTGTGGCGCTCCTGCTCCTGTTCGCGCAGGCCGCTCTCGACCTCCTCCAGTTTCTTGCGCGCCTCGGACAGCTCGGTTTCCACCTCCATGCGCTCGCCCAGTTTTTCCTCCAGCTCGGCCTGGAAATCCTGGGACGGGTCGTCGCTCTCCGCCATCTGCTCCTGTAGTTGCTCGCGGCGGGTGCGCAGGCGTTCCAGCTGCTCGCGCATCACCTGCAGGGTGCGCTCCAGCGACATCATCTGGGTCCGCACTGACTGCTCGCGCATAGCCAGTTCGTGTGCCTTATCCTTGTCTTCACGGGCGCGCTGGCGCGCCGCATCCAGCGCCTCGCGCAGCTCGTCGCGGCGGGCCAGCAGGGACTCACGGCGGTCCGTGTCGTCACTCATCGCCTCCAGCGCCTCCTGCAGCAGCAGGCGTGCCTCGGACAGGGACTCGCCCTCCATCTCCTGCTGCTCGCGCACTTCCGCCAGTTCCTGCTCGACCCGGGTACGGCGCTCGCCCATCTGTTCGGCGCGCGCACGGCGGGCGGACAGCTGGCTACGCAACTCGGATTCGCGCCGGCTCAGCTGCTCCAGCTCATTGCGGGACTGCTCGATGGCGCTCTCCATGTCGGAGGCCTGGTTGCGCAGTTCTTCGCGCTGCTCCGAGAGGGTCTCAATCTGTTCTTCGCAGGCGGCAATCGATGCCTCGAGCTCTTCCAGCTCCTGCTTGCGCTCCAGTACCCCGGCCTCGGCGTCGGAGGCACGACTGACCCGCAGCCAGTTCGGTCCCAGCCAGAGGCCGTCACGGGTTACGATGGATTCATGGGCCTGCAATCGCTCCCGCTGGGCCAGCGCGGCGGTGAGGTCCTCAGCGGTATAGATGCCGGACAGCAGGCCACCCAGCGAATCGGGGCCCTCGACCACTTCCGCCAGCGCCGGCAGGCTGCTGCCGCCAGCGGTGGCAGGAACCGGGCTGCCATCGACAAAGATCGCCTGCCCGCTCTCGAGGCTGGCAAGCCCCTCACTCAGGCTCTCCAGCTGGTCCACACAGACAGCCTGCAGCTGGGTGCCCAGCACCGTTTCCACGGCCTTTTCCCAGCCGGCCCGGGCGCTGATCTGGTCGGCCAGTCGCGGGCGGTCCGCCAGCGACTGCTGCTGCAGCCAGTTATCCACGGCCTTGCCCTGCCCAAGCGCCGCCTGCTGCAGCGCCTCGAGGGAAGCGAAGCGCCCGCGGCTGGTCTGCAGCTGCAGGCGCAGCTGGTCGAGCTCCGCAGCGCTGTCACTCTCGCGGGCACGCAGCTCAGCCAGGGATTCATTTTTCTCCGCCACGGCCTCGCGGCGTTCGCCGGCCTGCAACTCCAGCTCGGCCAGTTGCTCGCCCAGCTGTTCAAAATCGTCGTCCTCGCCGCTCTCGGCGAGGCGGCCACGCTCTTCCTGCAGCTTGTTGATACGCTCCTGCAGGCGTTGCGCCGAGGTCTCCAGGTGCTGGATGCGGGACTGCTGCACCTCGGCTTTCTGGCGCGAACCCGAGGCACCGGTGTTGAACTGGTCCCACTCGTTCTGCCAGTCGCGCATCTGGTCCTCGGCGGTCTGCAGGGCCAGGGCGGATTCTTCTTCGGCGGCCTGGACCATCTCCAGGTCCGGGTTGATCACTTCCAGCTCGGCCTCGAACTGCGCCGCCTTCTCCCGGTCTGCTTCCAGGCCGGTCTCCGCCTCGCGGTATTCGTGCTCGGTCTGCTGCAGGTCTGACTGCAGGCGCGTATTGCGCTCGCGGGCGTGGGCGATACTCTGCTCCAGTCGCGCAATATCAGCGCCGATGGCGTAGAAACGCCCCTGGACCTCATTGAAGCTGTCCGACAGCTCATGGTAACCGACTCGCTTCTGCTCGATATCGGTGTCACAGCTCACCTGCCGCGTCACCAGCTCTTCCACCGTGAGTTCCAGCTCAGAAATCTGCCGCTGCTTGGTTTTGGCCTGGTCGTCGAGGTCCCGGTACTTGAGGGCTTGCAGGTGGGCTTTGTGGCTGCGCTCCTCTTCCTTGAAACGGCTGTACTTTTCCGCCGCCGCAGCCTGGCGCTCGAGTCGTGCCAGCTGCCGTTCCAGCTCTTCGCGAATATCGGTCAGGCGCTCCAGGTTCTCGCTGGTACGGCGCATGCGATTCTCGGTGTCGCGACGGCGCTCCTTGTACTTCGAGATACCGGCCGCCTCTTCGATATACACCCGCAGCTCTTCGGGCTTCGCCTCGATCAGCTTGGAGATCATGCCCTGCTCGATGATGGCGTAGCTGCGCGGCCCCAGGCCAGTACCCAGGAACAGGTCGGTCACGTCACGGCGGCGACACTTGTCGCCATTCAGGTAGTAATTGTTCTGGCCGTCGCGGGTCACCCGGCGCTTCACCGAGATCTCGGCGAATTCGGCATAGGGGCCGGTCAGCTTGCCCTCGGAGTTGTCGAACACCAGCTCGATGGAGGCCTGGCCCACGGGCTTGCGGCCACTTGAGCCATTGAAGATTACGTCGGTCATGGAGTCACCGCGCAGGTTTTTGGCGGACGACTCACCCATTACCCAGCGCACGGCGTCAATGGTGTTGGACTTACCACAGCCATTGGGCCCCACCACAGCACTCAGGTTGGAGGGAAAGTGTACGGTAGTCGGGTCAACAAAGGATTTGAAACCCGCAAGCTTGATGCACTTCAGACGCATGTATTTGTAACTCGGTATTTTGTTATTCGCCGGCGCCCGACAGCGTGCCGGCGATGGCCGCACCAAACTGCCGATTGTACATGGCGGCGCCGGCCGTTTCAGCGGTAATTTTCGATTAAGAAATGGCGCCTCCCGCCAATGCGGCAGGCGCCAGCCCAGCTGGTTCCCGGGGCACCGCGCAGCGGTGCGGGAAAGCCCCCGCCCTTACTCAGAGCTGGCGGTCGATCGTGATCGAGACTGGCTGGTCCCAGTCCGACTGCGGCAGCGACTCCACACTGCCCTGCCAGTCGCCCGGCGCCGGCCGCGCGCCCCCATTCACCGCCAGGCGCGCCACAAGCTGCACCTGGTCCACACTCGCCAGTGAGCGACCGGGCATCATCGCGCGGGACTCATCCAGCACCACTTCGGCCGGCAGCTGACCGGCGCTCAGGCGCACGATCGCCAGTGGCATGGGGCTGTCGGCGCCACGGGCATAAATGAACACCGGAGTCTCCGCCGGCGCCTCAACTGCCTCAGCCAGCTCCACACTGACCCGGATTACCGGGCCCACGTCCCCTTCCGGGGATGATTGCCCTGCCTCGCGGGCCCCTCCTGTGACCGACTCACCGCGGTCCGCCATAGCTTTCTCCGCACGTGCCACACCGGCGGCCAGCGCCTCCGCAGCGGCAGAACCGGGCGACAACTGATCCAGCGCACGCTGCCACAAGTCGCGGGCGTCCAGGAACCGTTCGTCTTCAAACGCGGCGATCCCGGCCAGCCCCAGCGCAGTGCCGTTATCAGGCCGTGCCGCGAGCACCTCGCCCACCAGCCGGCGAACCTCCCCTGTCACCCGGGAACCCTGCTGGAAGAACAACGCCTGTGCCAGCTCGGCCTTGACGCCCGCCGCCTGCGGCTCCTGCGCAACGATATAGCGGTACGACTCCACCGCGCCGTCCAGGTCACCCCGAACCATCAGCCGCTGCGCAAGAACATAGCGACTGGTCAGGTCGTCCGGATGGGATGCCGCCCGCTCCCGAAGCTCGCTGGTAATACGTTCCTCGGTGACCCGGTCGGCCTTGCCCTGCTGGCTGGCCAGGATATCCCGGTAGAGCTCCAGGCCCCCCACATGACCACTGTTGAGATACAGCGCCAGCGCCGCCAGCGGCACCACGGCCGCCAGGCCCAGCAGCAGGCCACGCCCCCCCTGGCGTGTTTCGCCACCCGCTGCCTGCTCGGCAGCCAGCAGGTTGCGGGCCATCTCCGCCTCCAGCTGCGCAAACTGCCCGTCATCAATGGCGCCGCTGGCACGGGATGCCTCGAGCTCCGCCCGCTGTTCCCGGTACAAGGCCGCCAGCGCCGCCCGGTGGCGACCAGTTTCCTCCTGTGCCCGCCGGCTCGCACCGGCACCGCGTAACGCCGGCCACAGCAATATGAATACGAGCAGCAAAACCAGGGCCGCCACGCCCAGCCACAATTCAGTCATCACGCCTGGCTCCACGGTCACTCTCCCGGTCGGATTCCAACCCATCTTCCCCCAACAGCGCCTGCAGTCGACGCCGCTCCTCGGCAGTCAGCTCACCGCTGACATCATCCTGCCTCGCGCCGGTGCCCGAGCGCGACCGCACCACCACCAACACCAGGGCGACCAGGCCGATGGCCGCAAACACACCCGGTGCAAGCCACAGCGCCATGGTGTTGCGCTGCACCGGTGGGCGGTACAACACAAAATCGCCGTAGCGGGCCACCATGTACTCAGTGATCTCGCCGTCCGTAAACCCCTCCTCCAGCAACCGCCGGATCTCCCGGCGCAGGTCCTGGGCCACCGGTGAATCAGAACCTGCCAGGTTCTGGTTCTGGCACTTGGGGCAGCGCATTTCCTCGATCAGCACCTGGTATCGCGCCTCCAGCTCCGGGGTCGACAACGGCTCAACCTCCACGGCAGCTGTCACGGCCATTGACAGGCACAGGCCGCCCAGCAGGGCCACGACCAGGGGCAGCCACCCGATCTGTTTCACTCGCTCTCTCACCCGAGTCCCTCTCTGTCATTCGTCCGGTGGAAATTTGCGCGATTATAACAGCCTCCCCCACCCCCCGCACTGGCCCGCAGCGGCCCGCCACCTGCTTAACTTGTTGAAAGGTAAAAAAATTTTTCACAAAGCGTTGACGCGTCGGAAAATATCATTACTATACGCAGCTCCTGACGCGGGGTGGTTAGCTCAGTTGGGAGAGCGACGGCCTTACAAGCCGTAGGTCACAGGTTCGACCCCTGTACCACCCACCACTTCCCCTCACCTGCCCGGCAGGTTAAAACGGGGAAGCAAGGAATGCGGACCGGTAGTTCAGTTGGTTAGAATGCCGGCCTGTCACGCCGGAGGTCGCGGGTTCGAGTCCCGTCCGGTCCGCCACATACAAAAAAGCCCCGCTCGCAAGAGCGGGGCTTTTTTGTATGTGGGTGATCGGCGTACAAGAACTCCCGTTCGACAAAATTGCCTGGAGCAATTTTGGACGCCGCAGCGAAGCAAAGGCGCCCGCAGGATGGGCGTCACAGACGGCACCTGTCAGCCCCGCACGGCCCAACAAAAAACCCGCTCTCAGCGGGCTTTTTCCCAGGGGGGTCACCTTCCACCTGCGACCACCTGAGACGCAGGGACTGGCCCCCACTTAACCAGTATCAGCTGATTGGCAATCAGCCCTCCCCGGCCCCAAATACCTGCCCGATCAGCACACTGCCCCGGGCCACAGGATCTTTGCGGATCAGGGCCTCTTCCTCACCGATGCGACTGAACAACGTCATCATGCTCTGGTCGATCACGTAACGCTCCAGATCCATATCCGGCTTGTTGGCAATGGGCAATTTCTCGTAAGTGGCAAGCAGACTCTCGTACTGGTTATAAAAACCGGTCTTGCGCAGGTTTGCCTCGACAATCGGCTCATAACGCATGCGGAGGGCAGCCTCGGTCTGGCGCTGGAAATAATCTGTCGCCGCGGTTTCATTACCGCGGATAATACCCAGGGCGTCATTGACCGTCATATTGGCAATCGCCTGCTTGAAAACCGGTGCCGCTTCGGCCACCGCCTGCTCTGCCCCCCGGTTCATGGCATTCTCCAGCCGGTCAACATAATTGCCGAAACCGAAGCGGCGCAGGCCATCTTCCACCGGGCGAACCGATGCGGGCAGGCCCAAGTTAAATGCCCCAACCTGAGACAGCCGGCTGCTGGCCCGGTCGGTACTGGTGCGCAGGGTATCCTTGATACCCCGGGCAAGCCGGGAGTCTGTGTCATAGCCCGCGTTTTTTGCCACCTGGTTACCGACATCGATCCAGGGAGAGGCGGCCCCCATGTTCTGGCAGCCGGCCAACACCAATCCAGAGGCCAGTAAGACTGCGAAAATCCAATATTGTCTCATTGTCGTTCTCCTTGGAATCTAATGGCAGCATATTAACGCAGTCGCCCACGGCAGGAAGTGACAAACTTCCTGCTTCCAGCGCATACACAGGCGGGTTGCCTCATCGTCGTCCCACGGTGTGCATATTTTTGAACAGGGCATTGACTCAATAGAATTTACCGGTAAGATACGCAGCCCTTCGCAGGGTGGTTAGCTCAGTTGGGAGAGCGACGGCCTTACAAGCCGTAGGTCACAGGTTCGACCCCTGTACCACCCACCACTTCCCCTCACCTGCCCGGCAGGTTAAAACGGGGAAGCAAGGAATGCGGACCGGTAGTTCAGTTGGTTAGAATGCCGGCCTGTCACGCCGGAGGTCGCGGGTTCGAGTCCCGTCCGGTCCGC
>NZ_JAJSAP010000011.1:1418-110283 GCF_021729035.1 Microbulbifer sediminum | reverse complement strand
GGCACGGAGCGATCTACCCAAGAGCGGGGCTTTTTTGTATATGCTGGATCGGCGTACGAGAACCCTCGTTCGACAAAATTGCCTGGAGCAATTTTGGACGCCAGAGCGAAGCGACGGCGCCCGAAGGGTGAGCGGTATAGCCGCAAATCAGTCCCGCCACAGGTGTTCCAACCGGCACGGAGCGATCTACCCAAGAGCGGGGCTTTTTTGTATATGCTGGATCGGCGTACGAGAACCCTCGTTCGACAAAATTGCCTGGAGCAATTTTGGACGCCAGAGCGAAGCGACGGCGCCCGCAGGGCGAGGGCCATGGACGGCCCGAGTCAGTCCCTCTACAGGAATTCACGCTGGCAAGGAGGGATCTATGTAAGTGTGAGACTTTTTTATAAGGCGGATCGGCTAACGGCAAAGTTATCCAGAAAAGTTTTGGATCCCGACGCGCTGTAACAACGCCCGCAAGGCAAGAGCCATAACGGCCGAGCAGACACCGTCCAGACTCAGACTTGCATTGCGGACAGGCCAGCTGCCAGCAGGATATCAACCACCAGGGCCACGACAAACACCAGTGCACCGTAACCGCAGGCAGTTTTCCAGCTGAACTCAAACTGCAACCGCAACATCAGGGCCGGTACAATGAAATAGAGGGCGAGCAGAGGAAGCAGCAGGTACTGGGGCAGGCCACCAAGGGCGATAGCCAGGCTCGCCAGCCAGACCAGCAGCGCCGGCACCAGCACGAAGGTGATCGAGGTGAAACCATCCAGTCCCCGGTCACGACCCCGCTCCAGAAGTTTAAACAAACCGTATACCACACCACCCGCAATCAATGCCTGCAGCATATTCTTCCCCTTTTCCCCTGAGGGATATTATTTTGGCTGGCAGCAAAACCACGGGCTGGCCGACCGCTCTTATGGCAATCTTTATATCGAATTGGGGAGATTAGCGAAAGTCCGGCCTGCAGCGGCTTGCCCGTCGCCTGGAACCAGTCTTATCCGTCGTGAACCCGGTACCCCTCTGCAGCCAGGGTCACTGCCAGGTCACCCCAACAATCCTGTGGGACTTCGACAGGCATTGTGACACCCTCAGCGTAAGACGCTGTGCCACAGTCGCCACCGGCCTGCCCAACCAGGAAGCGCAGCCGGGACTCCTGGGCAAAATCGCAATAAACAACGGCGCTGACAAGCGGGACAAAAGGCTGTAGCTCGGCCCGCTGGAGCGCCGCCCCCACCGCACCGCGGTAGGCCCGCATCAGCCCACCGACCCCGAGCTTGGTACCACCGAAATAGCGCGTGACAATCGCCCCGACATTGCCGACCCCCTGCTTCAGCAGGAGTTCCAGCATCGGCCGCCCCGCGCTGCCTCCAGGCTCACCGTCATCATCAGACTGCATCACCTCCGGGTTGGCGGGATTGCCAATCACGAGTGCGGTACAGTGGTGGCTCGCATCCGGGTACCGATTGCGCATGCTGTCCAGCTGCTGCAGGAAGCCCGCCCTGTCCTCTACCGGCCCGAGCCAGCAG
This sequence comes from Microbulbifer sediminum, assembly GCF_021729035.1. GTDB lineage: Bacteria > Pseudomonadota > Gammaproteobacteria > Pseudomonadales > Cellvibrionaceae > Microbulbifer > Microbulbifer sediminum. Next base: position 108,766 of record NZ_JAJSAP010000011.1, on the reverse strand, counting down.
ATAAAGCGACTTTTCTTTTCCTCCGTCTCACTGACAACGGGAGAGCAGGGAATCTGGTAGGTCACCGGCAAACTCTTCCCATGACTGTTTTTGCAGTTTTTCGTATAGCGGCTGCAGCTTGGTCTGCCAGATACGGTCATCTACCACACCAACGTGTTTACAGCGAATGGTGCCATCAGCATCCACCAGGAAAGTCTCCGGCGCGCCGAACACTCCCAGGTCCAGGGCCAGTCGCCCTTCCCCGTCGGCAATACTGAACAAATAGGGATTATGAAATTTTTCCAGCCACTTGATTGCCTCGGCACTGTCGTCTTTCAGGTTAACGCCGACGATGGGCACTCCCTGTTCGGCCAGCTTGTTCAGATATGGATGCTCCACCCGGCAGGCAATACACCAGGTCGCCCAGACATTGAGCAGCAGGGGTTTCGCCGGCAGGTCGCCAAGACCCACCCGGGCTTCCGCGTCGGTGACTTTTGGGAGTGAAAACTCAGGCACAGGCTTGTTCAGCAGTGCCGAGGGCATCTCCTGCGGATCCAGGGAGAGACCCCGCCAGAAAAGCAGAGCCAGCGCGGTAAAAATGATCAGCGGCAGGAACAGCTTGAGTCTTGCCATGGTCGTGTCGATCCCTCCTAATTCCCCGCGGCTCAGGTGCCTGCCGGGATTGCGTCTATAGCCCGGGGCTGGTTGGCCCGGGCCCTGCGATAACGCTTGTCAGCTACCGCAATACCGCCACCTACAGCCATGAGCAACGCCCCCAGCCAGATCCAGACCACAAAGGCTTTGTACTGCAGTCGCACAGCCCAGTCACCGTTGGGGTTGCTCTTGTCCAACGGCTCACCCAGGGCCACGTAGATGTCGCGGAACAGTCCGGTGTCGATGGCAGCTTCGGTCATGGTGTTGCCACCGGAGAGGTAATTGCGTTTCTGCGGGTGCAACTCCGCCACCGGCTTACCATGCTGGCTGACATGGAGCACCCCCTCAAATGCACGGTAGTTCGGCCCCTGCGCCTGGCGCACGCCATCGAAACGGAATTCATAGCCCGCTACCCGGTGCGTATCCCCCGGTCCCAGGCGGACATCGTCCTCAATGCTGTACACGGTTGTCAGTGCCACACCGAGCACAGTCACCGCCAGGCCAATATGGGCCAGGTGCATGCCGTAATAGCTGGCGCGCTGGCGCCGCAGGCCCACGAACAGGGAGTCCGCATTGCGGGTTTTGGCGAACATATCCCCCAGGCTGGCGGCAACCACCCAGGTGCCGACAAAGATACCCAGTGCCGCGCCCCAGTGGAAGTCGCCCAACAAGAAGGGAACAGCCAGACCCGCAGCCAGCGCAACGGCCAGCGGCAACTGCCAGGTACGCAACAGGCGATCCCAGCGACTGTCTTTCCAGTTGGCGTGAATGCCGAGACCCAGCAGCATGCACAGCACCGCCATCAGCGGCACAAAAAACAGGTTGAAGAACGGCGGGCCCACGCTGATCTTGCCCCAGTTGAGAGCATCCGCCAGCAACGGATAAAGGGTACCCGTCAGCACAACACCTGTGATCAGGACCAACAGGATATTGTTGGACAGCAGGAAGGTTTCCCGGGAGCGGAATGAGAACACACTGCCAGCGCTGACCGCCGGTGCCCGGAGGCCGAACAGCACCAGGGACAGCCCCACCACGATCACCAGGAACACCAGGATAAAGCCACCCCGTAGCGGGTCAGTGGCAAACGCGTGAACCGAGGTAAGCACACCGGAACGCACCAGGAATGTTCCCAGCAGGCTGAGGCTGAAGGCGAAAATTGCCAGCAGGATGGTCCAGCTCTTGAACAGGCCGCGCTTCTCGCTCACAGCCAGTGAATGCAGCAGCGCGGTGCCCACCAGCCACGGCATGAAGGAGGCATTCTCCACTGGATCCCAGAACCACCAGCCGCCCCAGCCCAGTTCGTAGTAGGCCCACCAGCTGCCCAGCGCAATACCCAGGGTGAGGAAGGACCAGGCTACCGCTGTCCATGGGCGTACCCATCGTGCCCATGCGGCGTCCAGCTGGCCGCCCAGCAGGGCGGCAATGGCAAACGCAAATGCCACTGAAAAACCCACGTAACCCATATAGAGGAGTGGCGGATGGATAATCATGCCCGGGTCCTGCAGCAGCGGGTTCAGGTCATTGCCCTCCACCGGCGGGAACGGCAGTGTGCGGTCGAACGGATTGGAGGTGAGCAGGATGAACAGGAAGAAGCCCACCAGCACCAAGCCAAGAACCGATAGCACCCGCGCTACCAGCTCCGCCGGCAACTGCCGGCTGAACATTGCCACCGCTGCGGCCCAGCCGGCCTGCATCAACAGCCACAACAGGATGGAACCCTCGTGACCGCCCCAGACCGCGGTGAACTTGTAATGCAGTGGCAGCAGGCTGTTAGAGTTCTGCGCCACGTAATTAACGCTGAAATCACTCTGCACAAACGCCGCGCTCAGGCACAGGAAGGCAATAGCGGTAAACACCAGCACCCCCAGTGCCAGCGGGCGTCCGGCCTCCATCCAGAGTGGCCGTGCGGTATAGCTGCCGGCCATGGGTACCGCGGCCAGGGCCATAGACAGCAACAGGCCCACCAGCAGCGCAAAATGTCCGAGTTCCGGGGTCATATCCTGGCTCCGTGCCCGCAACTGGCGTTGCCGGCCATGGACTCGGCCACCTCCGGCGGGGTGTAGTTCTCATCGTGCTTCGCCAGCACCTGGTCGGCGCGCATGGTGCCATCGCGCATCAGCTCCCCCGTTACCACCGCGGCTTCGCCCTCGGCAAAGAGATCCGGCAGGATCTTGTCAAAAACCACCTGCAGATCCGCATTGCCATCGGTAATGGCGAAGCTGACGTCGAGGGAGTCACCCGCGCGCCGGACACTGCCTGGCACCACGCAGCCACCCGCGCGGATGCGCTTCTCGAATGGAACTTCGCCAGCGGCAAATGCGCTGGGAGCGTAGAAGTAATCCATGTTGTTACGCATGGCATAGGTGACAAATCCCACGGCGGCACTGGAAAGGGCCACCAGGACCAGCACCAGGATCAGGCGTTGTTTGCGTGCGGGATGCATTTTGTCCTTTCCCCCGGAAATCAAATAATAAATCGGCTCTGGCCGGCGGGCATCGCTATTCCGCCAGCGCGCCCTCCGCTGCCCGACGACCTGGCTGGCGACGTCCGGCACGGCGTGCGTGTATTCGTTGCTCCCGGCGGAACTCCCTGCGCAACTGGCGGCGGGCCAGCAACGGCTGGACGATCAGTCCAGCCATGGCAAGCAGGGTGATCCCGTAGGCAGCCCAGACATAAGGGCCGTGACCATTCATGGCAAGGAAATCTGCCAGGCCGTCGAACTGGAATTCCACCTTAACGACCCTCCCCGAGCAGTTGGCTCGCCCATTGGGTCCGCCATTCCCGCTGGAGCACCAGTGTGCGGGTCTGGAGTATGAGGGCCCAGGCGTAGAAACAGTAAAAGCCGGCAATCATGGTCAGCAGCGGGTAGAACATACTGGGATCGATACTACTGGATTCGGTGAGTTTGATGGTTGCCGGCTGGTGCAGGGTGAACCACCAGTCCACCGACTTGTAAATGATCGGGATATTCACGGTACCCACCAACGCCAGCAAGGCACAGGCCTTGTCAGCCAGCTGTTCGCGACTAAAAGCGCGAGAGAGGGCGATCATCCCCACATATAGCAAGAAGAGGATCAGCATGGAGGTAATGCGGGCATCCCAGACCCAGTAGGTGCCCCAGGTGGGCTTGCCCCAGACCGCACCGGTAAACAGGGCCACAAAGGTCAGCGCGGCGCCAATGGGTGCGGCGGCCCGCATCACCACAAAGGACAGTTTCATCTTCCAGATCAGGCCGATGGCGCCACTGATCGCCATCAGGTAATAGCCTGCCAGCGCCAAGAAAGCCGCCGGCACATGGATATAGATGATACGGTAACTGTTACCCTGCTTGGCATCCTGGGGGGCAAACCCAAGCCCCCAGGCCATGCCCACTGCCAGTAACAGCAGGCTGGCACCGGCCAGCCACGGTAGCCAGCCGCTGCTTTTCTCATAGAACCAGCGCGGCGAACCCAAGCGGTGAAACCATTGCCAGGCCAAGGGCAAACCTCCTCAAGAATCGGTACTGATACGGATGGCGCCGGCCGCCGCCAGTGGCGCCAGCGCCGCGGCACCCGCCAGCAGCGCCGCCAGTATGGCCAGCTGCACGCTGTAGGCGTAGCCGTCCAGGGCCGCCTGGACTGCACCGGTGCCGAAGATTAACACGGGCACGTATAGCGGCATAACAATCAACGCCAGCAATAGGCCCGGGCGACGCAGTGCGACCGTGAGCGCCGCGCCCACAGCACCAATCAGGCTCAGGCTGGCGGTACCCAGCAACAGTGACAGCAGCAGGCAGATATAGCCCCCAGGCGGCAGATTGAGCATCAGGCCCAGCAGCGGCGACAACATAGCCAGGGGCAAGCCGGTCACCAGCCAATGCACCGCCACCTTCGCCAGTACGGCAAAGTACAGCGGTTGTGGGGCCAGGGTGAGCTGCTCCAGGGAGCCATCCTCAAAATCGCTGCGAAAAAGACTCTCCTGGGACAGCAGTGTCGCCAATAAAGCCATCACCCAGATCATGCCCGGCGCCAGCCGGGCCAGCAGTGCCGGTTCCGGCCCCACGCCCAGCGGCAGCAGGGCAAGCACAGTAACGAAGAACAACAGGGGATTGGCAATATCTGCACGGCGCCGCAGTGCCAGCAACAGCTCCGTACGCAGCAGCGCGACAAAGCCTGGACCGCCGCGCTCCCGCGCCGCAAGATTCCTTGCCACATCCACCCGGGGGGCCTGGCGCGTTGCCTCAGGCGTACTCATGGTCGCCCTCCCCCGGCCATGGTTCCAGGGCCCCGGCCGGCTCATGATCCGCCAGGTTCACGTGTTGCAGGTTGGCCAGGGCCACCGGCTGGTGCGAGGTAAACAGGATTGCACCACCGCGCGCCAGGTGACAGGCCATCTGCCCTTGCAGGCTGGAAACCCCGGCCACATCCAGTGCGGCAAGGGGCTCGTCGAGTATCCACAGTTGTGGGGCATTGGGTAGGTACAGGCGCGCCAGGGCGACCCGGCGGTTTTGGCCGGCGGAGAGCTGCTGGCAGGAGCTGTCCTCAAAGCCGTAAAGATCCACCTGCTCCAACGCCGCCAGCGCGTCCCGTTCAGACGCTCCATACCAGGCCAGGTTTTCCAGCGGCGTCAGGCCGCGGCGCACACCGGCCTGGTGACCGATATAAAGCAGGGTGCTGCGCATCCGGGGAAGAGCCCGTGGAAACGGCTCACCCCGCCACAGGATCTCACCGCGGTAGTCCCCGGCACTGCCAATCAGCGTGCGCAGCAGGGTGGTCTTACCGGAACCATTCGCCCCTTCGATCTGCACCGCGGCCCCTGCCTCCAGCGCCAGGTCCAGCCCGGAGAACAGGCACCGCCCATCCCGCTCACAGGAGAGCCGCCGCAGTTGTAAAACGGGGGGTGAACATACAGTCGCTGACATAGTGCCGATGCCGCCGAAAACCTCTGGAACAGGCGATTGATGAAAATGTGAGCGGCATTATACCGGCTGTGGCGCAAATTGTATGGTACTTGTTTGCGATCGGCCCCCGATTACACTCCGGCAGGCGCCGCTGCCGGCTCACAGCCGGCCGCTTCCTCCTGGTCCCAGCTGAGTAACGCACGCACTTCGCCGCTTCCCGGCTACCATTCGACCCGCCGCAGATGCTCTTCAGGAGTGGCAGCCCCCGCCCGCTGTCCGACACCGAGACCAGCAGGCCACTACCCCCCCCTTCCCGGTAGCTGCCGAGCTGGATCCGGGTCCAACCGTGGCGCAACTGGCGCCGGCCGGATTCCAACCGGCGATAGTATCCGACAAAGCCGTGCTCGCTGCGCTTGAGACCGCTGTCCAGTTCCAGCAGCCAGTGCTCTATGGCACTGTTGAACAACGCCCCCAACACGATAGCGGGCGTGTCCCGCAGGTGTTAGAACTCGGGAAACCGTGCCAGCACCCGGTGCATCAGTGGAACCGGATCCGGCTGTCGCAGGTCCTTCGCCGTCAGGATTTTCTCAAAACGGTCTTCCGCGTAAGCATTGCGGATGATGGCAGGCAGACGCTCCTCCCCGGACAGCTCACCGGACGGGCCCTGCGCCTCGTGGACACGTCACGCCAGAGTTATAGCCAGTCACCCGGCTCCAGGAGCACATACTGAACTGGCTGCTCCAGGTTCAGCCGCACCAATGGCACGCTGTATGGCTTGTACAGGACTTAGTCGCATCCATCACCGAGGGCGTCGGCGGGCGGCGCGCAGGACTTCAGAAAATCGTTGAGCTCTCGAGCTTCATCAGCACCCGGCTCGATAACGAGGATATTAAAGGCAGACGAGGCCGCTAACGGATGCTAAATATCATGTCGAAATTGGAAACGGCAAGGACCCTGGCCACATGGTCGTTGGCATTGATCAGTTCCACGGTATGCCGTTGCCCACCACCATCCAGGCCCTCAAGGCTGTGATCGCGAAGAAGCAGGAGCATCCCCAGCGCCGCACTGTCGAGGTGGAGGGTATCGGAAAGATCGACACTGTAGCTCTTCGGTGCCGGGAAACATTCCCGGTATGCGCGCTGGAATTCACTGTGGAGATTGAAATCGAAATTCCCATCGACCCGGATAGTCAGCGCCTCGCCGCCATCCGAAAGATGGGTGGAAACCCGGGAGACTGTCTGATCGGACATCAGCATGGCGAATCTCCTTATTCATCTGCTGCGCCAGGAGGCCTGAAACCGGCCCGGGATGAATGCCGACAGACACATAACGCATAAAGGCGCCCGGAGGGCGCCTTTATGCTACATACTCAATCAAAATCGTAGTCCATCAACTCTCGCTGTAGCCGTATTTCCTCCAGCTTGTCCTCCACCATCCGCCGGGCATCCCGGGGTGGCTGTGACGTGGCCTGCTTCAGTATTTCTGTTGCTAATTGGGGGATATCGTCGTAATCAAAATCAAAGGTCTTTTCGCTAACGTTGCCGCTCATACGAAACTCCAATATCTCGATCCGCCAGGGCAGATTCACCCTTGTTGTTTTTGTTGTGCCCCTGCAGATTAATCAGCTCCGAGGATACTGGTCAAGCAAAATCTGCACCCCGGAAACAGCTTTTTCAGGCGACGTAACACACCGGGATTCCGGCGGGGAAATCATCCCCTCCGCCGCCCTCCCGGGGCGGCAAATTAACTGTCATATGTGACCGTCGTGCGACAATTTCTCGTCAGTCACATGACAACCGGGCCCAGCTCTCCGTAAGCGTGGAAACATCCGTGTTACCACCGGTGACACTGGGCGCCACAGGCGCTAGAATACCGACCTTTCCGGCCGCCTCGATAGGCGACCCGGCCATCCGCCCCCGTCGGTTAACAGGATAAACCACGGACCTCCTAAGTCCGCACTGCAGGTTCGAGTCCTGCCGGGGGCGCCAATTCGTGCCCGCTTACGGTTCAGCAGGAACCCCGGGCGCCGCGTTCAGCATTCCTCCCTGACTGCCAGCTCGTAGCCAGTTGAGCATGAGCAGATCCCGGGTGAGGCCACCGCCGCAGAACACCCCATCCCCTCCTGTAAAGAACCACGCCAATTACAGCCCCCTACTGACGCATTAATGAGCACCTCCGGTGCCGTTCAACTATCCTCTCGAATGCTCCCCACAGCGGATATGGGGATGGAAATCACACCCGGGGCAACGGACGCGCATCCTGAGCTCCATACGTGGTTGCATCGATTGGTGTATGGCGGGCAACCCTGCGAAACCTGCAGGTGAGACCCGACACCCGGGAGAGCCCCAGGCAAGGAAGGCGATCGACGTGCATTGGAATATGAAGACTCTCACCCTGTTGGCCGGCGGTCTCGCCACCTTTCCCATGGCCGGGTTCGCGGGACAGTCCAGCGGGACCGGGGAACCGGACCGGGAGGCGGCTAAGCAACAGCCTGCTGTGTTGGCGCAACGAGCACCCGTGCTTCAGCACGAACAGGCGCCGGCGCATCGTCAGGAGCAGGTTCCGGATTATTACCCCTCTGCGCCAGCCCCCCCTTCTGCCTGGGGCACCTATGAACCCGGCAAGGGATTTGTGCTGTTAAGGTCGGATCTGGGCGAGGTGAACTTCAGTATTTTTTCCTACGTCCGCTACCTGAACCAGGAGAACCTGGAGGAGACCTATACCGACAGCTTTGACCGGACCTTTGACGTCAGCATCCGCAACCAGATGCAACTGCAGAAGGTCAACCTGACCTTCAAGGGCTGGCTTTTTGACCCGAAATTCCAGTATCGCTTTTACACCTGGACCAGCAATTCCAACCAGGGCCAGTCGGCCCAGGTGGTGGTGGCCGGCTACATGAGCTACCTGTTCAACGACAACTTCAAGCTGGGCGCCGGCATCAATGCACTACCCACTACACGAACGACCAACGGCACTTTTCCCAACTGGCTAAAGGTGGACCATCGCACCATTGCCGATGAATTCTTCCGCGGCTCCTACACCACCGGCCTGTGGGCCTGGGGAGAGATCACGGACAAGGTCGAATACCGGGCCATGATCGGCAACAACCTCAGCCAGCTGGGTGTGGACGCCGATGAGCTGGATGATAATTTCAACACCCTGTCGGGTGCACTGTGGTGGATGCCCACCACCGGTGAATACGGACCCGCCAACGGTTTCGGCGACTTTGAGTTCCACACGGAGCCAGCCACCCTGTTCGGGATTCACTACACACGCAGTGATGAAGATGCCCAGGGCCAGCCTGAAATTGACAGCTTCGATAACAGCCAGATCCGGCTGTCGGATGGCACACGCATTTTCTCTCCCGATCCATTTGATGTCGGCGTTAACATCCGCAACGCCACTTACCAGATGGCAGCCGTCAACGGTGGCATCAAGTACTGTGGTTACTCACTGGACGTGGAATACTACTGGCGCAAGGTCAACGACTTCAGGACCATTATCCTGAATGACACCGATACCGGCCTGCCCGTCGATGACCTCTGGGACCACGGTTTCCAGGTACAGGGATCCACGATGCTGGCCCCCAAGACCCTGCAGATGTTTGTGGCCGGCTCGAAGATTAATGGCGAGTATGGGGACCCCTGGGACCTGGCCCTGGGATTCAATTTCTACCCCTTCAAGCGCCGCGAGCTCCGCCTGACGGCACAATTCCTGTATCTGGACAATTCACCGGTAGGCTACAACAGTGTGCCCTTTTCACTGGGCGGCAATGGTGTCGTATTTAACACCGAATTGATGCTGGCGTTCTGAAGCGACACCCGGAACATTATCCCTCTGAGTCCGGGGAGCCCTCCGGGGGATAGTAAACCGTATTGTGCAGGGCCGCGCGCTGCTCCGCTGAGAAGTAAGGGAAAGGCATCTGCTGTGCTGCGGCCCACTCGCGTACATGCGCCTCTGCAACCTGTTGTTGCTCAACATCAATGCCACCATCGCGGGTAAAATAAACGGTCCGGGACGGAAAAGCGAAATCCGTGCCGGACCGGCGCACGATACGAAAGACCCTGAAATAGATGTCCTCACAGATGGCACGAAATTCCGGATACTCGTTGGTGGTGATATCCACCCGCAGTTCCACCAACAGGGCCGACTCCCCGAATCCGGCAAAACGCACCGAAGGCTCGTCATCCGCTACCCGGGGATGGCCCACCAGCATCTCACGGATAGTCACCAGCAGGTAGCGCAACTGGTCCTCCGTTGTCTCAAAACGCAAGGTCAAGACCGTGCGCAGCAACATGTAGCGGCGCGTGGAATAATTGACGATATGCATCTGGCTGAAATCTGCATTGGGGATGGTGGTAAGACTGTTATCGATACCCCGCAGGCGCGTCGAGCGCATGCCGATACTTTCTACCGTGCCAGCGCGCTGGAAGTCATCACCCGAGTCCTCCCCATAGCGGCAGAAATCCCCCACCCTGACCGGTTTGTCGCCAAAAAGGTTGAGACTGCCAATAAAGTTCTCGAATGATCCGCGCATCGCCAGGGCAATGGCGATACCACCGATACCAAAACCGGCCAGCAGGCTGTAAAGCGGCGCGCCCAGGCGGCTGGTGAGAAGGAATGCCACGCCAATCACCCCGACGATCCCCACCGTCCGGGCAATAAAGCGCAGCAGGTGGGCGTCCAGGCTCTCACCCTGAACCCTCGAGCGATTGATATAGATTTCCATCAGCGCGGAAGGCAATGCCCAGGCCAGCCAGGCCATGGCCAGGTAACTGACCACTTCTGCCAACAGTGAGACACCCCCACCAACCGCATCAGTCAGGGTCAGCTGCTGGTGCAGGAATGCGGACAGTGGCTCTATAACCATGACCAGCACCACCGGCACGATAAAACGGGACAACCTGACGAGAAGATTCGGGCTCGCACGGAAGCGTGCAACGGTCCGTTGCAGCACAAAGAGGATGACAACAAACAACGCAAAAACCCCGATCAACGCCGTCCACTTCCAGACGGCCTGCCGGAACACACTGCGCTTCATCCACCCGGGAAAGGACTCAATCAGCTCAGGTGGCACCAGCCAGCCCCGCATGGCCAGGTAGGAACGCATATCCGCATAATGGGGTATCGGCACCTGGCGCCGGTAGGGAAGATGGCGCACGCGCTGGTAGAAATCAGCTGCGCGCGCAACAGTCTCTGCAGAAAAGAGGAATTCGCCGCCCTGAGCCCCCTCGGCTACCCGCACCAGCGTGATGTCGGTATGGGGAATGGTCCAGCTTACGGAGCTGGCTACACCCTTGGACTGCCCCTGCGCCGCATCCGCCTTGCTGTCGGTGCCCGGTAATGCTCTGGTGCCCGGTTTCTCCGCCGGGGTATCAGTCTCTGAAACCACTGTCGCAAGACTGCCCACCTCTTCCCTGCCAGGAATCTCCTCCAGTGGTGGCAACTCAATCCGGGACAGGACCTCGTAAAGGTAGATCGCCGCATCATTCCCCACGTCGGCCCGGGCCGCCGGTGGGATTCGACTGAGATCCAGCATACGCCTGACGCGGGCCTGCTTCTCATCGAGTTTCTGCGCCAGCTCCCGGCTTGGATCGCCCCAAAATTGCTCCTTGGCAAACTGCCCCATCTGATCGCCCACCGCAAGAAATGAGGTGATGGTGGCCCGGGGGCTGGTTAGGTCCAGTGGATCCAGGGGGTAATTGCGGGGGGGCTCTGTCCCGGGCGCCCTGTCGGCCGGCTGTTCCGCCTCTCGTGACTTACTGTCATCGGTGGTTTGCCCGAGCACCAGCGGGGACAAGAACAAAAGACAGGCAAGACCGATCCACTTAAGCCGCACGCGCACCCCATGCTGGCCCCGGGTGGGGCCCGTCAATACGAATACCGTTATCCCAAGAAGATAGCCGAAGCCGGGGAGCACGACAGTACCTGCGGACACGGCACTATACATGGCACAGGACAGGACACAGAGCCAGCCCGGGCAGGACAGCTCAGCGGGAACACAGCGGCACGAGAGCTGGACAGGGGGCAGGGTACGATTGCCCCCGCATGTTCACCCCAGAGCCTGGTACATCAGCAGGACTGCGAACAGACCGGCGAGCAATACCCAGCCCCAGAACATACGCACCGTGCGCTCTGCCTGGCGGTGGCGGCGGTGTCTCGTTGCCTTGCGTGTCATACGGACTCCCCCAATGATTGGAATGCCCTGCAAAGGTAGCACAGAGCGACGCAACTATATCTGCGTGCCACTTCAGCGCTTGTGGAAAAACGCGTTATTCCCCGAAAATCGCCACACTGGCGGCCTGGGAACTGGTCCTGCTACCCCGGTACATGCCGGCAGTGTTGAACACCAGGGCAACATCACCTCGCGCATCGAGGACAATCACACCGCCAGTACCGCCCACGGGCTTTAGCACGCCATTAATAACCTCCTCTGCTGCCTCCCGGACTGTTTTATCCTGGTATTGCACCCGGGCACAGATATCCGCCGCAACGTTAAAGCGGATAAAGTATTCCCCGTGGCCCGTGGCCGAAACGGCGCAGGAATCATTATCGGCAAAAGTCCCGGCGCCGATCACCGGCGAGTCGCCGATGCGACCGTAGCGCTTTGCCGTCATTCCGCCAGTAGAGGTTCCGGCAGCGATATTGCCATCGCGGTCCAGAGCCACAGCGCCGACAGTACCCATTCGGTATGGCACGGGCAGCGCATCCACTGCAGCCTGGTCATTCGCTTCCCTGTCCAGGCGCTCCTTCGCCCTTTGTAGCTGCTGTCGGCGCTGCTCGGTATCGAAAATACGGTTATCCACCATCGCCATGCCCTGCGTGCGCGCGAACTCTTCAGCGCCCTCGCCAGCCAGCATTACAAACGGAGACTTCTCCATCACCAACCGCGCCAGGTCAATGGGGTTGCCGATACGAGTCACGCCGGCCACCGCACCCGCCTGCCGGGTACGGCCATCCATCAGGGATGCGTCCAGTTCGTGGGTACCGTTATACGTATAAACAGCACCACGACCGGCATTGAACAATGGGGAATTCTCCAGCACATTGATTGCCGCCGTAACCGCATCCAGGCTGCTGCCTCCTTCCTCCAGGATTCCGTATCCGCGCTCCAGGGCCTCTTCCAGCTTGTCCCGGTAGGCCTTCTCACGTGCCGGCGTCATATTGCTTTTTTCGATAGTGCCCGCACCACCGTGAATCGCAATCGCGAGCGGAAGCTCATCTGCCGCCATAACCGGGGCGGCCAGTAGCGAGCCGAGCATGCTGGCCAGGGAGAGTATTTTCTTCATAACAGGTGACGCCTTGTTCTTTTATTTTCCACTGCTATTCATACCAGCTTGGCCCGGGTAACAAAAGTGCCGCTGGCATCCACCAGCTGCCAGCCATTCATAACTCGAATCATGGCGATTAGAAAGTTAAAGTTCACGAATCATCTTCCCGACCCTATGATTGTCTGCAACCGGATCGCCGCTTGCCCGGCGACAATTCACCATTTGCAAGACCCAAGACGAGGTAATAAAAGATGAAAATCCTGATGGTTCTGACCTCTCATGACCAGTTGGGCGATACCGGAGAGAAGACTGGTTTCTGGCTGGAAGAGTTTGCCGCGCCCTACTACGTGTTTAAGGATGCGGGAGCCGACATCACTCTTGCCTCCCCCAAGGGCGGGCAGCCGCCGCTGGATCCCAAGAGTGACGCGCCCGATTTCCAGACCGAGTCCACCGACCGCTTCGCCGGTGACAAGGAGGCCCAGCAGCAGCTGGCCAAGACACTGAAACTGGCAGAGGTGAATGCAGCGGATTTCGACGCGGTCTTCTACCCGGGCGGTCACGGCCCCCTTTGGGACCTGGCGGAAGACCGGGATTCCATTGCCCTGATCGAGTCCATGGATGCCGCCGGGAAACCGCTAGGCGCGGTATGCCACGCCCCAGCGGTGTTCCGGCACACCAAAGGCACTGATGGCAAGCCACTGGTCGCTGGCAAGCGGGTAACCGGATTCACCAACTCGGAAGAAGAAGGCGTCCAGCTCACCGACGTGGTGCCGTTCCTGGTTGAGGATATGCTCAAGGAAAAGGGCGCCGACTATAGCTGTGGTGATGACTGGGCAAGCTATACGGTGAAGGACGGCCACCTGGTGACCGGACAAAACCCCGTCTCCTCGGAAGCCACTGCGAAGGCCCTGCTCAACCTGCTTTAAGCCTCACCGCCGGCGATTACCCAATCGCCGGCCTTCCCCCCCGCTGCGATTTCTGCGCTTTTGCCGGGACTCCCGGCCAAACAGGTAACCGCTGGCTCTCGCCCAGTGACATTGCTGCGAATCCTTAAGCTACGCCCCACCTTCCAGAAGACCACAATTGGTTTCTTTCCTTCTCTCTGATAACTTTTAATGGTTGTTCGCTTACGAATAAAAATAAAAGAGGTTATCCAGACACTATCCAGGTAAATATAGGCCCGGGCTGATTAGCGGCCTCATGGAGAACACAATAAGATGACGGCGATACTGGAAGACACAACTGAATGGCTGAGCCCAGCTTCCCTGAAGCAGACAGCCCCCCTTGTGCGATCGGAGCCCTTCAATTTCCTGGTTGCAAGAAACCTGCTCCCGGCTGACATGATGTCCTCGTTGTCGGCCCATTTCCCGAATCTAAAAGGTTCGGGCTACCTGCCCTATGAAAGTGACCAGTGCGGTGACAGTATCAATGCGCTAATCGCACGCCTGACAGATCAAGAATTCGCCGATGCCTTGGGCGAAATGCTTGGTATCGAAAAATTGTCGCAATATCCCACCTATATCTCGATCTCGAGAACCCTGAAAAGACGTCATGGCAAGATACACACCGATGGCAACTCCAAAATAGCCACCGCCCTGCTCTACCTGAATGAAGACTGGACCGGAAACCGCCAGGGTTGCCTTCGATTCCTCAACCGGGGCGATGACTTCGAGGATACGGTCATACCTGAAATCCCGCCCGAGTACGGCACGCTGGCCGCCTTCAAGCGTGCGGACAATTCATTCCACGGCCACCTGCCATTCGAGGGGGAACGCCGGGTCATCCAGGTGGCCTGGCTGGTCAACGCGGAAGAAAAGCTGCGCAAGGCGAAACGCGGCCGGCTGTCGCACAAACTGAAGCGACTGCAGGGCTGGCTCGGAAAACAGCTAGGTGGCCGCAATCGGCCCAGGCAGGCCTGACCGCGCCCGGGGATCTGACCAGACCCCGCCGGCAGTCTGCATGGCGCCCGTGTTCAGGCAGGACAAACACAACCCATAAAAAAAGCGGCGGGCCTGGCCCGCCGCTCAAACCCAATCCGACCTTCTCGGTTATCCGGAACTGGCAGTTCAAGGTGAAAATCCGGATTTCCCGTAACAAAGAAAACGGAAGGAAAACCCGGAACCCCTGCTCGCGATGCAGGCTCGATACAGCGCGTAATTATCACGATTACAGGGACATCAAAGAATATATTATTCCCGAGAGTACGGATCAACCCTCGTACCGCGAAACTTTGCCCTTGGAAAATACTTCGTGACTACCCGGAAACATTGTCACGAAAGGCAGTCAGGCCTCGCAATACAGTCGATCCGAGCCGAATTAAAACGAGGCTACCCGGCATTACAAGAAGAAAGGCTTACCTCAGCGAGCTTTTCCAGAGTCACCGTGGATAGCCTTTGGTCAATACCGAAGTACGGGCAAGGAACTCCCTACAACTCAAGTTCCGAGTAGCCCCTGTGCCCTGGTAGCCCAGCCTCCGGCTGAATTTCACCACTCTCGACGGGGATACACCGGCGCTCTCCACGAACGACTTGGAAGAGTGGCTGCGTACTTCCTCGACATTTCCCAAAAGTTATCTGCGATACGCCGTTCATGGCTGGACATGGATTCCCGCATCCTGCGGATCTTGGCGATTGAGCCCATAACCGATTCCCACTGCGGCGACGAGCCTGAACCTGCAAAGCTTGAAAAATTGAAGGGTTACCAAGGATGACACACCCTGTGCGGGCGGTGTGCAGGCCAACCGGACACTTTCCTTTGCACCAGGACGGAATAAATGATACCAATAAAAAGAATATTAAAGAATAATTACTCACTACGTGACGAATAGCGCGCCATTCCCTTGGCGGCCCGCGCAGTGATTCGACGGATGCGCCGGCTATGAACCTCCAGTTTACCGCTTTGGACTGGACAATATTTGGGCTTTACACTGCCGTGCTTAGTGCCAGCGGCTGGTACTACAGTCGACAAAAGGCCGATGATAGCCGGGACTACTTCCTGGCCCATAACAGCATGCCCATGTGGATGGTTGCCATCTCCACCCTGGCCACCACCCAGTCTGCGGCAACTTTCCTCGGCGGTCCTGACCTGGGGTACCGAGGGGACCTCACCTACCTGTTTACCAATCTGGGCGCCCTGCTCGCAGCATTTATCGTCGCCCGCCACCTGATACCACGCTTCTATGCCCAGCGTGTGACCACGGTTTACGAGCTACTGCAGTCCCGCTTTGGGGCCTCCTCCAAATACCAGGCTGGCAGCATGTACCTGCTGGGGCGGGTGTTTGCCAGCGGCGCCCGTCTTTACATGGCTGCAATTGCGGTATCCATGATTCTCTTCAATGATATCGAGGCCGACAATGTTGTGCTCGCGGTCCTGCTGCTGACATTGGTGGGACTCCTGCAGACTTTTATCGGTGGTGTGCGGTCGGTAATCCAGAGTGATGTCATCCAGTGCCTGGTTTACGTCAGTGCCGCATTTGCCGTGGTTGCGGTACTGCTCTGGCAGATTCCCGCCAGCCCAGCTGAGATAATCACCGCATTGCAGGAGCCGGTCGGTGGGGAAGCCTCCAAACTCGCATTGGTGGACACCGGCTGGGATCTCGGAGACCCATTCAACCTGTGGTCAACCTTCACCGGTTTTGTGCTCCTGAATATCGCTGCATTCGGCCTGGACCAGGATGTCACCCAACGCCTGCTCACCTGCAGGAACCAGCGCGACGGCGCCCGGGCCATGATCACCTCG
Source organism: Microbulbifer sediminum (assembly GCF_021729035.1). Lineage (GTDB taxonomy): Bacteria > Pseudomonadota > Gammaproteobacteria > Pseudomonadales > Cellvibrionaceae > Microbulbifer > Microbulbifer sediminum. The sequence goes on along the minus strand of NZ_JAJSAP010000011.1, from coordinate 92,245 downwards.
GTGGTAATGGTGGCGCCGGTGATGGCGGTCTTTATGGGCATCGGCCTGCTGCTCTATGTCTTCTACCAGCGTCCGGACATGATGGGTGACATGGCGATTTCCAGTCCCACAGGCGGCGATATCACCGTGTTTATGCATTACGTACTGAACGAGATGCCGACAGGTCTGCGCGGCCTGGTTACCATCGGCGTGATTGCCGCCGCACTGTCAACGCTGAATTCCAGCCTCAACTCCATGGCCAGTGTGCTCACCGAGGACCTGTATCGCCCCTGGCTGAAGAGGCGTGGGCTGCAAAAGCCGGCACAGCATTTCGTTTTCGCCGGGCGCGTCTCCATGGCCGTGATTGCCGGGGCACTCAGTGGCATGGCCATCCTGTGCTTCTACTGGCAGCAGGTCAGCGACCTGCCTCTGCTCACTTTTGCCCTCTCAGTGATGGTCTTCGCCTACTCTGGCCTGCTGGGGGTTTTCTTCACCGTGCTGTTTACCCACCGTGGTAACAGTACCAGTGCCGCCCTGGCGCTTGCCGCCGGGTTTGTGGCCACCCTGCTGCAACAGCCGTGGATGATCAACCTGTATACCGGAGACGAAAACCCGCTGGCGCTGGCATTTACCTGGCAGCTCACCCTGGGCACTGCAATCGCCTTTGCCATCTGCTGCCTGGGCAAACCCGCAGCCGAGACCGCCCACGCCCCGTTACGGAGCGCCAGTATATGAGCGATTGGGTCCTCGGTATCGACGGCGGCGGCACCAAGACACTGGCCAGGCTTCAGTGCGCCGGCCAGGAACCACTGGAATTGCGCGCAGGTCCCGCATTACTGACCCAGGACCTTACCGGGGCAATCGGTAATATCACGGCACTCTGCCGGGAAATACTGACCGGGCGACAGCTGCGAGCGAACCAGGTGGCGCTCGCCTGCGGGGTAGCAGGTGCTGGCAATACCGGTGCGGCTGAATCCCTTCGCACTTCGCTACAGTCCATGGGCTTTCACTACGCCAATGTCTGTTCAGACGCAGTGACCTCCCTCTATGGCGCCGCGAACGGCGCGCCGATTGTCATGGCCGCCGTGGGTACCGGTTCGGTAGTGATGCGGTTAAGTCGCGACGGCAGCACCCGGCAGTATGGTGGCTGGGGCCTGGCCGTGGGCGATGAGGGCAGTGGTGCCGCCATCGGCAAGAGTGCAGTGCGCGCCTTGCTGTGGGACCTGGACCTCTACGGCCGGGCGGAAAGCGCCTTCTGCCGCACTATAATGCAGCGGGTGGGCAGGAATCGTTCATCCATATTGCCGTGGCTCCAGACCGCAGGGTCATATGAATATGCGGCGTTAGCGCCAACTGTATTTGAGCATTTGCCCGACTGTCCGCGGGCGCGCGCTATCATTGCCGACCGCGTCAGCGAAGTTGAGCGCCTGATTCGGGCTGCCCTCGACACCGATGACCTCCCCCTGGTGCTGCAGGGAGGCCTTGCAGGTCGGCTGGCACCGCATTTGTCTGCAGACCTTCGTGCGCGACTGGTCCCACCCCGGGGTACCGCTCTTGACGGTGCCTGTGCCCTCGCCCGCAAGGGGATCACCGAAGATGCGTGAACCGCTCCCATTTAACCGCCCCGATCAGGTTCCCTCCCGCCCCATGCCGGCAGGGGAATCCGCTACCAGCCCATTACCATTGGCAGACGCGACCCAGATGGAACACAGGTGGAAACTACAGCGATGAAGCAAGATCTGATTAAGGAACTGAGTCGCCTGACAAGCGAGGCGCGCAACCCGGACTCGCAGGATATTGACCTGCTGCCCAGCTCCGCGGTACTGGAGAAGATCAACCGGGCGGATCGCGAGGTGCCAGAGGCTGTGGGTAAAGTGCTGCCGGAAATCGCCACTGCGGTCGAGAGTATCGTCAGCGCCTTCAAGCGGGGCGGCCGGCTCGTCTACATGGGCGCAGGTACCAGTGGCCGCCTGGGTATCCTGGACGCCGTGGAATGCCCGCCCACCTATGGCGTGCCAGAGGACATGGTCGTGGCCCTGATTGCCGGCGGCGAAGACGCAGTTTACCGGGCCCAGGAAGGTGCCGAGGATGATCCCGCCATGGGGCGCAAGGATCTCCAGGATATCGACCTGCGCCCCGAGGATATCGTCGTAGGCATCGCCGCCAGCGGCCGCACCCCCTACGTAATCGGCGGCCTGGAATATGCGAACCAGGTCGGCTGCACCACCATTGCCCTCTCCTGTAACAAGACTGCTGCCATCGCCGCGGTAGCCGACATCGCTATCCTGCCGGAGGTTGGTCCGGAAATCCTCACCGGCTCGACACGCATGAAAGCCGGCAGTGCACAGAAGCTGGTCCTGAATATGCTGACCACCGCCAGCATGCTGCGGCTGGGCAAGAGTTTTCACAACCTGATGGTGGATGTACAAGCCACCAACGAAAAGCTGGTGGGGCGCACGCGCCGGATCGTGATGGAGGCTACGGGGGTTTCCTACGAAGAGGCCGACCAGGTTCTCCAGCAGTGCGATCACAACGCCAAGCTCGCTATCATGATGATTCTGGGCGACCTGGATACCGCGGCAGCCAGAGAGGCCCTGGACGACGCAGATGGCTTCCTGCGTCTGGCACTGCAGAAGCTTGGCAAGGCCAAAGCGGACCCACTGGACACCGGCAGCAGCTGAACCGGCGTCGTGTAACCGAGGGATAGGGAAGCCCCCCGCTGTCTGCGCGTGCGGGCTGTGAATATGGCCCCGCCGCCGCATCAGTCCAGCGCAGCCGCAATGACCTCAAGCCAGTGACGTACCGGTCGCCTCGTGCCTCCCTGTAGATGCAGCAGGCAGCCGATATTTGCGGTCAGGATCTCTTCTGGATCACTCGCCTCCAGATGCTCGAGCTTTTCCCGGCGCAACGTACGCGAAATTTTCGGCTGCAAGAGGGAATAAGTCCCGGCGGAGCCGCAGCAGAGATGGCTATCCTTCACCGGCGGGAATACGACCCCCAGTTGCCGGAAGACGCGCTCCACTTCGCCCTCCAGACCCTGCCCATGCTGCAGGGTGCAGGGGCAGTGAAAAACCGCCTGTACCGGCAATTTTGACGGGTCGACGTCAAGGCGGCCCTCGGTCACCAGCTCGCTGACCAGCTGCACCGGGTCGCGCACCAGTGCCGCAAGGATCTGCGCGCGCCTGGCGTAGTAGGGATCATCAGCCAGCAGTGTCGGGTAGTCTTTTAATTGCACGCCACAACCGGTGGCGGTGGAAACGATCGCGCGGATGCCCTGCCCGCCCTCACTCTGTGCCTGCTCCAGCATCGGCCACCAGGTATCGATATTACGGCGCGCGTAATCACGCCCCTCATCCGGGGTGCCGGTATGGGCGCTGACCGCACCGCAGCAGCCGGCTGCACGCGGCGCAAGCACGGGGACCCGACAGTGGGAGAGGATTTGTTTCAGTGCCCGGTCAATGCCGGGCCGCAGAGCCGGCTGCACGCAGCCCGGCAGCAGGATGACAGCCGGCCCTGCTGTAGCGGGCACCGGCGTTTGCCCCTCTCCGGAAGCGCTCCGGCCCCGGGCAAGGCCGGGGAAGTAAACCCGGCGCAGTCTTGCCGGCAATACTGGCGCAACCAGCCGGCCATAACGTAGCAGGGAAGAAAACAGCCGTGGTGACAACATCAGTTTTCTCAGCAGTGCCCGCAGGGTTTTCCCTGCGCGCCCGCGGGGCGCCAGCCGCTCGGTGGTGGCGCGGCCAATAGCCACCAGCTTGTGGTACTCAACCCCCGAGGGACAGGTCGTCTCGCAACTCTGGCAGGTCACACAGCGATCCAGATGCAGGCGCGTGACGCCAGTGGCCGTGCCCGTCTCGAGCATTTCCTTGATCAAATAGATACGCCCGCGTGGACTGTCCAGCTCGTTATATTCCTGCAGGTAAGTGGGACAGGTGGCAGTGCAGAAACCGCAGTGCACGCAGGCATTCAGTACCTGCTCGGCCCGCCTGGCATCACCCGGACTGAGCAGCCCATCCACAATTTTCACCTGCATGGATCAGCCTCCGAGCCATGGAAATGGGCCGTATAGAGAGCGCGGTTAAACAGCCCCTCTGGATCGAAGGCATTGCGCAAGCGCCGCTGCCATTCCCTTGCCGGTGCCGGCAATCTCATCGCCTTACCGCGGAAAACCTCCACGAAGCCGTTGTGTTCCCTCGCCTGCTGTTGCAACTGCACATGATCCCCGTCACGTACCCACACACGGGCCCCCTCCCACTCCACCATTGAAGAACCTGTCGCGGGGCGGAACGCTGATTGCGGGGGAAGGTTCACGCAGGCAAGCTGGTCTGTGCAGAAAAACGGGTGGCGCAGATCTCCCAGTGCCCGCCAGTCAAGCGCGCTCTCTTCTCCACCGAGGGAGGCCATTGCAGCTTTTACCGCACGCTCCCGCCCGCACAGGCGCAGGTGCAACAGGCCCTCAAGATAACAAGTGCCGCGCAACAATGGCCGCAGTGCCCGGGTGCGCCCCCACCACTCAGGCAACTGCTGTTCCGGCACCGCGAAGACCCGGCTCACGGAGAACTCGGGACGCGGCAACAGCCGCAGGCTTACGTCCAGCAGCAGGCCCAGGGTGCCCAGCGCACCAACCTGCAGGCGTGCCAGGTCATAGCCGGCGACGTTCTTCATCACCTGGCCGCCAAAGTTCACGCTGTCACCGCGACCATTAACCATACGACAACCCAGTACTGTATCCCGCAGGGACATGCCATAGGGGCGGGCCGGGCCATCCCAGCCACAGGCGATGGCCCCACCGAGGGTACTGGCCCGGCCCGGCTGTGGTATAGCCGCGGCGAACTCCTGCCCGTGCTCGGCCAACAACGATTCCAGCTCCGCCAGCGGTGTCCCGGAGCGAGCGCGCAGCACCAGTTCGTCCGGCTGGTAGTGGATCACTCCCGTATGCCTGCCTGTATCCAGCGCCGGTATCGCCTCATCGGTGACATCCCCGGGTAACAGGTGGCCGCGGGTATTACCACTGCGGATACGCAGGCCTTTGCCCGCCGGGTTTGCCAGCGCCAGCTGTACCGAGCGCTGCAGCTCTGCGCTGATATCGTGTTCAGCCATCACTGCTCTCCCGCCGCCGCTCCCGTATCGCACGGTATTCCTGGCAGTGTGCCAGCGTGGGGATCAGCTTGTCCGGGTTCAACAGGCCCTTCGGGTCCAGCGCCTGCTTCACCGCCAGGAACTGTGCAATTTCCAAATCCGAAAATTGCACCGCCATCTGGTTGATTTTTTCCATACCAACACCGTGCTCACCGGTTATGGTGCCACCTACCTCGATACAGTATTCGAGGATATCCGCGGCCAGCAGCTCTACCCGGTCAAGGGCATCAACCTCCCGGCTGTCGAACATGATGATCGGGTGCAGGTTGCCATCCCCCGCGTGGAACACATTGGCCACCCGGAGATTGTACCGGTGGGAAAATGCATCAATGGCCTCCAGCACATCGCCTATCCGGTGACGCGGTACGGTACCGTCGATGCAATAATAATCGGGGCTGAGCCGCCCGATCGCAGGGAAGGCGCTCTTGCGCCCTTTCCACCACAGCGCGCGCTGGGTTTCGCTATCCGCAAGCTGCACCCGGGTGGCGCCGGAATAACGCAGCACTTCGCGCACCAGCGCCAGCTCGGCCGCGACTTCATCCGGATCACCATCCAGGTCGATAATCAGTATTGCCGCCGCATCCAGGGCATAGCCCGCGTGGCAGAACTCCTCCGTTGCGGAAATCGCCAGCGCGTCCATCATTTCCATCGCTGCCGGGATAACACCGGCGCGGACAATCCCGGACACTGCATCGGATGCTGCACGGATCGATGCAAAATCAGCCATCAGTGTGCGGGTCTGTGCGGGCAGTGGCGTCAGCCTGACCGTAACTTCGGTAACAACCCCCAGGCAGCCCTCTGAGCCATGCACCAGTGCCAGCAGGTCGTAGCCGGGGTGGGAAAGCGTGTCGCCCCCCACGGCCATGACATCGCCCTCGATAGTGACAATCCGCAGTGCCACGACATTGTGCACCGTCACCCCGTACTTCAGGCAATGCACACCTCCGGCATTTTCCGCCACATTGCCACCGATGGAGCAGGCGATCTGGGACGAGGGATCCGGCGCATAATAGAGGCCGTGTGCCGCGGCAGCCCGGGAGATATGTTCATTGATGGCACCCGGCTGGACACGGGCGGTCATACGCTCCGGGCTCAGGGAGAGGATTTCACTCATGGGTGCAGTCACCAGCAGCACACCGCGACCGTAGGGCTTGGCGCCCGCCGACAGCCCCGTGCCGGCCCCGCGGGTCACCAGTGGCACGCTGTGCTGGCGGCAGAGGCGCACCGTCGTCACCACGTCCTCTTCGTTACGGGCCAGCACCACCGCCAGGGGCCTTTCGCAATATACCGGCAGTGCGTCACACTCGAACGGCGCCACCTGCTCGCGCCGGTCAAGTACGCGCCCGGCGCTGATTGCCCTGCGAAGTTCGGTGACGATCGGTGCTCCCTGCCCTTCGGTCATGCCGTTTTCCCTTCTACACCTTCCAGATTATCTGTCGCTGGTACATCTGCCACATCACCCAATAGAAGACCAGTAGGCAGGTCAGCGCAAATGCCAGCGAACCGCCATAGCCCCCAAAAAGAGGCAGGTAAAAGTTATTGAACACCCAGCCCTTCAGGGTCATATCGCCCACCGGGATCATGATCAGCAGGCGCCCAATCACGCCCGCGAGCATAAACAGCGCGATCGCATTGACCCCGAACACCGCCAGGGGGGCCAGCGCACGCCGGTGACCGTTAATATCGGCCAGGAAGTAAAGGCCCGCCAGTAGTAACAGGGAAACCCCGCCGGTCACCAGGACAAAACTGGGACTCCATAGGGCCTTGTTGATGGGAATCCAGGGGTGCATTAGCTGCCCGGCCACCAGCAGCACCAGGCCGGCAAGCAGCCACTGCATGCAAAGATTTCTCTGGTCCGCCACGGATTTTCCCGCCCGCCGCCATCGCAAGCCGGCGAAGACGCCGAGCAGGCAGGTGACTACTGCCGGTAAGGTGGTGAGGAGCCCTTCCGGGTCAAAAGCAAACGGTTCCGCAGTACGGTAATAGACGTGTGCGCTACCGAGCAGGTGTTGGTCGAGCCAGGCGGAAAAGTGATTACCGAACTCCAGCTCTCCCAGGAAACTTTCGCCGCCGGCAGCCTGGTAAGGAACCAGTAGCATCAGGCCCCAGGGCACTGCCAACAGCAGCACCGCAACTCCGGCGAGTGCACTCGGCGAGCACCAGCGCAGCAGGTAACAGGCGATGATATATACCAGCGCAATGCGCTGCAGGACCCCCATCCAGCGGATACCCTCGATCCGGTCCTCCAGCCAGCTGTAGGAAGCATCGCGGAAATTGTAAAAGAAAACCGCCAGTAACAGGCCCAGCCCGAACAACTTCAGCGCCCGTGACCACTGGGACCAGCCCACAGGAGGAAATTTCCCACGATTGCCATTCGCCAGTACCAGGGAGAAACCCACCACAAAGAGGAAAAGCGGGAACACAACGTCGGTGGGCGTCCAGCCATGCCACTCCGCATGGGCCAGGGGGGCGTAGACATAGGACCAGCTGCCGGGATTATTGACCAGCACCATGGCAGCGATGGCGAGACCGCGCAACAGATCCACCGAAAGCAGCCGTCCCTGTGGCTGCAGGGCCATAATCCGATCGATATGCTGCCGCAACATGCCTCAGTCCTGCGGGTAGAGAAGGTAAGGCTGGCGCCGCTCTAGGTAGGCCTGTATATCCGGCTCCCAGCTGCGGCGAATTTCCTCCGCCCCCTGGCCCGCCAGGACCGCGCGGCGCAATGCATCTGTCCCGGCGAGCTTGTCGAAAAAACCGGCGCGGGAAAAGTACTCCTCATCACCCTCACCGGTGCGCTGCTGCCAGTCCACCAGGTATTCCAGGGTAAACCGGCTGGATAGCGGTTCCCCGCGCAGGTCCTGGCCCGAAAGCTGTTTTCCATTGTGTTTGGGGTTCTCGCTGGCGCCGGGAACGGGCCTGGGGGTAAAACTGAATTGACCAGCAGTGTCAGCTGGATGGCCGATCACCTGGAATGGAAAGCCCGTCCCGCGACCAATGCTGACGCTGGTGCCCTCAAACAAGCCCAGTGACGGGTACAGGCGGATCGACAGGTCATTGGGGAGGTTCGGGGATGGTTGCACCGGAAGGGAATAGGCCATGGATTTTTCATAGCCGGCCACCGGGATCACGGTCAGCTCGCACTGTGCGCCGCCCTTCAGCCAGCCTTCACCATTGATCATCTGCGCCAGCTCACCCACCGTCAGCCCGTGCACCAGCGGGATCGGGTGCATACCGACAAAGCTGCGGAATTCAGGCTCCAACACCGGACCACCCACGTAATCCCCGTTGGGATTAGGCCGGTCCAGTACCAGCAGCGGCACGTCATAATCGGCACAGGCCTGCATCAGGTAATGCAATGAGCTGATGTAGGTATAGAAGCGCACCCCTACGTCCTGGATATCGAACAACAGCCAGTCCAGGTCACTGACCTGTTCTGCACTTGGCGCGTAGTTTCCCCCGTAGAGGGAGACCACCGGCAGTCCGGACGGGCCATCCACCCCACTCTCGACCTGGCCGCCATTCTCCACGTCACCGCGGATACCGTGCTCCAGGGCAAATATTTTCCGGACCCGCACATCACGATCGCGGAGAAAATCGATCAGGTGTTCATCCCCGACGCGAGAGGTCTGGTTTACGACCAGGCCCACCCGCTCATCGCCCAGCAGGGGCAGGTAGGCATCGGCACGCTCGGCGCCGGTATGCAGTGGCTCACTCTGCTCAGCCCGTAGGCAGCCACTGATCAGCAACGCCAGAAGAACCAGGCAGACGGGACAGAACCAACGCCAATGCATAATCCACCACCCTCGCTTTCGGATCATTTAGCCTGAGTTAAACCGGGGGCCCCACTGCCGACATCCCGGTGAACGGTTGTCACTCCACCGGCATGTCAAAATACTGCCCGGGCCACGGCTCCGGCTTGTAGGTATAGTGCCACCACTCCTGCGCATAATTGACAAACCCGTGCGCCGCCATGACTTCCTTGAGCAACTGCCGGTTGCGAATGGCAGCGGAATCCTCCAGCGGGAAGGCGGTGGCCGATCGCTCATCCATAAAATCGAAACCGGTGCCCATATCCAGTGAGTCGCCACTCTCCAGGCGATAGAGTCCCAGGTCCACGGTTGCACCGCGGCTGTGTCCCGAGCGCTCAGCGATATAGCCAAGCTCGAACATCTGCGATTTTTTCTCGCGGGGATAAAATTTCGCCTTGGTGGAAAAGTCTTCCGGGGCACTGGCCCAGCGAACGAAGTGATCCACCGCGCGCTGTGGCCGATAGCAGTCGAAAATTTCCAGCCCCAGTCCCCGGCCCGCCAGGTCCCGCGCAACCTGTACCAGCGCCTCCGCAGCGACAGGCGCCAGCAGGCAGCGGTTGGCCCGGTAACCGTCGAGAGGTTCGCCCACCAGGTTGTCACCGGTGAAATATTTCATATCCACCCGGATGCCCTCGCCCCGCACCGCCACCGCCCGGAAATCGTTGCCGCCCGCGTCTTCTTCACTGGCACAGGCCGACAAAGCCAACACCGCCAGAGAAAAACCGGCGGCTAGGATTTTTCGCATCCCCGCAAGCTTTACGGTATTTCCTGCGACTGGCTTCGCGGGGGAATGCCCCGCATTCCCGCCCGCTTCCCTGGGCTGCCCCATAGGTGTCTCTCCCGATCAGATTTCCTCTAGCTCCCGGCGGGCAGGCGACTCCTCTGACTGGGTCATCACCCGCAGGGCCACCCTGCCCCCGCTGTGGCGCACACCGTGCATTTCCAGGTCCTCGCGCTCGAAGACGTAGGAAATGATCGCCGCGAGTATTTCCCCGGTGATTTCCTGACCAGGAACGAGCAGCGGGATGCCCGGCGGATAGGGCACGATTTCATCGCAGGAAATTCGTCCCACCAGCGCGGACATATCGTCCCGCTCCAGCGGCAGCAGCTCACCACGTGCGTTGTAGGCGGTGCGGGGCAAGGCAGCCATGTCCGCAAGGGGCGGCAGGGACTGGCCCCGGTCGGCATCTGCCTCGCCACCGGCACTTTCCGACAGCTTGCGCAGCGCCTGCTTGAGGCGCAGTAGCTTGCTCTCGGTGGTGCCGATGGTGACCAGGAAAGACAGGGTGTTGTGGGTATTCTTCTCCACCTGAATACCGAATTCATTAAACAGGCGATATTGTGCCGCCGGTGCGGAGAGGCCAGCGCAACCCACGTCAACGGTGACCTTGGTGGGATCCAGGCGAATGCCATCCTGCGCCACTTCCTCACTGCACAGGTCCTCGACCCCAAGGCAACGGAAAGCGGTGGATTCACGGACAAAATTGCGGATTTCCCCTGCGAAGCCCAGCGTCCGGTCCATGACATCGTAACCTTCGATGCTCATCTGCTTGCGTGCCACATCCAGGCTGGCAATCATCCCGTACTGGGGGCTGGTGGAGGTATGCATATTGATATCTTCACGGAAACCCGCCGCATCGAAATTCTCCACACTCTCGCCAACATGGATCATGCTGGCCTGTGAAAATGCCGACAGCATCTTGTGGGTGGACTGGGTGACGAAATCCGCCCCGCACTCCAGCGCCGTGGGACGCAGTTCCGGATGGAAGCGCCCATGCGCGTACCAGGCCTCGTCGATCAGGACATAAACACCGTGCTGGTGCGCAAAATCGATGATTGGCTTGAGGTCATAGCGCAGGCCGTCATAAGTACAGGAGGTAAGCACCAGCAGGCGCGCCGAGGGGTTTTCCTCGATCGCCCGAAAGATACTGGCCTTTGGTACCGGGCCGTAGACACCGTACTTCTGGTTGACTGACGACTCCAGGTAAACCGGCAGTGCGCCACTCATGATCATGGCGTGATGCACTGACTTGTGGCAATTGCGGTCAACCACCACCCGGTCTCCCTGGCGCAACAGGTGTTGCAGCACAATCTTGTTGGAGGTAGAGGTGCCGTTGGTGACAAAGTAACTGTATTTTGCCCCAAAGGTTTTCGCGGTCAGGATCTGCGCCTGGCGGATCACACTGATCGGGTCCATCAGGGAATCGAGCATTTTCACACTGACCGACAGATCCGTGTTGAAGATGTGCTCGCCCATAAAGCGATAGAAATCCACCACCCAGGGACTGGAACTCAGGCTGTCGCCGCTGGAGTGACCGGGTGTATGCCAGGAATCCCGCGCGGCATAGACATACTCCTTCAATGCGTCGGCAAAGGGAGTGGCGATGCGCTCCAGCAGGATCCGGCGCAAAGTGCGGTAAACCACGCCGTAGTTAGATTCGGCCCGGGAGATTACGCATTCATAAATACGCTCTTCGGCCGGGGTCTTGCTCCCGGTGAGGAGCACGCAGTCGATTTCTGCACGCAGCCGCCGCAGTTCACGGTAGCACCCCTCCAGGGCAGTCTTATCCAGTGCCCCGTCATCCAGCGCCACCACCTGCGTGCGGCCATCACCCAGCTGTTCCGTCAGCTGTGCACCCGGCTCGCAATGATTGAACACCAGGCCCAGCGGGGAGCCTTCATCACTCTCCGCCACCTGCGCCAGTTCGCTCACCCAGCGGCGGCCAAACTGGGCGTCCGCGGTTACCAGTACAACTTTACAATCCATTTCCAAACCCATGTTCAGTTACAACAGGACCACACCCAGCAGCACAAAACCCGCCGCGCTGATGGCACCGGCCCGCAGTGCATAAGGCAACTGGGTCCGGACATGGTCAATATGTTCAGTGCCGGACGCCAGCGAAGAGACAATCGTGGTGTCCGAAATTGGCGAGGAGTGATCGCCGAAAATACCGCCGGACAATACGGCGGCGACAAACAGGGCGGGTTCAGCGCCCAGTGCCGATGCGACCGGAATCGCAATCGGCAACATGATCGAGAAAGTGCCCCAGCTGGAGCCGACGGAAAACGCGATCAGGCCGGAGACAAGGAAGATCACCAGCGGCAACAGCCACAGTGGGATCGCGTCCCCCACCATACCGGCGACGTAGTCACCGGTGCCCAGCGTCTTGGCGACCGAGCCCAATGCCAGCGCCAGTACCAGGATTACCGCCAGCGGCAACATACGCCCAGCCCCCTCCATCCAGGTATGGCTGAGTTCATCCAGGTTCATGATCCGCTGGGCCAGCACCATCACCGATACTACAGTGAGACCGGCGAGGGAGGCCCACAGCACCGAAGTGGAGCCCGAGCCGGCAAAGATCTCGCCATTACCGGTAATCCACAGGCCGGCTGGCATGGCCAGGATAAGCACCAGGATCGGCACGATCATATTGACTGCCCGGGGCTTGGCCGTTTTTTCTTTATCGATATGGACGGACAGCTCAATGCCGTCCACCTCTCCGCCATCCGTTCGGGCCTGGGCCGCGGCCATGGGGCCGGGATTGTAGTTACGGGCTATGGTGAATGCGGTCATCGCCACCGCGGTAATGGCATACAGGTTCAGCGGAATACTGGACAACAGTACTGTCAGCGGGTCGCTGACATCCAGCCCCTCGAGCAGGCCCAGGTTGAACGCCCCCCAGGCATTGAGGGGGATCAGCATGCAGACCGGGGCGGAGGTGGAATCGATAATGTAGGCGAGCTTTTCCCGCGCCACACGAAAGCGATCAAACAGCGGGCGCGACACCGTACCGGACACCAGCACCGTGATATTGGATTCAATGAAAATAAGCACCCCCACCAGCCACGCCATCCACTGGGCGCGCTTACCGTTGGTGACCCAGTGACTCCGCTCCAGGAAGCGTACAAAGCCGGTGACGGCACCGCTGCGCTCGAGGGTGATGATGAAGGCACCGATGACCAGGGTAAACATGACTACCCGCGCATCGCCAGGGTTCGCCAGTACGGCCAGCACGCCATCGAGGGCTTCTGCCAGGGAAGGGAGTACCCCGGATTGGTTGAGCAGATAATAACCAAGCCAGATACCGGCAAACAGGGCCAAGTATACCTGGCGGGTCAGCAGGGCCAGGCCGATGGCGAAAAAGGGGGGAAGCAGGGTAATCCAGGTCAATTCAGTCATACAGGCTTCTATTTATTATTCAGCTTGCCGGCCAGCCCCCGGCTCCCGCCAATCCGGCAGGCATCGCCCGGCCAGCCGGGCGCCGGGCGACAGGCCCCGGCAGAACGCATCATAGAGGTTTTGTGATCACGTAACTACCGGTTCGAGCAGTTTCAGAGTGCCGGCATCACCGTCGAGTTCCGCCATGGCCCCCACCGGGACCACCGTCTGGTCATCCACGTGACCGATCATCAGGCCCCGTACCACAGGGACTTCCAGCCCCGCACAGCGCTCACGCAGCACGTGCTCCACGCTGAAGGTATTGCCGTCGGTATCGGTCTCCGTGAACTTGCCGAAGACGATTCCCGCCACCTGGTCGAGCTTGCCCGCCAGCCACAGCTGCGTCAGCATCCGGTCGATCCGGTAGGGCGCCTCGCCCACGTCCTCGAGGAACAGCAGGCAGTCGCGGAAATCGGGTTCGAACTCGGTGCCCAGCAGGCTGCAGACCAGTGACAGGTTGCCGCCCACCAGGCGACCACGGGCGCGCCCGCCGCGAAACCGGGTAATCCGGTTGCGGTGCTCCGCCCTGCCCGGCCGGGCCTCAAAGGGCGGTGGCGCTCCCAGCAAGGTCGGGGACTCACCCCGCACCAGCACCTTGCGGTATTCCTCCAGGGTGTAATCGGTGAAGTTCTGCGCGGCGATGGGGCCGTGGAAGGTAACGAAGCCGCAGCGCTGGTAAATGGCATTCAGCAGCGCGGTGATATCGGAATAGCCCAGCAGCACCTTGGGATTCCCGGCAATGGTGTCATAGTCCAGCATCGGCAGGATTCGTGGCGTGCCGTAGCCACCCCGCAGGCAGAACACCGCATCCACACCGTCATCGGCAAACATGGCATTGATATCCTGGGCCCGCGCCAGGTCCGGGCCGGCCAGGTACTGGGTACGCTGGTAGAGGTGTTCGCCTTCCTTTATCCGGAATCCCAGTGACTTCACCACATCGATGGCGAAGCGGATATCCTCGTCCTCCCAGGCATTGCTGGCCGGAGTCACCAGCCCTACGGTCATCCCCTTGCGCAGCCTGGCGGGTCTCCGCGGCCGCTGCTCCCCGGCGGCCGCGACATTGGTGGCGGCACCGGCCATTGCGCCCAGCAATGGCACCGACACCAGGCTCTTGATCAGGGTTCTTCTGTCCACGTTCGCTCCTGTTACTGCTTATTCTTCTTTTGTGCCACCGGACCCACTGCCTCGACCCTTTCCCCGACCGGGCCGGTACGGACAAAACGCAGGTCCGGAAAGTCATAACTGAAGTCCACCCCGCGCGACAGGGGCTGCATTGTGACCACCAGTTCGCCGTCCTCACGCTCTTCGGCCATCAGCCAGGCATCCGCCTGCAGGCTGCGGTCGTCCCAGCGCAAGCTCCATACACCCGGTGCGGCAGGCTCCATAGTGCCCACAAGCCGCGGTGACCTCAGTGAGCGCCAGCGCAGTTTGCCCGCCGCGTTTGTGAAGATTTCCATCGGCCCGAACCAGGGATCACGGTAGCGCCCCTCAACCTGCTTGCGGGCCACCGGCGCACGGCTTTCCGGCCGGGGCAGCAGTTCCGGCTCGCTGGGGGCCGCGGCCCCACCCCAGAGCTCCTGGAAATGCGCCAGCCAGTCCCGTGGCCCGGCACCCAGGTAGGGTTTCAGCAGCCCGTGGATCAGTGCCTGCCGTGCCACGCCGGCACTGCGGTTCATCAGCACCACCATGGCCAGCTCTTCTTCAGGCACGATCGCTACCCAGGCATACATACCGGAGAGTGAACCGGTATGGTGAATCACCCGCTTGCCGTACATGTCCTGCACGCGCCAGCCCAACGCATAGGCATAAAAGTGGCCGCGGTCGCGCTCGGAGCGCTCCGCTGACATTGGCATCAGGGTAACCGGCTGCCACAGGCGATCGCGGGATTCCAGGCTCAGCAGGCGTTCGCCTTCGGGGCTGACACCACCGGCCAGCAGCGTCCGCAGCCAACGCAGCATATCGCCGGCACTACAGTGCATACCGCCGGCGGCGGCGAGAACGATCGGGTGATCGGGAGCCAGGTTGGGTGTATCGACCACCAGGCGATCCCCCTCCAGCCGGTGGGGGTCGGCAAGGTTGTCCCGCGCAGTCTCCGGTACCGGTCCAGCGTAGCAGTGCTCCAGGCCCAGCTCCGCCAGCAGGCGTTGCTGCACAAAATCCTCGTAGCTCATACCGGATACGGCGGCGATCAGCTCACCGGCCACGATATAAAGCAGGTTGTCGTAGGCGTAGTCGGCGCGAAAGCTGCCAGTCACCGGCAGGTGCCGCAGCCCCTGCAGGATATCCGCACGACTGAAGCTGTTGGGCTGCGGCCACAGCATCAGGTCCCCCGCGCCGGGGCCCAGCCCGGAACGATGGGTGAGCAGGTCCACCACCTGGAACTCCTGCGTAATCCACTCATCGCCCAGGGCAAATTGCGGCAGGTAGTCCACCACCGGACTGTCCCACTGCAACTTCCCCTCCTCCACCAGCAGCGCCAGCGCCGCAGTGGTAAAGGCCTTGGTGGTGGAAGCAAGCTTGAACAGGGTCTGCGGATCCACCGGGCGCGGGCTCTCTACATTGGTCACCCCGAATCCCTGCAGCAGCACTGGCTGGCCGGCGTGCCAGATCCCCACAGCCGCCCCCGGTACCCGCTCTTCCTCAAGTACCCGCTGAACCAGGGATTCCGGATCGGGGAGGGGCTGTTGCGCATCCCGGCCACTGCTACACCCAGCCAGCATGGCCGTGACGGCGAGGCCGACTGCAGGCAACCAGGACGGGTTATTCAGTGGGATCGGTAACATGAGGCCTCCAGTGGGCAGCCTGTAGTCAAGAGACCGTAAGTAAAGAGCAACACAACCACTGCTGCCTTCAGCGATACCAATCAAAGAGAGGCCGGAGGCCCCGTCACAGACCAGCTGGCATACTGGTTGGCGTTGCAATTGTCCTCGTCCGACTTGACCCAGGCATTTGTTTAGAATAATTTTAAGAATAATTTATCAATACGAATTTGCCATGTAAACATAATTTATTCAGAGCAAAGGCAAACGATTTCCGGAGCCCGCCGTGCGCAAGACACCTTCCATAAAAACGTGCAGGGAAAACCTGCCAGCGACGTCCTGTCGCCCCCTGAAAAAAATCCTTTCCGCCGCCCTGGTTTCGGCCATGGCTCTCGGAGGATGCGGCCAGGGTGAAGACAGCGTCGCCCGGGTCCAGCAGCTGGCCGACAAGGGCCTGTACAGCGAAGCTCGCCAGGAGATCAGGAACATGCTGGAAACCGACCCCACACACAGCGAAGCCGCTTACCTGCTGTTCGAGAAAGAACGCATGCGCCGTATTGAAATGGACTTCCAGTTATCGGAGGAAGAACTGCTGCCTTCCATCCAGCGCTATATTCCCGACGCCACGGCCGAGGACATCCTCGCCTGGGATCAACAGGGGCTGCTGGAATCCAGAGTGATTGACGGCGAGCGCCGCTTCTTCAACAAGACCGCCTATAACCTGGTCCATATTTCCGATGCCGCGGCACGACGAACTGACAACTACCAGCGCTTTACCGGCAAGGCGCCACTCTATGCCCTGCACCCGCATCACCGGGAAGTAATCACAGCTGAAACGCCGCCGCGCAACCGCATTCGCATCGATTACACACTCTCCGTTGACCCCGATGCGGTACCCGCGGGCGAGATAGTGCGGGCCTGGATCCCGTTCCCGCAGGAAATTACCGGCAAACAGGAAAATGTCGAACTGATCTCCGCCGCGCCCACCCAGTTCCAGCTGGCACCCGGGGACCAGGCCCAGCGCACTGTGTACTTCGAAAAGCCCGCCCGCGCCGGGGAACCGACGACATTCCAAGTCAGCTATCGCTACGAGAGTATTGCCCGGCATACGGCAATTGATCCGCAGCAGGTAGAGCCGGTGGAATTCACGCCGGCACTGCAACCCTATCTTTCGGAGCGGGCACCACACGTGGTTTTTACACCGGAGTTACGGACACTCTCGGCACGCATCGTCGGGGAAGAGACACACCCCTACCGTATTGCGCAGAAACTCTTTGCCCATGTCGACCAGATTCCCTGGGCTGGCGCGAGGGAGTACTCCACCATCCGCAATATCAGCCAGTATGCGGCCCATGCCGGCCATGCCGACTGCGGGCAGCAGACACTGTTGCTGATCACCCTGATGCGCATGAACGGCATCCCGGCGCGCTGGCAGTCAGGCTGGGAGTTCTCACCAGAGTCGTTCGACACCATGCACGACTGGGGCGAGTTCTACCTGGCACCTTATGGCTGGCTGCCGATGGACGTTACCCATGGCAAGCTGGGCAGTACCGACGAGACCGAGACCTGGTTCTACCTCGGCGGTCTCGATGCCTACCGGTTGATCTTCAATACAGACTACAGCCGCCCTTTCTCACCGGAAAAGGAGCACTTCCGCTCGGAAACTGTGGATTCACAGCGGGGCGAAGTGGAGTGGGAGGGAGGCAACCTGTACTTCGACCAGTGGGATTACGATATGGAATGGGAGATCGAGCACACAGAGCCCACCACTGTCGCCAGCAAATAAGCCCGCCATACCAGACCGGGGCGGCGCCCCGGTTCGTGGCAGCTTCTGCCTAACCCGATCCGCGCTGTCTGGGATCGGGGCCGCCCCTACTGGTCGGCCATCAGCAGGCCGCTGATCAGGCTTTCGATAAGATGCAGCTGCCCGGAACGGAACAGCAGTCGTTGCAGCGGCTGCTCTTCTTCCGAGGGCATGACATACAAACGGATGTCGGCATGAATGCTGGCAGCATTGTAGTTATAACGGGTGAGGCTGAGCACCTTGATGCCTTTTTCCCGTGCCCGGTTGGCCGCGTCAACCAGCGATTCCTCGTCCTGCATATCGCAGATGATACACAGCAGGTCTTCCTCGCCCAGGGAATCCACCATGGAACGCTGCAGCATCCCACCTTGATCGAATACGGCCCAACAGCCCAGCTCCAGCAGCTGGTAAGTGAGGTACTGGGCCACGGAAACAGAGCCGTCGCAGGCGGATACCTGGATACAGCGTGCATTGCGAATCGCCTTCACTGCTGCACGCAGGTGTTCCAGGTCATTGATGCCAGCAGTATTCTCCAGCACTTCAAGTTTTTTCTGGCCCAGCTCGGTCAGTGGTGTATTACCACCTCCGAACGGTAACGCCGCATCATCCCGGGCGGGACTGGCAATACCACCAGCATAGCTTTCGTAGACGGCCAGTTTCAGGCTCGGGTAGCCCTTATAACCGAGCTTCTGGGAGAACTTCACCACGCTCGACTGGCTGACACCCACCGCATCGGCCAGCTGCTGGGAGGAGTAATCCCGCAGCAGCTTGGTATTATCCAGGATGAAGTCGGCGAGCTTACGCTCATTGACCGACATCTGTTCGCGCATCGCGCGCATTTTCAGCAAACAGGTCATCGCTTTTCATTCCAGCGGTGGCAGCGCAGCCGCGCACGCCACTAGGCCAGCAGTTTCAGCCCTTCGATTTTTTCGATACCCAGCCCCGGCGTATCATTGAGAATCACATCAGCATCGGTGTAAGTCGCCCCGCCAATCACCGGGTCAAATTGGCACAGTGACGGCACATCCAGGTCCAGCTTGGATACCACAGAGGATCGGGCTGCAGCCACATGCGCCGCGGCGGATACACCAATACTCGTTTCCAGCATACATCCTACCATGCATTCCACATCGTACAGTCCAGCCAGGTCCGTCATCCTCAGGGCGTTGGTAATGCCGCCGGTTTTCATCAGCTTGATATTGATGATCTCAGCCACCCTCCCCTGAATGATATCCATCATTTCCAACGGGCCGAACACGCTCTCGTCGGCCATGATCGGCGTCTTGACCCGCTCTGAGATGTAGCGCATACCCTCGAGGTTGCGGGCCTTCACCGGCTGCTCCACCAGTTCCAGCAATACACCGGCGTCCTCCAGGCTGCGTATGGCCTGCACCGCCTGCTTCGGGCTCCAGCCCTGGTTCGCATCCAGGCGCAGCAGTGCCCTGCCTTTTACCGCTGAATACACGGCCTTGATACGCTCTATATCCAGACGGATATCCTTGCCTACCTTAAGCTTGAGGATTTCAAATCCCCGCTCTACCGCGCTCTCGGCATCCGCCACCATCTTGTCGATGTAATCAACGCTGATCGTGATGTCCGTGGTCAGGCTTTTCTCGCCGCCACCGAGCGCGCGGTACAGGGGTACCCCGAAGCCCTGGGCGAAAAGGTCGTACAGGGCGATTTCCACTGCCGCCTTGGCACTGGTGTTGTTCACCATGGCCGCACTGATTTCACGCGTCAGGCGATTCAGGTCACCCACATCACGGTTGAGCAGCAACGGAGTGAAGATTTCACGAATCGCCGCAATCACCGAGGCGTGGGTATCACCGGTAATCACTGCGGTGGCCGGCGCGTTGCCGTAACCGATGTGACCATCATCGGTCTCCAGCATTACAATCACGTCCTCAACAAACTCGACGGTCCGCAGCGCGGTTTTGAAAGGCGTGATCAGGGGCACCTTGAGCATGCCCAGCTTGACGTCAACTATTTTCATGGCATTACCGGTTGGATGGTTTTTATGGCGTAAATGCTGTCCACGAAACTGCGCTCACGGCCCAGCTGCAGAGGTTCCAGGGGAGTTACCGAGACACCGGACAGGGTGCCGCGGTAAAACTCGTTATCCGCGTTGAAATAACTCAGGCCGGTCACATCGTGGATCACATAGGGTTCCCCATCCGCATGACCGATATACATCATTACGTGACCGGGTATATAGATAAGATCCCCGACATTGAGGCTGTCCAGAGCCTGCCGGCGCTTGCGTTCCTCCCCGGGCTCAAAGAACTGCGTGGGCGCGAAAGCGCTCCTGCCCTGCTGGCCGGAATTACGCGGCATAAGGATACCGAAAGACTTGTATACCTCACCCACGAACCCGGTGCAGTCACGCCCGTTGAAGTCATGGCCCCAGCCGTAACGCTCGCCCAGGAACTTGAAAGCCTGCTCCAACACCAGTGAAGGGCGGTACTCGAGGTACCCCGTGGCCACGTCGCGGCTGCGCGCGATCAGGGTCGGCTCGAACGCAAGCCGCCCAGCGCCATCCCGCACCGGCAGGCTGACGATATGACTGGCGAAGGGGTTCTGCCCCTTCACGTTGTGCCCCACTTCTGCCGCGCTCAGCAGCGGCAATGACACCCCCATGTCCAGCACCCGCTCCGAGGTGCGCGCGTCGACGGGATTGAAGTTGGTCCTGACCTGCGCGCCGGTCACCACCAGGCGTGGCACCTTTGCCAGCCATTGTTCCACCTGTGTGCGCTTCCCCACCGCCACTGCGGATTTCGGTAGCCAGGCAGCGTAATGGTAGTTAAGGGCAAACCACCACTCGCCATCGGCACTCTCATGCAGCAGCACCACCTGCTGCCCGGGGAAAACACCGGTCTCCTGCAATCGATCCAGGTCCAGGTCTGTGGGCGTCTTGAATATGCTCTCGCGAGTGGGGTAGCTCCGCATGCTGGCGCGCTCTACGACCAGGCCCCACTGCAACTCCACCAGCTCAGGGATCCGGTCACGCTGGACCGAGGCCTGCATACGCCCGTAATCGGCCTCACGGACTTCGCGCCCGTCGCGATAAAAGCGCGCTGACGATGCCGGGCTGCTGACACCGTCGAGTAACTCACGCACCCGCTCTCCCGGCATGGTCTCCCCGAGTGCCTGCAGGTCATGCAGGAACTCACCGCGAGCAAGGTTACGGGCATTGAAAGCCTGGATTTGTCGGTCACCCATGCGCAGCCGGTCACTGGCAAGCCGATCGGCCCAGTAATCGACAGAGAGCATCTCCTCGCTGATACCGGGAACATCGCTGACATAAACGGGAGACGCTGCGCCAGCTGATGGCACTGGGCGGGTCCCTGTCCCCGCAAAGGCATTGAATGCGTACACGACGACCAGGATGTGAAGGGAAATCTTGAGTATCAACGCTGCCCTACCTTGCTGTCGCGCGGCACTGGCGGCCACGCGCTCTTATTATCTGGTGATTCAATGCTGTGACGGCCGGCGGCGAGGATTCCACACCGCGACATCCGGCCCCTGACTCGGCCAGCCACAACAATCGACAGGCTGAAAGAATACATTATTCAAGCAACCACAACAACAAAGAATAATCTCGTAATAAAAAAACCGGCGCAGCGCGCCGGTCAAGGACAAGGACGAGAAAATCATGCGGGTCGACCCCATACCTCCGACCCACACGCCGGGGAGATAAGAGAGAACCTACCGCCCATACCCGCTGGAACCAACCCGGCCGGCGGTCCCCCGCCTCTTGATGCACCGAGTGAGACGGGCGGGGATCACCAGCGGACACCCAGACAGATTCGCCACGGCAGCGGGACATGGCCGCAACTGCCGCATGAGTAAACAAAGTAACCTCTTGGAATAAAATATTTGTCAGAAATTGGACGGTCAAGAATTATTTATATTTAATAGACAGGATTGCACGCTGGTGCAGCTTTGGGAGCCGCCGGGCAGTTCCCGATGTATCGACTCGCCTCGACAGTGGCCACTCGCATTGCCGCAACATCTGGATGAACAATAAATGATCGACAACATTCTCCCTCCTAGACTGGTCACAGGAACATCATCTCGATTTCGCGCTGACCACTGCAACCGAGCTCTCGGCCCTGTGTGCAATCCGGTAATCACTGTCTGCCGGCGCGTCCTGGCAACCACATTGACCTCGGCGGTACTGGCGGGCTGTGCCGGACCTGCGGGCATGAACCATACGCCGGGCAGCGATTACCGTATCGAAACCGTGGAATCACAAAACGCCAGCGAACGGGTCCGTTTCCTGGTCATGCACTTCACCGCTATCGACTTCGCCACGTCGTTGCGGGTGCTCACCCAGCCCAGCGCAGCCCCGGTAAGCGCCCACTACCTGGTCCCCGAGCGAAATGATCCCAGTTACCCCCACCGCGAGCTGCGCGTCTACCAGCTGGTGGACGAAAACCGCCGCGCCTGGCACGCGGGTCCGGGCAAGTGGAAAGACCGCACCCAGGTCAACGACCAGTCCATTGGTATCGAGATCGTCAACAAGAGTTATTGCGAGACGCCCGTGGAAAGTGGTGAGGTGGAAGTCGGTGAGGAGACCTGCTTTTTCCCCGAATTCGACCCGGCCCAGATCAAGCTGCTGATCGCCCTGTCAAAGGACATCCTTGCGCGCTATCCGGATATCTCCCCCACCAATGTCGTCGGCCACGGCGACGTAATCCCTCAGTACAAAATCGATCCCGGCCCGCGCTTCCCCTGGCAGCAGCTGGCGGAGGCTGGTATTGGCGCCTGGTACGAGGAAGAGACCGTGCAACGCCACCTGGAGCACCTGCAGGGAAATACCACCAGCGACCGCGAAAGTGTGCGTCGCCGCTTCGCCCGGCAACTGGCAGATTACGGTTACGGCATCGACCCGGAGTCCGCCACAGACGAGGACATCAGCCTCTACACGCGCGCTTTCCAGTACCACTTCCGCCCCTGGAAAGTGGACGGCGAAGTAGACAACCAGTCCCGCGCAATATTACTGGCCCTACTGGAGAAGTATTTCCCGCGCAAGCTGAGCGACTATCCCGGAATTAATACCGGCATACTGGCCGAACTGGAGAGCGAGTAACCCAGCGAGCAAACGGCTGGGCCCCGGTGCCCGGCCAAGCGCCCCGCCCGGCCAGGTGTCTCACCACCCCCGTCGCGGGGTACAATTCCCCGGGAAAAACACAAGAGACGGAAACCAGCGTGCACACCATTGCCCGGACACCCGAGCCCCCCTACTACGCGGTGATATTCACCAGCCTGCGCAGCGACATCGAGGAAGGTTACGGCACCATGGCCGGACGGATGCTCGAACTCGCCGCAGGCCAACCCGGTTTCCTGGGCGTCGACAGCGCCCGTGAAACTGTTGGTATTACCGTTTCCTACTGGAAAGACCTGGAATCCATCCAGCGCTGGAAAAACCACGCCGAACACAGCGAGGCCCGCAGGCTGGGACGAGAAAAATGGTATGCCGCCTTTACCACCCGCATTTGCAGGGTCGAGCGCGATTACGGATTCGAGCGGAGTGACAGCCCATGAAAACCATCGGCATCCTGGGTGGCATGAGCTGGGAATCCACGCTGGAATATTACCGCTTGCTGAACCAGGGAATACGCGCGGCACTCGGTGGCCAGCACTCCGCCCGGATCGCACTCTACAGTGTGGACTTTGCTCAGATCGAACAGTTGCAGCACGAGGGTCACTGGGAAGCCACTGCTGAAATCCTTGCCCACGCCGCACAGGGTATACAGGCGGCCGGTGCCGATTTCCTGCTGATCGCCACCAATACCATGCACAAGGTCGCGGACCAGGTACAGGCGCAGATCGACATCCCGGTGCTGCATATCGCCGATGCCACTGCCGACAGCCTGGAGCAACAGGGAATCCGCACAGCGGGCTTGCTGGGCACCCGCTTTACCATGGAACAGGACTTCTATCGCAAGCGGCTGGAACAGCGCGGGATCCAGGTCCTGGTGCCGGATGCACAGGAGCGGGCACTGGTGCACGAGGTGATCTACAACGAACTCTGCCAGGGGATCATCGAGCCCGCTTCAAGGGCGCGCTACCAGGCAGTGATCTCGGGACTGGCGGCCCGAGGGGCGGAGGGCGTTATCCTCGGCTGCACGGAAATCCCACTGCTGCTGCGACAGCAGGACACGCCGGTCCCTCTATTCGATACCACCGCCATCCACGCCCGCAGCGCTGTCGCCCGCGCCCTGGGCTGACATAAGGGGTTAACCCAGTTCGCGCCGTATCTCCACGATGGTAGCGACACCCTCGGGATTGTCGCCATGGACGCAGAGGGTGTCCGCCGCCAATGGATACTGCCGGCCGTCACTGGCGGTAACACTGCCGGCGGCAATCTCACGTACCTGTTGCAGGATCTGGCCGCGGCCATGCAGCACCGCGCCTTTCTCACCACGCGGCACCAGGCGACCTTCCGGCGTGTAGCGACGGTCGGCAAAGGCTTCCAGCAGGATCCCCACGCCATATTCAGCCGCCAGCCGGCGATGCTCGCCGGCCTCCGGTGTGGCCATCAACATGAGTGGCAGGTCCGCAGCATAGCTGGCGATGGCGGAGAGAATTGCACGCAACACCGATTCGTCCCGCAACATATCGTGGTAGAGGGCCCCGTGCGGTTTGACGTAGGTCACCCTGGTGCCCACTGCGGTACAAAGGCCCTGCAGGGCACCGACCTGGTACAGCACCATCGCCCTGACCTCGTCGGCCGTACACTGCATGGAGCGGCGGCCAAACCCCACCAGATCCGGGTAGGCGGGATGCGCCCCCACCTGCACGCCGTCGTGAACCGCCAGCTCCAGGGTACGCAAGATAGTGAGGGGATCGCCGGCGTGAAAGCCACAGGCCACGTTCGCCATGTCGATATACGGCATCACCGCGGCCTCGTCCGCCATCTGCCAGCGGCCGAAGCTCTCGCCCAGGTCACAATTCAGTTTCATGTCTCCCCCTGAAAATCCATATCGCCCCACTTACTCCCCTGCCCCGGCAGGCTCGACACCGTTGTCCACCGGCCCCTCGAAAAAGGCCCGTTGCTGCCGCAGTGCCTCCTGCGCCGCGTCGAGCGTGCCGATGCTGAAAGTCACTGTATCCCCCGGGCGCGCCTGCGCCAGCAGGTCCAGATCAACGCTGTAGACATGGCCAATTTTCGGATAACCGCCGATCGTCTGGCAGTCCGCCATCAACACAATGGGCTGGCCATCGCTTGGGACCTGTACTGCTCCTGGAGCCACCGCCTCCGAGACCAGGTTACCGGGCACCCCCGTCATTGGCGCCCCCGACAGGCGAACCCCCATGCGGTCGGAATGGGGCGAGACCCGGTATGTTTGTGCCAACAGCGTCTGTTGGTGCGCGGAGGCAAAAAGTCCGAACTGGTTTGAGGGAACCAGGCGCAGGGATATCTGCCCGCCGTACTGGCGAATATACTCGCGCGGCGCGCCGGCCAGCAATGTCTCTGCTTCCGGCTCATAGGGCAGCCGATCGCCGGACTTTAACGGGCGTCCATCAATACCGCCAATCCGCTCGCCCACCGTGGTGGCCCGGCTACCCCAGACCGGCTCCGTCAGGATCCCGCCGCCCAGGGCGACGTAACTGCGCACGCCGCTGCGGGCCACCTCGGCCTCCAGCAGGCTTCCTCTGTCGGCGCGATGGGCGGCCCAATTGGCCACCGGCCTGCCATCGAGCCGCCAGTTGCACTCCGCCCCCGCCAGGGCAAACGTGGTGGCGTGGGAAAAGCGCAGCGCAAAGGACCCCATGGCCACTTCAAGCAGCGCGTCCCGCGGTGAGTTGCGCAACAGCCGGTTGGCCCAGCCGGCCGCGTGCCGGTCCAGCGAACCACCGGAACTGACCCCCAGATGGCGCTGGCCAGTACGGCCAAGATCCTGCACCAGGCTCATTGGCCCGGCACGCTCCACGGTCGCGAACTCACCCATCGAGACTGCCTCCCAATTGCTCAAACTCTTCCCGCGCCACCGGTACAAACCGCACACGATCGCCGACTGCCAGTAATACCTCTGGTGGGTTACTGCTGCGATCAAACAGCTTTACCGGGCAACGGCCAATCAGGTTCCAGCCCCCGGGACAGCTATCCGGGTAAACCGCCGCCTGGGCACCGGCAATCGCCACTGCACCGGCCGGCACCCTGGGCCTGGGAGTATCAAGGCGCGGCAACCGCAGGGGCTCCGGGGTTTTGCCCATGAACGCGAATCCCGGCCGGAAGCCGAGCGCATAGACACGGTACTCTCCCGCCGCGTGCATAGCGATCACTTCGTCCGGAGTGATGCCGGCAAATTCCGCCACGCGGTGCAGGTCCGGTGCGACCTCCTTGCCGTAATACACCGGCAGCTCCACCAGCCGGCTTTGCGGGGCAGCCGTTTCCGCACCGGCCTCCTGCAACGCCCGCTCCGCACAGTGCTCAAGGCGCCGGTAGACTTCGCTGTGATCGCAGCGCAGCAGGTCGTAGAAGACGGTGACACTGCAGTAGGAAGGCACCACGTCGGTGACCCAGTCGCCCATATCACGGCGCACCAGCGCGGTCAGGCGCTCGATACACGCCAGGGTCTGCTCATCGTAGTCTTCGGAAAGATAAAGAGTGAGGGATTCGTCGCTAGAATCGGTTATCCGCAACATGTTGCTGCTCCCTGCATTGATCACACCACCGCCCCGGGCAGCAGCGCCTGTCGCTGCCCATATCAATCGCTTTCCGGGCAACTTCCCCCGGAAAGGTTATCCCAAAATGGCCCGCCGGTGCAGCACCGGCAGGACTGGCGATTGCCAGCCGTTAATCAGGAGCGGGGATTACTCCGGGAGCGAGTTGGCTCATGCGGCGCCCCCGGCAATACCGTGACCGGTACGGCACCAAGGGGCAGGGATTTGCGGGTCAAAGCCTCTGCCAGGGCCATATAAATCGGACCGTGCAGCCGGTTTTCGTTATCGATAAACGCCTTGTAGCCAAAACTGGCGATATGAATATCAGCCAGTTCACGGAAGTCCGCGGCCTCGTATGGCGAGCGCATACTGACAAACACGGTCTTGCGGTTCTGGGCCCGGGCCAGTTCCAGGGTCTTGCGGTACTCGCGATACAGGGCATGCACCGGCAAGCGCACACGGCGCATCCCCGGGAGGTCTTCCATGCCACCCCATTCCACCGCACTCTCACCGGGCACAATGCTGGCGACAATCACCAGGTCGGCGAGTTGGTTCCCGATCCGCGCCGCTGCTTCCTGCGGTGGCACTATCTCGATCCGGGCACGGGTAACCGCCTCCAGCGAAAGGCGAAAAGCCTGGCCCACCTCCTCCGATGGGGCGACAACCTGGATGGTCTGCACCCCCTGGTCGATCACCGGCAGCGTCCCGGCCTCGACCGGGTAAATGGCGCTGAGCGCCGCACCGGCCAGCTCACGGGCAATTGTCCGGTGCCCCGGGCTGGCCATTACCTGTCGCGCCGCGGCGACTTTCTCCCGCTCCCCCGCACCAATCCAGTCGCGATCGATCACACGCCGCTTGAGGGCGGCAATGCGGTCGATCGAAGCATCAATTTCCGCCAGGGACAGCTCGCCCCGCTCCACTGCCGCCACCACGTCGGTGATCAGCTGGTCCAGCTTTTCCAGGTCCTCAGGGAAACGCACCTTGATCGGCATCAGGGCAATATCCGCACCGGCGGCGAAAGTGCGCACCACCGCCTCTTCCGGGGTGAAGTAGTGGCTGATACCGGCCATATGCAGGGAATCGGTAATGATGAGCCCCTGATAATCGTATTCGTCCCGCAGAATTCCGGTGAGGATTTTCCGTGACAGGGTGGCGGGCACGACGATTTCCTCACCGCTTTTCGCAACCAGAGTGCTGTCATCCAGTGCCGGGTACTGGATATGCGCGGTCATGGTCAGTGCCGGCGCAGCGGCGCCGATCACATGCCGGAATGGCAGCAGGTCCGTGGCCCGTGCTTGCTGCCGGCTGCGCTCAACCCGCGGCAGCCCGGTGTGGCTGTCGACCGAGGTATCACCGTGGCCGGGAAAATGCTTCAGGGTTGCGGCAATACCGCCCTGCTGGAAAGCCTGCACGCTGGCAGTCCCCAGCTCCGCCACCACCTGTGGATCCTCGGAATAGGAACGGACATTGATCACCGGGTTATCCGGGTTGCTGTTCACATCCACCGTGGGGGCAAAATTGACATTGAACCCCAGTACCTTCAGCTGCTCTGCCATGGCCAGGGCGGTCTGGCGCGCGAACACATCACCGTGCTTCGGGTAGGTGGCACCGATGGCCATATTGCCGGCAAATGCCGCACTCTCATTGCGGGGCAGGCGATTCACGCGCCCCCCTTCCTGGTCTATCCCCAGCAGCAGCGGCCAGCCGGTAGCAGATTCAAGTGCCGCCCGTTGCAATGCGTGATTCAGCCGCACCATCTGGCCGCTGTCCCGCAGGTTATCGGCAAACAGGATCACCCCCCCCAGGCTGTTGCGGGCAATCAAGTCCCCCAATTCCGGCGGCAGCTCGGTGACCGGTTGCCGGCAGTTCTCCCGCATGCCATCTCCGCGGTTGGTCGTCCCACAGTAATAACGCAGGTCCAGCATGATCTTCTGGGCAATTTTCTGCCGCAGGTCCAGGTCCGATACGGCTGCCACCTCAGTGTCGTCGCACGCGGAAAGTGAGAACAAGGCGGCCAGCAGGGCCGCGGGCCGGGCAATTCTGGACAGGCTGGGAATCTTCATCGCGGGAGATAATCCATTATTCTACGGCTTTCTGGATGGAATATTTTATTCTGCCGAAGATCTTTCCCGTTCACAAGGAAAAACCGCGCAGCGTCGGGCCGCTGTCCGCCCGGCTCGGGGGCACGCATCGACATTTCCAGCGGATACCGACACAGACAGCCGGGAAATGACAAAAGTCCCTCATCAGGGCAGCCCCTGAGGCGGCGATTTCTACATTCGGCAAGCTTATCCCACCCCGGGGCGGCCCGCGGCGATGAAACGCACAGGATTGTTTACGCTTAATTCAACATATGGCTGGTAAACGGTTCACAAAGTGAACCACCTGGCCGGATACGGATGCCTGCATTCTGGTCCATGGGATCATGGAGGCAAGCGTGTCATCGAGCAGCTGGAATGAAATCATCGACAAGCCGACCTTTCTCGGCTCGCTGTTCCTGCTGATGGCGGTCACCCTGCCCCTGGTGATCTTCCCCGAGGCTGGTGCGGCCTGGGTGGCGACGGCCAAGGCCTTTGTCACCGACAAGCCGCACAAGGAGGCGGGGGCGGGGCCACAGCCACCCATCCAGGCTGTAACCAGCGCGGTGCGCTTATCCAGTCGTTAATTCCAGCTTATTCAGGGTCGCGAGGGGAGCCCAGTGAATCCTTCGTATACAGGCGCTGGACCACCATGATCACGATTGCCGTGGTCCAGCCGAAAATGATGATGCCACTGGCTGCCTGCAATGATGAGAGCAGGCGCCACTCTTCCCCCAGCACAATATCGCCGTATCCCAGGGTGGTGAATGAAACCATCGAAAAATACATGGCCGGTTCCAGTTCCCGGAACGCTCCCAGCATGCGGTAGGCGGTAGCCCAGATCCAGACCTCGAATGTCGAGGTCAGGAACATCAGCAGCACAGTGAGTGAGACCACCGCGGGGCGGCCGGGCACCAGAACCGGATGCCCCGGGCGCAACTGGTTGAGGGCGCGAGTCCAGTGAATGGCAATTATCATGGCAACCGCGTGAACCATGGTTGTCAGGATGATTAGTACCGATGCGATCAGGATCACCTTGAGCATTACTTTCCCGCCTTCCCTATTGCAGCACCTTCTTCCACTTACCGGTACGATCGAGCATCTCATCCCGGACCGGCACCGGCAGCAGCTGCTCAACGCTGCGGCTCTCACGTACCTCCCAGCCGCCGCCCAGTGATCGGTATACCTGCACCAGGTTGGCAGCCACTGCACCCCGGGCCCGGGCGAGCAGGTCCTGCTGCTGTGCGTCAGCGGTCAGGGTACTGATCACCGTGTTGAAACCGACCAGCCCGTTGGTGTACTGGGCGGACGACAGTGCCACCGAGCGGCTCGACGCCGCCGCGGCGCGGCGATAGCTTTCCAACTGTTCGTGGGATTTCAGGTACGCCACAATCGCATTCTCCACGTCAGCCTGGGCCTGCAGCACGGCCTGGCGGTAGTCCTCCAACAATTGCTGGAAGCGCGCATCCTGCAAGCGAACATTGCTACGCAGCCGGCCGTAATTAAACAGGTTCCACTGGAAGCCCCCGAACAGGTTCCAGGCTTCACTTTCCCCCTCGAACAGCCTACCGGCTTCCATCGCACGCGAGCCGATCGAGCCACCGATGGAAAAGGCCGGGTACAGCTCAGCCTCGGCGACACCAATCTGCGGTCCCTGTGCCGCCAGGCGTCGCTCCGCCGCCCTCACATCCGGCCGCTGGCGCAACAGGTCCTGGGGCATACCGATGGCAATCTGTGCCGGGACAACCGGAATCGCGCCCGGCATCCCCGCCAGTGATGTGGCTGCCGTGGGCGGCATTCCCAGCAGCACCGCCAGCGTGTTCTTCAATTGCTGCAGCGTGGTTTCCAGGCTGGGTACAGCCGCGCGGGTGTTATACAACAGCGCTTCGGCCTGCTCGGCATCGAGCGCACTGACCTCCCCGGCCTCGAACTTCGCCCGGGCAATACGCAGGCTTTCTTCCTGCAGGTCGATATTATTCCTGGCCACCTTCAGCCGTGCCTGCGTGGTTCGGATCGCCACATACGTCTGGGCAACCTGCGCTACCAGCGAAACCAGGACACCGTCGTAATCGGCCACACTGGCGCCAAGGTCGGCGCTGGCGGACTCCACCTGGCGTCGGAATCTCCCCCACATATCCAGCTCCCAGCTGAGATTGAAGCCAATATCGTATTCCTCGATGATCAGCTCGCTCTCCTTGGTACGCGAGACAGAACCGGCTAATTCCTGCAGCTGTGGGTACTGGTTACCGACGGCAATTGCCAGTTGCTGCTGTGCCTGCATTACCCTCAAGGCAGCCGAGCGAAGTGTGAGATTCCGGTCCAGCGATATAGCCACCAGCTGGTCCAGAACCGGGTCGCTGAATGCATGCTCCCACCAGAGCGGATCGACTGGCTGGCCGCTGTCCAGGCGCGCACTGCGCTCTTCACTCCAGCTGTCCTCGAGCGGCACCGGCGGGGGCCGATAGTCCGGCCCAAGGGTGCAGCCCGCGAGGCAACAGACCAGTACCAGTAGGGTCCACAGGCTCTCAAGCGTCCTCACGGCCTGTGGCAAGGACCTACTTTCCAGGGGATATCGGTCCATTCTCTTCCCGGGCGGCGGTGCCGCTTTTCACCATCACCGAACCGGTGATTCCTACCCGCAGCTCGACATCGTCGGGCACATTGTCCAACACGATTTTCACCGGCACGCGCTGCGCCAGGCGAATCCAGTCGAAGGTCGGGCTCACCGCAGGCAACAGTTCGTTGCCGGTGCTGCCATCCTGCTGTGAAATCCCGCGGCTGATACTGTCTACCCGCCCCGCCAGTGGCCGGTCCGGATATGCCATCAGGGTAACGACGGCACGATCTCCCGGCGCAATCCGTGCAATGCTGGTTTCCTTGAAATAACCCTCTACCCAGAAGCTGCCGGCGTCGACAATTGCCAGGGCGGCCTTATTGGCGACAGCCTGGCTCCCATCGCGCAGCCTCAGGTTGGTGATGTAACCATCCACTGGCGCAGTTACCCGGCTAAACTCCAGGTTGAGTTCCGCCTGCCGGACGGCCGCTCGCGCAGCCCGGATACTGGCATTTGCCTCGCCGACAGTACCCAGCCGTGCACGGGCCTCTTCCAGGTCAGCACGGGCCCCGTCGAGCGAAGCCCGCGCCTGTGCCAGTTTCGCCTCTGCCCCCTTTCGCTTTTCCCGCGCAATGGCGTGTTCCGCCTGCGCGCGCTCCAGCGATTTTCGTGACGTGGCGCGCTGCGGCAACAATTGTCGTTGCCGCTGGAGTTCGGCACGGCTCTTCTCGATCTCGGCATCAATTTCCTTTATAGCGCTCTCAGCCTGCCAGACAGCAGCCTCGGCCGCCTCAACCTGCGCCGCCGCAACCTGTACCTGCTGCTCGGTGGCCAGGTAGCTATCACCGGTTTTGTCGTATTCTGCGCGGGCACGCGCCAGTTCCGTCTCAAAGGGGCGCGGGTCAATCTGGAACAGGAGCGCGCCACGCTGCACATACTGGTTATCACTCACCGGTACATCCACTACCTGCCCGGTCACGTTAGGCGTCACCTGAATAACCCAGGCTCGCACCTGGCCGTTTCGGGTCCATGGGTTTTCGAGAAACTTCCATACGGCCAGGAGTGCTACCACCATTGCAAGCAGCAGGACCAGCCCGGAAAACAGGTAATTTCTCGCGGCATTCATGTTTCAGATGCCAATAAAAAAAATGCCGAACAGCAGGGTGTATATGATCACCATGCCAATCAGGACCAGTGGGGGACTGGCAAAATACCGGGAGAGTCGATAATGATCGAATGCTCGTGCCGTCATCGTGGCCGCCCCGAACCCCAGGACAGCGGCAAGCAGCAGGGGGGGCAGGTAAATCCCTCCCAGGGATATTTCATGAGGTATTGGCAACATCGTGTATATCACTCCGTGAGTTGCTGTGCCCTGGCAATTGCTGTTCCTTGCTAGAAAAAACGCGGTTCACTCCATTTTCGCCAGTCAATCCCGCGCAGCTGCTCAGTGAGGGAGGCCAGTAGCTCACTGACACTCCGGGACACCCCCAGCAGTAATAGTGCCCCTTCCAGCTGACGCCCGTCCGGCTGACTACCGGCAGGCGCCCCTGTCGCGCCATGGTACTGGCGCAGCAGGTTTTCGATTTCCCGCAGTTGTGCACCTTCCCGTGCGCTGGAATTGGCGGGGGCTGGACGCTCCCCCTTCCGGGTAACAGCCGCCAATCGCTCCAGCGCATCAGCCGCGGCCCCCTGCCAGGATTCCAGTGCCGCCCCTGTAGCGTTTTTGCCCGCAACATCGCCGGCGTGCAGGCGCGCCTCCACGAGCGCATTGATACGCGCGGCCAGTGCCTCGCACCGGGCAACCACAGCCCGCAAGTTAGCCTCACTATCCCCTGGCAGGTAGCGCCGCTCAATAACCCCCGCTAACAGGGAGAGTCTGGCAGGAATCCGGGCGACCAGGTTGCGGTGATAGCGGCTGCGCCAACCGGTGGGTCGGCCCGTGAGGAGCCACGCGCAGCTGCACATAAACTGCCCGAGTTGGCGCTGGAACATGCGCTCAGGGCGTGGCGAGAAGGGTATATAGGCAGCAAAGGACAGTAGTATCAGCAGGAGGGTGACAACAACCAGCATGTTGGCGACAGCGCTGAAGCTGTAAACCTGTGAGTTGCTGATACCCATCACGGACACGAAAAATGCCAGCGCTATGGACCGCCCGGCAGCCCTGCGGGGACCGGAAAACAGCAGGCAGAGGGCGAATGTCACGCCGAAGATCAATGGTCCCAGCGACCAGAAAGTTGATAAGTGCGGCAGCACCAGCAGGTAGATGGCCCCGGAACAGAGAATGGCCACCAACACTGGCAGGAATATTTTGCGCGGTGCAACAAAGGGCATTGCCGCCAGTGCAATCGACAGTGAAGCGGCCAGGGAGAGGATCAGTGGCCCTGCCGGCAGGCCGTCAACGTACAGGTAACCCAGGTAAGCCAGCCAGATGGTGAATATTACCCGGGCAACCCCGCCGAGCCGGTCTGGATCGGGCATCAGGTTCCCCAACATCCTCGACGCCGCACCCGTGTCGGCCACGGCCGGGAATTTACTACCGCGACTCTTAGCTTCATTACTAATCGCGCATGCGGCCTGGGCTACGCTATCCACCTGCTCGGAAACCCGCTGCAACAGCCTCCTGAGGACGGTAACCACAGCCGAATCCAGTAGCCGGGAATCGGGAATGCGCGCCGCCTCGACAGCTATTTTGCCGTATTCTTGTGGCTCGCCGGGCTGCATTTCTCCGACGGGCCCCGTCAGCGCCTGCAAGCGCCTTTCAACTCCGGAGCAGTAACTGTCGATACCGGGTAGCAGTTCCCGCAACAGTCTGTCATCCACCTGGTAGAGACTTTCGCTCAGCCGCTCCAGTAACTCGGTCAGCTCTGTCGACGATGCCAGCAGCTGTTGCCATTCGCGGCGTCTCTCGTGGACCAAGTGGCTGTCTGCAATGGCCGCATCCAGCAACGGACTGACCGCCGACTGCGCGTGGACAAGGTCGCTGCGCGCGTTCACCAGTGCCGTTGTTCGCCCGGCGCCGGCAAGCACTGCCCGGCACTCCTGAAAAAGCGCCAGCTGGGCAGACTGTAACCGCTCGAAAGCCTCCCGGAGATCCCCTCTGCTGTTGCGTGGCCATATCAGCAGGGCCACCAGGGAGTACACCAGGATACCCAGTCCCGTCTGCTGGGTACGCAGCATCGCGATTTCAAAGGCGCCGCTGTGACTGGTGGCTGCGTTGACGCAGATGATCACACTGACCCAGCCGCCAATTTGCCAGAAGTAGGAGTCTTTTGCCCCCAGCGAGAGATAAGTGCACACTCCCAGCCACGATGACAGTGCAGCCATAAACAGCCACCGGTCCTGGGGAAAATGCGCCACTATCACCAGCGCGGCCACCACAGCCATCAGCGTGCCCAGCATTCGTAATGCTGCCTTGTGGAGCGACATACCGAGCGACGACTGGCTCACCACTGCCACCGCGAGTCCCGCCCACGCCGCCTTACCCCAGTCGAGGCTGAGGGTAATGCCATAGACTGACACCATCGCCAGGGCGGTCTTTATTGATTCGCGAGTAGCGACGCTCAGTGGGGGCAATTTCAGCATCAAGGTAAGTCCTCCCCTGCCCCGCTCACCGTTCGTGATGGTCGGTTTCACTGCGCGCGAGCCGGCTGGGCTCACCGGCGGCCAGCCGGCGGACAAAGGAGTTGGCGGTGAGGCCGTGGGCAATGACGCTCAGCAGGATCGTACACACCACTGTCACTGCGATCGTCCCTCCGCCGGGCAGCCTCTCATTCAGTACAATTACGCCGAAGACAA
This sequence comes from Microbulbifer sediminum, assembly GCF_021729035.1. GTDB lineage: Bacteria > Pseudomonadota > Gammaproteobacteria > Pseudomonadales > Cellvibrionaceae > Microbulbifer > Microbulbifer sediminum. Next base: position 57,433 of record NZ_JAJSAP010000011.1, on the reverse strand, counting down.
TGCTCGCTAGCCCGCGCGGGCCGAACCAGCCTATGAATAGCTTTTCCGACGTCGAGGAACCGACGCCAGCAAGGCACAGGAAAACCGGCAACATGCGCACCACCGTCAGGCTCAGGACCGCATAGCAGAACACCTGCCAGGAGAGCAGGTGAAGATAATTCCCGACCACCCCAGCCCCGAAGGCGACCCAGGTCAGGAGGGCCAGGGTATCCCCGGTCTCCTCCGCGGCCGTCAGGAGCGGTTCTTTCTCTGCCCGGGCCAGCCAGCCGAACAGCAACCCGCCGGAAAATGCTGCGATGAAGCCGCTGCCACCAAGCCACTGCGCGGCGGAAAAACATCCCAACGCCATGGCCAGTACCGGGACCTGGCCCCAGGTCTCTGTGACCCAGCCACGCCCTGACGCAGCCCGGAGGAGGTGCGCCATCAAAAGCGTCAATCCCAGCCCCACCAGCAAGCCCAGGCCCAGCTCTTTCAGCACGAGCATCAGCCCCAGTCCTTTGGAGGCCTCCGGTGTCACCGCACCAGAGGCCAGTGCCAGGAATACAAACAATATCGGGACACAAATACCATCATTGAGCCCACTCTCCGCACTGAGCCCCTGGCGGATATAGGGAGGTACCGCGGTATTGGTCACCACCGCCTTGCCCAGCGCAGCATCCGTCGGTGCGAGCATGGTCGCCAGTATCGCCACTTCGAACAGGCTCAGTCCGTCGAACAGGAAAGCGCCCACGACAGCACCCAGCACAATGGTCAGGGGCAGGCCCACAAGTAGCAGGCGCCGCGGCACCCTGATCGTCTGCCGCAGCACGCCCAGGTCCGCGTTGGCGGCATCGGTGAACAGCACCAGGGCCAGGGTCAGCTCCGCCAGCGTACGCATCCCCCCGGAGTCAACATTGAGATCCAGCAATCCCAGGCCCTGGGCCCCCATCAGGAACCCGAACAGGGTGTATACCAGGGCACCGTTGATCGGTGTCCGGTCCGCACGACCGCCGATGACGCTGTAGAGAAATACAAACAGCGCCAGGATACAGACATTCTGGTAATTCATGGGTAACCCAAACCTTGTGGCGCGTTCCAGCCATTGCCCACCCTCGGCAGCGCAGGGACCTGGAAGCTGCCCTTAGTCTAGATGACACTATCGCCCTACCCGCCTGCCCACTGAGCATGCAGGCAAACCGAACGCCATCGGATCGGGCGGTGTCAGCGCTGTATAGGGCCACTGTGCTGGCGGGCTTGGGCGGCTGGGGCTTTGCCATACCATGGAATGTACCATCCGCCCTGAAGTGCCCCTGGTATGGCCGCTAGGGTGTTTATTGCACTACCTTTCAGCCGGGAGTACGCGGCAGGCCGCCGCGCCCCGGCGAACTGCGGACAAACGACATGAGTAGAAGCCGGGCATTCAATGCGGGCCAGCAGATCGTGTTAGCGGCAACTAACAGCCCGCCCATCTAAATCAGCGCCATTACCGGAAAGCATTATGGATCAGTGTGTCATTTGCGGAAGGGAAGCCGAAGTAACCGAAGGCTACTACTATAAAGTCACCTGCAGCACCTGCTTTGGCGGCAAGCCGTACGGCGTGGCGGGCGACTTGTGGAGGAGTGGCATTCCCATCGATGGCACAAGGGCGGAGGAAGTGCTCTCTGAGAAGTTTGCACAGGGACAGGACTTGCCAGTACTTGACTGGGATGGCACGGAATATCTTTAGCCTGTTTCCTGAACCTGGCCAGCCAAAGCCAGCTCGGGACGGTGATCACGCCCACATGTCTCTCAATGTGCGAGAGGACTCGGTTACTCTCCCACCTCCTGCATATTCCCAACAACGCCGCCCCCGCATCGCCCCACCTTCCGGTAACTGCCTGCTATCCCGTCCGCGCCACCGGCAGCTGCCGGAAGTCAGTGGTATATGCCGGTGACAGGTGTTCGCGTTTCATTTGCCATTCGTCCGACAGCCGGGCACTGGCGAGCACCGCCCCGCCCCGCCCGAACCGGCGGTTGATTTCCGACAGGCAAGCCGACAGTCGTTCATTGTCGTCGTCGCCGGTATTGCCGAACAGGTCGTCCTGTTGTTCCTGCGCCGGTTCCAGAGCCGAAAAACAGACCGAAGCGCGGCGATAGTCGCGCCCGGCTACATATATCTCCTCCAGGCAGCCCCTGGCGGCAGACGTGAGCGCCCTGCTGTCTTTCGTTGCCGGGCGGAATTCCGCCTGCCCCGACACATGCCGCCACTCCTGCCCGACACCCCGGGTCTGGACCGACACGGTGAGCCGGCCGGTGACGCCATCCTGGGCGGCAAGCTTCTCTCCCGCCAGCTGCACATGGTTGGCCACCGCCGCCATTACATCGTCAAACGACACGAGCAAACGGCCGAACATACGCCCGGAGACGATCTCGTTTTTCGCCTGCGCCAGCGGCGCCAGTTCAATACAGGGAATCCCCTGCAGTTCCCGCACGGTGCGCTCCAGCGTTACCCCAAATGCCTTGCGGATAGTGGGGACATGGGACGACGCCAGGTCCCAGGCGGTGTGGATGTCCAGCGTTGCCAGCCGCTTTGCCAGCCGGCGGCCGACGCCCCACACTTCGCCTGCCGGCATCTGCCTGAGCAGCTGCTGGCGGTGGTACTCGGAACCGATGTGCAGGACACCCCCGGGGACACCCAGGGTCTTGGCGAAATGGTTGGCCGCCTTCGCCAGGGTACGGGTGGGGGCAATCCCCGCGCAGCAGGGCATGGATGTCCACCGGTGTACCGACGTCACCAGTTGCTGGCAATGTGTCGCCAGCCCCTCGCCGAAACCGGCAAAGCGCAGGAAGCTCTCATCGATACTGTACTGCTCTACATCCGGGCAGAACTGTTCCAGCGACGCCACGAAGCGGGTGGACATATCGTGGTAGAGCTCGTAGTTGCTGCTGCGCACCACAACACCTCGGTCGCGGAACAGCTGGCGCACCTCGAACACCGGCACGCCCATTTTCACCCCCATCGCCTTGACCTCGCCACTACGGGCGATCACGCAGCCATCGTTGTTGGAAAACACCACCACCGGCCGGTGGCGGATGCGGGGGTCGAAGGCGCGCTCCGAGGACACATAGAAGTTATTGACGTCCACCAGGGCGACCTGGTCGGGCTGCTGGTCCCAGCGCTTCACGGTTTCCCCCTGTGCCGGGTGAGGCTGGCAATCACCACCCCGTCCAGGTCGAACTGCGGCGAGCGCGCCAGGACAATATCCGGGTAGTCCCCGTGGCCCGCCAACAGCCGGGGCGGGTTGCCCCGGTATTGCTTGACCAGGAAGCCCTCTTCGGACCCGGCGATGACAATGTCACCATCGTGCAACTCGCAGCTGCGATCCACCACCAGCAGGCTGCCGTGGTGAATACCAAAGCCGGTCATGGAATGCCCCTCGGCCCGCACCAGGTAACTGGCGTGGGGCCGCCGGATCAGCCAGTCGTGGATACTGCCGGGCGCGGGGCCGGGATCGGGCCGCCGCCGGTAAAGGGCGATGGTGGCCGCGATCACGACCCCCGTCCCCTCCCCTGTTTCCGCGCCTGCCGGCGGCCACTGCAGCGGCTCCGCATCGGCGCCGACCCATACCCGGTCGCCCGCCACCGGCTGCAGGGACCGGTCCAGCACAAGGTGCACCCGGCCATGCCCGCCCAGGGGAACCAGCTGGCAACTGGCGCGGCTGGGCCACAGCCAGTCATCCAGCACCAGAGGCCGGGCGGCATAGGCTGCCGCCGGTGACGGGAAGCCGGCGGACACGGCGACTGGCAATAACGGGACAGGGTTAGAAAATACTGTGCACATATCCAGTATTTTCGGCAGGTAGCCCCAGCAGGTCAAGCACCGCGGTGCCGACAGGACTGACCGGCAGTCCGGCGCCACGCCAGTCGCTCCCGGTATCCGCGCGCCTGCACTTGGCACCCCATGCCAACATGGTGAACCATCGGCTTCCGGGGGCCGGGCACTGGCTATTGCACCGGCCCTTCTGGCGCTAAATTAAACATACTGCTGCGCCTCTTTTCCGGTCGATCAATAAAATCTGTAACCGGCTGCATCCAAACTACTCCCCCATCCCGTCAATAGAATCGTTGGCAACAGGAATTCATCGCTCGACCGGCTCAACCCGGCTTCGCACCTGTAGCCGCTCTTGGGGTTTCGTGATCTTATCGCACACGGTCCATACCAACTCACACCAACTGACGCCGGCAAGGATTTCGGCGAATCTGGCGAGATGAGACAAATGAAGAAGAAAGTTTTGAAAGCTGCCGCACCAGTAATGGTGCTGGCGCTGGGGTTCGGGGTAGTACAATTCATGTCCGCCGCCAAGCCGGCACCGGAAAAGAAAGAGGAAGAGCAGCGCCCGGTATCGCTGCTGTTCAGCGAGGCCCGGGAGGAATCGGTACACCTCGCGGTGAGCACCCAGGGGGAAGTGCGGGCGCACACTGAGATCGACCTGACACCACAGGTTTCCGGCCGCATTATTGCCATCTCGGAAAACTTTGCCGAGGGCGCCGGCTTTGAGTCCGGCGAGACCCTGATCCAGCTTGATGATGCCGACTATCGCCTGGCGGTGGCCCGTGCCGAAACCGGCGTAAGACAGGCCGAGGTCCTGCTGATGCAGGCGAAAGCCGCTGCCGACATCAAGCGCAAGCAATGGGAATCCATCAATCCCAACAAAAAGCCCACCCCACTGCAGGTTAACCAGCCCCAGGTAGCGGAAGCCGAGGCCAGGTTACGTTCCGCCAGGGCAGAGCTCACCGATGCGAAACTGAACCTGGCACGCACGCGCATCAAGCTGCCCTTCCGTGGCCGGGTGATCAGCCGCGATATCGGCGTGGGCCAGTATGTCACTGCCAGCATGCCCCTGGGCCGGGTATTTGCCACCGACCGCGTTGAGGTGCGCCTGCCACTCACCGATGCACAACTACAGGAACTGGAGCTGCCCATGGGCTTTGTCGCCAGCAACGACAACCCGGGCCCGCAGGTAACCCTGTCAGCCCAGGTGGGCCGGCAACAGCGCCAGTGGCAGGGACACATCGTCCGCACCCAGGCTGCGGTGGACCAGCAGACACGTCTGATCTATGCCGTGGCCGAAGTGAAAGATCCCTATGGGGCGGGCGCCAGTGACGGCGTCCCGCTCGCTGTCGGGCTGTTTGTCACTGCCGAGACAGAGAGCGTGCAGGAGCGCCGCGCCACGGTGCTCCCCCGGGAGGCCCTGCGCAATGCCGACAAAGTCTACGTGATCGACGAAGAGGATCGCCTGGATATCCGCACGGTGGAAGTCCTGTCCACTTCTGAAAGCCGGGTCGTGGTCGCCTCTGGCGTCGCTGATGGCGAGCGGGTGGTGACCTCCACCGTCGCCAATGTGGTGGACGGCATGGCCGTACAGCCCATTACCCAGTTGGCCCGCAAGTAACGGAGTGCGCGCATGAACAAATTGATTGAATGGTGGGCCCGCAACAGTGTCGCCGCCAACCTGGCCATGGTGGGTATCTTCGTCGCCGGCATTATCGGCTTCGGCCTGATGGAACGGGAGATGGACCCGCAGGTGCGCTTCCCGGGCCTGGAAATTCGCGTCGCCTGGCCCGGCGCCGCCCCCGAGGAAGTGGAAGAGCAGATCGTCGCCCGGATCGAGGAGGCGGTCAGCGACCTCGATAATATCGAGTGGGTCCGCTCAACCTCGTCCGAGGGCTTCGGTGAAGTCTACATCCTCGCAGAGACCTCAGTGGACTTCAGCCGGTTTATGAACGACGTGAAGATCCGCGTGGACAGCATCTCGTCCTTTCCCCGGGACATAGAACCGCCGCAGGTCCACCAGTGGGTGAATCGCCAGGAATATATCCGTGTGGCGGTACACGGTGACCTGGGCGAGCGTGAACTGAAACGACTGGCGGAGCAACTGCGGCGCGAGGCCGCTACCCTGCCTGCAATTTCCGTGGTGGAGCTGTTCGGCACCCGCATGGAGGAAGTCTCCATCGAGGTCAGTGAACTGGACCTGCGCCGCTACGGCATTACTTTCCAGGAAGTGGCCGATGCCATCCGTGCCAGCTCCATCAACCAGTCCGCCGGCACCGTGCGCACCGAGGTAGGCGCCTACCAGCTGAAGGTACGTAACCAGGCCGACACCGAACAGGAGTTTGCCAATATTATCGTGCGCCAGACGGCGGACGGCGGCACCATTCGCGTGGGTGACGTGGCCACCGTGGTGGACGGTTTCGAGGACAACGAAATCCTTGCCACCCTGAACGGCGAGCCGGCGGTGCTGCTGCAGGTGATGAGCACCGAGACCATGGATATCACTACCGCATCCCAGTCCATTCGCCAGTGGATTGCCGATCGCAAAGAAACACTGCCGGCCGGTGCCAAGCTCACGCTCTGGACCGATAATGCCGAGGACTTCAAGGGCCGCCTGTATACCATCGGCTCATCCGCCTTCCTGGGTCTGATACTGGTATTACTGGTACTGTTCTTCAGCCTGCGCCCCAAAGTGGCCTTCTGGGTAGCCATCGGTATCGCCATCGCCTACGCCGGCGCCTTTGTACTGCTTCCCAGTGTCGGTGTCTCGCTGAATATGCTGTCCACCTTCGCCTTCCTGCTGGTACTGGGCATCGTCGTCGACGATGCCATCGTGGTGGGCGAGAGCATCCACACCCAGTCCCACAATGTTGACTACCGGCAGCCCGATGCCGGGATCAAGGCATCGGTACTGGGCACACAACTGGTGGCCAAGCCGGTGGTCTTTGCCGTGGTCACTACCATGCTCGCATTCCTGCCATGGCTGTTTATCAGCGGTTCGACCAGTGAGTTCACGCGCCATATCACCTGGGTGGTCATCCTGGCGCTGCTGTTCTCCCTGATCGAGTCCCTCTTTATCCTGCCGGCGCACCTGCGCAAGCTGAAACCGCGCACCGAGCTGGGCCGCTTCGGGCGCCTGCAGAAAGGTATTGCCGACTGCATCGTTTACTTTGCACAAAACCACTACCGCCGTATCGGCCAGTGGGCGGTGGACCGGCGCTACCTCACCCTGAGCATTTTTATCGCGGTGCTGATGATTGGCTTCGGCATGTTCGGCAGTGGCTGGGTGAAGAAGAGCTTTATGCCCGAGATCGAGTCCGACGAAGTCATTGTCAACGTTGTGATGCCCGAGGGCGCGCCCTATAGCCGCGCACTCGAAGTGCTGGCCCAGCTGCAGGACGCAGAAAAGCGCCTCGTGGAGGAGGTCAACCAGCGCACCGACGGCCAGGGCGTGCTGATCGAGAACTGGTATACCCGCTCCCGCCGGGACAGCGTACTGGCCATCGTCAAGCTGGCACCGCCGGAAGTGCGCGAGATGTCCGCCAAGGATGCGGCGCTGCGCCTGCGGGAACTGCTGGGGGATATCCCGGATGCCAAGGAAGTCTCGGTACAGTATTCCATGGGTAACAACGGGCCCGGCTTCGAGCTTTCCATCCGCCACCCGGACCTGGAGGTGCTGCGCGCGGCCACGGCCGAACTGGAAGACCAGCTGCGCAGCTATGAAAGCCTCTACGATGTGCGCAACAACCTGGAGGGCGCATCGGAGGAGATCCGCATCGACCTGCAGCCCGGCGCTGCCAAGCTGGGCCTGACCCTGGCAGACGTCAACCGCCAGGTACGCCAGGCCTACTTCGGTGAGGAAGTACAACGCCTGCCCCGCGCCGGCCAGGACGTGAAGGTAATGGTGCGCTACCCGCTGGAATCCCGCCGCTCCATAGAGAGCCTCAAGGACTTCCGCGTGCGCACCGCCGATGGCCGAGAAGTGCCCCTGCTGGCGGTGGCAGAACTGGAATACGCACCGGGCATCAAGCGCATCCAGCGCTGGAACGGCAACCGCGCCGCGCGCGTGATGGCGGACCTGAAGGACGACGTGCGCGGCGAGATCATGAAGGACCTGAACGAGAACTTCTTCCCCGACTGGGAAAAGCGCTACCCGGGAATCATCCGCGGTGCCGTGGGCCAGGCCGAGGGCGAGAAGCGCTTTATCCAGGAAGTACTGGGCCTGTACACCATGGCCTTCTTCGCCATGTACAGCCTGCTGGCAGTGGCCTTCCGCAGCTACTCCCAGCCGATCCTGATCCTGGTGGCCATTCCCTTTGCCTTTGTCGGCGCCATCTTCGGGCACGCCGTTACCGGCATGACCATGGCCATCTTCAGCTACTTCGGTATCGCTGCTGCCGCGGGTGTGGTGGTCAACGACAACCTGGTGCTGATGGACCACAGCAACCGGCTGCGCGACCAGGGCATGCATCCCCTGAAAGCCATCGTGGAAGCTGGCGTGGCCCGCTTCCGCCCCATCCTGCTGACCACCGTCACCACCATCGTCGGCCTGATGCCGATGATGATGGAACGCAGCATCCAGGCCGCATTCCTGCAGCCGATCGTGGTGGCGCTGGCGTTCGGGGTCTTCGTGGCGTTCTTTGTGACGCTGCTGCTGGTGCCGGCGCTGTACGGGATTGGGGTGGATATCAGCACGAGTGCCGGCCGGGTCAAGAAGCGGGTGAGGTCTTACTTTACGGGGAGTCCCCGTGAGGGGATTGAGGCTGTCGACTAATCCTATGTAAGCAGCAGGCGGTGGAGAGGCTGCCTGTTGGATGGATGAAAAAGCCCGGCGTTTGCCGGGCTTCACTCAGAGCCTCAACGAACTGTTCGCGAGAAGGGCTCCAGGCGGGATTAGCTTCGCTGCGCTCGCTGGTCTCCGGCAGCTTCGCTGCCTCCGGCTCGAACGGGGGTTTTCATCCAAATCCCCCTCGCCGCGGTTAAACAAAAGCGGCGGCATACGCACAGATCGAGATAGAAGTGAGGCGCCGGGAGGGATGGACTCAAAACACGCTGAGCGTGTTTTGACCCTGCGGGCTCGGCGCAAGCGCCTCGGTCCCAACTCGCTTGCGCGAGTTGGTCGAACCACGAGGGTTCTCACCCGCCCGCAACGCGGTTAAACAAAAAAGCCCGGCGTTTGCCGGGCTTTTTTGTTTAATGGCGGTGAGGGAGGGATTCGAACCCTCGATACCTTTCGGTATACACACTTTCCAGGCGTGCTCCTTCAGCCACTCGGACACCTCACCAAATCTGATTGTCGCGTTTCGGGCTCTTGCTGCCTCTGCACGCCTGCATCAATCTCCCCTGCCCTCGGGCCTTCAATTGGGGAAATTGTCTTGCTAATCAGGAACATACGTCCCGTCCAGCGAGCGCGCACTTTACATAAACGCAGGCCGGGAAGCAAGCCTTGGGGGCAAAAAGAGTGAAAATTCCGCCCTCCAGCCCCGATTTTGGCACTCAGTCACCGATCCACTGGCCGAAGTAGTCCCCTACCGCCTGCTCCGGGGCCTCGCGGGGGGGCTTGCCGGGAGTGCCCAGGTAGATAAAGCCCTCGATGCGCTCGTTGCCGGCCAGGCCCAGCTTGCGCGCGACCAGTGGGTCCCGGGCCAGCGGGCCGGTGCGCCAGTACGCGCCCACCCCCTCGGCGAAGGCGGCGGTGATCATGGCCTGGACTGCGCCGGCGGTGGACTGGCGTTGCTCGATATGCGGCACCTTGGGATGGTCCTGGAGGGTGGTGATAGCCACCACTATCAGGGGTGCGCGCAGGGGCATGGCCACGGTCTTCTCCCGTTTGGACGCAGAGAGTGGGCCCTCGGCCTCTTCCATGGCCTGCAGGAAAACCTGCCCCAGCCTCTCCCGCGCCGCCCCCTCGACCTGGAGGAAGCGCCAGGGGCGCAGGCAGCCGTGGTCGGCCGCGCGCAGGGCCGCCCGGAAAATACGCTCGCGCTGCTCTACCGGGGGCGCGGGCTCGGTTAACTTACCTACGGATACCCGGTGGTGGAGGGCGTACAGCGCATCCATGGTTCTCTCCTGCTTAAAGAAGTATTGGTGTCGTTAATAATCTGGCGCCATTCTAACGAATTAGCCGGACGAACTCTTTATTCTAAACTGCCATACCTGTCAGCCAGAATGCGGCAACAAGGTTTCGCATTATTCACTGTTCCGGAGTACACTGCACTCCTGTCCTTGGGGGACAGGTGTGGCGTCAAATAAAGGTCGGATAATAAAAAAAGACGCCAGCCACAACGCTGGCTATTTTTCGTTCAAGGGCATAAAGAAAATCACAATGTCGATGCTGGATCAGTCAGAGACCGTTGCCGGTAGGAATCTGGAGTCCCTGTACCCGCTCTATTTCCGTACGCTGATTTGCTTTGCTGCGGCCGGCACGCTGTTCAATGCCATTGACTGGTCCTCGCCCTGGACACCGGACAAGATGCTGGTAACGGGTATGGCAGTGGTATTGCTGCTGTACACCGGGGTCGCTTTCCAGATTAGCCGGCGAACCGGCCCGGAAAATGCGGATTTTGTCGGGCGCTGCCTTTCCTTCTGTGACACCACCCTGATCGGCATGGCCATCGCCCTGGCCGATTTCAGCCTGCTCCCCACCCTGCTCTTTGTCACCATGGTGCAGTTCAACTCGCTGACCCAGGGTGGCGGGCGTCGCTGGTTCGAGCACAATACCGGCCTGTTGCTGGGTGTAGCGGTGGGCTACCTCCTGCATCGCCCGGCACTGGTGATCAATGCCGACCTGAACATCAGTGTCGCCAGCCTCATTGGCGTCTTTACCTATTTCTGCGCCTACGCATTCTATACCCACGCCCAGATTGATCAGCTCAAGCGCGCCAATCGCTCACTGACCGCCGACCAGCACCTGGCCAAGATGCGCACCTATAAGCTGTCCAAGTACCTACCCCAGCGCCTCTGGCGCGCTGTGACTACCGGCAAGGAAGAGGAGCTGGTCACCGAGCGCAAGCTGCTTACCGTGTTTTTCTCCGATATCAAAGACTTCAGCCAGCTCACCGAGGAGCTCGAGGCCGATACCCTCACCCAGTTGCTCAACAGCTACCTGTCGGAAATGGCGCGTATTGCAGGCCAGTATGGCGGCACCATCGACAAGTTTATCGGCGATGCGGTGATGGTGGTGTTCGGCGATGACGAGAGCAAGGGCCCCAAGTCGGACGCCCTGCGCTGTGTGGCCATGGCCCTGGCGATGCGCAAGCGCGTGCGGGAGATGAAGCAGGAGTGGTACAACAAGGGGATCGCCCGGCCGCTGCAGGTGCGCATGGGCATCAACACCGGCTACTGCACCGTGGGAATTTTCGGTACCGCCAACCACCAGTCATACACCGTGATGGGCACCCATGTGAACCTGGCCGCACGCCTGGAGGGGGCCGCCCAGCCGGGTGAGATCCTGATCAGCCACGAGACCTGGGCGCTGATCAAGCAGTCGGTGATGTGCCGGGACAAGGGCCATGTGACAGTGAAAGGTTTCAGCACCCCGGTGAAGGTTTACCAGGTCACCGACCTGCGCAAGAACCTGGGTGGGCAACAGAGTTACCTGGAGGACCACGCGCCCGGTTTCTCCATCCACCTGGACCTGGACAAGATCCGCAATTACGACAAGGGCAAGGTCCTGCAGGCGCTCGAAAAAGCCACGCAGACCCTCAAGAACAAAGTCATTATCTGACCCGTGTGGGCACAGCCCGCCCGCGCGTTGTTACTCTCACCCCTGCATCACCCCGTTTATCCCAGCCCAGGTCAGTCCAGGGCCATAAATGCCGTGGCACGCTCTTCAAGCCAGTCATAAAACGGGTTCCAGCGCAGCCGCAACTGTGCCGAGGCACTGATCGCCAGTGCCCCGCGCTCGCCGCGCAGCGCCAGGTTGCCCAGCTGTATGCCCGGCCCGGGGCCGGGTGGTGCGCCGCCATAGATGTAGTCCGCAGGCGGGAACGGCAAGGCCACATGGGAGAGCGAATACACCCCGGCAGGCCAGGACAGCGCGAGCTCTTTGTCGTGACTTACGCCCAGCCCCGCCTCCCATCGTCGTGCCACCACTGTCGGCGTCCCGGGTCCAGCATTGGTCACCACCGTCAGGCCGTAGTGCCGACGCGGGACGTCCCGCAACGTGGCGATCATACGGCTCGGGCTCCAGGTCAGCAGGTGCTCCACGTCCGATTGCCGGTTAATATCAAACAGCACCAGCTCATGCCCACCTTCCGGCAGGTAATTGAAAAGGCCTCCCACCACCGCTGTGGCCTCTACCGTCGCATCCACCACCGATGAAAACGACAGGATCGGCGGCATCTGCTGTAAGCCACCTCCACTGGCAAGCCGGCGGACCCGACGCTGGATTGCGTCCGTAATCTGGTGGGTGATGGTGCCACCATTCACCGCGAAGGAACCGTACTTGAAGGGTTCGTATTCCAGCGCATGCACGCTGTCCCACTGCAATTTCTCGATTCCCAGGAACCTCCCGAGCCGTGCCTGCCACTCCGCCAGTGCAGCGATACGGGAGACACCGATTTCCGGCGAGAGCAGCACCAGGCTCCGGACCCGCGGCAGCTCCGCATCCTCCAGCGTTGCCAGCGCGTAGTGGACCGCCAGGGCCGCGCCATTGGAATAACCCACAATATGAATGGGCCCCGCATCCGGGGCGGCGGCCAGGTGGCGCACAGCCAGCCTGACCGCCGACGCCATGTCCTGCCAGGTGACGGACACCAATCCCGACGGGGCGGTACCGTGGCCCGGTATCCGCAGGCCCAGAACCCTCGCGCCGGCACGGTGCAGATGCTGGCCCAGCTGACGCAGGCTGTAAGGGGCGTCGGTGAGCCCGTGCAGCAGCAGGACAGACGCGCGTGCTGGTTGCTCGGGCTCCCACAGGAAACTGCGGTTCCAGTCGACTGGCCAGCGGCCAGGATCCGCCAGGCTGCCCCGTCGATAACGATTGACGGTATGTGCTCCTGCGGGTTCGGTGCGCGCGTATACCTCACGATCCAGCTGCGCAAACAGGCGCTCTTCCAGGGCCAGGTATTCGGCAAAATCCGACACCGGGGAATCCCGGGTGTATTCTGCGTCCAGGGCTGCGGTGTGCCAGACCCGCAGGTCCGGCAAGCGCTCGATATAGAGCGCCAGCCCGACCGCCAGAGTCAAAAAGACACCGGCAATCACTGCGGTGAACAGTGTTATGGCTTTACCCAGCATCGCACCAGGCTGTCGTTGGGACTGCCACCCGGGACGGCCACGGGAACGCGCCGCTGGCGGGGCCGCCAGCCCTCTGCTCAGGCACGCAACACCCTGCCACCGGTAATCATGATCATGCCGATAAAGAACAGCTTGATTCCGAACAGAATCCCCAGCGCCCAGACCCCGGAAAAGGGAAACTGGCTCCAGAGCAGTATCCCCAGCAGGATCGATACCGCCCCGCCAATGATCAGCCAGCCGCGGTTACCGGCGCCGCCGGCACTGAATCCCGCTACCAGCTCGACGACGCCGTCGACCAGGAAATAGATTGCCAGCAGGATCGTCAGGCTGCCTGACAGAATAATGGGGTTTGCCAGCAGGATGACGCCCGCCAGGATGGTCAGTGCACCGAGTGCAACCCCGATCAGCCCCTTGCCCAGGCTCCCGGCCCGGAAGGCCCAGACCAGGCGGAACACACCGCCGACCAGAACCAGCGCGCCGATTAGCAGCGCAATGGAAAACCCGGTAACACTGGGGGCCAGGATTGCCAGGATACCGAGAATGACGGTCAGGATTCCCAACAGTGTCATCGACCTGCCCTGCCGGGAATCGCCCGGCTCGGTTGCGTCACCCATAATCATTACCTTAACGATCAATCGCTTTAACACACCCTAAACCCTTAACGTAGTAAAGCTCCCCGTAGACCAGCGCGAAGGGCCCGGGCAAGAATTTGTCCGGTGAGTCATCCCGAGCCAGGGAACAGCGTGCCAGGGGCGACCAGGGTATTGGACAGGGAGGGGAATCGGGCTTGCCGGGCACCGGCAGCGAACCGGCCCGGGAGAGTGACGGGGATTACTGCCGGGCCAGGCGCGGCGGCAACTCGGCGCCCTCTTTCTTGCTACGCAGGGGATTGATGTCCAGGCCACCACGGCGGGTATAGCGGGCGCAGACTGTCAGCGACTTGAATTGCGCCAGGGCATCCAGGTCACAAAAAATCCGCTCGACACAGTGCTCGTGGAAATCCTGGTGCTCCCGGAATGAAACCACATAGGCCAGGAATCCCTCCCGGTCCAGCGCAGGCCCCTGGTAATGCACGAACACGGTCGCCCAGTCCGGCTGGCCGGTCACCGGACAGTTGCTACGCAGCAGGTGGCTGTACAGGGTTTCTTCGACAATGTGCCCTTCCGCGCCCCCCTTGGAGTCGAGCTTCAGCAGCGCCGCATCCGGCTGGTAGCGATGGGTTTCGATATCCAGCTGGTCCACACAGAAGCCCCTGGGCTGGTGCACCGCCAGCTCTTCACTGGCCACATCATGGAGGGTAACACCCACCTCCGCGCCGGCAGCCCGGGAGAGGTCGCTGGCCAACGTATCCCGCACCTCATCGCGGGAACCGAACTCCGTCTGGTTGAGGGAGTTCAGGTACAGCTTGAAGGACTTGGATTCCACCATCTGCGGGCTGGTAGCCGGAAAACGGAACCTGGCCACCGCCACCTGCGGCACACCCTTACAGTTCAGCCACGACAGTTCAAAGCCCCACCATTCGTCGTACCCGACAAACGGCAGGTTTCCCTCCATGACACCCAGGTGGGCACGGGACACATGCCGCGGGATCGGGTGCAGCAGTTGCGGGTTGTACTGCGACTCGTAACGGGTTTCCTGCCCCAGGGGCAGGTTCTGCCAGTCTTCTCTTTCCATCAGTCTCAGGCTCTGGGTGTTCGCCCGCAGGCAGGCTGACACACGCATCTATGGGGAACCGGTGTGCGGCACAGCGGCCGCCCGGTCAGTGGCGCAAACGCTTTCCGTGGGACATCAGGTGCAATCCCCAGCCAAACAGTAGTGCAATAAAGGCCAGAACCCCAACGAAAGCCCAGGCGACATTGATATCCGAAACCCCCAGCACGCCGTAGCGAAAGGCGTTCACCATATACAGCACGGGGTTCAGCTTTGACAGCGCCTGGAAAAACGGTGACAGCAACTCGATCGAGTAGAAGACCCCACCGAGATAAGTGAGCGGCGTCAGTACGAAAGTCGGGATAATGGAGATATCGTCGAAACTATTGGCGAAGATGGCATTAATAAAGCCGGCGAGCGAGAACAGTACTGCCGCCAGGAACACAATGGCCACGGTCATCCCCAGATGCTGCACACTCAGGTCGGTGAAGAACAGGGCGATCAACGTCACTACGAAGCCGACGATCAGGCCCCGCGAAACGCCGCCCAGCACATAGCCGGCCATGATCACCCAGTTGGGGGTCGGCGACACCAGCAGCTCCTCCACATTGCGCTGGAATTTTGCGCTGTAAAAGGACGAGGCCACGTTGGAATAGGAATTGGTGATCACGGCCATCATGATCAGCCCCGGCACCACG
The DNA here is from genome assembly GCF_021729035.1 of Microbulbifer sediminum. GTDB lineage: Bacteria > Pseudomonadota > Gammaproteobacteria > Pseudomonadales > Cellvibrionaceae > Microbulbifer > Microbulbifer sediminum. Next base: position 42,055 of record NZ_JAJSAP010000011.1, on the reverse strand, counting down.
AATTCCATATAGGAGAAGCCGCCCATCTCGCCGATGCGGCTGCCGATCAGGGAACCGAAGATAATAAAGTAAAGCGACATGGTGATCACCGGCGGCACCAGTGTCTGTGGCCAGATGCGGGTGAACCGGCGCACCTCGCGGCGCAGGATGGTGGAAAACGAAGTCCAGACTGCGGATGTATGCATTACGCTTCCCCTCCCTGCCGCTCTTCTTCCAGGAGCGACACAAACAGCTCTTCGAGTCGGTTGGCGCGATTGCGCATGCTCACCACTGCCACGTCCTGCTCTCCCAACCGGCTAAACAGGTCATTCAGCGACTGGCCTTTTTCCACCGTCACTTCCAGGCTGTTCTCGTCCAGCAAGCGGCCGTGGAAGCCACCCAGGTCGGGACAGGCTTCGAGGGTGTCCCGCACATCGAGGATAAACACTTCCCGGTTGAGGGTTTTCAGCAGCGAGCGAATAGAAGTGTTCTCGACGATATCACCGTTGTCGATAATGGCGATATTGCGGCACAGGCTCTCCGCCTCTTCCAGGTAGTGGGTGGTGAGGATAATCGTGGTGCCCTCTGCGTTGATCTCCTGCAGGAAGGTCCACATGGAGCGACGCAGTTCGATATCCACACCCGCGGTGGGTTCGTCCAGGATCAGCAACCGGGGTTCGTGGATCAGCGCGCGGGCGATCATCAGGCGCCGCTTCATGCCGCCCGACAGCATACGCGCCTGCACACTGCGCTTGTCCCACAGCCCCAGCTGCTTCAGGTACTTCTCGGTGCGCTCTTCCGCCAGTTTACGCGGCATGCCGTAAAAGCCGCCCTGGGTGCAGACGATGTCATACACCTTCTCAAACTGGCTGAAATTGAATTCCTGCGGCACCACGCCCAGCAGTTGCTTGGCTGCTGCGAAATCCTTATCGATATCCACCCCGAATATCGACACACTGCCTGCAGTCTTGCGCACCAGGGAGCAGATAATCCCGATGGTGGTGGACTTGCCGGCACCGTTGGGGCCCAGCAGGGCAAAGAAATCCCCCGGCTGCACATCGAAGCTGATGCCTTTCAGGGCCTGGAAGCCGTTGTCGTAGGTTTTCTCGAGGTTGCGAATGGAGAGCGCAGCTGTCATTGAATCCTCCTGCGGATAAGGGCGCATATTCAACGCCCTTAGCCTCCACATTGCAACCGGACAAACTATGGGGGTTTTCCCCGGCGGGGGATTGAAGCAAGCGGCTCACCCATTCGGACTACCGCAGGGACCGGGACGTCTACCTCGCGCCCTGCACCAGCCGCACGAAATCCCGGTAGGGCGGGGAATCGGCCAGGACCCGCTGGCCAGCTGCGATCAGGCGGTCAACTTCTGTATCCGTCAGGCGGAATGTGGTGCCGATACTGTTGAGGTACTGCCGGTCAGCATCACTTTTCACGCGGTCAAAACTCACCTCCACAAAGTGGAAGGTCACCGGCCGATCCGGTGTCGAGTTTTCATCCACCCACTGCTCAAACATCTTCCGGGTGATCAGTATGGTGTCGTCGCTGAACCGCTGTATCTGGCTGCCACTGACACTGCCCGCCACTTCCAGGAACGGCGGTGAATGCGCCTCCTCCGCCCATTCGCGGTGGGGATGTGAATTGGCATTGACCAGTATCATGAGGATATGGCGCGCGTTGAGATGAGGGAGCAGCCTGGAATTGACCGCCGGGTCCGCGGTCAGGGTAATGGTGCGGTAATAACTGCGCAGCCCGAGGTTGTCGGAAATTCCTCCATCCACCAGGTGCAGCCACGGCCGCCTTTCCCGATCCAGGTATCCCTTCACACTGCGCGCGGCAATCTTCCTGGAAGTGAGCTGGTCATCTTTCAGGGCCCGGTCCACCCAGGCAGGCTGCCGGAAACCGCAGCTACCGGCGTGATTCTGGACCGCGACCGGCGAGAACACCAGCGGCACCGCCGAGGAAGCGGCCACTGCCCGCGACAGCGGATAGCTTTCCAGGTCCAGGCAGAAAAGATCGAACATTTCCTGCACGAACGGCACGCGCTCACCGGTGGCAAGGTCCGTGCTGTTGATCACCACCCTGGGTACACCGGGCCTGACCAGTGCGCCCAGGGGGGCATCGTCAAACAGCAGCTCATCGTAGTATTCCGCCGCCAGGTCGATGCGGCCGAAAGTCGGGCTGGCGAGGCGCTGCCAGTTGGAGGGGCTCAGGGCCCGCCGGACCAGCTCCCCCTGCACGTCCCGGCGCAGGAAGCGCTCCTCGTAATCGGCAAAAATCCGTTCGCCGTACAGGCCGTAATAGGCTGCGGTGAAACTGCCGCCGGATACAGAGGAAATCATGTCCACCTCCTGCAGCATTGTGCGCTGACCGGCGGAGGTGCGTACCGGCGTCCGGTCCAGTTCCCTGAGGACCCCATAGGACAGTGCGGCTGCCCGGGTCCCGCCGCCGGAGAAGGCCAGCAGCACGGCAATCTCGGTGGAGCGGTCACCGCTCATCCTCTCGCGCGCCGCCGCATTCCGCTCCGGCGACCACCGCGCCAGCGGAGCTGCCTGCTCCGGCATATAGGAACAGGCCGTACATGCCAGCAAGAGACCGGCTACCACGATGCGTGCAATGACAACCGGGGCATCCCTGCGCACTGTCACTCTCTTCCTCCATGGCCCCGCGAATATCGCCGGGCGGTCGTTTCCGGCTGCAAGTATAGGCACGGCTTCCGCTGGCGCGGTGCGCGTTTCCTGGATCCAGAAAGGGAAAAGGGATTAGTAGTGACGTGGGCGGAAAATAAAAAAGCCGCTCAAATGAGCGGCTTTTCTATCTGGAGCGGGAAACCGGGTTCGAACCGGCGACCTCAACCTTGGCAAGGTTGCGCTCTACCAACTGAGCTATTCCCGCTTTTTCAGGTTGGCCCGGCAGCATTGCTGCCGGGCCGTATTGGCATCCCCAAGGGGAGTCGAACCCCTGTTACCGCCGTGAAAGGGCGGTGTCCTAGGCCTCTAGACGATGGGGACAGAAAACTTGCACAGGCTTCTACACCTTGTGCTGCCACACTGCCGTGGCATTACCTCGGGTTGCCCCTTGGTATTCTTCGTATCGACAGGATATTGAATCACATCGTCACGAAAGAAACTGGAGCGGGAAACCGGGTTCGAACCGGCGACCTCAACCTTGGCAAGGTTGCGCTCTACCAACTGAGCTATTCCCGCAATGGCGTCCCCTAGGGGAGTCGAACCCCTGTTACCGCCGTGAAAGGGCGGTGTCCTAGGCCTCTAGACGAAGGGGACCCAAGATCTCCTTCCTCAGCACTCTTGGCGTCTCAGTGATCCGCTGTGCGTCAGAAGTGGGGCGCATTCTATGGAGCACCCGGGAAGCTGTCAACACCCGATCGAAAAAAAATTCCTGTTTTTTTCTTTTATAGTCAGGCACTTACCCGAACCCCAGTTCCGGAGCACCGCGGTGCCCCCGCCTACTTACTGGCCCTGTTCTGCGGCGAACTCTTCCAGCTCCCCAAGGAATCGCCGGATCCGCTCGGCATTGGCACCGAGATCACTGATCCCCACACGGGAGCTGGAACGGACATCCACCCGGGCCCCCTTTTCCACCCGGGTCACACGTACCACCACATCATCACTGAATCCCAGCAGCGGGGTCCGGTCGACCGCTTCCAGGTGACCGGTTTCGTCGTCCCGGGCCACAATCCGCCAGCCCAGGTCCTCCGCCACCTGCGCCGCCATCGCGGTCACCCGCGCGACCGGCAGGTCCAGGTCCAGCGGCCGGATATCCTCATAGATATCTGCCTCCCGCTGCTGCCGGGCCACTTCCTCGCCATCGTATTCGGCGCTGTTATCGCCCTCCTCGCGCAGCGACAGGACCGCCCGATATGCCGGCGGGTTGCCGAGATCGGTGGTGATATCGTGTATCGGCGGCACACCAAAGTTGCTCTTGCCCACGGTCAGCAGCGGCACGGCCACCGGCAGCAGGCCCAGCACCACAGCCCACAGGGCCGCCCGCCGGGCATCGGCATGGCGCTTTACCAGGCCCCAGATAAACACCAGCATACTGGCCAGGGCCATCCCCAGTGCCGCCAGCCCGGCATACTTGAACACTTGGAATACCAGCCTGAAATGGACCAGCTCCAGTCGCAGCGCCAGCCCTGCCACAAAGATAACGGCAATCAGCAGCAGCTGGATGCGCACCAGCCAGCGACTCCAGTGGGTATTTCTCATTGCTTGTCCCCTTTATCCGGATTGTCCGGATCCAGTTTCACCGACAGCGAATTGACACAGTAGCGCAAGCCGGTTTCCGTGGGGCCATCCGGGAATACATGGCCCAGGTGGGCATTGCAGCTGGCACAGAGAATTTCGATACGTTGCATCCCCAGGGAATTGTCCGGACGCTCCTCGACCGCCCCACTGCGAATCGCGGCATCGAAACTCGGCCAACCGCAACCGGCATCGAACTTGGATTCCGAGTGAAACAGCACTTCGCCGCAACAGCGGCAGCGGTAGGTGCCGTCCTCGAAACAGTCCCAGTATTCACCGGAGAAGGGCCGCTCTGTACCCGCCTTGCGGCAGACATGGAACTCTTCATCGGTGAGTCGATCGCGCCAGTAGTTATCGTCTTTCTCTTTTGACATACTCTCCTGTCCCTAATCAGTTACCGCAGTGGGAACCCCGCATACGGGTGATGCCGGCCCGCCCGGCCATCATCATCGCCTGTGAGCAACATCCTACGTTTACCATCTTGCCAAGGATTACCCGACTCACCATGAAGGACATTTTGAAATCGGAAAAGCTGCACGGCGTCTGCTACGAAATCCGTGGCCCGGTGATGGAGCATGCCTACCGGATGGAGGAGGAAGGCCATCGCATCCTCAAGCTGAATATCGGCAACCCGGCCCCCTTCGGTTTCGACGCCCCCGATGAAATTATCCAGGATGTCATTCACAACCTGTCCCTGGCCCAGGGCTATGTGGAATCCAAGGGGCTGTTTGCCGCCCGCAAGGCCATCATGCAGGAATGCCAGACCCTGGGGATCCCGAATGTCGATATCGATGATATCTACCTGGGTAACGGTGTATCCGAATTGATTTCCATGGCCACCCAGGCACTGCTCAACGATGGTGATGAACTCCTGCTGCCAATGCCCAACTACCCGCTGTGGATGGCCGCCACCAACCTCACCGGCGCGAACCCGGTTCTGTACCGTTGCGACGAGCAGGCGGACTGGTTACCCGATATCGACGACATACGGGCAAAGATAACACCACGGACCCGGGGAATTGTAGTCATCAATCCCAATAACCCCACCGGTGCCGTGTACCCCCGTGCGCTGCTGGAAGAGATCGTGGAGCTCGCGCGCCAGCACGACCTGGTGATCTTCGCCGACGAGATCTATAGCAAGATCCTGTACGACGACACCGAGTTCACCCCCATGGCCAGCCTGGCCGAGGACGTGCTGTGCCTGAGCTTCAACGGCCTGTCCAAGTCCTACCGCCTGGCCGGGTTCCGCTCCGGCTGGATGATTGTCAGCGGCGCCCGCCACCGGGCCCGGGGATTTATCGAGGGCATGGATATCCTCTCCTCCATGCGGCTGTGTGGCAATGTGCCGGCCATGTTCGCGGTCCAGACCGCACTGGGGGGCTACCAGAGCATCAACGACCTGGTATTGCCCGGCGGCCGCCTGCGCCAGCAACGCGACCTGGCCTGGGATATGCTGAACGATATCCCCGGGGTCAGCTGCGTAAAACCAAAGGGAGCCATTTACCTGTTTCCCCGGATTCACCTCGACCATCACCGCATCAAGGATGACGAGCAGCTGGTGCTGGAATTCCTGCGCCAGGAGAAGATCCTGCTGGTGCAGGGCAGCGCCTTTCACTGGGATGCCCCCGATCACCTGCGCATTGTCTTCCTGCCCCGCGTCGACGACCTGTCCGACGCTATCGGGCGGCTGGGCAACTTCCTCGAGCGTTACACGGGATAAACCGAAACTTGGATATGCTGGACGACCTGCACATACACGATTTTTACCGCGATGCCGGCCGCACCCTGCTGGCGCTGTTTCTGCAGTTTCCCGCACCGGCTACGGTGTATGTGGAGGATATTGCGGGACCCGATACCCCCGACGAATTCGGCTTGCACTCGCCGCGCCACCTGGCCTGCCTGGGCGCCATGACCTGGCTGAAGCAGAGCGGTTATATCCATTTCACCCAGCTGGTACGCCAGGAGGCGGTGGAAGAAGCGAGCCTAACCCACAGCGCATTCCTGCTGCTGGTACGCCGCGATGGTGACGGTATCAGCAACGCACACCGGCTCGACCAGGTAATGCGCACGGGTTCCTCGACCCAGATTCAGGAACTGATGGAACACCTGATGCACGAGATGGCCCGGCCCTGACATCGGGCCGGGGCAGCGCGAGAGGTTAGCGGCGGAAACGCACGTGCAGCATTTTCAGCGCGGCATCCGGGTCGCGATCGGGGAAGTCGGGATTCTGCGGCAGCCGCTGCACGATCTCATAACGTGAGTCGGCACGCTCGATCATGTCGCGGAACAGCTGTTCGCTGTGGCCGGGCGAATTCATCACCAGCAACAGGTCGGCCTCGTCTGCCAGGCAGTCAGGCAGCAATGGCAACAGCTCGTCATAGTGTTCATTGACATCGAACCGGCCCTTCTGGCGCGTGGGCGGATCCACCACCGCCAGCTGGAAGGGGCCGCGCCGGTCGAAGCGATCGAACTCCCGCAGGGCATCCATTTTAAGGAACTGGATCCCCTTCTGCGGCAGGTTATTGAAGCTGTGGTTCTGGCGACCCCGCTTGAGTACACCACCATTCAGGTCCACATTCACCACTTTCAAATCGCCGCAGGCCCGCGCCACCACCGAGAAGGCACAGGTAAACGCGAACAGGTTAAGCATTTTAAGGTCAGCGCCCGCCGCCAGGTGCGACCGCACCTGCTGTTCCAGCCACTGCCGGCCGGGTTCGATGTCGAGGAAAAAGCCCACGTTCTGGCGCGCAAAGGTCAGCGGGAAGGCCAGCTCACCGCGACGGGCCACCGGCTCAGCCACCGGCAGGCCGCAAGGCCACGCCACCGGCGCCCCTTGCTGGTAGCGCCGCTGCGCGGCCACACCCCGGTAGCCATAAGGCTCGGCCAGCGCCCACAAGGCTTCGCACAGAGCCTCCTCCCCCTCGTGGGGCTCGAAGAAGCTGACCAGCAGTGCCGGGTGGAAACTATCCACGCACACCTGCTCCAGGCCCGGCCAGCGGCGGCCGCGACCGTGGAACAGCCGGCGACTGTCCGGAATCCCCTGCCCTGCGGCGACCCGATCCTGCTCGAGCTTTTCCCCAACCTGTTCCAGCAGGGGCTCCCAGTCAGTCATGGTCATTCAAAATCTCCATTGCTGAGCGGGTAGAGGATCGCATCCCGGTAACCGGTGACCACACGAATAAACCCGCTCCACTGCTCGTCGAGTTCGGCATCACCGCTGTCCACCAGCAGTGGCCGGCCGCCCAACTCGGTAACCTTGGTCTTGGTGGCCACAACGATGAGGTTGTCCCGCCCCACAGCGCGCAGCACCGCAGGGGAAAACTGCTGGTTGCCACGCCCCAGCAGATGGCCCTGGCCACCGATGGCCGTGAGGATAATCCTGACGGGCCCCCGGTGCCCGTCGATGGCTTTCTCGATCTCCGCCGCCCCGACATCCACAGCCACCAGAGCACCATCCAGCAACAGGTCTACCCCCAGCAGGGTTCCCTCGCAGCCGGCCTCTGAGAGGATCGCCAGGGTGGTGGAACCGGGCCCGACAACATAGAGGGTGTCCGGGTCCATATCCTCCACCACATCGGCGGCGATATCCGCCACAGCCAGCTCCTCCACCTCGCGGCCGGCGTTTTTGACCGCCTGCAGGAAATGCCCCTCTTCGGGCACCAGCAGCTCCCCGTAATGGCGGGTGCTCACCCTGCCCTCGCGGAACGATTTTTCGTCGATATCGCGCACCTCGCGCTCACGCAGGTCCACCAGCTCCCCGGCCATAAGCCGGCGCAGCACCTCGGCGCCGGCACGCGGGGAAATGGCAAAACAGGCCGAATGCATCTTTACCCCGGCGGGAATGCCCAGCACCGGAAAATCGTCACCCAGCGCATTCACCATATTCCGGGCCGTGCCGTCGCCGCCGACAAATACGATCAGGTCGGCGCCGCTGTCGCGGATCACCTGTGCGGCGCGCTCGCTGTCCGCCGGCGTGGAGGGATTGCTCTCCGCGTCGCCCACTACAGTCACCGACAGCCCCGCATCGCGGGCGACGGTCTCCCCCATGTCGCCGGCAAAACAGAGAATCTGCAGCCGCTCACGGAAATCCGCCAGCCCGGCCAGGGCGGTGGCCGCACGCTTCTGTGCCTGAGGCTCCACCCCGGCTTCCAGTGCCCGCTGTACAGTGTCGGCGCCATCGCTGCCCTTCAGGCCCGCCGGGCCACCGACGCCCGCCCAGGGGTTGATTACCAATCCCAGTTTCTTCAGTTTCACAACAATCCCAGTACTGCCAGTTGGTGCCGCTCCCCATCCCCGAGTGCGGCGTCGTCAATGCGATAATGAGAGAACTCCAGCCGTTCCGGATACTCCCGGCGCAGGCGGTCAAACCCCAGTCCCATCGGCTCGGTACCGGCAACCGCCCGCTCCGCCACTGCCCGCAGGCGCCGATCGTCGGCGCGGGGGTCGTAAACCTGCAGCAGCAGCCCGGCCATTGCCGCGAAACCCTGTTCGCGCGGGCATTCCAACACCCCGCCATTCAGGTCCCGGCCTGCTTCTTGCGCTGCTGTGCCGGTGCTGCCCAGGAAGCGATCCAGGGCGGCGCGCACCATGCGAGTGCCCGCCAGCTTGCCGTCGAGGCTGTAACCGGCAATATGCGGCGTGCCGATATCCACGTGCCGGAGCAGCTCCAGGTCGATATCCGGCTCGTTTTCCCAGACGTCCAGCACCGTCGAGGGCCCGCTGCCGGAGCGCAGGCGCTCGAGCAGCGCGCGGTTATCCACCACAGCGCCACGACCGGCACTGACCAGTACAGCGTCATCGTGCAGCTGCGCTATCTCGTCAGCACCCAGCAGGTGATGGCTCGGGTGCGGGCCGCCGCGCACCAGCGGCGCGTGCAGGCAGACCACGTCCCGCTCGAGCACCGAGTGCAGTGACGCGGAATCAGGGTTGTCCGGCAACCAGGGATCGTAGACGGCGCAATCGACCCCCAGGGCCTGCAGGCGACGCTGTAACAGGCCGCCCACATTGCCGCAGCCGACAATACCAAAGTTGCGCTCGCGCCAGTCGACGCCCAGCGCGGACAGGGCACAGAACACATACTCCACCACCGAATTGGCATTACAGCCCGGGGCCGCACTCCAGGTGATGCCGTGGCCTTCCAGCCAATCGGTATCCAGGTGATCCGTGCCGATGGTGCAGCTGCCCACGAAACGTACCGGCGTGCCGGCCAGCAGCTCGCTATTTACCTGGGTCACGGAGCGGACCAGCAGGATATCGGCATCCACCAGCTGGGATGGCTGCAGGTTGCGACCGGGTACCCGGGTAACCTGCCCCAGGTCCCCGAAGCAGGCCTCCACGGCCGGGATATTCTCGTCGGCAACAATACTGAGTGGTCGCTGGCTCACACTGTCTCCTTGTTTAGGGTCGCGTCACCGGCGCTGCCGGCGAGTATCCGCCCGATTTTAACCTTGAGGCCGCCGATACCGAACTCCTCCGCCAGCGCCTGCGCCAGCTCTATGTCGGCGCCGCGCCAGCTCAACTCACTGGCGCTACTACCCAGGGGTACCCGCTCCTCCAGGGCTGCCAGGCGTCGGGCCATGGCAATCTGCCCGGCATGTTGCGCCAGCTTCACCGCCAGCCCCTTCGCCCCCCGCACGGGCAGGTCCGCTACCCCGGCGGGATTGTCCAGCAGGGCATCGACACTGTCGTAGTGGGCCAGCAGTTGTGCGGCAGTCTTGGGCCCCACCCCCGGTACACCGGGGATATCGTCGCCGGGGTCGCCCACCAGTGCCAGGAAGTCCGCAATCTGGCCGGGTGCGACACCGAAGCGCGCCCTCAGGGCCGCCGCGTCCAGATGGCGATCAGCGGCAAAGTCCCACAGGGAGGCGGCCCCCCGGTCGAGCAGCTGCCCCAGGTCCTTGTCGCGACTGACCACAACCGGCCCGTGCGCACGGCACAGCCGTGTCAGTGTGGCGAGGATGTCGTCCGCTTCGTAGCGCTCACTGGCAAAGCTGGCAATCCCCACCGCCTCCGCCATCTCCCGGCAGGCCACCAGCTGGAAAGCGAGAGCCTCGTCCGGCAAGGCGCGGCTGCATTTGTAATCGGGATAGATATCGTTGCGAAAGCAGCTGCCCAGGGACTCATCGAATGCACAGGCGATGCGCGCCGGCCGCAGTGCCAGCAGGTCAAGCAGGAAATTGGTGAAGCCGTAAACCGCCTCGGTACTGTAGCCACTGCGGCTGGTCCAGTTGGGCGGCAGGGCGAAGTAATAGCGAAAGATATATACAGAGGCATCCACCAGCAGCGTACTGCCACCGGCTTCGCCACCGGGAAAGCCGCTCACGAGAGATGCTCCAGCTGGTAGAGATCCGCGGAAAAAGGCGACGGGCGGCCAAACTCCGCCGCCAGCGCGAGGGCAAAGCGTCGCGCGCGCCCGTTGACGCCGTCGCGACAATACTCTCGTGCCTGGCGCCAGATATCGCGCCGGAACTGCTCGCTGGGCCCCAGCCCATTCGCCAGGTTATCGGCACTGACCCGGAAACGCAGTCCGCAGGCCCGCGCGAATAGCCACTCCAGTGCCTGGGGTCGCACCTCAACCTGCTCAAAAAGTCTCTGCTGCGACTCTGAGCGACCATCCGGGGCGTACCAGTAACCGTAATCCGGCTGCTGGCGGCGGGCCGGGCCGGCCACACACCAATGGGCCACCTCGTGCAACGCACTGGCGGGGTAGTCCCGGGTGAATTCGATACAGTGATGGCTGCCGCCGTCTCCTGCGGGGCGGTAGAAGGGCTCCTCGCACCCACCGCAGAGACGGGTGTTGAGCGGGTCCGGGGCCGCAAAACAGCGGTTGAAAACAGCAACAATGCGCTCGGCAACCGGGTAGGCCACGGCGACGTCATCGGCTCGGGACTCGGCGGTCAAGGGTGGCTCCACAAGCAGGTTTACGGGAAAGCGGCGGACTATAGCAACCGGGCGGCGTAGATCAAGGGCGCGGCTTTCCCTGTCTCCCCCGAAAACCGGGGCGGAGCCGGCGTAAACAGGCTCACTGGCGCGGCGCGCCTCCCCGCCCGGCACTGCATGCCGGTTGTATTTAGTGAAACCAGGATATACCTTTAGTAGCAGGGACTCCGGTAATGGCGCCCACCCGGACCCGGGTCCTTCATGGAGGGAACAAGTAGTAAAACGCCCTCCGGCACCATAACCGGCCCTGCAAGGAGGTGCTCCATGACCGACCACAGTAATTCCAACGTGGTTGACCTCTTCACCGGCGAGCCGATCGAGACTTCTGCGAGCAGGCGCTTTATCCGCCTGTCGCCGGAGCTGGACGGCCTCGAAATGCTCTACTCCAACAGCTCCAGCGGCTCAGACCTCTACAGCCTCAAAATCCTGTGCTGGGGCCTCAAGGCAAATGGCGAGATTGTTGGTCTTGTCCCCTGGTTGAACTCCATTGTCCCCTGCCCCGAGATCAAGGACCCTCTGGACGGACGCTTTGAAGGCTATTACGACCCGGGCATCGAGGAAATTTTCCACGAGCCCCCGATCCACAAAATTGTCGAGCTGGAGACTGCGGCGGAATATTTCGAGTACGAGAGCAACAAGGCCAATGAGGTGCTGCAGGAAATACCTGACACCATAGGCACCCATGCGGTATTCATGGATGAACCAAGGGAGAACCTGACCCTGACAGAGGTGGTGAGCTGGCGCCTGCACGCCAGTGGTGAGATCCACGGCATGCTGATCGATCACGACAGCGTCGTCACCACTCCGGTGCTGCCGGGTGACCTGTGCCTTTACCCGGCCCAGGAAGCGACAGATTTCCGTTACTTCTTTCAGCACCACATCGCCAACAAGATCAAGTCGGAAGACCCCGAGGCCCTCGCCGCTATTGCGGCACTGGTCACCAATCCGTAACAGCCCAGGCGGGCGGTCCCACGACCGCCCGCCTCAATCCTCCGCCTTCCTTATCCAGTACAGGAATTCATCGCTCTCTTCCCGGTGCTCCACCAGTTCGTAGCCCAGGAACTGGCAGAATTTGGGTATGTCCCGCTGGGTGGAGGGATCTGTGGCGATGACCTGCAACACTTCTCCCGGCGCGACCTTGCGCACCGCGGCATGCAGCATCATGACGGGCTCGGGGCACAGCAGGCCGCGGGCATCGAGGGTATGATCTGGCTTCATGGTGCTATTGTCGGAAATTTCTGGAGGGACGTCACCTGCAAATTTGCCCGTTTCGGCGGCCAATATGCCCGGCCCGCCACCGGGTGACCGGGGTAGAATCCAAGCTCCCTGTCCCGGCAGCACTCCGGGTAAACATGAGAGAGAAGATGATCTACGTATTGATCGAGCGACACATCGCAGAGGATATGCGCAGCGCTTACGAAGAGGCGGCGCGCAAGCTGCTTACCCATGCATACCGCACCGTGGGCTTTATCGAGGGCCACACGTACCAGTCCAAGGAAGATCCGCTGCGGCGCTTTACCCTGTCCAAGTGGCAGTCAGAGATTCACTGGCAGCACTGGTATACCAGCGAGGATCGGCGCGCGCAGATGTCGCTGCTGCGCCCCATGCTGGCCGAGCCCGAACGCATCACGATTCTCGAGGGAGCGGATTAACAGGCGCCTCAGCTTCCGGAAGCCAGCCCCAGCATGAAACCAGCGGCGGCATCAGCCGCCGATCGCCAGTGTCCATCCCGGGTGAAGCCACTGGCACGGCGCGGGCGAAAGTCATGGTCGCCGTCCCCGAGCCACTGCACGCGGATAGACGGTGACAGTCCGTAAGTTTCCACTTCTCCCCGGCTACCGAGCGGGTCCCGGGTACCCTGCACCACCAGCGCCGGGCAGGCCATTTCCCGCAGGTGTTCCGTCCGCAACCGGTCCGGCTTACCACGCGGGTGGAAAGGGTACCCGAAGCACACCAGCCCCTCGATCACACCCCCCTCCCGGTACTCGTCAGCCAGCATACTCGCCAGGCGTCCGCCCATGGACTTGCCACCGACAAACAATGGCAGTTCCGGCTGGCGATCATCCACTTCGGCCAGCACCTCGCGGAAATACTCCTGTAACTGCGGCACCGGGTTGGGCGGCCGCCGCTTGCCCCCGCGGCGACGCTGTGCCATATACGGAAATTCGAAGCGCACAACTTCTATGCCCCGCCCCGCCAGCGCCGAGCTGATTGCCACCATAAAGTCACTGTCCATCGGCGCACCGGCGCCGTGGGCGAACAGGAAGCGCGCGCGGGGAGTACCGGCCGGGGCATCGACCAGGAATTCACTCATCGTCCGGCAGGTCCTGCGCCAGTACCAGATTGACCGATTCATCGCCTGGCTCGAACCAGATAACCACGTCACCGGACTGCAATTGCCGGCGCAGGCTCGCCACCTTGTCTTCAAGGCTGACTTCACGCTCGCCGTAGTCGGTGCCGTCGCGGGTCGCATACTCCTCGAGCAGATTCTGCAAGGTGCCGGGGTCCAGTTGCTGGTGGGGAATAATCATGGGAAAAACGGAAACTGCCGGTAAGAATTACGTAAAAACAGGGCCGGCACTGGGGATACCCGGTGCCGGCAATGGGGCCGGGTTTATTCGGCCGGCTTGCGGAAGCGCAGGGTCATACGATCGCTTTCGCCGATGGCCAGGTACTTGTCCCGGTCTTCCTCGCCGAGGCGCAGGGACGGCGGCAGGGTCCAGACGCCTTTCGGGTGATCCGCAGTGTCTTTGGGGTTGGCGTTGACTTCACTCGCCTCTTCCAACTCAAAGCCAGCGCCTTCCGCCAGCTCAACCACGTAATCCTGGGTGACATAACCGCTTTTCTTCATGTCTTCCTTGCTGGTTCCGGGCTTCGCGCGGTGCTCCACAACCCCCAGCACGCCGCCAGGCTTCAGCACGGCGAAGAAGTTGTTGAAGGCTTCCTGCTCCTTGCCGCCACCCATCCAGTTATGTACGTTACGGAAAGTCACCACGGCATCGGCACTGCCTTCGGGTACATTCTCCAGCGAACCATCGGCCGGATCGAATTCGGCCATCTTGATGGCGCCATAGGTGTCGCTGTCACCCTTTACCTTCTCCTCAAAACCCTTGAGGGATTTCTTGAAGTATCCCGACTCGCTGTCCGCCGGGAAATGCGCCGCGTAGAGGGTACCGGCATCTTTCAGGTACGGCGCCAGGATCTCGGTGTACCAGCCACCGCCCGGGCTGATTTCCACCACGGTCATGGTGGGCTCGATACCCATGAATTTCAGGGTCTCGGCCGGGTGACGGAACTGGTCACGCTCGGCATATTTCGGCGTGCGGTGATCGCCCGCGATCACGGCCTCGAGATCGGCGCCTTCCACCGCCTCACTGCCGGACTCCGCCGGCTGCTCCATGGTGCTGCTCTCAGAGGCCTGCATGCTCTCCATTTCCTGGCCGTCCGCGCTCTCTTTTTCAGAGCAGCCAACGGTGCCCAGCACCAGCGCTGCACATGCCAGTCCGGCTGAAAACTTTTTGATTTTCATATAACTCCCTCCTGTGAGTTCTAATGGTTGAGTCTCGATTCCACACTGTCGAGTTTATCCTGTAAAGACTGCGCGCGATCGGTACGGGTTCCCAACTTGAGACTGGTACTGATACGCGGCGCGCCCATATTATGGACGCGTTCGTGGCAAAGCTTTACCGCTGCCATCACCTGGTCCCAGTCTCCCTCGATATTGGTTCCGTAGGCATGCATGCGATGCTCGAGCCCCGCTTCTTCAAGAACCCGCTGGCACTCTGCAATGTACTCGCCGACCGATACGCCGACCCCAATGGGAATCACACACAAGTCTGCATGGACTTTCATAGCCCGCCTCTCCCGCTCAATGCTGGTTCCACTCTCGCACTGGACTGGCGCCGCCTGCACACATCCATCGCACCGGCAACCAACTCGGGTGCCAGGCAGTTATCAGGCGCGCCGCCAGTCGCTACAATAGGTTGAGTGTAACCCGGCCGCCTGGCCCATACTAATGGCCGGCCATCGGCCGGTGACCTGAAAGATCAGGCGCCAGCTTGCGGAATTAACCTGAAGGACCCTGCCATGCAACAGCATCTCGTGATTTCTCTCATCAGTGACGACAAGCCCGGAGTTGTGGAGAAGCTCTCTGCGGTGATCGCGGACAAGGGAGGCAACTGGGAGGACAGCCGCATGGCGCACTTTGCCGGCAAGTTTGCCGGTATATTGCGGGTCAGCGTACCCAGTGATTCCTGCCAGCCACTGAAAGACGCCCTGGTAGCGCTGTCCGCCGAGGGCTATAAGCTCCAGATCGAGGAAGCCACCGCCGTGGCTGCCGGCGACCGACAGACACTGACCCTCAAACTGGTGGGCAATGATCGTCCGGGCATTGTGCGGGAGATCTCCCGCGCCCTGGCCGCCCGGCAAATCAATATGGAGCAGCTGGACACCGGCTACGACAGCACGCCCTGGAGTGGCGAGCCGCTGTTTACCGCCGAATGCGTGATTCAGGTGGCTGGCGATATGGACCTGGACGGTCTGCAGGACGAGCTGGACAGCATCGCGGACGAGCTCGGGGTGGAAATCGACTGCGAGGAGATCGCCTCCCCCCAGTAACTGTGAAATAATTCGCGCCTCGAAGGGGGCGGCCCTTCCCGGGGCCGCAGCCCCGCGCCGGCCGCCATGATGCCGCCGACAAGCCGACGCAATGTTCAAGATCGTCCTGTACCAACCTGAAATCGCTCCCAATACCGGCAACATCATTCGCCTGTGCGCCAATACGGGGGCGGAGCTGCACCTGATTGAGCCGCTGGGTTTCGCCATGGACGACAAGCGCCTGCGTCGCGCCGGGCTCGACTACGGCGAGTACAGCCGCGTCGTCCGCCACCGCGACTGGGGGGCTTTTGTGGAGAGCGAGCAACCATCGCGGGTTCTGGCTCTCTCCACCAGAGGGCAGCGGCCCCATACGGAAATCCAGTACCGCGATGGAGATGCCATCGTGTTTGGCCCCGAGACCCGTGGCCTGCCCACTGATTTCCTCGCCGCCACCGGCCCGGAAAACACCCTGAGAATCCCCATGCGCCCTGAAAGCCGCAGCATCAACCTGTCCAATGCCGCGGCCATCGTCATTTACGAGGCATGGCGCCAGCTCGGCTTCGCCGGCGCCCAATAACCCGGAACTGAATCGGATTATGCTTGCACCTATCGGACTGTTTTACGGCTCCAGTACCTGTTACACGGAAATGGCGGCGGAGAAAATCCGCGACCGCATCGGCGCCGAGTGGATTGATCTGCACAATGTGGCAGAGGATGACATTCGCCAGGCTGAAGAATACGACTTCCTGATTTTCGGCATCCCCACCTGGGATTACGGCGAACTGCAGGAGGACTGGGAAGAGGTCTGGGATGCGCTGGCCGAACTGAACCTGCAGGGCAAGACTGTCGCCCTGTTCGGCCTTGGCGACCAGGAGGGCTATCCCCAGTGGTTCCAGGACGCCCTGGGCTACCTCCACGCCCAGCTGCTGGCACAGGGCGCCAAGGCGGTCGGCTACTGGCCGGCCGAGGGCTACGAGTTTGAGCAGTCCAAGGGCCTGACGGAAGACGGCAGTCAGTTTGTCGGGCTGGCCCTGGACGAGGAAAACGAGTTCGACCTGACGGAAGATCGTGTTGCCCGCTGGTGCGAGCAGGTCATGCGCGAGTTCGGGCTGCAGCAGTGACCGACCGGCCCGCCAGCCAACACGCGGACATCCTCTGGCGCGAAGACGGCCAGCCGCTCTCGCGCGCGTTTGACGATGTCTACTTTTCCAGTGCCTCGGGCCTGGACGAAAGCCGCTATGTGTTCCTCCAGCAAAACGGGCTCGGGGAACGCTGGCGGCACCTTCCGGCTTCCGCGACGTTCACTATCGGCGAGACCGGCTTCGGCACCGGGCTCAACTTCCTTGCCGCCCGCGCCCTCTGGGAAGAGACAGCGCCCCCGGATGCGCACCTGCACTTCATTTCGGTGGAGAAATACCCGCTCCATCCCCGCGACCTGCCCCGGGCGCTGTCGCTGTGGCCACAACTGGCGCGCTACGCCGACCAGCTGGTGGAGGCCTATCCTCCCCTACTGGCCCCCGGTGTTCACCGCCTGCTGTTTGACCGCGTAAGCCTCACCCTGGTCATCGGCGAGGCCAGCGAAGCCTTTCGTACCCTGCGGCTGGAGGACCCGGCGCGGGACCGGCAGGTGGATGCCTGGTTCCTCGACGGCTTTGCACCATCCAAGAATCCGGCCATGTGGAGCGAGGCCCTGTTTCGCGAGATCAGCACGCTCAGTCACCCGGAGGCTACCTTCGCCACCTTTACCTGCGCCGGGCTGGTCAAGCGCGGCCTGAAGGAAGCCGGTTTCGGGATCGAGAAGGTGCCGGGCTTCGGCCGCAAGCGCGAAATGCTGCGCGGCCGTCTCGCCAGTGCGAGAGAGCCAGAGCCCGGATTCTCGGCAACCCCGTGGCACCTGCCACCAGTTGGAAAATCCCCTGGCAAGGGTTGTGCTGCCGTGGCAGTGATCGGTGGCGGTATCTCCGGGGCCGCAGTGGCACGCAACCTGGCAGAACAGGGCCATCGGGTGATGGTATTCGAGCAGGGCGCCCACCCGGGCGCGGCTGCATCCGGCAATGACCAGGGCATCCTGTATGCCAAGCTTTCCCCCAAACCGGGCCCCAACGGCGACTTCAACCTGCACGCGCTGATGTTCGCGTTGCGTTACTACCGGCGCTACTGCCCGGACGTGTTCCATCCCTGCGGTATGCTGCAACTGGCCCAGACAGAAAAGGAAGCGGCACTGCAGGCACAGGTGGCCGACTGGCTGCGCCATCACGATGCGACGGGCCTGGCCCGCCTGGTGGACGCCCGCGAGGCCGGCGAACTGGCGGGCCTGCCGCTGGACTTCGGCGGGCTGTATTTCCCCGGGGGCGGCTGGCTGGAACCGCGCCGGGTCTGCGAGGCCCTGCTCGCCCACGAAAATATCCAGCTGCAATGCAATACCCGGATCGATGCGCTCGAACGGAATGGTCACCGTGGCTGGACCCTGCGTGCCGGACAGGTCGAGTACCATGCCGGTGCAGTCGTGGTCTGCAGCGCCACGGGCCTGGCGGGCTTTCCGGAGACTGCCCCCCTGCCGCTGAACCCGATTCGCGGCCAGGTTTCCCGGGCCGCAGAGGGCGAATCGTCACGCAGGTTACAACGGGTGCTCTGCGGCGCCGGCTACCTGGCACCAGCCGCCGGCGGCTGGCACAGTTTCGGCGCCACGTTCAAGTTGCGCGAGACGGGCACGGAGACACGGGATACCGAACACCGGGAAAACCTGGACACCCTGGCGGGCATGGTGCCGCAGGTGGCCCGGGAGTTTGCCCCGCAGCACCTCGTCGGGCGTGCCGCCGTGCGCGCCGCCACGCCGGATTACCTGCCCATGGCCGGCCCGGTACCCCGCTGGGACAAGCTGGAGGCCAGTTACGGGGCACTGCGCAAGAACCGCAAGCAACTGATTCCCCGGACCACGCCCTACTACCCAGGCCTGTTCGTCCTCGGTGGGCTGGGCTCGCGGGGCTTTACCTATGCCCCGCTGGCTGCGGAGACGATTGCATCCTGGTTACTGGGGCGCCCCATGCCGCTGAGCGCTGAACTGGTGAAGGCGCTACACCCGGCCAGGTTTGCGATCCGGGCATTGAGCAAGAACCGCCACGACTGAAACCGGCTCCATACGCCACCGGGATAATCAGCCCTGTAAGGGAGCCGCCGCATCCGGGGATGGGACACTGCCGGACAGCAGTGCGCCACTCCCGGAGCCACAGGCAACGATGGACTTCATCGCCGCCTCGACGCTGACATGGGGCAGGAACTCCACACACGCCGGCGGCACATGGAATACAAAGCCGGAAGTAGGCACCGGAGCCGTGGGCACGTACACGGTGTAATCGCCGTTATCATGCTGGGACGTGACTATCGCGGTGACCGAAAGCGGATTGTCCACGCCGTGGATACGCACGCGTGCCACCTGGCCAGACAGCACCCCCTCACCGCCACCACCGCCAATAAATTGCAGCACCAGGTCCTTGATGGTGTTGTAGCCCGGCGCAAGGCGCCCCAGCCAGAGATCGATATGCTTGTGCAGCCAGCGGCCGACGCTGGTCTTGACCACCAGCCCGATCAGGAAACAGGCCCCCAGGATCACCGCTATCACCACCAGCCTGGCAAGGGTATCCTTGAGCTGTGTATGCGATTCCAGCCACTGGACCGCCGGCGCCACCAGGTCGCTGACCTGCCCGAACAGCCACTGGAACAGGAGCGCAAAAATCACAATGGGCAACACCACCGCCAGGCCACCGAGAAGGGTCAGGGTGACAAACGTTTTTACTCGGGTCATATGCAGGTTCTGATGCGAAAGTTGATCACAGTTATCGCCGCGCTGCTCGCCGGCGGCGCACTCGCCAAGACGCCGGTGCCGCAGAGCGACTACACCCTGCTGGAACAGCGGGCGCGCGGCGCCGACCATTTCACCCAGGGGCTCTACTACGATGGCGAGCGCTGGTGGGAGAGCAGTGGCCGCTATGGACAGTCGTGGCTGGCCCAGTATACCGATCCGGGCGGACCACCGGTACGCCGGCAGTGGCTGTCCGGCAACCGGTTCGCGGAGGGGCTGGCGGTGCTGGATGGACGGCTTTACCTGCTGACCTGGAGGGCCGGGGAATTACAACTCTACCGCAGCGACGACCTGTCCCGGCTGGGTACACGTCACTACGCGGGGGAGGGCTGGGGCCTGACCACCGATGGCAGGCAGCTGATCATGAGCAATGGCAGTGACGAACTCACCTTTCGCGACCCGGACACTTTTGCCATCCAGCGCCGCCTGCAGGTGCACGGCGGCGATGCCGACTGGTCGCGCCTGAATGAACTGGAATACGCCCACGGACTGGTATGGGCCAATATCTGGCAGGACAGCCGGATCATTGCCATCGATCCCGAGACCGGGGAAGTGCGCGGGCAGGTGGACCTGGCGGCGCTACAGCCGGATTCGCCGCAGCCGGGCACCGTGGCCAACGGCATCGCCTGGGACCGCAGCCGGAATGCGCTCTGGGTGACCGGTAAATACTGGCGACAGCTCTACCTTATCCGGCCGCAGGGCCTGGGGTTTAGCGAGGATGGGAAAGCAGCCGGGGAGCGGGGCGGCAACGCAACCGGCCATCAGCCCCGGTAGTAATCGATAACGGTCAGCACACCACCGCCGCGAACCAGATCCAGGGCCTCACCGGCGATCACCAGGCGAAATCCCCGGGCCTTGCGTTCCAGGGTAACGCCGGCGGCTCCCGGGATACCGCTGAACAACACGGCGTGGTCGCCGTCGCTGCCCAGCCACTGGACCCCCTCCACTTTTTCCATCCCTGGCATATCCAGGCTCAGGACCTCGAGCTCCTCCGGCAGTGGCCGGAACTCAATCCTGGCAATGCCCGAAGCAGTGGCGAGAGAGAATGCCAACTGGTTTTCCGGCGCAGGCTGCCATCCCAGGTGGGTATCGGCGAGGCCCGACTGGACCAGGTGACGCGGAGAGGTGGAAACGCATCCTGCGAGAACCCCCACCAGCAGGGAAACCATAATTACAACGCGCATAGGCTTATCCTTGTCTATGTCTGCGGCGGTCAATTATAGACCTACCCGCCCCAAGAGGAGACTCTTTTCGCGACATTATTGTGACCCACTTCACCACTGCATTGAAGAACCATCCGAGCGATACTGTCCCTGAATGTTTTCGTATGCCGGCGACGCCAGTGCCCGCTGCGCGTTATACTGCCGCCCATGAGTACCCAGCCCCCCCCATCTCCCCGACATGTCCTCGAGCACACATTTGGCTTTGCAGATTTCCGCGGTCCCCAGGAAGCCGTAATTTCCACCCTGATGGCCGGCGGGGATGCACTGGTGCTGATGCCCACCGGCGGCGGCAAGTCACTCTGCTACCAGATCCCGGCCCTGGCCCGTCCCGGTTGCGGCGTGGTGATCTCACCACTCATCGCACTGATGCAGGACCAGGTGGAGTCGCTGCGAGCCGCCGGCGTGCGGGCCGCGTTCCTCAACTCCGCCCTGCCCCTCGACGAGGCGCAGGATATTGAGACGCAATTGCTGCACGGCGAGCTGGACCTGCTCTACCTCGCACCGGAACGGCTGTTGCAGCCACGCACCCTGGGGCTGTTGCAACGCATCCAGCTGTCGCTTTTCGCCATCGACGAGGCCCATTGCGTTTCCCAGTGGGGGCATGACTTCCGCGCTGACTACCTGCATCTCAACTGCCTGCACGAACAGTTCCCGAACGTTCCCCGCATCGCCCTGACGGCCACCGCCGACCAGCGTACCCGCGGCGAGATCGCGCGCCGCCTGGACCTGGAATCCGCCCGGCATTTCGTCAGCAGCTTCGATCGGCCCAATATCCAGTACCGAATTGCCCAGAAAAATAACCCGCGGCGACAGCTGCTCCGGTTCCTGCGCGACGAACAACAGGGCAATGCCGGCATTGTCTACTGCCTTTCCCGCAGCAAGGTGGAGAACACCGCGGACTGGCTGTGCCAGCAGGGCTTTGCCGCCCTGCCCTACCATGCCGGCCTTCCCGCTGAGACCCGCGCGGAGCACCAGCGCCGATTCCTGCGCGAGGATGGCATCATCGTCGTCGCCACCATTGCTTTTGGCATGGGCATCGACAAGCCCGATGTGCGTTTTGTCACCCACCTGGACCTGCCCCGCAGCGTCGAGGCCTATTACCAGGAGACCGGCCGCGCCGGACGCGATGGCGAGCCGGCAACCGCCCTGCTCCTCTACGGCCTGGAAGATGTGGTCAAGCTGGGGCAGATGGTGGCAGGCTCAGAGGGCAGCGAGGAACACAAGCGCGGCGAGCGGTCGCGCCTCAACGCCATGCTGGGACTGTGCGAGATTACCAGCTGCCGACGCCAGGCTCTGTTGCGCTATTTCGCCGAGGAACTGCCGCAGCCCTGCGGCAACTGCGATACCTGCCTGGAGCCGCCGGAGACCTGGGACGGCACACAAGCAGCCGCCAAACTGCTCTCCTGTGTTTACCGCACCGGCCAGCGCTTCGGGGCCGCCCACGTGATCGATGTGCTGCGTGGCAGCAACAACGAAAAAATCCATCGTTTCGATCACCACCAGCTGTCCACATGGGGCATAGGCGCCGACCTGGCCACCGCAGAGTGGCGCGGTGTTGTCAGGCAACTGGTGGTACGCGGTTACCTGGAAGTGGACGGGGCGGCTTTCGGGGCCCTAAAACTGACCGAGGCCTGTCGCCCCCTGTTACGCGGGGAAGAGTCCATCCAGCTGCGCAAGCAGCCGGAAAGCGTGTCCCGGCAGGAACGTCAGCCGCGCCCGGCAGCAGCGGATATCAGTGCAGAAGACCAGCCACTGTGGGAGGCACTCCGGGCCTGCCGCAAACGCCTGGCCGACGAACGCGGCGTACCGCCCTATGTAGTTTTCCACGACGCAACCCTGCGCGAGATGGTCAGCGCCCGCCCGCGCTCGGAAACCGAGCTGCTGGGAATCACCGGCGTTGGCGACAGCAAGCTGGCCCGTTTCGGCGCCCCCTTCCTCGAGGTACTACAGGACTTCGACGCCCAGCCGGCGGATTGATCGGAGACGCCGGTCACCACCAGGATACTGTCGCAGCCCTTCGGGTCCGCCGCCGATCGCCTAAACTCGCTCCAGCACCACCGCAGAGTGCCCGGGCGACTGCCGGACCGCGATCAGCCCCGCCCCAGGCCGGGTCCCGTCGCGTTCCCCAGCCGTCACTGCAGGCACTATTCGACCACGGTTACTTTGGAGCGGAAGCACCATGAATAATGTTGCCCACCTGATCGAAGGCGAGCGTGTACGCGGCACCGGCCGCGAGCAGGAACTCGTCAACC
This sequence comes from Microbulbifer sediminum, assembly GCF_021729035.1. Taxonomy (GTDB): domain Bacteria; phylum Pseudomonadota; class Gammaproteobacteria; order Pseudomonadales; family Cellvibrionaceae; genus Microbulbifer; species Microbulbifer sediminum. The sequence continues at coordinate 18,945 of NZ_JAJSAP010000011.1, read as the reverse complement.
CGTCCACCGGCGAAGTGACGGCCACAGTCACACTGGCAGACCGGCAAACCGTCGAAGGGGCAATCGCCGCGGCCCGGGCCGCTTTTCCCGATTGGCGTGATACCCCACCGATCAAGCGCGCCCGGGTCCTGTTCCGCCTCAAGGACCTGCTGGAAGAACACGCCGACGAAATCTGTATGCTGATCACCCGTGAACACGGCAAGGTACTGGACGATGCCAGGGGAGAGCTGCAGCGCGGAATCGAGAACGTGGAATATGCCTGCGGCATCCCCGGGTTGCTGAAGGGGGAACACAGCAGGAATGTCGGGCCGGCGATCGACAGCTGGAGTGAATTCCAGCCCCTGGGCGTATGCGCCGGCATCACGCCCTTTAACTTTCCCGCCATGCTGCCCCTGTGGATGTGGCCGATGGCCATCGCCTGCGGCAATACATTCGTTCTGAAACCCTCCGAGCGCGATCCCAGCCCCGCACTGCTTATTGCCGAGCTCGGCCACCAGGCCGGCGTGCCCCCGGGAGTACTCAACGTGGTTAACGGGGACGGGGAAGCTGTGAATACATTGCTTGCCGACCCGCGTATCGAGGCAGTGAGTTTTGTCGGGTCCACCCCGGTTGCGGAGTACGTCTACACCACCGGCACCGCCCATCACAAACGGGTCCAGGCGCTGGGAGGTGCCAAAAACCACGCTGTGGTGATGCCGGACGCAGATCTCGACAATACCGCCAGCGCATTGATGGGGGCCGCCTACGGATCAAGCGGCGAGCGCTGCATGGCCATCTCCGTCGTCATTGCCGTTGGGGATGCCACTGCCGACACCCTGGTACAAAAACTTAGGGAGCAGATCGCCGCTCTCCGGCTGGGCGATGGCAGGGATAACACCAACGACATGGGGCCATTGGTGACCCGGGCGCACCTCCAGCGGGTCCGGGGATTTATCGAGCGCGGTATCGAGGAAGGTGCTGAACTGGTGGTGGATGGCCGCGAGCGGGAGGTACCTGGTTTCGAAAACGGCAATTACCTGGGGGCCTGCCTGTTTGACCGGGTTCGCGAGGGCATGTCCATTCACAGTGAGGAGATCTTCGGACCGGTGCTCTGCATGATGCGGGTGGAAAACCTGCAGCGGGCAATGGACATTATCGACGCACATGAATACGGCAACGGCACCTGCCTGTTCACCCGCGACGGTGAAGCGGCCCGCTATTTCTCTGATCATATTCGCATCGGCATGGTCGGCATTAATGTCCCACTGCCAGTGCCGGCGGCATACCACAGTTTTGGTGGCTGGAAGCGATCCCTGTTTGGCGATCTGGGTACCTACGGGCCGGACTCTGTGCGTTTCTACACACGCCGCAAGACGGTGACCCAGCGCTGGCCCAGCAGCGGCCTGCGCGAGGGCGCACAGTTCAGTTTCCCCAGCCACGGCTGAGAGGTTGCCAGCCGCCATCGTCTCCCCTTAACCGAGGGGATTCACAACGAAAAAAGGCGCCGAAGCGCCTTTTTCCGGATTGGGGAGCCGATCAGAACTTGTAGCCGATTCCCAGGTTGAATACCCAGGGGTCCACATCCAGGTCAGTTCTCACAGTATTGTAGAACTGACGCGGCTCGCCCATATTGGTAACACCATCCACGACATAGCGCAGACTTCCAGTGGTCTCAACATCGTGGTACTGCACGGCCGCATTGGCCAGCCAGTTGCTCTCGCGACCAAACATGATGTCAATACCGATCTGGCCCGCCCAGCCCCAGGTATCGTCCACGCTCACACGTGCGTTACCGCCGGGCGCGGCGTCACCGATCACTTCCAGCAGCTCGTAAACCGGCTCACGAACGTTGACACTGTCGAAGTCCGTATAGACAGCACCGAAGCCGATGTAGGGCTGCACCCAGGATTCCGGGCATACCGGGAACCAGTTCACCATGAGGGTGCTGGAAGTCCGTTCCAGGCTGCCCAGGTTACGACGGTTACCCTCAAGGTCCGGCCGCTCCAGGAGGCCAAGCCGTCGGATTTCCAGGTCGTGATCCGATTCACCGATATAACCATACTCTACCGAGAAATGGTCAATCGGCATGAACATGGCACTCCACTGCCAGGTAGTGTTGTCATCCAGGTCATACTTGAGGCCGGAGAACTCGGGGAAAATATCCGGGTTTCTCAGGTTGCCGGAAGAAGAATCCGGATCCACATAAGCAGCGCCCAGGCGCACCACGGCAGTCCCTGCATGGTAAATGGGAGGCGGTCCAGCGGGCGGAGCATAGCCGGATGGGCCAGCCACGGCCTGCTGCGCAGCCACCAGGGACGATACTGCGATTGCCAGAGGTGTCAGAATGCGCGTCATTTTCATAGGTCGTACTCCATTGATATTCGGCAAATTGAACAGCAATTAACCCAATCACTTTTCAGTCTAGACAGGCAGGAGCACCTCTGTAGAAAAAACATCCAACTTCTCACTGCAAAAATGGAACTTTTGCGTGATTATGTCGGCTGATAATTTTTTTTGGCGCAGAAATTATTTTTATAAAAATAAACGCGCCAAATTAAAGAAAAAAATTAACGGCAAATTAATGATTTGAACGTCAGAATTGGCGGGATAAGCCCCGGATTGGCCTCGACATCAACCCGGTTCGAAAGTAAAAGCGCGCCCTCGAAGGCGCGCTTGCAAAATAAAATCAACAGGGACCATTGGCGGGATCTGCTCTGTCAGCGTTTCCCACCCCCGAGGCACTGTGGGCTATCCGGGGCCTGCCCCCGCCACTCCTCGGGACTGAACGTGTGGAGGGCCAGGGCATGCACCGGTCCTGCCATCTCATCTGACAGCACAGCGTATACGCGCTGGTGCCGCTGGACCTTACGCAGATCAGAGAAGGCATCACTGACCAGCACTACACGAAAATGCATCTCCGAACCTGCCGGCACATTATGCAAATGGCTTTCACAGTCCACCTCTATATGCTCCGGGTGAAACGCTGACGACAGTTTTGCCTCGATCTGGCTGGCCAGGCTCATGCTTTACCTCCAAAAAATTTCGTAATCAGGATACCGCGCGGCTCTTGCGCGCTTCCATAATGGTGTCGTAAGCCACAGTGACACTTTTCATCTGGTCTTCCGCATAGCGCATGAATTCCTCCGGCAGCCCCTTGGAGGCAATCTTGTCCGGGTGGAATTCCGCCGCCTTGCGACGATAAGCCAGTTTCAGGTCGCGGTCACTGGCATCCGGTGAGCATCCCAGTACCGCATAATGCTGCTCAAGACTGCCGCTGGCCGCAGGTGCGCGGCGGCCAAACTCACCCTGCATGGCGGCGAAGATGGAGGCGTGTAGCCCCAGGTACCCGGGAATGCGCCGCAGGATGTCCTCTTCCGCCGCGTGCAGCTCGCCATCTGCATAGGCAACCGCAAACAGCAAACGGTAAACCATTTCGCGCATCGCCTGGTTGCGCACCAGCTGCTGGTACTGCTGGGCATAATCGTAAATGCTGTAGCCATCGGACTTGGCGTTCTGGAATATCTTGATTGCCTGCTTGCGGTCCTCGGCATTGAGGCGCAGGTTTTTGGAGATGAACTCCTCGATCAGGTCGATCTCGGCCCGGCTCACCTGCCCGTCCGCCTTGGCCATCTTGGCCAGCATGGAAAACACCGTAACGATGAAGACTGCCTGGGCGCCATCGCGCCCCAGTGCCGCGCCGTTCCCGACCCGCTTGAGCCCGGAACCGAACGAGCTGCCAACCCATGCGCCCAGTGCGGCACCGATAGGGCCACCAAACATCAACCCGATACCGGCCCCAATGCCGGCCCCAAGCCAGGACATAAATTCTCCTCTCGGCGCCCCAGTGCGCCCGGTCATGTAAAAATCACGCCCATCATACCATGCACACTGCCGATTCCGGACGGGCACCCGACCGGGCGGTCGGCCCCTATCCGGTACGGGAATATGCCGGGCTGGGCAATCGTCGCCTCTGAACTCGGCCCCGCACCTGTCACGGCCCGCACCACCGGGTTACCGTTTACCAGTCCCTCACCACAACCGGAAATCGCAGCACGGCCCTGCGACAGCACTCCAGGCGAGCAGCGTTACGTCCCCAGTCCCCGACAGCCGCGGACCGTAACAACTGGCCCCCAATTGCCCCCGTACCAGCGCAACCCCGGTGCCTCAATTGGCACCAGGAGGACATGCCAGTACAGGGCAGCGGCCGTCCCCCTGTCCCCCGGGTAGGACGCGGCCCGGGCGATATGGGCGTGGCGGTGCGCTGCAGCAACTGTCACAAGTCTGGCAACAACCCTGCGCCGGGAGTTCCCGACGCGTTCCCGGTCACCGGCTCCGAAATCAATGACGTTCGAGCGCCGGGCCCTGCCGGCTGCAGACTGACACCGAGCGCAACGGCGGGCGCAGGGCGCAGCCCCACCGACCAGGTCAATCAGATGGGGGGAGAATCCCCATTTCACGGAGGAACTGGCAACACAGGATCGTCACTCGATCTATATTTGCCAGTTCGACCCCCCTGACGTCTACACCATTTATGGTAAAGGACGGTTCGGCCCCAGCGGTCTGGAGGGCCGGCAGACACTTCCCACCAGATAGTCCTAAAACCCCCGCGGCCCTTGGACCGTGAACACCGAAGCTCGTTGGGCAACACACATACAGCGCACGTATGGAGACCACAATCGACGAGCTGTCGCAACTGGTAGCCGGGAAAACGGCTGGCGCGGCATCAGAGAAAAATGCTGCCAGGCCTTTCATAAATCGTTCGGGACACCGGTTGCCCGGCGGCCGAGGTGGATGCCGGCGAGCGCAACTGCGAGATATGGGAAATCACGGCCGCCGTTAACGGCGGCATTACCACCAACCCGGAGTTTGTCGCTACAAAAGTGGTGGGCGCTGCAGGGTTTACACTGTCCACGCTGCTGAGAAATGAAATTATTTTGAACAAGAGCTGAGTAGTACAGAGGGATTTTCATAACTCTACTCCCCCATATTGCCGATATACCGGAGGCGGAAATCCCAGCTTGTCCCGTCCACCACCACCCACGGGGCTGGTTCCGCCAGGCCTGCTTCCGCTGGCATCCGCGATACGTAGCGCTATTGCCACCGCAACGGGCAAACGCATGCACTCAATGATCTCCCTGACGGACCGGTCTTACCGCGCCAGCCGCCGGGCCGCTCTTCCGGCGGCCGGCCTGTGCCATACTTTCCCCAGATGCCCGACCCATGTTCAAGCACAACTCTGGTATCGGGTAGCGACTGAAGAGGAAAGCATTAGGAAGTACGACTCATGGAAGATGTCCGCAGTTTCCCATCGACCAGTTCCTGCAGCCAGATCCTGCCCCACCTTTTTTCCCTGCTTCTGTTACTGGGCCTGATTACTACACCGGCACAGGTCGCTGCCAACGGAGAACTGCCTGCAGTAGATCCTCAGCACTATTTTCCACAGACACTCGGGCCGATCCTCGGTCGGGAACAGCATATCGCCGGGCAACTGAGCGGCAATGGCAATGCGCTCGCCGGCTACCGGGTTACCCTCCACGTCACTTATCCCGGAATCGGCTACGACCTGGTGCTCGACACCACCACTTCCCGCCTGGACGGAAAATTCGACCTGCACTTCCGCTTGCCGCTGATCCTGTCTCACGGGCTTGATCCCATTTATTTCGTCGTCGCGAAAAAAAATACGGCAATGCTGGCCAGCGCGATCGGGTCAGGCCACCGGCTTCCCCGCCGCATAGAAGTCAACGAACGCACCACTGTTGCCACCGGCACCGCCTTCGCCCAGTTTGTCGACGAAGAGGGCATTTCAGGCAACCGCTACGGCATGCTCAATGCCGTGCGCATGGGCGGGAATATGGCCAACCCCCGCACGGGAGCGCTTGCCTCCGTGCTGGCGAACTCACCCAATGGTACGGAAACCTCAACTCTGAGGACTTTCAACTCCCTGGCCAACGTGGTCGCCGCCTGCATCGCAGACCCGGTTTACTGCCAGGCGCTTTTTGAGGCCACCACGCCAGTGGGTGGAATGGCGCCCAAGACCGTGTTGCAGGCACTCGCAAACCTCACAAAGCACCCGTCTTACCCCAACTACCCCAAGGATGCAGATGACCCAATTTTCCTGTTGTCCCTCGCTTCGCCGATCTACCAGCCAATGCGTCTCGAACGCCCGACAAACTGGCTGCTGTTCCTGAAATTTACCGGCGGCCAGTACAGTGAGCAGGACAGCAATAACCTGATCAACGGCCCCGGTAATATCGCCCTCGACCATCGCGGTTTTGCCTGGATCAATGACAACTATGTGCCCGCGGCCCCCACAGATATTGCCTGCGCCGGTCAGCGCCTGCTCAAGTTCTTTCCCTGGGGCGAGACCTTCCCCGGCTCCCCCTACTTCGGAGGCGGCTTGAGCGGCGCCGGCTACGGTATCAGCCTGGACCCCAGGGGTAATATCTGGGTCGGGAACTTCGGCTTTGAGGCTGAGGCCTGTGCCGACGGCACCATTCCACCGGACCGCAGGAACAAGATCCCAGCAAACCATAACAGTGTGTCCCTCTTCCTTCCGAACGGTGTCCCGCTATCACCATCCCGGGGGTTTACGCGGGGGAAGATCTTCTGGCCCCAGGCAACCGTGTCAGACCGAAAAGGCAATATCTGGGTCGCCAACTGTGGCAGTGACAGCATCACTGTCATTCCGGAGGGAAACCCCTGGCTGGCGCGCAATATGCCACTGCCCGGGGGAGGCACTGAACCGGACTCAGAATCCCCACTGCTGAAACCCTTCGCCATTGCCATCGACCCGGAAGGACGCGCCTGGGTAACCGGCAACAAGGCACAGGAGATTTATATCGTGTCCCTCGACGGTACCATCGAGACCGTCGATTCCTCACAGGTCTCGGTCTCCTGGCCAATGGGGATCTCCAGTGACAGCCGTGGGAATATGTGGGTATCCAGCTCTGATACTGTCAATATCGTCTGTATCGATCCGCTGGATTCACAGGGTGGTGAGAATCCGTCAGTGATCTTTTACCCCGCGGACGGAGGCCAACCAAAGCAGTTCAACCAGCGCGGTGGGCTAACGATACCCTGGGGCAGCGCAGTGGACGGCGACGATACCCTGTGGGTATTTAATTTCGGCCGCGTGCCGCTAGAGGACGCCGACGACGACCAGGAATGGCCAGATACCGGTGTCACCCGCCTCTGTGGCTCTGGCCGCTGCCCCCATGGGCTGGGACTCGGGGACGCGATATCACCGGACACCGGTTACACCAGCGACGCCCTGGAACGGATTACCGGAGGAGCCATTGACCCCTCCGGCAATATCTGGCTGCTCAACAACTGGCGCAAGGACGGGCCGCTGTTCTACAGCACCAATCCCGGCGCCAACTCGTTTGTGATCGTCCCGGGCGCCGCCAGGCCTGTAAAAACACCACTGATCGGGCCACCACGAAGCTTTCACTGAATGTAACAACAAAAAAGGGCGAACCACCTGGTTCGCCCTTTCACGTTGTGACAGGCAAGAGCCGATCAACCGGTCATTGCCCGCACCATGGTAATCATCACACCGGCAGCCACTGCCGAACCGATCACGCCAGCCACATTCGGGCCCATGGCGTGCATCAGCAGGAAGTTGTGCGGGTTTTCCTCCAGGCCGATCTTGTTGGAGACCCGCGCCGCCATGGGCACTGCCGATACGCCGGCGGAACCGATCAACGGGTTGACCTTGTTTTGACTGAAGACATTCAACAGCTTGGCCATCAGTACACCCGCCGCGGTGCCGATGGCGAAGGCTACGATACCCAGCGCCAGGATACCGAGGGTTTTCGGGTCCAGGAACTTGTCTGCCGCCAGCTTGGATCCAACGGAGAGACCGAGAAAGATAGTGGTGATATTGATCAGCGCGTTCTGGGCGGTATCGGACAGGCGCGCCACCACTCCACATTCACGCATCAGGTTGCCGAAGCAGAACATGCCCAGCAGCGGTGCGGCATCCGGCAGGAACAGGGCCACCAGGATCAGCAGCAACAGCGGGAAGGTGATTTTCTCCCGCTTGGTCACATGGCGCAGCTGCACCATCTCGATACGACGCTCTTCCGGGGTGGTGAGCGCGCGCATGATGGGCGGCTGGATCAGGGGTACCAGGGCCATATACGAGTATGCGGCTACTGCAATGGCACCCAGGAGATCCGGAGCCAGCAAGCTGGATACGTAAATTGCCGTGGGACCATCCGCGCCGCCGATAATACCGATGGCCGCCGCATCAGCGATGGAGAAATCCATTATCCCGGCCACTGACAACCCCACCGCGCCCAGTACCGTGGCAAAGATACCGAACTGGGCCGCCGCACCCAGGAACAGGGTGCGGGGATTCGCCAGCAGCGGGCCGAAGTCGGTCATGGCGCCCACACCCATGAAAATCACCAGCGGCGCCACACCCGAGGCAATGGCCACGTTGTAGAAGTTATACAGCATGCCGTTATTGAAACCGGCATCCGTGGCCAGCTCCGCCGCCCGCGACTGTACGGCTGCCGGGGCATTACCCAACGCCTCCTTGAGTGCATACAGGGAATCAGTAGCGCTCACCCCCAGCAGCTGGGCCATCTGCCGCAGCATTTCCGGGTCGCCCGATACCACTGCGGTTTCCGCCGCGGACAGGGCCAGGTTAGCGCCAGGGATGTTGGCGAGAATACCGCCGAATCCGATCGGAACCAGCAGCAGTGGCTCGAAGTTCTTGCGAATGGCCAGGAACAGCAGCACCAGCCCCACAAGGATCATGACGAACTGGCCGCTCGACATCTTGTAGGCGCCGGAGGCCAGCCAGAGATTGAGTAGGTTATCCACGCGTGCCCCCGTTTATGCGATCTTCAGCAGGGCATCGCCCACGGCGACAGAATCGCCTTCTTTTACGGTCACTTCAGTAACTGCGCCGGACCGCGGCGCGCTGACCGCAGTTTCCATCTTCATCGCTTCCAGGACGACGATGGTCTGCCCCTCGGTCACCTGGTCACCGGGTTTTACCAGTACTTTGAAGATATTACCGGCAAGCGGCGCGGATACCGGTTCGCCACCGGAGGCGGGGGCTGTATGACCACCCACAGGCGCAGGGCTTCCGGCACTGCCCACCGGCGCAATACCCGTCAGGTCACCACCGTCCGCAACAGTCACCGTATAGCTCTGGCCCTCGACCGTAACGGTGTAGACTTCTTCGCCCTGATCGTTGGTGACCGCGCTGCCCTCATTGCCGGTGGGTACCGGCTCGAACGCGTCGGGGTTGTCCCGGTTCTTGAGGAACTTCAGCCCGATCTGCGGGAACAGCGCGTACGTGAGTACATCGTCAATCTCGCGCTCGCCCTGCTCCAGCCAGATTTCCTCATCAGAGGCTTTCTGCTTCAGCTCGCCAGTGAGCTTGTCCAGCTCCGGCTCCAGCAGGTCGGCGGGACGACAGGTAACCGGCTCACCGCCGTCCAGTACCCGCTCCTGCAGTTCTTTATTCACCGGGGCCGCGGTTGCACCATACTCGCCCTTGAGTACAGCGGCAGTTTCCTTGGAGATAGTCTTGTAACGCTCGCCGGTAAGGACATTCAGTACCGCCTGGGTGCCGACGATCTGCGAAGTAGGAGTCACCAGCGGGATATAGCCCAGGTCTTCACGCACCCGGGGAATCTCCTCGAGAACCTCATCCAGCCGGTCACCGGCACCCTGCTCTTTCAGCTGGCTCTCCATATTGGTAAGCATGCCGCCCGGCACCTGGGCGACCAGGATGCGGGAATCCACCCCACGCAGCGAGCCCTCAAACTTCGCGTATTTCTTTCGCACCTCGCGGAAGTATGCGGCGATCTCTTCCAGCAGGTTGATATCCAGCCCGGTATCGCGCTCGGTCCCCTCCAGAATGGCAACCACAGATTCGGTGGGGCTGTGGCCGTAGGTCATGGACATGGAGGAGATCGCAGTGTCGATATTATCGATTCCGGCCTCGATACACTTGAGCGCGGTCGCCGTCGACAGGCCGGTGGTGGCATGGCACTGCATGTGGATAGGAATATCCACCGCCTCCTTGAGACGCTTCACCAGCTCGTACCCCTCGTAGGGCCGCAACAGGCCGGCCATGTCCTTGATGGCAATGGAGTCTGCCCCCATGTCCTCGATCTGGCGACCCAGGTCTACCCACAGGTCCATGGTGTGAACGGGGCTGACGGTGTAAGAGATGGTTCCCTGGGCATGCTTGCCCTGCTTCTTTACTGCGCGCAATGCCGTCTGCAGATTTCGCATATCGTTCATGGCATCGAACACGCGGAACACATCCACGCCGTTTTCCGCTGCGCGCTCGACAAACTTTTCCACCACGTCATCTGCATAGTGGCGATAGCCGAGAATATTCTGGCCGCGGAACAGCATCTGCTGGGGGGTATTGGGCATGGCCTTTTTCAGTTCGCGGATCCGCTCCCAGGGATCCTCGCCCAGGTAGCGGATGCAGGCATCAAAAGTCGCTCCCCCCCAGGACTCCAGTGACCAGAACCCGACCTCATCCAGCTTCTCTGCGATCGGCAGCATATCGTCGAGGCGCATCCGTGTGGCGAACAGTGACTGGTGAGCATCGCGCAGGACTACATCGGTAATCCCCAGTGGCTTTTTAACCTCAGTCATGGGTTATCTCTCTCGCTATTTATTCGGGTTTATCTGGCAGTCGCGTGATAAAAGCGATCATCGGCGTTTGCGATGCTGATCAATGGCGGCCTTGATAATTGCGCGAAGGCGCGCATCGTCGGCGGCGGGACTGCCGGGAGCTGGAGCGGCGGGCTCCGCTTCGGGAAAGTTACGGATAATAATGCGGGACATAATGCTGGTTCCGATCACCAGCAGAAGCAGGAACGTAAAAACGATTCCCATACCGAACAGTGTGATGTCCAGTCCCTGTTGCAATAGCGCTTCTTCCACGCTTGCCCCCTGATTTCCACTTTGGCGGGCGCTATTATCAATACAACAACCTTTTAAAATCAAATACTTATTAGTTACAGCCGCAACAATGAATCACCAGCGGAATATCCGTTCCGGCAACCACATTTCTTGCCATAACTGTCATTAAATACTTTCCGTTAGGAGGACAGGTAAAGCACTGATAAAATGGCCGGCAATTGGCGGATTGCTGCTTTTTTCGCTCCGATCCGCCGCCCCGGAACCGGCACCAAATTATGACCACGCAGTCTCTTACGTATACTCCCAGCATTTACCAGGCTCCCATGGAAGGCGTGATTGACCACCATGTAAGGACCCTTTTGTCCGCAATCGGTGGAGTCGATATCTGCGTGACCGAATTCGTTCGCGTCACCCACACGCGCCTTCCCCGCAAGGTATTCACCCGGCTGTGTCCGGAACTGGCCAGTGGGGCCCTCACCCCGCACGGTATTCCCGTGCGGCTGCAGCTGCTCGGCGGCAACCCGGAATCAATGGCAATCAATGCCAGTCGCGCGGTAGAGGCTGGGGCCCGGGCTATCGACCTCAACTTCGGTTGCCCGGCCAAATCGGTTAACAACAGCGATGGCGGTGCCTGTCTGCTGCAAAGCCCCAACCGCGTGGAACGCATTGTCGCCGCGGTCAGGGGCGCGGTCCCCGATGAACTCCCGGTGACGGCAAAGATCCGCCTCGGTTACGAGGACCGTTCCAGCTACCTGGACAATGCCCGGGCTGCGGAAAACGGTGGCGCCTCTGAACTGGCAGTCCACGCCCGCTCCAAAGTAGACGGTTACCGCCCTCCCGCATACTGGGAATACATCGGTGAGATCCGTGAGCAGCTCTCCATACCAGTCATTGCCAACGGCGATATCTGGACCGTAAAGGATTTCCGCCGGTGCCGCGAAGTCACCGGGTGTGACGCCTTTATGTTGGGCCGCAGCCTACTGGCACGCCCCGACCTGGCACTACAGATCAAGGCATCCTGCGCCGGGGAGGAATACACACCACTACCCTGGCCTCAGATCGTCCACTTGCTGTGGAACTACTACCGGACCACCCGCGACGAATATCCGGCCAAATATCTCGGCAACCGGGTCAAGCAGTGGCTCGCCTACCTGAAACTGGCCTACCCTGAAGCTCAGGTCTTCTTTGAAGGCTTCAAGCGCCTTCGCGACCAGGGCGCAATCGAGCAGGCCTTCGGCGAAGAGCTTACTCGCACTGCTGGAGAGACCGCAGCAGCCTAGCCCTGTCCATACATATACCGGGCAGGCCTGGTGAAAACTCCCCGCCAGTGGCAAGTGATATGGATTTCAACAACAAACCTGATACCGGTTTCGCATCCACACATGACTGTTCATAACAGCGAGATCGCCGACAGCTTCGAGAAGCTGGCGGACCTCCTGGAGATTGAAGGCGCCAACCAGTTCCGGGTGCGAGCCTACCGCAACGCAGCGAGCACGATTCGCGGCTACCCGAGAAGCATGGCAGACCTTCTGGAAGACGGAGAGGACCTTTCCGAGCTCCCGGGCATTGGCAACGACCTGGCGCAAAAAATCGGGACGATAGTGGAGACCGGTGAGCTGCCGCTTCTCAAGGAGGTAGAGGAGCGCACCCCGGAGGCCCTCAGTGAGCTGATGATGATCGAGGGACTCGGCGCAAGGAAAGTTAAGGCACTCCATGACGCTCTCAACGTCAACAGCCTCGCAGACCTTGAGAGAGCAGCCGCTTCCGGCGAGATCCGCAGAGTCTCCGGCTTCGGCGAGAAAAGCGAGAAAAAGATCCTCGCCCGCCTGCAAAAATACTCCGGAGAAGAAAAGCGTACGCGGCTGATTGACGCGGAGGAAATTGGCAGGCCGCTGATCGAGCACCTTGAAAAAGCAGATGGGATCAAGGATATCGTCATTACCGGTAGCTACCGGCGGCGCAAAGAGACGGTGGGTGACCTGGACATCCTCGTCACTGCCAAGCAGGGCTCTTCGGTAATGGATCATTTCACGTCCTATAACGAGGTCGATGAAATCGCCTCCAGGGGCAAGACGCGATCAACAGTGTTTCTCCAGTCCGGGATGCAGGTCGACCTGCGGGTAGTACCCCAGGTCAGCTTCGGTGCGGCACAAATCTATTTTACAGGTTCCAAATCCCACAACATTGCCCTGCGCAAGCTCGGTATCAGGAAGGGGTTCAAGGTAAACGAATATGGTGTATTCAAGGGCGATAAGCGCGTCTGCGGAAAAACTGAGGAATCTGTTTACGCAAAGCTTGGCCTTGCCTGGATACCGCCGGAACTGCGGGAAGACCATGGTGAGCTGGAAGCTGCGAAAAAAGACAAGCTCCCCAGGCTCATTACCCTGAACGATATCCGCGGCAACCTGCATGCCCATACCAGCGCCAGCGATGGCCACAATAGCCTGAAGGAGATGGCTGAAGCTGCCCGCGACCTGGGATATGACTACCTGGCGATTACCGATCATTCACAACGGCTGACTGTCGCCAATGGCCTGGACAAGAAGCGTCTGCTGGCCCAGGTCCGGGAGATCGACAGGCTGAACCAGAAGCTCGATGGTATCGTCCTGCTTAAATCCAGTGAGGTAGACATTCTTGAAGATGGCTCCCTCGATTTGCCCGATAGCGTGCTCAGGGAACTGGACTTTACTGTTTGTGCCATCCACCACAGATTTGGCCTGTCGCGGAAAAAACAGACAGAGCGCATCCTGCGCGCCATGGATAATATCAATTTCAACATTCTCGCCCACCCTAGTGGCCGCCTGATCAATAAGCGCCCTCCATATGAGACAGATATGGAAAAGATACTGGAGGCGGCCAGGGAACGCGGCTGCATCGTGGAGCTCAACGCTCAGCCACAGCGCCTCGACCTCACGGACGAGGGCTGCCGGATGGCCAGGGAACTGGGAGTGAAAATTTCCATTGCCACTGATGCCCACAGCATATCGGACATGGACCATATGCGTTTCGGAGTCGACCAGGCCCGGCGCGGCTGGCTGGAAAAAAGTGACGTGGTTAACTGCCAGCCCCTGGACAAGCTGGCGAAACTCTTCACCCGTTAAATGACGATCTATCCCCTGGTCGTTGTGACGCTACTGGAGCCTGCCCCGGATGCCCGAGCTACCCGACGTTGAAGTCTATCGTCGCTACTTCGATTCCACAGCGCTCCACCAGGCGATCCAGCATGTACGCGTGCCCGGACCCGAACTGCTGGTGGATACCACACCCCAGGCCCTGGGCCGTGCGCTACACGGGGCCGCGTTCAGAAAAACCGAACGCCACGGAAAATATCTTCTTGCGCACCTGGATTCAGGCAAGTGCCTGGTATTACATTTCGGCATGAGTGGTGACCTGGCTTACTGCCAGGCAGGCAACAGAACGCCTCAATACACACAACTTGAGATCGACTTTGCGAACAACAGCCGACTCGCCTACCGTTGCCCACGTAAGCTGGGGCATATTGCCCTGGCTGATTCACCCAACGCCTGGATCCGCAGTCACGAGCTGGGCCCCGATGCCCTTCGGATCAGCGAGCGGGAGTTTCTCAGGCTATCCGGCAGCGGGCACGGCCGGGCAAAGTCCTGGTTGATGGACCAGCGCCAGATAGCCGGCATCGGCAATTATTATTCCGACGAGATTTTGTTCCAGTGCCTTATCCATCCCGCAAGCGAGCTGGCTGAGCTCAACAAGAGCAACCGCGAGCGGATATTCAACGTGATGCAACGGGTGCTGCACAAGGCCATCGACTGCAACGCCGATCCCGAAGCCCTGCCAGAATCCTATCTCCTGCCCCATCGGGGTAAAGACGGGCATTGCCCTCGCTGTGGCGGGAATCTGGAACAAATGACAATCGGCGGGCGCACCGCCTGGTATTGCCCTGGCTGCCAGCCGGGATAGCGCAACCCGCTGGCATTGCCAGGCCTTAACTATCGGAGTTCCTCTCCCCAAGGATAATCGCCTGAATTTCAGCCGCCTCCAGGGTCTCCTTCTCAAGAAGCACTCGCGCCAGTGCATCCAGCTGCTGTCGGTGTTCCCCCAGCAGGCTCTGCACTTTTTTTTCAATCCTTGAGACCAGGTCACCGACTTCCTCATCAATGACCTGCGCAGTGTGCTCACTGAAATCCTTTTGCTGGGCAATCTCGCGCCCCAGGAAGACATGCTCCTCGCCTCGACGATACGCCACCGGTCCCAGGCGATCGCTCATGCCCCATTGTGCCACCATGTGCTGGGCCAGGCTCGTGGCCTGCTTCAGGTCGGCCTCGGCACCGGAACTTACCTCCCCGAAAACAATCTTTTCCGCCACTCGCCCGCCGAGCATTACCCCGATGCGGTCATACAGGTAGCTGGCTCGCAGGCTGTGCCGCTCCTCCTCCGGAATCTGTTCAGTGGCTCCGAGGCTGTGCCCCCGGGGCACGATTGTCGCCTTGTCCAGGGGATCGGCATGGGGCAGGAGACTGGCAGCCAGTGCATGACCAGACTCATGATAGGCAATGAGTTTTTTCTCCTCATCACTGATCACCATTTCCCGCTCACTGCCCAATACCACGCGGTCGCGCGCCTTCAGCATGCGAGCCATATCCACTACCGTGCGGTCGTCCCTACCCGCCAGGAGCGCGGCCTCATTGATCATGTTTTCCAGGTCGGCACCGGAGAAACCTACTGTCAGTGCCGCCAGGCGCTCCAGGTCCACATCCTCCGCCAGCGGTGTGTGGCGGGAGTGGGTCTTCAGGATGGCAAGGCGGGCCTTCTTGTCCGGAAGGTCCAGGGTAATCTTACGGTCAAACCGGCCGGGCCGCAGGAGCGCCGCATCGAGCACGTCCGGCCGGTTGGTGGCCGCAATGACGACTACCGCCTCGTGCGGGTCAAAGCCATCCATTTCACCAAGGATCTGGTTCAGGGTCTGCTCACGCTCATCATGGCCTCCCCCCAGCCCGGTTCCGCGGGCCCGCCCGACCGAGTCGATCTCATCGATAAAGATAATCGCAGGCGCTTCCTTCTTCGCACAGGCGAACATATCCCTCACCCGGGAGGCCCCGACTCCGACAAACATCTCGATGAATTCGGAACCACTGATACTGAAAAAGGGCACATCGCTTTCTCCGGCAAGCGCTTTCGCCATCAGGGTCTTCCCCGTTCCCGGCGGCCCCATCAACAGGATGCCCTTCGGGATCTTGGCACCCAATTCCCGATAGTGTTCGGGGTTCTTCAGGTAATCGGCAATTTCACGCAGGTCTCGCTTGGCGTTCTCCAGGCCCGCAACATCCTCAAAGGTCACATTTGACTCACCGCGTTCAAATCGCCTGGCACGAGACTTGCCGAAACCGAAAGGCCCGGTAGTAGTACCGCCGGCGCCAATACGGTTTTGCATGACGCGTCCCGCGAACCAGAGAAGCCCTATAATCAGCAAAAGGGGCATCAGGCTGATCAGCAGTGGCGTCCAGTTATCACGGCGTACCGGCTCCGCGTTGATCTCGACATTGCGATCTTCGAGCAGCGGGATCAGGTCCGGATCTTCCACCGGCGGCTTGGTGGTCCGGAACTCTATTGCGGCGCGATCCTCCCCCCTGGGCACCGGATAGGAGTCAGCGCCCACAAACCGGCCTGTGATCTGCTCACCGCTAAGGGTCACACTCTCCACCTCGCCGGCGCGCACCTTCTCCTTGAACTCGGTATAGGAAAGCTTCTGGCCAGCCTCCTCTTGCCGGGAAGTGGTCCAGTATGAAAAAGCGAGGAACAGGAGAAGCATCCACACCAGGTAACTGGCGAGAGGTGATTGGGGCTGGCCTGCCGGTCGGCCCTGCTTGTCTTCCTTATGTTCGTCTGCCATATGAAAATTGTTTCTGGCTAGCCCTGCCTTTAGGGGAGCCGCAGGTTGAGCGGGGCGGGGACACAACAATGCCGCACCGCGGCGGGCCCAGATACTCCATCCAGTATAGTTTCGCGCTCCAGCCCCCACCGACGCCCAATTACAACTATCTTCCAATAAGGGCTTGCATTGTCCCGCCGACCGAGGCAGAATGCGCGCCCTATCGAGCTGATCCGGCAACCCCCGGGGAAGCGGTCAGCCTCGGTAACTTGCGGATTTTTAAGGATTTTTTCTTAAAAATACTTAAAAAAGAGTTGACGAAGCCGACCCAACTCTCTAATATTCGCAACCACAACGACGCGCTCGTAGCTCAGCTGGATAGAGTACCTGGCTACGAACCAGGCGGTCGGAGGTTCGAATCCTCCCGAGCGCGCCATACAAAGAAAGCCTCATCCGAAAGGATGGGGCTTTTTTTGTATGGCAAGTTCGGGCGGTGGACGAACCTCCCAGGTTCGATCAACTCGCGCATGCGAGTTGAGACCGAGCGAAGCGAGCCCGCAGGGGCGAAACACGCAACAGCGTGTTTCGAGTCCATCCTCCCTACATCCCCGCTCCAGAGGCCACCACCAGGATGGGCCCTTTTATATAGCGCACTTGCAGAGATGAAGGTGAGAACCCCCAGATTGGATCAACCCGCTCCAGCGAGTTGAGACCGCGCAACGCGAGCCCGCAGGGGCGAAACACGCAACAGCGTGTTTCGAGTCCATCCTCCCTACATCCCCGCTCCAGAGGCCACCA
>NZ_JAJSAP010000011.1:0-1318 GCF_021729035.1 Microbulbifer sediminum | reverse complement strand
AGGATGGGCCCTTTTATATAGCGCACTTGCAGAGATGAAGGTGAGAACCCCCAGATTGGATCAACCCGCTCCAGCGATTTGAGACCGCGCAACGCGCGCCCGCAGGGGCGAAACACGCCAAAGCGTGTTTCGAGTCCATCCTCCCCTCACCGAGACCTCATCCCCACCAAAGCCCGCCACAAGGATGCCGCTTTTCTTGTATGGCAGGAATACCCCGACCTTGCGGGTCCCACTGGTGGCGGTAAGAGCCCCAGATTCATTCCAGCAGTACCAGAGCGTTGAAACCAGACAACACGGGCCCGTATCGGGGCGCCATACTTACGGCGTCATCAGGGGCCTCACTCCCCTTTCAGCAATCACTTCACGCCCTCAACGTCCCTTGCACAACCATACCGAGAAGGAACCCATCGCGAATACAGCCCTCAAACTTGCTTGAGGAAGTACGCCCTTAGCTCTCATGACAGGGAACGTTGTGGTAAGCAATCCATATCAGCACTTCTACAATTCTGGGTTCCTCCACGACCGGCGTCTCCTCGTCTCATTGACGCTCGCCCTCTGTCTCCATGTCCTGTTCATTGCCATCCCCCTGCAGCAACAACAGCGACAGCTGGCAAAGGACAAGAGCCTCCATGTAGCCTTGACCCGATCTCCAGCCACAGGCTCAAAAGAGACTACTCAGCGGGAGACAGGAACAGAGCAGGACAGGAAGACAACACCCACCACAGCAGTGACTGCGCCGGACGGGAACACCAGAAAGCCCACTATCCCGGAAGCCCCCACCGATAGTCCGGAACCGCGGTCAGAAACACCACCTGCTCCAGCCAGGAAAGGCACGGCAACCCAGAAGCCGGTATCAAGAGCGGTCAGCGAACCTGTGACAGAGGCGCCGTCCAAACAACCCCCAACCGCCAACAACCACCAGGGCGCCAAGACCAGATCTACAATTTTTGACCCACGCCTGCTCCGCCAGCTGGAACAGGAACGGAACAAGGTACAGAAATTCAAGAAGCTGGAAGCCGAGTTTATGACGGCAACTGGTACATTTATCCAGAATGGCGACTACTGCGCAGAGATCAGGAAGGTATTGGTCGGCGATGCCGATAGCAATCTCTATCAGCCATTTACAATAAAATGTACAAAATGGAGACGGCCCCAGGAGGATATAGACCGGCAGGCAGAGAAGTACGGGATTCCCTAGAGGCCGGCTATTATGCAGAGGCAACCGAGCCTTTGAGTCGCCGTCCATGGCGGCGGCAACTGTTTGTTGGACCAGGCCCAAATCACCATGAGCTTTCTGCGAAGCAGAAACAGGTCATCG
>NZ_JAJSAP010000010.1 GCF_021729035.1 Microbulbifer sediminum | reverse complement strand
AAGAAAATCAATCACTTGGAGCTGCCTCCCCGCCACTTCTCAAGCAGCGAGGGCGCGAACTATACGGACTGGCAGAGCCCGGTGCAAGCACTTTTTTCAATCGGAGCGGAAAAAGCCCTTTCCGGCTGGTCACCCCTGTATTGGCGCTTAACACCACCCTGCCACTACCGTGGTGCCACCTGTTAACTTTAGTATCACG
This sequence comes from Microbulbifer sediminum, assembly GCF_021729035.1. GTDB lineage: Bacteria > Pseudomonadota > Gammaproteobacteria > Pseudomonadales > Cellvibrionaceae > Microbulbifer > Microbulbifer sediminum. The sequence continues at coordinate 116,697 of NZ_JAJSAP010000010.1, read as the reverse complement.
CAACGGCGTTCACCACTGTAATAGCTCAGTTTTCCCCGCCGCCAGCATCCTTCTCACTGTCCCCGCCTTTACCAGTGGTGACCGACTCGGTCTCCTCCGGCCTTTCTTCTTTTCCGGCACCCGACTGCTCCCGTCGTGCCTGCAGTATCCGCCATAGCCAGGCTGCCGGCCCGGAACAGGTATAGATGACAGCGATAGCCAACAGGACGCGCGGGGGGTCAATGGTCACAAGACTGAACACCAGGATAACTGCCAGCATCATGACAAAGGGCACCCTGCCCTTGAAGTCGATGTTCTTGAAGCTCGTGTAGCGGAAGTTCGACACCATCAGCAGCCCCGCGGCCATGGTGACCAGTGCCGCAACCAGGCCCAGCCCTGCACCGACGTCAGCCTCATGCCCGGCCCAGACCATACTGGCGACAATCGCCGCCGCGGTGGGACTCGCCAGCCCAATAAAGACACCCTTGTCCACGGTATCCACCTGGGTGTTGAAGCGCGCCAGGCGGAGCGCCGCGCAGGCGGCATACAGGAAAGCCGCCGCCCAACCCAGCTTGCCCAGCGGCCCCAGCCCCCAGCTGAACACCACCAGTGCCGGCGCCAGGCCGAACGAGACCATGTCCGATAGGGAGTCGTACTGGACCCCGAAGGCGCTCTGGGTATCCGTCAGGCGCGCCACTCGCCCATCGAGCCCATCGAGAATCATGGCGGCGAAGATTGCGATTGCCGCGGCCTCAAAGTTGCCTCCCAGGCCCGCGATGATGGCATAAAAGCCACTGAACAAGGCGCCGGTGGTAATCAGGTTGGGCAGCAGGTAGACACCCCGCGCCCGCACTCTCGTACCGGTGGCCGAAACCTCTTCCTCAATGTGCTCATCCACCGGAATGCGACTCTCCTCCCGGCGTTCGCCATCGTTTCCGGCGGACTTGCTGGCATTCCTCTTGTCGCTCATAGCTTCTCCGTAAAGTCTGAATGCAGGCGGCGAGTGTACAGCTAACTGCGACAATGCGCACAGGACCCCCGGCGCAAAAAAAAAGCGGCGGGGCCTCCCCCGCCGCTTTTGTCATCGACTTCCCTCAGCTATTGCCCTCGGTCTTGTCGATGATCTTGTTGGCTTTAATCCAGGGCATCATTGCTCGCAGCTTGGCACCCACCTGCTCGATCGGGTGCTCACTGCTGATGCGGCGCTCGGCCTTGAGGCGCGGCTGCCCGGCGAGGGACTCCAGCATAAAGTCCTTGGCGAACCGGCCCGCCTGGATGTCCTTCAGCACCCGCTGCATCTCCGCCTTGGTCTCTTCGGTCACGATGCGTGGCCCGGTTACGTAATCACCGTACTCTGCGGTGTTGGAGATAGAGTAGCGCATATCGGCGATGCCTCCCTGGTACATCAGGTCAACAATCAGCTTGAGCTCGTGCAGGCACTCGAAGTAGGCCATCTCCGGCGCGTAACCGGCCTCGGTCAGGGTCTCGAACCCGGCCATGACCAGCGCGGACACGCCGCCACAGAGCACTGCCTGCTCACCGAACAGGTCAGTCTCGGTTTCCTCCCGGAAATTGGTCTCAATAATACCGGAGCGGCCGCCGCCGTTGGCGGAGGCATAGGACAGCGCCAGATTCTTCGCCGCCCCGGAAGCGTCCTGGTAGACCGCGATCAGGGTTGGTACGCCACCCCCCTCGAGGTAGGTGGAACGCACGGTATGGCCAGGACCCTTGGGGGCGATCATGATGACATCGACGTCTTTGGGCGGCTCGATCAACTCGAAATGCACGTTGAAGCCATGGGCAAAGGCCAGCGCAGCGCCGGAGCGCAGGTTGGGTGCCACCTGCTCGCGATATATCGCGGCCTGGTGCTCATCCGGAGTCAGGATCATCACCACATCAGCGTCCTTCACCGCATCGGCAACCTCGGCCACCCGCAGGCCCGCCTTCTCGGCCTTGGCCCAGGAGCTGGAGTTCTTGCGCAGGCCCACGACAACATTCTTTACCCCGGAATCCTTGAGGTTGTTGGCATGGGCGTGCCCCTGTGAGCCGTAGCCGATGATGGCTACGGTCTTCTGCTGGATCAAAGACTGGTCACAATCTTTATCGTAATAAACTTGCATTGCTCACTTCCTATTACTGAACGAATAAATGAATTCTGTTCCCGCCCGCGGGCGGGCGCTTAGACACTCAGGACTTTTTCGCCGCGGGAAATACCGGAGACTCCGGAACGCACCACCTCCATGATGGTGTGCTCACCCAGGGCCTGCAGGAAAGCATCGAGCTTCTCCCCGGTCCCGGTGACCTGCACCGTGTACATGTTGCTGGTGACATCGACGATCTGTCCCCTGAAAATATCCACGCTGCGCTTGACCTCGTCGCGCTGTGCACCAGACGCCCGCACCTTAACCAGCAACAACTCCCGCTCGATGTGGGAACCCTCGGTCAAATCGACCAGTTTCACCACGTCGATCAGTTTGTTCAGGTTCTTGGTTATTTGCTCGATCTTGTGATCGTCACCGATGGTCACCATGGTCAGGCGCGACAGTGTTTCGTCCTCCGTCGGGGCGACGGTGAGAGTCTCAATGTTGTAACCGCGCTGCGAGAAGAGCCCTACTACCCGCGAGAGCGCGCCGGGCTCATTTTCCATTAATACTGAGATGATTCTGCGCATGATTCTGACTTCCCTAGGTCCGCTCCGTCTTGCTCAACCACATATCCCGCATTGAGCCGTTAGGCATTACCTGCATGGGGTATACATGCTCGGACGGGTCGACATAAACGTCGATAAACACCGTGCGGTCCTTGATGGAGAAAGCCTCGGTAAGCTTGTCGTAAAGCGCTTCTCGCGCTTCGATCTTCATGCCAACGTGCCCATAAGCTTCCGCCAGCCTGACAAAGTCTGGCAGCGACTCCTCGTACACGCTGTTGGACAAACGCCCCTCGTACTGCATCTCCTGCCACTGCTTTACCATGCCCAGTGCCTGGTTGTTCAGGCACAGGATCTTCACCGGCAGGTGGTACTGGGTAGCGGTGGACAACTCCTGGATACACATCTGGATGCTGCCCTCACCGGTCACACAGACAACCTCGCTGTCCGGGTGGGCGATTTTCACCCCCAGTGCGGCCGGCAGGCCGAAGCCCATGGTTCCCAACCCACCGGAGTTGATCCAGCGACGCGGCTTGTCGAACAGGTAATACTGCGCGGCAAACATCTGGTGCTGGCCCACATCGGATGTCACGAAGGCATCACCCCCGGTAATCTCATGCACTGCCTTGATTACCTCCTGCGGCATGATCAGGCCGCCATCGGTGCGGTAGCGGGGCGCGGTATAGATGCCATGCCGCTCACGCCAGTCATCGATCTGCCGCCACCAGTCCACAATCGCCGACTGGTCGGGCTGCTCACCGGATTCCCCCAACATCCCCAGCATGTCGGCCAGTACCGACCTCACGGTGCCAACAATTGGCACATCCGCGGTGATGGTCTTGGAAATAGACGCCGGGTCCACGTCCACATGGATAATCTTGGCCCCGGGGCAGAACTTGCCCGGGGTATTGGTCACCCGGTCGTCAAACCGTGCACCGATGGCGAAAATCACATCGGCATGGTGCATGGCCGTATTGGCCTCGAAGGTGCCGTGCATCCCCAGCATGCCCAGGAAACGCCGATCGCTGCCCGGGAAACCGCCGAGCCCCATCAGGGTATTGGTGACTGGGTAATTCAGCGTCCGCGCCAGCTCTGTGAGCAGCTCCGCCCCCTCCCCCTGCACCACACCGCCGCCGGCGTAAATGACCGGCCGCCTGGCGGACAACAGCAATGCCAGGGCCTTGCGTATCTGCCCGGTATGCCCCTTGCCCGCAGGCGTGTAGGAACGCATGCGCAGCTTTTCAGGATACTCGTAGGGGAAGCGGTCCGTCGGGTTGGTCACGTCCTTGGGCACATCGATCACCACCGGGCCCGGGCGGCCGCTATTGGCAATATAGAAGGCCTTCTTGACAACCCCGGGGATATCCTCAGCACTCTTGACCAGGAAGCTGTGTTTCACGATAGGACGGGAACAACCCACCATATCCGTTTCCTGGAAGGCATCCTCACCGATCTTGTCACTGGTTACCTGGCCGGAAATCACCACCAGCGGTACAGAATCCATATAGGCCGTAGCGATGCCGGTAATGGCATTGGTAGCGCCCGGGCCCGACGTCACCAGCACCACCCCGGGCTTGCCCGTGGAGCGGGCATAGCCGTCCGCCGCGTGGGTCGCGCCCTGCTCGTGACGAACCAGGACGTGCTTGATGCTTTTCTGTCGAAAAATGGCATCGTAGATATGCAATGCTGAACCACCGGGATAGCCAAAAATAAGGTCTACCCCTTCATCCTGCAGCGCGCGAACTAACATATCGCCGCCGGAGAGTAATTCCACTGAAGCCCCCTAAAATTTCACGTAAATTAGGATGCGCATCACTTAGGTCACTTAAATACACCGATACAGCGAAACGCAGAGCGCGATTATAAAGCTTTTTGATGACAAATATCAGCCTTATCCGCGACAAAGATGGCTTTTTGGGATGAGGAGACCGCCGGACGCCCTCCGCTGGCGCGTGTTCGCGCAACCGGCAGGCCGGCACCGCCTGCCGTACAGGACAAAAATGTTAAGGCGGTTGCAGGAATCTCTCCCCAGACGGGTAAAATGACAGGCGATACTCACAACTCTCTGCAACGACACTCAAGGGGCCCAAATGCGTTTCCTCTCTGCAATCCTGCTGGCCAGCCTGGCCTCCGCCACGCTCGCTGACGGCATCTACAAGTGGAAAGACGAAAACGGCGTGATCCATTTCGGCTCCCAGCCGCCACAGGAAAAGAAGGTGGAGGTAGTCAAGGAGCCACGGTCGGAACGCTACAAGCAATGGAAAAAGGAACAGCTGGCGGCGAAAGCCCAGCAGGAATCCGACGACGAGACCTCACTGACAGAGGCAGCCAGGAAAGAGACCGCCGCAGCCCCGGCCGATGCCCAGGGCAAGGCACTGTCCCAGGCCCAGAAGGCTGTGCGCGCACAGCGTTGCCGCCAGGCACGAAATAACTTGCAGGAACTGAGCACCCACTCCCAGGTGCGCGAGGTGGATGCCTCCGGGAAGCTACGGGTCCTGCCAGAGAAAGAACGACAGGCCCGTATCGGCCGTGCCAAACAAATTATCCAGGAAGACTGCTGAGCGGTTTCGCTGAGCCGGGTATCGACCACCCTTCGAAGGCCCCTCCCCCAACCACGCCGCCCCCTGCAATCGGCCGCGGGCCACACGGCTGGTTGGCCCGGGCTTTTATCTGGGTGTATACCAGATTGGAGATGTATAGGCCCGCTCGGTAGTCGTCATGGGCACACCCCTACTCATTTTCACCCCAAACCGCTTGGCTTCATAAGCTGTCCAGCGGGGCGTTGGAATCTCGATCACACGTGCGTAATAGAAGGCCGGCTGCGCCGGATCGAAATCCGGGTCACGCCATACGGCGCTCAGCTCAGGAGCCCCGATGGAGTTACGCCAGGTGGCATTGGCCACGTCTACCGTGTTGCCGACTGAAGGCAACTTGCCATTTCGCGAGAGTTTTCTGTCACCACCCCACGCGACGTTGTAAACCTTTTCGTGCAGTTTTCCGTTGGTATCCATCCAGCCTTTGATGATCTGGATGCGATCCAGGTTACCACTCAGCGGATCCTTCATCGCCGCAACCAGGAAGCTGGGTGATGCGGTACCGGCGGATGCCTTCAGGTCTGCCCCCATGGGGACACCCTTGCCGTAGCCGATATCAGCAATGGAAGGGGCGCTGGCGTCGGTATCGGTAAAGTCCCAACTACCGAAAAAACGCACCACCATGCGGGGCCCCGTCGTTGCGTAAGCCTCTTTCCGCAGCATGGCATCAAAAAGTGCCTCCCGGGTATTCTCCTTCGCCCAGACTCCCGCGTAGCCGGAGGACGCCATCTGCCAACCGTAGACAGTCAGCTCAGGATTCGGGGCCTCAATGACCACGTGCTCCCAACGGCCTGGCTCGGGCTCCACACCTGAGTGCTTTCCAAAGAAGTTATCCTCCTCTACAGCAGCGAGACTCGTGTGGGCATCGGTACTGCCCACCATCCCAAATTTGTATGGATTCACGCCCAGGCGCTCTTCCAGCATCAAGCCGGTCTTCAGTGCTTCACGGGCATACTCCCACCGCAGCATCTCGGGAGTTTTCAACTCGGTTCCGTCAAGGTTCGATTTGTCCCAGGTTTCGTAATCCGCAAATTCATCATTGGGTGAAAGCGCAGGGTGCGCCTCTCCATCCCCTTTTATCTGTGTCACCTCCACCAATTTCTCGAAACGGGATCGCAACTCCGCCAACTCTTTTGTGAGGGGCTGCCCGGAAAAAGTCTCCACATTAAACATTCGACCATTACTGAGGTTGCCGTTGTGGGGAATTGCCATCACCCGGGCATTGTGTTGCTGTTCGAACTCCCTGAGTGCTCGCCACAGGTCTTCAGGGTTCTGGCTATCGAACTGGGAGAAAGGCACGGTCTTGTTGGCGATCCTGGAATCACCGCGGAACAGGACGTTGCGATGCAGGTTATTCCCGCCTATTGCCGTCCATTCATAGCCAATGATCGCGCTGAATTTGCCGGGCTCATTGTATTTGTCAGCAAGGGCTGTATAGGCCTTCCAGGAGTCACGGACAATCTGGTCACTCTTGAAAGGGGGCTCCTTCTCCGACAGTGACGCGACGATTTCCATCGCCGCCTTGAAAGACTGATCTTTATCCCCGCCCTTCAGCATGTCATACCAGCGCCTGCCCCTCTCGGTGGCGAGGATGTCTTCATCGCCGGCCAGCAACCTCGGCATCAGGCCATACATTTCCGCATGATCGGATATCACCAGGAAATCCAGTGGGCGTGAAAGCCTCACCTTGAGTCCGTGGGTGCTTGTCACCTCCTCACCCCTGGCGAAGCGGAATGCCTCCTCCTGGCCAAGCCTGTTCATGGTGCCGGCATCGACCGAGATATCCGTATGGAGATGGGTATCTCCCCAGAAGACCCGGGTGGGGTAGTCACGCCCGACATAAGGGGAAAATTCCTCTGCCTCTCCGGCGATCGCTTGCAGGGACAGCAGCGCAAAAATACTCGCTAGAGCAAGCTCAACAGTGGATACGACGATGGTTCCTGCCAACCGGATTGGGATTACGCCTGACATAACTGAAAGCCCAGATAAAATTCCCCTGCTGGAAATTCTAGCTGGCGCTATGGTGAGTTTGCCAAGCCAAGATGAAAGGTATGTCGAAAAAAGAAAGGCGGCCTGAAGGCCGCCCGTCTCCACATGAACCTGATTACTTTTTCGTCGGCATCAGTACACCGTCAATCACATGGACGACGCCGTTGGAACTCATCAGGTCTGCCTGCAGCACCGTGGCGGTATTACCCTTGGCATCGGTCACCGTCACCTTGTCTCCATCGGCCCTCAGGGTAAGCTTCTCGCCCTGCACCGTGTCCACGGTCGCATGGCCGCCTCCCTTCTTGATCTTCTCCATCACCACCTCAGCGGTCGCCTTACCTGGAACCACGTGGTAGCCGAGGATCCTCTGCAGCTTTTGCTGGTTTTCCGGCTTCAGCAATTCGTCTACCTTGCCCTGCGGCAGTGCACCGAAAGCCTGATTGGTGGGCGCAAAGACGGTGAAGGGCCCCTCACTGTTCAGCGTATCTGCAAGGCCCGCCGCTTTGATCGCAGCGACCAGCGTGGACAGGCTCTCAGCCTGGGACGCGTTTTGTGCGATTGTCTTGCTGGGATCTGAAGCCTGCAGCGACCCACAGTACAAGGCTGCCAGCACCAGCGGCGCCCATATAAATCGCGAAAGAACCAGTTTGAATGCACGCATGATTTCACCTCCACAGTGAAGCACTCTCGGAATCCCGGATGGCCATGGCCAATCCGAATCAGACTGGGGAGCAGTATAGGGTGGCTCTCTTGCACCCCAAACAGGGAAAAGCGTTGCTTATCCTGTGGCCCCTAACTGGAACCAGCCGACTCGCCTTCGCCGGGTTCTGCCGGATCCAGGCCCGAGCGCGGGTTTCCCTGCTCGAAGTCCCGCCCCAGGTACAGGTACATGGCCGGCACTACGAAGAGCGTAAACAAGGTGCCTATGGTCATTCCAGTAGCCACCACCAGCCCCATGGCAAACCTGGCCCCACCTCCTGGCCCTGCGGCCAACAGCAGGGGAACCATGGCGAGAACCAGAGAAGCGGTGGTCATGAGAATTGGGCGCAGGCGAATGGAAGCCGCCGCCTCAATCGCCGCGCGCTTATCCCGCCCCTCTTCCTGCAGTTTGTTCGCAAACTCGACTATCAGGATGCCGTGCTTGGATATCACCCCAATCAGTGTCACCAACCCGACCTGGGTATAGATGTTCAAAGTGGTGAGTCCCAGGCTGACAAATATCATGGCACCACAGACACTCATTGGCACAGTGACCAGCATAATCAACGGATCAAGCCAGCTCTCGAACTGCGCCGCCAGCACCAGGTAAATCACGATCAGGGCAAAGAAAAACGTAACCACCAGCTCGGAGCCCTCCGCCTTGTACTGGCGCGACTGCCCGGCGTAGTCCACCGAATAGCCCGGCGGCAATATCTCTGCCGCGGCATTGTCCAGCACCCCCAGCGCCTCCCCCAGTGTGATGCCCGGGCGCGGGACACCGGAAATGGTCACCGCATTAAGTTGCTGGAAACGCTTGAGCTGCTGTGGCTCCACCGTTTCCTCCAGGCTTACCAGCGTCGACATGGGCACCAGCTGCCCGGAACGGCTGCGGATGTAGTACTGCTTGAGCTGGGCGCCAGTCAGCCGCTCGCGCCGCACCACCTGGGGAATCACCTTGTAACTGCGGTTCTCCAGCGAAAACCGATTGGTATAGGCCCCCGACATCATGGCCCCCAGCTCCCGCCCGATATCCGCCATGGTGATCCCCATTGCTGCCGCCTTGTTGCGATCCACCAGCACCCGCAATTTGGGCTTATCCAGCTTCAGGTCGGAATCCACGAAAATAAACTTACGGCTGGCCAGTGCCCGCTCCATGATCTCGTCGGCAAACGAGGCCAGGTTTTCCATCGGCTCGGTGGAGCCGACCACGAACTCCACTGGCAGGCGGCCGCCGGCGGTGGGCAGGCTGGGTGGTACCACCACTGCCACCTTGAGGCCGGCGATCTCTGCCACCTCGTTGCTGATAATGTCCTTCATCTCGGCAGTGTCCAGCGCACGCCGGTTCCAGGGCGCGAGCACGAAACCGGCAATGGCGCTGTTGGTGGCATTACCGGCACCGCCGACCCCGTTGAGCAGGAACAGGTTTTCCACCTCGTCGGCATGCCGCTCGGCAATGACGTTAAGCTCCCGGGTGAAGCGCTCCAGGTAATCGATGGTGGCAAAGGAGTCCGCCGAGGAAATGGTCAGGACAAAACCGCGGTCCTCATCCGGTTCCAACTCGCTGGGCGAGGTGACGAACAGGAAATAACAACTCACCAGCACGATCAACCCGAAAAGCAGGATCACCAGCCGGTCATCCAGGGCGCTGTGCAGCCGCCGCTGGTATCCCTGCTGCATACGCTCGAATTGCCTTTCCAGCCACTGCTCCAGGCGATTGCCGCCATTCTCCTTCGGCGGCTTCAGGATCTTTGACGCCATCATCGGCGTCAGGGTCAGCGCCACCACACCGGACAGCAGCACCGCCCCGGCCAGGGAGAAGGCGAACTCCACAAACAGGGTGCCGGTGAGCCCGCCCAGGAAACCGATCGGCAGGTACACGGCAATCAGGGTGGTGGTCATGGCCACCACCGGCCATGCCAGTTCGCGCGCACCGCGAATGGCGGCGTCCCGCGGCGTCATACCCTCTTCGATGTGGCGGTGTACATTCTCGAGCACGATGATGGCATCATCCACCACGATACCGATGGCCAGTACCATCGCCAGCAGGGTCAGCAGGTTGATGGAAAACCCCATCAGCAGCATCAGGAACAGCGCCCCCACCAGCGACAGCGGCACCGCAATCGCCGGGATTACCACGCTGCGCAGGGAACCGAGGAACAGGTAGATCACCACGATCACGATCAACACCGCCTCGGCGATCGTCTTCACCACCTCGTTGATCGAGTCCTGGATGTACTCGGTGCTGTCGTAGGGAATCTCACCGATCATGCCCTCCGGCAGCTGCGGGAAAACCTCACCATCGAGTTTCCTGCGCACCTCGCGGATGACTTCCAGCGCATTGGCATCCGGAGCCACTTCCACCGCAATAAAGGTCGCCGAACGCCCATTAAAGGTGACCGAGGTATCGTAGGACTCGGATCCCAGCTCCACCTCAGCGATATCCCCCAGCCGTACGATGCGGTCCTCGTCGGAGCGCACCACCAGGTCACGGAAAGCCTCCTCAGAGGCGATATCCGTATCGGCTGATATTTCCACAGTGATCCAGCGGCCCTTGGTACTGCCCACCGCCGACAACACATTGTTGGCGCGCAGCGCCGCGCTGACATCGCCCGGGGTTACCTCCTGCGATGCCATTTCTGCCGGCTTCAGCCAGATACGCATGGCGAAGGTCCGGTTGCCCAGCAGGCGCGCACGCTGCACACCCGGGATGGTCGACAGCTTGGGCTGCACCACCCGTGTCAGGTAATCGGTAATCTGGTTGTTATCGAGGATCCCGGATGAGAACGACAGGTACATGGCCGCCACCGTCTGGCCGATGGCCATATCCACGGTGGAGTCCTCGGACTCCTCCGGCAACTCGCTGCGCAGGCGGTTGACCTTGGCCACCACCTGGGTGAGCACCTGGTTGGGATCAAAGTCGAGGCGCACATAGGCCTGGATGGTCGACACCCCCTGCACACTGGTGGACACCATGTAGTCGATGCCGTCGGCGGTGGCGATCTCCTGTTCCAGCGGCGTAGTGATAAATCCCTGCACCAGGTCTGCATCGGCGCCTACATAGACCGTGGTTACGGTGATTACCGCATTCTGCAGCTCCGGGTACTCGCGCACGTTGAGCTCGGTGGCGGCACGGAGCCCCAGCAGGAAGATAAACAGGCTCACCACTGTCGCCAGTACCGGCTTGCGGATAAAGATCTCGGTAAAATTCACGCGGGGGCACCGGTTGCGGTAGTGGCCATGGTCAGCTGTTCTCCGGCTGTGGATCCGCCTTCGCCGGCAGTGTCTCCTCGTTATTGACGGTGACCGGGCTCTGGTTACGTAACTTCAGCAGGCCGCTGGTGGCGACACGCTCCCCCTCCTCCGCCCCCTCGATGATTTCCACCAGGTCACCACGCTCCTCACCAGTTTTTACAAACCGCTTGCTCGCCACCAGGCCATTGCCCTCCGGGTCTTGTTGCAGGACAAAGATGGCATTGCCGTAGGGAGAGAAGCTGACTGCCGTGCGCGGCACCACCAGCACATTGCGCCGGCGGGGAAGGTCCACCGACACGTCGGCGAACATGCCCGGGCGCAACTGGTCGCCGGGGTTGTCCATGGTGGCCTGGAGCAGGAAGTTGCGACTGGCACTGTCGATACCGGGATCGATGGCTGTCACCTTGCCCGGGAATGTCTTTTCCGGGAACGCATCGGTGGTGACTTCAATGGGAAGACCGGTCTTGATGCGCGCGAAGTAGCGGCCCGGCAGGTAGAAATCGACGAAAATCGGGTCCAGCTGCTGCAGGGAGACCACCGGATCTCCGGGCGCGACGTTCTGCCCCAGGTCGATGCGGCGAATACCCAGCCGCCCGGAAAACGGCGCCACAACCCGGTGCTCCTCCACCGTCTCTTTCTGCACACGGATACTTGCCAACACCCGGTCCAGGGTACTGAGTGCGTCATCCAGCTCCGCATCGGTGGTGACACCCTTGACGTGCAGCGCCTTGATGCGCTGGTGATTGCGGCGGGCCAGCCGCAGCTCCGCCTCCAGCACTTCCAGTTCCGCCTTTTCCGGTTCCGCCGACAACTCCGCCAGCAACTGGCCCTTCTCCGCAGGCTGGCCGGAATCGAACAGTATCCGCTGCACCACGCCCTGGGCGCGGGTCGTTACCTCGACGCCATTGACGGCGCGCATTGTGCCTACGGCAGACAGGCTCTCCTGCCAGAGCTGCCGCTCGACCCGCGCTGCGGTGACCGTGGCCGCCGGTAATGGCATATTGTCGAATGCCCGGTTCATCATCATTTTGCCGAACATCTTGAAGGCAAAGATGCCGCCAAACAGCAGCAGGCAGCCCAGCAGCATCAGCAGCATGCGCTTGTTGAATACCGGATTGCGTCCAGCCACTGCAACTCCCTGTCGATTGCCACATATCCACGCAGGGGCAAGCCGGCCAAATTGACCGGGCCCAGCAGTCAGGATAGGCAAGCGCGGGCAGGAATGACGGTTGGCAATCGGTGGGCTGCAGCCAGGGGTCGAAAACGGACGGTCCGGCGGGAGCGGGCAATGGGGCGGCGGATAAAGAAAAGCCCGCCGGTGCGCTCGCGCCGGCGGGCCATTTCACAGGGTGGGACGTATCACTTGCGGAAGACGGCGTGATCCCCCTCCAGCTCCGCATGGATGGTATCGCCGGGTGCGAACTTGCCCGACAGGACATCCTGGGCCAGCGGGTTTTCCAGCCACATCTGGATCGCACGCTTGAGCGGGCGCGCGCCGTAGACCGGGTCGAAGCCCACATCCGCCAGCTTGTCCAGCAGGGGCTCGGCCACTTCCAGCTGCAGGTCGCGCTCCGCCAGCCGGCGGCGCAGCTGCTCCAGCTGGATTTCGGCAATGGAGCGCACCTGGGCCCGTGCCAGGGGGTGGAACACCACAACCTCGTCGATCCGGTTGATAAACTCCGGCCGGAAATGTTCGCCCACCACCTCCATTACCGCATTTTTCATCTGGCGGTAATGGATTTCGCTGTCGAGCTCGTCTTCCTCTTTCTTGCTGGCGTACTTCTGGATCAGGTCGGAACCCAGGTTGGAGGTCATCACCACCACCGTATTGCGGAAGTCCACGGTGCGGCCCTGGCCGTCAGTCAGTCGGCCGTCCTCCAGGACCTGCAACAGGATATTGAACACGTCCGGGTGCGCCTTCTCCACCTCGTCCAGCAACACCACCGAGTAGGGTTTGCGGCGCACCGCCTCGGTCAGGTAACCGCCCTCTTCGTAACCGACATAACCCGGTGGCGCACCGATCAGCCGCGCCACCGAATGCTTCTCCATGAATTCGGACATATCGATCCGCACCATGGCGTCCTGGCTATCAAACAGGAATTCCGCCAGCGACTTGCACAGTTCGGTCTTGCCCACCCCGGTGGGGCCGAGAAACAGGAAAGAGCCGTTGGGCCGGTTGGGATCCGACAGGCCCGCACGGGAACGGCGCACGGCGTTCGCCACCGCATTCACTGCCTCATCCTGGCCAATTACCCGATTGTGCAGGGCATCCTCCATGCGCAACAGCTTCTCCCGCTCGCCCTCGAGCATTTTCGATACCGGAATACCGGTCCAGCGGGAGACCACCTCTGCCACCTCCTCGTCGGTGACGCGGTTGCGCAGCAGGCGCGGTTCCTCTGTGGTTTCCTCATCGCTGGCCTGCTGCAGCTGTTGCTCCAGCTGGGGGATAACCCCGTACTGGAGCTCGGACATGCGCGTCAGGTCGCCGGCGCGCCTGGCCGCTTCCATATCCAGCTTGGCCTGTTCCAGCTTCTCCTTGGTGTCGGTGCTCCCGGCCAACTGGGCTTTCTCGGCTTTCCACACCTCCTCCAGGTCGGCATACTCCTGCTCGATTTCGTGGATATCCTCTTCCAGCTTTTCCAGGCGCTTCTGTGCCGCCTCGTCATCCTTGTCTTTCTTTACCGCCTCGCGCTCGATCTTCAACTGGATCAGGCGCCGCTCCAGCTTGTCCATGGACTCCGGCTTGGAATCGATTTCCATGCGGATGCGGCTGGCCGCCTCATCGATCAGGTCGATCGCCTTGTCCGGCAACTGGCGATCGGTGATGTAGCGCTGCGACAGCTTGGTCGCGGCGATAATCGCCGAGTCGGTAATATCCACGCCATGGTGGACTTCGTAACGTTCTTTCAGGCCACGGAGGATGGCAATGGTGTCCTCTTCGGTGGGCTCATCCACCAGAACCTTCTGGAAGCGGCGCTCCAGCGCGGCGTCTTTCTCGATGTACTTGCGGTACTCATCCAGGGTGGTGGCACCCACGCAATGCAGCTCACCACGTGCCAGTGCCGGCTTGAGCATATTGCCCGCGTCCATGGCACCCTCCGCCTTACCGGCACCGACCATGGTGTGCAACTCATCGATAAACAGGATGACACGGCCTTCCTGCTTGGAGAGCTCGTTCAATACCGCCTTCAGCCGCTCTTCAAACTCACCGCGGAATTTTGCGCCTGCCAGCAACGCTCCCAGGTCGAGCGACAACAGCCGCTTGTCCTTCAGGCCTTCGGGCACCTCGCCATTGACGATGCGCTGCGCCAGGCCCTCCACGATGGCGGTCTTGCCCACACCCGGCTCACCGATCAGGACCGGGTTGTTCTTGGTGCGACGCTGCAGTACCTGGATGGTGCGACGGATCTCGTCATCGCGACCGATAACCGGGTCGAGCTTGCCCGAAACCGCGCGCTCGGTCAGGTCGAGGGTGTATTTGTCCAGGGCCTGTCGCGCGTCCTCGGCACCGGCGTCGCTGACTTTTTCATCCCCTCGCACCTTGTCGATAGCCGCCTGTAACTGCTTGAGGTCACCGTTGGCGTGCAGGAGCTTGGAAACCTCACCGGCAGCCGAATCAAATGCGGCCAGCAGTACGGTTTCGCTGGCGATAAAACTGTCGCCTTTTTGCTGCGCTTTTTTGTCAGCGAGGTTAAACAGGCGCATCAGTTCCTGTGACATACCCACATCGCCAGTCGGCGACGTCACTGTGGGCAACTGGTCCAGCCTTTTCGCCAGGTCATTGCGCAGCCCGTTGAGGTTGAAACCGGCCTGCGACAGGAATGCCGGCACACTGCCGCCAGACTGGTCAAGCAGTGCCTGCAACAAGTGTTCGGGATAAATCTGGTTATGATCGCGCCCCACCGCCAGGGATTGCGCATCGGCAATCGCGGCCTGCAGCGGGTTTGTCATTTTGTCTATGCGCATTGGACGGGTCTCCTCCCTCGGCACAGTAAAAGCAGTTTGACAGTGGGGGGACGCACGACAGCGCCCACTCTGAGTCTAGGGGATCTCGCTGCTAATCCGGAGATCCGCTGTGTAGGCATTAAAATGGGGGCGGGGTGTGGATTTTCAATACCCACACACAAGAGCGGGTTATTGCGACAGGACAGCCTGCCGGTGCGAAGGCGGTCAGTCCAGCCAGACCAGCGACGCCATCCGCCCGGTGACGCCATCGCGCCGATAGGAAAAGAAATCATCAGTCTCAGTGAAAGTACAGCGGTTACCGCCATAGATTCCGGTGACACCCAGGCTTTCCAGTTCCGCCCGTGCCAGACCATAGATATCGGCGAGAAAGTGCAAGGGCTTGTCCGCATGCGGGCGGAAACACTGTGCCATCCGCTCTGTATGGGCACCGTCCATGGCGTGCTCGAAAAACAGCTCCAGCACATCAACACCGGTCTCGAAGGCATCGGGGCCGATAGCAGGACCAAGCCAGGCCAGCAGCTCTCCGGGCGCGCAATCCAGAGCCCGCACACTGTTACGAACCACTCCCGTGGCCAGCCCGCGCCAGCCCGCGTGTACCGCCGCCACAATGGAGCCGGCGCGGTCACACAGCAGCAAGGGCAGGCAATCGGCGGTCAACACCGCGCAGACAGTGCCCGCCTCCCGGGAAAACGACGCGTCGGCGGTGCGCACCAGGCCGTCCCGGTGTGCCTCCACAATCCGATCGCTATGGATCTGCTCCAACCACTGGGGCTCGGACGGCAGCTGAAGTTCAAGGACCAGCTGGCGACGGTTGGCCTCCACGGCTCCGGCGTCGTCGCCTACATGCCCCCCCAGGTTGAACGCCGCATAAGCACCGCTACTGTGCCCATCCCGACGCATGGAGGTCGCAGCGCGCACGTTGGCCGGGGCGGGCCAGTCCGGTATCAGATAGTGGTCGGCAGTCATTCCAGATCCTTCAACGATTGTTTGGGTTCCCGGCAGAAACTAGCCGGTCAGCCGGGTGCACCTGCAACATCGGCGCGCAGCAATTCCAGCAGGTGCAGCATATCCGCCGGCATGGGCGTCGACCAGTGCATGTCCTCCCCGCTGCCGGGGTGGACCAGTGCCAGTTGCGCTGCGTGTAGCGCCTGCCGGGGAAAGTGGCGCAGCTCCTGCAACAGTGCGTCTGCCGCCTCCGGCGGCACCCGGGGGCGCCCGCCGTACAGCGGGTCACCCACCAGGGGGTGGCGAATATGCGCCATATGCACGCGGATCTGGTGGGTGCGCCCGGTTTCCAGGTGGCAGCGGACCAGGGTGTGGGCGCGGAAGCGCTCCTGCACCCGGTAGTGAGTAATCGCCTCCTTGCCACCGTGGGACAGCACCGCCATTTTCAGCCGGTTCTGGCGGTGCCGGCCGATGGGGGCATTCACGGTGCCCCCGGCGGTAATCTTCCCCTGGGCGATGGCGTCGTACTGCCGGCTGACGGTACGCTGTTTGAGCTGCTCCACCAGCCCGGCCTGGGCCGACAATGTCTTGGCCACTACCATCAGGCCGCTGGTGTCCTTGTCCAGCCGGTGGACAATCCCCGCCCGGGGGATCTTTTCCAGCTGCGGGCAGTGGTGCAGCAAGCCGTTCAAGAGCGTGCCGTCCGGGTTGCCCGCCGCCGGGTGCACCACCAGCCCGGGCTGCTTGTCCAGCACCAGCAGGCTCTCATCCTCGTAAATGACCCGCAGGTCTATCTTCTCCGGGCGCCACTCGCCGGCGCGCTCCAGCTCGGCCTTCAGCTTCAGCCGCTCACCACCGAAGAGCTTATCGCGGGGACGCACGGCGCGCCCATCCACGGTCAGCTGCCCCCCCTTGATCCATGCCTGCAGTCTGGCGCGGGAATAATCGGGAATTAATTCGGCCGCCGCCTGGTCTAAGCGCAGGCCAGCCATCTGCGCCGGCACTTCCAGTTCGAGTTCAACTTGGTCAGTCATTGATCAGGCTCAAATACTTTGGACGACTGCGTGACTGTGGTTAAATGACCGCCCGCCGCCCGACAAAAGGGGGCCAGTGTACCGCACCGTCCGCCCAGAAGAGCAGCCGCTGCGGAACCAATGCAAGAAGGTAGAGAGTAATAATGATAGAGCGAGGGGCTATGCAGGCCTGGAAAACGTTGTGGTTGGCTTTACTGTCCGCGATCCTTGTCGCCTGCGCCAGCACCGATGAAGAGGAAGAGGGCCTGCCATCTGGTAGCCGCACAGAACAGGCGTTCTACGAGGCCGCCCAGCGCCAGCTGCGATCCAGCCAGTGGGACCTGGCAATCAAGAACCTGCGCGCACTGGAAGACAACTTTCCATTTGGCAGCTATGCCGAGCAGGCCCAGCTTGAGCTGATCTACGCCTACTACCGCAATTACGAGAACGATGCGGCAATCGCGGCGGCCGACCGTTTTATCCGGCTGCACCCCCAGCATCGCAACGTGGATTATGCCTACTACATGAAGGGACTGGCTTCCTTCACCGAAGGCACCGGCCTGTTCGAGCGCTTCCTGCCCACGGATATGACCAGTCGTGACCCCGGTTCGGCGCGAGAATCTTTCGCGTACTTCTCCCAGCTGATGGCACGCTACCCGGATAGCCGCTACGCCCCGGATGCCCAGAAGCGCATGATTCACCTGCGCAACCTGCTGGCACGTTACGAAATCCACGTGGCCAACTACTACTTCAAGCGCGGCGCTTACCTGGCCGCCGCGAACCGCGGCCGCTATGTGGTGGAAAATTTCCAGCAGACACCTGCGGTGCCGGATGCGCTGGCCACCATGGTGCAGGGCTACCACCTGATGGGCATGGACAGCCTGGAGAACGACGCCCTGCTCGTTTTGCGCACAAACTACCCGCAACACCCGGCTTTCCGTGACGATGGCAGTTTTAACTACAACTACTACAAGGGGGCCAGCGGCCGTAGCCTGGTTCACCGGCTGACCCTGGGCCTGTTCGAGAAGTCCGATCCCCGCGGCTTCGACAGCCGCGAGCTCTACAACGCGGAGTTCCGGGATGAGGAAGCCCCGCTGCCGCCAGAGCTCCTGTAACCCCTGAACCAGCGGTAACCGTGATTAAAAAAGGCGCCTCCTGGCGCCTTTTTTGGTTACAACGGTGAACAGCTGGCCAATCCCGGTCACTCACCGGCCTTCCAGCCATTGGTAATGGGGTAGCGTCGGTCGCGCCCGAAACCACGCTCCGAAATACGCACCCCCACCGCAGACTGGCGCCGTTTGTATTCATTGCGGTCGACCAGACGCACCACTCGCTCAACCATTTCCGCATCGAAGCCCCGCGCAATGATGTCTGCTGCACTGCAGTCGCGCTCGATATAAAGGTTCAGCACCTCATCGAGTATCTCGTAGGGAGGCAGGCTGTCAGAGTCCATCTGGTCCGGCGCCAGCTCCGCAGTGGGAGGGCGTGTGATGACGGTCTCGGGGATCACTTCGGACAGCGTATTGCGGTAGCGCGCCAGCTCGTAAACAAGAATTTTGGGCACGTCCTTCAGCGCGCTGTATCCGCCCACCATATCGCCGTATAACGTGGCATAGCCTACCGCCATCTCACTCTTGTTACCGGTGGTCAGCACCATCGCCCCTTTTTTGTTCGAGATTGCCATCAGGATAACGCCGCGGGAACGCGCCTGCAGGTTCTCTTCGGTGGTATCCCTTTCGGTATTGGCAAACTCGTCTGCGAGCGCCCCCATAAAGGCATCGAAGATCGGCTCAATACTGATTACCCGGTAATGGATTCCCAGGCGCTGGGCCTGGTCTGCGGCATCATTCTTGCTGAGATCCGAGGTATAGCGGAATGGCATCATTACCGCCTCCACACGCTCCTTGCCCAGGGCGTCCACGGCCACCGCCAGCGTCAGTGCCGAATCGATGCCGCCGGACAGCCCCAGGACCACACCGTTAAATCCGTTTTTGTTCACATAGTCCCGTACCCCGAGTACCAGGGCCTTGTAAACCGCAGCCAGGTCGGACTCCGCAGGAATCATTTCCCCCTGGGACAGGGTTGTGCGACCGTCACCGGACTTCACCTGTACCGACAGCAGGTGCTCAACGAATTCCGGCGCGCGGGCGCACAGCTTGCCCTGGGCATCGACCGCAAAGGACCCGCCGTCGAAAACCAGCTCATCCTGCCCCCCGATTGAATTGACGTATACAATCGGCATGTTGCCAAGGCGGGCCTGGTTACCCAGCAGCTCGAGCCGCTCCTGGGCCTTGCCACGGTGAAAGGGGGAGGCGTTAATATTTAGCATGAGTTCCGCGCCCGCGGCAGCGGCCTGGGCAACCGGCTCCGGATGCCAGATGTCTTCACATATAGTGATGGCGGTGCGAATTCCCTTGATATCCACTACACAGGGCTGGTCACCGGGAACGAAGTAGCGCATTTCGTCGAAAACCTGGTAATTGGGCAGTTTCTGCTTCGCATACTCTGCCACCAGCTCACCGTCAGCGATCAGGCCTGCCATATTGAAAACCTTGCCTGCCACCACCCGCGGGTAGCCCACCAATACCGCACAGGGCAGGCCCGCGGTCCGCAGCTGCTCGAGGGCCGCATTTATCCGCCGCCCCATGCTGGGCCGCAGCAACAGGTCCTCGGGCGGGTAGCCGCACAGGGTCAGCTCGGGAAACATGACCAGCTCGGCACCAAGCTCCCGGTGAGCCTGCCGGGCCACATCGATTACCTGGGCCGTGTTGCCCGGAATATCACCCACCAGGGAATTGATTTGTGCCAGCACTAGCTGCAAAGTAGACATCTTGTTACCTCGGATCGGGGAAGCGGCAATTATACCGTTTTACAGCGAGTGTACCTCGCTCCGGGGACAACCGCAGCGGTATACCAACCGAGAAGAATAACCGTGAGCAGCTCAGCCACCACCTCCAGCAGGCCCACACTCCAGTACCTGGAACTACTGCGTGTCTACGCCTTCTATCGCGTGGCCATTTCGATCGTGCTGCTGGGCATCTTCGTATCCGAAATCAGCCACGGTGCACTGGGCAACACTGCGCCGGCCCTGTTCCTCAATACTGCCATCGCCTATACGGCCCTGAATACAGCCTGGCTCCTGTACCTGCGCGGTGCGGGCTATCATGCCAGCGTTGGCCAGGTGGCGCTGATGCTGGGCTGTGATATCCCGGCGTTTCTGACCATGATCCACTCCAGTGGAGGCCTGAATTCAGGGCTTGGCTACCTGCTCCTGATCAGCTGCGCGGCCGGCTCCCTGTTACTCGACCGGCGCCTCGGGGCTTTCTTCGCCGCACTGACAAGTAGTGCCGTCATTGCCCAACAGGTATACGGCCTGGTGGCTGGCAACGCAGACTCACGTGACATCGTCGCCGCCGGCAGCCTGGGAATCCTGCTTTTCCTTTC
Source organism: Microbulbifer sediminum (assembly GCF_021729035.1). Classification (GTDB taxonomy): domain Bacteria; phylum Pseudomonadota; class Gammaproteobacteria; order Pseudomonadales; family Cellvibrionaceae; genus Microbulbifer; species Microbulbifer sediminum. Next base: position 96,169 of record NZ_JAJSAP010000010.1, on the reverse strand, counting down.
GGTAAGTGGGCTGCAATACCTGTCCGGCATGGTCAGCAGCGCAACCTGGCGGGCCGACCAGCAGAGCCGCCAGGCGGCGCACCTGCAGCGCCTGGCACAGCAGATTATCGAACGCATGCGCACCGGCGTACTGGTACTGAACTCCGCCAATAAAACCGAGCTGGTCAACCAGGCTGCCCTGCGCCTGACCGCAAACCAGTTGCAGCCCGGTACAGACTTGCACCAGGTGCTGGTCTCGGCGTTGCGGGACTGGAAACGGGAGCCGGCCCGTAACGGCCAGCTGGTAAAACTCGACGGCGGCAGCGAGTTACGACTCAATTTTGCCAACCTGCGCCGTGAAAATGGTGATAACACGCTTGTTTTTGTCGATGACAACCGGAAACTGAACCAGGAAGCACAGAAGCTGAAACTGGCTTCGCTCGGCCACCTGACAGCCTCCATTGCCCACGAGGTCCGCAACCCGCTCGGCGCCATCAGCCATGCGGCACAATTGCTAAGCGAATCCCCAAACCTGTCCCATGAAGACCAACATCTGGCGGACATCATCTGTCGGCACAGTGAACGGGTCAACCAGATCGTCGAGAATGTAATGAGGCTGTCCAGGCGCCGCGCCACAGAACCTGAACTACACGAACTGGGTTACTGGGTAGAGCGTTTTGTGGCTGACTATCGCGTCGGTATCACGCAGGAAGCAAGGATTACCCTGGAACTGCCGGACGGCCCGCTTACCGCCCGGTTTGACGCCGCACAGCTGGCCCAGGTGGTCACCAATCTCTGCAACAACGCGCTGGTGCATTCTCGACAAGAGGATGGAATGGCAGAGTTTGAAATCCACGTCTATCGCCACCGGGAACGCGACTGTGCTGTCCTTGATGTTATCGACACGGGTCCGGGCGTACCCGACGAGTTTCGCGAGCAGATTTTTGAACCATTTTTCACCACCGGCCAGGGGGGTAGTGGGCTTGGTCTGTATATTGCCCGTGAGCTGTGCGAATCCAACCAGGCAAGCCTGCAGTACTGCCGTAATGACGATGCCCTGAGCTGCTTTAGGATTGAATTCGCCCACGCCAGGAAACTGTTCTGAATACAGCAGCAAGTTGACGGGTTCCCGGCCACATCTGGCATAATCCATTTAACTACAAGCCCTCTGCTACCAACAATAAAAGCGCATAAGCCATGCTGCAGCCCCTTGCACTGGTCGTCGACGACGAGCCGGATATCTGCGAGCTCCTGACCATGACCCTGAGCCGGATGGAAGTGGACAGCCACACCGCCAACAGCCTGGGGGAGGCCCACCGGCTGCTGGAACAGCACCGCTACGACTTCTGCCTGACCGATATGCGCCTGCCGGATGGTGACGGCCTGCAGCTGGTGCGGCACTTACAGGAAGACGCTGCACATCAGGGCGAGTTGCCGATCGCGGTGATTACCGCCCACGGCAGCATGGATACCGCCATTGACGCCCTGAAGCTGGGAGCGTTCGACTTTGTCAGTAAACCTGTCAACCTGGAGCGCTTACGGACCCTGGTACAGCTGGCACTGCGCCTCAATCGCAGGGAAACAGTTGCCAATGACAGCATTCGCTGTCGACTGCTGGGCCAGGCTCCATCCATGCAACAGTTGCGACGCAAGATCACCAAGCTTGCCCGCAGCGATGCGCCTGTATATATCAGCGGCGAATCCGGGTCCGGCAAGGAACTGGCGGCCCGCTCCATCCATGAGCAGGGACCGCGGGCAGACAGGCCCTTCGTCCCCATCAACTGCGGCGCTATTCCCGCAGAACTGATGGAAAGCGAATTCTTCGGTCATCGCAAAGGCAGCTTCACCGGTGCACACAAAGACAAGCCGGGCCTGCTTCAGAGTGCCGCCGGAGGCACTTTGTTTCTGGATGAGGTCGCCGACCTGCCACTGGAGATGCAGGTAAAACTGTTGCGGGCGATTCAGGAAAAGAGCGTGAGGCCAGTCGGTGCCAGTGAAGAAGTTCCCATCGATGTCCGGATACTGAGCGCCACGCACAAGGACCTCTCCGCAGAGGTGGCCGCTGGACGCTTCCGCAGCGATCTGTTTTACCGGATCAACGTCATTGAAGTCCGGCTGCCGCCCCTGCGGGAACGCAGTGAGGATATCCCGCTGCTCGCGGACATGATCATGTCTCGTATCGCCACCGACGCCGGCGCTGGTGCTCCGAAGTTATCCGAGGGAGCGCTGCGGGCATTGCGAGACTACCCCTTCCCGGGCAATGTACGCCAGCTGGAGAACATCCTGGAGCGGGCATTTACCCTCTGTGATCAGCAGATCATTGAAGCTGAGGACCTGCTACTGGAGCCAGTCGATACCATACAGCGGGGCAATGGCAGCGACCGCCGGGAGTCAGGCACACCTCACGGGGCTGGCTCCACGGACGTGCCTGGCACAACCCCGAGCTCGTCGGCCCGCGGCGATGGGAGCGAATACCCCCCCTTCAAGCCGGCCACCGGTGAATCGCTGGATAATTACCTGCAAAAAATAGAGCGACAGGTGATCGAAAGCACTCTGGTGGAAACCCGTTGGAACCGGACTTCCGCCGCACAGAAACTGGGTATCAGCTTTCGCTCACTGCGCTACCGCTTGAAGAAGCTGGGACTGGAAGACTAGAGAATCCGGACAAACCGCATTTTTCGAGCACGTCAGCAGTCCTGCGGACAAGCTCCTCAGAAACAACACCCCACAGCGCCTGCGCCGCTTCAATAAGGCGACGCTGGCCCCGTCACAGAAAACCAGACTTTAACCGGCCTACCAGCAGTTAGCTGCATCCGAGCCCGTGGCGCCACGCAAGCCAGTCTGATCAAGCGTGAAGCTCGTGCATTTCGCATCATTTGCCTGGACGGTCCCGGCCACCGGCGTGGCGGTAAGAGAATACGTGGTGGGATTGAGAACGCCGGCAATTGTGTACATACCTTCAGGCGAAGTAATTGTACTTCCGCCGGTAATATCGCCGGCAACCGTACAATTGGCGTCATCATAGGCACTGTAGGCGGTATAGCAGCGCTGTAGCCGTTGGGCCACGTCGTTGATCACCGCCTTGGCATCGGCACGATTACTCTTGCGCACAGATTCCATATAAGACGGATATGCGATCGCACCGATGATGCCGATAATCGCCACTACCACCATCAGCTCAATCAGGGTAAATCCCGATTCCGTTTTTTTTACAGTTTTCATAAACACCTCAAGTTAACGCAGCTGGCGCCAGGACATGCGCCCCACCGAGGTCGACGGCAATTCACCGCCATGGGAGCCACCCTCGCCTTTTGTATTGGTATACGGAATATACGCTTTCTCACCGGCGCGAATAAACTCCGAATAACTGATGACGGCATAATCCTCGACCTTGCCCGACTCACCGAAAATGGAATGCCCCTGGAACTTGTCGCCAACGGCCACCGCCTCCATCCGCCAACCACTGGCGCCGTAGGAACAGGGGTCTTCCGACGTAATCAATGTCGGGAATATCAGGCGATCGTAGCGAAGCAGTGGCTTGCTGATCACCCGTTCGCCGGTAATGGTCGTGCCATCGGGAGTAAGGTCCATGTACCAGCCTTTCTTGGTAGCCCACCAATCCGTGTTGGTATCGTTGGTGATTGACCGTGTATCCCCATTTTGAACAATAGTTTTTTGCAGCAGCTCGGACCGGTCGGTACTTGTAATTTCCTCACCCTGGTCCGCGATTGCGTAGAAGCTGTTGATTACTGACCCTGCATCATTGTCGGCGCTGGTGAGATAACTGCCGGTACCGAAATAGACCATGATCGCGTTTTCCATTTTTGCATTGATGCCCAGGGTCGGCGTAGAGGTAATGGGCTGTATTGCACCGGCCGGGTCCCTGGCGATAAACAGCGGGTAACGGCTCTGGCCCTGGGTATAGGCCAGGCCCCAGTTGTTACCCTCCAGGTCAAACTTCCACATATTGCCGTACAGGTCGCCCGCATAGGCCGACGTCACTTCACCGCTGCCATCGGTAAGCAGCGCCGGGCCGGCAAGTCCATTGGCAGTGATGCTTGCGTCGGTTTCAATATCCTCCATCAGTGCGGGGTCGGCCAAATCCACCACCATTAAGCGGGCCTCGCCACTCGTGGAGTTATAGCCATTCCCGAAAATAACTTTCCAGCCGGCACTGGTAGGTGCCACCAGTGGCTGCCCGAGAATATTCCCGACATGGGCACCGGTACCATCCAGCTCGAACAGTACACTCGGGCTGGCCGGGTTTGTAATATCCAGCGCAAACAGTCCTTTGCCGCCGGCACCATAGGTGCCAACCAACACATTCACCCATTCGTCAATCCCGTCACCATTCTTGTCGAAGAAGGCATCGCCCACAAACAGCGGCCCATCGACAGTATACTGGTGGGGGTTTTCCGAGGTGCCGTAATCGAGCTGTGTCAGGTCTTTCAGCTTGGAGTAAGCCCCTGCCGGCACATAGGCGAACAACTCATCGCCAGTATTCGCATCAAAGGCGTGCAGCATGCCATCGTTGGAGCTTACATAAAGCACTTCCGTGCGATTTTCCTTCTCATTCGAATAGTAAGTCCTGTACTCGAGTCCGCCCAGCGCCTCCGACAGCCGGTCGAACCGGTAGTCCTTGCGACCCGCGAAGACCGGACTTGCGTTGACAATATCGCCGAGCAGCACTGAGCGCTGGCGCATGCCGTCAACGGTATTACCTCGCACCCAGTTGAGACGCTGCTCACCAGTGGTGGCGTCATCGTCACCGATAAGGGCAGCCTTCTGGGCCGCGGTCAGGTTGGCCCACTGGAAATCCACCGTCGTTGAGCCGTTATAGGTAATTATCTTGCGGTTCGTCGGTGAGATTTTTCCCGCGTCAGACGTGCTCCACTTTACAGACGGGCTCAGCGTGCCGTCCGGCAGCATGGGGATAGCCTGAACTTCACCGCTCCAGTCCCCGGTTCTGAACAGTGCCTGGTAGATGACTGTATCCGTCCCCAGCCGTGTGGAGTTTGCTGCTACTGATGACGCAGAGCCGGTCTGCCGGTCGGAAATTTCCTCCAGCATGTCGGCGAGTCCGCTGGCAAACGCCTCTGAATCAGCGGCATTGAAGAAGCCTCCGCGTCCGTTGACACTCGCGTGCAAAAGGTCATCCAGCTTGGCGGGGTCCCCGGCAGTCCTGGGGTCAGGCCAGCTCACAGGAGTCTGCGTCTTGATCGCGGCGAAGGCGTTGTCGGCATCGACACTTCCCGTCACGCCAAAGCCGACCCCAAAGGTCACCATATGCTGCCAGTTGGCCTTGTCCATCTCATTGGTCTGGACCTTGTTGTCCAGCGCGGAGTGCAAGTCGTTTTCGTAGTAATACATCGCAATATCGCCAAGCGTATTGCTGTGGGAATCACTGAAAGGGGCACCGTCATCGCTATCGGCGTTGCCGATCGAGTTGCTCGCGTAGTCGTCATAGTCACTGCCGTAACCATCGGTCATGAGGATGGTATAGCTGGCACGGCAGGCCAGCATGTCAGTGGAGTCGCTATTGCCGGGGTCCTTGCCCCAGGGGCCATTGTTGTCCTCGCGGCTGTAATATTGCCCCACATCATCAAGGGCACTCAGCAGCGGGGTTCCTTCAGTGGGAATATCCCGCTCGTAAAGATTTGTAAAAAAATCCGCCCGATCGCTGCCGGAAAAAAGTCTCACACCACTGATAATCGTGCTGGTGCTCACGGAATCAATATTGCTGCTGCCCTTGTTCAGTGCGCCAAAGCCAACACGCATGCCTTCACCCTGGACTGCGAAGGCGCGGCCGGCGCCAGCACGAGAGAGCAGGATTCGCGACCGGTAGTAGCTGTACCAGTTGGCAAAATTCTGCAATTCCTCGGCGTAGGTACAGGCTGAGGGATTGGCGCAGTCGGTGCGACCGCCTCCCCCGGTAAAAGGCGCATTGCCCGAGCGGATTTCTACCCGGGTGTAGCTGGATGCCAGTCTGACATCACCTGCGCCGTTGTACTGAAAGTATGTTGCCGGCCAGAATGTCAGTGGCTTCGCCCTGTTGCCGTCCTCACAGAGACCTACACTGAAACTGTCACCGCTAGTACTTGCATCTGCAGAATCAGCCAGCCAGCAAGCACTCTGGGTATTGTCAGTGGTCAGGTTCCTGTAGCCCTTAGAGGTATCGGCCGGATTATGGTAGGCCTGCGCCGGGCTGGCATCCGGCCAGGGATTGCCGTCTTTATCCACCCAGGGACGGTAACGCACCGCCGGGTTGTAATAGGCCAGGTTATTGTGGGCCGAGCGGAAATATGCCGCCCAGCGATTGCCCTGCGCGAAACCGGGCGTCAGGTTACCGTAATTGGGGTCAAGATTCGGATCTGTGTCATTAAGCCACTGATCCCAGTAATCACAATTCGCCGTGCGGTCACTGTCGTACGGGCAGTTGGTCCAGCTACCTCCCAGCGTAATATCGCTGTTGGGGTACATATAGAAAACCCGGCGGTATTCGGCGTCGTCTGTATAACTACCAACGAAAGTATCCACTACTGTCGAAGGCGTCACCTCGAATTGCATGGAGCCGGAGTCATCGAGAATAAACATGACATTGGGGTCCGCCCCGGTGCGCAGGAACAGCGGTGTCTGGGACAGGCTCAGGGACATGGCGCTGTGCGCCGTGCAGAGGCTTATCAGTGCTGCCGTCAGCGCGAGGCCGAATTTACTCTTTTTGATTTTGGCAAACATCGTTGCTCTCCCTATCCGACTCAGCGCTTGAATGTAGACTGGACAATTACCACGGCGTTCTGTGTACCACCCACCCCGCGACTGGTAACCCGGTAGTAGATGACGTCCTCGGATTTGAGGCTACTGGCAAAATCAATACCGCTGCCATCGGCACCCGCGTTGACGACCGTACTGGAAACCTCCTCGATGACAAAGCGGGGCTGGGCCGCCACACGATCCAGCCCCATGTTTGTGAGGACCGAACCGGCCTGCCAGTTGTAGCTATTCCAGAAACCCGTCCTCTTGGAACCATCAATGTCCTGAACGTATCCCACCTGGGTGCCATCAAAAGCCGGCAGGGTAGCACCATTAAGCACACCCTCGGCCGCCCGCAGGCCGGCCTCGGCCGACTGGAATGCCAGGTTGCGATCGCGCATGTTGCCGGCCATCAGTTCCTGCATGCCGCTGCCCCGCATGGCCGCCAGCCCGATAACGGTCATCAGAAGCAACATGACCAGGCCGACCAGCAGGGTAGCCCCGCGCTCTCTGGATAAGCCCGAAGTTTTCAGTGAACGATGTTTCATGGAGAACTCCTATTGGCTCACGGCAACCGGCTGCGGATGCCAACGGTGCTGGTGAAAACCTGGCGCAGCCGGCGGTCGCCCGGATTATTCACTGCAGCGCCATTGAAGGTGTAGGGCTGCGCTTCCTGCAACACATTATCGTCCGTACTGGACACCAGCAGCTGTACACGCACGCTCAGCACGGAATCCCAAGCGTTTGCGGCGTTGACTGTGGCAGCCGTAACGTAGGCATCCGGGATGCTGTCAGCATCGGTATCCCGGCCGTAAGTCAGCTGCATGTCCTCGATACCTTCCAACAGCTCAACGGGCGCCTGGCCCGCCACCTGCCGCCACAGGCTGGGGCGGCCTGAAGTGCCGGCAGCCACATAGTAAACCGAGGTCTGGATCTTGATGATCTGGGAATCGGGGCCGAAGTTTTCGCTGGGATCGATGGACGAGCCCCCCCAGGAGGAGATGGCATTGCCGGGTATCCATTTATTGTCCCCGGAATGGGGTACGTTAACTTCCGTAGCGCCACCCGTCGTGGTCAGGTTGGTTGCCTGGAATACCCGGGCCTTCCGGCAATCGGCCACCACGAGGACATCCCCCTCGCACATATCGCTAAAGCTCGCCTCACCCGGCCCACAGGCATCGGGCACCACGCCGGTATTTTCCGCAAAGAGCTGTGCACTGTCGTTGTTCTTGGTCACCCCAACGCCATTGCCGTTGGCACTGCGGACCACCAGGAAATCGGTGCCCGCCATCACCGCCGGATAACCGGCAGGCAGTGCTGTGATTCCGCCGTCATTGGCAAAATCGTAGCCCTCGATCCCCACGTCGAAGCGGTAAAGCGCATTCGCGTTCGGGCCGCTCATGTCCAGCGTATTGGTGAAATTCAGGTTGCGGCTCATGCAGCCCATATATCCGGCCATACGGATATCCTGGGACATGAATTCCATTGCCAGGCGCCCGGTTTCCTGCACCCGGGAGATCGCCTGCTGGGTGGTAAATGTTGCCCGGCTGGACAGGAACAGCTGCACCACCCCGGTCATCAGGATAAGGCCAACAGTAATGGAGACCATCAATTCGACGAGTGATATACCCCGCTGGTTACGCATAGCTGAAATCTCCCTAAATTCGCGTGGTATATTGGAAGCTTGTCGCTTCCGCATCGCCATCAACGCCAATGCCGTCCCGCTCCGCCCACTGGATGGTCACGGTACAGAGCCGGTTCGCGGCACTGCAGGTAATCCCGCCCCTGCCGTTCGGCAGTGCGCCGGCAAGGCTTTCCCGCCACTCTCGCAGGTCTGTCGGAGCCAGCAGGGTACCCGTCGGCGCGCCAGCAGTTATCGCGAGACTGTAACTGCCAATATTTCCACGGTTGATACGGACCCTGTCGAGAATGTCATAGGCGAGGATATTGGCTTGCGAGCGCAGGTAGGCGCTGTGGTTATACTGCAGCGAGCGATTCTGGAGGGCCGCCAGTCCCAGCAGGGAGGTCGACAGAATCAGCACCGTCACCATCACCTCGATCAGTCCAGCCCCACGCTGAAAGGATATTGCTTTCATGCTCCCCCCTAGCAAGCGCTGCGCGCCACGTTAATCAGTCCGGCAGGGCCGATCGTCATTGTGCGTGCGGCATTGCCTTTGCAGCCGCTCACACTGGAAGTCACAGTCACCTGGCTTGAACGACCCAGCGTGCCCAGTTGGGTATAACGAACAAAGTTGGTGGCGGCGGCCTGGGTGACCGCAATCGCCGCGTCGCCTTGCGGCGCTTCCCAGCGTCGCAGCACCGCGCTCACAACCGGAGCGGCCGCGCTGTCCGTGGTGGCAGAATCGCTAAAGACAATCCAGCCCTGGTCCCAGGTGCCGGCCGCCGAACAGGTAGCGCCATCGTTGCTCGCGCAGATCGACACCCGGTCGCCGCGCTTTACCGCCTCACTGCGGGCGAAATTGAAGGCGCCGGCCAGTTCCTCGCCGAGCGCGGCTGATCGATTATTGTTGATCATCGTGGCAAAATTCGGCGCCGCGATACTGACCACGATCGCCAGTACCGCGATGGTCACCATCAGTTCGATCAGGGTAAAGCCCCGCTGATTCAGTCTCATAAGCTGAGTGTTCCCCACCTGAATACACCGCATTATTTTTGCCCCCCTGCAACCAACACGCGTCGACCTGCTTCACGTTTTGTTGGCCGCCAACCCACTGGATACGTACCCAGCGCAGGGTTATAGTCGGCCGAAGCTTATATAAGTCGCCCCCGGCCGGCCAGAGCCTTCCGACGGACGGGGGAAAAGCAGGAGTGAGCGGTAAATCCACTGAGACTTTTCATCGGAACCCAGGGAGGGGACCATGTTTCAGCGTGGGGTTACGTTACTGGAGTTGCTGGTCACGCTGGCAATCCTTTCGATCGTGCTGGTGATGGCCGTGCCAGGCCTGTCCCGGCAGGTACAACAAGGCCGTGTCCACGGTGCAGCCGAAGAACTGCACAGCGCCATTCTTTTGGCTCGCACGACAGCCGTATCCCGCAATCAGCGGGTCACGCTGCTCAGCGCTGGCAGCTGGGAGTCGGGATGGGTGGCGTTTGCCGATGCCAATGGTAACGGGTTGCGCGATAACGGCGAATCACTGATTTTCAGTGGTCCCGCGCTCGAGTCGGTCAATATCGACTGGAATGATCCGGCCGGGAATTATGTCTCATTTATTGGCACCGGCGTGAGCCGCCGCGCAAACGGGGCATTGCAAATGGGTACCTTCAGCATCTGCCCGGCCGACGGCGAGGGCGGCCTTGCCCTCACGCTGGCACCGAGCGGGCGCCTGCGTACCAGCAGGCTGGATGACTGCTAGGAACTTTACCCCGCGCCCGCAAGCACGCCCTACGGCACCCCCAAGCCTGCGCCGTAAGGGGCACCTTTACACCCTTTAAACTAGCGCAGCTCTCTAGGCAGCGAGAAGCTGATGTTTTCCTCGCGTCCGCTCATCTCCTGCGGCAGCTCGGCACCAAGCTCCTGCAGCCGGCTCACCACGCCCTGTACCAGTACCTCCGGCGCAGATGCACCGGCGGTCAGGCCGATACGCTTCTTACCCTCGAGCCACGCGGGGTCGATATCGCCAGCACCGTCAATCAGCTGGGCCGCTGCACCGCAGCGCTCGGCCAGCTCGCGCAGTCGGTTCGAGTTGGAACTGTTGGGGCTGCCCACCACCAGCACCAGGTCACTCTCCAGCGCCAGCTGCTTGACCGCGTCCTGGCGATTCTGGGTTGCGTAACAGATGTCGTCCTTGCGCGGGCCGCGGATATTGGGGAAACGCGCCCGCAGGGCATCGATCACCCGCGCGGTGTCATCCATGGACAGAGTTGTCTGGGTGACGAAACTCAGGTTGTCCTCGTTTTGCACCTGCAGCCGGGCCACATCCTGCTCGTCCTCTACAAGGTAAATGGCACCACCGGCACTGGTATCGTACTGCCCCATGGTGCCCTCCACTTCCGGGTGCCCGGCATGGCCGATCAGGATGCACTCACCCCCATCATTGCTGAACTTGCTCACCTCCATATGGACCTTGGTGACCAGCGGGCAAGTGGCATCGAACACGCGTAAGCCACGCTGCTCGGCCTCACGCTGCACAGCCTTGGATACCCCGTGAGCGCTGAAAATCACAATCACATCATCCGGCACTTCGGATAGCTCGTCGACAAATACCGCTCCCCGCTCCCGCAGGGTATCCACCACAAACTTGTTGTGCACCACTTCATGACGTACATAGATGGGAGCCCCGAACACGTCCAGGGCACGGTTGACGATATCAATTGCCCGGTCCACGCCGGCACAGAAACCGCGCGGGTTGGCAAGGCGTATTTCAGTCATCAGTTCACCGATGCCACTTCTAGAATTTTCACATGGAATGTCAGGGTCTGGCCCGCCAGGGGGTGGTTGAAGTCCACTTCCACTTCCTCGTCACCCACCTCGCGGATCACGCCCGGCAGCTCGCCACTGCCATTGTCGAATGACACCACCAGCCCCGGCTCCAGCTCCATATCCGGCGCAAAGTGATCACGCCGCACTTTCTGGATATTGGCCGGGTTGCGCTGGCCAAACCCGGCCTCCGGCGCAATCTCGATCTCGGCCTCGTCACCAGCCTTGAGGCCGAACAGCGCCTGCTCAAAGCCGGGCAGCAGGCTGCCGTCACCAACGGAAAACGAGGCCGGATCGCCCTTGAAGGTGGAGTCCACTTCCGTTCCGTCATCCAGCTTGAGGCTGAAATGCAGCGTTACCCGACTGTGCTCGCCGATCACGTTGTTAGTCATACTTTCTCTGCTTCTGAATCTTTTTTACCCGGGGCACCGTCGCGCTCGGAGAAAAACAGCAGCTCGATCACCAGCATTGTGGCACCGACACTGATGGCCATGTCGGCTACATTGAATACCGGGAAGCTCCAGGTGTTGTAGTAAACGGAAATGAAGTCACGCACATAGCCCAGCACCATGCGATCCCAGAGGTTGCCCAGTGCACCGCCCAGGATCAGCCCCAGGGCGAACGGCTCCCAGCGCTTCACCGCCGGCAGGCGCCATAGCCAGACCGTTACCATAATGCTGAAAGCGACCGCCACGATGCCAAAAAGCCAGCGCTGCCAGCCACCGGCATCGGCGAGGAAGCTAAAGGCGGCACCGTAGTTTTCCGCATAGGTAAACTGCAGCAGGCCCGGGATGATCTGCAACGGGGGGCCCTGGCGGAATTCGCCTACAGCCCAGACCTTGGTCGCAATATCGACCAGGATCACGACCAGCGCCAGCCAGTACCAGCGCCAGGGATGCCCCAGGAGCTTAGGCATAGTGGCGCACCTCGCCCGAGCCTTCCACGTTCTCCACGCAGCGGCCACAGATTTCCGGATGCTTCGGATTTTGCCCCACGTCTTCCCGGTAGTGCCAACAGCGGGCGCACTTGGGATGATCCACCTTGCGCACGTCCACTTTCAGACCCGGCAGTTCAGTTTCGTGCGCGCCGGCGGCGTCACTGAGTCGCTGTACCGAGGTAGAGGAACAGATCAGGACAAAACGCAGCTCGTCCTGTAACTCCAGAAGCTTCTCCCGCAGCTCGTCGTCGGCATAGAGGGTCACGGCAGCCTGTAGTGACCCGCCGATATTTCCGGCCGCGCGCTGCTCCTCGAGCACCTTGTTTACAGCGGTTTTCACCGCGGCAATCGCCGCCCAGTAATCAGCGCCCTTGTCCGCGTCGGCGGGCAGTCTCGGCAGCGGGTACCACTCTTCGACAAATACATTGTCGCCCTTGTCACCGGGAATGGACTGCCACAGCTCATCGGCGGTAAAACTGAGGATCGGTGCAACCCAGCGGGTGAAGGCCTGCACGATGTGGTAGAGCGCAGTCTGGGCGGAACGGCGCGGGACACTGTCGGCCCGGGTCGTGTACTGGCGGTCCTTGATGATATCCAGGTAGAAACCACCCATCTCCACCACGCAGAAATTGTGTAGCTTCTGGTAAATCTGGTGGAACTGGTAATTGTCGTAGGCCGCGATAATTTCATCCTGCAGGCGCGCGGCCTTATCCAGCGCCCAGCGATCCAGTGCCAGCAGCTGGTCCTCGGGCAAAAGATCGCGGGCCGGCTCGAATCCCGCCAGGTTGGACAGGAAGAAGCGGGCCGTATTGCGCAGCCGGCGATAAGAGTCGGCGGTGCGTTTGAGGATCTCGTCGGAAACCGCCATCTCACCACTGAAGTCTGTGGCGGCAACCCACAGGCGCAGCACATCCGCACCCAGCTTGTTGATCACATCCTGCGGCGCAACGGTGTTGCCGATGGACTTGGACATCTTGCGGCCCTGGGCATCCACGGTAAACCCGTGGGTAAGCACCTGCCGGTAGGGAGCGCAGTCGTTGATGGCGATGGAGGTCTTCAGCGACGACTGGAACCAGCCGCGATGCTGGTCAGAGCCCTCCAGGTACAGGTCCGCCGGGAAGCGCAGGTCGTCGCGGCGCTCCAGTACGGCAAAATGGGTGACCCCGGAATCGAACCAGACATCCAGGGTATCGGTCACCTTCTGATAGTGCTCGGCGTCACTGCCAAGCAGCTCCGCCGGGTCCAGGTCGAACCAGACATCCATGCCTTCCGCGTCCACGCGCTCTGCCACCTTCTCCATTAACGCCGGTGTATCCGGATGGATTTCGTGGGTCTCCTTATGCACGAACAGCGCGATAGGCACGCCCCAGGTACGCTGGCGGGAGATACACCAGTCGGGGCTGGCATCCAGCATGGCGTCGATACGCGCCTTGCCCCAACCGGGGATCCACTGCACCTCATCTGCCGCTTTCTGCGCGTGGTCCAGCAGGTCGTTTTGCTGCATGCTGACAAACCACTGCGGCGTGGCGCGGTAAATCAGCGGCGTCTTGGTGCGCCAGCAGTGCGGATAGCTGTGCACAAGCTTCTCCTGGTGCAGGAGAACACCCCTTTCCTGCAGCAGGTCGACGATCTTCTCGTCCACTTTGTAGACATGCTCGCCGGCAAACAGCGGCACACTGTCGCGATAGACACCGTTGTCGTCCACGTAATTCAGGGTTTCGATACCGTAATGCTTGCCCACCAGGAAGTCGTCCGGGCCATGGTCCGGGGCGGTGTGCACACAGCCGGTACCGGCATCGGTGGTGACGTGGTCACCCAGCACGATGGGCAGTAACTTGTCGTAGAAGGGATGGTGAACCTTCAGGTGCTCCAGTGCGGCGCCGCGGATATGGCCCACGACCTCGCCCTCGAGCCCGGCGCGGCCCAGCACGGCCTCCTTCAGGTCTTCGGCCACCAGCAGGCGGCGATCACCGACCTGTACCACCACGTACTCCAGCTCGCCATTGACAGAAACCGCCTGGGACGACGGCAGCGTCCAGGGGGTGGTGGTCCAGATCACCACCGACAGCTGGCCGTCACCGGCATGGCCGCCAGCGGCATCGGCAATCGCCAGGGCAGTCTCTTCGGTGACCGGGTAGCAGACATCGATGGAGAAGGAGGTCTTGTCCTGGTACTCCACTTCCGCCTCGGCCAGGGCCGAACCGCCCACCACGCTCCAGTAAACCGGCTTGAACCCCCGCGCCAGGTGGCCGTTCTTCACGATGCGGCCCAGCGCGCGGATGATGTCACCCTCGAACTCGTAGTCCATGGTGCGGTAGGGATTGTCCCACTCACCCAGCACTCCCAGGCGGATGAAATCCTTCTTCTGTCCCTCCACCTGCTTTGCCGCATAATCGCGACACTTCTGGCGGAATGTGCGGTGATCCACCTTGGCGCCGGCCTTGCCGACCTTCTTCTCCACCCGATGCTCGATGGGCAGGCCATGGCAGTCCCAGCCGGGCACATAGGGGGCATCAAAACCGCTCAGGGTCTTCGACTTGACGATGATGTCCTTGAGGATCTTGTTGACCGCGTGACCGATATGGATATCGCCATTGGCGTAGGGGGGACCGTCGTGCAGGATAAACTGCTCGCGCCCGGCGCGCGCCGCGCGGATCTTCTCGTACAACTTGCCTTCCTGCCACTTGTTCAGGGTCTTGGGCTCCCGCTGCGGCAGGTTTCCGCGCATGGGGAAGTCCGTGTCGGGCAGGTTGAGTGTCGCTTTGTAATCGGTCATCGGGTGTCTACTTCAGCTCGAGACTAGAAAATTAATCGTTTGTCCGCGGGACACGGCTCGCCTCCCGCAGGTTCCTGGATTCGTTGCTAATGGTGCTCCGCGAACCACCGCCTGGCGTTGCGGATATCCTCGGCGATCCGCTCCCGGAGGATTTCCAGCGAGTCGAATTTTTCCTCGTCCCGCAGTTTATGGCAGAACTCCACCGCCAGTTCGCGCCCGTAGAGGTTGCCGTCGAAATCAAACAGGTTCACCTCCAGTAGCGCCTGGGCGCCCTCCCCCTCCACCGTGGGGCGAAACCCCACATTGGCCACGCCGTTCAGCCTCCGGTCCCCGGGAGCCAGCTCGCTGCCATCGGTGGCTTTGACCCGCACGGTGTAAACCCCCACCAGGGGAGAGCGATAGCGGTGCAGGCGCACATTCGCAGTCGGCGCCCCCAGCTGGCGCCCCAGGGCGCGCCCCGGGGCCACCCGGCCGGTGATGCGGTACGGCTTGCCTAGCAGGGTCTCCGCCAGGGCAAAGTCACCATCCTGCAGGGCCGCTCGGATCCGGGTGCTGCTGACCCGCTCCCTGCCAATTTCCAGGGTCGCGGTGTCCTCTACGGTAAACCCGTGGGCCGCGCCAGCCTGTTGCAGGAAACGGTAGTCACCACTGCGATCGCAACCGAAGCGGAAATCGTCTCCCACCACCAGGTGGTCGATAGCCAGTCCGTCCAGCAGCACCCGCTGGACAAACGCGTCCGCACTCAGGCTGCGCAGCCGTTCGTTGAACTGCAGGCACAGGACCCGGTCCACTCCGGCATCGAACAGGGCCAGCACCTTTTCCTTGAAGCGCATCAGTCGCGCCGGGGCCTTCTCGCCAGAGAAAAACTCGTGCGGCTGCGGCTCGAAGATGATCGCCACCGAGGGCAGGCTGCGCTCGCGCGCGCGCTGGCGCAGCTGCGCGATGATCGCCTGGTGCCCCCGGTGTACCCCGTCGAATGAACCGATGGTGGCCACACAGCCCCGGTGGCGGGGTCGCAGGTTGTGCAACCCGCGGATCAGTTCGCGCTCGGCGGCCAATGCTGCTCTCTCCATGGTCACAAAATCGAACGCCGCAGTATACCGGATTCCCGTGACCCGGTCAGTGGGTCCGCCCCCGCCGGACGCGGGCCATATCAGTCACTGACGGCACGGAAATGCCGCGGTCGCAGGCCGGAAAGCAGCAATACCAGACCGTAGGTCCCGGCACCGGCAGCCACCAGCACCCCCATCCGCCAGCCCCGCTGCCACCAGCTCCAGTCACCCCAGTGGGGCCAGAAAAACAGCGCCGCCGCCAGCAGTCCAGCCATGGCCAGGTTTGCCAGTAACACGCGTGTCAGGTAGCCGCGCCAGCCGGGCTCGGGACGGTATATGTCATCGCGGCGGAGGCCGCGGTAGAGCAGCCACGCATTAATCCCCGCCTGCGCGGCAGTGGCCAGCGCCAGGCCCATATGACCGAGCCGGAAGTAGTGGTGCAGCGGGATCACAAAGGCCAGGCTGAGCAGCATCTTGGCGGAGATCGCGATCAGCCCGAAACGCACCGGGGTGTAGGTATCCTGGCGGGCGAAGTAGCCCGGCGCCAGCACCTTGATCAGCATGAATGACAGCAGCCCCAGGGCATAGGCGCGCAGTGACCAGGCCGCCATTTCCATATCGCGGGGCTCCATCCGCCCGTACTGGAACAGCGTGGTCAGCAATGGTTCCGCCAGGATCACCAGCGCCACCGCGGCTGGCAGTGAAATCAGGGTAACGCTGCGCAGCGCCCAGTCGAGGGTGTGACGGAAGAGACGCGGGTCACCGCCGGCATGGTGCCGGGACAGACTGGGCAGGATGACTGTGCCCACTGCGACGCCGAACACCCCCAGCGGCAGCTCGGTCAGGCGGTCAGAGAAATACAGCCAGGATACGCTTCCCGAAGGCAGGAAGGAGGCCAGCACCGTATCCAGCACCAGGCTGATCTGGGTGACGGACACACCGAAGATGGCCGGCGCCATCAACCGCAGTATCTTGCGCACCCCGGGGTAATCCCAGTCCCAGCGGGGCCGTGGCAACAGGCCGCGGTACATCAGGAAGGGCAGCTGGAACAGCAGCTGCACTACCCCGGCAGCCAGCACGCCCCAGGCCAGCGCCATGATCGGCGGGTCGAACCAGCCGCTGGCCACGGTGGCTGCCGCGATCAGCACCAGGTTGAGCAACACCGGTGTCAGTGCCGGTACCGCAAACCGGTCGAAGCTGTTGAGGATGGAGCCGGCGAAGCCGGTGAGCGAAATCAGCATCAGGTAGGGAAAGGTCACCCGCAGCATATCCGCGGCCAGCGAGAACTTTTCCCGCTCACTGCCATCCCACCACCAACCGAAAGCGAAGATTCCGGTGATCAGCGGCGCACAGAGAACCCCGAACAGGGTAACCAGCAGCAGGGCCCCACCCAGGGCTCCGGCCACCCGGTCATTCAGCTCGCGCGCAGCAGCCATGCCGCCATTCTGGCGGTACTCCGCCAGCACCGGCACAAATGCCTGGGCGAAGGCCCCCTCGGCAAACAGGCGACGAAAGAAGTTGGGAATCTTGAAGGCAACGAAGAAGGCATCTGCGGCATCACCGGCGCCGGCGAAGCGCGCCAGTACCATATCCCGCGCCAGCCCCATGACCCGGGACAGCATGGTCGCGCCACCCACCACACTGCTGCCCCGCAGCAGGCGGGCGGCACCGGATCGGGAGGACTGGCTGTCGGCGGTCGGCTGGGACAAAACTCGGCTCCTGCTGGGCTTGGCGAATTGGCTGGATATCGTGGCCGGCAAGTCTACCGCAATTCGCCCCGCACAGATGCGTGCCGAATTGCGGATCCGTTCCTACCCGTCCCGTGACGGCAAACTATACTCGAAGTGAGATTGTGGCGCGCTGCCAGGAGTGCCGGCGCAAGGAGATGATGGATGACATTGAATGCCTTGATTATCGCGCTTGCGCTGGCAGTTTTGCTCTATGTCGCAGTAGTAATGGGTCCTCGCCCTCTCCGCGTGCGTGTTCGTATAGACGCCCCGCGGGACCGTCGCTACCGCCGCCGGCACCGCTGAGCCAGCCAGGCAGCCATAATTCGCCACAATTGCGCCGACAATGGCCACTGGAGTGCCATGGCGGTGCCTCCTTGCGGTTGTTCAATAAGTCTCGACCGGGCCGGAAACTCACGGGCCCACCACGAGACAAGACTGCAACCACCGCAAGGAGAAAGGACAATGAAAAAGGCAATCATGGCTGTAACACTGGGCTCACTGATCGCAACCGGCGCCCACGCACAGGGACATCAAACCGAGGGATCGAGGCTGACGCCAGCCAAGCAGGCGACGGCATTTACCGGCGCCGCCGTAGCTGGCGCGGCAGTCGGCGGCCCGGTGGGCTTTATCGCCGGGGCACTGGGTGGCGCCTGGCTGGGCGAGCAGATCAAACAAGCAGAAGAGGCGGATATGCTGGCAACACAATTAAACGCGAGCCGCGCCAAGCTGGGCGACCTGGCACAGGAACTGGATGCGGCGCGATTGTCGGCAAATGACGCCAACAAGCTCGCAGCGGACTCCCTGCAGTTCCAGCTGCTGTTCACCACCGGTGAAGACCGGCTGGAGGATGCCCAGCTGGCCCAGGTGTCCTCCCTCGCTGACTTCCTGCGGCGCCATCCCGAGCTCCACGTTCGCCTTGAGGGGCGAGCAGACCCCCGCGGCACCGACGGCTACAACAATGTGCTGTCGGACCAGCGCGCGCTGAGCGTGCAGCGAGCCCTGGAGGAGGAGGGTATCGATTCGGCCCGCATCAGCCGCCGGGCAATGGGGGCCACCCATTCCCAGGCCCCACGGGGTGATATCGACGCCTACGCCATGGAACGCCGGGTAGACATCTTCTTCGACCTGCCGGACTCCGTAGCCGGCACCTTCTGACCGGCATCGAGGCCTGAGGACCTGGGTAACCCGCTCCTCCCGCCCGGCCCTGGCCACGATCGGCGCCATCCCCGGTTTCGGGGACGGGCACCGCAAATTCAAAACCTCTCCATACCTTGCGGGCCCCCGGCCCGCTTTTTTGGCATGGGCGCCGCTTTGCGGCATGATCAACGCCCACCGAGCGGAAACACAGCAGCTGGAAAGTCCATGACCGCCACCATCGCCATTGTCGAAGACGAGCGCGCAATCGCCGAGAACTATCGCGATGCCCTGCGCCGCAGCGGCTATACCGTCAACCTGTATGAGGCCCGTACCGAGGCGCTGGAAGCATTCCGCCAGCGGCTGCCAGACCTGGCCGTCATCGATGTTGGCCTGGGCGCGGAGGTCGAGGGCGGCTTCGAGCTCTGCCGGGAATTGCGCGCCATGGCGCCGACCCTGCCGATCCTCTTCCTCACCGCGCGGGACTCGGAACTGGATATCATTTCCGGGCTGCGCCTGGGTGCCGATGACTACCTCACCAAGGACATCTCCCTGCCGCACATGCAGGCCCGCATCAACGCCCTGCTGCGCCGGGTCAGCGTGCTGCGCGACCGCACCGACGACGGTGAATGCCTGGAACAGGGCGACCTCGCACTGGATGTCTCGCGCCTGCACTGCCTGTGGAAGGATGAACCGGTAGAACTGACCGTGACCGAGTTCTGGATTGTGCACGCTCTCGCCAAACGCCCCGGCCACGTCAAATCCCGCGGCCAGCTGATGGAGGCAGCGCGGGTGGTACTGGACGACAACACCATTACCTCCCACGTAAAACGCATCCGGCGCAAGTTCCAGCAACTGGATCCGGACTTCGACGCCATCGCCACGGCCTACGGAATGGGCTATCGCTGGCAGGCGTAAACCCGGTATACCAGATGAACAGAGCCACAACGGAGCCGGGACAGTGAAACTGCGCCGCCAACTGCTACTGGTCAGCCTGTTTGCGCTGGCCCTGCCCTGGGCCGGCTGCCAGTACCTGCGCCAGGTGGACAGCGCCCTGGCCCGTGGCCAGATGCAGGCACTGGAAGCCACGGCCAGCGCGGTAGCGGCGCGACTGGCCAGTGCACCACACCTGATCGCGCCCGACCCGGAACGGGCCGGCCGCCCGCCCGGCGCGCAGTTCTACCTTCACCCCCTGCCCCAGCCCCCCCTGCTGGACGGCTACGGCGACGAATGGCGCGCCTGGCACTTACCACCGCGCCCACTGCTGGCGAACGACGGCTCTCCACTGGGCCAGGTCACCATGGGGCGCCACGGGAAGCGGGTTTACCTGCTCCTCACGGTGGCCGACGACACGCCGGCCTACCAGGACCCGCGCACCGGCCTGATCGCCAGTGGCGACGCGGTTGAGATCCACACCGGTGGCCGGCACTACACGCTGCCGGTCGCGAGCCAGGGCAGCGCCACGGCCCTGTGGCGCAACCTGCGCCGGGGCACCAGGGAACGCGAACTGCGCCTGCGCGGTCGCTGGACCGCCTCCGCTGCCGGCTACCAGCTGGAGCTGACCCTGCCCTTTGCCCTCACCGACGGCGAGTTCGCCCTGGCCATCAGCGATCGCAGCACCAGTGACGGCACCACACCGCAACGGCGCGCCAGCACCCTGCCGGCAGACGGCCGCCCGGGCCGGCTGGTACAGCCCCTGCCAGAACTGCAGGCAGAGCTGCAGCACTTCGCCCGCCCCCAGTTGCAGCTGCTGGTCGTGGACAGCGAGGGGTACCGGCTCGCGGCGGTGGGCCAGCGGGATGGTAGCGAGGTACTGGAGCAGCAGCACTGGCTGCGCAACTGGCTCTACCGCCAGCTGCTGTCACGTACGCCCCTGCCACCGCTGCCCGCCCAGTCCCTGCCCGCGGAGCTGGCCGAGGGACGCGCGACAGCGGAGCAGTGGTACCGGGGGCCGCGGGAGACCCGCATTGGCGCAGCCAGCGTGCCGGTGATTACCCGCGCCGACAATATCGTCGAACGCCCCCTGCTTGGGCGCGTGATTGCACTGCAATCCGGCCAGGCCCTGCAGTCACTGACCCAGTCGGCGGCCTACCAGCTGTGGCTGGTTTCCTGCGTGGCTGCCGGCGGTGCCCTGCTTCTGCTGCTCGGTTACGCCAGCTGGCTGTCATGGCGCATCCGGCGCCTGCACCGGGCCGCCCGCAACGCCGTGGATGCCAGCGGCCGCCTGCGGGGGGACTTCCCCCGCGCCCGCATGAACGATGAGCTGGGCGCACTCAACGGTGCCTTTGCCAGCCTGCTGCAGGAGCTGGACCAATATCACCAGTACCTGCGCTCGCTGGCCAGCAAGCTGTCCCACGAGCTGCGCACCCCCCTGGCGGTGGTGCGTGGATCCCTGGACAACCTGGCCGCCGGCGAGCTTGACGAGGACAGCCGCCGCTATGCCGAGCGCGCACTGGAGGGCAGCGGGCGCCTGTCCGGTATCCTCAACAGCCTGTCGGCGGCCAGCCACCTGGAGGCCAGTATTCGCCAGGCGGAACGCGAGCCCGCCGAACGCAACCGGGAGGAGTTCGAGCTCGACGACCTGCTGCAGGTGCTTACCGACAGTTACCGCGACGCGCACCCCGCCCACCGCTTCAGCCTCAGCTGTCCCGGGGGGCCGCAAGCCTGCTACGGCGCGCCAGAACTGCTGGCCCAGCTGCTCGACAAACTGGTGGATAACGCCACCAGCTTTGCGCCCCAGGGCAGCGAAATCCGGTTGGCGCTCGAGCAGGGACCGGACAGCTTCCGCATCTCGGTAAGCAACGACGGGCCACTGTTGCCGCCGGGCTTTACCCACAAACTGTTCGACTCGCTGGTCTCGGTGCGCAATGATGGCAGCCGCGCCGGTCACCTGGGCCTGGGATTGCATATCGCGCGGCTGATCGCCGACTTCCACGGTGGCCGCCTGGAGGCCGCCGACCGCGAGGACGGCAGCGGCGTCACCTTCACGCTGCACCTGCCCCGCTGAGGACTGCGGAATACACGAGGCCCCGGGTGTCACCAGTGGTTGACAAACAACCAGCCGTGGGGATAATGTCGCGTCCCAATCGGGCCCCGGCCCGTTAGTTACAGATTTACTGAGATTTCCAACAGGAGCAACCGGTGGCCAATTCACCTCAAGCGAAGAAACGCGCGCGCCAGAACGACAAGCGCCGCAACCACAACGCCAGCCTGCGCTCCATGGTGCGCACCTACATCAAGAAGGTAGTTGCGGCCATCGATGCAGGTGATGCAGAAAAAGCCAAGACTGCTTACGCGGAAGCGGTGCCGGTCATCGACCGCATGGCGGACAAGGGCATTATTCACAAGAATAAGGCCGCCCGTCACAAGAGCCGCCTGAACGCCCAGATCAAGGCACTGGCTGCCTGATCCGCGTCTCGCGAGCCTAAAAAAGCCCCGCCATGGCGGGGCTTTTTTGTATCTGCCCGCTGCTCATCGGGCCCCGGGCACAAACGGAGCCGGTGCTACAGCAGGATCAGGTTATCGCGGTGGATCAGCTCATCATCGTCGCGGTAGCCCAGCAGCTCGACAAACCGCTCCGATGGCTGGCCGACGATACGCGCCACCTCGGCACTGTCGTAATTCACCAGCCCCCGGGCCACCTCCTCACCCGCAGCATTGAGGCAGGCCACCAGCTCACCGCGATGGAAGCGCCCCGCCACGCCGGTCACCCCCACCGCCAACAGGCTCTTGCCCTGTTCGCGCAGCGCCGTCTCGGCCCCCGCATCCAGCTCCAGGCTGCCGCGCACCTGCAGCTGGCCGGCGAGCCAGCGCTTGCGGGCCGCCATGGGATCCGCCTCGGGCTCCAGCAGGGTGCCCAACCGCTCTCCGCCGCAAACCCGGCGGATCACGCCCTCCACTGCACCGCCGGCGATCACCGTGGCGGCGCCAGAACGGGCCGCCAGCTGTGCCGCCCGCACCTTGGTGCTCATGCCGCCGCGGCCCAGGCCACTGCGTGAGCCACCGGCCATGGCCGCCAGGGAAGGATCCGCAGCGGACGCCTCACGAATGAGCTCAGCTGCCGGGTTGTCACGGGGGTCCTGGGTGAACAGGCCCTCCGCATCGGTGAGGATCAGCAGCGCATCGGCCTCCACCAGGTTGGCCACCAGTGCCGCCAGGGTGTCATTATCACCGAACCGGATCTCGTCGGTGACAACCGTGTCATTCTCGTTGATGATGGGCACAGCCCCCAGGGACAGCAGGGTGCGCAGGGTGCTGCGCGCATTGAGGTAGCGGGTACGATTGGAAAGGTCGTCGTGGTCGAGCAGGATCTGCGCGGTACGGCAATCAAACCGGCCAAAGGCCTGCTCGTAAACCTGCACCAGGTGACTCTGGCCCACGGCGGCGGCAGCCTGCAGCTGGTGGATTGACTCTGGCCGGCGGCGCCAGCCGAGGCGGTCCATGCCCGCGGCCACGGCGCCGGACGACACCAGCAGCACCTCGATCCCGGCACTGCGCAGCGCGGCAATCTGGGCGGCCCAGTTGGCGATGGCAGCGCAATTGACTCCGCGCCCATTGTCCGTCAGCAGCGCACTGCCGATCTTGATTACCCAGCGCCGACTGGCGGCGAGCTGTTGCCGAGACTGCAACTCCACCCCTCCCCTGGAAAAATGCCCCGCAGGGCAGTTACCGGTACGGCAGCCCGCCCGGCACCAAACTATGACTAGCGGCGGTATTCTATCTCGACGTCGTGGTCATCGTCGTCCCAGTCATCATCATCATCATCATCCCCCGCACGACGACCGGACTTGCGCGCCTCGCGCAATTCCTGGATACGCTCCCGGGCCTCACGCTGCATCTGCCGCTGGGCTTCCAGCTCGGCCTCGGCCTCCTCCGGGTCCGCCTCCTCGGCCGCACGGCGCTCATCCAGGTAGTCCATCAGGCGTCCCGCCAGGGCATCGGTGCCCTCGCCGCGAATGGCCGCCACACGGAACACGGGCCCCTCCCAGCCCAGCGCCTGCACGATCTCCTCGCAACGCTGGTCCAGTTCGCCCGCGGGCACCAGGTCAGTCTTGTTCAGGACCAGCCAGCGCTCACGCGCCGCCAGAGTGGGACTGAACGATTCCAGCTCCCGCTCAATTGCCAGGGCATTCTCCACCGGGTCGCTGCCATCGAACGGGGCCAGGTCCACCAGGTGCAGCAGGACGCGGCAGCGGGTCAGGTGCTTGAGGAAGCGAATACCAAGACCGGCACCTTCCGCCGCCCCCTCTATCAGGCCAGGGATATCGGCAATCACAAAGCTGCGATGCTTCTCCACCTTGACCACACCCAGGTTGGGCACCAGCGTGGTGAACGGATAGTTGGCCACCTTCGGCTTGGCCGCAGAAACCGCGCGGATAAAGGTGGACTTGCCGGCGTTGGGGAGCCCGAGCATGCCCACGTCCGCCAGCACTTTCAGCTCCAGCTTGAGATGGCGCTCCTCACCCGGGGTGCCCTTGGTGGTCTGGCGCGGCGCGCGGTTGGTACTGGATTTGAAACGGGTGTTGCCCAGGCCGTGAAAGCCGCCCTGGGCCACCAGCAGGCACTCGCCGGCCGCAGTCATGTCTCCCAGGGTCTCGCCGGTCTCGGCATCGATGATGGTCGTTCCCACCGGCACCTTGAGCACCAGATCGTCACCCTTGGCGCCGGTACAGTTGCGGCCCCGCCCCTGCTCGCCGCTACCGGCGCTGTAGCGGGGCTGGTAGCGGTAATCCACCAGGGTATTGAGGGATTCATCCGCCTCCAGGTACACGGACCCGCCATCGCCGCCATCGCCGCCGTCGGGGCCGCCCTTCTCGACGAACTTCTCCCGGCGGAAGCTCAGGCAGCCATTGCCACCATTGCCCGCCTTGACGTAAATGGGCGCCTCATCGACAAATTTCATGCTATCTCCACCGCCATGGCGGTTACTGTTCTCTTACGCAGTTTAACTTGCGCACAGGATCTCACGGCTGCGCCGCACAACGAAAAAGCCCCGCTCGGGGGCGGGGCTTTCGGATCGGGTCGGGCAACCGGATTAGGCAGTTTCGATGGAAACGTACTTACGATTGCTGGGGCCCTTCACCTCGAACTTCACAACGCCGTCCGCAGTCGCGAACAGGGTGTGGTCCTTGCCCATGCCAACGTTAACGCCAGCGTGGAACTTGGTGCCGCGCTGACGCACGATGATGTTGCCAGCCGCTACAGACTGACCGCCAAAGCGCTTCACGCCCAGGCGTTTACTTTCGGAATCGCGACCATTGCGCGTACTACCGCCAGCTTTCTTGTGTGCCATGAGTCGTTACTCCTCTCTTATGCCTTGATGCCAGTGATTTTAACTTCGGTGTACCACTGACGGTGGCCCTGACGGGACATAGAGTGCTTGCGACGACGGAACTTGATGATTCTCACCTTCTCGCCGCGGCCGTGATTGACCACTTCAGCTGTTACTTTCGCGCCGTTGACCAGCGGGGCACCGATGTTCACGCTGTCACCGTCGACAACCATCAGCACCTTATCAAAATCGATGGATTCGCCGGTGGCGACTTCCAGCTTTTCCAGACGAAGTACTTCGCCCTCTTCCACGCGGTGCTGCTTACCACCGCTCTCAAAAACTGCGTACATATCTCTTTGCTCCGAGATGGACGACACGAAGCAGCGGTCGGATTGCCGGGAACCGGCCAGTCACAACACCGCATTTCGGGAGCTTGCGCCGTATATTCAATACCGAATAAAGCTTGGTCCCACTGCCGGCCACGGGAGCCAGCCAAAGCGGGGCGCAGATTCTAATCAATTCACGACATTGATACAATAGCCGGCTTCTTGCCCGCTGGCGGCCTCCCGGCCGCGCCGGCCGGTGCTTTCAAGTGCTAAAAAGCCGTTCCCATAGAGCAGTATAAGGAATCCATGCATGTTGCCTTTTCACCGGGTCGCCGCCGATGATTTCGCCGCCGTCAACCAGCGCATCCTCGACCAGCTGCACTCGGATGTGCCACTGGTGGAAAATATCGGTCACTACCTGGTGGAAGCCGGGGGCAAGCGCCTGCGCCCGCTACTGGTGCTGCTCTGCACCCGGGCCGCGGGCTATAGCGGTGACCGGCATATAGACCTGGCCACTGTCATCGAGTTCATCCACACCGCCACCCTGCTGCACGACGATGTGGTGGACACCTCGGAGCGACGCCGCGGCCGGCTGACCGCCAACGCCCAGTGGGGCAACGCGCCGGCAGTACTTGTGGGTGACTTTCTCTACTCCCGCGCCTTCCAGATGATGGTGGCTTTGCAGGATATGGACATCATGGCAATCCTGTCGGAAACCACCAATACCATTGCCGAAGGCGAGGTACAGCAGCTGGTCAATGCCGGCGATCCGGCAGTCAGTGAAGACAACTACCTGACCGTGATCCACAAGAAGACCGGAGCCCTGTTTGAGGCCGCCTGTGAGACAGCAGCGGTACTGGCCGACTGTGGCCCGGAAGAGCGCCGGTCGCTGAAACTCTACGGCCGCCACCTGGGCCTGGCCTTTCAGCTGGTGGACGACGCGCTGGACTACCGCGGCAACCCGGAGGAGCTGGGCAAGAATGTTGGTGATGACCTGGCCGAGGGCAAGCCCACCCTGCCGCTGATCCACACCATGGCCAATGGCACCCCGGAACAGGCAACGCTGGTGCGGGAGGCGATCGAGCAGCGCAGCGCCGACCGCCTGAAGGAAATCGTCGACGCAATCGAGTCCTGCGGCGCCCTGGATTACACCATGGAACGTGCCCGTGCGGCAGTGGCCGAGGCCCGCGAACAACTGGCCTTCCTGCCAGAAGGCGACTACAAAACCGCCCTGCAGCAGCTCGCCAGCTTCGCCATCGAACGATCGGTTTAGGCTGGCCACAGGGCGGGCAACAAAAAAGCGGCGCCAAGCGCCGCTTTTTGCTGCCCGTCAATCACCCCGGCAAGGGGCCGGAAATCAGGTGCGGATCAGGCTGAGCAGCTCCGCCGTTTTCTGCTTCATCAGCGCTTCGTCACCGCGCGACTCGACATTGAGGCGCACCACCGGCTCGGTGTTGGACATACGCAGGTTAAAGCGCCAGTCGGCGAACGCCACACTGAGGCCATCCACGTGCTCCACACTCTCCGCCCCGGGGGCGTACTTTTCCTCAGCAGCCTTGAGCAGTGCCGCGGGATCCGCGACCTTTGAGTTGATTTCCCCGGAACAGGGAAATGCTGCCATACGCTCGCCCACCAGCTGCGAAAGGGGTTTGCCGCTGCGGCTCACCAGCTCCGACACCAGCAACCACGGGATCATGCCGCTGTCACAGTAGGCAAAATCGCGGAAATAGTGGTGTGCGCTCATCTCGCCGCCGTAGACCGCATCCTCTTTGCGCATGCGCTCCTTGATAAAGGCGTGCCCGGTCTTGCTCTGCACCGGTTCACCACCGGCCGCGCGCACAATATCCTCGGTATTCCAGGTCAGGCGCGGGTCGTGCACGATTTTCGTCTTCTTCCCTGCGGCGCCCTGCTCCTTGAGCAGGAAAGCCTCGGCCAGCAAGCCGACCACGTAGTAGCCCTCTATAAACTCGCCGTTTTCATCAAAGAAGAAGCAGCGGTCAAAATCGCCGTCCCAGGCGATGCCGAAGTCAGCACCGCTGTCACGGACCGCCCGTGACGTGGACTCCCGGTTCTCGGGCAGGATCGGGTTGGGGATACCGTTGGGGAAGCTGCCGTCCGGATCGTGATGTACACGCACAAACTCAAACGGCAGGTGCGGCGCCAGGGCATCCACCACGGCACCGGCCCCGCCATTGCCGGCATTCACCACCAGCTTCAGCGGCTTCAGCGCGGCGGTATCAACATAACCCAGCAGGTGCCTGACGAAATCGGCACGATACTCAAACCGTTGCAGCGCACCACGCTTTTCCACCGGCGCAAACGCATTCTCTTCCGCCAGTCGCTTGATTTCCTTCAGGCCGGTGTCGCCACTGATAGGGCGGCTGCCTGAGCGGACAAACTTCATCCCGTTGTAGTCCATGGGATTGTGACTGGCGGTCACACAGATGCCGCCGTCGAAATCGCCATGAAAAGTGGAGAAATAGACTTCCTCGGTACCGCATTCGCCGATATGAAATACGTCGGCACCGGCATCCCGCAGGCCGTCGGCGAGCGCATCGGTCAGCTCACCACTGGTCAGGCGGATATCGTGCCCCACCACCACGCGGCGGGCATCCAGGAACTGCGCGAACGCGCGTCCCACCCGGTACGCAACATCCACATTGAGTTCGTCGGGCACACGGCCCCGCAGGTCATAGGCCTTGAAACAGGTCAGCTCGGTCATGGGTAAAAGTGTTCCCTGGTAACGCTTGTTATTTTGCAGGTTCAGTTTTCATCCGCCTGGGCGGGCAGGTAAATACTCTGGTAGACGTGATTGGTGGCCTCGACAAAGCCGTCGACGGAACCACAGTCGAAGCGGCGCCCCTTGAAGCGATAGGCCAGCACACAGCCGCGCTGCGCCTGGGCCAGCAGGGCATCGGTGATCTGCACCTCCCCGTTCTTTCCGGGCGGGGTCTCGCGCAGCAGGTCGAAAATGTCCGGAGTGAGGATATAGCGGCCGATAATGGCCATATTGCTCGGGGCCTCTTCCGCGGCGGGCTTTTCCACCATATCGGTAACCTGGTAGAGACCGGGCTTGATCTCGTTACCGGCGATAACGCCGAACTTGTGGATCTGGTCCCGCGGAACCTCCTCAACGGCCACAACGCTGCAACGGAACTGCTGGTAGAGCTGCACCATCTGGCCCAGGACCCCCAGGCCATCATTGAGGCACAGGTCATCCGCCAGCACCACACCAAAGGCGGCATCGCCGATCAGGCGCTCCCCCTGCAGGATGGCGTCGCCCAGGCCGCGCATCTCCCCCTGGCGGGTATAGGAAAAGCTGGCCCGGTCGATCACATTGCGTACCGAGTCCAGGTAGCGCTCCTTGCCGGTGCCCGCAATCTGGTGTTCCAGCTCGAAATTGGTATCGAAATGGTCCTCAATGGCCCGCTTGCCCCGCCCCGTGACAAAGCCGATCTCGGTCAGGCCGGCTTCAATCGCCTCCTCCACGCCATACTGAACCAGTGGTTTGTTGACCAGCGGCAGCATCTCCTTCGGCATTGCCTTGGTAGCCGGCAGGAAGCGGGTGCCGTAACCGGCAACCGGGAAGAGACATTTCTTCAACATCGGGACCCCAATTCTTCTGGTGCTTTTCTTGTCGCGGCGGCTCGGGCGCCCACCCCGCGTGGACGGGAAAGTTACCACATTATTGTGAAACGCATCACCCGACCACCCTGACCGCACCAGCTGGTACGCGTGCCTCAATGTTCCCGGGCATTTGCGGCGTTCATACCCTGTAATCTAGTCAGCAAGGCCCGTGCCAGTCACAAAAATTCCCCTGACTGACTGGACAACATTTCCCCAGACTTTAGAATGCCCGCTCTTGCAAAAACGCCCACTCTTTGTGGCGTGAACACCCAAAACCGGGGACAAAATGAGTAATTTCGTTCAGAAAAGCAGCTATTCCCGTGAAGAATTGCTGGCCTGCTCGCGCGGCGAGATGTTCGGCCCGGGCAACGCCCAGCTGCCGGCACCCAACATGTTGATGCTCGACCGCATCACCCACATCTCCAAGGACGGTGGCGCCTACGGCAAGGGCGAGTTGATTGCCGAGCTCGATATCCACCCCGACCTGTGGTTTTTCGACTGCCACTTCCCCGGCGACCCGGTAATGCCGGGATGCCTTGGGCTCGACGCCATGTGGCAGCTGCTGGGCTACTTCCTGGCATGGAAGGGCAACCCCGGGCGCGGTCGCGCACTGGGATGTGGCGAGGTGAAGTTCACCGGCCAGATCCTACCGACCGCCAAGAAGGTCACCTATCATATCCAGCTGAGCCGCCTGGTAGAGCGCAAGCTGGTCATGGGCATTGGCGACGGCTCGGTCGCGGTGGACGGTCGCGAGATTTATACTGCCAAGGACCTGCGCGTCGGGCTGTTCACCCGTACAGACAATTTTTAAGCCTGTTCGGCCGCCGGGTCGGGCAGGCCTGCCCGGCCAGCAAATCGGTCCGGCCGTAACCAAACCCCGGGCACAATAACAACGTACACTGCCGGAAAGCTTTACTGGAGACCACTTATGCGACGGGTAGCCATCACCGGATTGGGTATCACATCCTGTATCGGCACGGACCTGGAGTCCGTATCCGCCTCGCTGAAGGCGGGCCGCAGCGGCATTCGTGCCAATGAGGAGTATCGCGAACTGGGACTGCGCAGCCAGGTCGCGGGCCCGGTGGACATCGATTTCAAGGACCACATCGACCGCAAACACCTGCGTTTTATGGGCGATTCGGCAGCGTATGCCTACATCGCCATGCAGGAAGCCATTCGCACCTCGGGCCTGGAAGAAAGCGATATCTCCAACCCGCGCACCGGTCTGGTGATGGGCTCCGGCGGCACTTCGACTGCAGCCATCATCGATGCCGCACAGACCCTGAAAGAAAAGGGTGTGCGCCGCGTGGGTGCCTTCCGGGTACCGCAGGTCATGGGCAGCACCGTGTCGGCCTGTCTGGCCACGCCGTTCCGGATCAAGGGCGTGAACTACAGCATTTCCTCCGCCTGTGCGACCAGCGCCCACTGCATCGGCAATGGCGCCGAGCTGATTCAGATGGGCAAGCAGGACATCGTCTTCGCCGGCGGTGGCGAAGAGCTGGCCTGGAGCCTGACCCACCTGTTCGACGCCATGGGCGCCCTGTCCAGCAAGTACAACGACACCCCCGAGCGCGCCTCCCGCCCCTACGATGCTGACCGGGACGGTTTTGTAATCGCCGGCGGCGGCGGCTGCCTGGTGCTGGAGGAGATGGAGCATGCCCGGGCCCGCGGCGCCACCATCTACGCCGAACTGACCGGCTACGGCGCCACCTCGGATGGCTACGATATGGTGGCCCCCAGCGGTGAGGGCGCGGTGCGCTGCATGCAGCAGGCCCTCGCCGGTATGGACGGCAATGGCCTGGAAGGCGGTGTGGACTACATCAATACACACGGCACTTCGACTCCGGTCGGCGACGTGGCTGAACTGCGTGCGATGCGCGAGGTTTTTGGCGACCAGGCCCCGGCCTTCTCCTCCACCAAGTCGCTGACCGGCCACTCCCTGGGTGCCGCCGGCGTGCACGAGGCGATTTACTGCCTGCTGATGATGCAGGAAGGCTTTATTACCGCCTCCGCCAACGTGGAAAATCGCGATGAGGAGGCCGCAGGCATGGACCTGGTCACCGAATTGCGCAAGACCGAGCTGCAACGCGTGCTTTCCAACAGCTTTGGCTTTGGCGGCACCAACGCCAGCCTGGTGTTCGACAAGGTCTGAGCAGTGGCTTGAAGGCCTGCCGATAGAAACAGAAAGGGCGATCCACTGGATCGCCCTTTTCTTTTGCCTCCGGGACACCGGCCCGGAGCGCGCTTTACATGGCGCTGCGCCCCGGCCGGGGCCATTTTCACCGGCCGCTGCCAAGCCGCTCGAGCCACAACTCCACCTGGCGGGTAAGCCCCTGGCGCCAGCTGCGCTGCTGGATACCGAACACGTCCCGCAGGCTGTTACAGGCCAGTACCGCGCTGTGATTGCCCACAGGCTCGGCCAGTGGCTCAGGCTCCATTGCAGTGCCTTCATCGAGGAAAGACTGGGCCCGCTCCACAGCCTCCCGGGCGAACTCCAGTGCCGTACAACTGTCCGCGGCACCGTAGTGATAGACACCAGCAGGCGGGGCGCCACTGGCCAGCTGCTGGACCACCGCCACCACCACCCGCACCAGGTCGGCAACGGTTACCGGGCTGCCCCGGCTCTCATCGTCCACGGCGATTGGCCGGTTTTCCAGCAGGGCCTTCAGCACGCGCGCCAACAGTGCGCTCTCACTGCGATCCACCATCCACCCGAAGCGCAGCACCGTCAGGCTTTTGCTGCTCGCCAGTGCCCGCTCGCACGCCAGCCACTGTCGACCATTGGGGGATTCCGTGTTGGGATCGTCGTCTTCGTCATAACGCTTCTGCGCGCCGCCGGCAAAAACCCGGTAAGAGGAGATATGCAGTAGGTGACTGTAATCATCGCGTCCGGCCAGGTCGCGGCATACCTGCAGGGCCTCGCCCATCGCATTGCTGCCGGCACAAGCGGCCGCATTGATGACCAGGGCCCCCGGGCGCAACTGGTCGAGTTCGGCCGGGCCGAGCAGCTGCACACGAAAACCCACCCGCTGCAGGCGTTTCTGCAGCGGCGCATCGATATAGTTGCCGGCACCGATAACGGCGACAGTGTCCGGCTGGTAACCCGTGTGATAGTCAGGCACGCAGGATCCGCGAATCAGAACGGAATATCGTCATCAAAGCTGTTGTCGAAACCGCCAGCAGGCGCCTGGTTCGGCTGCTGGTTAGACGGCGGCTGGTTTGAGGGGGCCATGGGCGAGGGTGCGGAACGCCCCTGGTTGCCCTGGGCATAGGGGTCGCCGCCCTGCTGGAAGCCACCCTGGTTCTGCTGGCCGTAACCACCCTGGTTCTGCTGGCCGTAACCACCCTGGTTGCCCATGCCCTGGCCATAGCCACCCTGGTCTCCACCGCGGCTGTCGAGCATCTGCATCTCGTTGGCAACGATTTCAGTGGTGTAGCGATCCTGGCCGCTGTTCTTGTCCTGCCACTTACGCGTGCGCAGAGAACCTTCGATATACACCTTGCTGCCCTTGCGCAGGTACTCGCCGGCGATCTCCGCCAGACGGTTGAAGAACACCACCCGGTGCCACTCGGTACGTTCCTGCTGCTGGCCGGTCTGCTTGTCCTTCCAGGTTTCGGAAGTCGCCAGGTTGACGTTGGTGACCGCACCACCGCTCGGCATATAGCGGGTTTCCGGGTCAGCGCCCAGATTGCCGATCAGGATGACTTTGTTAATACCCTTGGCCATGGCCCTCTCCTCTTTCGCCCGCGGTACACCCCGGGCGGCAATTATCAAATGGTCTAGTAAATAGTCTCAGGCTGTCCGTAACACCGGCTGGCGCCGCAACAACGGCACCACCGGACGGTTGCCCCCTGCAACCAGTGTATTTTTATCCAGCAGCATACAACAGTCGCCGCCGGGGTGCCCAGCTCAGCCGGGCGCCAGCTGCCGGCGCTCCCGCAGGAACCACCACAGCAGCCCCCAGGCCACCAGCACCACGCCGCCCAGCCCGGCGACCCAGGGCGCGCCGCCGGCTCCGAACAGGTATCCGCCCAGGCTGCCCCCGGCAAATGCCCCCAGGAACTGGAAGGTTGCGTACAGGCCGCTGGCCGCGCCGCGGGATTCCGCCGGTGCGGTGCGCGTCAGCTGGGCCGGCAACAGCGCCTCAAGCAGGTTGAAGGCGATAAAGAACAACGCCAGTAACGCCAGCAGCCCCACGGGGCCTGTCGGCACCACCAGGGCGGCACTGCCAGCCCCCAGGCCCAGCAGGGCAAGTGCCATCGCCTGGCGCACACGCCCCTGGCGCTCGGCTTGCCGCATCAGCGGCAGCATCACCACGAAGGCGCCCAGCATCAGCGGTCCGTATATTTTCCAGTGCCCGGCCCCGGGCACGCCCAGCTTCTCCACCAGTACCAGTGGCAGAGGCACAAACAGGGCGGTCAGCAGCAGGTGGGAAAAGAACACTCCGCTGACCAGTTGCCAGGTGTTGCCGCTGGCCAGCAGCTCCCGGAAGCCGGCACGGTTCACCGCCGGCCGCGCGGATTCCGCCGGTGTCGGTACCAGGCGCCAGAGCATCAGCATGCCCAACAGCGCCAACCCGGCGGTCACCCAGAAAATCGCCGCCAGCCCGCCGGCGCCCGCCAGCACCGGCCCCAGCATGACCGCGAGCATAAATGATACCCCGATGGCAGCCCCGATCGCCGCCATCGCCTTGCCGCGGTTCTCGTCCCGGGTCAGGTCCGCCATCAGCGCCATGGTCGCTGCGGCAATGGCTCCGCAGCCCTGCAGCACCCGGCCGGCAATCAGGCCGTAAACGGAGTCGGTGTTGGCCGCCACCGCGCTGCCGAGGGCAAACACCCCCAACCCGAGGAAAATGACCGGCTTGCGCCCCCAGCGGTCCGACAGGATGCCCAGCGGCACCTGCAGCACGGCCTGGCTCAACCCGTAGGCGCCCAGGGCAATACCCAGCAGGAACGGTGTGCTATGGCTATAGCCGGCACCGTAAACGGACAGTACCGGCAGCACCATAAACAGGCCGAGCATGCGAAATATGTAAAGCGAGGCGAGCCCCATCAGGGCACGTCGTTCAGTGGCATTCATGGGCAGAGGGGTTCATCCGGCAATCCGGGCGCACAACATCAATGGGCGCGCATTGTAACAGCGGCGGGGCCCCGGTTGGGAACCGGAACCGCGCCGTCGAGCCTGCCTTGTGGTCAGCTACGCCCGTATTTGTCTTCCAGGCGGACGATATCGTCCTCTCCCAGGTAGCTGCCGGACTGGACCTCGATCAGCTCCAGCGGGATGGAACCCGGATTTTCCAGCCGGTGGGTCACCCCCAGCGGGATGTAAGTGGATTCATTTTCCGTCACCAGCAGCTCTTCCTCACCGCGGGTCACACGGGCGGTGCCGCGCACCACGATCCAGTGCTCCGCCCGATGGTGGTGCATCTGCAGCGACAGCTGGCGACCCGGTTTCACCACGATGCGCTTTACCTGGAAACGGGGACCGGCGTCGATGGAGTCGTAATATCCCCAGGGGCGATAGACCTTGCGGTGTGCCCGCGCCTCGCCGCGACCGGATTGGTCCAGTCGCTGTACCAGTTTCTTGACCTCCTGCACACGGCCCTTGTCGGCGATCAATATCGCATCGTCGGTATCCACCACCACCAGGTCACGCACCCCCAGCAGGCTCACCAGGCGATTGTCCCCGTGCACCAGGCAACCGCTGGCATCCTCCGCCAACACGTCGCCGTGCAGCCGGTTGCCGTCGCTGTCCTTCTCCGCCAGCTCCCATAGCGCAGACCAGGAGCCCACATCACTCCAGCCCGCCGCCATCGGCACCACCGCCGCGGACTCGGTGCGCTCCATCACCGCGTAATCCACCGATTCGCTGTCGCAGGCCGCGAAGGCTGCGGCGTCGACCCGGGTGAAATCCAGGTCCCGCGCCGCACCGGCGAAGGCCGCCCGGCAGGCTTCGAGAATATCCGGCCGGTATTCGCGCAGCTCCTCCAGGTAGCGCGAGGCGCGGAACAGGAACATGCCGCTGTTCCAGCTGTAGTCGCCGCTGTCCAGGTAGCGCTCCGCGGTCGCGGCATCCGGCTTCTCGACAAAATCGGCCACCTTCCAGGCACCCTCCCCCAGGTCCTCGCCGCGACGGATGTAACCGTAGCCGGTCTCGGCACAGGTGGGCACGATGCCGAAGGTGACCAGGTGACCGCGTTTCGCCAGTTCACGGGCGCTGTCCACCGCTCGCTCGAACGCCGGTACATCAGTTACCGCATGGTCGGCCGGCAGTACCAGCAGCATTGGCTCATCGCCCTCGCCCGCGTCCTCGAGTGCGGCCAGTGCCGCGAGTGCGATGGCCGGCGCGGTATTGCGGGCGCAGGGCTCCAGCAGGATCGACTGTGCCGAACGGCCAATCTCCTGCAGCTGCTCGGCCGCGGCAAAGCGGTGCTCCTCGTTGCAGACCAGGATCGGCGCCGCCACATTCGCGATGCCGTCCAGGCGCATGGCGGTGGCCTGCAGCATGGTTTCGCTGCCCGCCAGCGGCAGGAACTGTTTCGGGTAGGCTTCACGGGAGAGCGGCCACAGGCGCGAGCCGGTGCCGCCGCAGAGAATCACGGGAATCATGGATATCCGTTCCGGTGGTAAGGGTGGTTGATTTGGAGCCAGATTTTGGCACAAGTGCCGGAGAGATTATACTTGCCTGTTTTCCGACCAAACCACAGGATGCTGCGTGGATACGATTTATGTCCGGGGTGCGCGCACCCACAACCTGAAGAATATCGACCTGGATATTCCCCGCGATAAACTGATCGTGATCACCGGGCTTTCCGGTTCCGGCAAGTCCTCACTGGCCTTCGACACCCTTTATGCCGAAGGCCAGCGCCGCTACGTGGAGTCGCTGTCCACCTACGCCCGGCAGTTCCTGTCGATGATGGAAAAGCCGGACGTGGATACCGTGGAGGGCCTGTCCCCGGCCATCTCCATCGAGCAGAAATCCACCTCCCACAACCCGCGCTCCACCGTGGGCACCATTACCGAGATCTACGACTACCTGCGCCTGCTGTTTGCCCGGGTGGGCGAGCCGCGCTGCCCCGACCACGCCGAACCCCTGCAGGCCCAGACCGTCAGCCAGATGGTCGACCAGGTGCTGGCGCTGCCGGAGGGCAGCAAGCTGATGCTGCTGGCACCGGTGGTGCGCGACCGCAAGGGCGAACACCTGCACGTATTCGAGCGGCTGCGCCGTGACGGCTTCGTTCGCGCACGGATTGACGGCGTGGTCTGCGACCTGGACGACACCCCCAAGCTGGACAAACGCAAGAAGCACACGATCGAAGTGGTGGTGGATCGGTTCAAGGTACGTGATGACCTGCAACTGCGCCTGTCCGAGTCATTCGAGACGGCCCTCACCCTGACCGAGGGCATCGCCTCCATCAGCTTCATGGACGGCGACCAGGAGGACCGCCTGTTCTCCGCCCGCCACGCCTGCCCGGTATGTGATTACTCACTGAACGAGCTGGAACCGCGGCTGTTCTCATTCAACAACCCGGCCGGCGCCTGCCCCAGCTGCGATGGCCTGGGGGTCAAGCAGTTCTTCGACGAAGACAAGGTGATCCTGGACCCGGAGAGCAGCATCTCCGAGGGCGCCATCCGCGGCTGGGACCGCCGCAACATCTACTACTACCATATGCTCGACTCGCTGGCAGAGCACTATGGCTTTAACCTGGACAAGCCCTGGAACAAGCTGCGCAAGGCCCACCGAGAAGTGATACTGCACGGCAGCGGCGACGAGGTCATCGACTTCAGCTACGTCAACGACCGCGGCGATGTAACGGTGCGCCGGCATACCTTCGAGGGCATCATCCCCAATTTCCAGCGCCGCTACCGCGACACCGAGTCGCAGTCGGTGCGCGACGAGCTGGCCAAATACCTCAGCACCCAGAACTGCCCTGAGTGCGGCGGCACGCGCCTGCGCCGCGAGGCGCGCAATGTATTCGTGAACGACCGCACCCTGGCGCAGATCACCGAATTGCCGGTGGGCGATGCCTTTGATTACTTCGACCACCAGATCACCTTCCAGGGCGCACAGAAAGAGATTGCCGACAAGATCCTCAAGGAGTTGCGGGACCGCTTCCGTTTCCTGGTGGATGTGGGCCTCAACTACCTGACCCTCAATCGCAGTGCCGAGACACTGTCCGGCGGTGAGGCCCAGCGCATCCGCCTGGCCAGCCAGATCGGCGCCGGCCTGGTGGGCGTGATGTATATCCTCGACGAACCCTCCATCGGGCTGCACCAGCGCGACAACGAGCGCCTGCTGGCCACCCTCACCCACCTGCGCGACCTGGGCAATACGGTGATCGTGGTGGAGCACGACGAGGACGCCATCCGCAGTGCCGACTACATCGTGGATATCGGCCCCGGTGCCGGCGTGCACGGCGGCGAGGTCGTGGCCGCGGGGCCCGCAGAGAGCATCACCGCCTGTGAGCGCTCGCTTACCGGTCAGTACCTGTCCGGCGCCAAGGAGATCGCCGTACCCGAGGAGCGCTACCTGCCGGATCCGGATTATATGTTGCGTATCGAGGGCGCCAGCGGCAACAACCTCAAGGAGGTCGACCTGGAGATTCCAGTGGGCCTGCTCACCTGTGTGACCGGCGTATCCGGCTCGGGCAAGTCCACCCTCGTCAACGCCACCCTTTACCCCCTGGCGGCGACAGCGCTGAACAAGGCCACCACCCTCAAGGCCGCCCCCCACGAGGCGGTCCACGGCCTGGAGCATTTCGACAAGTGCGTGGATATCGACCAGAGCCCTATCGGCCGCACGCCGCGGTCGAATCCCGCCACCTACACCGGGATCTTCACCCCGATCCGCGAGCTCTTCGCCGGCACCCAGGAAGCCCGCTCCCGCGGCTACAAGCCCGGGCGCTTCAGCTTCAACGTCAAGGGCGGTCGCTGCGAGGCCTGTCAGGGCGATGGCGTGATCAAGGTGGAGATGCACTTCCTGCCGGATATCTACGTGCCCTGCGACACCTGCAAGGGCAAGCGCTACAACCGCGAGACCCTCGAGGTGCACTACAAGGGCAAGAACATCAACGAGGTCCTCGAGATGACGGTGGAGGAGGCCCGCGAGTTCTTCGACCCGGTGCCGGCCATCGCCAAGAAACTGCAGACCCTGATGGATGTGGGCCTGTCCTATATCAAGCTGGGCCAGGCGGCCACCACCCTGTCCGGCGGTGAGGCGCAGCGGGTGAAGCTGTCCCGGGAGCTGTCCAAGCGGGACACCGGCCAGACGCTGTATATCCTCGACGAGCCCACCACCGGGCTGCATTTTGCCGATATCCAGCTACTGCTCGACGTACTGCACCGGCTGCGCGATCACGGCAATACCGTGGTGGTGATCGAGCACAACCTGGATGTGATCAAGACCGCCGACTGGATTGTCGACCTGGGCCCCGAGGGCGGCTCCGGTGGTGGCGAAATCATCGCCACCGGCAGCCCCGAGGAAGTCGCGGAAATGGAGGTTTCCCACACCGGGCGCTTCCTGAAGCCGATGCTGCAATAACGGCACTGTTACCGGTGATAGAAACGGCGCGACTGCTACTGCGAAAATTCACGCTGGACGATGCGCCGGGCTTCTATGCCCTCAGCGCCGACCCCGCAGTGGTCCGCTACACCGGCCAGGCCCCGTTCGCCTCACTGGCCGAGGCCACCGAGGCCCTGAAAAGCAAACCGCTGCGCGATTACCGCGAGCGGGGCTTCGGTCGCCTGGCCTGTATCGAGAAGACCACGGGCCACCTGGTTGGCTTCTGCGGCCTCAAGTTTGTACCGGAAATCAAAGAGGTGGATATCGGCTACCGATTCCTGCCCGCGTACTGGGGGCGCGGACTGGCCACCGAATCTGCACAGGCTGTCATGCTCTACGGTCGCGGGGAAATGGGACTGCAACGGATCGTGGGCCTGGTGCAACCGGAAAATTCAGGCTCGGTCCGGGTGCTGAAAAAAGTGGGCATGCAGTTCGAGCGGCAGGTCGATTTAACCCCGGAAGAAACAGGGCTCCACCTCTACGCCAATTAACAGCAGAACATAAAAATAATGAAAATCGGCAAACACCTGAATATCGGTCCCGCAACCATGGTCGCGGCGGCTTTTATCGGCCCCGGTACCGTGGTCACCGCCAGCCTCGCCGGCGCCAACTATGGCTACGCCCTGCTCTGGGCACTGCTGTTCGCGGTACTCGCCAGCGTGGTGCTGCAGGAAATGGCCGCGCGCCTGGGCGTGGTCACCGGCCGCGGCCTCGGGGAAAATATCCGCGAGTCCTTTCGCCGGCCGCTGCCGCGATTCGCCGCCATCGCCCTGGTGGCCAGCGCCATCCTGGTGGGCAATGCCGCCTATCAGGGCGGCAATATCGCCGGCGCCAGCATGGGCCTTCGCGCCCTCACCGGTGATGGGGACCCATCCGCCCGGGCCTTCAATCCCTGGGCCCTGCTGATCGCCCTGGTGGCCTTTGCACTGCTGTGGAGTGGCAGCTACCGCCTGGTGGAAAAGTCCCTGATCGCCCTGGTGGGCCTGATGAGCCTGGCATTCCTGGCCACCTTCCTCATCAGCCGGCCCGATATTCCCGCCCTGCTTCGCGGACTGCTGGTGCCGCAACTGCCGAAAGGTGCGGCCCTGACCGTGATCGCCCTGGTGGGAACCACCGTGGTGCCCTACAACCTGTTCCTGCACAGTGCGAGTGCCAGCCGCAAGTGGCGTGATCCGCGCGATCTTTCCCGCGCGCGCAGCGATATCCTTTTTTCCATCCCCCTCGGTGGGCTGATCTCCATGGCCATTGTCGCCACTGCTGCAGCGGCTTTCTTCCGGCACCAGCTGGAGTTGCAGGGGGCCGCCGATATTGCCACCTCCATGCGGCCACTGTTCGGCGACCTCGCCACCGCCATGATGGGAGTGGGCCTTTTCGCCGCAGGTATTTCCTCGGCGGTTACTGCCCCACTGGCAGCCGCCTACGCCCTGGGCGGCGCCCTGGGCCTGCGTCCCGATCTCAGGTCCACGGGCTTTCGCAGCCTGTGGATCGCGGTACTGGTCACCGGCGCGGGGATCGCCACGCTGGAAATGAAGCCGGTGCAGGTAATCTGGTTTGCCCAGGTAGCCAACGGCCTGTTGCTGCCCATTGTTACCGGATTCCTGCTGTGGGAAATGAATACGCCCAGGCTCGGCGAATACCGCAATTCCCGCTGGCAGAACCTGGCCGGGCTGCTGGTATTGCTGGTAACGTTCATGCTCGGCGGCCGCAGCCTGATGTCGGCATTCGGGCTGCTCTGACGGCACCTTACCCGCAGGCGCCCCCCACCCGGGACATCAGTCGAGGGAGCGTTTCATCTTTTGATCACTCCTGTCCCGGGCGGTAGCGACGCGAGACATGGGGCTCCAGCGCTGCCCGCTCGAAATACACCGGCCGCAGCTTCTCTGCGGCGAACAGCGACGCCTGGCCCGCGTAGTGAGGCGATGTACTGTCAAGGGTGGCTCAGCCGAAGTGATGCACCGCGCGCGAGCGCACCTGTCCCTCAGCGCCCCAGGCGACCACCATGATGTAGCCATCGCCGGCACGATTCTCCAGCTCACCCCCCCCATTCAGCGGCCCGCCGTAGACCGCACGCAGCGTATCCGGCCCGCCGTTTAGCGGCCAGCTCTTGTCCGCGCGGACATGGCGATTGACCTCGCGATAGGGCACCCCGGTGCTGCCGTGATGCTCGACCAGCTGATCCACCGCCCGCCGGAATGCCCGCCCGATCGCAGTATCGGAAACCGCTTCGTTCCCGGCGTCCTGCACCGGCTGCAGCGTCAGTACGGCCAGGGCCGCCTGCCGATTGTCGCGGGACGTGGACAGGTCCCAGTGCGCCAGGGCGGCCAGCGCCGAGCGATAGGGCTCGCGCTGCAAACCTGCGGGTTTTTCGCTGGCCAGCCAGCGGCGCAGTGCTTTCACCTGGTACGAGCCCGGGTGGTGGCGGTGGTCGAACTTGAATCGAACGAATTCGTCTGCAGAGATCTTTTGCTCGGCACCGTAGAACGACTCGATCTGCAGGGCCCGGTTGGTAACCCGGGTTTCAATACCCATGCTGTCCGGGTAATCCTCTGCCCAGGCATCGTCGTCGCCGTCAGTTGAGTGGAACGAGGGATTGCTGGCGTTGTAGACCAGTCCCGAAGCGAGATTGACGGTGCTGGGCATGGCACTGAAATCCCGGTAGTCGCGCCAGATGAGTTTGGAGCGGTCGCCCGGCAACAGGTAGCGGGAAACCCGCTCCGGATTGTGCGCGGCATAAAGGTTGAGCCCCGCGGCATAGGCCTCGGCAACCACACGTGTCTGCGCCGGCAGCTTGGTGTAACCGCGCTCGATTGCCGGCCAGATGCCCATCCACTGGGCCAGGTAATCGGTCTTCGCGGCAGCCATGCCTTTCTCCGCCGCCAGTGTGCCGCGGATTGCGAGGATCACGTCCTGGATGGTGGCAAAGTCATCCTCGGCGTGGGCATAGGCGAGCCCGAAGGCCACATCGGGGTCGGTGCTGCCGTAGATATGTGGCCCCCCCACTTGTCCCGTAATATCTCCACATCATAATGTCCCGCGGCGGCAGTAAAGCCGTGCCGCGCCAGCTGGGTTTCGATCCCCGGGGGCAGGCTCAGGAAGGCAACCACGAGTGCCGCAGACACTGCCACCGCCGCCGTTTTAACCGGACCATAGACTCACCAGGATTATTGTTATTGCTGCCAGTGTCCCCCACACGTGATGCCGGGTAAAGCCTGCCGGGAGTGACTTGCTGACTCTGTTTTCCACCTGAATTTGTGAAGCAGTTTTCAGCTTGCCGAGTAGACTGGTACGTCTATGGTGACCCAATGGTTCTGCCTGCAAATATTCTCGACCATTGGCCGACAAGGCACTAGGCTCAGGGCGTTTTACCGAAGTAGCGAACCGGCTCCGCGCCCGTTTCACTCCGGTCGAGACGGACATTCCCCAGGCATTTTTGTCCCCGCAGTACGGCCCTGTACCAACTAGCGCAGCCAGAGAGAAAACGACTGATACTCACTGAAAACTCAGGGGATAAAATGATAAAAGTTCTCCGCAGTGCGGCACTCGCCTGTGCCGCCATCAGCATCACGCTCAGCGCCCAGGTCAGTGCCGAACCCGGCGACTACGGTTTCTGGGCCACCCTCGGCAATCTCATCGTACCCCGCCAGGCCAATGCGCCAGTGACCGAAGAGCAAACCCACGGGATGTACCCGCTGACCCGGGAAGTTGCCGGCTTTGATGACGGGTTCAACCCGGCCGATTACGACAACTGGCAGAAAGTCGATGTACCGGCAAGTACCGGGGCCATGTGTGGCAACGGGTCGCCCTACAAGTTTTTTGTCTACCGGGTGCCGGATACCAGCAATACCATTTTCTATTTCGAGGGCGGCGGCGCCTGCTGGGACTATGAGAGCTGCTCCGGCCAGGCCGGCATCCGCGGGGCGCGCAACCCCAATGGAATTCCCGATGACTACGTGCAGAATATCAACCTGCTGGATTTCGAAAACTCATCCAACCTGGGCACGGCGGCCGCGTCGCCACTGATCTACACCCATCATCCCTACGACCAGTTCAAAACCGGTGAGTGGAATATCGTCTACGTGCCCTACTGTACCGGTGACATTTATGTGGGCGACAAGACCCAGGTTTACGCGGATCCAACCGGACAGAACCCGGACTTGATCTGGCACCACAATGGCCTGCGCAACGTGCAGGCGGTCACCTCCTGGGTAAAGAACAACCTGCAAAAACCGCGACAGATGCTTGCCGCCGGTTGCAGCGCCGGCAGTATCGGTGCCCTGCTGAACTACTCGAAATTGCGTGCGGATATGGGCGTGGATTACGGCTACCTGCTGGACGATTCCGGCCCGCTGTTTGACGCCCCGCGGAACAGCAATGACCCCCAGACCTATCCGTCATTGCCATTGCACCGGGAAGTGCTGGACTCCTGGACCACCTACACCGATGACGGCGATACGGCCGCAGAGAATCCAATCAACCTGCTCACGCAGATCACTCCCGGGTTCGACCCCAATGCCCTGGCCACTCTTTACGGTGGACTGTCACAAAAATTCCCCGCAGACAGGCTGGGTATTACCCACTTCCTTGCCGACGGTAATTTCTCCTCCTACTCCTATGAGCGATTCTTTGAGGATATCGGCAGTGACCCGGATGCGGAATCAAAACTGGCAAAGCTCCGTGACAAGTGGCAGCAGGATACCTTCAGCAACCTGATTCCGATGCTGGAACAGACCGGCAACTGGGGCTACTACTTCCCCAGGTTCC
This sequence comes from Microbulbifer sediminum, assembly GCF_021729035.1. Lineage (GTDB taxonomy): Bacteria > Pseudomonadota > Gammaproteobacteria > Pseudomonadales > Cellvibrionaceae > Microbulbifer > Microbulbifer sediminum. The sequence continues at coordinate 52,826 of NZ_JAJSAP010000010.1, read as the reverse complement.
GCAATTTCAATGAAAGCCATTGCACCACCGTGCTCGACCTGCAGTACGGCGAAATCGCAGAGCTGGGACTCGAGACCCGGGACTTCCTAAACAACATCGTCAACTACCAGGGCGGCGGCTTTATTCGCGCCTACGAAACCGACGAGACTTCTGATTTCGAGAATAACAATAACTGGTTCTACGACCTGGTGGACGGACTGCTTTAATTTTGCATTGGCAGGCACACCTAAAAAGGCCGCACCCTGTGCGGCCTTGCTTCAGTTGCCATACGCTTCTTCCCGGGCCCCTTGCAGTTGCCGGCGCAGATATTGCTGACGAGTCAGCCCCTCCGGAAATTTATCCATCGCCTGGACCCGCTCGATGATTGCCGCCTCCATGGCTTTATAACGGGCGAATCCCGGCTCTTCCCGATACGGGTCGTATGGCTGTTGCGCTTCCGCTTTCTGGCGATACTCGGCTATCAATCCCGCGGCGGCCTCGTCGAAATCTGCCCGGCCAGCACTGTTGCGCTCCAGCCACGCCAGCTTGAGGGCAAGGCCCTCGGACGCGATAACCCGACCCTCCGCCTCGATACGCTCAATCAGGGCCCAGGCTTCCGCATCGCTGATAGCATCCCCGTTGCTGGAGAAATACGCCCTGAGGGTACGTTTCTCCTCTTCACGGTCCAGGTAAGCCTCTACCCGCGGGTGCGACAACAGCTGGTCCTGGAATGCCTCGGGGTCAGCCCTGGCCGGCTCGACAATCCCGACGGAGGAGGCGCTGTCCTGCCCTGCCACCGGTACGGCAATACCATTCACATCGACCGACGGATATGACCTCGTCACAGCCCACCAGACAACAATCGCCGCCGCCGACAGCCCCCAGAGCCATCCACTGTAACCCTTTCGCATAAGCAGACTCCCTGTCCGGAAATTAACGCGCGTAACAAGCTCCCAGCATACCGCCCACTCCGGTCAGCGCCGAGAGTCAGGCAACAAACCGGGTTTAACCGGATGCCAGGCGATGGAGAGAAAGGCGTAGCACGGCGACCAGCGCTAAAACTGAGGTAAGGGGAACAGGAATATGGCGCCGCAAAGCTTCACGGCATGAGTATAGCCCCGGGCAATTGTGTCTCGCCCGGGCAGGGAAGGTGCGGACAGCACTCAGCGCCAATTCAGGGGCTGGTCTTCATCCTTGTCGCCACAGGGTGACTTCTTGGGCGCAACATAGCCAACATGGGCTTCGCTGGGCAGGTTACGCAGCTCCCAGGCACGCACCGCTTCCGCACACAGCATCTTCTGCTCACTTGTCAGGGCCACGCCATTCGGCCACTTGCCGAGTTCGATAGCGCGCTTGAGGCTGCCGACGATCTGGGGGTTCAGGTTATCCAGCAACTGGTGCAGGTCCATGGGGAGCCTCCGGGGACTATTGGTACGCGAGCTCAATTATACGCCAAACAGGCGAAAAAAAAGCCGGTCAGGGACCGGCTTTTTCGTTGACGACTGCGGCTCAGGCCTCGGCGGCCTCTGCTGCGTCGTCCTCTGCCTGCGGGCGGTCAACCAGCTCAACGTAGGCCATCGGGGCCTTGTCGCCGGCACGGAAGCCACACTTCAGGATGCGGATGTAGCCACCCGGGCGCGCTTCGTAACGCGGACCCAGTTCGTCAAACAGCTTCTTAACCGCGTCCTTGTCACGGATACGGGCGAAAGCCAGGCGACGGTTGGCAACACTGTCCTTCTTGGCCAGGGTGATCAGCGGCTCGGCAACGCGACGCAGCTCCTTGGCTTTCGGCAGTGTGGTTTTGATCAGTTCATGTTCTACCAGTGACGCGGTCATGTTCTTGAACATGGCCTTGCGATGGGAACTGGTACGGCTGAATTTACGGCCACTATAGCGATGACGCATAACTCAATTCCTTACGACAGTTGCTTTCTCAGCAGGTCGTTCTGGAGCGGTGCCGCACAGGGTCGTGTCACCGCTCGGGTTCTATCTATCGACAGCGCGACCAACGGCCGCGCTTACCAGATGCTTACAGGGGGCTCAGCTTGCTGTCACCCTTGAGGCTGGCCGGGGGCCAGTTCTCAAGGCGCATACCCAGGGAAAGACCGCGGGAAGCCAGAACGTCCTTGATTTCGGTCAGGGACTTCTTGCCCAGGTTCGGCGTCTTCAGCAGCTCCACTTCGGTGCGCTGAATCAGGTCACCGATATAGTAGATATTCTCTGCCTTCAGACAGTTGGCCGAACGTACGGTCAGCTCCAGGTCGTCGACCGGGCGCAGCAGCACCGGATCAACTTCCGGCTCGTCCTGCTTCGGCTGGGACTCATCCGGCCCTTCCAGGTCCACAAACACTGCCAGCTGCTGCTGGAGGATGGTGGCGGCGCGGCGGATGGCCTCTTCCGGATCCAGGGTACCATTGGTCTCCAGGTCCAGAACCAGCTTATCCAGGTCGGTCCGTTGTTCTACACGCGCCGATTCGACCGCATAGGAAACGCGGCGAACCGGGCTGTAGGAAGCGTCCAGCTGCAGACGGCCGATAGCACGGGTTTCTTCCTCGTCCTCATGGCGGGCGTCGGCGGGCTGGTAGCCACGGCCGCGCGCCACCGTCAGACGCAGGCTGAGTTCCACATCACCAGTGATGTTGGCGATCACGTGCTCCGGGTTGACGATCTCGATGTCGTGGTCCGCCTGGATGTCTCCGGCGGTCACGGCACCCGGGCCCTTCTTGCTCAGGCTCAGCACTGCCTGGTCCTTGCCGTGCATGATGACGGCAACGTCCTTCAGGTTGAGCAGGATTTCGATCACGTCTTCCTGCACACCTTCGATGGCGCTGTACTCGTGCTCGACACCGTCGATTTCGACTTCAGTGACGGCACAGCCCGGCATGGAGGAGAGCAGGATGCGACGCAGGGCGTTACCCAGAGTGTGGCCAAAGCCACGCTCCAGGGGCTCCAGTACCACTTTGGCGTGATTCTGGTTGTACTCAGTGACGTCAATACGACGCGGTGTCAAAAACTCGTTGACAGCAGTCTGCATAGCCATACCTGTTTACAGTTGTATCCCTTACTTGGAGTAGAGTTCCACGATAAGGTTTTCGTTGATCTCTGCCGGCAGGTCAACACGATCCGGAACGCGCTTGAACGTGCCTTCCAGTTTGCTTGCATTGACATCTACCCACTCGACATCGCCACGCTGGGCGGCGAGGGAAACGGAATTCTGGATACGCATCTGCTTCTTGGCTTTTTCGCGTATGGATACCACGTCACCAGCCTTAACCTGGTACGACGGGATATTCACAGTGCTGCCGTTGACCAGAATCGCCTTGTGGGAAACCAGCTGGCGTGCTTCAGCGCGGGTGGAACCGAAGCCCATCCGGTAAACCACGTTGTCCAGGCGTTTCTCCAGCAGCTGCAGCAGGTTCTCACCGGTTGCACCCTTCAGGCGCGCCGCTTCCTTATAGTAGTTGCGGAACTGCTTTTCCAGTACGCCGTAGATGCGGCGAACTTTCTGCTTTTCACGCAGCTGTACGCCGTAATCAGACAGGCGGCCGCGGCCGGCGCCGTGCTGACCGGGCTTGGCCTCTGCACGACACTTGGAGTCGTGAGGACGGACGCCGCTCTTCAGCTGCAGATCGGTACCTTCCCGGCGGGAAAGTTTACATTTTGGTCCAATATAACGTGCCATTTTGTCAGCCCCCTCTTACACGCGACGTTTCTTGGGCGGACGACAACCATTATGCGGGATCGGCGTCACGTCGGTGATATTGGTAATCTTGAAGCCGCAGTTATTCAGGGCGCGAACTGCAGATTCGCGACCCGGGCCGGGGCCCTTAACTTCGACGTCGAGGTTTTTCAGGCCGTATTCCTGAGCGGCGTTTCCGGCGCGCTCAGCGGCCACCTGGGCTGCAAAAGGCGTGCTCTTGCGCGAGCCACGGAAACCGGAACCACCGGCAGTGGCCCAGCTGAGGGTATTACCCTGGCGATCAGTGATCGTCACGATCGTGTTGTTGAACGATGCGTGGACGTGGGCAATACCGTCGACAACGGTCTTTTTGACCTTTTTTCGAACAGTAGTTTTTGGCTTAGCCATACCTGTATCCTAAATCCTGTATCAACTCCCCGGCCAGCAAAGCGCCGCGGGGATTGTTAAACCGCGAGAACCGCTTATTTGCGGATCGGCTTGCGCGGACCCTTGCGGGTACGGGCGTTGGTCTTGGTGCGCTGGCCACGCAGCGGCAGGCTGCGACGGTGGCGCAAACCGCGGAAGCAACCCAGGTCCATCAGACGTTTGATGTTCATGGATACTTCACGACGCAGATCACCTTCCACGGACAGTTTTGCAACTTCGCCACGGATGGACTCGATCTGCTCTTCAGACAGTTCACGGATTTTGGTGGATTCAGCGATACCAACCGCTGCCAAAATAGATTTTGCCGTAGTGCGCCCGACCCCATAGATATGGGTCAGGGAGATCACGGCGTGCTTGTGGTCTGGTACATTGACACCAGCAATACGTGCCATAGAGGCGTACTCCACGTATTGGGAGCCACGGCCTTGCTCTTCAAAGCGTGACTCAACTCTAGATTCGGCGCTGACAGCGACTAAAAAACCGGCGGCGCCACCAAAAAGGCGCGCAAGAATAGCTTTTCAGACACTAAATTGCAATAGTCCGCCCCTTCTCTGGTCTCCCGAGAAGAAACGGACGACAGTCAACGCCCCCTGTTGGCAGCAGCTGACCCTCGGGTCCCTGCTGCCCGGCTCCGACCCTGAGGACGAAACCGGCGCCGGCCGCGAGAAGGGGAATTCCCGCGACCGGGCTTGTCTCGATTAGCCCTGACGCTGCTTGTGGCGCGGGTCGGTGCTGCAGATTACCCGCAGAACGCCCTTGCGACGCACGATTTTGCAGTTACGGCAGATCTTTTTAACAGAAGCGCGTACTTTCATGACCTTACCTCAATTCACTCAAACTGCTGCCTGGTGTCGCGATCAGCGACGACCGTAGCCTTGCAGGTTGGCCTTTTTCATCAGTCCCTCGTACTGGTGGGACAGCAGGTGTGACTGCACCTGTGACATAAAGTCCATCACCACGACCACGACGATCAGCAGCGATGTACCACCCAGATAGAAGGGTACGTTAAACCCGACCACCAGAAACTGCGGCAGCAGGGATACCAGTGCAATGTATACCGCACCCACCAGGGTCAGCCGGGTCAGCACGCTGTCGATATAGCGCGCCGTCTGCTCACCGGGACGGATGCCGGGCACATAGGCACCGGATTTCTTCAGGTTATCTGCCACTTCATTCGGGTTAAACATCAACGCCGTGTAGAAGAAGCAGAAGAAGCCGATCAGCAGCGCGAACAGGATGATGTTCAGCGGCTGACCCGGACCCAGTTGCAGCGCCATCCACTGCAGGATCTGGGCACCGAAGCCTTCGCCACCCTCACCGAACCACTGCGCCAGTGTGGCGGGGAACAGCAGGATACTGCTGGCGAAGATCACCGGGATAACACCAGCCATGTTGACCTTCAGCGGCAGGTGGCTCGACTGCGCAGCCGGGGCTGCAGAGTAACGACCCGCCTGGCGACGCGCGTGGTTAATGGTAATACGGCGCTGGCCGCGTTCCATGAACACCACGAAGTACACCACGGCCACTGAGATAAAGCCGAGCAACAGCAGCAGCAGGATATGCAGCTCACCCTGGCGCGCCTGTTCGAAAGCCTGGCCGATCGCACTGGGCAAACCAGCGACGATACCGGCGAAAATCAGCATGGAAATACCGTTGCCGACCCCGCGCTCGGTGATCTGCTCACCCAGCCACATCATGAACACCGCACCGGTTACCAGTGACACAACCGCCACAAAGTAAAAACCAAAGGCGGGCTCGGCCGCGTAGGCCAGGTTCTGGCCGGCGAGACCAAAGGTCATGCCAATACCCTGGATCAGGGCCAGCACTACCGTCAGGTAACGGGTGTACTGGTTGATCTTGCGCCGGCCCGCGTCGCCCTCTTTCTTGAGAGCTTCGAGGGACGGCGTAACCGCGGTCATCAACTGCATGATGATGGACGCGGAAATGTACGGCATGATCCCCAGCGCCAGAATGCTCATGCGCTCCAGTGCACCGCCTGAGAACATGTTGAACAGGCCCAGGATGGTACCCTGGTTCTGGTTAAACAGGTTCGCCAGTTTTTCCGGATCAATACCGGGCACCGGAATATGGGTACCTAAGCGATACACCAGTATCGCGAGGAACAGAAAACGAAGGCGAGCCCAGAGCTCGCCCAATCCCTTGCTGTTGCCCAGGGAGTTTACGCCGGATCCTGGTCGTGCCATTGGGGCCTCAATTAGTCTTCTACTTTACCGCCAGCAGCTTCGATGGCCGCTTTAGCGCCCTTGCTGACTGCCAGACCTTTGACGGTCACCGCCTTGGTCAGCTCGCCGGACAGGAACACTTTGGCGCGTTTTACGTGGCTGCCGATAATATCGGCATTCTTCAGCGCTGCCAAATCAATTACGTCCGCATCCACCTTGTTCAGCTCACCCAGGCGCACTTCATCCGCAAAACGGGAGCTGTACGCGGTGAAGCCGTACTTCGGCAGGCGCTTCTGCAGCGGCATCTGACCGCCTTCGAAGCCCGGACGCACGGAACCGCCGGAACGGGATTTCTGGCCCTTGTGGCCGCGGCCACCGGTTTTACCCAGGCCACTGCCGATACCACGTCCAACGCGCTTGGCGCTGTGCTTGTGGCCTTCTGCGGGAGACAGGTCGTTCAAACGCATGTTATTCCCCCTCTACCTTAACCAGATAGTTAACTTTGTTGATCATGCCGCGCACGGAGGGAGTGTCTTCCACTTCCACAGTGTGACCGATGCGGCGCAGGCCCAGACCCGCAACGCACGCCTGATGGTTCTTCAGGCGCTTGGCGATGCTCTTGATCTGGGTGACTTTAATGGTCTTCTTAGCCATGGTCTTAACCCACTAAATAACCTTGGTGCCCGAACCGCGATCAGTTCAGGATTTCTTCAACAGACTTGCCGCGCTTGGCCGCTACGTCTTCCGGGCTGCTCATCTGAGCCAGCGCGTTGAAAGTAGCGCGTACTACGTTCACCGGGTTGGTGGAGCCGTAGCACTTGGCCAGTACGTTGTGCACGCCAACCATATCCAGGACGGAGCGCATGGCACCGCCGGCGATTACGCCGGTACCCTGGGAGGCTGGCTGCATGTACACCTTGGAACCGCCGTGGCGGCCATTGGTGGCGTACTGGATGGTGTCGCCATTCAGGTCTACCTGAATCATGTTGCGACGCGCAGCTTCCATCGCCTTCTGGATCGCTACCGGCACTTCGCGCGCCTTGCCGCGACCGAAGCCGACACGGCCGTTACCATCACCCACCACGGTCAGCGCGGTGAAAGCGAAAATACGACCACCTTTAACAGTCTTGGCAACACGATTGACCTGGACCAGCTTCTCCTGCAGGCCTTCGTCGTTGCTTTTGTCTTTCTCTCTAGCCATAACTCAACCCTTAGAATTTCAGACCGGCTTCGCGGGCGGCGTCAGCCAGAGCCTTTACGCGGCCGTGGTACTTGAAACCGCTGCGATCGAAGGCGACCTGCTCAACGCCAGCGGCCTTGGCGCGCTCGGCGATCAGGGTGCCAACCGCTGTGGCGGCATCGACGTTCCCGGTTTTTCCTGCGCGCAGGTCTTTGTCCAGGGTAGAGGCAGAAGCCAGTACCTTGTCGCCATCGGCAGACAGGACCTGTGCGTAAATGTGGCGCGGCGTGCGGTTCACGGTCAGGCGAACAGCGCCGAGCTCGCGGATCTTGGCGCGGGCACGGCGTGCACGACGCAAGCGAGATTGCTTCTTAACGTTCATTTCTATGCCCTACCTACTTCTTCTTGGCCTCTTTGCGGAACACGCGCTCGTCGGCGTAACGGACACCCTTACCTTTGTAGGGCTCCGGCGGACGGAATGCACGGATCTCAGAAGCCACTTGGCCCAGCAGCTGCTTGTCGCTGCTCTTGAGTACGATTTCAGTCTGCGACGGTGTTTCAGCAGTCACACCTTCCGGCAGCTGATAATCGATGGGGTGGGAGAAACCCAGGGTCAGGTTTACGGTCTTACCGGACGCCTTGGCACGGTAACCTACACCGTTCAGCTGCAGCTTACGCTCGAAGCCCTGGCTGACACCTACCACCATGTTGTTGACCAGTGCGCGTGTAGTACCCGCGAGCGCCTTGGCCTTCTTGGAACCGTTACGTGCGGTGAAAGTCAGCTGGCTGTCCGCCTCTGCCACTTCCACATCGCCATGGATGACCATGTCCAGGTTGCCATTACCGCCTTTGACGGCGATGTCCTGGCCTTTCAGGTCAACGGTAACGCCTGCGGGGATTTTTACCGGATCATTTGCTACTCGAGACATACCAACCCCCGCTTAGAATACGGTGCAAAGCACTTCGCCGCCGATACCAGCCTGGCGAGCAGCACGATCAGTCATCACACCCTTGGAGGTGGAGACGATTGCGATACCCAGGCCACCGCGGACGGAAGGCAGAGCTTTCTTACCAAAGTAAGCGCGCAGGCCCGGACGGGACAGACGGTCCAGCTCGGCGATGACCGGCTTGCCCTGGAAGTATTTCAGGTCAATGGTCAGCTCCGGCTTGGCACCTTCGCTTACGGCGTAATCGTTGATGTAACCCTCGTCCTTCAGGACCTTGGCCACATTCACTTTCAGTTTGGATGAAGGCAGTGTGACCTCAGCCTTTCCGCGCCCGAGGGCATTGCGGATGCGAGTCAGCATATCTGCCAACGGATCTTGCATACTCATTTTATGAGACTCCTCAAATCTGCCGAATACCGGCTGGACTTCTTACCAGCTGGACTTGACCAGGCCGGGAACATCACCACGCATGGCCGCTTCGCGCAGCTTGTTACGGCACAGGCCGAACTTGCGGTAAACAGCGTGGGGGCGACCAGTAATACGGCAGCGACGTTGCTGACGTACCGGGCTTGCATCGCGCGGCAGTTTCTGCAGCTTGAGTTGAGCCTCCCACTTCTCCTCTTCGGAAGCAGTGGTACTGGCGATGATCGCCTTCAGCTCTTGACGCTTTTCAGCGTACTTAGCTGCGGTTCGAGCGCGCTTATCTTCGCGCGCAATCATGGATTTCTTCGCCATGGAATCCTCTTAACCCTTAAACGGGAAGTTAAATGCTTTCAGCAGCGCACGACCGTGATCGTCGTTGGCGGCTGTAGTAGTAATGCAAATATCCAGACCACGGAGCTTGTCTACCTTGTCGTAGTCAATTTCCGGGAAGATGATTTGCTCATTAACGCCCATCGAGAAATTACCGCGGCCGTCGAACTGCTTCGGGCTGATGCCACGGAAGTCACGGATACGCGGAATCGCGATGTCAACCAGGCGCTCCAGGAACTCATACATGCGCTCACCGCGCAGAGTCACCTTACAACCGATCGGCCAGCCATCACGAATCTTGAAGCCCGCGATGGATTTGCGCGCCTTGGTGATAATGGGCTTTTGACCAGTGATTGCTGTCATGTCCTCGACAGCGTGGTCCAGTACCTTCTTGTCACCAATCGCCTCACCAACACCCATGTTGATGGTGATCTTGGTGATGCGCGGCACGGCCATCACATTCTCTACACCCAGCTCTTCCTTCAGCTTGGGCGCGAGTTCTTTAACGTAGAGCTCTTTAAGCTTTGCCATGATAAATACCCAACCTGCTTATGCGTCTACGGCTTCGCCGCTGGATTTGAAGACGCGAATCTTAGTGCCGTCTTCCAGTACTTTGAAGCCTACACGGTCAGCTTTCTGAGTGCCGGGGTTGAAAATCGCCACATTGGAGGCCTGGATAGCGGCCTCTTTCTCAACGATTCCACCGGCAACGCCCAGCTGGGGGTTTGGCTTCTGGTGTTTCTTGATCATCTGAACACCGGAAACGATCAGGCGGCCGTCGTTCAGCACCTTGCGTACGGTGCCGCGCTTGCCCTTGTCGCGACCGGCGATAACGATCACTTCATCGTCACGCTTGATCTTGCGCATAACTATTCTCCGCTCGAGGCTTAGATAACTTCGGGAGCCAGTGAGATGATCTTCATGAACTTCTCACCGCGCAGCTCGCGAGTTACCGGGCCAAAAATACGGGTGCCGACCGGCGCATGTTGCTGGTTCAGCAGTACCGCTGCGTTTTCGTCAAACTTAATCAGGGAACCGTCGGGGCGACGCACACCTTTCTTGGTGCGCACGACCACTGCGTTCATTACCTGACCTTTCTTTACTTTACCGCGGGGAATGGCTTCCTTAACGGTCACCTTAATAATGTCGCCCACGCCAGCATACCGACGATGGGAGCCGCCCAGCACCTTGATGCACATGACGCGGCGAGCCCCACTGTTGTCAGCTACTTCTAAGTAGGATTCCGCTTGAATCATCGTCTCTCTCCGAAACTCTTCAATGCGCTAGGGGTTAAACCTTCGCCGCACGCTCTACAATTTTCTGCAAAGCCCAGGCTTTGCTCTTGGACAGCGGACGAGACTCCTCGATAACCACAACATCACCGATGTTGCAGTCGTTGTTCTCGTCGTGAGCCTTGAGCTTGGTGGACTTGCTCACGTATTTGCCGTAGATCGGGTGCTTAACACGGCGCTCGATCAAAACGGTGATGGTTTTGTCCATCTTGTCACTTACGACCTTACCAGTCGCAGTACGCTTCAGTTTTGCTTCAGCCATGATTAATTACCTGCCTTCTCGGTCAACACAGTCTTAATGCGAGCAATGTCGCGACGAGTCTGCTTCAGCAGATGAGTCTGAGCCAGCTGACCGGTGGACTGTTGCATGCGAAGCTTGAACTGAGCTTCCAGTTGATTCAGCAGCTCCTGGTTCAACTCCTCAACTGACTTTTCGCGTAGATCTGCAGTCTTCATTACATCACCGAACGCTTAACGAAAGTTGTCTTCACAGGCAGCTTGGCCGCGGCGAGCTCGAAAGCTTCGCGAGCCAGATCCTCGGAAACACCCTCCATCTCGTAGAGGACCTTACCCGGCTGGATCTGTGCCACCCAATATTCTACGTTACCCTTACCTTTACCCATCCGAACTTCGAGGGGCTTACTGGAAATGGGCTTGTCCGGAAACACTCGAATCCAGATCTTACCGCCACGCTTTACGTGACGGGTCATTGCGCGACGAGCCGCTTCGATCTGGCGCGCAGTGATGCGACCACGACCAATGGCCTTGAGGCCAAACTCGCCAAAGCTCACCTTGGAGCCGCGCTGGGAAAGACCGCGGTTGCGACCCTTCTGTACCTTGCGGAATTTTGTACGCTTCGGTTGTAGCATCTGCGCACCCCTTACTTAGCAGCTTTCTTGCGGGTCTTCTTCGGCTGCTCATCGGGCATTTCGTCGCCGATAACCTCACCTTTGAAGATCCATACCTTGATACCGATGATGCCGTAAGTGGTCATCGCTTCAGCAGTGCCGTAGTCGATGTTCGCGCGCAGGGTGTGCAGGGGCACACGACCTTCGCGGTACCACTCGGTGCGAGCAATTTCAGCACCGCCCAGACGGCCACCGACCTGAATCCGGATGCCTTCGGCACCCTGGCGCATGGCGTTCTGAACCGCACGCTTCATCGCGCGACGGAACATCACACGACGCTCCAGCTGCTGGGCAACGTTCTGGGCCACCAGGGTGGCGTCCAGGTCTGGCTTGCGCACTTCCTCGATGTCAATGTGCACCGGCACACCCATCTTCGCGCTCACCTCGTTGCGCAGACGCTCAACGTCTTCACCTTTTTTACCGATCACGATGCCCGGGCGAGCGGTGTGAATGGTCACACGCGCAGTGTTGGCCGGACGTTCGATCTCGATGCGGCTCACGGAAGCGTGGGCCAGCTTCTTGCGAATGAAATCGCGAACATTCAGATCCGTGTACAGCTTGTCTGCGTACTCGTCGCTGCCGGCATACCACACAGAGGTATGCTTTTTAACGATACCCAGACGAATGCCGGTAGGATTTACTTTTTGTCCCATGGTTTTCTCGCCTGCTCTCTTATTTCTCGGCCACTTTCACAGTGATGTGACAAGTACGCTTAAGAATACGGTCGGCACGACCCTTGGCGCGCGGCTTGATGCGCTTCATGGTCATACCTTCGTCCACGAAAATAGTGGACACCTTCAGCTCGTCAACGTCGGCACCGTCGTTGTGCTCGGCGTTGGCAATGGCCGACTCCAGAACTTTCTTGACGATCGCCGCGCCCTTTTTCTGGCTGAACGCCAGGATGTCCAGGGCTTCCTCGACACCTTTGCCGCGAATCTGATCAGCTACCAGACGCGCCTTTTGCGCCGACAGACGAGCGCCGCGTAGTTTTGCTGCTACTTCCATCGTTTTAACCTCGGCTTAGCGCTTCTTCGCTTTCTTGTCCGCAGCGTGACCGCGGTAAGTGCGGGTGGCGGCGAACTCGCCCAGCTTATGGCCAACCATTTCTTCGTTGACCAGTACGGGCACGTGTTGACGACCGTTGTGCACGGCAATCGTCAGTCCAACCATTTCCGGCATAATCATGGAACGGCGGGACCAGGTTTTAATCGGTCGACGATCATTGGCTGCGATCGCCGCCTCCACCTTCTTGATCAAATGCAGATCAATAAAGGGACCTTTCTTTAGTGAGCGTGGCACTGTCGATTCCTCTCTAGCTGCTCAGACGACGCGCGGCTTATTTGCCGCGACGACGTACAATCATGTTATTGGTGCGCTTGTTCTTGCGCGTCTTCTTACCCTTGGTAGGCACGCCCCACGGGGTTACAGGGTGACGGCCACCAGAGGTACGACCTTCACCACCACCGTGCGGGTGATCCACCGGGTTCATCGCCACACCGCGAACGGTCGGACGAACACCGCGCCAGCGCTTGGCACCAGCTTTACCCAGCTTACGCAGGCTGTGCTCGGAGTTGCTCACTTCACCCAGGGTGGCGCGACACTCGGAAAGCACACGGCGCATTTCACCGGAACGCAGGCGAATGGTCGCGTACTGACCTTCGCGGGCGACCAACTGTACAGAGGCACCAGCAGAACGAGCCAACTGGGCACCTTTGCCAGGCTTCAGCTCGATTCCGTGAATCACGGAGCCAACCGGGATGTTGCGCAGCGGCAGGGTATTACCCACGCTGATCGGAGCCGCATCACCGGACTGTACGGTTGCACCGGCTTTCAGGCCTTTCGGTGCAATGATGTAGCGACGCTCGCCATCTGCATAGCAGACCAGGGCGATGTGCGCGCTGCGGTTCGGATCGTACTCCAGACGCTCAACCTTGGCCGGAATACCGTCCTTGTTGCGCTTGAAGTCGATAACGCGATAGCTCTGCTTGTGACCACCACCGACGTGACGGGTGGTGATACGGCCAGCATTGTTCCGGCCACCGCTTTTGCTCTTACTCTCTACCAGAGGCGCGTAAGGCGCACCCTTGTGCAGGTCGGGGTTAACAACCTTGACCAGGTGGCGACGGCCGGCAGAGGTCGGTTTACTTTTTACAATCGGCATTGCAACTGTCCCCTTTACTCAGCAGCTTCAAAGTTGATGTCGCTGCCTTCGGCCAGACGTACATAGGCTTTTTTCCAATCGTTGCGCTGGCCCATGCCGAAACGCGTACGCTTGGTTTTGCCTTTTACGTTCACGGTGCGCACCTGCTCAACGGAAACGTTGAACAGCTTCTCGACCGCAGCTTTGATCTCGGCTTTCGAGGCGTCGGTGGTAACCTTGAAAACAACCTGGTTGGCGGCATCCGCCAGCACAGCAGCTTTTTCGGAAATTACCGGGCCCAGCAGTACTTTGTAGAGTCGCTCTTGGTTCATCCCAGCACCTCTTCAATTTTCTTGAGCGCAGACACGGTAACCACGACCTTGTCGAAGCGGATCAGGCTAACCGGATCGATGCCCTGCACGTCACGAACGTCGATCTTGTGCAGGTTGCGCGCTGCCAGGTAGAGGTTCTCGCTCACGTCTTCAGTGATGATCAGTGCGTCGGCCAGGTCGAACTGGGCCAGCTTGCTGACCAGCTGCTTGGTTTTCGGCGCCTCAACCTCGAAAGACTCGACCACCACCAGGCGATCCTGGCGAGCCAGCTCAGACAGGATGCAACGCAATGCAGCGCGGTACATTTTCTTGTTCAGCTTTACGCTGTGGTCACGCGGCTCGGCGGCGAAGGTGACACCACCGGAACGCCACAGCGGGCTGCGAATGGTACCGGCACGGGCGCGGCCAGTACCTTTCTGACGCCAGGGCTTCTTGCCGCCACCGGAAACGTCAGAGCGATTCTTCTGGGACTTGGTCCCCTGACGGGCGCTGGCCATGTAAGCCACTACCGCCTGGTGCACCAGATCCTGATTGAATTCACGTCCGAAAGTCACTTCAGAGACAGCTACAGTGCCTTTAGCGCCTTCGGGAGTAGCGATATTCAGTTCCATATCTATTTCCCCTCAGACTTAGGCTTTTACTGCCGGACGAACAATCACATCACCGCCGGGCGCACCGGGTACAGCACCCTTGACCAGCAGCAGGTTACGTTCGGCGTCGACACGAACCACTTCCAGGTTCTGCACGGTTACACGCTCGGCACCCATGTGGCCGGCCATCTTCTTGCCTTTCCACACACGACCCGGGGTCTGGCACTGGCCGATAGAGCCGGGAGCGCGATGGGACAGGGAGTTACCGTGAGTTGCATCCTGGGTGCGGAAGTTCCAGCGCTTAACGCCGCCCTGGAAGCCTTTACCCTTGGAAGTGCCGGTGACATCAATCATCTGGCCAGCCTCAAAGCCGGAGACAGTGATTTCAGAACCGATTTCGAATGTTTCGTCAGAACCGTCAGTGCGCAGTTCGAACAGACGGGAGCCAGCCTCAGTGTTGGCTTTGGCGAAGTGGCCCGCTTGGGGCTTGGAGACACGGGACGCCTTACGGTTGCCCACAGTTACCTGAACTGCGGCATAGCCGTCAGCATCCACGGTTTTCACCTGGGTGACGCGGTTGGGGGCTACCTCAATCACGGTAACCGGGATGGACGCGCCATCTTCGGTGAAGATGCGAGTCATGCCGCTTTTGCGGCCGACAATACCTATAGTCATCGTATTAACCTCTCAGTGCACGGGGCTTTAACCCACTGCGGCCGCCCAGTTTCAGAGCGTTACACTACCCAGACCTTTTTCGCCTGGGATTCGGTAGTTGATTTAAAGTGTTAGCCGAGACTGATTTGAACCTCAACACCGGCTGCCAGATCGAGCTTCATCAGCGCGTCGACAGTCTTCTCGGTGGGCTCAACAATATCCAGCAAACGCTTGTGAGTACGAATCTCGTACTGGTCGCGCGCGTCCTTGTTGACGTGCGGGGAGATCAGCACGGTGTACTTCTCTTTACGAGTCGGCAGCGGAATGGGACCGCGAACCTGCGCACCAGTGCGCTTGGCCGTCTCGACGATCTCCTGAGTGGACGTGTCGATCAGCTTGTGATCGAACGCCTTCAGGCGAATTCGAATGCGTTGACCCTGCATGGAATCAAACTCCAACTTAAAAACCTAAAGAGCGTCCTTTTACGCAGCCCCGAGGGCGGGCGAAAAGGAGCGCGAATTCTACGGGGGCTGGGACTGGGTGTCAAGCACCCAGCCTGTCCGGTTTTTCGACGCTGCCGTGGCGCGAAACTACACTTCGGTTATCGGGCCGAACAGGAGGAACCCATCATGACCATGGCCTCAACAGTCAGTCAGTTTCTGGATGACCACTCAGTCTCATACCGGGTCATCACCCACTCCCACAGCGCGACAAGCCGCGAGACCGCCCACGCCGCCAATGTTCGCGAGGACCGGGTTGCCAAGGCGATCCTGCTCCGCGATTCACAGGGGCCGGTAATGGTGGTTATTCCCGCCAGCAGCAGCGTTGACATGCGCGCCGTGCACGATGAAACCGGTCGCAACCAGCTGGAAATGGTTCCCGAGGGGGAGCTTGGCTCCACCTTCCCCGACTGCGAGCTGGGCGCCCTGCCGCCGCTTGGGCCCGCTTATGGGATCACCACACTCGTGGACAGCAGCCTGGGGCGCTGCGACACCGTTTACTTTGAATCGGGCGACCACGAGGAACTTGTGGCAATGGACGGGCGCGACTTCGACCAGCTGTTTTCGGGTTGCCGCCACTGCGACCTGAGCAAGGACTGGCCATAACCCCCCGCCAGCGGCCCCTGTCGCGCCTACAGGGGCCGCTGACTGGTCGAGTCGAGCCCAATGCCACCATCCCCGGCAGCGGCTCACAAGGCCGTTACAGCTGTAACACCCCGGCCACAAAACCTTCACCCAACCTTGCCTTCCCCGTCATCGGCACCAGCCTAGTCTGACCCGGCATTGAATTGGGGCGCCGGTGATGCGCAGCCACAGTGTCCCGCTCCATGCGCCCACGGTTACTGAAGGGGGGAACCGGCAAGCATTACCGCCACCCGACGGCAGCGCGCTGACCCCGATGCAGCCGCGGGCAACCCATTGGCAAACCAAAACGCTAGGAGGAATCATGGACAACAATAATGATGCACCGACACTAGACCGGCGCCAGTTCTGTAAATCCGGCCTGGGAGCCGGGGCAGCATCCCTGGCCTTCTCCTCACTGGCCAGCCGCGCAGCAGCCGGTACCGGCGCCGGGTATGGACGGGGTCGCGAGGGCGACTCTCCCGATTACGGCCCCCTGCAGCCGACCCGCGACCTCGCCACCGGCCTGCCATTGCTGGCCCTGCCCAGGGGCTTCGAATACCTGTCATTTGGCTGGACCGGTCAGTTGATGGACGATGGCCGGGCCACACCGACCGATCACGACGGCATGGCGGTCTGCGCCCGCCGCGGCCACACCATCGCCCTGGTGCGCAATCACGAGCTGTCAGCGGGCGAGAGCACCCAGTGCCACGTCCCGGGAGGCATGTACAACCCGGCCGAATTTGGCGGCACCACCAGCCTGGAGTTCGACCTGGCCCGCGGGTGCTTCGTACGCTCCTACACCAGCCTCGGTGGCACTATCCGCAACTGCGCCGGCGGCCCCACCCCCTGGGGATCCTGGCTTTCCTGCGAAGAGACCTTCCACCCCTGGAACACCCGCGATGATGGCTACAACCATGGCTATATCTTCGACGTGCCGGGGTTCGGCACCAGTAATGGTGGCCAGCCGGTCCGCGCCGCCGGGCGCTTCAGCCATGAAGCGGTTGCTGTCGACCCGAATACCGGCGTCGTGTACGAGACCGAGGACGCCAACCCGTGCGGGTTCTACAAATATGTGCAGCCAGGCGCCGGCCACCGCAACTGGCGCGGCGGTCGCGATCGCAGTGAAGCGCTGCGGGACGGCGGCAAGCTGTATGCCCTGGTGGTGAAGGCCCAGCCGTCCATGGACCTGCGGGGTGGATTCCAGCCCGGCGATACCTTCGAGGTCACCTGGGAAGCGGTGCCCGACCCCGAGGGCATGCAGGGCCGCCCGCTCGATTCCGCCCCGAGCGCCGCCATCTTCTCCCGCGGCGAGGGCTGCTGGGAAGACCGCGGCCTGATCTACTTCGTCTCCACCGACGGGGGCACCGCCGAACTGGGCCAGGTGTGGGTCTACGAACCGCGAGCGGAAACCCTGACCATGCTCTACGAATCCAGTGACGCCTCGGACGTGGACGGCCCGGACAATATCGCCATCAGCCCGCGCGGCGGCATCATCCTGTGCGAGGACGGCAGCTCGAATCCCAAGCGCATGGTGGGCCTGACCCACGAGGGCATTACCTTCCCGTTTGCGGAGAACCGCATTGTGCTGGGAGCCGGCGATATCG
Source organism: Microbulbifer sediminum (assembly GCF_021729035.1). GTDB lineage: Bacteria > Pseudomonadota > Gammaproteobacteria > Pseudomonadales > Cellvibrionaceae > Microbulbifer > Microbulbifer sediminum. The sequence goes on along the minus strand of NZ_JAJSAP010000010.1, from coordinate 35,014 downwards.
ACCGCATCGACGCGGTGTACCCGGGAACCAGGGCAAACTTCTGGGATAGCACCGAGGGCGATTTCCGCGGCCGGGAATGGGCCGGCGCTACCTTTTACGGTGACTGGCTGTTCGCCAACGTTCAGTCACCGGGCGTTACCTTTGCCATCCGGGGTCCATGGAAAAAGGGCACTCTCTGACCCCCGGAAATCCAGTCGCATAAAATAACGGACATAAAAAAGCCGCAGCGTTTCCGCTGCGGCTTTTTCGTTTCAGATCAGGAGCAGGGATTACTCGATGATCTTGGATACCACGCCGGCACCCACGGTACGGCCACCTTCACGAATCGCGAAGCGCAGGCCTTCTTCCATGGCGATCGGTGCGATCAGCGTAACAGTCATCTGTACGTTGTCGCCCGGCATTACCATCTCGGTACCTTCCGGCAGCTGTACGTCACCGGTTACATCGGTGGTACGGAAGTAGAACTGCGGACGGTAGCCCTTGAAGAACGGGGTGTGACGACCACCTTCGTCCTTGGACAGAACGTAAACTTCTGACTCGAACTTGGTGTGCGGAGTAATGGAACCCGGCTGCGCCAGGACCTGACCACGCTCAACCTCGTCACGCTTGGTGCCACGCAGCAGCGCGCCGATGTTCTCACCCGCACGGCCTTCGTCCAGCAGCTTGCGGAACATCTCAACACCAGTACAGGTGGTCTTGGTGGTGTCCTTCATGCCGACGATTTCGATCTCGTCGCCAGTCTTCAGTACGCCACGCTCGACACGACCGGTTACCACGGTACCGCGACCGGAGATGGAGAATACGTCCTCGATCGGCATCAGGAACGGCTGGTCTACAGCGCGCTCCGGCTCCGGAATGTACTCGTCCAGGGTCTCAACCAGCTTCTTGACAGCGGTGGTACCCATCTCGTTGTCGTCTTTGCCTTCCAGCGCCATCAGGGCGGAACCGACGATGATCGGGGTGTCGTCACCCGGGAAGTCGTACTGGTCCAGAAGTTCGCGAACTTCCATCTCAACCAGCTCGAGCAGCTCTTCGTCGTCGACCATGTCAGCCTTGTTCAGGAATACCACGATGTACGGTACACCTACCTGGCGGGACAGCAGGATGTGCTCGCGGGTCTGCGGCATGGGGCCGTCAGCAGCGGAGCAAACCAGGATAGCGCCGTCCATCTGGGCAGCACCGGTGATCATGTTCTTCACGTAGTCGGCGTGGCCCGGGCAGTCAACGTGCGCGTAGTGACGGGTCGGGGACTCGTACTCAACGTGAGAGGTAGCAATGGTGATACCGCGCTCACGCTCTTCCGGTGCATTGTCGATACCGGCGAACTCTACCGCGGCGCCGCCCCATACTTCTGCACAAACGCGGGTCAGCGCGGCAGTCAGGGTGGTTTTACCGTGGTCAACGTGACCGATGGTGCCCACGTTCACGTGGGGCTTGGAACGTTCAAACTTTTCTTTTCCCATTTTTAGGATCCTCTAACTAAAAAGTTTTAAAGGTACTAAAGCTTAAGCTTTGGTTTTCGCGATGATCTCATCGGCAACGTTTTTCGGCGCTTCCCCGTACTTCAGGAACTCCATGGAGTAGGTAGCGCGCCCCTGGGTGGCAGAGCGCAGGTCGGTCGCGTAACCGAACATCTCGGCCAGCGGCACTTCCGCATTCACCACCTTGCCAGAAGAACTTTCTTCCATGCCCTGGATCAGGCCGCGGCGGCGGTTCAGGTCGCCAACCACGTCACCCATATTCTCCTCCGGCGTGACGACTTCCACTTTCATGATCGGCTCCAGCAGCACTGCACCACCCTTCTGGGCCAGCTGCTTGGTCGCCATGGAGGCGGCGATTTTAAACGCCATCTCGTTGGAGTCCACATCGTGGAAAGAACCGTCGTACAGGGTCGCTTTCAGGCCCAGCAGGGGGTAGCCCGCCAGAACACCGTTCTGCATCTGCTCTTCGATACCTTTCTGTACCGCCGGGATGTATTCCTTCGGTACCACACCACCAACGATCTCGTTGACGAACTCCAGGCCTTCCTCGGTCTCGTCGCCGGACGGCTCGAAGCGCACCCATACGTGACCGTACTGACCACGACCACCGGACTGGCGAACGAACTTGCCTTCGATCTCAACGTTGTTGCGAATCGCCTCGCGGTAGGCAACCTGCGGCTTACCGATGTTGGCCTCAACGTTAAACTCACGACGCATACGGTCGACGATGATGTCCAGGTGCAGCTCACCCATACCGGAGATGATGGTCTGGCCGGTTTCCTCGTCGGTCTTCACGCGGAAGGACGGGTCCTCCTGGGCCAGCTTGCCGAGGGCAATACCCATTTTTTCCTGGTCGGCCTTGGACTTCGGCTCCACGGCTACGGAGATTACCGGCTCCGGGAACTCCATGCGCTCGAGAACGATCTTGTGGTTCTCGTCACACAGGGTGTCACCAGTGGTGACGTCCTTCAGGCCGATCGCCGCGGCGATGTCGCCCGCCAGTACTTCCTTGATCTCCTGACGCTCTTTGGAGTGCATCTGCACCATACGGCCGACGCGCTCTTTCTTCTGCTTCACGGAGTTGTATACCGCGGTGCCGCTTTCCAGCTTACCGGAGTACACACGGAAGAAAGTCAGGGTACCAACAAACGGGTCGGTAGCGATCTTGAACGCGAGGGCCGCGAACGGCGCATCGTCGTCCGCTTCGCGGGTCTCGACGGTTTCCTCTTTGTCCAGCAGGGTACCCTCGATCGCACGAACTTCGGTCGGCGCCGGCAGGTATTCGATAACCGCATCCAGCACGGCCTGTACACCCTTGTTCTTGAACGCGGAGCCGCCCAGTACCGGCACGATCTCGTTGGCCAGAGTGCGCTGGCGGAGAGCAGCCTTGATCTCTTCCTCGGTCAGCTCGCCCTCTTCCAGGTACTTCTCCATCAGCTCTTCGCTGGCTTCGGCTGCCGCCTCAACCAGGTACTCGCGCATTTCGTCGCACTGGTCCTGCATGTCGGCCGGGATGTCGCCGTACTCGAAGGTCATGCCCATGTCGTCTTCGTTCCACAGGATGGCCTTCATTTTGATCAGGTCGACCACGCCCTTGAAGTTGTCTTCAGAGCCGATGGTCATCTGCAGCGGGACGGCATTGGCGTTCAGGCGCTCCTTCAGCTGCTTCACAACCATCATGAAGTCAGCACCGGCGCGGTCCATCTTGTTCACGAAGACCATGCGCGGCACTTCGTACTTGTTGGCCTGGCGCCATACAGTCTCGGTCTGCGGCTGCACACCAGAGGAACCACACAGAACCACCACAGCGCCGTCCAGTACACGCAGGGAACGCTCCACCTCAATGGTGAAGTCCACGTGCCCGGGGGTGTCGATGATGTTGACGCGGTGCTGGTCGAACTGCTGCTGCATACCGGCCCAGAAACAGGTGGTCGCTGCAGAAGTGATGGTAATACCACGCTCCTGCTCCTGCTCCATCCAGTCCATGGTTGCGGCACCCTCGTGCACCTCACCAATCTTGTGGGACAGGCCGGTGTAGAAGAGTACGCGCTCGGTAGTGGTGGTCTTGCCCGCGTCTACGTGGGCGCAGATACCGATATTACGATAGCGTGCGATAGGCGTTTTACGTGCCACAGTTGTATCCTCGATATAACGGCAAAAGGCAGCTGTGGATTTTATCCATGCTGCCTTTCGGTATTAATGTCTCACGATAATTTTCATGAAATTGAAAAGAAGCATGAGGCTTAGAAGCGGTAGTGAGAGAACGCCTTGTTGGCTTCTGCCATACGGTGTACGTCTTCACGCTTCTTGACCGCGCCGCCCTTGTTCTGGGATGCGTCGATCATTTCGTTGGCCAGGCGCTGGGCCATGGACTTCTCACCGCGCTTACGGGAGAACTCAACCAGCCAACGCATTGCCAGTGCCATGCGGCGCGAGGGACGCACTTCAACCGGCACCTGGTAAGTCGCACCACCCACACGGCGGGACTTCACCTCCACCATTGGTGCGATGTTTTCCAGGGACTCTTCGAAAACTTCGATGGGATCTTTGTTCAGTTTTTCAGAAACCATGTCCAGGGCACCGTAAACGATGCGCTCTGCCACGGACTTCTTGCCGCTGATCATGACGTGGTTCATGAACTTGGCCAGGGTGACATTCCCGAACTTGGGATCGGGCAGTACTTCGCGCTTGGCGACTACTCGTCTTCTTGGCATTGCAATTGCCTCTCTTCAGGGTTGCTCTGAGACGCCGCCGTATTACTACAAACCGGCGAGCTCAGCCTTACTCCGGTTGGAAACCGAAACGCATTGGTCAAAAAAGGATTGATTAACCCTTCGGTCGCTTGGCGCCGTACTTGGAACGGCCCTGCTTGCGATCATTGACGCCGGCACAGTCCAGTGCACCGCGAACAGTGTGGTAGCGCACACCCGGCAGGTCCTTAACACGACCGCCGCGAATCAGCACCACGCTGTGCTCCTGCAGGTTGTGGCCTTCACCACCGATGTACGAAGTCACTTCGTAACCGTTGGTCAGGCGTACACGGCAAACCTTACGCAGGGCAGAGTTCGGCTTCTTCGGTGTAGTGGTGTACACACGAGTGCAAACTCCACGGCGCTGCGGGCTGGCCTGCAGAGCGGGAACGTCGCTTTTTTCGACTTTGCGTTTTCTCGGCTTACGAACCAACTGGTTGATCGTTGCCATTAAAAATCACTCCAAAAATAAAACGCCCCCACCTCTAACAGTGAGGGCCCAGTCGTCAGTGTATGCCGGCCGGGCACGCAAACGCGCTCACCGGACAGCACACCCCACATAAGCGGGGGCCGCATTCTATAGGCGGTTACCCCACGAGTCAATCGGCAGTGTGAAGTTAGTGACCACTCCCACCGCCGATTGCCAATTGGTTTCCGGGAATCACTCCCCGGAGGACTTCAGGGCCTCGGTCAGTGCCGCTTCCACTTCTTCCGCGGACGGCCCCTCGGCATAGCCCTGGGTCATCTGCATGGCCCGCTTGCGCTTGCGCTCGGCATGGTACGCCAAGCCGGTGCCGGCCGGAATCAGGCGACCCACCACAACGTTCTCCTTCAGGCCACGCAGGCTGTCTTCCTTGCCGGTCACCGCCGCCTCGGTCAGCACGCGGGTGGTCTCCTGGAAGGAGGCCGCGGACAGGAAGGACTCGGTGGCCAGGGACGCCTTGGTGATACCCAGCAGCAGGCGCTCGAACTGGGCCGGCTGCTTGTTCTCGGCCCGCAGGCGCTCGTTCTCCTCGATGACCCGCTGGTACTCCACCTGGTCGCCCTTGATGAACTCAGAGTCACCCATCTCAATGATTTCCACCTTGCGCAGCATCTGACGCACGATCACTTCGATGTGTTTGTCGTTGATGCCCACGCCCTGGAGACGGTAAACCTCCTGGATCTCATTGGTAATGTAGCGCGCCAGCTCCTCCACACCTTTCAGGCGCAGAATGTCGTGCGGGTTGGACGGGCCGTCAGAGATGACTTCGCCCTTCTCCACGGTTTCCCCCTCGAACACTGTCAGCTGGCGGTGCTTCGGGATCAGTACCTCGTAGTGGTCCTTGCCGTTCGGCAGCGGCTTGCCATCCGTCGGGGTGATCTGCAGGCGTACCTTGCCCTTGGTCTCTTTACCGAACGACACGGTACCGGAGATTTCCGCCAGGATGGACGGCTCCTTCGGCTTCCGCGCCTCAAACAGGTCGGCAACCCGCGGCAGACCACCGGTAATGTCCTTGGTACCACCGGATTCCTGCGGGATACGGGCGACGATGTCACCGATATTCACCTTGTCGCCGTCCTTGAGGCTGACGATGGCCCGCGAGGGCAACGCGTAGTGCGCCGGCGCGTTGCTGTTGGCCAGGGTAAGCTCCTCGCCGTTCTCATCCACCAGGGTCACCGCCGGGCGCAGGTCTTTACCTGCAGACGGGCGCTCCGCCGGGTCGATGACCTCGATGGAGGACAGCCCGGTGATCTCATCGGTCTGCTTGCGGATGGACAGCCCGTCTTCCATACCGGACAGTTTCACCCAGCCGGCCACCTCGGTAATGATCGGGTGGGTGTGCGGATCCCACTTGGCCACCACCTGGCCGCCATCGACCTGGGTGCCCTCGTCCACGCTGATCGCAGCACCGTAGGGCAGCTTGTAGCGCTCACGCTCACGGCCGGCGCTGTCGGCAATGGCCAGCTCACCGGAACGGGATACCGCCACCAGGACGCCGCTTTCTGCCTTCACCGTCTTCACGTTGTGCAGGCGTACAGTACCTTCCTGTTTCACCTGGATGCTGTCCGCAGCAGAGGCACGGCTCGCCGCACCACCGATGTGGAAGGTCCGCATGGTCAGCTGGGTACCCGGCTCACCGATGGACTGGGCCGCAACAACGCCCACAGACTCACCGGAATTGGCGCGGTGGCCCCGGGCCAGGTCGCGGCCATAACACAGGGCGCAAATGCCGTGCGCGGTCTCACAGGTGATGGGGGAACGTACGATCACCTCATCGATACCCATGGTCTCGATACGCTCGACCCACTTCTCATCGATCATGGTGCCGGCGGGGATGGCAATCTCATCGCTGCCCGGCTTGATCACATCACGGGCCACGACTCGGCCCAGGATACGGTCGCCCAGGGACTCGATTACGTCGCCGCCCTCAATAACCGGCGCCATGGTCAGGCCGTCATCGGTGCCGCAGTCATCCTCGGTAATCACCACGTCCTGGGCCACATCCACCAGACGGCGGGTCAGGTAACCGGAGTTCGCGGTCTTCAGGGCGGTATCCGCCAGACCCTTACGGGCGCCGTGGGTGGAAATAAAGTACTGCAGTACCGACAGGCCCTCGCGGAAGTTCGCGGTAATGGCGTTCTCGATAATCGAGCCATCCGGACGCGCCATCAGGCCCCGCATACCGGCCAGCTGGCGAATCTGCGCCTCACTACCCCGGGCGCCGGAATCGGCGTACATGTAGACGGAGTTGAAGGAGTCCTGCTCGGTCTCGTTACCATCGCGATCCACAACCGGCTCTTTCTTGATGCCGGCCATCATCGCCTGGGTCACCTTGTCATTGGTGCGGGACCAGACATCGATCACCTTGTTGTACTTCTCGCCCGCGGTTACCAGACCGGACGCGAACTGGCTCTCGATCTCCTTCACTTCTTCCTCGGCGCTCTCGATGAGCTCGGCCTTGGCAGCCGGGATCTCGAAGTCGTTCACACCGATGGAGGAACCGGACTTGGTGGAGAAGTCGAAACCGGTATACATCAGCTGGTCGGCGAAAATAACAGTCGCCTTGAGACCCACGTTGCGGTAGCACTCGTTCAGGACACGGGAGATCGACTTCTTCTTCATCGGCTGGTTGACCAGCTCGAATGCCAGGCCGTCGGGAACAATATTCCACAGCAGGGCACGGCCAACGGTGGTGTCCTGCAGCGTGGTGCTCTCGCGCTTCTCGCCGTCCTCACCCACGATCACCTCGCGGATACGGACCTTGATCCTCGCCTGCAGGCCCACCTGCTTGGCGTAGAACGCACGGCTCACCTCCTTGATGTCGGAGAAGACCATGCCCTCGCCCTTGTCGTTGACGCGCTCGCGGGTCATCCAGTACAGGCCCAGGACCACGTCCTGGGACGGCACGATGATCGGCTCGCCGTTGGCGGGCGACAGGATGTTGTTGGTGGACATCATCAGCGCGCGGGATTCCAGCTGCGCCTCGATGGTCAGCGGCACGTGCACGGCCATTTGGTCACCATCGAAGTCGGCGTTGTAGGCCGCACACACCAGCGGGTGCAGCTGGATTGCCTTACCTTCGATCAGTACCGGCTCGAACGCCTGGATACCCAGGCGGTGCAGGGTCGGGGCGCGGTTCAGCAGTACCGGGTGCTCGCGGATCACCTCGTCGAGGATGTCCCACACCACCGCTTCTTCGCGCTCGACCATTTTCTTGGCCGCTTTGATGGTGGTGGCCAGGCCGCGGGTCTCGAGCTTGCCGAAAATGAACGGCTTGAACAGCTCCAGGGCCATCTTCTTGGGCAGGCCACACTGGTGCAGCCGCAGGGTCGGGCCCACCACGATCACGGAACGACCGGAATAGTCCACGCGCTTACCCAGCAGGTTCTGGCGGAAACGGCCCTGCTTACCCTTGATCATGTCAGCCAGGGACTTCAGCGGACGCTTGTTGGACCCGGTAATGGCCCGGCCGCGACGGCCGTTGTCCAACAGTGCGTCGACGGATTCCTGCAGCATGCGCTTCTCGTTGCGCACGATGATGTCCGGCGCGTTCAGCTCCAGCAGGCGCTTGAGCCGGTTGTTGCGGTTGATCACGCGGCGGTACAGGTCATTCAGGTCGGAGGTCGCGAAGCGGCCACCGTCCAGCGGAACCAGCGGGCGAAGGTCCGGCGGCAGTACCGGCAGCGCCTGCATGATCATCCACTCCGGGTCGTTACCGGACTTGTAGAATGCTTCCAGCAGCTTCAGACGCTTGGACAGCTTCTTGATCTTGGTCTCGGAGTTGGTGGCCGGGATCTCTTCCCGCAGGCGCTGGATTTCCGCCGGCAGGTCGATATCGCTCATCAGGTCCTGGATCGCCTCGGCGCCCATCTTGGCCTCGAACTCGTCGGCGAACTCTTCCATCGCCTCAAAGTACTGCTCGTCATTCAGCAGCTGGCCGCGCTCCAGGGTGGTCATACCCGGATCGGTGACCACGTAGGATTCGAAGTACAGTACCCGCTCGATATCGCGCAGGGTCATATCCAGCAGCAGGCCGATACGGGACGGCAGGGACTTCAGGAACCAGATGTGCGCCACCGGGCTGGCCAGCTCGATATGGCCCATGCGCTCGCGGCGAACTTTCGCCTTGGTCACTTCCACGCCGCACTTTTCGCAGATGATGCCGCGGTGCTTCATGCGCTTGTACTTGCCGCACAGGCACTCGTAGTCCTTCACCGGGCCAAAGATCTTGGCGCAGAACAGGCCTTCCCGCTCTGGCTTGAAGGTACGGTAGTTGATGGTCTCCGGCTTCTTGACCTCGCCGTAGGACCAGGAACGGATCATGTCCGGGGACGCCAGACCGATACGGATAGCGTCAAACTCTTCCAGCTGTTCCCGGTCTTTCACCAGGTTTAACAAATCTTTCAAGGCCTTTCCTCCACTTGAGGTAGTCAACCCTCCCCTTGCCATCTCGGGGCGGGCCAGCCGGCGCCCGCACACTCGCGGGACACCGGCCTCTATATGCGATCGCCTGTTACCAGGCGCCTACACCAGTTACCGGTCTTACTCGTGCTCGAGCTCGAAATTCATGCCGAGCGAGCGGATTTCCTTGACCAGTACGTTGAAGGATTCGGGCATGCCCGGCTCCATGCGGTGATCGGAATCCACGATGTTCTTGTACATCTTGGTCCGGCCTTCCACGTCATCGGACTTGACCGTGAGCATTTCCTGCAGGGTATAGGCGGCACCGTATGCCTCCAGTGCCCACACCTCCATCTCACCGAAGCGCTGGCCACCGAACTGTGCCTTACCACCCAGCGGCTGCTGGGTAACCAGGCTGTAGGAACCGGTGGAACGCGCGTGCATCTTGTCGTCCACCAGGTGGTTCAGCTTCAGCATGTACATATAGCCCACGGTTACCGGGCGCTCGAAAGAGTCACCGGTGCGGCCGTCGTACAGGGTGATCTGGCCGGAGTCCGGCAGGTCCGCCAGGCGCAGCAGCTTCTTGGTCTCACCCTCGTCAGCACCGTCGAAGACTGGCGTAGCCATCGGCACACCACCGCGGAGGTTGTTGGCCATGGCCAGCACTTCCTCGTCGGACAGCTCGTCCAGCTCCTCCTTGTAACCGCCGGTGGAGTTGTACACCTCTTCCAGGAAGCCGCGCACCTTGGTGACTTCCTGCTGCTCCTTGAGCATGCGATCAATCTTCACGCCCAGGCCCTTGGCGGCCATACCCAGGTGCATCTCCAGCACCTGCCCCACGTTCATACGGGACGGTACGCCCAGCGGGTTCAGCACGATGTCGACAGGCTCGCCGTTCTCGTCGTACGGCATGTCCTCGACCGGCTTGATCACGGAGATCACACCCTTGTTACCGTGGCGACCGGCCATCTTGTCGCCCGGCTGGATGCGGCGCTTGATCGCCAGGTAAACCTTGACGATCTTCAGCACGCCCGGCGCCAGGTCGTCGCCGGATTCCAGTTTCTTCTTCTTGTCCTCGAAGGCTTCGTCCAGCAGCTTGCGGCGATCCTTGAGCTGCGCCTCGGCCTTCTCGAGCTGCTCGTTCAGGCTCTCTTCGGCCATGCGCAGCTTGAACCAGTCTTCGCGCGGCATCTCTGCCAGTTTCTCGGCGGTCAGCACGTCGCCTTTCTTGACGCCCTTGCCGCCTGCGACCTTCTGGCCTTCCAGTGCGGATGCCAGGCGCTCGAACGTGGCGCCTTCGACGATGCGATATTCCTCGTTGAGGTCCTTGCGCACCTCGTCCAGCTGGGCCTTCTCGATATCGATCGAGCGCTGGTCTTTCTCCAGGCCGTCGCGGGTAAACACCTGCACGTCGATCACGGTACCGCGGGTACCACTCGGCGCACGCAGGGACGTGTCCTTCACGTCGGACGCCTTCTCACCGAAGATCGCACGCAGCAGCTTCTCTTCCGGGGTCAGCTGGGCTTCGCCCTTCGGCGTCACCTTACCCACCAGGATGTCGCCGGCGCCGACTTCCGCACCGATGTAGACGATGCCGGACTCATCCAGCTTGTTCAGCGCGGACTCGCCCACATTGGGGATGTCAGCGGTGATTTCCTCGCTGCCCAGTTTGGTATCACGGGCAATACAGGTCAGCTCCTGGATGTGAATGGTGGTGAAGCGATCTTCCTGCACCACACGCTCACTGATGAGGATGGAGTCCTCGAAGTTGTAGCCGTTCCAGGGCATAAACGCGATGCGCATGTTCTGGCCCAGGGCCAGCTCACCCAGGTCGACGGACGGGCCGTCCGCGAGGATGTCGCCGCGGGCTACCACATCGCCGGTCTTCACGATCGGGCGCTGGTTGATGCAGGTGTTCTGGTTGGAGCGGGTGTACTTGGTCAGGCTGTACAGGTCCACACCGGCATCACCGGCTTCCACTTCCTCGTCACGTACGCGAACAACAACGCGACTGGCATCAACACGCTCGATCACGCCGCCGCGACGGGCCACCACGCACACACCGGAATCGCGCGCTACGGTGCGCTCCATCCCGGTACCAACCAGCGGCTTGTCGGCACGCAGGGTCGGAACTGCCTGGCGCTGCATGTTCGAGCCCATCAGGGCGCGGTTGGCATCGTCGTGCTCTAGGAACGGAATCATGGCCGCGGCCACGGACACCACCTGCTTCGCGGACACGTCCATGTACTGGATCTCCGCCGGCGGCTTGAGGCTGAACTCGTTATGGTGGCGCACGCTCACCAGGTCATCGGTAAAGCGGCCCTGGTCGTCCACGGCAGCGGACGCCTGGGCGATCACGTAGTTGGCCTCGTTGATCGCTGAAAGGTATTCGATATCGTCGGTCACCTGGCCGTCGACAACCCTGCGGTACGGGCTCTCGAGGAAGCCGTAGTGGTTGGCGCGGGCGTAGGTGGCCAGGGAGTTGATCAGGCCGATGTTCGGACCTTCCGGCGTCTCAATCGGGCACACACGGCCGTAGTGGGTCGGGTGTACGTCCCGCACTTCGAAGCCGGCACGTTCACGGGTCAGGCCACCCGGGCCAAGCGCGGACACGCGACGCTTGTGGGTCACTTCCGACAGCGGGTTGTTCTGGTCCATAAACTGGGACAGCTGCGAGGAACCGAAGAATTCCTTGACGGCAGCGGCCACCGGCTTGGCATTGATCAGGTCCTGCGGCATCAGGCCTTCGCTCTCGGCCATGGACAGGCGTTCTTTCACCGCGCGCTCGACACGCACCAGGCCCACGCGGAACTGGTTTTCGGCCATTTCGCCCACGGAACGCACACGGCGGTTACCCAGGTGGTCAATATCGTCCACCATGCCGTTGCCGTTGCGGATCTCGATCAGGGTCTTGAGCACATCGACGATGTCTTCCTTGCTCAGGGTACCCGAACCGGTCTCGTCCTCGCGGCCGAGGCGACGGTTGAACTTCATGCGGCCGACAGCGGACAGGTCGTAACGCTCATCGGTGAAGAAGAGGTTCTCGAACAGTGACTCCGCAGATTCCTTGGTGGGCGGTTCGCCCGGGCGCATCATGCGGTAGATCTCGACCAGAGCTTCCAGCTGGGTGCGCGACGGCTCGGAGCGCAGGGTATCGGAGATGAACGGACCACAGTCGAGGTCGTTGGTGTACAGCGTCTCGAATTTCTGTACGCCCAGGGCGCGCAGCTTGCCGATCACCTCTTCGGTGATCTCGCTATTACACTCAACAGCCACTTCACCGGTGGATTCATCAATAATGTCGTGCGCCAACACGCGGCCGTGCAGGTATTCCAGGGGCGCTTCGAGGCGCTCCACACCGGCCTTCTCCAGCTGGCGGATATGGCGCGGGGTGATGCGGCGGCCTTCCTCGACGATCACCTTGCCCTTGCCGTCCTTGATATCGAAGGACGCAACATCACCGCGCAGGCGGGAGGGGATCAACTCGAGGCTGCAGTTTTCCTCGTGCAGCTCAAACTTGCTGGTGTCGAAGAACATATCCAGCATTTCCTGGGAAGAATAGCCCAGGGCGCGCAGCAGGATGGTCGCCGGAAGCTTGCGGCGACGGTCGATGCGCACATACACCAGGTCCTTAGGGTCGAACTCGAAGTCCAGCCAGGAGCCGCGGTAAGGGATCACACGTGCGGCATACAGCAGCTTGCCGGAAGAGTGAGTCTTGCCCTTGTCGTGATCGAAAAACACACCCGGGGAACGGTGCAACTGAGATACGATCACGCGCTCGGTACCGTTAATTACAAAGGTACCATTCTCGGTCATGAGCGGGATCTCGCCCATGTAGACTTCCTGCTCCTTGATGTCCTTGATGGACTTGCTGGCAGACTCCTTGTCGTAGATGATCAGGCGTACACGCACGCGCAGCGGGCATGCGTAGGTGATGCCACGCAGGGTACATTCCTTGACATCGAACGCCGGCTTACCCAGCGTATAGCTGACATACTCGAGTGCCGCATTGCCGGAATAGCTGACAATCGGAAATACGGACTTGAACGCTGCCTGCAGGCCGACATCCAGTCGGTCATCGGGGCGCGAGTCGGCCTGAGTGAATTTGCGATAAGAATCCAGCTGTATCGCAAGCAGGAAAGGTACATCCATGACCTTTGGCAGTTTGCCAAAATCCTTGCGGATACGTTTTTTCTCAGTGTATGAGTAAGCCATTCATATTCCCCAGCTTGATCAGTGACAAGACTTCATTGGAACCCCGGCACCACACTCCCCGAGCTGTAAAACGGGAGCGTGGCAGTGCCTGGTCCGCCCGGGCGAGAAGCCTCTGAGCAATGCAGCGGCAGCTACACTGCTCAGAAACCTCTCCGTCTCAGCGCTTTCAGGCAGCGCTCAGACTGCGGTATCGTAATGACGAGGCTGTCGGCAATGGCGCGATGGCCTGTACGCACCGAAAAACCTCTGTGCCGAAAACGGCAAAAAGGCCGGCGGACAAAGTCCACCAGCCTTGCCGCTGGCGACCGCGGGTTGCGGCCGACAGCGGTAGTCGCAATAACCGAATTACTTCAGTTCTACGGTTGCGCCAGCCTCTTCCAGCTGCGCCTTGGCCTCTTCGGCCTCTTCCTTGGTCGCGCCTTCCTTCAGCGGGGCCGGAGCGCCGTCTACCAGCGCCTTGGCTTCTTTCAGGCCCAGGCCAGTGATGCCGCGAACAGCCTTGATCACGTTCACTTTCTTGTCGCCGGCAGATGCCAGGATTACGTCGAACTCGGTCTTTTCTTCCGCAGCAGCTTCGCCGCCAGCAGCGCCGCCAGCTACAACAGCAGCAGCAGCGGTAACGCCGAACTTCTCTTCCATTGCCTCGATCAGCTCGACAACGTCCTTAACAGACATTTCGGCAACAGCATTGATGATATCTTCTTTAGTCAGAGACATGATTCAGTACCTGATTTGCTTGAGCGGTCACCCGCTCGAAATTTGTTGAAAACTGCCACTTCGCCCTGCGAAGTGAATTAGGCAGCTTCCTGCTCTTTTTGGTCGCGAACGGCCGCAATAGTGCGAACCAGCTTGCCAGCAGATGCTTCTTTCATAACGCTCATGAGCTTGGCGATCGCCTCGTCGTAAGTCGGCAGAGTTGCCAACATTGCGACGTCGGTGACCGCGCCTTCGAAGGCAGCACCTTTCAGTTCCAGCTTGTCGTTTTCCTTTGCGAACGCCGTCAGGATGCGCGCACCGGCACCCGGGTGTTCATTGGAAAAAGCGATGAGACTGGGACCGACGAATTTCTCGAGGAGACATTCGTACTCGGTACCTGCCAGAGCGCGACGCGCCAGAGTATTGCGGACGACTTTCATCCAAACGCCGTTCTCGCGAGCCTCTTTGCGCAGGGCAGTCATGTCATTCACGGCTACGCCACGGGAATCCGCAACGACCGCAGACAGGGCACCCTCAGCAGCCTGCTGGACATCAGCGACAATTGCTTTCTTGTCTTCGAGTCCAATAGCCATAGTGTCACTCCTGGATTTGTGAAATAGACCGGGAACATACAATTCCCGATCCGCTCCGGTGCTCAGACCTCAAATCCAGTAAAAATACTGGTTTGGGCAACACCGTCTGCGTAGGCTGGGACCGGACCCATCGGGACCGTGCCCTGATTAAGCGGTGGATAACTGCAAACCAGCTAGCCACTGCGCCTACGGTCTTTGACGGCCCACCTTCCTGCCGAAGCATTCCGGCGGACCCCAAAGTTCGGTTTCCCGCTGTTGCGGGAGCGGCCACAACGCTTACGATGCAGCCGCCAGCCCGACTCCCCCTGCGGGGAGCTGGGCGTTATTTAACGTCCAGGGACGCCTGGTCAATAGTCAGGCCCGGGCCCATGGTGGTGCTCAGGGTGACTTTCTTCAGGTAAACGCCCTTGGCAGAAGCCGGCTTGGCCTTTTTCAGGTCACCAATCAGCGCTTCCAGGTTCTCTTTCAGGGCCTTGGCATCAAAGGCAACCTTACCGATACCGCCGTGGATGATACCGCCCTTGTCAGCGCGGAAACGCACCTGACCGGCCTTGGCATTTTTCACTGCAGTAGCGACGTCCGGAGTCACGGTGCCGGTTTTCGGGTTCGGCATCAGGCCACGCGGACCCAGGATCTGGCCCAGCTGGCCAACCACGCGCATGGCGTCCGGGGAAGCGATCACCACGTCGAAGTCCATCTTGCCAGCCTTGACGTCGGCGGCCAGCTCGTCCATGCCTACCAGGTCAGCACCGGCCTCTTTGGCGGCATCGGCGTTGGCGCCCTGGGTGAAGACAGCAACACGCACTTCCTTACCGGTACCATGCGGCAGGGTGGTGGCGCCACGCACAGCCTGGTCGGACTTGCGCGGGTCGATGCCCAGGTTGATGGAGGCGTCCACAGTTTCGGCGAACTTCACATTGGACAGCTCTTTCAGCAGTGCGACTGCCTCGTCGATACCGTAGGCCTTGCCTGCTTCTACTTTCTCAGCGATTGCGCGCTGACGCTTGCTCAGTTTTGCCACGTTACACGCCCTCCACGTCAATACCGGCACTACGGGCGGAACCGGCGATAGTGCGCACGGCTGCGTCCATGTCAGATGCACTCAGGTCGGGCATCTTGGTAGTGGCGATTTCTTCCAGCTGGGCGCGGGTTACCTTGCCCACCTTCTCGGTATTCGGACGGCCGGAACCGCTCTTGATACCGGCAGCCTTGCGCAGCAGCACGGAGGCCGGCGGGGTCTTCATGATGAAGGTGAAGGAACGGTCGTTGTACACGGAAATAACGACCGGTACCGGCAGGCCCTGCTCCATACCCTGGGTCTGCGCGTTGAACGCCTTACAGAACTCCATGATATTCACACCGTGCTGACCCAGCGCGGGGCCGACGGGCGGACTCGGGTTGGCCTGGCCTGCAGGCACTTGCAGCTTGATATAAGCTTCGACTTTCTTAGCCATTACAGCTTCCTCTCTTGTTGGGTGGTAGCGCCTGCGCTGTACGACCGCAATGGCCGCAACGCCCGGCTCCCCGGGTGCCCCTGTACAGCAACTAACCAGTCACGGTTTTCAGGGACGCGAAAACCCCCTTCCACCCAGCAGCGGAAGAGGGCAAAAAAACTGCCTGTCAGATCAGGTCTTCTCGACCTGACCAAACTCCAGCTCTACCGGCGTGGAGCGACCGAAGATCAGCACCGCTACCCGCAGGCGACTCTTCTCGTAGTTAACCTCTTCAACCACACCGTTGAAGTCGTTAAACGGACCATCGATGACCCGAACCATCTCACCCGGCTCAAACAGTGTCTTGGGCTTGGGCTTGTCGACGGAGTCATCGATCCGGTTCAGGATCGCCTGGGCCTCGCGTTCGGTAATGGGCGCCGGACGGTCCGCCTTGCCACCAATAAAGCCAAGAACCCGCGGGGTCTCCTTGACCAGGTGCCACGTGTCGTCGTTCAGCTCCATCTCCACAAGTACGTAGCCGGGAAAGAACTTGCGCTCACTCTTGCGCTTCTGACCTGCACGCATCTCCACCACTTCCTCGGTGGGCACCAGGACGTCACCAAAAAGGTGATCCATCTCGTGCAGCTCGATACGCTCCTTCAGGGAAGACGCAACGCGCTTCTCGTACCCGGAGTAAGCCTGAACCACGTACCAATGTTTAGACATGCGTCAACCTTTAGCCGATAACCTTGGAGGCTGCCCAACCCAGGGCAGAATCCAGCGCCCAGAGAATCAGCGCCATAATCAACACGAACACCACCACGATCAGGGTTGTCTGTGTCGCTTCCTGGCGAGAGGGCCAGACCACACGACGAACCTCCGTCTGTGCTTCCCGCAGCAGCGTCCACAGCGCATGCCCCTTGGCGGTATTCACTGCCACAACCACCGCCACCAGGAAAATGGCGACCATGGCCAACACGCGGTACAGCAGGGGGAATTCAGCGTAGTAGGAGTTGCCCGCCACGGCAGCACCGATCAGTGCCACCACCAGCAGCCACTTTAGGCCATCAAGACGAAAGGTCTTCGCCTCTACTTTAGCATTCATACAAAGAAGCCCTTAGCGCTTACAAAACAAGCCCCACCCTCGCGGACCGGAACCTGCAACGCCCTCAGGCAAAAGGAATGGGGCGCTTGAAAAGTTGGCAGGCCAGGAGGGACTCGAACCCCCAACCCTCGGTTTTGGAGACCGATGCTCTACCAATTGAGCCACTGGCCTGGAACAGCTTCCGGTCAATGTCGCGCATTTGCACGCCAGAGACCGAAAAATGAGGGGGCGGATATTACCATCCTCCCCCTCTTTTGCAAAGCGGGTCACTGACTTTCAGTGACCGCGCCCGCGCATCGATCAATCGATGATCTTGGATACCACGCCGGCACCCACGGTACGGCCACCTTCACGAATCGCGAAGCGCAGGCCTTCTTCCATGGCGATCGGTGCGATCAGCGTAACAGTCATCTGTACGTTGTCGCCCGGCATTACCATCTCGGTACCTTCCGGCAGCTGTACGTCACCGGTTACATCGGTGGTACGGAAGTAGAACTGCGGACGGTAGCCCTTGAAGAACGGGGTGTGACGACCACCTTCGTCCTTGGACAGAACGTAAACTTCTGACTCGAACTTGGTGTGCGGAGTAATGGAACCCGGCTGCGCCAGGACCTGACCACGCTCAACCTCGTCACGCTTGGTGCCACGCAGCAGCGCGCCGATGTTCTCACCCGCACGGCCTTCGTCCAGCAGCTTGCGGAACATCTCAACACCAGTACAGGTGGTCTTGGTGGTGTCCTTCATGCCGACGATTTCGATCTCGTCGCCAGTCTTCAGTACGCCACGCTCGACACGACCGGTTACCACGGTACCGCGACCGGAGATGGAGAATACGTCCTCGATCGGCATCAGGAACGGCTGGTCTACAGCGCGCTCCGGCTCCGGAATGTACTCGTCCAGGGTCTCAACCAGCTTCTTGACAGCGGTGGTACCCATCTCGTTGTCGTCTTTGCCTTCCAGCGCCATCAGGGCGGAACCGACGATGATCGGGGTGTCGTCACCCGGGAAGTCGTACTGGTCCAGAAGTTCGCGAACTTCCATCTCAACCAGCTCGAGCAGCTCTTCGTCGTCGACCATGTCAGCCTTGTTCAGGAATACCACGATGTACGGTACACCTACCTGGCGGGACAGCAGGATGTGCTCGCGGGTCTGCGGCATGGGGCCGTCAGCAGCGGAGCAAACCAGGATAGCGCCGTCCATCTGGGCAGCACCGGTGATCATGTTCTTCACGTAGTCGGCGTGGCCCGGGCAGTCAACGTGCGCGTAGTGACGGGTCGGGGACTCGTACTCAACGTGAGAGGTAGCAATGGTGATACCGCGCTCACGCTCTTCCGGTGCATTGTCGATACCGGCGAACTCTACCGCGGCGCCGCCCCATACTTCTGCACAAACGCGGGTCAGCGCGGCAGTCAGGGTGGTTTTACCGTGGTCAACGTGACCGATGGTGCCCACGTTCACGTGGGGCTTCGAACGCTCAAACTTCTCTTTTCCCATTGCAGCCTCCTAGTATGGGCGGACGTATAAACACCCACTTGTCAGAACCGAAGCACCCGGACTCATAAAACCCGGATACAAATAGCCGCAGAGACACCTGCCCCCGCGGCCACCGTAATAATGGAGCTCATGGGCGGATTTGAACCGCCGACCTCACCCTTACCAAGGGTGTGCTCTACCCCTGAGCTACATGAGCCAAAACTGCCTGAACCGGTGAATCTCACCAGCTTGACGGCCGCACTTGCGACCCCCCACCTTTGCGCCATACCGGGGTATCAGTATGGAGCGGGTAGCGGGAATCGAACCCGCATCATCAGCTTGGAAGGCTGAGGTTCTACCATTGAACTATACCCGCACGCTCCGCGCAGGAACCTCAAAGCAAAAGGCCTTCAACCTTCCGCTTCCGACGCCCCGGCAATCCGGGACATCTGAATATGGTGCAGGGGGGTGGATTCGAACCACCGAAGCTTGCGCGTCAGATTTACAGTCTGATCCCTTTGGCCACTCGGGAACCCCTGCTCGAAAGCGGCGTGCATTGTCTACATCGACCGCCGTGCTGTCAACACTTTTTTCTTTAAATTCACACACTTACCTGCGGAACTTAAAGTGGAAGCAGCACGAGAGACAAAATGGAGCTGGCGAGAGGAGTCGAACCCCCGACCGGCTGATTACAAGTCAGCTGCTCTACCAACTGAGCTACGCCAGCCCTGTCTCTCCTTACGGGGAAGCATTCTGCCCCGTAAGTGGAGGCGGGATTCTAGGGGATGTTATGCCGACAAGCAACCGTTTTGAGCGCGAGTTTTTTCCTCCGCCGCAACACCGCCGGCATACAAGCCGGCCTACTCCGGCTCGAGTTCCGCGCAGAGGTTCTGGCGGCGGTCCAGCCCGGGATAATCCAGCTGCAGCTGCGACCAGAAATCCTCCGCCAGGTCCTGCGCGGCCCCTGGCGCCAGGACCACCCACTGCTCGGCATACATCTGCGGCTCCTCGCGCATCTGCGCGTCGATACCCTCGGCACGCAACTCCTCTTGCAGGATCTTCGCCCGGTCCGGCTCGGAAAAGATGCCGAACGAGATGCCATGGGTCAGCGAGCCCTTGGGGATGACATAGCTGTCGACACCGGCAGCCTGCAGCTCCCGCAGTTTGTTGAAGGCTTCCCGACGGGACCCGAGGGGCTCCAGGTACACCCAGTAGCGCATCTGCCCTTCAACCTCAACGTCGCGCAACTCGGCCTGCACCTGCAGGGCGCGCAAACGCTGAATAACGTCCTCCCCCTGGAAGCTCTCTTCAAACGGGCCCACCAGGGTACAGACCTCGCCGGGCCCCGCCGCAGCATCACTGTTGTCCTCAATGTCGCGGGCCGGTTCCGGTGACGCCGGGACAGGGTCGCCACGGGATTGGAGCTCACCCGGGTCGATTTCGCTCAACAGCCGGATGGAGCTGCCAGATTCAGCCACAGGCGCCGGGGCCACCTGCGCAGCGGGCGTCGCGGACCCCCGCCCCCCAGTCTGAAACCAGGCAAACAGCCCTATATTGGCGATAAAAAGCACAAGGACAATCCAGCGCATAGCGTCAATTTCCAAATACAGGCGAAAGTCGCATAGTTGTGTTCAGGAGCCCTGGTTGTTCAGGGATTACTGAGGGCGAGCCCCTCAAATACCAGGTCCGGGACAAGCTCCGCCTCACTCTCCAGCAGACTGGCGAGGAGCTGACCGTCCCCTCCGGTCAGCCACAGCAGAGGTTCGATAGCCTCACTGCGGCGCAGCTCTGCGAGCGACTGCTCGATGGCTCCCATCACCATCAACGGCAAACCGCGATTCACCGCTTCCACGGTATTGACCCCCGGCGCCAGAGACATCCCTTCGACAAATTGGCCCGGCACCTTGACGGCATCGGTATCGGCGGAGAGGGCCCGGCGCATCAGCTCCAGGCCGGGCAATATATACCCCCCAAGGTGCCGTCCGCCAGCTCCGAGCAGGTCGAGGGTTACGGCGCTACCGCAGTCCACCACCAGTGCGGGCGAGGGATCCCGCCGATGCGCCGCCAGCACCGCAAGCCACCGGTCGACTCCCAGGGCCCCGGTATCGCGATATCCGCAGGTAACCCCGGCGCAATGCCGCTCCACCCGCGCGAACTCCGGCTCCAGTGAAAGCGACTCGCGCAGGGCTGCAGCCAGCCAGCCGGCCACCCGGGATCCCGCGACATTGGCCACCCGCACCCGTTGCGGGCCGGCGCTGGACCACTGGGCGGGCACACGGCCGCGGGCCAGGTCATCAGTGGCCAGTACGCCACGCGCCGTCGCGTGGCCGGATTCAGGCTGCACCAGGCGCCACTTGCCCCGGGTATTACCGATATCAATCTCGAGAATCATCCCTGCGCCCCCCGCAGAGAAATCTCCCCACCGTGGAACGTGCGCAGCTTACCGCCCTCGAGCTCGAGCACCAGCGCACCGGCGGCGTCCACCCCACGGGCGATGCCGTGCCAGGATTGATGGGCCGACCGCAACTCCACTGGTTGACCGGCAAAGGCATCCCGGGACTGCCAGGCCTCGCGATAGGCGGCAAAGCCGCGATCCCCATAGCCTGCCAGCAGGGGCAACAGTCGGCTGAGCATGGCAGCCGCCAGCGCGTTGCGATCGATCCCGGGCTGCACCTGCTGCAGATCGATCCAGGGCTGGTCAATTGCGGCAGCCTGCGCCCGGGGCAGCCCCACGTTCATTCCAACACCCACCACCACGCCACAGCGATCGGTCAGGTCACCGGTAAGTTCCAGCAGCACACCCGCCAGCTTGCGCCCCCGGCACCAGACATCATTAGGCCACTTCAGGGTCACATCCGGCACCGCAAATTCCTCCAGGGCTTCTGCCAGCGCCACACCCACCGCCAGGCTGAGCCCCTCCAGCAACTGCACACCACCACTGAACTGCCAGCCCACCGACAGGCTCACACCGGCACTGAACGGGCTTATCCACTGCCGGCCTCGCCGGCCGCGGCCCGCAGTCTGGCGCTCGGCAAGCATGGCCACTCCGTGCCCACCCCCCTCTTCCAGCAGGGCCAGGACACGGGCGTTGGTGGAGTCCACTTCATCCCGCAATACCAGTCTGTTGAGCAGCCCGCTGGCCTCAGGATGGAGCGCCTGCCCAAGTCGTGCGGCATCCAGCAGGTCCAGCCCCCCCGGGATCCGGTAGCCGCGCCCCTTGACAGACTCCAGCTCCAGCCCGTAATCCGCCAGCTTCTGCAGCTGCTTCCAGACAGCGGCCCGACTCACCCCCAGGGCGGCGCCGAGCGCCTGGCCCGAGTGCACCTGCCCGTCAGCAAGCAGTTCGAGTACCGGACGCAACTGGTCCAGCGGACTCTTCCTCTCGGCAGTGGTCACATTCAACTCCCCGTATAGCGGCGCGTGTAGCGGTGGCCGAGACTGGTGAGGATTTCGTAACCGATGGTGCCGGCGTATTCCGCCACCTCATCGACCGTAACCACCTCGTTCAACACCTCGATATGCCCCAGTCCGCTGCGCTCGGCCGGTGCCAGGGCGCTGATATCAAATACCGTGGAATCCATGGACACCCTGCCGATCATAGGCAGGCGGCGACCAAAGGCCCAACCACAACCCCGGCCGCCCTGCGCCCGGATAATGCCATCGGCGTAGCCTCCCCGCGCTACCGCCAGCCAGCTGCCGGCGGGCGCCCGCTGGGTAGCCCCGTAACCCACCCAGCTGTCCTGCGCCACATGGCGCTGCTGCACCACTGGCAGGCTGAGGGTCACTACGGCACGCATGGGGTTCTCCCCCGCCGGCTGCGGGTTGACGCCATACAATGCCGAACCAGGTCGCGCGATATCGAAGTGATACGCCTCATCCAGGTGGATACCGGAAGAGTTGGCCAGGCTCAACTGGACCTCGGGCAGGCGCTCCCGCAGCCGGGCACCAGCGCGCCCAAACGCCTCAAGCTGGCGGCGATTATGCGGGTGCCCGGGGTCCTCGGCACAGGCGAGGTGGCTCATCAGCACCCGGATGTCCGCATCCTGCAGAAGCCCGGGGTCGCGTAACAACTCCCCGAACTCTTCCTCGGTCATCCCCAGCCTGGTCATGCCGGAGTCGATCTTCAGCGCGCAGGGAGCCGGACTACCGGCGGCTTCGCGGGCGTTCCTCCACGCGCGGACCTGCTGCAGGGTGAACAGGTTGGGAATCAGCCCGGCACGTATACATTCCAGCTCGCGGCCGGGGCGCACGCCGGTCAGGACAAAAACCCGGGCATCCTCATCGAGGATATCGCGCAGTTCGAGCCCCTCATCGAGGGTAGCGACAAAAAAGTCCCGACAGCCGCGGCGGTAGAAAGCCGGCGCCAGTTCATTCACCCCCAAGCCATAAGCGTCCGCCTTGACCACCGCACCGCAGCGGCTGCCCGGGCGCAACCGACGCTCGAGCGCGAGGAAATTATCGCCAGCGGCCTGCAGGTTCACTGTGAGCAGCCCGTCATGTGTGCTTGTCATCGATTACCTCATCTGTCCTCGCAGCTACTCTACTGCCCCAGGCGTCCAAAGCTACGCCGCACTGAGCAGGGATTCCCGCTGCAGCGCCGTGGCCCCGAAACGAATGGCCACGGCCACCAGCAGCAGTGTTGCGCCAGAACCGGCCAACAGTGTCATCAGCGGCACTGTCTCGCCCACCAACAGGGCCTTGAGCCACTGCTGCTGGCCAACCAGCGGCACCAGCTGCCACAGAAAACCGCCGAGTTCGGCCCGCGACATATCCAGCATCATCAGCAACACCACGGGTGCTACCTGCAGGATACTGAGCTGGGTCTGCGCATCCTTGAAGGAACGGGAACGCAGCGCCAGCAGAATCTGCACTACCGCCACCAGCAGGGCAAGGGGCAGCAATAGCAGCCCCATGGTCAGCACTCCGCTGGCCGTCGTGGCCTGCTGTATGCCCAGCTCCGCCAGGGGCATCAGGGGCATCAACGAGACCAGTGCCACCAGCGCGAGCAGCGCACCGGCCCAGCCCATACTGGCAACCGCCAGGGTTTTGGCCAGGATCACCTGCCAGGCTGGAAGCGGCTGCAACAACAGGGTTTCAAGGCTGAGCCGTTCCCGCTCACCAGCCGAGGTGTCGACGGATGTCGCCAGGCTGGCGACAAACAACGTCAGGATCAGCAGGCCCGGGACCATTGCCAGCAGCATGGCGCCGCGGCGTGACGGCGTACTGACATCCCGCACCTCCAGGTGCCAGGGCGCCAACAGCTGCGGCGCCACCCCGCGGGCGATAACACGCTGCTGTACCACAAGTTGCCGGAACACTCCCAGCCGCTCCTGCAGGTGTCTCTGCGCCCGCACGGCCGCAGACGACGAGCTGTCTATATAAAGATAGAGAGGCGGCGCCTCAAAATTGCGGTAACCCTCGGCAAACCCGTCCTGCACCGACAGAACAATATCGTAATCCCCCGCCAGCAATGCCGCGGGATCCCCACCATCCAGGGCGTCGACTTTCAGGCTGCCACCCCTCAGTCGATCCTCCAGCAGGGGCGCATGTGCCGCCCCGAGCAGAGCGAGACGCGTATCCTCCTCGGTGTGCTTCTTGAGCATGAAGACACTGCCCGCCGCCAGCATGACAGGAAACATCAGGGAGAAGCAGATCGCCATCCACAGAGCGCGCCGGTCTCGCCATGCCTCGAGGAACTCCTTGTACAACAGCGCGCCCCCAGGGCCACGCAGGATGCTCGCAAGCCTGTTCATGCCGGCACCCCCCCGCCCTGCACCCGTCGCTCCCCATAGGCCAGGGCGACAAAGGTGTCCTCGAGGTTCGAACAGCCAGCCTCCCGCATCAAGGCCTGCGGCGCGCCGCTCCCGACAACACGCCCGGCAGCCATGACCAACACGGTGTCTGACAGCTCCAGCACCTCGGACATGACGTGGCTTGAGAACAGGATAGTGGTTCCCGCATCCCGCAACCGCAGCAGGGTCCGGCGCAACAGCCGCGCCGCGAGCACATCCAGCCCGCGGGTGGGTTCGTCAAGGATCAGGTGCTGCGGCCGGTGCACCAGTGCCCGCGCCAGGGAGACCTTCATCCGCTCGCCCTGGGAGAAGCCACGTGTCCGCCGCTTCCATAACGGTTCCAGCTCCAGCTCCCGGCGCACATCATCGAGCGACTGTCTCAGGGCGGTTCCGGTAATACCCTGGATACGCGCAAAAAGGGTCAGGTACTCCTCTACCGTCAGTCGCTCATAGAGCCCCTCGCGATCCCCCACGACCCCCAGCTGTCGCCGCACCCCCAACGGGTCACGGGCAACATCTATCCCCCCCACCCGCACAGTGCCAGCATCAGGTCGCAGCAGGCCGGCAATAATACGCAGGCAACTGGTCTTGCCGGCACCATTAGCTCCCAACAGGGCTGTGATACGACCATCGGGCACGCGGAAATCGAGATCTCGCAGTACCGGCCGACCGGCGAACTCCTTGCTGATGGCATCTACTTCGATCATTGCCCCGCCTCCTTTCCGGATACCTTGCCAACTGCTTCCACATCCTGCGGGGAGACACCGCCGATATCGGGCCCGTAATCCGCCACCATAAACGGTGGTCGCCCAATCTGCCCTGAGCAGGTGGTATCGAGCGCTTCCGCGGGATCCGCCAGGAAACTGGCAATCAGGCCTGGGATACAGCCCCTGGCGGAATTGATATGGCCACCACTGGCAACGATGAGGTGCTGCCTGTTTGCGAGATAACCCAGCTCCACCTCTGCGTAACGCGGCGGGGTAATCGGGTCCGCCTCACCGGAGATCAACAGTACCGGGTGCTCCCGGGGCTCCGGCGTGGAGTACGGCTTCTCCTTGACCGGCCACCCGCGACAGCCATGCTTGAACAGGTCGAAAAAGGCTGTACCCAGGAATGTACCACGGCTGTCGGCGGCAACCTCCGCCGCACTGATACGGTTCAGCTCCTCGGCGCAGGCCACCGAAAAGGTCAGCCCCATGGACATCGACTCTGCAGCCTGCAGGAAGAGCCCTGACAGGCCCGCCAGGGGCTGCAGGTTGCCCTGATGCGCCTGGGTAATGGCGTAGGGCAGCTGGGCCGCCGCGCCGGGGTCATATAGCACCGTGCGAATGGCGTTGGCGAACTCCCAGCGAGCCATTGGCTCTCCCGAAAGCTTGCCAGTGAGGGGATCGGGCAGGACCGGGGCCCGACCGGCGTCCCAGTTATCCAGCATCTCGTCGAGCCGCCCGCGCCAATCCCCCAGGCGTGCACACGCCGGATCGCTCGCGCAGTCCCGCTCCAGTGTCCGTAGCGCCTCCTCGGCAGCCCGGGCGGTGAGAAAGACCTTGGTGTCGATCGGTGCGACGGCATCCAGCACCAGCTCCGATACCGACTCCGGATACCACTGCTGGTAAAGAAGGGCCGTACGGGTACCCCAGGATCCTCCCCAGAGTGCGATCTGCTCATGCCCCAGCCGCAGGCGCACCATCTCCAGGTCCTCGACGGTCTGGCGACTACTCAGCGACTCGGCAAACTCGGGCCGCTGCAGGTAACAGCGGGCGAGCTTGCGGGCAAACACATCCAGGTCCAGGGAGAGCTGGTCCTCGATCCCACAGTGGAAAGCGCCCGACCGCCCGGAACCACGACGATCCACCATGACGATATCGCGCTCCCGGTTAATTGGTTTGAACGCGTTCAGGAGTGGCGCGAGATCACTGGCGGCCTGCCCGGGCCCGCCGGCGAGCAGGTATAGTGGCTCCTCGCCGCTGTCGTGGACTGCAGGCGCAACCATCACCGCAAGTCGCGGCGTCTCCGGTTTTCCCTCGACGGGCAGGCGGTAACAGTGCAGCGGGTTGCCCCAGCCATCCAGGTAACAGGTCTCTGCAGCCGCCCCCCCAGCCACTACGTGGGCGGCGGAGCACAACCCCGCGAACAGCGCGGCGAGCCAGGTAAAAATCTGTCGTGTCCTTGCCAAACTGAAATCTCCTTGATCGATACGGCGAGATCGCGCTTCAGTCTACCCAAATTTGCCTACGGGTGTCGTTTTCCCGCGGCCCGGCAATCGTGGCGTCCCCCTCTGGCCGGTGTTATGGTTACGGCTCAATCAGGGTTCCGCGTATTTCCAATGAGCTTTTCAGATCGAGAAAAACAATTAATACGCGCGGCATTCGCGTGGGGACAGGTAAGCCATAAAGAGGGATATACCCTCTCTGACGGCGAAATCGAGAAATCGGTCCTGTTTCGTCGCCTGCTGGCCGGCCGTCCCCCACTGGCATTCCCGCCGCCGCTGCGCCACGGGTTCCCATGGTACGAGGTCATTGAGGGGCGCGGCCAGCACGTGGTGAATGCGTCAGAAGCCTCTGAAGAAAACAGCATGATCGCGCCAGGCAGTCGCCCTGGCGACAAGTGTATATTGATCGACGGCGCCTTCTGGCGGGTGGCTGAGACTATCCGCGAACGAGAGGAGTACATCGTGGAATGGGGGCCGTATCCCATGCAGTGGCGCCTGCGCAAACACTGGGAAGTCAACTACGAGATGACCCAGCAACTGCAGAATTTCCGCAAGCACAACCCCGATGCAGAGATCCATTTCGACAACCGCGTGGGACAGCGTGAATACAGCGAATTTCGTATCGACGAAGACCAGACAGTCTGGCTCAGTGAGTGGCAACTCAGCCGTATCGGACTGTCGGGCTGGGTCTGGGTGGGCACGCTGCTGGACTCCGGGAGCGGCAACAATCTGGCGGTCCTGGGGTCGGACCAGCACGGCCCGCTGATTCTCGGGGAGCCCGGCAGGCAAAGTGGTGAGGCATGGCTGCGGATTGAGCGGGCCGGAGAGGAATATCGCTTTATCCGACTCGGCGAGCAGATCGATTACGACAGGATCCTGAAAGAGGCCGATGCCGGCAGCCTGTTACACGGTATCCAGGATGAAGACCTGCTGGTGATGGACTGGAGTGACGGTGCACCGCTGCAGCGCTTTTCCGTTCCGGCCCAGCTGGCACCGCTGGAAGAATTCAACCTGGACCGGCTGGGTTACGAACTGGTACCCGACAACCTTTTCCGGGACGGCGCCTGAGCATACTCCTGCGGTGGGGTGTTGTGCCGATACCACCCCACCCGACAGCTTCCCGGATTCAGTTTTCAATCGACATCCCGCCCCCGGGCCGCGCGGAGCAGCTGGAACCAGGTTTCCAGCGGTAAATCCACACTGGCAGCAGCCACTGCCGATTTCAGCCGATCAATCTTCCCACTGCCCAGTACCGGCACCATGGTGCTCGGGTGCCGCATCAGCCAGGCCAGCGCGACCTGCTGCGGCTCCAGGCCGAGCTCCGCACCCAGCTCCTCCAGGCAGGCCTGCACCCGCCGTGCCGCCTCCCCGGTTCCCGTGAACAGTTCCCCGCCGGCAAAGGGTGACCAGGCCATGGGCACCACATTCTGACGCTGGCAAAAGTCCAACTGGCCGTCAAACATGGGCTGGCTGTGCAGCGGCGATACTTCAATCTGGTTAACCACCAGCGGTGCCTGCAGGCGCGACTGCAACAGCTCAAACTGGTGAGGGAGAAAATTAGAAACACCCACCGCTCGCACCTTGCCGGCTTCCAGCAGCCCCTGCAGGGCAGCCGCGAGCGAATCGGCATCCATCAGCGGATCCGGGCGGTGCAGTAACAGCAGGTCCAGGTAGTCTGTCCCCAGCTTGGCTAGGCTGGAATCTACAGAGGCTGTCACGTGAGCGGCGCTGCTGTCGTAATGGTTCAGGCGAAAATCGTTGTCCGATCCACACAGCTTGATTCCGCACTTGGAGACAATTTCCATCTCCCCCCGCAGGGCCGGCTCGAGTCGCAGCGCCTCACCATAGAGAGCCTCGCAACGATAATCCCCGTAAATATCAGCCAGGTCGAATGTGGTTACCCCGAGTTCCAGCAGGCTCTCGGTCAGGGCTACAAGCTGCTGCGGGGCATAGTCCCAGTCGACCAACCGCCACAGGCCCATGGCCAGGCGCGACATGGAAAAGTTGTTATCCAGGGGGGATTGGACTCGCTGCATTGCTCGGTACACGCTCGTGA
Organism: Microbulbifer sediminum; assembly: GCF_021729035.1. Taxonomy (GTDB): domain Bacteria; phylum Pseudomonadota; class Gammaproteobacteria; order Pseudomonadales; family Cellvibrionaceae; genus Microbulbifer; species Microbulbifer sediminum. The sequence continues at coordinate 6,326 of NZ_JAJSAP010000010.1, read as the reverse complement.
GTGGACGGTCGATTCTGCAGTAAGCCCACTGGACGAGCAAGCCAATCCCGCAGGCACTATCGACGTAACCACTAACTGACTTCGCTTTCAGATGCCCCGGCACCAGGGTGCCGCGGATCACGGGACCCGGTTTCGCCGGCAAAAATTCCCCTCTGGACCACTTTGTCCTGCCAGAAAACCAAATTGTTCCAACCGCTTTCGAGAATTGAGAACCAGGTTGTACTTTGTTTCTGGCTAGGCGGCTAATTCAACTTTAGTATTCCAGAACGCAGCTTCCTCGACCCACTGGCATCGTCGGCGGAATCGATCGGCAAACTGCTGCCCAGAAAATAAAGCCCACAGCAACAGGGCACAAATCAAACCCCAGCCTTCCCCGTGCTCCCGCACGGGCCCATGCAAGCTGCATAACGCGGAGGAAAAAAGCATGGCTATCGACGACATTCTCGAGAACAAGGACGAGAACGCCAAGTCCTTCATGGACGGGATTATTGAACAACCCAAGGCCAGCGGCGGCTATGGCAGCGCCGCAGCAAGTGACACAGAACAGTCGGTAATCGGCAAAAACATCAAGTTCCGCGGCGAACTGGTAGGTACCGAGAACCTGCATATCGAAGGCACCATTGAGGGGACCGTGATCATGGAGGGGCACGATCTCTCCGTCGGCGCCGGCGGCGAACTCAATGCCAACATCCATGCGAAGAACATCGTGGTGGAAGGCCAGCTGACTGGTGATGCCCTGGCCGATGAACTGATCGAGATTCGCCGTACCGCAGCTGTTAAAGGCAACCTGATCGCACCGCGCATCAAGCTTGACGATGGCGGTAAGTTCCGTGGCTCCATGGACATGGTTGACACTGACTCCGAAATGAAAGAACGACACAAGGAGTTCAAGGAAAAGCTCGTACACCCCAACCTGCCACCTGCCGAGGCCGCGAAGCAACCGGCAGCCCGGAAACCGGCTCCCTCCTTTGACAGCAAAATCCCGGACACACCGAGCTTTACCCAGCCCAAGGCTTCAGCCAAGGAAGACAAGAAGAAAGACGACCAGAAAGAAAAAGAGGAATAACCTCAACTGGTTAACAGCACGGCGCGGCAAAATCCGTACACTGACGCGCGATTTTGTCGTGACCATGCAGGACCTGCCATATGCAGCATCACTCTTTTGGGTTGGCAGCGTTAACTGGGGAAATAGTCCAGCCCGGCTGTCACATCCTCGATCTGGGGCCACTGTCCTCGGGAACGACAGACGCCTTCCTTAAGCTCAACTGCCCCTGTTATATCGAGGACCTGATTGAGTTTTTTACCGAGCACGGTAATGATCAGGATCGCAAGGATGCCCTTGCCGATCACCTGGTGCCGAAACCCAGCAGGGTCAAGTTCGATGTAGTACTGTGCTGGGACCTGCTCAACTTCCTGCCACCCGAACTGCTGCGCCACCTGCTTGAGCTGCTGGAGCCAAACCTGAAGCCGGGGACGATCTTCCATACCATGATGTACACCGGCACGAGGCTGCCGGAAAAGCCCGCAAGCTTCCGGCACGTAGGCGACTTTACTTTCGAGACCGGCTTTGACGGCGGTATGCCGGAACTCTCCCCATATCGCTACTCCACCCTGTCCCTGATGCAGGCCATGGGCCGCTTTACCCTGCGCAATTCCACCCTGCAACGGGAAGGCATGCGCAAAGATGTCATTGAGCATATGCTGGAATATGGCAATTCCCGGCCGCAGGCACGCATCCAGTCCGGCGGCGCCTCTGATGTCAGCTCCTATTTCAGCCAACGGCCGGCGGAGGCGCTCCGGCTACCAGGCCTCTCGGAAGTTCTGGAGAGAGCCCGAAAGTCCCCCCTCAGTACCGTGCTCGATTGCGGTCCCAGAAGCGGCCGCAATATCGATGGGCTGCAAAAACAAGTGGGAGAGCTTTTCGTACAGGATCTGTTTACACAAATTCGCTGGCAACGTGAGCGCGGCAGGTCATTTCAGGACGCTGCCGAAGCCGCTCTGCAACAGGTACTGCCTGAGCAGGGCCTGGATGCTATTCTCCTCTGGGACCTGATCAACTTTTTCACAGCGGATGAAGTGGCATTCCTGAGCCGCCTGCTTGTCTCCGGCCTGCGCCCCCGGGGTCTGCTGCACCTGGTTGTGTTAAAGCAGGCAGCCCTGCCATCCCGCCCCGGAATTTTCGAGATCCAGGCAGACGGTTCGAGCAAAATCCATATTCCCGCCAGTGGCGAAAGCCCACGCAACTTCAACAGTATTACCGAAATCATGCAGGCACTCCCCTATCTCAGCCTGGTGGCGCAGGGACACGGCAAGCTCCCTGGTGGAGCGCTCTATCACGAACTGACTTTACAGAACACGGCTGGCAACGATCATGTCTGAGTTACTGCAACACTTCTTTTCACTGATGACCCCGGCACAGGTCACCGAGGCATTTATCCTCCTGATGTTAGTGCTGACCGTGCTCGCGATGGTTTTCCGGCTGTTTAGGAGGGCGCCGGACTTCGTCGAACACGCCCCGGGGGTTATGACCTCGCTGGGCATCCTCGGTACATTCTTCGGTATTATTATCGGGCTGTTCGATTTTTCCCTGGAAGATATCGACAACAGTATCGCCGTGCTGATGGACGGCCTGAAAACAGCCTTCATCACCAGTGTGGTGGGATTATCCCTCTCCCTGTTTATCCGCGTCATCACGCGGATGATCCATATCCCGGGCCAGCATCGTCCCTCACCCGTGGGAATCAACGACCTGAATGACAACCTGGTGGGACTGCGCACCGAGTTGCAGGAGAACCTGGACACCCTTGCGCGGACGGCCAGCGCCTCTATGGTTGGTGAGCTGGAGAAGATCGTAGCCCGTTTCAATGAACGGCTGGAACAACAGTTTGGTGACAACCTGACCCGGTTTTCCGACCGGCTCGAGAGTCTGCTACCGGCCCTGGATGAACTGGCGCAAGAGTACCGGGACCACGGAAAACGGGTAGATGAGTGGGACCAGCTCTGCGGGCAACAGCTCGCCAGCCTCGCGGAAGAACAGGAAAAGCTGTTGGCGCTTCACGACAAGCTCGCGGAATTGCCACATTTGGGGGCAGGACTCACCGGCCTCCTCGACCGCCAGAGAGAGCAGCTGGAGCAGACAAACAGTCTGCTGGTCGCACAGCAGGCGGCATCCCACGCCCTTGCGGAGATGGCGCCCGAAATCCAGCCACGTCTCGAGAACCTTGCCCGGCAACTGGCCAGCTCCCAGAGTGAAATTGCGGAAAACATCGATCGTTCACACCAGCTCATCGCGGCCCAGTCCTCGCAGGTCAATGAGCACTTCCAGAAACTGTCCAATCTGTTTGAAAGGTTGTCCCTGCTGGACCCGGACAGGCTCCAGCAACTGGTCGAGGAGAGCGCAGGCAGTCACCGCACCGCGATGCGGGAACTGGCCCAGATGATGGCCGGGACGCACCGGGAGATGCTCGACGCACTGACGCAGATTATACGCACCGACCTTCAGAACACCGATATCGCGTTGCGCCACCAGTACGAGAATATCGATCGCAAGGTATCGGAGGAGCTCGATATGGTCTTCACGGGAATGGGCGAAGCCCTGGCCACCATCAGCGGCCAGTTCACCCGGGATTACCGGCAGCTGGTGGCACAGATGCAGAGGATCGTGGAAATGCGGCCGGAACGGGACGTCGAGCATGCGTCCTGAGCAGCTGGGTCTGCAGGCCGGCAATGAGGACTCCGAATGGGTCAGCCTATCAGACCTGATGGCCGGCTTGATGATGGTATTCCTGTGTATTGCAGTGGTCATGATGCGCTCGGTGATGGAGGAGCGGGAAAAAATCCGGGCCCTGGCGGTGGATTATCGCGATAACCAGCTGGCCATTTACCATGCCCTCCATGACGAGTTCGAGAATGACCTCCCCCGCTGGGGCGCCACCATTGACAAGGAAAAACTGGCCATCGCTTTTAACAACTCCGATGCGATGTTCCAGGCCGGTGCCTCAGAAATGAACACCGCCGCCACCAAAGTGATGCGCTCATTCTTTCCACGGTATATCCGCGCACTGAAACCTTATATGGACTCCATCAGTGCGATTCATATTGAGGGTCATACAAGCTCAGAATGGGGCGGTGATACGGGTGCGCAAACCAATTACTTCAATAACCTGGCATTGTCCCAGGAACGCTCGCGCGCAGTACTGCACTTTGTCCACACCTTGGTACCCGCTGAAGAAGCTGCTTCCATGCGTGCCATGGTTGCTGCGGTGGGATATTCATCGGCCAGGCCTGTATTGCACCCGGATGGACGGGAGGATGCCGAGAAATCCCGGCGCGTGGCGTTCAGGGTCATTACGGATTCCGAGTCACATATCCACCAGATCCTCGAGGAGGCATTGTAGTGGCCATGTGGAAACGGGCCCTCGCAAACCTGCGCCAGGCCGGTAAAAGAATCGAAACGGACGGGGAATCCGTCGAGGCGTCAACTGCAGCGAACCCCCTGCAGGGAAAAGACTACAGCACAGTGACGGCATACGAGGGCGAGAGCCTGTGCACTGACGCGATGGCCGGGCAGTTGATGCAAGGTGTACAGCTCTCGCTTGCGGAGCTGGAGGACCGGACGATCGGCTGGCTCTACCGCGGGCATCCGGTAATGGTATTTGGCGTTGAGGTGCCGGAAGTCGAAGATGTGACGCGAAGGCAGGACTTCTGGCAACGGGTACACCTGCTGTCGTGTTGTAGCGCGCTGGATTCAGGGGGACGAAGTGCCTGGGTGGGCACGGACCTCGGCAGCATACGAGCCGCATTCCCGGACGACTCACTGATGCTCTGCCAGTCCTGCCTTACGACGCTGAATCATGACAACTACCGTCGTGCCGGGCGCACGGAACGCCAGCTTATCGAGCAGCACTTCGATTTCGTCAGCCATGTACAACGCTTTTCCCACCAATACTTCAGCGACAAGCCGCTTTTCTGGAAGCCCGGCGAACGCCCTGCCCCCTTCGACGAAGCTGTACAGCCTGGACCAGCAGAAGCCAGCGCCTGCCCCAGCTGCGGTTGCGCGCCCGAAGGCGCAGGCTGGAGACTCCCTGAGACAATCGCAGCCGAGCTTTCCCTGGCCCCGGGAACCTGCATTCCCTGTGCAATGCGGGAGGCGCCCGGCTGCCTCCATATTGACGATGCCTCTGCACTTTCAGCTGCACGCCAACGCTTCAATTATTTCGCGGCGTCTTACAGTGGCAAGATGGAAAGCTCCTGGAAACTGGCCGAGGCGATTCTGCCTCTCACATGGCTGCCACTACTCCGGGGACTGGAAGATCTCTTACCGCCACCAGAACTGTTCTACCAGTTCGACTCGGCACGACAACCTGCCGTACTCGCCTGGCCGGGGCAACAACGCGGCATACTCCCCGATGGCGCCAGTACCGGGGAACCACCTTCCGGCTGGTCGCTGTGGACCAGAAGAGAGATCCTGCGGGAATTCGGCCTCAAGGATTCCTGAGCGGGACTATAGTCCCGCTCACCAGGTTGCGACGGCCCGGACACTATCTTTTCTGACCTGGTAAGCACTGGCGGTGAAGCGTCTTTTTTCAAAACCAATGATCGTTCCATTCACAGATTCTCTGGAAAAAACTGTGGATAACAACTGGATTACCTCTGCCATGGCAGAGACGCCGCCATTCGCCTCCATGCGCTTAAAAAAACACCCGAAAAATCAGTGAGTTCCGATACATTTCAAGCTTGATAGCGCCGCTGGATAATACACAGAAAAACTGGACAATCCTGTGGATACTCCGGGGATATCGGTGTCCGGGCAACCAGCTCAGCCGCCGGCAGCGAGACGTACAAAAATGAAGCGTTTGTCCGCTTGCTCACCATGGCCTTGCGGCGGATACATTAACCATTGTGCTATTTCCTACCGGGACTCACGTATCAACCTGGCCTGTTGGCCCGATACAGCGTCCAAGGCCGTGCACCTGGTTTTCGCCTTTTCCCCAGCAGCATTGCCGACGGCATACCACGGCGCCCCCGGCCCCATTCCCCGCAGGTAAAGTCACAACAACAATGCAGGTTTAGGCTCAAGCTGTGTTTCCGTCCTCCTCGACTCTGTCTTGCAAGGTCAGACTGGCCGGGACGTCGCTGTCGAGACAGCGCCCAACCAGATAGCCATCCAGGAATCCGAGAGGGACCAGAATCGTGGCCCGGTTATCTGCGGCGGGAATCAACATCCGGGGGGGCTATTCAGTGACTCCAGGTTACCAACAGAAGGACTGGATAGACCTGTGAATAAGCTATGGGCAGCGGCGTCCTGGCACGCTCTCCCGTCCACT